>JAJXRY010000002.1 GCA_021628825.1 Lachnospiraceae bacterium | reverse complement strand
TCGTGCAATCATATTTTGTTTTTATGGCACGCCGTTTATATAATATAATTCATCTCCTCACGCTTTTTCTCTGTTCTATCCAAAAAAATCATTTGCAAAAATTGCTGTGAAGAAGTCCTCCCCTTAGCTGCAAAATAATTTCCGCTCACCTGTATTGCACTTCCTTCCAGGCAAAGTTCCATTAACATGCACATGATTTCCGGCGTAGTAACCGTCATCTTCCTCTTCTTTTTTCATACGTCGAACGAATCTCTTCCACACTTTGAGGAAGAAAGTCCAGTATTTCAAGGAGGATCTGCAGTCTCTGATCCGTATTCCCGGCATCTTCCATATTTCGAACATTCCCCATATTGCGAGCAATTTCCGTGCTTCTGGCATCTCCCGTATCCCGAGTAATTTCCGCACTTCCGGCATCTTCCGCACTCTCGACAGCTTCCGTTTCCTGTTGCAGTTTTTTTCCAATGGGAACTCCATCTGTCTGGGTGAAAGATGCTGCAACAAATCCTGTGGAGACACAGCAATGAGTGCTCCCTGCTGTAACAGGAGATTACAGCCATCACTCAGCCGGTCAGTCAGTCTCCCCGGAATGGCATAAACCTCCCGTCCCTGCTCCAGTGCCATATCCACAGTAATAAAGGTGCCGCTTTTTCTGCCTCGCTTCCACGACCAGAATCACATCGGCAAGTCCCGCCACAATCCGATTTCGTTCCGGGAAAAGTCGTTTCATCGGTTCCGTTCCCGGTGGGAAGGTTGATAAAATTCCTCCCTGTTCCAAAAATCCGCTCATACAGCCTTCGCGAAGATTTCGGATAGCAAATGTCCACACCGCATCCAAGAACTGCATAGGTCCTGCCGCCTCCCTGCAGTGCCGCTTCCTGTGAGATGCTGTCAATTCCTCTTGCCATACCGCTGATTACCGGTATGCCATGTGCCCCTAGCTCCTTTGCAAAATTCCTTGCCACATAAATTCCATATTCCGAGCATTCGCGCGCGCCGATCATGGCTACTGCCGGAAGCTTCTCCGGCGGCAGTTGTCCCAGTACATACAATGCATAAGGTGCCGACGGAATTTCACGGAGCCGACGGGGATAGTCTTCATCCTCTTCTGTAAGAAAAACAAATTCCTTTTTGCAGCAGTTCTTCATATTCCCTGTTTAAATCATAGGTTCTCGTATACTCTGCCGCCTCGTCCATCCTTGCCTCCGCAAGCACTTCAAGAACCCCCTTTGCTTCTTCTCTTCACTGCTCCATAGACCTCAAACGGAGTATGATACCTCCTTAAAAAGCTCACGGATCGTTCCGTTCCCTGCCCCCGGCATCCGGTGAAGCCAGTATTCATATTTTTTTATTTTCCATGTCTGATTCCTTTTTCATTCTTGCTTTTTACTTATTCTTACTTTCCGTTCTTGTCTTTCATTTTAAACTTTTCTCTTTATAATTCTTCTCTTCATGGTACTTTTTATAATATGTTTTCCTTATTTCTTTCCTTAGCGCTCTCAATTTTTTTGATTTACTTTTCTCCCCATCACCTTTCCTGTATATCTCTCAACGTTCCGACTCCATATTCCGGTAGCTCATTGCCTCTGCCAGATGGGGCAGCCGGATTTCTTCGCTCCCCTCCAGATCCGCAATGGTCCGTGCCACCTTAAGCAGGTGGTGATACCCTCTTGCGCTCAACTGCATTTTCTCAGAAAGCTGCTCTGTATAGTTCTGCTCCTGCTTTCCCAAACAACAATATTTCTCACAGTCTTTCATAGTTAAATCAGAATTAAACTTTATGTTTGTTCCCTTTATAACGCCTCTCCTGCATTCGGCGGGCACAATTTACCTTCTCCCGCATTTCCGCACTGGATAATCCGGTCTTTTTCTTCTGAAGCTGCCCGATTTCTATCCGTTCTGCTTCCAGACACAGATCCATCCGGTCCAGAATCGGCCCCGACAAATGGCTCCGGTACATATGCCGTTCAAAGGGTGTACATTTGCAGCGGTTGTGATCCGGATAATAGCCGCATGGGCAGGGATTCATTGCCCCGACCAGCATAAAATTCGCCGGGTAAGTAAACGCTCCCGTACTTCTTGCAATATGTATTTCCTTATCCTCCAATGGCTGCCGCAGCAGATCAATGGTCTGCCTTTGGAACTCCGGAAGTTCATCCAGAAACAGCACTCCACGGTGTGCCAGACTGATAAGCCCCGGCTGCGGAATCCTGCCTCCCCTGCCAGTGCATGGATCGTAACAGAATGATGCGGATTTAAAAACGGTCTTTTTATCAAATTCTGGCCTTTGGAAAGTCGTCCGGCAATGCTGTAGATCGAGGTTACTTCCATGCTTTCCTCAAAGCTCAAGTTCCGGCAAGATCGACGGAATCCGCTTGGGCAATCATCGTCTTCCCTGCACCGGGCGGCCCGACAATCAGCATATGATGAAAGCCTGCCGCTGCAATCAAGGCTCCTCTTTTCAGATTTTTCCTGCCCGTGAACCTCTGCAAAGTCCAGCGTTTTTCTCCTCCTGTAGAAGGTTTCTTTTCTTCCATTCCTTTTGAGCTTCCGCTTCCTGCCGTCTTTGTTCCCTTTCCATTTTTTTATCTGCTCTTCCTCAGTCAATTTCAGATAATCACAGGCTTCCCGGACACTTCCGACTCCCGCTACACGGATTCCTTCAACGACCGCTGCTTCCGAATAATTGTCTCTCGGTACAAGGCACTTCCCTTTCCCCTGGCGAAAAGCCTCCCAGACAAGCGGAAGTGCGCCCTTTACTCCCTTTAACCTCCCCACTAAGTCCGAGCTCTCCAATTACAAACACATCTGAAAGTGCTTCTGCATCCATGCTCTCTGTCGCTGTCAGAATTCCCAATGCGATCGCAAGATCAAAGCCTGTTCCGGCTTTTATGGATATCTGCCGGTGACAGATTCACGGAAATATGGGATGGTGGAATATCCATTCCCGAATTCTTAAGTGCAACCTTCACTCTCTCTTGTGATTCCCGCACTTCGCTCCCCAGACTTCCCACCATAACAAGGCATGGCAAGCCCCGGGATACATCCACCTCGACCTGAATCAGGTGGCTTTGGAGACCATAGATTGTCCCCGAACATATTGAACTGAACAAAGTTCCTCCCTTCTCCTTCTCTCCCTCTCACTGTTCCAATTGCTGCTGAAATTATTGGAATGATGCCGTGATATACGGCCTAAGAAAAATGAACCGCATGATTCCATGCTTTCAGAAGTTATATTGCAGGAACTCCAGAAGGTTCCTGCTCTATAAAGTCTTATTTGTTGTGATTATACACAATTTTATTCTTGTTTTCAAGTTTTTATTTGTTGTTTTTTACCATATCAACTCACATTGCACAGAATATCACATAATTTATTTTTTTAAGCTTTTAATTTTCCACGACTGACTGCTTGCTTTCGGACATATTAAATGATATTTTTCTCAATCATGTCCAATCTGTTTCCTCTTTCTCTTAACTTTGCTGCATCTTGATCTGTATTTTGGATATTTTTCCCTTCTTTTTTTCTCATTTTATATCCAACTTTCCGATTCATTTTTTTTGGTTTTCTTCTCCGAACACCCTATCTTTTGGATATTTCCCTTGTCTTTCTTCAACATATATCCAATTTTCACTTCTATTTCATGTCTTCCTTCTCCGAGCACTCTATCTTTTGGATATTTTCCTTGTCTTTCTTCAATATATGTCCAATTTCCCGCCATTCTCCGGCAATTTGTTTTGACCTCACTATTAAATTCGGATATATTTCACTCAGAAGTGCTCTTTATGTCCAATCCCTCTCCATGAATACATAAATTGCACCATAGAAAAAGAAAAGCATCTGGAAACATATAAATTCTATCCCTCAAAAGAAAAGCATCTAGAAACGCATAAATTCTCCCCAAAAGAAAAGAGTTGGAAATACATAAGTTCTATCCACTCCCCAAAAAGAAAATGGCTGGAAACGCATAAACTCTATCCACCCTTGAAAGAAAAACCGGAAACATACGGAAATACCCATTCCATATGTTTCCGGTTTGATTCATCAGATAATCTTATGCTCCATTCCATCCGGATCGGTAGCGAACTGGATCGCCATTTCACGATCGATCACTCCGCTGTAATAAAGCTGCATGATAGCTTCATCCATAATCATCATGCCCTGCTTACGGTTCGTCTGCATTACACTCATAAGCTGGTAGGCCTTACCTTCACGGATCAGGTTGCGGACAGCATGGTTGGAATGCAGTACCTCAAAGGCTGCCACACGTCCGGTTCCATCTGCTTTAGGAATCAACTGCTGGGAAATAACTGCCTCCAAAACATTCGCAAGCTGTACACGGATCTGCTGCTGCTGATGTGGTGGGAATACGTCAATCACACGGTCTACGGTGCTTGCCGCTCCGATGGTATGCAGGGTAGACAGCACAAGGTGCCCGGTCTCGGCCGCGGTAATCGCAACGCTGATAGTCTCAAAATCACGCATCTCCCCGACAAGAATGACATCCGGGTCTTCACGGAGGGCTGCACGGAGCGCATTGGCATAAGACTGGGAGTCCAGACCGATTTCTCTCTGGTTTACCATAGATTTCTTATGCTGATGCAGGTATTCAATCGGGTCCTCCAACGTAATTACATGGCACTCCCTGTTGTTATTAATCTTATCAATAATCGCCGCCAGCGTGGTAGACTTACCACTTCCGGTAGGTCCTGTAACCAGAATCAGACCTTTCTTACGCTGATACAGGTCAATGACTGAATCCGGCACACCAAGCACTTCCGGCGATGGCACCTGGGTTCCTACAAGCCGCAGTGCGATTGCCACAGAGCCTCTCTGACGGTACGCATTTACACGATATCTTCCTAAGTTCGGAATGGAAAAGGACATATCATGTTCGCCGTCCCGGTCAAACATGGCCCTCTGCCTCTCATCCATAAACTGATCCAGCATCTGCAGGGTATCCGGCGGCAGAAGCCGGTCATAGTTCATTGTAATCAACTGCCCGTTTACACGCATTTTGGGTGGAATACCAACTGTGATATGTACGTCGGAAGCCCCCGCCCGCTTCGCCTCCCGGAGCAGTTCCTCTATTGTAGGGATATTTGACATTGATTAGTTCCTCCTATCCATAAGCTTTTAAGCCTTCTCTCAATTTTAATAACGCTCGTTTTTCTATTCTGGAAACATAGCTTCGTGAGATCTGAAAACGTTCCCCCACTTCCCGCTGCGTTACTTCTGTTCCCGTCTGTAACCCATATCTCAATTCAATAATTTCACGTTCCCGCTGTGTAAGCACCTGCTGCATCAGTATTTTCAGACGCCGGATGTTCTCTCTTTCATACATCTGTTCCACAACATCTTCCTGCACCTGCTCAATCACATCCAGGAGACTGATTTCATTTCCCTCTTTGTCTGTTCCAATCGGTTCAAAAAGAGAAACTTCACGGGAATTTTTCTTCTTGCTGCGCAGCAGCATCAGAAATTCATTATCAATACATCGCGATGCATAAGTACTCAGCTTTCCTTTTCCTGCATCAAAGGACTCTATCGCTTTAATCAATCCGATGGTTCCTATGGAAATCAGATCCTCCATATTTTCATCCACATTCTGATATTTTTTTGCAATATGTGCCACCAGACGTAAGTTTTTCTCGATCAGAATCTCACGCGCCCTGGCTGCCTGTACCGGATCATCCGCATGCAAAAGCTGTATATATTGTGCCTCTTGTTCCGTAGATAAAGGTTGTTGAAAAGTTTTCAAAGGGCACCACCAAAGTCTTTTCTATTATTCTATGACCCGCGGTGGCTCCAAGTGCCTTTTCCCACTAATTTAATTATCTGGCGGACGGTTCGGACAGCTTTCCACTACCTTTGATTATACTGATATAAGAGATACTTGGCAACTAAAAATGCGGTTCATACAACATCTCCAATAACAACCCTTCTATAAAAATAATCAGCGACACATAACGTACCATCTGTGATCTATCCAGTCACTCATGATCTCTGCCTCATTGACTCATTCCTGTATTTTTACAGCATAAAGTCCACAAAAACCTGATTGCTGACATCAATTCCATGCGGTGTCAGCCGCAGATGCACGAACTCTTCTCCTGTCACTTCAAGCAATCCCAGCTTCTCATGCTTTTCGATCACACCCGGAAATACTTCTTCAAACCGTCTGCCAAAGTTTTCATAGAACTTCCGCTCCGAGACTCCTTCCATCATCCGCAGTCCCAGAAACATGAATTCTTCCATCTCTTCCTCGACCGGAAGCTCCTGCACGTCCTCTCTTAATTTATTCACCTGCTCTTTTTCGGCATTTTCTTTTTTCAGATAGTCTTTTCCAGCATGAAACTTTCCTCCATGCTCTTTACTTGCATCTTCAATCTCGTTTTTCCCCAGCATTAAGTTTACATAATTCAAAAATATCCGTCATATTATGGAATCGGACATTCCGGATCAAAGATGCGCTGCCGATTCCAAGGCCAAGATAATTTCCTCTCTGCCAGTACACCTTATTGTGAACGCATTCCTTTCCTGCTTTGGCATAATTGGAAATTTCATAGCGGTGATACCCGGCATTTCTTAAAATATCATCCGTTATTTCATACATTCTGCGTTCCGTGTCTTCATCCGGCAGGTTCAGCTCCTGTTCATAAAAGGGGGTCCCTTCTTCGACAATCAGACTATAGGCAGAAATGTGGGCAGGCGGTGGTTGCAATGCCAATGCCTTCTGTAAAGTTTCCTGGTAGGAATCCATGGTCTGCTCCGGAATGGCAGACATCAGATCCACATTGATGTTGGTAAAGCCTGCTTCCACTGCCATTTCATAGGCTTTCAAAAAGTCTGCATAGGTATGGATCCTGCCAAGGGCTTTCAGCTCCCTGTCATTGGCAGACTGTAAGCCAATGCTGATCCGGTTGATTCCACAAGCATGATAGGACCGCATCTTTTCCGGTGTCACCGTCCCCGGGTTCATTTCCATACTGATCTCACAGGTATCCGTAAGGGCAAAGCAATGTTTCACTGTTTCCATAATGCGTACCGTCTGTTCCGGCTGCAGCACCGACGGCGTTCCACCACCAATAAAAACAGACACCACCTGAAACTCCCGGTATTCAGGCGATGTCTCCTGTATTTCACGGCACAGTGCCTCTACATACTGTTCCTGCACGTCCGCACTCTGCGGGCCGGACAGGAAATCACAGTAGAGACACTTTCGTACACAAAATGGTATATGAAGATACAAACTCAAATTTTGTTTCATTTAATTATCATCCAGTTTCAGTACGCTCATAAATGCTTTCTGCGGAATTTCCACGTTACCAATCTGGCGCATACGTTTCTTTCCTTCCTTCTGCTTTTCCAGAAGCTTCTTCTTACGGGTAATATCACCACCGTAACACTTCGCAAGCACATCCTTCCGGTAAGCCTTGACGGTTTCTCTGGCAATGACCTTACCGCCGATTGCTGCCTGAATCGGGATTTCAAACATATGACGCGGAATTTCATCCTTTAACTTCTCGCACATCTTACGGCCACGCTCATAGGCACTGTCTGCGTGCACAATAAAGGAAAGCGCATCGACCTCTTCCTTGTTAATCAGAATATCCAACTTTACAAGTTCGGACCGTTCATAGCCCTTTAACTCATAGTCAAAGGAAGCATAGCCTCTGGAACGGGATTTCAGTGCATCAAAGAAATCGTAAATAATCTCATTTAATGGCAGTTCGTATTTCAGCAATGCTCTGGTGGATTCAATATACTCCATGCCAAGGTATCTTCCACGACGCTCCTGGCAAAGCTCCATAATCGAACCGATAAACTCCGTTGTCACCATGATTTCTGCAGAAACCACCGGCTCTTCCATATAATCAATCTCTGTCGGGTCCGGCAGATTGGACGGATTCGTCAGTTCAATCATTTCTCCGTTCAGCTTGTGTACATGATAAATAACACCCGGTGCGGTTGTCACAAGATCCAGATTGTACTCCCGCTCCAAACGTTCCTGAATAATTTCCAGATGAAGCAGTCCCAGGAATCCGCATCGGAAGCCAAAACCCAGCGCAATCGAGGTTTCCGGCTCATAGCTTAAGGACGCATCGTTTAACTGTAGCTTCTCTAACGCATCCCGCAGATCAGGATACTTTGCGCCATCGGCCGGATACATTCCGCAATATACCATGGAATTCACCTTCTTATATCCGGGAAGCGGCTCCGCACAGGGATTATTAAGATCCGTCACGGTATCGCCGACCGCTGTATCCTTTACATTCTTAATCGAAGCGGTAATATAACCTACCATACCGGCTTCCAGTTCCTCACAGGGGATAAACTGTCCGGCTCCGAAATAGCCGACCTCCACAACTTCGGCAGTCGCGCCGGTTGCCATCATCTTAATGCTTGTCCCTTTGGAAACCCTTCCGTCCATCAGACGGCAGAAAATAATAACCCCCTTATAGGAATCGTATAAGGAGTCAAAAATCAGTGCTTTCAGCGGCTGATCGGGATCTCCCTTGGGTGCCGGAATCTTATGTACAATCGCTTCCAGTACTTCATCAATGCCAATTCCGTTCTTGGCTGAAATAAGCGGTGCATCCTGTGCTTCAATACCGATGACATCTTCAATTTCATTCTTTACGCGCTCCGGCTCTGCACTCGGCAGGTCGATTTTATTAATAACCGGGAACACCTCAAGGTCATGATCCAGTGCCAGATAAACATTGGCAAGAGTCTGGGCTTCGATTCCCTGTGCTGCATCCACGACAAGAATAGCCCCATCGCATGCGGCAAGGCTTCTGCTGACCTCATAATTGAAGTCGACATGCCCCGGCGTATCAATCAGGTTAAAAATGTATTCTTCCCCATCCTGCGCTTTATAAATCGTCCGGACAGACTGTGCCTTAATCGTAATTCCACGTTCCCGCTCCAGATCCATGTTGTCAAGTACCTGTGCCTGCATTTCACGGCTGGTTAACAGGCCCGTCTTTTCTATGATACGGTCTGCAAGGGTAGACTTACCGTGGTCAATATGCGCTACAATGCAGAAATTCCGGATTTTACTCTGATCAGTATGTGACATAAATTCTGAACCTTTCCTGATATAGTAATTTCTTCATAATATGCTGATAACTATTCAGAACCGCATTCGTAAAACCGCTGTTGCATGGCTCTGAATAGTTATCATTTTACCCCTTTTTGAGCACCATGGCAAGAACATGTGCTAACGGATCGCAGGCATTCATGATTTCTTCGACGGTATTGTTCTGCGCTCCTAATTCAATCAGCATGCTTTTCGGGCATAAATGCATGTTATAACGGTAGGCTTTCAGGTAAATCTTGCGGGTCAGTCCCGGGTAATATTCATTGGCAAGCACCTGCGCCTGAAAGGAAAATGCCAGATTATCCAGAATATACGGGTTTTCCAGATAGGAAATCTCTCCCTGTTTCCGCAAATAGCTAAATCCGTTAAAAAACATAAACCGGGCCGTTGGCCGCCCCTGCAAATCCATAACCAGTCTCCGGTCGTTCGCCATTTCATCCCGGTGCAGGTCAATCACTACTTCGATACTCGGATTCTCCTTCAGAATCTGTTCAACTGCCGGAAGTGCCTTCTCATAGGCATTGTCCCGTTCCTGGTCATAGACTCCCGTATCACGTAGCACGCGGAAGCCGTACCCCTCCAGAAGCTCCGTCAGACGGTCACCTGCTCCCACAATCGTTGTCGATGGATCTCCCGGAATGGAATCTACAAAGTCCTCACTCGCATGCGTATGATAAATCAGGATCTGTGGCCCCTGTGTTTCCTCTCCACTGTTTAATATTAAATCTTCATTTAATAATCGTTCTGCATCCAGATATTCTTCTTTCATACTGGTAGAACCGTCCACCGCAAAGAACTCTGAACGCAGATCGTCCTCCGACCACTGCTTCGTCCAGTCATATGTATAGGCAGGCACTGCCGCCAGTTCAAATCCGGAAGAAGAAGTCCCATAAGAGAAGCTTTCGTTTTCTGCTGTGCCTTGATCCGTCTCTGCGTTCTGCCCGGACTCTACATTCTGTCGGAATTCATTTTTCTGCTAAATGATTGTCAACATCTTCGATTCCATTCTCTCTCAGCATCTGCTTGAAGTATTCTTCCTGCGGAATTTCTGTACTTTCATTCCATAACCCCTCCTGTTCCTTTTGCTTCTCCTGTCCCTGTGCTTCCAGAACCGCTTCCTGTTCTTTCAACATCTCTTCCTGAATCTCCGGCTGGATCTGTATTCCCGTCGAAATTCCTGTTTCACTTGAATCCACAATTTGAATCCGTATTCCTTCCGACGTTTCAGCCGGTGCATCTTGCCCGCTTTTTTTCCACCTTCTCCATTAGAGTCTGCAACCGAATCTGCAAATTCAGCCAGTTCTGTCATTTCTGCTGCGCCGACACCTTCTATCTCTGACCCTTCTCTTGCTTCTGTCCCCGCTTTATTCACTCCTATCTTTTCCGTTTCTGCGCCTGCCTCCGCGGCTCCTGTTCCTGCGCTTCCCGCATTTACCTCTGTGCCAGCCTCCGTCGCCTCTATTCCTGCAACCGCAGCTCCTGTACCTTCCGCATCCACTGCCGCCGCTCCCGAGTCTGCTGTTATATATGCGCCATAATAATAATAGGCAGATTCCATGGCAATAGCACGCTCTGTCAGTGACAGCTCCGCGGCCCTGCTATCCATCTGCCGCAGATATCCCGCCACAGGCAGATACGCCATTTCCACCTGACTAATCAACACCAGTGCTGCAAATTGTATGATGCCCTTCCGGGCCAGATGACTGTTCCATAATCTATACAAGTTTCCACACCCCACTAGGGTATTTTATGCTTGCTTTGTCTTAATCATTCAATTTCATATTTTTTATAACTCCAGTGCCAGATGAATGGCACTGCAGATGATATGGCTGATCTGCTGGATCTCGTAATCCACGTCTTTGCCGGTCACATACATATTGTAAAAGCTCATCCATAGCACCCGTTATCTTTTCTTTCCGGTCAAGGAAATCCTGATCCTCCATACTGCAGTCCTTAAAGACCACATCCTGTACAATGGTTGCTGCATCCACAACCGTCGGAACACCGAGGGCAATGACCGGTACGCCAAGGTTCTCCTCCTGAATGGCATTCCGGTAGTTCCCGACTCCGGAACCCGGATTAATTCCCGCATTGGAAATCTGGATAGTACGATTCAGTCTTTTGATCGATCTTGCAGCTAATGCATCAATCACAAGTACCAGATCCGGATGTGTCTGTGCCACCACACCGCTGATGATTTCCTGTGATTCCATTCCGGTCTTCGCCATAACGCCCGGAACAAGGCTGCTGGTAAGGGGAATCTTACGGCCTTCATAAGCCGCATTCCCGAATTCCATTACCATATGCCTAGTAATCGTCAGGTTATCTACCACACGCGGCCCCAACGAATCTGCCGTTACCTCCCGGTTTCCAAGACCGATAATGAGAATACTCAGCTGCTCCTTTTTCCTTCGGAAGCAGGGATTTGATCTGATACGCCAGCTCCCTGGCAATTTCTTCATGATTATCTTCATGCGGATGTCCCATATTGGGGGCTTCCAGCGTCACATAGGTTCCCATCGCCTTTCCCAGAAGACGTGCTCCATTCTTACTCTCGATCGTTACCCGTGTAATCTTAATCTCACTTTCTTCCTTATATTCTTCTTCCACCTGCACCCCATGAAGGTGTTCCTCCTTCTCCGAGACACTTTCCCGTGCTTCTAAAGCCAAGTCCGTCCGAATCTGCACCTGCTCCATTTTTTTCTGCCCCTCCGAAATTATTTTTCATAAATATTTTTTTCCAGAATTGTCATATTTTTATTCGTTTTTGTTATTGACATATTTGTAAGATACGGCTACAATAATATGCGTGTGTTTACATTAAGACGTCCGTGTCCGGCTTTAATGAAACATCTCAGTAACTTACGATTTTAATAGGAGGTGTACATCGTGGCTAACATTAAATCTGCAAAGAAGAGAATCTTAGTTAATCAGACAAGAGCTGAAAGAAATAAGGCAATCAAGTCCGGAGTTAAGACAGCTGTCAAGAAGGTTGTTGCTGCTATCGAAGCAAACGACAAGGCTGCTGCACAGGAAGCTTTAGTTGCTGCTACTACAGTAATCGATAAGGCTGCCAGCAAGGGCGTTTACCATAAGAACACAGCTTCCAGAAAAGTATCTCGTTTAGCTCAGGCTGTTAACAAGATGGCTTAATCATCGGAAGATCTGAAATTTAGTTTTTGAAATGAAAATGTAAGACCTCAACTCATACCGTCATGTGAGTTGAGGTCTTTTAAAATAAAGAGTTTGCTTGCGAACTCTTCGCGCGCGAGCGGTGTTGCAAAGCAACTAATTTCTTCTCCGCGAGCTGTGCATCCATGCGGAGCTTTTTTTGCTTTTATAGGAAATTCCAGCGGAATTTCTTATAAAAGTAAAAAAATAACGATTCAGTTTTTGTCTGGTTCTGAATCGTTACTATAAAAGATAAGCAGGACGATAAGCCGGGTTATGTCGTTGAGTGATCATCTATCTAGGACGACTGTTGCCAATCGCCTCAAGCGACCCACCTGAAGGCTGGTCGGGCAAACCTTAGCGCCTTCGTTTTGGTCTTGCTTCGAATGGGGTTTACATGTGCCCCTCCTGTTACCAGCAAGGCGGTAGTCTCTTACACTGCCTTTCCACCCTTACCCGGTAAACCGGGCGGTTTATTTCTGTTGCACTAGCCTTGGAGTCACCTCCACCGGACGTTATCCGGCATCCTGCCCTGTGAAGCCCGGACTTTCCTCACCCGTATAAATACGGCCGCGATCACCTGTCCTACTTATGTTTCCTAATTTAGTTATCTGCCATCGACACCACTTCTTTGTAAACAAGCTTCCAAGAAAGTGTGTCAATGGCAGCTGCATGGCTTATTAGTTCTCAGACGTTGAACAAACTTCCCCGATAAACTCACGGCAGATGGAGTTATGGGGAACATTTTTACTGTCAATGCCAAGGAAGTTTTCGAGGAAATTTTAAGAGACGCTTTGCCTCGTAGTATTCCGGTTCTCCCTTCTGGATGCTGAATAACAGCGGTTCTGCGTACTGTTTCAGTACTGCAAGCTCATAGATCAGCACGGAGTTAAACATCACATCCGCGCTTTCCTGATAAGGGAAAATATACGCTTCCTCACCACGACGTACGGAAGGCCACATTTCAATCGTCCGCTTCGCACTTGCGCCTCTTGTTCTGGCATCCCTTACCATACGGCGGATCAGTCTTCCATCGGTCGTCGGTATTCTATTATGCTCGTCGATATTCAGCCTTGTCAAGGCACTAATGTAAATCTTCTACTTACTGTCATCGGGAAGCCCTTCTGTCGTCTTAGGGTTCAATCCGTGGATTCCTTCGATCACCAGCACATCCTCCGGCCCTAACTGCTTGAAATTGCCCTTATATTCACGAAGTCCTGTCTTGAAATTAAAGGAAGGGATCTCGACCCTCTCTCCCCTTAACAGACGCTGCATATCCTCGTTAAACTGCGCCACGTCAATGGCTTCCAGACATTCAAAGTTATAATCCCCGTTTTCATCCCTCGGCGTCTTATCCCTGTTTACGAAATAATCATCCAGTCCGATCGGATGCGGCACCAGTCCATAGGTACGCAGCTGTACCGACAAACGATGGGAAAAACGTGGTTTTTACCCGAAGAGGACGGACCTGCGATCAGCACGAACTTCACATCTCCACGCTTCACAATTTCCTGTGCAATCTCACCGATTCTGCGTTCCTGCTGCGCCTCCTGCATAAGGATCATATCGTTCATATCACCGCTGCAGATCGCGTTGTTTAAGTCTCCGACCGTTTCAATTCCAATGCTTTCTCCCCACTGTGTTGTGGTTTTCAGCTCATGGAACAGCTTTTCCCTCGGTTCAAAGAAATCGATCTTATCCGGCTCGGTTACGCCCGGAATCAGCAATAATAACCCTTCCTCATACTGCATCACATCGTAATATTTAAGATATCCGGTGCTTGGCAGCATATAACCGTAATAATAGTCGTAATAACCGTCCAGACAATAGATATTGACAGAAGACCCCCTACGGTAACGGAACAGGTTCACCTTATCGTACATCTTGTACTTACGGAACAGTTCTACCGCATCATCAATCGGATAAGACCGCTTAATAATCGGGCGGTCGGCATCCACCAGCTCCTTCATCCTCTGTCGGATCTTCTCTGCCATTTCGGGAGTAAGCTTTTCATCCATCCTGATATTGATGTAATAACCCTGCCCGACGGCAAATTCTACCTTTACCTTCGTAATCTCCTTATCCTCGAGCACATCATATACCGCTTTAATCAGCGTCATAATAGCGGTACGGACATAGGTTTTGTGCCCGATCACATCCTTTAAGGTCAAAAAGGACAGGGTACAGTCCTTATGTACCGGCTTGATCAGCTCCCGGATCTTTCCATTTTCCAGTACCAGTGCGATCATGTTATCATACTGCTTCTGATATTCGGATGCAATTTCCTCATACTTCAGTCCATTCGGGTATTCCTTCGTCACCCCGTCAATGGTAATATTTGCCATACTAGCCTTCTCCTTCCATTTCCTGCAGCGCCGTCCGGATAAAAAGCAGTTCCTGTTCCAGTATATTCCGTCTTGCGCCGATTCGTTCCCCCTCGTACTCCTTCAATGAGTTCAGAATTGCAATATTCTTTCGTTCTTCCTTATGTAAGTACTGTATTAAAACAGGGTGCCTGTGTGCAAGCAGAAGCGGTCCGAAGCGGTATGCCACTTCCTCATCCCGTGTTCCCGGTATGGAGGGTGCTTTCCAGCTTTCCTCTCCCTTGATCACCAGATGCACCTTCATCATGGGATAGTATTTCCCGTCCTCAAAAACCATATTCTCTGCTATAATTTCAAATCCGTGATCCGCAAGGAACTTCCGGAATTCACAGATCTCGGACTGTGGTGCAAGGATGATCTCCTTGAAATCTTTTACCTTTTTATTCGAGAGGATCTCCTGCATAAGGGGTCCTCCCATCCCGGCAATAATGAGGCAGTCCGCCTCTCCTTCCCGATACTGTTTTAAGCCATCGGATAACCGTGTGGTGATTCTATTCTGCAATCCTGCTTCTTCAATGTGTCTCTGTGCCTGCTGCAGCGGACCTTTCCCGATGTCCATGGCAAGCACCGAGGGCGCAATCCCCTCCTCTACCAGATAAATCGATACAAAGCCATGATCGCATCCCACATCACATACGCGCATTCCGGGGCTTACCATCTGTGCAATCGCCAGCATTCTCTCCGACAGCCGGACACTTCCTGTTGTTTTCCCTGACATGATCCTTCTCCAGCTTTCCTTTTGCTCATGTGGCTGCTTCGCCATATATCGTCCAATATACTCAGAACAAATTAGTCCAGATAGTCCTTCAGCTTACGGCTTCTGCTCGGATGACGGAGCTTACGGAGCGCCTTCGCCTCAATCTGACGGATACGCTCTCTGGTTACGTTGAATTCCTTACCAACTTCCTCAAGGGTTCTGGCACGTCCATCATCAAGACCGAAACGGAGACGGAGTACCTTCTGTTCTCTTTCGGTCAGGGTTCCCAGAACCTCAACGAGTTGCTCCTTTAACAGGGTAAATGCTGCTGCATCGGCCGGAACCGGTACGTTGTCATCCTGAATAAAGTCTCCTAAATGGGAGTCCTCTTCTTCACCAATCGGGGTTTCCAGAGAAACCGGTTCCTGAGATATCTTTAAGATCTCGCGGACACGCTCCACCGGAAGGTTCATTTCTTCTGCAATTTCCTCCGGAAGCGGCTCTCTTCCAAGCTCCTGTAACAACTGACGGCTCACACGGATCAGCTTATTGATCGTTTCTACCATGTGCACCGGAATACGGATGGTTCTTGCCTGATCGGCAATCGCACGGGTGATCGCCTGACGGATCCACCAGGTTGCATAGGTGGAGAATTTATATCCCTTACGGTAATCAAATTTTTCAACGGCCTTAATCAGACCTAAATTTCCCTCCTGAATCAGATCAAGGAATAACATTCCTCTTCCGACATAACGCTTTGCAATGCTGACAACCAGACGCAGGTTCGCCTCAGCCAGACGCTTCTTGGCTTCCTCATCGCCTTCTTCCATGCGCTGTGCCAGTTCGATTTCTTCTTCGGCACTCAAAAGAGGAACCTTGCCGATCTCTTTTAAATACATACGGACCGGATCTTCCACACTGACTCCGTCCGGTATGGACAGGTCGATATTCTCCATATCCACTTCGTCTTCTTCGGACAGGATGATCTCTTCATCGTCAATCACATCGTCTTCATCGTCATTGGTAATGCGGAGTATATCGACGCCGGATTTTTCCAGATGCTCGGTTACTCTCTCAATTTGTTCCTCATTCAATGCAAGATCAGCCAGAAAAATCCACAATTTCCTGATATTCCAAGACATTCTTTTTCTTCTTGGCCATAGCAAGAAGCTGCTTTAATTTTTCCTCAAACTTTGCCTGTACATTTTCATCCATTGGTGTTTCCATCCTTCCTTGTTACTAAATATTACCATTATTAGCTTTAATCCAGTGAAATATGCGTTTTCTCAAGTTCTTCCAGTGCTTTTTGCCCTCGCTCGCCTTTTTTTGAGTGCATTTACATCGGCACCGAGCCGGCTGGAAAAGTATTCATAACTGTTTCGCTTAAGTGCTACCAGAATATCGTGAAAGGCTTTTTCACGATCCTGCTTCGTTGTAATTTCCTGCAGCTTCGTATTAAATACGCCTGCTACCTCGCGCTGCTCCTCCATGTCGTTAAACAGACTGACGATCGCCGCCGGGTTGATTTCTCCCTTGTCAAGATCCGCAAACAACCTCTCTGCCACCTTCCGGTACAGCTCCTCCGTAAAATCCTCCACAGTGATATACTGCTTTTACCTTGGGGGTACAACTGCGGCTCCTCCACAAGCAACGTCAGAAACAGCTTCTGCGGCTTCTTCCGGTTTTCATCCGGCGTGTTCTTCGGCTGGATGCCGGATTTGGGCCGTACTGCCGGCTGTACATTTCCTGTTTTCAGCGCGTAACTCATCACCAGCTTGCGCAGATTCTCATATCCGATCAGATACTTGTCCGCAACCGCCTGAATGTAGTTATCCCGTTCCACGTCCTCTGAAAAACTCACAGAGCTTCTTCGCAATTTCACGGTGGAACTGCGTTTTGGATTCCGGATCTTTCAGATTATAGTCTCTTTGCAGGATACGCAGTTCGAAGAAAAAGCTGTTCTCCGCCTCGTTAATCCGCTGCTGGAACTTCCCGGCTCCCTCGTTCTTAATGAATTCGTCCGGATCCTTATACGGTTCGAGATTCAGGACCTTACCGGTAAGCTCCACTTCCTTTAAGATTCCGATTGCCCGCAATGCTGCATTCACTCCGGCGCCGTCACTGTCGTATGCGAGGATCACTTCCTTGGCATACCTTCTTAAAAATATTCGCCTGTCCTGCTGTAAATGCGGTTCCAAGGGAAGCTACCGCCTGGGTAAAGCCCGCCTGATGCATGGAAATGACATCCATATAGCCTTCACAGAGAATGATATTATTCGTCCGTGCGGTTCTTGCAAAATTGAGTCCGTACAGATTACGGCTCTTATCAAAAATGGGTGTTTCGGGAGAGTTTAAATACTTGGGCTTTCCATCTCCCATTACCCGTCCTCCGAAACCGATCACACGGTGATTGATGTCCTGAATCGGAAACATCACTCGGTTCCAGAATTTATCATGCAGACCATATCGTTCATCAAAGCTTGCAAGTCCCGCCTCCTGAATGATCTGGTCATCATAACCTTTGCTTTTTAAATACTTCACAAGATCGTTGCTCGTCACATTGGAAAATCCTAAGCCCCAATGGCGGATCGTCTCATCGGAAAGCTGACGCTTCTTTAAATATTCCAGTCCGACCTTGCCACGTTCACTGCGAAGCTGATAAAAGAAGTACGTTGCTGCAAGCTTATTGATCTCTAAAAGCTTGCTTCTCCGGTCTTCTTTCCGGCGCATCTCCTCGGTATATTCAACCTCCGGCAGATTCACACCCGCCCGCTCTGCGAGCATCTTAACCGCCTCCGGGAAGGTGAAATTCTCATACTGCATCACGAAGCTGAACACATTTCCCCCTGCCCCGCAGCCAAAGCAGTAATACATCTGCTTGCCGGGCGATACCGAAAAGGACGGTGATTTTTCATTATGAAAGGGACACAGTCCGAAATAACTGCTCCCCCTTTTTTTGTATCTTTACATAGCCGGAAACGACATCCACGATGTCATTTTTTTCATCCGGACCTCTTCCACTAATTCATCAGGGTAATACATAAACACCTTCCTATGTATTCGGCCAGGATTTGGGAATATAGATTTCCTCATACTTGGCAATCGCAAAACGATCGGTCATCGAGCTGATATAATCACACACAATCCGCTCCTCCGGCTCGTCCTTATCAAGAAGCCTGATCAGATCCACAGGCAGCAGCTCTAAATGATGCCTGTAATAGCTGTAAAGCGTCTGGATCAGCATTTCTGCCTTGCCCTCCTGACTCTTCGCCTCCGGATTGTGGTAAACTCTTTCAAACATAAATGCACGGAGCTTCTTCATGGACTCTGCCACCGGCTCCGACATCACAATAGCGTTCCTGCCATAGCTGTTGCTTACAATATCATGAATAAAATGATCCAGTCTTTCTCCTGTCGTATATCCAATGACATCCCCGATTTCCTTCGGGACATCATTTTCTTTCAAAATCCCTGCACGGATCGCATCGTCCATGTCATGATGAATATAGGCGATCTTATCCGACAGACGTACAATCTGCCCTTCTAAGGTAAAAGGCATGCCCTTCGTCTGGTGGTTCTTAATGCCATCCCGTACTTCCATGGTTAAATTCAGGCCCTGACCGCCCTTTTCCAGAATATCCACGAGACGCACACTCTGCTCACTATGGATAAAGCCATACGGACAGACCGCATTCAATGCACGCTCCCCGGCATGTCCAAACGGCGTATGCCCAAGGTCATGTCCCAAAGCAATCGCTTCCACCAGATCTTCGTTCATCCGGAGTGCCTTCGCAATCGTCCGCGCATTCTGGGATACCTCAAGGGTATGCGTCATACGGGTACGGTAGTGATCCCCTTCCGGCGTCAGAAATACCTGTGTCTTATCCTTCAATCTACGGAAGGACTTGGAATGCAGGATGCGGTCACGGTCACGCTGATAGACCGGACGGATGTCACACTGCTCTTCCTCCCGGAGCCTCCCCTTCGAATCACGGCTGTGTGCCGCATAAGGACTTAAATATTCAATTTCCAGCTGTTCCAGATTTTCTCGTATGTTCAATGGTTACGTCCTTTATCTCCCAATAAACCAACCGTTCACAAGTCTCTACTTCTAATATTCTGCCTCCGGCTTTATTTTCCTTTTTCTTTTTGCAGGTTATTTTTATTTTACTGCACGGAATAAATAAACTCGCCGCACTTCTGGATGGCTTCCACTGCGGTCTTAAACGGTCCCATCTGAAATACATGCCACATGTTCTTATAGGTATCTAAAGAAACCGATACCCCATCCTTACTCATCTTCTTCTGCAGCATGGTGGAATCGGACATCAGCACCTCCAGCTCTCCCACCTGAATGTAGGTTGGCGGGAATCCGGTGAAGTCTCCAAACAACGGGGAAATTTCCGGATTCTGTAAATATTCTGTATCAAACAATTCTTCAAAATTACTGCTAACCGGTTTTAGCCCCCGGCTTTCCTTCTTCAGTCCCTGCTGCCTGCAAATCCGCAGTCTCCTGCCCCTGTACTTTTTTTTCGCCTGCGGCACATAATTTTCAATCATTTCATTTTAAGTAGTTCTGGTTCAGGACCGGATCCACGTCCGCTTTCGTCTCATGCGTCTTACCGGATACCGTGAGATCCGTCCAAGGTGACATGAGAACAAAGCCTGCCGGAAGCATACGCTTCTGTTCCTTCAGGCGCAGTCCCAGTGCCAGTGCCAGGTTTCCTCCCGCGGAATCGCCTGCCACGAAGATATCCTTCGCCCCATAGCCCTGTAACATCAGATAATCCCATGCCGCCTGTGCATCGTCCACTGCTGCCGGATAGGGATGCTCCGGCGCCAGACGGTAATCAAAGCAGAACACGTCCATGGAAAGCAGGCTTGCCAGCTTTGTCGTAAGGGTTCTGGCATACAACGGGCTTCCGGTACTGTAGCCGCCGCCATGGCAGTACAGAATAATCTTCTTGCCGGAATGGGGACGATCGACACGGATCCACTCGGCATACATCGATCCGACGGTTGTTTCCGTCACCTCCACTTCCCGGTTATTTCCAAATAAAGCTCCCATCTGGTCCTGAGAGTGACGATGCTTTTCAATATCAGTATTTTCAATCAATCCATGGGCTTTGCGAATCAGGTTGATGAAGCCCTGGTTAAGGTTCTCTTTCGGGGTTCTTCTCATGGATATGGTCCTCCTTGTTTTTCTACTCATCATCTTAACACAATTAAAATCATTGTGGTATCCCCAATAAATTGTGGTATACTGAATGTATGAAAAATAATTCCCCCATGGCAGCGCATGCTGCCAGTAACAAATTGCATAAACCCGATAAGAAGGTCTGGTACAAGCTGGATCTGTCGGCGATCGTTTATCCGACCCTGCAGCGGAAGGATTTTTCTTCCGTATACCGGTTGTCGGTTGTTTTAAAGGAGCCGGTTCAGCCGGATGTTCTGCAGCAGGCGGTCGATATGACGCTTCCGCGGTTTCCGATCTTCAAAACCGCGATCCACAAGGGATTTTTCTGGCGTTATTTGACACCAAACCACCGGCCCGGCCCTTTTTGTGCAGCCGGACATCCGCAACTTCTGTATGCCGATGTCTTTCCGTGCAAACAACCGTTATCTAATGAGGATTTACTATTATGGGAACCGGATTTCCTTAGAAGCGCACCACTCTCTCGGTGACGGCACGGGCGGAATGTTCGTCTTAAATACCATTACCGCGAATTATCTGCGCCTCCTGGGACACGAGATCTCAAACGGCTATTTCGTTAAGGATATTCACGAAACACCGGATCCGGAAGAATTAGAGGACGCTTATATGCGCTATGCGAATGCCAAGGTCTGTCCTCCCCGCCCGGGTGAAAAAGACCTACCGTGTCCGCGGAACGAAGGAACCCTTCTATACCTTTAATGTCATTGAGGGTGCGATGAGTACCTCTGAGGTGCTTGCCGTTGCAAAGAAATACAATGCATCCGTGACCGAGTACCTGAATTCGGTTCTGCTTTTTATGCCCTGCTGCAGAAGCAGCAGAACGAATGGCATATCCGGCTTCATCCGGTGAAAATCGCCATGCCGGTCAATTTACGGAGATTCTTTCCTTCAAAGACACTGCGGAATTTTTATTACAATGGTTTACCCTTCTATCGACCCGCGCCTTGGGGACTATACCTTTGAAGAAATCATTACGCAGGTACACCATTACATGCGCTATTATATTAATGAGAAGTTCCTGCGCGGCGATATAACGACGAATGCCAGTACCCAGCGCAATCCGGTCATCCGTGTGATTCCGCTGTTTATCAAGGACTTTGTCGTACGGCAGTTCTACCGCATCGTACAGGATAAGAACTCTTCTGCCGGCTTAACCAATATGGGCGCCCTGAAGGTTCCGGACGACATGAAGCCCTATATTGAAAAAAATTTGATATTTACATGGGACAGCCTTTTTTTCCTGCCGGACGAACTGTGCCATTGCCAGCTTCGAGGATACGCTGACCATTAACTTTGCGAGCAACATTATCGAAAGCGACGTGGAACGGTACTTCTTCCGTAAGCTTGTGAAAGACGGTATCCATGTAACCATACAGAGTAACCGGGATTAACCGGTTGCCATTTCAGAAAAGGAGTCCTGACATTGTCATACTGTGTGAACTGCGGGGTTGAGCTTGACCCTTCGTTAAAGAAATGTCCCTTATGCAATACACCTGTTATTAATCCAAATGAGCTGGAGGAGCTTACCTATGAGCCGCCTTTTCCGACCGTGAAAGGACAGGTCGATCCGGTAAAACGCAAGGATCTGTTCCTGTTTACCGTCGTGGTGCTGCTTGCGACCTCACTAAGCTGCCTGGCGTTAAACCTGTTCGTTTATTCCAGATCACCGTGGTCCTTATTCATCATCGGCATCTGCCTGGTTTTGTTCGTGTTTCTGCTGCCGGCCTTTATCCAGAACAAGCTGCCGATTTATGTTTCCCTGCTTTTTGACGGAATCTCCATTGGAATTTATCTCTACCTCATTACCTATAACACCAGAAGTAATGAGTGGTTCTTCCAGTTAGCACTTCCGATCACGGTACTGCTTACGATTCTGGCTGAGATTTTTACACTGCTGATTCATACGTTCCGTTTTTCGTTTCTGTCCGCAGCCCTTTATATCTTCGCCGAAATTGCGGTATTCTGCGTAGCACTGGAGTTATTGATTGATCGCTTCTGTAACCGTCCGCTCTCTTTGGGCTGGTCCGCGATCGTGCTTACCGTATGCAGTGTGATTGTAATTGCCTTGATCACCATGCTCTCCACGCAGCGGCTTCGTGATGCCGTGAGACGGCGGCTGCATTTCTGATGTATAACAGCAAGCTTCACCAGGCTCAACAACAACTCACTAAATGTACTTGCATGATTCGTGCTAAGCTCGTAATGACTTTGCTAAATACTCTGATCAAATAAAACTGCCGTTCCGGAAGAGAGTTGGAACGGCAGTTTTCAGCTATAGAAATTCCTTTTACACTTTATGACAAATCACGCAGCCTTCGCTGCTCTCCCAAGTTCAATTATACATGGGAATCTTATGTACCACCTTTCTGTATACCTTATATGCCAGAACAGCAATTAAAGAAACAACACAATATAACGTGGAAAGAATTCCAACTGCACCACCAACAATAACAATAATCCATAATCCAATATTCATTTTATTTACTTCCTTTCCTATTCATATCTTAATCTTTATCGCTCGAGCCACCATACCCAGACGCCGGCTGCAGCAGCGATGACAATAAACACTACGGCTGCAATCATTTCACCCATGAATACATCCTCCATTTTTCCCCCATACGGGCGTACCAAAAATAAACCCATAGATCAGATCTTCTATGAGTCAGTTGCGTTTTCTGTACGCTTTACAAATCCACCTTACTTTTCAGCAGACTCTGTCAAAGCAGTACCTTAGCACGCAAGAGCACGTTTCTTGCCATCTCGATTATGTATATAGGAAATAATAAAGAAGCTGCTATATGCAGCATGACAATGACGCTGGTATATTCGTAAAAATGCCAGCCATACACACAAGGAAAGGAGTCCTGCCACCAGTAAAAAAAGCAGGAGCTCTACAGATTCCAGGCGGTTCTTCCGCTCTGTGCTTGTATCTATTGTATTTGCCACCGAACGGGATTCCTGACTCAGCTTCTGATAGTAAGCCACAACTGCCGTCGGTTCTGCGGCACGAATAACCGCAGGATTATCCGGAAAAATTGCATGCAACGAACTGGGAATCTACCTTGAGCTTTTCAAAGTACATCCCGGAAAAGAGCATCGCAAATGCGATACATAACGTAATCAATTGTTTCACTCTTTTTCTTAATCATGATCCATTTCCTGTCTAATGATAAAAGACTGGTGGAAAAAATTTCCGACCAGTCCTATTCTAACAAAAAAACCATACGT
Source organism: Lachnospiraceae bacterium (assembly GCA_021628825.1). GTDB lineage: Bacteria > Bacillota > Clostridia > Lachnospirales > Lachnospiraceae > Suilimivivens. The sequence goes on along the minus strand of JAJXRY010000002.1, from coordinate 1,411,033 downwards.
TATTGCAACATCTTTAGCAACAATATTTTCCATCTTTCTCCATTTGGAGTCTGCTTTCATAAAAGGCGTGAATTCCTTCCATAAGAGAAACCGTGTCCTTCGTTCCTCCGGTTTCATAAGGAGAATGCATGGCAAGCTGGGCTGCTCCCATATCCACGGTATTTAAGGAAATCTTCTCATTGGACAGGTTTCCCAGCGTGGATCCTCCTGCAATGTCGCTCCGGTTCGTATATTCCTGATATGGGATTTCCGCTTTCTGTAAAATCCTCTTAAACAATGCCTCGGCAATGCCGTCGGTCGTATATTTCTGGTTCGCATTGTATTTGATCAGTACACCGCCGTTTAAGCATGGCGCATTGGTCGGATCCGCCTTATCGGTGTGGTTCGGATGCATGGCATGTCCATTGTCCGCAGACAGCATCATACTGGATGCAATCTGACGGATGCATTCTCCTCTGGTAAGAGAAAGGCTCTCCTGAATTCTCGCAAGGACATCTGCAAGGAAGGTAGATTTCGCTCCCTGTTTCGTGCCGCTTCCAACCTCTTCATTATCAAAAATTGCAAGCACCTTACTCATTCCGGTATTCTTTGCCTGCAAAAAAGGCTTCCTTCGAGGTAAATGCACATTGCAGGTCATCAATCCTGGGACTTGAATAAAATTCCTGTTCTGCGCCCCAGATCCGTCCTTCCTCCCTTAAATAAAGGAAAAGATCATATCCTAAAATAGCATCTTCTTCTACTCCTGCCTCTTTTGCCAGCAGTTCCTTAAGCTTACCCTTAGCCGTTCCTTCTCCAAGCAGAGGCAGCATATCCTTCTGTGCATTGTAGGCATAGCCCTCATTAATCTGACGGTTCATATGAATGGCAAGATTCGGGATCAGGCACAGATCCTGATCGAGATTCACCAGCACGCTCTCAATGCCATCTTCGCGGTTCACCACCACACGGCCTGCAATGGAAAGCGGACGGTCCAGCCATGTGGAACAGATCATTCCACCGTACTTTTCCACATTCAGCTTCAGGTAACGGTCATCGACCGTCATTTCATAATTGCTCTTCAGCTTAAAGGTTGGGGAATCGCTGTGGGATGCACAGATTAAAAAGCCTCCCATAGCATCTTCCGGGATCGTAAAGGCAATCAGGGATGACTGGTTGCGGGTAACAAAGTATCTGCCGCCTTTACGAAGTGTCCAGTCCTTTGCTTCATTCAGCCGCTCATAGCCTCCTGCCTGAAGCTCTGCTGCAATGTTGTGAATCACATGATAGCAGCTCGGACTCTTTTTGATAAAATCAATCAGCTCCTGTGTTTTCTGTATCTCTTTCGTACTAATACGTGTTGTTTCCATGTTATTAATTCTCCTACCTGCAACTTAGTTTTGACTATTCAGAATTCCATTCGCAGAAAACAATTTTACATGGCTCTGAATAGTTACATTATAGTCCATTCAAAAAGGATGTACACAAGAGTTTTGTGCACATCCTTCTGTAAAGGGGGAAGTATTCTTTGATCTTCAATCTTTATTCTGCTGCTACAACGCCGCCTTCTACGACAAGGCTGTCTTCATAATCAAGACCATAGGTGTCTACCAGTGTTGCTTCGTAGTCTGCATGGAAGAAGTTTTCTTCGCCAAGGGCTTTGATTTCATCATTCAGCCAGTTAAGCAGGGTTTCATTTCCCTTGGATACGGCAGGAGCAATGGTGTCCTGGCTTCCTAAGGAAGGAATTCCTACGGTGTAGCCTTCATTCTGAAGTGCGAATGCAATGACTTCGGTGTTATCATTTACCCATGCGATTCCATTGCCGTTTTCCAGTGCGTTCTTGGCGGTTGCATAGGAATCGTACTTCTGAAGAGTCAGGTTCGGGTAATTCTCCATTAAATAAGGCTCTGCGGTTGTACCGGAAATCACGATAATCGGCTGATCATCTGCAACATCATCAAGGCTTGTTACGACATTGCTGTCCGGGGAAATAACGCCAAGTGCCACATTCATGTAAGGAAGGGCGAAATCGACTTCTTCGGCACGTTCCTTGGTTACGGTAAAGTTTGCAAGGATAATATCTACCTTGCCGGTCTGTAAATACTCAATACGGTTTGCAGCTTCGGTGGATACCAGATTTACTTCAACGCCAAGATCTTCACCGATCCGGTTTGCAAAGTAAATATCATAGCCCTGATACTCTCCGTTTTCATCTACATAACCAAACGGATTCTTGTCGGAAAATACACCGATGTTGACTGTGCCGCTTTCCTTGATTTCGTCTAAGGTACGGTATACCTTTTTGCCATTGTCGGCTGCGGTATCACTGCCTGCATCCGCAGATCCTGCTGTGTTTGAGCTTCCGCATGCGGTAACTGCCAGCATTAAGCCTACGGCAAGGCCGGTTAAAATAGTGTTTTTTTAATACTCTTTTTTTCATAATTTTTCTCCTCTTTTTCCATTTTATTTTACTGTTCTGATCCATCATCATTTCCGGAACAGTTCTGTATACCTGTTTGTGTTCCGGTTTATTCTGACCGTCTGAACAGTGAAATACCAATTCATACAATAACTACTATGATTCGTACTGGAACACGCTTAAGAATTTCTTCGCACGATCGGTTTCCGGATTCGTAAAGAATTTCTCCGGGGTGGTATCCTCCATGATTCTGCCTTCATCGATGAACAGAATACGGTCGGCAACCGCTTTGGCAAACTGCATCTCATGAGTTACAATAATCATGGTCCGTCCCTGGGAAGCCAGATCCAGCATAACCGCTAATACCTCGTGAACCATTTCCGGGTCAAGGGCTGCAGTTACTTCATCAAACAACAGGATTTCCGGATGCATACAGAGGGCTCTTACAATCGCCACACGCTGCTTTTGTCCACCGGATAACTGTCTCGGATAGCTGTCTGCCTTTTCCTTTAAACCTACACGTTCCAATAGTTCCATTGCTTCTGCGCGTACTTCTTCTTTCTTACGCTTCTGTACCTTCACCGGAGAAAGACAGATATTGTCAATCACGGTCAGGTGCGGGAATAATTCGTAGCTTTGAAAAACCATTCCAATCCTCTGACGGAGCTCATAAAGCTTCTTATCTTTGATTGAAACCTCATCCTCACCTAATAAAATCCGCCCTCCCTGAATGGGCTCCAAAGCGTTGATACATCGCAGAAGGGTACTTTTTCCGCATCCGCTCGGACCGATCAGTACGACAACTTCGCCCTGATGTACTTCGAGATTCACATCATCAAGGACTGCATTCTCGTCATATTTCTTATGCAAATGCTCGATTCGCAATAATACGTCCCTCTCTGCCATCTATTCCCATTTCCTTTCCATGTATTTCGCCGCAACACTAAGCGGCCAGCATACGATAAAATATAGCAAAAATACAACCAGATAAATGCCGAATGCGGCATTCGGGCTGTTCATACGGTTTGCTTCAATAATCTGCTGTGCAACCTTCAGGACTTCCACAACACCGATCATGAGGATCAGGCTTGTTGTTTTCACCATTCGGGTAATCAGATTAATGGATACCGGAAGAAGCCGGCGTACCGCCTGAGGAAGAATCACATACCACATAATCTGTGATTTCTTCATGCCAAGCGCTTCCGCACTCTCGTACTGGTGCTTCGGGATTCCGTCTAACGCACCTCTCACCAGATCTCCCATCTCTGCGGTTCCCCACAGGACGAAAACGATAATGGATGCTGTTTCTCCGGGAAGATCCCAGCCAAACGCCCGTGTCGTTCCAAAATATACCAGGAACAACAGTACAAGCTGCGGCATAATTCTTATAATTTCCAGATAAATCTGGGTAATGACATGAATTACTTTATTCTTCGAGCGCATCAGCATACCGAGCAGAATTCCCAACGGGATACTGATTGCCACCGAAACGAGACTGATCTTTACTGCAACAAGCAGTCCCATAAGAAGCCGCTGCATGTTCTTTCCTTTGAGTAATACCTCAAGCCCCAAATCCACCATGACGGAGCCTCCTTTCTACCCATCTGCCAAGGAGTGATACCGGAAGCAGAATCAGTAAATAGAATACCACAAGTAAAAACAGACATTCTGTGGTTTTATAAAAGACTCCGATGAGATCCTTTGCGGTGAACATCAGATCCATCAGGCTGATCGCACTAAATACGCTCGTTTCCTTTAACAGGAAAAATAATATTTGCCATAAAAAGCAGGGAAGCTCAAACTCATTGCCTGCGGAAAGATGACATATCCCATTGCCTGATACGGCTTCATACCAAGGCTTAAGGCACTTTCCATCTGCACCTTTTCAACCGCATCAAGACCGCTCCGGAAGGATTCTGCCATGTAGCTTCCTCCAAGGAAAGCCATGCCGGCCACTCCACAGACCTCTGCATTCGTGGAAATTCCGATCTTCGGAAGTCCGTAATAAATGAAGAAGAGCTGGACAAGAAGCGGTGTATTACGGCTGAGTTCAATGTAAACGGCAACAATTTGTTTGAAAACCGGGATCTTGAAGTACTGGATCATCGCACAGACGAATCCCACAAGGATCGCCACAGCAATACCCATCCAGCCGATGCGTAAAGTCAGCCATGCTGCTTTTTCATATAGCGGTATATACTTGATAATAAAAATCCCAATTCATAATTGCTCCCTGTTGTTAGGTTTCTTTATTTCACTGCTGCAAATCCGTTTTCGAGATCTGCCAGAATATCATCAATATGCTCTGTTCCGATAGAAAGGCGGATAGTATTCTGCTTAATTCCCTGATCGGCAAGCTCTTCATCGGTCAACTGGGAATGTGTGGTCGTTGCCGGATGAATAACCAAGCTCTTCACATCTGCTACGTTAGCAAGAAGGGAGAAGATCTTCAGATTGTCGATAAACTTATGGGCTTCTGCCTGACCACCCTTGATTTCAAAGGTAAAGATCGAAGCTCCGCCATTCGGGAAGTACTTTTCATAAAGGGCATGATCCGGATGATCCGGCAGGGAAGGATGGTTCACCTTTTTCTACCTGCGGATGGTTCTTTAAGAATTCAACAACCTTCTTGGTATTCTCTGCATGACGCTCCAGACGTAAGGACAGCGTCTCAATTCCCTGTAATAATAGGGAATGCATTGAACGGAGAAATGGTTGCCCCGGTATCACGAAGAAGGATGGCACGGATATAGGTTACAAATGCAGCAGGACCTTTTCATTAAGTGTTCCGGACTGGTTCGCACTAAGTTCAACCATCGCTTTCAGCTTGGTTTCACTAAGTATTCTACATATACCTGCTGCACTAAATTCGATCTTCGCTTTTGCTCGTTCTCATTAAGTGCACAGGTATCGTTCGCACTAAATTCAAGCATCGCCTTTGGCTCGCTTTCATTAAGTGCTCTACATAAAAAAACCCAGGTGTTTTACTCCCGGGCAAATGGCTTCCTGACTGGCTGCTGTATCAGGTATTCTCTTTCGGCGCACAACAATGGATGCTTACGCGCCTGGCCATTTTATCTGCCCGGGAGAAAAGCATTCGACAGCAACACATCTGAACTGTTGTCATACTCTGATAAGCAATCATCTTGTCCGCCTCCTTCTTAATATAAATATTGAACAGATTCTGTTGATCCGTCATCTGATCTTATCTTCTGTTCTCTGTCTGATCTTATAACGGAGTATATACCTATCAACCCAGTATGTTAATAGGTAATTTAATTATATTTTTATCTTTCTTTATGTATCCCCCTCTTAGAAAATCAAAAAGCCACAAGGATCACAGGACAGACAATCGATCCGTTCCCGGTATCCTTATGGCTTATTGGATATCTTCGTTTTATCTTATTTGGTAACCCGCTTTATAAACGGAAGTCCATGTTCTGGCCGACCAGCTTTTTCCTGCGGTGTCATTACCTGATTACTGCGCTGGCTATAGAAGTAATCGTTCACCAGACGCTCCAGTTCCTCTGCGGAAGATGCGGCGATAATAATCGTATCATCGTCTTCTTCAATGCCGTAGTCCTTTAAAGTATCACGATAGGTCTTGCCGTTTTCATCCGAAGTCTTGTCTGCTTTCTCACTTGCGGCTTCCTTCCTCTTTTCTTCGGCTTTTTTTCTTCTCCTGCTTCTTGGCATCGGCCTTTTTCTGCTGCCTTCTTCTCCGCAGCCTTCTTCTCGATGCGCTTCTTCTGTGCAGCAAGGGACTTATCAATTACGGCAAAGAAAGAGGCATTGCCGCCATCATTCAGCAGCATTCCGTAACCCTTCACCTGTTGGTTGCTTCCGATACTCTGCTTCAACTGGCTTAAGCCGCTCTTTGCATTGGCAATGATTCCTTCGTATTTATTACGGAAGGCTTCATCGGTTGCCATTCTTTCGAGCTTTTCTTCATCAATCAAGACAACCATCTTATTCGGATTGGCAAAGCTTGATGCCATGGCCTTCGCCTGTTCCTTCATATCCTTACTGACAAGAATGAAGTCCATATTGCCGAATTTGCTCTTCAACTGGTCATAGTATTTCGCAGCTTCGTCCGAAAGCTTCGGCTCCCCAATCGTCTTTCCATAGTTCTTCGTCTGGGATGACTTCTTAGTGGCACTGGTGTCTTCTTTTTGTGTTTTGGTGGTGTTCTGTGCGTACGCATTTGCTGCGTAGCTGTCTGACTGTACCGTATTCATACTCTTCTCTCCTCCCTGAGTGAATTTGTGATCGTCAAAATCCATTTCAACGTATCGAACTGTTATTATGTATATCGGCAGTTTTTTCCCAAAATAAAGAGAAACTTCCAATAATCTCCTATTGTTTAAATGTTACGAAATTGTTACAATTCGTTTGTCAGCTGATAAAAAACAAAAAAGAATAAGGAGGACGAAACTATGTGTTTTATTTAATAGCTGTTCCGAGTTATTTAATGCTCTTTGCAGATATTTTAACCTTGGCTGCTAATCGCATCCCCGGTTAACCCATAAATTTCCTAAAACGAACCCGCTTACAGGTTTGATGCACTTCGGTGTATTGCCTGCAGGCGGGTTCTTTCCATTTCGGGTTTATTCTGTTTTACGATCGGTTCTACCTGCTTCCGGTATACGAATCCTTCCGCCTAGTCGCTTTCCTTGTCTGCGCTGATTTCTCCGGTTTCAATAATAAAGGAAACACCACCCGTTTTTTTCCTTCTTCCAGACCGCTGAAATTGTTGTACTGCTGATCTGCCGTTTTCATGGCTTTCAGCTTATCCGATAAAGAACGGAGTTCTTCGGCCTTTGTCTCATAATCCGTGTCATCCTCACCGGAAGAGGTGTTTTCATCGATGCTGTCGCATGCCTGATCCACACCGGATGTATAGGTACGGATTCCTTCGGACAACGCTTTACTTCCTTCGGATAGCTGGGACACCTGTGCTGAAAGTGCGGCATACCCTTCCGGATCCGCTGCAGCCATCTGGGCCAGGGCATCATTTAACTGGGAAAGTCCGGTACTCAAAGAATCTGCTCCGTCACGCAGCTTCGCACCACCATTCTTCAGTTTCCCGATCTTGTCTTTCAGATCCGTAGTATCACCGGATGCATCGCTGAATTTTTCTGCAAGTTCATCCAGCTTATCGGTAATATCATCAAAATTGTCCTCTTCCAGAATTCCATTGGAATACAGCGTTGCCGTAAAATCAAGTTTAAAATCCGTCGCATCAAACGATACTTCCATCTCCTGTGGCAGATCCACATCCTCATCCTTTAACAGCTCCATCGTATTAAGAGAAAGCGCCTCCTGTACACCCGGAAGCAACACACTATAGATCAGATAATCCCCATCCAGATACTTTACTTCTCCGTCTTCCACGGTAACATTCCGCACGCAGTCTCCATCAAGCAGCATCCCGCTCACTACAAAGAACGGGGTAAAATCATCACCGCTTCCGGTCTGATTCGTATAATCAAAAATGCATGGTGATCTTTCCGTCTGCCCCGGCAAGAGATTCCGGTTCAACCTCTTTATCATTGAGGTAATACGTGATTTTCACCGAAACCGGAAGTGTTGCAGACGCTTCTGCCGTTCCTTCGTAATGAATGTCTTCTCCATGATTTTCCCATTCATAACGGCCGCCTCCAAGGTCTGTCACCTCTTCGTCTCCTTCTTTATTCTTCAAACCGGTCAGAAACGTCTCATCGGTGAGTTTCTGATCCAGCCCTTTATTTTTCAGGGAAACATTGACCGTAATCTCATTGGGTGTCCCATCCGGATCTGCCAGCACATAAACGGAGTCTTCCTTGTCGTTTTCCATCCCGCTTTCGTGGTATTCATAAACAACGGGATCCTCTTTTTCATCTGTAATCTCTGTGAGTGCGGTATCGGTTGCTTTTTCATCTGCCGCATCTGTCCCTTTCGCCTGACAGCCTGTCAGAACAATAATCCCCACAATCACAATGATCACTGCCCAATAAAGCAATTTATTCTTTAACTGTTTCATATCTTTCACCTACCTTACTCTACATTCTTAAGCGCCATATCCATCGGCACTCTGCTGATTCTGCGTAATTCCAGTACCGCTACCACAAGATAGCAAAGGAGTCCGCTGCCGATCATCTGTGCATAATCCAGCTTTGGCACCCAGTAGGGCAGCCAGCCGGTCATCATACCGGACATCATAGCTTTACAAGATGATTCCAATTTCATACGATGTAACCGGAATACTTATAAGTACACAAAGCACCACCATAATGGAAGTCGGCAGGATATAAAGCCGTGCAATTTCTCCTCTGGAATATCCCAGAATCTTGGTCATGGAAATGGACTGTGCATTCTTCTCAATAATAATTTTACTGAGCAGGTAAACCAGAATGACAAAGATCAGAACGGCAAAACCACAGACCAGCTTCATCATTTCACCCATGGAAAGAACCATCTGGCGGCTGACCTTCGTCAAAGCATCCAGATCAATGACCGATCCGATATATTTCTCATCAATATCGGTAATTTCCGTGTTGCTGAAATATCCGCCAAACATGCCGTCACCCAGATCAAACACTTCATTTAAGTGATCCCGCGTCATAAATACATTAAGACCTGCTTCATAGGGGTAAAACCCTGTTATCGTAAAGGTATAGGTTTTGTCCTCATACTTTTCCTTTAACGTAATGGTATCTCCCTTTTGCAGACCAAATTTCTCCGCATAGGCAGAAGAAACATAAACCTCATCCTCCTTTAAGGAAAGATGCACGTAGCGGCTGTCCGGTTCGATTCCATAAAGCAGCACATCCTCAAGCATATAGCTTTCATCCGTTGTCCGCAGGGTATAGGCGCTGAATTTCTCCGCATCCTCATTTTCCGTCTCGACATTCTGCTCAAACTCCAGCATGGCCAACAGCATTTTTCAGCTTATATTTCTCATTCATCTCCGATACCGGCATGTTCAGGATATACTGATAATCCGCGATCATATTGTCGGTGATGAGTGCCTGATAGTGCTCCAGAATCGGCTGCATGACCAGTCCAAACATCAATAACATATAGGCAAACTGGATCCCGATAAACATGATGAGATAATTTGCCGCATTCTGCAAAAAGCACACGGATCCGGAACCTGGTAAAGAACCGTAAGGAAGGATTAAGCCGCACTGCTCTCCTTTTTCTTCTTCCGTGAAAGATCCCTGCGCAGAAACTGCAACGGGCTCAATTTCAGCTTCCGGTGCAGAATCCAGAAATTAATGAGTACCATAAGCACTACCGGGACCACGGTTGTTTCAAGAAAAGCTTCTGCATTCCAGACCGTTTCATAGGTCGGCAGGCTGTAGCTTCCATAGTACATGCCTGCGCAAAAAGTTCTTCATTACAGTATAGCCTAACACATTTCCGAGAACTGCACTGATCAGAGTCACGATGCAGGGCATTGCCATATAGTGACGAATCAGTTCTCCCCTCGTATAACCGCTTGCACGAAGCGTTCCGATCACATTTGCCTCTTTTTCAATCGTGTTTGACGTGGTAATAGCAAACACAAATGCCATAATGGCAATGACCATATAAAGAAGAACGATCATCATGGCACGGTCACTGCCTATGTCCTCTCCTGTAAAATTAATGGCCTGATTTTCGAAACGCGGTATGTAATCCTTAAGGGTAACTTCCTCATTGACCGCACTCATCAAATCCTCTGAAACCTTCTTTTCTTCTGCCTCATTTTTGCGGCTCCGTATGATATTTCCAAGCATAATCATAATTCAGTTCTTCCTCCGCAAATTGCGCGAAGGCATCGCTCGAAACGATTGCAACACCAAACAGCATCGCGTCAAACATGGAATCGCTGTTCTTTTCAAACAGACAACTGTAATCCGGCAGGGCCACCAGACCGGTAATCGTGTACTCTTTGTCTGCAAGAAGGATCGTATCTCCCGTTGTCAATTCGTGATTATCCGCAAACATACGGTCCAGTGCAATTTCATTTTCCTTTACAGGAAGCATTCCCTTCATCAGACAGACCGTGTTTACCTCATTCCGATCGGTATAAATTCTCACCTTCGCACCAAAGTCAGCCTCCTGCTCAACATAAAACTGGTCATACAGGGTAATTCCGTTCGTTTCCACAGTCTTTTTCTGTGCCTTGTTCATCTTACGTTCCGTAAGAAAATGCCCGTTTTCTACGTTGTATTTTTCAAATCCGTCATTGTAGGCCCTGATCATGCTGTTGTCTGCTACCAGAAATCCGGAAATAAGTCCTATGCTTAACACCAGCAGCAAAAAGATCACCAGATACTTTCCAAAGTCCTCCCGGATCTCCCTTGGGAGGCGCTTATTTAATGGGTTCTTCATGGTCTGCCTCCTTACCAGTCGAGATCTTCGGCTTTCATTTTTTCTTCGTTCAGGTAATTCTTACGGATCTGTCCGTCACGAAGCTTCACCACACGGTCTGCCATATTCTTGATTGCATCGTTGTGGGTAACCATAATGACGGTATTTCCATACTTCCGGTTCACAGTCTCAATGAGCTTCAGAATTTCCTTCGATGTATTGTAATCCAATGCCCCGGTCGGCTCATCACAAAGCAGGATATCCGGATTCTTCACAATCGCACGTCCGATCGCACAGCGCTGCTGCTGTCCTCCGGATAACTGGTTCGGGAGCTTGTGCTTATGCTGGGTAAGCCCCAGTGTCTCAATCAGTTCTCCTACGTCCAGAGGATGCTCACTTAAGTAAGCGCCCACCTCAATATTTTCCTGTACGGTAAGATTGGGAATCAGGTTATACATCTGGAAGATGTAGCCAAGGTGCTTTCTCCGGTACATGGTCAGGCGCTTTTCATTCATATCCTCGGTCTTTTCTCCGTTGATGGTGATACTGCCCTCATCTACCCGGTCAATTCCTCCTATAATGTTTAAAAAGGGGTTGACTTGCCTGATCCGGAGGGGCCGAGCAATACGCAAAAACTCTCCCTTCTCCACGGATAAATCAATCCCTTTCAGGACTTCCACAAGACTGTCTCCCTCGCCAAAGTTCTTTTTTATTCCATTTATTTCCAAAAACATTATTTTATCCTCCCTCTGTGGTTAGTTTAGGCTAACCGCTAATGATTGTCAATATCTTTTCCACTTTTTAATGATATAAGATAATGTATTTGAGGACTAATTACCGGATTTTTTTACATATACTAGAAACATGAAAAATTATGAACTCAGACAATATTTTAAAATCAACCACGATCATTGGAATTGTTTTTGTCCTCGTGCTTGGAACGATCTCGCACTTTGTGTACGACTGGAGCGGACAAAACACGCTGGTCGGTTTTCTTGTACCGGTGAGCGAATCCACCTGGGAGCATATGAAGCTTTTGTTTTTCCCTATGTTTCTGTATGCGCTTTATATGAATCAGGGACTGAAGCAGGAATATCCCTGTATCACATCCGCGCTGTGCTGTGGAATTCTCGCGGGAACCTTTCTCATTCCGGTGTTCTTTTACACCTACAGCGGCATTCTTGGGAAAAATGTAATGGCACTGGATATTGCAACCTTTATAGCCAGTGTCCTGTGCGCCTTCCGGATCGTGTACCGGCTCACGCTCTCATGCCGTTTCCGTACCTTTACCTTCCCGCTTATGATAACCGTTATCCTGTTACTCCTATGTTTTGTTCTCTTCACGTATTTACCACCAGCTATTGGACTGTTCCAAAGTTTTTAAGAAAAAGTGAAATTTTTGCAAAAATTTCTTGACTAAAAACCATATAAGATGGTAATATATCATTCGTGGCGTAAGTCAAGCGGAAGTGTCGGAACTGGCAGACGAGCAAGACTAAGGATCTTGTGGTAGCAATACCGTGTGGGTTCAAGTCCCATCTTCCGCATAAAATCAAAAGACTCAGGTTTTAACCTGAGTCTTTTTGATTTATGCCGAGGAGTCCCTTGAACCCAAGGTCCAAGGTCTCCTCGGCATGATCATGCCTCGTCGGTCGAGTTCGGAGGAAAAAAAGGTTCCCTGAACCTTTTTTTCTTTCCTCCTCACCCCATCTTCCGCAATTTCTCAAATTTTTCATCATGAAGTCCAAGGTCTCCGCTTCGCTCCGGTCGGTGCAAAACCGAGGTCCACCGGACCTCGTGCACCCCATCTTCCACATTGTTATGTTTAGCCTAAAAACCTTGGAATTTACCTGTGCACTGGAATTTAGAATTTCAAGTCAGCTTCTAATTTGAAATGGTCTGATAAACTTTACAAATTCATGTTTTTGTATTTTTATATGTTTCTTGTTATAATTCTGTTTACTTCAATCCCATCTTAGAGTATCATATAAGAATGAGCGTTACTCAAACGGGTAGTGGTTCTTCTCTCGCCAAAATGTTTGACATTTTGAGAACTTCCTGTATTTTAGGAGGTGGTACAAATGGAAAATATAACGAAAGGTACATAATTTGATGCCAGAAATTACTGTGAGTGTCATTGGTATTGTTGTAACAGTTATCAGCATAATTGTTACGCTTGTCAGTATTATTCAGACTTGCAGAAAAGATAAACATCAAAAAAGCAACCGCCCTCGACCAAAGGAATAGGTTGCTTTTTTTAAATAGTAACTATTAACTTGGGCGAACCGTTTCTTTACGGTAACGCTCTTTTTATTACTTTTCACATATATAAAGTTATCATTTGCCTTGCATAACGTCAACACTTTTTTTGTAAAGACATATAAAAAAATTTTTACTATAGACGTGTCATTCTTGACCTACATCTTTATTTTTTTATCATATCAGACATTCTACCACTATTCAAGCACCTATTACACCATATTATTGAATAACTACACCTATACCACTAGGGTCTCTTGGTCCACTAAAAATCAATACCACCGTCACCAATTTCATTTGCGTTACTTGGTGCACTTCCTTCGGGAGCAGGAGCATCAATGTGTCCACTGGAACCACCACTCGGCATATCTTTCATAACATCCCTTGTTATGTATTCTACTACCTCATCATAAGAATAATCATCCTGCCAGCCTGTTTTATTCTCTGGATCTTCCTGCATCATTTTAGAAAAAGTACTGATATCTCTCTTCTGTAAACTCTACTTTGGTTGTTTCCTGTTGTTCCAGCTTTTTTTACCTTTTCTATTTGTTCTGCCTGTAATGACTCTATCTCTGATTGCAGGGATTCATTTTCGGATTGTAATTCTTCGTTTTTGGTGTTTGTATCTGAAAGGTCTGTTTGGACTTCGGATATCTGGTTTTCCAGATTGTTCATGGAAGACTGAATTTCTGATACAGTAGCATTCAGGTTTTGATTCTCTGTATTTGCTGATTTCAATTTAGAATATAAGAGGACATTTCCTGTTATAGATACGAAAAACTAAAAATTGCTAAAATAATTGGTAATGATTTTTATTATTTTTTTATCCCCCTGTTCCTATATGAATGATTATAATTCCATTAGTTTAGTTATGCAAATAGGAATATTATTTTATAAAAAAGTAATAGTTCTGGTTACAAACTGAGTTACACTTAAAAACGATGTGCCGAACCCCTCCTACTACAATACTTTCAGGACTCTCTTAATCTTCAAGCCCCATCTTCCGCGTTTTGTTTTTTTATATGGTACTAGATGCATTAAATCTTAGCAAATATGATGACATCGTATTTATTGGCAAAAAGCATTGGAACAGTTGTTGCTTGTAAAATAAAAGAGATATACAATCTAAATGTCCAATTAATACTTTTTTTACTCCAATTGAAGATACCCTTAGATATATTAAAAAAAGACAATAATATTCTTTTTGGTTTCTTTAGGAACAAAGGACCGAATAATAGAGTGGAATATAGTAAAGTCATTATGCGAAGCTGAAAACATCAATTGCTATATTGAAAAAAATGTAGGGCATCGAATGGAAGTAATGAATGATTTATCAAGAAATTTAGAAATAATATATAACGTTATCGGCAGGATATGATTTTGCTCATTCCTTCCAATAAATCTTTACCTTCTCTTCTGCCTTCTCTTTGGTCAGACCATAATTTTCCTGTAATTCTTCTATTGCCTGCTCTCTTGTTCCACCCAATCTCCGGCAAAGAGAAATCATTGATTGAATAGCATTCTCCTGACTTTTTGTCTAGTTCCTGCTGGGCTTTCCGTCTCTCTTCTTTCAGGATTTTCTGTGTATTTTGACGTTCCTTCCGAGCTCCAATTTCTTGTCCGATCTCTTTTCCAATCTGCTCTCCGATTTCACGTTCATCTCTCCGAATCAACTCAATTTCACGTTCTTCATCATATTCAAAAAAATACTCATCTTGACTACCTCTGCTCTTTTGCTTTAACAAAAAAATCCTTCAATATATCATGTCTGACACAATATTCGATCGCCTCTTCTACAGCCTGTTCCAATGGCATATTTGCACTGTTGTACCGGACCTGCTCTACATACTGTGTATATTGCTTTAACACCGGACATTTTCCCTTCAATTCTTCATTCATCTTAGGATTAATGTTCAGTATCGTTACCTTTAATTCCAGTTCCGGATCATCCGTTGGTACTTCAAATGCTTCCGATAGTCTCAGGATCCGCTTTTTCCGGTTTGCTTTCTATTCCATTATAGAATACCACAAAATGCGGTGTTGGTAACTTAATTAATTTGGAACTGTACAACGATTGATCTTTCACATAAACCTGCAGCAGTTCTGCCACATAAAACAAATCCCGTAAGGGCATATTCAGATTATAAGTAGACTGATGCTCATACAGGTTGACTTCATTCATAATCAAAAATGAAATGTCATTCTGCATCCCCATATAGATTGCATTGTCTAACATATTAAATGTAATCTGTGAAGCATCCGTATAACTTGTTCCATTTAAAGCATTATATAAAGACAGCGCATTCTCCGGTTCCCGGAACAGCATCCGGCTTACCGTATCTTTATAATTTCTTTGTACTTTTATTTCTCTTGCTATTTCTTTGACTGTTTTCCCTGTTGCTTCTACTGCCTTTGCTGTTACTTCTGCTGTTTTTGTTACTCCCTCTGTCACTTCTTTGGTTACTTTTACTTCTCCCATATCTTCCTCCCTTTACGGGAAGATAAAAAACGAACCGGTCAACGTTCCATATAAACGTTCATCCCTGTTCATACAAACCAGCGTCTGTTTTTCCTTCGTCCCGCTTTTTTTCAATTGTTTGAATGTGATTTAAAAAGCATGTATTTCAGTATCGTTCCTTTCTATGAATATCTTCGAAATTCATCCGCATCAGACACGGACGATTCAGATTTATTTATTTGAAATATATGCTTTGCAAAGAATATAACATGCGAAATGTCGTATGTCAATAGCTAAAAATTACAAATACTCTTTTTCCACAGATCTCCCCATACGGAATCGCACAGATTAATACAATATTCCAGGGAAAAATCCGAATCCTGTAAGGTGATCTCATTTTGTGCTTCCAGTTCCTGTGTATAATCCTCCAGAAAATAGGTTGTCACGCCGCCAGATCCTGCTGTCACATGGCTGACTAAGGGACGTACTCCATAATCGGTAATCTCAGCTTCTCCTACATCGTTCATTGTAATAGTGACCTCTGCCATACCACCTACCATGCGGTTTGCAACACCTTCACCGGTTCCTGATGTCCAGTTCACAAAATTACCAAGCGAATAATAGACCAGCATTTCATGACCATTCTCAGGATCTGTAACCCATTCGATTGGCTCAATCACATGGGGATGCGTACCAAGAACCAGATCCGCACCGTTTTCCAGAAAAATCTGAACCCACTTTTCCTGTGAAGCATCCGGGGTAAGCCGGTATTCTGTTCCCCAGTGCGGACAGACAATGGTAAAATCTGCCAGTTCCTCTGCTCTGCGAAGATCAGCCGCCACCTGTTCCTCATTAAGCAGATCTACCGCATATGGCATGTCTTCAGGAAGGGGAATACCGTTCGTTCCATAGGTATAGTTCAAAACAGCAATGCATAACTCCGGCAGCTCGATAATTACCGGATCAGCACCACATGATGTTGCGGTATCCGCAGTATCATGAATCCCCAGAACAGTAATCTGTGGATATTGCTCTCTCCAATGCTGTGCACAGCTTATAAGCCCTGCCCGGCCCTTGTCCAGCGCATGATTTGTCGCATGACAGATCACGTTAAATCCGGTACTCGCCAGAGAATCACAGAGGCTAAAGTCTGCATTGAAGCAGGGATATCCGGAAATTCCAAGTTCAGAGCCGCCGATAATCACCTCCTGATTCACAAGTGCCAGATCTGCCGCCGAAATTTCCTCATTTGTATGTGCAAACAAAGAATCATAGTTATAGCTTCCATCCGGTCTCCTGCAGCTTTCTTCTACCGGTGCGTGCAAAAGCACATCCCCGACCATCACAATCCTGTATTCAGTTCCTGCCCCGGTTGCTTCCTCTTCGGATTCTGACAGTGTATTCTCTGACAGCCCTTGTGCTAACTTTCCCTCTGAATTTTCCTGATTGGCATCTGCCGGATCAGCCTCTTCCAGACCGGAATCTGCTGAAGCAGAAATCGTCTTCTGAATCGTTAAGCCTGTACTTTCTACCGGAAGGCTGCCCTGTAAAGTACCATCAAGCAACGTCTTCTCTGCTCCTGCACAACCGGAAAGCAAAGCAAGCATCAGGATACATAAACCGATCCCGCTGGAGTAAATTCTTGTTCTAAATAATCGTTGCTGCAATCGCTTCATCACTGATATTCCTTTCCGAATATATTCCAAATTATATTTTTATCTATTTTTTTACACATTATCTATTAAACAGCAATTACGTCAAATCACGGAGAAATCCATTCCCTGAATCGTCATGGTGAACCGGAGGTTTTTTTCCACTGGCTTCCATTTCCGGCGCTCTTTATACCAATGAGAAAAATCAGTGTTGATAATATGAATGATTTTTTTCTTATAAAATTGCTCTCACCAAGAAGGCAGTAAAAAAAGCACACCGGTGATTATCTTCAGCGGACAGAAGATCTTGTTTCTTCTGCCCGGTAAGTAAATTAATCCTCCGTGTGCTTTTCCGTTTTACCATTTTGCCACAAACTCCAGTGTTTTCGCAAGGGAATCAAGACGTGCTTTCAGACCGGCTTCTTTGTTTTTTTGCCACGGTCACCCTTGAACATCTTAGTCTGTCCAAATTCCATGGGAACAAACATATGTCCGCCATAATCATAGCTTAAGTGTTGATAATCGTAGGCAAAGTTGTGCTCCCTTAACCGCTTGATAATCTTCTCTGCCTGAATCACCGCATCCGGATTCGGATTCAGCACCAGCGGCTCATAGAGGTCATACATGGTAACATCCCCGATTCTAATACTTTTCCAAAGGATCTGACCGAGCGGAAACTTTTCCGTTCTATAAGCGGAATAAGGAAGTTCCTTTGTCCTTGACAAATCCCTGACATACCGGCAAGCTCTGCTCCTTTCGAGATGCCACATACTCCTACCTTTTCATAGCCCATATCATGCAGACGTTTCGCTGCCGCCTCAAGGGTGTCAAGGGGCACTTTGGAAAACTGGTTCGGCAGTCCCTCCTCCAGCACATAAGCCAGTGCCAGTGTTGTCAGCCCCTGCGCCTGAAAAACGCCAGCCAGAGCCTTTGCCAGTTCTATTCCTCCATCACTTCCACTGAAACAGATGAGTGCCTTACCCGGATAACAATCCTTTTCAGGATGAAATAATTCTCCATAAAATCCATCTGCTGCTACACGAAAAAAATTATTTTCTGCTTTAGCCATTGTCTTTGTCCATTTCCTACTATTTCATAACCGGTTCTTCTACTGCAATATCGATCCATTCCTGTTCGGCGTGCTTTTCATCCAACACCGTATAGTAAAGGAAACACTGATCTTTATCAAACAGAATGCGGAAATTATTCGTACTGTACGCATCGTTCGGACGAAATGCACCGTTTTCCAGCAGTGTGTAGGTCATTTGGTAATTAATGCAATAGGCATACATTGTGCCGTCCTGCTCACTTAATACTACCCACTTTCCGGATAAATCATCCGATTCCTCCGGATCTGCTCCACGGAGTCTCAGGACACATTCCTCTGAGCCGTCCCCATTCGTATCAATATAGGTATAGGCTACAATCTCCATACCTGCATCAGAATATTGGTCCACCATATTGGGCCCCAGATATTCTTCCATCGTACATGTACCGGTATCACCGCCATAACCGTCCGCCGTGATTCCAACAACGGTTCCATTCTGTAAAATGGTAGTAAGATACCTCTGTTCCAGACTCTCATCCTCCACAGTAGTTGGTTCTACATCTGCCTCAAGATTCTGAATCCAGATTCGATATGTATCAATCGGAAGTGTATCTTCCGGTTTCATCTCTGAAAGGATGTCCGCTCCCGGAATCACTTCTCCCGGAAGGGTATAAGACGCATACGGATCATCTCCCAGTGTTTCCGACAGAAGCTCCTCAAATTCAAGCTCCCCGTTCTTAAGAGTCATCTTCTGCATATAAGCGCCGCCCATATGTCCATAGTTCAGAATCACCCCATTCTGTGAAGGACAGGTTGCCAGACCGGAATGTCCAAGAGGGAACTCTCCGACATATACTGCATGTTCACCGTCAAACGTATATAACCGGCCATCATAATCTGCTTCGCAGGTACCAAATTTTTACCATAAGCTCCGGCACGTCATCCTTATCTACATCATAAAGATAATAGCCGTCCACGCCATAACCATATTCCATTAACTGGTCATACTCCGAATCTCCGGGCAGATAGCCAAAGAAAGGAATATCCTCTCCGAAATTACCACTTACCAGATCTTTCATTAAAGCTTTATAAGCAGTCTGCCAGAGCTGGTCATTTTTTTAATTTTCTGCCCTTCGTTAAGGTCTGTTGTTTCCGCAGTATCCGTATTTTTGTTCCTCTTCACTGCTGCCGGCTTCTTCCGACATTCCGTCTTCCGTATCTTCAAGGATTACCGTGGTGTCTTCCGGTAATTCTGTAATCTGCTTACCGGCACTGCAGCCCATTATTCCAAGCATCATCGTTCCTATACAAAATAGAGCTGATAATTTTTTCATAAATATCCCGGATTGCCCTCCTTAAGTCATTTATCGTCATTCTTCTACTGCAATATCGATCCATTCCTGTTCGGCATGCTTTTCATCCAGCCAGGTATTATAAAGAAAGCACTGGTCTTTATCAAACAGCATACGGAAATTGTTCACATAATACTCACCATCCGGGCGGAATGTACCATTCTCCAACAGTGTGAAGGAGTCTTTGTAATTAATGCAGTAGGCGTACATCGTACCGTCCTGCTCACTTAATACCACCCATAGATCGGAAACGTAATACGCTTCCTCCGGATCTGCTTCACCGAGTCTCAGGACACATTCCTCTGTGCCATCCCCGTTCATATCAATATAGGTATAGGCTTCAACCACCATGCCTGCATCGGCATACTTCTCCACCATGTTCGGTCCCAGGTATTCTTCCATGGTACATGTACCGAGATCACCGCCAAAACCGTCTGCTGTAATTCCGACAATGGTTCCATTCTGTAAAATAATATCAAGATACCGCTGCTCCAACGCCTCATCTGCTGTGGTTGTCGCATCAATCTCTGCCCTCATGTTCCCAAGCCAGATCCCATAGGTGTCCATCGGCAGGGTATCCCCGGGCTTCATCTCTGAAAGATAATCTGCTCCCGGAATGATTTCCCCCGGATCCGTATAGGTATCATCCCAATCCTCAAATGTTTCCTCCAGAAGATCCTCAAATCCAAGCTGCCCGTTCTCCAAAGTAATCTTCTTCATATAAGCGACGCCCATCTGTCCAAAGCTCAGAATCATCCCTGTTCTGTGAAGGACAGGTTGCCAGGCCGGAGTGTCCAAGGTGAAACTCTCCGGCATATACTGCCTTCTCACCGTCAAACGTATATAGCCAGCCGCCATAATTGGCTTCACAGTCTCCGAACTCCACGGTAATCTCCGGAATCCCATCCTTATCTACATCATAAAGATAATAGCCGTCCACGCCATAGCTGTTTTCCATTAATTCCCGCATCAGTGCTTTATACGATGCTTTCCAATCCGGATATACTCCCTGCTGTAACGCCACCGGATATTCTGTTTCATCCACCGGCCCGTTCACATCCTGTATGTCTTCCTGCTCTTCTGTATTCTCCGGCGCTTCTTCCGTACGCTCTTCTATAAGTTCTTTTTATAAGTTCTTCTATATCCGCTTCTTCTGTATCCTCTTCACTGGCATCTTCACGTGCCTGGTCTGCCGGATGTTCCATTGCAGCAATCTGTCTGACTGCACTGCAGCCGCTCAGCATAAAGAGAGCTGCCGTTCCGGCACAGAACAGACTTATGATTCGATTTTTCATTTATTCTTCACTCTGCCCGTCTTTGTTCTTACCTTTGTTTTCAAGTGTCTTCTTCAATGCTTCCAGTGCTTCCGCATACTTACCGGAGGTCATGCTCGGGTTACCTTTAATTAAGCCTCTCTGGAATACATCCTTTATCTTACGGAATTCTAAATGATGATCCTTTTCTACAAAGTAGCGGCTGCGCAATTCAGCGATCTTTTCCTTAACCTCTTCCGGATAAGCATAAGGATTCACCTTCAAACGTTCCTTAACTACATTGAACTTTCCTTCAATACTGTCCATCAGATCATTCATGCGTTCGCTGCGCTCTAATCTTCTCGTCTCACGTTCATCACTGGTAACCGCCGCAATCACGTCAAGCCGCTTCTGGATACGTTCCATTTCTTCCCATACCTTCTCGAGTCCGACGAGGACACTTCGAAGGTCGAGAGCTGCCTTAAAGGATAACGTAAAGTCGATCAGAATCCCCACAGACAGCACCACGGTAACGACATTAATAACCATTGCAGGGATCTTGAACACAAATGCTTCTACTATTTTATGCAGAAACTGCGTCATAAATAATGTCAGGAATCCCCACGCCAATGTGGAGGACAGGCAGATCACACCTTTATAATTAAATTTCTGATTGGAATAATCCCAGTATCTTACTTTAAACAGTGCCTCCATGGTAAGCCCCGTTACCAGTTCAAGGACTGTCGCACCCACGCACCCTGCCAGATAAGTCAGAACGAGGTTGTCCTGAAAACGGCATGGATACCACGAGCATCATAATCGCTCCCGAACCGTAAATCGGCAGGAAAGGGCCACGCATAAATCCGCGGTTTACAAACTTCCGTTTACAAATGGATACATAGGTGCTTTCAAATATCCATCCAAAGAAGCAATAAAAATAAAAGAAAAACAACCATTGTATAAAGGTGTAATGATACATCCGTACAATCTCCTTCGACCTTAGTTAAAACTGATCACTTCTTCCTTGGGTTTCTTTGTCTGCTCAACACTGACTGCTTTTAAGACAGGACCTTCACCGCCGTAATCGGCGAAGTATTCCTTCGTAACCTTCGCGGTTACCTTAACCCACTGCTTATTCGTCAGGGTATCCGTCTTATCATATTCACAGGCAAAGCCTAAAAATGCCATATCCTCTGCACAACAGGTCATTGCCATACGTCCCGGAATAAAGTATCCCTTCGGAAATTCCTCCGGAATCAGAACCATACCGACAAACTGAATGGTCTTGCCAATATAGCGGTCCAGATTGTCCATACAGTCCAGATACCAGATTCCGAAGCCTTGATTATCCAGTTCAATAATCGGAGCATCCAGCTTATAAGGAAGATCCTCTTCAAAGATCTGGTTCACCTCTCCCTGTGAGTCCTCGAAAATAATCTCGGCCTGTGGATTTACCGCCTTTACATTCCGGCGGTAGGATGCAAGCTGATCGGTCAGTCCGTCACAACGGTTAAAAATAATCATTTCGGACTTCCTTATCATCTCAGCAAGGAGAGATCTCATATTGGTGTAATACATCGGAAAGGTAGAGGCATCGATCGTTGTAATCTGCTGTTCTACCGACCAGTGCCACGGCAGCTTCATATCCTTAAAGTTCCACATACCGTTATATTCAACGATGACTCTCTCCGGCTTGTATTTCTTATCAAGCTCCATCAGGTTCGCCGGAGTAAATGCAGATTCGTCATCGATCACTTCCATAATGGTTCTGCTCTGGCTTAAAAGCTCTTCGTCATACTCTTCTTCACCCTCTTCACAGACAATCAAAAGGGTACTTCCTTTAGTCTGGAAATACGGCTGTGCCAGTGTATAGCAGATAAATTCGGTTTTACCACTTTCTAAAAAACCATTGACTATAAATACTGGTTTCATGTTGTTTATCCTTTTCTATTCAAAAATTAAGATATCTGTTTTCTGTCACTGTGCAGATAAAGCCTTCGTCATGCCATAGCTTTACTTCATAAACAGTTCTTTTAAGGCATCTTCCTTTAACTTGGAGCCGATGACACAGAACTTACCGGTTACATCCGGTTTGCCCGGACGGATATTGCTTTCTTCCGGAACATAGTCAAAGTAAATAAATCCGCCTTCGGTACAGGGAACCATACCCTTGGCACGAAGAACCATACCGTACTTGTCATCATCCTCGAGGTCTGCAAGGATCTTCTCGAGATCTTCCTTGCTGTACTGGTCCGGAGTTTCCATTCCCCAGCTTCCGAACACTTCATCTGCGTGATGATGGTGGTGATGATCGTGGTCATGGTCATGGCAACCACAGGTGCAGTCTTCTCCATGCTCATGATGATGCTCATGTTCCTCATGATCATGATCGTCATGGTCGTGGTGATGATGTTCGTGCTCCTCATCATCATCATCGTCGTCATCATGGTGATGGTCATGATCGTGATGACAGCACTCGTCGTGATCGTGATGATGGTGCTCATGTTCATGCTCGTGATCATGCTCTCTTTGTTCTTTCAGCTCTGCCATCAGTTCTGCTTCCAGATCGGTTGCCCCCTCGATGGTTGCAAGAATATCCTTGCCATCCAGTGCATCCCAGGGAGTAGTAATGATGGTGGCCTTGGTATTGTGTTCACGGATCAGTTCCACAGCCTTTTTCAGCTTGTCCTCGGAAATATTGCCGGTTCTGCTTAAGATAATGGTTCCGGCATGTTCAATCTGATTGATAAAGAACTCACCGAAGTTCTTGATATACATTTTGCACTTGGAAGCATCTACAACTGCTACCGCACTGTTCAATACAACTTCATGCTCGTCAATAACGTCCTGTACTGCTTTCATAACATCGGAAAGCTTGCCAACGCCTGAAGGCTCAATAAGAATTCTTTCCGGCTGATAGGTCTTCATTACCTCCTTTAAGGAAGTACCGAAATCTCCAACAAGGGAGCAGCAGATACATCCTGAATTCATTTCTTTGATTTCAATTCCGGCATCCTTAAGAAAGCCACCATCAATACCGATCTCGCCGAATTCGTTCTCGATCAGTACGACCTTGCTGTCCTTTAATGCTTCATTTAAAAGCTTCTTGATTAATGTTGTTTTACCGGCTCCTAAAAAGCCTGATACGATATCTATTTTTGTCATGTTTCCAACCTCTTTTCTTTGAAAATATACTCCTTTAGTGACAACAGATTATTATAGCCTTTTCCCCTGTTAAAGTCAAATTTTCGGGCTTTTCCCTACCTGTTCTTCCACAAACCGGCAGATCGCCCCTGCCGCATTCTCCGGAATCCATTTATGCTGATTGCGGATCATGTTTTCCCTTGCCTGTTCGCTGTCGAGTGCATCCAGTGCCCGGAACAGCTCCTCTTTCGTCTTAACCGCCGGAATGGCCATGCCCCGGTTCTTAAAGCATTTCAGGTTCTTGCTTTCACATCCCGGGATCGGGGATATGTGAATCAGCGGAACTCCCGCAACCGCGGCCTCCGTGGAGGAAAGTCCTCCCGGCTTTGTTAGATAAAGGTCACAGGCCTTCAGATAATCCGGCATCTGATCGGTAAAGTTAAGCGGGATCACCTTTTGGCTGGGATGTGCTTTCAGCTTATTATAGAGCTTCTGAAAGCTTCCGCACAGAACGATGAGCCGCACATTCTCTTCATTTTTCATAACGCTCCAGCAGATACTCCACCATCTGCTCAATGTGTCCGGCGCCCATGCTTCCACCCGATATGAGAATGTAATGCTTATCCTCCTCAAGGCCAAGCTTTTCGATGGCCTCCCTGCGGGATTCCTTCTGTGAAAACTGTTTTGATACAGGGATTCCAAGGGGCTTGAGCTTTTCTTCAGGAATATGGAAACGCAGGAAGTCTTTTTTCAGGGACTCCATCGGAATTACATAGGCATCACAATCGGTTTCCTCGGTAAAGGGAATACAGGCATAATCTGTTGCGATAAACAACGTAAACGGGAGCTCTTCTCCCAATGATTTCAGATATGTGATCATTTCTGCCGGATAAAGATGTGTCATAATCACCGCATCAAAATGATTTTCCTTCAGATAATCGTTGAGGCACCGTGCTGCCCTGTGATTAGCTCCATACACCGGCGAATGCCCCGGAAGTCTCCGGTAAGCCTCTCCAATGTTATAAATCACTCCAAAGAAACGCGGCATCCTTTTTGCAATAAAAAAATATACAGACCGTCAATTGCTCTGGTAAGTGCCATACTGCGCAGCATATAGGGATTCATCAGATGTACATGATGTCCCCGGCGTTCCATTTCTTCCTTCACGGCCTTTGCAGCAGAATTGTGTCCGCCTCCCGTACCACATGTTAATATCAGTGCATCCATAATAACTTAATCCTCATTCTTTCCCGTTCTTCTGTACTAAGCTTCATTCGTATACACACAAGAATCGTCATCATGCCAAATCCATACCGCACCGCCGGTATAACGTTAGTCACAAATAATCCTGCCAGCGTTGCAAGGTATGCCGCAATTGTCCGGTAAAAATGCGGCTCCACGCAGACCACCACTGAAAAGAAAATTAAAAAAACAAAAAGCAAACACCAGTACCGGCATCCGGTAAGGATATAACCCCAGGAGGGATCCGAAGGAAACCGCGATCCCCTTTCCACCGTGATGCTTCTGAAACAGGGGAAAGGTATGTCCCAATACCGGAGCTGCAAGGACGAGCGCTATCCAGCCATCTGACAATGCCTGCGGTCCCATCCCCCGCATATAAAAATAAACCGGGAGAATTCCCTTTAACAATTCACAAAACAGTGTCAGCACTCCGCACCAGAAACCGCCCTGTATAAAGGCATTCGCCGTTCCCGGATTTCCATCGGTGCTTCCCTTCGTGATATCGGTTCCACATAGTAGTTTTCCCCAGATCTTTGCATATAACACACTGCCGGACAAATAGCCTAGCAGTATAAATAACAGTGCTCTTACCATCATACGTATTTGCTCTCCCAGTTTTCACGCATTCCGTATCTGCCTTCCGGCAGATGCATGTTAACATTATAACAAAATCCCTATATGATTCCAACAGTAATTCTTGACCCTGCAACGATTGTAAAGTTTATGATAACCTCCATGAAAGAACACCCCTATGTGTAATAAATACGACATAGGGATGCTTTGCTGATATTTCTCCTTCCATGATCTGTCTCTTTTCCATTTAGTCGAGAATCTTTCCGTCAATGGAAATCGTAACAACCTGCCATGGAATAAACTTACCACTGTTTTTCAGAGCTGTCACTGCTGCATGCTCCAGTCCTCCACAGCAGGGAACCTCCATGCGCACGACCGTAACGCTCTGAATATCATTATGCTCAATGATCTGTTGTAACTTCTCACTGTAATCGATATCGTCCAGCTTCGGGCAGCCGATGATCGTAATTTTTCCTTTCATGAATTCTTCATGCATGTTGGCATAGGCATACGCCGTACAGTCTGCTGCAATTAACAGCTTTGCTCCATTAAAATATGGTGCATTCACGGGAACAAGCTTAATCTGGCACGGCCACTGTCCCAGACAGGATTTTACATATGCCATCGTACCGGTAACCGTTGCCTTTTCCTCTTCCGGCTCCTCCTGTGCCATCGTGCGCATCCGTGATCCCGGGCAGCCCTGAAATACCGGCCGTTCGGAAGCCCTGTGCTTTTGTTCTTCCAGCCTCTTCTGATGCTCCTCTACTGCCTTTTCGTCATAGGCCGCTGCTTCACGTTCCACAAAGGTAATGGCTCCGGTCGGACATGCCGGCAGGCAGTTTCCCAGTCCATCACAATAGTCATCACGGATCAGCTTCGCCTTTCCGTCTATCATCTGAATGGCTCCTTCGTGGCAGGCATTGGCACATGCTCCACAGCCGTTGCAAAGCTCTTCATCAATCTGAATTATTTTTCTGATCATTTCTGATTCCTTCCTTTCTTGTCGTTATGCCTGCATTATAGTACAATAACAGTGACAAATATGTGGTTATAACCACGAACGGAGGAATTATGAAGCTTTTTGAAACCTTTATTTTTCAAAATTTAACGGAAGAGGAATTCGAAGATATGAAGCGTCTTCCTTTTCTTCGGACTGCTTCTTATGAAAAGAATACACCGATTTTTCAGACCGGTGACATCGTTCATGAAATCGGAATCGTTTTATGCGGCTGTGTCCATATCGAAAGCATTGATCTGTGGGGAAATAAGAGTATCCTTTCCCATGTTCCTGAAGGACATGCCTTTGCAGAAACCTATGCGCTCTGTCATGAGCCGATGCTCGTGGATGCCATTGCCTCAAAAGACAGTGCAATTGCGTTCGTGAACACGGATATTCTCTTAAGCGGACAGCATCATGAAAAGACCTGGTACTTCAAGATGATCAATAACCTTTTGCATATTTTAGCACAGAAAAATCTGGTTCTGTCAAACCGGATCTTCTGCACCAGTGCCAAAACTATCCGTGAGCGTCTGTTTACCTACTTTTCGAATCTTTCTGTCAAAAACGGAAGCAAAACCTTCCAGGTTCCCTTCGACCGCCAACAGATGGCAGACTACCTGAATCTCGACCGGAGTGCGCTTTCGAAGGAGCTTGGCAAAATGCGGAAGGAAGGGTTGATTGATTTTCACAAGAATTCGTTCACTCTGAAAACAGATTCACCCCTTTATTCCTCAGAATAAAAAGTGATACAATCAGTTCGGTAAAATTTTACCGGAAGGAAGGGCAGATAACAGATGATGAAATTCCATAGAACACCCAAATCACACAAACAAATGTCCGAGGCCTTTGTAACTGCCGCGTTTTTTTATCCATATCCGGAGGACTTCAGGATGCCTACACCTATATTTCCCGCGGAAAGGTCTTCGCCAACGCCCAGACCGGTAATATTGTTTTTATTGAGCCAGCACATTTTTTTACAGGCGATTTTCATTCCATGCTCCACTATCTGGTGCCGGTTGTTTTCTTTGCATTCGGAGTTGCTGCTGCGGAGCTGATCAGGCAGCACTTTCAGAAGGCACAGCGGATTCACTGGAGACAGCTGGTGCTCATCATAGAAATTTTGCTGCTGTTTCTGGTCGGCTTCTTACCGGAACGGTTTAATCTGATTGCCAATGCCATGGTTTCCTTTTTCCTGCGCCATGCAGGTACAGGCGTTCCGCAAGGTCAACAGCTTTGCCTTTGCCAGCACCATGTGTATCGGTAACATCCGCAGCGGCATGGAATCCCTGTGTGCATATCGCAAGACCCATAACAAAGAAACCTTGTATAAGGCTTCCCATTATTTCGGGGTCATCTTCCTGTTCGCCCTCGGTGCCGGACTTGGGAGCCGCTTCATCGCACTCTTTAGACTTCGCACCATATGGGTCTCCTGCCTGCTGTTGCTTATAAGCTTCCTGTTGATGTTCATCAAGCAGGAGCTTGAAGAGCATCCGGAAATCCGCGAAGAAGAAAAAGGCCATACAGGATGACCTGCATGACCTTCATAAGGAAGCCAGGGAAATTGCACATATTTTAAAGGATGAGCATTCTGATTCCTGAGTAGAAAATATCACCATGACTCATGGCTGTCGGATTCATTAGTCAACATCAATTCTAAATACAACCGGACTATCACTTACAAGCCCGCTCTTAATATGCAGTCCCTGCCCGTCTCTTCTCCACTCTGTCTTTTCCGTTGCTCCCAGTGTTTCCACACCTTTTATAATACCATGAAAAATTAGCCTGCTTCGAAGCATCCTGTTCACCCAAAGAACGGATGCAATACTCTCCATTGCTACTGCACTTTAAGGCAATCGCATAAAGCTTTCCCCCGGATGTCGTAAACCGGAAATCCTCAGAGGTAAAATTCTTTTTGATTCCGTCTGAGAACTGTCCCTCTACAATCTTTGTGGGACCCTCCCCATATTTTCTCCATACTTTGGTTTCATAGATGGCCTCACCGTTTACTTTCATCCAATCCCCAATCTTTAGTAAGATTTCACGGTCTTCCCGGGAAATCGTTCCATCTGCTTTGGGTCCTACATTAAGCAGCAGACACCCGTTCTTACTGACAATATCCACAAAATCACACAGAATATCTGCTGCCGGACGGAACTGGTTATTTTCTGTATAGCACCAGGAGTTTAATGCAATTGCTGTATCCGTCTGCCAGAAATAAGGCTTCACATCTGCAAACTGTCCTCTTTCCACATCCGGTACCGCTGTTCCAAACTGGAAAGCATCATGTTTATAATTAATAACCACCTGCTCTCCCCATTCCTGTGCCCGGTTATAATAATATGCTGCCAGCTTTTTCAAATAAGGCTTGCAGGCACTGTGCTGGATCCACCAGTCAAAATACAGGATTTTCGGATGATACCGGTCAATGATTTCACAGGTACGTACCAGCCAGTCCTGAAGAAATTCTTCTGTGGGCTCTGGCTTACTGAAAATATCATGAAGATCTTCCGGTTCAGGCATAGCCGGCCAGTAAAAATCTCCCCTCTGCATGGGATCCTTTATATCACTTTCAAATTCTTTTCCATGCCCCATAAAGAACCAATGTTCAATCCGATGGGAAGAAGCTCCAATCTGCATTCCCTTTTTCTGACATGCATTCTTCAATTCGCCAAGCACATCCCGTCCTGGTCCCATTTCATATGCATTCCAATGAGAGATTTCACTCCGGTACATCTGAAAAACCATCGTGATGCTCTGCCACCGGAACTACATAATTAGCTCCTGCTTCTTTAAACAGCTCTGCCCATTCATCCGGATTGAATTTTTCTGCCTTAAACATGGGAATGAAATCCTTATAACCGAAATTCTTATGTTCACCGTACGTCTTTATATGATGCTCATACTCCGGAGAACCTTGGATATACATATTTCTGGAATACCATTCACTTGAGAATGCCGGAACACTATAGATCCCCCAGTGAATAAAAATACCAAACTTGGCATTGCGATACCACGTTGGCGGTTCATAAGCAGATAACGATTCCCACGTTGGCTTATATGGGCCCTTCTCCAATACATCATCAATGATTTCAAGATATTTTTTTCTAATTGATACATATATCTACCTCTTTCATCTTCAGAACATCAAACCACAACACCCTTTTGTAACATGATATTGGCGTACAAAGCACCCTCGCCTGTCGCAATGATCGCATATGCCTTCTTCGCCTCTTCATAAAAATGCAAAGCGTTCAATCTGCCCAATGACTGCATCACCGCGTTCATCCTTCTGCCGGACGATTCTGCTGTATTCCTCCCAGATCGGTGTCTCTACCGCATCTCCGGGCATAACCTGCATGAGATTCACCGGATGCTCTACATAGGTATCCAGCGGGAACAGCTGCAGAACTGCCTCAAGGATTTCACTGGTTCCATGACCGTCCATCCGGATGACAATTGCATCTTTTCCCATGGATTCGGCCGGGAAATTTCCATCCGCAATAACCAGTCTGTCACTATGCCCCATTTCGCATAAAACCTTTAATAACTCCGGTGATAAAATTTTAGGAATTCCTTTTTAACATATAAACCTCTCTTCTTAATTCGTATTACGTCGTAATCACTCCGTTTTCGTCCCAGAGATCTTCCCAGCCTTTGGCACCTTTCCACAAAAATACCTGTCCCTTCACCAGACGGCAGTTCCGGTCTTCCTGCCGGATTTCCTCCATCTCTTCGTCTGTCAGCGGATCACAGGTGGTACATTTCAGGTTGGAAATGTACTGGCTCTCCTTCACAGAAAAAGGAATCGGTACCTGCCCGCGCTGGACTGCCCATTTCAGACAGATCACAGCAGGGTGCACCTTATGTGCTTTAGCCGCTTTTACCACTGCAGGGAGCTCCATGTCTGCCACATCCTCTGATGTTCTGTCTCTTTCCGGTCTGGACGGTGAGCCGATCGGACAGTATCCAATGGGAAGAATATGATGCTTACGTGCATAATCAAACAGCTCCGGCTGCTGGAAGGAAGGATGCAGCTCCATCTCAAGCGCTGCCGGCTGTATCCTGCAGAGTGGAAGCACCTTTTTCTAACTTCGGAATCGTCATATTGCTCATTCCGATGTAGCGGACAAGTCCCTGATCCACCAGTTCCTCACACTGTCTCCATACAGACATAAACTCCTCAAGTGAAAACGGTCTGGAATCCGGATTTCTCGCATCTTTGCTGCATCCCGGAGCATGATAGTTCGGGAATGGCCAGTGTACAAAATACAGGTCTATTGTTTCAAGTCCCAGATCCTTCAGACTCTTATGGCAGGATTCCATAACCTGTCCCTGCCCGTGCATATCATTCCAGACCTTGGAGGTAATGAATAAATCCTGTCTCTGTACCACTTTTTCTTCAAAAAGCCTGTGGAGCACCTGTCCGATCTTATCCTCATTCTGATATACAGAAGCACAGTCAATCAGCCGGTAGCCGTATTTCACCGCACCATACACTGCTTCTGAGACCGCATCTGCACCGTATTTGTCTGAACCGAAGGTTCCCAGTCCCACACAGGGAATTTTTTCACCACTGTATAATTCCCTGGTCGGAATTTTTGCTTTGTTCCATCACATCAATCATTCTTTTCCTCCACATGAATCCTGAAATACGACTGCAACCTTGCCACACTGTCCTCCAGCCATAAGCCGGTATGCTTCGTCTGCCTGTTCAATCGGGAATTCATGGGTGATCAGATCCTCCGGATGAATGTTCCACCGGACCAGTCTCTCCACAAGTTCTTCCATTCTCCAAAGCGAAGTTACCCAGGATCCATAGATCGTCTTTTGTCCATGGATGATATCCGGACTTGGATTGAAGGTGCAGGTTCCGCCTTCTCCTACGAATGCGATTTTTACCCCATTCTCTGGTCGCACGTATAGCAAGCTGTCTTCCTGCATCGTTTGCAGAAGCATCAATGGCTCTTTCAACGCCCTTGCCATCCGTAACCTCCAGAATCTTTTCCAATGTATCCTCTCCCGGTTTAAACACATAATCGGCAAGTCCCAGCTTCTTTGCAAGATCAATCCGGTAATCGTTCATTTCAACACCGATCAGCTTATTGGCTCCCAATGCCTTGGCAAGCATCAAAGCTGCCAGTCCTACCGGTCCAAGACCTGTGACTAAAACTGCATCGTTTCCACAGATACCGATTTTTTCGATTGCTTCGTATACGGTACCAAATCCGCAGGCCACCTGTGCCCCATCCTTATAGGTCAGCTCATCCGGCAATGCTATGAGGTCTTTTTCCTCAGCAAGAATATAGGGTGCCATTCCGCCATTACGCTGCCAGCCATAGGCCTGACGGAATCTGCTCTTACAGGAAATGTAATATCCTCTTCTGCAGTCATTGCAGACACCGCAGCCTGATATATGATATACAATGACACGGTCACCCTTTTTGAAGCGTTTCAAGCCTTCTCCTTCTTCTACAATAATACCGCAGGGCTCATGTCCGGCAACCATACCGGGAATATAGCCTTCCGGTCCTTTTCCTGTATGTTCCCTGTAAATACACCGGATATCGCTGCCACAGATGGTGGTTGCTTTTGTCTGAATCAAAACCTGTCCATGTCCCGGTACCGGAATTTCAAAATCCTTTAATTCTACGGTGCTGTTTCCCGGAAGAACAGCTCCCTTCATCAACATTTTCACTGCCATAATCATACCTTCTTTCTTCATTTAACATGTATGTCACTTTTGTTCCCTCTGTTACGGATCTGATACTTTCTGATATCTGCGCGCTGTTTCAAATAAAGTATTTTTATACTGTAATTATAAGCTCCTCACATAAAATTATTAGTGTCATATCTGCCGTTTTTTTCACACAAAAATATGTCGTATTATTATAACTTTCATGCTATAATATCAGTGCTTCCCTGTAATCAGGATCAGGTGCTTTGAGCTTCAGACGGTAATCGCTCAGCCACATCATCCATAAGCTGCCGGACGATGCAGACTGGCTAAAATATAAGAAGGTGTAATTCTATGAAAACCTCATATCATGATATTGATATCCATTTTTTTCAGTTGAAAATGTAAAGATCCACGCGTTGAATATTGTATTTGAGCTTTTTTTACCAGGACGATTCCCACCCATAGCCATGGGAATCACTGTTACGAAATCCATTATATTCCGGCCGGTTATGGGAAGCTGGTCGCAAATGGGCAGTATTATGACATATCGCCCAATACTCTTTTTGTCACCGGTCCCCACATTGAACATGCTCAGACACCGCTTCAGTCAGATCCCATGCAGGAATATTGTGTTTATTTAAAAATACGAAGCCAGTCTGCCGGAACAAAGAACACACCTGTCATCAGCGCTTTTACCTCTGCTCCCTTCTGGATCGGCAAGGATACCCAGGGAATAGATGCCCTGATGAAACAGCTTTTTTATGAACTGGGGCACTCCTATACAGGACAACAGGATCTGATCCGGATTCTTTTATCCCAGCTGCTGATTTACACTGTCCGTAATTATGAAGATCACCCTGTTTCCAATCTGTTTCTTTCGCACAACAGCATGGCTGACTCCAAATCTGTTATTATTGACGAATATTTTCTCTATGAATACCAGACCCTGTCCTTAGAGGGATTGTCCCAGAGACTGAACTTAAGCGCAAGACAGACGCAGCGTCTTCTGATGGAACACTATGGGAAATCCTTCCAACAAAAAAAGGCCGAAGCCAGAATGTCCGTTGCCGCCATTCTGCTCTCCGACCAATCCTTAAGTATCACAGACATTGCAGAAAACCTGGGATACTCCTCTATTGAACACTTTTCTTCCTCTTTCCGGAGATTCTACAACACAAGTCCCCGGGAATTCCGGAAGCACCTGTCATAGTTATGGGTAATCATTCACCGTCCTATGCCAGTTCAAAGGAACGCAGACTCGGTGCTCCATCTCCCCGGTAAGTCAGGTAAATTGCCTGTACGCCATCCGGTATGGAAACCGGTGCCGTATATTTTTCCCAGACATTCGTATTCTGTACCGGCAGCTTTGCAAGTACCTCTCCGTTCCATGACGTTTTCACCTCAAAGAAGCCATTTCCATAGCCTCTTACCCAAATACTGATCTCACGGATATCCTCACACAGGAAGTATTTAAAGCCCGCTGTAGCTGATTCCGTAAAATTGGCGATATATCCCGGCTCCGTATGGAGGGAGCTTCAAAGAACTCATGTCCCTCAAATCCGGTTCCTGCACTGTATTCACAGCCGGGTGCCACACGCTGTGGCGCCTTTTTAATGGTCAGCCATTCTTATCAGCAAGAAATCAGCATAAAAACAGGATTCCATTCCGTTTTCCCTGATGCGAGCATAATTTCGTCAGCGATGTCACCATAGCGGATCACCCGTTTCGTCGGATTCTCTGCCTCGATCACACAGCGGTCAAGATGTCCGTCTTTCCATTCCATGGAAACGCTTCCGCCCCCTGCAATTCTCAGACCTTTTACGCTTCCATCCTTCCATGCCCCGGGCAGAGCTGGCAGTAATCTGACCGATTCCTCGTCCGACTGCAGAAGCATCTCTACAATACCGGATA
This sequence comes from Lachnospiraceae bacterium, assembly GCA_021628825.1. Taxonomy (GTDB): domain Bacteria; phylum Bacillota; class Clostridia; order Lachnospirales; family Lachnospiraceae; genus Suilimivivens. The sequence goes on along the minus strand of JAJXRY010000002.1, from coordinate 1,376,726 downwards.
CCACGCCAAAGTTCCCGTCAATCTGAAATGGCGGGTGCCGGTCAAACAAATTAGAATATGTTGATTGTTCCAGCATTAATTCTATATTACGATAAGCAGCCTCTCCATCGTGCAGTCTTGCATAGAAATTAATAATCCATGCCCTGCTCCATCCTGTGTGTCCGCCACCTAAGCGAAGCCGCATCTCCAGAGTCTTTTTTGCTGCCTCGGCAAGCTCCGGGGTTTTATCCACAGATATCTGACGGGACGGATATAATCCGTACAGATGAGAGATATGTCTGTGTCCCGGCTCACATTCCTCATACTCTTCCATCCATTCCTTAATTCTCCCATCACTTCCAATCTGTGTCGGGGATAACTTCCCACAGGCATCCACGATCTTGTCGATGAATTCCCCGCAATTTTCCATAACTCCCATTTCCTTCAGATGTGCGGAAAAAAATCAGTTCCTTCCAGAATCTCTCCTGCTTTTATACACTGGCTGAACAGATCCCTAAGAATCTGGTTATCCATTGTCACCCCATAACTGACCGCACCCTTCTGTCCGTTCGGCAATCGATAGATATTTTCGGGAGATACAGACGGGCACATCACCAGAACTCCGTCTTTTTCAACCAGAAAGTCCAGATAAAACAATGCTGCCTCCAGCATGACAGGGAAAATCTTTTTCAGGAACTCACGGTCACCGGTATATTCATAATGGGTCCAGAAATGTGTACACAGCCATGCAGGTCCCATCATCCAGTAAGTAGACGAAATACAGATATCCTGCGGAGCGGTATCACCGAAGGCATCTGTGTTATGATGCATCGTCCATCCCCTGCAGCCATACATTTTTCTGGCAGTCTCCCTGCCGTTCTTTACAAGAGTCGGGATGAAATCAAGCAGGGCTTCATGACACTCGGACAGCCCACATACCTCCGCCGGCCAGTAATTCATCTCTGCATTAATATTCACTGTGTATTTCGAGTCCCATGGTGGGAGATATTCCTTGTTCCAGATTCCCTGCAGATTGGCAGGAAGACCTCCTTTCCTGCTGCTTGCAATCAGCAGATATCTTCCATAATCAAACAGTAACTTTGACAGTCCGGTATCCCCGCCGACTGATCCCTTCAATCTTTCATCTGTCGGAACCGCATCCTTTTCCTCTCCTCCAAGCTGCAGGGATACTCTGTGATAAAGAGCCTGATAATCTGCAATATGTCTTTTCTTTACTTCCTCATAGTCCTTCGCACACGCCTCAAGCAGAATTGCTTCTGCTTTTTTAGCCAGATTCTCACAAATCTGCTCTCCGGAACCATGCGTAGCTGTTCCATTCCTGATATCCTGAAAATCCGTGCAGGCTGTCAGATACAGTATAACCTCATCTGCTCCCTCCACGCAAAGATGTTCTCCTGTCACGAATACTCTTCCACCCTTTGCAACCGCTTTTAAAACTGTTGTAAAGTGTGTGCCGCCTTCTCCCAGACCCCCGTACAGAAAGACTGTATCCTGGGAAAGTCTCCCGACTCCATCCAGGAACCGGTCTCTCTCCAATCTCGCCCGCAGACTGATCATGCCAGCTGCATCTGCTGCAAACCGGATCACCATACAATCTTCCGGTTTCGAGACAAACACTTCCCGTTCATAGCGCACATCTCCCTGTAAAAAGGAAACTCTGCATATGGCTTTCTCCAGGTCCAGTTCGCGGACAAACTCCTTACATTCCTGCTCTGTATCCAGATCCGATATCAGATATAAATCTCCCAGTGTCTGATATGTCCGCTGTGTACTGGGACATCCGGAAAGTGCCGTCAGCATCAGTTTTTCCGCCTGTTCAATCTCTCCGCCAAATATCAGTTCCCTGATTTTTTCAAGATTTCCTAAAGCATCCGGATTATTCCGGTCCAGCGGCTTTCCATACCATATGCTTTCCTCATTTAACTGTATTCTCTCATAATCCGTTCTGCCGTATACCATTCCTCCCAGCCGTCCGTTTCCAACCGGAAGTGCTTCCTCCCACTCCCAGAACCCGGCTGGCTGCCGATACCACAATCTGCTCATCCTTGTTTTCCTCCCATTCCCTTCCTGTCTCTCTATGGTTTCAGTTCATATTCTTCTGTTACAGAAGCTTCAAAAGAAAATCCTGTTTCTGTTCCGGTAACTTTGACTGCCTTACCTTTGCAGATAACGGACAGTTCCTTTCCGACCACGTTAATTATGCCGTCACTTCCCGGTCTTATCACGGCACTGGTCAGACTGCTGTTTTCCCAATACAGATCAACCTCATGCCCACCCCTGGCAAGAAGCCCTCTGCAGCTTCCCTTCTTCCAGGATACCGGCAGTGCCGGAAGGAAATCCAATCCCAAATGGCTTTGCAGCAGACATTCGGCTATTCCTGCAGCAGCGCCCAGATTTCCATCGATCTGGAAAACATAGCCTGCATTTAATAAGCTGCTGGAAGTGGAATCGGTCAGCATCCGGCGTATATATTGGTCTGCACTCCTTCCATCTTTGAAACGAGCATCAAGACAGATCTGCCATGCCAAAGGCCAGCCGTTTTGTCCTGCTCCATGATCCCTGCGTCGTTTTAATGAAATTTTTGCCGCCTCCATCAATTCCTTCGTGTCTTTCCAGTTAATGGAACAGCCCGGATAAACCGCATACAGGTGAGACACATGCCCCATTCCCGGGCACTGCTCTTTATAATCCTGCTTCCATTCCATAAGCTGCCCCTCAGAACCGATCTGATCCTTCGGAAGTTTTGCTATCATTGCTTTTAAAGTTTCTCCATATTCCCGATCAATTTCCAGAATTCTCTGGATTTCAATACATGCTCCGAAAAATTCACGCAGCAGCTGGTTGTCCATTGCCGGACTTACACACAGCGGCGTATCGGTACCATCCGGAAGATAATAGCGGTTCTCCGGTGAGATTGCCGGACAGGTAAGAAGCTGTCCATCGACCTCTATTAAAAAATCTTCATAGAACAGAGCTATATCCTTAAGAACCGGATACATCCGCTCCAATATATCCTTGTCACCGGTGTAAAGATAGTGTTCCCACACATGCATTCCCATCCACGCTCCGCCCATTACCCATGGTGTAGATGCCATATAGACATCCTGCGGTGCACAGTCGCCGTAATAATCTGTGTTATGATGGCAAACCATTCCTCTCATACCGTACATTACTTCCGCCGTCTTTTTCCCCGGCTCATGCATCGTCTCAAGCAAATCCAGGACCGGCTCGTGAAGCCTTGTCAGATTTCCTGTCCAGGACAGCCAGTAATTCATCTGAAGATTGATATTGATGGTATATTTACTATCCCACATAGGCATAAACTCAGCATTCCAGATTCCCTGGAGATTTAACGGTGCACTATCCTGTCTGCTTCCTGATACAATCAGATAACGGCCAAACTGGAAATACAGTGCCGCCAGCGCCGGGTCTTCCCTTCCATCCCGCAGTGCACAAAGCCGCTGCTCCAGGTTTCCCTGCGCCGGTTTCCCCAGATCCAGCTGGCATTTCTCCATAAGTGCCGAAAAATCCCTGATATGCTCTTCCTTCAGGCTCTGATATCCTTTTTTCTGTGCAGCATCCAGCACCTTTATTACCTCGGTACGGGGATCGGCATAACGGTTGGATGTGGCAGTTGTCAGATAAATGATTACTTCACTGCAGTCATCAGCTGTGAGCTGGGATACCGGATTCATAAGTTTTCCGTCACATTCTACCCGGAATGCCGCCGCAAACTGCACTCCTGCATCATTGCCTGCCATTAAAAAAACGTATGATCATCAATGGTTCTCGAAAAGTCCACCCGTGTTCCCGGCCATCCGCCTCCTTTGGTCTTCATGCCGGGTCGGCGGTCGTCCTCAATATACGCATCGGATACAACGACACGATCCAGTTTCAATTCCAGACGGATTGCCTGAAAAGCATCGGATGTAAGTCGGATGCAAAGCACGCCGGCCGGATTGCTGATGAACATCTCTCTATGATAGGAAACACCTTCCAATTTATGATCTATCTCAAGAATCCCCGTCATCAGATCCAGATCCATACGATACTTTTCCGGCTTCGGCGACTCTGATCTTCCCCCCATGGCAAACGGCATCTTCTGATTCAAAGCCATGCTTAATTGCCCAAGGAAGGTATAAGGACGCTGCGAATAAGGCACCCCTGCCATATATTGAGCAATCAGTTCCTCCGCTTCATGCATTTTCCCATCCAGAATTAATCTGCGGATTTCCGGTAGTTTTTGCCGGTATGCCGGATTATTGCGATCCATGGCAAGACCATACCATAAAGAGTCATCATTCAGTGTAATGCGCTCCATATCGGTCTCTCCATAAACCATTGCGCCCAGCCGTCCGTTTCCCAACGGCAGTGCATTCCCCCATCTTTTTGCAGGGTTGTCATAATACATATGATAATTGTGTTCCATAGGAATCTCCTCTCTCTCAGAAAAGCAAGGTAAAAAACAAAACAAAGAAAAAAATACTGTATACCAGTTTGATCATCGGCAGGATCTTCAGTGACAGATGGGACGCCGACATCACGGATTTCCCCTTGGATACCAGTACCGTCAGCAGAACCATCGGCACACACATTGCAATCAGATAGATTACCAGGTTTCCTGCCAATTCCGGGTTAAATCCGGCATTTTGCTCCACCATATAAAGAAGAGAGGCCAGGTAAACCTGTCCCGTGCACAGGAACTCTCCTGCGGAAATCACAATTCCCAGAAGAAATAAGGCCGGATACCAGAATTGCCCCGGTATCTTCGTAAGCCTGTTAATCATTTTGTGATTCCACTTCCGGAAGCGTTCTGGAAGCTGAAATCTTGTCCTGCCATACTCCTTTTTCAGGACATGGATAAAATCGATCAGATAAAACACACCAAAGATAAAAGCCAGTACTGCAAAGAAAAGTTCAAGTCCCTTCTGTACCGTCCGGAACAGGGTATTCTCAATCACGCCAAAAAGTGTTCCGATCGTAAATCCCAAAAGCAGATAGGTAAGAAATTTTCCTGCCAGATAAGTGAAACTTCCCCCGTAAAAAGCTGCGTTTCGACATAAGAAGTATGGACAGAACCATCAACAGCATTGAAATCCCGCATGGGTTTAAGCCATTAAAAAAATCCCGTGACCGCCAGCCGGCTCTTTTGAAATTTTAACGCTTTCTTTCTCTCCGGCAAGCTCTTCTATTATGTCCTTCCAGGATCCCTGTGCTTCTCCGCTTTCCAGCATTCCAACCGTACCGTTCACAATCTTCTCCGCTCCGGACAGATAACTGCTCCTGGAAAAAAGAAGCGGAACCTGTTGTCCGCTCTCCGGTACACCATATATCTTCATAAGTCTGCGAAGTATAACCGCATTTTCTTCATCCAGGATATTGTAGATCAACAGATGAAAGCTTTTATCCGACAGGCTTCCCTGCAAATACTGATCTGCCTTCTGACAGCTCTCGCAGGCTCCTGTCACAAACAAAACCAGTGTCGTATCCTCTTCACCGATCTCACTGACCTCACGGTAAAATGCCGTATCTTTTTCCTGTTCACTTTCCATGTCTCCGTCAGTTTCTACCCCGGAACCGGATGCGGTCTTCCTGTCCTCTTCTGCCATACCGGTCTCAAGGTAGTTCACCACAGCTTCGCTGATCTCCTGATAGCTTCCCTGATATGCCACCCCATCAACGACCGCCACTGGCAGATCCGTCAGTGTGATCCCAAGTCCATATTTTCCAACCGTTTTTTCAAAATGGGATGCACCACTTTCTTTATAGACGTGATAAACGGTATAATCCTGATTTTCAATCCCCGCTTTGGCAAAACGGTCTGCTATTTCCTGACGGAATTTTTCCTCCTCATGACAGCTCTCGCAGGGAGCAAGAACAAACAGCTCTATCGGTTCTTTCTCTGCCTCCCGCACGTTTTTAACCGGGTCTCCGGTTCTGCGCGCTGCGTTATAAGCGATTCCTGTCACGACAAGCATCAGGACAGCCAGCATGACAATGAGGTATCTTTTCCAGAGGGAAGACCTCTTTGTTCCATGATCCGATTCTTCAGGCTTCCGATTTTTGATCCACATCGTTCTTCCCTCCCTTATCATCATCTGGCGATTCTCTAAGTGTGATATTTATAGATATCAGATTCAGTATTACACATATACATATAAAAAGTAAATCTTCACTTATACTTTGAAATTATTCATTTATTACCGTTTCGATTACGATATTCATTTTTTTATCCGGCAATATTCATAATTTCATATGTTTTACAGAAGCATTCTGATTTCTGTACGGAAGCTGCCAAGCTGCGCATTCTCTATCACAAGTTCTGCGCTTCCCTGTTCATAGCCGCTCCGGATCACAGCCGTGGCTCTTCCCCTGAAGGAATATGTTTCAGGCTGTGTATAGTTGTCCTCAGTCACAGGATTGGCGCTTCCAAAGCCGGAAAGCTCTCCCACTCCTGATAAAACTGCCTTCAGAGGAATCTGCGCATCCGTTACCAGCAGACCATTCTGATCCAGAATCTCAATCTGTACAAAAACCACATCATGTCCATCCGCACGAAGCTCCTTCTTCTCCGGTATCAGACGGATTTCTGCCGGTTCTCCGGTTGTTGCCAGCCGGTCCCTGCTGACTTCCATTCCGTCCGTATAGCTTACCGCTTCGAGTACACCCTTTTCATAAGGAAGCACAAACCGGACTGAATTCGGCAAATTTCCATCTTTCTGAACCTCCTTTTTCCCAACAGACACTCCATTCAACAGCAGTTCCACTTCCTCTGCACCTGAAAAAGCTATAACCTCGACCGGTTTTCCTTCAAATCCTGCGTAATTCCAGCATTTACGAACATCTGTAAACCCCCACATGCTGATCACTTCTGCCTTACCATAATTCTGCGGCTGCATAGAATACAGATATGTCTTTTCACTTCCCCATACCACACTGCGGTAATCTCCCTGGGGCTTCCGGATACCTGTTATATCAAAATCGGCATCATTGGCAAGCCGCCACGGGTAACAGGTAGTAGACGGAGGCATGACCGCCCACGGTCCTTTTTTGACAAGCGGATCCGTTTCATCTACAAACAGGGATTTTTCCGATTCCGGCTTCTCCGATATAATCCCATGCTGTCCAGGTAAAGTCTCCGATCACATAAGGAAGCTTTTCTACTACCGGCCATCGGAATCCAATTTCCCTCGGAAAATTTTCAGACCCCAGAATGACACGTTCCGGGTAAAGCTCATGATCCCGTTCATAGAGATCTTCCATGTAGTTGTAGCCTACCACATCCAGACCATTGGTAAAGGCCTCGGTCTGTTTTTCCCAGAAATCTGCTTCCTTTTCCGTGGCTGCATTTTGTGTCTGATCCTGCCCCTTGGCCATGGCATCGTCCAATCCGCTCCAGAAAGAACAGATTCCATTGCTGACCGGTCTTGTCGGGTCTAAGGTCCTGATACACTCTGCAAGCTTTGTGGCAGTGGAATAGCCCTGATTCAGTCCACCTCTTTCCGGTATTTCATTTCCTGTGGACCACATGATAACCGATGGATGGACCCGGTCTCTTTTAACAAATGCAGTCAGATCCTTCTCCCACCAGGTTTCAAAATACTGACTGTAGTCACCGGTGCGTTTCGCCATTCCCCATGCATCAAATGCTTCATCAAAAATATACATTCCCAGTCTGTCACAGGCCTCCACAAGCACCCTGGACGGTGGATTATGCGCGGTTCTGATTGCATTGAAGCCGGTTTCCTTAAGCTTTCTTACCTTTCTCTCCTCGCACTCATATAAACTGACCGCTCCCAGCAAGCCATTGTCATGATGAACACAGCCTCCCTTAAGCTTGACGGGCTTTCCGTTGATCCTAAGTCCCCTTACGGAGTCAACCGTGATGGTCCGTATTCCGAACAGTGTCTGTGCTTCATCCACAGTCTGTACCGGAACCGGATTGCTATGGGTACGGAAAACACTTTGATCTGTTACGGTTGCCTTTACGGTATACAAATTGGGATTTTCTGCATCCCAAAGCAATGGATTGGATAGATGAATGGAAATTCTGGCTGTTTCCCGGTCATTCTTCCTGACTTCAATCATGCGCCTCGCTTCCGCCACAGCTTTTTTCTCCGGCTCACCTTCCTTCCGCAATTCCACCTTTACTTCCACCATATGGTTTTCCAGTGTCTCATTTCCGATCTCTACCTGTGCCTCCAGAAAAGCAATCTGATCCGTAACTTCCCTGGTAACCACGTTAATTCCATCCGGCAGGATAAATACTCTCGGACTGTGGCACAGGGTCACTCCCCGGAACAGACCGGAACCGGTGTACCATCTTGAACTGGGCTGCACGCCGGTATTTACGTTGATCGTAATTCTGTTTTCTTCACCAAAGGTCACATAATCCGTCAAATCAACATAAAAAGGAGAATAGCCATAATGATGTTCCCCCACCTTACAGCCGTTCACATCAATAGAGGTATGCATCATCACCCCATCAAACTGCAGTCCTACCAGATCCTTTTCCCATTCCCTGGGAATCATCACATATCTGGTATAATTGCAGGTATCCCCCAGATAATAACCGGAATCGTACTGTGCTGGTGCCTCCTTCGTCACATCAAGGTGAATCATTCCGTCATGTGGAAGATTCACAAGTTCTCCCGGATCCTGCTGCAGCATGCTCACAGAGTCCAGCATTCCTCGTCTGAAACACCATTTTTCATCTAAATTAATACGTTGCATTCTTTTTCCTCCTCTTCTGATCTTACATGATCAAATGATTTTTTTATCGCTTCAGAAGCAAAAGCTTCCGCTTGTACAGAATCGTTACTCTTTTTCTACCATATATACCTTTTGGATCTGATAAAGCCTGTCTATATTGCTCCACCGGGATTCCGGTGTCATCACCTCTGTGCTGAGAGTCCTGTCTGCTTCCTTCCAGGTCAGTCTGGTAAGACGATATTTTCCCTCTTCATAGTCATACCCCTCACCTTCATCCTCGTAGAAGTCGAAGCAGCCATCCCGGCCGGTATAAACCGTAACGCTGCAATTACCGTCAAGCTCCTTTGTGGAACCGGCAAAGTCTGTCTTCAGGAGGATCCCTCCTTCTTTGACAAATAATGGTATTCGGTCAATAGATGCACAGACCTCAATCCACTGTCCCCCTTCGTAATAGGTATTGGTCCAGTAATCATACCAGCCGTGTGCCTCCGGCAGATATACCCTCCTTGTTTTAACGGTATCCGTAAGTTCTGATGAATTTTCTCCATAATACATAGGTTCTGTGACCGGACAAACCATCAGTTCTTCTCCGAACAAATACTGATCCATAATATGAAAAACTGCTGTTTCTTCCGGATAGGCAAAAGCAAGCAGCTTCATCATGGAGCGATCCTTCAGCCAGCACAGGCCGGCACAGGAATAAATATAAGGCATCAGTGTATATCTCAGATGATTCATTTGTACAAGAACATCATAAAAAGGGATTTCTGTATTTTCAAAATGCCAAAGTTCTCTTCTGCAGTCTGTTCCATGCCCGCGGAATACCGGAAGGAAGCATGCCCACTGATACCATCTGACGAACAATTCCCGATATCCCAGATCCTCTGTTCCTGCATCATAATGTCCTTTCCAGTACCAGAGATTACCATTCTTTACAAAAAATGCACCTATATCCACTGTCCAGAATGGCAGACCACTGGCACTGAATTGTAAGCCTGCTGCAATCTGTTTTCGGAGTGTCTCCCATGAAGCCTCTATGTCTCCTGACCAGAGGACTGTTCCAAAACGCTGCTGCCCGGTCCATGCACTTCTGGTAAGATTAAAAATCCGTTTTCTGTTGTCAGGCTCCCCTCTTTGTCCCTCGTAAATTCCCTGTGCATGATATAACGCATAGGCATTTGTTTTTTCTGTGGGAAGATGGTTTTCCGTTGTTTCACAGTACTCGGCATACATTTTTGCCGGTTCTGTCCTTTCCACATGATTCCATTCCGGAGTAAACGGTTCACTGCTGTCACACCACCATGCATCAACCCCGTGTGCATACAATCCCCTTTTCACCTGCTCCCAATACAACTGTCTTCCTTCCTCAGATAAGGCGTTATAAATACTGCATCCCGGCAAAAGAAGCTGTCTTTCCTCAAATTCCTTATAATTCTCTGTCTCTTTGTCCATATTAGGCCATATAGACAACATAAAATGCACCTGTTCCTCATGAAGCTGTTCAATCATATTGTCCGGATCCGGAAAACGTGTTTCATCAAAGGTTTTCTGCCCCCAAAGGTTTCCCTTCCAAGAACACCAGTCAAGAACAATTCCATCTATGCCTATATTACGTTTACGATACTCCTTTACCGTATCCAGAATTTCTTTCCGGGTTTCATATCGTTCCTGAGACTGTATATATCCATATGCCCATCTTGGTAAAATTGCGGCCTTTCCTGTTAATCTCCGATATTGTGCAATCAATCCATCCATGGTCTCTCCATTAATAAAATAAAAATCCATTTCCGGATCTGACTCAGTGTAAATATAAGAACCATATGACGTATCACTAAAAATCAACGGACTATAGGTGTCCACCAATATTCCATATCCCAAGGTAGAAACCAGCAGCGGGATTGCTATCTTCCGGTTAGCCTGATGCAGGTACAGTGTCTGTCCGCGCAGGGAGGCAAATCCCTCCTCATGCTGTCCGAGTCCATATAAGGCTTCGTTTTCGGCCCATTCCAGATACATTCTTGTATGATAGCTTTTGCCAAGCGGTACTTTGGCAGCTTCCATAACTACCTCTTTATCCCCATCCGGTGTATGTACCTTCTCGATCCTGCTGCTTTGTGCTTCCAATCTGTAAACCGTAAATTCCTCCAGATTTTTACTTTCCCTTTCCCGCTCCTTTAACAGCTTCTTTCCATGACTGTCAAAATAGCTGTAAGAAGCTGTCTTTTTATTAACAACAAGCGTAAGTCTTCTCATTTTCAGCCATATTTCCGTATCCGTTTCCATATAATCCCAATCCGGGAATACGGTTCTTAACAGCACTCCGGGCTTTTCTGTATTGCTGAACTCTTCCCTTTGTGTATAGGTCACCCTTATGACAGCGTCATTTTTCGGCTCTATTCTATGAATTCCAGCTTCAGAATAAAGATAAAGGGTGTTCTCTTTTCTTTCTGCTTTTTCAATTGCCCTGCTTTTTCCTTTCACGACATTCAGCATATCTCTTCCTCCATCAGAATCATTCCATACTATTATTATAAATCCTGCCTGTCAGATTATTAGTATCATATCTGCCGTTTCTTACAGAAACATGTCGTGTTATTGTAACTTTTCCTTTTCAAAACAAATACTGCCGTCCGCCTTCTTCACCACCGTGAACTCTGCCAGTCCTCCGGTTTTTGCATTCCTCATTTGTCTGCGCGGAGATCAGATTGCCGAGAGAATAATAAACCAGCATTTTGTGTTGTTCCGAATCCTTTTTTTCCATCCGACAGCATCTGCCGCATAAGCCGTTCCATTATTTTCAACAATTTCCCACTTCTGCACGACATGGGGATGCGTTCCGATCACTGCATCGACGCCCTCCCGATAAAAAAAGTCGCGGTAGTACTCCTGCCGATCGTCAATTTCCGTATCATACTCCGTTCCCCAGTGTACAAATACCATCACAACATCTGCCCGGCTCCTCGCATACGAAAGCTGCCGGTGCATACGGTCTTCGTCTCCGAGCTTTTCTACCAGATGAGGATAGCCTTCCGGCTCCGACATGCCGTTTGTCCCATAGGTATATGCAGCAAACGCAAAGCGGATCCCATTGATTTCCATAAATTGACGGCCGTCTGTGCCTCCTCGCTGTAGCTTTTTGTCGACTGCGCCCCAACAAAGGAAATTCCTTTCTCCTCCCAGAAAGCGGTCGTTGTATCGATTCCGTAAACTCCCTGATCGAGCGCATGGTTATTTGCCAGAGTAATGAGATTGAAGCCTGCCCTCACCATGGCATCCCCTACTTCTGTCGGCGTTCCAAAACGGGGATAGTCACTGACACGCTTGTGGTCTGCCACAAAAATCGTCTCCTGATTTACAGCTGCCAGATCCGCATTCTGAAGCTTATCCCTGACAGAATCATAAAACGAATCGTATAAATTCCCTGCTGACACTTCTCCGTCTCTTAATTTCTTCTGTTCTGCTGCAAGCAGACTTAAGTGAATCAGATTATCACCTGCACAGACCACCTGCGCCTGCTGCTCTTTGGACTCTCCTGCATATTTTAGGCCAAAGTCCTTCCAGACCCAAAGGGTGCTTATACCAGTCTCGCAATATGGATTTAAAATCAGGCTTTCCTTTTTTCCTCTGGCAATCGATCGGATATTCTTTCCCAGTGAAGAAGACATCCAGACCGGTTTCATTACATCCGTATTGGTATTCTGTTCTCCGGATTTTCCTTCTGCCGCTGTTTCATCCTGTGCTCTTATATCTTCTTCATCCTCATACTTCGTATTCTTCTGTAACCGGTAAATGAAGATATGCTGCTCCAGACGGATGTCATTCTTTTCTCCCAGACGGGAAGATGCCTGCCATAGCTCCCATGCTTCCAGATAAGCAGTACCAGCTCTTCCTGCTGATCCCTGTCAATATCCATTACCAGAACATCCTGCACCTGCCAGTCCGCCGGAGTTTTCCATATGTGCTCCGATTGATCTCTTTTCGTAAATCGGTGACGGTCTCCGGTGTCCTCCATATCCGTTTTCGCCACCCGGAGTGTCCGGTTTTTCAAAATCACCTCACAGCCTTCATAGGAAAACTCTCTTTCCTCCCAGGTAATCCAGCGGGGCAGAAAAGCTCCATACCACCACAAGGTGAAAACAGCAGTGATGCTTACCACCACTGCTATTCCACCTGCTATAATCCATTTTGTATGCCGGACTGCCTTATCCGTCCCAGGAGTACCGGTAGCTCTTCGTCCAGGACGGTTGTTCCACTTCATTGTCATACTCATACTCCATATCGTCATTCAGTTCCATGCCGATCATCTGTCTCCATTCGGAGTCCGTCATCCGGCTGTCAATCGGTACCGTGAATTCATAATAACTGAATGTACCTCCTACCGCAAGCCGCAGCTTTCCATCCACCGGCACAACCACAGAAATTCTGAAACTCCACCAATGGCTTCTTCCAGAATTGTGCCATTGGGATCGGTCGCAATATCCACAACAAGTGCTGCCGGGAAATCCCGTGAATCAACGTATTCCTCTGTGGTCTGATCCCTGATGGTCTCTTTCCAGAAGTGTTCCAGATTTCCGCCAAATGTCCGGATCAGCTCATAATCTTCATCTGTTACGGTACTGCCACCTTCCAGTTCCTTAATCGAAATTTCTGCAAGCTGGTCGGATAACTGCTGCAGCTTCTCCAAATTCTCTTTATCCTCCGCCGAAAGAATACCAAACCGCTCCATTCCTTCAGAGGTATTCTTCGCAAGGCTTCCCAGTGCATGGAAGATCTCCGGTTCCGGCTCTACATAGCCCCGGTCATCCATCTCTTCCATACCGCCACCCATTTCGGCAAGCATCTGTTTTGAATACAGAACGGTATCGTGCTTTAACTCTGTATAACTTCCTAAGAAGCTTTCCAGATTCTTCTTCCGCCATTCCTCGTTACGCATGAACGATGGATACCCTTCATCCCGCTCCTCAAGCAATGGACACAGTGTCTGTAACCATCCTGCATAAAGGCTGCCGTTCCACAGCGTATCGTCCGCATTCTGAACAGCATTCTGCAGCTTCTCCATATTTTCTGCATAGCCCTGATACTCGAACGCACCGTTATCTTCTAAAATTCTCTTCGCTGTATCCGAGCCCAAAACCGCCGGGACATCCATTGCCATCGGAAGCATTCTATTGCTTCCATCTGCATTTTCCCTGACCTTACTGTAGGTGAGGTTGGTAAAAATTGCTTCATCGAGAGTGAACCTCTGTCCCATAAAGCGGAAGCCCTTCGCTTCCTGGGTCTTATCCGTTTCGCCGTTATCATCCATAAAAACAGCAGAATTAATTGCCGGAGGATCAAGCTTTCCGGTAAGCTCATGGAAGGCATCAAATGCAGCCTCATTTCCTATCAGATTTCCGGTTCCCGCTCCGTCTCCATAAGCCTCACGGATTAACGGCGCATATTCATAGAATCCGGAATCATCACTTGCCCCTGCGAAAAAAAGGACGTAATGGTATATACCGCCTCCCAATCCTGAAAGGCCTCATTGCTTAAGGCCATTGTCATAAGAAGTGCTGCCCGGTCGGTAAGCTCCTGTTTCTGTGCAAAATTTCTTCGTCCATACCACATCATTGCCCGGAAGTACTGCTCCAGTGCCTCCTCTCCCTCATAATAGCCACGTGGCTTATACTGGGAATAGTCCTCCATCTCTCCTTCAAAAAGTGCTGAATCATAGATGCCGTCCGCTGCTTCAATAAAGGACAACTCCTGATCCACCGCATTCTTCACTTCATCCGGAATCGAAATTGCTGCTTCATCCCCCATCAGGGAGACTCCAACTGCAAAGAATCCCACATTTAAAGCGGCTGCCTGTTCCCATTCACTTCCCTTTAATTCCTCATACTGCGTCAGGCAGGTCTGATACATGGAATGGCTCATTTCCTTTACCATGGAAGCAAGATAATCCCGTTCCGTTGTCCGCTGCAGCAGCGCAAAATACAGATGATAGGTATGCATCATCGAATCCACGGTCACAAAGCTCGGCACCTGACTATAGCGGTTGTATTCATACACATCAAAGAACTCGCTATATCCACTATCCATCACAATAAAGTTATTGGCTGCAAGCTTCCCGGAAATATCCTCATCCGTATCATAAGCATAGAACTGTTCAAGGTTCTCAATGTTCGATAAATCAGGAGCTGTCTGATAAGCTGCTACCGATGGGGTATAGTCCCGTAACGGCTCCTGCGTACTAAGATCATTTAAATAAATTCTCTGCTGTCCTGCCGCCTGGTCCTGCAGCTTTACGGTTCCGTCACTGCCTGTTCCATCAGTTTTTCCCTGCGTTGCATCTTCCTGTGAAGACGGATCTTCCTGCTCCGAATCCTTATTCTGATCGTAATATTCCTTTCCGGTTTCAACTGTCTGCTTTTGCCAACTGTCCGAACGCCGAACATCCTCCCAAGGTACTGATTACCAGCGCTCCTGATAATGCAAACGCCAGCAGTTGTCTGTTCTTCATTGCCATATGCACCTCACTTTCTTTATTTTCAGCATGATTCGCTTACCTGCAAATTTCCTTTTATTAATGAAAAAGTTCCAGGTAGAAAAAAACCGCCACGTCTGATTTTCAAACTTAGCGGTTATTTCGATTACTTCTGTATTATTTTAACGTTTTTGACTGTAGTACGTCAAACAGAGCTTATTTCCTATTTCCCTTCCTATTTATGTTCCGGCATACCTCTTAAGAATTACTTTTCCCGATGCCTTTCAAACAACGGTCAAATACCGGAAGCATCTTGTCCGGACTTGCCAGCCAGCCCTCATGCCCACAAGGGAACGGAATAATATCGGGATTCGCAAAATGCTGGCGATACCGTTTCAGGTATTTCTCTCCCATTTCTTCCGCATAAAAGACATGTACGGTAGAACCCTGCCACCTCAATATGATCATCGATCTTCGTTACCAGATCGTAATAAAAACTGATTCTTTCCGGTCTTCGGATCAATCTTCTGTATGTTGGCAATCAGTCCCTCCATAATCGAAAGCATAAAGGAGCCGTCACTTTCTTTTGCCATCCGGCGTAGTTCCTATACTCATGTTCTTTTTTTCGCCATTTGCTTCTTCATTTTTGGCAATGAACTTCTCCGGATCTTTCGCAAAGCGGCTCATTACCTTCCAGATCAGTGCGGTCTCTATTCTGGCTGCAAACGGAGAAGCCTGATCCATATTCCACGATCTTCCGGTCAATCATCCTTCCAAACAAAACATCCATTAATTTCATTGTAAGTCCTGTCCTCCTCCATAAAAAAATGGATAAATGCAAGATTCACCTCAGCATATTTTCTTCGCGCCAGTGGAACTGCCTCACCGTTTTCCAAAAAATTTCTGCCTTTACAATCTTTTTGATGTAGGAAAGATGAACCAGAAAGGAACGATGAACCCGGATAAATTCCGTTCCCAACTCACTTTCCAGTTCACCGATCGATGTTCTTGTTTCCACGGTTTCGTCGGTCATATGAAGCACACAGGAATGCGAAAAACACTTCCACACAGATGATTTTATTTACCGGCAGCCGGAGCCTCTCACCGTTCCCCTGTAGCAGAATATATTTTTTTCCAGACTCTTTAAATTTCCTACTGCCTTTTCCATTACCTTAACCAGCTTTTTCCTGACTGACCGGTTTCATAAGATAATGCAGGGCATATACTTCATATCCCTCTGCCATATAAACCGGATAATCCGTAATGAATAATATCTGTATATCCTGATTTACTTCAAGGATTTTCTTCGCCAGCTCAATGCCATTCATTTTCCCCAACCTCTTTCTGCATTCACCTTCGCTTTTTTTCCGTATTTTTTTCAACTATCTGCACCATAACATTGATAAAAAGAATTGAATGTTTCGGGCTGTGCTTGTTTCCTATATCATTGGAAATGATAAGTACAGGTCTTGTGCCGCCTTGTTCTGAGCCGATAACGGAATTAAGCTCCGCATAGTAAATGTCGCCACGCTTAATAATTCTTTCCATTTCCGTACCAAACCGTGGACGGAGAAGGAAATACAAACCCACCGCCACGCTGCAGGCAAGGACAGAAAAAAAATGAACTGTCTGAGGGACAGTCCAAAAAACATACTCTCCGTATAATTACGGATTTCCTTATTTATCTTGACTTCCAATCATAGCACCTCCTTTTTGAGTACAAAAAAATCGCCACCTGCTGTGAAGTGACGATTTGTGTATTTGATATTCTGTTTTAACGGATAAGCCAACTGTAATCTTTACGGCAGTCAAGGATATAATCCACATAAACCGTATCATCTTGGATTTGGTAAAGAACGAGATACCACTTTGCAACAAACATCTTATGATATTTATTCGTCGGCATATACGCTTCTTCAAAAAACGGAAAACGCTGCGGCATACGTTCCAAAGAACGCATTGCTTCCATAAGCTCTTGCTTTTTTTCGTTTTGGCAGCATCTTTATTAACCTGTGCCATAAAAACGAATATGTGTTCCCCAACATACGCTTTGTTCTGTCGGAAACAATGACTTTATATTTTTTTATCTGACATAGGCTTATACCTCTGCGATTACGTCGTCAAGGTAAGTATCGAGCTCATCAAGAGTGCAGCCATTTCTTCCTGCTATTCTGTCTTCTTCGACAGCAAGCAGTTCTTCTCTTAGCTTCAGCATTTTTTTCCCCGACGGTTATAAGTTTCAATATCCATAACAACCAAATCTCCTTCACCATTCTTTGTAAGGAATATCGGCTCTGCCGTTTTACGACACATATCTGCAATCTCGTTGTAGTTCTGGCGGATTGCTGCTGATGGACGAATATTCATATTTGCTCCTCCTTAAAAACAATCGTGATAGTAATATTCTAACCATATTATACTCATTTCATACAACGAGGTCAACGGATATAGAAAAATTTACATTTACAAGCCCATCATTTCTCTTACAACACGGTCTGCCATTTTGACAGCACCGACAAGAACGAGCATATTGAATACAAGCTCCCCGATATAGCTCCACACCATAGATACCGCAGCCGCATCGGGATTGACTACGGGCGGAGAAGAAGCAAACAGGGAAAAGATAATGCAGACAAGCACGATAACCGCACCTTCAAGACATACGGCGGCATAGCTCTTAATGAAGCTCTTCGTGGCTATCTGCGTATTCCGCTTGAACGGAACAGCCTGCACGCTTCAGCGGGAAGGCTGTCCGCTCCAAACGGGAAGCTTTTAAGTTACACCGGATTACGCATGTTCTTGCCATTTATTCAAGGCAGAACGCCTTGTGAACCATTCTGTCAAGGCTTTCATTTTTTTGTTTTCTGTGCATCTAGAGAATATCCGTCTATCTGCATGGTTGTAGAAACACGGGTGTAAAGATACACTTTTATCTTTTCTTTAGACATTCTTACCACCTCATAATATCATTTTTTCGGTCAGAGTATGACCGCTAATTATATTTTTTTATCTGGCAATGAAAGTAATCTGTCTATTACCGGATGAATGATTGCTGTCTCTGTAATCTGATTGATGGCACAAAGTTTCTTCCCTGCATCCTTACTGGATGCTCCACAATGATATACCTTCTCGGTTTCTTCACCATAATCAAGTACAATCAATCTGTCGTGACAATCAGGATTCGGCTTAATCCGAATTGTTGGATATTCATTTTGAAAATCCGTCACTAAAGAGTTCGTAAGAAATCCTCCTCCAAAATATATATCAACCATTTTGCCAATGCCGACAAAATGGTTGAATACTATTGTTCCTCAATCCTATTGCTGATTTTTTCAGCCTCATTTAGGACTCGAAGTTGATACTCTGCAATCTCCTTCAACGCTTCGAATCTATCTTTCTTATCCATTCCCTCTCGAATCATTTGTGCGTTATGCGATTCAAGATTCGATAGAACAGTTAATTCATTTATTGTTGCATAATCCCTAACATTACTCTTTTTTGCAAGCTCTGGATTAGCCTCTCTCCAAGCTTTTGCAGTAAAAACCAAATAATGCTACATTAAGTAAATCCGCCTCTTCTGCATAAGGAAGCCACTGTAAATCCTCACGATAATTGCATACAGGAATCAAATAATTCTTAACCGCATCCGTTTGAATTAAATAATTATTCTTGGATAGAAATCTCTTTGCATCCCATTCCAACTTCTGCAAATCATTTTCAGCTTCCTTTAGTCTTTGGAACTCTTTGATCAGGTACAATTTGAACACCGGACTGATAGCAGAAGCAAATTCAAATGCAATATCCTTATGCGCAAATGTTCCGCCGTATTTTCCACGTTTAACATACAGTCCAACTGCATTAGTTTTTTCTACCCATTCTGATACGCTTGGTGTAAACGTAACAAGTCCTGCCTCTTTTTTTAAAGTGTTCAGATTCGAACACTTTAAAATTCGGATTATATATTTCTTCCCATGTTGATAAGAATTCCAAAGTGCTTCTATTTCTTAACCAATTTCGAATAACATCCGCAGCTCGCGAATTATCCGATTTAGCAGCTGCTATATCTGTAATACAGATATAGTCATCTATGTCTTCATACGATACCGTAACCGGTATTCCCTGAACTGTAATAACTCTATTCTTAGCCATTATTCTGTTCCTCCTTCGCCTTATTCATCTGCTCTGCCTTATCCTTATTTTATCTTTTCTCGTAATTTACCAATGTCATCTTATCGTTTATAATATGTTCTTCACCAACTCGCACAAAACCACATTTTTCATACAGGTGGCAGTTTCCGGATTCTTGAAGAATTGTATCAAGCTTCCATACCTTAGTGTCAGGATACAATGCGAAAGCTTTTTGAATTGCAACATATCCGATTCCCTGCTTCTGATATTTAGGAAGAATGAAAAGAGGGCTGATGTATAGACAGGGTTCTTCTGGGTCGGATAGTCTTTTGCCGATATTGATGGCTCCGACTCTTGCTCCATCCTTAACAATAAAATAATACTTTCTATTTTCCTGTGAAGCCCTGTCTCTTACTCTCTCTATAGATTCAATTGCAGGTGATCCCTCATCATGATATTTTTCATATAGCGACATAAAACTCTTAATCTGCATGTCATAAAGCTGCTCTATTTCATCTTCTCGGACTCCTTCAAGCTTCACCCTGTTCATCAGTTCAGTTACGCTAATTCCCTGTAAGTTGAATCTCTCCTTTATCATAAGAGCAACCTCTGAAGGCTCAAGATTCGTATTATCAATCTTCATATAATTTTCGAAAGGAATCTCACCATCATTACTTACAAGTCGATATTTTGTCTCCTCACGAAGCATACGATCTTCTGATACCACAATATCCCGCTTAGAAGCCTTGTTCTTTAAGCGGTTTTCCGTTTTGTTTCGTTCTATTCTAACTGCCCTGTCCGCAACAAGCTCCACATAATATACATTTCCACCGGTAGCCTCGAATTTATCTGTAACCGACTTTATATAATCCCAATCTGACTGCATATCAAAGGCCCACATATAAGTAAATATTAATCCACTATAGTCAGTTTTTAGAAAGGCATCAAAGATATCTTCCCGAAGTTTGCCTACCACTGCTCCATCAAATTTACCAAAGATCTCGATTACCGGCTCTATCATATGATGATTATGAAAGAGTCTATAATCTGTTATTTTCATCAATTCCTGGCCCACGGTCATCTTACCAACCGCACCACTTCCTATAAGTACTATAAGATTCATTTTTATCACTTCCTCCGTACAAAACAATAATTAATCTACAAATATGTTGCAGCCTCCAGAGCTATCAATGCTTTCCCAACATTATGGTTAGCATCATGCAGTCCTTCAAACTCATATCCGCTGTCTCCCAATACATCTCCTGCTTCCAGAAAATCATAAAGTTCTAACCCGTAAAAATCACATATTGCCTGAACACCTGCAAGCTCCATTTCTACTGCTATGCACCCTTCACCTTTTCTTTTTGCCACTAGTCCCTTCGTTTCACGGAGCATAGAATCAGTTGTCCATACACGGCCTTTAACATACGGAGCTTTTATTTTTTCAAATACCTCTGCCAACACATCACAATTTTTAATAGTAATGTAGTCAGAAGATGGTGCGTAATAATGGGATGCTCCCTCTCCTCTATAACTTTCAGTTGGGATAATGAACTTACCTCTGGTTGTTTCTTTATCAAGACTTCCACAAGAACCAAACATAATATACTTTGTTGCACCAATAACATGATGGCTTTCATAACACATAGAGGATGCAACAGCAGAACCTATTCCCGTCAGATAAAAAAAGCTATTTTCTCTCCCTTGTAATCCAGACAATAGATTGAAATGTTTCCATTACAAGCGCCAATTTCACCTATAATTTCACATTTATAATGTGATACTAAATATGTATGTATCTCCTTAGAAAAAGATAATCATACATTTGTCTGTAATATGCTTTCCGGCTCCATAAATAACATTTAAATCAATTAATGCCTCTGTCTCTTTGTCAAAAATCACTCTGTAGCATAATATCGCTCACTCTTTCTCTTCAATTATTGTAACTACTTTATTCGGATAAAAAAAGACCACCTACCTGCAAAGATAAGTGGTCAGCATATACTATATTCTAATTATTGAACCATTTTCTCATCTTAGCAATTCAAATATTTACATACGCAATTAAGACCATACACGTTCATAATGTGCATAGCATAAATTTCAGTATATGAATATCCGACTGCAAATCTATTCATGAGAAAAACTCCTTTCAAAAAAATTATTATGTTAAGATTACTCTTGTTTGTAACGCTTGTCAATCATTTTTATCTGTGGATGTACATTCTTGTCATTTTGGGTTCATCATCACCTTGAACCATACATAAAAAAATTCCCATCCATATCGTTCATAAAAGCCAATCTGATCCGTCACCAAATATAAAGGCGTTACTCCTTTATTTCTCATATCATCAACAACTTTGTTTAGCAAATTCCCAGCTAGTCCCTTTTTTTCGATGTTCTTCTTCAGCATATACGGCGCATACATTTGGAGTCAAATCCTTTCTATCATGAAAGTCATTTTTCTATTACCCCAAGTCCTGCGACAATGGATTCATCATATAAGCATATATACCAACCATACTCGGTTTTTCCTGATAAATACGCTTTCATACACTCCAGGTATGCCTCTGCCGGCACACCCCATTTACTATGAAACCACTCAGCTGCAATAGCTACTAATTCCGGCCGTTCTCTTAATGTTATAATTCTATAATTGTTCATATTATTAATATCCTCCAATAATATGAAAGGCAGGCTAAAAATAGCCCACCTTATCTCTAATTCTTAATCAAATTCAGCACTATTATATCTTAAAAATCCCACTTGCACTTTTCTTCACAACTTGCCAGATTTTCTCTTTCCTTCGCGAACGATTCTTTGAATACTTTTCTCCGAAAGTGAAAACTGCATGGCAAGACTGGCAATAGAACTACCACCTTGATATTTCTGGCTAATCTCGTGATTTCGCTGTATCAGATATTGTCTTGTATCAGTATGACTTCCCCACTCCTTTTTAGATGTGCTGGGAATATATATTGCTTTTCCATTTACATATTGCTGAATAGTTTCTATTAATTCTTTTGGCAGAACCTCTTCTGCTCTAATATAGCTCATAGTATCCTCCTAAATATAATTTCTTAGGATTCATCTGAGCTTAACTATTCTTTTTATTTTAAGCTCAGACTACTGAGCCAAAAACATATCTTTTTTTCATAAATAAAATGCCCCTTTCCTTTATTAAAAAGACTTCCCTAGGCAATTAACATCACCATTATTGAGTCCGCATTTTTTTATAAAACTCTAGATTATCATTTATAGAAATAAGTTCTATTGTATGAATATCTTTTTACTTTAAGTTGCTCTTCTAAGGCACTAAGCAGCTTACGCCCTACTCCTTTTTCTTTTCCATTTTTGAAGCAACAAAAAAATTTCTGAAACAAAGAACATATCATAGTCTGCATAAGGATCCACAAATCCCAAAAAGACCACCTATAATTTCACCGTCTTCTACTGCCACTAAACCCAAGGCTTCAAATCCGCACAAAATGGACTGTACTCTTCTTACTGCCTTTTCCTGAACCCAAGCCTCATTCCAAGGCTCCTCTGAATATGCCTGCCCCATTACTCCGGCAAGCTCCTCGATATCATTTTGATTAACTACTCTTATCTCCATTTATTTACCCTCATGGCCTCGTATTACATAAAAGCGATACAATTCTTCTTTTTCATCATCAATGTCTTTGTACATTTTCTTTTCTATTAATTTGAAACCAGATTTCTCTGCTACTTTCCATGATGGTGTATTCGCATCGAGAATAGTTGCTATTATTTCAGACTCACTATATTGTTTAAAGAAAAACTGAACATATGCATTTATCGCCTCTGTCATATATCCTTTTTTCCTAAAAGGTGTTCCTATAAAATAACAAATACCAACCTTATCCACATCTTCATAATATGTAGAACCAACAGAGCCTATGACCTCTTCTGTTTCTTTTTAGTATAACAGTGCAAGGTATATAATTTTCTCTTGGATTATCATTATTTGTTAATTTTAAAGCCTCTTCAATCCAATCATTGATCCACTCTGAACAATTAGCATCAAAACCAAACTTGACTAAGACTCCCATCTTGAGACATACCAGAAAAAGATAATCTCGTCTCCGCGCTGTATGGATCGAATAATCAATATATTAGTTTCTATCCACATTTAAATCACCTCTTCTGATTAAGTATAAGTTCCATCCTAATATATGAAAACCTCAATTTTAATTATAAATAAACTTGCTCCAGTATGTTTATATCATCTGAAACGCCTTCAGTGCCTCCACAATTGCCTCTTCCTTCTCCTTCGGGCACCGTGGCTGTCTAGCATCCTCCGACTTTGGCAAATTAAAATTCTCAGCCAATTCAATACCACATTTCCGTTTTATCTGAGCAATATAGAGATTCGAAACCTTCATCCCATCATTATGCTCTGCAACATACTTCTTTATCTTTTCATAGGTTGCCTTTGTCTCTGCTGAAGTACCTTCCAATTCAGCAACATCAATATCCACATCAATATAATCATCCGGCTTCTGACGGAGTTGGGAAAGAAGAACAACCGTCTCAACATTCGCCGTCCACGGAAACTGATCCACGGCAACCGCCTTCTCTACATGATAGCCACTGGCAAGGAACGTCTCAAGGTCACGAATGAGACTTGTCGGCTTACAGGAAATATACACAAGCCTTGGAATTCCATAGGCAATAATCTTCGTCAGCGCCTTCGGGTGGATTCCATCTCGTGGTGGATCTAAGATGATCATATCCGGTTTTTCCGTAATGTCATCCAACACTTTCAGGACATCACCCACAATAAACTCGCAGTTATGTAAACCATTCAATTCTGCATTCTTCTTTGCAGCCTCCACAGCTTCCTCCACGATCTCAACACCGATTACCTTCTTTGCAACCAGAGCCATAAGCTGTGCAATCGTACCAGTCCCGCTATATAAGTCAAAGACAACCTCTTTATCCTTATTATGTGTCAGATCCCCGACATACTCCCGTGCCGTTTCATAGAGTACCTCTGCCCCGAGAGAATTGGTCTGGAAAAAGGAAAACGTGGAAATCTTAAACTTCAGTCCCAGCAATTCCTCTTCGATGTATTCCTGTCCATAAAGCACTCTGGTTTCATCGCTCTGTACCACATCTGCCACAGAGTCGTTGATAATATGCAGGATTCCCGTCATGGTGCCATGCAGCTCCATAGCAAGAAGCTTCTCTTTCCATTCCTCCACAAGCTGCTCATGATCCTGCTGTACATAAGCATCAATCAATGAAGAATCCGGATTCTTCTGCTCTATACCATTTTGATTTTCCAAAAGAGCTTCATAATGATATACATCCTCCCCCGGAACATTAGAAATTCCTTCCGAGGTTGTCACAAGTGCCACCAAAATCTGCCCCGTCTTTTTTGCTTTTCGAACGAGCAGATGACGCAGGAATCCTTCATGGCGCAGGCGGTGGTAAAAGCTGCAGTCCTTGAAATGCTCCTGAGTCATGACAAGAATTTTCCGATAATCTTCGTCTACAATCTGGCAGTCTGATACCGATACAATATCATAAAAGCTGCCTCTCTTATGCATACCCAGACTTAACGGGCCATCCTTGTAGGCATCTCCAAAAGAAAACTCCATTTTGTTGCGGTATTCGAACTGCGCAGGGCTTCCTTTGATCCCCTGAAACTCCCAGTCTTCCTCCTGCCGGTCAAGAACACTGTCCAGAAGCTTTTTCACCTGGGCTTCCTTGATGGCAAGCTGCTCTTCATAGGGAAGTGAAATATAGGTGCAGCCACCGCACTCTCCGAAATAAGGACAGGGACTTTCAATTTCCAATGGAGATTTCTGATCCACACTGAGTACTCTTCCTTCGGCTTTTTTATTACGGTTTTTCTGGACCATCAGTGTGATCTTCTGACCGGGAAGCACATTCTTTACTGTGCAGATTCCCTCTGCTGTATTCACAATCCCCTTATTCGGGAAATCAACCCGCTCTACCACTCCTTCAATGATCTGTCCCTTTTTCATGTCATGATTCCTCTCTTATTTATATACCCAAGTGTTTCTGTCTTCCTTGGGTTTTTGCTAAATTTTTTTCTCATATACCCACTATTTTTTTCTCTTCCTTGGGTTTTTACTAAACTTTTTCTTCTCTTATACCCACTATTTTTTTCTCTTCTCTGGGTTTCTACTAAACTTTTCTTCTCTTATACCCACTATTTTTCTCTTCTCTGGGTTTCTACTAAACTTTTCTTCTCATATACCCAATACTTTTTGCTTCCTTGGGTTTCTACCAAACTTTTCTTCTCATATACCCACTGTTTTTCTCTCCACTGGGTTTTTACTAAACTTTTCTTCTCATGTACCCACTATTTCTTTTTTTCTTCTGGGTTTTTTTCAAGTTTTTTTCTTTCTCTATACCCAACACTGCTCTCTCCCGTGGGCTAATTTAAAAATTTTTTTCTTTTTTTCATGCCCAATATGACAAATACCTAATGAGTTCTACTCTACCTGCTGCACTAAATTCATGCTGCACCTCCGGCTTGCATTCTTTAAGTGCACAGGTATGGTTCGCACGAATCTCAAGCTTCATCTTCGATTCGCTTTCACTAAGTGCTCTACTCAAAAAAATAGGGATGTGCACCGGCACATCCCGACATTAGATGATCACTTTGACTGATATCCTTTATTCTTCAGAAGCTGCAAGATCTTCCTTTTCGACATCATCCTTCCAGTCCTTTGCGGGCTGCTCTTCCTTGTCTTCCTTATCCTCGTCCTCATCATCGAAGAAGTCATCGTCAAATTCATCATCGAAATCATCATCAAAATCCTCGAGATAATCCGGCACGAGATAACGGTATACACCATAGCAGATTGCTGCTACCACAACGATCACTCCAACAACTGCAAAGATGCACAGAAGCACATTCTTGCCTTTTTTCTTTTCTTCTTCCTTATGTGCCAGAAAATCCTTTAAATCATTCAGATCTCTGACATTCTTCAAATCCTTGATATCATACTGCTTCAGCATAGCTGCGATCTCTTCTATCTTGTTCATATCCTCACCCTGTCCTTTCCTGCATTTCCATTGTTTCACCAATCCGGCAGATCATTACCCGTCTAGTCTTCCCAAAATAAGAATTCCTATTCCGGTCTGCTCTTGTTATTAGATAATATATCATCTCATCCGCATTTTAACAACAGTCATTTTCCAAAATTTGTACAAATAATCAGCCATGCAGAAATAATTGTACAAGATGACCGTGGGAGCTTGCTCACAAAGGGCATTTTGTATCATCATTTCTATAGGGCAGATGCCCGGCATGAAATAAGTTGCCGGAGACAATATATCTTTTCCTTTAAGTACCTCTGTACAATCCGGCAGCTTATGAATGGCATGGCTAAATGGCATTACTGAATGGTATGGCTGAATAACATAACCAGACAACATTACGGAATGGCATGCGGATCATAGCTTCTCAAGCTTCGCAAAAGCCGCGTACATAATCTTCTGTCCGGCGTCATCAAAATCAACCGTCACCTTATAATCCCTCGGTCCCGGCTCCAGGTCTGTCACAAAGCCTTCTCCATACTTTACATGCCTGACGCGGTCCCCGATATCATAGTCCGGCTTACCGCCCTTTACCGCTTCGGATCCTTTGGAAATTCCCAATGCTCCAAACGATCCTGTTCCGGCAGATGCAAGATACGGCTTTTTCGGAGCAGAAATGGTACGTGAGGATTTATCTGCCACAACCGGCTGATATCTGGGAGCAGGTGGCTTATTGTCCATCAGCTCCGGCGGAATTTCTTTGACAAAGCGGCTGACCGCATTCATCTGTGTTTCACCACGCACCATACGCATTTTGGCATAACACAGCGTCAGATCGTCTTTCGCTCTGGTAATTCCCACATAGGCAAGACGGCGTTCCTCTTCGATCTCTGCCGGATCATCAGAGGCAATCGTCATGTAGCTTGGGAAAATACCATCCTCCATGCCGGCAAGATACACATGCGAAAATTCCAGTCCCTTTGCACTGTGCAGTGTCATCAGCAGCACACGGTTATCGTCTTCGGATAGCCGGTCAATGTCGGCTACCAGCGCCACTTCCTCCAAAAATGCACTTAAGGAGGGCTCATCGTTGGCCTCTTCATATGCAACAATTTTATTAATCAATTCATCGATATTATCAATCCGGCTCTGTGCCTCAATCTCATCATCGACATCCATTTCATTAATATAATTCGTCGTATCCAGAATATCATGCATCAATTCCTTCAGGCTATAATAAGAAAGCCGGCTGCGGAATACCTGAATCATATTGACAAAGGGACGGATCTTCGCTTCCGCCTTACCAAGTCCCTGAATTTCATCCGCATGACACAATGCCTCGTAAAAACTGATTTCATGCATCTGTGCATAATCATCCACTTTAGCAATGGTCGCTGCACCAATCCCACGCTTTGGCACATTGATGATACGCTTTACAGCCAGATCATCCCGTGCGTTATCAACCGTTTTTAAATAAGAAAGGAGATCCTTAATTTCTCTTCTGGCATAAAAGTTCGTTCCACCAACCACATCATAGGGGATGCCTTCCACAACAAAGCGCTCTTCCAGGAGACGAGCCTGTGCATTTGTCCGGAAAAGGACTGCACATTCTCCGGCTTCCACAATGCCGTCTTTGATCTTCCGGCTGATATCATCTGCAATAAATTCAGCTTCTTCATATGCATTGTCAAACTGGCGGTAATGAATCCGGTTTCCTGCTCCTTTGTCCGTCCAGAGCGTCTTGCTCTTACGCCCTACATTATTCCGGATGACCGCATTCGCTGCATCCAGTACATTCTGCGTGGAACGGTAATTCTGCTCCAGGCGGATCACAACAGCCTCCGGATAATATTTTTCAAAATCCAGAATATTCCGGATATTGGCTCCACGGAATTTGTAAATGGACTGATCATCGTCACCGACCACACAGATGTTGCGCGATCCCTCTGCCAACAGACGGATCAACTGGAACTGTGCCGTATTCGTATCCTGATATTCATCCACCATGATGTACCGGAACCGCTTCTGATAATATTCCAGTACATCCGGACACGCCTTGAACAGCTCCACCGCATTCATGATGAGATCATCAAAATCCATCGCATTGTTCTTCTTAAGGATATTCTGATACTCCCGGTAAGCAGCTGCCACCTTCTGCTTACGGAAATCCCCCATGGCCTGCGTTTCATATTCCTGTACACCCACAAGCTCGTTTTTTTCGCGGAAGAAATGGCAGACAGAATCGTCCTTTCCTTCATCTGCTTCGTATCAATCTGTAAATGCTTGCAGACATCCTTCATTACCGATTTCTGATCATCCGTATCATAAATAGTGAAATTATTATCATATCCCAGACGGTCTGCGAAACGGCGTAGAATCCGCACGCAGGTCGAATGAAAGGTGGTCACCCAGATGCTTTCTGCACCCATTCCTACGAGCCGTTCCACTCGTTCCTTCATCTCATCGGCCGCCTTATTGGTAAACGTAATCGCCATGATCTGATAGGAATTCACTCCCAGCTCATCAATCAGATAGGCAATGCGGTGCGTCAGCACCCGCGTTTTCCCGGAGCCTGCTCCTGCAAGTAAAAGTACGGGACCTTCTGTAGTAAACACGCCCTTTTTCTGTTCTTCATTTAAGCTATCATAAATGCTCATTCGACCTATACCTCTTCAATGTTACTGAATGTCCATGCATAAATGTTCAATTCCACAATCGGAGTTCCGCAATACTCGCACACCTTGCTTCCCAGCGTGGAAATGGGAGCTCCGCAGTTCGGACAGTTTAATCCCAGGGAAAGATCGGTTTCCTTTTCGACCAGCTCCCGATCCTGTATATAAATCACATCCACGTTATATTTCGTCTGTGTATAAAGCTGTGCATTTCCTGCAAGAAGCTTCCCGCTTCTGTCTGTCTTGGTATAAAAGCTCTGTAAAGAGCTCTGGAACGTCACAATACAGCGTCCGTTCCGTTTTCTGTAATTTGCAAGTTCTGTGCGGTGGATTTTGATGTCTCTATAAGTTTCCCATACTTCTTCCTCACGAAGCATGGCAAGCTTCATAGAGAGATGATCTCTCAATTCCTGTCCTCCCTCTTTTTAAAAAAATGATGGATTCATAGAACTGATGGCTAACAGATAAGAAGTCAGGGCATTTTTCTGCCCTGACTTTCATTTCATCATATTGAAATTCAGGAAAATCCTTCTTGATCTTGGGAAGGTATAGACTGGTCATTCCTGCAACAGACTTCGGCGTCGTGGAATTCTCAACTTCCATCTGACGGAAGTCTTCTAAAATATTCTCTGTTCCAAATGCCTGTCGTGAAATCGACCGTACCTTTCTGTAGATTTTCATTCCGGCAACTGCTGCCGCAATAAAAATCCCTAAAAAGACAACCGCACTAAATGTAAGACCTAACACATTTAATGACATTTTCTAAGCTCCTTTATATGCATTTACCTGTCAGAAATCTAATGACTCCGGAGCATTCCGGCACGCTTAATTCATCAGATAGTAAATGAGGGCAATGGCTGCAATACATCCAAGAACAGTAATGATCACCTTCGGAATAGAGATCGGTGTCTTACCGGATACCTTACCGGTCTGACCGTTCACCATGAAGTTGTATATCTTATCCTTGTATTTATAGCTGGAAAGCCATACCGGAAGCAGCAGGTATTTGTAGGTCAGGTTACTGAATGTGCTGTTTATCTGAATGTTACGTGTATCATCTGCATCATGCTCATCACGGATCTTATCGTCAATGGACCGTCTGAGCTTACTATCGATGCTCTTCTTTGCGATTTCCCAGCCTTCCTTAAACCCGATGGCATAACGCTCTGCTGCAAAGCCGGCCACATATTCCGGCTTATATGCCTTGTTTTCTGCCGTGTTAAAGGGTTCAATTCCGGCAAGCATGGAGCGGTTCTGGTTCGTAGTCGCACACACCAGCTCATCATCAAAGAACTCCTTGTGATGACCGGAGCACCGGTACCAGTCCGTTACTGTCTTTTCTTCTCCGTTCTCCTTTACGGTTCTTTCTATTCCGTACTCTGCACGATAGGTAGAATCCGTCTGTGCATCAAATGTCCAGTAAGGAAGATAAATCCCTTTAAAATGCTTGGCCTTCGCACTTTCCTTGGCAAGCTTCGGACAAAAGAACTTCTTTTTGATCCACTTTTGAAACAGGTCAGCAGCCTGCTTATCAGAGTATTGAAAGGGAACCACACCTCCGGGTGCTATCGTATTCTGGTCTGCAGCTTCCATGACCTGATTGGAGCCACAGAACGGACAGACCGCGGAAATCTCCAATGCATCATAAACAGATTCAGCACCGCAGGCCTTGCAGATTACGGTTTTCTTCTCCGCACCCCAGTTGCAGTTTTCTGTGTTTTCCGCAGTATCAAAGGATAACTCTGCCGCTTCCTTCGGCTCGTCCGTCTTTGCTGCGATTTCCTGTGTATGTCCACAGTACGGACAAAGAAGACCTCCTGTTTTGGGGTCAAAATCCATGACCCCGCCACAGTTTGGACATTTTTTATCCGTTTCTTCCATCGTTGATACCGTTCTGGCATCTAAATTCGTATCAAATTCACTCATGCTCCACCTCTGCTTCAACAACAAAGCCAACTGTCTTATTGCACGTCATTATCATCAAACGGATCTCCGCACTCCGGACAGAACTTCGGAGGATTCTTCGGATCTTCCGGCTCCCATCCGCACTTGTCACACTTATAAAGCGGTTCTCCTGCCGGCTTCTTGGCTCCGCATTCCGAACAGAATTTGCCCTTGTTGACTGCGCCGCAGGAACATACCCATCCATCTGCTGCAACAGGCTTTGGTGATCCGCACTCTGCACAGAACTTACCGGTGTTACCTGTCTTTCCACAGGAACAGGTCCATGTATCTGCTGCGGGAGCAGGAGCGGCTGCGGCAGGTGCTGCGTTCTGTGCTGCTGCCTGCGGTGCGGCATTCTGTACCGGTGCCTGCTGGGAACCACCCATTGCAAACAATCCCTGTGCATTCATACCTCCTGCCATATTGGCCATATTCATACCGGCAAATGCCATCATCGGTCCGGTGGATGTATTAGAGGCTGCTGCCTTCATTGCCTCTGCCTGTGCACCAACAAGCGTTGCTGCTGCCATATTCGGGTTACGCAATACCGCACTCTTCTGAAGCTCTTTAATCATTGCTTCATCTTCTTCAGAGGCCTTCATGGTATTAATACCAAATGAAACAATTTCAATACCGCGAAGCTGTGCCCACTTTTCAGAAAGGACCTCATTCAATGCGTCTGCAAGCTCCATGGTATGTGCCGGTACGGCACTGTAACGGATTCCCATAGCGGAAATCTTCGCAAATGCCGGCTGTAAAGCAGTCATCAGCTCGGTCTTTAACTGACTGTCAATCTCACTTCTCTCATAATCACTTACGACATTACCGCACACATTGGTATAGAAAAGAATCGGGTCGGTAATATGATAAGAATATTCACCATTGCAGCGGATGGAAATATCAATATCCAGTCCGATGTTCTGATCTACAACACGGAACGGTACCGGATTGGCTGTTCCGTATTTATTCCCCATAATCTCCTTTGTATTAAAGAAATAAACTCTCTGATCCTTGGCTGTTTCACCGCCAAATGCAATACGTCTTCCTATGGTTGAGAAGGTTTTCTTAATGTTCTCTCCCAGGTTTCCGCAGAAAATACTCGGTTCGGAAGAGGTATCATACCTGAATTCTCCTGCTTCTGCACAAAGCTCAACAACCTTGCCCTGATCTACGATGATCATACACTGTCCTTCGTTGACAGCGATGACTGATCCGTTTGATATAATGTTATCTTCACCCTTGTTATTGCCTGCGCCACGGCCTTTCTGACGCTTATGTCCCTTGGTCACCAATACATCAGCGTCTAAAGAATCACAGTAGAAGTACTCCTCCCACTGATCTGCAACCACACCACCAACAGCGCTTGTTACTGCTTTAATTAATCCCATTCTTTTTCCCTCCGTTTTTCTGGGTCAACTCCCTTTTTTATTATTATACATATTTTGTCGACTACTGTCTACCGCTTTTCCCTTCATACATGTCACCCTTTTTTCCCAATGACATACCATAAATTATCAACCAAAATGCCCTCTTTCGGGTATCCTTTCTGGAGGTTATATGAAAAAAAGAAAAACATTGCCCTTTGTGCTGTTCCTTGTACTGACCCTGCTTCCGGTGCTTTCCGGATGCAGCAGCTCTTCTCCCGGTTCTGCCGGCACGGATGGGTTAAAAAAAGCATCACCTTAAACGAAGTGGCCCATTCCATCTTCTATGCACCGATGTATGTTGCCATTGAGGAAGGTTATTTTGCCGACGAAGGTCTTGATGTGACACTGGTTACCGGCTTTGGTGCCGACAAAACCATGACCGCCGTTCTTACCGGGGAAGCAGACATCGGTTTCATGGGAAGTGAGTCCACGATCTATACCTATGCAGGTGGGGCATCCGATTATGTGCTAAATTTTGCGCAGCTCACCCAGCGGGCCGGAAACTTTCTGGTTTCCAGAGAGCCAATTGATGATTTCCAATGGGATATGTTGAAGGGAAAGACCATTCTCGGCGGACGCGCCGGCGGTATGCCTGAAATGGTATTTGAATACATTTTAAAAAAGAATAACATCGATCCGAAAACCGATCTTTCGATCGACCAGTCCATTGATTTCGGTTCTACCGCTGCCGCCTTTTCCGGTGGCCAGGGAGATTTTTCTGTAGTAATACACAATTTACTACTCCATTATACAAAGACATAAACAATAGTTTATACGCAAAAAAATCCCGGCATAACGCCGGGATCCCTGTTATTTATCCAACCATTTAAAAAAACTACGGCAATAGGAAACAACACTCCTACTGCTATTGTAAGAAGTATCAGGCACAATACCTCCAATACACCATCAATTAATCTTTGTACAATTCTGCCCATGTCTTTGTCCCCACAACACCGTCAACTGCAAGCCCCCTGTCTGCCTGGAATGCATTCACTGCTTCCAGAGTGCTGTCACCAAACTTACCGTCTGATCCGTATTTACCACAGCTGTATCCTGCCTTGATAAGCAAGATCTGCAGCTCTTTTACCTCAGATCCCGAAAATCCTTTTCGAAGTGTAAGGCAATCGTATTTTGTCAGATTATACTTATTAATAATACTCATAATCGTTGATACATAATCAGGAGCTGTTGCGTACCCACCATTTTTAATAGCAGTAATGCACTTCTGTGGATTCTTTTCATTGACACATGCCTTGTACCTCTTACAGGTACCGAGCATATCATAATAATCCTCCACTGCATCATCGATACTGTCATACGCCCTGAACAGGTCCGTGATATTCGTGTATGTCTTACCGTCATAGCACTCTTTTGTACGTGTGCTGTATGCCTTATCGTGCCATGCTGTACCGAAATGCACCTTTGACTTACCGACCTTGATACCGAATACAGCATTTGCCCGGATCATCTTAGGACTTGTCCCATATGCAGACTCACAACAGGCCTGTGCAATACACACGGACGGCAATGCCCGCCCTTTAGACTTTGCCTGTGCGATCGGTGCGATTCTTTCAATAAATGCTTTACCTGTGTCTGTGTTGCCATCACATAAACCCTCCATTCACAATTGCATAGATCAGGCACCCGATGGGGATTGTGATCACATATACAATCCCCATCAGGACTGCCATTATTAATAAAATGCTCTTAATTGCCTCAACTACCCTTTTCATAAGATCATGGCCTCACTTTCAATCTGATGCCTCACATCCCGGTATTTCACCGGCTCGGTCTTACTTACTCCGATCAGCGCCAGTGCAAGATAAATAACCACTCCAACAACAACGAGAACCTCTAATAACCGGCTCATGATTTGCTCCGAATCTGTGACAGTGCCTGAATCACTTTATCATAGCCAACCATAGCACATAACCAGGACAGGCCAATCAAAGCAATCAGATATACCACCCAGGTTACATCAAATGCCATGTTATTTAATACGGTGTATCCGATATCCACCAGTACCGCAATGACAACCGCCACAATACCGGCAAGGGTATTACTGTAATACTGCTTTTTCTGCTCTTCCAGAATCCTCTTAATGGCTTCGGTAACCAGTCCTGTTAAAATGCTCACTAATAATAATCCTGTTAAAAAAATCTGTAATGTCATAACTCAATTTCCTCCAATTCTTTTTACTTTTTGATTGATCTTTATGTTTCCTGCAGTTCTCTGTCTTTGCTTTCCAAATAATAAAACCGGTATGTACCCCAAGTTCCGCGAATGCAGCCGGAATACCCACACTTACAATGGAAAGATCTGAAATGTTTAGATTCTTTTCTCCACTCAATGCCGTGAGCAGGTAGCAGAATATCACAAACAGCCATACTGCACGGAAATTGTAATAATAGAGTTTATCTGTAAAACCTCTGCGAAATAATAGCTTTCTCATCTCTTTACTCCTGTTCGTGTGCCTGCTTATTGATCCGCTTTTCAATCTTGTCAATTGCCTCTGTGACCGGTCCATTACATCCCTGTTCTTTCAAACCTTTCAGACACGCAAGCAATCCATAGGTAAGCAGGCACAACTCTGATTTCATAACCTTGATATCTTCATCCTGTTTATTCTGTCGGCTGAACCACTTATAGCAGGCAATCAGTATCCCGCCGATCGAAATAATCGCTCCCATAACACTTGCAATTGTAATAATTGTATTTATGCCTATGTACATTGGACTTCCCCCTTTTCCTTAATAACAAAAAGCCAACAAAAATTTCTCTGTTGACTTTTTTTACCCAATACTTTAATTCAATCCATATAAACCTATTGTGTCATATTTTTTTATTTGACGACGGATTATTAAAGGTAGATTTTACCTGCATGCCTACAATTTCGCCCTTTTTTTGCTCCATCCAATATCCATATAAAAAGCTCTGATAATTTTTTTAAAATTGCCGATTTGAGCTAATATAGAAATGTCATATGTTGCGTCATTCCTCTTAATAAGTTCACATGCTGTTATTTTATCTTGCGCGTAGTTATGGTTTTGGTATTTTTCATAAATCAGCAAAAATTTGTCATAATCTTTTTCCAGAGTTATTGAATTTGTACTAAGGGTTCTTGTTGTCATTGCTGATGACCAATAACCACTTTGAGTGTCATACAATTTTTCTGCCTGGCTCCATAATCCACCGCCACCTATATAAAAGGGATAACTGTATCAGCACCCGCCTTTATATAACCATAATTTCCATCGGCATCAACTCCAAATGTCATCCCACCAAGGCTTTCTTTCGGTACATACTTTTCTTCAACTTCCTCCATTGTGGTATAGTTCTTCTCAGATAACTCTGTATTAGTTACATATCCTGATGGAATGCTAGTCAAATACTCTCCTTTTGGTTGAAACTTTCCGATACACCAATCCCTTATTGCTTTCAAATTAGGTATTCCCATTATGTTGTCTCCTCTCCGTTTAATTCAGCAAGTGTTTCATCATACGTCATTTCTGTTTCGCCACCTCCGGAACTACTATTTTCAAGTCCCAACTGTGCTGATGTCAAATTTCCAATCAATGTAACATTATTGATGGATGGTTTATTTAATAATTGCGCATAGTCATTCACACCACCAGACGAACCTCCCGTATCAGAATTACTAGGAGTGCTCTGCAGAATACTTCCAAGTTTATATACTCTTAAATGCATGTTAAGAGCAGTCCATTTAGTACCATCCACCAAAGATACTTGTCCCTGACTATCCTTTTTATAGAGCATTGGTTGTATATTAATCTGTATACCTGATTGAAGCGGTGGTCCATAAATTCCCCATAAGTCAATAGCATTTACCGATAACACTCCATTACATTGCGTAGGAACTATTGGGAACCAGCTATTCCATAGGCCGCCAATAGAATAAACATTAAGTCCAACAAGCACCTGTCCTTCATATGTATCAACTGAATCTACATAATCATATGTATTCAATGCCCCATATAAATGATAAAGATAATAGGTCTTATCGCTCCAAGATCCTTCTGTAAAGGCTGATTTATCAACCTGAAATAAAGTTGTTCCTCCCGAGCATTTAACTGATGCTTTTATTTCCTGATGGTATACTTCAAATCCCATTTGATTTAACAAACTCAAATTTTTGCTGTGAACGTTTGTATTTGAAATATTTCCAACAAGCAATTCAGTTAAGCTATTTATCTGCTCCTGCAAATCTTTAATATTTCCTATTGTTGCATATACGGCATTATCTACGTCCACAGTAACATTTGCTGCATTGCTTATGGTTGTTGATAATGTAAGATATGCTCCCGAAACAGTTACACCCTCAAACGGCGGCATATAACATATTCCAGATGTTTCGTTTGCAATAGCATAAACAATTTCGTTTTCTTCATCTTGCGCATACAGTGCAACTGTCTTGATGTAATACCCCTCTGTCAAAATTGTATTAGTAATCACCGTTTCTATTTTTACTGTACTATTTTTCAAATTTCGATACTTTGGATATACTACCAATCTGTTTAATTCCATCGATTGTTTCCAATGTTTCCAACTCATCAGTTGCATACTCCACATTAGATAGTGCTACTTGTGTAAAAACTATGGTCTGTTGATTGGCAAGCACCTTGGCCATGAGTTCTCTACCCTTTTCCGTTGTTACTAGCTTTGAAAAGACTGCCATTTTTTACCCTCCTACTTAATCTGATATTTCGATATATTCCACAAATCCTACGGCTCCTGCTAAATAGATATTTTGATTTGGCTTACACAATACCTTATTAACAGAAACTATAAGCATGTTACAAGGTATCATCTCCTCAATTAGCTTATTAACCTCATCAACCAAACCTGATTTTTCCAAATGTGTCGTAATATCAATCTCATATTCCTTATCAAACTTGCGTTTTACTGTAAATACGCTATCACCACATATCTGTCCTAGCCGGAGCAAAAATACTCTGATGGTGTAAGGCAATTTGTTATACCATCGCAACAATACTCTCTGTCTGCGAACCTCTATGGAATCTGTCCTAGCCGGATAAATTCCAAGCAATGATTCAAAAACGCGATATACCATATTCATCAGCCGTAGAAATAAACCGATTGTAAAGTATCTTTTCAGCATTTTTCCATAAAAGAACAAATTCCGGATTTTCTGCATCTAAAGTTGCGACAGGCTCTTTATACTGTTGCATGAATTCCGGTAAATAAGATACAAGATTTATTTCTCTGCTCATACAATTATTCCCCCAAATACCGGTATTTCATATGTACCTAACGATATATTTTCAGTGCTTTCATTTACTGTAGTTCCTACAGCATCAATAATTCCATTAATGGAAAGAATCCTTGCTTCAATTTGACTAATTCTTACTACTGTTACTGAAGCATCGGCCCATTCTTTTCGTAATTCTAATAAATACTCCTGAATTACTTTTTCTACAGAAGTCTGTAGTTTAGACCAGCTATAACCGTTTTCATATGTCAGAGTGGTTTTTATGTTTATTACAACAGGAGTCGCACTTTTTACTCTTACTACATGACCAATTGGTGCAATTCCATATCCTTCCCCAGCATTTTCTTCGGGATCCAATTCTGTCTGTATCTGAGATATCAATACATCAGAGACTTCCCCA
This sequence comes from Lachnospiraceae bacterium, assembly GCA_021628825.1. Classification (GTDB taxonomy): domain Bacteria; phylum Bacillota; class Clostridia; order Lachnospirales; family Lachnospiraceae; genus Suilimivivens. The sequence continues at coordinate 1,338,685 of JAJXRY010000002.1, read as the reverse complement.
TAATCATAGGAATTAACCACTGTAACAAGCACGGTTCCCCCAACAGTCAACTTTTTATTGCTTGCATTCTGGTAAACGGCTGTGAACCACTGTTTTACACTATCTTCAAGCGAGTTACAAATAGTCTTATACCACTTTGTTACATCTGCAGATGGAATCATTTCAGCCGGGTTAAATTCACTATTCCATACTCTTGTAATCTTACAGTTACCTACACCTTCAATCTTTCGAACTTTTGCTAAATAATCTGCTCTGTTTCCACCAAATGCCTGCTCACCAAAGGAATCAAAATATCGCTTTCTGAGTTTTTCTGTATCCTCTTCATCCTCTCCTGGAATAAGAATCCCCGTCAAGCAAGCTGTTTGCAATCCTTTAATATATTCCATCGGAATCATTTCCCCTAAATACTGATTGCCGATATTTCCAAGTTCTTCACATTCAACTTTATATATTCCGTCTGCAATTTTTTTCCGTAACAATATAGTTAATCTCTCCAATGTTAAATCGCTGACCGAGCACATCAATATTGGAAGGGTAAATTCTCCTTTTAATACAGCATGTGTTGCCGGTTCTGGAATAATTCCCCTATCTTTGCATAATAAAATGAGAAAAATCACTTGCTGCAGTATCACCGTAAGAATTAGCAATCATTACATCAAGTCCAATATACAAATTTTTGTAATTCAACGGCTGTTGAACTGTGCGTATCCCAAATTAAAGAGCTTTCTCTTTTGTCCATATTATCCGGCACACGCCCTAACATCCTTTTTAGTAATATTTCATATGTCATATCCTCATACATTAAATATTCACCCTCTTTCCTGCTTCTATATCTCCAAATATGGTATGTACTACAAATTTTGTATGAACAATGCCTTTTTGGGTTGTGTCATGTTGAAAATCACTCACATCAGTAACTCGAGTGTCTACAATTAATGCCTCTCGGATTCTACGCTCTAGTTCAGGACACACATATGTAATTGGCTTTCCGTACAAATCAATGGTTTCTATACCATAATTCCAAGAATAAATAATATATTTATATCTCTCCGTATTCAGAATACGATATACCATTTGTTTCATAGCAGCCATTTCATCACAAAACCCTCTCACAGAAGTGCCCTGTAAATCCATTTTGTAAACCCGACTCGGTTGCTCTTTAACTTCAAAATCATGCTTCAAAAAACCGCTTGCAGATGGTATCATGACATTTCTCCTATCCTATCTAGCACAATATATCTCTGACCACCTTGTTGTCCCAACAAAATGACCTTGTTACCTACTTTCAATGCATTATGTATCCTTATCTTTTTACGTCCAATAATTTTGTGTTCATGTGAAGTTGTGGTACTTGTTAATATTCCATTCCACAAATGACTATGTACAGGTTCCCCACTATAGTCATTTTGTCCGGATATAGCATGCCCGTGTGTTACTTTCATTGTTTCTGTATTCCAATCCACAGTAACTTCTGTATCATAATCAGTTACATTTCTTGTCAATACCAACTGCTTACTACCAAGTATCATTTTCTGGTCAACGGCTATACTTAATGGATTTATGCTGACCACTTCGCCATAACATATGTGTACTGGATTAGATGCCTTAACTGCCTCTACTGCTATTTTTTGTATTGTTTTTACCAATTCTGTAGCATTAAGCAATAAATTCACCTCCCCGCAAAGTAATGTCCATCCAATGTTCATTTTCCTTATATGTATGTTTACATGTTTCTACCAACATAAAGTTTTGCAGGGAAACATCTCCCAAATTCAGATTAACAACAAGCATGGAACCTGCTCTTACCCGATTGTCACCAAACACTTTTGTCAACCTTAAATTTCTAGTCTTGTGGTTATACAATGATAGCAATGCATCTGCTTTTGCTGCTCCATCCTCACCTTCAGATAAGGTTCCATAATATTGAAGTGTTCCCCACTCATTGATATGTGCACCATCCTGCGCGATATAGACTTCTCGCTTTCCAGCCTCTTCGTTCTCATAAGTCAATTTAATTTTTGTTATATGTGCTATCATCAATGCTTGAGGTGTATTCGTAATTCTCCCCGGTTTCTTCATCAATCATCAAATAATTTCCGGAATCATTTCTTACATACATAGATGGCAGGCTCTTTAAAGTAAGCCTGCCACAATCATCATATAACACATACATCTCTTTCGTATTCGTAAGCGTAAGGTCAAGTGCATTCTCAATCATTTCAAAAAGAGATTTATCTTTTTCTATTCTTTCTTCAATTACATATCCTGTCTGTTCTAATGTTCCAATTTGCAATCCATAATCTGCTGCCAACATAGCAATAACTTGGTCCGCTGTCATATTTTCATAGACTTTGGTATCCTTATTTTTCAGATAACGTAACTGATCATATGCCGTAATAGTAACAATCTGCTCCTTATTACGTTGCTGTTTGAATATAAATCCAAAAAAGATATCCTCGCCATTTTGTTGCATTCTAACAGGACTACCCTCTGCAAATTCAATACCATCTGTCTTTACCACTTTGAAGGTAAGTTTACCTGGCATTCCCCGACGTTCTGTATACCACTCAACCCCTTCCTCAATACAAGGAATATACAATTTTTCCTGATTCTGACTTGCAATGTATAAGTCTACTGACATAATTTCTCCTATATTGCCGGCAAAACTAATACTGTTCCCGGTTTAATATTTGTTGGGTCCGTTATCTTATCTTTGTTTGCATTATATAGCATAGCAAACTTTCCCCCATCACCATATTGTTCCTTAGCAATGTTGAATAAGCTTTCATTTTTTCGTACCGTATAGTTTCTGTTCTTTTTTGTATTAGGTGCACTCTCCCGGGACCTAGTCGGTTCAACATTAGCTGTATACGTTGCGGTGCTCCCACCGGTAGTTACAGTTCCTTGTACTGCAATACTTTTTGTTCCATAATTTCGGTACTGCTTCATTCGAATCTTAACTGTCACATCAAAACCATTCCCGGCACTTTCTGTAATACGATAATCTTCCATTGTAACCTTGATATTTGTGTTAAACAACGGTTTTCCATTAGGCAATTTTCTACATACAATAAACTGAAACGGCGTCTTACCTATTTTCAACTTTTCAAAGTATTCCAAAAAATATGATGCCCCAATAAAACCTGAAGCATATACCGCTGTTGGTCTTGCCACCTGTGGTATATCACATTCAAATTCTATATCCGTCAGTCCAGCTGTTTTTAAAATATTGATTTCACCCTCATTTATCAGGCTAACCGTATTATTCTTATTATTTATACGAATATCCAATTTTTTTCCGGGGTGACCGGAAGTAAGCACTGTCCTAAATAAAAATCATATCCTTTTCCCATTTACGCATGTGCTCCTTCCGTTACAATTTCTACTGCTTCGCCCATCGCATCTCCCAAACCGGTTAACAAACCATCTAAGTCCATTCCTGATGAAATATTATTGTGATTTACCTGTTCAATCTTTTACGCTTGCTGTTGTATAACGGTCAATGGATTCTCTTTCTGCAATATCCCTGAGATACTTAAGGTCCTCTTCTGATATCTCCATAGAATCTGAAATAGAACCTGTGTCATCATATATTCCCTCAATATTGTCACCCATGTCTGCAAACATTGAAGTATAATCTTCTACATTGGGAATTTCTGTTCCGGTCAATCCATTAATAGATTTTGCAAGACCATCTCCAAGTTCACTTCCCTTTGTCCCATGCATCGCCATAGTTGATTCTGTCAAAATAGTAGTCTTCCGCATTCTTTTTGCTCCATGACCACCTTTTCCTTCACCAAATTTCCCCGTCACCCAACTATCAAGATTTGTACGCCAGCCAGATACAGCATCTGCCAGGCTCGTATTAAATAGCGTATCTATCACTGATGCCAATGCCTGTAATCCAGCAAGTGCCATGTCAATGAAATCAAAAAACAGCCGTGCAGCTGCCCCGATTGGGTCTGTAAAAAAACATTTGCAAAGAAATTTGCAAACATAGCAACGAAGTTCCAAAGCCTCACAAAAATTATATATGATTAAATTAATTGCAGAAATAAGCAAATTACCTATAAATGCCGCACCTACAGCCAATGCTCCGGTCACAACACCAATTCCAGACTCTGCCACATCTGTAGTCTTTTGCAATCCAATTACAAAGTGCAAATAAGGTGGCTATAAGTATAACTATTGCCAAGACAATCAATGTAATAGGGCAAGCTAATAAAGCTGCATTAAAACCATACTGCGAAACGGTCGCTGCAAAAGTCGCTTTACTATGCAACATTAATGATGCCTTATGTATTGAAGTTGCAAGAGCTGCTAAAAGTTGTAATTTATTGTGAATCGCAACTACTGCATTATAAGCGAGCATTGCTCCCACAATGCCATATATGATAGGACTAATAATAGGCCATGCTCCTGCTACTACATTTGCAATAGCAACAAATATGTTCAATACAATCAATGCAACCCTCGCCAATTTAGACATTGCCTGAACAGCATTCGCTATAAACTCCTGTGTAGCTGTACTATTTGCAAACTCATTTAAACGCTGCAGAACAGGCTGAAATGCCATCAAGGCAGTATTTTGAAAAGATTGCCATAACTGTGCCCATGTCATTGGCATAGCCTCGAACTTCGCATTAATATCATCACTAGCTGCGAAAAATTGCCGCTTTAACAACATTTGCCGACAACTCACCTTTTGATGCCATTTCACGAATTTCACCAATTGGCACTTGCAAATAATCTGCTATATTTTGAATTAAATTAGGTGCCTGCTCAAAGATACTATTTAACTCATCTCCACGAAGCACACCAGAACCCAAAGCCTGCGATAATTGCAACATTGCATTGGATGCCTCTTGTGTACTAGCTCCTGCAATAGTCATCTGTTTTTTTGTACCAGGTTTGCAAAAGCAACAACCTCGGCCGAACCTCCAAAGGCATCTTTTGCGTTGTTTCCAAATCTTGCCACCACACCTGCCATATCTGCAAATGAACCCCTAGCATCCTGTGCTGCAGCATATGTCATGTTTACAAGTTCTTGTGTACTTTGTAACCCATCATTCATAAGTTCAAGTCGTGCTGTAGTAGAAATCAAATCATCCGATGCTTTTAGGATTTTTCCGACACTTTGAATGCTGACATAAGCAGCGACCATACCCTTAATCTTATTTGTAAGGCCATCTGCTTGTGATACCCCCTCCTTGAGCTCTTGATTAAATCTTTCCTGTGCATCCGTATTATCACGAATATACCGTTCTGTGTTCCCGATTGTACCTGACAATTGCAAATATGCACTATTGATATCACCAATGTCCATGCTCTGCATAGCCTGATTCAACCGTTGTTGTTCACTTACAGCCGTTGCTAATTGCCCTCTAAGCTTCTCCAATTCTGCATTTGCCACATCCGTTCCAATATCCAATGGATTGTTTTCTATTGTATGAATTCTCTGTTGAATATCCTGTATTCTCTGACCAAGTGTATTTATATCCTGCAAAGCATCATCCGGAAGTAAGTCCATACTATTTGCGGTCTGTATAATCTCAATTTGTGTCTGATTCAATTCTGCAAGCAAACTATTGGCACTTTGAACCTCTTGTTGAAATCGTTCAATCCCCGTTCCAGTAAAAAAACTTCAAGACTATTACTTTTTCCACTCTACTGGAACAGTAGTCGTTGATGGAATCTCTGGCAACTTTTCATTCTGAGGAATAGAAAGTTGTACTCCAATTTTGGTGCCATCTAATGCAAGTGCCGCATTTTCCAACTCATATAGTGCCACAGTTGCTTGGTTTATATCCTCTCTAGCTCCATCCAAAGATGCTGCCATGTCAACATCTGTATTCATGGCTTGTTGCATATCATATACGGCAGAAACAGCAAGATTTACAGAACTGATGATGCCATAAATAACATTTGTAAAAATTGTCATGTAATATAATCCCTGTTTCGATTTTTACCCATTTTTCTATCACCTGCATTTCGCCGTTCGCTCAATTTTTTTCTACGTTCCTCTTTATCGCTTTCTATCTTTGATTTTATTGATGCTATTACAAACGCTTTATCTTCATCATCTAAACTCAAAAACAGAAGGCAAAATATGTAACTTTTGAAGGGCATAATGGGCATAATTTGCTTCCCAATCCCCTTCATCAATTAGTTTTTTGCTTCATCTACCTTATCAGCAAAGGATTTGTTGAATCCCTGGAAATTCTGCATCCAAACAACTAAATCCTGATATTCTCCCGGATCATCAACCATAGCGTACAACAATTCTTCTGGTGTCATTACACCATATGAATCCTGTAATTCTTTATCATACAAATCCGGGCATACCGTTGATTGAACAATCATCTTTGCCACATAGGCAGCCGTATCCATCTTTGGTCTAAACAGATTTGGTTTTCCAGTAATCTGTACCTCGGATGTACATGACTCTCTCAACGTATCATTTTCTTTTGACGTAATATGTCGGAATTCCCATTCCAAAGGGCAACCATTATCATCCAGCAATGATGTAGTCGGAGCATATTTTTCATTAACTTTCACAACCTTATTTGTTTTCATAAATCTACTAAATTTGGACATCCCTCTTATTCCTCTCTTTCTCAAATAAAAAGAGAACTTATTTCTAAGTTCTCCTTATAATACGTTATAATGTAATTTTTTTCTATCTGTTTTTGGTACTATGGCATTTAGTTCAAAAAAACTAAGTTTGATGCATCCATACGATTGGGGGCTGCATCTTTAAGTATTATCACTCTTTCTTTACCACTCGAATCCCTATATCCAATAATTGCATGACTTGTAATCTGTTTCCTTACCTTTGTCTTTGGTGCGGAACCTATAACAGCTCCACCTACTCCAAATAATGCAGCTCCAATCATCCCCTTTGCTACACTACTCTTTTAAATATTGGATATTTTTCCACATCTGTCAAACATTCAGCATACAAAAATCCTTTGTATTGGCAAACGGTACTCTTTTGATTGACAAGCAATAGTTACCCCCTGCGAGTCCACAGTTACAACGCATGGACTTTTTTTCCTCTGCATTTAGTCCTTTAACATGTACTAATCCCCAAAAACACTTTTTTTCCTTACATGATTTAGTCGTTTTTTTCCACTTTGAACTTGAGATGTTTTTATACATATAAAGTGAAAAAAATGACTACTCCTATTAAAAAAACAATTACAACTAATTCCATAAGCATTCCCCCTTTTTGTATATTTAATTATACATCAAAAAGGGGGAATGCTGTCATCCATCTAATTTGTTAAAAAAATCCCGTAAGTTCTGTAAAGGATTCTGGAATCGAGAAATCTTCAAATGTACCCTTAATTTCCTCATCCAAGTATTCTCCGTCTGCATCAAATTTTGCCAACACTCCGCCATCCGTGTTGCAATCATAAAAATATAACTGTCTGACGCTTGGCACTTGACGTACGGTCGTCATTGGTAATCTGCATTTCAAAATACACATCTTCTCCTGTATTTTTGTAATCTGCAAGGCACTGGCGCATAACCGATTGATTGTAATGTGCTGTTCCTGAAAACGTACCTTCCATTCCACAGGACTTATGACCTACCATTATTGCTCCCAAACGGGGTACTTTGGCTTTTGTCTTGTCGACTTTTGCCTCCATGTCAATCATGTTCATAAAATTATATCGTCTAGTACCGATTGTAATAAAACACTCTGCCAACTTTGCTGCAATAGTGTCCCGTGCTTTCATTTTTACATTATCATTGCTCATTATCCACAACCTCCTACTGTACCACAACGGTCATATATAAAATTCCCATTGCATTAACAACCTCAATAGTGCTATCCACTACTACCGATTTTTTTGTTTTTCCCTGTGCTACAGTAACACTTGAATCCGTAAAGTTTTCAATAGCACCGATTTCCTGCAACTGCTGTCTGATTTTTACCAAATCGGACCATAAAGATGCTCTACCTGCTGCATTATTAGGTACAACACCAAGATACTTTGTGTTGAATAAAAACAGCATCATCATTACCTACCTGATCAATAACGCGAATTGTCTGATTATCTTTGAAAACCTCTCCGCAATCTGCAGATACAGTTACCATACTGTTAATGTCATCCAACACTCTTACATCAGAATTTACATTATGTAATACAAAACAACCGGTTCTTTTTTTAAGGTAATTAGTTCTGCCTGCGTATACTTCGTATCAACAGTAAATTCACCATCATACCTTTTTATTTTGGCAACTCTTATTCACCTCACATCCTGCCTGAATTCCAGTTACCCAATATACAAGTGATGACTCAGAAGCCTCTGTGTCCGTCACCTTATTTTTTACACTGATTACCCCCATGTAATCTGCCTCTGGATAATCATAAACTACCAGCTGAAACTTAATTCCAATTACATCTCTCATTCTCTTACATAATGCTACAAACATCTTCTTAATTTTTTCATCTGTAGAAATAATCCCCATAGTGTTAAAGGAATACGTTTCTGCTAAATTTGCGTACTCCTGATAAGCGGTTCCATCTACGGTGCTATTGGTTCCACCTGTTAATGGTGTAGCTGCTGTCACTGCCAATTCTGCATCCTTTTTAAAAGTAACATAATCATTATCAATTAAGTCTGCTGCGGTACCAACTACCTGTTGGTCTACCTTATTAGCTCCAAGATAAGTAACAACATTGAACTTTGCTTCGTCATCCACATCAGACTGAATTACAATTTTAATGTCATTTCCCCTTGTTCCGGCATACTGTGCAGTTGCAAAATCATTGGATGCTTTATCACCATTGCCATTCAAACGATATAGTAACAGTGTCTTAGCACCAATAAATACATCCCTTAAGCTTTTTAGCTTATCATCATCGTATGAATAACCTAATATTTTCATACTGTCATTTCTAAAGTCATCCCCGCAAATTTCAATCATCTTTCCACTTGCACCCCAATCAAGTTCTACTGGCATTGTGGCTACTCCCCTTGCAGATAACTGTGCTGTAGCAGATGCCGCTGAGACATAATTGATATAGGCTCCTGGAAGAACCTTATCCTGTTTAACAAAATTTCCACCACCTAAAGACATTTACTTCACCTTTCCTTTCATAAAACTATTGATTTTTTCACGTACAGCCTTCAAAGTGTATTTACGGTTGTCATCAAGCAGGGCATCTAGAACATCCCTTTTTCCTTGAAATTCCATAGCTTCCATCAGCTGCACTTTCTCATACTCCTTTTCCTGTTGGACCAATACCTTTTTAGTTGTCGCCAACTCTATCACTTGCCTTTTTCTATCAATAGAACATCTTCCATTAATTCATTTTTCATTTTTAATAACAAAAATAATCATAATTAACAAAGAAGTTCAAAACTCCATCCACCACTTCATGTTTCATTTTTTTGTGCCCATAATCGGTTCTGTATCACCATCCATTGTAATGTACTCTAAACAGTCATACATTCTTTCAGCAACATCCGCACATTCCCGCCGCACCTCCTGAGACTTTGGAAAATACTGAATGCTAAACTGACCTGTCCATTGATAACGCCTGCCAAGGAACAGATTGTTTGCAGGATTCAGGCAGACAATAAAAAAGCAAGGCTCCGTTAGGTCTTGCTTAATTTCTTCCATATGATTTTCATAATCATCCCCAAATTCTTTATTCAGGGCAACGCTGATTGCCGCTATAATTTCATTTATCATTTCATGACATCTCCAAAGTATTTTTTAATTTTTTGCGTCAGAATCCGCGGTGCCATGTCCTGTAATTCCTGTTCTGATATTGTCATCATAAAGTGACCCATAACCCAATTAGAATGATTGGCTGTCCTGTGTCCGTACTCAACATAAGATGCATATTCGACCGGATTTATGATTTCAATAACATAGTTATTTCCATCATGGTTTATTTTTAAACTATTAGCATATCCTACCGCTGATGCCCTCTTCCCAGCCGTCCACCCCCTCCTTAATGTTCCGCCTTTTTTCCCAGGTACCTTCTGTCCTCTGTGACTCTGACCCGATGCACAGGTATATGAAGCACCAGAATAATCACCGACGGGGGTTCTTTTGATTACCAGCCGCAATAGCCTTGCCGCTAGCTCCTTTGCACAAGCTTCTACAAATTCATCCGGATCCTGCATTTTTTCCAATTGAGTTTGAAATTCTTTAAGTCCTTTTACATCAAATCTTCCCAAGGAAGCCATGTCACGTATACCTTTCTGACAAATTAAGTACAATCTCCTGGTGCGTTGGATAGACAGCTGCCACGCCACTACATTCATAGTTTTGTTGTATACCGGCCTGTGTTACCACTATTTTTGCACCTGGTTTAATTCGTACATCTGGTGACAAAAATAATTTTGTAATCTGAGCTGTTTTTGCTGCAGATTCTGTTTGTTCCACGGCACTAATATTGGAATAAGATAAGCGGCAAGGCTCCCTTTCCAATATCACTACCTCTTTGTCCGTAGTCATCTTAGTTTTATGGTCTTTGACTTTCTGATATTCAACCACTGTACATATTCCGTCATATGTAGCTTCCTGTGCCTTTCTCGCAAGTACTCGAGCCTGTTTAATTGCATCCGAAATCATTTCCATGCCACCTTTCGGTAACGGTTCAGTGAGAACTTATAATTTTTCAGCACTGTATCCTTGAAATTGTCATCCACATACTGCCGGAATGAGGTAGTGGTATCCCCCTCGGAAATAGATGAAACAGCACCGATTGCTGCTGTTTCATCCCCCATATTTTCATTCCGATATAAGTCCATTGCCATGCGGTAGGCTGTATGATTCAGTCCTTCTGGCACTTCATCCACATGGCAATAGTTCTTTATGATTTCTTCCACATTTGCAATGACAAATTCAAGTATTTCATTCTTGCTCTCATCTTCAATTCCAAGAAGCTTCTTTAACTTTGCCACTTCCATAGCAATTACCCAAGTTTATGCTGAATAGCAACGATTCTAAGCTGCTTTGATTCATATACTGGCTTCCAATTTTCGCCCATTGCAAGTTCTGCTCTGGTTGGAGTTTCGACATTGTCTCGCTTAGCTCCGGTATACGCGATGCCGCGCGGATGCATAATAAACGCCTTACGATTAATAAGATAATCTACGCCACCACCCGTCTGTTTATCACGGTCCACTTCTGTGGCTACATGTCCGACCGGGGAACCATTACCATAGGCAAATGCACCATTTCCAAATAGGTATGTAGTATATACACCACCAGAAGTAACCGGGCAACCATCATCTACAGTTACCTTTCTACCCTGGTATGTCTCGAATTCTACATTTGTGGAGTCGCGTTCTGTATCAATTAAATTCAACTTTTTCAGATAAGATTTGGTTGCAGAATGCATAGCAACACCACTAAGCTGCGCCTGTGCATCACCCAGAAGCTGGCAAGCGTCAATAAATGCAGATGCACTAATCACCTTTGCCGCATCACTTTTTCCTGAAGTAAGGTCAAGGATATGGTCTTTCATACGTGTTTCTGCTGGTATTGCATTATCTCCACTTCCAGATGCTGGAATCGTAGCAAATACACCTGTAAGAATAGCAATTAATTCTTTCTGCATATCTCTTGCCCAATACTGTGCCACTAATTCTCCAATTGCTTTCATTGGGTCTTTTCCTGCTAAAGCAGCAGAAAGATTTGTAGCTGCCCACATTTTCTGTCTAAGAATAGTAGTAGACACATCTTTATTCGAACCAATCTTTGATGGTGTCATTTTTACATCCTCAAGTGTTGGTTCAGACTCTCCTTGTAAGTCCTCAAAAAATGGCATATTGTGCGTTCTTGACGCCTCCGATGCCAATTCATCAAATTCCGGAGAATTAACCATGATTCCGCTCTGGATGAATGCGGATAATTCCTTTGTTCTGTTGATTACATACGGATTAAATAATTCCGGTACGATTACATCTGCAATTTTTTTGTAATTGCCATAAATATTTACCTCTCTTTCTAAATTGTTACCCCTACGGCTGCGGCCATTGCACGCGCCTGCTCAGGGTTTGTTCTTAAAAAGTTCTCCCTGTTTCGTCAGATTGAATGTCTCTTTTGCAAATGGATTCTCTGTACCATTACCTCCGGAACCGCTCTGCGGATTATATGGGGGTTTCAGTGGTTGCTCCTGTTTGAACAGATACACCATAGCCTTATCCTCTTTGTACGGTTTTACGGTATCCTCCACACCGACCGGTCTTCCTTCTTTGTCAAATGTGAATTTATCGAGTCCACCGGCTTTGTAAATCAGATAATCCGGGTCCAGTACGCCTAGTTTTGTAAGAGATTCCTTCAAGGCATACGTCCTTGTAATCTGCTCATTGGCTGTCTGCTGCTTTTTGAGTTCTCCCTGCAAATTGGCAATGGTGGTCTGCAGCGTTTCATTGTCTGCATTGTTCTTTTTTTCAAATCTCCGATTGCCGCATTAAGTGTCTTAATCTGACCGGCAAGATTCTCCTTCTCGACAACGGCAGTATCATACTTGCCTTTGTCGACATACTGACCTGAACCAAGGTCTGCAAGCTTTACCTGCTTATCCTTATTCTCCGGCTTTCCGTTATGAGTGCTGATAGCATCTGCCACCTGCTTATAGAGTTCTTCGCCTAAAATGCTTTTTTTAAAAAAATTCCATATAGTTTCCTTTCCTGCACCGTTTTTTAACGTGGTGTCTCCACAGCAGTATGCAGTTTTGATGCCTTGCATAAGGGCAAATTGCCGTAGTTTAAACGTCATAAGGCTTTCGGACAATATAAAAACAGGACCATCGGAAAAAGCCTGCGCCGCGCTGTTTACGCATTGATTTCCGTTTGCCCTGTTATTACTGGTTTTGGATATAAAAAAAGCACCCGTCAGGATGCTTTAATCGCTTTCATAGCTTCTTCTTCACTTATTTCATCTATCCTTAGGAGCATATCCGTTGAACCAATGCCCTCACCGTCATACCCCATTAAGCGGTCATTCAGTATATTTGCATTGTCAACCTGCCAGCCTTTTTCCTTATCATAAATAAAAGGTATATGATTTTCAGTTTTCGCAATTTTTAAATCGTTGATATAATAGTATGTTATTGCTTGTAACATATTATTTCACCTTTTCTATGTTTTTTGGCACCGAAAGTTTCTTTGATAAAGTTGTCATTTCTTTGCTTAACTTAATAGCCTCTTTTGAAGTTTTATCTTCAAGCTTGCGCCAGTCTTCATACAGTTTGTGCATTTTCTCTTTTGTTTCAAAACTTTCTCGTGTATGATACTGTATCTCAAATTTTTGTCCGTTTGGTGCAGCTACTATAGTATTGATACCCTTATATGGATTCTTTGGGTTATTCCACGTATTTTTTTAATGCAATTGTATTATAGCCCATTTCGTTCAATTCAGCAATAGCCACACTCATTCTCTCAACTAGAATATCCGGATTTTCTGAGCCAAGCGTATACCTGATAATATCTTTTACTTCATACGTATTCCCATCTGGATTATACTCTGCACGAATTTTTCTAAGGTATGATTCTTTCCCTTTTACTCGATTTTTCAAACCATACGTTTCTAATCCACTGTTCCCAGCAACAACTTTCACACTACTAGTAATCAAAGGCTCACTTTCCGTCGCTTTATCATAATACTTCATTCCTTTGTACTGTGATTTGAGTATTCCATACTCTTTTACATTCCCATACTTAATATTCTGGAACTCATCGAAAGTGTTCGGCACATATGATTTTCCCAAACAGTCTTTATACTTTTTATACTGCTTTTTATCCCCGTCGAAATTTTTTACCTTTGCATAAGATACCATTTCTTCCGGAGACGATTTTACATACTGTTCAAGCCATTCTTCATATGTGATGTTGCCCGGTACATAATATATTTTTCCATTTCCACCTCGCGCTGCACGTTCTCCCGGTACACCAAAATCATCCTCGAAGTATGGACATGTGCAACCACGACAGTTCGGGTGAAATGGTGGTGCTGTTACACCAATCTCAAACTCACTCATTGGAAAATATTTGCCATCCATTCCACCACACGTCTCGCATGTATGGCTGTCCAATGTCTCCACAACCTCAAACTGCTCCACTCCAAGTTCTGCAAAACAATCCCTCTGTGCTGCATTGGAAAAAAAGCCGCCTGTTCTGTCATAACCAAGCGACCTGCATTCTGCTTTGACACATTCATCTTTCGTGCCAATTCATCAATAGTTTTTTTGTGGGTTTGCTCCGGTGATGATATTCCGTGTCATGGTAGTATTCAGTTCATTGACCAGCTTCTGTTTGTTCGTCCAAATTCGTTCTGAAAAGTTACGTCCATCTGCTGCCCACGGTTTTTGAATAATTTGAGAAATCAACTCCTCATTCGGAGAAGCTAAATTCCATCCAATGCCAACTCCTTTTTGAATTTCATACGCCGTATGAAGGTATCCACATTGATATACATTTCGTATTGTTGTATCAATACTATCAAGCTGATTTCCAAACATTACCTCCAAAGATTGCTGCAACTGTAACTTGAGGGATTCTAGCCTGGTAATGTGTGTCCTTGCCGATGCATTCTCCAGCTCTTTCATCCACATACCATTTACACCATTCTCTTTACCATATTGTATATATTGCTTTATATCCCATTTTAGTTCCTTTAATTCAGACGATTGGAGAAGTCTGCGTGCTTCTAAAAGAGAAATTTCATTGTTATCTGCAAATCGTTGATACCAAACAAGAATCTTTGCTTCGATTTGCTGCAAGGCCTGTTGATATTGCCTTTCAATATCCGGATAGCATTGAACTCCCATTTGATAGAGAAGTTCTTCTAGCTGCTTAAACCTACCTTTCCAATATTCTCCACTTTTCATTCTTTATTTACCCATCGTTATTCTCTCTTTGAAATGCATCAACATAGAGCTCTGTCTTTTTTTGATTCTCTTTTTCTTCTGTCTCAAGCTGCTTTATTTCTGCATCCGCATCCTCAACTAAAGGATGGTTTTTCAATATCGTCTTTTGACTTACAATTCCAACAGATTCTCTGCAAATTTGTGCCTGTTCCACATCATTTTTTTAATGCTAGTACGAGTCCATGTTTGAATAATCACGCTGCATTCAATACCGAGTGCCTTACAAATTGCACGAATCAGACGTGAAAATCCAAGTTTAAACTCTGTTTCCATCAATCCCGTTTTCATTTCCAAAAGAGAATACATAAATTTCAATGCTTCACCCGACCGATTTCCAAAGTTCTCTGGTTGTGGGTCAAATCCTTGCCCCTGTTCGAAGATTGCCTTTCTTGTTGCTTCCAATACACTGTTTCTTGCTTCAATTGGAATCTCAATATTAAGGGTGGACACTGCACCGCCCTCGTCCCCGTCTACCTTGATGGTTTTATATTTTTTCAAATCAGATAGGAAACCGTTCAAATCTTCGCCACCATATCCAGACAGTACAAAAATTAACTCCTGTATATCATCCAAATCATTAATAAAAACCGCTGTAGACCTTATCGTATACGTCTATCAGCGGCTTAATGTTTCGCAAATCGTCTGTATGTATATTGTTGTTGTAAAATGGAATAAATGGTACTTCCCCGAAATCATGTTGGTAATCCGCTACCATGTCATCACTCTCCGGATCCATAAACATGTCATAATAGGTCAGCAGTTCCAATTTATCACCGGTTCTACACCGGAATGCCTGGCATTCTGTTTCTGTCCAGTATTCGTACACCGTGTAATTGTCACCGGTCGCGTCATCAATGTCCGGATACACCCGCATGGCTCCGATCAGCCTGCGTTTAAGGCTTCGGTCAAACACCGGGATAATCTGCTCACTTGGAACAACCGCCCACTCAAAGCCGTTATCTCCTTGCCAGTAATGTATCCAGCCAATGGAAGTATTTGCGGCATTCACGCACAACTCCATGCAGTTCTTTGCATATTCATCCCCTAGGGCTTCCGTGATTCGCTTATTAATTGCCGTACTACCCACATCAAACAGTGGCGGTGCAGTAAAAGCATAGGCGGCTTTCTGGTTCACGATCAGACCGTGGAAGTTCCGGGGAATCCGGTTATCCGCATTGCGCAGTGGGTTGTCCGCTTCTTCTTTTTTTCTTCTTTGGGCTTATCCCGGAATAAAAATATCTGTCTCATTCCGGTAATACCGTTCCGCCACTGCTGCCCGCGTCACAAAAGCCGCATGACCGGGTTCGTATTTTTTTATCAGTTGTTTCATTGTTTCGATGTCCATTGTTATTCTCCCAAAATATCAAGGCTCTGATATACCGCAAAAAAATTTTCGGTGACTGAATTGCGAACCAGTCAACCATTTCTTCATTTTTTGCCCACGCACCGCCATACTGATTTGAGGAATCGGATAATCCACTCTCATTCAAGAATGCGTGCATGATTTCGTATCTTAAGGTTCTCTTTCGATATGCCTCTTGCTCTTTTTCGTCCATGTCAGAAAAAAATACTTTTTCCTCTGTCATATCCGCAATCACAATCAGCTTGCTTTCTTCTCCACAATATCCAGCCAGTTTATTTTTTTCTCCAAATAACTGTCATCTGATACTTTGTGGGTTTCAATCGAATATTCAGTTCCAAGGATATTTACTTTCATATTTTTTTCATTTTTCTACCTCATTTCAAAAATACCGATACTTCCAGGCTTGCGAATAATTGTATAACAAAAGTACCGCAGTGCGTCCATTGCATGATCGTGTTGTTTTACCGGTTTATCCTCGCCACGCTCCGATGCTTTCTGATCCCATATGTACGATACAAATTCTTTGATTGTATTCGGACACTGGTCACTGATCGCAATTTTTCCCTGATTCAGCAGGGATGCCACAAAACGGATACCATCCAGTACATCATTTTTCGCTTTCTTGATCGCATAACCGCGCTTTTTCAGTTCAGCTATAAACGATGCTGCAGACGGATCAATGATGATCTTTACCGGCTTTATCCCGGCAAGCCATCGTTCCAGATCATCCGCATACTCTGTATCTGTTTTCTGCCTTTCTTCGTCACGACCGGAATAATAATACTCGCGGTAGCATACCCACCGCCCGGAACGTTCTTTGCACCACAGCAGAAATACTGTGGCATTTTGTGTACCATAATCACAGGACACATAGTAATTTGTACTGACTGGATCAACTAAATTCGATATAACATGCTTGGCAGTATCAAACATGTCATAGATAATGCCCTCTGCCATCGCCCACAGTCCAAGAATGTACCGCTTGAAGAATACCCCGGTGTACATGCTGCGGTATCGTTCCTTGATCTTCTCTGACAGGCTGAGGTTATCATCCATTGTGAAATGCAAATACAACAGATGTTTTTCTTTTCGCTTATCAATCCACCCGGTCTTGAACCAGTGATAAGGTCCATCCGGGTTACAGTTGAACCAGTATTTTGAACCATCAACAGAGCATCGTCCGGTTGCCTGGTTCACAAATGATTCCGGCATCAATGCAACTTCATCAAAAAAGACCCCAGCCAGTGTAATACCCTGAATGAGATCCTGTGATCGCTCGTCCTTGCCACCAAATATATAGAAATAGTTGGTCACATCTCCTTTTGTGATGATAACCAAATTGTCAGCCCTATGATCTGCCACAGTATAACCACGGCTACGGAGCATCATCTTCAATCCAGACAGTACATTTCTTCGGAAAGAGCCGATTGTTTTACCACACATGGCGAAATTCTCGCCATTAAACGAACTCATCGCCCACATAATGAACGAAAGTGACATGCTCACTGTCTTGCCTGATCGGATTGCTCCGTCAGCAATAATGCCATCGCTGTCCTTTACCGGTGAATCTTTACACCACCAGTTCAACACCATGCGCTGTTTTTTGGGAAAAACGGCTTGAATTTGAAAATTCTCTTAATCTTCTTCATCACACCAGTCCTCTGTGGCAGATCCATTCAGAGCCTCAAGAAATCCGTCATCTGCGATTTCCTCTCCATCATCTGTCTGCACCTTAGCTTTCAGAAGTGCAACCTCCGCTTTCTGCTTCTCGGTGGCAAGATCCATATGATCTGCAAGCCACTGCAAGGCTTTCATTCGGTCAGCAAGCTTTATCTTAATCCCATTCGTTGTATTGCTCACTTCGCTAATAATAGTTCCGTCAACTCCATCTTTTGCCAACGCAAATCCGGCATGTATTTCAACAAAATCATTAATATCAGCAAAGGCAATATCCATGTACCTCTGGAAAATATCTGCTTCACTCAGGAACTCCCTGTTTAAACGTTCCTGCTTTAATCGCAGAATTTCTTCTTTTTATCCTAGCATTTCCTAGCAATCGCGAACCATTCACCAGAGCTGTTGCATAATCACAGTCATTTGCTTTCTGATATGCCTTGGTAGCATTAAAACACCGAATGTAATATATACAAAAAAAGATGTTGCTTATCGGTTAAATCCGTATTTTTGTATTACTGACTCAACCTCATGTGCGACAGCCCTTTCTTTCTCTATTTTCTTTGATTTACTTTTCTCTGAAACGTTTCGTTTCGTTTCATTTTGGTTTTGAAACGTTTCGCTTTCGCCATCCCACTTATAGCGGTTCTTCCAAGTCCGAATAGTTGCAGCAGAACAATCCAGTTGCCTTGAAATTTCAACCAGCTTCATTCCACTTTTATATAGTTTTCTGGCTTCCTTTGCCTTTTCGTTCTGACTGCTTTTTGACAAGGTTATCACCTTCCTGCTTCTTACGCTCTCTCATTACATGGGCAATAGCCTTTTCCGCTGTCGGGTCACTGTATCTCTCTTTATTCAATCTGCCCTCCTGAGATAAAAAGTAAAAGCGCAAGAGGGAATTAGCCTCCTACGCTTTTTTTACTGCTTACACTATACCACAATATATGTGTGTACTTCTATGTACTCTTTTCCATTTTAAAATTTTTAAGGGCCTGTGCATGTAACTTATGTACCCATTTCCAGCTATAATTCATCTTAACTGCAATACTCTCCCATTTCATCAGTCGAATATATCGATATGTCAGTACATCTTTTTCGTCCTCATTGTCCATGCACTCTATTTTATCTGTGATCTCTTTGCAAATCTTAAGCCTTTGATATCTATCTGCCATATATTGACTCTCTGCTTCATCTAACAGCGCTGCATATCCGGATAAATCTGTGGCATTGTGCGCATGGGGCATTCCGTCATTATTAATCGCCGGAATAATCTGCCCCAAACGCATTTCTCGAATTTTTTCTTCGCCCCGTTCCATCTGCCGCACGGCTCTTTCGTAACTTTTCAAATATTCTTTCTTTTCTTCAATCTCTGTCAATTCTTATCCTCCTGCCATACACAACAACGCAATTTTTTTATGTTACGAACCATTGACAGGCATTCCCCATCATGGTATTATTTGTTCATCCCAAACAAACGTTCTGTTGTGGATTCGTCCCGGCAGGACGTTTTGTTATTCCCGGTATGGATCCGTCAATGGCATCCAGGCACGCATTCCACCTATGTTCATCAATAACTTTTCTGTTTCATTTTCCACTCCTCACCATGCAAAACAGTAGCTCAGTCAAAGGCTTGTTTCTCGATCCGGCAATACATGGCTTAATTACTTCCAGCCGCCACGATATGTCGTCCGAAATCGGTGTAGGCTCTTCAAACTCCCGATACTTGTCCCTCATCACTGGCACAGCAACCATAATGCCGTAGTGTGCGGATGATTCTGGATTTGTCTTACGCAAATGCTCATGAAATGTCCCGTCCCTTAAGTCCGGGAGAATGTCCTTATAGCACTGCATTGTGGTTACTATGTAATTTTTCTCGCCGTAGAAGTTCAGTCCATTTCCGCTGTATACGTCCTCTTTGCAGCTCTTAACCTCGTAGCAAACGAAGATACCCTTCTCCAATCCTCCTATCGAATACTGATTCTGTGGGACAAACTGCATGAAATCTACCCTTCCACCTTTTCCTTCTGCGGTAAATGCGTCAATGCTGACCTCGCTCGCCCAATACTTCCCCATACCACTAAATCTATCGCTTTTCAGTAAGTTGCCGAGAAACTTCGTTGTCTCTGCTCTAGTCATGCTATTCCTCGCTTTCCGCCCGGAGCATATTTAATAAGCACTCATAGCAATTACAGCTATCCGTTTTGTCACATTCAATTTCAGCCAATCCCATTTCGTTGGGACACATCATATAGATCGCCAACTCTTCATCCGTCATGCTTCGAATCCGGTCGGCGTTGGTCTGCTGCTTTTCAGTATGTGTATTTTCTTCACCTGTTCTGTACGCCTCCGGCAACGGTTGCCATGCAAGAATTTCAATATCTTTATCTACCAAATCCATGTCATATCTTCCATATTCTGAAAGATAATCAACAACTACCGTCGACCACCAATACCACTTTCCGCGATGAAAAACCCCTGTAGCGGAAAAAGCAACATCCTTTATATCCGCATAATATTGTTCGGGATTTCTATTTATCCACGTAATATTTACCGGTGTAAGTTCTTCCGGCAGCCTTTCAGCCACCGGTATCCATCTCTGTTCCCTGCTTTTTCTCCTTATCTCTTTTTCAGGTTGCAGATTTAAAATAAGCTTGTACTACTGCATATGCTTTTTACCATAGGTTGGCTCATTGCTTCGCCAATTGAAATACCATGATTTCTCGCAAATTTTGCAGCATACTTTCCTACATCGTTCAGATAAGGATTCTTATCTATATCTGAATCAGAAATATAATCCTTTTTTGCAAAATATCTTGTAGGTGCATGATATTTTCTTCCATCATCGCATTGTATCATTGTCTGCTGCTCACAAGCAGTTGGATAATACTGTTTAATCACTATCCCGGATATCCCACTTGTCATATCTACCACCTCATCACCTATCTTTATCATATTTCCTCCTAAATTTCAGTCTGCTTCTTCAAGTCCCAAAGCTACATATCCATTCTTCAAACCCCATCCACTTAAAACATAAGTGATTCTATACTCCTTATCATTTATACCGTGCTTGATCGGAAGTCCATCTTTTCCTATCGCCTGGAATCTAATATAATCCCCCTTTTGAAATCCTCTGTCATTCTCCCTGATTTCAAATGTCTTATCTTTCATATAAACCGCATCGGCAAAAACATCTAATATTCTCAGATTATGTACCATTTGCTTTTTCCTCCTTAAATTTCAGTTTCATTGGTTATTCGATTTCTTCGTGTATCATAAGAGAATATCCATCCCATAATTCTACATCAATAACCTTTGACAATTCTTTATACAATTCGGGATGATTTATCTCAATATTTTTGAATAGCTGCTATAACTGGTTCGTTTCTATCACCCTTAATTGCAATTTTATTTATTGCATTTACCTTACTTGCCTTCATATTGTTTACCTCTCTTCTTAGTAAATAATCGTTTCATCATGCTATGCAAGAGAAACACCACCGGGAAAACCTATACAGTGGAAGCGGTTCTTCGCCTGGATTCGTTTCCTGTATTCCGCACAAAAATACCTTTATATTCTCCGTGCCAAACTTCTAATTTCCAGTTATACTTCTCTGCTATTTTTCAGTTCTTCATTCATTTTAATTTCCTCCATTTACATGTTGAAACTTTCAGTTTAACTGTTTTTACAGAAATTGCCTGTCCACAATGCCAGCAATATATAACATCTATTGCAACTGTATTTCTACGTTTCTTAATAATTTCGTTGTATGTTCCGCATCGTGGAAAAGTACACATATCTTGTCGTATTGGTTCTTTAATCTCGTTTTTCTGAAACAGTTCAGTAGATTCACTTACCTTTTTTACATGCCAAAGAACTCCTTCAAGCCAATGTTTTAAACTCAATGTCATTTATTGATATAATTGCAAAAGGATTCTTCGGATAATGTTTCTCTTAAAAACGCTCTCATAATTTGTTGCCATATCTGTTCACTCCGTAAATTTTTTTAATCAATGCTATTTGCCCATTCTTCCATAGACTTATCAAACGCTATTTTTGCTTCTCTAAATTGGATTGTTGAAAATCCTAATTCAGTAAGTGCATAACCGTTTATGGGTGGAAGTGCTTCGCAAATAAGCTCATATCCATTTTCTGTGTTACTTTCAATAGCTGGTCTGCCTTGGGATGTATATTCCACATACCCAATAGCAAGCAGTCCTTTTATTGCTTTTCGCACTTTGTATTTTGTACAATTTAATAAACTTGCAAGATTACCTGTAGATACAACAGCTCGTTCAGGAGCATAACAGCATGTATATGTACTAATCTCGCAACTTATTATTTTTTTTAATACCTTTTCTTCAAATTCATTCATGCTTACCACCTAAATTTCAGTTTAGGTCATCAAGACTTTCCTGCAGTTCCTTGTAATAATTGATCTGATCCGTGAAATAATTATCCAACCGGTCAATCATTTCCTCTTTTGCAGCTTCTAAGGATGTCGCTTCCATGAAATCCATGTTACCATCAATCACTGACTGCCATCCTATTCCTTCACCACAGTAAACAATACTCCCTATGGTGACACTGCCATAATAGGCAACCACATCATATTGCTTTTCCCAATAATTCTGTTCTGGCTCAACTTCTTTCCACTCCATATCCATAGTTCCTTTCAGTTTAAATCACTTTTCAACTTGGCTTCGGCTTCCGCTCTGGTAAGGAATATCCTTTCGCCAATGTCGCACGGTAAATAGCAACTCTCACCCATATCAGCGTCATTTATAGCATCAATTCTCATAACAGTTCTGTCTTTATGAATCTGCTTGATATATAACTGGATAACGCGCATCATAATAACTGGCTCTTTCGCTCCTTTATTTACTCGATACAAAGTATCTCCTATCTTGCATGGCAACCGCAGGAGCAATCCCTGCTCCTCATCATCTTCGTAGGCAGCAAGTTTTTTATAATACGGCAGATCATCAATGTCTTTAACCGGATGCACATTCCAAGGATAACCCTCGCATTTATCTTTCCAATCTTTTTCTGTCAGTCTCTTCATCTCGGATTCCTCCTAAACTTTAATTTTGATTATCTTCTGGCTTTTCACACCGCTCAAATTCTACGACCCACACCCACGGGTTTGCATCCCATCCGTAACGGTCAAGGTCGGATTTCTTGATGGTGGAGTTCCATATATTTTTAAATTCATCAAAAGCAACTCTTACATAATTTGACTGAAAAAGGTCAATTCCCTCTTTTATCAAATCTTTACCGGAAATCTCCTGCAACCGTTCTACCCTTACATCCGTAACCTTTAGCCAGATACGTGCGGCTTCTTTTGGCATGTGGATTGCCGGCTTCCATTCTCCGTGATAACTAAGCCATTTATTTACAAATGTGTCATAGTCAAAACGGTTAACAGAATCAATACTTCCGTTTGCAAATTGTAGACGCACACCATCACCACCAGTTTTAAATATGATATCTGCTGTTGCTTCATATCTGTGCGCTCTCCAGCATTTCCATGTTTCCCGAACATACAGGATATCGCCCGGCTGATATGGCGGTTTCGCGTATTGAATCGAACCGCCTAACTCGTTTGTCCCAAATCCAAAAGAACCAACGTCTTTTCTTTCTGTGCTATCATTCACAAACCCTAATGGATATGTATGATTCCAGTCTGGCTGCGGTTTCGCAATCCGTCTGGTGCAACTCTTTCTCCCGTCCAGAATTGCCCGAACCATTTCTGTATTGAATAATATTGGCTTTACTGACATATTGCTCCTCCTTTAATTTACGCAAACCGGAGCTGTCCGGTCTGCTCTGTCCTTATCTTCATATTAGGTGTACGTTTTGCCACGCACAGATCCGGTAAATTCGCTCTTACCAGTGCTGCCGGAATAGGCGGGCAAACTGCGTTTCCGCATCTCCTGACCTGTTCACTACGGGGGTAGGTCTTACCAGTATAATCGTGGTCGATTATGTAATCATCAGGGAATCCCTGACATCCGTATAACTCTTTCGGTTCCAGCATTCGCAATCCAATGTCTACGATCTTGTAATCTACTCCTTCGATAGTTACTAATCCAAACCTGTCACGTGATGTCACGGTATCCAAAGGCTCTTTTATGTCCTGACCGGTTCCCTGCCCGTAATATTTCACTAAGAAGGCTCTCACCTCTCCGAAATGTCCGTCTCCGGCTGTGATTGTAGGAATCGGCTCTTTTACATCTCTTCCATCGCAATGATTGTTCATCTGTATCAGATTAACGGCACACATAGCGTTACGTTCAAGCGTTGTTATTGTATGCAGAGGTTCCTTAATATCCGATCCGTTTCCTTTATAATTTCCACCGTAATATTTCTGAATGAACGAAGTAACCAATCCATACCGATTCGATCCATCCACTGTCATAATAGGATTTTCTATGCTTTGTCCTCTCAATCCATCTTTCTCGTAAGAATGGTATTGCGTGAGTATCGGAGCAACCAAGAAGTTCTTATCTTTTGCCACAATGGTATGTAAAGGCTTCTCGATGCTATATGCTCTCGGATTTTTTTGCCCTTTTGATTCACCATAACCTATTTCGATAAGAAACGGATCTGCGCTATCTACAACAAATTTCTTGATTCCTCGAGCAATCCGCTCCATTGTCTTTGGTGCCAGGGGACGTACCGCCCGGATCCCATATTTCTCCTTGATCTCTTCCGATGTGTCAAATATACTCGGACACGGAAGTGAGAAATCTAACTGCGTATAGGCTCCAACATATGGCTTAAGCAAGCCAACTTTTACCTCTTCACTGTCTGCCGGTGCATGTGTAGGTTCTGGCCATACGATCGGCTTTCCATCACACCTTGCAATCATAAAGAATCTCTTCCGCATGGTAGGCGCACCGTAATCGGCTGCAACCAGTTCCTTGAACTGTACTTCATAACCCAAATCTGTAAGCTGCTGCACAAACTTTTCAAAGGTTTTCCCCTGCTTACTTTTTATGGGATGATGTCCCCGGTTAAGCGGTCCCCAGGTCTTAAATTCCTCTACGTTTTCCAACATGATCACTCTTGGCCGGACAAGCCCCGCCCACCGACAGGCTACCCACGCAAGGCCGCGGATAAACTTATCCTTTGGCTTACCGCCTTTCGCCTTTGAAAAATGTTTACAATCTGGTGAAAACCATGCAAGGCCCACTGGATGCCCTTTGCATGCTGCAACCGGATCCACCTGCCATACGTCCTCACAGTAATGTTTGGTATACGGATGATTCGCTTTGTGCATCCGTATAGCTTCTGGGTCATGGTTAATGGCAATATCAACGCTGTACCCGGTTGCCAGTTCTATTCCAGTGGATGCACCGCCACCACCGGCAAAGTTATCTACTACCAGTTCTCCGTTTATCATGGCATCACCTCGAGATCTTCCAAAGGAACATAATGCTTCAAGTTGTTTGCATAATAGACAACCGCACACTTAACTGTTTCTTTTGCTCTTTTAGATACATAAAACGTTTCTGGAATAACTCCAACTCCTACATCACATTCATCTTGATAAACTGCATCAAGATAACCCTTAATAACAATATCTTTATATCCGACAATCACACCAATGAAATTCTTTTCAACGTGCTTGTAATAGGTCTTTTCGATGTACTCTACATCTTTTTCAACAGTACCATCATTATTTCCGTCTGCGAGGTTATTGTCCATTGCATCAGCAGTTAACGTTTTCCTGTCAAGATACAACCATCTGCCGTCTTTAAATGGCTTATAAAAGCCTTTGCATTTTACTTTTTCAAATAAATTCACGGCATCACCTCTGACATCATCCGAAAAGCTGTTGATATAACTCTTCAATTCACTATTTTTCATTCTTCTTTCAGGAATCCGATATATCATTGCTCCGGCCGGAGGTTCGGCTCCTTTCTTGACTTTTTTTGTTATTTTTGTATGTAATCTATAAATGAATAGTTTGTTTAGGCGCCCACTTGGTCATTGGTTCGAATCCAATCTCTGTTACATATTAGCGGGAATGTTACTATTGGTTTTGATTTATGCAGCTTATCTATATGTAAGCAGTAAGAAAGGCGTGGTACATATGCTAATTGGTTCATTATTCTATATCATTACTTGTCTTGGAACCAGCAGTGTAGCTCAGTTGGCAGAGCAAGTGGCTTCCTAAGCAAATTATTCCATTATGAAATCTTTTAAGCTCATTTGCCCCTCTACATTGGCAGTAGCTTCTTTCTCTTGTGCCATCCGCTCTTTCTTGTATTCATTGTATTTCTTTCGGTATTCATAGCTCTTACCAAAGATGTTCCATGCAGCCTTTACTACATTCGGCTCATATGGTCGGATCAGTTCCAGATCATCAATAGCCTTGTAAGATATAGGACATCCACAACATCCGGTACGGGTCAATCCATATACTTCATATGCATCAGAATACCGTACCTCATAGTAATTTTTGTACCATTCTTTATCCTTATCGCTCACATAATAAAGTGGTCTCAAACGATACTGCCCACTAGATGTTTCCGTGAAGCATAAGGCTGTATTATCTTTCCTCGGCACAGATCTCATACCGCCCTCATCCCTGCGCTCGCCGGTAATAACCATCTCGTAATCCCTTTGTACCTTATGTGCAACATTTTTCTTGCAATGAACGCAACAGTCTGCGCTTATCGGGAAGTCCGGTGGATATTCTTCTATAAAATCCCGCATATACTTCGATGAATTGATAACCAGCTGGATATTGGGTCTTGGTTCTCCTGCGGAGTTACAGCAACAGAGAAAGTTAATTGTACTTTCACAATTGGGGTATCTTTCTCTCAGTTCTTCCCGCTTTGCCTGTTTATCCTCTGCCTGATCGTACTCCTGCGCGATTGATAACGGTACCTTCTTCTTTTGCCACCCAGATAATCCAGCAGACATAATTTTTGATACAAACGGCACCCCATATTTTCTTGTTGCCAGTACAATATTTATCTTTGGCCTGCACTCTTCGATTTCCACACCATATTTTTCTGCGGTATCCCTAACATGATCTTTTGTGGCTTTCATTTCAAGTCCAGTATTAAAGAATACATACTTTACCGACGGTAAATTGAAAATCTTTCGTGTCCGCTCAATCAAGTCGATCATAATATCGCTGTCCGAACCGCCAGAGTATGAGCATATAGCGTTTGGATGCTCTCTCAATCTCTTTGCTATAATGCTCTGTATGGCATTAAACTTTGCTGCTGGTTCAAAATCAGCATAATCTGGTCTATCTGTATACACCCGGCTTCTAAATTCTTCTTTCATCTCTTTCAGGAGTAAAGACGTCTTTTTCGCTGGCCAGCAAACCTCTCACTCCTTTCTGTCATGTTTTTATCATGGTCTAAATCATCCGGGCACGTAATTATCCAAATACCCATCTGTTATATCAATCCACCGTTTATTTCCGTATGTTGCTGGATAAGTTTTAACTTTTCTCCGCTCCACAAAGCTCAACTGCTTCTCAGGAAAAGCAACCTCTTCAATCTCCTCCGGTTCGTCCCTGCACTTCTCCTCACGCTTCCACTCGTTGTATTTGTTCTTTACCGTGACCGGACTGTAGCCAATCAGCTCCCCAATCTCTTCTGCTGTCTTTCCCTGCTCAAACCATCGTATAATCAGGTCCTTATAGCTTTTGACACCGGTGTTCTGATGTTCTTTCCGCTCTTCAATGTCCTGTGCGTATCTGTGTAAGGAGGTCACCTTGTAGCCTGTTGCTTCTGCGATCTCCTTATATGGCACTCCGTCACGAAGCATCTGCATCATCAGATCCTTATTTTCTTTTCGCTTCATTGATCCACTCCTAACATTTGCTTTTCCAGTGCTGCATAATCATAATTGCCATGCATCATCTGGTTAAACTGAACTTTCTTACTGCTCTGTGGCTTCTTGTAGTTACCCGGCAGGTAATCTGTATATGCCCCTCTTGACAGGAAGTTTTCCGGATTGAGTATGTATCTCTCCTGTGTATCCAGAATCCGCACAGACTCCGCATAATTGCCAGCGGCATCCTTAAGATCTTCCTCATCAACAGAACTATCATCAAACAAGACCTGCCTGTATGCCTCTTCCGCTTTCAGAATCCGTACCTTTTTCGGGTATATCTCCCAGAAGCAATTAAAACCGTTGGGGGATATAGGGGGATATACTTTACTCTTCTCTACTCTACTCTGTGCATTTCCGGTATCAGAAATGTCATTTATTCCGGAAGAAATTGAATTAATTACCACATTTTTCCTATTTACAGGTACACTAATTAAAAGGTACTCTTTTTTCAGTTCTACAACTTCCCGCTTGACTGTAGCTTTCAGGTATTGCTTCTGCACCCCGGAGGACGTAAGAATACCGTACTCTTTAAAAAGTCTCTCTGAAAAAATGTTCCTTCTGATACAGGCTTCCACTATATCTCCTAAGAGTTGTTGGGAACCGCCATTCAAACCATTTTCTGACGCAAACAGAAGCTCCCTGTCTTGAGTCCATTCACAGTAATAACCATACCCTCCATATATTTCCTGGAGCAGTTTGACGAAAACCGCAAAGCCTTTCAGTCCATATTCAGCCTGTACCAATCTAACCTTTTCATCCATGTGGCAATCCAATTCAAAGTAATCCAATCCTACTTTGTTTTTGTCTGCCTGCCATGATCACGTCACCCTTTCAAATCTTCCACGTATAAAGTCCTCATATGTGGCTTTTGCCACTCCAACTCTGCGAATAGAATTTATTCCCCTTCTTTCCTCCTGCCGTATAAAAAGCATTCAGTTCGGCCATCTCTTCCTTAGAGTCTTTACGTGGCTGATAGTAGCCATCCCCATGCGACATATTGATAATGGGATGTTCCATCCTTGCTTCTCCAATAAGATCTCTCATGGCTCTGTCTTTATCCTTTACATCTGCGATCAACCCATATTGAAAGCAAAGTCTTGTGAGCTGTTCTCTCTTGATTGCGTTTTCTTTTCCTACCGGAATAAGATCTATAATATTAATTTCCAATATTTCACCTCACTTCATTCCTACCTACCAACTGGGGGAGCTGATAGGTAGGGTAATCTCCTGGCATTCCCGTGATATGCTGCCATCAGATCTTAGCGTGGTTAATAGTTTCTTAAGGTGTTTCAACCTCTCATGTTACGAAATCACGGTGAACTGATCTAAGCCCGAAAGTTCAAACTGTAAATAATCCTTAATAGAGCTTGTAGCTGCAATCTTCCACGCACCGCCATCTGCTTCAAAGATTGCACAACTGATGCCATCATATTTGTTTTGCTTCACTCTGAAAATGAATTCAGATGCCGGCTGCTCCACTTCAAGGAATGTCCTGTAAGGTCTTAATTTGACCGGATTCGGAACAATAGCTTCACCCTTAGAAGCAATTCCCGTTTTTACGGTTGCTTTCTGTGTCACTCCATCGTCCCCATATTCCGCAATCGTTCCTGCCTCCATAGTCCCGGCAAATTTCAAAATCAATGCCCGATCAGTGTCCGGATCATCAATGAACTTTGATTGAAGATTAATACAGAAGTTTTCCTGATCCATATAAGTATCAAATCTAAAATCAGGAATTCTTGCTTTCACAACAACCATCTTTTCACGGTATCTTTCTTCGTTCAGTTGTGAGAAAAAGAACAACAGTTTCAGGATCAACCACCTGAATAATCATCTTGTCAGACATGGAATCAATATTTCCCTTAATATAATCCACAAGGCTTGTCAACGTGCACATCTCAATCGCCTTATCAACCATTGGAATATGCTTCTGCAATCTATGTAATGGCTTGTCCGAATACGTCTGAACGGTTCCATCAGCAAGTGTAATATCCTGAACCTTTGCTTCACTTAACCCAACGATATACTGTAATGCTTCTTTAATCATATTTTTTTCACCCTACCTGCTTATAATGCAGCCTTTCTAAAAATCAACGACATGGTTTTCAGTTCCTACAACTTCTCCGGTTTCTGTATCAACTATATCACCATCAATATTTTGAGTCTTTACTGGTACAGGCTCATTGGCATAATCCCGTAAGTTCATCTGCCCTTTAATCTGCTTTCCATACTCTTCTGCAAAGATTTCTCCTGTTTCCAGATTCTTTCCAATGTAGAACGAAGTCTTCATTCCTGCCTGTGGTGCCAGTTTCTCCTGTACATCCACCGCTACTGACACATCATCCCTCGCTTCATTCTGAACAAAGGACAACTTAATTGTGATACCTCTTTTTACCTTAAAAGAAGTGTTCTGATCCTGGAGGTTCTCAATAACCCTCTCAAAGGCTTTGCTAAACTTTTTCCTGTAATGCACCTCCGACAAGATCTTTTAATTCAATTCCATCCATGCTTTATAACCTCTCTTTCGCTATTCTAAGTAATCCCTTCCAAACTCTGATATAAAATCTGTTCTGGTTCCATAATGTGCTTCGAAGTACCTCTGTGCCATCTGCTTAAGCTGCAGATCCAGTCCGGCATTTGGTATGGCATGGACACTGTAATTACTCTCGTTATGGTATCTGGGCTCTAATGCTACAATGAATCCATACTTCTCACACTTCTTTCTACGCCCGTTACCAGGAAATACATGGTGTATTGCCACATTGTTGCTGCCTGTCACAAAGCAAATCCCTAAATCTTTCTGCAAGACACTGAATAATTTCACACTTTCCACCTCTCTTTCATTGCCTGTAATTCTGCCGGTGGAAGGGTTTCTATGCCAAGATCTTTGGCATCTGCTACAGTACCATCAATAAGCACTGACATTTCCTTGGTATCGTATGTATGACTCCCACGGTATATCTTGTAAAACGTTGCTGTTCCGTCATACTTAACTGGAATTGCATGAAGTGTTTCCTGCTCCCACATAAATTCTTCCGGAGCATTGGTCTTATAAAACATAGGACTCCCATCTTCCAATAAAAAAGGCTGTCCATATTTGCAGATCAATACATTCTTAGCCTTTGCTTTCGAAATAGTCAGGGCATCAGCAATCTTCCCAACCAACACATGAAAATATGCGTTTGCATCAAGGGAACGTTTCTGGCGGTACTTTTTCATTTCTACCGCCAGATCATCCAATGCACTTACCGTCTGTAAGGCCTGTTCCGATACCTCCGTAAGTGACAGGGTGACAAGTATTCCGCTTGTCATAAGATCACGTGATATTTGCTTGATCTTTCCTCTACACTGCATGCTCATCACCATACTTTTCATTCAATGTTCTGAGCATCTGCCCTACATCATTGGCAGTAATTGTATCCATAGTCTTTCCAGCACTCAGAACCCATCCTTCCAAATTGATGTTATGCTTCTTACAGACATCCTTTAGTGTCTTAAGCTGTGCCTGTGAAGGCTTTGTCTCTTCCTGCGGAATACCTGTTGCAAATGGTTTCATTTCCTCTTTGAGCCACAAATCAAATCCCAAACCAGTATGTATGGCAACACACTTAACAAATGATCTGCACATACTGTTCCATACTCTCTGCTGACTCATAGAATTATCCTTAACCGGATTACTTCCATTCATCACAGGAGACTGCATCTCATATTCGTTATCATCGATAACAACCTTGATTCTCGTCTCATAACAACGATTAATGACCTTATTTTTATCCTCAAATGCTACCTCTGTCATTCTCAATGAAGTTCCAGTCCGTTCATCCGGTATAGGTATCCAATACACCTTTTCAGCTCCGTTTTGATGCAATAAATCAATGCATTTCGCCCAATTAAGATAAAGCAGCCCGTCTCTTTCTTCGCAATATGGTACGACATCGATATTTCTCATTTCAGCATAGCTTTTAAGCATCCTCTTCCTCCTTTATCCAGTTTCCGGAATAAAACCATTCCACCAGAAGCTCCCTGAAATCTTCAAGATCCGGTAATGACACCTTTCCGAATGGCATAAATTCCTTTTTAAACTCTTCCATGTCCTGTAAGTCCGTAGTGATACGTTCCATCGCATACATAAAAGCATTTTCATCCTGTATTCTTTTTCCATGCTCTGGTCCGATACCTACGTACATGATTTACCTCCAAAATTTAATTCCAACTGCTTAAACGGACTATTCATCATACTGACTACATTGTCTCGGCGTACAATTCTTTGCTCTTCCTCTTCCCGACATTCCAGGCAGATACCGCCGATCATTTCTCCCGGATCACATCTGCCGTGACAGATCGGGCACTCAATCCCCTTCATGTTCTCCTCCTACATTTATAGATAATGCGGTAACACTATATCTAAGTTTCAATACATCAGTGAGATCTACAAAATTGGGATGTTTCCTCAGCGCCTTTGCCTGCACTTCCAAAGCATATACAACTGCCGGCAGATCAATAGGATCCATCGGCCCTATTGCCATTGCAATCCTATTGGTAATATCCTGTATTTTTTCAGGTGACTGAATATATCTGTCGTAAAATATGTCTGTCATTTCCTGTACCATTTTATTTTTATCCATTTGACATTTCCTTTCTCCTGCCTTAACATAAAGACAGGCATAAAATTTCCGTTTTTTGCTGTTTTAATAGTCCCGGCTCGCCAAAGTATCGGGGCTATTATTTTTTTACCCTTCTGCATCTGTAATGATCTGCACATAACAGTAATCACCATACCTTTCTGTCCATTCATGACACTGTTCCAGACTATTCCGGAACACGTCAATACTTGTCCCGGCTTGGATACTCCCGATGCCGTCCCCGTCCTTGTCGATCCCGAAGCCGGTGTCTTTGACTTCAAAATACCCGATAAAATTCATGTCCATGTCATACAGGACAACCAGGGCATCCATCCATTCCCTTTTTGCTGCAACAATGCCCTCACGGACCTCGCTACCGGATGCTGTGATGCTACCAGGTGGATATGTATAACACGTGACACGCATCCGTTTCAGATCAGATGATTCTGCTGCTTCAACTGGCAAGCTGTACAGGAGTACCAGTAACAGCATCACCAGAACCAGTAACACCGATAGAATTCTTTTTCTCATGATCTTCTCCTTTCAGCATGGAACGCACCAGCTCCCATATAAAATCCCTCTGCCTGTCCTTCTCCTCCTCTGATCCGGTAATCAGTCCGGCTTCCTCGTGTGCCATGTACATCTCTCTGCTCCTTTCTGCTGGATGTAAGCAGGTAAATACTGCTCAATATTGCCAGCACTCCCGCCGTGATATATAACTGGCTGTCCATTGCGACAATGGACAGTAGAAATACCACAAACGCAATGCTCTGTTTGAAACGAATCTTTCTCAATGTCTTCCCTCCTGCTTGTCCTCTCTGTGGACCCTTCCGGGTCCTAGATCACGTATTTTTTTACCTCGTCCGTTATCGTTCCATCCTTGTTTTTTACATAGACATTTGTGATCTTTACACCACTTTGCTTAGCTGCAAGCATCAGCAATGTTCTTTTCATATCAAGTTCAAGCTCCGGAGTTAATTTAGGTATATCACTCATATAAATACCTCCATTTCTTTATTAATTGATATGTTTCACCGCTTGTACGGCTTTTACTCCTTTTTGCCAGGCAAATGCATCTGCTCCTCGGCTTCACTCATTCTTACCCTTGGCATCGTTATCTCCTTTCTTTCCATCACGGCATATAATTGCCAAACACACTACGATCGTAAAACAGATAATTAATGTCTTTGCTATAGATACCACTCTTTGTACCTCCTTCCCCAACAATTCAATCATTGAAAACATCTGGAATACTACCAAGGAGAACTAACGTAATGCGGCTCTTGCGGTTATCAACTCTGCGAGAGCCCTTACTGTATCAGGATACTGATTCGGCATAGTATCATTATCCTGAATTTTCTTGGCAATCGATTCGATTGTCTTGTCCACTACTTTTTTAGCTCAACTCTCTTATTCCATTCTTCCATTGTGGCCTCTTCCATTACTTCCACTCCTCTCCCTCCTTCCTACTCCAACAGCTTGTCTACTTTTACCTTAAGCACTTTGTCGTATTCATCGCCAGTACAAATACGCAAAATATTGTATTATTTTCTGCATTTTCTCTATATATTGTGCTTTATGTCTTGACACATAAACATTTGTTCTGTATAATTCAACATGAACGTTTGTTCTTGTACAGTTTGTTGTGTGTGCCTCCTATTACGAAAGGATGGTGCCTATGCCACAAAGAGTAAGTGTAACAAGAGAAAATTCAACCGGAAGAAATACCCACTTCCATGATAATTATTCTGGTGCGGATATGACCCGCGCCCAGTTCGTACGACAAATCAATAACGGTAATTACGAAAAACTATCATGTTAGAAAAAAATCAACGGTGTGTATACTCCCGTTTCTAATCCTGACAGTTCCAGTAAAAACAACCTCGGTTAATTATCATCAGGCACACACACAACCTTGCAGTTCTTCTCTTCGATAATGTCTTTATCCGTAATGCTGGCAAGCAATCCACCACCTGCATCCGTAATAAGAATTTCTGAATATTCCTTATCTCCGATTTTCACGTTATTCCTCCTTCCTGTACAGCTCATTGACATCTACTCCCAGTGCTGTTGCAATATTGGGAATGTATTCTGCTAAAATGAACTTTCGCTCATTCAGCATCGAGCTAAAAAGTCTCGGGCTAAATCCTGCCTTTTCTGCTACCGCACACTGTTTAAGTCCTTTGTCCTTAATGATGCGCCTGATATTGAAAATCAATATCCTTTTTGCTTCTTTCTGTTCCATCTCTCTCCTTTCCATCCAAGCGATTACTCCAACAGCTTGTCTACTTTTACCTTAAGCACCTTCGCTACTGCCTGAACGCTATCAATTTTAGGATTCGACACCTTCCACTTAAAAATAGCCCCGTTACTAAGTCCTGCAGCCTTCTCCAATTCACCAATGCTCATGCCTTTTTTATTTGCAAGTGCTTTTACATTTTCAAATAACAACATTACCCTCCTTTCTAGAAAAATCTTCGGTTCATATTGACTTTTTTTACTGAAAGTATTCTATTATAGTTTTACCGAAACATTATAGAATTTTACCGAAAGTTTTTCTGTGCTATATCTTTATTATACAGAACTCTTTCTATTTGTCAACCACTTTTTACAGAATATTTTCGGTAAATAGAAAGGCTTACTTATGACATTGTTTGAAAGGATTGAAGAACTACGAAATTCTAAGGGAATATCTCAGGGAAAAATTAGAAAGAGAACTCGGTTTTTTTCAAATGGGTCTATTTCTAAATGGAAAAAAACAGTACCCCAAATCCAGAACGCTTAAAAAAATTAGCTGATTATTTTGGAGTTTCTGTAGAATATTTAATGACAGGCGAAGAAACAAATGGCTACTATCTCAATGAAGAAACTGCCAAAATGGCACAGGAAATGTTTGAGGATCCAGATATGCGTTCCCTCTTCGACATGAAAAAGAAATATGCCGCCGGAAAGGTTCAAAGCACATATGGAATTTATGAAGAATCTATACAAGCAAGAAACTGGTGAAGACATATAAGTACTAATTATGGTACATACAAAAATGTTATATGTGTAATGGGTGATGACTAGATTGAAAAATTAAACCCGCACTTTGACAACTGAAAATGGCTATAAAAGGTCTAGTTTACTTTTTCTACAGCCCTTTCCAAGGCATGATATATTGGTTATATCGATTACTATCTGCTGGGAAAGGAGCAGATATGAATTATTACAATGCTAGTGGACAAATGGACCTGTCAGATCGAATAGCAATAGAAACTGGGATATGCATCGGGGAGTCATTCAAAAAAATAGCAAAAAGACTTCGAAGACATCCATCTACTATTGCTCATGAAGTTAAAAGAAAAACAGAACTTTCATAAAAAGGTAATTATCCTAATGGAAAGGATTGTAGCAAGGTAAGACATTGTACGGTAAAAGAATTTATGCGGGGGTGATGAAGAAGACTGTAATACAAAGTGTAGACTTTGCAGAGGAGTGGATTGTACCAAGGTATGCGATAGATATGTATCAGTTGCTTGCCGTAAGTTTGATTCTTCTCCGTATGTTTGTAATAACTGTAAGGATAAAAAGCTTTGCAACAAAGATAAGTATATTTACAGTGCGAAATTCGCTGATGCAGCTGTAACTCGTCGTAGATCGGAGAGTCGACAAGGAGTTAGACTTTCTGATGAAAAGAAGGAAGAATTGGATGAACTTGTGACTCGACTTGTTGTTGTTTACCACATTAAATGATGCTTCGTTTTTCACATTAAATGGAGGTGTTTTTGCATAGAATCAGGAATCGGTGTCACTTTATTTGATGTTAATTCTTCAAATTAAATGTGCCTCACCCAAATAAAGTGAATGAGGCACATGGCTGTTATCCGAGCTCGCAGTCGTTGACTGCCTGCATGACGATGTCTGTTGTAATGAGATTGGCTTTATTGCTGTCACCAATCAGCATACTTTGATTACAGTATTTATTGATCATTCGGGGTGTGCCATCAGCGGCATTAAGGATTGCTTCCATAGCAGCATCTTCAAAGACAGTCTGATTACAGCCTGCACCCTTGAGCTTTTCGGTGATGTAATTATGGCCTTCCTCTTTGGTAAGACCCTCCAGATTATAATTCATGACAATACGCTGCTTAAGTGGTTCATGTATGCCAAGGCCAAGAGTTGAGTTTAACTTTGGAAGACCGGCTAAAAGAATGGCAGCCCGGTCGCGGGAATCCATCTCAAAAATTAAACAGGATTTTTTTAAGTCATTTAGAATGGCATTATTTATGTAGTTGGCTTCGTCGATGATGATGACAGGTGTTTTTCTCTCTTTTTCAACGGAGAGCCTTGTGATTTCTTCCTGAATGATGCGGAAGTTATCAGGCTTTTTTTAAAAGGCAGGCTCTGCCCCCAAGTTCCCTGACGAGATTCCGGTAGAAGTCATTTGGAGTCAGGGTGGAAAGACTGGAATAAATGACTTTGTAAAGTGAGGGATTAAGGTTTGATGCCCAGCTCCTTATGGTGGTGGTCTTGCCTCTTCCAGGGCTACCGGTAAGCAGACCGAAACCTTTGGTTTTTGGCAAGATAATCCAGCCTGAAAAATGGTCTCCCTGTATTCGGAGGTATCGACTAAGATTTCTTTGGAATTCTTTATAAATGGATTGAATTCCAGACCATATCGTGTAAAAGTAGTCCATTAGTCTTCACCTCTGCATAAATGTATTTTTTTCACGCTTGATATAGGCATTTTTCCGTTTTGTTAAGGAGTCTGATGGGAGTAAGGGTTCCGTCAGCTTCTACAATAAAGATATCTTTCATGTCAGGTGAATAGCGAAGCTTGATACGCTGCTTTGCAAAAACGGTAATCCACTTCATATTCAACCTGGTCAATGACAATGACACTGTCAGAAGACACGCGGCGCTCAAGTTCCAGAAGGAAGCAGTTTTCTATTTCCTCATCAGATAAACGGCGGATGCGGTCAGGCTCCGAAAAAGAAACGGTCCTGAGGAGACAATCCCTTTAAGGATGAGTGTACTGTCTGATTATAGTTCTGGACATATGCCAGAAGATTGCCCCGAAGTTCATCGAGGGAATGAAAAATCCCTGATGTCCAGGGATGAGAGCCACTGGTCCTTCATTGTACGGAACCACCGTTCAATTTTTGGCCTTCTGGGTTGGAGTATAGGGCTGGTCATAGTGGACGACAGAACCGATTCTGGCAGCAAGGAGTTCCATCTGTTTATTCTTATAGGAACTGCCATTATCGAAGTTAAACATCCCGGGTCTGCCATATTTGGCAACAGCAGATTTCATGACAGACATGAGGTTTACAAAGTTGTCATTAAAGAAGACATCAATGCCTGCGATGAAACGGCTGGCATCATCAATGAGAGCGATGATATAAACTTTGTGCTTTTTGCCATCGGAAGTTTTCAGATAGGGTCCGACGCTTGAGTCACCACACCATACTTCATTGATGTGTGCCCGTTCATAACGGCGCATATCCTGGTTTGTTGTAGTTTTCATCTGCACGGCAATCAGATTGATATAACGGTTCACAGTTGATTCTGAAACCTCACCGTTTTTAATGCTTCCGTTGTCGCGGAGCTGACGGTAGATGGCGGAAGCGGACATGCGCGGATAGTTGGTTTTGAGATATCTGATCTGTTCCTGCAGGTCATCATCAAGTTTGCGTGGCTTACCCTGATCTCCCCTTCCGGTTGGAATGAGCGCATCAAAGCCGCCTTCTTTGTAATTACGGTACCATTTTTCAATTGTACCGGGAGCATAATGCTTTATGGTGCCATCGGGGTGAATAACACCCTTGACGGAAGCATTATTAAAAAAGGCTGTAAGGGATTTGAAATCGTCTGACAGTCCGGTAATGAGTGGAGCAATCGCAGAATAGCGCATAAGGGCAAGTGCCTGTTTCTTTTCCTGATCCATTTGAGGGTCCTCCTTTGTTTTTTCTTTAGTATAAGAAACATGAGAACAAAGGTCGTGTAAGGTTATGTGGTATTTAGAAAAAAAGAATATTTGGTATCCTTTTTAATCTGCATAAACTGACACGAAAAAAAGAGAAGCAGGATACAATCAGACCGTGGATGGAGCCGAAAGAGATACGTTCGGAAAGCAGTTTCTGTTTCCAGTGACTTAAGTACTGTCTTATGATATAGCGGTAACAGCTTTCATCAATAGAGGGATTATCATTCATAACAGAATCCTGGGATAAAGAGTTTTTCATAGTTATGAATAATGGTTACCTGCTCTGCAAGAGAAATCTGGGAGTGAGGAACCATGGAGGATAAAAGAATGGCGTGGGTATGACCACAGCATTCACATTTGACACGGCAGATGCGAAAGAGAAGTTTGCCGGATGAGGCTTTGATATGACGGTGGTAATAACCATGAACAGACAGGCAGCCTGAGGTGCCCGCAGGGGCAGGTAAGCTGGTGGAACTGAAGGTTATTAATCATTTCATTATAAAAATTTGGTGTAAGAGGATTGTTTTCTTCGACGAATAAGGTTATCATAGTCTTGCAAACACATAGGCGTGCCTATGGTGAGTGTGTGAGGCAGGAAACCGAACTGTGGTAGGGGCTGGTTCCTGCTTCTTTGTTTATTAGTAACCTGACTATAATAACAGAAGGTACAGGATAAAACAATCTGACGGATAATACTTCAGAATAATTTATACTGTACCTTCTTTTAATTTGCTTGAAAATGAAGAAAAAAGAAGCGTAGAAAGTTACGATTTACAACTTGTTAAGAAAGGCCAGCCTTTAACACACATATATGCAGAACATGAAAAATGAAATGCCAGTGTGTTTGAGAACACTTTATAACTATATCGATGAAGGTGCCTTATCTATTAAAAAAACATAGATTTAAGAAGAAAGACAGGCTACAAAACAACGAAAGAAAAAAAGTACAACGATATCAATGGATTTCACTCAATGGAGTATAGACGGTGTAGGACATATGAGGATTTTGAATATGCGATGAAATTCAAATATTCAGAAGATGAAGTAACAGAAATGGATACTGTAAAAAGGCGTTAGAAAATCTGGAAAGCGTTTGCTTACAATGATCTTTAGAAAGAACAACGTAATGCTACTATTCCTGATGCCAGATGGAAAAGCAGAATCTGTAAAAAGGGTTTTTGACTATCTCGAGACAGGATTGGGAATAGATGTTTTTCAGACGGTTGTTTCCGGTTATTTTGACCGACAATGGAAGTGAATTCAAGAAGGTAGATGAGTTAGAACTTACGCCGGATGAGGATGGCTTCCTAGTTTATAGAACAAGCCTTTATTACTGTGATCCAATGGCTTCATGGCAAAAAAAGGGTGTATCGAGAAGAATCATGAATTTATTCGTTATGCCGTGCCAAAAGGAAAAAGCTTAAACCCATACACGCAAGAAGATATGACTTTATTAATGAATCATATCAATAGTGTAAAACGTCCTGGACTTGGAAATAAAAAGTCCATACGAGCTCGTAGAAGAGGATGATGAAGATTTCAAAGCATTAATGTCATTATTAAAAAAATGCACCTCATCCCGCCAGATGAAGTGCATTTAATGCCAGATTTATTCGTTAAAAAAAGTAATTAGACCGAAGCTGCAGATAGTAATCGATTTGTCAATAGGTATTAAATAGACGGGTCGCATTTACTTTTTGCATAACAAGTAGCCAGCCGTCTGTTAATCATGCAAACAAATATATACCTGCTATCTGGGATGCCTTAATTATAGCATGATATTTGAATTTGAACATCCATTATTAGGGCTTTATTTGACCTCGGAACAGAATTTTGATTATTAGACGTATTTTCAGTTGGGTTTTAGTTTTTCATTCAAGGGTAATGGGTGATGAAATTTGGATATTAATACACAGCTAATAGATATGGACGTGCTTGTTGGCGAACAGGTAATAAAGAATAAGGACGATAGCTATACAATCTTTTTAAATGCACGGCTATCATACGAGCGACAATTATCAGCCTACTGGCATGCCATCAATCACATAAAAAACGGAGATTTTTGATAAATACAATGCAAATGCAATAGAAAAAGAAGCTCACAAATCTTAGTCACTCTATTACTCTCTAAAAAAAAACGGCAGTTCTTTCGAACTGGTGTTTGAACGGAGGGTACTAATGAGCGTTTCGAAGATTATAAAGTTTTATACATTTGAACCACAGCCGTCAATGTATAACAATGGGATATATCCTATATCCACTTTGGATTTGGTAAAAAAATCCTTTCCTTCATGCAATACATATAGGCATGAGTACGAAAAAGAGAAAAAAATATAATATTGATATCCTGGAAATTGGTATCAATTATATTTTTTTGGTACATGTTCAAAAACAGAGTGAATTGAAGTATACTAATTTCTTACAAAAAAAGAAATAAGCAGACTAACGAAACAGAACCTTATACTTCTATAGACCCTAACACTCAATTAGAAGCCTATACTTATTTTTTTATATTGACTGTACAAAAAAACCGAATGTCTGCCATTCAACACAAAAAAATATTTCTAAGATCCATTGTATACTACAAGACTGTATTTATGCTAAATCTGGTAATATGGTAAAAATTTTTTTATTGCTCCTGAAAAAAATTAGAGATGTAAGCCACGCAGCAAAAACAATTAAAGAATATGTGTAAATTACAGCTTTCATTTGCTCCAGAACAATCAAAAGACAACATACAATCAGTTGCTATGTCTCTCGGTGATTTCAAATACGAATCGTATTCTGTAGAGTTTAAATTAAAAACAAGGTTCAAACAATAAGTTGATTGATAAATTAGTTGAAATTTCTACTCAAGAGAGGGATAATTACAATGCCATTCATCTGATAGGAAAAAACGAATATGGTTTGGAAGAAACCATAAATTTTTTTGGAAACTATATATACAAAAAAACACGCCTTTTGATATTACTGACGATGCTGTAAAAAAATACATCAATTATTAAGAAAAAAACTATCCGAAGCTTTAGCATAAGTACATTTAAAGTATAACATACCAAAAATTAGTATATGGGGGGTAAAAGTATGAACAAAAATTAAAAAGTAAACTTAAATATTATTCTTGTATAATTTTTTTCCCATATTTACTATATTTCTATGTAACTATCTTAATGACCATATAGACTATTTCCGGAAAAACGATTTCTTTAACTTAGACAATAATAAAATTACAACATTGATATCTGTGTCAGCCACTTTTATTGGAGCTTTACTTACTATTTTAACCATCTACCTAGCTGTTCCCAAAAATCCGCAGAAAGTTGCACAGTTCAAAAAAACTCACCATGAGCGTATATACTTGTCAAATATTGTTGCGGGATTGCTTATTTATTTGCTTTCTATTATATGTTGGATTTTCTTTGATAATACTGTACTTTCCTCCATACTCTTTATAGGTGGTTTGTCCAATATAATAGTTTCTATTTACTATACATTTGAATCAATAAAATATATGTAATATAAATAATTAAAAATCTACCCCAGTATCCCAACGCCAGAACGGCTTGAAGATACGTTTCGGCTACAATATCTATTTCGAGCCTTTAGGGGTTGTCGACTTGATATAAGTAGAAAATCTTACGAGAAAAAGGAGGAATGTTTACTTATGAGTGCTACTTGTACTGTATATATAGATGAAGCTGGTGACCTTGGTATTAACCGAGGAACACAATGGTTTATCCTTTCTGCACTTGTTGTAAATAAAAGTGACGAGTTTTCCATACGCGATAAAAATTTCGTCAATTAAATCACACTTAAATTTGAATGAGATACATTTTAGAAAATTGCGCAATTATGAGCAAAAATGCTTTGTAATATCGCAGCTCTGTTCTTGTACATTTGATATAATCAATATTATTGTAGACACTACAAAGCTCACTCTCAAAAACAACTGACCACAACGGGTCTCCAAGTATTGTATCCTACAACTACTGTTGTCGGCTATTATTAGAACGCGTTTCATGGCTCCTAAGAGATACCAATCGAACAGCTGATATTGTATTGTCAAGCCGCGGTACTTCTAGAGACAATGAGCTAATTGAGTATATACAATCCAAATTAATACCTTATGATTTTAATAATGTACAAGATTGCTTCGACAAAATTAAAAAGCAAAAATCAGCTGCCCAATGGGCTTTATTACAACTTGTGGATATTTGTGCTACTTCGTTTTTTTATTATCACGAAACTAATTCATATGGTTTTGTTACTCCTTGCTTTTTGCTATCGATTAAAAAAATCATGTGTACCAACGAAATAACAATATTGATAGCTATGGAATGAAGTATTTAGATCAAGCTATGAAACCTTCTAAAGAATACTTTTTGTCTAAAAATGATATGTAAATAAAAAAAGAAGAAAACCCCCGGTGCGACTTCCACATATCAAGTATGCTGGTAATCACCCTCGCATTATCCGGCGACGTTTTTCTTCCTATATTTAGTATATACCATTTGTTGAAAAAAAACAACAAACATTCGTTCGATTTTTGAACCTTTTTAAACCGCCCCTGCGCCAACAGGAGCGGAATTCGGAACCACATCGGAAAATCCGATACAGTCACCCTAGACAAGTGAATTGTATCATTTTCCCGGTGAAAATACAAGCACCGGGCATTTTTATGCCCTGCTGCCATAAAATGTACGAGGAGGATGATATAATGATCCGTTGTGCCATTTATGACCGTGTGTCTACCGACCTGCAGGTGGAAAAGGGCTTATCCCTCGCCACACAGAAAGACGATCTCACGCAATATGCAAAAGATCACGGATATGTTATTGTCGGTTACTACGAAGATGAGGGCATTACTGCCCGGAAGAAAATGAAAAACCGTAAGGACCTTATGCGGCTTCTGGATGATGTGAAAGCGGATAAGGTGGATCTGATTCTGGTAACCAAGTTAGACCGATGGTTCCGTAATGTGAAGGACTATCACAACACGCAGGAAATCTTAGATGCACATCACTGTAACTGGAAAAACCATCTACGAGGACTATGACTCTTCCACCGCTGATGGCCAGCTTAAGATTAATATTATGCTTGCAGTTGCACAGAATGAATGTGACCGTACCTCCGAACGAATTAAAGCAGTATTCCGGCATAAGGAAGCCCAGGGAAAAGTGATCAGTGGACGCATGGCTCCATATGGCTATAAGGTGGTTGACGGATATGTACAAAAGGATGAA
Source organism: Lachnospiraceae bacterium (assembly GCA_021628825.1). GTDB lineage: Bacteria > Bacillota > Clostridia > Lachnospirales > Lachnospiraceae > Suilimivivens. Next base: position 1,295,044 of record JAJXRY010000002.1, on the reverse strand, counting down.
TCCGTCTCGCATATCGTTGTGAGCGCGTATGAGCGTTATTTTAAGACTTTTTCCATTCGTGACGTAATTCGTTACCTAAATATGAAATACGGCGAAAATGCCCCCTCTGACAACGTTATAGACCGTCTCTTTAAAAACGAGAAGTATTCCGGCTCATTCCGTGGCAATCCAAACTGGTGTGAACCGTACCTTACCAGAGAACAATACGAGCAGATCCGCACAATAGGAACTACTAAGCAGAATACCGGACAATATGAGCCTTACATTTTTTTACATCACTGATTAAATGTCCGATCTGCGGAAACAACTTCACTGGTTACCGGAAGAAACAGAACCTGAAAAACGGCGGTCAGAGCATCTACATAAAATATCGTTGTGGGAATAAATTTAACCGGCATGGCGGAGCGTCCATACTGGAAAAGACCGTAGAAAATTATCTGATTGAAAATGTCCTGATCTTTCTGCAGCGCGACATTGAAAAAGCTGAAAAAGCATGGCTGCCTCCGAACAGGAATCCGGAAATAATGCGAAGGTAATTCATGACGAAATGGGACGATTGAATTTGATGTACCAGAAAGGCCGTATCACGGATTCTTATTACGAAAGTCAATATGAACTGCTTGAAAAGAAATTAATGGAGCTATCCACTGTATGCGATATCGAGAATACTATTGAAAAACGTCAGAATCTGGTCTCCTTCTTTCAGGGTGACTGGATCAACTTATATCGTTCACTGGATGCTGAAAAATAAGAAAATCTTCTGGAAAAAAATATATTAAAGATATTCAGGTGGATCCGGAAACCCGCAAACTATGCGGTTTTTCATTTTTTTACTGATTTAGGAGTAGTATTTATCGCGCACTGTAGAGTTTGAACCCCACGCCACCTCTCTTGAAGAAAAAGGCGATGGCTACGTCGTTGCTTCCTTAGGAGAAAGCTCCGGCTATGTTCCTTACACGGCGTTCAGTGCAAAGAAAAGCTATATTGAAAACAATCCTGAAATTATCCAGTCCTTTACCAATGCGCTGCAAAAGGGCATGGACTATGTGGGCAGTCATACTCCGGAGGAAATTGCCACTGTCATTGCTCCGCAGTTTGACGGCACACAGCTGCAGACCATCACCACCATCGTTTCCAGGTATGCGGCACAGGATACCTGGAAGGAGAATATGATTTTTGAAGAGGATTCCTTCATGCTCTTACAGAATATCCTGGAAGAAGCCGGTGAGCTTCCGGAACGTGTTCCTTATGAAGATCTTGTAACCACTGATTTTGCCGAACAGGCTATAAAATAAAAGCACCTGATTTCCTTCTGTGTGCATCTGATCATACCAACCCTGATGAGGAAGTGCCCGTTTCCCATAAGGTGCTTCCTCATCGGGGTACTTTGCAGCCTTTTGGTACTCCATAATTTCCATTACCGGCTTCCTTAACAACTAACTCACACCAATGACAATACCGATCACGATCACGGCTGCACAGAACAGCTTATAACCGACATTCTTTTCTTTGAAAATGAATTTGCCGGCAAGAATGGTTACCACACAGCCGCTCTGCTTCAGTAGCGTCATTATGGTAATCCGGCTGTCCGGTATGCCATTTGCCACAAACAATGCTTTATCCGCAATGACAAATAAAACGGCAAGCAGCCAGATCCAGCCGTTCTTCCAGACCTCTTTCCGGATTCTGGTGTGGCTGCACAGAATATAAATCAGATAATACAGCACCAGGAACAGCATATACCAGAACTGCAGCTGGGAGCTGTTGATATTTTTCATCAGGAGCTTATCCATAAGCCCGGAAACCGCATTCAGCATGCAGGAGGCAAAAGCAAACAGAACCAGGATCACAGAGACTTCATTTCCAGACTGCTGTACGATCGCAGCGCCATCTGTCACTGCACCTGTGGTATTCCCTGCCTGATCGGCCCGACTGGAGGCTGTCTGATCTCTATATCCTTTCATCTGCTTTCTTTGCCGACTCTCCTGTAATTTTTTTAACAATCCGGAAGGTTTAAATTTCAGCAATAACAATCCGGCACTGACAAAGACAAGCCCGATTACCTGATGCGTATTCAGTGTCTCCTGCAGCACCATTACACCTAAAAGAGTGGCAAACAATACTCTTGATAAGTCAAGCACTCCGTAGAGGCTGATCGGCATTTTCTTAATCGCCTTAAAGCTGCAGATCCATGCAAGGAAAATCACAAAGGACTTTAAGGCAATCCAGAAATAATATTTCGGTTCCAGTCCCATCGCCGCCGGTGCCTGTGGAATTACGAACAGGAAGCCGAGCAGGGGTATAAAAAACAGCACCTCGATTACGCTGCTTTTCGTCAGTGCTTTTTTCTTTACAATTTCACGCGCTCCTTTTTAAAAACTCCATATAATAAAACAAGTAACATCCACATCTCTTTTGTCCTCCAGCCCGTAACCATTTATAGTTACAGTTCACTCGCTCCAGTAACAATTTATATCCTGTCTTAGTACCATTTGTCTATAGGCATTGTGTACAAAATGATACAATGCTATAATTTCCTTATCGAATATTTGGAGGGTTATCTTATGGGTATTTTTATTGATCAGACAGGGTATCTCCCTGCATCACGGAAAGTGGCAACCACCACCTTTCCCTGTAATTTCCAGTTAATTGACAGTAAGACACAGCATGCGGTTTATGATGGAGTAAGTATGGATTCCGGAATGGATGAAAGTGCCGGAGAACATGTTTACCAGCTTGATTTTTCGGAAGTAACCACTCCCGGAAGCTATTATGTTCTTGCCGGGAACGGGGAACGCTCCCACACCTTTATCATTGGAGACCATGTTTATGAACAGCTCCAGCTGGATCTGATGAAATGTCTTTACTTCCAGCGCTGCGGCTGTGCACTTACCAGCGAATATGCCGGTGAATATACACATGCAGCCTGCCATACGGAGGATGCGATTTTCCTTGAGGACTACATGAACCAAACACCGAATCCACCACACTTTGATATGACCGGCGGTTGGCATGATGCCGGAGATTTCGGTCGCTATATTTCCCCCGCAGCCGTTGCTGTCGGACATTTACTGTATGCCTACGAGCTTTTTCCTGAAAGCTTTCAGGCTTCCTTACATATTCCGGAATCCGGTAATGCCATTCCGGACATTTTGAATGAATGTCTCTATGAATTAAAGTGGATGCTCAAAATGCAGGCAGACAATGGTGGTGCTTATCACAAGCTGACCTCCTTTGTCCATGCAGACTTCCTGATGCCGGAGGAGGATAAGCTGCCTTTCCTGATTTATCCGGTTTCCACCATGGCAACTGCAGATTTTGCAGCCTCCATGGCACTGGCTTCCAGAGTCTATGCCCCTTTTTGATAAGGAATTCTCCAGGCAGGCCCTTGAAGCCTCCCGCAAAGCCTTTGCCTATATGGAAAGCCACCCTTATATTGGCTTCCATAATCCGGAGGGAAGTAACACCGGTGAATACGATGACGACTGCGATATTGACGAACGTCTCTGGGCATGCGCCGAGCTGCTTCGTACGGATGCAGAGCATCGGGATACCTATTTAAAGGCTTTTGAAAAATACTCTTCCATGAGCAATCCGGAGGTCAGCAAAACCGATTTTGGCTGGACCGATGTTTCGGGCATGGCAACCTTATGTCTGCTTACAGATCCGGAAAATACCTGCGGAGCTTCCCTAAAAAAGGAATATGAACAGATTCTGTTTACTGAGGCCGACCGGCTCGTAGAACTGCAGAAGAATTCCGGCTTTGAACTTTCTATGAAACCGGAAGATTTCGTATGGGGAAGCAACATGGTTGTCTGCAACCGTTCCATGCTGCTGATTCTGGCCTCCCTTTGCAGTGAGGGAGACACCGCATCCCGGTATCGTGAAGCTGCATTGAACCAGCTCCATTATCTGCTCGGCCGTAATGCACTTGATATCAGCTATGTAACCGGGGAAGGTGAACATGCTTTCAGGAATCCACACAACCGTCCGACCGCATGCGACGGAATTGATCTGCCGATGCCGGGCTGGGTAAGCGGCGGTCCCTTTAAAACGCCTTGTGATCCTGCTGCCATTGCAGCTTTTCCTGCCGGTACCGCTCCGATGAAATGTTATGTCGATGATATAGGAAGCTATTCCACGAACGAAATTACCATTTACTGGAATTCTCCTGCTGTATTTACGACTGCTTTCTTTAACCGGACAATCTAAGAGCAGCCTCACCAGGTGCTCCGCATGTACCTGCTGCACTAAGTTCGTACTTCACTTGGCTTGTTCTCATTAAATGCACAGGTATCGTTCGTACTAAGTTCAGACTTCTCCTTCGGATCGTCTTCACCAAGTACTCTACATAATAAGGCGCTGCAATCCGCAGCGCCTTACTTATTAATGTTTGTTTTTGTTTGTGTTCGTTTGTGTTCGTTTTCTTTTTATTCGTATTATTTATCTTTCACTGCCTTTTCTTTGACCGGCTTTTCCTTCGTCGGCTTTCCGGTATCCGGCTCCTGTTTCTGTGTTACTTCCCGGAAATTATCCACCAGCTTTTCCAGTAAAAGCTTCTTCACGTACACATCGTATCCCAGCGTAAAAATAAAGGAAAATAACTGTAAAATCTCCTGATCCTCTTCCGGCACATCGGCAAAGGTCTTTTTCGACATCGCAAACCTTTCAATAATATCTTTCTTAAGACCTGCAATCTGCTCCTCTTCCATGCCGAATACCTCTTCGTAGATACTGGAAAGATTCGGCTCACTGGTTTTCTGGAAGTAACGATCTGCAAGAGGATTTAACAGAGTCTGGATATCATTGATCGAAAGCATTCGCTTACAGTAATATAAAAAAATCAGCATCAGGATATGCTCTTTACTATACTTCTTCTTAACCGGCGGCGGCAGAAGATCATTCTTCGCATAGTTGTTAATCATGGTCTTCGTCAGAATCTTGTCTTCGTCCGGCTTACGTGTTGTCGGCTTCAGCTTGCGGTCCATAAAGGTCGTCACCTGATCCATATATAAATCAATATTGGGAATATCTTCAAGTTTAATGCTCTCGATTCTCCCGATGCTTTCCAATATACTGTTTAATAAATCGTCCTTATCGATTGTCATGGTATCTGCTTCCTTCCAAATACTTACCTTCCAAAAACAAATGCCTCCTCCGGAGTCGCTTGTTTTTTTCTCTGCTCTGCTTTATGCTCTCATGCCCGTGCTTCGCACTCCCTGTCTGTCTTCGACAGACGCATGTTCGCTAATGGGTGCTGAAAAACAAATGCCTCCTCCGGAGTCGCTTGTTTTTCTCTGCACCCATTATATAGTATTTGAAACTACATGGCAAGTCATCATTTACCACAATATATTTTGATTTTTACTTAATTCACCTTGATTTTTATTGTCAAAACATAATTTATCCCGCATACTTGTCATAATATTCTCTTGACTCATCTTCCGTTAATGAAAACCAACGAATCAGCTTTCCAATAATGGTATCCTTGGTCCGGTGCTCTTCCTGATTATCAAGAATCATCCGTTCTATACTTCGTTCCCGTTCTTTTTCCAGACCTTCTTTTAATCCTTCTTTTAATCCTTCTTCCAGACCTTCTTCTCGTCCACTTCTCTTATACTGTTCAAATAATTCACACACTTTTACATCATCCTCCTCTTTCATCTTCATCTCCTGCATCATGAATATGGTATCGTCTACATTTTCATCACCAGACAAAACACGCAGAAGTTTAATCAATGCTTCTTTGTGTACAATCTTCCGGTCGGAACAATAGCTGTTTCCTTCTGCCAGATAATCAACCACGATACGCATATCGCTTTGGAATAGTCTTCTCGTTTTCTCCGGCAGGTTTCTCATTTCAAACACATGCAGTTTCAGATTGTCTGTAAACTTAAGTAACTCTTCCGAAGCATCCCGGCTATGCAACAGTTCATGCAGGCTCTCCCTACGGTTCCATCGTTTCTCACCCCAGTATAGAACCAGTTCTATCACGGGAAAGAAAGCCTTCTTCCTGCTTTTTATACTGCTCCCGGTATACACCACCGACATAGCCTGCCTTACGAAACAGCATTTTTTTGAATCGACTCTGCTTTGATTTGCAAACAAATACATCGCTTTGACACGGCCGCAATGCATTTCATACTTACCCACATCCTCCAACTGATTCCGTAACCTTTCCTGCCCCTGATATATGGTTTCTGTCGGTGCCGCCAGTAGATTCTCCTGTTTCACTCTCTGCTGTCCCTCATACAAAAATACATTCAGCAGATCTGCTGCTACATCCGAATACGCTTCAAAGTCCTTCATCACAAGATCCTTGGTGTCCCTGTTCTTCATCTTCCTCCTCCCGCAGAAGCATCCGCTGACAACATATAGGACCGAAAAATGTATGCTTTCCAATATCATGCAGAAATACTGTCTCCGAATCTTCTGCTTATTCATTCTTATATTATCTGGAAATAAGCATAGATTACGGAAATGTAATGCCTGATTTTCGAATAGTTCCCTGATCATCAATAAGTAACCGTTATAGTCCAGTTTCAAGGCAATCGCAGGCTGTCATAAGCAATGATAAAACGGCAGCATTGCGACAATAACGCTGCAAAACAAAACACAAATTATCACGCTATAAGGTTTCCTGATTTGAAAAACTGGTAACGAAATGTTCCTTATTGATTTATAGATTTGGATTCAAACAATTCTGTCATATGCTTAATCTGATTTGATAAAATCATCATATCAGATTGTTTGGTGATTTTCAATAGTTTTTTTCAGTAAATTTTATGCATATTTCATGCGGGTTATCCATTTAATTCCGTCATTATTACCAAATAGATGGGGGAGTCTAAATATGCTTTTTTTAAAAAAATTTTTTTACCACAACATATTTTGATTTTCCAGTGGACTTTAAAACTTTAGTATGTTAAAAATATTACTGTATGAATATAACTATGTGAAATGCGTTCACGTTCATTTAATGGAGGTGTCTCATGAATAAGAAAATACAGACGGAAGCAGTCGATCATTTATTTGAAGCCATTCTTTCTCTTGAGAACAAAGAAGAGTGCTACAGCTTTTTTGAGGATCTCTGCACGGTTAACGAACTGCTCTCTCTCTCCCAGCGTTACGAGGTGGCATCCATGTTGAAGGATCACAAGACATACCTTGAAATTGCAGAGAAAACGGGAGCATCCACGGCTACGATCAGCCGGGTAAACCGTTCTTTAAACTACGGAAACGATGGATACGAACTCGTATTCTCCCGCTTACATCAGAACTGATGGGAACTTTATCACAGATGATGACAAATGGGTAAGCCCTGCGGCTTACCCATTTATTTCGATTAACGTCATCGGATCAATATATTCTTCATTCTGCGTGATTTCATAGCCAAGCTTCGTATTATCTTCTCCCACCGTAAACAGGATATATCCCTTGCCCAGTGTCTCGCCGGTCTTTACAAGCGGTGTTCCGTTATTCCGGTAAATGGACTGATATCCGTTTCCATGGTCAATCACAATTTTATTTCCATATTGCTCATCGGCATCAATGCTGAGTACCACTCCCGTACCGGTCGATACGATATTCACTCCATCCGCCGCCGTAAACTCCAACATGGGATGTTCTTCTGAATCTGTGGTTTCTTCCATCGTGGCGGTTCCGCTTAACGGAAAGCCCTTCGGCATTGCATTTTCACTTTCCTCCTGCGAAATCGCATCTTCCGTTGCCATTTTCTTGCTGACAGTTTCGCTTAAAACGTAATCTTACTGTTCAGGGTTGCATTCTCTACGGTGAGGGATTCATTCTCATCTGTAAGTGTATTGATCTGACTGATCTGGCTGATCATTTCCTGATGCATATTTTGAAGCGTGATCGAATCATAAATCAACCGGCATACCACCAGTACAATCACTAAAAACAATACAATACCTGCCAGTTCAATTGCCGTTGATCCGATATGATGCTGACGGATGACTCCGTCCTCTTTCTCTGTCACCAGTAAAAAGGAAGAATTTGCTTTTTACGTCTCTTTTTCCTTCGCAGGCTCCGTTTCCGCTTTTTACCTCGGAAGCTTCTTTCGCTTCTTCAGTCTGTGCCGTCGTCACCTGCCCGCTTTCGGTCTTTTTCGACCTTCGTTTCCTCGACTTTGGATTGTTCCATTTTCATACACCTCCGGTCAATTAGGGACATTCTAACACAATTTTCCAAATCACACAACTATTACGTTACTGTTCACTCGTACCTCGTTCCCGTAACGCTTCGCAGGCTCATTTGAAGTTTTGCTTCGCAAAAGGAGCCTGCTCTACTCAAATCATGTTCTTACGCAGCCTGACAGCAAGTGTCCGGCTGCTGTGTGAACTGTAACAACTATTACCATATGATACAAAGAAATTCCTTTACATTTAGGCCTTCTTGTGCTATTCTGAACTTGTTACAGATTACTGTAACGACACTATATATTTTTAATTTTTCTTGGAGGTATCTACAATGAACAAAGGTACAGTTAAGTGGTTTAACAACCAAAAAGGTTACGGATTCATCTCTGATGAGTCAGGCAATGACGTTTTTCGTACATTACTCAGGATTAAACATGGAAGGCTTCAAGTCTCTTGAAGAAGGAGCTGCTGTAGAATTCGACGTAGTAAATGGCGAAAAAAAGGACCTCAGGCTGTAAACGTAACAAAGTTATAATTCTTCGGAATCGTAACGCTTTATTTAATTCAGTAACACGATGTGCCTGTTCTTAAATATAACTATTTAGAATTTGCTATTGTTTTTAAGGAATTAAAGAAAAAAACCCCCATCGCAACCGATGGGGTTTTTTTCGTTGCCTTGCGGTTGATGTAAAAATATTACTTTAAAATATTTAAGGAGAATAATTTTTTTATGAAACGAGAATCTTTTTAAGTCCCGGCTTGGTTTCCTGCTGGTGAGTGCCGGATGTGCAATCGGTATCGGAAACGTCTGGCGTTTTCCCTTTGTTACCGGTCAGAACGGTGGCGGGCTTTTCGTCCTTTTTATACCTTGTGTTTTTTTAATAATTATGGGGCTTCCCGTCCTCACAATGGAGCTGGCTGTCGGGCGTGCGAGCCGCAAGAGTGCCGTCCTTGGATACAAGACACTGGAAAAGCCCGGAAGTAAGTGGCACATTCATGGATGGTTTGCCATGTTGGGCTGCTACATGCTGATGATGTACTACACCACCGTATCCGGATGGATGGTTTCCTATTGTGTCAAATTTGCAACCGGAAGCTTCGTATCCGGAATGACCACAGAAGATACCGGTGCCGTGTTTGGTAATCTGCTTGCCGATCCGGTTGAGATGGGACTCTGGATGGCCCTTACCGTGGTTGCCGGTTTCCTGATCTGCAGCCGCGGCCTCCAGAACGGTCTTGAAAAGATCAGCAAGATCATGATGATCGCTTTACTCTCCCTGATCCTTTTACTTGCTGCACACAGCTTCACTCTCTCCGGTGCCGGAGAAGGAATTAAATTCTATCTGGTTCCAAACCTTGATACGGTACGCGATGTCGGTATCGGCAATGTAATTTCAGCTGCCATGAATCAGTCCTTCTTTACCTTAAGCCTCGGTGTTGCCGCAATGGAAATCTTCGGAAGCTACATGAGCAGGGATAACACCCTTGCCGGAGAAGGCATCCGGATCTGCGCACTGGATACCTTTGTTGCAATTGCTTCCGGATTGATTATTTTCCCTGCCTGCTTCAGCTACGGTGTCGAGGTCAACGCAGGTCCCCAGTTGATTTTCATTACTCTTCCTAATGTATTCGTCAATATGCAGGGTGGACGCATCTGGGGAACCCTTTTCTTCCTGTTTATGACCTTTGCCAGCTTCTCCACAGTCATTGCCGTATTTGAAAATATCATGTCCTTCTGCATGGATATGTTTGGCATGAGCCGTAAAAAGGCCGCACTCATCAACTGTATCATTATTCTGCTTGCAAGCCTGCCCTGTGTACTCGGTTACAATGTATGGAGCAACCTCCATCTGATCGGCGGCCGTGATGTATTGGACAGTGAAGATTTCCTGGTAAGCAATCTCCTGCTTCCCTTAGGATCCCTTGTTTATTTACTGTTCTGTGTAACCAAATGGGGCTGGGGCTTTGACCACTATCTGGAAGAAGCCAATACCGGAAAGGGACTGAAGCTCGGCCGTTTCTTAAAGCCTTACTTCCAGTTCATCCTTCCGATTTTTAATTCTGATCATTTTAATTCAGGGACTTTTATAGAAAAAAAGAATTACCAACAGAAAAAAACCAAAAACCTACCGGCTGATTGTTCCGGCAGGTTTTTGGTTTTTTTATTCTTTATTTTTATATTCTTCTATTTTTTTATTTTTCTGTAACTATTTGCAGATCTCAATCACCTTTTCAAAGCTCATCGTTCCGCCAAATAAATCCAGCGCACTTCCGATCGTAACATCCACTTTTCCCATGCCAAGCTTCTTTAATAATTGAAGATCCTCATAGGAATGTACCCCACCGGCATAGGTTGCCGGAATGCCACAGTACTTTCCAAGCATCGAAGCAACTTCCTCTTCGATTCCCTCTGCCTTTCCCTCCACATCCACGGCATGAACCAGAAATTCATCACAATGGGAAGAAAGCTCTGCAATGGTCTGTTCGTTCAGCACGACATCCGTATAGTTCTGCCAGCGGTCGGTTACAATATAATAATTGCCTCTTCTTTTGCGGCAGCTCAGATCGAGAACCAGATGCTTTTTCGAAACCGCATGCTCCATCTCCTTCAGCCGCTCATAATGGAGCATCCCCTCCTTAAATACATAGGACGTCACAATAACGTGACTGGCGCCTGCTTTAAGGTACTCTCCTGCATTTTCCGGAGTGATTCCGCCTCCGATCTGCAGACCTCCGGGATATACCTTAAGCGCCTCCATGGCCTGCTGCTTTGTCTGTTCATAAAATTCAGAGGAAACAGGATTTAATAAAAATAATATGCCCGCCAGCCAGATTTTTTTACTCTGGTACAATCCGGCAAAAATAGGCCGCCGTCTGCTGTGACACAAAAATTTTCCCTGGCCTGATTGCCGGTATCGACAAGGCTTCCGCCAACGATCTGCTTTACTTTTCCATTATGAATATCAATACATGGTCTGAATTTCATGGTAAGATCCTTTCTTTCTCCCGCATAGATTTCACATCCCGGGATATACTAACTGCGTAAACTGTACGAACACAGTTTGAAAAATATAAGGAGGACATTATGAAGACATCAAAAAAATGGCTTGTACTCACTCTTGCCTTTACCATGCTTTGTCTGCTTACTGCATGTGGAAATAACAACAAAGCGAATGGTAACGTAAATGGTGCCACAGCCGGTACGAATAACACCGGTAATAACAAGGAACAGAATGGCACAACAAATACCGACAACAACACAACCAATAACACAACAGGCACAGGCACAAACAACACCACAGACAATGACAATTCTCTGATGGATGGTGCCGGAGACCTGGTGGACGACACCGGTAATGCGGTAGGCGATGCCATCGATGACGTCGGTAATACCGTAGGTGACGTGATCGACGATGCCGGAGACGCGGTAGGTGGTGCGGTAGACAATATCACGGATGGCGTTTCTGACATCACAGGTGACATTGTCGGCAATGGAGATGGTGCCGGAACTGACGCCAATACGGCTACAGGCACCGGTAACGGTCCTGCAACAGGTGCAGCAGGTAACACAACCGGTAATGCCGGAAGATAATGCATGCAGTATCTCCCAGCACTCAAAAATGATCCACTGGATCATTTTCTCATATGCATGGCAACTTAAAGACCGGAAAGGGCATCGCGAACAGGCGATGCCCTTTTGTTTGTCTTTATTTTCTTTTCTCTTATTTTTCTACAATAATACCGTCCCTGTACGCCTGTAACAAAAGCTCAAGCTGCTTGATCTGATCCTTTAATTCGCGTCCGATATCGGTATCGGATACCCGGATACGTACAGGTGCCACCTCGATGACCGTGGAATCGGAGAAAATATCGGATTCGTGTAATACCGCTGCCTCCATGGATTCAAACGGTTCATGTGCAACCAGACGCATACCGTGCGAATTGGCAACCAGTGTATAGCCTGCAATTCCGGTTTTACTCTGATAAGCCTTGGAAAAAAACCGCCGTCAATAATCAACAGCTTGCCGTCACATTTGATCGGGGGACTCGCCCTTCTTTAATTCTACCGGAACATGTCCGTTGATGATATGGGACTTCTTCGTATCCAGTTCAAATTCATCCAGAATTTTTATTTAAAATATCCTCGCGGTCAAGCAGGGAATAATAGGCATTCTTGGTTTCCTTATGGGTTTCCTTATCCTCAATAAAGTAACGCTCAAAGGTGGTCATCTTGTCTTTACCGAAAACAGGAGAATTCGGTCCTGCCCAGATATACCAGATATAATCCTGTGCCTTGCGCATCTCTGCCGGATCATTCTTGGCATAATAGCCTTTCCGGGCATAATTGTCGAGAATATCATATAACTGCTTCCCCTGATAATCCTTTCCGTCCACATCCACGCTTAAGAAATTGCCCTCGGCATCCATCGGCATACAGCCATGATATAACAGGTTGGAATTGTATACCTTATAAAGACCGCCGTTGGAATACAGGAAACGTACATGCTTCTGGAGCTTTTCACACTTAAGGAAGGCCTGACGGATCCGCTCCATTATCTGCTCTTCATCCGGAGTCAGTGCATACGGATTGTTCGGATCAATGGTCGGAAAATCCGTATCGTTCATCGGATATTCCTTGCCATACGCCATAACCGTCTTCTTCTCATAGTCAATTTTATCAAGCAGCAGCCGGTCATCCATCAGGAATTCCGGATGCTTCATAATGACCTGCCCCTCCAGCTTAAACTGCATAATGGCAATCGCCTTATGAATCTTCATATCAAGGCTTAAATCCTTGGTATTATAATCGGTATTATATTTAATGGAAAAGGTATCGCAGTTGGTATTCGAATAGGTATCGAGTGCAAAGGTGGCAAGCGGAATCAGGTTAATTCCGTAACCGTCCTCCAGCGTGTCCAGACTTCCGTAACGGGCTGCAATACGGATTACCGTCGCAATACAGGCAAGCTGTCCGCAGGCTGCTCCCATCCACAGAATATCATGGTTTCCCCACTGGATATCCACCGAATGATAATTCATCAGGGTATCCAGAATGATATGCGGCCCCGGCCCTCGGTCAAAAATATCACCAACAATATGTAAATGGTCAATGACCAGTCTCTGAATCAGATTACTCAGAGCAATGATGAAATCCTGCGCTCTGCCAATCCGGATAATCGTATGGATAATTTCGTTGTAATAGCCTTCTTTATCCGAAATATCTGCCTTCTCGGTAATCAGTTCTTCGATAATATAGGCAAAGTCCTTCGGAAGCGCTTTCCGGACCTTCGAACGGGTATATTTCGATGCCACCTTCTTCGTAATCTGTACCAGACGGTGCAGCGTGATCTTATACCAGTCCTCGATATTATCCTCTTCGCTGATGACAATATCCAGCTTTTCTACCGGATAATAAATCAGCGTTGCCAGTGACTTCTTATCCTTATTGCTCAGTGCATTCTCAAACACCTCATCAATGGTACGGCGGACTGCGCCGGAACCATTCTTTAATACATGGGCGAACTGCTCATATTCTCCATGGATATCCGTCAGAAAATGCTCTGTTCCTTTCGGCAGATTAAGAATTGCCTGCAGATTAATAATCTCTGTAGAAGCCGCTGCAATATTGGGATACTGCCGTGCCAGGCTCTTCAGATATTTCAGTTCCATGCTCTCCTGCTGACTCATATTTTCCTTATCCTCTCCCTCTTCGTAACTGTTCCCCTGCTTCTTCGCTTATGCCTCATCAATAACCTGGCTCATCTGATAGTGTCCGGGACCCTTGCCCTTCAGGAATTTTGCTGCCTGAATGGCGCCTTTTCCGAATACGGCCTTGGAATATGCCGTATGGGAGAATGTAATGACTTCATCCGTGCCTGCAAAAAAATAACATCATGGTCACCGACAATCGTACCTCCACGAACAGAAGAAAAATCCGATTTCCTTCTTCGGGCGCTGCCGTCTCCGGGTGCTTCTGTCAAACACATACTCATATTCATTGTCTAATTCTTCATTAATGGAATCCGCAAGGGCAAGTGCTGTACCGCTCGGTGCATCCAGCTTCAGGTTATGATGCTTCTCCACAATTTCAATATCAAAGCCTGCCTGTGCCAGAATTGCAGTTGCTTCCTTTAAGATCTTAAGCAGCATATTGATTCCGAGAGACATATTGGCGGAGCGTAAGATCGCTACCTTTTTGGAGGCTTCCCTTACATAGTTAAGCTCCTCTTCGGAAAGTCCTGTGGTACACACAACACAGGGAATCTGTCTCTCCACACAATATTCCATCAGCCCCTTAATTGCCGCCGGATTACAGAAATCAATAATAACATCTGCCTGCACATCACAATCGTTGATATGCTTATATACCGGGAACGGATTCTTGCCCTGATCGTAAACATCGACACCTGCAACAAGCTTTACTTCCTCATCCTGTGCAATCAGTCCTGCAATCATCTGTCCCATTTTACCATTGCATCCATGCATGATTACTCTTGTCACCGCACTGTTCCTCCTGTTCGATTATATAATTTTCTATAGCACTCCGTATTTCTTCATTTCTGCTTCAAGCTTCTTTGCATTTTCCGGCTCCATCTCGGTTAAAGGTGCTTTCGGAACACCAACCTGCTTGCCCTGTAAATTAAGGGCCATCTTAACCGGAATCGGGTTTACTTCACAGAACAATGCCTTACATAAAGGAATTGCACGTAACTGCTCGGCACAGCTTCCCTTTATATCTCCGTCAAAGAACTTCTGGCAGATCTCATGAGTCTGTCTGGGTGCCACATTGGATAAAACCGAAATGACACCGATTCCGCCTAAGGAAAGGATCGGCACGATCTGATCGTCATTGCCGGAGTACAGATCAACCTTGCCATCTGCTAAGGACATCAGCTTCGCGATCTGTGAAATATCTCCGCTCGCCTCCTTGATACCTACGATATTCTCAACCTCGGTACACAGTCTGACTGCGGTTTCCGGCTGAATGTTGCATCCGGTACGGCTCGGTACATTGTAAAGGATACAGGGCACCTTGATCGAATCTGCAATTGCCTTAAAGTGCTGGAATAAACCAAACTGGGTTGCCTTGTTATAATAAGGAGTTACTAAAAGAACACCGTCTACTCCGTACTTCTCTGCTTCAGTAGAAAGATATATCGCCGTTTCCGTACAGTTCGAACCGGTTCCGGCAACCACCGGAATCCGCCCTGCTACCTTGTCTACACAGTATTTAATCACATCCAGATGTTCCTCATGGGTTAAGGTGGAAGACTCTCCTGTCGTTCCACATACTACAATCGCATCGGTTCCTCCGGCGATCTGATCCTCGATTAATTCTCCAAACTTCTCATAATTTACGGTTTTGTCCTCATGGAACGGTGTAACGATTGCAACGGCTGCTCCCTTAAAAATTGCCATAGTAAAATCCTCCTTATTTTTTTCATCAGTACACTTCTGCGCACCGATTTATCAAATGACTTCCCAAGCATGAATCGGATAGCGCCCCATCAAATCAATTGATGACAGTCACACAGCTCTTAACTGTGTGCCCAAGAGCCTCTCTGCAGTATGAAAAAACTCTTTCGGCGTTCCTCCCTTTCATTTTCCTTCACTTGCGACTGCCACATCCAAAAAATTACTCATAATTCACGCAACCTCTACCTCATCTATTTAATTACAAAAATATCATAGCACCACAGTGATTTTCTGTCAACACTCCGGAGCTACCAACGCTTAAACTTATGTGTCTCAATCCTTGAAACATCATCCGCCAACATGCAGACCTCATCATTCATGGTAATGCCTGTCATGATGATCCGGGTATCCTCCATTTTCTGGGAAAGAATTTCCTCCAGATCACTTACGGTAATGATCCGGTTATCAATCAGCCCCAGCACTTCATCAAGGATCAACAGGTCGCATTCTCCTGTGGAGAGCACCTTCTTGGCATAGTTTAAACCATTCTTGATATTCAGGATCTCCTCCTGCTTCTTGTCCTCCGGAAGTTCATCAAAGTTTACATCCGACTTTTCAAACCGGAAAATCTTGATTTCCGGCTCCAGCCGATGAATAAACTCAGTGTCCTCCAGCCCCTTACCCTTAAGGAACTGAATAATCACCACACTTCCGCCGGCAGCGGCGGTAAGAACTGCCTCACCCAGCGCTGCCGGAGACTTTCCATGTCCGTCTCCGCTAAAGATACAAATTGCTCCCTGTTTCATACTCCACCTCATATATGATAATAACTACTTCGAACCGTTTGAATGCAAGCATTCATCGTCCATACTGCCATAATTTGCATGGCTCTAAATAGTTACAAATTAGTTGTTCTTGTTAAATCCTGCACGCTTACGAAGGGTAGGATCCAGAATCTTCTTACGGATACGCAGAGACTTCGGGGTGATTTCCAGAAGCTCGTCCGTATCGATAAATTCCAGTGCCTGCTCAAGACTCAGTACCTTAGGCGGTGTGAGACGCAGCGCTTCATCGGAACCCGATGCACGGGTATTGGTAAGCTGCTTCTTCTTGCAGACGTTGATTTCCACGTCCTCCGGCTTACCGTTCTGTCCGACGACCATACCGGCATATACCTTTTCACCGGCACCAATAAACAGTGTTCCACGTTCCTGCGCATTGTATAAGCCGTAGGTAATGGATTCTCCGGATTCAAATGCGATAAGGGATCCCTGCTTACGGTACTGGATGTCTCCCTTATAGGGTGCATATTCATCAAAAATCGTATTGATGATACCATTTCCCTTGGTATCGGTCATAAATTCCCCACG
Organism: Lachnospiraceae bacterium; assembly: GCA_021628825.1. GTDB lineage: Bacteria > Bacillota > Clostridia > Lachnospirales > Lachnospiraceae > Suilimivivens. The sequence goes on along the minus strand of JAJXRY010000002.1, from coordinate 1,278,099 downwards.
GTATCCGATTAAGCCTCTTGCCGGAATGGAGAACTCCAGTCTCGTATAGCCTCCGGTAATCGGGGTCATGTTCTGCAGCTCGCCTTTCCGCTGTCCAAGCTTTTCAATAACTGTTCCGGTAAATTCATCCGGCACATCAATGTAGGCAATTTCCATAGGCTCGGTCTTACGTCCCTTGGAATCCTCATGGTACAGCACTTCTGCCTTACTTACGGCAAATTCATAACCTTCACGGCGCATATTCTCAATTAATACGGACAGATGAAGCTCGCCCCGGCCGGATACCTTGAAGCATTCGGTAGATTCGGTTTCCTCTACACGAAGGGAAACGTCCGTGTTCAATTCCTTAAACAGACGGTCTCTTAAATGTCTGGAAGTCACAAACTTTCCTTCCTGTCCGGCAAGCGGAGAATCGTTTACCATGAACTGCATGGCAATGGTCGGCTCCGAAATCTTTTGGAACGGAATCGGCTCCGGGTGATCGGGAGAACAGATCGTATCCCCGATGTGGATATCTGCAATACCGGATACTGCTACGATCGCACCGATGGTCGCTTCCTTCACATTGACCTTGCGTAAGCCATCGTACTCATAAAGGGCGCTGACCTTTACCTTCTGCATTTTCTCCGGCTCGTTGGCGTTCACGATGACAACCTCCTGATTGATCTTAATCACACCGTTATCCACCTTGCCGACGCCGATTCTTCCGACATATTCATTATAGTCAATGGTACTGATGAGTACCTGGGTTCCTGCCTCCGGATCGCCTTCCGGTGCGGGAATGTAATTTAAAATTGCCTCAAATAACGGCATCATGTTGGGCTCGATATGCTCCGGATCAAGACCGGAAACACCACTCTTTGCAGAAGCAAAAATAAACGGACAGTCAAGCTGCTCATCGGTCGCATCGAGATCCATAAACAGCTCTAACACTTCATCCACAACCTCATTGCATCTTGCTTCCGGACGGTCAATCTTATTCACACATACAATAACGGGAAGCTTTAATGCCAGTGCCTTTTTCAGAACGAACTTGGTCTGCGGCATAACGCCTTCAAACGCATCGACCACAAGGATCGCACCATTTACCATTTTTAAGACACGTTCTACTTCTCCGCCGAAATCAGCATGTCCCGGCGTATCAATAATATTAATTTTGGTATTTTTATAGGTAACTGCAGTATTCTTGGAAAGGATCGTAATACCACGCTCACGTTCGATATCATTCGAATCCATGACGCGCTCTGCGACCTCCTGATTTTCACGGAACACACCGCTTTGCTTTAATAATTCATCTACCAAGGTTGTCTTACCATGATCGACATGGGCAATAATTGCGATATTACGGACATCTTCTCTCTTCTGCTTCATAATCTGTATCCTTTCATCCAAAGCCATTTCATAACTGCTTCTTACGCCATTTCTTTTCTTAAACCGTAACAGTATATCACTATATATCGGTGATTGCAAGCGCATTATCGTGTACTTGTCGAATTCTGCGATGCTTCAATGTTCTAAACAAAGAAAGTACCTGCATAAAATGATTACATCTAGGAAAAAGCAAAATGAAGAGACAAATGGAGGTAACAAAACATGACAGACAAAGTAATTGAGAACAATCAGGTAATCATTATGGGCGAAATCATCAGTGATTTTCAGTTCAGCCACGAGATCTTCGGGGAAGGCTTCTATATGGTAGATGTGAATGTACCACGCCTTAGTGACTCCTGCGATGTGATTCCTTTAATGGTTTCGGAAAGACTAATTGATGTAAATGAAGATTATCGTGGACAGGGAATCATGGTTCAGGGCCAGTTCCGTTCTTATAACCGACACGAAAGTGTGTCCGGGCAGGGACTGATGACCCGCAAGAATAAACTTGTTCTGTCCGTATTTGCAAGGGAACTGGAATTCGTGGACGAAATGCCGGAAAGCTCGAAAACCAACCAGATCTATTTAGACGGCTATATCTGCAAGGAACCGATTTACCGGAAAACGCCTTTGGGACGTGAGATCGCCGATCTTCTCCTTGCCGTGAACCGCCCCTATGGCAAAAGCGACTATATCCCCTGCATCTGCTGGGGAAGAAATGCCCGGTTTGCCAATACCTTTAAGGTTGGTACCCGGTGCGAATTGTGGGGCCGGATCCAGAGTCGTGAATATATGAAAAAAAGATTTCAGAAGAGGAATCTGAAAAGCGCATTGCCTATGAGGTTTCCGTGAGCAAATTAGAATTAATGGAAGATTCTTCTTTATAATTTTTATAATATAGTAACTATTCAGCGGCTGGTCCGGGGCATTCCCCAAAGACCAGCCGCTTGTTTTCAGATGTGCATGACTGCTGTTGCGATGCTGAAATAAATAAGCAGGGACAACGCGTCTACAATCGTTGTAATAAAGGGACTCGCCATAACAGCCGGGTCAAAGCCGATCTTCTTGGCGAACATCGGCAGAAGGCATCCGATCACCTTCGCAATAAATACTGCCGCAATCAGTGTCAGGCAGACAACCGTTGCCACTGCAATCGTTACATGATCAAATATGAGGAGCTTCAGAAAATTCGCGGCAGCCAGTGTGAGTCCGCACAGAACCGCTACTCTCGCTTCCTTCCACAATACCCGGAATGCATCCTTAAATTCAATCTCATTTAAGGAAAGTCCACGAATAATCGTAACACTCGCCTGTCCTCCGGCATTTCCACCGGTATCCATCAGCATCGGAATATATGCCGTCAAAGCCACGCAGGCACTTAATGCATCCTCAAAGGAAGTAATGATGCTTCCGGTAAAGGTTGCAGAAATCATCAGAAGCAACAGCCACGGAATTCTCTTCTTCCAGGTTTCAAAAAAACCGTAGTCTTCATATAAGGCTTATCGGTCGGCACGATAGCCGCCATCTTTTCAATATCCTCGGTAGCCTCTTCCTGCAGGATATCCACGATATCATCGACGGTGATAATACCCACGAGACGTTCTTCATTATCCACGACCGGCATCGCGGTAAAGTCATATTTCTGAAACTGTCTGGCAACCTCTTCCTGATCCATCATGGTATTGATAAAGATCACGTCCTCATGCATGATCTCACCGATCACGGCATCGGACGGACTGATCAGGAGGTAACGCAGCGCCACCGTACCGATCAGCTTACGCTTGGCATCTAGTACATAACAGATATTAATCGTTTCACTGTCCACGCCCACCTTACGGATCCGTTCAATGGCATCCTCTACGGTCATGGTTTCCTTCAGATCCACATACTCCACGGTCATGATGCTTCCCGCAGAGTCCTCCGGATAACGAAGCAGATGGTTGATATCCCTCCGGGTATCCGGGCTTGCATTTGCAAGAATTTTCTTAACAATATTTGCAGGCATTTCCTCTAAAAGGTCGGTCGCATCATCCGCCATCAGGTTATTGATAATGCTGGCTGCATCCTTCTCGGACATGCTGGTAATCAGTTCGTGCTGATGATCTACCTCCAAATAGGAAAATACATCTGCTGCCATTGTTTTAGGCAGAATACGGAAAATCTTTAACAGGTCTTCCTCCGGAAGCTCCTCCAGAATCACCGCAATATCAGCGGTATTCTTATCCGACAGCATCTGGCGGAGCTTGGTGTACTGCTTCTTCTCAAGCAGTTCTTTTACGAGTTCCAAATCCTTGATCTCTTCCATTTGCAATCTCCTTTATATGTGATTTTTATGCTCCACCCATGGGGAGGAAGATCTGTATTACTGCTTAATATTCGACTCTTCATAAAAACCACCACCTTTCGAAACTGCGTATGGCAGATCACAAACTCTGTCACCAGTTTTAACTTTAATTCACCAGACAAACATTTGTCAACCAGAAATATCTGTATAATACCCCTCAGAGATCTGTTCGATCTGAATGCGTCCTGCGGTTGCTTCCGTCAGCTTCTTACGGATCTCTTCTGCGCGTTCCTTCGGGATCCGGAGATCAAATTCCACATTTTCCGCATAACGGGATTCCCCGATCGCAATCTGCTCATTGGCAAGCAGATACTGGATCTTTCCGACATCCGTATAGGCAAGCTTTAAGGTAAAGCATACCCCATAGATCATCGTAACCACTCCGGCATCTGCAAGGCCCTCCTTTACCGCCTGGGTATAGGCACGCACAAGTCCTCCGGTTCCAAGCAGCGTTCCACCAAAATACCTCGTCACAATCACGACGACATTTGTAATACCCTCGGAAAGAAGAACCTCTAACATCGGCTTTCCTGCCGTACCGCCCGGTTCCCCGTCATCGCTGCACCTTGTCAGCCCCCTGTTTCTTCCTATAATATATGCTGTACAATTATGTCTTGCATCATAATATTTCTTACGGGTCTGTTCGATCCATCCCATGGCCTCCTCTTCCGACTGCGCCGGATAGACATGTGCAATGAAACGGGACTTCTTTTCTTCATATTCTCCGCATCCCGGCGTATCCACTACCCGGTATGGTAAAAATTCCTGCTCTTTTGGTTCCAACTGCCTGACCCTTCCTTTTTAGTTTCCTCTGAATCAGTGTAACATATGTATTGCGCAAAAGGAATAAAAACCTGTGTAAAAATGTGAATAATTGTTATGTTTCTATGAATTCTTAGTGAAAAAAACTTTATTTCAGTACCACAATTTGGTATACTACTTGTATTGTCTAAAAAAACACTTTGCTTTTAATTTTTGGAGGTTTATTCAATGAATTATACGAAAAAAGGGATTCACGAAAAGCAGAAATCCCTGCATGCCACTTCCACCCGTCTGTTAAAGAAGGGACTGCTGGCAATCTTAAATTTATTCCTGATTGCGGTACTGGCCTGCGGCATCATTGGTGCCAGTCTCGGAATCGGCATTTTCAAGGGAGTCATTGATACCGCTCCCAGTATTGAAAAACGTCAAGGTAACGCCAACCGGCTTTTCCACCTTCGTTTACGACCTCGAAGGAAACCAGATTGCGAAGCTGATTTCCCAGAACTCCAACCGTATTCCGGTGACCTGGGATATGATCCCTGAAGATCTGGCGCATGCCTTTGTTGCGATCGAGGATGAGCGTTTTTTTATGAGCATAATGGTATCGACATCAAGGGTATTATCCGTGCCGCCTATGTTGGTATCTCCAACGGCTTCCACTTTACCGAGGGTGCGAGTACCATTACCCAGCAGTTACTTAAGAACAACGTCTTTACCGACTGGACGAAAGAGGAAGGTCTGGCAGACAGTATGAAGCGTAAGATCCAGGAGCAGTATCTTGCGATCGAGCTGACAAAGACCATGTCCAAGGATGAGGTTTTATTAAACTACATGAACACCATTAACCTCGGACAGAATACCTTAGGTGTACAGGCTGCTTCGCTTCGTTACTTTAACAAGTCGGTAAATAACCTGACCCTGTCCGAATGTGCCGTAATTGCAGGGATCACCCAGAATCCGTCCCGTTTCAATCCGATTTCCCATCCGGATGAAAATGCCAAGCGCCGGGAAAAGGTACTGAACAACATGAGGGATCAGGGCTATATCTCTCAGGCAGAATATGACGAAGCCATTGCCGATGATGTCTATTCCCGTATCCAGATCGTCAACGATGAAGTAGATGAGACTCTCGTCAATACATACTTCGTGGATGCGCTGACCGATGATGTCATGAACGATCTGCTTGCTGCCGGCTACAATGAGACACAGGCATTTACCCTGTTATACAGTGGCGGACTGAAGATTTACTCGACACAGGACCCGGACATCCAGGCCATCTGTGATGAGGTTTTCTCCAATGAAGAAAATTATCCGGAAAACACCCGGTGGCAGTTAAGCTACGCTCTCACCATCAAGCGGTCCAATGGGGACTTTGAAAACTACAGCACCGAAAAGCTGCAGGCATTTTATAAGGAACAGAATGCTTCCTACAATCTCATTTATGACTCACAGGAAGCTGCCAATGAAGATATCGAATATTATAAGCAGTTTGTTCTAGGTACGGACGGTGAGGTTTATGATGAAAAGATCACCTTAACTCCCCAGCCGCAGGTGTCCCTTACGATCGAGGACCAGCATACCGGCTATATCGTAGCCATGGTCGGCGGCCGTGGTGCCAAGGAAGGAAGCAAGACCTTAAACCGAGCCACCGATACCACCCGCCAGCCGGGATCTACCTTTAAGATCGTTGCCGTTTATGCACCGGCTTTGGACAGTGCCGGATTAACCCTTGCGACCATGGTGAATGACGCACCGTTCAATTATGCAAACGGCCGTCCTGTCAGCAACTGGTGGGGAAGTGAATACCGTGGACTGAATTCCATCCGTCAGGGAATCATTGATTCCATGAATGTCGTTGCTGTGAAGACCTTTACCGCGATTACCCCGCAGTTGGGTTATGATTATCTGAAAAACTTCGGCTTCACAACCGTTGTGGACCGTGAAGAAATTACCTATGGCGGTAAAACCTATGTCTTTTCCGACATCCAGCAGTCTACCGCTCTCGGCGGTCTGACACACGGTGTCACAAACGAAGAACTGAATGCTGCATACGCATGTATTGCAAACGGCGGTACTTATATTAAACCGAAGCTTTACACCAAAGTCGTTGATCATGATGGCAATGTGATTCTGGATAACACTGAACCGGAAACCAAGCAGGTCATCAAGGAGACAACTGCATGGCTCCTCACTGATGCGATGCAGGATGTCGTTACCCAGGGAACCGGTGCTTCCGTGAACTTCGGCGGTATGGCAATCGCCGGCAAGACCGGAACCACTTCCGACTACAATGATGTATGGTTCTCCGGCTACACTCCGTATTATACAGCTACCACCTGGACCGGTTATGATAACAACACCAAGCTCCGCAAGGGCGAGGAACGAAATCTTGCCAAGAAATTATGGCGCGCAGCCATGTCCAAGATTCATGAGGAACTGCCGTCCCAGTCCTTCACGATGCCAAGCGGCATTGTACAGGCAACGGTATGTGCCCGCTCCGGCAAGCTTCCGATTGCCGGCTTATGTGACGGTACCTTAAAGACCGAATACTTTGCCGAGGGAAATGTACCGACCGAAAGCTGTAATGTACACTATCAGGGACCGGTCTGCCAGTATTCAAATCTCCCTGCCAGCGAGCAGTGTCCGTTCAAGGTAGAAGGTGTATTGGAGGTAATTCCTGCCGATGATCCTCTGATGAGCGGTGACAGTACCCTTCCGGAACAGCAGGAGCCTCAGACACAGGAAATCGTAAATGAAGACGGTTCCATTACCACGGTGACCATTCCGAGTACCTCAGGAACCTGTCCTCACAATGCAGAATTCTTTGCCAATCCGGATGCGGCGGCCATCATTGAACAACAGCGTAACGAAATCTCTGCTGCACAGCAGAATGCCATTGCTGCCGCTCAGGCAGAGGCTGCTGCCAACGCAGGCGAAGGCGGTGACGAACAGCCTTCCGCAGAGCAGCCGGAAGGATAAATAAAAGCTATATCGTCCTTTAGTTGAAATCAGAATAAAGGAAAGTATGAAAAAGGCTCATACCGGATCACCTGTAAAGTCAGATATCCGATATGAGCCTTATTTTTGATTTTATGCAATGACATGTGTTACTTTGAAAATGATATGCCTATGATCTTTTGCTATTTCTTATGAAGTAATGTACAGGATATTCCCCAACACGGTTCCAAACAGGTGGGTTCTCACAAAATCTCTGTATTCCTTTACGGAAATGTAATATTTCCGTCCCCAGGATGAGATCCGGTAATAAGCTTCCCCCTGATGGCTTATAAGGCCTGTAATCGTCACATAATGGGCCCGGGTGGCATCGACCTGCTTCATCTGTCCACTGCTTTCCATATAAAGCGGCAGCTTATCTTCCTTCTGCCAGGGCAGTAAAACTCGCGGAATGCATAAAATGACCGGCAGATCCTTCCGCAGCATCTTCTCGATGCGCTTTTCCCTGACTAATTCGAAAAGCCCCCATCTGGCGCGATACGGCATATGACTTTTTCCACATAACCGCATTAAAACGGATTGCCATAAGCACACCAGACATTCCACTTCTCGTGGGAAACCATTTGAGCCTGCGGCACAGCCTATTAAAATAAGTCCGGTAAGCTTCCTTTTCCTCAAATGCGGTATGATAAGTCATTCCTTCGATCTGATATGGTCTTTTCTCTTTCTCCATCAGATACAGCAGTAAGTCACCCAGCGCAACCATTCCACAGCCGCCGCCATATTTCCTCTGGCTGCTCTTATCCGGCAGCGGCTTAAAAAAAGAGCTGGCTGCCTCCATAGGTTGCCTGTCTACCGTCCTGTACCTGTATATAGGTGTTGCTGCGAATGCTTGAAATTTCCTGCATCATTACACTCTTCCCCTGATCCTCTCCGAATCTCCATATCATCTTTTTTCCGCATAATTTCTTCAAAACTTTTCCAAAAAAATCCATTGACAAAGTAATGACCTGTATGATACTATACTAAACGGTGATTACACCAATGCTGATGTGGCTCAGTCGGTAGAGCGTCGCCTTGGTAAGGCGGAGGTCACGGGTTCGATTCCCGTCATCAGCTTTTTTGTTTTAGCCAGTAAGTATGCGGAATGCGCGTATTTACTGGTTTTTTTCTTTATTTTTTTCTATGTAGAATCAAAATAAAAAAGTCAAACAGCAACTCCATTTGCGAACTTACTATTTGACGATTAGCTTCTATTATCATAAGCAAAGAACTATCCGGCAGGCGTCGCCTCTCCTGCATCTCTTTTGACCCATAGGGTGCGTGGTTGCAACGAATTTTACCACCTCAGATAGTTCTTCTCTTATTGTACTTACATTATACCCTATTTATTCCCGACTGTAAAGAATTTCCTTATTCCGCAAGTAGTTCTGCAGTCTTTTCTCACTGAGCTCCCAACAGGAAATGATAGAGTTCTTATAGCCCTGTTCATCTTCTGAAGTGCATAATCTCAATACAACCTGTAAGATTCCACTTTCGATTTCTATTCTCTTGATAACTAACCCTGTGTATTCATGCTTATCCCTAATGATATAATCTGGAACTCTGATTGCTTCCTGAATATTATTTAACACTTTATCATAAGCCTCCGGATGTCTATCCTTAATGTGTTGAATTTGATTATCTGTAATAATAACCTCATCTGTTCTAATATCCTCGGTTATACACTTATATATTTCCCGATCAATTTTACCTATGCTATACACTTCAATATTCCCTTTATCTTCTGCTATATCTATTGTAGCCGATCTGGGTACTTCTGCACCCTTTTTCTTTGCAGGTGCAACTGATACTTCAACCCCTGCCCATACCTTGGTTTCTTTAGGTCAGACGTGCCACATTCATACCGGAGCTTACTTGTAGCTGCCGGTACACCACATCACGAAGAAAAAAACTTTTTTTGTGTCTAAAAAAATCAATTTATTTCATGATAAATCCTCTTCACCACATCATAAGCAAGCTTCGCTCTGCGATACTCATCCACAATTCCTTTATTATTCATTGTTCTTGGTCTTCCCGCAAAACATTCATCACTTATCCGGATGTCACAAAATTGCCAAATATAAACTCCCATGCAATCTTTATAGCTTAAGACAGCTGTAAGCTGCTTCTCCAAAAGCCTGCGCCTGGTATTCCTCCGTCCATTTTGAGTGATATGCATTACGATATCCATAAAGTCCTCCAGCTCCGATTTCGGTCACAAGAAATGGCTTTCCGGAGCCTTTCGTATCTCTCTGAATCCATTGATACAGGTCATCGAGATATTCCTCCACCGGTGTGTCATGATACCAGAGCGGATAAATATTGTAGGAAACTACATCTGGAAGGTCAAGACAAATATCTGTCTTAATTTTTGCAGCTTGCAAAAGAGCACGACCTGGATGTATCCAGACTACGAATCAGATCAAACTGCCTTCGATAGCATTCTCTTCCATATTCTGTCTCACTTGCGCATTCATTCAGAATACCCCCAGATATAAATGGAGGGATGATTATAATGAGCTGGAATCATCTCGGTAATAACCTGCTCTGCCTGCCATTCAAAATTGGAATTTCGCATAGCCTCTTCGCTCAACCCTCTGGCATGATTTTTCTTCCCATACCAAAAATTCCATTTTTCATCACACATATCTAAAAAAATTTCATCATTGGGATAATGAGACGTTCTGATCGAATTTGCTCCCAGATCCTTTATAAGTTCCAGATCTGCTGCCATTGCAGCAAACGGTAGTGCACAGCCAAATTGCGGATGATCCTCGTGTCTACAGAGTCCTTTAATCCGGATTTTTTTATCGTTCAGATAAATCTCTTTACCCGAAACATGAATTTCGCGGAACCCAAACCGGTCAATCAGATCATCATATACCATTCCCTTCTGAAGCAGCCGAACCTGAACCTCATATAACTGGGGATGTTCCGGTGTCCATGCTTCTACATTTTCAAAAACACATTCTGTTGTAATTTCCTGTTGTGTTGTTATATCAATATCGGATAACATCACATTTAGTCCTGCCAGTTCCAAAGCAAGATCAAAGCGCTTCTCTTCCTTTGAAACAGAATCTTTCGAAAAATACATTCTTTAGCTTCACTGTAACCCTGGCATTCCATTTTTCCATTTGCCCGGTATGGTGTCACATGTACATACTGAATATAAGCCGCTCTTACCTCTTCCAGCACAATTGGACGGATGATACCACCATAGGTCATATAATCATTGGGAATATGCAAGGCACTTTTCTCACTAAAGCGATTGTCCGCTCTTACCATCAATGTATGAACCCCAGGTTTAAGATCCGTACATACCGCATCAAAAATCGTGTACGCATTATAATGCTCCGCAATCTTCCTTCCATCCAGAAAAAAACTTCTGCTGTATGACTGACTCCTTTAAATTCAAGACGTATATTTCCTTGGGCTTCAAATGTTGTGCTGTATTCTCCCTGTCCACGATAATTGGCAAACTTCGGATAGCTTTCAAAGCAACTTGGCGTAGCAACCTTGAACGACTCCCCTGCATAATCCCCCTGACAAGGTGTAAAATTCCAATATCTCCCGGTCAGTTCTCTCTGTTTTCTAATGCTATGTGTATTAAATGTCCGAATCATTTTTCCAAGTTCCTCTTCCTGTAAATATTTATGATAAGTGAGCTTTCCACCCACATACTCACGCTCAACATACGCACCCTTCTCGATCCAGAGTTCGAATTCCACATCCACCTCCTTCGGCCATATAAAAATACAAGACATTGTTCTCCACCCAGACGTTGCAGCCAATGTCTCTGCCACCTAACGGCATACATTCTCCTGCATCCTTACTCCGGCTGTCCCAGAGGATGTGATATTGTTTCATTGCATCCAGCATCTTCGGATTGTTTTCCTGTGTCTGCATTTGTCCCCCTCTTTCTACCCTCTGTTGATCTGCTGATCTTATTCCTTCTATTTGCTTTTACTTTTCTTCCCGCTGTCTGTTAAGCTTGTTCCTGCTCCTTACTCTTACTTTTCTTCTTACGGTTCATCAGATCATAGATACAGGGAACCACAAGCAGGGTCAGCAATGTACCGTAAAGCAGACCTCCTACCGTAACAATCGCCATCGGCTTACCCATCGCTGACCCCATATCCGTACCAAATACCATAGGTAACAGTCCCAGGATCGTCGTTAATGCCGTCATCAGTACCGGACGAAGTCTTGTTTTTACCTGCCTGCAAAAATTGCCTCATGCTTTTCCACTCCCTGCGCAATCAACTGGTTCATATAATCTACAATTACAATACCGTTATTTACAATAATACCGGCCAGCATGACAAAGCCGATGACCGCAACGACACTGAGCTCACAGTTTCCAAGGAACAGTCCTAAGAAGCCACCCGTAAATGCCAGCGGAATCGTAAACATAATGATAAACGGAGATTTCAGGGACTGGAACTGGGCTACCATAATCAGATACATGAAAATGACCGCCAGAAGCAGCATAAGCATCAACTGCTGCATGGCATCCATAATCATCTCATTTTCGCCCTCCATCACGAGAGAATAACCTTCCGGCACCTCATAATCTGCCAGATTCCGTTCCAGTTCCCGGGATACCAGCCCCACATTGTACCCGTCTGCAATGGATGCCGATACCGCAATATAACGGTTCTGGTCCGCTCTTCTTACCGATTTCGGAGAAATGGTATCCTCAAACGTTGCAATATCCTTAAGCGGAATTTCCACCTTCTTATTGTCTTTATCTGTCTTCTCAATGACAAGCTCCTGCACCAGCTTCCGGGTGAGCGCCATATCATTGGCATTCTTTACATAAACCTCATATTCCTTCGTCGTTGTTTCAAGGGTTGTCGCACTGGAGGATTCCTGCAGCTTCGCTGCGATCTGCTGGTAAACTTCAGCTACCGTGAGCCCCTGATCCATGGTCTTATCACGGTCAATGAGGATCCGCATCTCACCGGTCGCCTCCTCCAGACCGTCGGAAACTTCCGTTGTTCCTTCCGTAGCTTCCACAATGGCGGCTACTTCTTTGGCTGCCTGCTGTAAGATATCAAGGTCACGTCCCCGTATCTGAATGGAAATGCCATCGCCTCCAAGCGCACTCATATCCATCATGGAAGTTTCAATACTCAATTCTGCTCCGGTCTCTTCACAGAGCTGTGCGGTCTGCTCCCCAATCGCATTGGAAAGCTCCTTGTTATTTAACTTCGGCTTTTCTACCGTAGTCAGATAGATGCTGGTTTCATGTGTCGAACTGTTATCCGATCCCCCTACTAACGATCCCATTGTAGATGTGCTCGCCATCGCTCCCACATCCTCAACATCTTCCATATTTCTTAAGATCTCCACTACCCGGTCCGTTACCTCTGCGGTTTCACTTAACGGTGTGGTATCCGGCAATTCTAACGTAATGGTCATCTGCGTGCTTTCCATGGAAGGCATGAACGCCGTTCCTTTGGAAAGGGACGCCAGGGCACTTCCCACAAGCAGAACCAGAACTCCGATAAAGATCACTGCTTTATGCTTTAGGGACCAGTCAAGAACCCTTCCATAACCATTGATCATCCCATTAAAGAACCGGCTCTCCTTCTGTTCCTTTGTTTTTTTACCAGAATCTTCGAGGACATTGCCGGAACGACCGTAAGGGCTACGAGGAGACTTGCACCAAGGGAATACCCGATCGTCAGTCCCATATCTACGAACAACTGCCGTGTGATTCCTTCGGTAAAGACAATCGGAAGGAAGACACAGACGGTTGTCAGGGTCGATGCAGCAATCGCTCCTGCTACTTCCCTCGTTCCTTCAATGGCTGCCTCCTTTACCGACGCCCCTTCGCTTCGCAACCGGTAAATATTCTCAATTACCACGATCGAGTTATCTACCAGCATACCGATACCCAGCGCCAGTCCGGAAAGAGAAATGACATTCAGGGTCACGCCACTGAAATACATGCAGACCACCGCCGCTACAATACTGATCGGAATGGAGCAGGCAATTACCGCAGTCGGACGAATATCCCTTAGGAACAGTAACAGAATGATAATGGCAAGTCCGGCTCCGAAAATAATATTGTTAAAGATGGAATCGGTCACCATATCAATATAAATTCCCTGATCCATAAGGGTAATGAGCATCAATCCATCGTTCTGCTCTAACAGGTCGTCAAACTTGGCGAGGATCTTGTCGGATACTTCTCCGGTCGAATAACCGGTCTGCTTCTGCATGGTTAAAAAGAATACCCGGCTCTCCATTGACATTCGTATAAATGTCTGCCGAATTGTCGGTCATAAAGACATCGGCAACATCTCCAAGCGTAATCACATCCACGCCATCCATATCCACATTTAAAATCGGCATGGCCTTTAATTCTTCTACTGTATCCGGCTTGTCACCTACACGGATCAGGTAAGAAATTCCATCCTCCGTAACGTATCCGGCAGGCATCGAAAAGTTCTGCGCTGCCAGGAGCTGTTCCACTGTATCGACTGTAAGAATGCCATTCATATCTGCCTGGTCGTACGCATCCTCCCTTGCTTCCTCAATCTGCTCTTCGCCATCCAGAATCTGCTGCAGGGCATCCGCGAGCTGTTCCGCACTGTCATTGATCTGGTCGTAGCCGTCCTTAATCTGATCGGCTCCGGCATCCAGCTGTTCCTGTCCGGACTTCAACTGCTCTTCTCCGGATTCAAGCTGCTTCTGTGCGGAATCCAGTTGGGATTCTGCGGAAGCAATCTGCATTTCTCCCAGGCTGATTGTAGTCTGCGCATTGGCAAACTCAATCGCTGCCTGTAAGTTGCCCTTATATAATTCCGTTAACGCACTGTCCAGTTTGCTGATGTTTCCCTCGATTTCAGAAAGCGCGGACTTATACTGGTCGATCGGTGCTGCTGCCATGGCCTTCTGAGATTCGAGGTCAGCAATGGTGCTTTGCAGTTCAGCTTTTTTTGTGCTTCCAGTTTACTTGTATCACTTTCGCCACCAAGAATTCTTTCCTTACACTGATTAAGGGAATTTTTTTGATATCTCCCATTGTATTATTACCAGATGGAACAGGTATTCCTACAGAAATACATATCTGACTGATACTCTCCTTCTGCTCCTCTGTAAGACTTTCGAAGATTATTGATGAGTCTCCCATACCATCAATTGCCGTGATAGCACCTGTAATCCCATCCACCGCCGTAATTGCCTGTTCAATCGCCTGCACTCCGGCCTGTGCCTGCTCTATACCGCTATCCAGCCCCTTCACCGTAGCTTCTGCGGTCTGGATTTCAAGCTGTAAGTGTGTCTTTGCTGCCTCGGCATCAGCCTTTGCGGTAAGAAGCTGCGTTTCTGCCTCGGCAAGCTGTTTCGTGGTTGCATCCTTTTTACTGTTTAGTTCGGTTTTTCCACTTTCCAACTGGCTCTTTTTATCAGCCAGTTCATTCCGTCCATCCGCAAGTTCTTTTTTTCGAATTTTCAAGCTCTGCCCTGGAATCATTCAATTCCTGCTGCTTTTCGGCAAGATCTGCTTCGGAATCTGCAAGCTCCTTCTTCGCATTTTTCCAGTTCTGCCTGTCCATCGTAAATATCCTGCTTATTTTCCTCCAAGTCTGCCAGATTTTCATCAATTTCTTTATCAATGGAGCCAAACACCTGCTCATTGATCGCATCGATCTTTTCCTGACGGATAATAACATTCACACTCTCTTCCAGAAGTCCCATTCCGCTTACGGAAGCTACTCCTTCAATACTTTCAAGCTCCGGAATAATGGTATTGTTTGTCAGATCCGTAATTTCTGCCGCGGACATATCCTTTCCACCAACTGCCGCGATCATAACCGGCAGCATATCCGGATTCATTTTCGTAATAATCGGGTTCCCGACGGAATCGTCCCAGTAGCTCTTGATCTGATCCAGATTTTCACGAATCTCCAAAGAAACGGCATTCATATCTGCCGACTGGGCAAACTGCAGAATCACCATCGAATAATTTTCACTCGAAACAGAACTGATTTCTTCAATATTACTTACGGTAGCCATCGAAGACTCCACAGGCTTTGTCACGACCATTTCTACCGTTTCCGGGCTTGCTCCCGGATAAGTTGTCATGACAAGTACATAAGGAAAGCTGATGTTCGGCAGCAGATCCGAGGTCATCTTGGTAAATGACACAATTCCCAAAACAATTACAAGCACTACTGCCACCAGAACAGTATACGGTTTCTTTACACTGAATTTTCCAAACATTCTTCTTTCGCCTTTCTTTGCTTTCCTATAAACCTGCAAAATGGGATGCATATACGCTTTAAAATTGCAGATATTTTTAATCAGGTTACAATAAAAAAAGAGTATATTGCGCTCAAAAAAATCTTCGTCAATACACCCTTCTTAAAGTTTATAAAAAAATTTAATTGTTTCCCTTCAATTACTTACGAATCTTGGTTTTCACACGCTGCAGGGCATTGTATGTGGATTTATCATCCCTACCAAGAACCTTTGCGATCTGCCCATAGGACATTCCGGTAAGGTACAGATCCAATACCTGTTTTTCAAAAGGACTTAATTCCTTCTCAATCATCTGCTCAATGCGTTCCACATTTTCGCGGTCAATCAGCAGTTCCTCCGGATTCTTCTCGGATGGTGATATCAGACTGTTAATAAGCTTTACCTCCTCTGAGGACTCGCCCCCCTCCTGCTGGGAATAGTCCGCATAAATAGAAATATAGGAATTGAGCGGTGCATTTTTCAACCGTCCAGCTGCCTGAACCGCCGTATACATCTGCCTGGACACACACAGATCCGCAAAGGTGAAAAAACTGGCATCCCGTCCCGTATCATAATCGCGGATTGCCTTAAAAAGTCCGATCATCCCTTCCTGAATCAGATCTTCCCTGTCCGCTCCCAGAATATACATCGACTGTGCCTTGCTTCGCACCAGATTCTTATACTTTTCCATAATATAATCGGTAATGGCATGGTCTCCATCCCGAAGCTGTACAATCAGTTCTTCATCACTGTATTTTTGCATACTCATTGACCATAGGTGCTCACCTCAATCTTCATGTCCCTCTGAATCTGTGCCTCTGCCGCTTCTTCCTCTTTCATTTCCTTATCCTCTGTGTCAATGCCATCCCCGCTTTTCGCAGTATTGCTTTCCCGGAATTTCAGAATATCCGGCAGAATCTCAGACTTAGCTTCTTCTGTAGATTCCGGATCTGTTATATCTTCCCAATCATCTTTATTTTCTGCATCTTCCTCATCCAGTGAATCCTGCAGTCGGATCAGATCGGCTGCTATGTGCTCCGCCAGAATCTGATAACCATCCGGATTGCAATGTACACCATCCGGCATATAATTTGAAATCACTGCCGCATCGTGACTGTCCAGTAAATTCGAATCATACAGATCAATGACATCAAATTCATATTCTTTTGCAAGTACAATCATACTGTCCACGATGACACGCTGTGACATCAGTTCCGGACGTTCCTTGCGCAGAATGTCATGCAGGACATTGGGAAGCGGTGTAATGAAAACGACCTCCGCATCGGGATAATTTTCTTTTAAGCCCCGCATCAGTTCATCCAGATCTCCGATCAGGGTACGGGGAGCACGTTCTTCAAAATTTCCTACATTTTCCTTATGCAGGCAAAAGCCGTCATTCGTTCCTCCCATAACCAGAATGAGGTCTGTGTCCTCCGGAATATCCATGTAACGTTCCACAAAGGCATCCTGCCAGTATCTTCCGATCGAGGATCCCCCAATTCCAAGATTTACGACTTCCTTCGCTCCCAGAACTTCTGCCAGCTTCGCCGGGTAGGAATACTGTTGGTAATCCTCCATGTTTTCAAGATTTGCTGCCTGTGTGATACTGTCACCCAGACAGGCAATCTTTTTATCTGAAAAGTCCAGGGTGCTTTGTCCAATCACCGCCTGATCTGCCTCATTCCATTCAACCGTTTCCATATAAGAACTCTGTTCAAGCCTGCGCTCCCGCAACGTCGGACGTACCAGAATATTCCCGGAAACCGTAGTTAGAGAAATACCACCCCCAGAAGCGTTATTCCCGGAAACCTGATTTTCGGAAATCGTATGATCGGAACGATCATGATCCGAAATAGGATTATCTACAATACTGTTACCCGAAATACCATTGTCCCAAACTGCATTCTGTGATACATCTGCAACAATATCCTCCCCGGACAGCATATCTCCTGAGATAGATTCCCCATCCGAAACGCTCTCCTCAGATGCATTCTCTCCGGAACCATTGTCTCCGGGCGATGCGGTCAGGAACTCCTGCAGCACATCTTCATCCTCGTCTTCCGGATCAGCCACTGCATACTCCTGAAGAAACGTCTCTACTGCTACTTCGTCCTGCGAAAGCTCTTCAATCTGTGTCCGCAGTTGTTCTGCCTCTGCATGATTTTCTGCATACAGCTCTTCGCATTCCTTCTCGTATTTTCTTTTTTTCCAAATAATTCAATCCTTTATCTGCTCCCACGGCAATCAGCAAAATTGCCACCATTGCAATCATGGTTGCAAGGATTCTTCCGGCTACCTTCATATAGAAACACTTTCTTTATTGCACTGTTACACTTATTTTGCTTTGATCCGCTGTCTGACAATCTCATAAGCCAGAACACCGGCTGCCACCGAAGCATTCAGGGAATCAATGTCACCATGCATGGGGATGGAAGCCACCATATCACACTTTTCCTTCACAAGGCGGCCTACACCGGATCCTTCATTGCCAATCACCAGACCGATCGGTCCTGTCAGATTTAAGTCATACATCATTTCTCCGCCCATATCCGCACAGACAAACCATAAGCCCTGCTGTTTCAGTTCTTCTATTGTCTGTGCCATATTCGTCACACGGGCTACCTTCGTGTAGTTCAACGCTCCCGCAGAGGTTCTTGCTACCGTCGCCGTAAGTCCTACCGCACGGTTCTTCGGGATAATGACCCCATGCGCACCGGCAAGGTTCGCCGTACGGATAATAGCTCCTAAGTTGTGTGGATCCTCAATATTATCCAGTAAGAACAAAAAAACGGAGGCTCGTTCTTTTCTCTGGCAAGCGCAAGCATGTCCTCTACCTCTGAATATTCATAGGCTGCGATCGTTGCCACAACGCCCTGATGCTTCCCGGTTTCTGAAATCTGATCCAGACGCTCCTTCGATACATATTTAATGACCACATCATGCTTTCTCGCTTCCCGCTTGATCGTCATGATCGGTCCGTCCTGACAGCCATCCAGAATATAAAGCCGGTCAATGGACTGTCCGGAACGAAATGCTTCAATCACTACATTTCTTCCCTCTATAATGGATTCATTTTTTTCTTTTCTGAATTCTTCCATGCTCTGATCCTTTCCTTCTGATTCGATATCTCCAATCGATCTGCCTATTCTGTTTTCTGCGTTTCCAGGATGTCCATGCCCTTCCGGATCAGTTGCAGCATCCGCTCCTCCTGCCCGGTAAGATACAGGTATCCCATCAGTGCTTCCAATGCCGTTGCTTTTTTTATACTCTGCCATGGTCGCATGCTTGGCTTTGGTGTATGGCTTCGCATTGCGGCCTCTCTTTAAAATTACCTGCTCTTCCTCCGTAAGCTCCGGTAACAGCGCATCCACTAAAAGAGCCTGTGCGGTCGCATTCACATAGCGGATTGTATAGTGGTGGAGTTTATTGGCAGGCGCATTTCCCCGCATCACCACCACGGTCCGGATCACCAGATCATAAATCGAATCTCCGATATAAGCAAGCGTAAGAGGTGAATATGTCCGAATATCCACCTCTTTACCCCCAAATGCTTCTCTTATCCTTTGTACAAAGGTTAAGCCATTTTCCATTTTACGCCCTCACGTGTATCTTCCAGAACGATGCCCTTTTGTAACAGCTCGTCACGAATAGCATCGGCCTTTGCAAAATCCTTTGCCTTCTTTGCTTCCTTACGTTCTGCAATCTTTGCTTCAATATAGCTTACCAGCTCCGCATCCACATCGTCTGCTTTCTCTTCTGCCTTTTCGCCATCAAAAAGTCCTAAGGAAAGAACCTCATCGAAGCTTGCTACCAGTTTACGCTTCGTTACATCGTTGCAGTCTGCCTTTAACAAATCATACAGTACGGTAATTGCCATTGATGTATTTAAGTCGTTGCAAAGCGCATCTTCAAATTTACGACGATATTCTGCATAGACTGCTTCATCCACTTCTCCTTCTTTGGAAAGTCCGGCAATCTTCTTAAGGAGCTTTTCATAAGCAGACTTTACATTGTCCATTACTTCATAAGAAAATTCCAATGGCTTCCGATAGTGGGACTGTAAGCAGAACATACGGTAAACCAACGGATTATAGCCCTTGCTTTCCAGTAAGGATACAGTCAGGAAGTCGCCCTTTGACTTACTCATCTTACCGGACTTGTCATTCAGGTGATGTACATGGAACCAGTAGTTACACCATTTATGTCCAAGGTAGGACTCACTCTGTGCAATTTCATTCGTATGATGCGGGAAAATGTTGTCCACGCCGCCGCAATGGATGTCCATATATTCTCCAAGATGCTTCATGCTGATACAGGAGCATTCAATATGCCATCCCGGGTAACCAACGCCCCACGGGCTGTCCCATTTGAGCGCCTGATCCTCAAACTTGGATTTGGTAAACCACAGAACGAAGTCGTTCTTGTTCTTCTTATTTTCATCCTCGGTCACATCATCGCGCACGCCAACTAAAAAGCTCGTTCTCGCTCTGGGTATTAAATACATAATATTCCTTAAGCTTCGAGGTATCAAAAATACACATTTCCTCCGGCCACATAGGCATAGCCCTTCTCTAAAAAGAACCTCGATCATATGAATAAACTCACTAATGCAGTTCGTTGCAGGCTCCACCACATCCGGTCGCTTGATATTAAGCTTTTTGCAATCTTCAAAAAAAGCATCGGTATAGAACTTTGCAATTTCCATAACTGTCTTGTGCTCACGCTTTGCCCCACTTAACATCTTATCTTCCCCGGTATCGGCATCGGAAGAAAGATGACCGACATCCGTGATATTCATCACACGCTTTACATCATATCCAAGATAACGCAGGGTCTTTTCCAGTACATCCTCCATGATATAGCTGCGCAGATTTCCGATATGTGCAAAATGATACACCGTCGGTCCACAGGTATACATTGCAATTTTGCCGTCCACATTCGGGATCACGGTTTCTACTTTTTTCGTTAATGTGTTGTAAAAGGAAAATCTATTCTCCATCTTTCCTCTCCTCCTTTAATTGTCTGAGTTCTATTTCCATCTGCTGCATCCTCTTACGCAGCATGGCCAGTTCTTCTTTTACCGGATCCGGCAAATGGATCTGGTCCAGTTCTTCCTGTGGGAGTCTCTGGTTATTCCGTTTCACCACATGTCCCGGCACACCGACTACGGTGGAGTTCGGCGGCACCTCTTCCAAAACAACCGATCCGGCTCCGATCTTGGAATTGTCCCCGATCGTAAAGGATCCCAGAATCTTGGCTCCGGCACTGATCATTACATTATTTCCAATCGTCGGATGTCTCTTTCCCTGCTCCTTACCGGTTCCTCCAAGAGTTACCCCCTGATACAAAGTCACGTTATCACCGATGATCGCTGTTTCTCCGATAATAACGCCATTTCCGTGATCAATGAAAAAGCCTTTGCCGATCTGTGCTCCCGGATGAATCTCGATTCCGGTCTTGCGCACACCGCGCTGGGAAATCCATCTTGCCCAGAAATAATGTCCCTTTTTATAAAGCTTGTGTGCCAGCCGGTAATGCAGCATCACCTTAAAGCTTGGATACAACAGCACCTCCATACTGGAATGAATGGCTGGATCCCGCTCTCTTATGATTCGGATTTCTTCTTTAATTTTGCTGATCATTCCCATAACTGCTCCACTTCCTGTAAAAATCCTCTAAAATAAGAAACGGAATATTTCATCTACAGAGACGAAATATTCCGCGGTTCCACTCTACTTAAAGACGATGACGTCTTTCCCTTACAGTCGATAACGTGACCAGACGTGCCCGGATACCAGAAGATGCTTCTTCGTTCTCCCTGCAGACTCCAGAGTGCACTTCCCGTTCCCCGAAAGTAAAAGCTGCTTGCAGCCGATGACAGCTTCTCTCTGTTACCTCTTGATTACGGTACTCTTCTCTATCATAGTCGTTTTCTGTTTATTTCCTGCAACTGCTCCCTATCTTCGCAGCTACCTTAGCTACTATATAGCATATGCAACTTTTACGGTTTTGTCAACTGTCAGACCTTCAAAACATTTCTATTAATCAGCCTTCGGACATCCACCACAGCCGGCACAGCCTCTCTGCATCACATCCTCGCTCTGCAGCCCAAGAGGTGTTGTCAGCAGGCAGATCGCCTGGGAAGAAATCCCCTCTCCGTTTCCGGTAAACCCAAGGCCTTCTTCCGTTGTCGCCTTGACATTGACCTGGGACAGATCCATATGCAGCGTATCCGCAATGTTCTTCCGCATCGTATCAATATAAGGGCGCATCTTCGGTGCCTGTGCAATAATGGTCGCATCAATGTTCTCAATGAGGAAATAGTGCTCCTCCAAAAGCGCTCCTACGTGTTCTAACAGCTTTAAGGATGAAATTCCTTTATAAGCGGGATCCGTGTCCGGAAAATGCTTGCCGATATCACCAAGTGCCGCTGCCCCGAGCAGCGCATCCATAATGGCATGTAACAGCACGTCCGCATCCGAATGTCCGAGCAGTCCCTTTTCATAAGGGATCTCGACACCTCCAATAATCAGCTTCCGCCCTTCTGTCAGTTTGTGTACATCATAACCCATACCGATTCTCATATCGTTATTGTTTCCTCCTGCAATTCTTTTATTCTATGATTTTTATTCTTCCAGTTACTGTTCACTCATACCTCGTTCCAGTAACCTCTTCTATTCTTATCTACTCTGTAAGTTCAGCATACCATTTTCTTTTCGATTTGTATATGATATGATGGAGTTATTCTAAACGATGGGGGACTCTTATGCAATTACGCGATTTTTTATCCTATGAGGAAATCTATATTCAATGCCACGACAGTCCGGATGCCGATGCGCTGGCTTCCGGCTTTGGCCTGTACACCTATTTTCAGAATCATGGTATCAAAACCCACCTGATTTATACCGGAAGATTCCGTATCCGGAAGGCCAATCTGGTTCTGATGGTGGAGAAATTAAACATTCCGGTTGAATATGTGGAGGAAGGTACACTTCGTCTGACTGATGAACTTCTGCTTACCGTAGACAGCCAGTATGGAGCCGGCAACATCACCAAAATCCCGGCAGAGCATATCGGGATCATTGACCATCATCAGATGGAAGCCCGGAACATTCCGGATTCTCTGATCTTAAGTGACTTTGGAAGCTGCTCGACAGTAGTCTGGAAGCTTCTTTGTGAAGAACAGTTCGATCCCAATGACTATCCTGATCTTGCAACTGCCCTTTATTACGGGCTCTACAGTGATACCCAGCAGTTTACCGAAGTGCACAATCCGGCAGATAAGGATATGCACGATGCATTAAAATATCGCAATGATGTCTTTTCCTTATTAAGAAATTCCAACATTTCTTCCGCAGAACTGGAAATTGCCGCGATTGCGATTCTACGCGCAGTTCACAATAAAGAAAAACGTTACTCCCTGGTTAAATCAGAGCCCTGTGATCCCAACATCTTAGGTCTGATCAGTGACCTTTGTATTCAGGTTGACAGTGCCGATGTCTGTGTCGTTTATAATGAACTTCCCGACGGGATGAAGTTCTCCGTCCGCAGCTGCACCAAGGAAACCAAAGCCTGTGATCTGGCAGCATATCTTGCAAGAAAGATCGGCTCCGGCGGCGGGCATCTGGAAAAGTCCGGCGGTTTCATCAACCGGTGGTTATACGAAAGTAAATACAGCTCTTTGCGCACCGAAGATTATTTTTCCATGCAGATTCAGAACTATCTCAACAGCTTCGACATTTAGATGCCAGAACAAGCCATGTTGATCTGTCCCGCATGAAGACCTATCGTCGTAAACGACTTCCGATCGGTTATGTTGTGCCTGCACAGGTTCTACCCTTACAAACTCCGATTACGATCCGTACAATCGAAGGTGATCTTGACCTGATTATTTCCGGTCAGACCTATATTATGATTGATCTCCAGGGAAAGGTATGTGTAAAATCCAAAGAAGAGTTTGATAAACGCTATCTGCCAACCCAGGACGCTTATCACCCCAGGGCACTTTACCTGCCGACCATGAAAAACCGCCTGACCGGCACGCAGATCAGCTTATCCGGATACATCCACTCCTGTATTCCGTTGGAAACGACCATTGTTCAGGCTTACCCGCTTGAAAGAGCCTGTAAAGTATTCCCGTTGTGGGATGAAGAAAAATATCTGCTTGGTAATATCGGCGACTATCTTGCCGTGCTGAAAGATCAGCCGGATGACCTGTTTATTGTGGAAAAAGGAAGTCTTTGAACAGACTTATGAATTAATTTAAAATATAAAATAAAAAAAGATCCAAAAGGATCTTTTTTTATTAGCTTAATAGCGAGAGAGAGACTTGAACTCTCAACCTCCCGGGTATGAACCGGACGCTCTAGCCAGTTGAGCCATCTCGCCATATTTTTTATAAATGGGACCTATAGGGCTCGAACCTATGACCCTCTGCTTGTAAGGCAGATGCTCTCCCAGCTGAGCTAAGATCCCATGTATATGATGGAGCATAGCATACATCATCCACGCCGCTATGCGACACCTTCTGTCGTCTCGCGACTGCTTTACTAAGATACCATTTTAGGTACAGGTTGTCAAGTTATTTTAAAAAGTTTTTTTAAGTTTTTTGTCCCCTGCTCCAACCGTTCCGGATGCCACTGCACTCCATACACCGGAAGGAACTCATGCTGCAAGCCTTCGACCACACCATCCGGGGCATACTGTATATACCGGATCCCTCTTCCGGGAATGCCAACGCCCTGATGGTGTGCACTGTTTACCATCATATCCGATCCATACACTTCATAAAGAAAAGAGTTCTCCTCATTTCTTGCCGGGTGCATCTGATCTTTTTCCCGATAGGCGTGATGTACCGCTGTCGGAAGATGCTGGATCATATCCCCTCCAAAGGCAATGTTAATGAGCTGCATTCCCTTACAGATTCCAAACACCGGCTTCCGGTGCTGGCAGAATGCCTTTAGGATTGCAAGCTGGATGCGGTCAAGCTCCGGTGTCAGCTTCTCCTGTCCCTTCCGGATCATCTGCTGCTCCCATTCACTGTACTGCCTGATCTCCGACTCCGGAATCAGGAGCTGTCCGAACAGCTTCGGATCCACATCCCCGCCTCCCGGTAAAATCAGTCCATCGTATTCATCCACGTCCTTTACCTGTAAAGACGTAACAAAATGC
Source organism: Lachnospiraceae bacterium (assembly GCA_021628825.1). Lineage (GTDB taxonomy): Bacteria > Bacillota > Clostridia > Lachnospirales > Lachnospiraceae > Suilimivivens. The sequence goes on along the minus strand of JAJXRY010000002.1, from coordinate 1,253,201 downwards.
ACCTGCATCGCTGCAAGTGCATTTTCGTAATTAGTTGTCTGTCCGGCTTCTCCGGCAATTAAAATTTTCTTCAAAGCAATCCCTGCCCGCATGCGTTTCCTTATAACTTATGCACGCAGTTCCTCAATTATTCAAACGGGCGGTCATAGACAAACTTAATCTGTTTTACTTCAATACCGTTCTGCGGGAAGTACAGGCGCATAATCGCATATTTCATGCCAAGGTCCGCTTCTCTTGTCTGCGTTACCCACTGGCCGTTTGTACCATTAAAGGTATATACCCCGCGCGGTGTTCCGGCAAAGGATAAGGTAACCGGAATCTGTGCCCGTTCTCCAAGATCGGACTTAGCCGTAAGCTCTGCCTTATAATATCCCAGCTGCTCAAGATCCAGTGCAAAATCAATGCTGGTTCCTTTGGAAATTTCGTGATCGGACAGATCAATCACAACTTCTTTGTCCACCTTATAATAGGTCAGATCTCCGACACATTCCTCAAAGCCCTCTTCTGCTCCGAGAATTTCAATCGTGTCTTCCTCGTTCTGCATTCTCATAAAGGCATGTGTATTCATCATAAAGCGGCAGATATTCTTCGCACATCGCTGTAATTCGCCAAGTGTCAGCGATCCGTCATGCAGAGACTCGACCGTATTATCGCCATGCTCATTCTTTTCCGAATCCGGACATACCATATAAAGGTCATTCTGCGCCTTTACCATCGTTGCAAAATCGGTCTTTGCCGGCTTATCCCCTTCCCTGCAGACATAAGCCCACCAGTCAGTCATAACCACACCTTCAAAGCCCCACTGCTTCCGCAGGATATCCGTAACCAGATCATAGTTACTGGAGGTCCAGATGCCATTAACCGGTCCATAAGTTGTCATGACTGCATCTGCCTTTGCTTCCTTCACTGCAATTTCAAATCCTCTTAAGTAAATCTCACGCAGCGCACGCTCGGATGCAATACTGTTGGAGGTATGGCGTCTCGTTTCCTGATTGTTTCCGCAGAAATGCTTTAAGGAACCGGTTACACCTGCACTCTTTAAGCCCCGTACCTGTGCTGCCGCCATCTTACCGGTAAGCAGCGGATCCTCTGAAAAATATTCAAAGTTACGTCCGTTTAACGGATGTCTGTGGATATTCATACCGGGTCCTAACAGGATATCCACACGGTTCTTAATCATTTCCACCGCCGTGAATGCATAAAGCTCTTCATTTAACTGTGTATTGAAGGTGCAGGCAAGCAATGTTCCGTTCGGAAGGCTGAATGCCTTCATTCCGCTGTCAAGACGCATGCCGGACGGACCATCATCACAGCATCCACACGGAATACCCTTTTCAAGAAGGGACTTCGTAACGCCGCCAAATGCTGCTGCCGTTCCGGCCGTTACCTTCGGGCTTCCCATTCCTTCTCCACGTACGATACTGGCAAGCTCCTCTTCACTGAGCTGTGCAACAAACTCTTCAAGCGTTGCTTTTCCTGCTTTGACATCCGCAAGCTTTATACCGCGGTCCCCGGTCATTTCATAGCTTTCCGGAAGTTCTGCGTTTCTCTTTTCCTCAGGAGAAACCACCCGTAACGGAACCTCTTCCATTGCAATCTCATATACTCCGGCAGCTTCTGCATGTTCATTGGCCGCGGTCATCTTCATGCGCTTAAAGGGGGGTGTCGGAGCTAAGGCATTGCGGCATTCTTCGACGATCTGCAACTCATCCAGCATAAAGGAACCCACTGCATAGGCATCACGCACATTGCCACCCGCATAAATGGTATATTCTCCGGCTTCCAGAACCCATCCGGTTGGCATTTCCGCGGTACTTACCTCATTATAAGAAGCAAATACCGATGTTGGAATTGCGAAAGCAAGCTCTTCACTCTCTCCCGGCTTTAACTCCTTCGTCTTCTTAAAAATCAATCAGCACTCTTGCAGGCTTGCCAAGCTTTCCTAACGGAGCCTTTGCATAAACCTGAACGACTTCTTTTCCCGCTACGGAACCGGTATTTGTCACCTTCATCACAAAGGACACCTGATTTTCCGCATAGGAAAATCTATCTGCTTCCATAGAGAACGTGGTATAAGAAAGACCGAAACCAAACGGATACAGCACTTTGCTCTTTGCTACCGATTCAAAATACCGGTATCCCACATAAATGTCTTCCACATAAAGGTTCTGTTCCAGACCTCCAAAATAAGGATTGGCCGGATAATCGGACATCTGTGCCGCAATCGTATCGGAAAGACGTCCGGACGGACACACCTTACCGGTAAGAACATCGACCGTTCCAAGACCGCCGATCATTCCTCCCTGCCAGACATACATCACTGCATCCGGACGGTATTGATCCATAAAGCTCATATCCATGATGTTTCCGGTATTCAACAGCACGATCATCTTTGCAAAGTTCTTACGCACCTTTTGAAGCATGTCCTCTTCGATCGAGGTGAGACAGTACGCGCCCTCCAACATCTTGTTATCCTTATCCTCACCGGCCGTTCTTGCCAGAATGACAATTGCGTATTCGTTCTTTTCGGCAGCCTCTTCAACCAGCGCCTCATTCAGTTCCATTTCTTCCTGCGACCAGGGTTCATTTCCCCAGCCGACACCTTCATCAAACGGATGGTCCTTCTCCCACTCGCGGTATACATCCACTAACGGCTCATATACCTGCACGTCTTCGCTCTCCTCAAGCGCCTCCAGGATACCGGTCACCTTATTTACATTCACCATACCGCCTGATCCCGTACCGCTCTTATAATAATGAAGCTGCATTCTGCCAAACACAGCAACATGGCTTCCCTTCGGCAGAGGAAGCACATGATTCTGATTCTGCAAAAGCACCTGTCCTTCGGCAACCGCCTGACGGGCCTTCGCTGTATAATTTTCAAAATCCAATACTCTGCTGCTCATAACACCCTCCTGTTATTTCGATTTTATAGTTACATCTTATCCCATTTTTTTTCTATGCTCTTCTATTATGTTATTAACCACTTTATAGGTTGATATTGACATTTGTTTATTATTATTGCTATATTTGAATAGAGAATATGGGTTGATTTTAAATTATAGTTACGATCATTTAAAGTCATAAATCTCCTGCCTGCCACGAATTGACTGTTTACTATTTAAGTCACTCAGAATATAAAACGACCACCTACGAAAGGATATCGTGAAATGACTTCCTATTCCCATGAGATTATCAGTGATGATACCCGCCTGCGTCTGCATTTTGCTGTAATTAAAGACAGCCGCTTTTACTCTCCCATGCACTGGCATGGACATCTTGAAATCATTTATCCATTGAAGGGCTATATGACCGCCTACATCAACGAGCAGAAGTATACCCTTTTCCCAGCATGATATTCTGATCGTGAATCCACATGAACTGCATTCCACCAGAACACATGGCGGGGTGGATTATCTGCTGCTCCAGATTCCGATGGAAGATCTAAGCCGCGTTCTTGATCACGCCTCCTCCCTGCACGTTAAAGAATATTTCCCTTCCATTATCGGAAGTACCTCTTTACAGAAAATGCGTAATTACCTGCAGGAATTATGTGATACCTATGAGAATCCACATCCCGGATACCTTCTTCATTTTTTTCCTCTGTCCTGTATGAATTTCTGTACGAATTATACGGAAACTATTCCGAAATCTTAAGCCCGGAGGTGAAAGAAAAGGAAAAGGAAAAAACTTCGAACGCATGGATGAAATTCTCCAATACATTCGAAGTCATTATCAGGAAGATATTACCCTGCATGATGCAGCATCCGCTCTTCATGTGAGCCATGAATACTTCTGCCGTCTGTTCAGAAAACACACCGGGCAGACCTTCTTATCCTATCTCAATGCAGTCCGTACCATGCACTTCCATGAAGATCTGCTGCGTACCGATGCAAGCATTACCGAACTGTTACAACGGCATGGCATCCAGAACTACAAAGTATTTTTAAGAGATTTCAAGGCCACCTATGGCTGCTCTCCTGTGGAGCTGCGCAAAGCATTGTAAGTGTCTTCCCTTGCTTCCCTAAGTCCATCGGTTGTGTCATGATCTGTGAGCGAAATTGCTGACAGTCCTTTCTGTCTGGCACAAATTACCAATTCTGCCGGTGTATAGGTTCCATCAGAATATATGGAATGCATATGCAAATCAATGTTATTCTTCATCGAATCTCCCTTGTGCATCAATTCAAAATATGAATTCTTTATCGCTTCATTGAAAAGAACCACCGCACATAATGCGGCAGTTCTTCCTTTAATTCCACTTACAGCTTCCTATACAATTCCCGTCACGATCAGTGTACTTACCCCGGGAGTTGCTGTCCATGCTCCGGTTGCCGCATCCTGCGTAAAGGACGCTGCCGGTACAGTCACCTGACCTCTTTGGGTGACAAGTTCTCCGGTTGTTTCGTTATAAGAATAATTGGCAGGCTCTGCCCATGTCGTTCCATTAAAGGATACCGCAATATTGGACAGAACCGGATCAAACGTATCGGTTACCACAACACCGGTAGCTGGCGTAGCTGCCGTGTTTCCGGTATTCTGGATAAGGAACGTATAGGTCAGTGCTCCGTTTTCCGTAACAGGCACAGGGCTGACCGATTTCGTAATGGTAAGCTGCGGACCGGATTGAGCCGTTATGCTTTCCTGTGCAGTAACCGGTGTGATTCCGCCTCCGGAAACGGTCACGGTATTTCCAATCGTGGATTCGGCCGCAAGCGGAGCAAATTCGTTAAGGGCAGCTTCATATACAACGGTTGCATTTCCTCCTGCCGGTACGCTGATACCGTTGATTGTAAAGGGAGGACCTGCATTTACTGCAGGTGCTGCCTGCAATACGCCATTCGTGTAATATCGTACCGTATCCGCCACGTAAGTCAACGGCACCACTGTACCGGTACCAAATGCATAGGCACCCAGATCATCGGATAACGTAAGTCCCATCATCGCAATGTTTCCGGAATTCACGATACTGATCACATACGTGATATGATCATTCTGTCCGTAGGTAGTACGGACTGCTGTCTTTGTCGCAGACAGTACCTCAAGGATTTCTCCTACCGCAATGTTGGAATTGGCAACAGCATTTCCATAACGAAGCTGTGCCTGATTCGTAAATCGAGCCATATTCTGCATCCCTTCGTAACTGTTTAAAATGCCACAGTTACATCCTTTCATTTTATTCGGGTATGCTTTATCATATGACAAAAAAATGAATCATGTGCGGTTTATTACACTTCTGTTCCCAAAGTGTTGAAAGAAATCTTATTCCTTATCGTATCCCATAAATCACGGCTGCGGACAGCACAATCTGGATAATGGCAAAGCGGAACACGGTCTGGGTATTGGACCAGCCGCTCACCTTGCGGACATGGTCATGCAGTGGTGTGCGGATGTTCTTCATAATGTGGATCCTGCACACACGGATCAGGGTAACCTTCACAAGTCCCAGTCCTCCATCCAGAATAAGGACAAGTGCAACCGGAATATACAGAAGCGGCGAGCCGCTCTTCAAGGCTGCAATACTGATAAAAATACCCATCGCACGGGATCCGGCATCCCCCATCATGAGCTTACTCGGCGTTGCATTATACCACAGATATCCCAGGATACAGCTCATAAACACGAGAATGACAAAGGAAAAATCTCCCTGTGCATCAAGCTGCTTGTCCAGAATATAAAAGGTGCCGAGCGTAATAAGTGCCAGTGTTCCGGATAATCCGTCCACACCGTCTGCGCAGTTCGTCACATTGATGGAGGCCCATACCAGAATCACAATCAGAATGCCAAATACAAGCTCCGGAATGGCAACCGTCTTATGAAGAAATGCCAGGTAAATTTCATTGGAATTAAAGTTCAGGTAAGTAACTGCCACAATAATCGCAATGATAAGATCCAGAATTCCCTTCTTCCATTCTCCCCACGGCTTCTCTGATGCATCATCCATATATCCGGTAATCATTTCCGCAGCAACCAGTATCAGATAGATGATCGTCTCCGTACTCAGTGGAACAACCAAAAAAGCGGCAATCGTAAACACTACTACAAAAATAAGTCCGGCGCCTCTCGGCTTTCCCGCGGACAGCTTGCCATCGTGTGCAAACGCTCTCCCTCCGTCCTTCGGCAGACGGTCACAGAATATTGCCGTGAACACAATCGTTCCCGCGAATGCGATCAAAAGTCCGATTGCTGCAAGGATCGCTTCATTTCTCCCCATCAGATAAGATATCATAACGAAACCTCTTTCCTACTACAATATTATTTTCAGATCATATTCCTGATTGATCTGATAACTGCTCAGTCAATTCCTAGCGCCTTTTTGGCAAGATGATCTGCCAGATCATTATAATGATCCCCGGAATGTCCGGTCACCTTCTGAAAGCGGATGGAAACCTCCTTTGAGGCCTCCTCATAAAATGCTTTATAGGCTTTCGTACCTTCTTTATTGGTCTTCCAGTCCCCAAGACACCACTTCGCAATGCCCTCGTAATCATGGTAAATCGTAATCGCCGGGATATGGTGCTCCATTGCATACCGCATGGCAGCCTCAGCACCCTTAATCTCTCCTGCCACATTGTGCATTGTGGCAAGCTCCTCATCCCGATAGGATTCACAGAAGGTCTGTTCACCTTCCTTCAAAAGAACAACCATGCCGTAGGAAAACTCTTTCGTTACCTTATTATAGCTTCCATCTACATAGATCGGAACGGTGTCCGTCACCTCTTCTGCAGCGGCTCCGCCCTTCATATATGCCTCCGCTTCCTCCAGCGTTTTAAAGCTCTTATATTCTGCACTGGAATAACCGTGGACATTCTTCTTACATTCTTCCCATGTACGGAAAATTCCGGTCACCGTACCCTTCCGCACAGCATAATACTTTCCTGCCATGCATTACATCCTTTCCGGTGCACTGAAGCCCAGCACATCAATACATGCCTCCAGAATTTCCTTAGTCAGGATCAGAAGTCCAAGCCAGCTGCGTTTCTTTGTCTCATCTTCTTCTGCCAGAATCCTGTTTTCATGGTAAAAAAACGATTCAATGCATTGGCAAGATCATAAATATAGGCACAGATCTTGTGAGGTGCAACCTCATCATATGCATTTTCCATCATGGCATTGAAACGTGCAATCGTCATCATCAACGTCTTTTTGGGGAATCGGTATCTGCTTCTTTTAATGTCAAATTTGTAAGATCCTCTCCCTGTTCCTTGGCTTTCGCAAGAATGGACTTGATCCGGACGATGGTATAAAAGAATGTACGGACCGGTATCTCCTTCAAAGGAAGTGAACTTATCAATATCAAAAATATAATCCTTGGAAGCCTGATTGGACAGATCTCCGTATTTGATTGCGGAAAGTGCAATAATCTTCGCAGTATTTCTGGCCTCTTCTTCATCTACCTCACGGCTTTCCACGATCTTCTGATACATCTTCTCATTGATTTCATTGATCAGCATCTCAAGCCGCATAACGCCGCCGTCACGGGTCTTGAACGCATGTCCGTCCGCACCGTTTACCGTACCGAATCCGATATGCACAAGCTCGGTATCTTCATCCACCAGCTTTGTCTTGCGTGCACAGCGGAAAACCTGCTCAAAATAAAGATCCTGCCGTTTGTCTGTCAGATAGATCATCTGATCCGGATGATATTCGCGCATTCTCTCCATAATGGTTGCCAGGTCTGTCGTATTATATAAGGAAGCGCCGTCTGATTTCAGAATCATACAGGGCGGAATTTCCTTGGTATCGGTATCTTCCTTAACATCCACAACCAGAGCGCCGTCACTGATATATGCATAGCCCTCTTTCTTCATGTAATCCACCATGCCCGGGATCACGTCATGGACATCGCTTTCTCCCTTCCAAAGGTCAAAAGTCACATTCAGGTTATCGTAGTTACGCTTCATATCCGCAACAGAGATCTTAATAATCTGTTTCCACAAAGCGCGATATCCTTTCACTCCGCTCTGAAGCTTAAAGGTTGCTTCCATTGCTTTTTCTTTATAGGCCGGATCTTCCTTGGACTTTTTGCTTGCGGTAGGATAAATCTCCTCAAGCTCCGTAACCGTTACCGGTGCTTCTTCCGGATACTCACCATCAAAGCTTTCATCAAAATATACAAGCTCAGGGTAACGCTCCTTCATCTCGGTGATGACCAGTCCCATCTGCAGGCCCCAGTCTCCCATGTGAATGTCACCGATCACCTTATGTCCGATGTAACGGGCGATTCTCTTTACACTTTCACCGATGACTGCAGAACGAAGATGTCCGACATGCAGTGGCTTTGCCACGTTCGGTCCGCCGTAATCCACAATAATCGTCTTCTGTTTCTCAGGGGCATTAAGCCCAAACTTCTCTTCCTTCTCCATCTGTGTCAGATAGTCTGCCAGAAAGCTTCCTTTAATCTTTAAATTTAAAAAGCCGGGAGCAACTGCCTGTACCTCTGCAAAAACCCTGCTGTCCGTACACTTGCCTGCGACGTCATTCGCAATCATGATCGGTGCTTTCTTATAGAGCTTCGCACCTGCCATTGCCCCGTTACACTGATATTCACAAAGATCCGGGCGGTTCGATACAGTTACCTTTCCCAGCTCCCTGTCATATCCGGCTGCTTCAAATGCCTGTTTCATTTCGTTTGAAATTAAGTCCAAAAATTTTTCCATTATGATATACCTTTCCCATTTTCTCTGAGATTATAACGATTCAAGTATAACGGTTCAAATACAACTATTCAAGTCTATTTTCTATTACTGTTCACTCGTACCTCGTTCCAGTAACAGATTCGCAGGCTCATTTGAAGTTTTGCTTCGCAAAAGGAGCCTGCTCACTCCTGAACAAGCTTCACTAGACTCACCTCCGGTTTGCCAAGTGAACTTGTATGGTTCGCACTAAGCTCGAAATAACCTCGCTAAGTGCTCTACTCAAATCATGTTCTTACGCAGCCCGACAGCAAGTGTCTGGCTGCTGTGTGAACTGTAACCGTTTTCCCTCTCTGCTTTAGAAAAAATGCAGCCACAGTAATCCTGCCGGTACAGATCGTATTCCTTCGACAATTCCACCGATCTTTTATAGCCGTTTTTCTTCTTAAAATCCGAGGGCAGAAAGGGAACCTCCAGTTCCTCCGAAAGATGCTGCCCGATCTCATTAATTTTGGCTGCATTCTTAAGCGGACTGATGGTTAATGTCGTAGTAAAATAGTCCGCCTCTGCTTTCTTCGCCTGCAGCGCTGTTTCACGAAGCCGCATCTCATAACAGCGGAAACACCGCTCGCCACCCTCCGGACACTTCTCATATCCCCTGCTCATCGCAAAGAACTGTTCCGGCACATAGTCCCCTTCCACAATCTCAATCGGATAGGCATCCCCCATTGCATTGAAAATTCCAATGAGGCGCTTCTGCTCGATGACACGCTTACGGTACTCGGCATCCTCCGTGATATTCGGATTGTAATAAAAAACGGTAATAGAAAAAAAGGAACGCAGATACTCCAAAACATAGCTGCTGCAGGGCGCACAGCAGCTATGCAGGAATAAATGCTTTCCTTTTATTTCCGGTTGTTCTAATAAATGATCTAATTGTCTGGCATAATTTACGTTATTCATAAGATGATTTTACCATAAATCATCTGCCATTTGTAGTCTCTTTCTGTGGGTTCTGCGATCTGCGGTATTTATAAACTGTTTAACCTTTTACAGCCCCCTGTGTCAGACCATCGACAATGTTATTGGAGAAACAGCAATATACAACGACCGTAGGAATAATCGCAAGCACAATGGCTGCAAACATCTGACAGTAATTGGTATTATATGGTCCGACAAACTTTGTCAGGGAAACCGGAAGGGTTTTCTTGGCTTCCTTTGAAATAAATACCATGGCAAGAAGCAGTTCATTCCAGTTAGCCACAAAGGACATCAGACCTGTCACCATGAATCCGGTCTTGGCAAGCGGCAGAGCCACATGCGTAAACATCCGGTACACAGAACACCCGTCAATGCAGGCCGCTTCAAACAATTCCCTCGGCCCGCAAAGAATCCCACCAGTATGTAAATTGTAATCGGAAGCGAAAATGTAATGTAAGGAATTATAATTCCCAATAAAGTATTACTGAGTCCGATTTTGGGAAAAACTGGATAAACAGCGGAATCAATACGCAATGCACCGGGATCATCATACCAATCAGAAAATAAGTCATGGTAAGCTTTGATAATTTCCAGCGCAGAATGGCAATCGCATAAGCTGCCATGGAACCAAACAGCATGGATAATACCAGTGTGATGGAACATACAATAAAGGAATTCAATGTTGCCTTTCCAAGGTTACCCATCGTCCAAGCAAATTCATAGTTTTTCAAACATCGGCCGGTCAGGCAGTGCCCACGGTGAAATCATCAATACCGCATCGTCCTTCAGTGAGGTAATTACCACCCAGATCAGCGGAACCAGATAAATTAAAGCCAATAACACAAGAAATATGTAAATAAATACCTTGATAACTTTCGACTTCGTACTCATTCATCAGCCCTCCTACATTTCATAATTGTCTACTTTGACAAACTTATTAATGAATACAGTAACCACCAGGCACATCACCAGAAGCACAACGCCGATTGCCGAGCCATAACCAAGCTTATTATACTTAAACGCCTGATCGTACAGATGGGTTGCCAGTACATGCGCCCTGTTGCCAAGGAAGCCTTCCGGAATCATGTTATAGACGAGATCGAAGAACTTTAAGGAACCGATCGCATTCAAGGACATTGCCGTTGCTACCATCGGCCGGATCAACGGTAACGTAATCTTCGTAAATGCCTGTGCCTTCGTAGCACCATCAATATAGGCTGCCTCATAAATATCGTTACTGATGCCGGAAATCTGCGCCATGTAAAGCATCATGGACTGTCCAACATACTGCCATAAGGCAACTACCGAAATCACAATAATCGGAAGAATAATATATCCGTCCGTATTAAACAACCACTGGGGACCTTCTGTGCAGTCACTGATAATGCCCAGAGAAGCCATGATCTGGTTGATACCAAGCTTTGGTGTAAATACGAACATCCACATAAGACCAAGCGCTGCAGAAGACAGTACACAGGGCAGATAGTAAATATTCTTAAACAGGTTCCGCCCTCTTTTAATATTTGTTAACAATGCAGCAAGTACAAGCCCCAAAATCAGCTGTGACACACAGGAGAAAATCATAAAGAAAATAGAATTTCGAAGTGCATACCGCATCGTTTTATCCTTGGTAAACAACAGAATATAATTTTTTTAAATCCGGTAAATTTAATCGGATAATTTACTTTGTAGTCGCAGAAAGAAAAAAATAAACTGCCCGACAGATTGGATAAAAACAGTACTGCAGTAAAAAAAGAATAAATGCCGGTGCAATAAACAGAATAATTGCTTTTTTTTATTTCTTAATAATTTGTCCATAACCCCATTCCTTTCTTTATGTACTAATCAGATCCACCGGATCTGAATTGCCAACCTTATGCATATCCCCTACGCTTCCCCATTGCTGACCTTTCTATAAAGGACTTTATGAGTCATTTTCACGCAACGAATCACATTTCCTGTCAAAAGTTCCCTATAGAAAGGTCAGCACCCTCTTGGGGTGCTGGCCAAAAGTAATTTCTTCTAAAACTTACCAGACATTCATCTCGTAGTAATCCTCAATAGGCTGTAAAGCAGTTTCGGGATCTTCACCCTTGAAGATTTCAACGAAACAGTTATCAAATGTAGATCCGGCTTCCGTATCTGCAAGGGACTCATTGTAGAATCCAAATGTAGAGGAAGCATTCTTGAATACATCCATAACATAAGCAAGTTCCGGAGGTGCAACGTTTTCATCATATTCAACGGATGTTACCGGGATCTTACCACCAACTTCTGCGGTATATTTCTGCGCAGTGTCATCTGTAAAGTACTTCATAAGCGCGATAGCAGCTTCCGGATACTTGGTGGATGCACTCATGCAAAGGGAATCAGACTTTGCAATCACTCTGTTTGCATCCGGATTACCACCGGTAACTGCAGGGAATGCAAACACACCAACCTTATCTGCAAAGCCTTCTGCGCAGGAACCATTGATCTGTCCGATTGCCCAGGAACCCTGAATCAGGATTGCTGCTTCTTCATTGTAAAACGCTGCAGTAGCAATATCATTATCATCACCGGCTGCGGTCTTCTGGAAATATTTGGAAAGCTCCTGAATCTGCTTTCCTGCGTTGATCACCTTTTCATCCTTCCAGTCGGTCTTATGATCTGCAATATCGCTCAGAACCAGACCATTTCTGTCACAAAGATAACCGGCTACCATGGATAAGCACCATGCTGTACCTGCGGAAATGGTAATTGGTGTATAGCCTGCATCCTGCAGTTTCTGACAGCTGGTCAGCAATTCGTCAAATGTCTTGGGCACCTCTGCGCCAGCCTTCTCAAACATCTCTGTGTTATAGAATACACAGGCAGCTGCAATATTAAGCGGAATAGCATAAATACCATCTGAATATGTACCACCTGCAAATACAGCATCTGATGTAAACGTATCTTTCCATCCGTCTGCCAGATAATCATCCAGCTTTGCAGCAACGCCTGTCAAAGCATAATCATTTAAGTTGGCTCCCGGAGAAGCGATAAATACATCCGGTGTCTCGCCGGCTGCCACAAGAGCATTCAGCTTCGTATAGTATTCTTCCAGATTGGTTGTAATCGGAGTTACATGATATTTTCCTTCATAATCCTTGTTAAATCTGTCAATGGTTTCTTTATAACCAATTGAGATCAGATCCTCTGTTGCATTCAAATCATCCCAGAACATCCAGGTGATTTCCTGGACCTCACCGGAATCTGCAGAGGCAGAATCTGTTGAAGCAGAACTGCTTGTGGAGCCTGCGGAAGTATCTGCAGTAGAGCTTCCACATCCTGCAAGACAGGACAGAACCATCGCTGCTGATAAAACCGTCGCTAATACGCGTTTCAATTTCATAACTATTTCCTCCTTTATATGTTTCCCCCTCATTTACGGAACGGGTAATGTTGATAAACAAACTATAACAAACCCATATCCTGACAGCATTATAATAATTGCTTAACAATTATCAATTCTTGCTTTTTTGTTGACCTTTTATTTGTATAGTTTTATGATATTATCTGTAAGAATCCGTTTGAATTGTATGTCATTTGCATATTTTTTTAAATATTTTTACACATCTTTTTATATGCAATTTGTCTTTCAACTAAATTAATTAATTTTTTTAGCTGATTTTTTTAATACGTGAGCAGAATAGCAATTACTAGCATTTCTACACTTCAAATTTGTGCTCTGTTACTGATACCATTTTTTTCATTTGCCAGAACATGCAGAGGGGAATGTATGGGAAAGGAAATCTTATGATTGAAACTTTAGAGGGGATTCGGGAAATAGCAAATTTCAAAGAGGGAATGCATCTTTGTCTGTATGACAATGATAACGTGGAAGATTATCCACCTCACTGGCATGCACCAATTGAAATCATTATGCCAATCGAAAATACCTATCGGGCGGTTTGCGATAATATAGAATATATGATTTATCCGGATCAGATTCTTCTGATTAATTCCGGTGTTATCCACTCCCTGTTCGCACCTCCCTCCGGGCGGCGTCTGATCTTTCAGGCAGACTATGCCCTCCTGCATCAGACCCGTGACATCTCCAATGTGTTGGCTACACTTCCTTCCACCATGCTGATTACTCCCGAAAGCAACGAAACCGCTCACCAGCAGATTCGGCTGCTTCTGCTGCAGATTCGTGACGAATATGCATTGGGCAATTCCATGTTTGAAGCTGCAATCCATGCAAAGCTCATCGAAATTTTCGTGTGGCTCGGGCGGGAGCAGTCTCCCTGCATTCCAAGCTCCGGCACAGGCAATAATACCTACAAAAAATACATGGAAAAATTTTTGGGAATATGTGATTACATCAGTGAACACTGTACGGAAAAACATTACACTTGAAGAAGCCGCAAAGAAAGCCGGCTTCAGTAAATACCACTTCAGCCGGCTCTTTAAATACTTTACCAATGTTTCTTTTTTTATAAATATGTAAACAAGAAGCGCATCAGTTATGCGGAAAATCTCTTGATCAATCCGGAACTGACTGTTACAGAGGTCTCCTCCTTATCCGGTTTTGACAGTCTTTCTTCCTTCATCCGGATGTTTAAAATCATCAAAGGATGTACTCCGACCGACTTCCGTAACATGCATAAACTGTAATGCTTCTCACTCCTGCCATCAATTACTTACTGAGAGGACTTTTACGATAAATAATGTCATCACGGGAAGGACCGTTCGATACCATGGTGATCGGGTAGCCGATCTGCTCCTCTACGAACTCGATATACTTACGGCAGTTCTCCGGAAGATCTTCATAATTCTTAATACCACGGATATCGCACTTCCATCCGGGTAAGGTCTTTAATACCGGCTTTGCCTTCTCAAGCTTCCAGGTTACCGGGAAGTCAGTCGTAACCTCACCGTCAATATCATATCCGACGCAAACCGGGATCTCATCGAGATATCCCAGAACATCCAGTACGGTAAATGCCACATCCGTTGTTCCCTGCAGACGGCAGCCATACTTACTTGCCACGCAGTCAAACCAGCCCATACGTCTCGGACGTCCTGTGGTTGCTCCGAATTCACCGCCATCGCCACCGCGTCTTCTTAATTCATCTGCTTCGTCTCCGAAGATTTCCGATACAAATGCACCTGCACCGACAGCAGAAGAATAAGCCTTGCATACGGTAATGATCTGCTTGATCTCATACGGCGGGATACCTGCTCCGATCGCACCGTAAGCAGCCAGCGTTGAGGAAGAGGTTACCATCGGATAGATACCGTGATCCGGATCCTTCAGGGTTCCAAGCTGTCCCTCTAATAAAATGGTCTTTCCTTCTTTGATCGCACGATCCAGATAGGAAGATACATCGCATACATAAGGTGCGATCATATCACGATATTCGTGAAGGGTCTTTAATAATTCTTCCGGAACAATCGCCGGTTTATGATAGAGATATTCCAGAATGACATTCTTCTGTTCGCTGACTCTCTGTACCTTTTCTTTTAAGGTGTCTTCATCGAACAGCTCACTTACCTGAAAACCGATCTTTGCATATTTATCCGAATAAAAAGGTGCGATACCGGACTTGGTTGATCCGAAGGACTTACCTCCCAGACGCTCCTCTTCATACTGGTCAAAAAGAACATGATACGGCATTACGATCTGTGCACGTTCCGATACCAGAATCTTCGGTGCCGGTACGCCCTTGTCGGTAATCGACTTGATTTCATTGAATAATACCGGGATATTGAGTGCCACACCATTTCCAATGATGCTTGTTGTATGATTGTAAAATACACCGGACGGCAGGGTATGTAATGCAAACTTACCATAATTGTTTACGATGGTATGTCCTGCATTGGCACCACCCTGAAAACGGATGATGATATCCGCCTGCTGTGCCAGCATATCCGTAATCTTTCCCTTTCCTTCATCTCCCCAGTTCGCTCCTACGACTGCTTTAACCATGTTCCTGTTTCCTCCTTGCATGTTGTTGACATACTGTTTACAGAATTTCAGGCTGCCGCCCACTGCTTTACAGCCTGCATTGTGGTATCCGATCTGCGTTTTTTATCTTTCACAGAACCACGCAATTCACAGTATATCATTCTGATTATCATAAGTAAAATTGATATTGCTTATATTATGCATAAGTGTTGATTATATAAAGTGTCTCATGTTATGATTGATACATAAATAATCTGTAACTATTCAGCGCCATGCAAAGCCTGGCAGAATATGAATGGAATGCTTGCATTCCAAGTCATGCTTGACAGGGTTTACATACTTCCCCTGTTATTTATAGAGGAATATATACAAATACAATACCTTGTCACCCAGAAAGGCTCCTTATGAACAACCTCGAATTATACAAAACCTTTTATTATGTTGCCAAAGCCGGAAGCATCACTGCGGCAGCACAGCAGCTTTCCCTCACCCAGCCGGCGGTCAGCCAGTCCATGAAGCAGCTGGAGGCCCAGTTAAACGTTTCCCTCTTTCAACGCACTGCCAAAGGCATCCGTCTCACCAAAGAGGGAGAGATTCTGTTTCCCTATGCCGAGAACTGCTGTGAGAGTATCCGTCAGGGCGAACAGAAGCTGAAGGAACTGACAAATCTTGATCTGGGTGAAATCCGGATCGGTGCCAGCGATATGACCTTAAAATACTATCTGCTGCCCTTCCTTGAGCAGTTCCACCGTCAGTATCCGAAAATCAAGGTCATCGTTTCGAATTCTCCGACCCCGGAAACCCTGACGGCTCTTTCCGAAAACCGGATTGACCTCGGCGTTGTAAGCTCCCCGCTCCCTGCCCTGAATGACTTCGTTGCCCACAAGGTCCGGGAGATTCAGGATATTTTCGTTGCGGCAAGCCGTTTCTGGGAATTAAAAAACAAGCAGCTGTCCTATGAAATGTTAGAACAACTGCCTGTTATCTGTCTGGAAAAAAATACCAGTACGCGCAAATATATGGATACCTTTTTAGCACAGAACCAGGTTTCCCTTGCACCGGAATTCGAACTGGCGACCAGTGACATGATCGTCCAGTTTGCGCTCCGGAATCTGGGGAATCGGCTGTGTCATGAAGGATTTCGCTCTGGAAGCCTTGGAAAGCGGAGAACTGTTCGAGTTATGCTTCACTCCCGTGATGCCTCCCCGGAGCTTCTACCTGATCCATCGTGAAACCAAAAGCCTTGCGCCCGCTGCCCGGAAATTTATTACCCTGTTTAAGTAAGCCATGTTCTTCCCCCTGGAACAAATCTCCTTCTAAATAAAGAGTTCGCAAGCGAACTCTTCGCGCGCGAGCGGTATTGCAAAGCAACTGATTTCCTATAAAGCAAAGAAATGTACACCGGCAGCGCGCAGTACCTCATCCGCTTTCTGCGGATCGGACGGCTTAATGACGATCGCTGCTTCATCCGTCTTCGTACACAGCGCATACATATATTCCACATTTAAGTCTTCTTTGCACAGAATATGCAGGATTTCCTGCAATGCACCCACCTTATGAGGAAGTGTCACGGCAACAACATCATTTAAGGTTGCCGAAAATCCGCTTTTCTTTAATGCCTCGCGTCCTCTTTGCGGATCGCTTACGATCAGGCGCAACATACCATAATCACTGGTATCTGCAAGGCTTAAAGAAATAATGTTGATGTTCTCTTCTTTCAGTAAATTCAGGACATCCTCAAGACGTCCTTCCCTGTTTTCAATAAAAACGGAAAGCTGTTTCATCTAAACACCTTCTTTCTATACCAGTTTACGGTTATCAATGACATGAACGGCCTTACCCATGCTTCGTTCAATGGTCTTTGGCTCTACCAGTTTTACCTTTACCGCAAGACCAATCGCCTGCTGGATGGTATGCGCAATCTTCTTGCTTAAATTTTCAAGCTCTTTGATCTGATCGGAGAAGAACGCTTCTTCCACTTCTACCTGTACTTCAAGCGTATCAAGATTGTTCACACGATCCACAATCATCAGATAATGAGGCGTGGTTCCATTCATTTCAAGCAGTGCTGCTTCAATCTGGGACGGGAATACATTCACGCCGCGGATAATGAGCATATCGTCGGAACGGCCCACGAAACGGCTGATTCTGGCGGTTGTTCTGCCACACTCACACTTGTCATAGGTAATACTCGTCAGATCCTTCGTACGATAACGGATGAGCGGCAGTCCTTCCTTCGTCAACGTGGTAAATACCAGTTCTCCGGTCTCTCCTGCTGCTACCGGCTCTAACGTCTTTGCACTGATAATTTCCGGGAAGAAATGATCCTCCTGAATATGTAAGCCCTTATGATATTCGCAGTCACAGGCAACACCAGGTCCCATGATCTCAGACAGACCATAAATATCATGTGCGTGGATGTGAAGCTTTTCTTCCATCTGATGACGCATCTGCTCCGTCCACGGTTCCGCACCGCAAATCGCCGTCTTTAACTTAATCTTATCCATGTCCCCGTCATGCTCTAAGGTCTCTGCAATATGAAGGAGATAAGACGGTGTACAGGCAATTGCCGTAACCCCGAAGTCTTTCATCATCGTGGTCAGCTTTTTCGTATTACCGGTGGACATCGGCACAACCGTTGCGCCCAGATATTCGGCTCCGTAATGAGCGCCAAGTCCTCCGGTAAATAATCCGTAACCATAAGCGATCTGAATAATATCGCCCCTTGTAACTCCTGCCATCGTTAAGGCTCTTGATACACATTCCGACCAGATGTCAATATCTCTTCTCGTATAACCAACCACTGTTGCCTTGCCGGTCGTTCCGCTCGATGCATGAACCCGGACAATGTCGGACTGCGGTGCTGCAAATAATCCAAACGGATAGGTGTCTCTTAAATCATTCTTGGTCGTGTAAGGAAGCTTCGTAATATCCTCAATTCCTCGGATATCTCCCGGTTCAATACCGACCTCCTGCATCTTCTTCCGGTAATATTCCACATTGTGATAAACGCGGTTTACGACCTTCACAAGCCGCTTGCTTTGCAAATCTGCAAGTTCATCCCTGCTGATACATTCTTTGGTTTCATTCCATATCACTTTTGTTTCCCTGCCTTCTCTTTCTTTTTGCTTTTGCCTTCTATCCCAGTGCATATCCAGCTTCAAATGCCTTGGTATTAATTTCAATCGTCTTTGGCGGAACGGTTTCTTCAATGACCTTCAGCCAGTCTTCCTTCGCAAAGTCCATTCTCTTTGCTGCCACCCCGATGATAATCGTGTTGAATACTCTCGCATTGCCGATTTCCTTGGCAAGAGCCTGTGCATCCAGTGAAATCACCTGATACTTCTTTTTCAGATTCTCAATGATATTCTCCGGATACTGTGCAGCCCCGATGGATACCGGCATCGGATCCATACGAAGATCATTGACAATCATCACTCCATTCTTTTTCAGAAAATGTGCATACCGGAGCGCTTCGAGGCGTTCAAAGGCAATCAGCACATCCGCCTGTCCTTCTTCCACGATCGGCTCTGCTACCTTATCACCATAACGGACATAGGTTACGACGCTTCCGCCACGCTGTGCCATTCCGTGAACCTCGGAAATCTTCACATCATATCCGGCCTTGCGGGTAATTCCACCCAGAATCCGGCTGGTAAGCAGGGTTCCCTGACCACCGACACCAACAATCATAATATTCTTCGTTTCCATCTCTTCGCCCTCCTACTTCTGATTGGGCACTAAAGAAATAGCGCCGAATTTACAGTTCTTCATGCACAGACCACAGCCGTTGCACATCGTTTCATCAATGACGGCTTCTCCGTCTGCGCCCTTATGCATCGCAGGGCAGCCGGATACCATACACAGTCCGCACTTCTTACATTTTTCAACATCCACCACACATTTGCCCTTCGGTACAAAGGTCTTGAGCAGTGCGCACTGGGACTTCGTGATGATGACGGAAATCTCTTCTCTCTGGGTTTCTTCCTTAAGCAGCTTCTCCAAGCCTTCAATGTCAAAAGCATCCACTTCGTAAACATGCTCAATCCCCATGGCCTTACAAAGCTTATAAATGTTAATCATATAAGTGGTATCGCCCATGAGGGTCTTACCGGTTGCTGCATGATCCTGATGACCGGTCATACCGGTTGTGGAGTTATCCAGAATGATCACAGTTCCGGTTGCCTGATTGTATACCATATTCATAAGGGAATTCACACCGGTATGTAAGAAGGTGGAATCTCCGATTACGGCTACCCAGTTCTTAATATAATCCTTGCCCTTTGCCTTCTCCATTCCGTGAAGGTTACTGATACTTGCGCCCATGCAGACGGTCGTATCCACAACGCTAAGAGGCGCTACCGCACCCAGGGTATAACATCCGATATCTCCGGATGCATGAAGCTTCAATTTCTTTAATACGGAATAAACGCTTCTGTGCGGGCATCCCGGACAAAGGATTGGCGGTCTTGCCGGAACCTGTGCGGCTTCTTCGATTGCCAGATCTTCCTTAAGGATTGCCTTACGAAGCATGTTGGCACTGTATTCGCCCTGTACGGTAAAGATTTCCTTACCGATACACTGGATTCCCCAGGATTTCACCTGTTCTTCAATGACCGGCTCTAACTCTTCCACAATATAAAGGGTATCTACCCTGGAAGCAAACTCTTCGATCAGGGTCTTCGGAAGCGGATGTACCAGACCAAGCTTCAATACGGAAGCATTCGGAAGCACTTCTTTCACATACTGATAAGGAATTCCACTCGTGATCACACCGATCTTTGTGTCATTATATTCTACTTTATTGATATCAAGCGTTGCCGCATCTTCTGCCATTCTCTTTAAACGATCCTCGACCACGAGGTGGCGCTTGATGGCATTGCCCGGCATCATAACATTCTTCGCAATATTCTTCTCATACGGCTTATCCGGAATCTGCTGACGCTCCTCTAAATGAACCAGCCCCTGGGAGTGTGCCAGTCTCGTTGTTGTACGGAACATAATCGGGGTATCGTACTGCTCGGAAAGTTCGAAGGCTCTCTTAATAAACACTCTGGCTTCTTCACTGTCTGAAGGCTCGATCACAGGAACCATGGCGGCACGTGCTACCATACGGGAATCCTGCTCATTCTGGGAGCTGTAAATACCCGGATCATCGGCTGCGACCAATACCAGTCCTCCGTTTACTCCACTGTAGGAAATGGTATAAAGCGGATCGGATGCCACATTGACACCGACATGCTTCATGGAAACAAGGGCACGCACTCCGCTGATCGAAGCTCCGATTGCCACTTCGGTTGCCACCTTTTCATTCGGGGACCACTCGGAATATAATTCATCCTTATATTTCACCAGATTCTCACTGATTTCCGTACTGGGTGTTCCGGGGTATGCTGCCGATACCTTTACACCGGCTTCATACGCACCTCTGGCGATTGCAGCATTTCCCAGCATCACAACGGTTGTTCCTGCTACTTCTTTACTCAAAATAAAACCACCTCTCTATTTATTCTTTAGTCCAAACGATCCCCTTTCCATGACCGGTATAACCAGAGCCACAGAAAGGGGATTGTGCATTACGTCTGTTTCCCTGTAAAAGAATTGCTTATTTGATCTCTACAATCCAGCCTTGCGGAGCCTTGATGGTTCCCATCTGGATTCCGGTTAAGGTATCATACAGCTTCTTGGTAACAGGTCCCATCTGCTCCATACCACTGGGCAGGCAGATTTCCTTACCGTGATCCACAATCTTGCCGATCGGGGAAATAACGGCTGCAGTACCGCAAAGACCTGCTTCTGCGAAGTCTTTTACTTCATCGAAATATACTTCTCTTTCTTCTGCTTCCAGTCCGAGATATTCTCTTGCTACCTGTAACAGGGAACGTCTGGTAATGGAAGGAAGGATGCTGTTGGACTTCGGTGTTACAACCTTGCCATCCCTGGTTACGAAGATGAAGTTTGCTCCACCGGTTTCTTCTACCTTGGTTCTGGTCTTTGCATCGAGATACATGTTCTCATCGTATCCCTGATTATGTGCATCTACAATGGCATGAAGGCTCATTGCATAGTTTAATCCTGCTTTGATATGACCGGTTCCGTTCGGTGCTGCACGGTCAAAGTCGCAGACACGGATGGTAATCGGCTTAGCGCCGCCCTTGAAGTAAGGGCCAACCGGTGTTGCAAATACACGGAACTGATATTCGTTAGCCGGCTTTACACCGATAACCGGATTCGATCCGAACATATACGGACGAAGATAAAGGGTTGCGCCACTTCCGTAAGGCGGAACGTAAGCTTCATTTGCTTTCACCACCTGCTTAACCGCCTCTACGAAACGCTCCTTCGGGAAGATCGGCATTTCCAGTCTGGCTGCACTCTGCTCTAATCTTTCGCCATTTAAATCAGGACGGAAAACCACGGTACGGCCATCGCTGGTAGTATATGCCTTCAGACCTTCAAATACGGTCTGCGCATACTGTAGAACTCCTGCACACTCATTCAGCACAATATTGGCATCCTGTGTCAGTCCGCCTTCATCCCAGGCTCCATTCTTAAAATTTGATACATAACGGTAATCAGTCTGAATATAACCGAAACCGATGTTACCCCAGTCAATGTTCTTCTTTTCCATCGCTGTTCTCCTCCAAACTCTGTATAATATAACTGTTATTTATTATTATCCTATCCCTATAAAAAAAGTCAATAGTTATGAATCATTACGAGTACTTCATCATTGCCTCTACGGTCTCTTCAAAGAACCACTTATTTACACGCCTGCGCAGGATACCGAAGATCTCGCCATCGGTGAAGGAGCCGTTATCCCAGACACAGCAGGTAATGCCGTTGGCTCTGGCGGCTGCCGTATAATATGCATAATAATCCACACGGTCCTGCGTATTGTTGTCACGGTTCATGGCACCGTATTCTCCGATCACAACCGGAATTCCCTTGGAGACAAATTTGTTATACAGGCTGTTCATCAGATCATCGATCTCGTAAACACTCTGGGGATCTTCCCAGGAGAAATGATCCGTTGCTTCGCTCTCGCTTCCCGGACGGAGTGCAAAGTTATAAGGAGTGTACGCATGAACGGAAACAATCAGTTTATCCGAAACAATATCGTTCGGAAGCTGATAAAGATCCGTAATGGCTCCTGCCAAAGAAGCATCGTAACCCGGCATCATCAGATAACGCTCCACGTTGTTTCCTCCGGTTGCACGCACGGTATCGACAAAAAGCTGGTTTAAGCGGTTAATACTCTCGGCAGCATCCTTACATTCCGCCACACCTGCGTTGAAGTTCCACTCGTAATTCGTTCCCACAAGACGGGGCTCATTGAGGGATTCAAAAATCAGGTGTTCATCATAATCCTTAAAGCGTTCCGCAACCTGCGTCCAGATCCCCTTGATATACCGGTCGGACTCTTCTGCATGTGCCGTATCCGGGTAATAGCCGCCCTCGCCATCGATGTTGGCGGTATTGTCATGGTGTGTATTTAAAATCACATACATGCCATTGTCATACGCATAATCCACAACCTCCTGCACACGGTCAAGCCATGCTTCACTGATGACAGGACCATTGCCGTCATCGGTTACATGATTGTGCCAGGTGACCGGAATACGCACGGTACGGAAGCCCGCATTCTTTAACGTATCGATCATTTCCTTTGTCGTAACCGGGTTGCCCCAGCTTTCCTCGGAAGAAGTATCATCTCCGTACATCTTTCCCTGGGAATACGCCTCCAGTGTATTTCCGAGGTTCCAGCCCGTCTTCATGTCCTTCACGAACTGAAAGCACTCCTTGTCCGGAATCTGCTTTGCTTCGATGGTTATTTCAGGGATATTCCCACTATCCACGGCAAAGCCCGGATCAAGCTGCGTTCCTTCCTCCGGTCTTGTTACCACGAAATCATCCGTTCCAATGATGCCATCTGCTTCGCCACTTTGCTCCTCATTGGCATCTCCACTCTGTGCTTCCTGCGTATCGGACTGTGATGCATCGGTACTCTGTCCGCCACAGGCGGTAAGACCGAGAGCTACTGCCAGCAACAGGGCTGCTATACTTTTTCTCTTCATAATGCTTCATCTCCTCTGTTTTATCTGAAAATCCTATTAAGATTTTCTGTATCCTGTAATCATCCGGATTTGCGCCGTTCATACTTCACAAAAGTATAAGGAATATCGAAATAGGTCTGCTCATCGCTGTCTGCGGTCACTACCCACTCCGGATCCTTCTCCAGATTCGGGAAGTGTGCGTCTGCCTGATACTCCATATCAATGCGTGTGGCATGAACCACATCACAATAAGGAAGCATCTGCCGGTAAACGCTCTCACCGCCGATCACATAGACATCCTCCGACCGGTACTGCTTCAATTCCTCCTGCAGCTCGGTAAGGGAATGCACCATTTTCGCTCCCTTCACCCGGTAATCCGGATTCTCCGTCAGAACAATATTCACCCGGTTAACAAGCGGCATTCCATTGGGAAAGCTCTCTAAGGTCTTACGCCCCATAACAACCACTTTGCCATCGGTTTCCTGCCGGAAAAACTTCATATCTGCCGGAATACTCACAAGCAGTTCGTTGTGGTTTCCGATCGCCCAATTATTATCTACTGCCACAATCATATTCATGACCGTATTCATCTCCTGTTTCTATGGATCGGATCAGATATCCCGATCCCATTTATCGCACAGTGCGGTTACCTGATCTGCAAACTTCGCAAGATCCTTATTCGCACACCCTTCATTCTTATGAATAATGGTAAGAAGTCTCTGGCCTGCTGCCAGCAATCTGCTGAATACATCCGTACCGGTGCGTCCCTTCTTCTTTGCAACCGGAATCGGCAGTGCTTCGTACTCCAGCTTATTCGTCAGCAGATTAAACACTGTTCCGCTGTAAGGCGCATAAGCCTTTAATCCATGCTCCACCTGCAGGCATTCCACAAAGGATCTGCACACAGAATCCTCCCCATGTACCACGAAAACCCTGCGAGGCTTTTCGGTAAAGGCGCTCACCCATTCAATGAGCCCGTTCTTATCCGCATGTCCGGACAGCCCGGCAAGCGTTTTGATGCTGGCGCGTACCTGAATCGGTTCTCCAAAAAGCTTCACCTCATCGATCCCTTCCACCAGAACACGTCCTAATGTTCCGACTGCCTGATAGCCTACGAACAGGATCGTACATTCCGGTCTCCATAAATTATGCTTTAAATGGTGGCGGATCCTTCCTGCTTCACACATGCCGGATGCGGAAAGAATGACCTTCGGGGTATTCTCGAAATTGATCGCCTTGGATTCATCACTCGTGATGGAAAGCCGAAGCCCCGGAAAGGCAATCGGATTAATCCCCTTTTTCACCAGTGCCATGGCATCCTCATCAAAGCAGTCCAGTTCATTTTTATGGAAAATACCGGTTGCCTCTACTGCGAGCGGACTATCCACATAAACCGGAAAATCCTCATGATTTTTTTTATAAGCTTCTCTTCTTTGATCTTGCGGAGAAAAATACAGGATCTCCTGCGTTCGCCCGACTGCAAAGGAAGGAATCACCACGTTGCCGCCACGGTCAAAGGTCTCCTGCAGAATCCCTGACAGCTCCTTAATGTAATCCGGACGCTCTTCGGAGTGGAACCGGTCCCCATAGGTGGATTCCATGACAACATAATCCGCTTCCTTCGTATACGTCGGATCCTTAATGAGCGGCTGGTTTTTATTTCCAATGTCTCCGGAAAAGACAATTTTCTTCGTTACATTCTCTTCGGTTGCCCAAACCTCGATACTTGCAGATCCAAGGAGATGCCCAACATCTGTAAAACGGATCTTTACCCCCTCACAGACCTCAATCATCCGGTCGTATTCACAGGGAACGATCCTGCGGATGATATTGTCTGCATCCTCCATGGTATAAAGCGGCTCGATCGGCGCATTGTCCGCACTCCGCTTCGCCTTACGGTTCTTCCACTCCGCATCCTGCATCTGGATATGCGCGCAGTCACGAAGCATGATACTACAAAGGTCCGCGGTTGCTTCCGTTGTCAGGATCTGTCCCCGGAACCCTCTTGCCGCGAGCTGTGGCAGCATACCGGAATGATCCACATGGGCATGTGTCAGCATCACATAATCAAGCTTTGCCTCACACCCGGGAAACTCTGTATTTTCAAAAAGCATCAATACCCTGCTGCATACCATAATCCACCAGAATATGTTTCTCTCCGACCTGTAAATAATGACAGCTTCCTGTCACCTCATGGTCTGCCCCAATAAATATTAATTTCATTGCCATCCTCCCTTCCCTTCACACAAGTATACCATAATTTCATATAATATAGCAAACGAATAAGGAGCTCCCCTCCATGAATTTCTCTCTGATTTTCTCGCTTCTGCTGATCACCCTTTTGTGCGCAGATGCGTTTGTTTTTGGATTTTCCTACGGACTTGACCGGGTGAAAATTCCGCCCTCCTCCATGTTCCTCATTTCCTTCATCTCCGGGGCAATGCTTACCCTCTCCTTTCTGTTCGGTGGCCGGCTGCTTACCCTGCTTCCTTCCTTCTTAAAAAAACCTATCTTCCCTTCGTTGTCCTGCTTCTTCTTTCCCTTTACAAAATTTACGATGCCCTGCCCGCCTTTCATCCTCCGCAAAGTGCTCTCACCTCCGACGCCCTCTCCCACAAAAATCAACCGGAAGGAAGTCCAGATTCTTTCCTTAAATGAAGCGGCACTCCTTGCCGTCACTTTGTCCATCGACAACATCTCTGTCGGCTTGAGCGTCGGCACCTGCCACCTTTCTCTTTTCCTTCTGCTGTCCTACTCCATATTCATCCATGTTGTGACCATTTGGGGCGGATGGCTCTTAGGACATTACTTTTCCAAACGCTGCTCCCACAACCTTTCCATCATCAGTGCACTTCTCCTGCTCGTCCTTGCTTTTGCCCAGCTGCGGTAAAAAGGCATAGCAGTTCATGCACCGCAAGCGGTGTCAGTGCCAGGATCTGGAGCCGTCCCCACTCGCCAAGCGTCAGGCGGTTGGTTTCAAACAGCGTCACGAGATAAGGCACCTCGGTCACCAATACCTGCAAAAGCAGTCCGATTCCAAGCGCCGCCAGCATATACCGGTTTTCAAAATGCTTCATCCTAAACACCGACCGGTTAACATCCCGCATGCCAACCGCATGCACCAATTGACTCATGCCAAGCACCGTAAAGGCATGGGTCTGTGCTTTATTTAAAATCCACTCGATTTCCAGAATCTTTTTCATGGAAAGAAGATTCACCGGAAGCTGCCGCTGCAGCAGTTCCTCATAAGGAACCGCCATAAAGGCAAGGATACTGATGACTCCGATCACCACTCCATAGCAGAGCGTACAGGACAGTCCTCCATGGGAAAACATGGTATCTGTGCTTTTGCGCGGCGGCTGATTCATCAGCTCTTCTCCATCGTTTCCGTCCATACCGAGGGCAAGAGCCGGCAGGGAATCCGTAATCAGGTTTACCCACAAAAATATGACTTGCCTTTAAGGTTGCGGGAAACCCTGCCAGAATTGCCACAAGCATCGTGATAATTTCCCCGAAATTTGAGGATAAGAGAAACAGGATCGTTTTGCGGATATTCTCATAAATCCCGCGTCCCTCGCGGATCGCCTTTTCAATCGTGGAAAAGTTATCATCTGTGAGAATCAGGTCTGCAGCATTCCGTGCCACATCCGTTCCACCCTTTCCCATTGCCACACCGACATCTGCTGCCCGCAGCGCCGGTGCATCATTGATCCCGTCTCCGGTCATGGCTACCGTTTTGCCCTTCGCTTTGAGTGCATGCACGATGCGGACCTTATGTTCGGGGGACACTCTCGCAAATACCCGGATTCCCTCTACCCGTTCCATCAGCTCTTCTTCCGAAAGCGCATCCAGTTCTTCCCCTTTCATGCACTGTTCATGGCTCTGTGCAATGCCAAGCTCCTTTGCTATGGCCAGTGCGGTATCCACATGGTCCCCGGTAATCATCACCGTTTGTACATGGGCCTTGCGGAAGCTCTGCACTGCCTCTGACACGCCCTCCCGCGGCGGATCCATCATACCGACAAGTCCTAAGAATACCAGATCCTTTTCCTCCTTCAGATCTCCCTTTTTTTCTTCATGGCAAGCGCCATAACCCGCAACGCGCCGGAAGCCATCTGTTCTATCGCCCTCCGTGCCTCATTCTTTGCCCTTTCGGAAAAGGCAGCTTCCTTTCCGTTTTTCAGAACCGTCCGGCAGTCCTTTAAAATCCGGTCGGCAGCACCCTTGCTGTAGGCAATTTCCCCGTTGACGGTTTTATGTATGGTCGTCATCCTCTTGCGTACAGAGTCAAAGGCACACTCCGAAATGCGCACATACTCCCTTTCTGCTGCTTTCTTTTCCTGTCCACATTCGCGCGCCAGGAATAACAGTGCAAGCTCTGTCGGATCTCCGATATTTTCCTCTCCCAACACTGCATTATTGCAAAGCACACAGGCATTTAAGAATTGTTCATGCTCTTCTTTCCGGAAATCCTCTACCGAAAGGAGCTTTCCGTCCACATAACACTGTTTTACCGTCATCCGGTTCTGAGTTAACGTCCCCGTCTTGTCCGAACAGACCACATCCACCGCTCCTAACGTTTCTACGGAAGGGAGCTTACGCACAATCGTTCCGACACGCACCATTCTCGAAACACTTAAGGCAAGTACGACCGTCACAATCGCAGCAAGGCCCTCCGGAACCGCTGCGACAGCCAGTGAAATCGCGGTAAGCAGCATCTCTCCAATGTCCCGTTTCTGCAATACAGCCACCACAAACAGGAATACACAGATGCCGACCGCCACAAAGCTTAAGATTTTACCCAGATCTTCCAGACGCTTCTGGAGCGGTGTCAGCTCTTGCCTGCCCTCTGAAATCATTCCGGCGATCTTTCCGATCTGCGTCTGCATTCCGGTTTCCGTTACGATCGCTTCCCCATGCCCTGCCGTTACCATGGTGGTCATGAACACGAGATGCTTCTGATCTCCGAGCACTTCTGCCGCATGGAGCATTTCTTTCTCCTGATTCTGCCCCGGAACCTCCTTATCCACCGGTACGGATTCCCCAGTGAGCGCCGCTTCATCAATCTGCAGTCCGCTCGCCGCAAGCAGCCTTCCATCAGCCGGAACTTGTCTGCCCGCTTCCAGGAAAATCAGGTCTCCCGGCACCAGCTCACTTCCTGGAATCTCCATTTCCCGGCCTTCCCGCTTTACAAGTGCCTTAGGACTCGATAATTGCTGCAAGGCCTCGATCGCCTTTAATGCCTTTCCCTCCTGGATCACCCCGACGACTGCATTCAGGATAATTACTGCTGCAATAATCATGGATTCCCCGGCCTCTCCAAGGAATAACGATACGGCAATGGCCGCCATCAGAATATAAATCAGGGGATCGTTCAACTGTTCCCAGAAGAGTTGAAGCACACTCTTCTTCTTTCCTTCCCTGAGCCGGTTCGGCCCGTAAATTGTCTGCCGTTCTTCCACCTGTTCTGCTGTCAGGCCGTTACGCAGATCCGTTTCCGCGTTCTTGTCCCATTTTACAATCGTCTGCTCATTTAACATAAAAATCCCTCCTGCTCATACTTTTATATGCATGGGCAGAAGGGATTATGCGCTCTTCCTTTTGCGTTGTTTTATTTATGGAGTTGCCGACGGGCTTGCCGTACTCGTCGCAATCGCATTGGCATACACCGGATCTAACGGCGGTGTATAATTATCATAATACGTGGAGTTACACCGGATACAGGTATAAACGGTATAACCCTGCGTCGTATTGGTTGCCGGAATCACGACAGACCGGTAGGTATGGTTATTCAGATCCCGTTCTATCGTTTCTGCATATGAACTTCCGCAGGAACATACGAAAGACCGGATTCCCAACTCTGTACAGTTGGCTTCCTTTAACACATAAGAAACATAATTATGCTTATGGGCAGAAGGAGAAGCGGATGCATTCGCCGAAGCTGACGGTGAACTCGAGGTCCGCGCCGTGGCTGTCGCACTGGTACTTGCGCTTGCTGTGGCCGTTGCGTTGGCTGATGCACTGGCGCCTGCGGAAGAAGACGGACTTGCCGAAACCTTATCGGTCGGTCTCGAATCCAGTACCACGCCACAAACCACACAGGTTCTCTGCTCGCGTCCCAGTGTCGTAGAGGTCGCTTCCTCTGCGGTGGTCCAGTCCGAAGCAACATGTCCCGGTGCCGGAATCATTTCGGTATAAAAGCTTCCGCAACTGCAACTGTAACGGCGTAAGCCAGCCAGAACACAGGACGGTTCCCGTTCTGTCGAAGCGGTATATTGATGAATATGGGCCGATGTCGGAGAAGCAGATGCAGAGGTACCGCTTCCATTCGTCGTTTCTACCGGGATCGGTTCACTTGCGACAACCTCATCACAATAAATACATTTCTTTACACGCAGCCCTTCTTCGGTTGCGGTCGGTTTCCTTACAATCTCCCAGTCATCCGGAACATGCCCCGTGGACATCACATCCACATAGTATTCGTCTCCGCAGATCGAACAGGTATATTTTATCTGTCCTGCGGCATAACAGGTTGCCTTCTTGACAACCGTTTCCTGATAGTCATGCACATGATTGCTGATATCCGTAGAAGCCGGTGTCGGCGTAGGCACCTGATCCGTGGATGCGCTGCCGTCGGTTTCCGGTGTCATGGTCGGAACGGCAGATGCCTGTACAACCAGATTCCCATTGCTGTCAATTGTGACATCCGATGGAAGGGAATCCGTCTGTCCTCTGGTATCTGTATGATTATTCTGCGATGTATTCGTCATGGAATATCCCACAATTCCAATGGTCGCAAGACAGGCTATTACTGCCAGCACACCAAGGATCGCTGTCAATACCTTAAGTATTCCGTTCATAAACATGCTCCTTATTCTGAATCATTATTGGATTTATCCAAATTTACTTTGCCAATTTAAAAATCAATCTATTTCATAAACAGAAGTGGTTACTACACCCTGATCACAACTGCTTATAATCTGCAGGTTTTTGGTTCCTACATTCTGGAACTGAAAATCCAGACTTCCCTCCGCAATAGTCGCATCCATATTTTCCGGCACATAATCGACCGCTGCCGAATGCTTATGACGCTCGGTTACCTTAATCTGTGCAGGCGCACTTTCTGCAATTCCACAGTATAAGGTACTGGATACCTGGCAGATTCCACCGCCCACGGAAGTCGTCTTCTGTCCGGAAGCAAAGCTTTCTGCTACAACATAGCCATTTTCCTTCGTTCTTGTTCCTATCGATTTGGAAAAGGAAAATGTACTTCCCGGAGTCAGAACAATTCCGTTAATCCGGCTTGAAGCAAGCTCCACATTGATTCTACGGTCCTCTAATGTATCATAGACACTGGACTTCGTACAAAGCAGTGTCTTCTTTACCACCGGCTGATCTGCCGCATAAGCCTTTCTTCCTTCGGCCCTTCCATACGTTACATAATGTTGGTAAAGGTCTGCTTCTGCCGTACCGATCTCTGCTGTTACATCCGGATAAGCAGCCGCATAAAATTCGGCATCAAACTTCTGTCCGTCCGGCATTTCCTTCTCCTCGGCCATGGCAGATGCACCAAACGCCAGCCATAAACACATTGCTCCTACTACATATTTCCATTTTTTCATGTTGTTTCTCCTCATTTGTATTCCGGTTCTGAATAGTCATAAATTATTGTAACACTTATTTTCCGCCGGAACAATCCATTATTTTCCCTGTTCCGGTTTGATAATGCGGATGAGATGCTTATCAAGCATCATCGTCCTGTTCCATGGATTTAATGCAACTCCTTGAATATCCGGTACTTCCAGTGCCGCATCAAACAGCTTATCGATGTCTGAAAGAAATGTGGACTTCACACAGTCTGAGCCCTTTAATTCTTCCTCAAAGCTGGTAAAGACAGACCACCACTTTGCGCCATCCCCGGTTTCAACCACCTTAAGATTCATCTGCGTACCGGCCACGGACGGCTCCACATCCACAATCAGCTGACCGCCCTCTTTCATTCGTCTGCGGATTACCGTAAGCGCATGCGCCAGCATTTCCGGCGTTGCCTCCTGCTGCAGTGCGAGAATGGCTTCCTCGATCTGTTCATTTCCTTTTAGGCCTTCATCCTGCATTCCTAACCTCCAATGATCGTTCCCACATTTCCATGCAGGGCAAGCCGTAAGAAGCCGCACAGAACGAGGTGCCCTACATAAAACACATAGAAAAACCACTTCATCCATTTTGCCTTACCTCTTGTTCCATTGTAGAAATACATAAACGGCCACACAATAATAATGCTGAATTGCAACAGTCCATAAACCACATCAATACAAAGACACCACACCAGTGCATACATGGAAATATAAGCAAGCATTCCAAGCACCTGCTTCTTTAAGTTCCCCTTGTTCTGATAAATATGTAAGGTACATAATACCGGGAAGCATGACCAGTCCGAAGGAAATGCCAGAACACACAGTACCAGAAGAAGTGCGGTTTTCTGCCAGTTTTTTTCAGCGGAAAGCTTCTCTTTTCATCATCAAAAATATAAAGCCCGACTGCTGCCAGGAACAGCGGCCAGATCACACTGGTCTGATTCAGCACCGAATCCCGGAACGGAATAAAAGAGATTCCGAAGCAGAAATTATAGGCAAAGTGCGCAAGGACCGCAAAAATAAAGAGACGTTCCAGATACTTCTTAAAGTTCCTGGTATACTGGTATCCTTCTGCAATCATAAACCACATCGTCGGCGCCGCAAGCCGCCCGAAAAGGTGAATAGCAAGCAGCCACCAGTCCTTATGGTATCCCGGCCAGATCGTAGATGCCAGATGATCCATAAACATCGCAATGATTGCGAATACTTTTAATTCATTTCCTGAAAATCCTTTAAATTCTTTTTTACTGATGGTCTGTTCCATAATTTCCCTCATTTTCTGATGATTCGTATATTGTCAGCCTGAGCCTTTACTCATCCTCATGCTAATATAATTCAGAATCCGTGTCAATTCTGCCGTTTTATTTTTTTGATACAAAAATTCCCTTTTTTTCCATATTCCAAATATTCCAAGCGCCATAAGTCCCGCTCCTGTGCTTAGCAAATTAATATATTTCCGGGCGTTTACCTGCTTCACTACCCGGTCCTGTACCAGTTCATCCATCCGGAAGCCCTCTACTTCTTCATACCAGTCCAAATCCGGTGCATCTGCCCGAATAATCTTACCGATAAAGGAAACCTTCTCCCCTTTTCCCTGTTCAAATGCCTGTAATTGCTTTTTAGTTTCTTCTTCCCCTGTCATGACACGTATGTAACCATTCCCGCCCATTGGAACACTATAGGTCTCGTAATCCTTTGAAAAGGTGACAAACACCTCACTCACGCCTGTATACTGGTCCTTATGATATGGACCCACCGGACGCACCAGGTATTGTGTAATATCACACCTGACAAAGCTCCCGGGTTTAAGAGATGCAGAGTCCGGATTTTGCAGTTCATATGCTGTCGCATACCTCCACAGCTCAACAGCGTTCCCGGCTGCCATAATAATACCAATCAAAAAAGCCGCCGCATAAAGTATAAATTTTTTTGACAGAATATATTCTTTTTTAATTTTTTTCTGACTCATGTAATCCATAATCTGACATCAGGCACTCTACTTCCTCTCTGGCTTCAAGAAAAAGCCTCGCAAGCCCCGGATCAAAATCAGCCCCGATTCCCTTCTCAATAATGGCAAAACACTCATCCAACGGCATTGCATCCCGATAGCATCTCTTTTGAGAAACCGCATCAAACACATCGGCAATCGCCATAATCCTGGCATGAAGCGGAATCTCCTCGCCCTTAAGCCCTTCCGGATATCCCTTGCCGTTATACTTCTCATGATGATACCTTGCAACCTCATATGCAATCTTCCGGAATTCTGCATTATCCAGATCCTTAAAGGTATGCAGGATAATATCTCCACCTGTCGCAGCATGTTCCTTCATAATTGCATATTCTTCATCAGTCAGCTTTCCCGGTTTCTG
The DNA here is from genome assembly GCA_021628825.1 of Lachnospiraceae bacterium. Classification (GTDB taxonomy): domain Bacteria; phylum Bacillota; class Clostridia; order Lachnospirales; family Lachnospiraceae; genus Suilimivivens. The sequence continues at coordinate 1,219,592 of JAJXRY010000002.1, read as the reverse complement.
CAGAATGCTGTCCGGAGTTGAAATCTTACCAATATCATGAAGCGGGGCGGCATTTCTTACATTTGTCGCATAATCCTTATTCAATATCTCATGGTATTTCCGGTCATGCCGCATCTTTTTGAGTATCAGATCCACATAAGCCCTTGTCCGCTTGATGTGCCCGCCGGTATTATTATCGCGGCTTTCTACCATGGTTGCAAATCCATCAATCATTTCATCCTTATGCAGGGTAATCTTCCGGATCGAAGGATTTTCCAAAAATCAATATAGATTCCGAGCAGCAGAATGGTAGGGAATATGGAGGTCAGCAGAACCTCCGGGAAAATCACCTGTACAATCAGAATTGTTCCTGCAATGACAATATAGGACCAAGGTTCCTAATATCTTATTCTTTGAAAGGAAGCGATGCCTTGAAATCATGAAAAAAACAGAATGACTCCATAATATAATATCAACGTTGCAAAGCTGATATATACGGAAAACCCCATAGAATACCAGGTCATCTTTCCCTCTATATAATGCAGCTGACCAATTCCCGCTATCGTTAGGGCAATCATCAGCATGCCCGGAATCGCCAGTAAAAGGTTTTCCCTTTTTTTCTTACGAAATCCGACAACCTGATCATACATATACTCTGCGGTAACAATAATCGTAATATCCATGAGAACAAAAAAACAACAGATGCGCCACCCGGTTAAACCACTCGGGCACTATGTTCAGATGATTCACTGTCCATGCCGTCAGCCCATCAAAAAAAACTGCCCACGGCGCAACTGCAAGGAGCGCGTCAAAGTATTTATTGCATGGTATTTTCTCCCGCACCGTCTCTTTCACATAAGTAATTACGATATACAAAACTACCAGCAGGCAGCCCAGTTGTAACTTTACATACTGCATATTCCTTTTCCTCTTTCATCTGTATTGAATCTATATAGCAAATAAAAAGAAACTGCCCAATCACTCGGGCAGTTCTAAGGTTCTCAAAGGTGAGTATCGTTTTCGTCTTAGCCATGAAGACCATTGGACTGGCGAATCATGTCCTCGACAACAATATCATAAATCTCTCCCAGTGTATTGCAATACTCCAGCACCTTCCAGGGTTCATTGGTATGGAAATGAATCTTAATAAGATCCTCATCACCGGCTGCAATCAGACTGTTTCCTTCAAAATGCTCTGTGATGTAATCCGCAATCTCATCCTCGTCAAGATCCTCATCCCTGCGATCAATAAGGAGCTGAGTATCATAACGGTATGCAAACTGATCATCTTCCGCATCAATACTATGTATATCTGACATAACATCCTCCTTGCTAAAATACGACTTTCATGCAGATTATAGCATTGCCCACAGCGCTTTTGCAACAGGAAATTCAGAGCTGGTTGCGGTCTGTTGTTTTCCGTGTTAAAATAAATATATCCGGATTAGTGGTGGTCAAGATAAAACATTACCTGGTAGATAGTGAAAATGTAAACGACAACTGGTTAATGCTCCTGGATATGGCAGACGAGAATGATGAAATTATTATCTTTTTATACGAAAAAAATTCTCCTCATATGGCATATGCCTCGGTCATTAAGCTGTTGCAGGAAAAAAACGCACGATTCAGTTTGAAGAGTGCTTCGAGGGACAGAATGCTTTGGATTTCCAGCTCATATCCTATTTAGGATATCTGATCGGAACGGATAATCAGAAAACTTCGGAATTCATTGTAATGAGTAACGATACCGGCTTTGATCCGGCTGTCCGTTTCTGGAAGAAGAAGGGATTCCTCGTAAACCGAATTAATGTGAACTACTGCAAGTTAGGTCTCCAGCGGCAGAAGGAGGACGTTGTCCGCACCGTCGAAGAAGAGCTTCCCCTTACAGCTTCTGCTTCGGAAGAAGAAGCTTCTCTTCCGGTACAGGCTGTTAAAGAGGCTTCCCCTGAAAAATCAGAAGATTTTCATTCAGAGGATTCCCATAAGGAAGAAGTTGATACCTTCATCAACTGCTTTGGAAAAAACAACCTTGTTGCACTTCACGAAACCTTTGTTCATGTCTACGGTCAGGAACAGGGGCAGCTTATTTACAAAACCGTAAGAGACGATTCTTATTCCTTTACTGCGGAAGCCTATTCCCATCAGGATAAGATCAAACATTTCACAGATATCATTTTTTTGCCCACAGCGACGTGAAAGATCCCGGTAACTTTGTTTCCTTCCTGGATAATAACAAAGATAAAACCAAGAATCTGAACGGCATCCGTGCAATCATTATCAAAACCTATGGCAAGGATAACGGCATGAAATACTACAGTCTGTTTAAACCGTATTTCAAAAATGATATCTGCACTAAAAATAATATGGAAAGGTAATCCGGATATCCCATCGGCAGCAGCTTAGCCGATGGGATTGTTTTACTACCGTCAGGTTCATACTTTATCTGTTTCTGATGCTCTTAATTGTTCTTTTTCAAGCACGACGATATCGAGCGGCTTGGATACATGCGCATCCATACCTGCATTCAGGCAATCCTGCACATCGGAGCTAAACGCATTTGCCGTCATGGCAATAATCGGAATGCTTTTTTTCCAAGCGGATTATCACCCTGTCTTATCATCCGGGTGGCCTTTAGTCCATCCATAACCGGCATTTGTACATCCATAAAAAAATCGCATCATAGTCACCTGCTTTTTACATTCCGGAATGCTTACACAAGCTCTTTTCCATTGGAATATATATCGCAATCTGCTCCTTTTTATATCCAATATAGCGCTTAATATCTCTGCATTCAGTTCATTATCCCCCGCGCACAGGAACTTCATTCCATTTAAGACAGATCCCTTAACATTCTCATTCGTTTCGCCATGACTTACTATTCCGGCAATGGTATTGCAAAGTGTGGAGAGAAAGAACGGACGTACCACAATACCATCCACTCCCCCCTGATGTTCTATCTCAATCAACTGCCTGCGTTCCTCATACTTACAGCAATAAAGTAAAAGTGCATCTCCTGCAGCTTTACGAAACCGTTGTATGTGATCCTGCAGCTTCCGGTCGCCCAGTGAATTTCCTAATAATACAATATCCACCAGCTGATTCAGCAGAATATGATCTGCCTCCTCTTCTGTCCCTGCCACTCATAATTCGGTATACTTTACGACAGTAAATGCTGCTCTGGCATTCTCTATAAAATCCACATCCTCAGAAACCAGTAATACATGTGCATACGGGAAATCAATTTTATGAATCTTGTCCGTTTTTAATCTTAAAACAACTTCAAAGCAGCTTCCTTTATCCGGTTCACTCTGTACAGTAATGGTTCCGCCCATCATATCTACAATATTCTTCGTGATTGCCATGCCAAGGCCTGTTCCCTGGATCCTACTGGTCATGGAATTCTCAGCCCAGGGTAAAAGGTTCAAAAAAATATGTTCCATAAATTCAGCTTCCATTCCCCTTCCATTATCAGCAACCCGGATATGAAACTCTGCCCGGTCAGGATCTTCACAGCTCTTCTCCGTAAGCTCAAAAGTAATTTTTCCGCCATATGGTGTGTATTTCACGGCATTGGAAAGCAGGTTGATAAAAATCTGGCGCAAACGCACCGCATCACCGTACAGATATTCATGACTTATTTTATGAATATAAGTCTCCATTTTCAAAGGATCCTCTTTATCATGTATCATCAGATTGGTAATTCCCGTAATCGCATTCATAGGCGTCCGGATATCATGGGACATATTACTTAAAAAAACGTTGTCTTCGCTGCATTTGCTTCCTTGGCTTCCAGTACCGCCGCTTCCAGTTCCAGGTTTTTCTTTTCAAGCTCCTGATACAGTTCTCTTCTGCGCTGGTCTCCGATAGCAATATCACACCATACATAAATAACCGCATAGCTGGCATTAATAATCAGCCAGCCGGGATGTGCAAGCTGCACCCAGGTTAATACAGCAGTAAACAGAAAGAACACCGTGAGTAAAAGTGCATTGTGCCGTGATGCAAGTTTCTTCCAGCAAAACAGAGCCTGCAAAAGTCCTATGCCGGAATACAGCATAATGCAGCCGACTCCAACGGGTATGAAAAGAATCCCTCTCTCATACTCCATATCGGAAGACAGCCTGAAAAAGAGGCCGGTAAACGGATTGCTCAGAGCCGCCAGCGTATAAACTATGTATGGAATACTTATCATTGTAATTTTCTTTAAGGAAAACCTGACCGGATCATTCTGATGAATCAGGATATAGACATATCCCACCCAGACAACGGCAAGAAGAGGCATACTGATAACATAAATGGTCATTAAAAATCTGGTATACCCACCAGTTACTGCAGCCATTCATTACCGTTGAAGATATAATATCTATAATCGTACTTATAATACTGAAAAACAACACAAAATAAAGTGCCTCACTCTGTGTATCTCCAGCATCCTTTATTCCCTATATGTTTCTTTGTCTGCGAAGCCTGTGCATACTGAATTCCTTGATATACATAATCAATAACACAGCAAGCGCAAAGTAATCTGTCTCAACATGCCACATAACATTCTTCTCCTTTCACTTCACACAGCCTCCAGTCTGCACAAAAAGTGCTTTCATGTGTTATTTTTCAGGAAAAAAATTTCTGTTGAATACGCAAGTTTTTAGACAATCAAATTTGATTTATTATTAATAAATATATCATATTGCAACATATTTGTCGATTCATTTCTGTACTCTGAGAGTTGCTTCTTCCGGTAAATGTGTTACACTTCATAGTAATATTGTGTAACCATAAGGAGGTTCCCATGACTTCACCCCAAAAGAAGACTGCGTACTATCATCTTCCCGGTCTGTTTGAATTTTATGAACTGTACCGCGTGTTTCTGCCATTATTCCGGGAACATCGGGAATATTTTTATGACTGGTGTGAGATCGGCTCACTGTACGGTGCCCCGGCAGACTGCATCTGGGGTGGCGGCCGTGCCGGTTTCGGAAATGAGGATCCGCAGGAGGTTCTTTCCCTCATGCAGGAATACGGAATTTCATCCCGGCTTACCTTCAGCAATTCCCTGTTAAAAGAAGAACATCTTAAAGATAAGCACTGCAATGACCTCTGTGCCCTGTTTGAAAAGGGAAACGGTGTAACAAACGGTGTCATTGTTCACTCTGAGCTTCTTTTACATTATCTGAAAGCCCATTACCCAAAGCTCATGCTCATTTCTTCAACCACAAAGGTACTGACAGAGTTTTCGCAGTGCTTAGAGGAGATCCGGCGTGAGGACTTCCGTTATGTCGTGCCGGATTTCCGCCTGAATAAGGCTTTGGAACAATGGAAAGACCTGCCCCGGTCACAGAAGGACAAGGTTGAATTTCTTTGTAATGAATGCTGTTCTTTCGGCTGTGGGGACCGGAAGCAGTGCTATGAAGCCGTAAGCCGTCAGAATCTTGGTGAAGACACTCCCGAACATCATTGTGCCTCTCTGGATGCCAGAGAGGGGTACCGCTTTTCCAAAAAGCCATGGAAAACCCGGGCTTCATCGGTATTGATGCGATCCTGAACACTTACCTTCCTATGGGATTTTCCAATTTCAAAATCGAAGGCCGCAGCCTCGGCAGTGCCCTGATTCTGGAATTTTTACTCTATTATATGACCCGTCCCGAATATCAACTGCATGTCCGGGAGGCAGTCTATCTCGATAACACGCTGGATCTGTTCTGATAAAAGGACTTTTTTCCTTCGGTGGCGCTATTCCAGAAATTTCCGGAGCATTTTTCTTTTTCATTTTCATCATAGATGTCATAGCTGTCAAACCACGAAAACAGCCGCTGTACCAAAGAGCGCGGGACGTTGCAAAACGTCCGGGGGACGTTTGTTCTACAACGACCGAAGCGGGCGGAGACCTCGAACCTTCGAGCCCCGGCGGGGCTCGAAAACAAGAAAAAGGATATCCATTCAGATATCCTTTTCTTGTTCCTTTGAGAGCGCGAGACGGGACTCGAACCCGCGGCCCCGACCTTGGCAAGGTCGTGCTCCACCAACTGAGCCACTCGCGCATATTCTGTTGTATCTGCAAGTCCTTATGTCTTACGGACAATTAGTATAATACTATAGGACTTTTTACTTTGTCAACTTTATTTTTTTATAATTTTTCCCAATTTTTTTAAAAAAATTCCATCATTTTTAATCCGGCAAATGCCGTAAATACAGTATTTACCGGATTATCTTTTTCCGATTCATTCCCTATTAGCTTTATTCAATTCTGTCCCTGTATTTCACCCGGTAGATTCGCTTTAAAGATTCATTAATCCGGTCTTCAGAAATTGTTCCATTCTGAACAGCATCCAAAAACTCCCTGGTAAGCCTCTTCAAAGTTCTCAGGCATTAACAGCATATCCGCTCCCGCTTCGATTGCCTTGACTGCTGCCTCTGCGGAAGAATAAGAGTCCGTAATGGCACTCATATCAAGGGCATCCGTAATGACAATTCCATCATAACCAAGCTGGTTTCTCAAAAGGTCATTAATCACTGCTCCGGATAAAGAACACGGGGTATCATCTCCTACCACATTGGGAAGAGACATATGACTGACCATCACAAAGTCTGCGCCTGCATCAATACCGGACTGAAAAGCTGGGAGATCGGTCTGCTGCATATCCTCCAACGTTTTCTCCGATACGGTCTTTTCATCATGTGTATCTGTTGTGGTATCTCCGATTCCCGGGAAATGCTTTAAGCATGCGCTCACACCACTTTCCTGCAATCCCTGTACTTCTGCTGCCACCATCGTACCTACGACATTTGGATCAGATCCAAAGGACCGGTTTCCAATCACTGCATTCTCTGCAGAAACAACATCTGCTACCGGTGCAAAATCCACATTGAACCCAAACTGTGATAAATAAGTTCCAATCGTCGTACCTGCTTCCTTTGCTTTCTCCGGATCACAGGTACTTCCAATCTCTGACATATCACCCACATCATCAGCAAGTCCTGCACCCGCAACACGGGATACGCTTCCCCCTTCTTCATCTACGGCAAGAAAAACGGGATAAATCATGGTATTTCTGGTTGTATCAAGCATTTCTTTCAGCTGATCTGCCGACTTGATATTTTTGCTGAAATAGACAAGACCGCCGACCGGATATTCACTTAACTTCTGCTTCGTGGTATCACCTGCCTGAATCACAGTATCTACACCCGTCAACGCTTCCGGTGTAACCATGAACAGACCTGCTACTTTATTTTCAAGAGACATTTCTGCAATACAGGAATCTGCAATCTGGTTCAGATAATCATCCGAGGTCAACTCCTGTGGTTCTTCTTCTACAGGAGCCTCCACAACAGCCGGTTCCGAATCTGCCAGTTCCGCAAGCTGCGCCTGCAGCTCTTCGGTATGCTTCTTATCATTCAATTGCTTCATTAACTGTGTTACACCTAGAATTCCTCCTGCAACTAAGGCAAGTCCGACTACAATGACTACGATAATTGCAATGAGCTGGTTTCTCTTACGCCTTGCTCTCCGGTATTCTCTCCGATCTATTTCGTTATCATAAGTTTCCTGTCTGCTCATGGTACCTCCTAAGTATAATATTTATCTATTTCGTAAAAAGAGATTAATTTGCATGTTCGTTGATAAGCGCAGAAAAAAACAAATGCCGCCTGTGGCGTCGCTTGTTTTTTTCTTATGCGCTTATCATATCACGAATCGAAGCGGGCATCAACACAATTACTTTGACACCCGCTTCTAAACTATGCTCTCCATTGGACTAACCTCTTTTCTTTATAATTTCTACTTCAATGGATTATTCTTTATTCAATTGTACTTTCTCTTTCGTATTTTCTTCACTACTCATTCGTATAAACAAACATGTAACGGTTTCTATTCTCTTATCTTCTGTTACTCGTCACTTTCTCTTCTGTAGCTGATACGATTCGAATTCTTCGTCCTGTCTTCTGTACTTCGTTCTTTAGTACCTTTTACTAAGTTGTTACAACTTGTACTCATTGCTTTCGAAAAGCTATGAGGAAAAATTATTCAGTTTCCGGTGGACCGTACCTCCTTTTCTTTAGATTATCTATGTGAAAGATATCTCTTGTTTATGTCTTTATTATAACAGACATGTTTAATTTGTCAACACATTTTTTTTCAATTTTTCTTTTTTTATTTTTTTAAATTTATTTTTGTATTATGTCGTTTTTATCAGATTAATTGTCATATTTTTGTAAATAATTCCAAATATTTCCCATAAAAAAACATAAAGAGTACGATTGCAAACTTTTCGTGCGAGGACGGTATTGCAAAGCAACTGATTTCTTATAAACAAGAAAGATCTGCCTCCACACCAGCCGGCATGTCAGCAGATCTTTTGTAATTGTTTATCAGATCAGCGGATACTTATCGGTAAGCTTCTGGACGATTGCTCTTGCTTCCGGAATCTTCTCCTCGCCGCCCTTCACAATTAATGCAATGGCTTCCGCAATCTGATCCATATCCTCCGTATTCATTCCTCTGGAGGTAACAGCCGGTGTTCCAAGACGGATACCACTTGTCACAAAAGGAGACTTGGGATCATTCGGAATGGTGTTCTTATTTGCTGTAATATGTGCTTCATCAAGCATCTTCTCAACAGCCTTACCGGTTAAATCAAACGGGGTAAGATCCATCAGCATCAGGTGATTGTCTGTACCACCGGATACAATCCTGATTCCTCTGTCCATAAGACCCTTGCAAAGAGCCTGGGCATTGTCAATAATGTTCTTCTGATACTGCTTAAAGTCATCTGTAAGGGCTTCTTTGAAGCAGACAGCCTTGGCTGCGATCACATGCATCAAAGGACCTCCCTGAATGCCTGGGAACACTGCCTTATTGAAGTTATATTTATCTGCGGCTTCCTGATTGCAGAGAATCATACCGCCTCTCGGTCCACGCAGCGTTTTATGCGTAGTTGTGGTTACCACATCAGCATAAGGAATCGGGCTTGGATGAAGTCCTGCTGCCACAAGTCCTGCAATGTGAGCCATATCAACCATCAATACTGCCCCAACCTCATCTGCAACCTCACGGAACTTCTTGAAATCAATGGTTCTTGCATAAGCGGATGCACCGGCAATGATCATTTTGGGCTTACACTCCAGTGCGATCTCCCTTAATTTATCATAGTCAATAAATCCCTCATCATTTACCCCGTAAGGCACAATATTAAAATATTTACCGGAAATATTAACCGGAGAACCATGTGTCAGATGTCCGCCATGATCCAGGTTCATACCCATAATGGTATCTCCCGGATTACAGATTGCAAACTGTACGGCAAGATTGGCCTGTGCACCGGAATGAGGCTGTACATTCGCATAATCGCATCCAAACAGTTCCTTGGCACGCTCGATTGCAAGGTTCTCAACCACATCTACACACTGGCATCCACCATAGTAACGTTTGCCCGGATAGCCTTCTGCGTATTTATTTGTAAGCGGACTTCCCATTGCTGCCATGACTGCTTTGCTTACCCAGTTCTCAGAAGCAATCAGTTCAATATGACTGTTCTGGCGCTGCTGTTCATCCACAATTGCCTGTGCAATTTCCGGATCTTCTTTTCTGACTTCATCCAATGAATACATAATTCTCCTCCTCTGATTATAAATATAGGTAAGTATAACATAAGAAACCCAAAAAAGAAACATTGCTTTACTCTTTCGACAAATACTGCTAAAAATATAGTAAGAATTCATAGGGGAGAACACTTTTCATGGTAAATATGGTAATTAACCCGGCATCCAAATCCGGCCACGGACTTGAAATGTGGAAGGAACTGGAAGACTGGCTTTTTAAAAACACAGTATTGAATATGAAGCCTTTTTTTGTCCAAAGGTCCTGGCGATGTCACCAGAATAGTACACGAATTATGCAAAAAAACGGATTATCCAAAGCCTCTTCCGTGCTGCGGATTATTATTCTTGGAGGTGATGGGACCTTTAATGAAGCCCTGCAGGGAATTACCGACTTTGACTGCGTGGAAATCGGCTATATTCCTACCGGTTCCAGCAATGACCTGGCACGTGACCTTGGAATAAAGGGAGACCCTTCTTTCCTTTTATCCCGGATCCTTGTGTGTGACAAGCCACACCTTATGGACCTTGGCCGCCTGACCTATCACGACTCTGCCAGTGAGCGCTCCAGACTCCATGAAGAAAAGGACTCTGACACCCGCTATTTTGCGGTAAGCTGTGGTATCGGTTATGATGCTGCCATCTGTGAAGAGGCACTGGCATCCCACTTTAAAAACACCTTAAACCGCCTCGGACTGGGAAAACTTACCTACTTGACCATTGCCTTAAAACAGCTTATATTGACAAAGAGAGGAAATTGTACTATTACATTAGATGGTAAGGAACCTTTCGAGCTGAAAAGCTTCTTATTTATAGCAACCATGATTCACCGTTTCGAGGGTGGCGGCTTTATGTTCTGTCCGGATGCCGATGCGCAGGACGGACGCTTTAACCTTTGTGCGGTTGGACCGATTGCGAAGCTGCGGATACTCTTTGCACTGCCGTCTGCGTTAAAGGGGCAGCATTATCGCTATCCGCACATCTATCCCTATGACGGGGCTTCGGTTCACATCGAAGCAGACCGCCCGTTCTGGGTTCACACCGATGGAGAGGTCTCCAGGAAGAGCAGTTCCATCACAATTGAGTGTTTACAAAAGAAGATTCATCTATTAAAAATAGGAATGTTTCTTTGTAGACATGAGGAGGAAATGAGGAAATTATGAAAAAGTTTTATGAAAGGTATAAGCATGCGATACCTCTTATTGTGTATGCATTCATATACCTGAGCTGGTTTTCGTATCTGGAACGTACCGTACAGAACCCGCAGACGATCATCCATATGAAATGGGATGATATGATTCCGTTTTGTGAGGTATTTGTTATTCCATATTACCTATGGTTTGGTTACGTTTCCATTGTTGTACTGTACCTATTATTCAAGAATAAACAGGACTATTACAGGGCTTGTACTTTTCTTTTTACCGGAATGACCATTTTCCTGTTAGTCTCTACCCTCTGGCCGAACGGACATCACCTTCGTCCCGCAGTAATGCCGAGAGATAATATTTTTACGACAATGGTCGCCGCCCTTTATAAGGCAGACACTCCGACAAACCTCTGGCCGAGCATCCACGTATATAATTCCATCGGTGCCCACCTGGCGGTTACTCATAATGAGAAGCTGCGAAAGAACAAAGTGATTTACTTCGGATCATTGATCCTGTGTATTTCCATTATTCTTTCTACTGTATTCATCAAGCAGCACTCCTGCTTTGATGTCATTACCGGTATTCTGATGGGTGCCATCATGTATGTGATTGTTTATCAGCTTGATATTATTTCGATCTATCAGACACGTCAGGCAGCCAGACGCCAGCGGATGCGCGAGGTATAGACTGTTGTTATATTCTGTATTCTGCAAAAATATGGAGTCGTTGCCTGATACAAATATCCAGCAAAAGAGTATCTGCAGAAGATAAAAATTCTTCTACAGATACTCTTTTTATATTATGTATTGTTATTTGTCTGCCTCAATCGGAAAAATGAATGGTAATCTCCGTTCCTTTTCCGGTTTCACTGTTAAGTTCGATCTTACCGTGATGATACTGTACGGCATGCTTCACAATGGAAAGTCCAAGACCAGTACCGCCGGAGGACTTGGAATGGCTCTTATCCACACGGTAAAAGCGTTCAAATACTCTGGACTGATGCTCCGGTGCAATTCCAATTCCGTTATCTTTCACACAAAGAACAGCTTCTTCTCCTCTCCGGTCAACCATAATTTCAACCTTTCCTCCCGGAAGATTATACTTGATTGCATTATCACAAAGATTATATACAATCTCATAAAGAAGTCTGCGCACACCATGCATGATTGCTTTTTTGCCCGAAAGAGAAAGGGTAATATCTCTGGTGCCTGCGGTAGATTCCAGATTCTGCTCCACTTCCTCCGCAATGTCCATAAGATCAACCTCCTCACAGGGAAGCTCATTTCCTTCATCTAACTGTGACAGACGGATAATATCCTCAATGAGCGCCACAAGACGCGTTGCCTCCTTCCGGATGTGGCCGATAAACCGCGGCATATCCTCCGGCTTTACCATACCGGTTTCAATCAGGTCCGCGCTTCCGATAATTCCCTGAAGCGGGGTCTTTAACTCGTGGGATACGTTTGCGGTAAATTCCCTCCGGTTCCGCTCTGCATATTCCTGTTCCGTAATATCAAACGCCAGAATAACCGCGCCAAGAACCTTTCCTGCTGATTCAATCCTGCTGATGTCCAGCTGGTATTCCCTTCCCATCCGTTCAATCCGGATCTCGCTGTGCCCCTCTTCAAAGGTCTTTTCAATAGCTGTGCTTAACGACCTGCTCCGGTCCAACGTCAGGAAATCATGTCCTACCGCTCCCTGCGTATCACCGCCAAAAAAATATTTCTGGCTGCCGGATTGATGCTTAATACGATGCCTTTGTTATCTAACAGCACCAGACCTTCCTTCATGCTCTCTGTAATCTGGTTAAATTCATCGGTGTTTTTCTTCCAGCTTGCGAAGCTGCCTCGAAATTTCACTGCTCTGCCGGTTGATCCGGTTAAGCAGAGGAGAAATTTCTTCATAGGTTTCGTTTTCCAGCGGATTTTCCAGATCCAGATTATTAAGAGGCTCCACTATCCTCTTGGAAAGACGGCTTGCCAGCACACCGGAAAGAATCAGGGCTCCAATAATAATAAATATGATCGGCTGTAACATTCCGAGGATCAGAAGTCCTGTTGTTGCATACTTGGCAGAAATACGAAGAACCGTTCCATCCTCAAGACGTTTGGCATAATATCTGGTCTTTTCCATCAAGGTTGCAGAATACCTGGTGGATTCACCGACTCCGTTTTCAAAAGCAGCCTTTATCTCCACACGGTCCTTATGATTCTCCAGTTCCTCATTCCCCGTTTCTGTATCATAAAGAACCGTTCCATCTGTATCAATCCAGGTCAGCCGATAATGATCAGACTGCAGATGCTCTAAATAATCCACGCCATCCTTTATAACAGAAACAGACGCCAGATTCAGTTCATCCGTCAGCTGCCCCTTCTGGATGTTTCCAAAATACTCATAAAATACTCCCAATATAATTGTCAGACTGGCAAGCAGTACGGTTGCAGCGACAATTATAATCGATTGAAAGATTTTCTTTGTCATGATTTAGCCTCCAGACGGTACCCTACATTGCGTACCGTTTCAATCAGTTCTCCGTAGTCCTTAAGCTTCTGCCGCAGCGTCCGGATATGCATATCCACGGTACGGGTATCCCCGCAGTAGTCCATTCCCCAGACCTCATTAAACAGCTGGTCTCTGGTAAACGCCATGCCCGGATGTGACAAAAAAACAGCCGGAGAAGTTCAAACTCTTTATAGGTCAATGTAATTCTTTCTCCATCTATGGTTACAGTGTGTTCATCGATATTTACAATCAATCCGCCGGTTTTAAGCAAATGCTCTACCTGACGCGGCTGGCATCTGCGCAGAACCGCTTTCACACAGGATACGAATTCCATTACACCGAACGGTTTCGTAAGATAATAATCCGCACCCATATCAAGTCCCTGAATCTTATCATATTCCGCTCCCTTTGCCGTTGCCATGACGACCGGAATATCTCTGGTTTCCGGATCCTCCTTCATCTTCTGCAAAAGAGCAATCCCGTCAATTCCGGGAAGCATCACATCCAGTACGACAAGCTCCGGCTTCTGGAATTTTAACTCCTTCAGAAAGGAAGTACCATCCTCAAAACCCTTCGCTTCATAGCCTGTGGACTGTAATGCATATACCTCGATATCACGGATGCTTGCATCATCTTCTACACACCAAATCATTTTTATTCCTCCTTGTGGACTCCCGTAACTGAAAAGATCACCCATTTTGCAATATTTACTGCGTGATCCGCAATACGTTCATAATATTTGGCAATGATCAGCAGATCTATCGCATATTCACCGTCCTTCGGGTCATCCGCAATCTTCCGGATCAGATCTTCCTTCACACGGTCAAAATACCGGTCTACAATATCATCATCCTTAATTACCTTTTCCGCTAACATTATATCACGTTTTACAAACGCATCAACGCTTTCGGTCACCATACCGATGGATGCCTTCGCCATTTCAGGAAGCAGGATATCCTCCTTCCGTTCTTCTTCCTTAAGGAAGCAGATGATTTCAGCAATATCCTCTGCCTGATCCCCGATCCGTTCCATGTCCGTAATCATCTTAAGAGCTGCAGAAATCTGACGAAGATCCTTTGCTACCGGCTGCTGCTGCAGCAGAAGCCGCAGGCACATCGATTCAATCGTACGCTCCTTCTGGTCAATCTGGGCATCAATCGGTGCAATCTGTCCTGCCAGAGATTTATTTCCTTCTGCAAGTGCACGGGATGCCAGCTCAATTACTTCTTCACATAAGGCTCCCATTTCAATCAGCTCTTTGTTCAATAATGCAAGCTGTTCATCAAAATGACTTCTCATCATCCAAACCTCCCTGTTATATAATCTTCCGTTCTCTTGTCCACAGGATCGGAGAACATTTTTTCCGTATCCCCATATTCCACAAGCTCGCCCAACAGGAAAAATGCAGTGCGGTCTGAAATACGCACAGCCTGCTGCATATTATGGGTAACAATAACAATGGTATATTTTTTTCTTCAGTTCTTCAGCAAGCTCCTCGATTTTTTTAAGGTAGAAATCGGATCAAGGGCACTGGTCGCCTCATCCATCAGAAGTACTTCCGGTTCTACGGCAAGTGCTCTTGCAATACAAAGTCTCTGCTGCTGCCCACCGGAAAGGCCTAACGCATTCTTCTTAAGGCGGTCTTTTACTTCATCCCAGATTGCTGCCCCACGTAAAGAACGTTCCACAATATCATCGAGCTTTGCTTTATTCTTTACCCCATGCGTACGCGGTCCATAGGCAATATTATCATAAATACTCATCGGGAACGGATTCGGCTTCTGGAATACCATTCCGACCTCTCTTCGCAGATCATTTACATCCACATTCGGAGCAAAAATATTCTGCTCCTTGTATTTAATTTCTCCTGTAATTTTTACATCCGGAATCAGATCATTCATACGGTTGATGGTCTTTAAAAAGGTGGATTTACCACAGCCGGACGGACCGATCAATGCGGTAATGCTTTTTTCCGGGATCTCAATATTAATATCTGTCAGTGCCTGATGGCTTCCATACCACAGACAAAGATCATGTACCGTCACAATGTTGTTCATCACTTACATATCCTTTCTCTTTTTGAAATACTTTCCAACCAGTACTGCCGCAAAATTGATGAGCATGGTGAGAATCATCAGAATCGCCGCAATTGCAAATGCCACTCCGAATTCTCCCTGTTCCTTTGCGTATACATAAAGAGCTACTGTCAGTGTAGCTCCGGCACTGCCAAGTCCTTTAACGATATTATTAAGTGCATGGGCAAAGCCGGCGGTGAAAAGCAGGGCTGCGGACTCTCCCAGGATTCGTCCAACTGACAGAATACATCCAGTAATGACACCATCAATACATCCGGGCAGCACTACGGTACGGATCACTCTCCATTTACCCGCTCCCAATCCGAATGCGCCCTCACGGTAGCTTTGCGGAACGGTCTTAAGACTCTCCTGGGTGGTACGCATGATCGTCGGAAGGTTCATAATTACCAGTGTCAGGGCTCCTGCCAGCAGGGAGGTCTTCATATTCAGGAACTGGCAGAAGAACAGCATGCCAACCAGACCGTAAATGATAGACGGAATACCCGAAAGTGTTTCTGCCGCATATTCAATTACGGTAACCAGCTTCTTATTGGCTGCATACTCGGTCAGATAGATCGCTGCTCCTACTCCAAGGGGAAGAACAATAAGTAATGTTGCAAGCACAATATAAATTGTATTTAAGATATCGGGCAGGATTCCGATCCGGTCTGCCAGATAACTGGGTGATGTAGATAGCAGCTCCCAGGAAATGTTGGGAAGTCCCTTGATAAATACATATCCGATCAGAAAAAGAACAAGGAGTGCCGTAAGTCCGGCAGAGATCCACATCAATATTTTCATCATCCAAATATAAAACACACGTCTGTGTGTTATTCCACCATGTTTCATGTTAAGCCTCCTTATCCCGTTTCAGGAAAAAAAGTTCAATGTTGCATTAATCAGCATAATAAACAGGAACAGTACCAGTGCAATGGAAAACAGTGCCTGTCTTTGTAATCCGGAAGAATACGACATTTCACTTGCCACAGCTGTTGTAAGGAACCGGACACTCTGGAACAGCTCAGGCATGTTGGGTACATTTCCCGATACCATCATGACGGCCATGGCCTCCCCGATAGCACGTCCGACGCCCAGCACCACGGCTGCCGCAATACCACTTTTCGCAGCAGGCACCGATACCCGGAAATAGGTTTCCACAGGCGTGGCTCCAAGAGCCAGAGAAGCATCTTCATACTCCTTCGGTACTGCCTCCAGACTCGTCATGGACACTTTAATAATGGACGGCAGAATCATAATAGCTAATACAATAATGGCTGCCAGTAAGCTCGCTCCATCCGGGACATGGAACAGCTTCCGGATCCCGGGTACAAGCACCTGCATGCCCACAAGACCGTATACGACGGAAGGAATTCCGGCAAGAAGACTGACTGCCGATTCCATAATCGTCCGTACTTTTTTCGGCGCTACCTTGGCAAGATATACTGCGGTCAGGAACCCGAACGGAACCCCAAGCAGAATCGCTCCTGCCGTTCCGTAAACACTGGTCAGGATGAACGGCAGAATTCCATAAGACGGTTCTGCTGCTGTCGATGCCCAGGTTTTGCCAAACAGAAAAGGAATAAGTCCGATCTGCCGGATGGCCGGTATGCCGGAAATGATCAGATACACTGAAATCAGCAGCACACAGCCTACTGTAATCAATCCGAGCACCAGGAAAATCCCGTGTATGAAGTTTTCAAAAAAATTGCTTCTTTTTTTCATGTTGTTCACCTGTTATATTTCCTTTTTAGGATCATACCAGTTAATATAGCCACATCCAGACAGCAACCCGGATGTCTGACTCAAAATGTTGCGCTGTCTGGATGTTCTATTTGTTTATTATCGATGTATATTTACATCCTGCTCTCAGCCTTAAGATTTATGCTGCTTATCTGCTATATCTTAGTTTGCTGCTACTGCACCGGCTTCGGAAATGATGCCTGCTGCATCAGCGGAAGTGATGTAGTCGAAGAACTTCTGAGCGGTTGCGGATAATGCTACGCCATCCTTGGTTACGAGTACAAACGGACGCTGGATTACATAGGAGCCGTCTTTTACGGTATCTTCAGTAGGAACCACACCGCCTACGGAAAGTGCTTTTACGGTATCCTTTACAGAAGCAAGGGAAGCATATCCAATTGCATCCGGATTCTGGGCTACAGTTGTGATCACATCACCTGTAGATGTTAATTCCTGACGATATGCACATGCATCTTCGGTTCCGGTAATGGATTCAAATCCATCTCTTGTACCGCTTCCTGCTTCACGTCCGATCAGAACGATTTCTGCATCGTTTCCGCCAACTTCGCTCCAGTTCTTGATCTCACCCTTGTAAATCTTAGCTATGGTGTCAATATCAAGATCGGAAACCGGATTTTCAGGATTTACAATGATTGCAATTCCGTCGTATGCAAGTACGGTCTGGGTTAATCCTTTTGCAACTTCTTCATCCTTTAAGTTTCTGCTGGAAAGTCCGATATCGCATCTTCCTTCTTCCACTGCAGTAATACCGGATCCGGATCCTGTCGGATTGTAGGTAAAGGTTACTCCGTCGTTCTGTGCCATGAAGGATTCTCCTAAAGCACCGATTACCTTCTCCATGGAAGTAGAACCATCGGTAGATACGGTTCCGTTATCTTCGGTTGTCTGTGCAGGTGCTTCTGCAGTCGTATCTTCTGCCGGTGCTGCATCTGCTGTAGTCTCTGTTGTTGTTTCGGTTGTGGTGGCGTCTGCTGCTGTGGTTGTGTTAGACCCACATCCTGCAAGAAGTGCTGCTCCCGCAAGAGCCATAACAAATACGCTTAATTTCTTTCTCATAATAAATCTCCTCTCGGTTCACCTTTTGTTTTTTTGATTCCGGTGATGCATTGATTGTTTTGATCTTATGTATTTCATGATAAAGATCTCTTGTAAAAATGAAAAAAAGTGTGCTTATGTAAAAATGTTTGTCAAAGCAGGAAAAGGAAATGTAAAAAGGCAGAACCCATTTCTGAGTTCTGCCCTATTCAGTACCGTTGGTTTCTATACCACATCTCTCGCACACTTGTCATAATACATCTTCGCCTGTTCTCCCGTTAGTGAAAACCAACGAACCAGCTTTCCAACAATGGTTTTCTCTGTCCTGTGCTCTTCCAGGTTTTCAAGAATCATCTGTTCTATTCCCTGTTCTATTCCAATTTCCACGCCTTCCTCACGTCCAATAGCCCTTTCCTCTGCCCGTAATTCTCTTATTGCCTGACACATATTGTATCCCTCCCATTTATCATTGTGGTTCATAAAGTTATTTCTGTTCTTCCATAACTCCGACATTCCCAGAAATTTAACGATCATCTCAAATGTTTCCTCTGACAAATTCTGGTATTCAACCGAATTATCAATCAATTCTTTCAGTTTTTTTCTTTATCTTTACGATAAATAAGTGCCTGAAAAAAACTGCTTCAATTCCGTATGAAACACTTGAAAATCCTGCTGCTCATTGATACAGTACAATCTCATTTGATAATCCGAAAAATTATTCTTTTCTTCACTCTCGTCATCAATGCAAGTCATATCAGACAGGCTCCTTGGACCATCCCATTCCTCTTCTCCGTGATATAAACAAACTGTATATACCGGTAAAAGTCTGTCCCTTTTCCTGATGCCGCACAGCTTCTCCGGACCTCGAAGTGTCTCCTTCTTTATCTTATACGTTTCCTTCAGATTATTCAGCTGCTCCTGATAGTCCAGAAAATCATATTCCATGCATCGTAAGGGCATCGTATAATCCACAACACTCTGATTCTCTAATGCAAATATCCGGAATTGACCGTTCTGTCTGCTTCTCATCTTTAAATCACGATATCGTCTTTGGACTATTCTATATTTTTCCTTGCGACTTTCGTTCTACTTTTGCTTTGATCTGCTTCTAAGCTTCCCTCTGTTTCAAAAATAGTCTCCCGCTTCCCGTTCCAGTGATTTCGGATCAATCATTTGCTTTCCGTCAAACATAATACCATTCATCAAATCAGCAAATCGTTCCCTGTTACTGAGATACCTGCCCATCAGTCCATCATATTTTTCCCACTTTTCCTCCTTCTGCAAGAAAAAAACAGCAATACACAGAACCGGAAGAATACATGCTCCCATCATATACAAAATCACTGTTTCTAAAATCTCCTGCCTATTCTTATATTGTTTTGGAAATAAGCATAGATTCTAGAAATGCGGCCTTGATTTTCGAATAGTTTCCTAATTTGAAAATGGTAACGAAATGTTCCTTAATGAATTTTAGATTTCGATTCAAACAATTCTGTCATATGCTTAATCTGATTTGTAAGTTCAATATAACAGAATATTTGGTAGATTTCAACATGTTTTTTTAAAGAAATTTATGATCTTCTTTGGTAGTTTGTTACTGTTCATGCAGCAGCCAGACACTTGCTGTCAGGCTGTGCAAGAACATGACTCAGGAGCGAGCAGGCTCCTTTCGCGAAGCAAAAACTTCAAATGAGCCTGCGAATCGTTACTGAAACGAGGTACGAGTGAACATTAACGGAGGTTTTTCGTGATTATGCATAAAAAAAGTCAGAAATAATCCTCTAAATCATTTTCTCATATGCATAGCAACACAGGCAGATCCCACTCGGAGTTCTGCCTGTATTCACACTTAGTATTCTGTCCGACTTATTTTAAACAATTACTAAACATTCACATAATATAAATTTTTCTTCATATGCATTATCGAATCATATTCTTATGATCTCATCAGTAAATGCTTCGCCTGTACTGAATAATTACGATTTATCTATTATAGTTCTTCCACTTTGGCTCCTACCTTCTTTGCAAAATAGAAATATCCATAAAAATACTCTTCATCTTCCAATAATTCCGTATAATCCGCACCAGCAGGAATAATCATTTGATATTTCTTATGGTCATACTCAAAAGGTAATTGTAGTTACAACATCTGGACGATCCTGAAGCTTTTTAATCAGATAATCGGAAATCGTATAAATTCTTCCTGAATCAAATGATACCTCTCCATTCTCTGATGCCTTACCAAGATTTTGGTACAACTCATTGACATATGCCTGACTTGCCGGTATGATACTGCTTTCCTTAACCATTCCACAATCACATTTTAACTCTTCTATGCCATCCTGTGTTGTGCTGGCTTTTTGTACCGTCACCCAGTTAAAATTATGAGTATGCTGAGATACCGGTCTATCAGCAGGCACATCAGGTTTTACTACAGGCTTTGGCTTGTCTGTTGGTGCCGGATCTGGATTCACGCTCGGAGTCGGCTTGGGATCCTCGCTCGGTGTCGGTTTGGGATCTTCACTTGGTGTTGGCTCTGGATCCTCACTTGGTGTCGGCTTGGGATCTTCGCTCGGTGTCGGCTTGGGATCCTCACTTGGTGTCGGCTTGGGATCCTCGCTCGGTGTCGGCTTGGGATCCTCGCTCGGTGTCGGACTTGGCTTATCTGTTGGTGAAGGATTTACTTCCTCCTCTGTTACCTTTACCGTACAGGATGCTTCACAATTTCCAACTTTGGCTGTAATAATTGCCGTTCCCTTTCCTACTGCTGTAATTGTTCCATCTGTTACAGTAGCCACAGCTTCCTCACTGCTTGTCCAAATTACATCCTTATTATCTGTTGTATCTTCCGGAGCATAACCAACTGTTAAGCTTTCGGTTGCTCCTTTTTCCAGTTCCAAAGTTTCTTTATTTAATGTAATTCCTGTTAACGGCTTTTCTGTTGGCTTCGGATCCGGTGTTACATCCTTTTCTGTTACCGTAATATTACAGGTTGCTGTATATCTTCCACAACGTGCAGTTATAATCGCATTTCCTTTTCCTACTGCTGTAACTACTCCGTTTTCTACTGTTGCCACAGAATAGTCACTGCACGCCCATAAGGTTTCTTTACTATCCGTAGTGTCTGCCGGATCATAGCTTACAGTCAAGGTTTCTGTTGTTCCCTTTTCCAATTCAATCTCAGTTTTATTTAGAGCAATTCCTGTTAATGGCTTCTTTGCATCGAGGCTTACCAGCTCTGCTACCATTGCGCTTTCATTTCCAAACGTATCGATTGCCTTAATCGTGGTGAGATAATTTCCTTCCTCCCCAAAAAAATCATCCATACTGATTATAGCCTCATCTACACCATCCGTTGCAGATACCTTCTTCCAGACTGGGAGCTCTCCATTTACAGAAGTTCCAAACTGAACAGATTGAAGATTGTCGTCTGTTACCTTACAGGATACTTTGTAAGAGGTATCTGAAAGCTTCGTGGTTGTTATGTTGGAGATTGTCGGAGCATCACTATCAATTCTAACCGGCAAATGGTTAATACTCGTAAGACCTGAAACGTTTCCATCTGCATCATAAGCTCTGATATCTGTCCAGTATTTACCATTTCCTGATTTCATATCCTTGATATTGATTCTACATGTTGAAGTACCATTTACTACCGGTGTTCCCTCATACCAGACAATATCATCTTCTGTTCCACCACTATTCCATGATGGGAATTTAATCACAGTTACTCCTACATTATCCGTAGCTGTTGCTGTTACATTATATCCATCTTTATCACAGGATGTAATTTCAGCAGATATAACAACCGGAGCTGTTCTATCAATATACGGATAGTAGGTATTCTCTTTTGCCCAATCCGTTTTATTTCCAGCTGCATCATAGGCATATACATCCGTATAATATTTTCCTTCCCGATCTGCAAAATCAGATGTCTTGATTTCACAGGTTACCACACCATTTACAATATCTGTAACTGTGTATGTCTTCCAATCCGTTTTACCTGACGCTTCTGTACAAGTAGAAAAATTCCACTTTAGACACACCAACATTATCACTGACATTACACTGGAGAATATATCCATTTTTTTATTTTTTTGAATCACCTGAAGATTTGAAATTGTGGGTTTTTATGGTATCACTTGGAATATATATTTTTTTGATCCTATCATTCGATTATTATTCTCTCCGGAAGAATCAAGTGCCCATACATACACATATTTTTTTCTCCCGAAATTGGAACGTCCAGTGTCACGTCGTATCCTAAATAATTATTCTCTCTTTTGAACGAAGTTACCGTCTTACCAACAAAAGTTTCCACCTGATTACTCTCTGTTCCCAAATATACATGTATTTCCAGTGGGGTTGATGCTCCTGCATCCGGATCATAAGCCCATCCATATACATGAATCCTTTTATTTCCTACAGCTTCTATCACATCAGCAGCACCTTCAGGGCGCTGATTAGTAACTCCTACATAATGATAACATTCTATTGTTAACTTTGCATTTCCATAACCATGCCCTCCACCATCAATGTACCATCCAGCAGGGACATTAACATATCCTTGTCCTTTACATGCTCCATTAGTATCAGCTATACAAACTTCACCATCTGATTTTATTTGCGACACAATTGCGACATGCCAATATGTATAGTCACATCCTGCAAAACAGCGATACACAATTATATCCCCAATATCGACTTTTCCTGCATTTGTTCCATTATTTTTAATACTCCCTGTTCCAGTATACGACAAATTATTTTTTTCAAATCCATAACTTGTCAAATTTCCGTATTCACATATGTCTGCTGTAGCTCTATATGGAAATGATGTCAAGCCCCCAGCCCATAGACAATTGCTAATAAAACCTGCACACAATTCATTAGATTTGTTCCAATTGTTTATTGCATACTCTACAGCAACTGAAGCATTATATTTTTCAACTGCTTTCGCCGGTATACTCGGAATCTGCACCGTCACCAGTATGCATAGCACGCTTAGCAGCCATGCCATTCCCTTTTTCCATCGTTTCATTTTATTTGTCCTCCTCTTACAAATTTTTTTACTAACTGTACTGATTTTAGCACCTTTGTCCTATTAAGTAAACCTTTCAAGTATAATTATTGTATTTTTTTGCAAACCTTTTTAAATAGTGTTTCATCGTATATTCTACCAATACACTGTACCTAGGAGGTTTACTTATGGAGGAAAAACACATTATCTTATGACATCGGAATGCGTATTGCAGAGATCCGTCGTTCCCACAACGTTACTCAGGAAGCTCTTTCCGAAATGCTTGATATCAGTCCGAAGCACATCAGCCATACCGAATGTGGTACATCAAGCTTATCCGTCAAAAATTTAAAACAATTTTGTGAAATTTTTTTCATTGTAGTCTGGATTATATCGTAACTGGAAAAAAACTACTGACAAAAATATTATCGCAGATTCCGGATACTATTGTTGAGATTTTATATTCAGGTGATGCAGAAGAGCTCGACCGATTAAATCGATACTTACAGATTTATGTAGAATTAATGAATCGTTCAAAAGATTAGATATTGTACGCTATTTTAATACCTGCAAATAATAAGGCAGAACTCACCCAGAGTTCTGCCTGCATCATTTCATCACCATTCACTATGCTCTCATTATGCATTTTTCCATTCTTAATTAAACCCGAAAAACTTCTGGCAGATCTTATATCCTTCCACGGAAATCATGCGGCCGCCTTTACCGGGGAGATTCATGCACTGGCCTAAGAGTCCGAAGCGGAGTCTTTTATATAGCACCCAGTCCTTCTTCTTTAGGTACTCCCCAAAGCTCCTGCTTCTTCTGCAGGTTTTTCTTCTGTACCGGAACGGATTAAGAGAATCGAGGAAATCGTTGTAATGATATCCAGATAGCTTAACATGTAACGGTATCTCTTCTTATTGGAATTCACCAGAGAGCGGTTCTCAACCATATAATCGATCATCAGCTTATTTTACACGGAGCTGCTGGTCAATACGGCTGATCATCACACTTTCATGTACGGACTGGTCTTCTCTTCCGATATAATAACGGTAGAAATTCACATCCATATAATACATATTCCGTACAAAAGGAAGCGGCTCGAATACATAAATGTTATCCACATAGAACGTATGCTCCGGAAGCTGAATTCCACATTCCCGTAGCAGCTTCGTACGGAAAATCACGGAATGCATGAGAATATACTGTCCTTTATGGAAATGATGCACATCATCCCAGGTAAACATCTGGTCCACCGGGAGTGCATGACGATAACGCATCACCTTCCTGCGCTTCTCACCGGCCTTTTCATAAACAAAGTTGCTGATCAGCATATCCAGTGTGGTCTCACCGCCGGTAAGCTCATGGAGCTTTGCAAGAATCTGCCGGTATACTTCTTCCTTAACCCAGTCATCGCTGTCAACCACCTTAAAATACAGGCCTGTGGCATTTGCAATTCCTGTATTCACGGCCGAACCATGGCCTCCGTTTTCCTTATGGATTGCCTTCACGATCGTCGGATACTTTTCGGCATAGCTGTCAGCAATCTCTGCGGTACGGTCCTTCGAACCGTCATCAATAATCAGAATTTCAACCTCTTCTCCACCAGCAAGAAGTGACTCAATACATTTTTCCATATATGCTTCGGAATTATAACATGGTACTGCAAACGATAATAATTTCATGTGCCATCCTCCAGATAATTTTTGCACTGCTGCCATTCATTTCCAAGCCTTCAGCAGCAGATGCTTCAGGCCATACTCAATTAACCCTCTTCCAGAAATGCCTTCAGATATGCCTTGTAGGCTGTTGGAATCGGATATCTTTCCCGTGCTTCCCGCTGCTCTACGAACACCAGGGAATCCTCCGGATTTCCGGTTGTTTCTGCCAATTCATCCACCTTCACTGCATAGCCGATCATATGCCATTCCTTATGGGAAAAAGATATGCCTGCTTTTGACTAAGCGGTTCAATCCGCAGCACGGATAAGCCCCTTTCTTTTAAAAATAATAATACTTCATCCTGTGAAAGATGTCCAGTAATGCTTGGGAACTCATACATTCCTGCAAGGAGCCCCTTTTCCGGCCGCTTTGTCAGTGCTGCTTTCCTATCGTCCTTGATAATCAGAACCGTTTTATCCTCGATCACCCGGGCCTTCTTCGGAGGCTTACAGGGAAAATCCGTCTCACGCCCTTCCCGATGTGCCACGCACAGCTCCTTCCATGGACATTCCCCACACTTTGGTGCTCCATTCGGCGTACAGACCATGGCTCCAAGCTCCATCAAAGCCTGGTTAAAATCTCCCGGCCGATCTTCGGGCATGATCGCAAAAAGCTCCTCTTCGATTCTGTTCCGCACAGACTGCTGCATGATATTCGCTGCATCCGCACGCAGACGTGACAGAACCCGCAGTACATTTCCATCTACTGCAGGCCTTTTGATTCCGAACGCAATGGAGCTGATGGCTCCCGCCGTATAGCTGCCGATTCCCGGCAGAGAAAGGATATCTTCATAGGAAGGAGCCATTTCACCGTCATACCGGTCAACCAGTATTTCCGCTGCTTTTTTCATATTACGGACACGGTTATAATAGCCAAGTCCCTCCCACAGCTTCAGGAGCTTTTCCTCCTCTGCCTGTGAAAGGCTCCGGATATCCGGCAGTGCCTTCATAAAGCGGTCGTAATAGGGCTTCACGGCTTCTACCCTTGTCTGCTGCAGCATAATCTCAGACACCCATACATGATAGGGTGTCGGTTCTTCCCGCCATGGCAGTATCCTTCGTCCACGGTCATAAAATGCAAGAAGCGGTTCCACACACTGCTTCAAAAATTTCGTTGTCACTCATTGATTGCTATCCTGTCTGATTTATTTAAAACTACCATAACTGTTCCGTCCCCTCACAGTTACAAACGATCCTCTTCCTTCCATATTCAACCCATTTCTATCCAAGGGTCCTTATCCTATGGGTTCTTATCCTATGAGTTCTTATCCTATGGATCCTTATTCTGCGCGGCTTTCTTTTTATAGGGCACTCTGGCAGACGGCACCACCTGGGATGCCAGCTTCGTATGTACTGCCTGATCATCAAAGAAAAATCTGCGCTCCAAATGCCTTCAGCACATCACTCTTTGAAATTCCTCCCAGAAAAAAGGCTTCATCAATCCGCACGTTCCATGCGCGCAATGTACGGATTACCCGTTCATGCGCCGGTGCACTTCTAGCAGTAACAAGTGCCGTCCGGATCGGTGCCTGATCCTGCGGAAAGTCCTTCTGGATATCCGAGATGGTTTTTTTAAAAAAACTTGGCAAACGGTCCCTGATTCATCGGCTGGTTCGCCCTAAGTCTTTCATTCTCTTCAAAGTCTTCCAGTCCCTGTTCCTTATAAAGCTGCTCCGATTCATCCGAAAAACAGGACAGCGTCCCCATCAAATGCGATCCGGATCTGTGAAAGCGGGTCCGCATTTTCTCCTACCGTCTGAATCCGGTCACAGCAGATAATCCCGGCAGCAATTCCGCTGTCAATCGCTGCCTGTACATCCGCTTCATCCGCAGACAGATAAAGATCGGTGTGAAAGGCATTTAAGTACGGCGCCAACGATGCTCCGCTTGCCAGTACTGCTCTCGAAATCTGCAGCCCGTAATGTGCAATGGAATTAAATACCCGCAGTGAGGTGTCCGGGCTGTTATGGGACATGATGATGACCTCCACTCTGCCCTCCTGCCCCGGAATTTTATTAATATTAAGAAGTGCTTCAATCAGCCGGAAGCCATTGCCCGGCATCAGGTAATCCTTCTCATGCTCTACCTGATACCGGCAGTAAGCCTCCACCCCCTGCGTTTCAAACAATTCATTCTCCACGGACAGATCAAACAATGCCCGCGAAGACACTCCGATTACCAGCCGATGCTCCAAATCATATGCCATCGTGTACTCCTTCCTGATTTCACCACTGTTTCAGGCTTTTCAATTTCCTCATCCGGTTTGAAATCCAGTCACTATTAAGCAGATCAGCTTTCATATGGTACAGGTACACTCTGACTCTTGGGCTTCCTTCCGCATCCGGCGGTCTTTTACCTGAGCCGGTTACATTCATACCGTTCCAGGGTCAGAAGACAATTCTTCAACTCTTCATAACGGTCTTCAAGGTCTCCGTCCTTGATCTCCAGATCGACGGAAAGTGCCATGGTATTAATCATATCATCCGTAATCCGTGCATGCAGTCCATGGAGAATATTCAGTCTTTCTTCAAAAGTATCTGCCTCCAGAAACTCAAGTACCATAGGATCAATATTTATTTCTTCTGCTTCCTGCTGATTGTTCTCCTGTACCGGTTCAAACCGGTATTGCTGCCGGGCATCCGGATACTTCGTACGGTCTACCATCTCCGTGAACATCAAAAGGGGGCGCGCATACACCTGATGATCTCCATACTGCGCCTCATAAATCACCAGCTCTTCTTCCGTTTCACTGTGCTTTGCGATGGCAATTACCCGATACAGATTTCCTTTAAAATGACGATAAAGCTGTCCTGCCTGTGGTCTCATCTGTCAGATCCTCCATTCAGATATATATAT
Organism: Lachnospiraceae bacterium; assembly: GCA_021628825.1. GTDB lineage: Bacteria > Bacillota > Clostridia > Lachnospirales > Lachnospiraceae > Suilimivivens. The sequence continues at coordinate 1,191,908 of JAJXRY010000002.1, read as the reverse complement.
TTAAGTATAACCCTGTTTGGAGTTCTTGTCATTCTTTTTGCTTTACTTTTTCCATTATCCGAATAAAATTTTACTCCAGCCTTTACTTTTCCTTTTTACAAAAAGATATAGGTAATTACCCCTTCCATTTTCTCTCTCCTGATCTGCAAAAGCTCCTCCTTCAGCTGCTCCTGTTCTTCCTGCTGCAGATTTCCGATCCCATGATGATGAATGGTCATGGTATAGCTTCTGTTTTCTTCTTCATCAATCACCTTCGTCATGGTAACGCCGCTGTTTGAATACCCCTCTTCATTCAGGAAAAACCGCACCTCCTTCACATATTCTGCTTCTATCTCACGGTAGTACTTCTCCCGTTCCCTGCGTTCCACCTTTTCACTGCTGTGTACTGTTCCGGAAATACAGAAGACGGTAATTCCGATTAATACCAGTGCACTGACGGTTATAATTACTCTCCTTGCTCCTTCTCTCATGATGACTCCTCCATTCTGATTCTGTTGAATCTGTTTCCAATGTTTTCTCATTTCCATGATCCCAGTCTATCAGAAGATGTGTCCCATAAATGTCACTCAAAAAGCAAAAAAGCCAGATGATTTCTCACCTGACCTTCTGCCTGCTTATTTTCAATTTATACCTCTATTACTTTTACTTATTTCATCCACTCCTGCGGGCTCTGCGACAGATTATCCTGCTCCTGTCCCTCCACAAGGGCAGATGCCGGAATATCATCCGGAACCACCCACGTTCTGGCTTCCGGAATCAGAAGAGAACTGTCACAATAGGCACAAACCGTATCATTTTCACCTGCCGGTGCCCCGCAGTTCGGGCATTCTTTATAATATCGTAAGGACGCCTGATGCTCCTTCTTTTTAAACTCATATTCATCCTTCTGCTTCATAGCCTGATAGTACTGGATCATTTCAAGGCAAAAGGCCCGTTCCATCTGGTCGGCTCTTCTGACTGCCCAGCCTTTCCATGAAATCAGCAGTACCGGAAGGAGCCATTGCCCAAAATAAATCATCTGGTCTGCAGCATAAAATGCCCCATCCGTCATAGAAATATTTTCAAAGAAGGGAATCAGAAGTTCATAAAAATAGATTCAGAAAGGTTCCAAACATCGCAAGAATCAGCACAACATCAAACACTCCGCTGCAGCGCACCGGCCATGGAATTTTATCCTCATCAAAATGATTCTTATAATACTCATCATTCGTATTAATGAAATAATCCTTCCCAAACATCCATGTCCCGTGATAGCTCTCGACTCCGGAAGGTGCCATTCTAAGCGGATTCTCCAAATTATTATAGGCGCCCCTGTGTGAATGAAAATTCGGGCTCTTATGAGAATGATAGCCTGTGCTTCTATGATAGCTTCTGTGCGATGAGCTGTGATGTGAACTGTGTGAACTGTGGTGGCTTCCGTGATGACTGCCGCTGCTGTGGTGACTTCCTCTTGCCATGACTTTCCGTTTTACCGGCACATACCGGGACTCCCCCCTATGTACCATTTCCTCCTGTCTGTAATGCAAATCAGCTGCTTTATCCGTTTATAACTGGCTGAATACTTCTGTGCGCAACGCCGCATCCGTCTTAAATGCCCCACAGGAAACCGTGGTTGTCGTAACCGTTCCGGGCTTCCGGATTCCACGCGCTGTCATACAGCTATGTTCCCCTTCAATGTGTACCAGCACATCTTCCGTTCCAAGTACCATCTGCATAATCTGTGCAATGTCCGAAGTGATCCGTTCCTGTAACTGCAGCCTTTTACATACCATATCTGCGATCCGCGCAACCTTGCTTAAGCCGATCACCTTTGTCTTCGGAAGATACGCTACTGAAATCTTCATATTATACATCAGCGCCAGATGATGCTCGCAATAGCTGAATGCATCCATATTTTTCACTAAAACCATCTCTCCGGAGGACGGTTCTTCAAAACACCGGGCAAACATCCGGGCAATCTCTTCATTGGTATAACGCATTCCTTCGAATACCTCATCATACATCCGCGCCACGCGCTCCGGTGTATCCACAAGGCCTTCCCGATCCGGGTCATCCCCAAGAGCTGCCAATATATTTCGAACCGATTCTTCAATCGTACGTTTCTGTTCTTCTGATAAATGTCTGTTTTCCACAATATGCCTCCATGATTACCATTTTCCTGGTTACTGCTCACTCCTGAACAGGCTTCGACCGTTTCTTCATTTACGAATGGCAAAGATCTATCTTATCTTTTTGTTCCGTTTATGCTACAATGGTTTTTGTTCGGGGACAGAACCCCCATTTTATAATAAGAAGGATTTCCAATTATGCTACAGACATTATACCACGTTTCTGAATATAAAGAAGAGTTACTTTATCCGGCCGTCTGCAAAGCCATGGATGCCTTATCCATTGCCGATGACCTGCGCTCCAATCTTAAGGTCGTCATCAAGCCAAACCTTGTCATGGCGAAAAGCCCGGACTTCCCGGTGACCACCCATCCTCTTGTGGTAAAGGCTGTCGTACGTTACTTACGGGAGCATGGTGTGACTGACATAACCCTTGCCGAAAGCTCCGGCGGGCTTTACAATGCCGAACATATGAAAAATCTCTACCGTGTCTGTGGCATGTCTTCCCTGGAACCGGATATCCGCATGAACATGGACTTTACTGCCCGGACGGTTCCTACCCGTGATGGTTTTAAAAACCACAGCTTTCATCTCATCACCCCGATTGTGGAAGCCGATTATGTCATTAACATCTGTAAACTAAAGACGCATTCCATGACCGGTTACTCCGGTGGAATCAAGAATCTTTTCGGTACCATTCCAGGTCTTGAGAAGCCGCAGATGCATTACCGCTGGCCAGATATCGGGGACTTTTCGAATATGCTGGTAGAGCTGGCACAGACTGTCTCTCCCCAGCTTACCATCATCGATGCGGTAGACGCCATGGAAGGAAACGGTCCTACCGGCGGCACCTCCCATCCGCTTAAAATGATTCTGGCAGCCCGTGATTTTTATACACAGGATTATTTTGCTGCCGGATTAATGAAGCTTAACCCCATGAGCATTGTAATGATCCGTCAGGCAGTAGAACAGGGCCTTGCCCATCCTGAAGAGATCCAACTGATCGGCGATGCGATCCCTGAGGATCTCACTCCTTTTCAGGTGCCGGATACCAGGAAGCTTGATTTTTCGACAGCACTTCCGGGCTTCTTACGCAAACCCGCGGTATTTGTTATGGGAAAATTATTTAAATCCTATCCGCTTCTGAACAAAAAGCAAATGTGTCGGCTGCGGCAAGTGCGCCGAAAGCTGCCCGGCCCACATTATTAAAAATCAAAGAAGACCGGTCTGGAAAGAAAAAGGCCGTCTTATCAGAAAAAGGGCTGCATCTCCTGCTTCTGTTGTCAGGAGATGTGCCCTATGAAAGCGATTGAAGTCCGCAAGGCCTTGTAAACTTAAACTTCCAGTTTTTTTCCTCTTCTTCGATCTGAACCATTTCCTTGCTCTTTAACAGGAAGTGGTTTTTTTCTTTTGCCTTAAAAATAAAAGAACAGAGAAAGCATGGTTCCAAGTGCCCAGCCAACCGGCCATGCACTCCAGATTCCTACACTGCCAAGCTTCGAAGATAAAACTGCTGCAATGCTCACACGCAGAATCAGATCCGTAAAGGTTGCAATCATAAATGCTCCCATCATACTGCTTCCGCGAAGCACGCCATCGGTTACAAGCTTTACCGATACCACGAAGTAGAACGGTGCCAGAATCCTTAGAATCAGAATTCCGGTGTCCATTGCCGGTCCACTGCTGCTGTCCATAAACAGATAAACCAGCCATCTTCCGGCAATCACATAAAGCAGTACCAGTGGAACACAGAGTGTCCATACCATTTTAATTCCGGCCTTAAAGCCAGCGTGAATCCTTTCGTACTTACCGGCTCCCAGATTCTGCGAGGTGTAATTCGAGATTCCGTTAGCCAGTGTGGTAAAGGAGGTGATCACAAGGTTATTGAGCTTGATGGCTGCCGCATATCCTGCTATTACCGATGCACCAAAGCCATTGATGAGACTCTGGATAATGATGTTTCCGACAGAAACAAAGCTCTGCTGCAGGATACTTGGAATCGCCACCGTGCAGATCTGTAAAAAGATCGGCATGGAAAACCAGACGGCTTTCTTTTCGCATTGCAGTGCTCCAAGATGCCGGAACACAACCACAATGGCAAGTACGCAGCTGATTCCCTGACAGATGAAGGTGGCCCATGCCACTCCGGCAACGCCCATCGCAAGAAATCTTACGAAAATATAGTCCATAATAATATTGGCAACCGACGAGCACGCCAGAAAAAAACAAACGGCGTCTTCGAATTTCCCAGTGCTGAGAAAAATTCCCGTTGCAATATTATAGAAGAAAAGGAACGGCAGTCCTGCAATATAAATCATCAGATACAGCTGGGAATCTGCCATAATTTCTTCCGGTGTATGAATCATCGTGAGCATCTTATGACATCCAAGGAATCCAAGCAGCATCAAGAGTGCACACAAAACGGCACCGCTTAAGAGTGTCGTATGTACCGTAGTTTTGACATTATGGTATTCCTTCGCTCCAAAAATATCTGCTCACAATGACCGAACAGCCGATGTTACAGCCAAAAAGCAAATGCAATAAAAATCAGCGTAATCTCATAGCTGTTTCCAACTGCCGCAAGTGCATTTTCCCCCACGAACTTTCCGGCAATCAGACTGTCTGCAATGTTATATAGCTGCTGGAAAATAATACTTCCAAACAAAGGCAGACAGAACCCCCACAGTACCTTCTCCGGTTTTCCTGTGGTTAAATCTTTATTCATCTTTTATCCTTCCTGTTCATGACCCGGTTACGCTAACATTTCGCCAACAATCTTATTGACTAAGGAGCCGTCTGCCTTTCCTTTTTACCTTCGGCATAAGTTCTTTCATTACCTTGCCCTTGTCCTTTGCAGAAGGCTCGGTAATGCCAAGAGCCGTAAGTACAGCCTGCACTTCCGCACGAATAGCATCCTCACTCATTTCTTCGGGTGCAAATTCCTGATAAACAGCAAGACGTGCTGCACACGCTTCCCTGATATCCTCACGATCTGCCGGAGCCAGATCCATCGTTTCCTTCGTCTGACGGATCTCACGCTTTACCACTTCAAATTCCTCTGCCTCGGTCAGATCTGCCCGTTTATCGATGGCCTTGTTCTTCAATGCAGAAAGCAGCATCGAAAGCGCATCCTTACGTGTCTTGTCCTTGTTCTTCATGGCTTCCATCATCTGGGAGCGTACGGCATCAATCATACTCATATTTTCAATCTCCTTTACTTTGCATTCTTTATAGAACAGTTCCATTGTACGTTTCTAATTTTCATTCGTCAAGATGTGCCTGTTCTATCAATCCTTACAATAATAATAGTAGTCCTGATAATCCTCTTCACTTGCAAACAACATATATCCACCATTCACATATCCCATATATCCTGCGGTCACTACATATCCTTTCATAGCAATACCTCCTGTTAAGCTTGCCTGTAACATGTTTTCTTCCTTACAGGTATCCTTGAATGAAAAACTAAAACCCAACTGAAAATACGTCTAATAATCAAAATTCTGTTCCGAGGTCAAATAAAGCCCTAATAATGGATGTTCAAATTCAAATATCATGCTATAATTAAGGCATCCCAGATAGCAGGTATATATTTGTTTGCATGATTAACAGACGGCTGGCTACTTGTTATGCAAAAGTAAATGCGACCCGTCTATTTAATACCTATTGACAAATCGATTACTATCTGCAGCTTCGGTCTAATTACTTTTTAACGAATAAATCTGGCATTAAATGCACTTCATCTGGCGGGATGAGGTGCATTTTTTTAATAATGACATTAATGCTTTGAAATCTTCATCATCCTCTTCTACGAGCTCGTATGGACTTTTTATTTCCAAGTCCAGGACGTTTTTACACTATTGATATGATTCATTAATAAAGTCATATCTTCTTGCGTGTATGGGTTTAAGCTTTTTTTCCTTTTTGGCACGGCATAACGAATAAATTCATGATTCTTCTCGATACACCCTTTTTTTGCCATGAAGCCATTGGATCACAGTAATAAAGGCTTGTTCTATAAACTAGGAAGCCATCCTCATCCGGCGTAAGTTCTAACTCATCTACCTTCTTGAATTCACTTCCATTGTCGGTCAAAATAACCGGAAACAACCGTCTGAAAACATCTATTCCCAATCCTGTCTCGAGATAGTCAAAAAAACCCTTTTTTTACAGATTCTGCTTTTCCATCTGGCATCAGGAATAGTAGCATTACGTTGTTCTTTCTAAAGATCATTGTAAGCAAACGCTTTCCAGATTTTCTAACGCCTTTTACAGTATCCATTTCTGTTACTTCATCTTCTGAATATTTGAATTTCATCGCATATTCAAAATCCTCATATGTCCTACACTGTCTATACTCCATTGAGTGAAATCCATTGATATCGTTGTACTTTTTCTTTCGTTGTTTGTAGCCTGTCTTTCTTCTTAAATCTATGTTTTTAATAGATAAGGCACCTTCATCGATATAGTTATAAAGTGTTCTCAAACACACTGGCATTTCATTTTCATGTTCTGCATATATGTGTGTTAAAGGCTGGCCTTTCTTAACAAGTCGAGTCACAAGTTCATCCAATTCTTCCTTCTTTTCATCAGAAAGTCTAACTCCTTGTCGACTCTCCGATCTACGACGAGTTACAGCTGCATCAGCGAATTTCGCACTGTAAATATACTTATCTTTGTTGCAAAGCTTTTTATCCTTACAGTTATTACAAACATACGGAGAAGAATCAAACTTACGGCAAGCAACTGATACATATCTATCGCATACCTTGGTACAATCCACTCCTCTGCAAAGTCTACACTTTGTATTACAGTCTTCTTCATCACCCCCCGCATAAATTCTTTTACCGTACAATGTCTTACCTTGCTACAATCCTTTCCATTAGGATAATTACCTTTTTATGAAAGTTCTGTTTTCTTTAACTTCATGAGCAATAGTAGATGGATGTCTTCGAAGTCTTTTTGCTATTTTTTTGAATGACTCCCCGATGCATATCCCAGTTTCTATTGCTATTCGATCTGACAGGTCCATTTGTCCACTAGCATTGTAATAATTCATATCTGCTCCTTTCCCAGCAGATAGTAATCGATATAACCAATATATCATGCCTTGAAAGGGCTGTAGAAAAAAAGTAAACTAGACCTTTTATAGCCATTTTCAGTTGTCAAAGAGCGGGTTTAATTTTTCAATCTAGTTTCCTTACAGGTATTAATTTAACAGAAGGTATGTCCCATAAATGTCACTCTGATTTTATTATAAATGCTTGCTATTCTTACATAGTCTGACTGCTGTGTAAACAATCACATATCATTTCTTTCAATCACTGCGCTTCTTCCTGAAAACGGCGCAGCCTCTCATTAAAAGCTTTCGCCGCACGCCGGTCGTTCAGCCACATCATCAGATGTACCACTCCATAGATCCCCGCAACGGCAATGGCCAGTAAAATACATATGGCCGGTGTATAATTTTCAAAGCTCCCCGCCATGATATTGACTGCAAAGACCATAACCTCAATCACAAGAAGCTGTAGAAACATCCGGAAAGCCATCTGCCCCATAGACAGCTCCTTTTTGGAAATCAACACCACATTCGAAAGCACCGACAAAATTCCAAATAGGGGTGGGAACAAAAAGGCCTCAAATCCGAACCGTGCCTCCGGCCAGAGCAGCGTTCCTACAATTCCCTGCGCAGTGGTTACACAGGCAGTTACAATAAAGAAAATTAGTAATAAAGAAGTTGGTGTATTCTGCATTTCTTTTTCCCGCATCGCTTATACCCCCATAATGATTTCTTTGATGAGTGGAGCATACTGTCGTGAAATGACTAGCTTCTCCCCATTTTTTTCATATGTGCATAAAAACGGCCATTGACGCCGGACTGATGCTTCCAAGCTTCATCAGATTCAGCACTACGGACTTCGAACATCTTACAAAATGACACGCCTGAAACTGTTCCTCAATTTCATAAAGCCGCATCCGGATCTCATATTCCTTCTTCTCAGTGTAGGCAAAGACATGCTCATCCACCGCTTCAAAGTAATATACCTCCCGGAGGGGGAAACGCTCGACATGGCGCTCCAGCTCTTCATCCCTTGTCAGCTCACAGCTCGTTCCCGTAAGTTCTCTTCCGCTTCCTTCAGCAAAAGCCCGGATATCGTCAATCTGAGGTGTCACCTTGACACACTCAATAATAACCTTTTTCTGCCTCCTTCGAAGCTATTTTTTTCTGATCTCAACCCTCATAAATCGTACTCTTTTTCTTTCTCCTGAAACTTCTTATTCCATTTCCATCCCGTCCGGTACTTCAAATGCGGAAGCATCCTTCAGGTAGTAGTTATAATAATTTAATACAAGTTCATTGATATTGGCAAGACATTTCCATGCATTTGTTTTTCCGGTACCAAGCAGCCTTGCACCCAACGGGGAGGCAACCGCCAGATCACAGAAATTCATGTGTCCTGCATCTTCTACCACGATCTCCCTGAAATCCTCTGCATGATCTCCCACATAAAAGTTCACATATGACTCCTTCGTATCCGATTTTGCAAGCTCGTAAACCTGCCTTGAATTTACATCCAGAAGCGGCAGAGGATAAGGTGCCTCACAATAAGTATGCTTTCCATCTGCATAGCCCTGATACTCTCCAAGCATCGTTCCTTCCAGATCAATTACCGCCGAAATGTTCTCCCGCTGCCTGCCAACTGCAACAACCGCTGCTCCTCCGAGAGAATGACCGAATAATCCGATCTTTTCCGGATCAATACGGTCAAAGGGGGCTTCGGCCTGTTCTTCTGCGCGGTTCAAAATGGTATCCAGCACAAAGTTGATGTCTCCGGTACGCACCGCCAGCCACTCCTTCTGCATTTCATAAACCTTAACCTCATGAGCCGGATCGTCCGAACCGTTATCGGTCATCACTTCACTCATAAATTCCGAATCCACAGTCGTGATCTTTCCATTCACATCCTTTACAAATGCGGCCTGATAAGGGTGTGCAACGGCCGCCACCACATAACCGTTCGAAGCAAGATTCATACAGGTCGATGCATTGCTTTCAAGTACGCCTCCTGCTCCATGGGAAAATACAATAAGCGGATAGGTTCCCTGCTCCTGTGGATACCAGATTTCAAGCGTCACTGCCCGGTTCTCACCCGTATCCGAATAGGTTTCCGGACGGTTCTCATCCACCCAGGTATAAATTGTACTTGACACCTTATGCTCTCCCGTAACAGGAAGCGGCTTAAACTGCGGTGCCAGAATGGCAGGAAACAACACAAGCAAAAATAACAGCATGGTTCCCAGCACATGTAGGATCTGGTATGGAACCGTAAGTGATCTGTCCGGTAATTGTTTTTCATCTGTATCACCTGTTCCGTCTGTATTACCTGTTTCATCTGATTTTCCATTATGCTGCTTCTTCTTTCGCCTGCTTCCTGCACGCCACCTGAAAAACAACAGCACTCCCTGCAAAAGCAGAAGCATAATCAGCATTCCATAACGAGTCACGCCCTCCAATACTCCACACAGCAGTAGGATCTCCAATGTGGCAGCCAGTCCCAGACGCCAGGTCATCTTTTCCCTGTCATGTCTATGTTGCGCCTTTACATTCCATGCTGCAAAAGCAAGCTCTCCCACAAGTAAAACAGCCAATAAAATTATGGTTATCATTTCTCTTCTCCTTCAGGTAAATAAAGTTCTTTTCGTCTTCTGAAAAAAACAATACCATATTCCGGACATAAAAATACCACGCGGACGCTAAGTTGCAATCTGCGTGGATAAGTTGCATTTCAGGCTGCCGTACTATAACGGATAATGATCATTTCAAGCCCAATGTTATCGCTGATTTTTCCTGTCTTAATGGCTTCCTCCGTAGAAACACACTCTTCCAGTGCCTGCCGGATCATGCTTTTACTGAAATGGGAAGCCTGCGTCACATATTTTCCCGCAATGAAACCCGGAAGTCCGATTTTTCTCCCCGATTGCTTTGTTTCCGTAGCCTTTCTTCACCAGTTCCTTTACCTGTAAAAGAAGATTAAACTGTCTCGCAATCAGAAACAGAATCCGCATCGGCGGCTCCTTTAACGCGATCAGTTCATAGTAAAGCTCCAGCGCTTTCTTCTGATTCTTATTGGCGATCGCCTCAACCATGTCAAAAATGTGGCTCGTGATTCGTTTGGTACAGATGACTTCCACATCCTGCTCGGTAATCACATCCTTATCAAGACAATAGCAGAATAACTTCTCGCATTCCTTGTGGATGTTCTCCATGTCCGTTCCGGTCTTTTCCAGAAGCAGGTTCAGGGTACGCTCCGAAATATTCTTATTCTCCTTCTTGATCATCTGGAGAATCCAACGCTTCAACGTTGTTTCATCCTGCGTCGCAAACTCCACTGCACAGCCATTCGCCTGCACAGCCTTAAACAGCTTGCTTCGTTTATCCACTTCGGTCTCCACGAAAAGGAAATTCACGCTTTCCGCAGGACTTTTCAGATACTCTGCCATCTGCTCTCCACCTGATTTAAACAATCCGCTGTTTTCAATCAGAATCAGTCTCCTATCTGCGAAAAAAACGGCATCGTCTCCGCCTGATCAATCACCTCGCCCACCGTAAAGTCCTTGCCTTCATAATAACTGAAATTCATGGTATCATCACCAATCATCGCTTCTTTCAGCTTATCCTTATACTGTTTGCGTAAGTAAGCCTCCTGCCCGTAAAAGCAGATATCTTTTTTTTGAAATCTCCGGACTTTAAGTCCTGAATCAATCGCTGCATGTGTTCTCCTGTCTGGCCAGTTCCTGTAATTTTTCTTCTTTTTTTAATATAGCATAATATTTCATAATTTACAGGAAATATTCCTTCACCATTCTTTCAATACGATCTATTTCCAGTGGCTGTTCCCTGGTTTCATAGGTAAGCAGCAAATTGATGGATGGAATAAATCCATAATCACAATATGTTTTTACCTTTTGACACGCATGATTTACATATTCCGGATTATCCATCATTCCAAAATGTTCCCAATAATAAAGTTTTCCCGTTTGGGGATGTCGTATTGTAAAGTCCGGATAAAGTATCTGATTTCCGAGAATTATTTTTTCTTCATATCGAAAGGGAATTCCCTTGCTGAATAATATCCGGTCTATAATTGCCTCTGATTTGGAACGTAGCCACTTCCCCTGCGTTCCTTTTATGATAAGATTTTCCGGATAATTCGTATTCTTTTCATATTCAGCTTTTTTCCATTCTTCCAGTTCTTTACTTACAGAACAAAACTGCTTTCCCAGCAGACTCTCATACTCTGTATTGTTCAGCATCTTTTCCAACGAATCACTTTTGCTGTCTGCCCTCCGGATATAAGTAGTACAGGCAGCCAGTTCTCTTTGCAATTCCTTTTTTTCGTAAAGTATAATATTTTTTTCAATGCCAGTTGCTGTGCAAGTTTTTCTTTCCTTCTTAGGCAGATATACCGCCTTCCCATTATCTCGTACATACCATTTATAATGTTTGTAATTCTGTGCACAAATCAGTTCCCCTTTCGGCCAACCCTTCTCCATATTTTCTATACTTTTTTTAGTTCTTTCTCTATACAGGCCGCTCTTTTTTTGAATTTCCAAGTAATAAGCAAACATACTTTTTCTCCTCTTTTTTTCATGGCTTTTTCCTACTTTTTAAACTGTTCCTTTGTATTAGAATATATTTCTTTTTTTCTATAAGTTTTCTTTTTATTCGTAGTTTTCTATTTCAAGTGTAGTTTAGAACAGCTTTCTATTGGTATTTCTATATACCTCTATTGTTTTTTATTACAATCTGGTTATTGGGTATTTCATCTTATTTTTTCTCCTGTACCCTCTCCTTTCTTATGTTCTGGGTTTTTCTGTTCATTTCTCGCTCCTATACCCCTCTCCTTCTCTTGCTCTGGGTTTTTCTTCCTGTTTCTTGCTCCTATACCCTCCTCCTTCTCTTGCTCTGGGTTTTTCTTCCTGTTTCTCACTCCTATACCCTCCTCCTTCTCTCACTCTGGGTTTTTCTGTTAGTTCCTTTCTCCTGTACCCTCCTCCTTCTCTCACTCTGGGTTTTTCTGTTAGTTCCTTTCTCCTGTACCCTCCTCCTTCTCTCACTCTGGGTTTTTCTGTTAGTTCCTTTCTCCTGTACCCTCCTCCTTCTTTGACTCTGGGTTTTTCTTGTTAGTTCTTGTTCACATACCCTCTCACTTTCACACGGCTCTCCCCAGCAACCGTTACAGTGATTGCCCCATAATCTTTCGTACAAAAACCGCGGAATATCTGCCTTTTCCAACCGTTCCAGGGTTTCTTCATGTGGATGCCCATAACGGTTTCCTTCCCCACAGGAAATAATGGCAAGCTTTGGATTTGCTGCTTCTAAAAAAATTCTTCCGAAGTGGAATTCTTCGATCCATGATGTGCAACCTTGAGTATGGTCAATTCTGTCTCCGCATGATCTGTCACTCCCGGTCCCTTCCAGGCTTTCAGTTCCTGTGTCAGATGCTCCTCGCCTGCTCCCTGCACATCACCGGTAAGAAGCATGGAAAATTCCTTGTAAGTCACAAGCAGTACCATGGAAGTTTCATTGAGGTCTTCTGCCCGGTAGCCTTTCGATGGGTGCAAACATTGAAACAGCAATTCACCATCCTGAAACTGCTGTCCTTCATGCAGGAATTGAACAGTAACTTCATTCTGCCCGGCCAGATCAACCAGTTCTTCATACCCGCTACTACGACATTCATCTGCAAGATCCGGAAGCACCAGATTATCCACCATAATTCCTTCAAGCTCCGCCTGTTCCAGCAATTCTGCAATCCCATTGCAATGATCACTGTCCGCATGACTTACAAATACGGCCTTAATCTGTGATGCCCCCTGATATTTCAGAAAAGGAATCATCCGGTACTTTCCGACTTTAGAAATCGAGGAACTTCCTCCATCTGTCAGATAAGAAGTTCCATCCTCCGTCTGCAGGAAAAATACAGTCTCCCTGCCCGACATCCAGGACGGTAACCTGTAATTCCGGCCGGAAATGCCAGGCAAGTATCACTGCTCCAAGTAAGATAAGTCCCCAGCAGATTCCCACCGGAATTCCATATGTTGAAATCCACTTTTCACATTTTCCTCGCCTATGAATACAATCCTTCTGATACAGTACTGTCTTGCGTCTCGTCCGTCCCAGAGCCGCAACGACGATCAACACCGCCACATATACTGCCAGCTGCCATTTTGCAGGACAGCCCGGCGTCCAGTAATGATTGGGCAGGTGCTCCGTAAACAGTGCCAGCTTTTCGTATACCATAAGAATTCCTGTAATCAGCCATGCCGCAGGGATACCAAGCCCTGTCCACATGAACGAGGCAAGAACCATCACAATTCCCGCACCCATTAAAATACTCATCATGGGAAGTACAATGAAATTTAAGAACATCGAATAAACCGGGATCTGATAAAAGACACCCAGATATACCGGAAGCGTCACTGCCATCATGGCAATTCCTTCCAGCAGCTTTCTTCCCTTTCTGACATTGCCAAGAACCGGCAGAATCAGGGAAATTCCCAGAACACACAAGAAGGAAAACTGAAAGCCACTGTGAAAAAGATAAAGCGGCTGCTCCACGAGCACCAGAACGGCCGCAACAGCAAGTGCCGTAATCCGGTCATAGGTTCTTCCCAGAATCTGCGCCAGCATTTGCAGCAGAAACATAACGATGGCCCGGATTGCCGAAACCGCAAAGCCGGTCATCATTCCATATAGGATAATAACAATGGAAGCCAGTATGGCACTGGTTTTAATTTTTAATCCTGCTTTGCGTAAAAGCTGATAGAATCCCATTCCGATCATGGAAATGTGAAGCCCCGAAATGGCGAGAATATGTGCAATTCCATTTCTCTGATAAAGTCCTTTGATTTCTTCGTCTAAGATTCCTTTTTTTCTCCAAGCAGCATGGTCTTCATTACCGAGGCTTCCTGTTCCGGTAACAGTGCATCCATTTTACTGCCTGCTTTTCTTCGTAACTGATATAAACCTTCTGATATTTTATAATACTTGTCTGATTTTACTTGAATTTCTGCCCGATCCAGGCGAAAAGAGATTCGAAGTATCTGATAATAGAACGAGGCATTGAACTGCCCGGGATTCGTTGGTTGTTGAAAATTTTTCAGCGTTCCCTTCAGGATAACAAGGCTTCCGATTTCCGGTTCCGGGACCCCTCCCCCAGGTAACATAGGATATTCTCTGTATCTTCTATGTCAGCCAGTCTTTCTGCTTCTTTTTCTTGTACAGGTAACTGCTTTTCTTCTGCTTCCTTCTGTACAGGTAACTGCCTTTCTGCCGCTTCCTCCTGTACAAGTAACTGCTTTTCTGCTTCTTCCTGTATGGGTAACTGTCCTTCCACCGGCTTCTCCCCCGCAATAGACCATCCATTTTCCGATGCCTCTCCTGCAAAAGAAACCTGCTTTAAGTAGACTACTGTCTTATCCTGTCCCCCCTGGGTTTTCACTTCTTTCTGATAAACCCTTCCCTGCACAATAACCGTCTGCCCTTCCAGATCCGGGCAGTTCCACGGTTCCTTCCGCGACAGGGAAGTTACAATACAAATCAAAATCACCACTACCAGACACCCCACACTTAAGGGGCGCTTTCTCATTCATTTCCTCCTTTACTCCACAATATCCAAATTCCGTTCATACGACGGCTGCAGATTGGCATTATCCTTAAGATCTACCGCCCCTTCCGTATCAATGGTAATCTGTACACGATTCACACTGGACAATTCTGCCAGCGAGTTTACGATCGAATAAATCATCACATCCGAGCTGACATTATAGGACTTCGTCCAGAAGGATGCATCCAAGTTTACATAACATGTTCCATCCTTGACGGTCACGCTCTGGATCTTCGTAGACGGGTTCAGTACCGCATAACCGCTTTCATTCTTCTGCGGTCCTAAAAGAAGCTGCTCCACGATAAGCCTCTCCATGGAAATGTTGCTGCTGTATACCACGTTTCTCGTTACGGCATGAAGCTTTGTACCGTCTTCGTTTGCAAAATAAAGCAGCAGTCTTGCCTTCTCATAGGTATTGATCTCGTTTCCATCGTTATCAATGAACATATCGGCATTCATTACGCCGATTACGTTTCCATAGGTATCCAGCAGCGGCTCTTCCTTTACCTGAAAGGAAATATGTGCCACGCCGTCAATCTGGGACAGCGTCCGCACAATCGCCGCCCTTGTGAGCACCTCGGTGGTCACCGACTGACGGTAATACTCTTCACTAAAGTCGAGCAGAAGCTGCTCCTCGGTAATTGACTCGGAAAGCAGCTGCACATTCCCGCTTAACGTTGCCCGATACTGCAGCTTGTCCGCAGGCACCGACAATTGTTCAAGAAGTTCCTGCAGCAGTGCCTCCTGATCGGTCGTTTCCGTCCGGTAATCATGACTCGCAATGGCAGTCTCTTCATTATTCAGACTGTAAATGTGATATAGCTTTCCCGTTTCCTGCTCCTTCTTTCCGCAGGCACACAGCAGACAGACACCAAGTATCACCGGCAAAAATACCGCCTTATAAAACCATGCACCTTTTTGTCGTTCACACAGATGATGCCGGTCTATTGATTGACTTTCCCGTTGATTCACTTGTTGATATTTACATATATCCTGTTTCAAAATCATTCTTTTCCTTTTCTTCCAACTACGCCAGCGATCTTGTCAATGGAATCTTCACCGTAAAGACACTGCCTTCGCCCTGAATACTCTCTACCTTAATCGAACCGCGCAGCAACTGTACGGCACTCTTCGTAATCGCAAGTCCAAGTCCTGTTCCACCGATTTCCCTCGAGTGGGACTTATCTACACGATAAAAACGCTCATAGATATGCTGGATCGAGTCCTCCGGAATTCCAATGCCGGTATCTGCCACCTGTACGGTAAAAAACTGATGATCCGCGTCCAGAATAACATTTACCTTGCCCTGTTCCCGGTTATACTTAATGGCATTTTCAATCAGATTGGTTAAAACCAGGGAAAGCTTCACCTCATCCACTTCTGCGATGATCTCACGCTTGCTGATAAGTGTCAGCTCAATATCGGTTTTCTTGGCAATCGGACGAAGCCGCCGTAAAATCAGCTCTGTGAGGGCATTGATGTCAACGGATGTGATATTTACGGATGCCGCGGATTTGTCCAGCTTCACAAGGGCAAGCAGATCATTGATGATCTTATCCTCTCGCTCGATTTCTTCCGCAATATCCACCATAAATTCCCGGTACAGCTCCACCGGCACATCCTCCTGTGCAATCAGAGAGTCTGCCAGCACCTTCATGGACGTAATCGGTGTTTTCAGTTCATGGGAGACATTTGCCACGAAATCCTGTCTCGTCTCATCGAGCGCATTCATTCTTTGCAGCACGCTGTTAAATGCATCTACAATATGCTCTGTTTCTATGTAATCCGGCACACTGATCGTTTCGTTCGTGTAGCCCTCCTGCACCTCGCTGATTGCTCCTGATACCCGGTCAAAAGGCCGGATCAGAATTCTTGCCAGAATAATTGCCAGCGCCAGAATACACAGAGCCATAATAATCTCAATAATCGATGCCTTCCGGCTCAGAATGGAAAGTGTCATATTAATACTGTCGGTTGAAACACTGGTCAGCATCACACCGCGCACCACTTCGGTTCCTTCCGGCTGTTCGGGTGTCGCATTCTGTTCCGAAATCGTTTCCATAATCGGAACCGTGATCTCAATAAATCCGTTCACCCGGTCATAATTTGCCGTATTGGATCCCTTAAAACACTTAATTACCTCCTCGGAAACAATCGTCTTTCCTTCACTGAGTCCATAGGTATCCTTCACAATTTTCAAACTGCCGTTAATAATCATCACACGCCCGTTATACAGATTGGAAAGCTGCTCGAGCTCTGCGTTAATCACTTCCGAAGAACTGTCCGGCAGATAATTATAGGTAATCAAATGATCCGCTATGATCTTCAACTGGTTCTGCACATCAGAAATCCGCACCTTGACGGCACGGTCTTCATAATTGCTCAGAATAACATGGTAAATAATGGTGCACGGGATAATTCCCGCAAGAAAAATAATGATAAACAGACGCAGCTTTAAGCTGTGTCCAACCTTTAATTTGGAAAAAGAAAATTTTGATTTTTCAGACATTACTTCTGTTTCCTCACGAATAATAGTAGCCAACGCCCCATTTCGTATGTACATAGCGGGGATTGGATGGATTATCTTCGATTTTTTCACGCAGACGGCGGATATGAACATCCACGGTACGCACGTCCCCCGGATAATCATTTCCCCAGATCAGCTTCAAAAGGCTCTCTCTGCCGTAAACCTTGTTCGGATTTAAAAACCAGAAGCTCTAACACATCAAATTCCTTGGCAGTCAGGTTCATCTCCCTGCCTGCCACAAATGCCCTGCGGTCATCACAGTAAAAGCTTCAGATCTCCATCCTCAATCACCCTGGCTGCTTCCTTCTGTTTCGGTGTTGTTCTGCGCATGATGGCCTTGATTCTTGCCTTCACCTCAAGTATATTAAACGGCTTCGTCATGTAATCATCCGCGCCGTATTCAAGGCCGAGTATCTTATCCATATCCTCTCCTTTGGCGGTCAGCATCACAATAGGCACACCGGAAAACTCCCGCACCTGCTGGCAGACCTCGAACCCATCCTTCTTGGGAAGCATCACATCCAGAAGAATGATGTCGTATTCTTTATTCTGAATCATGGCAAGCGCCTCCTCGCCGTCATAGGCGCAGTCCACTTCCATTCCATCCTGTTCCAGACTGAACCGGATTCCCTTTACAATCAGTTTTTTTCATCATCCACTACCAAAACTTTCTTCGCCATTTTCCTCTACCTCAACCGCATTCCATTTCACGCACTATACGGTAATATATGCCTTGATTTTCTGAAACAATCCATCCTTGATTCCGGCCACATTCATCACACTCTCAATCCGGTCAAAGCTGCCGTGCTCTTCCCTGTAGGCAATGATGCTCTTAGCCTTACTGCTACCGATCCCTGGCAGGGTACATAACTGCTCCTCTGATGCCGTATTCAGATTCACCAGACCTGAAGCTGCCTGTTCCTCCTGACTCTGTGAGCCTGCCCCCAATACAGGATAAGCTCCTCCAGATCCATCGGGTTGTCCCGAAACAATCTGCAATCGGTCGTCCATTTCCATAACCTCTTCACGGGTAGGTACATAAACCTTCTCTCCATCGGACACAAAATCTGCCTGGTTTAAGTAATCGGGATCTGCCTCATCACTTAATCCGCCTGCACATGCAATTGCCTGATAAATGCGGCTTCCCTGCGGCAGTTCATAAACACCAGGCTGTTCCACCGCTCCGCAGACATGCACCATGCAGGACACCTTCGCTTCATTTTCTTCATGCGTCCCTGCAGCAATTATACCTGAATTAATGCTCCCCGTATCTTCAACTGCCGTCCCGGTTTTTCCTATATTGGATTCTTTCCGGGCATCTCCACCGGAGTCCACGCTTCTGCCGGCTTCCCGGTTCTCTTCCGACTTTTCTGACGAACCCGCCGGATCCTCTTCTATGATCTTCTCTGTATCTTCAAACAGCAATTCCGCTTTTTCCTTACGGCACCCGAACAGTGTGCACAGCAGAATCACCGGAATAAGAAACAGAAATCGATATTTTTTTTCTTCATTGTCATCCTTTCCGATTTCGGAAGGAGCCCTTATAACAATTACTAATTATTGTAATAGAAATATTGAACATTTACAAGCACTATTCCGCTTTAAAAATGATCATTCCAACAATGGCAATAATCGCGCCGATTACCTTTTTCCACTCAAACGGCTGCTTCTCCACGCCAAACCAGCCGAACACTTCAATGATATAAGCGACGATGAGCTGTGAAATAATGATCATCATCACGGCCTTTGCAGGGCCTAAGGCTTCCATGCTCTTAATGACCGTGTATGTGATAAACGCCCCGATTGCTCCGCCAAGAAGCATATATTTCGGTTCGATCTGCATCAGCTTTCCGAAGGAGCTGCGGTCGGTAATGAAATATGCGGCAAGACAGACAAGTAATGCCGTGAACTGCACGAACACATTTGCCACCCAGATACCGGTGGTTTTCGTCACCTGTGTATTAAATACTCCCTGTACGCTCATCAATGCTCCCGAAAGCAGTGCAATAAAAATTCCAATCATATGAATTCCTGCCTTTCTGTCCGTCCGGACTTTATCCACAGTATCTCCACATGATTGGAATCTCATTCTTACCTTTTATTCACTTTGATTGTCCAGAGCCTGCTGCCGGTAATAATCTTCATCCAGATATTCCACCTCATCCTCTTCACTGTCTTCGGTCGTATCCTCGATGTAAGTCTCTTCGATCTGCTCACCGGTAATCTGGTACTTAATCTGTTCGGAAAGCGTCTTTAACTCCTCATTCGCATCTGCACCATTCCAGATCTCCGCAAAAAGCGCTTCGAGCTTCAGCCAATAATTACCCTGTTTCAAGCATCTTCGGAATCGGAACGGAGGTCTCGTATTCCTTAGCAAAAACCTGTAACGCTTCATACGGATATTCCATATCCTTCTGCGCTGAAACCTTACCGGAACGGTCATAAAGAATTTCATTGTACTCACAGGTTAAGTATCTCGCAAAATCATTTGCCACTTCCTGATTCGTCGAATAACCATTAATTGCCACACAGTTCGTTACCGAAAGGGAACTGGAAAGCTCCTCTTCTTTAAAGGATGGCGTTGTCACAAATCCATATTCATAGGCAAAGGTTCCATCCTGCTTCGCCTGCTCCAGGGTTGCTACGGCATCAGAGGTTGCCACGGTAAATACCACTTTACCTTCCATGAAATCATTCAGTGTGCTTTCATA
The DNA here is from genome assembly GCA_021628825.1 of Lachnospiraceae bacterium. Lineage (GTDB taxonomy): Bacteria > Bacillota > Clostridia > Lachnospirales > Lachnospiraceae > Suilimivivens. Next base: position 1,171,891 of record JAJXRY010000002.1, on the reverse strand, counting down.
ACTGATTGCACTCGTATCAATCGAAAAGAAGTTATTCAGGTTCTGATAAGCGGTCATACTCTGGATCGCATTCAGATTATAAATGTCCACCTGTTCCGTATCCCAGCCGCTCTCGCCGCCCATATTGATGGCATTGCCGATGAAAAAGTAATTGTAGAAAATATCCGTGACATCCCACTTAAATACGGATTCTACCTGCTCGGGTGCGTCGTACATATCACCAAAGGTCTGGATATCCTCGATTGTTTTCGGAAGATATTCCTGAATTTTGGCTTCAATCTGCTCCTCTGTGAATGGAGATTCTTCTTCATCTGCTTCAGTCGTTTGCGAATCACTACTATCAGTAGCTGTGTCTGAACTTCCAGTATCTGAGCTGCTCTGTGCTGCATCCGCACCTCCAGTATCTGAGCTGCTCTGTGCTGCATCCGCACTTCCAGTATCCGAACTGCTCTGTGCTGCATCTCCACTTCCGGAATCCGCATTCTCCTGCGCTTCCTGCGCCGCCGCTTCTTCCTGCTCCTGTGTGAGCTGCGCAACAGCAAGATCCCTCAGATACGTCTTATTATAAAGCAGGGAACTCGTCTCAAAATAAAACGGATATCCCAAAAGTTTATCCTTATAGGTTGCAGCCGCAAGTCCCTTTCCGATAAAGGTTTCTTCCATGTTGACTGTCGGTTCGACCGGTACGGCCAGTCCTGCCAGATAAGCCTTTTCCAATGCATCATTACTGATCACATATAAATCCGGCATATTGGATTCAATCGAATTCCGGTTGATTGTCTCGACATAATCAAGTCCTGATTCCAGCACCGGCACAATCCGGGCATCATGCGTTTCGTTATAGGCAACTGCCGCACTGCTTAGATAAGTGGTTAACGCATCATCGGTATACCAGAGATAAATACTGTCCTTATTATTTCCGTCAAACAGGGAAGCTTCTTCCTGCTGCTCCTTTTCCTTTACAGGCATTCCCGATTTTCCGATCGCAAAAAAATACCTGCCGCGGCCAGGGCAATGAGTAAAATTGCCATGAGTCGTTTCTTCATATAAAAACTCCATTTCTACTACAAAAACATCAATTTTTTTAGGAAAGAGACTCCTCAATGCTCTCCGTGAGAATACCGATCATCTGATCCACATCCTCCTTTGTAATCACAAGAGGCGGAACAAAACGGATGATATCGCTTCCGGCATTAATCAGGATCAGTCCCTTTTCCAGTGCTTTATTAATCACAGGTCCGACCGGCACCTTAAAGACAGGTCCCTGCATCATGCCGATACCACGGCGTGTTTCAATGACATCGTACTTTTCTGCAAGCCCGTTTAACTTCTCTTCCAGATACGCACCTGTTTTTTTGCACATTATCTATTATATGGTTCTCCCTGAATAAATCAAGTACCACATTAATGGCTGCTGCTGCAAGCGGATTTCCACCATAAGTCGTTCCATGATCGCCGCTTGTTAAGGAGTGCTGTGCGACCTTTTCGGTCATCAGGAACGCTCCGACCGGCACGCCACAGCCAAGCGCTTTGGCCGTTGTCATAATATCAGGCTTTACTCCATACTTCTGCCATGCATACATATATCCGGTTCTGCCCATTCCACACTGAATCTCATCGAGAATCAGCAGGATATCCTTTTCCTCGCAGAGAGCCTTCACCTTCTTCATGAATTCTTCTTCTGCAGGATAAATGCCGCCTTCGCCCTGTACGGTCTCAAACAAAATCGCACAGGTCTTGTCCGTCACCTGGCCTAACACACTTTCAAAGTCATTCATTTTTGCAAAGCGGATGTTGCCGATCATGGGTTCAAAAGGCTTCCCGGTATTTGGGGTTTCCGGTAACGGAAAGTGCGCCCATCGTTCTTCCATGGAAGGAATGCTCCATGGCAATGATCTCATGATCGGTTGTACCATCCTTTAAATACGCATATTTTTCTGGCTGCCTTAATCGCACCCTCAATGGATTCCGCACCGCTGTTTGTGAAGAAAACGCGGTCCATGCCGGATACTTCCTTCATTTTTCGTGCAGCTTCAATCGCCGGAACATTGTAATAATAATTCGAGGTATGAATCAGCTTGTCAATCTGTGCCTTCAGTGCATCGTTGTATCTCTGATTATTGTAACCAAGTGCAAATACCGCAATTCCTGCACAGAAATCAAGATATTCCTTTCCATCCATGTCATAAAGATGAACACCGTCACCATGATCCAACACGATCTGAAAACGGTTATAGGTATGAAGCAGATCCCGTTCTGCTTCGTCAATATATTCCTTCATTGTTCCCATATTCTTAGCTCCTTGTTATTCACTCACCTGTATTCTTACGATTTTCCGCATCGCTTACTTTTCATCACTGATCGGATCATCATCCGGAACGATCGCTGTTCCGATTCCGTTGTGGGTAAAGATTTCCAGCAGCATACTGTGAGGAATTCTGCCATCGAGGATATGTACCCGGCTTACACCGTTCTTTACTGCGGAAGTACAGTTATTCAGCTTCGGAAGCATGCCTCCACCAATGATACCTTCCTGAATCAGCGCATCCGCTGCGGAAACCCGGATTCTCGAAATAAAGGAATCCTTATCATTGATATCCTTATATAAGCCCTCGATATCCGTGAGGAATACCAGCTTGTTTGCTCCGACGGCCTTTGCAATGGCGCAGGCTGCATCATCCGCATTGATGTTATAGGTATCAAAATTCTCATCATATCCGATCGGTGCAACAATCGGCAGGAAATCTTTCTCTAACATATCAAACAGAATCTTCGGATTCACTTCGGTAATATTGCCGACAAAGCCGATGTCCTGTCCCTCGGAGTAACGCTTCTCTACCTTTAAGAGACCGCCGTCCTTACCGCTTAAACCAACGGCATTCACACCAAGCTCTTCTACCATATTCACAAGACTCTTTTTTACCTTATTTAAAAACCATTTCGGCAATTTCCATGGTCTCTGCATCGGTCACACGAAGTCCGTTCACGAACTTTGCTTCCTTGCCGACTTTGCCTACCCAACGGCTGATTTCCTTTCCACCGCCGTGCACAATGATCGGCTTGAAGCCAACCAGCTTTAATAATGTTACATCCTTAATGACATTCTTCTGCAGTTCCTCGTTGCTCATGGCAGAGCCACCGTATTTTACAACGATGATCTTCCGGTTAAACTGCTGAATGTACGGAAGCGCCTCGATCAAAACCTCCGCTTTTTTTAAAACTTCCTGCATATCCTTATCCATGTTATGATCCATCCTTTAAATTTTGATAGCTTTCCGGAGTTATTCCGGATTACTTTCTGTGAATGCCACCTTGTCTGTAAATCCTGTGACACAGTAAAATCTCTTAGACATCAGCTCCTATAATCTGCATTGATCTTAACATAATCATAGGTCAGATCACAGCCCCATGCGGTAGCCTCGGCTTCACCCATCTTCATATCTGCCAGGATCTGTACTTCCTTCTGGGACAAAATATCACTGGCCTCTTCTTCACTGTAACCGGCATCCCCGCCATCCTTATAAATGAGAATCTTCCGATCTCCTGCTGCATAATACAGCTCCATATGCTCCGGATCAAACTGCGCTCCGGAATAGCCAAGTGCACACAGGATTCTTCCCCAGTTGGCATCGTGTCCGTAAACAGCAGCCTTGGTCAGGCTGGAACAGATGACGCTTTTTGCAAGAATTCTTGCATTTTCTTTCGTATCTGCATGATATACATGACATTCTACCAGTGCTGTTGCACCCTCGCCATCTCCTGCAAGACGCTTGGCCTGTGTTTCATTTACATAGTGAAGCGCTGCCCTGAACGCTTCATAATCTGCCGTTCCCTCCTGAATCGTGGGATTGCCTGCCATTCCGTTTGCAAGCACCAGCAACGTATCATTCGTTGAAGTATCTCCATCGACTGAGATCATGTTATAGGTATCCACCACATCCTCGCGGAGCATCTTCTGTAAAACTTCCTTTTCAATTACCGCGTCCGTAGCCACATAGCCGAGCATGGTACACATATTTGGATGAATCATGCCGGAGCCCTTGCTCATTGCACCGAGTGTTACGGTCACACCGCCGATTTCCACCTGTACGGCCAGCTCTTTATTCACGGTATCGGTTGTCATGATTGCCTTGGAAGCATCGGTTCCGGCTTCCAGGGAGTTGTTCTTTGCTTCGGCAAGTCTGCTGATTCCCGCTTTGATCCGGTCGATGGGGAGCTGTGCTCCGATGACACCTGTGGAGCCGACCAGTACGGCATTTTCCGGAATACCAAGTACCTTCGAAGCCTCCTTTGCAGTCTCTTCACAAAGCTTCATGCCCTCTGCGCCGGTTCCTGCATTTGCAATTCCGGTATTCACAATCACCGCCTGTACATAGGGAGATTCTTCCACCAGCTTCCGATCCCATTTTACGGGAGCGGCCTTTACGACATTGCTGGTAAAGGTTCCTGCCGCCACACACGGCTTCTCACTGTAAATAATCGCCATATCCTTACGGTTCTGGTATTTGATTCCTGCTTCAATACCTGCTGCCTGAAATCCCTTCGCAGCAGTGATTCCACCTGTAATCTGTTTCATTTTTATCCTCCTGCTCACCCTTCATTATAACGGATAATATTTTTCCGTATTTAATGTAAAAATCATAGTAATTCAAATCTTCCCGCTTCGTCCAGCCGATCTGCTTCCAGAACGCATTACCGATGTCGTTCCTGGTAAATGCAATGAGGGAAACCTTGCTGATGTGCTCCTTCTGCAGCTCCTGCATGCAAAAACACCACCATACCCTTGCCAATCCCATGCATCCGGTATGCTTCGTCCACACAGACGTGATACAGACACCCTCTTCGTCCGTCATGCCCGCACAGGATACTTCCTACGATTTTCCCGTCCGCAACGGCAACCACGCTGGTCGTCGGATTTCTTTTTTTAAAAAAAGGAAGCAACGCCTTCCTTTGAATCATCAATGCTTCTTATGGCAAAGCCCTTAATCGTCATCCACAGATCATGAACACCCTGATAGTCCTCTATGGTCATGGTCCGTATTTCAAAAATTGTTATTCATCATCTTTCCTTACTGAGCCGTTCCTGAATCTTATAAATTCAGTCCCTTCTTTTCATCCACGCCCATCACGATGTTCATGCACTGGATGGCTGCACCCGAAGCTCCCTTTCCAAGATTATCAAACCGGGACGATAAAAGAATCCGGTCCTCGTTTCCGGTTACGAAAATTTCCAGTCCATCCCAGCCGCTTCTTGCATTTCCCGCAAGGAAGCCGTTCGTCTCTTCCTCCTTGCCAAGAGTCATCACCTGAATAAACGGTTCTCCTTCGTAGAAGGCAGCAAGCTTTTCCTGTACCTCCTGCAGGGACGGCTTTCCATTTAATAAGTCGGTATAAAGCGGTAAGGTGACAATCATGCCGCTGTAGTAGTCACAGACCATCGGGGAAAACAACGGTGTTCTTTGCAGTCCGGTAATCTTCGTCATTTCCTTTAAGTGCTTATGCTGCTGGGAAAGTGCATACTCCCTCGGCGCATCAAACTCCGGTGCACGGTCTTCGGATTCATAGACTGCAATCGCCTTCTTGCCGGCGCCGCTGTAGCCGGACATGGCAAAGGTCGCTACCGGATAATCCTTCGGTAAAATGTCGCTCCGGATCAACGGATATACTAAGGAAATAAAACCGGTCGCATAACAGCCCGGCACGGCAATCCGTTTTCCTTTGGCAATTCTTTCACGGAATTCACCGGACAGCTCCGGGAATCCATAGGCCCATCCTTCTTGGGTACGATGTGCCGTTGATGTATCAATAATACGGACATTCTCATTCTCAATCAGACTTACCGACTCTCTGGCTGCGGCATCCGGCAGACAAAGAAAAGTGATGTCCGATTCGTTGATGAGACGCTTACGCTCTCCGACATCCTTTCTTAATTCTGATGCAATCGGAAGAATCTCCACATCGTCTCTTCCCGCAAAACGTTCATGGATCCGTAATCCTGTCGTTCCTTCGCTTCCGTCGATAAAAAAATTTTTCGTCTTCATAACAAAATGATTGTCCTTTCCTTAATATAATTCATTATCCTGTCAACTCATTACTTCTACGATAATACAATTTTTGCAAATGTCGCAACTGAATAGTTACATTAATATAATCCTCATTACCGTCAGCATGTATAACAATACATCTTTTTATGCATATTATTCAAGTCTTTTTTTCCGGTTTTTTTCTACAAATTAATTTATATAATTCGGTGTTTTATGCAAAAAAATATGCAAAAATAAGTGTTGCATTTTCACAGGAGATGTTGTATATTAGCAGAAGTGGAAGCGAATAATTTTAAATTTTATAAAATATGGAGGCATTTCAAATGAAAGAAAAAAAGTAATTCTCGCGTACTCCGGTGGTCTTGATACTACCGCAATTATCCCCTGGTTAAAAGAGAACTTCGACTATGAAGTGGTCTGCGTATGTATCGACTGCGGACAGGAAGAAGAACTCGACGGCCTGGAAGAAAGAGCAAAATACTGCGGAGCTGAGAAGTTATACATTCTCGATGTAACCGATGAATTCTGTGATGAATATATAGTTCCCTGTGTACAGGCCCATGCCGTTTACGAGAACAAATATTTACTTGGAACCTCTATGGCAAGACCGCTGATTGCAAAGAAGCTTGTGGAGATTGCACGTAAGGAAGGCGCTGTTGCCATCTGCCACGGTGCTACCGGTAAGGGAAATGACCAGATCCGTTTCGAACTTGGTATCAAGGCATTTGCTCCGGATCTTAAGATCATCGCAGCATGGAGAAGTGATAAGTGGACTCTTGATTCCCGTGAATCCGAAATCGAATACTGCAAGCAGCACGGCATTGATCTTCCGTTCTCTGCAGATTCCAGCTACAGCCGTGACCGTAACTTATGGCACATCAGCCATGAAGGTTTGGAGCTTGAAGATCCTGCCAACGAGCCGAACTACGATCATCTGTTAGTTCTTGGTGTTACTCCGGAAAAGGCTCCGGAAGAAGGCGAATACGTTACCATGACCTTTGAAAAGGGTGTTCCGAAGTCTGTAAACGGCAAGGAAATGAAGGTTTCCGATATCATCCGTGAACTGAACCGTTTAGGCGGCAAGCATGGTATCGGTATCGTTGATATCGTAGAGAACCGTGTTGTCGGCATGAAGTCCCGTGGTGTATATGAAACTCCCGGTGGAACCATTCTTTACGAAGCACATCAGCAGTTAGAGGAATTAATTCTTGACCGTGATACTTATGCCGTTAAGAAGGATATGGGTAACAAGATGGCTCAGATCGTATACGAAGGAAAATGGTTCACTCCGTTACGTGAAGCCGTACAGGCCTTCATCGAATCCACCCAGAAGTATGTAACCGGTGAAGTGAAGTTCAAGCTTTACAAAGGAAACATCATCAAGGCCGGAACAACTTCTCCGTACTCTCTCTACAATGAGAGCATTGCATCCTTTACAACCGGTGATCTTTATGACCATCACGATGCAGAAGGCTTCATCAACCTCTTTGGTCTTTCTACCAAGGTACGTGCCATGAAGATGCAGGAGCTTGGTGAACTGAAATAAGTTCCTGATAAAGATTGTATCAAAGACCGTCATACGGAAATTGCAGATAGACAATTTCTGTATGGCGGTTTATTCGTAACTGTTCAGAGCCACCATCAGAAAGGATGACGCCATGATTCATGTAACCACCCTGCTCATCATTTATCTTGCCACAATCAATCTCATTGGTTTTGCGATGATGGGAATTGATAAATACCGTGCCAGGAAAAGAGCCTTCCGGATTCCGGAAGCCACCCTGTTTACCATCGCCCTGATCGGTGGAAGCATCGGCTCGATCCTTGGAATGTATACCTTTCACCACAAAACCAGACACCGCAGCTTCACTTTTGGTATGCCTGCCATATTGATCTTGCAGGTCATTCTGGTTATACTGATTGTATCAGCACCGTTTCATCTGGTAACTTTGTAACAGGAGGGAAACTTATGCACATAGCTATTTGTGATGATAATATTGCAGACCGTAAGCAACTGGAACGATTACTCGACCGGGAATCCGACCGGCGGAAAAACACCTCAGGCGTATTCTTCTGTGACTCCTACGGGAACAGCGAGCACTTAAGCCGCAATCCCATGCCCTACGAGCTTTTCTTTCTGGATATGACAAGTGAAGAACCGGACGGTCTTTCCTTTGCCATCGAGCTGCGGCGCCTCGGTGTCACTGCTCCCATCGCTCTGTGCTCCTCTTCCATCAATTACAGGGAAGCATTAAATAAACTCCCCGCACAGGGAAAAAGCCTGCCGATCTTCTGTTTATCGACAAGCCCATTAAGGTTGCAGATCTTACTGCCATTATTGATGAAGCCCTTCACCTTTGTTCGAACCGTGCTTCCACGATTGAACTGCGCAGTGACCGTACCACCATTTATGCTTATGAGGATGACATTGCCTATGTCACCTCGAAAAATGCCTGCCTCACCGTTCACTTAACCGATGGCCGTGACGTCACCATGCTTGATACGGTTTCGAACTTTTACTCCATGATTAAAAGCTATAAGCATCTTGTGCTGGTTTCCGAGCGCACCATCATCAACGCTGCCCATGTAGAAAAAATAAACGGACTGAAGGTCACAATGGACGATGGAAAAAGACTTTCCTGTCCACTGTACTCCCGCCCGTTCTTAAGCTATGCAAGAAAGAATCTTGCGGAACTGTAAGGGTACTGACCAGCCACCGGCTTACAGAGTCACAATAATACCGCCATCATTAGCATACATGCTGCTGATCCCTGCGGTATCGAGAATATATACCTTTTCAAAAGAGGCCTGGGATAAAAACAGCTTCTTCACATATTCAGCACGATCCTTGCAGTTGCAATGGGAAATCATCAGAACACGTTTCGCCGTATCCGGCACTTCATGAAGCATCAGCTCTGCCATTTTGGCAAGGGCTTTTTTCATGCCGACTGCCTGTGCCTGCTTCTCGATTTCTCCCTCGCGTCCTGCCATCACAGGCTTAATGCTTAAGGTAGAAGCAACTAATGCTTTAACCCCTGTAAGGCGTCCATTCTTGCGAAGCGTTTCCAGATTATCCAGTACAAAGTAAGTCTTCATCTCATCCCGGAATGCCAGCAGCTTTTCACAGATTTTCGCAAAGGGGAGGCCTTCTTCACTCCACTTCGCCGCCTTCAGGGCAAGCTGTGTCTCTCCGACACTTGCCGAATGGGAATCACATACGAAGATATTCTTTTCACCATGCTTTTCCTCATACAGCGTTTTTCCGATCACCGCACTGTTATAGCTGCCGCTTAATTTCGATGAAAGAGTAAAAACAAAGATGTTCTCCGCATCGGTATCATACGCCCGCATATATTTCTCCGGGGAAGGACAACAGGAACGGGGACAGGTCTTCGAGGCAGCCACCTTCTGAAGGAAAGAAGCCTGGTCAAAGGTTTCATCATCCCACAGGTGTTCCCCAGCCACATCAAGTCCTAACGGTATATTTACAAATCGCGGATCTCCCTTATATTCCTCGGGAAATTCACAACAACTGTCTGCAATAATTTTTATATGACATTTCAGTTCTCCTGTTCTAAATCACTATTTTATGTAGTTTTTCATTACTACTTATATTAACATTATACTCTACACTTGTAAAGTAATACTGGAAAACTTTCTTATTTTATACTACAATGGAACATAGACACTACATAAGCAAAGGAAAGGAATCTACTATGAATATTTCAGAAAAAGCACTCATGCTTCATGAACAGTGGAACGGCAAGCTTGAAGTCGTATCCAAAGTCCCTGTTAAATCAAGAGAAGATCTCTCAATTGCATACACGCCCGGTGTTGCCGAGCCTTGTAAGGTGATTGCACAGGATAAGGAAGCTGCTTACAAATATACCATGAAGGCCAACACTGTCGCTGTCGTATCCGATGGAAGCGCAGTCCTTGGTCTTGGCAATATCGGTCCTTACGCCGCCATGCCCGTTATGGAGGGAAAGGCCGTACTGTTCAAGGAATTCGGTGGAGTAAACGCTGTTCCGATCTGTCTGGATACCCAGGACACTGAAGAAATTATCAAGGCCGTGACCTACCTTGCACCTGCTTATGGCGGTATCAATCTGGAAGATATCAGTGCTCCCAGATGCTTTGAAATTGAAGAACGTTTAAAAGAAATTCTCGATATCCCGGTATTCCATGATGACCAGCACGGTACAGCCATTGTCGTTCTCGCCGGAATCATCAATGCCTTAAAGGTTGTCGGCAAGAAAAAAGAGGACTGCCGTGTTGTTGTAAACGGTGCGGGAAGTGCCGGTGTTGCTATCACAAGACTCCTTTTAACCTATGGTTTTCCGCATATTACCATGTGTGACAAGGTCGGTATCGTTTCCAAAAAGACCGAAGGTTTAAACTGGATGCAACAGAAAATGACCGAGGTTACCAACCTTGAGCAGCAGACCGGTACGCTTGCAGATGCCATGAAGGGTGCTGACATCTTCGTTGGGGTATCCGCTCCCGGTATCGTTTCTGCGGAAATGGTCGCTTCCATGAATAAGGATGCCATTCTGTTTGCCATGGCAAATCCTGTGCCGGAAATTATGCCGGATGTAGCAAAGGCTGCCGGTGCCCGCGTAGTCGGTACCGGACGCAGTGACTTCCCGAATCAGGTCAACAATGTTGTTGCCTTCCCCGGTATCTTTAAGGGTGCTCTGGAAGGGCGCGCTACAAAAATCACCGAAGAGATGAAGTTAGCTGCTGCCAATGCCATTGCTTCTCTTGTTCCGGATGACGAATTAAGCGATGACAACATTATGCCTGAAGCATTTAATCCGAAGGTTGCTGAAGTCGTAGCAGCCGCAGTAAAGGAACATATTGTAAAATAATGAACAACCAGACTTTCTGGCATGGAAAGCCCTACTATTCCCTGAACGCCTACTGCAAAAACACCTACGGCGAGAAACTTTCAAAGATTGCCTTAAACGCCGGTTTTACATGTCCGAACCGTGACGGGACACTGGACAGGCGGGGTTGTATCTTTTGCAGTGGTGCAGGAAGTGGGGATTTTTCCATGTCTCTTACTTCAAATCAGAGCATGGCTCACATCATCCATTCCTATCTGGAGCAGATGACCTGTCAGCATCCCGGCAATCATTATATTGGATATTTCCAGGCATACACGAACACGTATGCTTCTGTTGACGAGCTTGAACAAAAATATACGGCAGCACTTGACTTTCCTCAGATTGCAGGCATTTCAATTGCTACAAGACCGGACTGTCTTCCACCGGAGGTTTTACAGCTTTTTCAGGATTTAAAACAGCGCTATCCGGATAAATTCATCTGGGTAGAGCTGGGACTGCAGACCATTCACGAAGAAACGGCTGCTTTTATCCGCAGAGGCTATCCGCTTTCCTGCTTTGAAGATGCGGTTACGGCACTGCACAGGTTGCAGATTCCGGTCATTACCCATGTAATCTTAGGATTGCCCGGCGAAACCGCAGCTATGCAGTTACAGACCATTTCTTATCTGAATACACAGCCCATATGGGGCATTAAATTACAGTTACTTCATATATTAAAAGGCACTGATCTTGGCCTTTTATATGAAAAAGAACCTCACCGTTACCACTCCTACGAAACGCTGGAAGAATATGTTGCGATGGTGATTCTTGGCTTAGAGCATCTGCGTCCGGATCTGGTTGTACACCGGGTTACGGGAGATGCACCGAAGGAGCTTTTGCTTTCACCAAAGTGGAGTCTTGATAAACGGAAGGTTTTAAACACACTTCATCACGAGATGAAAAATTCATGAAACTTATCAGGGGAGGCTATATGCAGGATCCATTGACACTTTATAAATTAATTATTCTTTATATGCTGCACCGGGTGGACTTTCCACTGACGAAGGCGCAGATCAGCGACTTTATTTTAGAGAAGCAGTATACGAACTTTCTGACGCTCCAGCAGGTGATCGGGGAACTGATCGACGCGGACATGGTAACCGCGCATTCGATCCGGAACCGGACGCATTTAAGCATCACGAAGGAAGGACGTCAGACTTTAAATTTCTTCAGTAATGAAATCAGCGACACGATTAAGGATGAAATTAACACGTATCTCAAAGAAAACGAGATGACGCTCCGCAATGAAGTATCGATTCTCGCGGATTATTATAAATCGACTTCGGGGGAATTTGAAGCACATCTGACGGCGAAGGATAAAGAGGTTACCTTGCTGGATATTATTATTTCTGTGCCGGTGGAGGAAACCGCAGCTTCGATCTGCGATAACTGGCAGAAAAAGAATCAGGAGATTTACCAGTATCTGATTACGGAGTTGTTTTAAAAGTGTAGGTAATTGGATATTGGTTATATATAGGTTATTGACTATGTTTAAGCTATTCATTCGGGCGCAACGGTTTTTGCTTTTTGTTCATTCCTACGGGGCTAAGAAGTACTAATTATTTCGAAATAAATTATTTATAACGGACGCAAACACCCCAACGGACCATCCGGGTCCGATTGTGGTTTGCCCGGACATCCTTGTCCGTGCATTGCTGTCTGTAGATCGAAATAATAGAACTTCTAAACCCCTCCGCAAAAATCACAAAATCAAAAAAACGTTGCGCTCTTTCTACGCTGTGATATGATCCAAAAACAGATTTATCGGATGATTTCGCTCCAGCTTGAAATTCCTATGATCGACTTGGCGAAGTCTGTATAAGCGGCATGTTCGGGTGTGTCAATGTACTTGAAGACAGTGTAAATCTGCTTCTTTGTGCCACCACCGACGTGGTTTAATCCAAAGGCAAGTCCCTGGGCAACCTCTTCTGGAGCATCCGTCTGGCGGTTTAACAGGAAGCCGTCAATATCGCCATAAGCTTCCACTTTATAGTACGCATAGGCAAAGGCTGCTGCCTGGTTGGCCTCTCCGCCCTGGGAAGTGTAGCCCTGCTCGGAAAGGAGGATACTGCGGACTTCTCCGTCCGGATTAAGCAAGGTATCCTGGTTCATGTAGTTTACCAATACTTCAATATTTCCCATCGACATCATGGAGGTGCCGGCATTGTGTTCAATGTACTTGGAGCTCTTCCATGGACAGGTTTCTGTCAGGGGAACGTTATAGGGATGCTGTGCAAGTCCCCAGTCAATGTTTCCTTTGGCCGTAATATTCTTATTGAACTCGTCTAAGATATCACGTCCGTCATAGTTCGTGTTGTTCTTAATGTTACGATCCCACTGCTGGTCAATCGGCATATAAACGCGTGCGGAACTGCTTACGCTCTTGATCGCGTTATAGAAAACGCGGAAAGCCTTGGCATATTCTTCGACGTAGGTTGCAACATCGGTATATTCCATGTAGTTCCACTCTTTACGGGCGTTGATTTCGTTCGCGATGACCCAGTTGGAAATTCTTCCGTGTTTGCTTCCCGAATAACGTTCTGCAAGGAAAGAGCCAATGGCTGCCATGTATTCCACACCGCCCTCTTCGGCACCGTTAAACATGTAATACGGTGCGGAACCGCCTCCCCGTGCCTTGGGATGAATGAGCTGGGAATACGCGGAGGAATAATTGTTCAGAATAATCGCTGTCGTACAGATTCCCTTGGAGGTCAGTGTACTGAATACCAGATCATATTCTGCAATGACCTGTCCGTTAAAGGTATAGGTTTTGCCATTGTAATTATAATGAATGGTCGGATAAGCGCTGTTCGTACTCGGTCCCAGAATCCGGGCTACCGGAATGTTATAGGCCGCCTGCTTCACACCAAGATCATCCAGCTCGTTTCCTCTTAACTTATTCGGATCCACGAGCAGTCCCTTCTTGGAGGCCGGTGTCTGGTATACACTGGTATACTTTGCAATTGCTTCCGGATTCGTAATATACTGCGGAGTATTAAGGGTGACATATTCGCCATCTTTTTTCACTGCAACTACAAACTTCTTGAAAAGCTTACTTGCCGCTGTATTATAATTCAGTGAAGTGGTAAGCTCTACGGTGTCATTCTTATAAATCCGGTCAAGATATTCTGCTCCTTCGCCCAAACCATTGTCGTAGGTATTCATGGCAAAGAGATAATAATATTTGTCATCACTCTCCGGAATGCCGTTGCTTTCCGCAACCACCTTGATCTTTCCGGTTTCCGTGTCGATTCTGCAGCTTACAATATTGGCAAAGTCACTCTTATTCCCGTCGGTCAGCACCTTTTCCTCCGGACGCTGGTGATACGCTTCTTCCACGGACATTCCACCCTGTACCAGACTTGCCAGTACGCCGTCACCAAGCTTCGTTGCCGGAGGCGCTGGGGTTGCACTTGGCTGTACCATCGTTTCCACAGTATCCGGAACCGGCACTTCCTTGTTCTGGTTCAGAAGTACAAAGGCAGATCCTGCTCCAATCAAAAAGTATCACAATTACAATAAATAATATGATAAAGCCTTTGCCGCTCTTCTTTCCTTTTTTCCTTTTTTTGACCGGCTTTTTTTCCTGGCCGGTTTCTTCATCCCAGTTTTTCGGTTCTGTCTGTCTGCTTTCCACTTCTTTCTTCTGTTTATCACTCATCAACCTGTGTTCCTTCTTGTTTTTTTAATCTTCTTCATGTGCTCTCTGATCTTTACCTCATAGCCGTTTCCTGATGGGTGATAAAATTCCTTGCCGTTTAACTCATAAGGCAGATACTGCTGTTTCACATAATTATTTTTTTATACTCATGGGGGATACAGATAGCCCGTTCCATGTCCCAGCTTCGCGGCACCCTTATAATGGGCATCCTGCAGATGCGGTGGAATCGGAAGATCCCCGGATCGTTCCACTTCACTCATTGCCTCTCCTATTGCCTTGATGCAGGCATCACTCTTCGGCGCACATGCAATGTACATAGCTGCCTCAGACAAAATAATCTGTGCCTCCGGCATTCCCACACGCTCTACCGCAAGGGCTGCATTCGTTGCGACCTGCAAAGCCTGCGGATCCGCAAGCCCGACATCCTCTGCCGCATGAATCATCATTCTTCTTGCGATAAAGGTGACGCTTTCGCCGGCATAAAGCATTCTCGCCAGATAATACACGGCTGCATCCGGATCCGATCCGCGCATGCTTTTGATAAAAGCAGAAATCGTATCATAATGATTGTCCCCGGTTTTATCATAACGCAGCACACGGCGCTGAATACATTCCTGTGCGACCTGCAGGGTCAGATGAATCTTCCCGTCCGCCGAACGCTCCGTTGTCATGATGCCAAGTTCTACGGCATTTAACGCATGTCTTGCATCTCCACCGGAAAGCTCCGCAAGAAATGCAAGAGCATCGTCTTCAATCACGGCGTTGTATGCCCCCATTCCTTTTTGCTCATCCTGCACAGCGCGTAAAATCAACTTCTTGATATCTTCCTGATTCAGGGGTTTTAATTCAAAGATGACTGAGCGTGATAACAACGCTCCATTGACTTCAAAATAAGGATTCTCTGTGGTTGCACCGATCAGAATAATCGTTCCGTCTTCTACAAAGGGAAGCAGATAGTCCTGCTGACCTTTATTGAAACGATGAATTTCATCGATAACCAGAATGGTCCGTTTCCCATACATTCCCTGCAGATCTTTGGCCTTCTGAACGACCTCTTCCATATCCTTCTTACCGGCTATGGTTGCATTGATCTGGGTAAATTCCGCCTGCGTGGTATTCGCAATGACCTTCGCAAGGGTAGTTTTTCCGGTCCCCGGCGGTCCATAAAAAATGAGGGAACTCAGCTTGTCTGCCTTGATGGCACGGTACAAAAGCTTGTCCTTCCCGATAATATGCTGCTGCCCTACGACTTCATCCAGAGTAGTCGGCCGCAGTCTCGCCGCTAACGGAGATTCTTTTTCTTTATTGGTGTTACGCATATATTCAAACAAATCCATGGTTTAATACTCCTCGGCACCATCGATTTCTTCCTGCTCTGCCTCGATCGGCTCTGCAAAGCCCGGCGTATGACGCAGGTAGACTGCCCAGTAGCCACAGCCCACAATTCCTGCTCCACCGACGATATTGCCAAGGGTAACAGGAAGTAAATTCTTAAGTAAGTAGGAGGCAGTCGTAAGCTCCGGTGCGGAGATTCCGTATTTGCCCATCGTCAAAAGTCCGGCTACTCCAAAATAAATATCCGCAATGCTGTGTTCAAAGCCGCACAGCACAAAAGAGCATGACCGGCCAGAAGCTCATCAGAAGCTTTCCAGATACCTTCTTTGCTGCAAATGCCGCCCATACGGCAATACATACTAAAATATTACAAAGCACACCACGCGCAAAAGCTTCTCCAAAGGACTGGTTCACACGGAAAAGTGCGGCAGCTACCATCTTTTCTGCCAGTACACCGCCGTACAGTTCGGGAACTCCGGCATAAACCACCATCAGAGCCACAAAAAGAAGCTCCGATAAAGTTTCCAAGAAAAACCATAATCCAGTTTTTCAGCATCTGCAGCCAGGTGATCTTCTTTTGAAGAACCGCAATAATAATCAGATTATTTCCGGTAAAAAGCTCACTTCCGGCAATCAGTACCATCGCCATTCCGGCGGGGAACACACAGGCACTTACGAGCCTTGCTACCGATGCATTCTGAATCGTTGCAGAGGATGTCGTTGAGGCAATTCCTGCAAACGCAATATAAATTCCGGCAAAGATACCGAGTGCCAGCATCTTCAATGCAGACATCCTTACCTTGTGGATTCCGATTTCAATAAAATTTTTCGCAATTTCTAACGGTGAATGCATATAGAATTCTCCATCTGTCTTTTATTCTGATGTATGTTCTGATATACAGACCCACACATCTTTTAGTATACAACAGACTTTGTATGACTTTCAACTGCTAATCAAACAAGATTTCTTCCACGGTAACAAATACATAACCACGCTGCTGCAAATCATCCACAATCTGCAGCGCAGCAGTCACGGTCGATGGATAGGAATCATGAAGCAGAATAATCGCATCCTCTCCTGCTGCACTCTCCACCTTACGGATCACACAGGTGGCATCGTTGCAGCACCAGTCGAGGGGATCAATGTTCCACAATACCGGAATCATATTCAGCTCTTTTTCAAAGCTTTTGTCCCAGCTTCCATAGGGCGGACGTACATAGGTCACTCCCTGTCCGGTAATCTCCTCGATAATTTCATTGGTTTTTACCAATTCTCCTTTAAATTTTTCGCGGTTCCCCTGAGTGAGCTGGATATGGCTATAAGTGTGGTTGCCAATGAGATGCCCCTCCTCCTGCATCCGTTTTACCAGTTCCGGATAGGCTTCCGCATTTTCTCCGGTGATAAAAAAGGTGGCTTTTACCTTCCGCTTCGCAAGTCCATCCAGTAAGAGCGGTGTATAGGTCGGATGCGGACCATCATCGAATGTAAGGGCAATTTTCTTTACGTTTTCCGGTTCTGTATTCTCAATCACCTGCACCGCTCCAGAGTTTTCCGCTCTGACTGCACTTCCGATAAGACACAACGTAACGAACACTCCCACCATCAACAACCAGACATTGAAACTTTTTTCCATAAAAATAGAGTGAGACCTTTCGATTATCTCACTCTATCCTA
The DNA here is from genome assembly GCA_021628825.1 of Lachnospiraceae bacterium. Taxonomy (GTDB): domain Bacteria; phylum Bacillota; class Clostridia; order Lachnospirales; family Lachnospiraceae; genus Suilimivivens. The sequence continues at coordinate 1,154,287 of JAJXRY010000002.1, read as the reverse complement.
TGCACGTATGCGTTATGTCATGCATGGCTGCGAATTGCTAACTGTTCAGCCTTGCCAGACCGGATCATATGCTTCGCTCGCAAAAGCAGCCTCCGCACGTTTAAATTTACTGCATTGCCTCTATGAAAGAAAGACAGGTCTCATATTCTGTCTCCTTCCTGCTGCTTTCAAATGCTCATATGGCTGTCTGTACGCCTTTCTCATGGCAGCTGTTCAATAATGGAAAGATAGGTCTCATACCCCTCTTCCTCTGTACACCAGAAGTCAATACTCCACTTCACATCATCTGAAACAAACTTCCACTTTTCTCTATTATCCTCGTCTGCCCATGGGTCGTGATAGATGACTCCTCTTCCCAGGTATTGGTAGCCTGCGATTGTGGTTTCAACAGTACCATCCAGTTCTTCCGTATTGTCATTCACATTATTTTTTGCGTAGCTATCCACTATTTCCTGTGCACTTCCTCCCCCTCTGGAAGAAGAAAGCTGCAAAAACTTGAAATCCTCCGTTTCAGAGGAAAGCCACGCATACTGTCCATTAATTTCATTCTTTCCCTCTTCATAGATAACCGCTACTCCCAGGGCGGGACAATATAAGCCCTCCTCTGTTATATAGGCAAGACAGTCCTGTGTAAATTCTTTGCAGGGCTGCAAATTAGCAGCTGCTAAATAGTCATTAATATCCACATTCTCATCTGGTTCAGCCCCCGTATTAAAGCTGACATACATGCTCAAAATTATGCCGTTTTCTACAAATGCAAATTTAATATCATTATTCTTGTAAATCTGATACGCATACACACATTCATTCCCAAGCATACCTTTTTTTCAGCGCCTTCATTTTTCAGTAATGTAATCATCCAAATCTCCCGCATAATAATTGCAATTAAATTCCTGAATAGGCGATATACCATCATTCTCGTAGAATACCATCATGGACTGCTTCAGTGAAAGCTTCTCCAAAATTCCATTATCCCTGGAGAGCGTCACGCCAAACTCCTCATTTTTGATGCCCTCCTCATCCATACGCCATATTACAGGACTATCCTCCGGCTCTTCCTCCATTTCGGAGGTTTCGGTTTCTTCCTCTTCAGAGGCTTCGGTTTCCACAGACTCTGCGTTCTCTGCTGCTTCCGCGCCTTGAGCGTCAGCTTCCTGAGCCGCCTCTGCTTCCTCCTTAGCTGCTTCCTCTGTGGGGGCAGCGGTTTCTGAACCGGCTGCGCCACATGCGGCTACCAGCAGCACACAGACTGCGCTTAATACAACTGCTAATAATCTCCTTCTCATCAGCTTACTATCTCCCTTCTGCAAATTCACTCTATTGATATCCTATCAGTACACCCCTATGGCATTGTCTCTATGACAGAAAGACAGGGCTCATATGTCTCTTCCTCCGTATCAATCCAAATTGTCCATGCAATGTCATCCGAGCAAAACAGCCATTCATAATCCATGCTCCCACTGACATCATCCTTCCACCTTGAGCTAAGCCCTCTTCCCAGATACGGATGTCCCGCAATCGTTGTTTCTACCGTACCCTCCAGCTCTGTATATTCAATTGTCACATATTCGCTAGGCTCCATGCAGGATGCCACATATATCTCCAGTGCCTCCTGCGCATTTTCCGCCTCCCCCATTCCATAAAAACTGGTATTGTTCTGATAGCTGTCGCTGCTTATCTTAAGGCTTCTGGAAATTTCATCACCAGAGTACAGGCCATAATTTGAACACCTGACAGATTGGCTGTCAATCTCATTCCTTCCATATTCACTGGTTCCGTCCTCGTTATAGGTGACAGATAATCCAAGGGCAGGACTGTAAAGGCCATCCTCAGTCAGATACGCAAGACAATCCTGTGCAAATTCATCACAGCCCTGTACATTGGCACGGGTTAAATACTCATCAATGCTTTCATCTTCCAATAAGTCGCTGATAAAAAGCTTCCTTCTAAAACCACACCGTTTCCAACAAACGCAACCCCAATGAAGTCGCTAAAGCTCTCATCCTCCGAATAGGCATACTCATATTCTCCCCACATCCCCTTTTCATAGTCCGGATTCTGAACAATATAATTATCCAGACTTCCGTCATAATAGCTGCATATAAAGTTAAGCTGGGTTCCCCTACTATCGCCCCGCACCCACATATGCTGGTCCAAAGCTACATCCATAATCCCATTATCCTTGGAAATCATCATTCCAAGCTCATCACTTTTAGCTCCCTCCTCGTCCATATACCAGCTTATGACCTTAAGATCCGGCTCCTCCTGTTCTTCGGAGTCTGCCGTTTCTTCCCCTTCAGGAGCTCCGGTTTCTGCAGACTCTGTTGCTTCAGTGTCCTGAATGTCAGCTTCCTGCGCCGCCCCTGCTTCCTCTGTCGAGGCGGCAGTTTCTGAACTCGGCTGCCCCGCATGCGGCTGCCAGCAGCACACAGGCTGTGCTTAACAAAATTGCTAATAATTTTCTTCTCATCAAAAATAGGATCCTCCTCATAATTTAATTTTTCCCCATTATATTCTTTTTTTAACGAAGATATTCAAGTAGAAGAATACATTTTAATATTTTTTTAATATAAATAACATTAGTTCGATCATGTAGCATATTAATTACTCCCTGGAGCTAAAATGATTAATTATTCCCCTTTTTGGAAAACATTGGAAAAATCAGACGAAAATTGGTACACCCTGACCTCTAAGCATCATCTGTCACACAGCACCTTACATCGCCTAAAGCACAACCTGGATATCTCCACCAAAACCTTAAATGATTTGTGCCGTATCCTGAACTGCCGTGTTGAAGATGTGATTGAATATATTCCCTCCGAAGATGACCAAGCTTTATAGCTTTATAGCCGTGTAAACTCCGGCACAGCAGGAAGCCGTCATAGCCGCTCACATCCACTGCATAAGCGCAGTGCACACAACAAAAAAGCCTGGCCCTGGAACTTCTCCAAAGCCAGACTGTTACTGCTTTTTCTTATTTAATTGGATGTGGAATCTTAACTGGTAAACTGATTTTTTTGCTTCCTGGTAATGATATCCAATAGCGCTCAGCTTTTCCTCAATTTCCGTTTTGCTGACATCCATGTCATCACAAAGAGCATCGAGACTTGAATAAAAGTCACGCAGCTTCAGATTCACATAGCTTAAAAGGATATTCGTATCCTGTGGTAATTCCATACTCCGTTTCTCCCTTCTGTTCATCCTGACATTGATTTCCTTACCGTAATGATTCAGTTTCCTTTTCTCTTACAGTCATGGACTCATCCTTTATTACAGTATTCAGTATTCTCAGAAGAAATGCTGTACCTGTCCACAATCTGATCACGGTTTCTTCACACCTGCGGTAAGATGACCGTCATCCACATCAATGTAAATGATATCTCCCTGATCGACCTTATCCTCCAGAATCAGCTTTGCAGAAAGGGTTTCTACATATTTCTGGATATAACGCTTCAAAGGTCTTGCACCATACACCGGATCATAAGCCTCTTCAATAATAAAGTGTTCTGCTGCATCGGAAAGCTCTACGGTAAGCTCCCGGTCTGCCAGACGCTTATTCAGATCGGCAATGATCAGTTTGATAATGCCACCGATGTTATCCTTCGTCAAAGGCTTGAACAGGATCGTTTCATCCAGACGGTTTAAGAACTCCGGACGGAAATGGGCACGAAGATCATTCATAACCATCTCTTCCGCTTCCGGTTTAATGTTACCATTCTGGTCAATACCGTCTAACAGATATGTCGCTCCGATGTTAGAGGTCATAATCAAAATGGTGTTTTTGAAGTCCACTGTACGGCCTTGCGAGTCTGTGACACGTCCGTCATCCAACACCTGAAGAAGGACATTAAATACATCCGGATGCGCTTTTTCGATCTCATCAAATAAGACAACGGAGTAAGGTTTTCTTCTGACTGCTTCGGTCAACTGTCCGCTTTCCTCATAACCTACATATCCCGGAGGCGCTCCGATCAGTCTGGACACGGAGTATTTCTCCATATACTCACTCATATCAATCCGGACCATATTGTTCTCATCGTCAAACAGTGCCGGTGCAAGAGCTTTGGCAAGCTCTGTCTTACCAACACCGGTAGGTCCCAAGAACAGGAAGGAACCGATCGGCTTACGGGGATCCTTAATACCTGCCTTCGAACGGATAATGGCCTCAGTTACCTTCGTAACCCCTTCGTCCTGTCCGACTACACGTTTGTGTAGCTCTTCATCCAGATGCAGGGTCTTATTCCGTTCACTCTCAGTAAGCTTCGCTACCGGAATACCCGTCCAACGGGAAATGATTCTTGCGATTTCTTCCTCGGATACACTCTCGTGAACCAGAGAAAGATCTTTATTTTTCACCTGCTCCTCTTCTGTTTCCAGCTGCTTCTTCAAGGAAGGAAGCGTACTGTAGCTTAATTCCGAAAGCTTCTCATAGTCGCCTTCACGCTGTGCAATCTCAATCTGATTGTTGACATTATCAATTTCCTCACGGATCTTGTGCAGCTTCTCTATCGATGCCTTTTCATTCTCCCACTGTGCCATACGGTTGGAGTATTCCTCACGAAGCTCTGCAAGCTCCTTCTGCAGGGTTTCCAGTCGTTCCTGACTCAACCGGTCATCTTCCTTTTTCAGAGCAGTTTCTTCTATTTCCATCTGTAAAACCTTACGGCGAAGCTCATCGAGTTCCGTCGGCATGGAATCCAGCTCTGTCTTAATCAGTGCACAGGCCTCATCCACCAGGTCAATCGCTTTATCCGGAAGAAAACGATCCGAAATATAACGATTCGAAAGAACGGCAGCACTGACCAGTGCATTATCCATGATCTTAACTCCATGGTATACCTCGTAACGATCCTTCAGACCACGAAGAATGGAAATCGTATCTTCCACGGTAGGTTCTTCTACCATAACCGGCTGAAACCGACGTTCCAGAGCCGCATCTTTTTCAATGTATTTGCGGTATTCGTCCAGTGTCGTCGCGCCGATACAATGAAGCTCACCACGAGCCAGCATCGGTTTCAGCATATTGCCGGCATCGAGGGCTCCGTCTGTCTTGCCTGCACCGACAATTGTATGCAGCTCATCAATAAACAGGATGATCTCACCATCACTGTTCTTCACATCCTCAAGCACGGCTTTCAGACGCTCCTCGAATTCACCACGATACTTCGCACCTGCAACCAAGGCACCCATATCCAGCGCAAAAATCTTCTTATTCTTCAATCCTTCCGGAACATCACCATTTACAATCCGCTGTGCAAGTCCTTCCACAACCGCAGTCTTACCAACACCGGGTTCACCAATCAGAACCGGGTTATTCTTTGTCTTACGGGAAAGGATACGAACCACATTCCGGATCTCCTCATCACGTCCGATGACCGGATCAAGCTTCTGCTCTCTTGCTTTCTCCACAAGATCCTGACCGTACTTTTCCAGGGTATCATAGGTTGCTTCCGGGTTATCGGAGGTTACCCGCTGATTGCCACGTACGGTAGACAATGCCTGTAAAAAGGTCTCTCTGGTGATTCCAAACTCCTTGAACAGGTTCTTGATCGTGGAGCTTGGATGCTTGATCATGGCAAGGAATAAATGCTCTACTGAAACATATTCATCACCAAACACCTTCATCTCATCCTCTGCGGAAATCAGTACCTTATTCAGATACTGTCCAACATAAGGCTGACCGCCCTGTACCTTCGGACGCTTCTCAATCAGCTCCTCCACCCGGTTCAAAAAGGTCTGCGGATCAATTTCCATTTTTTCGATCATCTTGGCGATCAGACTGTCATCAAGGGTTAAAAGACTATACAGGAGATGCTCCTGTTCTATTTCCTGATTGCCGTAATCACTGGCAATCTTCTCGCAGTTCTGTACTGCTTCCATTGATTTCTGTGTAAATTTATTGATATTCATAAGCCCACCTCCTACTCATGGTATCCTCCATGCAGCGCTTCAAAGCTGCTCATCTGTAACAATGATATCCAATATATCATAACGCTGCTTTATAAACATGCTCTTTTCATGTTCTATGGATACTATAACACTAGTTGTTAGCACTGTCAAGAGGTGAGTGCTAATTCTTTTGTGAAGATTGTGTGAACGCTACGAGCCATGCACATTTACAGGCACTTTCTCAGCATATTCCTGTTCCAGTTCCTCTGCCAGATACGCATCGCTCATGCAGTGCATATCAGAAACACCATCACGGATCAGCTGATAAACCTGTGAATGATAAAAGAAATCCAATGCCGCATCCAGTGAAAGTCCCTGCTGTTTAGCAAAGCATTCAATAACACGGCTATATTTTTTCTGAAGCAAAATCGGGTTCGCTGTCATAGTGTTTCACTCCCTTCAAAATGCAACAGAGACAGTGCTTTCTCTGTGCGGAAACATATTTGCAGGTTCGGCTTTTCATAACGCAGGCGGTTGATGGCTTCCGTTTTATCAATCAGTCCGTCAAAGAACGGCTCCACGGTATTGAACACTTTATCATTAGCAACACCACCTACAACAAGGTCGTACTCCGTCGAATCTTTTCCACTGCGGCAGTTCAGAATAAAATCCAGCCATTCTTCGGAATAAGAATCGAATTTCAGCGTTTTCAGTTCAGCTTCCCGGCTTTCATCGTATTCATACCTGGAGATAATACCGTCTTTCCCACGGCGTTTGAACTTGCCGCACCACTTCGCTGCCTGTTCATACAACGGTGTGACATAAAAGCCACGCCCGAAGTCTACGTTAGGGCGAGAATGAACCAAATCCGGCTTAGCAATCTCTAAGAAAGAACCATGATAGAGAATCATACTTCCACACCCCTTTCTTTCATCACATCAAGGAGGTCATCAACGATATATTCCCGGCTCTGGGTATGCAGCACTTCATATTCCGGCACGATGTAGCCGTGCAAAATATCACTCTGTTCAGTAAATGCCTGATAGACACGCTCTGCATCCACACCCAGCTTTGCTGCTACATTTTCAATACAAAATACAGCAAACTCCAGCTCACTGGAATTTTTGATTCTTTCATCCGTTATCATATGCAAGCCCTCCTTTTACGATAATTTTGAAAAAAAGCCCCCTAAGGGAGCTCTATTAAAGTTACCCCTTTTTACCACTGATATGAAAAAAAGAAATTTTTTTGCTAATTTATGGTTGACTTTTCATAGCTGGTCTCCTTCACAAATTCCGATTGAGATTTCACCTGTTTTAAGAGATTTAATAACTGTTATATTTTGTTATTAAATTCTCCGCAAACCCTTGAAAACACTGGATTTATCGCAAGTGAGCTTTCCCTTATTGTTTCCCTTGTGTTATATCGTCCCACCAATGTTTACGAACTCTGATAAGGGCAAATACAAGGGTGCAGGACATCCGGTGGATGTCCGCTTTGCACCGACCGTAGCGAAGCGAAGACCACAAGAGGTCCGGTGGACCTCTGCTCTGTGCCGACCGAAGCGGCAGCGAAGACCAAGAAAAATCCTATAAAAACAGTATAACACAAAATTAAAAAAACGACATGGTGAACTGATTGAAATGCTTCTATATTTTTATTGATTTAAAGGAGACGCAAACTCCGCTGTTATGGATTCAACAATCAATACAATATCTACATCTTTTTGTAGCACGAAATAGTAGTGAATGACTTATTCCATTTTCAAGCGAAAAGGCTTCCGTTTTTTTGCTATCTGGAATGAATCCCTTCCACCATACTTTTTTTCATTTGAGCCAAAGGTAATATCATCAGGTGTAAGCGGTAAATTCTCCTCCGACCACTCCGAAACAAGCTCCGGGTGTACTTCTGCCAAACTGTTATTCATAGTCAAACCGGGGCCTCCTTGTGCTTAGAGTATATGAAGTTTTAGCTTTGTCTTGTAGTTTACGAATATCCGAAAAATCAAAAAAGCCCTTTGAGAAAAGGATTTCTCCTCTCTCAAAGGGAAAGTTGGCAAACTTGAATCTATCAAGTTCTTTGTGTAGTGAAAATAACAATTTCCTTTTACTATTGCAAAAAAACATTTCTGCAAAAACCATCGACGCCATATCTTACAGTAATATCTTTCAAACCAGCCTTAATTTCATCTCTGCTATAATTATGTGCTTCCAGAAATTCATCTGACTTATCATTTAAGTAGGAATAAAACAGTAAAGCCATTTCTAAATCTGTCTTTTTCCCTTCTTCCGTTATTTCATATATTTTATTTTCCGCCTCATTAATGAACCCATTATCTACCATATCAAGTAGCTCATCCAGCGTCTGTTGTTCCTTTGCATCTTCCAATAATTCTGCTGATGGTGAATCGGTATCAATATTGAATAACAGCTTTAGTATAGCTCTCACCATTTCCTTTATAAGTCTCATAACATAGTCTTGTTCAAACAAGTTTTATTCTCCTTTCTGCTTTATATATTTGCAGAAAGAATCAATTGTCCATTCGTACTTTAAAAAGTAATGATGGTATCTTCTCTAGGAAGTCTAAACATATATTGAATATATATCATACAAATGACACATATCAAAAACTTCAAACCATATATTATAAATGTTTATCCCTTTAATCTGTTTTCTGTTTTCCAAAAAAACACGGCTCTCTTGGAAAAACTCGAATTATCATCATCATTAGTTATAGTCGATGATGTAATCTCTCCAAACAAGCCATGGGTGTTAATTATTCCGCAAGGTAAAAACTGCCACTGAAACAGAAACAGAGAATAGGATTATAAACAATCTAATTAACCATTGCTTCTTTTTCTTTCATATCCATTTCTCCATATTGGGTTAATCATAAAAATTCAAAGGTTTTTCTCGCTCCATCAATCTCTTCGAAAGACTGAAATTTTTTTACCCGCTTCTATTGCTTATAATTTGCTTCAAGCCATCTAGCAACACCATCTTCGTCATTCGACAAAAATCACCTCTGTGGCATATTGCTTTTAAATCATTGTGTGCATTTGCAACAGCATAACTTTTATCAGCCATTTGAAACATGTCTATATCATTTTTTCCATCACCAAACACAATTAGCTTTTCACAATTCATCATACTTTGTAATTGCCTTATAGCATTTGATTTTGAAGCTTCTAACGGCATAATTTCTAACCACTGTTCATTTGTATAAATATCCGTCTGATATACACAATGATATTTATCCTTATATTTATCATACAAAGGCATAAGTTTTTTTCGGCGAATCAATACAGGTAATATAAAAAAATATTACCCTCTTTCAACTCAGGCAATGAATTCACCTCATTTGTTCGAACATCGCCTTTACGACTTTCGAGAAACATATTCATACCCTCTGTACACATTTTTCGCACAAACGAAAATTTTTCCACCCCATTAATGTATGCGTAAACAATGGGATACACGTTATTGCTAAACAAATCTTCTAGCACTGAATGTACTGAATCATCAAAATAATTAGCAATTAATATTTTTTTTCTGTAATATTATCAATCACAAAGGCTCCATTGTATACAATCAACGGAATTTTTGCATTTATTCCTTCGGTCACTTTTTTAGCTGTAACTAAAGAACGAGCTGTAGCATAGGAAAAAATCATCCCTTCTTCAACCAATGAATTGATTACTTGATTTGTGTAGTTAGAGGTTACTTCGTTACTTCTCAATAATGTCCCATCTAAATCTGAAACATATAAATCACTCATACATTTTCCTCCGTCAAATTCAAATAAACGCGTGCTTTTATAGCTCGCCTCTCAAACGTGCTTCTATATCAGATGCCGTGTATAACACATCCGTTACAATTACCCTTTCATCACGGATTGTGTAAAAACACTGAATAATTATCGACGAGCATTCTACGCAACTCCATTCTCTTTTCCGGCTCAGAATCCATAATCCTAAATCGTTCCGGGAAAGTGTCTAATGTAAGTATTTCATCAGCAATGCGATTATATTGCCCCATTGCATTATCCGGAGCAAGCAAATCTATAGCAATATAATTGTATATATCTTCCATATCCTGCAAAGCTTCTTTTGTAATCTCTACCTTATATTGCTTCATTAATGCCTCTCTCTAAATGCCACAAACGCACTAGCTGCATCCTCAACATTTCCTTTCTCTATATCGGCATATCCTTTTTCTAACTTTTGATGAATCTGTGTAACAGACATCATATCTGCATTCACTGAATTAGCTGCTTTTGGTAACACAATAGAAAAAGGGAATTCCTCCTACTAATGATATTTGTTTTAAATACATATCTATAGCAGTAGCCATTGGTATCCCTAATTGTGCCAATACACTTTCTGCATTTTCTTTTACATCTGGATTCACTCTTATATTTAATGTTGCTGTTTTTCCCATAGAATACACCTCCATCTTTTCTTTTATTGTAACGTCTTTTTGCGTTACAAGTCAATCTATGAAATATATTTTTCGATGCGATAGCTTCACATTGTTTTGATTAACCATTGCATATCTGAGCGTTGTATCTATTTGCTCATGTCCCAGAATTTTCTGTACCTGTTCAATCGGCATACCTTTCTCAATTGCTCTGGTGGCCATAGTCCTTCTGAACTTATGTGGGTGTACCTTTTCTACACCTAACTTCTTCCCCATTTCTCGTAATCGTAACTCCACACCGCTTTCAGTAAGTCTACTGTGTGGTTTGTTTAACGACACAAATAACGCTATATTATTATCTGTCCTTGATTCAATATAATTCAACAAATGAATTTTGGTCTTAGCATCAAAAATATGCTTTCCTCTCTTTGTCTCCTTTGCCATAAACCACGCATTCCCGCTCAGAGAAATCTATATCATCAATGTTCAGCCTTACCAATTCGCCTACTCTAATTCCTGTTGAAAGCAGAAAAATCAATCATTGCCCTATCACGCAGATTATTACAATTATCTCTAAGAATTTCTATTTTTCTCATCCGGAATGGTATCTTTTTACAATAACGGCAGTCTTTATCCTTATGAATTCTTTTCATTGGGCTTTTTATAATATAATCCTCTTCCTCTAGCCACGAAAAAAAAGTGGAAAGACTTCTACGAATATTATCAATAGTTACCTTTCCACAATTATTTATTGCTTGATACCCCACAAGATATTTTCGCAGCATTTCCGTTGTAATCTTTATCACCGGAATATTTATTGTATCCAGCATCTTTTTCGATATTACACCTATAATAGCGTATTGTTTTGTCAGAACACCCTTCTAAATGCTTTGCAGTTAAAAAAACATAACTAGAAAGTCCATATTCGTTGTCTGCAAATAATCAGATACAGTATTTTCAGATAATCGTTTTACCAACACCTCTTGTAGTTTCTGCATCTGCGATGCATTTAATACTTCTGCCATGTCATTGATGATGTCATAAATTTCTCTACCCATAAGAGCACACTCCTTTTTGAAGGAGTATATCGTAGAAAAAAATCAGCACACCAACAGAGCTTATTACTGGAAGTTTCATGTGATTAGTTTTTTTACGCATAAATAATTCTTGCTTCCTTTGTTTTAAACTTACTTGATGATTGTTGTTGTAGAAACCAACAAACTCAAAAAGGATACCCATACTTGTCAATGCACCCGCCACAAAAATCATCTATCGGATTACGAAAAAAATCAGCGATAATATTTCAAACTGATGATTGAAAAATAACAAGTAAAAAAAGCAAATTCCGCCTATAATAAAAATACCTATTTAATTTCTTTCTTTTTAACTTCCTTTTCAATGTTGCTGTATTCTGCAACTTTCAATACAGTTTCTTTCTGTTCTTCATTCATTTTCTCGCTTTTCCTTTCTCCATCTAATAACTCTCGCAAATCAATTTCATAGTAATCTGCCATCTGAATAAGTGTATCTAAGTCAGGCATATTATTACCAGTTTCCCATCTTGATACAGACCTTCGTGATACATTAAACCGTTCTGCAAGTTGTTATTGCGTAAGTCCCCTTTCTTTACGGAGTTCCTTTAGAAATTCTCCGATTTTAATCTGATTCATCAGTCTTTGACCTCCTTTCAAGACAATCTTACATATAGAACCAAAAAATAACAGGACACAAAGCGAGCAATGCCCTATTTTTTCAAATGAGACACCTTTGTCTCATCTCACTTTCTATCACTAAACTTCAAATTTTCATGTATGGGAATAAAGGGAGCTGCCATTGCCACACTTATTTCGCAGTTGTTTAACCTGGTATTTATTGTTACCGGATTTGTCTTATGTATCAGAAAAGAGGGAGACAAACCGGTATTGTCTCTACATTTTAACAAAATCACAATCAGGGATTATCTGATCATGATTATGCCGATTCTGATCAGTGAATTTTTATGGAGTCTCGGGCAAAATGTGGAGTCGGCTGTTTATGGACATCTTGGCACATCAAACCTTGCAGCCTATACACTTACTGCTCCGATCCAAGGGCTTATCGTAGGTGCACTTAGCGGATTGTCTGCGGCTGCCGGTGTAATGGTCGGCAAGAGGCTTGGAAGGAAAGAATATGATGAGGCTTACGCAGAGTCGAAGAAGATTATGTGTGCAGGCTTATTTGGTGCAGTAACGGTATCGGCTTTGCTCATTCTTTTTGGCCGGAGTATATACCGGATTCTATCGTGTTGATGACAGCGTAAAAGAGCTTGGAAAGACACTGCTTATCGTATTTGCCCTGTATGCTCCGGTCAAGGTGGAAAATATGATACTTGGCGGAGGCATTATCAGAAGTGGCGGCAACATCAAAAATCATTATGATTATTGATATAATCGGCACATGGTGTATCGGAATTCCACTGTGTCTGCTTGCAGCATATGTATTTAAGTGGGGAATTGTCGGTGTGTATACCTTGCTTACCACAGAGGAATTATTCCGGCTTGCTGTATCGTTCCTTATCTTTAAAAAGGCGTAAATGGATCATTAGTTTATGCTGATTTCCAGCTCACTGGAATTTTGTATTTTTTTCATATACTGCTTCAACTGATCATAAAAAAATTTTCTCTTGTTCCAGCCATAATTACAACAATAACTTTATCCTCAACATATTCTACCGTATAGGCCAGTTCATAATTGGTCTTATTGTAATAAATATCATATCCATATACTCCGGCCAGATCTCCTGTCTTTAATTCGCCCGCCAAATGATCTTCGCAAATCTTATCGATTGCTTCCTGATACAGGGCTTTAAGCTTTTTTTGTCTTTCAGTTTCTTAAGAAACTTTGCTGCAGGAGGAAGAAATTTTACCTCCGTCATTCCTTCTCCTCCGTTCCAAAAAAATGTCTTCATAGGTAGCATACTCAGTCTGCGACTCAGCAACCAGTTGTGCTTCCGTAAGCATCTTTTTCTACGGCAGGGCGCACTTCCTTCTGTGCTGCTTTGAATCGTGTAAGCAATTCTTCACCACTATACCCCTGCGCTATAAGATCTGATAAAATCTGTTCTGCAAACTCACCGCCTGCGTTTTCTTTCAGCGGACGGATTACCAACTCATTTCCCCGTACCATACATTCTGCTTCTGTACCAAATCCCAACATTGTAAAAAAATTTTTTTGAGGAATCGTGATCTGCCGTTTTGCGGAGATATTAATTTTTCTTCATTTCCATAGGAATATTTCCTTTCATGATTACCGCTGTCATTTTTTTATCCTCACCTTTCGTATTATATGCAAATCATCCTTTGTTTCTTTGTTTCTTTGTTTCTTTGTTTCTTTGTTTCTTTTGTTTCTTTGAATTATCATAATAAAAACTGCATATCTACGTCAACAGGTATTTTAAAATGCCTGGATTGCGCGCCGGCAACTGCAAAATTTTATTCAAGCCCGGTTACCTGCTGCCAAACAGCCTTAGAAATCTGTCAACCGTCAGTTGCATTCCGCTTAAATACTGCTTTTTATGCTTCGGCTGATAACGCATACTGGATACATTATAAACCGTAATAAATGCCTTCGGATCAATTTCATTGATAAACTTCATCAGCTTCTGATATTCACTTTTATCCACAATCGTAATAATCTCATTATGCTTTTCCAGATTATAGGCTCCTATAGCTTCATAGACTGTTGCTCCACTATGCAGATCCTGAATAATAAACTGTCGAAGTTCTTCTTCCTTCCCGGTGATAATGCAGACGCGCCGTTTTCGGTTCTGATCAAAAAAATAAAATGATCCAGAATGATTCCGTTGAAATAGGTACCCAGGATACTCAGCACCACAGTTTTCTTATCATATACCAATGCCGCGGACAGCGCCACACACATACCGGAAAGTGACATTGCCCTGCCAAGCTCAATATGAAGATACTTATTCATAATCTTCGCAACAATATCCAGACCACCGGAAGATGCATTCCGGTTAAAAAGAATACTAAGCCCCACGCTAACCACCAGAATATAACAGAGTACATCCAGTTCCTGACTATCCGTCATTGAACCGGCTTTTGGAAATACCACTTCAAAAAGTCCTAAAAATAACGGCAGCATAATGCTTGTATATATTGTTTTGATTCCGAATTCTTTTCCACAGGTCACAAATCCAATCAATAAGAGCACCACATTCAGAATCATCGTAATTGCGGACAAAGGAAGCGGCACAAAGTTAGACAGTACAATTCCAAGACCGGAAATACTGCTGACGGATGCATGGCTTGGCACCAGGAAAAAGTATACTGCTGCTGCAATAATGGCTACCGCCACAGTCAGAATTCCGGTTTCTTTCATGATTTCCATAAAGTTAAGCTTTTTACTCATGGTTTCACTTCTTCACAATCTTTTTATATTATGCGCAAGCGGGCGCACACCTGTCCCATTCAGGGATTCTACGATTATTAGATACCAACCGCAGACAATAGTCAAGACCCTCTTCACCTGTCCACACTTTTCTGCTTGCATTCCACAGGTTTGAGAGTAAAATAGTTTTATCATCATCGGGAGGAATACCTTATGGAACTGGATGTTTTAGGATTGTTTTCGGCATGCTCTTATGCACTGGACTGTGTAGAGGCAGAGCTGGTTCATGTAACCAGTAAGCATGCCAAGCGTGTTGCATATATGAGTGTCTGCGTTGCAGAACAGATGGGTATTCAGGGCAAAGAGCTGCAGGATCTGGCGGTCTGTGCCTTATTGCATGACAATGCCCTGACGCAATATATTCAGGAGGAGCTGCATAACGATATTGCCCGGGCTTCTGCTGCACAGGAATTTTCAAGACTGGGCGCACATTGTTCTATGGGAGAGCATAATATTCAGGGTCTGCCCTTTCACACAGATGTAACGAATGTGATTTTATACCATCACGAGAATGCGGATGGAACCGGTCCTTTTGGCAAAAAATGGGAGGAAACGCCTCTTTTTGCACGTATTATTCATCTGTGTGACCTGCTGGATGTGGCCTGCCGCACCCAAAGCTTTACTACCGCCACCTGGGAAAAGGCCCTCGATTTTCTTCAAAAAGCAAATGGGCGCATGTTCGATGCGGAATGTGTAAATGCATTTCTTAAAAGCTTTTCAGAGGCCCATTTTCTTTCTCTTGGAAGCAGGGATCTGGATGCCTGTCTATGGAACAAGGTTCCCCGCATCAGGCAGGAGCTTACGTTTTCGCAGATTAAGGTACTGGCTGATTTCTTTGCACATATTGTCGACTATAAATCGCCCTTTACCAGCACCCATTCCATCGGCGTTGCCATTGATGCGGAAAAACTGGCGCGCTACATGGGATTCGATGAAGAGACTGCACAGAAAATGTATCTGGCAGGCGCATTACATGATATCGGAAAGGTTGCCGTCGGAAATGAAATTCTGGAAAAGCCCGGCCGCTTAACGGATGAGGAATTTACCACCATGAAGGACCATGCCTCTTATACCTATTATATTCTGTCTGAAATTGATGGTTTCGAAGAGCTGCGGGACTGGGCGGCTTTTCACCATGAACGGTTAGACGGCACCGGTTATCCCTTTGGCAAAAACGGCTGCCGACCTGAACACCCAGGAGCGCATGATGGCATGTGTAGATATTTATCAGGCTTTAACCGAGAGCCGCCCTTATAAGCAGGGGATGTCTCATGAAAAAGCCTGTGGAATTCTAAAAGATATGGCAGACAAGGGCTGGATTGACGCTGAAATTGTTTCGCAGGTTGATTCCTGTTTCCGGATATAATAAAGAGTTCGCAGGCGAACTCTTCACGCGCGGGCGGTGTTGCAAAAGCAACTGTTTTCTTCTCTGCAATGGTTACGGCATATCATTGACGTGTTTTTAAAAAAATAAGTATACTTCGTTCATAAAGGGAGATTGACTATATGAACTTCGAAAACTATTTTTCCAGTATGAAATGATTTAAATACTGCACAGAAAAAAACCTGATTTCAGACAGTTTGACTGCACGACAGGTAAAAAAAGGAACGATCCTTCACAACGGAAATCTGGATTGTACCGGATTATTACTGATTAAATCGGGACAGCTTCGAACTTATATCCTTTCGGATGAAGGACGGGAGATCACGCTTTACCGTCTGTTTGATATGGATATGTGTCTGCTCTCCGCCTCATGTATCATGCGTTCCATCCAGTTTGAGGTAATCATTGAAGCTGAGAAAGACACAGATCTCTGGGTCATCCCGGCGGAGACCTATAAGAGCATCATGCAGGAATCTGCTGCTGCCGCAAACTATACCAATGAGTTAATGGCTTCCCGCTTTTCTGATGTCATGTGGCTGATCGAACAGATCATGTGGAAAAGCCTGGATAAACGTGTTGCTTTATTTCTGTTTGAAGAAGCATCCATTGAAGGAAGCAATGAACTGGAAATCACCCACGAAACACCCACCTTGATATCAGACCGTTCCTCTGCAATCTCCTCTATGATTGGAACTACCATACGGCAGGGTGCCCAGAAATCCAGCAGGACGGTTTTATCGGAATTCATTACTTCTTTCTGAAAATTATTGGTACTGATATTAATCGCAGACATGTTACATTCCTCCTTTGTCTTTTGTTTTGATGACTCCATTATAAGCAAACTCTTCGCCATTTTCTGTGATATGATCACACAACTGAATATTCCTTCCCGGTCAGGAAATGAGTCCATGACAGTTCTGTACCCACAGTTATAATGCAAAATCCCCTGCAGCAAATAAAAACAGAGTGTAATGCTGCAGGGGGATTTCAAAAGCTTTTGTTTTCCTTGACTTTACTTCTTCACAATCTTTTCAAAATCGGATGCCGGATGCTTGCATATAGGACAGATGAAATCCTCCGGCAATTCTTCACCAACATATTCGTAGCCGCAGATGGTACAGCGCCAGATGGTCTGTCCGCCCTCTGCTGTTCCTACAGCCTGTGGCTTCGGTTTTATGTTGTTCAGATAATAATCATAGGTTACCGATGGAGCCTCACTTAAGACCTCCATATCCGTAATCTCACCTATAAACATGGTATGCGAACCAAGATCCTCGGTTTTCTTTACCTTTACCGACAGGTAGGCATTCGTTCCCTCTGTAATATAATAAATCCCATTTGTCCCACGGGAGCATTGCGTAAAATTCTCAAACTTATTCACATCCCGCCCGGACTGGAACCCAAAATGCTTAAACATCCCGAAATCTGCATTCTGGCTGAGTACTGATACAGTAAACTCTCCCGTTCTCTTAACCATGTCATGTGTGTAATTCTGTTTATTCACACAAATACTCAACTGGTTCGGCTCAGAGGCCGCCTGAATGGCTGTATTGATAATACACCCATTATCCTTGTCTGCTTCCTTCGCTGTCAGAACAAACAGACCGTAACTGAGTTTATACATTGCTTTCTTATCCATCGTTTTCCTCCTTATTCAATAAAAATTTGTTTACATATTATGTACCGGCCAGTGCACACCTATTCCATCGGGGGGGATTCCAGATGCCAACCTTGAGAAACGCCATATATTCTGTCTCCCTTAATTTTCAATCGTTAAAATACTGTCAAATCCGGTTGCTTCAAATACTTCCATAATAATTTCATTGACATGCTTTACAACCATACTCCCCTTTGCTGCATTCATTTTCTTCTGACAGGATAAAAGCACTCTTAATCCGGCACTGGAAAGATAGGCAAGATCGGTGAAGTCCAGAACAAGCTCGGTAACTCCATCAAGCTTTTTGGAAAATCTCCTTCTCAAATTCCGGTGCTGTTGCAGAGTCCATTCTTCCTTCTAAAGCAACCTCCATTTTTCTTTCCCTGTGTTTTAACATCAAATTTCATTGATTTACCCCCTTGTATTTTCGGTAGTGTCAAGTTTAACCACCTTTTTATTTTTATAAACCTTATATTTTCAAGGAATTCTCACATTTTTGCAGAAAAAAAGTGATTACCCCCTAAATAACCAGTATAATTGAATCACCACAAAACAATTATCCGTATAGAAAGGTAATCACCTATGGACATTATAATGTATCTGATTCATTTTTATTCAATACCAACATAAACAAATCTGCTGGCTTTTCAATTTTATCTGCAGATATATTCCTCTCAAGCAATGGGCTTTCGATGACTCCCATTCTCCAAAAATATCAGAAGTTCACAATTGATAAACTCCCTGTCATTAAAACCTTTATCAGACAGGACTGGCAGTTCCTTCTTGAATACTATCAATGGAAGTATGGCACGACTCCAAAACCCATCCGCCGCCGTAACGGCAGATCCATTCCCGATGATACCGTCTGCCCTTTATGCGGTGCTCCCCACCACTACATTTACGATAATAATGGCGGCAACGGACAGTACCAGTGTAAAGTCTGTGGTCAGACCTTCTGCTCCGGTGAAATCGTTACAGCACCTTTTCGCCTTACCTGTCCTCACTGTGGTAATACCCTCGTTCCAAAAAAAGACCGCAAGTTCTTCCGCATACATAAATGCATCAATCCAAAATGTCCTTACTATCTCCACAATCTTAAAAAAGTGGATCAGAAAGACCTTGCTGAGGATTATGGCAAAAACAAATATAAACTCCATTACATCTATCGTGAATTCACTGTGGATTTCTTTGCCATGGACTTAAACTCTCTTCCCCCAAATGCTTCTTCCCTGAAATTTTCCAAACATAACGCCCACGTGATGTCCCTGTGCCTGACGCTGCACATCAATCTTGGACTGTCTTTAAGAAAAACCTCTCTGGCTCTCAAAGACCTTTACAACATCAGTATCTCACACCAGCAGATCGCCAACTACTGCAAAACTGCAGCCATCTGTATCAAACCATTTGTCGATCACTATGATTACAAACCCGGCAAAGTACTCACTGCCGATGAAACCTATATCAAAGTCCGTGGCATCAAAGCATATATCTGGTTCATCATGGATGCTGCAAGCCGCTCCATTATTGGTTACCAGGTATCCCACAACCGTAGTGTCGGTCCCTGTATTCTTGCCATGCGAATGGCATTTCAACACTTTAAGGAGCTTCCAAAAAACTTTAAATTCATCGCTGACGGATACAGTGCGTACCCATTAGCTGCAATGGAATTCGCCAAAAAAATTTAAAGACACCTTTACATTCAGCATCACACAGGTAATCGGTCTTACCAATGATGACGAAGTCTCCAAGGAATTCCGTCCTTACAAGCAGATGATCGAACGCTTAAACCGTACCTACAAAGCTTCTTACCGCCCAACAAATGGATTTGATAACTATGACGGTGCCAGCTATGACCTGGCACTGTGGGTTGCTTATTACAACTTCTTACGACCACACAAACACAATAACCATCAGGTACTGAACAAGGTCAATATGCTTACCGGAGCCGATAACATGCCAGGCAAATGGCAGTTACTCATCTTTCTCGGTCAGCAGACTATTCTAAATCTGCAAGCCGAAGACTCTAACTGTTCTTAGATTCCGAGCCGGAGGTATCATAACCAGCCACCGCGTAAGCGGCTCTGTCCTTGATAACATCAAAAAGAACTGCTACACTGCTGTGAACGACGGAAAAATGAACTGTTCTTGAGTTCTTCACCGTCGGTAATTAACTGACAGCAGTTCTTTTTGATGCTGTCAAGGATGGCGGCAGCTTACCTCTGACTAAAATATCTACAATTTCAAGGTTCATCTGAACCTTTTTTCTTTACTCAGTTTTTTCATAGGTCACTTGACACTATCGTATTTTCTTACTTATGCGCCATCTTCTATAAATGGTACAATATGCCGCACAATATGATTATAATTTACCATTTTTTTAAGGAATCGTGACAAGAAATCAATAATATCCGCAAAAAAATAACTATCCAAAAACCTAATAACACAGTTCTGAATAGTTATTCTGGAAAAAAATGGTCTTTCCTAAGTGACTGCTATACCTTGATATTTTATTCTAAAAATCTGATTCGTATCTTACGAAGCTGCCTTTGCATATTCGGTTAATTTCTGTTTTTGCATCGGGGCTTAAATGCTTCGGAACACGGATCTGGATAATGGCATATTCATCGCCCTTCTGTGAAGGATTCTTCATTGAGACAATTCCCTTGCCCCGAAGCCGGATCTTCGTACCGGACTGCGTTCCTTCCTTAATCTTACAACTTACCTTACCGGTAAGTGTCGGAACAATCGCCTCACCACCAAGCGCTGCGGTTTCAAATGGGATTTCCACTGTCGTATAAAGATCCATGCCCTTCCGTTCAAAACCGGGCTTATCGTGGACAGTTACTTCAAGAAGCAAATTACCTGCCTCGCCGCCATTTGTTCCCGGCATTCCTTTTCCTTTCAGACGGATCTTCTGACCGGAATCAATACCCGCCGGAATATGCACCTGCAAGGACTGGTCGGTTCCATCAGGCGAACGGAAACGGATCACCTTGTCTGCACCAAGTGCTGCTTCCTCAAAGGTAACATCCACCTTGGCAAGCATATCTTCACCCTCTCTTGCACGGGTACGCCGTCCTCTGCCATGTCCGAACAGATCCTCTTCGTCTCCGAAACTACTGCTGTGGAAGCCACTGCCAAATCCTTTGCCTCCAAAGCCGCTGCTCTTAAATCCACCACCAAAGATTCCATCAAAAATATCATCGAGATTATCCCCTGTATAATGAAATTCCTGATAATTACCTCCGGAATTGCCATGGAAATGGAAGCTTCCATTGCCAAAGCCCTGACCTCCGAAACCACCGACTCCGGCACCGCCGTTTCCATAAGCACCGCCCTGTGCAGCTCCTTCGTCAAATGCAGCATGACCGAACTGGTCATATAATTTCCGTTTCTCTTTATCACTTAACACATTGTAGCTTTCGGTAACCTCTTTAAACAGTTCCTCTGCCTGTGGATTGTCCTTATTCATATCAGGGTGATACTTCTTCGCCAGTTTCCGGTAGGCTTTCTTGATTTCCGCATCGGTCGCTGTCTTTGAAACTCCTAAAACCTCATAATAATCTCTCTTTTTCGCCATAACTGTCACCCTCTTTCTGATCTCCTGCTATTTCTATTTTCACCTTTTACTTTTACAACTATCAACAAATAGAAACGCCCCGGGATGCTCCCGGGGCAAACTTTCAATCCTAACTGCGATCAGCCTTCAATTGCGACATGTTTCTTGGTTTCTACTGCTTTTGCTTCCTTCTTCGGAACATCCAGCTTCAATATACCATTTTCAAACTTCGCGTGAATATCTTCTTCGGTAACATCTTCGCCAACATAGAAACTCCGGCTCATTGCTCCGGCATAACGCTCCCTGCGGATATATTTACCTTTCTTATCGGGTTCATCCTTATCCAGACCCTTTGCAGCCGAAATGGAAAGGCATCCATTCTCAAGCTGAACCTCGATTTCATCTTTCTTGAAACCAGGCAGATCTACGATAATTTCATATCCGTCATCCAGTTCACGGACATCGGTCTTCATTACGTTCTTTGCATGTTTACCATACAGTTCCTTGCTTACATCCGGAAATGCAAATCCATCCATAAAGTCATCAAAAATATCTCTACCAAATACACTAGGCATCATCATAAGTCATTCCTCCATTCCATGTGATCTGTGTTATAATTATCAAAGTTCCTTTCCTTTGTTCTAAGTGTAATATAACACCTATTATTAGCAATGTCAATAGGTGAGTGCTAATTTATTTATGAACTTTCTGTGAACATAAAATGAAAAAAACTAACTTCCAGTTTACACTCGGGCATGCGGACGAAAAAGTTGGACTGTGTAATGCCTGACATGCTATGAGGTACACACAAGAACAAATATCGACAGCACTTGTATTACTAAAAGCGACAGGATCCTCAGACAAAGTTGTCCAAACCTTAGGGTATCCATCTGCACCAATGCTTTATCATTGGCGTAAAAAGTATCCTGAATATTACGATGTTCCAAATCAAAAGCATTGGAGACAAGCTCCAACTGAATTGAAACATAACGTAATTAAACGTTGCCTTATTAAGGGCGAGCCTGTAAAATTAGTGGCAGAAGATATCGGATACACACCTTCCTTGATATATAAGTGGATTAGGGAGTATCGGGAGAAGGGATGTTTTCAACCCATGAAAAAAACTACTGCCAACATTAATGTAAATCCAAACGATATCACATCTGCGGAAGATATCAATGAGCTTAAAGCTCAGATGCTTGATATGCAGATGGAAATAGATATTCTTAAAGAAACAATCAATGTATTAAAAAGACCCCCGGCATCGATCAGACAGTTCTCTCAAATCGGGAGAAGGCAGTGATAATCGATGCCCTGAAAAATAAGTATTCACTGCCGGATCTTCTTAAAAAAACTAAACCTTGCAAAAAGTAGCTATTATTATCAAGAAAAAAACCATTTATGCAGAGGATAAATACTCCAATCTTCGCAAAAGAATCATACAACTGTTTCATGAAAAATCGTGATATATTTGGTTATCGGAGAATTCATACGCTGCTTCATCGTGAGGGTATAAAAAGTTTCTGAAAAAAAGTGGTTCGTCGTATTATGAAGCAGGAAAAAAACTAATTATCAGACGAAAACGCAGACAGAAATATAACTCCTATAAAGGTGAAATAACACCTGCTGTGGAGAATGTTATAGCTAGAGATTTCCATGCTACAAAAACCGAATCAGAAATGGCTTACTGATATCACAGAGTTTTCTATCAAAGCAGGAAAAAGTATATCTTTCGCCGATAATTGACTGCCTTGATGGTATGCCGGTGAGTTGGACTATAGGCACTTCTCCGAACGCAGAACTTGCCAACACCATGTTAAGGAATGCTATTACTACACTTAAACCAAACGAAAAAAACCTATCGTACATTTTTGACAGGGGATGCCATTATCGTTGGCCAGAATGGATACAGATAATGGAAGAAGCAAACCTTACACGATCCATGTCCAAGAAAGGTTGTTCTCCTGATAACTCTGCATGTGAGGGCTTCTTTGGTCACCTCAAAAACAGAAATGTTCTATGGACATGACTGGGATGAATATAGCATTGAAGAATTTATCCAGGAGATAAATCGCTATATGGGTTGGTATTGCAAAGATAGAATTAAATCAACACTCGGAGGACTTAGTCCTCTAGATTATAGAAGGAGTATAGGCATAGCGGTCTAAAAAAATGTCCGCATGCCCCTCTTTTTTCTCTTCTTTTCTTTTTGAGGGTGGAATTTACTCTTGCAATCCGTTATTCTATATAAAAATGTATCTTTCAAATGAAACGGAGAACACTATGCGGTTCGCAATTATAGATGATCTGGACAAGGAACGTGCGCGGGCCTTGAAATTATTCGAAGAATACCGGGATGTCCGGCATGTGTCCTTTTTAATTGATGATTCCAGTAGTAGTGAGGACTTTCTTGCTTCTTTTGTCCCCTATACCTATGACATCATTTTATGGATATTTATATGAACGGCTTAAGTGGTGTGGAAACGGCCCAACGCCTCCGCCGCACGGACCGTCATTCACTGCTGATTTTTCTTACCTCGAATGAAGATCATATGGGCGATGCCTTTTCGGTACACGCTTTTGATTATCTGTTGAAGCCTCTGAATCAGGACAGACTCTTTACCTGCCTCGATGATTCCATGAAGCTTCTCCCTAAGCCGGAAGAATACCTTTCCTTTACCTTGAACGGACTTGAAATGCGTCTGTTCTATGGGAATATTGTTGTACTTCAGGTTTCCGGACATTCCACCGTTCTCATGGATTCCACAGGGAAGGAATACTCTGTTTACTCCGCCTTTTCGGTTTTCACTAAGCCCCTTATGGATGATTCACGCTTCCTTCTTGTGAGCCGCGGTGTATTGATTAATATGGATTTTATATCCGGCTTTACCGCCAAAACCTGCGAGCTGCAGAACGAGCTTACTGTTCCCATTACGATTCGCAAGCAAAAATTGTTAGAGCAGTCCTGGTACAATTTATGGTCATTATCCCGGCTGCGATCCTCTGCCTGATTCCCATGAAAAATCAGCTCATCTTTCCTTTGAAAAAGATGATTGCCATTACATCCCTTGCCCTTACCATCGTAATCCTGGCAGGTGCCCTGATTGCTTCCATAATTCATATTTCTGTAAACGCCGTGCTGCTTCCGCTAATTTTACTGTTGTTCATCTGTTATGAACATATGTTGAAAAGCCATCTGTTTGTAAATGCTTCGGTGTTCCTGCTGGTTATGGCTCTGATGTCATTTCCGCCGGACATCGCCATTTCCATTGACTGTCAGATTCATCCATTGGAAAAATGCATACTCCCGCTATATCCTCGTAAATGTCATACAGGTTGCCATAAGTCTCCTGTTTTTGCTCCCATCTTCTCCAGGTTTTTAAGTCAGTTGATAGATTCGATTGATTCCCCCAGGATCTGGGCGGTTACCCTTCCGGTACCAATAATTTTTATTCTCCTTAATATGCTCATGCAGCCACAGGAATACAGCACCATGCACATAAACCGTGTCTATTCCATGTATCTTTGTTACATCGTTTTTGCTTTTTTCTGCTGGCTGTCATCTACAGTATCTTTTACCTTATGGCAACAGAGATCATGCATAATGCCGAAGACAAGCAGCAAATCCGTTTTTTTGAGATGCAGGAAAGTCAGTATTTTGCACAACAACGTTACATTGCAGCGTCTTCCAGGCAACGCCATGATTTCCATCAACATTTGTTAAGCATTGCCCAGATGGTACAAAAACAGGGCCTTTGACGAGCTGACTGGGTATCTGTCCGAATATCTTGACACTCTGCCCGATACCCAGACGATTTACTGTCAGAATGTTCCCGTAAACGCCCTGCTGAATTATTATGCTTCTATGATGGATCAGGCCCGGATTCACCGCAACTGGAAAATCAGTCTGCCGGAGAATCTGCAGATTTCCGATCCGGAATTATGTTCTCTTCTCGGCAATCTGTTAGAAAAATGTCCTGCATGGCTGCCAGACACTTTCCCCGGATAACCGCTATCATAATTTTACCATTTGCTTAGAGCACGACCGTTTTCTGTATCTGGTGTCCTCCAACAACTTTAACGGTATCGTAAAGCAGAAGAACCATTTGTATCTGTCCACGCACAAGAATGGCTCCGGCATCGGTCTGTCCTCCATAGCAACCATTGCTGAAAAGTACCATGGAATTGCGCAGTTTTCAAACACCGATAAGGAATTCCTCATAAATGTGGTCATGGACAAGTAATCCTTATTTCTTTAAGAAAGAAAAGAAGCCTTCCTTCTGATAGGGTTCGCTGCTGATTCCGTTTAAGGTATAACCGGTGTTCTTGATAACTTCGGCAAGCTTTGCCTCGTCAAGAGCCTCTTCACTGATAATCTCGGTTTCGCCCTTTGCATGGGAAGAAGATACCTTCTTTACTGCAAACGCATTGCGAATCGCATCATTTACGTGAGATTCGCACATTCCACACATCATTCCATCAATTTTTTTAATACTGTCTTTGTCATTTTCTTTTCCTCCATTTTTTTAATTATTTAATAGCTAACACCTTATATCCTGCTTCGTCTACCGCCTTTTTGATCTGCTTTTCATTAAGTAGACCGGTCATTGTGAGAATTGCGGTTCCCTCTTTGTGACTAACAACCGCTTCCGAAACCTCCGGAAGTGCTTCCAACGCAGTTCTTACATGATTTTTCACAGTGCTCGCACATCATGCCTTTGATTTTGACCGTCACGGTCGATCCTGTTGTTCCATCTGTTGTACTGTTTGTTCCATCCATTGCACTGTTTTTTCCACTCATCTGTACAGATTGATTTTCTGCCGCTTGCAGCATGGCTGTGTTTTGATTGTTCTGTAGCAGTGTTTTTGTATCATGTTGCGACTGTGGCAATTCGTTTGTGTTGACTGATCTGGTCGTTTTCTTGTGATTCGGTCTGTCATGGGAACCATCATGCACCATGCAAAGATTTAACCGCAATGCGTTCGATACCACACAGAAGCTGGAAAGGCTCATAGCCGCTGCACCAAACATCGGATTCAAGGTAAGTCCGAACGCAACGAAACATCCTGCTGCCAGAGGAATTCCGATAATGTTGTAAATAAATGCCCAGAACAGGTTCTCATGAATATTCCGCAGGGTTGCACGGCTGAGACGAATCGCGGCCGGTACATCGGACAGGCGGCTCTTCATCAGCACCACATCGGCTGCATCAATCGCCACATCGGTTCCTGCGCCAATCGCAATTCCCACATCCGCACGGGTAAGTGCCGGAGCATCATTGATTCCATCACCAACCATGGCGGTTACGCCCTGTTCCTTCAATCTGCGGATCACGCTTTCTTTTCCATCCGGAAGCACACCTGCAACGACTTCATCCACGCCTGCTTTTCTTCCGATTGCATTGGCGGTACGCTCGTTATCCCCGGTCAGCATAATCACACGGATTCCAAGCTTCCGTAATTCCCGAATGGCTTTCGGACTGTCTTCCTTCATGGTATCGGCCACGGCAATCATACCCATCACTTTTCCATTCTTTGCAAATAAAAGCGGTGTTTTGCCCTGCTCTGCAAGGTCTTCTGCCTGCTTACGAAGTTTTTCTGAAATACCCGTCTGTTCACTGATGAATTTAAGGCTTCCTCCCAACAGCGGTTCGCCATTGCAGATCGCACGAAGCCCGTTTCCGGGAAGTGCCTCAAATTCTGTAACCTCAGCCGGTTCCATGGAAAGCTCCATGCCACGCTGGATCACCGCCTTGGCAAGCGGATGTTCACTCTTTGCTTCCAAAGCAACGGCCATTGCAAGAAACTGATCTTCCGTTACGTTTTCTGCAGGGATCACATCGGTAACCTTTGGTTCCCCTTCGGTGATCGTTCCGGTCTTATCCAGTGCAACAATCTGTACTTTTCCGGCATTTTCAAGGATTGCAGCGGTCTTGAATAAGATACCGTTCTTCGCTCCCACACCGTTTCCGACCATAATCGCTACCGGTGTTGCAAGTCCTAACGCACACGGACAACTGATCACCAGCACGGAGATTCCTCTTGCCAGCGCAAAGCTGAATTCCTTTCCAAATAAAAGCCATACGATAAAGGTCACCACCGCAATGGAAATGACTACCGGTACGAACACACCGGAGACTTTATCTGCAATTTGGGCAATCGGTGCCTTGGTTGCTGCTGCGTCACTCACCATTTTAATAATCCGGGAAAGTGTCGTATCTACGCCAACTCTTGTCGCTTCACACCGGATGAAGCCGGACTGGTTAATGGTTGCTGCAGATACGCCGTCACCAACCGTTTTATCCACCGGAATGCTTTCTCCGGTAAGCGCCGCCTCATTGACGGCACTGTTTCCTTCTAAAATGACACCATCCACCGGAATATTTTCTCCCGGACGGACTACGAAAATATCTCCCTGATGCACCTGTTCAATCGGAACCGTAATCTCCTGTCCGTCACGTACAACCGTTGCATTCTGCGGTACAAGCTTCATCAGACTCTTTAAGGCATCGGTCGTTCTTCCCTTGGACTTGGCTTCCAGTGTCTTACCGACGGTAATCAAGGTCAGAATCATTGCTGCCGACTCAAAATAAAACTCATCCATGTACTGCATCACCGCATCCATGTCTCCGACCGTCTGCGCCTTTGTCATCATAAACAACGCATACACACTCCAAAGGAAGGAGGCTGAAGATCCCAACGCAACCAGCGTATCCATGTTGGGCGACCGGTGAATCAGTCCCTTGAATCCGCTGATGAAGAATTTCTGGTTAATTACCATAATAATGACTGTCAGCAGAAGCTGTACCAGTCCCATTGCCACATGATTTCCGTCAAACCAGTGGGGAAGCGGCCAGCCAAACATCATATGTCCCATTGAAAAGTACATCAATCCCAGAAGAAATACCACGGATGCAATCAGTCTCTTAAGCAGAACCGGTGTCTCGTGGTCTGCCAGCGCATCCACATCATTCTGCATGCCGCCAGCCTGATTTCCTTCTGCTGCGTTTTTCGCCCTTTTTTTACTTGCTCCATATCCGGCCTGCTGTACCGCCTTAATAATGGCATCCGGCGCTGCCGTTCCATCCACTGCCATGGAATTCGTCAGAAGACTTACATTGCAGGAGGTTACGCCCGGCACCTTGGATACTGCCTTTTCCACTCTCGCCTGACATGCAGCACAGCTCATGCCTGTTACGTTATATTGTTCCATTACTCTGTCACCTTCTTTACTCGCTCTTTTATCTTATTAAGCTCTATTCCTGTTGACCTTTATCTTGTTAATTTTTAACTACTCAACCCCATGATTAATATAGTGAATAAAGCTTTCTGCTTGATTACAAATATTTTTGTCTTATATGAAAATATTGTTTATAGTTTTTATATTTTTTTATACTTTCATTCGGTTTTTCTTGCGTTCTTTTCAGACTCGCAAATCCGTGCTCCGCCTCCTCATCCTGCTTCGCAGGATATTTGCTCGTTGACCTCACCGAAAACCAAATGTCTGCTTCGCAGCCGCTTGGTTTTTCTTGCGTTCGGTCACTTCATTAATTTTTTTGAATGGTAGAAACAAGTTCATCCACGACTTCATCCCGACCTTCACGAATATCTCTTACTACACAGGTATGAATATGTGTCGCAAGAATTTCTTTATTAAAAGCATTCATTGCTGCACTGATTGCTGCCGACTGCACCAGAATATCATTACAATAGGCATCCTTTTCCATCATCTGCTGTACACCGCGTACCTGCCCTTCAATTCTCTTCAGGCGGTTAATCAACGCTTTCTTCTGCTCTTCCGAACGCAAGGTATGCTTTTCCATGCAATGGCAGCATCGACTGCTGGTTTCCTGCTGGGCTTTCGATTCCGGTTGTTCTTTCGATTCCGGCTGTTGCTTAGATTCTGATTGCTCCAATTGTTCCTGCTTTGCTTTCTTCTGTACTTCTTGCATTCCTTCTTGTATTTCCAACTCTTTCTGTTCCTCTATGTTCCTGTTACTCATCAACTGTCCTCCTTTTCTTCTTGCTACCCATGTCATTACTGTGCACTGGGTATAGATGATCTTTTTCACTTTTCACCCCCACTGTTCTGCTTGGCATTGGGTATATACAAGTTTTTTTATTCCTCTATGCCCTCTCTTCTGACTTCCACTGGGTATATACAGACTTTCTATTCCTCTATGCCCTCTCTTCTGACTTCCACTGGGTATATACAGACTTTCTATTCCTCTATGCCCTCTCTTCTGACTTCCACTGGGTATATACAGACTTTCTATTCCTCTATGCCCTCTCTTCTGACTTCCACTGGGTATATATTGATTTTCTGTCTCTCAACACCCTCGGTTCTTGTTTTCATTGGGTATTTACATGCAATTTCTTTTCATATGCCCATGACTTCACTTTGCATTGGGTATTTTCAGAACTTTTCGTTGTTCATACCCTCTGCATCAATTTTCACTGGACACTGGTGAATGATTTAATTATTGATACCCTTCTCCCAGCTCATATACCCCTACCAGGTATTTATAATATACCCTATTGGGGTATTTTTGCAAAGTCCTGTTTTATTAATTTCAGAAAAATATTAATCAGTAATCAAAAATACATTCCTATATTCACAAATGAGCCTCTGAAATTTCTTTTTCATTCGCGTAAAATGTAAAAGAGACTCCACTGATACTCTGATCAGCCAAGTCCCTTTCCGATAAGCCGGCTGCCTGCCAGCTTACTTACTTACTTACTTACTTATTTATTTAATTATTTAATTACTTACTTATTTCATTATTTATTTACTTACTTATTTCATTATTTATTTACTTACTTATTTCATTATTTATTTACTTATTTTTACTTTCCTGTTTGTTTCCTTACGTCTAGTTTTTTTCCTATTCTATAACTTTCTATAACTGCATCGGTTACTCACGGAGTATCCCATGCTGTCTCAGCTTACGCAGTTTCATCAGGTGCTGTTTCATTGGATGCAGGCTCATTAGATGCTGGTTCATCGGACGCTGACTTACCGGACACTGCCTCACCTTCTCCCCCGTCTGCGGTCTTTGCAAACCGCTTATACAGTTCTACATGGTCATAAATACATCTCCAGGGGCTGTGTGCATTCACGGTTGCACAGATATATTCATTTCCCGTCACATCCATTCCATAGCTTACCGCGCAGCTTCCGGACTGTGCCACGAAGCCGGTTTTTCCGCAAATTACTTCGCCACCGGTATCCTTATCCTCAATTCGTCTTAAAAACCAGTTGGAAATCTCAATTCCCTCCGGATGCTCCGGCGTTGACGAGGTTAT
This sequence comes from Lachnospiraceae bacterium, assembly GCA_021628825.1. GTDB lineage: Bacteria > Bacillota > Clostridia > Lachnospirales > Lachnospiraceae > Suilimivivens. The sequence continues at coordinate 1,123,627 of JAJXRY010000002.1, read as the reverse complement.
ATAATTCTTCGTCGATAAAACCTCCCGGCACTGTGGATTCTCAATGGTCGCCTCCAGAATCATGGCAATATCATAAACCGTACAATAATGATTTTCGTCATACAAGCCGATACAATTCGTAAAATGTGCCGTATCGGCAAGTTCAAGCTCCTTCAGCTTTTCATTCATCATATCCACAAAGGCTTCCTGGGAACCTGCCACATAGGTTGCCAGTCCAAGCGCCGCATCTCCACCAGAAGAAAGCACCGTCCCATAGAAAAGATCTTCCACGGTAACCACTTCATTATTCGAAAATCCAACTGCACTGCAGCCATGCACATAGCTGTAATTCGTAATTTCCGGTGTGATCTCGAAAGTATCCGACCAGTCCGTCACATGCTCGGCTGCCACAAGTACGGTCAACACCTTTGTCATGGACGCCGGATTAATTTTTGGTATGCCCCTCCCGGTCAAAAAGAATATTTCGTGTTACAAGATCAATGAAAATACCGTTTGTGCTCTGTACTTCATCGTCCACCGAGGTGGTCGCATCCGTTGTCTGTGCCGTATAAATTTTCTGCTCCTGCGCCGCCTGTGCCTGTTCTTCCTCCTGCCTCCAAAAGGCTGTCATATCAGGGAATGATAGCTGAACGCCAAGGATAATAACCTGCTGTTTGTGATCACTCGTCACTAACTGCCGTAATCTAAGGTTTACTTCATCAGCAGATAATTTTCCATTTGATATATCCGAACTTTCTGATTCCATATCAGATGAATCTACATTCTGACTATTTGACGAATCTTCCTGTGCATCCTCGGCATCTTCTATATTCTGTTGAGGCTTATCAGCTTCCGGCTGAGCCTCATCTGCTTCGTCCTGTAAATCTCCCACCGAGCCTTCCGACACCTGTGTCACATCCTCTGAAACTACGGGTGAAGCAGTAACACTTGTGTCAGCTTTCGTTGGAGCCGGATACCCCTGTATTCTTCGTACAATACTTCTTCCATTTATCATAAGAATAACCGCAACCAGTATAATTCCGGCAATGGGTAGTAATCTGCGCACCAGTATACGAACCATCTGCTGCTTCTTCTTGCGCCTGCGCATCTCCTCATTCCGCGCATTTCTCCGTCTACGGCGTTCTTCATATTCTTCATCAAACTCTTCTGACATTTACCTTCTCCAAATCTATTAATCTATCGGTTCTTATGGATTTATCCGTTTTTAGGAAAAATTCATCTGAAACAATCACTCATCTTTTATCCGGTTATCATTTATCAGTAATCTGAACTCGTCACATACCTGTCATTATAACACAATTACCAAAAACCCACACAACCACTGTCCCTTTTGATTATCCGCAATTTTTTTCATTATATTCCCATAGAACAGTTAAAAAAGGACCTCCCGGTATGCCAATACCGGAAGGTTCCACCACTTCTTACTGCTTCTAATTATTTCTTATTATTTGTTCTTACCTGATTTGAAATCTAATCCAATTACGTGTCTCGCAACACATAACTTAACCTTCCGGCTCTTATGCCCCAAATGCCTTGTAAGCCTTGTTTAAGAAGATCATATAGAACACCATTCCAACAAGTGCTGCGATTGTAGCGATTACTGCAAGAAGTGCTCCAATAATATTTAGGATCGGGATCAGGCAGAGAACACTTGCCACGATGCTTGCAATTGTTGTCCAGAGTGCAATCTTCCATGCCCTGTCACCGGATGCTGCTGCTTCCTCTGCCCCAAAGGATCTTAATGCGGATGCAGCAGAAATACATACATAATAAGTAACTGCTAAAGATAAAGCGCTTCCTCCAATACTGAAGAGTGTACCAATTACGGAAGTTCCGGTTGCGGATAAATTATTTGCAGCATTTGCAATACTATTTACCACCCAGCCCAGAATCGTAAACCAGAATGCCTTTTTGCATTCCGCAATGTCCTCACCAACGGTCCAAAGACCCATCAGGTTCAGAATGGTGAATACCATAGTTGCAACCATTGCAATACTATTCACGAACGGAAACGGAATTACCAGCAATACCTGGCATATGATCGCACCAACTGTTGCAATAAACATGTTTTTCAGGCCCTTACCTGCCTTAAGATAGTTTGACATACTATCTCCTCCTCTTTTTCGCTATGTAATTTTACGCTGCATGATCCATAAATAGTACTATTCTCTGCTGCTTTCATGCAATCGCCTTTATCTTATACTTTACCATGTTGAAGTATCGTCTGCAAGTAGTACCTTAGTAATCAAATATAAAAATCCCCCGAAAGCCATCGCACAGCCTCGGGGGACATTTCATCTTATTTAGAATCCCTTAACAGGATCCATCTTCTGTTTCACCTTATTCAAAAGGAATTACAGCTCCGTCATAAGTATTGTTGATGTAATCCTTGATCTCCTGGGAAGTAAGAACTTCAACAAGTGCTTTGATCTTATCGTTGTTTTCGTTTCCTTCCTTAACAGCAATGACATTTACATAGGTCTTAGCTGCTTCGGAATCAGACTTCTCGTATGCGATGGAATCCTTTGCTACGGAGAATCCGGCCTCCAGAGCGTAGTTACCATTTAATACCATGAATGCAACTTCGTCTTTTACTCTCGGAACCTGAGCTGCTTCAAGCTCTACGATATCTACATTGTAAGGGTTCTCTACGATATCATTCTTGGTCGCGGTAAGGCCTGCATCTTCCTTTAAGGTAATGATGCCATTGTCCTGTAACAGAAGAAGTGCTCTTGCTTCGTTTGTGGTATCGTTCGGTACGGCAATGCTGTCACCGTCTGCAAGCTCATCCAAGGTTGCCTTGGTTCCGGGATAAATACCAAACGGCTCATAATGGATGCCACCTGCATTTACAAGGTGTGTACCATGTTCTTCATTGAAGCTGTCAAGATAAGGAATGTGCTGGAAATAATTGGCATCAAATTCACCACTCTCAACAACATTGTTCGGCTGTACATAATCATCAAATACGGTTACCTGAAGGTCATAACCCTTTGCCTCTAATAAAGGCTTTGCCTGCTCAAGAATTTCTGCATGAGGTGTTGCGGAAGCTGCAACCTTGATTACCTTATCATCTGCAGATGTGCTCTTTCCGCAGCCTGCCAGTGCAGACACAACGAAAGCACCGGTAAGTACTACTGCTAATAATTTTTTCATATTCTTCTCCTCCCTCAGTAAGGCTTTCTCTGTTGGATAAACAGCAATTTATTCTTTATTCCTCACTGACTGTCTTTTCGGAACAGTATAACTTCATTTACCCACCTTGTCAATAGGTAAATTATTTTCTGTTCCGAAAACTTTTATAACATACTTTTTTATCCAATACAAGTCATGATACCGTCTTAATCCAATTCCGTCTTTCCGGTATAAAGCTCATGATACCGGCCCTTCTGTGCCAGCAATGCATCATGGTCGCCACGCTCGATAATCTCACCCTGCTCCAGAACCATGATAGCGTTGGCATTCCGGACGGTTGACAGACGGTGGGCAATCACGAGGGTGGTTCTCTCTGCCATCAGGCGATCCATACCCTTTTCGATATGCTTTTCGGTTCTCGTATCCACGGAGCTTGTTGCTTCATCCAGAATCAGGATAGGTGCCTTGGAAATGGCGGCTCTTGCAATATTAATGAGCTGACGCTGTCCCTGGCTTAAGTTCGCGCCATCCCCTTCCAGAACCGTGTCATAGCCATGCTCCAGACGAATGATAAAGGAATGTGCACTTGCCATTCTTGCTGCCTGCTCCACTTCCTCATCCGTTGCGTCCAACCGGCCATAGCGGATATTTTCACGTACCGTTCCGGTGAAAAGATGCGTATCCTGCAATACCATTGCAATATTTCTTCTCAAAGAATCCCTCGCAATCTGCGTAATCGGGAAGCCATCCATCAGGATCTGCCCGGAATCAATGTCATAGAACCGGTTAATCAGGTTCGTAATCGTCGTTTTTCCTGCGCCGGTAGAGCCTACAAAGGCAATCTTCTGTCCCGGCTTCGCATACAGGGAAATGTGCTTCAAAATGATTTTATCCGGATTATAACCAAAGGTAACGTCATTCAGGGTTACCGCACCCTTCACCTCTGCATAATAATTCTGCTCATTTTCATGCACCGTTCCTTCCGGCTTTCCATGCTCTTTGACAAAAAGCATTCTCCTTCGGAATCACATAATAATGCTTACCGTCCCCGGCTTCTTCTATCGTAATGGCATCCTTTACATCCTCTGCCTCCGGAGCCTCATCCATCACTGCAAAAACACGTTCTGCACCGGCTAATGCCGAGAAAATTGTATTTACCTGCATGGCAACCTCATTGATCGGGCGGGAGAACTGTCTGGAATAGTTGACAAATACGGTAAGTCCACCGATATCAAACCCACGCAGTACACACAGAATACCACCAATTGCTGCGGTTAAGGAATAGCTGACCTGCCCCATATTTCCCATGACAGGTCCCATAATTCCACCGAAGAACTGTGCCCGGATCTGCTTGCCGCGAAGATCCTGATTCAGATAATCAAACTCCTCCCTTGCACTTTCCTCGTGGTTAAAGACCTTAACCACTTTCTGTCCGGTAATCGTCTCCTCAATATAACCGTTCATCGTACCGATGGCTGCCTGCTGCGCCTTATAATACTTCCGGCTTCTTTTACCGATTCCGGATACTGCCTTTAACATCAGCGGAACCATGACAATCGTAATCAGGGTAAGCCAGATGTTCGTATAAATCATCAAGCTCAAGGTTCCGACAATACTGATCGCTCCGGAAATCAACTGTACCACGGTATTGTTCAGCATTTCACCGATGACATCCACGTCATTGGTGAAACGGCTCATGACATCCCCATTATTATTCGTGTCATAATAACGCACCGGAAGCTTCTGCAGCTTTTCAAACAGCTCGTTACGCAGCCGCTTTATCGCATCCTGGGAAATCGTAACCATAATTCTGGACTGTAAATACTGTGCGGTAATTGCCACAATATAAACAACCGCCATGGTAAATACACCCTGAATCAGTCCCGCAAGGAGCTGATCGCCTGTTTTACCGGTATCGGTCAGTCCGTTAATGATCGGACGCAGCAGATAAGAGCCTGCAAGGTTTCCTGCCGCTCCTACAATAATACATAAGAGTACAATCAACAGCTTCCATTTATCCTTTGCAATATAGGAAAAGAGACGCTTGATCGTTGCTTTCGTGTTCTTCGGCTTACCGCCCATCATGCCTGGGCCTCCCGGTCCGCCAGGTCCGCCGTGTTTTCTTCCTCCCATTGGCTTTCCGGACATTTCGTCCTCATCGGAAGGATTCAGCTTTGCTTCATATTTTCTGGTAAGATAATCAAGTCGTTCCTGTCTCATGATGCTGCTCCCTCCTTTTCTTTATCCATTTGGGAATAATAAATTTCCTGATATGCTTCACAGGAAGCCAGCAGATCCTCATGCTTTCCAAATCCCACGATCTTACCGTCATCAAGCACCATGATTTCATCTGCCTCCTGCACGGAACTGATACGCTGTGCAATGATGATCTTCGTCGTATCCTTCAGTTCCCCGGCAAAGCTTTCACGGATCTTTGCTTCGGTTGCCGTATCCACCGCACTTGTGGAGTCATCCAGGATTAAAATCTTCGGCTTCTTTAACAGGGCACGGGCAATACAAAGACGCTGCTTTTGTCCACCGGACACATTGACACCGCCCTGACCTAAATCCATCTCATAGCCTCCGGTAAAGCTGCTTACGAAGCCGTCCGCCTGCGCGGCCCCTGCCGCCTTGCGTACCTCCTCCATAGAAGCGTTTTCGTCACCCCACATCAGGTTTTCCAGAATGGAACCGGAGAACAGCACGTTCTTCTGCAGTACCATGCCGACGCCCTCACGCAGATTTTCCAGTGTATAATCCTTGACATTCACGCCATCCACCAGGACTTCTCCTTCATCGACATCGTATAATCTCGGGATCATCTGTACGAGTGTTGTCTTACCACTGCCGGTTGATCCGATGATTCCCAGTGTCTGACCGCTCTTTACGTCAAAGCTGATATGGGAAAGCACCGGCTCTTTGTTTTCCTTATAATAACGGAAGGAAACATCGCGGAATTCCACACGTCCACTGGATACGATCTTATCCGGCTCCTTGCAGTGCTCATCGTTCAGATCGACATCCGTGTCAAGAATCTCACGGATACGGCTTAAGGATGCCAGCGCTCTTGAACTCTGTAAAATAACCATGGCAAGCATCATTAAGGACATCAGAATCTGTACAATATAAGTGGTAAATGCAGTGAGGTCACCCACCTGCATATTTCCTACAATAATCTGCTTACCGCCAAACCATACAACGGCAAGTGTCGTGGCATTCATCATCAGCATCATCAGCGGCATTACTATAATAATGGTCTTAAATGCCCCCAAACTGGTCTGCTTCAGGTCTTCGTTGGAAGCTGCGAACTTCTTTTTCCTCATAGTCACCACGGACAAAGGATTTGATTACGCGGACATTCGTGAGCATTTCCTGAATATTGGAGTTCAATGCATCGAGCTTTTTTTCTGCATGATCTTGAACTTCGGGAATGCGACCTTAATTAAAATCGTAATGGCTCCGACCAAAATCGGGATAACAATCAGCACGATAACCGCCAGCTCTGCATTCATGACAAACGCCATAATCAACGCACCGATCAACATTCCGGGCGCACGAAGCATCATACGGAGTGCCATATTAATCAGATTCTGTACCTGTGTAATATCATTGGTCAGACGGGTAACCAGTGAACCGGTACTGAACTGGTCAAGATTGGTAAAAGAAAAGGTCTGTACCTTATCAAATGCATCCTTTCTCAAATCTGCGGCAAAGCTGACTGCTGCCTTCGCGCCAAAATATGCACCGCCAACACCGCCTGCCATCATAAGAAGCGCTACCAGAATCATCAATGCGCCGGTGCCTGTGATATAACCGACACTTCCGTTTGTCACACCGACATTAATAATATTGGCCATAAGCTTTGGCAGAACCACTTCCCCGATGACTTCCACGATCATCATGAGCGGGCCGATAATAAATGCCGGCAAATACGGTTTTATATACTTCCAATATCTTTTCATCGTCTTCCTTTCCTTGCACCCACTGCGAATGTGTTGCAATATACTAAAAATATTTTTTTCACTTAACCTATAGTTTCTAAGTTTAATGATTTGATTTTTTTAATGTCAACGGAATCCAAAAATGTTTCATAAAAAAATTTAGAAACTTATCGTCAATTTGACGAATTTTTTTCTCTTCTGGTCTTATCAAAAAGTTTGTAATTGGTACTTTTTAACAGTACCAGTATCGTTTATACTAAGTAGCAATACAGTACTTCGTACATACGAACTGATCATTATTATGAGGAAAAAGAGGAGAATCTTATGAAACAACACAAACAATTAATGAAAAATTGCATTCACCGGCCTTATGGCTGCACTTTCCTATGTGGTATTTACCTTTTTACAGATTAAGATTCCGCTTCCCGGCGGTGATGCCACTTCGATCCATCTCGGAAATGCTGTATGTGTTCTCGGCGCCCTGCTGCTCGGCGGCTTATATGGCGGCTTAGGCGGTGCCATCGGAATGACCATCGGCGACCTGCTCGACCCGGTTTATATTGTCTACGCACCGAAAACCTTCTTATTAAAATTATGCATCGGATTGATCACCGGACTTGTTGCCCACAAAATCGGCCACATCACCAAAGAAACCGATAACAGGAAGGTATGGAAATGGGTCATCCTTGCTGCTGTTGCCGGATTGTTATTCAACGTCATTTTCGATCCTTTAATCGGCTATCTTTACAAGCTGCTGATCCTTGGAAAGCCCGCCGCAGATCTTACCCTTGCATGGAACGTAACCGCTACCTCCATCAATGCCGTAACCTCCACAATCGTTTCCAGCGTGGTTTACATGGCACTTCGTCCCGCTCTTAAGAAAGCCGGATTATTTATGGAATTGTAGATAAGAAAGGGGACTGTCGTCTGCGACAGCCCCTTTTTATATTGCATTATTTAAACGTAATCGTTACATTTCCCATTCCGCATTTCACCTGATACAGGCTGTCTGCATCGTTATTCTGTGTCTGCTGTGCTCCCATTCCTGCGGCTCTCATGCTTCCGACCAGAATATTACCCATTCCGCAATCCAGATCATAATTGTGATCCGATTCTGCTCCTTCTACCGCAATTTCCACATTGCCCTGTCCGCAGTCCACACTTAAATCCTTAACGATCTTACCGGAATACCGGCATTCTCCCATGGCAATATTCATCGCTGCATTCTGGCTTGTCACGTTTTCACATACAGCCTGCCCGGCTCCGACCTTTAACTTAAAATCCCCAATCGTAAGATCTGCAAGCTCAAGCTGTCCCGCACCGGCCGTCAAAGCCATCTCCTGTGCCCTGATTCCTTCGATCTGAAGCTTTCCGGCACCGAGCTTTGCCGTAAAGTTCTGGAATGTAAAGTCCTTTGGAACCTTGATCACGCACCGCGCTCCCGTATTCTGTTTGAATCCCCATAAGACATATACGGATTCTTCTTTCATTCCAATACTCAACGTTCCATTCTCAAAAGCATATTCCCATACCCCTGAAGTATCAAAGATAAGGCTGATCGTATCGGAGCTCTCCTCCTTTTCCCTGATTTCAAAAAGTCCGGCGCCAAGCTTTGCATTCAATTCCTTAACTTCACTCACCGGGATTTCATACGCAGTTCCTTTCTCTGCGATACTCTCCCCATTCACCATAAGCTCTCCGGCTGCTCCCGTGGAATTTTGATTCAGTGCACCAATATAAATACCATTTCCCTCTCCAAAGGAAACTTTAAATCCCAGCCGGTCGGAAAGTCCTTCCATATAAGCAGCCACCGCTTCACTTGTTACTCTCTGCCTCCAACGGTATCCTCCCATAAATCCGCAAAAGATGCACAGTACCAGACCAACTGCTGCCAGGATACCTGCTGTAATCAGACTGACTTTATAAAATTTCTTCATCTTCGTTCTCCTCCCTTACGCCTTCCGAAATATCTTGCGCCACAGCCATGCGGTACCTTTGCAGGCTGCCGGAACCGTCATTGCCACAAGTACCGTCAGAATCATACATAGGATTCCTGCCGCTGCAGATAAACATCCGCTTCCAAGCAATGCTCCGGATACCAGCACATTCACCGGCAGTACCACAAGTCCCAGCACTGCGCAGACAAATGCCGTCACATAAAGTGCTAATGCCGCTGCTCCAAAGCCAATCAGCAATCCGAAAATCACACTGAAAACACTGATAATGACGGCAAAGACCACAGCGATCAATGCCAGAAGCAACGGGGAAGCAAAGATCAGACCGATGACAATTAAGGTAATCAGCCATGCCGGTTTCGATTTTTTCTGTTGCGGCTGCGATTGTGGTGGTATTGGGTTGTTCTGTGAGAATGCATTCTGACTTCTGGTGTTCTGAGCATCTGCATTCCCATTTGTTCCGCTCGGTGCACTCTGATTCTGAATTTTCTCTCCTTCAGGAGAATCCTGCACGCGCTCATAGGTCTGCAACCCCAGTCCTTCTTTGACTCCTGCTGCTACCTGTTCAGGACTTCCAAGCTCTTCGATGACTTTCTGCTCGTTCTCCTGCCCGGCATCATTGAAATAATCATTATAATAAGTAAGCGCTTCTTCTTTTTCACTGGGAGAAATATCGGATAATAAGTCCTCAAGTCTCCTCATATATTCAAATCTGTTCATTCGTGGATCCTCCCTCAAAAAAATCTGATTGATCTTACCGGAATAGTTCTTCCATTCCTCCCGGTACATGGAAAGCTGCTGCTTTCCCTTCTCCGTAACCAGATAATACCTGCGGTTACGTCCCGCACATTCCTGATCGTAAATCGTCAGGCAGTCATCCTTTTGCAGTCTTCGCAATACCGGATACAAGGTGGATTCCGAAACCGCAATGATCTGCCGCACATCCTGCGTGATCTTGTAGCCATAAGCCCCTTCCGGCTCTTTCGCCACAACTGCAAGCACAATGGCATCCAGAAGTGCTGCCCCTGTATTAAAAAAACCATACATTTCGCTCCTTCCTGTGTGAATATGTATAATATTATATGGTGTATAATATTGTGTGCATACATACTATACGTCATATAATATTGTATGTCAACAATATATTTTATAAGTAAAATGTAACAGTTCAGCCTTTGTCCATTCATAAGCTGCCGGATTGTAAAGATTGTCGAACAAATATACGTGTTTTCCGGCAACTTATTTCATGTCGGGCGTCTGCCCTATAGAAATGATTGTATAAACTGCCCTTAGTGAGCAAGCTCCCACGGTCATCTTACACAATCATTTCTGCATGGCTGAACTGTTATAACAAAAAAACTGTACCAAAGCCTATGCGCTCCAGTACAGTTTCCTGAATAGTTACAATTATTTGATATATATTTACATAATAGTTTTATCTACTAATAGAAATGCAATCGTCCGCACTCTCTACCGCTCCATCTTCCAGAATGCAGCACTGTAGGGAGGAAGCTCACTGCCGCCACCGAAATCATGCGGCTGTCCGGTGATGAGATCGGTTGCCATGCCACAGCCTGCATCAAAGTGTGCGGTGAATGGTGCCTCATCAGCATTAATCGCTACCAGTACCCGTTCATGTTCGCTTGCACGCTCGAAAAATACATTGGCGGTTTGTCAAAAGAACGGAACGGAAGCTTCCATAATTTAATGCCTCAGAATTCTTCTTTGCTTCGGCAAGCTTACTGATAAACTATGACAGTTTACTCCATTCCGGCTGCTCGAAGCAGGGACTTAACGCCGGATCGCCCTGTCTCTTGTCGGCCCTGGTTCCCCACTCACTTCCATAATATACACAGGGAATGCCCGGCATACCAAAGCACATGGCATAAATCAGCGGCAGATGCTTTTCATTGGATAAAAATGCTTGCAACTCTCGTCACATCATGGTTATCCACAAAGGATAACAGATGTTTTCCTTTATAAAGTGTCCAGTTTTCCGGTCCGAACTGTCTAAGCAGGGAATGATTGATCTCAAACATATTCATGCTGTTAAAACTCGAATACAGTCCCTTATAACATTCATAATTTGTTGCGGAATGAAGCATGCTGTCATTCATCAGACGGTTGTAATCGCCATGAAGCATCTCTCCCAATAAGAAGAAGTCTGCCTTTCTCTCTGTCGTGAAGCTACGAAGTGTCCGCACAAAGTTCTCATCCAGACAATACGCTACATCCAGACGCAGTCCGTCAATATCAAATTCATTGATCCAGTACTGTACGGCATCCAGAATATGGTTGACCACCTCTCCATTCTGGAGATTTAACTTTACCAGATCATAATTTCCTTCCCAGCCTTCATACCACAGACCATCATTATAATTGGAATTTCCACCTAAATTAATATGGAACCAGTTTAAATAAGGAGAGTTCTCACGGTTCTTCAATACATCCTGGAACTGATAGAAGCCTCGTCCCACATGATTAAACACACCATCCAGTACTACACGGATTCCGTTCTCATGTAATTTCTCACAAACCTCCTTAAAATCTTCATTGGTTCCGATACGGACATCGATCTTCTTATAATCTCTGGTATTGTATCCGTGGGTATCGGATTCAAATACCGGGGAAAAATAGATGGCGTTGATTCCCAATTTCTTCATATGTGGAATCCATTCCTCCACCTTCTTAATCTTATGTGTCTGCACACCATCGTTCTCAAATGGTGCTCCACAAAAATCCTAACGGATATATTTGATAAAAATACGCTTTCATATGCCCAAAAATCCACTGTTCATGCGCTTTTTCTCCCTTCTCGTCTTTGGATTGTTCATCTTGGTCAATTATACACCAACTTTTTATTGACTAATCCAGTATTTTTTTCATTTTTTTAATTCATTTTTTTCCTTCAAAAATTTTTATTGATAACGATTCTCATTAAGAGAAGCAAATGAAAAAGAAATCCCCCATTTCCACATAGTTATCCACAATGACATATGTGTCATAATTGCTGATCCACATAACTTTCCTACAGAAATGTGATGTCACAATGACCATTTGAAAGGATTATAGCCATTCATCCCAGAATCGCTCCACATAATGACCGATTTCTACCAAGGATACATCCTCATACTCCCTCCACTCTCTCGGAAACATCCTCAGATAAGGAGTCGTCAGGAATCGTTCATCTAACAATGCTACAATGCCAATATCCTCTGCGGTACGGATCACGCGCCCTGCCGCCTGCAATACCTTATTCATTCCCGGATAACGGTACGCATAGTCAAATCCATTATCCCCCTGCCGGTCAAAATACTTCTTTAAAATCTCACGTTCATTACACACCATCGGAAGTCCTGTTCCGACAATGATTGCCCCAATGAGCTGATCATTCTTCAAATCAATTCCTTCACTGAATATTCCACCTAAGACACAGAATCCCAGAAGCGTCCGGTCTTCTTCATACTCAATCTCCATGTGGATAACTTCTTCAACCGTCTCCTGCGAAACCCTTCCTCCTCCGAATCTCATCAGGAATTCTTCCCGGCTCTGCTCATTCATGTATTCATCCTGCACAAGGCATTCCACATGCTCATCGGCAAAGTTCTCCTCATACACCTCAAGAACCTTCCTTAAAAAAGCATGGGATGGGAAGAATACCATATAGTTTCCGGTCCGCATCTGCACAATCCGATGCAGATAGGACGCAATATTATAGTACTCGCTCTCCGTTCTGCGACTGTATTTGCTGGTTACATCATTGGCTATGAACAGTCCCTTACGCCTTGCATCAAAGACCGACTTCGCATAGACCTCATAATCCCCCTCTTCCGCTCCAAGGAGCTGCTTATAATACTGGATCGGAAGCAGCGTTGCTGAAAACAACACACTGCACCGTCCACGCATCATGCATTCTTTGAGATTCTTAGACGGGTTCACGTTAAACAGCTTCAGTTCAAAGCAGTTATCCACCGTATATTGGGAATAAATTTCATAATGACTGTCTAACAGCTCGTGAATCATCAGGAAATGGGACAGCTTGAAATAAAATTCCAGCAGTTCTTTCCGGATGGGGCTGTCCTCATGATCCTCCAAATAATTGTCGATCGCTTCAGACAGCCGGATCACGCCCCGCACGAACGGCGCAATATCCTCTTCCTCCCAGCATACATACTCATCACACTCGCGCTTTAATTCCAAAAGTTCCTTATTACACCGCTCCAGCAGACGGTAGATATGCAGATCATAATCCTTCACGACCTTTTTTAGTCCCAGGAATTCCTCCTTCTGAAGCGTTGCACTGTACATCTCTCTGCCCCGGTCCACCAGATTGTGTGCCTCATCAATCAGGAAAATATAATCCTCGCGCACTCCTTCGGAAAAGAATCGTTTCAGATAGACATGTGGATCAAACAGATAATTATAATCGCAGATAATCATATCCGCAAACAGACTCATATCCAGACTCATTTCAAACGGGCACACCGCATGGCGTGCTGCATATTCTTCGATCTTTTCACGGGAAAAGTTATCTTCATGGATCAGCAGATCATAGATCGCATCGTTAATCCGGTCAAAAATGCCCCTTTGCATAGGGGCAGTCTACGGATTGCACTCCGTTTCTTCCATAAAACAGATTTTTGTCCTTGGCGGTCAATGTAACCGACTTCAAACGTAACACCTGTTTTCTTAAGATTTCCAGCGTATCATTCGCCACCGTTCTGGTAATGGTCTTGGCAGTCAGGTAAAAGATCCTCTGCCCTTTCCCTTCTCCCATGGCCTTAATCGAAGGGAATACCGTGGATATCGTCTTCCCCACTCCGGTCGGTGCTTCAATAAACAGTTTCTTCCTATGATAAATGGTCTGATAGACGTAGGTAACCAGATCCTTCTGCCCCTCCCTGTAAGGAAACGGAAATACAAGTTGCTTGATCGACTGCTGCCTTAAGCTCTGCCACTCATATTGAAAATCTGCCCACCGGCGGTAGCTGTTGATGATTTCCATAAACCAATTTTCAAGTTCTCTTGTAGTGTATTCATAATGGAAAATATTTCAGCTCCTCTGTTTCCATATTACAATAGGTAATCCGGATCCGGATTGCCGAAAGTTCCTGCTGCTTCGCTTAAAAAAATAAGCATAGCAGCTCGCCTGTGCAAGATGAACCTGCTGTGCTTCCTTAATCCGGTGAATTTCCCGGTATGTCCCCTTAATCTCATCGATGGTCACCATATTTCCGTTGCTCTCTGTCGCATCGATAATCCCGTCTGCCCTCCCGTCAATCAGAATCCGGTAATTCTCCGTCTCATAAAGATACTGCAAAGAAACCTCCGCATGATAATCGGACCCCATTCTCCGCTGGATCATGCGGTGAATACGGCTTCCCTCCTGCATGGCATTTTTCCGGTGCCACAGCCTTTCGATTGTCAATATCTCCGGATCGTAAAAATAAACTCCACCAGATTCCTTACGGAAATATGTATATCCATAACCTTCTTTTCCTCTGGGTTAATTTTTTTATTATGTGCTTCTACGCTACCTGCTGCACTAAATTCGCACTTCGCTTACACTCGTTCTTATTAAGTGCACAGGTATGGTTCGCACTAAGCTCATGCCTCGCCTTTGGCTCGCATTTGCTAAGTGCTCTACGCAAATTGACTCCCATAAAAGATGGTACGTCATCTTCTTATGGGAGTCAATCATAGAAATTTGAATCTTATATCCTTGTGGTAATTGTGAAAAACCTCTTAATGTTTAGCAGGCTACAGCCAGATGATTTAAAAACTGTTCGAACTCGCTGTCATAACCATTACAGGTTACCGTCAGGGCCTTTGTCAGATCAAGTCCTAAAACTCCGACAATAGATTTCGCATCTACAACAAAGCGATTATACGAAACATCAATATCAAAGCTGCATTTTGTTGCTGCATTCACAAATGCTTTTACATCACTGGGACGTAACATGATTTTGCGCTGCATCATATTGATCACCTTTACTTTCTTTCTATGCACAAACACTATTTCCTGTATTTCCCTAAAAGATTATCACTCCATCTGGTGTTTGTAAAGCAAAATTCCTGCATTTTACAAAGTTTGCACATTTTGCCGGAACTCTGTCATATACTCCCGATAACGGAGTGGCAACATGTTCAACTGCAATGCCAGATTTTTCCGTTCTTTTATTGCTATTGTATGAAAAAACTCGATAAACAGTTCGCTATACTGCTTTTCCTTTCCAGAAACGGTATACTTTATTTTATCCAATCCTTCCTGATCATATACAAGATACCAGTCTTTTCTTGCCTCATGAAGTGCAAAAATGTTACGTTTGACATCATGGATGACAAAATTTTCCAATGGAAGCCGGTCCGCAAAGTGTGGCATCAAAAAAGTAATGATGTTGTTCTTCGGTCCGATCTGCGCATACAGAATTCCACTTTCCAGTTCTTCAAAAACGTAAGAATTCCTTATGAAAATGGATTTCCTTGCCGACATTCCGGGCCATTACGAATGCGCGGTATACTCCCGGATCGCGCAGATCATTCAGTAATGTGAAACCCAGCTTCTCCGAAAGTCCATGAACAATCGTCCTTAAAATTGCTTCTGCCTTATCCTCCTCATGGGAGGCTGCCACCTCACAAAGTGAAAAGTAAGCATCCATACCAAAGGTTTTTATTACCCGTGCTGCGACCTTCCTCGTCTTCTCCTGATCAGGTACGCAGCTCCGGTACTGCGCAAACAGCCGGTAATTATCCTCTTCCCTCGTCAACAGATGTATCCGTTCAAGGGGCTGCTTCCATAAATACGCATCATATACTCCTGTAAAGATCCCTTCCAGCGAATCCTCACAAATAAGATAATATTCTTCCATATTGCCTTCCTCAGATCTGTCTTTTCTTCTATTCAAGCTCTGTCAAAGAGTCCTGCGTCTTTTCGTGTTGTTTCATCCAATGCTCTGTAATCTGCTTCCTACCTGTCCTGTCCCCTGCTTCCACTGCAGCACCTGTCCGTCATCGAATAGGGATAACTGCCGATAGGTCATTCCGTCCTTGTCAAAGGGCAGCTTCTCCTTCGGATCTATGAGATTTCTCGTGATATAATCCTCATCCATCTTCGTTGGATACATCATGTGGCCGCTGCAGGTAATGAAATACAGGGCTCGTTTCAAAACAACACCGATCTTTTTCAGATCTTCAAAGGTTAAGTTACCGCTTCTTCTTGCCTTCACAATGCGTTTCGCGCTCGTCACACCGATTCCCGGCACACGCAGGATCATCTGATAGTCCGCACGATTAATTTCCACCGGGAACTGCTCCAAATGCCGCAATGCCCAGTCCGCTTTCGGATCCAGCAGGATATTAAAATTCGGACGCTGCTCACTTAACAGTTCTTCCGCTTCAAATCCATAAAACCGTAACAGCCAGTCTGCCTGATACAGTCGGTGTTCCCGCAGCAATGGCGGCCCTCCCGGCAGTGCCGGAAGATCCTTATCTTCATTTACACTCACAAATGCCGAATAATAGACACGTTTCAGATCAAATTTGCGGTACAGGCTCTCTGCCACCGTCATAATCTGATAGTCATTCTCCGGCGTTGCTCCCACGATCATCTGCGTGGACTGTCCTCCCGGTACAAAACTGCCCGCATGCTGGTATACCACAAGTTCATTCTTATTCTGTGCGATTCCCTGCTGGATCATCCGCATGGGACCTAAGATATTCTTCCGGTGTTTATTCGGTGCAAGTGTTTTGAGGCTCTCTGCGGTTGGCAGTTCCAAATTCACACTCATACGGTCTGCCAGCATGCCAAGACGCTCAATCAGCATGGGATCTGCGCCCGGAATGGCCTTCACATGAATATAGCCCTGAAAGCGGTACACGGTACGAAGCTTCAAAATGGCTTCATAAATTAATTCCATCGTATAAGTCGGACTCTGAATAATTCCGGAGCTTAAGAACAGTCCTTCGATATAATTTCTCCGGTAAAATTCAATGGTCAATTCACAGATCTCATCCGGCGTAAACGAAGCCCGCGGTACGTCATTGGATCGGCGGTTAATACAATACTTACAGTCATAGATACACTCATTCGTAAAGAGAATCTTCAAAAGAGAAATACATCGTCCATCTGAACTGAAGCTGTGACAGATTCCGGCACTCTCTGTATTCCCGATGCCTGTTCCATCCCCCTTCCTGCCAACGCCGCTGCTGCTGCAGGAAACATCATATTTCGCCGCATCCGACAGGATCTTAAGCTTCTCCTTCACATACATCTGCTCTTTTTGATAAATCTGCAGGCTCTCCTGCTTCGGAACAACAAAATTCTCCATAATATACCTCTATGAACCGTAACTCCCCGTTCAGAATGATGATTCATTAGAACGTATGTTCATTTTAGTATACTATGGAGAATTTTTTTCAAGTCTTTTAGAACATTTGTTCGTATTTTTTTCCTGTAATTCTCTTCTTCTATTTTTTTAATAGAAGAAAGCCGCTCTTTCAGCTCCTTTTTCCTTGCCCTGTCCATCCGGCAGATAATATTCCCTGTCCTTTATGGATTCCGGCAGACAGCTCATACCCGTCAGCTTCTCCTCAGTATCATGTGCATACTGATACCCCTGCCCGTAATTCAGTTCCTTCATCAAGTTCGTTTCTGCATTCCGGATCTGCAGCGGCACCGGCTCATACAGCATCTTCTGTGCATCGGCACTCGCTTTCCCATACCCGACATACAGCGCATTCGACTTCGGAGCCAGTGAAAGATAAACGACAACCTGTGCAAGATTCACACTGCACTCCGGCATGCCGATGAAATGGCACGCCTGATACGCTGCCACGGCAAGCGGAAGTGCCTCATGATCGGCAAGGCCCACATCCTCACTTGCAAACCGGATCAGTCTGCGCGCCACATAAAGCGGATCCTCTCCTGCTTCCAGCATTCGTGATAACCAGTACATTGCCGCATCGGGATCACTGTTCCGCATGGACTTATGCAACGCGGAAATCAGATTATAATGCTCTTCTCCGTTCCGGTCGTAAAGTAGCATTTTCTTACCGGTACACTGCTCCAGAACCTCTTCCTTCACAGTAATGGAACCGTCCGGACCGATCTCTCCATTTAAAACGGCCATATCCAGTGTATTTAACGCCATCCTGCCGTCCCCGTTGGCAAAAACTGCAATTCCATGGAGAATCCTCTCTTCCATATGAATCGTCTGATTGCCGAATCCACGCGGATCCTGCAGCGCATGGCGAAGCAGTTTCTCCATATGTTCTGTGGTAAGTGCCTGTAATACGAATACCTTACACCGTGATAATAACGCGGAATTGATCTCAAATGACGGATTTTCCGTTGTGGCTCCGATCAGAATAATGCTTCCCTTCTCTACATAAGGAAGAAACGCATCCTGCTGTGCCTTATTGAAGCGATGGATTTCGTCTACGAAGACAATCGTTTTCATTCCCATCATCTGACTATTTTTCAGCACGCTTCATCACTTCTTTAATCTCTTTGATTCCACTTGTGACAGCACTGAAATCAATGAATGACGCATGTGTCATATGGGCGATAATCCGCGCAAGAGTAGTCTTTCCCACTCCCGGAGGTCCCCAGAAAATCATCGAAGAAATCATATCCTTCTCGATCATCTGGCGAAGCACCTTCCCCTTTCCAACCAAATGCTCCTGACCGACATAGTCATCCAATGATTCGGGGCGCAGGCGGCTTGCCAGCGGACTGCTCATATTCACCTGTTCCTGAAACAGGGACATCTGTCCCAAAGTCATTTGTTCCATTTCTTTTCGCCTCATCTGTCATTACGGTCAGAACTTCCATTCTGAACCTTCTATATTGAATTCCATTTGTAAAATCATTGTCTCATAGCCTGAGATTTACACCGTTGAACCGCTGCCCAGTTTCTGACGGATGGTCTGCACACATTCATTCAACATAGCAAGATCCACCTTTCCATCCGGTCCAAATGCCGTAGCCTCTACGGTAAAGGTGTCATCATAACCAATCTCATGGATAAACGCAAAGAACCGGTCAAAATCAATCCAGCCCTTTCCGACCGGAAGCGTTTTAAGCTTCCCCACTCCATGTATCCACCACCATAATCATTCACATGGAAATGCCGGATATGATGCTCCTTCCATAAGAAGCTGTACTTTTCCTCATATAAAAGATCAAGCTGCCCGTGAAATGCAGCCATTTTTGTATCAAATATCAAATGAATATCCGGGTATCGGTCTACCAACTGGCAGAAATGAAGCATCGGATCCTTCCAATTACATACCACATTCTCAATCAGAAGGTCAACTCCGTAATCTGCCGCGACCTCTGACAACTGCAGTTCCCCATATGCTTTCAAATTGTTCTCAAAATGCTGGTCACTGGTCATTCCGTCCCAGAGATGCATCACCATCTTTCCGGCTCCGATTTTCTTCGCGATCTGGCAGTTAATCTCAAATCTCGAAAAGGCGTCCTTCCAGTTCTCCGCGCCACCAAGGCTGATCGCCTCTCCGACGGATTTCTGACAGTGCATCACCGGAAATTGTACCGGAAGCGCCAGTAGTTCTTCCAGTAATGCATCCACCTCCGGATACCAGTCACTGTACATCATGAATTCCAGTCCGTCATAGTGTAATTCCTTCACAAATTCACGGATCAGATGATAATTCCTTCCATTCGGCCGTCCGATCAGGCAGCCTGTTGAGCACAAAATCTTACTCATGATTTCTTTCATTCCTTATCTTCATTGTATCAGATTCCCCCACAATTCTTTTTATGGTCTTTTGATCTTTTAGTCTTTTGATCTTTCATCACTTCATGATTTTGCCTTGACTTCATGATTCTGCCTTGAATGAAATGTTCCATCCGCAGATACCTATGACTATATTTGACTATATTAAATGTTACCATTGGACATATCATAGTGTTCTATTCTATTTATGTCCAAAATACATTCCATCTTCGGACATAATAGCCTTATTTTGCCGTTTTATGTCCAATTCTGAACAAAATCAGCCTGTTTTTCCACTATATTTCCATCCTTTTGGACATAAAACTGTTACTATGCCATGATATGTCCAAATCCTTACCACATTAAGATTTTTTACTTTCATTATGCAGCGTTCCTGCACTTTGGGGCATCTTCCAATTCATATACCAAAAGCATACACCTGTTATCAAAACACTCACTATGGTTGCTATGATGCAGGTTTTTCGGCTCAATCCGGCTAACCGGTTGCCATAGGTGATGCTGTACACGCCAAGATTGGCAACCATATGTACCAACACTGGTGCAAGAAATCCTGCATATTTTTCATAAACCCATGCAAGAAGGATTCCCATAAGGGTTCCATAAACCGCCTGCACCCAGTTTCCATGAAGTCCTCCGAAGATCACTGCAGAAATCAGCATTGCCGGTATCACTCCAAAGGTGCGTTTCAGACGCTGATAGGTAACTCCACGGTAAATGATCTCTTCCGTAATCGGCGAAACCACTCCATATAAGAAGAGTCCAATGAAAAAACTGACTCCATACTGTGCGTCTGCTACCTGTTGATAACCTGCAGAATTGGAAACCGCACTAAAAAGTCCCATGCCAAAATTCAGGCTGAACGCTGCCCCCAGTCCCAGAACCGCAATCCACAGATATTTCTGTATGACTGCAAAATCTGTGAATTTTTCGCCATTCATAACGCTCGATATTTCATTTCGGATCATAGTCTTAAATGGCAGAAGTGCCAGAATTACCGTGATTGCATACAGAATTCCTTTCAGGGTATCGGAATGCTCACTTAAATAGGCAATGACCTGATCTCCTGCCATACCGGCTCCGTAATTAACCAGCGCCCATAAAAAGTATTTCGATCAGATCCTGCAGCAGTGAATAAAATGCAATGGGCAACAGGACATAAAGCACCTTGACCATAGACCGCCATGTTGCAATTTCTTCCTTGTTCCATTTTTGTTTTCAGCCACGTAAAAATAATACTTCATTGTTTCGCCTGTCCATTCACTCTTTCATCAGAAGCTGCGCCATCTCTTCTATGGAATCCACAATATAATCGGCTCCCGCCTGTTCCAGTTCTCCTTCATCTGCAAAGCCAAAGCTGACCCCCGACAGCGGTTACTCCGTGCGTTTTCGCCCCGTAGATATCAAATTTGCGATCACCTACCATTGCGCATTGACTGTACCGGTCTTCATCTGATAACGCCTGTACTCCAAGCTCTGATAACGCCCGTTCTACAATTTCTTCTTTCTTTCCATGACTGCCATCTGGAGCACTTCCGACCACAACATCAAAAATATTGCATTAAGTCAAAGTGTTCCAGGATCTTCCGCACGGAAACCTCCGGCTTACTCGATGCAATGGCGATCTGAATTCCTTTTTCTTTCATCTGCTGCAGCATCTCCGGCACACCTTCAAACACCTTATTTTCATAAGCACCGATAGGAATAAACCGTTCCCGGTATACCGTGCAGGCTTCCCAGGCCTTTTGCTCCGGGAACCCGTAAAACTGCATGAAGCTGTCTGCAAGAGGTGGTCCGATGAACGCCTCCAGCTTCGTAAGATCCGGTTCTTCAATACCATAATGATGCAAAGCATATTGCACGCATTTTGTTATTCCCTCCCTTGGATCCGTTAATGTTCCATCCAGATCAAATAAACAATATTGATACATTTTTCTTCCTTCTTATTGTCCTGTATTTTAAGAGAATTGTAACTATTCAGACCTCATTCGTAAAACCGCTGCTAATGCAGCGTAGTTTACCTCATGTGGTTACTTCGCCATATAAAATTGCTCTTCTGTTTAAATGCAAGCATTCACAGAAAGCAATTTTGCATATCTCTGAATAATTACAATTTCAGCTTTGCAAATAAATCTCCAAGGCTTGTCCCTACACTTTCGTTGGAACTGAAGGAAGCTGTATCAAAATCTTCTACTTCCGAAGCTTCCTGTTCTTCTGCTACTGCCTTGATACTTAAGGAAATTTTGCCATCGTTTGTGTTGAGTACTTTAACCTTGACCTTATCTCCTACCTTCAACACCTCGGACGGCTTCTTAATACGCTTCTGGCAGATCTGTGATATATGCACCAGTCCGCTTAATCCGTCCTTCAGATCAATAAATGCACCATACGTCTGCAAGCTTTCCACGGTTCCTTCCAGAATCGTTCCCGGTACGATCATTGCTACCTTGTGGTCATGCTCTTCTTTCTGCTGCTCTTTCAGGATTTCTTTGGCTGATAACACCAGTTTTTCTCTTTCCTGATCGACGGTAATCACACGAACCTTCAAAGTTTTTCCTACGTAATCAGCCGGCTCCTCTACATAATTCAGATCAAGCTGGGAAGCCGGGATAAATCCCCGGATTCCTTCTACATACGCTACTGCGCCTCCATTGACCGCTTCGGACACTTTTACTGTAACATCTGTTTTTTCTTCCTTCATCTGTTCTAAAACATCCCAGGAAAGTACTTCATTGGCTTCCTTTTTGGAAAGAAGAATGTTGCCCAATCCATCATCCATACGAACGACCGTTGCTTCAATGACATCTCCCTCTTTCACATCATTCAGAAGGGAAAAGGCCGGATCGTTGCTCATGTCCTCTGCCTTGATAATTCCCTGTGTGTAATATTTCAGATCCAGTGTGACCTCTTCTTCATTGACATCAATTACTGTGCCACTGATCACATCTCCTTCTCTGATTTTGCGGAAGGATGCTTCTAACTCCTTCTCATAATCCTTCATGGTTTCTTCCATAATAGTGTCCTCCTTCTTTCTGGGAATCTATAAATTATTGAAATATTTAACTCTTTGCCACTCACGAATCCGCACTTCGTGCTCTCCGTCCTGCTTCGCAGGACATTCGTTCATTTTATTATAACTCACATGCCCGTGCTTCGCACTCCCTGTCTGACTGCCGTCAGACGCATGTTCGTTAAGGAGCCCAGGAAAGCAAATGCCATTTCAGTGGCGCTTGCTTTCCTCTGGGGCTCCTTACATTATACCGAAAAACAGGTGCTAAATCCACTGGATTTTCGCACCTGTTTTATATTTTAGTAGTTATCTGCCTTAATTTCAAAGAAGGACTGGGGATGACCGCATACCGGGCAGACCTGTGGGGCCTGCTTTCCGATGACAACGTGCCCGCAGTTCCTGCAGATCCAGATAGTGTCTCCGTCTCTGGAAAATACCAATCCCTCCTCAATATTCTGAATCAGCTTCCGGTATCGTTCTTCATGCTGTTTTTCGATTGCCGCTACTTTTTCAAATAACCCGGCAATGGCATCGAACCCCTCTTCTTTCGCCTCTCTTGCAAAACGATCATAC
This sequence comes from Lachnospiraceae bacterium, assembly GCA_021628825.1. Taxonomy (GTDB): domain Bacteria; phylum Bacillota; class Clostridia; order Lachnospirales; family Lachnospiraceae; genus Suilimivivens. The sequence continues at coordinate 1,100,256 of JAJXRY010000002.1, read as the reverse complement.
ATATCAGTCCACTCATAATTTTTCTCCTTCGGCTGCATGCCCCAGATTTTCAAGCGTATCTCCGATTCCACCATGAAGGATCTTATACCAGATCTTGGCATGCTCCCGTTCATTTCCGGCAGTTTCTTCAAAAATTGCTGCGATCTGCTCGTATCCATCCTTTCTTGCCTTTGAGGCAAAATAAGTATACTTGTTTGTTGCCATGGACTCTCCTGCAAATGCTGACATCAGATTTGCTTCCGTCCGGGATCCTTTTAAATCCATTGTTCACACTCCTGTTCTACAATTCTATTTTATGATTGATTTCTGCCCCAATATCTTTTATGATGTTAGAAGTCATTTTAACTGAATTTATTCCCTATTATCATATGCAGTTATATAGGAACTATGTACCCAATCATTAGATAACAGTGATTATTTACAATGATAACAAATAGAAAACAAAAAAATGGAGAAACCCAGATGAGTATTTTGAATGTAGAACATTTAACACATGGTTTTGGTGACCGTGCCATTTTTTTAATGACGTATCCTTCCGTCTGTTGAAAGGCGAGCACATCGGATTGATCGGCGCAAACGGTGAAGGGAAATCCACCTTTATGAATATTATTACCGGAAAGCTGATGCCGGATGAAGGCAGGATTGAATGGGCCAAAAAAATGTCCGCGTCGGTTATCTGGACCAGCATACGGTATTAGAAAAAGGAATGGCGATCGAAGATGTTCTTAAATCTGCATTTAATTTTTTGTTTGATATGGAAGCACAGATGAATGACATCTGTGATAAAATGGGCGAAGCCTCCGAAGAAGAACTGGAACAATACATGGAAGATCTCGGAACCATTCAGGATATGCTGACCATGCATGACTTCTATATGATTGATGCCAAGGTGGAAGAAGTGGCAAGAGCACTGGGACTTCTGGACTTGGGACTTGATCGGGATGTTACCGATTTAAGCGGTGGCCAGCGTACTAAAGTGCTGCTCGGCAAGCTGCTTTTAGAAAAGCCGGACATTCTGCTTCTGGATGAGCCGACCAACTATCTGGATAAAGAGCACATTGAATGGCTGAAACGCTACCTTAACGAATATGAGAATGCTTTCATTTTAATATCACATGATATTCCATTCTTAAACAGTGTCATTAATTTGATTTATCATATGGATAATCAGGAACTGAACCGCTATCCCGGAGATTATGATAAGTTCCAGGAAGTTTATGCCATGAAGAAATCCCAGCTTGAAGCTGCCTATAATAAACAGCAGAAGGAAATTGCCGACCTAAAGGATTTTGTTGCCCGGAACAAGGCACGCGTTGCCACCCGAAATATGGCAATGTCCCGTCAGAAGAAGCTGGATAAGATGGATGTGATCGAGCTTGCTTCCGAAAAGCCAAAGCCGGAATTCCACTTTAAGGAAGCCCGGACTCCCAGCCGCTACATCTTCGAGACAAAGGATCTGGTAATCGGCTACGAAGAGCCACTGTCCTCCCCTTTAAATATCCGCATGGAACGTGGACAGAAGATCGTTCTTACCGGTGCAAACGGTATTGGTAAGACTACCCTGTTAAAAAGTATTCTTGGTCTGATCCCCCCGCTGTCCGGTTCGGTAGAGCTTGGCGATTATCTGGAAATCGGATATTTTGAACAGGAAATGGACCAGAATGTATCTACGACCTGTATCGAAGAAATCTGGAAGGACTTTCCAAGCTTTACCCAATATGAGGTACGGTCTGCACTTGCCAAGTGCGGTCTTACCACGAAGCATATCGAAAGCCGTGTCCGTGTTTTAAGTGGTGGCGAGCAGGCTAAGGTCCGCTTATGCAAGCTCATCAATAAAGAATCCAATATTCTTCTGCTCGACGAGCCGACCAATCATCTGGATGTCGATGCCAAAGAAGAATTAAAACGCGCGCTCATCGCCTATAAGGGCAGCATCCTCATGGTCTGCCATGAACCGGAATTTTATGACGGACTGGCTACCGATGTCTGGGACTGCACCAAGTGGACCACCCGGCTTGTATAAACGACAGTTTGTAATCACTAAATCAGGATTTAATTTTAATCAAATGAGGTAACATGCATATTACATGTTACCTCTAAATTTTTGATCCGTTTATGCTTCCTTACTTATTAGGATCTCCACTCCCTTTTTCAACCTTTCCAAGCCTTCCAGTACCCTTGCTCTCGGGCAGGCGATGTTCATTCTGAGGAAATTTTCGCCCCCCTTTCCGAACTGTTCTCCTGCGGACAGATAAAGGCCGGTTGCTTCCCGGATTCGTTCCGCTGCCTGTGAAGCATTACTTCCCAATCCCCGACAGTCCAGCCACAAGAGATATGTGGCATCGGATGGAACCACCTTTAACTGTGGAATCTGCTTCCCGATATATTCAATAACGGTTGTTTTGTTTTCTTTGATATAGCTTCGCAATTCGTCTAGCCAATTACCGCCCCTCGTAAAGGCTGCAATCGCCACATCAATTGCAAATGCATTCGGTTCTGCAACCTCATCGGTATTCAATGCTCTCCATACTTTATGCCGGATTACCGGGTTTGGTACCGCTACCGCAGCCGTCTGCATTCCTGCAATATTGAAGGTTTTGGTTGGAGCGATACACATAATGCATTGATTCCTGCAAATTTCCGATACCGATGCATAAGGTACATATTCTTTCCCGGGATCCGTAAGGTCACAGTGAATTTCGTCTGAAATGACAAGTACATGATACTTATCACACAGCTCGCCTACTCTTACAATCGTTTCCCGGTCCCAGATCTTACCTCCCGGATTCTGGGGATTACAGAAAATCAAAAGTGATGTCTGGGGATCGGACAGCTTCTCTTCCAGATCTTCAAAGTCAATATGATATCCATCCTCATCATAAATCAGTTCATTTTCTAATACGTTACGCCCGTTATTATAGATAGAATTGAAGAAAATGTTATAAACCGGAGTCATGACTACCACTTTTTCCGCAGGAGTGGTCAGCTTCCGAACCGTACTCGAGATGGCCGGAATCACACCCGTGCAGAAAATCAGCCAGTCCTTTTCCATCGTAAAATGGTGTCTCAATTTCCACCAGTCCACATACGCCTGCTGCCATTCCTCCGGAATGATCGAATACCCGAATACTCCATGTGCGGCACGCTTCTCAATCGCCTCGCGGATCTCCGGAGCCGTCTGAAAGTCCATATCTGCTACCCACATGGGTAATTCCTTCTCTTCTACATCCCATTTCAAGGAATTGGTATTGCGCCGGTCGATGATTTCATCAAAGTGATAGGACACTGCTGTTTCCTCCCTTATTTTTCTTTCTGGTTCCTCTGCGAGCAAGCTCTCTCGGAACTTTTGCCCGTTACTTTTGCACAGCAGAATTGGTGCACACAATTCTGGTTTTAGCAGAATCTACTTTATCCTTCTCAATGATGAGTTCGCCAATTTCTTCTGCGCGGATCACGCCTTCACTCGGATTTAAGACACTGTCGATCTTATTGGTGATTTCTGCATCGACCGTAGAATACTCGAAGGCCAGTGTCGTATTTAAAAGCTTGCAGTTCTTCATCACCAGATTGTCAATGTAACACATTCCCTGTAAACTTTCGATCGTACAGTTAATCAGCGTCAGATTCTTTGCATTCCAGCCAAGGTATTCTCCGGAAATAAAGGAATCATACACCGTTACGTTCTCGGTATTCCAGAACGCATCCTTGGAAAGCAGACGGGATGAGCGGATTTCCATATTTTTCACGCCATCGAAGGAATAATTTCCATAAAGAGTGAGGTTCTGGATATTCATATTCTGGCTGTTCATGGCAAAGTAATCACCCTTTGCCGTCACCTGATCAATCGTTACTCCATCACAGCTCCAGAGTGTCTCTGCTGCATTGGCAAAAGAAACATTCCGCAGGATGACATCCTTACAACGACGGAAATTCTTCGGTGCTTCAATCGCACAATCCTCAACCGTGATTTCATCCGTATACCATACCCCGGCACGAGCCATCTCAAACCAGGTACTGTCCTTTACGGTGACACTCTTTGAATACCACAGAGGATATTTCCACTTAAACATGCTTCCTGTCAACTCAATATTACGGCTTTCCTTTAACGGGGACTCACCGTCTGCAAAGGTTGTATCCATAATCCGGAGATCATGTCCCTGAAACAGGGCACGCTCTCCTGTTAAAAACTGCTGCTTGATTTCTTCCATAATTATTTATCTCCTTTGTATTACCATATTACGCTGTTGCGACTGCCGTGACCCTAAATCTGCTCAATGTCCTTATACTGCTCCAGTGCCGGGCTTTTATCTCCCACATACCAGTAATCACAGTATTCACCACCTAATGCTTCCGTCTGCGTCCGGATAAGCCGGGCATGCATTACCTCTGCGAGGAAGTGATCCGTTTTGCATAAATAAGGAAGTAACTCCTCATAACCGTGCTCTTTGGCATGTTTGGCAATCGGGCATCCGATCAGATGAAAGCAGAAGCCTTCCGTCCGGTGATCCGGATTGATCTCTACCTTCCAGGTATCCATCCACTCGCCCTTCGCCTGATGCTCTTTGCTCATCTTGTTAAACTTCACATAAGTCTTTTTCAAAAAAAGCCGGTAAGGCCACTTGCTCTTGTTTCCATCTACAAGCTTTCCCAGAAATTTCATCTTCTCCGCATCTGCCCGTTTCATCGCAAGAAGTGCCTCTCCGTTCAGCTTATGATCACTTGCTTCATAAAAAGAAACGATTGTGTACCAGTCGAGCATATTCTTCGCCATCATATTTTCACCTAAATCCGGCATTTCTTTCTTGAATTCCAGATAGTAATGCTTTGCTTTTTCAAAAATATCCTGTGCCGTATCCGGAAAATGCTCTTTACAATACTGCTCGTAAAGCTTTCCATATATGGATTCTTCATACGCTCTTTTCTTCATCGTTTCCTCCCATTCCGCAATTTTACAGTTTCATTCACCATAAATTTATACACCGTATTTACACACCAGTCAAGTGGGCAGGTTATACCATCACTTTCTCCAAATGCTCTTAATAAAATAAACCTGTTTTTATTTTAGCGCCTAAACCTCACTTCAAGTCAAGTCTTTCGATGTAGAAGTTGGCGTGTGTGTCGACACCGCATGTACACTGGGTATATGTGCTGAACGTAATGCGATCTTCCATATGATTACCAATGGGGAAAATGCCATCCGACGGGTTATTGCAATCAACCATGCAGGAAAAGCGCTTCCACCCTGCGGTGCCTGTCGCGAGTTCATGACCCAGTTAATGCCGGACAGTTATCGTACAGTTGAAATAATGATGGATTACGAAACCAATAAAGTGGTAACCCTGGGTGAACTTACTCCGGAGTGGTGGATTTAGGTCACATCTAATCCACTCTGCTCCTTCTTTAGTTGTTCATAGGTTTCCAATTCCGTGTCCAGTTCATCTATTGTCATGTCAAAATAGGAATACCCCATTTTATCATATATATCTATCAATTCAGATTTTCTTATTCCCAGAATTTCTGCTGCTCTTCCATGTGATATTGTCTGATTTAATATATAAGGGTACAGAAGAAGGGCATTCCGGACAAGCTCTGTTTCTGCATCTGTATCAACAATGTATTTTTTTCATTTCGGCAGGCACTTTAATGGTTACTGACTCCGTCTTTACCATATTGTCACCCCTTTTTCAATATTTTTTTTAGAAAGTTTCTCCAACAGTTCAAAAATCATTCGTTCTTTTTGGCAAGTGGAGTTGAAACACCATTATGTTTTTTATGACTATACACAATTTCCGCATTCTTACGAATACGGTTCTTTTGCCGATTGACTTCACGGCTCTCAGCTTGAAGTAGATACCGGTAACTTGCATTTTTTTCTTTGTTTATATTAATATTAACAATTTGACTATCCGGAACAGGTATCATGTTATTAAGATTAATAACTGCATAATCTTTGATTACGATAAAATCTACACTCTCTTTCATTTTTATGTTTATCTTTGAACGATGATAAGGGTGCAAAATATTTAATTCCACTTACTTCCAAAAACAATACCTATATATTTTCGTTTAAAAATTTTGATCCGTTTGAGTAGAAATATGTTTTTGATAACTGCTTAAATATTCTATGTATTCATTTCTTACCTCGTTAATTCTTATACTCTTTCTCATATGAATACCCTTCTTTACCAAAAATGGTAGAGACCCAATAGTCTCTACCATCCGTTAACTCGCTCATTTTAGGGCTGTGCATCACCCGCTTATAACTCGCTCACTTTAAGGCTGTGCATCACCTTCTACGGATAGTATACTGTTTGATTTACAGATTAGTCAACACTCTGAAAAACAATTTTCGAAAGTTTCAGCAGAATATAATCTGCTGTTCTCCTCTTGCATTCCAATATTTTATACGATATAATAACCATTGGTTAGATCGTTTTTATATTATAATAACCAATGGTTATTAGCAAGAGGTATTTATTATGCATTTTTATCCGGAAAGATTGCAACAGGTACGAGCGGCCTTAAAGATAACCAAGGCCGAAGCGGCACGCCGCCTAAATATTTCAGCAATGGCCTATGGCCGCTATGAAAAGGGAGAACGCGAACCTTCTTATCAGTCTGTGTACTACATCGCCCAGACCTTTCACTGTAATCCGGATTATTTATATGGCATTTCAGATGAAATGAATGCCGACTTCATCATAATTTCCCGTTCGGAAAACCCGGAGTTATACTCTCTTCTTTTGGACATTCAGGAGAATAAGGATATGAAAGAACGTATTTTAGCTTATAATGAAAAAAATTAAGAGCTAATAAGGATCCAAATGCGGAATAGATTCATAAGTGAAAGGAATGCTGTATTTTCATCTTCAGAAAATAATTGTAATTCAAAAAGGCGAAAAACACCCGTCTTTCGCCGTTTTTTTCCATCCATAGACTCTATAAAATGATATCCATAAACTCTAAAATCATGCACATACATTCTATAAAAAGTTTCCTGATGTCCTCCACCATTGCTTCATTGGTCATTCCGAGTTCTTTAAGCAGTGCTGCCGGATCATACCGGTCGTAGAACTTTTTCTCAAGTCCGTAATTCTTCACCTTGACATCACTTGTCGAATAGTAAGCTGCAATCTTCTGACCGAAGCCTCCGTCCAGAATTCCATCCTCAAGCGTAACAACCAGCTTATGATTTTCTTTTAACTGTTCCAATAATTCCGTATCGATCGTTGATGCGAATCGGGGATTAATCAGGGTCGGTTCAAAGCCTAAATTCTCCTTTACCGCCTCTGCAAGGCTCTCTCCCATCTGATAGAAATAACCAAGTGCCATGCTTCTTTATGCTCCATGGCAGGCTGATAGCCCAGTCCCTTAGTGGTGTGAATGTGGACAACAATGGGATGATCAATGTCCTTTACCTTTTTAAACGTTTCGATCAATGTCGGGATGTCATTTCCCTTTTCCACGTATAGATAGTCAAGGCCAAATGCCTTAAAAATGTTGTTCTGCGCCTGCCCGTTCGTCTTACGCAACTCCGCCAAATTCTTGTAAATTCCACCATGGTTTTCTGCGATTGCCATTTCATTATCATTTACAAGAATGATAAAAATAGGAATTCAGCTCACTTCCGGCTACGTTCAATGCTTCCATGGCTTCGCCACCGGACAGGGAACCATCTCCGATCACTGCAATGACATTTCTCTTTTCGCCCTTTAAATCCCTTGCTTTTACAAGTCCCGATGCAAGGGAAATGGAGGTGGAGGTATGTCCTACATTAAAAAGATCATGTTCACTTTCACCCGGATTGGTATAGCCGGAATCCTCAAAGAAATGATCGTCATAAATGTATCCTGCTTTTCTTCCGGTTAAGATCTTGTGCGGATAGCTTTGATGGGATACGTCAAAAACAAACTGATCCACCGGTGAAGTGAACACGTAATGCATGGCAATTTCTGCCTCGACCATACCAAAAATTCGGTCCAAAAATGTCCACCGATCTTCGTCAGTCGATTGAAAAAGCGCTTCCCGTATTTCAGCGGCAAGCTGATCCAGTTCTTCCACCTTAAACTTCTTTACATCTGCTGCTTCGTTAATTCGTTCTATAAGTTCGTACATTTTCCTCTCCTCTTCCATTTGCTATTCTGGTTACTGCCTGTCATCACTACAGGCCGTAATCCTCGTTACACTGAGGATATTGTAATACATGAACTTGACTTTAGGTCAAGGAATTTTTACAGCTTACACATTACATATAACCTTCACAAACAGTAGATTTCCGGACCGGTTATTGCTATACTCTATTTAGAAAAAAACTGGAAGGTGGAGGATGGATTTATGTTTTGGGATCATGTTGCTGGTGTATATGACATATTTGTAAACATTATAAACAGGAAGACACACAAAGGCTTATGTGCGAAGGTTGAAGAAGAAATCTCCGGCACAGATGAAGTACTGGAATGTGCATGCGGAACCGGCTTGCTAAGTGGTGTGATAGCCAGAAAATGTAAAAGTCTTGTAGCAACGGATTTTTCTCCCAAAATGCTTAAGAAAGCGAGCAAAAAGTATCGTTCGTATTCAAATATTGAGTTTAGAGAGGGGAATATTCTGCAGATTGAATATCCGGATGAACATTTTGATATTGTAGTTGCAGCCAATGTCATTCACTTGTTGGATGAACCATATAAGGCACTGTCGGAATTAGACAGAGTCTGCCGCAAAGGCGGCAAAATTATTCTTCCTACCTACATGAACAAAAATGGGAAAGGGAAAACCAGCCAATTTGCTAATGCCGTAGGAAAAGCAGGCGCTGATTTTAAGCGGCAGTTTACTTTTGATACCTACAAGCAATTTATAAAAGAAGCAGGATATACCAATGTAGAATATTCCTGGATGGAAGGCAAGATTCCCTGTGCAGTTGCAGTAATTAAGAAATAGAGTTGTTGGTGAGGAGATGAATAAAATAGACACAAAGGGACTTTTATTAAGGATTTTTGTACCCACTACAGTTTTGAGTTTGAGTTATTTGTCATTGGGGTATTTTTGCAATATGCCATATATACTGCTGTTTTTGCATTCTTGGTACGGTTATATTAGCACCAATGGAATTAGGAATGATTCTGTCGGCAAGTAAAAAAAGAGTATGGTAAATATTCTTTAAAAAAAGTGCTTTCGATGAACAGGAAAAAAACTTGCATTATGGAAAAATCGTGCTGATTGCATTTGCTTTCCTTGGAGTGGCTGGATTACTTTCAGCGTTTGTTGCTCCTCTGGAAAAATCAGATTTTTTTGCTCAAATGCGAACTGCTTTGCTCAATGGTTTACCAACAGGTTTTGATTGGACGAATTACGAATATATAAAAATCCTTTTCAAAACCAACACTGATTTTGACTTGCGTATATTACGGTATCTTTAATGTGCTGATTGGACCGATAACAGAAGAATTATTTTTTAGAGGATATTTAACCTCGCATTATAAAAAACAGGGGTTGTTTACGCCAATACTTATTACTGTTCTATTTTCACTGTATCATTTCTGGTTACCTTTTCATAATGCATTTCGTATATTAGCATTTGCACCAGTTGCATATGTTGCATATAAGAAAAAAAGAATATGTACATAAGCATATGGTTTCATTGTCTATGCAATCTGTTTTCAGTAGCAGGCTTTGTATTGTTAGTAATTAGATAACTTACGATTTTGTCAGGACAATCATATTACTCTTTGGTTTCCGGTTCCTGCTTTCGATTATGTGGCATCCTGTTCACAAGCCAGATTCCGCAGGCTACCATCAGAACGGCAAGAAAATACTGCCATTTCAGTTCTTCGTGAAGCAGCAGGGAGGCAAAAATAACGCCCAACACAGGAATCAGTGCGTTGTAAATCGCTATTTTACTGATCGGGTGACAGGCAAGCAATTCATTATAAACAGCAAAACAAACTGCAGAAATCAGAATCAGGACGAGTAATACGATCATCCCTTTCAGGGTCCAAGTCCATGCATGATCTGTTCCGATGCAGAAACCGATGACCAGAAGAAGTATGCCTCCGGTAAACATGCTTAAGCCCGTTGCATGCATCATGTTCATTTTCTTTGAAACAATCCGTGTGATAATACCACCCAGGGCAGCACAGAGTGCATTCAGGAGAATCATTCCGTCACCAAGAAATGTAATATTTGAAAAAAATAATTTACTCCGGGTTCCGCATTAATAGAAATAATTCCCACAATTCCAAGCACACAGCCTGCCAGTTTGGGAAGAGTCAGTTTATCATCTGCAAAAATAAGAACCGACAGGATGATCAGGAAAAAGCCGCCCATCGAATCCAAAATCGTGGATCGCGCACTTGCATTATAGCCAAGACCGATATAGGCAAACATATAGTGGAGAGTCGTATTCACAAGGGCAAGAAACAGAAGCCATGAAATGTCCATCTTATTCTGCATGGCAAGGTCCATTTTCTTAACCCGGCAGAAAAATAATACGAAGAAACCGGCGAAAAAAAAGCGCACACCAGCGAATACGATTTTTCCACCCAAATCCGAGGAGGGAATTGCAAACTGTTCATATCCGATTTTGATCAGAGGATATGCCAGTGACCATCCAAATGCACAGAAAAAAGCCAGTATGGATTTATATTTCGAGTTCTTAAAGTAGTTGTCCATGATCGTTAACCTGTCTTTCTTTCTAAATTGGAATTATTATGCTTCTTTCATCAGTTCCGGCACCAGATTACTGTAATATTTTTGTCTGACCGGACAAGATCTTCTCGCTTATTTTGCAGAATGATTTTTCGTTTGGGAATAGATTCTTCTCCAGATTCTTTTTATTAGTTGCTTTACAAACTGGAAGTTATAAAAACAAACATAACCCACAAAAATCAGATAAGTTTTGCGTATATCACGATTTACTAATAAATATATGCTTCCATATGCCAATCCTAAAAAAACATACATGATATTCCCTGTCGAAAAGTCTTTTGTCAAGAAATGCCCCATACCCCATGTAATTGCTATTACAATTCCTCCATAAGGAATGTTTACTCTTTTAAACCATTTCTCACATGCTATCTGCCCAAATACAAGAATCAGTGTGACTAATACAATTTCGAATATGTAATAAATATACTGGAAAAAAAGAATCGTAATACACCTAATTTTTTTGAAATTCCAAAAAGCACTTTTTGAGCCATTCCATTCTATATATGACATGGTCAGACTTCCGCAAATCAAAAACAACAACTAAAAATCCATTGCCATGTTTTTTTTACTTTTTTTCCTTTTCTCCAAATATCAAAAATCATATTTTCTTTTTGGCAAAATTCATGATAAGAAAGCTTATTATTCCCCACATAATACAGGTAATAATCCAGTGAGTAATATGTTGCAAATCAGACCATTCCACTAATTGTCTCCCATATAAAAAAGGTTCTATTCCATAGGCAATGATTGCTTCCAGCATTAATCCGCCAAAAGCACCTAGTGTTAGTAATATATAATTAAATCCTGTTACTCTTTTCATCAGACACCCTCACAATCCCGATTGAGATTTCACCTGTTTTAAGGGAATTTAATAACTGTTATATTTTGTTATTAAATTCTCCGCAATCCCTTGAAAACACTGGATTTATCGCAGGTGAGCTTTCCCTTATTGTTTCCCTTGTGTTATATCGTCCCATCAGTGTTTATGAACTCTGATAAGGGCAAATACAAGGGCAAAAATTATAAAACAGTATAACATAAAATAAAAGTGACATGGTGGACTGATTGAAATGCTTCTGATTTTTAGCTAACAAATGATTGATTAATTGATAAGGAGATCCGATACGATGAGAACAATATTTGCAGAATACAATCCACAACGAAACAGCATTGACATTTATACAAATGTTGGCTATATGCTTCGCATTGACTGCTGGGAAGCCGAAAAGGATTTAAAAACCACGCCCGGATCAGACTGTGCATTGAACGCACTTGCCATTGATAAACCGCTTGAATATGCAAAATTATATCTTGATGAAACAATGCAGATATGGGTAGATGCAGAAGATTCATTAGAACTATGGTGAAAAAAATCTTTCATTAAAGTCACCTCCCATATTAAACCTGTTATCTTACCTATATCCTTACGCTTTCCTATCAAAAGACGTTTTCTCTTCCAAATAGTTCGGCAGTTCTTTCAATTCTGAGCTTTGGGCATTCTTTTTGCGTATGGTATTCATTGAAGTAAATTCCGTAAAATTCTCTTTCCTTTTCCCGCTCAGCCGGAGTTCTTTCGCATCCCCATCCATAACTATCTCCCAGATAGGTCAACACTTTTGTTCCTTGATAAGAAATGTCGGCACCATATCCTTCGCCTGTCAGAATCGGACATTCCAGTGTGCCTCCTCCCGCCAGAGCAAACTTCTTTTGCGCAAGGTTGTTATTTTTCCCCTCTGCCCTCTCCAGAAAATCGAGCAATGATAATTCTCCGATTCCTTTGCATTTCGGATTACCATTTTGACTTTTTACCGCATTTTTAGCCTGCTGATATAATGCCTTTCTGTCAGGGGATACATCGGATATGTATTCTGCACATAACCTTGTTCTCTGCCTGTGAATAGATTCTAATTCCATTTTACTCGTAGTGTTGGCAGCTCTCTGAGCCAGTTCCTTAATCTCAGAGACAAACTCTGCCTGTGACTTATTGCTTTTCCCTGCACTTGGAATCATAGACCAATCAGGTTCTCCACTTCTCAGCGATGCACTATATTTTGTAATAGCAGAACTCGTTGCATTTGAAATCGAAATTCCCATGAATTCACCTCATATTTTCTACCTTCTCTGCATATATTTTAACCTCTATATATGCTTATCCATTTATCATATTCATTCTTTAAAAATTCTCATAACATACTTATTTCCTCTATTTTTATTATCGGATAAAAATAACCTGTTCTCCTAGTCCCATATCATCAAACGACCATATTACGCACACAAAGACCATGCCTTTACAGGATAACCACTGCCTTAAATTCATTTTCATCGCAGGAAAGTACCATATCACCGCCATATTTATCCACAACTGCTTTTACATTTAACAGCCCAATACCGTGATGATCCCCTCTTTTGCTCTTTATCGTGTCATTTTCAATTTCCACCTTTTCTGTCACCGGATTTGTTATCGCAAATATCAGTTTATGATCTTCGCACTCTAATTTCAGATGAATGACCGCTTTTCCAGTATTTTTCAGTACCTTTTCACTCTCCCGGATTGCATTATCCAATAAATTGGAAAGCAGAATCACAATCTCTTCCTCTTCCAGACAGATCTCCTGCAAATCCCCTACTTTCAGGATCACCGCTATGTGTTTCTCCTGCATGCTGCGGTACTTCTGGTTTAAAACAGCATTGACCACCGGATGGTTCGTGTTGATTGCCGACATCTCAACTGCTATGCTCTCTGTCAGCTTCTGCGTAAATGAAAGTGCCTCATCTGTGTGTCCATTCTTTATCAATGTCTGAATCGTGGAAAGCTGATTTTTATAATCGTGCATTTTTCTTCGCTGACGCTCATAGATTTCTTCCCGGTCCTGATAATCTGCAATACGATTTTTCTGATTTTGTTCCGTAAGTACCGCAATTTTTATTCTCTCTTCTTTTTCAATGGTATTCTGCATGAACTCCATAAGGATAAGGTTAATCGCAACCAGTCCCACCGAAAGAAATAAAAATACATTCTGCATGTCAATACATCCCGGCATACTCATATCAGTTTCTATGCCAGCACATCAAATGTCGAAACTCCGCTTTCTGTCACTCCTATAGAAGTTGAAGTACCTAGCAATTCCACCATTTTTCCTGTCAGGTCATCTACATCTTTTCCATCAATTTTCAGATTATATTGCCGTTCTTCCTGCTCCTGTTTTTCGGCACGCTGTTTTTCCAGTCTTTCCTCTGTCTCTTTCTTTTCTGCTTTCCTTTTCACGAGTCTTTCTTCAAGTTCTTTCCTTGCTTTTTCTGTTCCCGGATCAACTTCATCTTGAGTACACATTACAGAACTCATACTATCATATCCATCTATAGTAATACTATAACTCAGTATCTTTGCTCCTCTTGCTGCCACATAAGCTCTTGACTGTTCTATTGTTTTTGGTATTAGCGATAAATTGTACTCCAACCATTGTTTTGTCTTTTCATCTCCCATAGCCTTTGACAAAAAGAGAACTGTTTATATTTACGGAATAATCCCTGCTTCGTAAACAATCGTATTTTTGTGTTAAATAGTTCTTATATTCATGGGCATTCTTATATGTCCTGCCCGTTTTGTTTCCAGCATTTTGTGTATTGCCATAACTATTCGTATATGACGCATAAGTTCCTATTCCTGTAACTGCCATATTAACATATCTCCTTTCATTATTCGGAGTCTTTCCAACTATGCCACCTGTTGGATTTCTCTCAGAATCAATATAATATTGATCACACGCTAGCTTCAAATATACTTTGACTAATACCTTTCATCCACATATTCTGCGTTGCTCCATATCCTTTTTCCTGCCCTATATCATACAATCCACTGCTGTCAAAGCCTATTTTCAATACCAAATCATTTTCTTTTTTCCAGCCATTCTTAGCATATTCCAACCATCTATTAGAATAAAGTTCATACCCTGCACCATTTTTATTTTCCTTAAACAATGCCAGTAAATCTGTGCCATCCTCTGCAATAAAAGTACCATTTCTATATGTCGCATTGCGTGCATCATACCCTGTTGTCTCATACACTTCATGCCATAAAGAATATTGGTTCGCCTTTGTCCTATTTGCTTGCGAATTAACAATTTCATTGTCTGAATCATGCATACAAATCCACGCATGTGTCCATATATTTTTCGCATTATCCCCTTCATTCAGTAATGTTTCTATCTGCGATAATGTATCTCTATCTGCATTTCCCGACACCGTTAGCTGATATGTATATGGATCAATAGAAAATGTCAAATCTGCTTGTTTTGATAATGATATTCCATTTTTTGAAAACAGATTTGAAATTTGCTGATTTACAACACTTCTGGCATGCTGTTTTCCCTGTCAGTATTGCGTACATAACCAACACTTCTTGAACCACCTGTATATACATCCTTGTAATTTCTTAATGCATAATCATACCGGGCAAATCCAGCCGAATATTTTCCTCCTGTTTGTAACATTCTTTTCTCATTGCGGTAAGCTATGGAACGCTGATCTTCTGTCATATATGAGCAAAAATTAGGTGAGGTCACATCACAATATTTTGATTCGATATATGCCATTGGATCAGAATGAGACAAATTTTCTTTGTACACTTTATCATAATGCTCCTGCAAAACTTTTTGTACGAAACGCTCTTCCTCTGTAAGTCCATCATACTGATATCCTACAGTTGTACCAGTACTGGAAGTATTGGGCAGGTTGTTTAAATCCCTGCCCGCTGGAATGTTATTATAATAGTCAGAATTATTTACAGTAACCATACTATCCCCCTGCCTTATATAAGTCTTATAATCTTTTACATCTTAATGCTCATCAACAACTGCGATAACTGCTCTTTACCAGGCTGAATCATTGTATATTTCTCCTTAAATGAGGTAATTGCACCATACATCTTCTTTCCTAAGTTTTCAGTAATCTCATCCTTCCCCCTGGTTTTTTGATCCTCAATGTAAGCCGATGCCAAAGTTGACCTTGTGGTAATTTTTGAAATTTTATTCATTTCTTCACCAATAATTCCACGGGCATGCTGATTGGTTGTCTCCATTGTCACAAAGTCATCCACTGTTTTTTTATATGCAGCATCTAAATTGCTTAACTCTTCATCCTTTGTAAGCTTACGAGGTCCATTTTCATCAGCTACATATATTTCTCTGGTTCCATTTTTCATAGCCCTTCACAATTTCATCATATAATTCTGCGTATGCTTTAACATAATTATTTGCCTTGTCAGTAATATTTAAGGCACTTTTTTTCCCTGTATCAACATTTTTGATTCTGCTGTGCTGCCTTCTTTTTGAATTTCATAACTATAATCAATATCACTGATTTTTTTTACTCGCTAACAGTTCCTTTCTTTGAACCACATCATCATATTTTTTTCCTGTCCACTCTGCTGTATACGATTACGATAATACTCCAATCCCTCATTAGAAATCGAAAGCTTCACTGATTGCCCCACTGTATGTTTTTTTCGTTTGTCTGACTATTTCCTTTCTGTACTTTATCAGTATTTTTCCATTATTGAATTCGTATTATTCATGTAATTAGATATTTTCATATCCTATTTTTTTCCTCCTTAAAACCCATTATCTTAGTTTCACCTCGTGGCTCACAAATAAATCTATCTATAACTTTATATCTACTGACTTCCTGCCACTTTCCGCCGACTCCCTTGTAATACCATCCAATGCGCCAGCCGGTATTGGTTTACCAGCTCTCCATGTAGGATCTGCGACTTTTGCAGCTTCTGCAAATGCCTGTCTGTATTGATGTTCATATTGTTCCATTGTCCAGCCTGCTGATAAGCGGTCATCCTTATCCATTTTTCTGTATAAATTGTTATATACGCTCTCCCTTTTGGTAGTATCACCATTTAAAGTACCATTTTCATTTAAGAATTCTTTCTTTGCCAGTTCAAACATTTCTTCCCGGCTGCTCTCTGGAATAGAAATGATATGTTTATAACTGTTTCTGTTCTCATCCGTTACCGCAAGTCCTGTTAATCCAGTATTCGGATCAATCCAGTCTCCGTTTTTTTGTCATACTGGCTCATCAGGTTCTTAATTGCCTGAACATTTGTAAACATTGCACCGTTTCCATTCTTCATCATCTCACTCAGTGCTGCTTTATACTTTTTACTGTTTGTGTCGATCCCTGCTGCTTTTAATTGTTTCTGTACAGAACTGCTGTTCATTTGGGACAACTGAATATTGTTGACTAAATTTGTTTTTTTGATGTTCCAAATGTCGTTTGAAATAAAAAAACCGTAGTCCGTAATTCTTGACATAATCGAAGCCTCCTATCATTAAATTTTTTTATATCTGTCATCCGCTTTATTTTTTTCTTTTTTTCTATCGACAACCCACTTCTAATATTTTACCTTTTCTGCACCAAGTACGATTTTTTTGCACGAAGTAAGACTTTTTTTATGAATTGAGGAATAACTCAGCAATAAATTTATTTCCATCACTTTTCAATATTAAATTTCCATCATATTTTTTTACACTGCTCTGAACATTCAGCAGTCCTATTCCACCGCCTTTTCCTTTCGCTGATACCGGAAAACCATTTTTCCACTTTACCTCCCCGCAGTTATTTTCGATGCTGGCAGCTATCATTTTTATGGTATGAGCCAATCTTAATCGAAATATATTTCCCGCCTTCAAGCTTCTCTGCAGCCTCAATCGCATTATCTAATAAATTTCCAAAAAAATAGTTGTAATGTCGATTGGTGCAAGGAAATTCAGATTCACATTATCCACCTTTATGGTTACTGAAATACCTTTTTCCCTCATAACGGATTCTTTATCGGTAAGAAGAATGTTCAAGATCGGATTTTCTGTGTATTGAACCGGAATGAGCGGCTTTAACAGTTCTCTGATTTCCGCTGCATATTCTCCTGCCGTATTCCCCTGCTCTGCACCATATAATCCTTCGATTGCTTTAATATGCTTATTTACATCATGTAATATGTGGACGGTTTGATCATATTTTTTTGTCTGCGTCAAATAGTATTCGTATTGTACCTTTGCCTGTTGCTCTAAAGCGATGAGCTGCTTTTCATAATAGTTCTTTTCATCTGCCATTTTAACAAAATATAAAAGGTATAGATCTGCCAGAACAATACACCCCATATTGACTGCACATAAATAATTTTTCTTCTCCATTTTTTTAAAAATTCTCTACAATTACACCCATGTTAATCAGATTGTATAGAAGTATAATTCCATACATGATGTACCTTGTCTTTGCATAAGGAATATCGCTCTTTTTCACAAACCTGTTTATGAATGTGTAATACAAAAAAATAAGTATCACCTTTGAAAATGTTACCTCAAGGCAATAAAGCATCGTTTCATTCACATTTTTTTATATCTGCGGCTTGCAAAATGCATTGTAAAAGAATCACTCCCAATGATTCACAGACAGACATGCAAAATACCAATGCCTCACATTCAATGATACGTCTTAACGGTTTATCCATATCCTCATAATACAGAGCATATGCTATTATCCCCGTCAACACGCCCCAGACCACCAAATTTAATATGGAATGATTGAGCATATTGATACAGGTTGTAAAAATCACTGTGACAGTCTCAACCACAATATATACATATCTACTTTTGACTACTCTTTTTATACTTTCCATTCATAAACTGGAACAGTATGGTACTTATGATAAAAACAGGAAAGAGCATTACATAATATCAGTAAAAATCGTATTCATCGTTTCTCCTATGAATTTTTCTGCAAAAATTTATTTACTTCTTCTCTAAAATCGCTGCTTCTCTTTTTGCGCAATCTGGAGTTCTTTTCCATTATCCATATAAATAATAAAACCCTTTATTTTTTTCAATATGCCTTAAATTAACCAGATTTCCTCTGCAATTCACAACAAAATCATAGGGCTGCAGTTCCTCAACCAGTTTTTCTCAAAAAAATGCAGTCATACTCATATGTGATATCAGACAACGCTATCAGTACTTTTTCTTGATCTTTTTATGTATTCAAAATATAAAAATGTCCCTGAGCTTCAATCTGATCGACAGATACTCTTTCCCATTGCTGTCCGTCACTTTATAAAAATCCTTTTCTGCTCCGGTATCCGGCAGTTGATCCAGCAGTTCCAACATCTGCGTTTCCAATTTATCATATTCCAATGGCTTACATAGAAATGAAAATGCGTGAACTTCGTTAATGACCTGCATACAATATTCTTCATAACTCGTAATATACACTAATTTCACATCCGGAAATTTTTTTCTTTCAATGTTCTCCCCAGTTTAATACCATTCAGTTCTTCCATTGAAATATCTAAAATTCCGATATCAACGTTGCTGATATTTTCAAGCATTTGATTTGCAGACGCAAATTGCTCTATATGATAAGCAATCTTTTGACTTGTAAAAATCTTATGCAGCATAGTCACTGCACACTCAAGATCTGCTATATCGTCATCACAGACAACAATTTCCAGCATAGCACTCACCTTCTTCCTATCTTCCTACTATATCGGTAATTTTTATTTTTCCATTAAATAAATATAAAGTACTCTGCATATTATCTAAATAGGCTCTAAATAAATATCATATATATAGAAAATGTGCCATCATCTTGACGGCACATTTCCTATATTTTCCCCCCCCAAATTATATTGCTACAGTATAGAATACCATTGTCTGTCCATACTATCAGCTTCATACTGATATGTAATCAACTGATTCATGTCTTTTAAACCCGCCATTTCTATTAGGTTCTATCATTATATTATAGTTTTTCATATTTTTTTATAGTATCCTGCATTATCCATAACACTATTATTGCCAGATGTACCCACAGTACTTACCTCAGAGTCCGAAATATTATACCCTGCCTTAAATGCAAGAATATCCTCCAATCCATATTGATTTTTATAATCCGTCAGCATATAGATATTATCTCGTATTTCCTCATATTTCGCATTGGCTTCCTGGGAGTTCATTATTTTACACATTTTCTCTGGAAGTCCGGTAATCTTCCCATTGTCATCTACGTTTATATCGTCAAATGAATACTGTCCATTTGTTGCTTTCTGAATGAACTGTTCCACTTCATAGTAAGCATTTACTAATCTATATTGTGTGTTAGAAATATCTGCTGTCTGAATATATTTTTCCCACATATCATCAGCAAAATTTTCCGATATCATATTTTTTTATCTGTTCTTTGTTTTCTTCTGTAATGTCCCCTGTTAATCGTAATAGTTCCAGATACATCTATTTCAATTTTCCATGATGTATCTGGCAGTTCAATTCCTTTTTTTCATTTGCTATTCTTTCTATTTCTGCATAAAAAAATCGTTTTTTTATAATTCGACTTCTCTGCTCTCTCATAATCAGATAAATTGGCAAATATTTTTCACATATGCCATTTCCGACACACTTAACTGCTCCCCCTTTTTTTTCATCTTATTTAATAATTCTTCTACACTATCCGTTCCCGCTTATTTTTTTCATCTTCCGGCAACGCTTCAAATTGCATCTGATGTAATTTGTCAACTTCGCTTTGATATGTTTTTTTCATATTTCTGCTTTATTGCATTTTTTTCTTCTGAATTATCTGCATTTGCTATTTCTTGTGAGTGCTGCACATTACTACTTGAAGTATCCCTGTTTTTTTCGTTTCCGTAATTTTTTTATTCTATAGGAACCTTCCCGGAATCCGATGTCATATTGGAATTTTTCTACTCTGATCACATAATCTGATGTAACGCAGTCCCAATTAGGTACCGTAAGCTGTTTATTACCATGTCCATCATCTGTCGCTATTCCAATCTGATTGCCATATAAATCGTACAATACTAAATTATATGCCTGACTATTCTTGCTTTCCAATGAAATCGTTATCTCTGAAGATATACCCATTTTTAGAGTAAAAACTTTTTTTGCGGATAAGAAAAAGAATAGTAATCTACATCATATTTTTGAATCGATTGTTCCCTCTAAATAACTTTCATTATTATGCAACAATGTTCCTATATCATATGTACTGTAATAGCGATCTACCTGATCATCGTATTTCGTATGCTGATGATAACTATCATTCTTATTTGTTTTGGCATTTTCTATTAACACCGTTTGCTCATTTAATTCTTTCATCGGCGATTTAAAACTTTTTGCTGCATTTCCTGTCTCATATATTTTTACTATCTACTATTCCGCCACCTATATAATGTACATAGTGTCCCATCTTATCGTCACACCCTTCTTGTATCTGCATATGCACTTGCTCCATCATTTGTTGCATCCGTAAAGTCACAAGTCACTTCTTCGGTTGCAATTTTCGATTGTAATAATGTTAAATCCGTGTCGTTATCTTCTGTATTGAAATGTACTTTATTGCCATTATCAATACTTGCCGCATTCGCTACTGAGACATTTCCTAACAGCAAACATGCTGCCAATAATATTGTTGCTATTTTTCTCTTTTTCATGAATAATTCCTTTCTGTTCATAGTTCTTTATTTTTATAGTTTTTTTGATTTATATAGATTCATTATTAAAACGCTTTCCCTCCCTCTATTGTTTATTTTTTTAATTTAAAAAAATTTCGAATCATATATTTTTATCTAAAAAAACTATATTACTATACTTTGACACACTTCCCTATATTTTTTCCAAAAAATATTATATTTCTAAAGCACAGAATACCATTGTCTGCTCATACGATCAGCTTCATACTGATATGTAATCAACTGGTTCATGTCCTTTAAACCGCTCTTTCCATATAAAATGCTTAAAGTCATATCTGGCACATTGTTCCATCCTTTAGTTGACATAGTTGAAACCAGGTCATGTATCCAATTCTTCATTTGCTGCTTGAACTCTTTCGGAACTTTTCCAGAATCTTCAACAGCCTTATCCACTAAGTCTAATATATTCTCTCCCGACTCCGTATAATATGTTCCATTTTTTTCCTCAAGTTTGTCTAATCCATATCCTGTATAACTATAAACCTGATGATATGCTTCGTATTTCATCTTTGATTCCTCTGTTACTTGAGAACTCTCACAGCCATCTTGTGTTGAGCAATAATAGATATGCTTATAGAGATTTTTCCCATTATTACCTACATTTAAAGCATTCTGCATCAACACCTTTGTTTCTTCATCCACGCCATCTACCGTTATCTCGTAACTGTATGGATCGACAGTAAAAGTACAATCTTTCGTAATAGAAGATGTATCTACACCAGCCTGCTTTTAAAAATATTTGAAATCTGCGAATTTACCAATGCTCTTTCAAATTGGATTTTATCCGAATCTACACTGTCGCCGTCCACTTCAATTCCCCTGAACAAAGAATCCTGATAATTTACACCATTTATTTTTCCTGTCCGGCACATCTGCATCTCATAATTATATGCAATCCTACGTTCTGTATCAGTCAAATTAGTCTCGTAATACTCTGAACTCTTATCAAAATACTTGGAATGAATATAATTTTCAGGGTTAGAATGTGTTTTTGCTTCTGCGGCAAGCTTAGAATACTTTTCCGTTAATGCCGCCCTAAATGCTTTACCTGTACTCATATATTCACTTGTTTTCGCATTAATCTGTGCTCCTGCATTCTCAATGAGCTCTTGATTCGTTTTTGCTGAAGCTATATAGGACTTTAAGTCAATGCTACTGTCAATACTTGTATTATGTGTTCTTCCACTTGTACCTTTTGTCAGTTTTTCCTTTCCCGATGCACTTATCGTTAAGGTATCTCTTGTGCCTCTACAACCAGTGTTTTGACTGCTTGCCGCTTTTTGCTGTTGACCAAACAGAACATTAAGCAACGACTGATTAGCATTAATTCGGCTGTTAAAAAAATATATTCATAATATCACCAACCTTCTTATTATATATCGGATTATCCTAACCTTGTTTGTAATCTTTTTCTTTCTTCAAAAATTATAGAAATTGATACTATGCATATGTATCAAAAACCTACCTTATTTTTTTTAGTTGTCGCTTCTATAGCAATCATATTTTCTGTTTTTTTATCTTCTTTTTCTTTATCCTCTTTCATTCTCTCTAGCCATTTGTCAATTTCTGAATCCGTACCAGTCTCTCCAAAAATGCCACAGGTTGTCATTTCGGTTCCATTATTCGTAAACTTAAACTCCACTGATATCAGTTTACTACCATGACTTATTGCCGCCTTCTGTGCATTTCGTATAACATCTGGCATAATTGCTAAATTTTTCCTCAAGCCATTTCGCAGTTTTTTCATCTCCACATGCCTTTCGCATTACACTTCTGTCAATCAATACAGAAGCATTTTTGCATGGAGTCAAACATTTATACTTGTTAGTCAAATACTTTGAATAGTCTGATACATTTTTAAACTTATTGGCTGAATTCATAGTGTATCCTGCATAATAATTCTTTTCACTATTCTTTGATGGCTTTACATTTTCATTTTTTACATTTCCGTATGTGTATGTATTGGCATACGATGATACTCCATTAATTCCCATACTGCATCTCTCCTTTCTATTTAGCCTTGATTTTTTATTTGCAGGCTATTGGGTTTTGTTCGATACGCTTACTGCCATTGTAAAATTTGCCTCATAAGAAGCTACTGCCTGACTTATTGTGACAGTCTTAGCAAACGAACTACTCTCAGCCACCAATCGAGTTCTGGCATCCTGAGCGGATAACCTTTTAATTTTTGCGCATATTCTTCATAAGCTGTTCTTTCCGCTTGTTTTTTTCTGAATCCGCTTTTTCCTGTTGTTTCTTTTACCTGATTTTTCTATTCTCTTTTTATTTTCTATTCTGCGCTCCCAAAAACTATTTTTTTGACTTATCATTAAAAAAATCTTCCCACCATTCCCATTGTTATAACCATCACTCCACATCTCAGCATGACATTCTTCTTTTGATGCTCCATAATATATTGTAGAAAAACGCTCCTCCGCATATACCGGACCATTTATCTGGTTGTGACCAACCCACTTGCAAATCATTTAATACCCATGCTTCATACTCTGGATCATTCTTCATTGCTTCAAAACCCGCCTCTGAAATTGTAACAGATATTGACTCGCCTGCTCTTGTGGGGTGCATTGGAATTTGAGATATTTTATTGTAAATGTACTGCTTGTATTCCACCATCGTCATATCTTTAGCAGACACAGAACCTATTTTTGAATTGCCCACTATACTTCCACTAGCTTCGCTCTTTTCTCTTACACTATCCGCAAACCTTGTATCTTCCTTCTCCTGATCTTTAGCCGCATTTTTCTGCTGGTACTGATTGTAAGCCCGTGTCATATAGTTCACATTAATTGTATTACTCATAGTAACCTCCTTTGCTTTCTTTATCGGATAAAATAACCTGTTCTCCTAGTCCCATATCATCAAACGACCATATTACGCACACAAAGACCATATTTTTACAAGATGACCACTGCCTTAGTAGAAGCTCTGTATCTCAAACTCTTTGAAATACAATGCTTCCCTGCATTTTCTATATCGTCATGTTGATATTATTACTTTACTATCCTGCACACTCTCTGAGAGTGACTGTATCTATCAAAAAAGAAGCCAGCAGTTTATTCACGCACTGCTGACTTCTTATACTACTCATTTTATTTACTTCGCTGCGTCTCAGACAATTTTTTTATTTTTAAACATAACCTCTGTTTTCCCGCCATCCCTTTACATACCACCTGATTCCAACATATACCAGTTGCACGAATAACAAGAAAAATAGCAGATTGATCGGCAAGACTGTCTTTATCCAATCCCCAAAGTAGATAGCTATTTCCATGCTTATAAGTGTTACCAGTATGGTAATCATATCCCAGCAGCATTTCTTATATAGCCCTGCAATCTTTATTCCGATGAATGCTAAAAGTATTCCCACACCCACCAGACATCCACCGCAAATCAATATTCTTATCAGCCAGTTTATAATTCCAGCAACGACAGGATTGGATATTCCATCACTAATCTGTGCCACGTTCTTTCCTGTCAGTACAATCCAGCCAGCAATGGTCTGTATAAAAGTTGCGATTGTATCAAAGAATACCACGCAATCAGAAATAAATATTTTTGACCGTATCATCTGAAAAAGAGTAGTTGATACGGAATACCATATCAGCAGAAACATCAATGCTTCATACATGGCTGTTTTTGTTTTATATCTGCCTGCCAGTTTTTCCCTCTGCATATCATACTTTTCCTTAGCTTTCAGATAAGCTGTCTGTTTACAATTCCCGCACTTTTGATAGAGTACCGGCTTTTCAACCGGTATCTCTACTTTTTTCTGATGGGAGAGTGCATAATCCCGTTCCTGTTCTGCCTGTCTCTGCTTATCTCGACATTCCTCTATCATGGCTTGGACGGTGTGTGTTTTCTCTTTCTCGCTCTGCAACAATTCTTTTGTTTTTCCTCAAGTCGTTCTTTAAGGCTTGAATGTTCCCTGCTTTGTTCTCGCTGTTTAACTTCTCGTTCAAGGTCAGCGATTCGTCGAGCTGCACTTTCAGTTCCTCGATAGTCCGGTCTTTCTGGTCGAGTTCTTCCTGCATCTGCTCCGTCAGCAGTAGCAGTTCTTCCAGTTGGGCGTCGCTCTTTGAGTTTCGTATTCTATCATCTATATCCCTCGCTTTCTCTATCTGCTGTTCAATGTCAGCAATTCGTTGTTCTGTTTCTGTAATAATCGGTTCTCGCTGTTTAATTTCTGTGCCAATTCCTGCCATTGCTGATTTTCGTCTGTGAGTTTCTGTATCTGGTCTGTCTTTTCTTCCAGAAGCATCAACAGTTCTTCTGTATCCGGTAAGATTTGTAGCAGCTCTGACAATTCTCTCTCTAATTGCTGCAATCGTTCTTCCTGCTCCTGAAAGCACATCAGCTTCTCGTCCCTTTCCTGTATCTCCTGAAGCAGCTCTGCCATGATATTCTGCTGTTCCTCTATCTGTGTAATCATTGCTTCCATCATGGGAATTACTTCTTTGCTTTCTTCTAATGTCATTCAACCACTCCCTCCACATCGACAATGCACCGGATACCTTACCAAAGGTTGCAATTACCTTTTGCAGCAGTGCATTTTGTTTTTTTATCATCTGGTTTTCCTCGACCTTCCATGAACCTTTCCTTATCTGCCCGGTGAGATATTTTTCCTCAATCTTCCTTGCATCTGCACCCTCATGAATCGTAGGGACTTTCAATTTGCCCTGTCTTTCATAAGAGCGGTGGTCAATCAGATTGTCTATGGATAAATGCCGGTTACACATCTTTGCCCATTCGCTTCGCCATAACTCACAATTCTTTGGATTGTTCCAGCCGGTAGCATCGGTCAGAACCCGTTTCCATTGTTTTCTGTTTCTTGCCCCGACTTTCTGTACTCCGTTTTCATCAAGTACCGGAATACGGATTCCATGACGGTCTGGATTTTTCTTATCCTGCCACCAGTCCGGGTGGGATTCATCAACCACGATATTTCCGTCAGTATCTCTGACAAAATCCCAGTCCTTGACTTCCTTGTTGCCCCATGAGTGGTCTGGATTGAATGGTCGCATGGTTACAAGTAAATGCACATGTGGGTTCCCGTCGCCCTTATCGTGTATGCTCCAGTCGGCACACATTCCCTTGTCCACGAAAGTCTTTTGAATATATTCTGTCGTATAATCAATCTGTTCCTGTCTGCTCCATTCTTTCGGCAGGGAAAATTCAAATGAGCGTCCAAGCTGTGCATCTGCATTTTTTTCTATCTTCAATACCTCATTCCATAGACGCTGTTTCTGAAATGTGATTTTAAACTTTTCCAGTGCGGCATCTTTATCATCCGCTCTTTTATAACGGATAGACTGTTGAAACCTTTTTATATTTTCTTCCGGTACATGCAGCCATTCAGGAGGTGCATTTTCGCACATCATCAGACTGGTGTAGACGACTTCCTTTTTGGAAGTGTAGTAGCTGATCCTGCCTGTTTCCTCATTCTTCATCACATCTCCATTAAGATATGCCGATGCGGATATGACAGATTTTCCTTTACTGCGCCCGACAATCTTTACTGTAAAGTGAAATATCGCCATGATACGATTCCCCCTTTCTGCCGTATCCGGCATTGATTTCCGACAGCATCTTCTTCTGGTTTGGCAGAAGTGAAGCTGTCGGAACGCCCTCTGCGCAAGAGTGCCCCCTGCGGCATGAGCAGGTCTGGCTGAAAGCCCCGCCGACGGAACGAGCCCGGCAAGCGTAAGCGCAGACCGGTTGCCACTTGTGGCAAACTTATAAGGACGACCTCTGGTTGTCCATAAGTGCGCCCTTCATTCAAAGGCAATGAAGGGAATGGAAAAACCACTCCCTCCGCCATTACACTTCCTCCATGTCTGTAACTAATTCTTTCTGCATCGCCTTTGAGAAAAAAACTTCCCGTTTGTTTCCTGCCTTTTTAAGAAGCCTATCAACTTTGGTAAATCTTCCTCCTCAATCGGACAGCCAAGAACCGATTCCACCGCTCCTCCAATCTGACAGAGCCTGTGGGTTCGTTTTTTACTTTCCTCGGCTTTCTTTCTCTTTTCCAGTTCCTTTCGCTGTGCAATGAGCTTTTTGGTAGCTTCGATGCTTTCCTGTTCCTTTTTCTCTAATGCACGTATTCTTTCTTCATAAGTCTTTGTTGATTTCGCCATATCGTCTTCATCCTTTCTCTTATAATCAAATCTTGCTCTGCTAAGATTTGGCACACGATTCTGGTCAGCTCTGTTGACATAATTCCAATCAGAATCGTGGTGCATCCTTGCGGAGCATTATCTTGTCGATGTTTTTCCGACAAGATAAACATTAGTTCCCGGTTGCATATCAGGAGAAGCACATGGTATAATCCTCTTGCGTGTAGGTATATCATGGCTTCGGTCTGATAGAACCTTTGGCGGTTTCGTAGGAAGCCGCCTTTTTAAGTTGCCACATTTCTTGTGACAGTTTTTACATTTCCTTTATCCCTCAGATCACGCCCCTCGTTGGCTTCCATGAACTTTTCCAGAATGTCAGTTTTAATAAGGACTTTTCTTCCGACCTTTAATACCGGAAGCTTCTTCCATTCAACCAGCTTTCTCAAAGTGTTTCTGCCAATTCCTGTATAGTCGGCTGCTTCCTCGATGGATAATGCAATCTTTCTTTCCGTCATCTTGTCACCTCCTTATGAAATTGCATTATGCAATTTGTATTGTGCTGTTAGTATAGCGGTTTTATATCGTGTTGTCAAGCATTATGAAATTCTAAAAATAATTATCGAATTGCATATTGCAATTACGTAGGGTACATGCTATAATTCATACATACCGAAAAAGGAGGCAATCAGCATGAAAGATAAAGAACTACGCAAGCTGATAGGCAGCAGGGCAAAACAGCGTCGTCTGGAATTAAATCTGACACAGCCTTATGTTGCAGAGAAGATGGGAGTTACCGCTTCCACAATCCTGCGTTATGAGAATGGTTCGATTGACAATACCAAAAAGATGGTGCTGGAAGGTCTTTCGGAAGCACTTCATGTATCTATTGAATGGCTCAGAGGGGAAACCGATGAATACGAAACCGATATTACGGATAAGAAAGAATTACAGATTCGTGATGCAATGGGCGATATTCTCAAACAGTTACCTCTCGACCTTAGTAAAAAGGAAGATGCTTTTTCCAAAGATTTACTGCTGTTGATGTTAAAGCAATATAACCTGTTTCTGGAATCATTCCAGTTTGCCTGCAAGAATTACAAGGGCAACACGAATGAAGCTGATATTGCAAAAGTAATGGGGTTTGAATCGAATGATGAATATAACGAGATTATGTTTCTCCGGGAGATCACCCATACTGTTAATGCCTTTAATGACATGGCAGATATCGTAAGACTCTATTCCAAGAAACCGGAAATGGCAGAACAAAGGCTTGAAAATCTTTTATCAGAAGTTTTGTATGAGGATTCCGATTCGGTATAGAACGACAACCGGAGTTATGATATACTTACACGCAAGAAGCATTTCATCAGTTCCGATTGTCTGATATCGAAAGGAGACACACGATTATGGCAAAAGGATCTGTAAGAAAAAAAGGGCAAAAAATGGTACTACCGCTTCTATGTAGAAGATGCAAGCGGCAATCTGGTTCAGAAAGAATACGCTGGAACAGAAAGTAAAAGTGAAACGGAAAAACTGCTCCGTCAGGCAATGGATGATTACGAAAGCAAGAAATTTGTCGCAAAGACAGATAATCTTACTGTAGGAGAACTTCTTGATATGTGGGCGGAAGAAGAACTGAAAGTCGGAACACTCAGCAATGGTACAGTGGAAAATTATCTTGGTGCAATCCGTTGTATCAAGAAACATCCGATTGCAGAACGCAAATTAAATACCGTTACTGCTGAACATTTACAGGCATTTCTCGATCTGCTTACATTCGGTGGGGAATTTCCAGATGGAAAAGTGAGAAAAGGATACAGTAAAGATTACATCCATTCCTTTTCAGCAGTATTACAACAGTCATTCCGGTTTGCAGTATTTCCAAAACAGTTAATCACTTTCAATCCGATGCAGTATATTAAGCTGAAAAAACAGGCAGAGGATGTGGATTTATTCTCAGATGATGAGGTAGAAGAAGGCATACAGCCTATTTCCCATGAAGATTATGAGAGACTGATAGAATACCTCAAAGTAAAAGAATCCACCTGCAATCCTGCCAATCCAGATCGCATACTATGCGGGACTTCGTATCGGTGAAGTTTGCGGATTGACATGGCAGGACATCAATCTTGAAGAACAATGCCTGACCATTAAAAAGAAGTATCCGCTATGATGGCACAAAACATAAAAAAACATCATCGGACCAACCAAACGAAAAAAGGTAAGGATTGTTGATTTTGGAGATACTCTGCCTGAAATACTGAAAACCGCCAGAAAAAAACAGCTTAAAAGCCGGATGCAGTATGGTGAACTTTACCACCGCAATTTCTACAAAGGAAGCACAGGACAAAAACAGGGTGTATTATGAATACTATCACCTTGACGGAACACAGGAAGTCCCGGCAGATTATAAGGAAATCTCCTTTGTCTGCCTCAGACCGGATGGCAGTCTGGAACTGCCGAGTACACTCGGCATTGCCTGCCGATCAGTTGCAAAAAGGCTGGACGGATTTGAGAATTTCCATTTTCCACCAGCTGCGACACACCTATACTAGCAACCTTCTGGCAAATGGAGCAGCACCAAAGGATGTGCAGGAACTGTTAGGGCACTCAGATGTCAGTACCACCATGAATGTCTACGCCCACTCTACAAGAAAGGCAAAGCGGAACTCCGCCAGACTTCTTGATAAAGTGGCAGGCAACGACTAAATAAAAAATTCCCTTATTTCCCTTGCTGATTCCGCATAAGGGTCAAAAAAATAAGGGAAAAATACATATCATTTCACTATCTAAGGGGCTGGAAAGCCCGTAAAATAAGGAAAGTTCAAGAAATCTCTCCACAAATTCCGATTGAACAAAATCGCTGCGCGATGGCCTGCCAAGGCTGTGGCGCAGTTTTCTCTTTAACTTAAAAAGGCAGTAGATAATGAGCCCTAAAAGTAGTATTGTTAAATCACCACAAAATAACAATCGAACAGGATCATCATTAACACTGCCATGAATAGAATAACACCGGAATCTCTTTTTTTCTCAAGAGGGTATCTTTAATACGTGGACCTCCATGATGGCAGTGACTCATTAACGTTACTAGTATCATGGAGGTTTATTATGTACGAAAAAAATATTTTTAACAAGCTCAGAGAGGAATGCCTGATTCGTAACAGGTCCTCCCGAACTGCAGATACCTATATCATCAACATACGTCACTTTATGAAGTGGACAGGCTATAAACCAATGGAAGATTTATCCCTTCAGGATGCCAGATCATTTATACTGGAAAAACGTAATTCCGGTCTTTCATCTGCAACCTGCAACTTTTATAATTCTTCCATTTGTTTCCTATACAAACATGTCTTACACATCCCATGGAATCAGGACATTGTTCCAAGAATGCGATTGGATGTAAAAACTTCCGAAAGTGCTCTCTCTTGAAAAAAATTGAAAAAGTTAATCGATTCTGCAACCGAAATTCGTAACAAAGCAATCATTGCCCTGCTTTATTCATCTGGAATGCGTGTAGGAGAACTTGTTTCTCTTAGACCTGAAGATATCTATATGAGCACTATGCAGGTATATATTTCCAAAGGGAAGAATCATCGTGACAGATGGACAATTCTTTCAGAAAGAGCCCTTGATTTACTAAAGGAATACTGGAGAAGTTATCCGGTAAAAAGAGAGTACCTTTTTTTGTTTCAGTAGATGCTCCTCATAACCCACTAAAAGTGAGTGGTGTTGAAATCATGCTCAGGGCAGTTGCAAAAACAGCGGGCATTAAAGCACATCCGCATACGCTTCGACATTCCTTTGCAAGTCACATGATTGAGCAAGGTGTCCCAATCAACTATGTACAAGCAATGCTTGGACACCGCTGTCTGGAATCAACACAGGTATACATCCACATATCCAATAAAACTGTTATGGGAATAAAGAGTCCGCTTGATCATCCTGTTAAGAAAAAACGGGGGCGTAAAGCTAAGAGAAACGCAGGTGATGCAAATGAATCATGATATCACCATTCAGGATATATTCCATCGATTTCTTCCGCAATACTGTGAGACACACAACTTTTCTCCACAACAGCAACTAACGGCACTGTGTATCTCCAAATGCCATACTCTTGAAATGGGAGCCAATTTAAGCGAATGCGAAAGCTGTCACAAGAAATATATTCATTATAATTCCTGCAAGAACCGTCACTGCCCCATGTGTCAAGGAATGGAGGTCGATGAATGGATTGACAAACAGCAGGAAAAATGTACTGGATGTTCCATACTTTCATACGGTCTTTACAGTTCCAGAAGAATTATATTCCCTGATTTATTCAAATCAGAAACTCCTTTATGATGCTTTGTACCATGCAGCACATCAAACAATGACAGAGCTGTCTGCGGATCCGAAACATCTCGGAGCAAGGATTGGATATATCTGTGTACTTCATACTTGGGGCTCCAGAATGAATTATCATCCTCATCTCCACACCATTGTTCTCGGCGGTGGACTTGATGCTGCAAACAAGTGGAAGGATAAAGGAAAGAAGTTTTTCTTTCCGGTTAAGGTCATGTCTGCCGTCTTCAAAAAAAGTATTATCTTCGTGAACTGAAACAACTCTGGGAAGATAAAAAACTTGAGTATCATGGAACGGTTGCACATTTAAAAAAATCGTTATGAATTCAAAGCTTTTACTGAATTCCCTCTACGAAAAAGAACTGGGTTGTATATACGAAAGAGGCATTCAATGGAGCTAATTCTGTGATCCGGTACCTTGGCCGTTACACTCATCGTATCGCTATCAGTAATCGCAGAATCGTCAGTATGACAGATGAGACGGTTACCTATCTCGTAAAGGATTACAAAAATGGTGGTAAATATATCGAGCAAACCATCAAAGGAACAGAGTTTCTGCGAATGTTTCTGATGCATGTGCTCCCTAAAGGTTTTGTCCGAATTCGCCACTATGGCCTGCTTTCCTGTAGGAACAAGAAAGAAAAGATGACTCACTGCCGGAAGCTTCTCAACGGCATTCAATATATTTCAAAAACTCCGAGGCAAAAACCTCTGCGGAGAAGCTGATGATCCTTTACAAAAAGGATATCTGTAAGTGTGAAGCCTGTGGAGGAAATCTTCTTTCGCTGTCGCTTCGAGGACACTACATGTTGACTTGAGCGAAGGAATCTGAATACTGAAAAACAGCCGTCTGAATGAAGGCTTATTAAGTGCACCCTTCATTCGATAAGACAAGTTACTATTTTTGAATATACGATGGAATCAGTTTCCAATGCATAGATTCTTTGGTAAAAATCAAGAAGAAGGAAATCGATTGAAGCTCCATACTGTATCGGCTGGAGTGACGCGATTTTTGTTCAATCGGTAAAAAAATCGGTGTGCAGTCCAGAGAAAAGGGCAGCTATCAAAAGATGGTAAGCTGTTTTTTTCTCTGTCCTGACGCCGATTGTTCACGTATCAATTTGTAAAGCAACCTATTCCCAATCAACCAGTAGAAATCTTCGATATCCGGAATAAATCGTTGTATTTGTGTTATCTTCTATCGAATAAACTTTATAATACACATCCTCATCATCTGTTGTACCTGTGCCACGGTATATTCTCTCAACATACAAAATGTACTTTCCATCCGGCGAAGGAACAATTTGCCAAATCCCTTCCGCATTCGCCTTCTCTGTTAATAACTGGTATTCATAAGATGATGTATCAGGATCCCGATGATCCTCAAATTCAGAGATGTTTTCTGTTACTACTAATCCCCAGGTACATAAACGGTAACATTGTCCACTCCAGGAATCTTTAAAAACGATTTTTTCATAACCGTCTATCGTTCGATATTCTTGCGAAAAATCGATATGGAACTGGGACAAATATGCAATCATTGCCACAAGTATCATTAGAACAGCTGCAGTTCCAATGACGATCGTTTTTTTCGTAACTTAATTAAATTGCTTTTTGCTGATTTATTCCCCATTATAATCAAGATCCTTCCGTGTTCATCATATTTCGTTCGCAAATAATCCTGTAATTAAAAAAACATTATAACATTTGTTACAAAAAAATCGGAAGTATTTCAATCAGTTCACCATATCACTTTTATTTTGTGTTATACTGCTTTATATGATTTTCTTGCCCTTATCAGAGTTTGTAAAGAAAGACAGGTTAACCCTCATGGACAACTACATTAAAAACCCCAAATATAAATCCATACTGGCTTTTTTCTGTGCATTTGGATGGTCACTGGCATACCCTCTTATCAAAATCGGCTATGAACAGTTTGCGATTCCTTCCTCGGATCTGGGTGGAAAAATCATATTTGCAGGTGTGCGCTTCTTTTTCGCAGGATTCTTCGTACTGCTTTTCTGCCAATCCAAAGAAGCAGTATCCAACAAATGAAACAACGTAAAAAGTTTACTCAAAATTTTACGTGTTTCTGCATCGTTATGTGTTAAACGATGTGTCAGATAATAAATATCTGTTACGGACTTTGCAGTAATATATCCCTCAAATTGCTTTCTTCTTCCCACTCCAAACTTTACTTTCCATTCGGGAATGAATCTGTTATTATGACAATAGTAAACATACTAGAGAAACAGAAAGGAGGCAAAGACAACCGGAAGTCAGGTCTGCTTCAAAAAAGGAGATTCCTGTCTCCTGCTACCGAAGCTTCCGTACTTTTTGGGAAATACTTTCCAGTTCTTCCCTGGAGAGTTCAGGAAGTCTTTCCAACTGGTCCATAAACATGGCAATCGTTTCTTTTTCGCTGCATTTCCACCATCTGGGTATAAAAATTAACTACTACCCCTGTGACAATGGCAGTTACAAAAATATCGCATAGACCGTAAGAAGGGCCGAACATATTTTTTTCCAATAAAGGGTTACCGCGACCACGTCGCCAAAAACCGGCAGTAGAAATTACTGCATAGCAATACCACAACGCATCTCCGTAACGGTTAATATCGGGTTCAGCCAGTTCAATTACTGCTGCTACTGCAAACAGAAACACAATAAAACCAACAAGAATCTTGTCTGCCCGGGTTCGTTTTAAAATGCCGGCTAATACTTTTAGTCTTCTCATGCTTCTATCCTCCAATGAAATACTGCTGCCATCCTGTACCGGATACCATTATCTGTTTTCCCATCAGGGCAGGCGGTTAAATTAATTGAAGTATAGTATAAAACATTCCTGCTTGCAAGACACCCTCTGTAACACATGTTACAGTATATTTACGAAAGCAAAAGGAGAATTTATTATGACTGAGAACAAAACACTGAAAATTGTTGTTATCATCACCGGAATTTTAACCGTATTATTAGGGTTCTATACCCTGGTAAGACCTTTGATGACATTTCTTTCTATTGGCTGGATTTTCGGAATCTTTCTGCTGATAAATGGTATTGAACTTGTCATTCTTTCTTTATCCAAAGAGAAAAAAGATGTCACCGCCTGTATTCTTGGTGTTCTGGAAGCACTTGCCGGTATTATTTTATTATCCAGCGGCATCCAGAGATTCATTACAGATGTAATGGCAGCTTATCTCGTTGGCACAGTCGTCCTGATTTACGGTATCTTCCAGATTATTGCCGGTGTCAAAGTATGCAGATTTTCCAAGGGAAAAGGAATCCTTGGCATTGTCTGTGGTATTTTATCCATTCTTATCAGTATGATAGCAATTGCCCACCCGTTACTTACCATGATTTCTACCGGATACATGATTGCATTTTCTGTCTTAATGCAGGGAATCAACATGGTTGTCCTCGGGCTTAACTTTGGAAAAACAGAAAGATAATAAAAGGGGGGACTTCTGGGGTTCTCTATTAAATTCCGGTTTGATGAAAACAATCCCCGGTCTGTCCTGTGGCCTCACACCACATCGGACAGACCGGGGATTCATTATTGATTTCTTATTTTATATTTTCGCCATTTATCCATGCTCATTCATAGAGTCCACTATGCAACACGTTCCTTTTCCTCATCTGGTTCCTTCTACCACGGAGTTCCACCGTCAATCGTTGAGATCTCCGGAACGGTTTCTTCGAGGACATCGAGCAGGATCTTTACGGTATCGAGGGAGGTGAACATGGTAACTCCGTTCTGTACCGCACATCTTCTGATGGCAACACCATCCTCATAGTGCACTCCGGAAAGGATCGCGCGGGTGTTAATGATGTAGCTGACATATCCGGCACGGATGGATTTCAGGATCTCATCACTGCCCTCACTCAGCTTACCGCGCACTCTGGTACGGATGCCATGCTCCTTCAGGAAATTGGCGGTTCCAATTGTTGCTTCAATGTTAAAGCCAAGCATGTAGAAACGACGGATCAGCGGAAGGGCTTCTTCCTTATCTTCATCTGCAAGGGTTACCACAACGGTTCCATAGTCCTTCATGCGGATGCCGGATGCCTGTAACGCCTTGTAGAAGGCACGGTTCAGACGCTTGTCATAGCCGATGGCTTCACCTGTGGATTTCATTTCCGGAGAAAGGTATGCATCCATGCCGCTCAGCTTCTCGAAAGAGAATGCCGGAGCCTTCACATACCATCTTTCCTTTTTCCTTCGGAAGCATCTCGGTAATACCCTGGGATGCAAGATTTTCACCCATCATGACCTTCGTTGCAATATTGACAAGCGAAAGTCCGGTAGACTTTGACAGGAACGGAACGCTTCGGGAAGCTCTCGGGTTTACTTCAATAATAAATACCTGATCCTGACGGTCTACTATAAACTGGATATTGAACAGTCCACGGATACCGATGGCAAGTCCGAGACGTGTGGTATAATCTGCAATCGTTTCCTTCACCTGATCGGAAATGTCATACGGCGGATAAACGCTGATACTGTCTCCGGAATGGACACCGGTACGTTCCACAAGCTCCATGATACCCGGGATAAATACCTTTTCTCCGTCGCAGATCGCATCGACCTCGACTTCCTTACCAACGACATATTTATCTACCAGAACCGGCTTGTCCTTATCCACTTCCACGGCATTCTTCAGGTAGTGGCGCAGCATCTTTTCATTCGCTACGATTTCCATGGCACGTCCGCCCAGTACAAAACTCGGTCTTACCAGTACCGGATAACCGACCCTGGCCGCTGCCTCCACACCGCTTTCAATATCGGTAACGGCAATTCCCTGCGGATGAGGAATTCCGGTCTTCTGGATCATATTCTCAAAGAGATCTCTGTCTTCTGCATTATCAATGGCTTCACAGCCTGTTCCGATGATCGGAACGCCCTTTTCGGCAAGCGGCTTTGCCAGATTGATGGCGGTCTGTCCACCTAAGGATACAATCACGCCCTTCGGATGCTCAAGCTCCATAACGTTCATGACATCCTCTACGGTAAGCGGCTCAAAGTAAAGCTTATCTGCCGTTGTATAATCGGTAGAAACGGTCTCCGGGTTGTTGTTGATGACGATGGCTTCATAGCCGGCTTCCTGAATGGCACGTACCGCATGAACGGTGGAGTAGTCGAACTCCACACCCTGTCCGATCCGGATTGGACCGGAGCCTAATACAACGATCTTCTCGCGGTCAGATACAATGGATTCGTTTTCACTTTCATAGGTCGAATAGAAATACGGTACATAGCTGTCAAACTCACTTGCACAGGTATCAATCATCTTGTAAATCGGGAAGATGCCGTACTTCTTACGCATATCGTAAACTTCCTCTTCCTTCAGCTTCCAGAGCTCTGCAATATAGGCATCCGAAAAGCCTCTCTTCTTGGCTTCGCGTAAAAAGGCTTCATCTCCGGCCGGAGCACCCTCTAATTCCTTTTCAAAGTCCACGATCTTCTTGATCTTATCCAGGAAAAACAGGTCAATCTGTGTAGCATTACAAAGCCGGGAATGATCGGCTCCCATCCACATCAGCTGGGCGATCGCATAAATGCGGTCATCCCTGCCCTCCTTGACATATTGAAGCAGCTCTTCCTTAGACATATTCTCACGGTCAAACTTCTCCATATGGATATGGTTCTTGTGATCCTCAAGGGAACGGATGGATTTTAACAGACTTTCCTCAAAGGTCCGGCCGACACCCATAACCTCACCGGTTGCCTTCATCTGGGTGCTCAGTACATTGGAAGCATCCGTAAACTTGTCAAACGGGAAACGGGGCATCTTCGTAACCACATAATCAAGAGCCGGTTCGAAGCAGGCCGGTGTGTTGGCAAGCTTTATTTCATCCAGATCCATACCGACGGCAATCTTTGCTGATACTCTCGCAATCGGATAACCGGTTGCCTTGGAAGCCAGTGCCGAAGATCTCGATACTCGGGGATTTACTTCTATCACATAATAAGAGAAGGACTGCGGATCCAGTGCGAACTGGACATTACAGCCACCCTTTACCTTAAGGGCACGGATGATCTTAAGGGCACTGTCACGGAGCATCTGATACTCTTTATTGGTCAGCGTCTGGCTCGGTGCCACAACAATGGAGTCACCGGTATGCACCCCCACAGGATCCAGGTTTTCCATGTTGCAGACGGTGATTGCGGTATCGTTCGCATCACGAATTACTTCGTATTCAATTTCCTTATAGCCCTTGATACTCTTTTCTACCAGAACCTGATGTACCGGAGATAATGCCAATGCATTCTTCATCATCTGCTGCATTTCTTCCGGATCATAAGCGAAGCCGCCGCCGGTTCCGCCCAGGGTAAATGCAGGACGCAGGATCACCGGATAGCCGATTTCCTTTGCTGCCTCCAGACCCTCTTCCACCGAGTAGGTGATCCGGGAAGGAACGACCGGTTCTCCGATCCGTTCACAAAGCTCCTTAAACAGCTCACGGTCTTCCGCACATTCAATACTTTCTGCATCGGTTCCCAGCAATTCAATTTCACATTCCTGTAAGACGCCCTTTTTCTGAAGCTGCATGGCAAGATTTAATCCGGTCTGGCCGCCGATTCCGGGTACGATCGCATCCGGTCTTTCATAACGGCAGATTCTCGCCACATATTCCAGGGTTAAGGGCTCCATATAAACCTTATCTGCAATAGAGGTATCTGTCATAATGGTCGCCGGGTTGGAGTTTACGAGGATGACCTCATACCCCTCTTCCTTCAGTGCCAGACATGCCTGTGTTCCTGCATAGTCAAACTCTGCTGCCTGTCCAATGACAATCGGACCGGAACCGATGACCAGTACCTTCTTAATGTCTGTCCGTTTAGGCATTTGTCGCTACCTCCTTCATATTCTCAATAAACTGCTCAAACAGATAGCTGCTGTCCTGCGGTCCGGGTGCGCTTTCCGGGTGATACTGCACACTGAAAACGCGGTCCTCCTTACAGCAGACACCTTCTACGGTATGATCAAGCAGATTCATATGGGTCACGCTAAGTCCCGTTCCTTCAAGGCTATCCAGATCTACGGCATAGCTGTGGTTCTGGGAAGTAATTTCAATGTGACCGGTTTTTAGGTTCTTCACCGGATGGTTGCCGCCACGATGACCGAACTTTAATTTATAGGTTTTCGCACCATATGCCAGAGAAATCATCTGATGACCAAGACAGATCCCGAAGATCGGGTACCTGCCGCGAAGCTGCTTAATGAGTGCGATCACCTTCGCTACATCCTCCGGATCCCCGGGCCGTTTGATAAAAAGATACCATCCGGTCTCATCCATTCGATTTCATCCAGAGTAACATCATAAGGAACGATAGTGACGTTGCATCCATATTTATTTAGGGAACGTACAATGTTCATTTTCATTCCGCAGTCGATGGCTACGACATTGAAACGGTGGTTTGCGGTACGTGCATACCATTTCTTATGGCAGCTTACACGGGATACGGCATCATGCGGAACCGGCGTTGCTTTGATCTTCGCAAGCCCCTCCTCCAATGTTGTCGATATATCGGTCATAATACCGCGTCTGGATCCCAGATCACGGATACTTCTGGTCAGTTCTCTTGTATCTATTCCATAAATTCCCGGAATATGGTTCTCTTCCATGACCTCGGATAAGGTCTGGGTATACCGGAAATTCGAAGGCATATCATTATAATCTCTGACGATCATTCCTCCAATGGAAAGAAGCTTGCTTTCAAAATCCTCATCGGTAATTCCATAATTACCAATCAGAGGATAGGTCATCACAACCATCTGATCCGTATAGGACGGATCGGAAAGGATCTCCTGATATCCCACCATGGAAGTATTAAATACGATTTCGCATACCCGCTCATCCTGACTTCCGAAATGGTAGCCAATGTACTCGCTGCCATCCTCCAGAATAAGCTTCCTGTCCGGACTGTTCATGATTTCTGTCTCTTCCTTTCTATATAGATTCATTTATTCATTAAATTCATAACTGTTCCTTTATTAAGTGTAACAAATATTCTTCTGATTGCAAGACAAAAATATGTATCAGCCAAGCCTTGCCCATTCATAACCTGTTCTGCTCAAATCATGTTCTTGCACAGCCTGACAACAAGTGTCCGGCTGCTGTGTAAACTGTAACAAATCACTTCTTCAGCGCCCGTTCGGAAAGGCGGCTCTCAAAACGGTCCTTCGCGGTATTCTCCGGTATGGTGGTCGGATAATCGCCGTCAAAGCAGGCACTGCAGTAATCCTCACTTCCGATCAGGTTTTTCAGATCCCCGACCGGCAGATAAGAAAGGCTGTCCACGCCGATCTGCTCTGCAATTTCTTCAACCGGATAATGGCAGGCAATCAGATTCTCCTTCGTGTCAATATCGGTTCCGTAATAGCAGGGATTTAAAAAGGGCGGTGCGGAAATGCGCATATGTACTTCCTTTGCTCCCGCATTGCGCAGAAGCTTCACAATCTGTCCACTGGTTGTTCCGCGCACAATCGAATCATCCACCAGTACCACGCGTTTTCCCTCTACCACATTGTGAATGGGGTTTAACTTGATGCGGACCTGATTCATCCGGGACTGCTGGCCCGGTGAAATAAAGGTTCTGCCAATATATTTGTTTTTGATAAATCCGATTTCATAGGGGATTCCCGATTCCTGTGCATACCCTAAGGCGGCATCCAGTCCGGAATCCGGGACACCGATCACGACATCAGCATCCACGGGGGTTTTCCTTGCAAGGATCCGTCCGGCCTGCACTCTTGCTTCATGCACCGGGACTCCCTGAATGACAGAGTCCGGACGTGCAAAATAAATGTACTCAAAAAAATACAGATCCGGCAACGCTTCTTCCCACAGTGTGTCCTTATGGAACGCACGCCGTTTTCATCAAACACCACAATCTCTCCGGGTAAAAGCTCCCTCTCAAAGGCAGCTCCGACCGCTTCCAGGGCACAGCTTTCGGAAGCGACCACATAGATGCCGTCCGCAGTCCTTCCATAGCACAGGGGACGCATTCCCAAAGGATCCCTTGCGGCAAGAAGCTTCGTTGCCGACATCAGTACCAGAGAGTAGGCGCCCTCCAACACCTCCATTGTATCACAAAGAGCCTCCTCGATCGAGGGGGCTTTTAATCGCATCTGGGTGATGATATACGCAATGATTTCCGTATCGCTTGTGGAATGGAAAATCGCACCGTTCAATTCGAGCCGGTCACGCAAAGAATAGGCATTGCTGATATTGCCGTTATGTGCCAGTGCCATTTTTCCCTTTCTGATGATTGACCTCGATCGGCTGGCAGTTGCTGCGGTTGTTACCACCGGTTGTTCCGTAACGGACATGACCGACACAGGCGGTTGCCGCCGGAAATTTTGCCAGTACCTCTCTTGAAAACACATCATTGACAAGTCCCAGATCCTTATGCGAGGTAAAAAGACCATCCTCACAGACCACAATTCCGCAGCTT
The DNA here is from genome assembly GCA_021628825.1 of Lachnospiraceae bacterium. Classification (GTDB taxonomy): domain Bacteria; phylum Bacillota; class Clostridia; order Lachnospirales; family Lachnospiraceae; genus Suilimivivens. The sequence continues at coordinate 1,059,071 of JAJXRY010000002.1, read as the reverse complement.
TTCCTGTCCACGGTGCTGCAGGGCATATAATCCATAATAGGCAATCTCTGCAAGATTTGTGGCGTTTAGGGTAAAGCACCCAAAAACGCCACATTCTTCATGAATTCCTTTTAAATTTTCCATTACTGCTCCTCCGTCTTCGTAACTGTTCAGTACCTTCACAGTTACGAGCAAAATCCATTCCAAATCGGCTTCGCCGATGGGATTTTGCATTACTGAATCATTTTCTTACGGTCTCAGCAGTAAATGCTTCGACCTGTTCTGAATAGTTACCCGTCTTCAATACATGTTCACACGCTGCATTGACAAATCCCTGAAACAGGGGATGAGATTTATTGGGTCTGCTCTTGAATTCCGGATGATACTGCACACCGATAAAGAACGGATGCCCACTTAATTCCACCGCCTCCACAAGACGCCCGTCCGGAGACAGACCGCTTAAGGTAAGTCCTGCCTGCTGCAGGCTATCCCGATAGGCATTATTAAATTCGTAACGATGACGATGACGCTCGTTAATATGATTTGTGCCGTAGCACTTTTCCATTCCGGTTCCCTTCTGGATTTCACAGGGGTAGCTTCCAAGACGTAATGTTCCGCCCTTATCAATATCGTCATTCTGTCCCGGCATATAATCAATGACCTTGTTGGCACAAAGCTCATCGAACTCACCGGAATTGGCATCGGTAATTCCTGCCACATGACGGGCAAATTCCATAACCGCAATCTGCATGCCAAGGCAGATGCCCAGATACGGGATGCCCTTCTCCCTTGCATATCCGGCTGCCAGAATCATGCCTTCAATACCACGGTTTCCAAATCCTCCGGGAACGATGATTCCCTGAAGAGAACCTAATTCTTCCTCTACCGTCTGTTCCGTTAACTTCTCGGAATCAATCCACTCAATCTTCACATAAGTCCCACACTGGTATCCGGCATGCTGCAGCGCCTCCGCTACCGAAAGATATGCATCGTGAAGCTGTACATATTTCCCCACAAGTCCGATCCGGACTTCCTTCTTCCGGCTCTTGATCTTTTCTACCAGTGCCGTCCATTCCTTCAGATCGCAGGGTGCTGTTTTAAGGGAAAGCTCCCGGCACACGATCGAAGAGAAGTTGGCTTCTTCGAGCATCAGCGGGGCTTCATAGAGATTGGGCAGGGTGATATTCTCAATCACACAGTCCGGTTTCACATTACAGAACATGGAAATCTTGTTCTTAATGGAATCCTCCAGCGGTTCATCACACCGGAGCACGATAATATTCGGGTTGATTCCCATTCCCTGTAATTCCTTTACGGAGTGCTGGGTCGGTTTGGACTTGTGTTCTTCGGAGCCACGCAAATATGGCACGAGTGTCACATGAATAAATAAGCTGTTTTCCCTTCCGATTTCCAGTGCAATCTGACGGATGGCCTCCAGAAACGGCTGTGACTCGATATCACCGATGGTTCCGCCGATTTCTGTAATTACGACATCTGCGTCAGTCTGTTTTTCCGACACGGTAAACGAACTCCTTGATCTCATTCGTAATATGAGGAATGACCTGTACCGTGGAGCCTAAATACTCTCCACGGCGTTCTTTATTTAATACGTTCCAGTAAACCTTACCGGTTGTCAGGTTGGAAAACCGGTTTAAGTCTTCATCAATGAATCTTTCGTAATGGCCGAGGTCTAAGTCTGTTTCCGCACCATCCTCCGTAACATATACCTCTCCATGCTGAAAAGGACTCATGGTTCCCGGATCCACATTGATGTACGGATCCAGCTTCTGCGCAGCTACCTTTAAGCCCCTTGCTTTTAATAATCGTCCCAGAGAGGCCGCCGTAATTCCTTTTCCCAGTCCGGATACGACACCTCCCGTTACGAAAATATACTTGGTCATTGCTTTCACCCTCTCTTTCTTTACTGTATGCCTAAGTTCGAATAGCCCATCAGACTTTCATCGACCTCTCTTGCTGCTTCTCTCCCTTCCCGGATTGCCCAGACAACAAGGGACTGTCCGCGGTGCATATCGCCTGCGGTAAAAACATGCGGTACGTTCGTCTGATATTTTCCTGCCTCGGTATTTACGTTGGTGCGTGCATTCAGCTCTACCCCGAACGCATCTGCAATTCTCTTTTCACATCCTAAAAATCCGGCTGCAATCAGCACCAGCTCTGCCGGAAGAATCTGTTCGGTTCCTTCGATCTCCTTCATGACTCTTCTGCCGGTCTTCTTATCGACTTCACCATGCAGCTTAATCGTCTTTACAGCCGTCAGCTCACCCTTTTCATTCCTGATAAATTCCTTGACTGTGGTTTCGTAAATACGGGGATCCTTACCAAACTGGTCAATCGCTTCCTCCTGGCCGTAATCCACCTTGCACACCCGCGGCCATTCGGGCCATGGATTGGATTCGGTTCTTTTATCCGGTGCTTTAGGCATCATTTCAATCTGGATCACATTCTTGGCGCCCTGACGGATGGCAGTTCCCACACAGTCATTTCCGGTATCACCGCCACCGATAATGACTACATTTTTATCCCTGGCACTGATCCAGTTTTTCGCTGCCTTACGGATCTCCATGTTAGCATCGAGTAAGGATTTCGTTGCCGATTTCAGATAATCTACTGCAAAGTAAATGCCGGATGCATCTCTTCCGGGCACATCGATGTTTCTGGCATTGGCCGATCCACAGGCAAGAATCACGCGGTCAAATTCCTCCATGATTTTGGAAGCCGCATATTCCGGATTTTCTCCACCTACCTCTGCATTCGTTACAAAGGTGATTCCCTCCTGTTTCATGACATCAATCTTCCGCTCGACAAAGCGTTTTTCCAGCTTCATATTCGGAATGCCGTACATCAGAAGTCCGCCGGGACGATCGGAACGCTCAAAGACCGTAACCGAATGTCCTCTCTTGTTTAACTGATCGGCGGTTGCAAGTCCGCTTGGGCCGGAGCCGATGACCGCCACCTTTTTACCGGTTCTGGTTCTCGGCGGCTTCGGATCTGCATAGCCGTTCTGATATGCATATTCAATAATGGATAACTCATTTTCCTTGGTGCAGACCGGATCGCCGTGCAGACCGCAGGTACATGCTGCTTCGCACAGTGCCGGGCACACTCTTCCGGTAAATTCCGGGAAGTTATTGGTCTTTTTCAGACGGTTATACGCCTGTTTCCAGTTGCCGGTATACACAAGATCGTTCCATTCCGGCACCAGGTTATGAAGGGGACATCCGCTTGTCATCCCCATTAAGGTCATACCCGACTGGCAGAACGGCACGCCGCATTCCATACATCTGGCTGCCTGCTCCTGCTGATGATCTCTCGATAACGGGGTATGAAATTCATTGAAGTTCTTAATTCTCTCATGAGGCTTCACTGCTTTGGAAACCTCTCTGTCATATTCTAAAAATCCAGTTGGTTTTCCCATTATAATGTACCTCCTAAGGCTTCATATTCTTTCGGAATAATCTTTTTAAACTTCGGTATATATTCTTCAAAGTGCGCTAAAATCTCTTTTCCCTTCGGGGAATCGGTTGCCTTCACGTGCTCCTCAAGCAGCGTTTTTTTAATTCCGCAATATCCTTTTCCTTCTGAAGCTCACCAAAGTTAATCAGTTCCTTATTCAGTCTGGTATATAAATCAAAGTCCTCATCAAGTACATAAGCGATACCGCCGCTCATTCCGGCTGCGAAGTTCTTGCCGGTTTTACCTAAGACAACCACACGTCCACCGGTCATGTATTCGCATCCATGATCACCGACGCCTTCCACCACGGCACGGGCACCTGAATTACGGACGCAGAACCGCTCTCCTGCCACACCGTTAATGAATGCCTTACCACTGGTTGCACCGTAGAGGGCAACGTTTCCTACGATGATGTTTTCATCTGCGGCAAAGTGTGCATCCTTCGGAGGATAAACGATAATTTTACCACCGGAAAGTCCTTTTCCAAGATAGTCATTGCTGTCACCGCAAAGTTCAAGAGTCAGTCCCTTCGGAATAAAGGCTCCAAAGCTCTGGCCGCCTGCTCCCTGACATTTTACCACATAGCTGTCTTCTGCAAGGCTGTTCTTATACTGTCTGGTAATTTCTGCACCAAACAGAGTACCAAAGGTACGGTTGACGTTGCTGACCTGAACCTCAATGGATTTCTTCTTACCTTCCTTAAGGGCAGGTCCGAGCTTCTTAAGCAGTACCTTCTCATCCAGTGTCTTGTCGAGGTCAAAGGAGTACGTCTGTTTCTTATCAAAGACTGCTTTGGCATGGTCTGCAACATAAGGATTGTCAAGGATGTTGGAAACATCAATGTGTGCGGCAAGTCCCTCTAAATGCTCCTTTTTCTTAAGGAGATCGGTACGTCCCACAAGCTCATCCACACTGCGGACGCCGAGCTTGCTCATATATTCACGCAGCTCCTGCGCGATAAATCTCATAAAGTTAATAACATATTCCGGCTTTCCTGCAAAACGCTTACGAAGCTCCGGATTCTGGGTTGCAATACCAACCGGACAGGTATCCAGATTGCAGACACGCATCATGACGCATCCCATGGTAACAAGCGGAGCAGTTGCAAAACCGAATTCTTCCGCACCAAGAATGGCTGCGATGGCAACATCACGGCCGCTCATGAGCTTTCCGTCTGTCTCGATCCGGACCTTATTACGAAGTCCGTTCATAATTAAGGTCTGGTGGGTTTCTGCAAGACCAAGCTCCCACGGAAGACCGGCATTGTGAATGGAGGTCTTCGGAGCAGCACCCGTACCACCGTCATAACCGGAAATCAGGATAACCTGGGCACCAGCCTTGGCAACACCTGCTGCGACCGTACCAACCCCTGCTTCTGATACCAGTTTAACCGAAATTCCTGCATTCTTATTCGCGTTCTTTAAGTCATAAATTAACTGTGCCAAGTCCTCAATCGAATAAATATCGTGATGAGGCGGCGGGGAAATCAGGCTTACGCCCGGAGTGGAATGTCTGGTCTGTGCAATCCACGGGTAAACCTTTTTGCCCGGAAGATGTCCACCTTCACCGGGCTTTGCACCCTGTGCCATCTTGATCTGGATTTCCTTCGCACTTACCAGATACTCACTGGTTACACCGAATCGTCCGGATGCCACCTGCTTAATTGCCGAACACTTATTTAATCCGTCCTTGCCAATCGTCAGACGGTCAATGCTCTCACCGCCTTCGCCGGAATTGGACTTTCCATGAAGGGTATTCATGGCAATCGCCAGTGTCTCATGTGCTTCCTTGGAAATGGAACCATAGGACATCGCACCGGTCTTAAAACGGGTTACGATGGAATCCACATCCTCGACTTCATCGATCGGAACCGGCTCTGCTGCATAATTGAAATCAAGCAGGCCGCGTAAGTTCCGTACATTGTCCTCTTCATTGACAAGGGAGGTGTACTGTTTAAATAAGGAATAATCTCCTCTCTTCGTGGATTCCTGAAGAAGATGAATCGTCTGCGGATTGTACAGATGTTCTTCTGCTCCGGAACGCATCTTATGTCTGCCCGGGCTGTCCAGGGTCAGGTCGTTTTCAAGTCCTAACGGATCGAAGGCTTCGGTATGCAGCTCTTCCACCTGCTTCTGGATATCCTTCAGGGTAAGGCCGCCCACACGGCAGACCGTATTCGTGAAATACTTATCAATGACGGAAGAATCAATACCGATTGCTTCAAAGTTCTTGGATCCTTCATAGGACTGGATCGTGGAAATACCCATCTTGGAAGCAATCTTTACAATACCATGTAACACAGCGGAATTATAATCATCCACGGCTGCATAGTAATCCTTGTTGAGCATGTTGTTTTCAATCAGTTCCTTTACCGTATCGAGAGCCAGATACGGGTTGATTGCACACGCACCGTAGCCTAACAGCGTTGCGAAGTGATGTACTTCTCTCGGCTCGCCGGACTCTAAGATCATGGCAACGCTCGTTCTCTTCTTCGTTGCAACCAGGTACTGCTGCAATGCGGAAACCGCAAGCAGGGAAGGGATTGCCATGTGGTTTTCATCCACACCACGGTCTGACAGAATCAGGATATTGGCACCCTCTTTGTAAGCACGATCCACCTCGATAAACAGATGGTCGATCGCCTTTTCCAGACTCATGCTCTTATAGTAAATAATCGGAACCACTTCCACATGGAAGCCGTCTTCCTTCATATTTTTAATCTTAAGGAGGTCGGTATTGGTCAGAATCGGGTTATTGACACGCAATACCTTACAATTGCCTGCCTTTTCCTCTAACAGGTTGCCATCCTCACCAATGAATACGGTGGTGGAGGTAACGATTTCCTCACGGATCGCGTCAATCGGCGGATTGGTCACCTGAGCAAACAGCTGTTTAAAATAATGGAACAGCGGCTGATGATGCTTGGAAAGCACAGCCAGCGGAGTATCAATACCCATGGCTGCAATGGATTCCTGTCCGTTTCTTGCCATCTGTAAAATGCTGTTGCGGTAATCCTCGTAGGTATAACCAAATGCCTTCTGCAGGCGCTGACGCTGTTCATAGGTATATTCCGGAACCTTTTCATTCGGAATATGCAGATTCTTTAACTCTACCAGATTGCTGTCAAGCCATTCTCCGTAAGGCTGTCTGGAAGCGTACTGCTCCTTTAAGGCATCATCATCGATCATCTCGCCCTTTACGGTATCGACAAGCAGCATCTTACCGGGACGGAGACGATCCTTTCTTAAGATATGCTCCGGAGCAACCGGCAGCACGCCGACCTCGGAGGAAAGGATCAGCTGATGATCGTCGGTAATATAATAACGGGAAGGACGAAGTCCGTTACGGTCAAGCACCGCACCCATAATATCTCCATCACTGAACAGAATGGATGCCGGGCCATCCCACGGCTCCATCATCGTTGCATAATAATTATAGAAGTCTTTCTTTTTCTGGGACATGGTACGGTTATTTACCCACGGCTCCGGAATGGTAATCATTACGGCTAACGGAAGCGGCATACCGCTCATGACCAGAAATTCCAGTGTATTATCCAGCATTGCGGAATCGGAACCGGAAGAATTAATCACAGGAAGTACCTTATATAATTCTCCCTTTAAGTATTCAGATTCCATCGTTTCTTCTCTTGCGAGCATCTTGTCCGCATTACCACGAATGGTATTGATCTCACCATTATGTACGATAAATCTGTTCGGATGTGCACGCTCCCAGCTCGGATTGGTGTTGGTCGAGAATCGGGAATGTACCAGTGCGATTGCGGAACAGTAATCCTCGCTCTGCAGATCCGGATAAAAGGTACGAAGCTGTTTTACCAGGAACATTCCTTTATAAGCAATCGTTCGGGAGGAAAGCGTTACTACATAGGTATTCTCTGTACTTTGTTCAAAAATTCTTCTTATGATATACAGCTTTCGGTCAAAATCAATGCCCTTTTCTGTTTCTGCCGGTTTCCTGACAAATCCCTGCATAATGTATGGCATACAGTCGATCGCTCTCTGCCCGAGTACATCCGGTACGGTCGGAACCACACGCCAGCCCAGGAATTCGAGTCCTTCCTTTTCTACGATGATTTCAAACATCTTCTTGCTCTGGTTTCTTTTTAATTCATCCTGCGGGAAGAAGAACATTCCCACACCGTACTCCCGTTCCTTCGGAAGTACAATTCCGGCTTCCTTGCAGGCCTTTACAAAGAACTTGTGGCTGATCTGCAATAAGATACCGACACCGTCACCTGTTTTACCCTCAGCATCCTTACCTGCACGGTGCTCCAGGTTTTCTACGATGCTCAACGCATCGGATACTGTTTTGTGCGTTTTTCTTCCTTTCATATCTACAATTGCACCAATACCGCAGTTATCATGTTCAAATGAAGACCGGTACAAAGCAGGCTGTGGAAGATCTTTCTTCGTGTCAAAACATAATTGTTCTCCTTTCATTTCACCCTTATATCTAAAAATCATAAAAACCAAATTAAGAGTTTGCTTGCAAACTCTTCGCGCGCGAGCGGTGTTGCAAAGCAACTAATTTCTTCTCCGCGAGCTGCGCATCCACGTTCCTCATTTTGCTTTACAGGAAATTCCTGTAAAGCAAAATGAGGAGCCTGCAGAGGGCACTTGTCCCTCAACAGACTCCTTTGTCTTATCCTGTATACAATAATGCAATTTTTTTATCTAACCGCCATTCTAAACGGTTTCTGCACCGATGTCAATAGAAATTTGACATTTTTTTCTCAATTCTGCATTACTTCCTAATTAATGCGTTTTTTTCCGTATGCCGTTTGTCGAAAAAAATTTTTGCTAATTTTTTTAAAAAACCTATTGACAACCGGAAAAATTAGGTCTACAATCCGAACTATCATAAGCAAAGGCGCTATGAGGTAAATCCTTGTGGCGTCTTTTTTTATGTGGAATTGTTTTCCTTAAAGCGCTGCACAAGATGCGCACTTGTGCAGCCACCCTCAAAACAGAATTGGTTTTGAGTCAACACAACAATTTTAAAGGAGGCCATTTATGAGAAGTAATGTACCAGAAATTTTCGGAAGTATGGTATTCAACGATGCCATAATGAGAGATAAACTTCCTAAAGACATTTACAAATCCTTAAAAAAGACCATCGAGGATGGCAAAGATTTAGATATTACCGTAGCCAATGTGGTTGCCATTGCCATGAAGGACTGGGCAATCGAAAAAGGAGCTACCCATTATACACACTGGTTCCAGCCGATGACCGGAATCACCGCTGAAAAGCATGACAGTTTCATTTCTCCACAGAATGACGGACGTGTCATCATGGAGTTCTCCGGTAAAGAGCTGATCAAAGGCGAACCGGATGCATCCAGTTTCCCTTCCGGCGGCTTACGTGCCACCTTTGAAGCAAGAGGTTATACCGCATGGGATCCTACCTCTTACGCTTTCGTAAAGGACGGAGTGCTTTGTATTCCTACCGCTTTCTGCTCATACGGCGGCGAGGCACTTGACAAAAAAACTCCACTTCTCCGTTCCATGGAAGCCCTTGGCGAACAGGCCGTCCGTGTATTGCGTCTCTTCGGTAACACCGATGCAAAGCGTGTCATCACAACGGTTGGTCCCGAGCAGGAATACTTCCTTGTAGATAAGGACTTATACGAACAGAGAAAAGACCTTGTTTACTGCGGACGTACCTTATTTGGTGCGATGGCACCGAAGGGTCAGGAAATGGAGGATCACTACTTTGGAGCGATCAAGCCAAGAATTTCCGCTTTCATGAAGGAATTAAACGAAGAATTATGGAAGCTTGGTATTTTAGCGAAAACCGAACATAACGAAGTATCGCCTGCACAGCATGAGCTGGCACCGATCTTCTCTACTACCAATATTGCAACCGACCACAACCAGATCACCATGGAAATCATGAAGAATGTGGCAAAGAGACATAATCTTATCTGTCTGCTCCATGAAAAACCGTTCAAGGGTGTTAACGGAAGTGGTAAGCACAACAACTGGTCCTTAACAACTGACACTGGTGTCAACCTGTTAGAGCCCGGTAAATCTCCTTATGAAAATGCACAATTCCTCTTATTCTTATCCGCAGTTATCAAAGCGGTAGATGAATATCAGGATCTGATGAGAGTTTCCGTTGCATCTGCCGAAAATGATCATCGTCTTGGCGCAAACGAAGCACCTCCGGCAATCATTTCCATGTTCCTTGGAGATGATCTGGAAGCCATTCTGGAAGCTATTGAAAGTGGCAAGCCTTATAATGGAAGCGGCATTGAAAAGATGGAAATCGGTGTTCATGTACTTCCTTCCTTCCCGAAGGATACGACAGACCGTAACCGTACTTCACCGTTTGCCTTTACCGGTAACAAGTTCGAGTTCCGAAGCCTTGGTTCTTCCCAGTCAATCTCCGGACCGAACATCATTCTCAACACCATTGTTGCAGAGGAATTAAAGCAGTTTGCGGATGAGCTCGAGGGTGCGGAAGACTTCACCGAAAAGCTCAACGAACTGATTAAGAAGACCATTAAGGAGCATAAGAGAATTATCTTTAACGGTGACGGATATTCGGATGAGTGGAAAGCAGAGGCTGAAAAGAGAGGTCTTCTGAACCTGAAGACTACTGTAGATGCCCTTCCTACCTTCCTTGCACCGAAGAATGTAGAACTCTTCACCAAGCATAAAATCTTTACCGAAAAGGAAATGGAATCCAGATATGAAATTTTACTGGAAACCTACAGCAAGGTTATCAACATTGAAGGTCTTACCATGGTTGACATGGCAAAGAAAGAGATTCTGCCTGCTGTAAACTCCTATATCGGAGACCTCGCTTCCACTGCAAAGAAGAAGCTCGCAGTTACCGAAGGTTTATCCTGCAAGATGGAAAAAAAGATCTGCTTGAGAAGCTTTCCGTACTGGAAGATTCTGCTTATGACAAAGCAAATAAACTGGCTGCTCTCCTTGAAGAAGGTGGAAAGATTTCCGATGGCCTTGCTCAGGCAACCTTCTATAAGGATCAAATCCTTCCTGCTATGGAAGCATTAAGAAGCGACTGTGATGCACTCGAAGTAGATACTGCAGAAAGCTCCTGGCCGTTCCCGCAGTATGGTGATCTGCTGTTCCATATCTGATGATAGATAAAAAAATTAAATAATGACGATAACTATTCAGAACCCATTCGTAAAAACCGTTGCTAACGCAACGTAGTTTTACTCATGTGGTTACTTCGCCATATAAATTATGCCAAATGTCCTTACGAATGCGAGCATTCGACGTCCATATTGTCATAATTTGCATGGCTCTGAATAGTTACAAACAATGACACAATGGCGTGTATACTTTCTCAAGTGTGCACGCTGTTTTGGTTCTTAAAGGAGGAGATGTATTATGACAGAAGAAATTTTAAGTGCCGTAAGCAGTGAAGTTTTCAGCGTCTGGTTCTTGATTGGCGCAGCGCTGGTGTTCTGGATGCAGGCCGGTTTTGCAATGGTGGAGGCTGGTTTTACCAGAGCCAAGAACACCGGTAACATCATCATGAAGAATTTGATGGATTTTTTTGTATTGGTACCGTAGTATTTATTTTAATTGGTTTCAGCCTCTTACTTGGTGAGGATCTGGTCGGTCTCATTGGTAAGCCCGGATTTGATATTTTCACCAGCTACGCAGACTTTGACTGGTCCAATTTCGTATTCAACCTGGTATTCTGTGCGACGACTGCAACCATCGTTTCCGGTGCCATGGCAGAAAGAACCAAATTTTTATCCTATTGTATTTATTCCGCAGTAATTTCTGCATTGATCTACCCCATTGAGGCACACTGGATCTGGGGCGGCGGCTGGTTATCCCAGTTAGGCTTCCATGATTTTGCAGGCTCCTGTGCCATCCACATGGTTGGTGGTATTTCCGCATTAATCGGTGCTGCTCTCTTAGGCCCCCGTATCGGTAAATACACAAAGGATGAAAGCGGCAAAATCATAAAGGTAAATGCTTTCCCCGGTCACAACATTACAATCGGTGCACTCGGTGTATTCATTCTCTGGCTCGGCTGGTATGGCTTTAACGGTGCTGCAGCCACAAGCGTAGAGCAGCTCGGATCCATTTTCGTAACAACGACCATTGCTCCTGCAATTGCTACCGTTGTATGTATGATTTTTACCTGGATTAAGTATGGCAAGCCCGATGTTTCCATGTGTCTGAATGCATCCCTTGCAGGTCTTGTTGCAATAACTGCTGGCTGTGATGTAACCGATGCTTTCGGTGCCATTGTTATTGGTGCCGTATCCGGTGTTTTAGTTGTATTCGGTGTCTGGCTGTTAGATTACAAGCTCCGCGTTGATGATCCGGTTGGTGCCGTAGCAGTTCACTGCTTAAACGGTATCTGGGGTACCCTGGCAGTTGGTTTATTTGCAACCACCTCTGCTCCCGGAAATGATTCATATACCGGTTTATTCTATGGTGGCGGCTTCCATCTGTTTGGCTTACAGCTTCTTGGCTTTGTCAGTGTTGCTGCCTGGACCGCTGTTACCATTACGATTACCTTCTTAATTATTAAAGCAACCGTTGGATTAAGAGTTACGGAAGAAGAAGAAATTGTTGGTCTGGATCCTACCGAGCATGGTCTTGCATCTGCTTATTCCGGATTCAGCATCATGGATATTTCCAATACCATGACGATGGAAACAAATGCCAACACAAGTCTTGGCAGCGATTCCTACGAAGCAGCTTCACCTGCTGCAAAGAACGCTTCCGTAAAGGTTGTTACCGCTCCTGTTTCCCTTGATACAGGTATTCATAAGATTGTGATTATTGCAAAGCTTTCCAGATACGATTACTTAAAGAAAGCCATGAACGACTTAGGTGTTACCGGCATGACCGTTACACAGGTTATGGGTTGTGGTATCCAGAAGGGTGCCGGTGAAATGTACCGAGGCGTTGAAATGGATGCAACTTTACTTCCTAAGGTTAAGGTCGAGGTTGTTGTCAGCAAGATTCCTGTTGAGGATGTTATTGAAGCTGCCAAGAAGGCTCTGTACACCGGACATATCGGTGATGGAAAGATCTTCGTATACAACGTTGACAAGGTTGTAAAGATTCGTACCGGCGAAGAAGATTACGATGCACTTCAGGATGTTGAGTAATCTCTTTACATAGCTCCTATAAATGTTGTTGTGAAAAAGACCGCTGACTCCGTAACGGAGCAGCGGCCTTTTGCATTATCTTTATAATCAGTTAAGGCAGAGCATCTACTGACACTCTGCCTCCTTCTGTCTGTTTTCTTATACACGGATTCACGTGTTGTGTTATATTAGGCTTCTTACAACACCTTAATCCGGCGTACGGCCTCCTTCGTACTCTCATGGCTGCCGAATGCGGTCAGACGGAAGTATCCCTCTCCACTCGGTCCAAAGCCCGATCCCGGAGTACCAACCACATTGGCTCTTTCCAGCAGATAATCGAAGAATTCCCAGCTGGTCATGCCGTTCGTGGTCTTTAACCAGATATAAGGAGCATTCACACCACCCGATACCGTAAAGCCTGCATCAGCCAGCTCTTCGCGGATATAAGCGGCATTCTTCATATAATAAGCGACCTGCTCCTTTAACTGCTGCTTTCCTTCCGGAGAATAAACCGCTTCTCCGGCACGCTGTACAATATAGGGAGCACCGTTGTATTTCGTTCCATGTCTTCTTGCCCATAAGCCATGCAGGGCAACACCTCCACAGGTCAATTCCTTCGGAATAACCGTATATCCCAGACGCACGCCGGTAAAGCCTGCATTCTTGGAGAAGGAATGCATCTCGATCGCACAGGTTCTCGCCCCTTCACATTCATAAATCGAATGTGGAATATCTTTTTCTGAAATATATGCTTCGTAAGCAGCATCATAAATGATGACGGAGCCGGTACGGTTTGCATAATCAACCCATTCCTGAAGCTGTGCTTTGGTAATCGTTGCACCCGTCGGATTGTTCGGGAAGCACAGGTAAATGAGGTCAGGTACCTCCTTCGGAAGCTCCGGTGCAAAGTTATTGGCTGCCACACAGGGGCATGTAGATCACATTGCTCCAGGTTTCGGACTTCGGATCGTACTCTCCGGTTCTTCCTGCCATTACGTTGGTGTCAACATAAACCGGATATACCGGATCGCACACTGCAATCCTTGCATCCGCACTGAAAATCTCCTGAATATTGCCACAGTCACATTTTGCTCCATCGGAAACAAATATTTCGTCTGCATAAATCTCGCAGCCACGATCCTGATAATCGTTCTTTGCAATTGCATCCCTTAAAAATTCGTATCCGAGATCCGGTGCATAGCCATGGAAGGTTTCTGCATTCGCCATCTCATCCACAGCCTTATGCAGTGCCGTAATAATGGCCGGAGCTAAGGGCTGGGTAACATCTCCGATCCCAAGACTGATGATATTGCTGTCCGGATGTGCTTCTGCATAAGCCTTACGCTTCTTTCCAATCGTGGAAAACAGATAGCTTCCGGGAAGCTTTAAATAGTTTTCATTCACACGTGTCATCGCTTTTACCTCTTTTATTTATTTTTGAGCAGCAGTACCATCTGCGCTGTTTCAAACAGATTTCTGCCACTTTGCATACTGGTTCTTAATAAGTATTTGTGTGCTTCATCCTCAGATATATGATTACTCTTCATCAGAAGCTCCTTTGCCTGCTGGATCATTGCACGTTCCTCCGGACTTCGCTGCCGCGGCTGTTCCCGCCGTTTTCTCCTTCGTCTTGCTGCATCCTCCTCCATGAAATGAATGGTCTGGATCAGCTCCTGTACCTTGAGCGGTGTTTCCATATGCGTCACCTCAGCAGAAGACGCCCCTGTCATAACACTGTTTGATGCAATGAGAAGCATCTGAAAGCCTGCCGGAAGATCCTCCTTGAGCTGCATATATGCCATATCCGGAAGACGGTATCCACAGATGACTACACCGCTCTCCAGCTGATCGGCCATGGCAAGGGTTCCGGCTCCCGATGTACAGATACTGACATTGCCCCATCCGTTTCGGACAAGAATATTCCTGATATTCTGAGCATCATTTATCCTGAGAAATGTAATGATAATATTACCCATCTCCGGATCTCCCCTCTAGAATTGGTTCAGATATTTCTTCGTCTCCCAGTCGGTAATCTGTTCACGGTATTCTGCCCATTCCTGCTTCTTCACTGCCAGATATTTCTTCGCCATGTGCTCTCCTAAAAATCTCCTGCACGAAGGTATCCTTTTCGAATTCCTCCATCGCCTCATCCAGTGAATCCGGCACAGCTTCAATATTCTTCACTGCCTTTTCTTCCTCACTCATGGCAAAAATATTACAGTCTACGCTCTTCGGAGGTTCAATCTTCTTAATAATTCCCTGGAGTCCTGCTTCCAGACATACAGCAAGTGCCAGATAAGGGTTGGCTGCCGGATCCGGACACCGGAGCTCAATACGGCTTCCCGCTCCCTGTGCAAACGGCACACGCACAGCCAGACTCCGGTTGCTTGCACTCCACGCAATATAAACCGGTGCTTCATATCCGGGCACCAGTCTTTTATAGGAGTTTACAAGCGGATTGGTAATCAGGGTCATCCCCTTCATATGACGGATGATTCCACCCATAAAATAATAAGCTTCTTTACTTAATCCCAGTTCACTGGACGGGTCATTAAAGATGTTCTGTCCGTCACGATTCAGAGACATATTGATATGCATACCGGAGCCGTTAATGCCGAACTTCGGTTTGGGCATAAAGGTCGCATGCAGTCCATGACGCTTTGCAATCGTCTTGACCGCCATCTTAAAGGTCATCAGGTTATCCGCTGTTGAAATTGCTTCATCATATTTCAGATCAATTTCATGCTGGGCAGGAGCTGCCTCATGATGGGAGGCTTCCACACCAAGTCCCATATCCTCCAAGGTTAAAAACCATGTCACGTCTTGCATTTTCACCGATTTCCTGCGGATCCAGATCAAAATAGCCTGCCTGCTCATAGGATTCTGTGCTCGGTCTTCCGTTTTCGTCTACATTAAATAAAAAGAATTCACACTCAGGTCCGACCTCGAACTCATAGCCAAGCTCTGCCGCATGGGCAACTGCCTTTTTCAGCACCTGTCTCGGATCTCCCTGAAACGGTGTTCCATCGCTCCTGTATACATCACAGATCAGTCTTGCAACGGTTCCCGGCTGCGGTCTCCAGGGCAGAATCGTAAAGGTATCAAGATCCGGATAAAGATACATATCCGATTCCTCGATTCTTGCAAACCCTTCAATGGAGGAGCCGTCAAACATACACTGGTTGTTCAGCGCCTTCTCCAACTGGCTTACGGTAATCGCCATGTTCTTCAGGCATCCGAAAATATCCGTAAACTGCAGACGGATAAATTCCACATCCTCTTCTTCTACCATTCTTAAAAATGTCTTCCTTCGTATAACCCTTCTTCATAAGCTGTGTCCTTTCTGTTTTCCTTAAAAATGTAAATTTCCCTATAAAAAAGCGTAAAGGCATCCCTATATCCATCGATTTCTATCGTGCATATAAGAACGCCTTTGTTCTAAGTTATTATAAACAGTATATCGGTTTCTTGTCAATATGGGTGTTACAGTTCAATCATTTCTATAGGACGGACGCCCGACATGAAATAAGCTGCCGGAAAACACGTATATTTGTTAGCCAATCTGTACAACCCGGCAGCTTATGAATGGGCATGGCTGAACTGTTACGATATGAATTCCTTCACTCCAAAAATGATCCACTGGATCATTTTCTCATATGCATGGCAACTCATCTACTTTCACCCGTCTGACACAGACCTCATACTCCGGCCCAGCCTGTTCCTTTTTAAATCCGGGAGAAAGCATCGCCGCATCATAAAGAAGCTCCAGCGTTTCTTCCTGCTCCTTCGTCGGATGGGACGGTTCTACCACCCTCGTTTCCCAGACGAGCATACATCCCGTATACTCTACCATGAAAAACAACGGCTCCATATTTTTCTCCATCTTCTTATTTAGCGAAATCTTATCCTCTCCCGCAATCTGTGCCAGCTTCTCAATGTGGGACGGCGCAGGCGCATCCACACTCCCATCCGGCAGAATCACGCACTCAAATGGATTTTCATCCTCCCGGTGCTCTCTGATGTATTCCATAACCCTCATAAGTTTATTCCTTTCCAAATTTCTTTCCCCAATGAAATAATCCCATAATGTTCTCCTGTTCTTATTGGTTCTATTGGTAGATATGTACATCCACCACATCATCCAGTGAAACTTCTTCGAAGAAAATGAATCTGCCGCCCCGGGTATCACCATTTTCATCCTGAAGCTCTTCTCCAAGCACATAGCCATCGCCCAGGTACGGAAACTCCTTCATCTCCTGACTTCGTGCCTGCCGGTTTCTGGTAAGCGGCAGAATTACAATTTCATCCTCACTTCCATCTGCAAGCTCTGCCGTAAACTGATAAGCCTCCGACATCACCATCCAGTTGTCCACACTCTGAATCCATACCCCATAAGGAGTCAGAATCACTTCGGCCTGATTGCCGCTATCTGTAGCTGCTGTGAATTCTTTCTGTTCCATCGCCGTTATCTGTCCTTCCTCAAAGGTGTATTCCGTACCCTCTCCATCGAGAAGGCAGGACAGCTTCCATACTTCATCCACACTATTAAAAAAGGCTGTTTCTGTCACAGTTACTTTCTGTGCATCCTTTTCCATAACCGTATTGCTTCCCCGGAAAATTTTCTCAATCACAGCCTGGTCACCATATGCTTCAAAGGTTCTCCGCATCAGTCCGATATTTTCATCCGCTTCTACGCTAAGGAGCCGTACCGCCACATCCTGAATCATCACGGCATCGTCCGGAATCTCCGTAGTCTCTGAATTTGCTGATGTTTCTGAATCTTCACCTGCCTTTGCGGTGTCTTCTTCTTCCTGTCCGGTCGTTTCTTCTTTACCCATGGCAGACGGATCCTCCAGATCCTCCTGTGTCTGTTCCTCCTGCACCTGTACCTCTGTCTCCGTACCTGGCAGATCTGCTTCTGCCTTACCACAGGCACTCAACAGCATAAGAAGAGATGCCGCGATCATAAGTCCCTTTACACGTTTTACCATGATTGTCCCTCCTCTTGAATTTGGTATTTTCATTCTATCATAAAATATAGCTTCATGGGTTTTTATTTACCTTTTCTCTATTGCTGAACGAACTGTTCAAAGATTGGATTTTTGGTGTGAAGCTTGTAGTCATCATGACAGATAATCTCTAATACTGCATCCAAAACTGATGCCGTTGTTGTCTGCTCATGGTATTCATGCTCCTTCTTGTACTTATGCATCAACCTGACATATTTAAACTTATGGTCTATAAGAGGCATTATCACCCAATAATCACCAGTGTTCTTTGACTGTACCTCATACATCACAGGGTTCTCCGTTATAATGTTGAAATACGGATTCCCCAACATCTCTTTATCCTTAGCTGTAAACATCCATCCTTACCTTCCTTTCATAAAAACAGACCAAATATTACAAACACTTATCTTTACTCCCTCATAATGAATCCTTTAATTTCCACATAAAACATACCTGTGTTTTGCGTTAGGCTTTTCCACGATATTATCGACAACGAAGAGGATATCTGATATATTTTAAAAATAAAGCGGAATGTAGTCTCTCTTTTATCTGTACTACATTCCGCTTTATTAGAGTATTAAATTATAAATTCTTCTATTTCTGCCTTTAAATCTTCCATATTTTTCCCCTAAAGTATCCGATGTATTATTTAACTTATCTACATTTTCCAATAGTTTTGCAGCAACTTCTTTTACCTTTTCTGCACTTATAGCGGTCTCTTTAATAATATCAGAAATATTCTTTACGGACTCAACTGTATCCAACCTCTCTATATTTGCCCTCTCCATACTATATACAATTGTAGAAAGTCCCTCTACTAGTTTTTTTCCATACGCAACTGCATCTCTTCAAATAATGCAACTACTTCACTAACGGATTCCCCCTGCATCTGTACCATCATTCCAGCTTGATTAGCATTTTTCAACGCTATTCTTTTGTCTGTATGGTAATATTTTTCCACATTACTTCTAATTTCTCCTGCAGCCTTTGCTGAATCATCAGCCAGTTTTTCGAATTTCCTCCGCGACAACAGCAAATCCTTTTTCCGGCCTGTCCAGCTCTTGCAGCTTCAATAGATGCATTTAAAGACAAAAAGATTTGTTTGTGTAGAAATATCCGTAATGGTTTCCACAAATGTATTAATGATTGCGGATTCTTTTCGCAATTCATCTATACTTTCTTTTACATAAATAGTAATTTCTGTTGTTTCTTTTGCTCTGCTACCAAGTGTTTGTATGATTTCCATACCCTTTTGAATCATACCATTTGTTTCATTTACCAGTTTCTCCACTTGGTCAACCACGCGTCCAACTTCCTGCATTTCTCTAGACAATCCATCTGTTTTAACCACACATTCCTGTGCATGACATGACTGTCTTTCCATTCCCTCATTGATATCACAAATAGCATTGGTAATATCCTGTGAATATGAATCAATCACACTAGAAACATGTTCTACACTTTTTGACGATTCTTCCAGTTGATTCGTTGCATTACTTACTTTCCCAACTAATTTCTTAGTATTGTAGATCATATGTGATGCACTATCAGCTAACTCAACAAATTCATCATGCCCCTTTGCCATAACCTTTACTGTCAGATCACCCTTGGCTACTTCACCAAATTTCTTTGCTATGTGTTTCATATTATTCTGAATTCCTAACACAATCGCAAAACCAATGCACAAGACAATAATACTTGCCAGAACAACTAATACCGTCGTTAAACTCTTAATCTCCTGTGCCTGTGCTGTTACAGTGTCGCTTAACACCAATGCACATACCATTGCATGTGTTTCAACACTTTTACAAAAAATGAAGAAATAGTCTTCTCCCTGAAATTGAATTTCTTTTGTTCCCTCTAGTTCCTCACTTTCTAAAGCATCCAAAAAGAAATTCTGATTGCATAGGATAGAAGATTCTTTTGCAAATTCGCATTCTTCATTTCCTGTATTCTCACAAGCTATTTCCCTTCCATCCTCAGTCACGAAGGCAATCAAACCACCACTTCCCATATCCAAATTTTGCAAAAATTCCTGAATGGCTGATTGTTTTATATCAACAACCACACACGCATTACCCGATTCTGCAACAATTTCATATGATAATATGTACTCTTCCTTTGATAAATCCATTTTTGTATCCAACACATCATGATGATCAATCCATTTAGGCAGTTTCCCTTCCTCACTAACCTCCTCCATATACTCATTATAGAATCCGTCCGATGCATATCCGGTTTTTGAGAAAAAGCATTGGAATCCCTTCTTCCGTAATAATGTGAATATAATTGATAAATGGATTTACTGTTTGAGAGGATATCAGATCTGATTGAACTCGGCTTTCCATCTCACGCTTTGTAACCGGATCTGTCAATCTTCCTTTGAAATACTTGTTTAAGTCCTCGTTAAATGCATATTTCATTCCTTCTGCTTCAATAAATTCACAGCTCATTTCCACGTATTCCATTGCCATTTTTACTGTCTGCAATGTGGATTCCTGGTATTTCTGGCTCATACCACGTTCTGCTTTTTGTATAAGCAGAAGTGCCAATTATTATCATGAATCCCAATGGTACAAGAAAAACAAACCAGTATCTTATTACGAATGCTAAAAATATATTTTTTTGCTGATAAATTAAGTGGGATTTTTAAGTTTATTTTTTTCGAAGCATCCATTTCATATAACACACTACCTTTCACATCTGATCCACACCTGCATCTCATTTTCACCTCTATTAGCCCATGCATAATATGGAATTAACGTCAACTCTTTTTTTCCTGAATCGCTGTTACTTTCTCATGTTTTTTTGATAAAGATTCGCATTTCTATCACTGTTAGAAATCTGTTCATAACCATTTACTTTAATGACTACTACTCCCCCTAACAGATTTTTCAAACTCTCGTCCAAAAATGTATCCTGAATTTTTTTACCTTCATATTCTTGCCTCTCTCATGGAACATATATAATACTTTTTTTTTTTAGGTATAAAAATAACGCCAGCATATAATTAGCTGGCGTTATAGATATCGTTTTGTCTTAAGATAGTAATATGCTATTAAACACACTTACCAATTATTTTCCTAAAATTCCATCAATTGTTGTCTGTGCTTTTTCAGCAGCGGCTTCCGGTGTTGCAGCTCCTGTCATAACTTCATTAAATGCTAATGAGATAGCATCTGAGACTTCTGGCCATTCTGGTAACGGACCTCTTGCATTTGCATAATTCATTTCTTCAACAAATGCTTCATAAATAGGATCACCCTCGAACTGACCTTCTGCAATAGTAGAGTTAGAAGAGATATAACCCATTGCATTCATCATGTATTTACAGATTTCATCACTTGTTGCATACTCTAAGAATTTAATTGCACCTTCTTCATTTCCCCCTGCAATTACAGCATAGTTTTCTCCACCAAGACCTGATGCCTGCACTGCATCCATCGGAATTGGAGCAACATTCCAGTGTAAATCCGGAACTTCTGCTCTCATTGTTGGAACCTGCCATGTTCCATTAATCATCATTGCTAGATTTCCGGCAATAAACTGATGCATGGTATCACCCTGTGTCCAGTTGATTGCTTCTTTTGTCATTGCTCCGGAATCTACAAGATTCTTAACTGCTGTTAAAGCTTTAATTCCACCTTCTGAATTAATCTCATAAGAAGTAGCTCCTGTTGACCATACCCAAGGTAAGAAATTAAAAAGTACCTTCTTCATTTTGTAATGAACAATGTGCGAATCCTGATACTGTACTGGTTGTACAAGCTTCTGCTACCTGCTGTAATTCTTCCCATGTTGTAGGCACTTCACATCCTGCTTCTTTTTAACATATCTTCATTATAGAACAACAATAAACAGTTACTTCCAAATGGAACACCATATAATTTTCCATCTAATGTACAAGAATTAACCGGTCCATCATAATATGTACTTACATCAAAACGACCTGTTAAATCTGCAAAAAAATACCCATTGCTGCATAGGATGCATGATCCGGATTATCTAAGATTACCAAATCAGGCAATTCATCAGCAGATGCACCAATAGAAAGCTGCTTCTTAAAATCAGCAAATGGAACATATTTTGCTTCTACAGTTACATCGCTCTGAGAAGAATTGAATTCCTGAATAATATGATCCAGAGCTTTCTGATGACCTTCCGTTTCCCAATAATACCAAATTGTCACTTCTCCGCCAGTCGCCGTCGCACTCGCAGTTTCTTCTGATTCTGTTTTTTCTACTACTTCTTCTTTTGTCTGAACATCACTCTTTGATGTTGCTTCTTCTTTTTGACTGCAGCCAACAAGCATTGTGCCTACTAAACATGCTGTCATTAACAATGCCACTAACCTTCTCATGATATACCCTCCTATACATGTGTTAGTGATTTTATTATATATTCTTACTATAATATTAAAAACTCGACATATCTATAAAATAGGGGAGATTTCTAAACATATTTCTACTCATTCCATATTAAAATTGGTAATATCAGTTTTACTTCCGTTCCTTTATTTATTTCACTAGTAACCATTACTTTTGCCTGCCCCTCACAATACATGTTCAGACGCATTATTGCATTATCCATACCAATATGATTTTTTTCCCTCTGTTTTAATTGTCTGTCCATTATTAATTCTATTTACCAAATCTGATGACATACCACTACCATTATCCCGAATAATAATAACTAAATAATTCTTCTCCCGCGATATGTACACTTCTAAAAATATATTCATCCTGTTCCCCATTAAATCCATGAATAATTGCATTCTCAATAAATGGTTGCAACAGTAATTTATGAATTTTTACATCCAGCAACTCTGGAGCAACTTCAATCACTCGAACAAATTTATTTTTTAATCTAAATTGTTGTAAATAAATATACTTCTTCAACCATTCAATTTCATCTCGTATGCAAACAGTTCCATTACTGTCTGTAATGGCATAGCGCAAAATATTAGCTAATGAACCAATTGCATTACTAATATCAAATTCACCCCTATCTATTGCCATCCAGTTAATAGTATCTAATGTATTGTATAAAAAATGAGGATTGATTTGCGCCTCTAGTGCCCTAATTTCTGCTTTTTCTCTGCTTATCCGTTGCTTCTTTTTTTCCTTCTCCAATGCACACACTAGTTTTTCCCAGTGTTTCATTAAATTGCAAAGCAACATTTTCAATCTCTAAAGTCATTTTTTCAGATATTTCTATTCTGGTCGATAAATCCCCTGCTCCTGCAACTCTCATAGAAGAAACTACTGTATTTATGGAATTGATAAGCTGACGTGATAATTCCCATAGCAAAAAGTATAGTTACAAATAACAAAAAGAAGACCCACAAATACTATAATATATGCATTATGCTTTATTTCTTTCATATAAACACTTTGATTTGCTGCACTTACAAGTTCCCATTGCAATTCTTCATTTAAGTATGAGTATACAGATATATACTTTTTTTATTAATCTGTAACATATCACCAACAAACGAAATAAAAACTGCTTTTTTTCTCTTCTTCCGTACTGTTCTTATTAAACAAAAACCGTTCCTATTTTTTTCTTTATTATTGCAGGAAATAACTCGTCCATTTTTTTATCAAGTAAAATATTGGCCCCGATATTTCCATAGGAAGATTTTAAAAATATTCTCAAGTAACTCTTCATCCAAACTAACTATCACAATTCCAATCTGTTTATCAAGATCACGGTAATCAATAATTCTATTTGCCATATGGAACAAGTAATGATCCTTGTTAGCGAACGTGTTTCCATATTCCGTAGGAAAAAAACATGTAATTTATTATCCGAAGAAATTTCCTCATACAATTCTTCTGTCGAATAACTAAAATTTTCAATCCATGAATTTGCATAAGTTGTTGTTGCTATGCAACCATAGGTAACTTCCAATCCTGATTCCGTAATAATCGTAATGGAACGAATATAGTCTTTAGAATTCAAAATTCCCCGCAGATATCTGCGTAGCTGACTGATTGTTACTGGCATATCCTCTTCTGCATTCAGTTTATCTACCCATTCTACAATTTCATCTCCTGTATACAATTGATATAAAAACATCTTCATAGGCATTTATCTGAATGTTTAAATTATCATTTAACTGTTTTATATTATTTCTCATCAGTGTATCTGTATTTTTTTTCAAAATATCTGTTGTTGTATAAATCATAAACAGACACAGTATTACTATCGGTATTGTCGAAGTAAGCGCAAAAATAGATATTATCTTTTTTTCCATAAACTAACTCTTTTTTTGGTGGTTTCATATAATCCTTATCCCCTGTACCCGCTAAACTTTTTTTACATATATTTTCATAGTAAATGCTTTTTCTTTTCCTCTGTCAATATTTTCAAATATAAAGAACCATTTATCACAACGACAAATGGTTCTTTATATCTCACACTGCTAAATCTACTATATCTTTTCAAATACCGGCATACTGTCTAAAGATACTGTCAATGTTATATACTGTCCGCCATAATAAATACGACCACAATTACATTCCTTCCATTGTACCCCCACCGGAAGATAAATTCGTCTCTCATTAACACCAGCTTCCAAAATAGGGGCTATCAGATATTTATCACCATACATGTATTCATCCTCAATCTCCCAGCATTCTTTATCCTCCGGAAATTCATAAAATAATGTACGCATAATAGGTGTTCCTTTTAGATGTGCCTCTTTCATAAGTTTACGTGTATATCCCCGCATCTTCTCACGTATATTCATGTATTTCACACAAATCTTATACACATCCTCTCCATAACTCCATACTTCATTAGCAGCACCGGAACAACAATGAGCGCCTCCTGTTGTTCCATATTGCGGCCGCCTAGGTTCTCTATCACCATGTAGGCGCATTACAGGACAGAATGTTCCCCACTGGAACCATCTTACAAACAATTCCCTAAAGGCTGGATCATTTGGGTCTCCGCCATGGAATCCGCCAATATCCGTTGTCCACCAGGGAATACCTGCCAATCCCATATTTAATCCTGCTGCCAGCTGATTTCTCATGCTCTCAAAACTTGAAGCAATATCTCCGGACCAGACAAGCGCTCCATACCGCTGGCTGCCTTCCCATGCACATCTTAACAAATTTTCAATATTTTTTTGTCCCTCTGCCTGCATTCCTTCATAAAAGGTCCTTGCGTATTCTACCGGATAGATATTTCCTATTTCTAAATCGGTCCCTCTGAAATATCGATAATTATCAAAATCATACACCGAATATTCCGGTTCCGCTTCATCTAACCAAAAATATCTTGATTCCCTTTTTCATAATAATTTATTTTAACCTTTTCCCACAAAAAAATTTTTCTTGCATTTGGATTTGTTGCATCATAATGAATGGTCGCCCCTTCAAAAATTCAATCCTGTTCGAAAAACCACGTTCTGTCCGAATCAAATACCCTTTCTCCAACATTTCTTCATAGTTTTCGGATTCTCTGTCCACGGTTGGCCATATAGAAACCATCAGTTTAACATTCATTGCCTCCAACTCACGTATCATTTCATCCGGGTTTGGCCAATAATCAGCATCAAATTTCCAATCCCCCTGTTTAGGCCAGTGGAAAAAATCCACTACAATAACATCTAAAGGTAAATTTCTTCTTTTATATTCTCTCGCTATCTCCAGCAATTCTTCCTGAGTTTGATATCGAAGTTTACATTGCCAGAATCCCAATCCATATTCCGGCATCATAGGTACTGTTCCTGTTGCTTTAGCATAGGTTTCTTCTATTTTAGCTGGCGTATCCTCCACCACAAACCAATAATCCAATATCTTTGTTGCATAGCTTTCATAACTAATAATATTATTACCAAATACAACCCTTCCCACGCCCGGATTGTTCCAGAGCAAACCATATCCCATAGAGGAAATGGCAAATGGTACGCTTGCCTGAGAATTCCTATGAGCCAGTTCCAAATCAGCTCCTTTTAAATTCAGATATGGCTGCTGATACTGTCCCATACCGTATATTTTCTCATTTTTGTCTAAAGACTGCAAACGCATTGTCAAATGGTAATCCCCACCTACATTAGGTCGGAATTCTCTTGCCTCTACTTCAATTGCGCTACATTTACTATCGCGCAAATCTCTTCTATTACGCCAGTATTCTTCTAATAACAATTTACCTTTTTGGTTATATATAGTAATTTTGCCACCATTTGAAATACAAACCTTTACCTTTCCATTACGCAGAGTAGCTCCATCCTCGGTAATTTCAATTTGTGTTTCCACTTCTTCCGCAGATAGTAATGCCCAATTATCTTTAGGCATTTCTGCATTCTTTGTTGCACGGATTCGAACAGCGTTTTTTTCCCCATGATTCTATCCATAATTCTTCTGCATCATAATGATAAATAATACGTCCATTTTTCCTGTTTTTAACATTATACATCTCCTTTTACTATCTCTTTATCCTTTTACAGCGCCGCTTGTCATACCCGCAATAATGTATTTCTGCATGAAAATAAATATCAATGCAACAGGAATAATGGTAACAATAGCAAACGCAGTCAGATAACTCCATGTAGTTCCATATTGACCCATAAAATTAAAAATTCCTGCTGTAATAGGTCGTTTCTTTTGATCTAAAATGAACGTCATACCATATGCCAAATCTCCCCAGGAATATAGAAAAGAAAAAATTGCACATACAATAATGCCCGGTTTCGCGACAGGAATCAGAACCTTTATAAAAGCCTTAAAGCGCCCACACCCATCAATATATGCTGCTTCTTCTAACTCTTTTGGAATCGATGCAAAATAATTTTTCAAAATCAATACAGAAAAAGGAATCCCCAGGGTTGCATCCGCTAAAATTGCAGAAATCCATGTATTATACACATTCATTCCCTTAAACATAATAAACATCGGAGTCAGTAGAACAGATACCGGCAGCATCTGTGTAACCAAAAAGCCCAATAGCATTGTTTTTCGCCCAACAAAACGATATTTAGCAATTGCATAAGACGCGGGTACCGCTAATACAACGGCAATCAGCATTGCTCCAATGGAAATAATAAAGCTGTTTCCAAATGCCCGAAACATATTAAAAATCTCCAGTTTCTATCTGAGCAGCATAAGAACCTAAGTTAAGCTTATGAGGATAAAATGTCGGTGGAATACGAAAAATTTCCTGTTCTGTTTTCAGAGAAGTTACAAAAATCCAGAATAGCGGAAATAAAAGAACGCACAGTATAATAATAGAAATAACACATAACAATATATATCTTGTTAAGTCTTTT
Organism: Lachnospiraceae bacterium; assembly: GCA_021628825.1. Taxonomy (GTDB): domain Bacteria; phylum Bacillota; class Clostridia; order Lachnospirales; family Lachnospiraceae; genus Suilimivivens. The sequence goes on along the minus strand of JAJXRY010000002.1, from coordinate 1,032,217 downwards.
TTTCTTCACCCATTAGTCATTCTCTCCTTCCATTGTAATTTTTTTAGATAAACCATTCCCACAACCAAAAAGAATTACCAATAATACATTTGCTGCCGCAGATCCCATACTATAATCAAACATTTCAAATGAAAGCTTATAGGAGTATGTAGACATCAAATGCGTGGAATTAACGGGCCCACCACTTGTCATAACATATATCAGGTCATAACACTTAAAAGTATAAATAAATCCAAGCACTAATACAGATTCTATCGTTGGTCTAAGAAGAGGTAATGTGATTTTTATAAATCTCTGAAAACCATTTGCACCATCTATTGCTGCGCTTTCATACAATTCCTGTGAGATAGTCGTAAGTCCTGTTGATAAAAGAATAGTGTTAAAAGGAATTCCAATCCAGACATTTGCAAAGATAACACATCCTAATGCTATATTGGGATTTGTCAGCCATTCAATATTTTTCACTGATTATTCCTAGAGAGTGCAAAAAGATAGTTAATGATTCCAACATCTGTAGAAAAATATAAACTTAAATATTAATGCGGTAACAGTCATGGGAATCATCCATGGAATCATCAGTAAACCTCTAATCGGTTTTTGCAAAAGAAAAGTTTTTTTATTAAAAAAATACCGCGAGTGCAAAATCCAATGATGAACTGAAAGAGCAGGCTATACACAGTAAATTTTAATGTATTAGAAATTGTCAATCGAAACACTTCGTCCCTAAATAAAAACTATGTAATTATTTAATCCAACAAAGTTTTTTTGGTACCTCTCGCAAGATTTCTTACGGTTACATCCTGTACACTAAGAACTATATTGCTTATTATCGGATATCCGACAACTATCAACAGATATACGAACGCCGGGAGCGCAAATAAAATTCCAACATTTTCGTGTTTAAAAAATCTCTTTATCGTTTTCATAAAAAAACCTCCTTTTTCTTGTTCCTATATATGCATTTTTATAGTTAAGTAAAAAGAATGCAAAAATAAGATAAAACTCGAAAAGGAGGAATAATCCAAACTCTATTAATATGTTTTTTTCTATAATCTGTTGGTAATTGACCCGTTATTTCCTTAAAAAAACCTTACTGAAATACTTTGGATCATTATACCCTACGCGCTCTGAAATTTCGTATAATTTCAAATCTGTCCCACATAACAGTTCTTTTGCTTTACTGATTCGAATATTTTTAATATATGCGCTAAATGTTACACCCATTTCCTTGTGAAATAGCGTTCCGATATACTCTGGTGTCATATTAAGTCGCATACTTATTTCTTCCAATGTAATGCCTGTTTTATAAAAATTCATGTATGATACTTAGTACTTTCTTTACAATTAAATGAATCGTTTCTTCTTGTTTACGTTCTGGTCGTATAAGAGATATCATGAAATTCGAAGCATTCCATAATTCTTCTTTTGTTTGTGCATTCATAATCATCTCAAGTAACTTTTTAGAGTCAAACTTCTCTGTATCAATACAGCCAACCTCTTTTTGCAATTCCAACCACTACCCACAAAAAAACGTACATAACACTCTTTTATCTCCTTTGGGATATATATTTTTCCATCCAAGAAACTTCTCTGGAAATCAATCATAATTTGAGACACCTTATCCCAATCATAGGCACATACTGCTTTTTTTACTTCTGTTTCCAATTCTATAGGATATACACAGGATGCTGTTTGTATTTGTGTGATTTTCGGATAAGAAATTAATATCTCTTTATCTAATGCAATATTCCAATCCATATATGGATACAAAAAGTTTTACACTTTGTTCCAATGCACCTATTCCATTCACTTCAATCCAACCAATCACAAATTTATCAAACTGCTTATTTAATATCTGATACTGCATCCATCTTTCTAAATCTCGCGAATTGCTATAGTGATACAAGATAATAATTAAAGAATTCCGGTATGGTGCTTCAATAATACAATAAGAAAGATTTTTTTATACATAGAAAGGGCATGGTTAAATCTGGTCTTGGTTTTTCTCCCATATCTCCTGATAATTACATCCCAAATATGTACACATAACTACAAATGACTGATTTTTTTCAATATGATAATTATTAGATAGGTAAGAAGTCAATTCTTCATTAATCTCTAAGCTTCCATCCACTAAAAAAACTGGAATATCTGTTCAATCGTTCCTATTTGTGCAGGTTTATCCTGTCTGTCTTTCTCCACTTGGTGCTTAACATTTTTCCAAAGCTAACATAAAACAATGATACGTAATCGGTTTTAGAAGATATTCTGTAACCCCCAAGTTTCATGGCTTTACGTGCATATTCAAACTCGGAGTATGCACTTAATACAATCGCTTTTGTATTTAATCCGGCCTGCTGCATTTTGTCCAACATTTGTAAACCATCCATCAATGGCATTTTAATGTCCGTTATTACAATGTCTGGTTTTAATTCGCATAAAAGTTGCAAGCCATCTTTCCCGTTTTCGGCTTCGCCCACAAGACAAAACTCATCATTCGTCTTGGATAATAGTTTGATAATTCCTTCTCGAATACGTATCTCATCTTCAACAATTACGACTCTCATATCATCCACTTATCTTTCTACAACTAAGAACTATTCAAGCATTATAATTCTATCATTAAAAAAACGAATTAAGCAAATATTCCATATATCTAAAAAAGAGGCTCTCTATTCTTTTCTCTATTCATCCCCAACGCTTTCCACGACATTGGGTATATAACACATTTCTCTTCTCATACATCCAGTCTTTTTCATTCAATTGGGTTTTTTAGCAGCAACTGCAATTCATATGCCCCTAAAAAAAGTAATAAAACCAGATATCTGCACGCAACAGATATCCAGTCTCATCATTACTTTTTTTATGCTGAAAGCTTCTCCTGCATTTCCTGTTATCTTTTTACCCAATCAATCCGCTTTCCTTCAGCAGGATCTCAAGATCCGTTCCTTTTACCTTCTTAAGCACGATACGGAGAAGCTCCTTTTCCTTAAGGGAAAGCTTCATTTCGGTGATCGGCTTCTTGTCGATTGCATAGTAGCAGGCGCGAAGCAGCTCACGGACATCATACTTGCTGCCCCAGACTTCAGGCACACCACGGTCTACATTCAGCAGGGTGTAAACCGCTTCCATACCGGTACGCATGGAGTACTCGGTTGTGAAAATGGTATCACGCGGCGTCTCTGCGAACTGTCCAAGGAATGCGAAGTTTACTGCACCTTCCGGTACAACCAGCGGACGGTCGGACCATTTTCTGGGCTGGAAGAATGCATTGATATACGGCATGAAGCAGGTCGTTGTATTACATGCATTCCTGGCAAGCTCTTCAATCCGGTCGGTCGGAACACCGATATGATACAACCATTCCTGGCAGACCTCTTCACCGGTACAGTCACGCATTGCTTTCTGTACATAATTACCGGGCTTATTGGTATTGAGGGAATATAACCATACAAGCACCATGTTCTTATCCTGGGACTTGAACTGCGGCTGACGGTTAATGGTCCAGGACAGATACCAGTTTTCTGTACTGTCCTTTACAGTTACGATACCACCGGTTGTAACCTTACCGGTTCTGGGATCACGCTTGCAGACATTCATAATGTGCTGAATGATCTCTTCATTGGAGGTGGCTACCGTAGCGCTCATCCAGTTGGTTGCATCCACATCGCTGCAGAATGCATCCGGATTACCATATTCACCATGCTCTGCCTGAGCTGCAATGTTTTTCCACATATCCCAGGACTCTCCGGCACCATTCTTTACCTGGCTCAAATCCGGTGTATGCGTCTGATCGCCATAGCAGGAGGTATCGGTACAGCAGCCATTGGTAATAAATACCAGATCATCCTCAATGAGGTCAATGGTCTGTTCCTGTCCATCCTTTACATAAACGATCTGCTTTGCAACCCTCTTATCACCAGCCTTATCGATAATGACGTTCTTCACATCCATGCCATATTCAATCTTGACACCATGTGCCTCCAGATATTTAACCAAGGGAAGAATCATGCTCTCGTACTGGTTATATTTGGTAAAAACGCAGTGCACTGAAATCCGGAAGTCCGTCAATATGATGAACATAACGGCAAAGATAACGCTTCATTTCCAAAGCACTGGACCAACGCTGGAAAGCGAACATCGTCTGCCAGTAAAGCCAGAAGTTTGTCTCCCAGAAGGAATCCGGCAGAACATCAGAAATCTTCTTTCCTTCCAGATCCTTCTCCGGTGTAATAAACAGCTGGGAAAGTGCCATTGCGGATTCCTTATCCAACTTAAACTGCTTATCGGTGTGGGCATCCTCACCACGGTTTACGGATGCTCTGCAAAGGGAATAGTTCGGATCATGCTTGTTTAACCAGTAATATTCATCCAATACGGATACGCCCTCGGTTTCAATGGAAGGAACATCACGGAAAAACATCCCACATAACCTCGAAATGGTTATCCATCTCACGTCCGCCTCTCATGTAAAAGCCCTTGGTGATATCCTTGCGGCCGTCACAGCTTCCGCCTGCCAGCTCCAGCTTTTCCAATAAATGAATGTGTTCTCCCTTCATCTGACCATCACGTACCAGATAAAATGCTGCGGTCAGTCCTGCAAGGCCTGTTCCTATAATATATGCGGATTTGTTGTCAACGCCCTGCGGCTTCTCCGGATGTGCAAAAGCTTCATAAGTACCTGCTGAATAATACATAATCAATTACCTCCTTGAATAAATGGTTGTCTGCTTATCTCTTAAGCCTGTTCCTATGGGTTTCTGATTTACAGTGAAATTGCTTTCTTTCCTGTATCTCTTTGTTATGAGCCTATTATAAGTCTGCCCTGAATCCCTTGCTATAAACAGAAAAAGACTCCTGATAAAACTTTTATCAGAAGCCTTCATATTGTATAAAATTTTATCAAATCAACCGTTTTGATGTATTCCGCAAAGAGCCTCATATTCTCATATTATCATACGCTCATACTCTCATACTCTCATGCGCTCAATGGCATTGGTTACGGCATCCTTCAATACCAGCGCCAGCTTGTCCACGATAATCTCAGGCTGCTCCTTCATATCATCCCTTATCCAGTCGAGCATCATTCCTATAAAGCAGTAGGAAAAGATCCGTGCGATAAATTCCTTATCCTCACTGCGCATCTGCACTCCCCTGGACTTTTCTTCAATGACACCCATCAGCAGCTCATCCGTAAGCGGCGTCAGATACTTCTCCACCTGCGCCCGGTCTACGCAGTGATACACATTCATGATAAAAGGCTTATTTTCCCTCACTGCATAAAAGATCTGCAGCAGTCCCTCCTGCCAGGTGTCGTAGGTCTTCTTTTCCTTCAGGGCCTTCTGGGCATCTTCAAGGCACGACCATTCCACCAGATCATAAATATCCTTGAAGTGATAGTAAAAGGTCATGCGGTTGATTCCGCAGTCCTCCGCAATATCATTAATCGTAATTTTATTTAACGGCTTTTTCAGCAGCAGATTCTTTAAGGACTGCTCCAATGCTCTCTTGGTTACTTCTGACATCTATGTCACCTTTCTTATTAATCAATCAGATCATTCTGGAAACGTGATAAGTGTTCGTACGGCAAAATCAGCCGGCCGCGGAATAAGCCACACCCGTCATTCATAAGGGTATTGCTTACGGCTGCAAACATGTTGACATCCACGTCAGCTAAATTCAGCCTCTGCAAAAGCATTCCCCCGCTCATATGCTTCATCAAAGTAAATGCATTCTCCCTCCGGGATTGCATCTCTTCTGGCACGTGACTCCTCCTGACGCTTTTCATACGCCTGATGATTGGCAGAACCAATCTCTGCAATATCATCCATTTCCTTCGTCCGGAGCTGCATTTCCATGTAACATCTTGCGCTGTTATCGTAAAAGGTAATATGAAGGGAACGGTAATTACCCGGATTTTCTCCCTCAATATAATCCCTGTAATAGGGACGTACTTCATCGGATAACAATGGGGAACGGCTCTCCTTGACTCCTCCGGTCGGTTCCACGGTAAATCCCCTCTCCTCCAGAAAAATTCGGAAGTACATTCGCAATTTCATACAGATGCCGGATTTCTTCCGGTTCACGCTCTGAAGAATTCTTTAAATGACACCGGGGCATCGATACCACGATCCGGTATGCGATCAGATCCCGGAAGCAGTTCAGCTTTTCTTTTAATTCCGGCACCGAAGGATATTCATGATACTTCGTATAGTAATCATAAATATATTCCACCACATAGCCGTTAAACTTCTCTTCGGCACGGATGAGCGATTTGATTCTTCCTTTAAAGGTAAAGGAAAGATACGGATACTCTCTCGCCATATATTTATAGAATTCCCGGATCTTCTGGGACTGCGCTGTCAGGAAGTCATTATGCTCTAACAGTTCCATGATCTGAATCAGGAAATTACAATGCGCCAGATCAATTTCGTTGTGCGTTTTCTTTGCTTCCTTCCGTAAATCCTGCATATATTTTTGCAAAATACGCAGTACGGTATCTCCGGAATACAGATAATCATTCAGTATAACCATAGGTCATTTCACCTGCTTTCGTTTCTTCCAAGTCATCCTCTGCCATTTATTCTTCCATATCATCCACTGTCATTTGTTTCTTCCAGACCATCCTCTGTCATTTATTTCTTCAGGTCATCCTCTGTCATTTTACTGCCGGCCTCCGCTACACTTCACGGCATTCCAGCTCCACCACACAGCAGATCTCGTCTTCCTTGTTTTTCAGTACCACAACATAGGCACCTGTTTCTGTACGCGACACATAAGGAGTCAGAACCTCATGGAGTCTCACCTGCTTCTTATATTCCACACGCAGCTGACGGATCTTAAGTTCCTTGGGAACGCAATCCATGGCAATCCGTACATACTGACCGTTGTTTACATGATGGTTCACATCCAGATGATGCGGCAGAATGAGGATCTCTTCTCCCTTTACCGCTCCGTCCGGAATCGTAATTTTTCTTGGAGCATAATCCATCGGGATCTTCTCACCAAGCACATATTTTTCAAGCATCTCTTCAGTCGGTCTCATAGGATGCGCTGTCTCAATATCAATCAGACTGAACAGCGAATTCGCATAAGCAATCCGTTTTCCGGCTTCATCCTCCATCACAAAATTACGGAAGCCCATAAAGCTACGGAACTCATATGGCTGTGTTCCAACCGTCACGGTCTCTCCAAGCAATGGATACCGCTCTGCCACAATCTGCCAGCTGCTAAGCACCCACACCATATTCCGCTCCTTTAAATACCCGATTCCGATTCCAAGATCCTCGGACTGAAACGTGGAACAATCCTGAAAATAGTCCAATAACGCCTCCGGCTTTAAATGTCCGGACTCATCCAATTCACTATAACGAATTCTGGTCTGATACTGATACATGGTCTTCCTCGTCTTTCTGCTTCTGCACGGGATCTGCGAAATATGGTTCTTCAGAACAGTTACATCTTATCACAAACAAAACCGGGAGACAAGTTACGCTGCTTCCCGATTTTTAAACCTGATTTTTAAATTATGCTGCTTCTCTGTTTTCAAATTTTTTTCAAATAAATTGTGCATTTTGATCCCCCTCATTTTTCTCCTTTTTTTATGGTTTTCTGTGCAATATGCCGAAAAATACAATTTAACCATTGACGCTTTGACGGTTATTTCCTATAATGCAGACAAAGCATACAGTTTCTAAGGTATTAAGGATTGCATTTTCATCCTTTCTTACATGCATCTGCCCGTCGGACAGAAGGCATCCCTCTTAATTTTCAGAAAGTCTATGCTGTACCATTTCACTTTTATTTCACAATAGCAGGCAGGGACTTTTCAGAATGTTAATGGATGTTCAGATATTCGATTGACGGATGGCTTTCGGGTTTTCAGAAGGTTTCTGCACGCAAAGGAGGAACTGAATGAACAACACGTATGTAAAACAGAAACTGGATGAACTACATCTGATTGACGATTTTCTATTCTTTCAAATGATGAATCATCCAAAGTATGGACCGAAATTCAGCAGGCTACTGCTGAGACTGATCCTTGGCAGGGATGTCGGTAAACTGCACGTGATTCCGCAGAAGGAATACTATGGAGAGGATACCGATCTGCATGGTGCACGGCTGGATGTTTATCTGGAGGAAGAAGAACCGGACTTCTTATTGGACTTTGAGGATGAAGGTGTTCCCAGGGTTTATGACCTTGAGCCCGAGAAGAAAAAGGATCTGGAATCAAAAGACAACCTGCCGAAGCGGGTACGGTTTTTATCATGCCGTAATTGATTCCCACAGTCTGAAATCCGGCAAGAGCTATGGAAATCTCAAAAATGTGCTGATCATCATGATTACCGATTATGATCCCTTCGGATTAAACCGGATGATCTATACGGTAAGGACCGGCTGTGTGGAAGAACCGGATATGAACTATAAGGATGGTGCACAGACGATCTTCCTTTATACGAAAGGAACCGAAGGCAATCCGCCGGAAAGACTCCGGAAGCTGCTACAGTATATTGATGGAGGACGATCAGAGAAAGATCTCGAACCGGAGGAGACAGAAGCCTTAGAAATCGCGCAGATGGTTAACCAAATCAAAAAAGATGCGGAAGTGACGGTGAAGTATATGAAACAATGGGAAAAGTTACAGAAGGTTTATCATGATGGACAGCGGGAAGGAAAATTTTTCGACAAAGTCTGAGGATATTATGGAACTACTAGAGGATTATGGAGATATTCCGGAAGAACTTCACAAAAAGATCCTAAGTGAGCAGGATCCTGATACCTTAAAGAAATGGCTGAAACTTGCTGCGAAGGTTTCGAGTATGGATGAATTTGCTGCAAAAATGTAATGAGATGGCAAATAAAGAATAGACAGAATGGGAAAAGACGGTCAGGTATTTCTCCTGACCGCCTTTGTTTACAACTCAATTATGCAATTTTACTCATACAGTTCTGTTCCTTAAGATTACTGTAATAAGGAAAGTACACCCTGGTTGGACTGGTTAGCCTGTGCCAACATTGCCTGACCAGCCTGGGACAGGATGTTGTTGTTAGAGTACTTAACCATCTCTGTAGCCATATCAGTATCACGAATCTGGCTTTCAGCACTTGTGGTATTCTCAACTACGTTGTCAAGGTTGTTGATGGTGTGCTCCAGTCTGTTCTGAACAGCACCAAGAGCGGAACGCTGGGTGGATACAGTCTGAATAGCAGCCTTGATGGTATCAATAGCATTCTTTGCATTTGTGTCATCTGCTCCATCAACTTTCAGATTCTTAATACCAAGTCCTGCTGCACTCATAGCATCAATATCAACAGAAATCTGGTTGTTGTCAGTAGCATCAGCACCAACATGTAATTTCAGTGTTAATGCAGCGGTTTTGCTCTGGCTTGTAGCAACATACTTTGTAATATCTGCAGCATCAAGTAAGGTTGTTCCCTGATCATCAGTATACAGTTTCTTTCCAGCCTTTAAGGATGCTGTTCCATCAGCCGCATTAATATCAAAATAGTCATCCAATGCATTAGCAGAAATCTTGTTACCATCCGCATCATACAATTTGCCCGGTGCTGCGGTATAGTCTGCTGCTGTTGCCTTTGTGCCTGCTGTTGCTGCAGAAATAGTAATTTTATCACCATTTGATGCAGTACCCGCTGTAATGCTAATACCCTCATCTGCAAGGACGACTGCATTTCCTCCTGCATCCTTCCAATTTGTGCCATCATATGTTAATACTTTAGCTGTATCAATATCTGCTCCATTGTAGGTTATAGTAAGACCGGCATTGGTTGATGTAGCTGCAGAATGTGTAGGTGCTACTTTATATATATCTTTACCTGCTGTAATAGCAGCATCCAAGTCTTTATCAGTTGTTAACTGTGTTCCATCTGCTGTAAAAATATTTGTACCTGTCTTTAACTTATTGATTTCATAACCCGCCGTATATTCTTTAGCCACCTGCTTATTGCCCTTTAACAGATAGGTCTCATTGAACTTAGTGGTCTCAGCAACACGGTCAATTTCTGTCGTTAACTGATCAATTTCATTCTGGATATAGTCTCTGTCAGTTGCGGAATTGGTTCCGTTTGCAGACTTTACAGCCAGTTCATTCATTCTCTGTAACATATCCTGAACTTCGTTCAGTGCACCTTCAGCGGTCTGTACTGCACTGATACCATCCTGTGCGTTGGAAGAAGCCTGTGTTAAACCTCTGATCTGCTTACGCATCTTTTCACTGATGGAAAGACCTGCTGCATCATCTGCTGCACGGTTGATCTTATATCCGGAAGATAACTTCTCGGTGGACTTAGCCTGTGTCTTTGTGGTTACGCCTAACATTCTGTTAGAGTTCATTGCTGTTAAATTGTGTTGTACTACCATAATATTACCTCCTTGTAATACTGGCACAAATCCGTTTGTGTCAGTTGCTTTGTAAATAGTTTCTTTTTGTTGCTTTATAGTAACCGGAAACCCGAACTTCAAAGACGGGCCCTGACTTGTGATATTCAAAGCTTCCGGCTATTACCGATGTTATTGATCCAGATTGCCGTGAGCAATTACGACGTTAGACTTTTTCTTCTTTAAATACCTGGGATCCGTTTCGGGTTCTGCATAGTATTTAGGAAGAGCTGCCTTTTCTTCCGGATCGGTGATCTGCTTCTCCAACATGGAGCTTCGTACAATGTTGACATCCTTCGGTGCATCCACCATGATTCGCAGATGATTCTTCGTTCCTCCGAGGAATACGACCTTGATGTTGTCACCAATCATCAGATATTCTTCCGTACTTACCGTTAGTCTTAACATAGAAACCTCCTGTCTCCTTCGAGCCTCCTGGCTGTTGTTATTCCTAATGCAACACTTTGTAATAAAGTGTTGCATTCCTGAACCATGCAAAAAGAGAACTTCAACCAGCCGATGGGAGCTGGCTCACATGAGGCTGATTGAAGTTCTCTTTTTATAGGGCGAAGCCCTCAATGAAATAAGCTGCCGGCCAAATATCAACCGTATAGGTATGAAGTGGCAAACGGCAGCTTATGAATTGCCATGGTTCAGGAATTGTGCAGCACTACAAGAAATCACTAACAATGATTTCAGAATTTCATTGCTTGCAGCTTCCTGTTTTGGACTTTTCCAGGCTTAATTGTCCATTTATGTCCAAAAATCCAGCTGCTTTCAGGAGGTCACTGCCTGACAGCTTCCTGTTTTGGACTTTTCTAGGCTTAATTGTCCATTTATGTCCAAAAATCCAGCTGCTTTCAGGAGTTCACTGCCTGATCGCTTCCTGTTTTGGACTTTTCCTGACTTGATTTGTCCATTTATGTCCAAAAATCCAGTTGCTTTCAAGAGTTCACCGCCTGACAGCTTCCTATTTTGGACTTTTCCTGACTTGATTGTCCATTTATGTCCAAAAAGCCGGCGTATAATGTACGGAGAGAACAGGAGAAGGGAGTCCATATGAGCAAAAACACAGCCTATCAGGTCAACAACACAATTGAATCAGTTTAAAAAAAGTATTATCAGGAAATTATTCCGGAGAAACGTAATTATGCGCTGATTATTCTGGGATTAAATACGGCACTTCGTATTTCAGATATTCTGCAGCTGCGGGTATCCGATGTCTGGGATTGGCAAAAGCAAAGCTTCAAGAGGCATCTTGAAGTAATGGAAAGCAAGACCGGCAAACAGACATCCATCTACATAAATAAAGAGGTAAGGCAGGCTTTTACTCCAGTGCCTGCTGAATCAAAGAGCTGCAGACGAGTTTATTTTTTTGCAAGCTATAAATATAAAAAAATATGCCATTGAGCCGGTACCAGGCGTACCGGATTGTAAAGCAGGCTGCCGTTTATGCAGGGATGCCGGAGCATATCAGCTGTCACTCCCTGCGAAAAACATTTGGTTATCATGCATGGAAGCAAAGTGTACCTCCGGCAATGCTGATGGATATTTACAATCATTCCTCCTACCAGATCACCAGACGGTATCTTGGAATTGATCAGGATGATAAGGATCAGGTGTTTGAAAAAATCAGACTATAGCAGGAAGAATTTACCGAAATAACTTCAGCCTTTGTGATAAAAATTCCCAGAATTTACTATGACAATTGAGGTAAAATTTGCAAGAGTAACTTCCGCGTAAGGATTTGCCAAAGTTACTTCAGCCTTTGTGATAGAGCGACCGGAATTTACTTTGACAATTGAGATTTACTTTGAAAAAAATAAGATTATTTAAAAAAATTTTTATTTCAGGGGTTAAGTAATTTCCGTGTTTGCCGATAATATAGTGTACAGAAAAAAATGCAACACTTTATTACAAAATGTTGTATTTTTTTCTTATAATTACACTTGCGTCCAACAGTATATTTAATATTTTAATGTCTTAATGTCTTATTGCTTCAAATTCTCTATCTTTACAATCATGCCAAGTCCATATGGATCCTTTCCTATGAGCTTAATGCTTCCTGTATTATATATTCTGTATTAGGCTTCCTATATTATGTTCTCTGTATTATCTTTTCCATTTATTTCCCTACTATTGAACCGCATGTATAATACCTTATAGGTATTGTATCAATGTCATTATATGTATTTCACATTATAGGTCACATATGTTAAAGTAAAATCATCAAAAAGGAAGTCAGGCCGGACCTCTTAAAAAGGCTTTTCCGCCAAACAGGAAAAGTACCTGGGTAAGTTGTAACAGAATTGTTTACAGAAAGGTTAAGGTGACTGTTATGAAGAAAATTTTAGATAGAATCAATGAGTTTTGCAGAGAATATTACATGAGCTTTGCAGAAAGAATTTAGTTTCGTTTTCTAAATTACGCGAATTCATATTTACTTTAATATAAGGGCTGTAGCATGAATGATCCCATGCTGCAGCCCTTCTCCCATTCTTATATCATTCGTGAACAGCTTTAGATTTTTCCTGTCATTCCATCCGTTCCTTTTACCGTAAAGGCAGGACAACAAATTTCTGATCCTCTGTGCCGTTCTCCAATCCCTGTGACAGCCAGTCCTGAATCTCCTTATTGTAGTCTCCTGCGGAAAGCATTTCCTCAGCAAATGTTCTGCGGATACATAAATATTCGGATCCATAATAGGTTTTCATTACGCTCTCTTTACTGTCCTGTGGGGTTATGGTTCCATCTACTACATCCGGACGGTACCAGGAAGACCGGTAGTCAATATCATTAAAGATAATTACGGATTTCTGTGGAATCTCTGCGTAAGCCTGTTCCCATTGTTCGGTAACTGCCTCATAATACGGCTGCTGAACTGACAATTCTCCTCTGTCAAAGACAGACCATATCGACAGAATCACACAAACGCTCACGGCCCCACCGAAGAAATAAGCTTTACTTCCGCTCTTTAAGTCTGGCAGGAGCAATCCTATCACACCGATACACAGCAGAAAAGTAGCCGGCTCGAAAAACCGGAAATAAAAGGTATCCATAGATGACACATAACGAATGGCAGTGAATACTCCATAATACATTACCGCCATGGTAATCATTACTGACTGAAGCGAAAAGTGCTTACACCGCTTAATGATCAGGGCAATCAGACAAATGATCAGCATCCAGATCACAAACAGCTTGATTTTATACGGAAAATTCTCCATATACTCCGGTATCTGTAATGAAAAATATATGAAAGAATTCTGTCAGCAGGCTTTGGATCAGATCATCTGTCAGTGTCCGGAAATCATCCCACCACATTGTTCTGCTTACTCCGGAAGCCATTCCATTCATGATCTTGTTCATCATCAGATATCCTACGCTCAGGATACCTGAAACAACCGCCGTTATTGCAAGACAAACTGCCTTGTGAAAATCGGATTTTTCCCGCTGTTTATAATACTTCCATAATAATGCACAAATGTATACCCCGGTAACAATCCATACATAAATTCCAAAATATCTGGTCAGGAAGCTGCATACCCCCATAATACCCAGCAGAATATACCACTTCACACCGGGATGATCTTCCTTCAGAATCCGGGCAAGCACAAGACCGAATCCAAACAAAAACAGAATAAAGGGAACTTCACTCCACGTATAATAGCATAGATCAAGAAAACCAATATTCGTAAGACACAGCGCATAAATCCACGCATCCTTTCGGAAACATACACGCATCAGAATAAGTAAAAGTCCCGCAATCAGCATGGCCAGTATCTTGGAAGCCAGATACGCATTTACCTTCGTGACGAGCATTACTGCTGCAATACATGCCGGGTAAAGAACCGGCCAGTTGGCAAACCAGGATCGGTATCCGGCAAGCCCGTCATATTGAAAAACCATTGCCCTGCACGAGGTTTTCCGCTTCTTCCAGATAGCCTGTGGAATCAGCGGATATGTATATTCCATTCAGATATGCTTTTGAATAGATCAATATACAAACCATTCCGAACAACAGAATGAGGAAAACGTCACTTCCGTATTTTCCGATCCATTCCCTGAAAGGAATTCTTCCCACAAATCCAAGCAGACGCTCCTTTCCCAGCCATATCTGCAATAAATATCCAATCAGAAGCAGAATGCTCACAGGAATGGAATAGTAGAAAATGTCTCCATAAGTTACCCTCACGGGTTCCACCTTCTCTATTCCGACAGAGATTCCACAGGAAAGAGCCTCTCCATTCTCCCATACCGTTTCCTCAAAAGGAAGATTTTCTCCCCAGCCTTCCGGCACCTGCATGAAATAGGGATCACTTGCATCCGCCTCGATGACAATCCGGTACTCCTCTCCTTCCTGAAACGAAAGCTCCGCAGGAAAAACCGTCCACTTACCCGGCTCAATTTCATTTACGGCAAGCGAATCATTAAATATAAGCTCTTTCTCGGAATTCCAGATTTTCATACGAAAGATTCCCTGACTTTCCGAAGAAACATTAACCAGAAGAAGATCAAAGCCACTGACAGAAAAATCCTCTTTAACCTTCCAGGTAATCTCCCTTTCCTCTCCCGCCGGGCATTCCACATAGACAGGATCCGGGTCAATCGTCGGAAGAATCTGCGTAGTAGCAACACTATTCTGTGCAGTATGGGTAAGCACAAGCATGACCGCTGCAAAAACGAACAGTCCGAATACACTTCCTATGATTCTTTTCAACCAAATTTTATTATTCATGACAAATCTTCTCCGAAAGTTTCATTGCTAAGTCAACAACCACATCTGAATTATAATGACAGTGTTCTCCCCATCTTCCCAGGCCGTAAACCTGTCTTTCAGAAGTAAATGCAAGCAGCTGTTGCATAATCTGAGGCTTGTTGATGGTATTTAACGGGTATGCATACTCGTTCATATATGTAAATACTGCCTGCTCCTGATACATGGGAACCCGTTCTTTCCTTGTTTCCAGCCAGTATCCCCTGCTTCCCTGACAGAAATTATGCCGGACAAGAATACGATGAAAAGGTTTTTGCTCATCCGGAATATAGAGCCACTGTGCATCCGTCTGCAGATATCCACTGATATATCTGGTTTCAATCGAGCTATGCTTCAGCATTTTTACCCCTGTTTTGTAAATCCTCCGGTAATCCGCCAATATGCCGGAAACTGCTCCACGGAATTGTTGTTACGATCTTTTCCGCTTCGCAATACTCTCCATCCGACATTCTGATTCTGCTGCGATTAAGATCAAGCTCAATGACATCCGTTCCATACTTTACATGACCTTCAATCGCTTGCGCCATACGGATCCACAGCTCTCCATAACCATACTTTTTCGGATAATAAAAGGAGGCATGTCCCGGCTGCTGCCCGTAAGCCTTATGGGTAAGGCAGGAACGCAGCGTATCCTCAAAGCTTACATCAGGCAGCTTATCAAGCCAGTATATTCCAAGCTCATCCAGTTCATCCGCAAACATCTTACGATTGTAGGGGAGCATATACATCCCGGCTATCTGATCTCCCAGTTTCCATGTGATCCAGTCACGAAACTTTTCCGGTTTTGGCTTATCACTATTGCATCCGGCTCTGGCAATCGAAGAAAGCACCTGAACCTGATCCTCCGGTTCCATCTGCCATATATTCGCCTCCAGCGGATGACTGATTTCTCTTTCTCCTATTACAATCCGGCTGTCACGGTCAAACCTCTCCCATTCTTCCTCCGGCATAAAACGGAACAGATATTCGTTCACTTTTGGCCGTCTGACATCGAGAAAAATGACCTCCGCCAATATCAAAAGGACTTCCATCCACCTGACAGGATCTGCAAAGTCCTCCTGCTTCTGTTTCCTTTTCCACAACCAGAAAAGAATCTTCACCTGACTGTTTTAATCTGTTTGCAAAGGTCAATCCCGCAGGTCCCGCTCCCAGAATCAAATACTTTACTTTTTTTCCATATATTTCTTTTCATTCTTCTTTAGTTTAAATAATATTTTCAGAGCCTCCACAACAGAGCTTCCCTTCAGGCTGGATGCTGTTCCCACATAATGAATGGGAACTTCAACAGTCCTGCAGTTTCTGCAATAATATCTCATTTCTGTCTGATACATATGTCCGGTAGAAAGGAATTTTTCAAAATTCATCTTTTCCAGAATCTCCCTTTGAAAAGCCTCAAATCCACTGGTCATATCCTTAAGCCGCGTTCCCAGTACCAGATTGGAAAGCAGCGTTCCACCTCCGCTTAAAATTCTCCGGTACAGAGGCTGTTCCCTCATGGAACCGCCTTTCATAAAACGTGATCCCCAGACACATTCATACCCTTCCTCCAGCTTTTCCAGAAATTGCGGAATTTCAGAGGGTAAGTGGCTTAAGCCCCCATCCATTTCAAGTATCTGTTCCGCGCCATCTGCAAGAGCTCTCCGGAAGCCTTCCAGATAACAACTGATCACACCGGTTGATTCTTTGTAATAGATACATTTTACCTTATCGCTGTGCTTCTCCCTCTCACGTATAATCGCTTCCGTACGATCCTTTGAATAATCGTCAACAACAGGATATACGTATAAACGGTCATAGGGCAGCTCCAGAATTTCATCCAGAATCTGCCCCATCGTACTTTCTTCATTCGCAACAGGCATTACAATTATTGTTTTTTTCATCATTTATTCCATTCATTCTTTTGTCTGTTTTCTTCTGAAGCATATATAAACACTATTGTAACTATTTTTAATTTCCAGATATCGCGATTGTACTCAGCAATGGTTCTGTCCGATGAGAAGAAGCCTGCCTTTGCAATATTTACCAGCATCATCTTCTTCCATTTGGTACGGTCTTCGTAATCTGCAAATGCTTTATCCTTTTCTTTGATATATGCCTCCAGATCAAGCAGTGTCATAAACCAGTCTTTATTCAGAAGCTCCTTATAGAGACGTTCCAGATTCTCTTTATGTCCTGCTGCCAGTGCCTGCTTTCCAACGATAAAGTCCACGGCTTCCTTAATCACCGGACTCTTTTCATAATAATCCTTTGAAACATAGTCAGCTTTGGCATAATGCTCAATAACCTCTTCGGATTTCGCACCAAAGATATAAATGTTATCATCTCCAACCAGCTCATTAATCTCAACGTTCGCACCATCGGAGGTTCCAAGCGTCACGGCACCGTTCAGCATGAACTTCATGTTGCCGGTTCCGGATGCTTCCTTGGATGCAAGAGAAATCTGCTCGGAAATATCACATGCCGGGATCAGCTTCTCTGCATAGGTAACATTGTAGTTTTCCACCATCAGAACTGTCATGTACCGGTTCACATCCGGATCGTTATTCACAATTTCCTGTAATACCAGAAGTAAATGGATGATGTCCTGTGCAATGATATAGGCCGGTGCTGCCTTGGCTCCGAAAAATAAAGGTGATGGGACGAACCGGCTTTTTTTACCTGCTTTAATCTCCAGATATTTATGGATAATGTATAAGGCATTCATCTGCTGACGCTTATACTCATGAAGCCGCTTAATCTGAATATCAAAAAAATGGAATCCGGATTTAAGGTAACTCCTTCGTTTTCCTTCACATATGCAACCAGCTCCTGCTTGCGGTTCATTTTGATCTGCGCAATCTGATCCAGAACTTCCGGATTATCCTTAAATTCCAGAAGCTTTTCTAATTTATCGGCATCCTTCTTAAAGCCATCCCCGATTGTCTGTGCAAGATAGGTTGACAGTTCACGGTTACAACTCATCAGCCAGCGGCGGAAGGTAATACCGTTCGTCTTATTATTAAACTTTTCCGGATACAGCCTGTAAAACGCATTTAATTCGGTATTCTTCAGAATCTCTGTATGAATTGCAGCCACACCGTTTACAGAAAATCCATAGTGAATGTCGATGTGTGCCATGTGCACTCTGCCATCCTTATCAATAATCTGCACCTTCGGATCCTTGTATTTCGCAGCTACTCTCTTATCCAGCTCCTTAATATAAGGAACAAGCTGGGGAACGACCTTCTCCAGGTATTTTAAAGGCCACTTCTCCAGTGCTTCTGCAAGAATGGTATGATTCGTGTATGCACAGCACTTACTTACCACTTCAATAGCTTCATCCATGGTAAATGCCTTGTCTTCCACAAGAATACGAATCAGCTCCGGAATAATCATGGTTGGATGCGTGTCATTGATCTGGATGACTGCATGCTCATACATCTTACGAAGATCATACTTCTTCTCCTTCATCTCATGAAGAATCATCTGTGCCGCATTACATACCATGAAATACTGCTGATAAATACGGAGCAGATTGCCCGCCTCATCCGAATCATCCGGATAAAGGAATAAGGTAAGGTTTTTTTCTCAATGGCTTCCTTATCAAAGTCGATGCCCTTTTTTTAACAAGACTCTCATCTATACTTTCAATATCAAAGAGACGAAGCTTATTGACACCACTGTCATATCCCGGAACATCAATGTCATACAGCCGGGAAACGACCTTTTTCCTGCCAAAAAAGACATCGAAGGAAATATCTGTTCTGGTAAGCCAGGATTCCTTCTCCATCCATTCATTCTTCTCTGCACACTGCAGTTTATCACGGAACACCTGTTTAAACAGACCGAAATGATAATTTAATCCGATTCCCTCACCGGGTAATCCCAGCGTTGCAATGGAATCCATAAAGCAGGCAGCCAATCTTCCCAGTCCGCCATTTCCAAGGGAAGGTTCAGGCTCGATTTCTTCAATAACAGAAAGCTTCTTTCCGTATTTATTAAGAATCTCTGACATTTTGTCATAGACACCAAGATTGATCAGGTTATTGGAAAGCAGCTTACCGATTAGGAATTCAGCGGAAATATAATATACCTTCTTCTCTCCTTCATTCTCATCGGAAACCTTCATAAGCCTTTTCGTGAGAATAAGAACTACATAATACAGTTCCTGATCAGTCAGCTCTGCAATTTTCTTATCAAACATACTCTGTGCAATTTCAGAAAGCTGCTGCTCCATATTCAAAACCAGCACATCCTTCTGTAGATTCGTCTGTCCTGCCATAATCTCCTCCTCGATCAATATCTCAAACCCTCTTAAAAACTATAACGCTTTTACGCATGGAATGCAAGCCAAAAGCGCACATCCTTTTACAGCTCCTCAACATAAACGACACCCTCGATATTCCGTATCGCCTGTATGGTTGAATCATGCATATGGGGACCTGTAAGCTCGATGCTGGTCATCACAGTCGTATCATCTCCCTTAATCATCGTCTCCATGGTTTCAAAACCGGCAATCCGCAGATCCATTTTACGGAGCTGCTTTCTCAGTTCAACAATACTCTTGGCGCTGTCCACTTCGATATAAAGCTCCAGAACGCGGGAATGCGTATAAACATACCGGTCAAGCCGTGCAAGCCCTACAAAGGTAAGCAGCACAAGCAGCAGCATGACAAAGGCTCCTTCATAAAAGCCGATTCCCAATGCAAGCCCGATACAGGCACATGCCCAGAGCCCCGCCGCCGTGGTAAGTCCTCTTATCTGATTCCTGCCTGTTACAATGATCGTACCGACTCCCAGAAAACCGACTCCGCTGATCACCTGTGCACCAAGACGTGCAACCTCCTGTCCGGCACCAAAAAAATTCACAATATACTGTCCGGTCATCATAACAAGCGTAGCACCCAGACAGACCAACACATGTGTTTTAATTCCGGCTCCACGCCGTTTCATTCCACGGTCAATTCCAATCAGCGTTCCTGCAGCCAGGGCGAGCAGAAGCCGTATCGTTACCGACACCATATTCAATTCCCGCAATACACTTATTTCCTGCATCATCTGCTCCAGTCTCCCTTTTGCTAAAAAGGAAAGATCCTGAGGATCTTTCCTTTTCATTCCGTTCCTTATGGAAAATTAATCCAGAATCTGTGCAATGATACCCTCTACTTCTTCGCGCTCATAAGGCTTCGTGATGAATTCGGACGCTCCGTATTTAACTGCCTGAATCATCTTTTCCTTCTGTCCTGCCGCTGTAATCATTACGGCCTCTGCATTCTCGTTATATTTCTTAATCAGCATCAGAGCCTCGATACCATCCATCTTCGGCATGGTAATATCCAGAGTTACAAGATCCGGATTAAGTTCCTTATACATCACATATCCTTCCTCACCGTTCGTTGCTTCTCCGGCGATTTCATGTCCCATACCCTCCAAAATCTCTCTCAGCATCTTGCGGGATGTTCTGGAGTCATCTACGATCAGTATCTTTCCCATTTCTTATTCTCCTCCTGTTTTTCTCTATCGCATTTCAAGGCTGTTGCCTATCGTAATAAGCACCTGTACGGTCTCTCCATATACTTCAATCGGAAGTACCAGGATCTTTTCACTGTAAAATCCGCTGATGGAAGCAGAAAATTCCGGAGGACATAATTCCATTTCGATTCTCTGCTGGCTCATATCGGATGCATAAAGACCATTAATACAGTTGATCAGCTCTGCCACTGCATCCAGTGCATCCTCATCCACCTTTTCAAACTCTTCATGTCCGAAACAGGAGGCGGTCGGTAATAGTGCCTGTCCGTTTCCTGCAAAAGCACAGGTAACCGGCCTCTCGCCCTCTACAAGCTGCATCGCACCGTTATCTGCAAGGTACTGTTTATCAAAATATGCCTTCATCGGCATGACATTATTATCTACACAACGCATCATGGTACGAAGTACCACCCCTGCCATATCCAGATATTCTGCTGCATCCGGCGGCAAAAACAACGGTAATACCCGATCCACATCATCACTCTTTAAGTCCTCCATACTGGAGTTCGTAAATTCATTCTCTGCCTGATATTCTCTCATAATATCGTCAAGCTCTGTAATCTTCATCAGGTTCAGATTCTCAAGAGCCTGTGCAAATGCAAGATACGGGTTTCCCTGGAGTCTCAGCAGCTCGTCCACCTGCTTCTCCGTCAGATACCCCTTAATCACTGCAATATCACCAAAACGCTTATCCATAACCGCCTGCAGCCGGTTGATCTTATCTGCCTGCTCCTGTGTAATCATTCCTTCTGCTACAGCAATCAGGCCAAGCTTCACACGAACCCTGGTGATCTCTTCCAATACATCGTCCAACTGCTCCGGTGTAAGCTTTCCCTTACTAATAAGATAATTCCCCAAAAATTTTTTTGAAATCATACCCGTACCTCCCACAAATTTCCATTAATTTAAGGATACTATATTTTTGAGTCTTTCGTCAAATAAGTCATCAGACGAATTCTTATATTCTAACATGTACCCGCTTCACTAAATTCGTACTTCGCTCTGCTCGTCCTCATTAAGTGTCCGGGTACCGTTCGCACTAAACTCAAGCTGCACCTTCGGCTTGCTTTCATTAAGTGCTCTACATGAAAATAGGAAAAATAGAACTACCTGCATAAAAACAGAGTAATTTTTATTTTCCTATTTAATATTAATATGATGCGGGTGACAGGACTTGAACCTGCACGTCGGGGACACTAGAACCTAAATCTAGCGCGTCTGCCAATTCCGCCACACCCGCGTATAACTGATGGAACTTTATTATGTTATCATTCCATCAGATACATGTCAATGTGATTTTCATAATTAGCATTACCTGATTCATATTACCGATTTAATATCATCTGATGATCCATACTCCTTTATGCAGGTTCACCGATATGCACAATCACCTTCCGGTAAATTCTCACAAGGAAGAATACGGTCAGTCCGCCTGATACCAGTTCTGCAATCGGGTATGCCCACCATACCATGTCAATATTTCCTGTCCTCGAAAGCAGATATGCTACAGGAAGCAGTACAATCAGCTGTCTGGCAATGGATACCAGCATGCTGTACACACCGTTTCCAAGAGCCTGAAACATCGAACCGCACACAATGGAAAAGCCTGCAAGCAGAAAGCTGATGCTGATAATCCGGAGTGCCGGACGACCGATCGCAAGCATTGTTTCTGACGCATCGAACAGTCCCAGCAGGCTGTCCGGCATAACCTGGAATACAAGGAATCCGATCAGCATCAGAATCACTGCATACAGAATGCTGAGCTTTAAGGTCTTCATCATCCGTTCCCTCTTGCCCGCACCATAATTATACGCAATAATCGGTACCATGCCATTATTCAGCCCAAATACCGGCATAAAGATGAAGCTCTGGAGCTTGAAGTATACACCAAACACTGCCGCTGCGGTAGAACTGAATCCAAGCAGAATCTTATTCATACCGTAGGTCATGACCGATCCAATCGACTGCATAATAATAGAAGGAATACCTACTTCATAAATCAATCCGATGATTTTTCCATCCGGTCGGAATCCCTTAATCCGAAGATGAATTTCCGTGTTGGCTTTAAGGTTAATGATGCAGGCAGCCGTCCCTGCAACGATCTGTCCAATAACAGTAGCAACCGCCGCACCGGCAACGCCCATCTTCGGCACACCGAAATATCCGAAAATAAAGATCGGATCCAGAATGATATTAATAATTGCTCCCAGACTCTGCGTAATCATGGTATAAACGGTTTTACCGGTGGACTGCAAAAGCCGCTCAAATACAAACTGTGCATACATACCAAAGGAACAGCAGCACACGATCCTCAAATATTGTACCCCATACTCTATGATCTGTGGATCCCTGGTCTGACTTAAATAAAAAGGTTTCGTTAAGAAAATACCAATCAGGCAGAATACCACATAATTGATCAGAGCAAGGAAAACACTGTTCTCTGCAGTCTTGTCTGCCTTATCAAAGTCCTTCTCGCCAAGAGACTTTGATAACAGTGCATTGATTCCGACACCGGTACCGGTTCCCATTGCAATCATCAATGTCTGCAGTGGGAATGCCAGTGAAACCGCTGTCAGGGCATTTTCATCAATTCTTGATACAAAGATACTGTCTACAATGTTATAAAGTGCCTGCACCAGCATGGAAATCATCATTGGCAGGGACATACTGATTAAAAGTTTGTTGACGGGCATCACACCCATTTTATTTTCTTTCTGTTCCATAGGAATCCTTTCTTTAAATGACAAACGGCGCTACATACGTGGCGCCGGAATAGATAAAATATAATGAGCCACCCGGGACTCGAACCCGGGACAACTTGATTAAAAGTCAAGTGCTCTACCACCTGAGCTAGTGGCCCATATTTATAAGCTGGGCTAGCTGGATTCGAACCAGCGAATGCAGGGATCAAAACCCTGTGCCTTACCGCTTGGCGATAGCCCATTAAATGAACCGTACTCTTCCGGTTCCTCACCAAGCTTGTCCCCTGGGACAACCCCGGGTAAGGTGGATACAGGGACTCGAACCCCCGGCCTCCAGAGCCACAATCTGGCGCGCTAACCAACTGCGCCATACCCACCATATGTGAGATAGGTTTCATCCTTCTCTCAAATGTGCCCAAAGGGATTCGAACCCCCGACCCACGGCTTAGAAGGCCGTTGCTCTATCCAGCTGAGCTACGGACACATACTGAAAGCGGGTGATGGGAATCGAACCCACGTATCCAGCTTGGAAGGCTGGTGTTCTACCATTGAACTACACCCGCATGGTATTTCTTACAAATCGGGGTGACAGGATTCGAACCTGCGGCCTCCTGGTCCCAAACCAGGCGCTCTAGCCAAGCTGAGCCACACCCCGGTAGACTTTCAAATGCTTCACCACACGACGCAAAAATATATTATATGGTATCATCTAAACAATGTCAACTAATTTTTTTATGTTTTTTTGTAATGATTTTTTTACTGTGCTTTTTTATTTGTAATTACAATTACTGTGTTGGCTTTCTCCCACTCTATCCCTTATCTTACTACAGGTATCGAATCTCAAAGCTTACATCCTGTCTGATTCCGTCCTCAATCGTCATCACAATATAGGACGGCCTTCTTCCCTCCTGGCGGGGATAGGTCAGCGATCCCGGATTAATGGCAATGAGATCTTTGTCCCGTCTACAACCGGCTTATGCGTATGTCCGTACATGACAATATCCACGCCCCTGTCACGCGCCTCCTGCTTCAGTTCCTGATTTCCCAGTGATACTCCATAGGTGTTTCCATGAACAAGCCATACCTTATATTTCCCGATCTGAAACTCCTTTTCCCTGGGCAGATCCGAAAAGAAATCGTTATTTCCCGCTACCATATAAACAGGACACCCTGCCCTCTGGCTGATCAGATACTCACTTCCTTCAATATCTCCACAATGAATCAACAGATCAATGGGCTCTCCTCTATCCACCACTTGCACAAAATTCTCATTCTGTCTGTGTGTATCACTTACAATCAGTACCTTCATTCATGTACCCCTCAATCTTTTGTCTCATAGAGCGTAATGCATTGCCTCTGTGACTGATTGCGTTCTTCTCCTCTTCGGTCAGTTCTGCAGAGGTCTGTACATAAGGCGGAACCAGAAAAAAATAGGATCATAGCCAAAGCCATTCTTTTCCCTGTTCTTCATAGCCGATTCTTCCTTCAATCGTACCTTCCGTCGTAAGCAGCGTTCCATCCGGCATCACCGTAGCAATTGCACAGACAAACCGTGCTGTCCGCTTCTCATCCGGGACTCCGTTAAGACGTTCGATCAGGTTCGCATTTTTAATCTGATAGGAGGTATCCTCGCCCAGGTATCTTGCAGAATAAATCCCCGGTTCCTTATTCAAGGCATCAATCTCCAGTCCCGAATCGTCTGCCATGACAAAATCCCCCGGCGCAAGAGCTGCAATAGCCTTAGCTTTAATGGACGCATTCTCCACAAAGGTCGTTCCGTCCTCAACAATATCCGTGAAGACTCCTGCTTCCTTCATGGACAGGATCTCCACTTCTTCTCCATTCACCTGAAATCCCTGCATAATCTCACGGATCTCTCTCATTTTATTCTGATTTCCTGTTGCAAAAATAATACGGGACATTCCGCATACCTCGCTCTATTTAGTGTTCTTCGGTTAAATAAGTCTCATACGAACTAATAATAGCATTATAAATGCCATTTGTGATTTTTTCAATATAATCCTCACGCTTTAAAAGGATCGCTTCCTGCTTGTTGGACAGGCACCCCACGCGTACCTCGGCAGCCGGAACCGTCGCATAACGCAGCTTACTTTCCTCCGATGCCTTTTTCAAGCCCTAACGCCTTGGTCTTAATCTCCGATGCCAGTTCCCTTTCCAGAAGATCTGCCAGCTCCACGCTGCCAAACCCCGGAATAAAAATACTGATCATTATAGACCGTGCTCACCCCGTATACCGCTTCCTCTTCCCTGCTATCCACAGATATTTCAATATACATGTCTGCTTTTACTTCATTGGCAAGCGCTACTCTCTGCTCTGCAGCAGGGTTTACATCATCCATTCTTGTATAATATGCCTTGATCTTACTTTCATCGAGTTTTTCCTTCAGCTTCTTTGCAATTTGAAGCGTCAGTTCCTTCTCTATAATACCATTTCCTCCCCTGCCTCTGTCCAGACCTCCACAGGAGGGATCAATAACAACAATCTGATTATAAATTTCCCTCGGATTTAAAAAGCTGATGTACAACTCATTATTTTCAAACACCGTGCGATACTCATAAACCTGCGTCAGATTAAAAATCAGTGCAACGCCATCCTCCGTTTCGTGATAAACCCCTGCTTCCACACCGGCCCGGTTTCCCCTCAGCGCATGCTCTGCATAAAATGACTCCTGTGCATTCTGAATCAGTACATAAAGCTCCTGATCCATGTAATGATTCTCTATCGTGATTTCTTCCGCCTTACTTCCCTCCGGCAATGGAATACAAAGATAATCTGTTGCTTCCTCCGCATCAAAGACAAGCACATTTTCAGAATCCGCAGAAGATGTCTGCGGTTCAATCGCATCTCCGGTTCTCACAACTTCATCCTGCGCAACCTCTGTAATGGTAACCACCTTCGTTGTGGATAATCCGATGATCAGCCCTAATGCTATTACAGAAAAACAGACACACCAGCACCGTCGTTTTCTTCATCAATTTCTGCTGCATAATCCTTCCTTCCAATCCTTATATCATATATAGATAAGATCTGCAGATTTCTACATAGATCTCAGGAATTTTTCTTAGGTGGTTTCGGTCCGGGGAACTGATAAAAGTAGGTCTTCATCATTCCATTATATATTTTACGGTTTTTATCCGCCTTAAGTCCGAGTGCTTCCTGAGCTTTATCATAAGAAGTGATCAGATACAACGACCAGTCATCCAGCTTCCTAAACCGTTCACCAATCATATGATACAGGTCAAAAAGCGCTTCCTTTTCTTCCAACCGTTCTCCATAAGGAGGATTCGTAATCACAAAGCCATATTTCCTGCTGTGGCTTAACTGGTCCACTCCACGCTTCTGGAAATGAATTAAATGGTCTACCCCTGCAAGACGTGCATTCTGTCTTGCATACTCCACCATCGTTTCATCCAGATCATACCCCTGAATATCGGTTTCTACATTCAGGTCAATCTCTTCCTTCGCTTCTTCACGGACTTCCTTCCATTCCTTTTCCGGAATCAGATGATTCCAGGTCATCGCCGTGAAATTCCGGCTCACTCCCGGCGCCATATGGGCCGCCATCATCGCTGCCTCAATCGGAAACGTTCCACTTCCACAAAACGGATCCACCAGAATACGGTTTCCTCTCCACGGGGTAAGCATAATCAGGGCTGCCGCCAGATTCTCTGCAATCGGTGCCTTGGCAGTCAGCTTACGGTATCCTCTTTTATGTAAGGATTCTCCGGTAGTGTCAATCCCAACCAGCACCTCATCTTTATGAAGAAATACCCGCACAGGGAAAAGATCGCCATCCTCTGCAAACCAGCTGATGTGATGAATCTCCTTCATTCGTTCCACCATAGCCTTCTTCATAATGGACTGAATATCCGAAGGACTGAACAGCTTACTCTTCACACTGGCTGCTTTCGTCACATAAAACTTACCATTCACCGGTATATAATGTTCCCATGGAATTGCTTTCGTTCCCTGGAACAGATCCTCGAAGGTTTCTGCATGAAATTCTCCGGCTTTGATCAGGATTCGTTCTGCCGTACGCAGATAAATATTCGCCCGGCATACTGCTTCCGTATCTCCTTCAAACAGGATTCTTCCATCCTCCACACGGATGATTTCATATCCAAGATCCAGTATTTCTCTTTTTAAAACTGCCTCAAGTCCGAAATGACAGGGAGCAATTAATTCTAATCGTTCCATTTTCCCAACCTTCGTTTCTAATCTCTATGACCATACCTTTATGTTACAGGCATCGTTTCACTCTCTTCAAAGGATAACATACCTGTCTTTTTCAGGCAACAAAGAGTTTTTTTAAGGCCAAAAAAGGCGCCCTTTATGGACGCCTTCCGTTGGTCTTAATAATCGCTCTTGTTGGTATTTTTGTCCTTAGAGCTGTTGGTAGACTGGTTCTTCTGGGAATTCTTGGAAGAATTCTGAGAATCCTTGGAAGAAGTACTTCCCTGAGAATTGGTTGTCTTGTTTTTCACTGTAATCGTTCTTAGACATAATTCCTCACATTCCGCCGTCTGATCTTTCTACGGCTTAATATAATTTTTTGTTACAGGAGTATTATGAACGATTTGAAAAATTTTTTTATTCATTATTGCTTTTCATTTATTTTCATTAATTTTTCTACTTGTCCCTCTCACTAAATTCATGCTACACTTCGTTTGCATTCATTAAGTGTTCGGACTGGTTCGCACTAAATTCAAGCTGCACCTTTCGGTTTGCTTTCATTAAGTGCTCTACACAACAAAAGGGACATTGCTTTCGCAATGCCCCTAAAGTTTCAGGTTTTATTTAATTACTTGGAAGCTTTCCAATCTTCATACTGCTTAGAGAACTCAGCAAGTACATCCTGGTATCCAGCTTCATCAAGTGCTGCGTTGTACTCAGTGATGATGGATTCAACATCAGCTGCAGCATATCCACCAAGCTCAAGAACGAATCCGTACTGATCGAATACGTTTGTACATGCAGCGTACTGAGCTTCAACAGGTGCTACGTTAAATCTGAATCCTGCTGCACAGGAAGCCTTAGCCTGTCCGTTCATATCCTGGTAGATCTGAACCTTGTCATCAGGTTCGCCAGCGCAAAGGGTAAGAGGAACTACAGAAGTGGATTCCCAAGCGGAATGACCATACTTCTCGTTGTTCTGAACTACCTTACCATCAGCATCTAAGGTATAATCTACATCCTGAATACCATAGGTATAAAGGTTAGCTACAGTGTTATCTGTGTACAGTAAGCCTAAGAAGTCGATACAAGCCTTAGCCTGCTCTTCAGAGGAGTTAGCTGTAATTGCGAAACAGGATCCAAGAGTAGTGGTAGAATGAGCATACTTACCGGTAAATCCTTCTACGAATACTTCTTCCTGTAGATCACGGCTTTCGGAGTTGGACTCGTCACCAGGTACACATGTCCACCAGTTAACGCCCCAGTTCTGAGTCTGTGTTTCACTATCGGAAGTGGTCTTGGTTACTTCATCTTCAGAGATGTAACCCTTCTCACCCCATTCGCACATTAAAGTACAGAAATCAATGTAATCCTGAGTTAATGTAGGGTTAACTACAGTATCGGTAGCACGATCAACTGCGAATAAGGAGTTAGCTCCATCGAAGAAGTCATACTTGTCAATGTAATATCTGAAGAACATAGGTGTCTTACCTACAAGGTAAGGATACTTAAGTCCCTTCTCTGTCTTACACCACTCAAGGTACGGCTCAAGATCCTTAAGTTCCTTAATGGAAGAGGTATCAAGACCAAACTCGGTAGCATATCCTTCAGGGAACTTTAAGTCATAGCCTTCGTATGCTTCCTTGTAAACAGGAATGAATAAATCTTTTCCATCATAACGGGAAGCGGTCCAGATAGATTCCGGCATAGCACTGTAAAGGGTTGTTCCGGGTAAAA
This sequence comes from Lachnospiraceae bacterium, assembly GCA_021628825.1. Taxonomy (GTDB): domain Bacteria; phylum Bacillota; class Clostridia; order Lachnospirales; family Lachnospiraceae; genus Suilimivivens. Next base: position 1,002,899 of record JAJXRY010000002.1, on the reverse strand, counting down.
GATCTGTGATGTCATAAGCTGCGTTAGCCTTGTACAGATCGTTGGTTCCGATGGTTCCCATCCAGCTTGCGGTCCAAAGTAAGTTGATTTCGTTGTTTGCTAATGCAAGGTTTGCCTTATCTGCATATTCACCTGAAGGAATATCATTGATAGTAACCTGTACATTGATCTTGTCAGCGATGTACTCGTTGATAGCGTCCTGAACTGCCTTTACTTCTGCACTGTCAGGCTGTCCTAAGTTGTAAGTAGCTCTGTAGATGTTGATGTTAACCACATCTCCACTAGCTGCTTCTGTTGTGTCTGCTGCTGCAGCATCATCTGTTGTGTCTGCTGCTTCTGTTGTTGTGTCAGCTGCTTCTGTTGTTGTGTCAGCTGCAGGTGTTTCTGTGGTGCTGCTTCCGCATCCGGCAAGAGTGCTGACTGCCATAGCTGCTACCAGCAGAGCTGATAAAAGGTTTTTTTCTTCATTTGATAAAAAAACCTCCCTTTTTAATTTATATTCTCAAAGGTGATGCCGGAATTGGAATCACCCGGAATACCAAAAATAAGTATGTTGTTTTTACGATACCTTTTTAAAAGCGTACCAGTCACTATATTAACCCTTAACAGATCCTACTGTCAAGCCCTTAATGAAATATTTCTGGAAGAACGGATATACCACCATGATCGGTCCGATAACGATCAATACCGTTGCCATTGTGGAAGAGTACTGCGGAATATTACCACCCATAGCTGCTCTCGCTGCCGCAGGTACATTGGTGTTATTCAACAGGAACTCGATACTCTTCTGAATACTTACAAGCAGAAGCTGTAACGGCTTCTTACTATCGGAGGTAATGTAAAGCAAAAGCATTCTGCCAGTCATTCCAGTAAGCGGTAGCCATCATAAAAGCCTACAGCTGCCATGGAAGGCTTAAGAAGCGGAAGGGTGATCTGGAAGAACGTTCTGTACTCGCCTGCACCATCAATCTTGGCTGCTTCCATCAATTCATTCGGAATACTGTTAGCGATGTATGTTCTTAAGATGATAACGTTCATCGTAGATACACACAACGGAAGGATTAATAACCATAAGCTGTCTTTTAAGTGATAGTAGCTTGTGAAGATAATATATCCGGAAAGCTGACCACCATTGAACAGCATAGGGATCAAAAGGTAAACGGATAAAAACTTGGATAACCGGAAGCCCTTTCTGCTGATGGAATAAGCAAACATACTCATTACCATCAGACCTAAGAAGGTACCGAATACCGTAACAAAAATAGTAACTGCATAAGAGGTCAATAACTGATGACCATATTTCAAAACGGATTGTACACCTGCTAAGGACCACTTCTCCGGGAAGTAGCTGAAACCATTATTCAGAATTGCACCTTCATCTGTGAAAGCTGCAATGAATACCAGCAATACCGGCAGAAAGCAAAAACAGTGTATACAGTAAAAGGAAAAATCCGAGAACATACTGACCGATTCCTTTTTTCTCTTTTCTGGATGGTGCCAAATCGGCAGCATTACCTTTTTTCTTGCTCATCTTCTATTCTCCTTTCCCTTAGAACAATGCATTATCGGGTGCAATCTTACGAACCATTCCATTCGCAAATAGCATCATCAGCAAGCCTACCACAGACTGGAAGAAGCTGGTTGCAGCCGTAAATCCAAAGTTAGAGTTTTTAAAGATCGCATTCAATACATAAGAGTCAATAACCTGTGTTGTCGGATAAAGCACACCACTGTTTCTGGTTACCTGATAGAACAAACCGGTATCAGACTTCATAATGCTGCCAACGGATAATAACAGCATAACAGTAATCATCGGAATCAGTGCCGGGATGGTAATGTTCCAGATCTTCTGCCACTTGTTTGCGCCATCGATTTCTGCTGCTTCGTATAACTCGGTATCAATACCGGCTAATACGGACATATACAACACAGAACCATAACCTACACTGTTCCACATTTTTACGATGGTTAAGATCACCGGCCAGTAAGAAGCTGTTGAGTAAAATCGTATATTGGCATCCATTGCATGATTGATGATACCAGTATCGGTACTGATAAATGCATATACAATAAACTGTACTGCTGCATAAGAAATAAATACCGGGATGATCATAATGGTCTGCATTGTCTTAGCCATTTTTTTAAATATGAACTGATCAATAGCGATTGCCAGTACTACATTGAGGAAGGTTCCCAGCGCCGTAAACACAATGTAATACAACAGGGTATTTCTCGTCATTGTCATGAAGGTTGCTTTGGAAGCAAGAAGGAATTTGAAGTTGTCAATTCCGTTCCACGGGCTCTTCCAAATACCCAGCGTGTAGTCAAAATTCTTAAACGCCATTACAAGACCAGCCATAGGGACATACATGATAAAGAATAAAATCAGGAATGCCGGCAACGCCATTACAACGTGCGCTCTGTGCTTCCACGTGTTATGCAAGAAGCTTTTCATAGTCATCTCTCCTTTTTCCGTTAGATTTGCTTTTTCTTTATATATAGAAGAAACGCATCATTACCGTTCACTGCCGTTCTTCTTATATATCTCATTTTTATGTACAACCTGTCAGATTGTATGCCTTATTTCCAATTATAAATGTTTCACCGAATTACCTTCAAAAACCACACCGGGAACGACAATCTGTTCAGTAATTGTCGACTTCGGATTTTCAATGAGACTGATAAGCTTCAGTGCCGCTTCTCTTCCAAGCCTCCCGGTATCCTGGATAATGGTCGTAATCTTCGGTTCAAAATGTCTTGCAATTCTTAATCCATCATAACCAACTACAGATACATCATCGGGAATCTTAAGTCCCAGTTCATTGATGGCATTAATTCCTCCAAAGCAGGAGAAATCATCCGGATAAAGGATGCAGGTCGGAATCTCCTTAAGTCCCAGGAGTCTCTTCGTTTCCAGGTAGGCACCGTTCGTATCACGGTAAGGTGCTTCTCCGATGTACTCTGCCGGAACATCAATGCCAAGCTCCTCGCAGGTCTTATAGAAAGAAGATAACCGGTTTTGTGTAACCGATGAGGATGCTCCATGAATGTATGCAATCCTGCGGTGTCCCATGGAATAAACATATTGTACAAGATCTCTCATGCCGGATACGTTATCTGAGATAATGGCACATCGGTTATTAAAAAGATGATCAATGGTGATTACCGGGATATCACTCCGTACCAGTTCTTCCACTTCCGGATCATAGAAGTCCACACAGGCAATCATCACACCGTCAAATCCGCGATATCTGCTATGCTCTAAATAGGACATCTTGTTTCCACCGGATCGGTTGCTGTTAATAAAAGTGATATCGTATCCCTTCTCTTCTGCAGTACTTTTGAAGCTGTCCAGTACATATGTAAAAATAATCATGCTTCAGGCCGCTGTGGGCATCATCCACAAAGAGAACTCCAAGATTTCTGGTGCAGTTTGTTTTCAATGCCTTGGCTGCAGAGTTTGGGGAATATCCCATTTCCTTGGCAACCTGTCTGATATGTTCCTTTGTTTCTTTTCCTATATCCTTGTGATCGTTCAGGGCCTTGCTGACGGTTGCTATCGATACCCCGCAGGCTGCTGAAATATCCTTCATCGAAACCATAGCTGTAATCCCTTCACTGCTCATCGATTTCTTAATCGTTTTCGTATCATTATCGTACATCATTTCTTATAACTTCGCAATGCTTTTTTTATGATTTTTTTATGCAAAAATGACATTTTTTTAGCAAATTTCACAGAAAGAGCAAGTATATTTCTACTATTTTCAACAAGGATTTTTACTATTGACAACTTAAATTTTTCGCTATTAGCATTTGTTCATAAGCTAATCTTAAGTATTTTTTTAAGTAATTTTAATTTTATTAGCCTTCAAAATAATATTTTTGCACTAGAAATTATTTTTTTCTCTATTCGAAAGTGCTCTAATATGCACAATTTTGTTGTTGCAATAGCATATCCTTTTTATGTATAATTCTAATTAAGAGGTTACTTAAACGTTTTCTGTATGTTTATCTATATCAGCATTCGTTTACTTTTACATGATTAGGTAACTATTAATACAATTAATAAAATAATTAATAAGGTAAGGAGAAAGTGCTATGAAATTTGGTTATTTTGATGACGCGAACCGTGAGTACGTGATCACCACACCCAAGAACTCCGCTTCCCTGGATCAACTATCTTGGCTGTAATGATTTCTTCAGTCTGATATCCAACACCTGCGGTGGCTATTCCTTCTATAAGGATGCGAAGTTACTTCGTTTAACCCGTTATCGTTACAACGATACCCCCAATGATGTGAATGGTAAATACTTCTATATTAAAGATGGAGATACCATTTGGAATCCCAGGGTGGAAGCCCACAAAGACTGAGCTTGACTCTTACGAGTGCCGTCACGGTATCGGTTACAGCCGCTTTATCTCAAGCAAGAATAATGTACAGGCTTCTGTTCTCGCTTTTTGTTCCGATGAACGATACCTGTGAAATCAACCAGGTGAAGCTGACCAACAACTCATCTTCCGTCAAGACCCTGTCCTTATTCTCTTATGTAGAATGGTGCTTATGGAATGCGGATGATGATATGAAGAACTTCCAGCGTAACTTCAGTACCGGCGAAGTTGAAATCGTAGATTCCACGATTTTCCACAAAAACCGAGTACAGAGAGCGTCGTAATCACTATGCTGTTTACTCTGTAAATGCGAAGATCGATGGCTTTGATACCATCCGCGATGAATTCCTTGGCGCATACAATGGAACAGATGATCCGACCGCTGTTAAGAATGGTGCCTGCACCAACTCCGTAGCAAGCGGATGGCAGCCGATCGCTTCCCATCAGATCAACATCACCTTAAATCCCGGTGAAACCAGGTCCTTTGTTTTCGTACTGGGCTACATAGAGAATCCTGAAGATGAGAAATGGGAATCCAAGGGTGTTGTAAATAAGAAGCGTGCTTATGAAATGCTTGACCGTTATAAAACAGACGCAGATGTAGATAAGGCATTTGCAGAGCTGAACGAATACTGGAACGGACTTCTTTCCAAGTACACCGTGAAGTCCTCTAACGATAAGGTTGACCGTATGGTTAACATCTGGAATCAGTATCAGTGTATGGTTACCTTTAACATGTCACGTTCTGCTTCCTATTATGAATCCGGTATCGGCCGTGGAATGGGATTCCGTGACTCCTGTCAGGATCTGCTCGGCTTCGTACATCTGATTCCGGACCGTGCAAGAGAAAGAATCATTGATATCGCATCTACCCAGTTCCAGGATGGTAGTGCATATCATCAGTATCAGCCGCTTACCAAGAAGGGTAACTCCGACATTGGTTCCGGATTTAATGATGATCCGTTATGGCTGATCGCAGGTACATCCGCCTATGTCCGCGAGACCGGCGATACCACCATTTTAACCGAGATGGTTCCTTATGATAATGATATGTCCGTAGCTACTCCTTTGATGGGACACTTAAAGAGAAGCTTTGATTACACCGTAAATCACAAGGGTCCTCACAATCTTCCTCTGATCGGGCGTGCCGACTGGAATGACTGTCTGAACCTGAACTGCTTCTCCGAACATCCGGGTGAATCCTTCCAGACCTTCGGTCCTTCCGAAGGACCTGTTGCAGAGTCCGTATTCATCGCAGGTATGTTCGTTAAGTACGGTGAAGAATATGCACAGCTCTGTGAACTGATGGGTGACCAGAAGGAAGCAGATTATGCCAGAGAAGAAGTTGCCAAAATGTATGACGCTGTTCTTAAGGATGGCTGGGATGGTGACTGGTTCGTTCGTGCATACGATGCTTACGGTCAGAAGATCGGTTCCAAGGAGTGTGAAGAAGGTCAGATTTATATTGAGTCCAACGGCTTCTGCTCTTTAGCAGGTATCGGCGTGAAGGAAGGTCTTGCTAAGAAAGCTCTTGATTCTGTAAAAGAAAAGCTGGATACCAAATATGGTGTTATGATTCTCCAGCCTGCTTATACCAGATATCACTTAGAGCTTGGAGAAATCTCTTCTTATCCGCCCGGATATAAAGAGAATGCCGGTATCTTCTGCCACAACAATCCCTGGGTATCCATCGCTGAAACTGTAATCGGACGTGGCGACAGAGCGTTTGAAATTTACCAGAAGACCTGCCCTGCTTACTGCGAAGAGTTCAGTGAGATTCACAGAACAGAGCCTTATGTATACTCCCAGATGGTTGCCGGCCGTGATGCGAAGTTCCATGGTGAAGCAAAGAACAGCTGGTTAACCGGTACTGCTGCATGGACCTTTGTCAATGTTTCCCAGTACATCTTAGGTGTATATCCGACCCACAACGGATTAAGCATTGATCCTTGTGTACCGAAGGATTTCGGTGACTTTGAATTAACACGTAAATTCCGTGAAGGAACCTACAACATCAAGGTTCAAAACCCTGACAAGGTTGAAAAGGGAATTAAGAGCATCACCGTAGACGGCAAGGCAATCGACGGATGTGTGATCCCTTATGTAAAGGGCAAGGAAACCTACGACGTTGTTGTTACCATGGGTTAAGTCTTACTGACAGAATAAACAATTTAGAGATAATTATGGGGTTATGTAGAAAGGGTTATGTAGAAAGGGACATCCGTTGACCGGATGTCCCTTTTGTTGAGTCAAATATACGCTACTACAGTAAATGCAATATTTCCTCGAAGCATACGCCGTTCTTCGGCTCAATATGCATCTCGGCAGTCTTGATCATGCACTTCTTAATAAAACGGCATGCCTTACGCACGGACTGCTCAAATTCCACGCCATTCACAGCATCCGCAGTGATAATGGAGGCAAACAGATCTCCGGTTCCACAGCGTTCCTCAAAAACACGGTGCGTCCGGATCATCCCGGGTTCTCTGTCCTTTTCATACATGAAATTCGCGATAAACTCTCCCTGTGGAATTCCGGTAATAACCACCTTCTGCGGTCCATAATCCGTCAGATGTTCTGCCATCCGGAGTAACTCCTTCCGCGTCCAGCCATGATCCCGGTAGGGCACATCCGTCAACCTGCAGCCTTCGTTCAGATTCGGTGTTACAATATCTGCAAGAGATACCAGCCTGCGCATTAACAGACACATTTCTTCTGTATAGACGCTGCTGATTGATCCATGATCTCCCATCACTGGATCTACGACCACAATGGTATGCTCCTTACGAAAGGTTTTAATAAAACTCTCCACCATACCGATCTGCTCTGCAGAGCCTAAGAATCCGGACATGATTCCGTCAAAGGACAGCTTCAGCTTCTTCCACATAGCAAGATATTCCGGCAGGCGGTCAGTATAATCATCAAAATAATACTCCGGATACCCGGTATGATTGGATAAAATTGACGTCGGAACCGGACAGCATTGCAGCTTCATATGGGAAATCACCGGAAGGGAAACGGTCAGTGCACACCGCCCGTATCCGGTCAGATCATTGATGGCTGCGACCTTCTTCTGCCGGCTCATCGGTTCTGCTATCGATTGTGTATTCTCAATGTTCTGTTCCATGATTTTCACTTTCCTCTTACCATTCTCTGCTTTCAGGCTCTGATCTCTTTTTACGGGCACCTGTCATAGACACAGTTCTTCCAATCTGCTGATATCCGGCTTAAACTCTTCGCTTCCATTCTATACTGCCAAAACAGATCACAGATCACTCTTGAATTTATTTCCGTGTGATTAGTGGTTAGTGGTTACTCAAGCTCTGAAGTACAATGAGGGCATCTCGTTGCCTCAATAGCAATCTGTTCCTTACAATACGGGCATTCCTTCGTAGTTGGTGCCGCAGCTTCTTCTTTCTTCTTACGGGAAACCTTATTAATTGCCTTAATGATCAGGAAGATCACCAGTGCAATCAACAGGAAATTAATGATGGCAGAAATAAAGGAACCATAATTGATCGTTGCTGCATTTTTCTCCTTCTCCAAGCGCAATGCAGAGTCCGGAAAAAGTCAAATCCGCCGGTTAAAAGAGAAAGCAATGGCATCAGCATATCATTTACCAGTGAATTCACAATTGCAGTAAATGCACCACCGATGATGACACCGACTGCCATATCCATCACGTTTCCTCTTGAAATAAATTCCTTAAATTCTTTGATCAGTGCTTTCATTTATAATCCTGTTCCTCCTGGTATCTAATATTTAAATAATTAAAAAGGTATAACTATTTCGAATTCTATTTGCAAAAGTACAGCCTTTTTACGCATTTACAAGCAATTGCAAACTGGGAATGTATTCACATACATTCCCAGTTTAACGAATCTTTCCTGTAATTGCAAGAACCGTCTTGTATTTACAAACCGTATTTCACAAACCGTTTCACGAACCATTATTCAAAAACGCTGTTCAAAAAAATCTTTTCCAAAAAAATCTTTTTACAAAAACATTTACAAAAATAATTCAAAAAAACAATTCTCATAAAGTGCTCCGCACCCGTCCTACACTCTTTCAAATACCGGAATAGCCTCAAGCGGAGCCTCGCTCATTACGTAAGAGCCACCTAAATATTCCTTACCGTCTACCAGATTCTTCCAGGTTCCTTCCGGAAGATAAACCTGACGCTCCCTGCATCCAAGCTCCAGAACCGGGGCTACCAGATACCTGTCACCGAACATATACTGGTCTTCAATCTCCCAACACATCGGATCAAGCGGGAATTCATAGAATAAAGTACGAAGCAGGGGCGCACCGGTCTGTGCAGCTTCCTTCATCAGCTTTTCAATATAAGGCTTCAGGGAAAGACGCAGATCCAGCTGCTTTTTCATAATGGTAAAAGCTTCCTCGCCATAGCTCCAAAGCTCATTATCATGTCCGGTATAAAGGCTTCCTCCACCCCATTCCCTTTCATCCAACGGCTCAATGTCGTGCGGTCCACGGTCACCATGCATACGCAGAACCGGACTGAATACTGCAAACTCATACCAGCGCAATAGCAGTTCACGGAACGCTTCATCCTGCCAGTCATCGGTCATAAAGCCACCGATATCTGTTGTCCACCAGGGAATTCCGGCAAGTCCGGCATTGAGTCCTGCATTGATCTGATCCCTTAAGGACTCGAAGGTACTCGGCACATCACCGGACCACAAAAGAACACCATACTTCTGTCCACCTGCCCAGGTAGAACGGATCAGATGAAGAATCCTGTCCGTCTTTGCTTCCTTTTTCATTCCATCGGTAAATGCCTTGGCAAGAAGCTTTGGATATACATTGGTTACTTCCAGCGCTGTTCCCATATAATAACGGTAATTGTCATAATCATATACGTTATAATCCGGTTCGGAATTGTCCAGCCAGAATAGATCAATTCCGTAATCGTAATAGCTTTCCTTGCACTTCTCCCAGATATACTCTGCCGCTTCCGGATTGGTTACATCGATTTCCAGACAGTCCCCCTGGAAATCATAAGTCTGGTTGCTGCCATGTTCCGTCCGGATCAGCAGGCCGCGTTCCTGCATTTCTGCAAAATGAATACTCCTTTTGTCCACGGTCGGCCATACAGAAACAACCACTTTGGTTCCCATTGCATGCAATTCTTCGCACATTGCCTTGGGATCCGGCCAGTATTTCTTATCAAACTGCCAGTCTCCCTGTCTGGTCCAGTGGAAAAAGTCGATCACGATCACATCAATATGGATGCCCAGCTCCTTGTATTTACGGGCAACTCCCAACACCTCCTCCTGTGTCCGGTAACGAAGCTTGCACTGCCATAAACCAAGCAGTTCTTCCGGAAACATCGGTGTTCTTCCTGTTACTTCGGTATAATTCTCCATAATCTTTGCCGGATTGTCATCTACGGTAATCCAGTAATCCATCTGCTTCGTTGCTTTTGCTTCCCATTCCGTGTAATTCTTACCAAACGTAGCCGTTCCTACGCCCGGATGATTCCACAGGAAGCCATAACCGAGACTGGATACGGCAAACGGAATACTTACCTGGGAATTGCGCTGTGCCAGCTCCAGTGTACAGCCCTTCAAATCCAGATATTCCTGCTGGTACTGTCCCATTCCATAAATTTTCTCTCCGTTGTTGCTTTCAAAACGAACCTTTAAGGTATAGTCTCCACCGATGATTGCCTTGTACTCTCTGCCACGGATCTTTAAACACCGGCTTTCGGGACAGGACGGCTGATCGTAGTCTCTGTGACATTCCTTTAAGAATTTCTTACCATCGCGGTAATAGGTCAGAATACCGGATGCATCAATTTTGAGGCTAAGTCTCCCGTTCTGAATGGATGCAGTGTTGTCCTCATTGATTTCAATGGAAACTTCTTTGGATGTATCAGGAACCACTTCCTCCAGTGCCCAGTCATGCTGCGTAAACTGTGGGTACTTTGTCGCACGCACGCGTAACGCATTCTTTCCCCATGGGGTAATCATCATGGTTTCATACTGATGCTTGAAGCATAAACTGTTGTTTTCTTTAAAGAATCTCATGTCTCATCCTCCTTGTGTGTTGTTCTATGGTAACAGTTCAGCCATGCAGAAATGATTGTGCAAGATGACCGTGGAAGCTTGCTCACTAAGGGCAGCTTATACAATCATTTCTATAGAGCTGACGCCCGACATGAAATAAGTTGCCGGAAAGCACGAATATTTGTTAGCCAATCTGTACCATCCGGAAGCTTATGAATGGGCATGGCTGAACTGTAACGTTTTATGTGTTGCTTTATGTATTGTTTTATATCTTGTGTCTTAATTTATGCAGTGTTCTTTCCTCCATATATTGAATTTTCCCACATATATTGTGCATCGCTTCATGTCTTGTTTTTCCTGTATGTATTGCGTGCTGCTTCATGCCTTACGCTTGCCTTCATGTATTGTGTGCTGCTTCATGTCTTACGCTTAACTCCATGTATTGCGTGCTGTGTCATGCCTTGTGCTTGACTCCATGCCCGTGTGCTGTGTTGTGTCATGGCTTGTGCTTGACCCCCATGCCTGTGTGCTGTGTCATGGCTTGTGCTTGACCCCCATGCCCGTATGCCATTCCATATATTCCATTTTTTTCTTCATTCATGCCAAGTCTCATTTTGGACATATATCTGGTTTTTTTAAGATTTTATATCCAAAATTTCTTTTATCTTACGAATGGATAGTCTATATTTTCCTTTTCTTTTTGGATATAAAAAAAGCCTTACTTTTACTTGTTTATGTCCAATTTTCATCAGATTCAATTCCTTTTTTTCACACACATTATCCTTGATTTTGGACATTTCTTGTAATTTTCTTTTCTTTATATCCAATTCCTATCCTGCACAATTCTTTTTCCACCTGCACCGTTCTTGACTTTGGACATTTCCTACTATTTTCTCATAATTATGTCCAATTTCCATCTCGCTAAATTATTTTTTTCACTTGCTCTGCTCTTCATTTTGGATATTTCCTGCTGTTTTCTCATGATTATGTCCAATTTCCATCTTGCTAAATTATGTTTTCACCTTCACTGCTCTTGATTTTGGATATTTCCTGCTATTTTCCCATAATTATGTCCAATCTTGATAGATCTGTGCAATTATATTAAGAAAAACATCCGTAAGCAGAACTTCTGTAAGCAGCACAACCGTATGCAACACAGCCGTATGCAGCACAGCCATAAACAGCACAGCCGCACAGCCATATGTAGACCCGCCATAAGCAGCGCATTTATAGTATAAAAGAATATCTTCCTGCATTGTCCCTTCCAACGCATTATAAAAATATTATAAATCTATCACCTGTCAGGGATTGCGCATTGTGTTTTTTTGTTCTTTATAATGACAGTATAATGATGATTCTACTATATTACTTGAATTTTATTGCATGATATTGGTACAATATTGACATTTGTTTACTACTTAGTCAGATACTCGCCGAACAATTGCCTCCCAAAAGTATCCGGCAAACAATGATATGTCCGTTGAAAAAAAGATGAACACACATCTGTCCAGCAAATATGTAACCGCTAACAACCAGATGCATATATATTTTTTAACTGGTCTGTACTATTCGGCAGCCTATGAATGGATGCGGTCAGACAATTACCTATACACGATCATAAGGAGCTTACATGAAAAACACCAGCACGAAGAATTCCAGCAAGGATATTATTCTTGCGAAAAATATCCTTGCAAAAAATATCCCCGCGAAAAACATTACAAGCAATAACACTCCACAATTACGTGAGACACGGATTCATGGCAACTCCCTGTTTCCCTTTATGCTCTATGACGTCCAGTCGGATGCTACCTTTTTCGAACGAATCAACTGTCACTGGCATGAAGAAGTGGAAATCCTAGTCATTGAACGCGGAAATGGACGTCTGTATTTAGGGGAGGAAGCCTTTGCCCTGAAAACCGGAAGCATCTGTCTGATTCCCTCTAACGCCCTCCACCTTGTCACCTGTGAAATTGGAGAAGCACTGGACTTCTACGCGATCGTTTTCCACCCGGATCTGCTCTACAGCCTTGGAAATGACATCATCCAGCAGAAATTCTTAAATCCGCTTTTTCATCAGGGGGTACAGTTTTCCACGCTTTATGAGACCTCACGGGTCATCAATCCGGCATTTGCCTGGGAATTCACGCTGCGCGAGGTACTGGATGAGATCCACAAAGCCTTTCTTGCAAAACCCTACGGCTATGAACTGCTCATCAAGGCAGCTCTCCTTAAATCCTGCCATCTGATGATTTCACATGCGATCGTAAATCAGGAAGAAGCTTATGTGGATTCCGATTATCGTACCGGGCTCATTAAATCCATTATGAAATACCTGCAGGCAAATTATAATGATACTGTTACCTTGGATGAATTGGAAAAAATCTTTAACATCAGCAAAGGGTATCTTTGCCGTTCCTTTAAATCGGTAACGCACATGACACCCTTTGAATACCTGAACTATTTCCGCATCAGCAAAAGTACGGAGCTGCTTTTGGAAACAGACCGCGAGATCAGCCAGATCGCACTGCAGACCGGCTTCAATAATATCAGCTACTTCAACCGGACCTTCCAGCGGTTTATGCATATGACGCCCCGGGAGTTCCGACGCAGCGTCGTCCGGCGGCCCTCAGAATCCCTGTAGCCCCTGGATTACAGGTTGTCCTTGGATTACAGGCTAGGTGAACTGTCATAAATAATTGACACTTCTCGCAAATAGTGATAAATTACTATTATTGTGACCCATGAGGGAGTAGCAAGCGTATATCGTAGCAAGTCAACATACTGACCGTCCGGTCTGGCTTGTTTTAAATTGCGAGACTCATGTATAGGAAGTAACTATACATGCAGTCCATATATTGATTTGATTGGAACCTGGATATAGTTACTGCTGTATCCGGGTCTTTTTATTAAGAGTATACCAATTGGAGGAACAAAAAATGGAATGGAATGTATTATTTTTCTTGAACAGCGCCCTGCTTGGGGTAGGACTTGCCATGGATGCTTTTTTTCTGTATCGCTTGCGAACGGCCTGAACGAGCCTCACATGAGGAAAAACAAATCCTGCGGGATTGCCGGTGTCTTCGCTTTCTTTCAGGCGTTGATGCCTATGACCGGATGGATCTGCGTTCACACAATCGTAGAGTATTTCCATGCATTCGAAAAATTTATCCCATGGATTGCCCTGATTCTTCTTGCCTTTATCGGTGGAAAGATGGTGGTTGAGGGAATCCGCAGCAGGGGAGAAGATGTGGAGAAAACAAGGCTCGGCTTTGGAACACTGATGGTACAGGGAGTTGCCACCTCCATCGATGCCTTATCGGTTGGATTCACCATTGCAGAATATGGTTTCGTCATGGCACTAACCGCATCCCTCATCATCGCAGTAATTACCTTCTTTATCTGCATTACCGGACTGGTCATTGGTAAGAAATTCGGTACGAAGTTCTCCAATAAGGCCTCTATCCTCGGCGGTGTCATCCTCATCGCCATCGGACTTGAAATCTTTATTACCGGGGTGTTCTAAATATTCTAAATCAGAAATGAATCAGACAAAACTGTGAAGAAATTGCAGACGCCCTGCGGACAAACTGATATGCCCCGTCTATTTGACAGGGGACATATCAGTTTGTCCGCAGGGCGTTTATCATTTTCATGTATCGGAATAATGATACCGACAGGCAAGGATATACACATTATTTTCATCTGTCCTGTAAATCAACCGGTCTTTGTCATTGATACGCCGGCTCCAAAATCCTGTCAGATTTCCGGTTAATGGCTCCGGCTTTCCTATTCCTTCGTTGCCGTTTCTTGCTATATCTTCAATCAGCTGATTGATTTTCTTTAATGTTTTTCCGGTCTTCGGTCTGCCAGTAAACATAGTCTGCCCAGCCATTTTTTTCGTAAAGACTTTATTCATCCGCCAATACCTCAGTAAGAGAATGCTTCGAAATCTGTCCTTTCTCCAACTGTTCCTTGGATTCCATCAACCAGTCATAGTTCGCCTTATTTCCCATAACATGCACATTTTCCATCAGATTATTGTATGCCTCTTCCGACAGCATAACGACATTCTTGTTATCCTTCCGGGTCACTATCATTGTTTCATAATCATCCGTAACCTTATCCATATAAGCTTTCATATTATCACGTAGATTCGTATAATTCACGGCCAGCATCACAATCACCTCTCTCAAACGTACAGTTTTCTGTACTTTTAGTATAACGTACATAATCCTGTACGTCAAGTATCTACCATTTATTATATGCAATTCTGTAACAGTTCAGCCATGCAGAAATGATTGTGCAAGATGACTGAGGGAGCTTGCTCACTAAGGGCAGCTTATACAAGCATTTCTATAGGGCAGACGCCCGACATGAAATAAGTTGCCGGAAAAACACTTATATTTGTCAGCCAATTTGTACAATCCGGCAGCTTATGAATGGGCATGGCTGAACTGTTACGTGACTCTTAAAAAAATCATGCTGCACCTACATCGAAATCCATCCAAATGCATTCGCTACAGAGCTGATCAGAATAATTGCTGCAAATACCGGACAGAGATACTGGATCATAAAGTAGAACACCTTTTTTTCCTGCGGAATCTGCTTTCTCCATGCAGCACCTCCTCTTCCACACGCTTCACACCGATCACCTTCGATACCAGCAGGCAGGTTGCAATCGCTGCAATCGGCATCATGACGGAATTTGTCAGAAAATCAAAGAAATCCAGGAACTGCATGCTGATAATCTTCACACCACCCAGCGGGCCATATCCTAAGGAAGAAAGGGTTCCAAGCAACAGCATAATCACACCGATTAACACCGTCGATTTCCTTCTGCCCCAGCCCAGCTCGTCCTCGAAGGTTGATACAGCGCTTTCTGTCAGTGCAATCGAGCTTGTGATCGCCGCAAACAATACCAGAACGAAAAAGACAATTCCGATGGCTGTTCCGAATCCCATGCTGGCAAATACCTTCGGAATGGTGATAAACATCAATGCGGGACCGGCCTGTAGCGTGTCCGGATCTCCACCGGAAAAGGCAAACACCGCCGGAATAATCATAAGTCCTGCCATAATTGCAATCAGCGTATCAAATATCTCTACATTTCTCGTAGAATCCTCAATAGAAATTTCCTTTTTCATATAAGAACCAAAGGTGATCAGAATTCCCATGGCAATCGACAGAGAATAAAACATCTGTCCCATCGCGGAAACTACCGTCATCCAGGAAAAATTCTCAAGATTTGGAACAAGAAAATATTTCACACCGGCAATTGCTCCCGGTCTTGTCACGGAATAAACCGTAATAATGAGGGACAACACAACAAGCACCGGCATCATAAATTTGGAAACCCGTTCAATTCCGTTACGCACACCGGCAAAAATAATTCCAAGAGTAAATAACGCAAAGACAATAAAGCAAATTTCCGTGGAGGCACCGTTCGAGATAAATTCTGAAAAGTAACCATCCTCTGCAAGCCTTGTACCATTTCCAAGTGCATATTCCAGAAGATATTTAATAACCCAGCCGCCGATTACTGAATAATATGGCACAATCAGAATCGGAATAATCGCATTGATCCAGCCCCCAAAAGCCAGCCATCCGGATTTGCCAAAGGACTGATAGGCTCCTACCGGGCTTTTTCCGGTCATACGTCCGATCGATGTCTCTGCCACAATCATTGCATAACCGAACGTCAATGCCAGAATAATATAGATTACCAGAAAGATACCGCCTCCATACCTTGCAGCCAGATAAGGAAATCTCCAGATATTCCCCAAGCCCACGGACGCTCCCGCCGCTGACAGCACAAAACCGATCTTCCCGGAAAAGGAACTTCTCTTATTGTTTTCATTTTTTTCATATGTCTTCTCCATCCCAATTAAAATCATAAGCAGTTCCAGTGTAACATATCCACTTATGAAAAACAATGAAACGATTTTCAGCACTCATTAAGCTATGAACTGACTTTCAGCGCTCATTAAGAGGAACCATCCGAATCTCCACGCTTCCGTCCGGGTGCCGGGTAATCAGTGTTCCGCCCCTCTGGGTGTGATGCTTCAGAATCCCATTGTAACCCAGATAATCAATCGACATGCCATAGGTCATGCGGATTCCTTTATACACAATGGACAGTGTATTCAGATGATCATGTCCACAAAACATCCATTTAATTACGCCGTTTTCCACTGCCTTCCGGAAAAAGGTGCCTTCATATCCTGGAATACCAAAGTGATCGTTCACCTCTCCGATATTTCCATGCATATACGTTACACTTTTATCGCCAAGACGCATCTTTTCATAAGCCTCTTTAAATTCCGCTACAGGTATATGAAAAAAAGCCATTGCCTTCACATCCGGGTCCTCCTGCCTTAACGAAAGGAGCCTGTCCATACACCAGTCTGCCTGATCCTCATGAATGCAGTCAAATCCACTGTAAAACCAGCCGTTCTCCCCATACATATTCGAATCCAGGAACACCAACGGAAGCAATACCCTTCCCTGTTCATCGGTCAGATTTAAGAAGTAGTTGCCGACTCCGTAAATCTCCGGTCTTCCCTTCGTAAAAAAATACTGTATTTACCGGATGCAAACAGCTCTGCCATCTTCTCTTTGTTATATCTGGAAAAACATCTCGCAGTCATGATTTCCAAAAAAACCATTGCATAGGGAATCCGGAATTGATCCATAAACCGGATAAAAAAATCTGCGCCTGCCGCTTGTTGTTCAACGTTCCTGCTTTGGGAAAAAAAGGGAAATACCGAATCTCCGGTAATGGCGATCAGATCCGGCTTTGTTTTTCTTCACAATGGTACTTACCGCTTTCAGTGCAAGCTGATCCCGTTTCTTGGAAAAACAAACCAAATCCAAGATGCAGATCCGTAAGCTGGAGAATCTTAAAATCCCGGTCCGGTGATATTTTTTTAATATAAAGGTTTCTTCGTCTGCTTTTTTTGAAATTGTCCGCTGTGTACATAATCGAAATTTGTCCTTTTTTTATCTTATTAGTAATTTCATTTTTTTATATTTTTGTAACTATTCAGAGCCATGCAAAAATTGCTTTCTGTTGCCATGCATATGAGAAAAATGATCCAGTGGATCATTTTTGAGTTTATGCTCGCATTCATACAGAATAGCAATTTTATATGGCGAAGTAACCTCAATGAGTAAAACTTGAGCTGCGTTAGCAGCGGTTTCTAAGCTTTCATTTCAACGGCAGCATTGCGCCAACCGCAGAGACGATCGTAGAAACCATCATCAGCACCTGAAACGGAACTGTTCCGAAAAATACCGCAGATCGGGCTGCTTCCCACCTTTTTCCTCGACTTTCCATAGGTAAGAACCAGCATAATACTTACTAAAACCACAACTCCGCTCATAATTCTCGTCAGTACAATAAAGCTGCTCACCCCGAAAATGGCAAACAGAATACAGGGAACGGTTGCAATCAGCCAGCTTACCCGGTTACCGGTTCCGACCTGCTCATGCACCACATCCCGGAGTGCCAGTGTGTTTGACCAGAAGGTCGTAAGCAGGGCAAACAGGGAAAATATTCCGGCAAGGATGAGTGCCCATCCTCCGATGCTTTCCCCAAGCTGCATATAAGCAAGCTCTTTATCCACGGCTCCCTTCGTCCCAAGCAGGACGGTCAGCGTTACAACGAGGACAAAAAGGGAAGACAGACCAAAGCCTGTAAAGATCGTCTTCCGTATCCTCTTCGAATCACCGTTTAAGCCCTTTACCACCTGAATCACCGCCTGATTTGCAGAGGTGGCAAATACGACCATACTGTAAAGAGCCAGCAGGTTATTGATATGAAACGGAGCGGTATACAGAGTATTCAGCGGACGCAGGAATGTTCCTGCGGTCATCACCGCCACGATGATCAGTAAAAGAGCCACCGAATATTTCTGTGCAATTCCCACCGCTTTCATTCCCATAAACACGACACTTCCCGCTATGAGGTAATAAATAAGCTGTGCTGCCCACAGCGGAAGTCCGAACCAGTTCACAAAAAAATCTGTGCTCCACCGTTGATATTTCCACTGACACCCACCATAATGGCCAGGCCATAGACCACAAACATGATCCAGCTGAAAATCTTCTTCATCTTTCCACGAAACAGTTCTCCCTCGAAGCTTTTCACAAGCTGGACACCACCATTATTATAGGAAAGCTCTGCAATAATCAGATGCAGAATCACATTCACAATATAAGCAAAAGCAACCATCCACACAACATCCCACATACTGTTCCGGACAGCCAGATAGGGAACTGCAATAATTCCCGTCCCGATACTGTTTCCCACGATCATACTGATTGCTTCAAATGTGGTAAACTGTGCTTCTGAATTCATCTTTTTATCCATCGTTTTCCCTTTTCATTCATCTTTTTTATTTGCATTTTTACATGACACTACGCTATTTATTATATTACAATATTCAATTAAATGAAAAGGCTTTCTCGTAATCCGCAAACCCTGATTACCCAAGAATCTGCTTCAAGTCTTCCTCCGGCGTGGTGATCGGCGCAATTCCATAATTTTCTACAAGGTAGTTGAGTACATTAGTTGAGATAAATGCCGGCAGGGTAGGACCGAGACGGATGTTTTTGATCCCCAGATACAGCAGCGTCAACAGAATACACACGGCTTTCTGCTCGTACCAGGAAAGTACCATGGACAACGGCAGCTCATTCACACTACAGCCAAATGCATCGGCAAGCGCAAGAGCAATCTGAATGGCACTATACGCATCATTGCATTGTCCGATATCCATTAGCCTAGGCAGCCCTTCAATTGTTCCAAGATCCAGGTCATTGAAACGATATTTGCCACAGGCAAGGGTCAGCACCACGGTGTCCGGAGGCGTCAGCTTTACAAACTCCGTATAGTAGTTACGACCGGGACGTGCTCCATCACAGCCGCCAACCAGAAAGAAATGCCGGATCTTGCCGTTCTTTACCGCCTCAATAACCTGATCAGCCACGCCAAGCACGGTTCCATGTGCAAATCCGGTCGTGACTGTGCTGCCACCGTTGATACCGGTAAATGCCTTGTCCTCCGGATATCCACCAAGCTCCAACGCTTTTTCAATGACCGGGGCAAAATCCTTATCTTCCCCAATATGGATCATCTCTGGATAAGATACTACAGCCGTTGTAAATACGCGGTCCGCATAGTTTTTCTTCGGTGGCATAAGGCAGTTGGTTGTAAACAGCACCGGAGCGGGAATATCCAAAAATTCCTTCTGCTGGTTCTGCCATGCCGTACCGAAGTTTCCCTTCAGATGGGAGTATTTTTTCAACTCCGGATAGCCATGTGCAGGGAGCATTTCACCGTGAGTATAGATATTGATCCCCTTACCCTCCGTCTGCTCCAAAAGGAGCTTCAGATCATGCAGATCATGACCGGAAATAACGATAAACGGTCCCTTTTCCACGGTCAGCGGAACCGTGACCGGTACGGGTGTCCCATAGCTTTCGGTGTTCGCCTTATCCAGAAGCGCCATGCATTTCAGGTTTTTCTCTCCTACCTCCATAACAACAGGCAGAAGCTGATCCATCCCCCAGTCCTCTCCTACTACATAGAGTGCCCTCGCAAAGAATCGGTTCACTTCTTCGTCCGTGTAGCCCAGTACCAGTGAATGATGTGTATAAGCAGCCATGCCACGCACACCGAAAAGAATGAGAGATTTGAGACTGCGGATATCTTCCTGTGCATTCCAGACATTCTCCATAGCATAATCGTCACATCGACCGCAAAAGCCTTTCCGTTTCCTTATGCACCTGATCCATGCGTTTTACGTAACGTCTTTTCATTGAAATCCACATTGGTAACTGTCGCAAACAATCCTTCAATCATCATCCGCCATGTATCCGCACCTACCTCCGACGCCTCATGGATTCCACGCGCCAAAACCACCAGTGCACCGGTCAGTTCATCCTGAAGCTTCGCCACATCCGCAGTTTTTTTCCACATACACCTGCTGTTCCCGTACAGCCGCCGCATCCGGCCGTCTGCTCACACTGATAGCAAAACATCTTATTATCCATTGCTTTTCCTCCTGCATTCCTTGATTCAGAATCTCTTTTTCTGGTTTCTTTCTATTTTTCCAGATCATTCTTTTTTTCCATATTAGTGTGTCCCTGCATTTGCGGACTTATTATAGGATTCTAAAAAAAGCAAAAAGAAAAAGGACGCAGGTAAATCACACATTATTTTATTAATTTCTTTTACTTATATATGGAATATGTCATATTATGAATATACCATTTCGTTATGATGCAAAGGGGAAAGCACATGAAATACACTTTAGATTTATTAGACAATATGGAAGGTCATGAATTTGAGTATGCAGTAGCTGATCTGCTTAGACACAATGGTTTTCGTGAAGTTCAAGTAACACAGGCATGCAATGACTATGGTATTGATATTCTCGCCAAACGGAAGAACACCAGCTATGCAATACAATGCAAAAGATATTCTGGAAATGTTGGAAACAAAGCAGTACAAGAGGCTGGTTTAGGTATGGATTTTTACCATTGCGATGCCGCCGCAGCGATAACCAATAGTGCATACACAAAACAGGCCATAAAACTGGCACAAGCAACCGGAGTCAGGCTATGGGACAGAAACTATCTCGCAGAACTAATTAATAATTATGATGACGACGATGAAACAGAATCTCCCGATTTTGATAACACAATATCAATTCCAGAAAAGAATCTAATTAAAACAGAAACTAAATGTGGCAAGATTCAATTAGAAAAAGGCATCTATTTAGAAAATGATAAAAATCCACATTGGGCACGATTCATATTCATTCATTGGGGCAGATAAGCTTAGGGTATTCGTATTATGGAGTATCTGGATTATTTTAATATGTTCCACCCTCCTATTTTCATTCCAACCAATTATAGGTATTATTGGAATTATAGGTGGAATATATCTGATTTCTTATTATAAAAAGAATAAAAAAATGCATTGGATAACTATTTAAGAATACGAATTAAAAAGTAAAGAAAGACAGCCACAAACTAAGTCCGTACGTTAGAGGGTGCAGAGAATGCTGGTAACACTCCTTATCATGCCATTTTCTCTTCGCTCTATCAGCCGGTTCAATCGGTGTACAAATGGATGGATGATCTTGTGGTAATTAAGCAGGTGTAAAGCGTCAAAAGGAAGAGCAGGTTCTTTAGAGAATCTGCTCCTCATTTCAGTAGATGTTCAGATTTAATTATTTAAGAAGCTCATCCAGATAGTGTTCGTCTTTATTATGGGAACCATTGTGCTTGTGGTATTTTTTGATACAGTCTACAAGAAGCTTTGGATTTGCCCCGAAATATTCCGTGCAGAAGGCCGTACTGTTATCATAGTTTCTTTTTCCGATGGAGATATGTTCTTTGGCAAAGGTTTTTGCTTTCATCGAAGATTTTAATTTTTCGAAGTCTTGTTCAAGGTTTTCGGCCAGAATAAAAAGCATTTCTAATTCTGGCTTTGTACAATATTTATCCACGGAAAGTATTTTGTCTTTATACTCCGATGGAATGACAAGCTTATCACTTTGCTTATCACCGATTCTTAGTATCCGTACCTGACCGGGATAGATATTCAATTCCGTTTTTACCTGTCCGGAGCTCTTTATTTGCCTTGCGTGGTAAGGCGTTAATCCAAGCAGATCATCTTCCGTAAATTTTAGAAGATCATTTTCGAGAAGAATTTTTATGATTTCTTTCTCGTTTGGACCTTCACACATGATCAGGAGTTTTTCCATACTTTCAACTCCTTTTTAAGCTGCATCAGTTCATCGTAATTGACAGCGGTTTGAAATACATTATTATAAAACTGCCTGCTTTTTAACAATTCCGATCTGATATTGAATCCATCGTACATATTGGTAAGATAAACCTTATCGTTGGACTTGGCAATATAGATATTATCCTGCCGGTTAAAAAGATCCAGAAGCTCGCAATAGTGTGTCGTGAAGATAAGTGTTGCATTCTTTCTGTTAACGTTTTTGTCCTTATAGAGACTGATCATGTTCTCAACCAGCGTTTTGTGAAAATGATTTTCAATTTCATCAATAATTAAATCAAATCCCTGCTGAAGAGATGCAATCATCAAAATATATAGAAGCATCCCTTTGGTAGTGCCGCTTGACAGCATATAAATCAGTTCCTTGTCAGAAACAGTTCTTGTTTCGTTGCAGAAAGAAAGTTTAAAGTTGTGATCATCCAGCATTTGAAGATCGTGGATGTTTTCGTCAAATATGGAGATAACCTTTACTAAAAGCGCCGGGCGAATATGGTAATCTTTCAGGGTTGCAAAGATGAGCCGATAGGTGTCTGCACCATTTCCAAAACTGTCAAAATAAACTGCCCTTGTTTCTTTCTTTTTCAAAACAAAGAAAAGAATGGAGGTATCTTCGGGAAGTTCACCGGTTATTTCTACATCAACAAAATCTTCGTCATTATAGAGATCCTTTACTTTTACTCTTATAGTATTTCTTTTTGCGAAGTCGCTGCTTCATAAAAAAATCGCCTTGGAAGCAATACTGTCTGCATTTTTTTAAAAAATAGTTTCATAGCGGTAAATAAATCCATCATGATAAAAAAATCTATGCATAATTCAACATTTTTCATAGCTGTATGGCTTCCCATCCAGGCGGAAATCACCCAGAATAGAATAGCATGCATCAAGGAGTTCAACTGCGGTGGTTTTCCCCGAAGCATTTTTTCCGATAAAGGCCATTGTATTATAAACATGAAGGTCATCAGCAATCTCTTGCAGCTCATATTCTTTATCTTCAGCAGTCTTTTTGGACTTCGAAACAAAATCTATCTCGAAAGAGTCATTACAATTTTTAAAGTTATTGGCAATTACATGTAAAAGTTTCATGGTATGCGCCCTCCTTTATCCTTATTATAACAGTAAATCGAATTTTTAAACAATTAAAAATGTTTAAAAATCTAGTTTCTATTTCAAAAATACTCATTTAGTAGATGATATGATGTAAATTCTGTTTTAAATCAGTTTTTATATAGGATATCCAAATCGCTGGGCTTTACCAATCACGTGCGCTAGAGGGCGCACAAGGTCCGGGGACCTTGGTCCTGCGCCGACCGGAGCGGAGCGAAGACCGCACAAGGTCCGGGGGATCTTGGTTTTGCGCCGACCGGAGCGGAGCGGAGACCGCACAAGGTCCGGGGGACCTTGGTCCTGCGCCGACCGGAGCGGAGCGAAGACCGCACAAGGTCCGGGGGACCTTGGTTTTGCGCCGACCGGAGCGGAGCGGAGATACGAACCCGGGTTCGTATCATCAGCGTCGCTTCAAAATGAAAAAAGAGATGCATTTACTGCATCTCTTTTTCATTTTACAACGTGCGTTAGAGGATTCGAACCCCCGACCTTTTGGTCCGTAGCCAAACGCTCTATCCAGCTGAGCTAAACGCACATCTCTTCGTTGTCATATCTGACAACAAAAAATATTTTATTATATGAAACAAACTTTGTCAAGTGTTTCGCAGCATCTTCCCAATTTATTTATCCTGAATCACGTCAAAACCGAATTTGTTCTTTGCTGCATCCCGAATCAGGGCTGCCACCTGCTCTACCGTATAGCTTCCGCTGTTAATGCAAATGTCGCTATCCAGTGTCGCATTCTGGTAACCGGGAATGTATCTCTTATGATAGCTCTCTCTTGCCTTATCTACCGCAGAAATAGTCTTAACTGCTTCCTTCTCGGTCATGCCAAGCCGTTCCACACAGTTCTTCAGACGTACTTCATAGGGAGCATAGAGATACACCTTAAGAAGATTTTTCTCATTGCGGAGACAATAGCCGCCACAACGGCCTACGATAATGCAGGATTCCTTCTTTGCAAAATCCTGAATAATGCTCTGCTGCACCTTGAAAAGCTCATCCTTAACTGCCGGAACGCCAAGTCCTAACGGATACATCCGGTAAGAAAACTTGGAGCTGATGTCCTCTTCTTCATTACTGATCTGACGAACCGAGGCATTCATGCGCTTTGCAGTTTCATCTACAATATCCCTGTCCAAAAATTCAATGTGAAGCTGTTCTGCCAGCTCCTGTGCAATCGATCTTCCCATAGAAGCAAACTGTCGGGAAATGGTAATTGCATATTTTTCCATTTTTCTCCTCCTGCTTTGCCCTTAAAGCACCTTGTTTAAGAAGCTGATGGTTCTCGGCTCCTTCGGATTTAAAATAACCCCCTGCGGAGTTCCTTCTTCTACAATATAGCCGCCGTCCATAAAGATGACACGGTCAGCAACCTCTCTTGCAAATCCAATCTCATGTGTTACGATCACCATGGTCATACCGTCTGCTGCAAGCTGCTTCATAACTGCTAATACTTCACCAACCATTTCCGGATCCAGTGCGGAAGTCGGTTCATCAAACAGCATGATATCCGGCTTCATGCAGAGTGCTCTCGCAATCGCAACACGCTGCTTCTGTCCACCTGAAAGCTGGGACGGATAGGAATCTGCCTTTTCTAAAAGATCGACTCTCTTAAGCATTTCTTCTGCACGCTGTCTTGCTTCCTTCTTATCCGCTTTCTTTAATTCCAGCGGAGCAAGCATCAGATTGTCCAGAACATTCATATTATTAAACAGATTGAAGTGCTGGAATACCATTCCGATGTTCTCACGCACTTTATTCATGTTTACTTTCTTTGCTGTAATATCAATATCATCTACGACAATTTTTCCTGCCGTTGCGTCCTCAAGACGGTTCAGACAGCGGAGGAAGGTCGATTTACCGGAACCGGACGGCCCGAGAATAACCACTACCTCTCCTTCTGTGATTTCCGTAGAGATATCCTTCAGCACTTCCAGATCTCCGAAACATTTCCGGAGCTTTTCAACTTTAATTTTTACTTTCTTATCTGTTGATTCCACGGTTCATCCTCCTCTCTACGAGCTTAGCCAAATAGGAAAGAATCGTAATCACGACCAGATACATGACACCGACAATTGCCCATGTTTCAAATGCCTTAAATGTATTTGCCTGTACCTGCTTGGCTGCCAGAACGAGTTCCGGGAAACCGATAACAGACAGGATGGAAGTATCCTTAACCGTGATAATGAACTGGTTAATAATACTTGGAATCATGGTACGGATTGCCTGTGGAAGAATGATCTTTCTCATTGTCTTCCAGTAAGGAAGTCCGAGTGATCTGCCGGCTTCCATCTGGCCGATATCCACAGACTGGATACCGGCACGGATGATTTCAGCCATATAAGCACCACAGTTTAAAGCGAGACAAACGGTTCCTGCCTGCAGAGCCGATAAGGTAAATCCTCCTCCAAATCCCAAAATCGTGTTGATGAGATAAGGAATACCGAAGTATATGAAAAACGCAAGTACAATCATCGGAACACCACGTATTACAAATACGAAGATATTCGAAATAATATTGCACGCTTTGTTTTTCACTACACTGAGCAGACCAAAGATCATACCCAGTATACATGCAAAAACCAAACCCAAGAATGCCAACAGCAGGGTACGCCCCATTGCTGTAAGAAGCATATTTCCGTAGACAGTAATAATTTTAACCATATTGCCTCACCCTTTTTATTATTCGCCTAAATACTTAGCGATGATCTCGTCATAAGTGCCATTAGCCTTGATATTAGCAAGACCCTTGTTAAACATATCAATTAATTCCTGATTGTCTGCATTGAAGATTGCAAAGCCATATGCTGCAGGATCATTTCCTGTACCGTCAACGATTTCCATTCCGATACCGGTATCCTTAATGTTGCTTGCCATGATCGGTGTATCATCGAAGCATGCTGCAACCTGGCCACCTACAACTGCCTGATACATGGTCGGTGAATCTTCAAAATAAGTAACTGTGAAGCCATACTGATCTGCAAGGCTTTCTGCATAGGTTGCACTCATGGAAGCTGTCTTAACTGCAACAGACTTGCCATTCAGATCTTCAAAGCCTTTAATGTCAGATCCGGCTGCAACAGCCATACTCTGGTTTGCATCATAATATCCATCGGAGAAGATCCATCCGGATTCTTTACGTCCGTCAGTAATGGAAGCGCCGGCGATCATACCATCAGCCTGGCCTGCCTGACATGCTGCGATGGAAGCATCCCATCCAAGAGACTGTACTTCATACTGGAATCCCTGATCCTTAGCGACTGCAGCAAGAATATCCATGTCAATACCTACGAAATCTCCGTTGTCATCTGTGTACTCGAAAGGCTTGAAAGCTGTATCAGTTGCTACAACCCATACCTTGTCAGAAGCTGCTGCATCTGCAGTCTCTTCTGTTGCATCTGCAGTAGTATCTTCTGCTTCTGCAGTTTCTGTTTCAGCTGTATCAGCTGCTTCTGTTGTGGTGTCTTCTGTTGTGGTGGTGCTGTTAGAGCTTCCACATGCAGCAAGACCCATTACCATGGCTGCTGCCATAATAAGTGCAAGTGTTTTTTTCTTCATAATATTGTCCTCCTTTTTATGAATTGTGAAGCTTGCGTCTTCACAAAATCTATCCTAAACGGCGGTATGCCGTAACAGGATCATCTTAGCAGGCATCCACAAATGCCTGAACAAGCTTTAAGCATTCGGGATCCTTTTCAAAAAGCAAATTCCGGATGCCACTGTACTCCTACGATAAATTTCTTATCAGGGATACGGATCGCTTCAATGAGTCCGTCCTCAGAATAAGCCATTGCTTCCGCGCCGGCTGCCAGATCCTTCACTGCCTGATGATGATAACTGTTCACATGATGTTCTCCTGCTCCGATAATTCCGGCAAGAAGACTTCCTTCCTTCACAGTTACCTTATGGATTCCCCGGTCGTAAGGCGGCGTCATATGATGCTCCGTCTCTGACGGATGCTGGGTATTGAGGTCCTGATATAAGGTTCCGCCAAGACTCGCATTCATAAACTGAATGCCACGGCAGATGCCGAATACCGGAAGATCCTTTTCTACTGCCCGCTTCAACAGATATGCTTCCATGACATCACGGGTGTGGCAGCTCTGTCCACATTCCGGAATGGCTTCTTCTCCATATACGGCAGGATCCACGTCATGTCCGCCTGTCAAAAGCAATCCGTCACACATGGATAAGCACTGCTCCAGTTCTTCGGTATCTTCTGTAAGAGGAAGCATAATCGGTAATGCGCCGCAGCGTTCAATTACCTTCATATAACCGGGAAGCATCCAGTAGCTTTCCTTTTGTTCATCATATAACGGTATCAGACCAATTACCTTTTTCATTCTGTATCATCTCCTGTGTCAGAGGCTCCTGGCTGATGTTCACCCAAAAGCCCGGTATGTTCCTTTGGGGAATATCCCTATATACAAAGAAAAAGGGGGCTGCAAACTGTAGACCCCTTCGTCCGTTAAAAGATTATCACATTATGTTATTGATTTCAAGAGTTTTTTGTAACTATTCAGAGCCATGCAAAATTGCTTTCTGTGAATGCTTGCATTCAAACAGAAAAGCAATTTTATATGGCGAAGTAACTCCATTCCCTAATATCCCGCATAAGGACTTCCACCACAGCACAGGCCTCCACCGCCACAGCAGAGATTGCAAAGCAGATTGGCAATGCACAGCTTCAGGCAGAGATTTCCGTTTCCTGCAACCGGACTTCCATAGGTGTACTGACGCTGCTGATACCAGTTTCCTCCATTTTCAAACTGGTTCACCAGATTCCGGTATTCACTGTTATTCGGCTCCAGCGCCGATGCGCGTTTGGCATGCTCTAACGCCGATACCTGATTGCCAAGCCCCGCATGTGCGAGTGCGCTGTAGTAATACCACCGGGCATTCCGGCTGCTCTCTTCCATATTATCCAGAACCGTCCGGGCTTCCTTATAGTAACCGCTTCTTAAGTAGTTGCCTGCCGCCCGCAGGTAATTATCCTCTTCATAACCGGTACTGCTTCCGGTGTAGGCTCCCTGCCCGAAGCCACCGAATCCACCAAAACCGCCAAAGAAATCTTCAAAATCTCCATAGTAGCCGCGGTTTCCATAGCCGCCCTGCTGTCCGCTTCCATAGCTTCCGGAACCGGAACCATAACTGCCCCGGGATCCGCCATAGCTGTAGCTGCTGCCTCCGCCGGTGCGCTCCTTCATGATCTGCTGGTACGCCTGCTGGATCTCCTTAAACATTTCCTCTGCCTGATCCTTATTCGGATTATTGATATTTGCATCCGGATGATACTTCCGGCTCAATGTTTTATATGCTTTTTTAATTTCTTCTTCAGTGGCGTTCCTGGATACTCCAAGAACCGTATACGGATCACGCATACTTTCCTCCATCTCCGTGCCGGTTCATCAGTCTGCGCTTTTCGACTGGTTGGCACGCTTCTGATTTACTGCCTCGTAACGATACCAGACTCCCGAATAAATAATATTCCTCAAAATCTCTACATTGTCAAGGATCGGAAGCTTTTCGAACTCTCTCGAACATTCCGCCATCATCATGGTCAGAATCGTCCGTACCTCCTCTTCAAAGTCCGGATTGTCACATTTCATCGTAAAAGGATTGTATCTTCCCTTTCCCCGGTCTTCATACACATCCTCGTATGCGTCCAGAAGATAAATAAACTTTCCAAGATAAAATCCCATATTCCGCAGGGATTCCTCCCATTCATCCTCCTTCGGCGCAAGAACCTCACTCATAATTCTGCCAAAAAGCCCTGCCATCCGGTCAATATCCGTAGACTTCTTATTCTCTTCCCTGGACAGCTCCCGCAGCAGATTCTCAATCCGCCTTGCTTTCTCCGGATGCTTGTCATATGCCTTATGATATCCCTTTTTCAGCAGCTTTGCATAGGTAAATTTACTTAGTTTCTTTTCATCCGACCAGTCATCCATACATTTATAATAGGACAACAGCACATTCATATCCGCTCCGTACTCTGTGTAAATGGTCTGTCTCGTCTGATGCTTCTCAAACGGATGTGCCACACAGTTCACAACATCCTCACTAACCTCCGGCTCGTAAAGACTGCTTAACAGCATGACGGCAAAAGTCATATCGTATGTCAATGTCAGTTGTCCCGTAAACCCGTATTGCTTCTTAAGCATCTGGCACAGACCGCAATAATAAGAATGATACACATCAAACTCTTTAAATTTCATATCACCCTTGTTATTCATTACATATCCAAACACGACCTCACCACCTGTCTGCTCATTCTTTCTTATTCGCTGTCAAAACCAGCACTTTCAGCTTTTCTTAATAAACTTCGTTCCACACTTGGGGCACCGGATTTCAATCCGTCCTTTGCCTCTCGGAACACGGATCTTCTGTCTGCAGGTCGGACACTTGTAAATATGATGTGTCTTCATCTGCTTAAAACGATTCTTCGTCCTTGCAAAGAAGTTCTTTACTTTATATTCCTGTTTCAGATAAAAAAATTATTCTCCTGCTGCCGCTTGTAATAATTTCTTGACAGAAGCCGGAAATACATATAAACAATCAGTACAATCGCAAGGATATAGGTAAACGGTACCCTGAAAAAAGGATAACATAATGAAAAATAAATGTCAGAACCGACAAAAAAATCTGGTAAAGGCATCTGCGCCTCCTGCTCCGTATCTTCCCTGCATAAACCGGTAAATCCGTTCTCGAAATTTCATAATTTCTTCGCCTCCCAAGCTGGATTCTTACTGAATCTTTTTCCTATGTTACAGACTTTCCAGCTAAAAATCAATGAATTGCGTCTAAACGTTTCTTAAAAATTTATAAACAATGACGTCCTGCTTCTTGATCAGAAACAGGACGTCTCGTCTTCTTATCATTCATCTGTGTATAACAGAATTCTGTCATCAATCTTCGGATTCCTCATCCTGCTCTGCTGCAACTGCGGAAACAACAGAAGAAACCACTGCAACGACTACTGCAAAGATAATGATTAATAATCCGCCACCTAATAATATAAATTCCATCTGTAAGCCTCCTTGTCAACTACTTCCTATAGTGTACACGATACCGGAAGTTTTTTCAAGACGGTATTGCATGGTATTTTCCTTACAGGATCTTATTTACTGCGGATACCAGTGCATCAATGGAGCTTTGGATAATATCGTCTTTAATGCCGACACCCCAGTACATTTTATCCTCATGCCGGATGCCTACGAAAGCGGCTGCCTTGGAGGAAGATCCCATGGAAGTAGCATGCTCCTCGTATACGGAAAGCACATAAGTAACACCAAACCTCTGCTTCAATGCATTGCTGACCGCATCCAGACGTCCATTACCGGATGCCTTGACGGTTTCTGTGCCATCTGCGGTCTTAATGGTAACCGCTGCTTCGATATCACCCTGCTTTTGCACAAAGTGGCATTCCGGAATATCGAACTTGTCACGTACCCTGACATAATGGGATTCGAAGATTCCAAAGATATCATCAGGGGTCAGCTCGCTGTGCTTCTCATCGGAGATGCCCTTAACCAGATAACCAACCTCTTCTCTCATTTCCTGAGGCAGCGCAATACCAAAATTCTGCTTTAAGATAAAGGCAACACCACCCTTACCGGACTGGCTGTTGATCCGGATGACATCGGATTCGTATTCACGTCCAAGATCCTTCGGGTCAACCGGCAGATAAGGAACGGTCCACTTGTCTCCGCTCTTTCCTTCTTCCCACCATGCCATTCCTTTGGAAATCGCATCCTGATGGGATCCGGAGAATGCGGTAAATACCAGATCTCCGGCATAAGGAGTACGTTCATGCACATGCATACCGGTCAGACGCTCATAGGTCTTACGGATGGTCATTATATCACTGAAATCCAGTCCGGATTCCACACCGTGAATCGTCATATTCATTGCAACCGTTACGATATCCACATTCCCGGTTCTTTCACCGTTTCCAAATAAAGTTCCTTCGACACGGTCTGCACCTGCCAGAACACCAAACTCGGCATCGGAAATACCGCAGCCTCTGTCGTTGTGAGGATGAACGCTCAGTACCACGCCATCACGATATTTGAGATTCTTATGCATATATTCTACCTGTGTCGCAAACACATGCGGCATCGCATTCTGTACCGTTGTCGGAAGGTTCACAATCACCTTGTGCTCCGGAGTCGGCTGCCATACGTCGAGAACCGCATTACATACCTCCAGTGCATATTCCATTTCGGTTCCATGGAAGCTCTCCGGACTATATTCAAAAGAGAAGTTTCCGTCGGTGTTGTCCGCAATATCCTTTAACAGCTTCGCACCATCCACGGCGATCTGCTTTACCTCTTCTTTGGACTTCTTGAATACCTGCTCACGCTGTGCAAGGGATGTGGAATTATACAGATGTACAATCGCATGCGGCGCTCCCTTTACAGCTTCAAAGGTCTTCTTGATGATGTGCTCTCTGGCCTGTGTCAAAACCTGAATGGTAACATCATCGGGAATCATATTCTTCTCAATTAAAGCACGGACAAACTGGTACTCAGTATCGGAAGCGGCAGGGAAGCCTACCTCGATTTCCTTAAATCCGATCTTTACCAGCATGGTAAAGAATTCCAGCTTCTCTTCAAGGCTCATCGGCTCGATCAACGCCTGGTTACCGTCACGCAGATCCACGCTGCACCAGATCGGTGCTTTTCGATCGTGTCCTTCTTCACCCAGTCATAAGTCGGGGTTGGCGGTAAAAAATAAGTTTTTCCATATTTCTTTGCTGCATCCATGATTTGTTCTCCTCTTTTCTTATTTCGATTTATTTGTTTTCTTTTCTCCTTGTTGCAGACTCGCAGTTGCTTAATTCTTCCTTGTAGCAGACTCGCAAATTCGTGCTTTTGCACACATCAAAAAGTCCCCATGAAACCTCCCCCTCAGAGAGATTTCATAGAGACGTAAATTCAATCTACGCGGTACCACTCTACTTCACGATTCCTCGTGCACTCGTCAGCACTAACATGCCTGCTCCCTTCTACGGCGGAGATTCCGTCCGAACCTACACAGAAGCTTCTTCCTGATCAATCGGTCACGCTTCCTTCAGCCGGCTGCTCAAAGGTGAGTTCCTAATTCTCTTCTGACTGCCTCGCACCATCCGGCAGTTCTCTGATTTCCAGATCCTTACTACTATTCCTTATCATCGCATTTATGCGCTATTCAATTATGAAATCATCATAACATATGCCCCATGAAGTTGCAAGTGCTAAATTTCTTATGACACTTCTGTTACCGTAAGAACTCCTTCGTTCACCACAAACGAAATATTCTGTCCGGCAAAACTCAATCCATACTGTCTTTTCTCATCCTTGTGATACGAGGGGCGCGGATCCTGGGAAAGAAGCTTTCGCAACGCTTCCTGCCGATCGTCCGGAATCCGGTCAAGTAACTCCTTTGAAATCACAACCTCTACATGATAGTCCTTCGCTTCTCCGGCAAATCCATCCAGCGCATCCGGATGACAGTCTGCATAGGGCAGATACGGTTTAATGTCATAAATCGGTGTCTGATCCCGCAGATCCACACCGGAAACCTCAAGCACCGGTCCTTCTGCCGTTTCCGTAACCGCATCCAGATGTACCGAAGACAAGCCGATGGGATTTGGCCGGAAGGGCGATCTCGTTGCAAAGACGCCCACTCTGGTATTTCCACCCAGCCTCGGCGGACGCACCGTTGCATTAAAATGCGACCGGTCTACTCCCTGAAACTCCCACAACAGCCAGATGTAATTGAAGCCATTAAGTCCCTTGACGGCATCCATGGAACGGTATTCCGGTTCAAAAATAATTTTCCCTTTCAATTCCTTCACAAGACCGCTCTGCCTTGGAATACCGAACTTTTCCGGGAGATCCGTATGAATATATGCGATTGGTTTCATCTTGCCCTTCTCCTGTCTGTTTCCGTTCAGATCTCGATCTCACCTTCAAATACGGTCGTTGCAGGCCCGGTCATATAAACCACATTTTCTTTTCTGTCCCAGAAGATTTCCAAATTGCCGCCTGACAGCTCTACCGTGATCCGATCCTCAGTAAGTCCGTTTAAGATACTTGCAACCGTTACGGCACAGGCGCCGGTTCCACAGGCAAGCGTTTCACCGGTTCCGCGCTCCCACACACGCATCTGTGCCCGCTCCCTGCTAAGGACCTTTACGAACTCTGTATTGACTCTCCGCGGAAAACGATCGTGATGTTCAAATAACGGTCCGATCTTTGCCATCGTTTCATCATCAATCATCTCGTCCACATAGACAACCGCATGCGGATTTCCCATGGAAACGCAGGTCATGCGGTATTCCTTTCCATCGACGGTAATCGGCGCATCAACGACAGGCGACTGCTCTGCCACAACCGTAATTTCTGCGGCTTCAAGAATCGGAGAACCCATATTGACACGCACCTTCGTAACCTTTCCGTCTTCCACCGTCAGATCCAGATATTTAATCTTTCCACAGCTTACAATGGTCAGCGAAGTTTTCTGTGTAAGACCATGATCGTACACATACTTTTCCGACACAGCGGATTCCGTTTCCGCACATCTCGGAACGGCTTCCGTCCATATTGTACATTTCCATCTCAAAGTCTGCCACATCACTTGGATTAATAAAGATTACCCCATCTCCGCCGATTCCAAAATGACGGTCACTTAAGAACTTTACGACCTCACTTTTTGCGTTCTGCCAGAATCGTTTCCCGTGCGCCGTCCACATAAACATAATCGTTGCCGCAGCCATGCATTTTTCGTGAATTTCATAGCATAAATCTCCCTTCTTAAAAAAATACTATAGTAAAAAAAGATATCTTAAAGGATTTCCCATGAGTGCCAAAAACCAAAATCATCGTACTTCGTATGAAAGAATTAATTTATACCGGTATCTTTATTGCGCTGGGCCTTCTGCTCATCATTCTCCTCATCGTTGTTTTTCACCGAAAAAGAGAGAAGAAGCTGCTTCTCCCACACAGGAGCCTACTTATGTACCAGGTATTTATACAACCTCTCTGATGCTCAATGACCGCACCGTTGATATTGCCGTAACGGTAGATGAGAATAATATCAATGACATCCGGATGGTAAACTTAGATGAAGCCGTGACCACCATGTTTCCTCTGCTCGAACCGGCCTTTGATGATCTGGCGAATCAGATCGTACGCAACCAGTCCGTCAGTGATATTTCCTATTCGGATGACAATAAATATACCTCTCTGGTATTACTGGATGCGATTAAGACCTCGCTTGGCAGGGCAAAGCCTTCCTCCACTCCTGCCGAATGACCCGATATAAACAAAGCATAAGACAACAGTAACTCTTACTGTTGTCTTTTTCTATGTCCTGTCCTATCTGGCTTTCTTTAGTAAGTCCTTCAGTTCCTCTACGGAAAACTTATAGACCGTGTTGCAGAAGTGGCAGCTGACTTCGATTTCCTGTCCATCATCAATCATGTCCTGAATGTCCTTCTTACCGATACTGATGATTGCCTTCTCCACCCGGTGCTTGCTGCAGTCGCACCGGAATTCGCAGGGGCTCTGTTCCGTAATCACCGGATCCATCCCGGCAAGCAGCATCTGCAGCATTTCTTCCGGCGTCTTTCCCTCATCGAGAACCTTTGTTACTGTGGAAAACTTCTGCCAGATTTTTTTCTAACTGTTCAATCACTGCTTCCTCCGTAAAAAGGCATCAACTGAATGATAAATCCTCCCGCCTGCCTGACGGTATTGTCCTTTTCCATGAGAACCCCGAGACCGACACTGGATGGCACCTGTTCCGAGGTTGCAAAATAATAAGTAAGATCTTCGGCGATCTCTCCGGACTGGAGCTCCGTCTGACCCACATACGGCTCCTTTAAGCCCATATCCTTAATAACGCGCAGGAATCCATTGCCGACCGCCCCGCCAACGTCAAGCTTCCCGGCAAGGCTCGGAGGCAGCATAATCTGCGGTTCGATCGCATAGCCCTTTACATGACCTCTGGCATCCGCGGTCACCGTCATTCCCTTTAACGGACCGTCACCGCTGATCTGTAAGGTCAGCAGGTCATCTTCTCCTTTTAACATCACGCCCATCATCACCGCTCCCGTCATCAGGCGTCCCAATGCTGCGGTTACTACAGGGCTTGTATTATGCACCTGTCTTGCATGTTCGGTTAAATCCTTTGTTGTTGCAGCAAAAGCCCGGATCTGGGCATCTGCCGCCGTGGCTCTTACAATATAATCCATTCTTCTACCTCTCTTTACTGTTCACGGATACCTCTGTATGAACCATCATTGTTTTCCGTGTTCTCTCGCGATCACATAGATGCGCTCACTGGTTTCTGTCGGAGCCTCATGCGTCTTCTCATCCATGGCTGTCACGAACGTAAGTCCTGCTTTTTCAAGGAAGGCTTTCATTTCATTGAGGGAATAGCCCCGTTGATAATGGGTCTCCGTAAACTTGCGGTACAAATCATCCTCCTGACGCTCAAACACCGTTACATCGTATTCGTTGATATGATCCTCGCAGCTATAGAAGTTCTCCCAGATAAAGCTGCAATCCTCGCGGTTTTCGGCAATCGTCGTATCGCCGATCACTTCTTCGTATTTATAAATCGTATTAAAATCAAAAATAAAAATTCCACCCGGGAACAGGTAATTATTCACCAGCCGGAAGGTTTCAAGCACATCCTCATCCATCAGCAGATAATTCAGGGAATCGCAGACGCTGACAACGGTTCCGACTGTACTGTACAGATCCAGCTCACGCATATCCTGACACAGATACAGAATATCGCTCTGGGTCTCAAACTTCTTGTCCATGGCAATCTGCAGCATCTCTTCGGAGCTGTCCACACCGATCATATCATAGCCCTTTTCATATAAAAGCTCGGTGAGCGTTCCGGTGCCGCACCCCAGATCCAGTACCAGATTCCGTTCCGAAATCAGCGCATCCTCCTCGGTCACTTCGAGCTCTTCCTGCGTTTCTTCAAATTCCGGTGCTTCTTCAAGCTCCTGTACTTCTCCCTGTTCACGTACCGGGCGGCTCACTCCGTAAGCTTCGATCAACGAGGCAAGGAAATCTGCCCATTCTTCATACGGGACATCCCCCATAAAGGTATCATAAACTTCCGCAAAATCCGTATATGCTTCCATTACAATACTCCCTTCTCTTTAGCCAAACAGTGCCCCCGCTGCACCAAATACGCCCATACTGGCTGCCATCATGATCACACCGGCAAGCAGCACACCGAGCATAACCGCAATGACACTGTCCTTAAACTTCATATCCAGAAGACTCGCTGCCAGTGTTCCGGTCCATGCACCGGTTCCCGGCAACGGAACTCCCACAAAAAGCATCAATGCCACAAAAAGTCCGCGTCCTGCCTTCTCCTGCAGCTTTTCTCCACCCTTCTTACCCTTTTCCAGACAGAAGGTAAAGAATTTACCAATGACCGGCTTGTCTGCCCCCCACTCTAAGACCTTACGGGCAAACAGATAGATAAACGGAACCGGTACCATATTTCCGATAATGGAAACCACGTAAGAGGTCCAGATCGGCAGACCCATTCCCTGCGAAATCGGAATGGCGCCACGAAGCTCAATCAGCGGAACCATAGATACAAAAAAACAATCAGATATTTCTTTAACATAGCATTCTCCTTAATCAAATCCAAATTATTTTTAAAAACAATTCTTACTTAACAATTCCCGTTCGGAACATCCATAAATCTGTTTCAGCCAAGGATCTCCGCCAATGCTTCACACAGCTTCTTCATCTGTTCCGGCGTTCCGATCGTAATTCGTAAGTAATTCCCGATACGCGGCTTGTTCCAGTGGCGCACATAAATCTTCCGTTTGCGCAGCTCATCAAAGATCTGCTGTGCCGGAACCCGTTCGTGTGTCGCAAACAGAAAATTACTCTTTGAATCCGTGAATGAAAAATCCCAGATTCTTTAACTGAACCTTCGTCCATTCTCTTGTTTCGATGATCTTCTGTACGGTACTTTCAAAAATATTCCCTGTCCTTCACCGCTTCCACGCCAAGCTCAATCGCCGGCAGGTTCATCGTGTAAGAATTATAGGAAAATTTCACATCCTTCAGATACCCGATCAGCTTCTCATTGGCGATTGCAAAACCGATCCGCATACCGGCCATGGCGCGCGACTTGGAAAAAGGTCTGTACTACCATGAGATTATCATATTTATGAACGAGAGGCAGCATACTCTCTGCGCCGAAATCCACATAGGCTTCATCAATAATGACAACGGAATCCGGATTCTTCGCCACAATTTCCTCTAACACGCTGCAATCCTCAAAGATCGCCGTCGGCGCATTGGGATTCGGAATAATGATTCCCCCATTCGGACGAAAATAATCTTCCTTGCGGATCCGGAAGGCTTCGTCCAATGCACAGGTCTCATATGGAATCTTAAAAAAAGCTCTGCCCAGACATCATAAAAGGAATAGGTAATATCCGGGAACAGAATCGGTTTGTCACTGTTAAAGAAAGTCATAAATGCCATTCCCAGTACATCATCCGATCCAACTCCGACAAACACCTCGGATTCTTTTACCTGATAATAGTCAGCAATCGCCGCAACAAGCTCTGCCGCATCCATATTCGGATATAACCGCAGCCTGTCCACGCACAGCTCCTTTGCCCGCTTCTCTACTCCCGGTGCCGGGGGATAAGGGCATTCATTGGTGTTTAGCTTAATGACATCCGTATCCTTTGGCTGTTCACCTGCGACATACGGAACCACTTTTCGTACATTTTCTTCCCAGCTCATCTTGCTCCCCATTCGTAACTGCATCATAAATATTCCGTTCATTACACAGTTACCCTTATTTTATATTCGTAACGCACTTATGGTATCATCTAACCGGATACCATGCAAGATAATTCTAGTTCTTTCTGATAATAGGCTTCCTGCTCGCTCATGGACAAGGCATGATAGCATGCAATCAGCCCTCCTAACGGAATTTCCTTCTGATAACGGATGTTCAGAATGCTCTGCTGCTCATAAGCGGCATTATAAAACCACAGAATCGCTTCCTCATAATCCTGCCGCTTCTGATAATACGTTCCCAGAATACAGCAGACCTCACTGCTCGCCTCACTGGCGACATCCTTCATTGCATACTGGTACATGGTAAGTGTATCCCCTGCTTCAAAGCAGCTCCGTACCACTACTGCAAGCGCGGTCTTTAACTGATCCGCATCCGTTTCGCTGTTTTTTGCAATGGAAATAAAATAATCCTTCGCCCGGATCAACTGTTCTTTCGTCCCAGCTACAAACAATTCCCTTGCATAAAAGTCAAACAGCCTTTTCGAAAGGGCCTCTCCACGTTCAAGCAGCTGCTCGAAGATCGCAATGTCACGACTCCCATGATTGTGCTCCGGCTTATGGGTGATTTCAATCTCACTGTCATATACCACTGGAAGGAGACGTACCGTTTCATGCACAGGCTCTGTCCACACAAAGTTCCGGAGCCGCTTAAACAGCTTGGGCCGAAGCTCCCTGTCAAAGTTGTAGACCGTGCCGTTCGCAAGCTGGTTTCCATAGTACATCTGTACAATTTCCACCTCCGGCATGAGATTCTCCTTCAAAATCCGGAATTTTTCGCGGTTCTCTTCATCAAGCACCTCATCAGCATCGGCAGAATAAATGTAATCACCGGTTGCTTTTTCAAAAGCGAAATTCCGTGCTTTCGAAAAATCGTTACACCAGGTAAAATCATAAATCCGGCTGGTATACTTTCCTGCAATCTCCTTCGTGCGGTCTGTCGATCCGGTATCTACAATAATCATTTCATCCATCAGATCGCAGATGGAAGAAAGGCACCGGTCCAACACTCTTTCTTCATTTTTGACAATCATACACAAACTGATCCGAATCATGGCTCCCTCTTTTCAAAGAAGCCGATACACAGGTACATCCGTGTGTATTTCCGATGTACCGCATACCGGCTTTATTCTTCTTAATTTAACTATCCGGAATAGTTACCTCACCTACAGCACCTTGGATAAGAAATCCTGCAGACGCTGACACTGGGGATTGTTAAAGATTTCGGAAGGTGTATTTTTCTTCCATAATGATTCCTTCATCCATAAACAATACCTTCGTTCCGACCTCTCTTGCAAATCCCATTTCATGGGTAACCACCACCCTGGTCATACCGGAATCTGCCAGTTCCTTCATAACGGCAAGAACCTCGCCTACCATTTCCGGATCAAGTGCGGAAGTCGGCTCATCAAACAGCATTACCCTCGGATTCATGGCAAGGGAACGGA
Organism: Lachnospiraceae bacterium; assembly: GCA_021628825.1. Taxonomy (GTDB): domain Bacteria; phylum Bacillota; class Clostridia; order Lachnospirales; family Lachnospiraceae; genus Suilimivivens. The sequence continues at coordinate 963,258 of JAJXRY010000002.1, read as the reverse complement.
CAATCGCAATACGCTGCTTCTGTCCACCGGATAACTGGCTGGGATAGGCATCTGCCTTTTCCTTTAAGCCGACACGCTCTAAAAGCTTCAAAGCATTCTCACTGGCTTCCTCCCTGCTCTGCAGCTTCAGCTTCACAGGTGCAAGGGTAATATTATCCATAATGGAAAGGTTATTAAACAGGTTAAAGTTCTGGAATACCATTCCCATATGCTGACGTACGTGATTGATGTTCACCTTATCATTCGTAATTAACTGTCCGTCAAACCAGATCTCACCGCTTGTCGGTGTTTCCAGTAAATTGAGGCATCGAAGGAACGTACTTTTACCGGAGCCGGAGGGACCGATAATAACGATCTTTTCTCCCTGATGTACATGATAATTCACGCCACGAAGTACGTGGTTATTGTCAAATTTTTTATGAAGATCCTTAACGATTATCACTCTTACGCAGCCTCCTCTCCAATACGCCCAGCAGAATGGTTAAAATCTTAATAATCACAAAGTAAATTACGGCTGCACCAATCAATGGCATAAATGCTTCGTAGGTTCTTGAAGAAATCTGATTTGCGGCTCTGGTAAGGTCTGTCAGACTCACGTAACCGACAATCGCAGTTTCCTTTAACAGTACGATAAATTCGTTACCGATTGGAGGCAGTACATTCTTGACCGCCTGCGGAATGACAATATAAATCATGGTCTGTGCCTTGGATAAGCCAAGCGATCTGCCGGCTTCCGTCTGTCCCTTATCTACCGCAAGGATTCCGGCACGGACAATTTCTGCCACATAAGCGCCACTGTTGATACCGAAGGAAAGTACGGCAACCAGTACACCGTTCTTGCAGCTCTTCATAATAATGAACCACATAATCAATAACTGCAGTACCGAGGGCGTCCCACGGATAATATCAATATAACAGTTCGCAATAAAGGACCAGATCGTTCCCTTTCCTTTCTTTCCGGTGGAAAGCTTCATCAACGCAATCACTGTTCCGATTACCAGTCCGAGGATTGCGGCAAAGAATGCAACCTTCAGTGTAACTCCCAGTCCGGCAAAAATATAATTTCCACCGGTCTTCCGCAAGAAATGCTTTATAAAAGCTTCCTTCTACTTTGTTCAACCATTCCAACATTTGTACTTAACCCTTCCTAAAAATTAAAGATAGAGGATAGCATAAAAATGCTATCCTCTTTGATATGCTATACGCTATATTGAATATTAACACAAAAATGATTATTCTTCAATATATGTCTTTACCAGTTCATCAAAGGTTCCATCTGCCTTTAACTCTTCAATGGCCTTGTTGATAGCATCTGCAAGAGCAGTATCACCCTTAGGCATTGCAATTGCATAATATTCCGGTTCGAAATCGAACTGGGCACCGTCTACTGCAGTAATCTTGGAGCCTTCATCCTGGAACTTGCTTTCAAATACGAGTGCAGGATTCTTGTCAATAATGACACAGTCTACTCTTCCGTTGATCAGATCGTTTACCGCATCCACACCCTTATTGTAAGTGTTAACCGTAGTTCCTTCGATATCGGATGCAATGAAGTCACCTGTTGTTCCAAGCTGAACACCGATCGTCTTGTTCTTCAGATCATCTGCAGTTGCAATCTCGCTTCCTTCGGGAAGAAGAACATACTGAACTGCTTCATAGTAAGGCTCGGAAAAATCAACGGCTTCTTTTCTTTCATCGGTTATTGTCATACCTGCGATTGCAACATCAATCTTGTTACCGATGGAGGATACTAAAGATGCGAACTCCATGTTGTCTACCTGAACCTCTACGCCAAGCTTCTCACCGATTGCCTTGATTAAAGCGATATCAAAACCATCTGCTTCTCCGTCATCCCCAACATATTCAAAAGGAGGGAACTCTGCGTTCGTACCTGCTGTAAGAACGCCATCTGCAAGTGCTTCAGAGACTGCAGCTTCTGCGTCAGCAGTTTCGTCTGCTACATCTGCGGTTTCTTCTACTGCTGCATCATCTGTTGCGGTATCAGCTTCTGCTTCGGTAGTTTCTGTTGTGGTGTCTGTGGCTTCTGTGTTGCTGCTTCCACATGCGGTCAGCATAGCCATTGTCATTGCTGCTGTTAATAAAACGGCTAATAATTTTTTTCATAACTCTCCTCATTTCTGCGTTTTAAAAACGCGAATCTAGTTTCTAAAACAAATAAAAATCTATCACGGCAGATGCGGAAAGTCAATAGTTTATGCAGTTTTTTTGTTATAGTTATACATGTCACTTCCCCATGATGAAACACTTTAAATTGTAAATGTCATGTTTTTATCAAGATACACGGACTTTTTCTTTCCATTCTTCACCACATAAATTTCCCAGCTGCTGTTCTTTCCGATCAGGAACAGATCCGGCCGGATGCAATAACGGTTCGTTGCGGCACGCTCCTCAAGCTTATCCGTGATCTGGATGTAATATCCCTCTTCGGAAAGCGTTACGGCAGCTCTTCCCAGATACTTCATTCGACCCTTGCCATTATCGTTATAAACTCTCACACTTCTCCGCAGATAAAGAAGCAGAAGCGCAATTGCTGCAAGCGTAAGAACCGTTCCCGATGTAATGGATACCATCTTAATGACCGGTGTAAAGACGGCCCACCGCCGTTTCAATACAAGCGGTTCTCCTCCTGCATCCTCCGGCTGTGCTGCTGCCTCAGGAAGCTCCACAGTCTCTTCTTCTACGATCTTTGGCAGTACCTGCTGTGTGGGACTTGGAGACGGCGGTGTCAGGGTAAGCTCCGGTGTCGGTGAGGGCTTTGCTGCAGTAGTCTTCTCCTTCTTTTTCGCCGGTGCTTCTTCGGTCACTTCTACCGTGACCGGTATTGCAGATGGGGAAGGCTTCACAACCGGTTCTACGGGAGGCGCCGGTGTCGGCAGAGGTTCCTGTGAAGATTCATCACTGCCATCTCCACCGTCTTCACCATTTCCACCGTCTTCGCCGTTTCCACCATTGCCGTTTCCACCACTGCCGTCTCCGGAGCTATCCTGTCCCAGGGAATCACCATTGTCTCCGGTATTCTCTTCCGGCGGATCGGGAATATAAATCTCCTCTCCCTCTTCCATGCCACAGGTTTTTTCATAATAATCAATATCCTCCGGCGTTTTCGTACAGGTGAGTTCATACAATTCGATGGTTTCTTCTGTCTTTCCACAGTTTATCCCATATCCAGTCGCCTCTCCCTCGGTCATACTGCAGGAAAGTCGGTAGCCGGTAATTTTTCCACCTCTTCCGCAGATAAGATTGTGGTGTCCTCCACAGTCATACGCCGTAAAACCGTCACACCCGTGTCCGTCGCCATCCCAATCGTGCACGGTTCCGCAATCATACGAATGATATTCAATGTGGGAGGCACAGGAACTATTATGACTCCCTTCCGTATAACAGGAATCGTTATGACTATGATAAACCGCTCTATAACAGGCGCCTCCCTGGGTTGTGCTTCCCTCATGGGTATGCACAATTTCTTCTCCATAACAGCCGCCTCCGGCCGTTCCATCCCCGGTATGTACATGATAAACCGGGCTGCTGTAGCAGCTTCCTCCTTCCGTATCATTTCCTTCGTGGACATGATACACCGGATTGCCGAAGCATTCGCCTCCGGTCTGTGCATCCCCGGAATGCGTGTGACGTATGGTCTGTGCCGAAACCTGCATTTCCATTCCGGACAAAAGTACCGTTCCTGTTAACAGTCCTCCTAAAAGAGCTGCTGCCATTCTTCCTTTTTTATGATTGCTTACATCTCTTCGTTTCTTTTTCTGTCCAATATTTTTGGTTCTTCTTAAAATTAATTCAAATTTTCTCACGTTACTTTCCTTTCTTTGTCTGATCTGTAATATGTACTCATCGAAAACCGGTTCGTACAAAAAAGGCACCTTTTGTGAAAATCACAGAAAGATACCCTTTATTTCAAATTCGTATTTACTTGTCATTCAAAGAAAGTGTTTGTAGAATACCATAGCTTTCAGCACACGTCAACTCATTTTTCAGGATTTATTGAGAACTATGTTCGGGAATTTTTCTTACCCACAATATATTGTGTTCCCTTTGCCAACAGCAGCGGCATTCCTGTTCCCAGAACAAGATAAATCCATTTTCCCGCATCGCTTCCACCAATGGTATAGACATAATTAATATCGGAAAAGAACTGTGCTGCATCAAATTCCGCACACCACACCGTGGTACGGGAAAGCAGATAACAGAACGAATTCACCACAAAAAACCAGAACACATGATGCATCATAATGGCATAGGTATGTCTTCCGATTTCCATAAACCAGGAACAGGCCGACGGAATCCAGCTGATCCAGTCCGAGATCCTCAGCCAGAATGCAATTCCGGTCACCACAGTAAGATAAGGAATAAAGGCGGCATTGGCAAACCCGGTTACCCATACTGCACTGAAGGCAAGCCCCTGGCAGCATATCGTAATCAGAAGCTGGACTCCCAGAACAACGGAAAAAAATACCGGCCGTCACGGATTTTATTTACCCTTTCCTCTAATTTTTCCTTATAAATGCGTCCCAACTGAAAGCCCGGCATCATGAAAAGGAGTCTTCCCGGGAATTTATAACAGCCCCAGACATGTCCTCCCTGGCAAGTGCAACCGTAGCGATTCCAAGCAGGAGACACACGATGAAAATCAGCCATTCCTTCTTTAAATGAAGAAGGGACAACACCTTTCTTCCCAGCACATTGAGAATCTCGATCAAAAACAGCGCCGGTACAAACCACGCCGGAAACTGATACAGAAACTGATGCCCGCTCACAAATGGCTCTATGAACAGATTCCACAGGGGTGAGATCGCCTCCGATCGAAAAAGCCTGCGCGATGCAGAAGCGCTGCCAGAATTCCATAAATCAGATTCCAGATGAAATAAAGGAAGCAGCAGGGTTTTTGCACTTTCTGCCAATATAGCGTAACAAATGCTGCTCCGCCTCCTCCCGGTAGAAATAACCGGAAACAAACAGAAAAAAATAAATATATGGAACGAATAATAGGGAAACAGCCCGCCCACATCAAACAAGGAATATCCAAGGTGCCCTGCCACGACCAGAATCATACCGACCGCTGACAGAATCCGCATTTGTTTATTCTCTTCCCTCACAAGAACCTCACTCATAAAAGCCTCCTTTTGTTCCTCTTGTATACCATATAGTGTATAGTAAAGTCATTGTAACTCAAAAATCACCAGGTATTTCATTATATATAATCATTGGAGCAAACCATGAAATCACTTAGATATTATATTCTGTTTTTCCTATTCCCGATTCTGTTCCTGAACGGCTGCACCTCTTCCCGTCCGGATCCTGCCACGCCTTACGACGGCGCGGATTATATAAGAGAATCGGAGCTGCTCTCCTACGACCTTGCGGACTATGAAACGATTCCCACCAATCCCAACGGTTCCTTAAGCGTCCCCACCTATATTACCAAACTGGGCGATCAGTATTTCATCGTGGACTGCTATCACAATCAGGTCATTTACCACGACAATCTGACCGATCCTCTGTACCTGTGGAAGGTGATGACCAATGATCTTTCCATGGGACATACCATTGCCAGTGACGGCAATGTCTATCTGATTGACGACACCGAAAATAACCGGATTCTGATTATGGAAAGATGCAAAACAGCAGCGGTGAGATCGTTTATGTACCCACACAGGAATTTATCGGAATCGGCAACCGGCCTCATTATATCATCTATGATGATTATACCGACACCTTTTATGCATGGAGCTCCCAGAGCGGAGAAATGTTCCTCTTCCGTCATACGAACGACTCCACCCGCATGTATCTGACGAAGATTTTGAGCATCCCGGAGCTTGACGGTGTGTATGTACGCTCCTTTACGATTCTGGATGACCGGATTTACTTTGTCTCCGGCAATTCCAACATCATTGAGGCTGACCTGTATACCTTCAAGGTCTTAAACCGCTATCCCGTTCCTGATGCGATTGCCGGCATGATCCAGTTGGAAAAAATCCAGAATTATTTCTATATTACGGTTTCCACCGACCTCACCGGAAATCAGGATTTTGCCACCCTGATCCGTGTGAAAAATCTGAAGGATCTGGAAAAAGGCAGTTACGAGGATGTCTATGCAAACTTTTTGGGCGGCGGCACACCGTACAGTCTTACCAAAATTGATGACCGCTACTATCTTACCGAGCATCGTCTTCCCGGTCACTCCATCTGGAGCTTCCGTGTGGAAAACGATGAAATCACGGATATCGAAGCCATTTACTGAAATTGCTGACATCTCCATAATCAGGAAAGCCAGCAGGTTACTGATCTTCCGTTGGAATTTCAGGGAAAGGCACGGTAAGCCTGCGCTCCCTTTTCTCATCGCACTCAAAAGTCTCCATGGTTTCCCGGGAGGCTTTTTTTACAATCTCATGGAACTCCCGTGAGGAAATCAGCAGGCACCCCTGCCCGATAATAATCACCTGTTCGAGACCATCCGAGGTCACAACCGTGATGTTATACTTCTTCGAATACTCGTGGGTAAACCGTTCAATGTAGTGGTCTGCCGTCTCTGCCTCTTTGGTATACACCACATGAATGTTATGATAATCCAGGCACTCCGTCGGATGTCCCTGCAGACGGTACGCATCAAAGACCGCAATCAGTTCCCTGCCGTCAATCGCCTGATAATTGCATAAAAGATCAAGGAGCTGTCCTCTGGCGCTGTCAAGGTTTAACTCTGCCAGTTCTTTCAATTCCTCCCATGCAAAAATGACGTTGTAGCCGTCCCCCAGAATGTATTCTGCCTTTCTTTCCTTCGGACGGTATTCATAGGGTTTTGCCTCCACCGTGCGCGCAGCAAGCTTCTTCGCACCCTTTTCCTCCTGCTTATCCTTTCTGCGGTTCGCACCGGAAACCCGGTCGATGATGGCATCCACTTCCTCTGTTCCCAGTGTTGTTGTTACCGTAGTCTGTTTCCTGCGTTCGATCTCTTCTGCAAAATATTCTTCCTGCGTTCTTCTCTCCGAAAGAATACTCGGAAGATGCATGTATTCCGGCACCTCATACCACGGCACGACAAAGCCTGCTCCATGCGCACAGAATACGGAATCTGCCGTATTATACACATCCCGCTCCGGATCATAGCCACGCTGCCCGATAACCTCCTCAGGATTGTGACAGGGGCCATATCCGTCAAATGACATCGACCAGATCCCCTGACCTCTGGTATAAGAAATCACCATCTGTCCGTAGTCCCCGATCGTTTCCATCGGAGCCCGTCCCTTCAATACACTGTAACCGATGCGCTCCACTTCATTATAAAAGACTGCTCCGGCATTCGACAGATCCGTCATGGCCCGCCCCACATATTCCTCCGGAAGCTCCAGCCGGAATTCCATAAACGGCTCTAAGATCTGACAGTCTGCCTGCATCAGTCCCTGACGGACAGCCCGGTAGGTTGCCTGCCGGAAATCGCCTCCCTCTGTATGCTTCTGATGTGCCCTGCCGCTCTTTAACGTAACATGAATATCCGTAACAGGTGCCCCGAGCAGAACACCTCGGTATTCCTTTTCCATAAGGTGGGTAAGCACCAATCTCTGCCAGTTCCGTTCCAGTTCATCCTCACTGCAGTCGGTATCACAGACAAATCCGCTTCCCGGCTCTCCGGGCTGCAAAAGCAGATGCACCTCTGCATAATGACGCAATGGCTCATAATGCCCGACTCCCTCTACCGGCTGTGCATTCTCTGCCATAGTTTCTTTATAAAGAATTCTTCCCCTTTTCAAAAGTGACAGCAATGTCATATCGTTCCTTCATGATCCGTTCCAGAATTTCGATCTGTACCGGCCCCATGACATGCGCCGTCAGTTCTTTCGTATGCGGATTCCATTTCACCTGTAACAGGGGATCCTCTTCCTCTAACAGATGCAGTTTTTCAATGACGGTATTCATCTGATTTTCCTGTTCCGGCAGAACCCGGTAGCTCATTACCGGTTCCAGTAAGGGATGTGTCTGCTCCGTTTCCACACCAAGTCCCTGCCCGATATACGTCTGTGAAAGTCCGGTCACCGTACAGATCGTTCCCGCCTGCACACAGTCTGCAAGCTCGAACTTTTCTCCGTTGTAGCAGCGGATCTGGTTGACCTTTTCCTGCCATTCCTCCTGCTGCCGGTTCTTTCCGGTGATTACTGTCTTAACAGGGAGCTGTCCGCCCGTGATTTTCATATGGGTCAGGCGGTTTCCCTGCGGATCCCGTGTAATCTTATAGACTCTCGCCCCGAATTCCGTATGGTAATCCACCGGCTCTCCATAAGTGTCAATCCCTTCAAGAAGCTCCTGCACGCCCTTCATTTTCAGTGCAGATCCAAAGAAACAGGGAAACAGCTTTCTCTCCCGGATCAGACGCGCGATTTTCTCCCTCGAAACCTCACCGGTCTGAAGATACTGCTCCATTGCTTCCTCACCGCACATGGCAACACTTTCCATAAAGGCCTCCCCATGCGGCAGCCGGAAATCCACGCATTCCCCAGACAGACGCTCCTGCAGCTCCTGAAATACCGCATCCACATCCACTCCCGGCTGGTCCTGTTTATTTATGAACAGAAATACCGGAATATGATACCGGGAAAGCAGTTTCCACAGCGTCATCGTGTGCCCCTGCACTCCATCCGCTGCACTTACCACCAAAACCGCCAGATCCAATACCTGCAGGGTACGTTCGGCTTCTGCGGAAAAATCCACATGTCCCGGCGTATCTAACAGGATCAGTTTGTCCTCATGAACCGGCAGAACCGCCTGTTTAGAGAAGATCGTAATTCCACGCTCTCTCTCCTGCTCGTCCCGTTCCAGATAGGTATTTCCTTTATCTACACGCCCTATGCTGCGGATCACACCACTTTCATACAGCATGGCTTCTGACAGTGTGGTTTTTCCTGCATCCACATGGGCAACAATTCCCATTACGATTGTTTTCATAGCTTGCAGCTCCTTGTTACCTTTCTACTTATTAATATAACGATTTGAAAGAGGATTGTACAGAATTGTTTTCCTATTATATAAAAGAGATCAATTCTAAGCGAATTCCCTATAAAATAAGAGGACCGCCCTAAGCGATCCCCTTCCTGATATTCATTATGTTATTTCAGACTTAACCGATCCTCCGATCAGGCCTTGGCAAGTTCTTCCTGCTTCACTTCCTTCGGAATAACATGCTTTTTCCATTTTCCCTGCAAATACCGCAGGAATGTAATTACTCCGGTCAGCGTCCAGGTAAAGGCGGTTGCCAGCCATACGCCCCAGACTCCAACCTGCGGAATCAGGGTTAACGGCTTTAGCAAAGCAGATTCTTCCCAGCATCTCGATGATCCCGTTCATAAAGGCGAAGGTTGCATCTCCGGCTCCGTTTAACAATCCTCTCGTAATATAAATCATGCCAAGCGGCAGATAAAAACCAGCTCGTGAGCTTTTAACGCATGGGCACCCATCTCAATAACCTCCGGTTCACTGACAAAGAGGCGCATAATCGGATTTCCAAAGAACTGTGCAAGCGGAAGCATCGTAAAGGAAAAAAAGAGCCATTAAAAGGAAAGCAATCCGGTATCCCTTTTTTTCACACGCTCCAACTGTCCGGCCCCGATGTTCTGTCCGGTATAAGTGGAAACTGACATACCAAGGGAATTGTAAGGCTGCTGTACGAGCTGTTCAATCCGGCTCGTAGCGGTAAATGCTGCAACTACAACCGATCCAAAGGTATTGACAACGCTCTGCAATGCCACACAGGAAATCGCAATCAGGGAGCTTTGGAAGGCCAACGGCACACCCATACGGATACACTGCCAGATAATACCACGGTTCAGGGAACGGTATTCCTTCTCAATCTTAAAGAACGGATTCTTCACAAGTGCAAAGACGAGGCTCCCAACGCCCGATACGAACTGGGCAATAATGGTCGCAAATGCGGCACCTGCCACCCCCCAGGAAAAACTGCGGATAAACAACAGGTCAAGTACAATATTAATCACACTCGATACCATCAGGAAATACAGCGGCGTCTTGGAATCTCCCACGGCACGCAGAATCGCGGATACCGCATTATAAAGACTCACGCCGAGAATTCCGCAGCAAATGATGGTCATGTATAAGGTCGAGCTGTCCAGAATGTTATCCGGTGTATTTAAAAAGATCAGAATCTTTCTTGCAAAAATTACACCGATGCTGCCCATCAGGACTGCACAGAACAGCATAATATAGGCGGCGTTGATGATGGTATTTTTCACCTGATCGTTCTTGCCTGCGCCAAAGTGCTGGGAAATAACGACACCCGTACCGTTCGCCATACCACCGCACAGGGAAAAGATCAGGAAGTTCAAGGATCCCGTTGCTCCGACCGCAGCAAGTGCATCCGCACCGACATACTGTCCTACGATAATGGAATCTACCATATTATACAGCTGCTGAAAAATATTTCCGATTAATAAAGGAAGCATAAAGGATACAAGCAATCCAAGAGGCTCTCCTTCCGTCATGTCTGTTACATAAGTCTTTTTCATAAAGTTCTCTCCTCTTCTATGATTTTTATAGCATAGCAGTCATTGGGAAACTATAAAAAAGTGCTCCGGAAATTGTCGATATCTATTCGGGCATCTACAATTTGGCACTTTTTAAATACAATTTGGCAGATAGCATTGCTTTTTAAAAATTCCCACAGGTAGAATACAAAAAAAGTGCCGTAAGGAGCGGCGATTGAATAGAAAAGGAGATTTTATTATGAAAAAAAGAAATTATTAGCAGTATTATTAACAGGTGCTATGGTAATGTCCATGCTTACCGCATGTGGCGGCGGTTCTGAGGAAACCACTACCGATGTAGCAACAGAAGATGTTGCAGAAGATTCCGCTGATGCTTCCGCAGATGGTGAGATGTGTTCTGATGAAACTTTCTCTGCTTTACAGGACAATTACGCAAGCATGGTAGAAGCTTACAATGCCGTTAAGGATCTGTATGAAAGTGATGAAATCGAAGCTGATGCTTCCATCGAAGATATCATGAATCAGGCTGCAGATGTGATCAATGAGATGGGTGAAATCTCTCAGGATACCATTACCGAAGCAGATGCTGAAACACTGAATTCCGCAATGCTCGACATCTTAGATGCTTTATCCTTAGTTGTTGATGGAATGTCTGAGGCAGGTGACGCATCTGAAGCAGCTTCCGAAGGATGCTCTGATGAAACCTTCGCTGCTTTACAGGAAAACTACGCTACCTTATCGGAAGTATACACCACCGTATCTGATGCTTATATGTCCGACGAAGTAGAACAGAATGATGACATTGAAGCAGCTCTTAACGAAACACAGGATATTATGACCCAGATGGGTGAAATTTCCCAGGATACCATTACTGAGGAAGATGCAGAAGTATTAAATGACGCTATGCTTTCCTTACTGGATGTTCTTGATGCAGTTGTTGATGCAATGTAATTTCACGTTACAGTTCACAGTCTTTCTGTAAACCACATAAACAAAAAGGGAGTACGATTACTCCCTTTTTGTGTTTTTTGTGTTATGATGGGCATATATGCAGGAAAATGAGGGGGAACTTTTTCATGGTCGCTTTGTATTTTGCAGCCTTTGCATTCTCTGTTTTGTTGTTAATTCTGACTCTCGCCGCAACCAGTCAGTATCGCGGTAATTATCACGTACTTTCTACCATGACTACCGCAGTTGTAAACTTTGGTTACTGGCAGCTTGCCATGTCACACAATCTGGAGGAGGCCCTTCTTGCAAACCGGATCGCCTATCTGGACGGAACCTTCCTTACCTTATTTATATTCCTTGCCGTTGCCCAGTTTTGCCGGATCAGGATTCCTACATGGATGATCACTGCCATGTCCATCGGCGGATTTGTGGTTCTGGGGCTCGCTTATACCGGCGGCTACAGTACCATTTATTACAGCAGCGTTTCCATTGTCCGGCGTCACGGTGTCACCTTCCTCGTTACGCAGGATGGCCCGGCTCATATTCTTTACACCTGCCTGATTGTGGTCTATGCAGTCATTGATCTCGGCGTTATGGTCTACGCGTTCCGAAATAAAAATAAGGTCTCTTATATCAATACCTTTTTCCTTCTGGCTACGGAGCTGTTCTGTATGGCGGTCTACGCCATTGAAAGCTTTACCGTATGTGAAATCCAGCTTCTTCCCTTTGCTTATGTGCTGAATATGGCGCTTTTATTTGTGCTGTTCCGCAGGACGAATCTGTATGATCTGTCCATCAATGCAGAGCACATCCGTGAAGAACGCCGCGAATACGGATATATTTCCTTCAGTCATCATGCAAAATATATCGGAAGCAATGAGGTGGCCCGGAAATATTTTCCGGAGCTGGAACGTCTTCTGATGGATCATAAGATTCCCCCAAAAGAGGAATTTCTTTATGAGGAATTTGGCAACTGGGTAGCCCATTTTGGTCCCAATACCGGTAAAACCCGTTATTATACCAGAAATGACCGCATTCTCAAATGCCGGCTCAGTTATTTTACCATGGGAAAACGAAGCCACATCCAAGGGTACCTTATCGAAATAACCGATGACACCAACCAGCAGCTCCATATTCAGGAGCTGAACGAAATGGCGCGCAAGGCAGAAGAAGCAAACCTCGCCAAAAGTACCTTTATTGCCAATATGTCCCATGAAATCCGCACCCCGATTCATGCCGTGTTAGGTATGAATGAGATGATTATGCGCGAATCCAGCGAACCGCAGATCCGTGTATATGCCGGAAATATCAAGAAATCCGGCAACCTCCTGTTATCCCTTGTGAACAACATCCTTGATTATTCCCGCATGGAGCAGGGAAACCAGAAGCTCCAGCTTGTCACTTACGAAACGGGTAAGCTGTTAAGCAATGCCCTGGATGTCATCCGGCTGCAGACCAACAACAAAAATCTCCGGCTGGAGGTCTTTATTGATGAGCATCTTCCCGTAAAGCTGATCGGTGACGATCTGAAATTCCAGCAGATTCTCTTTAATCTGCTGACCAATGCGGTGAAATATACCAACGAAGGATATGTCCGCTTATGCGTTTCCCAGAAGGAGCGTCTCGGAGATTCCGTATCCATTACCGTATCGGTCGAGGATTCCGGTATCGGAATCCGTAAGGAGGATATTGCTCACCTCACTAATGCTTTCTGTCGTGTGGATGAAAAGCGTAACCGGAATATCGAGGGTGCAGGTCTCGGTCTTTCGATTGCCAGTCAGTTATTACAGCAAATGGGAAGCCAGTTAATGATTGACAGTGAATACGGAGTAGGATCGATTTTTTCCTTCGAGCTGGTCCAGCAGATTGCAGATGCCACAGAGCTCGGACCTTTTTCCAGTGTTTCAGAAGAGGACAATGAAACGCCTCTCCCTGTCACGCCACGTTTTACGGCTCCGGAAGCAAAGATTCTGGTTGTCGATGATAATCAGATGAACCGCTTCGTTTTCCAGGGGCTCCTAAAATACCTGAAGGTACAGGTTACCTTTGCAGAAAGCGGTAAGGAATGCTTAAGCACTATCGCGACCCAACATTTTGACCTCATTTTTATGGATCATCTCATGCCGGAGCTTGATGGTATTGAAACACTTCATATTATGAAAAAGCGGAGTGGACATCTTTGTACCGACAGCAAGGTCATTGCTGTTACCGCCAATGCCTATCCGGATGCACGGGATTTTTTTATCTTAAGGAGGGATTTGATGATTTTCTCGAAAAAAACCGGTCGAAGGGAAGCAGCTGGAAGCGATCATTTATCAATATCTTCCCCAAAATCTGATCTGGTTTGCCGACAATTATTCCGAAGGAAATACCAGTCTCTCTGATAAGGCAGCCATCCCGTCAATTCCTGTGGCAAGTGATACGCTTCTTAAAGAGCAGCTTTCCCGCATGGGAATCGATGTAGCAAAGGGGCTGTCCTATGCCAGTGATGACTGGAGCTTTTATCTGGAAGTACTGAAATGCTTTATCGAGGAATACGAGGACAAAAGGGATTTATTGCTTACGTGCAAAAAGAATCTCTCCGAAGACAGCCATTTTGAAACCTTCACCAACCTGACTCACCAGTTAAAGGGAGAGTCCCGGGGGATCGGGCATATGGAGCTTGGAGAGAAATTTTATCAGTTGGAAATGGCATCCAGAGCGCACCAGAAGGATACCATCGTAGCTCTTTTTCAGGATACTCTGGATTTATGGGAACGTGTTGTTACATCTTTGAAAAACCTGTCTTCCTTAAACTGCTGCCGGATTTCCTTTTGCAGCCGGACCGGAATCGGAATCACCGCCGAATCCATCATTTCAACCTCTGTCTGATCCACATTGCGGACATACAGGCGGTTAATGAGGTAACTGCGTCCCACTCTGATGAACTCCGGATTCTGTTCAAAATCTTCACAGACTTCGGACAACACCTTCGTTATGGAAATCGTATCGGTGAGCGTATGGATCAGCGTCACATGACGTCCGGCTTCAAAATACAGAATATCCTTGAGTGGAATCTGTAACTCCTTTCCCTGCACGTTTACCCGGTACAGCTTCGAGGTTCCTTCAAAGATCGATGTGCAGCGGTGGATCGCATTCATAAAGTCCTCATGATCATAAGGCTTTTGCAGATAATACAGGGCATCCACATTATAGCTGTCCATGGCATGCTCCATCGAGCTTGTCGTAAAGATGAGACCGCCTTCATAATGCTCCTTACGAAGCATATGCGCCACACTCATGCCATCCGGATCATCCATATAGATATCCAGAAAAAAATAAGGGATGGCTTCTCAATCGTTTCCTCATATCGCCGAAGAAGCTCTTCTCCGGACTGAAAAGCTTCTATCGCAATCTTCTGATCCAGATGTGACAGATACTCCTGCAGATGATGATTCAACCGCAGCAGGTCACTTTTGGAATCGTCACAGATATAAATTGTCATGCTTACATAGTTCCTTTTCCGCTTCTACTTCGTCCTGCATCCTACACCTTCACAGTCCTTTACATATGGACAGGTCTTGCGCATGTTCATTATAACTTCATTTTTACCTGCGGTAAACTGTTTTTATAATAATTTTACCGACAATTTTATTCCCATCTCAATTATATCTGTCCGGTCCATAACAGCAAAAACGGCGGTTGTGCTGTATAAAAATATTTTTAGAAATTACAGTTTAAACCGGATCACATTCCATGAAAGAGGCGGAAGTGACAAATGATCCCCATCGTCAATCCTTGCTTCGGTAATCCTCTCCTCTTCTGCACTGTTGACAATATTCACATCCTCTCCGGTTACAACAAGATGCTCTAAAAATTTGAACGGCCTATCAAATGCCAGCTTTAACGGACAGGAATCCGTAAGGCTGCGGTTTACGGCAAATACCGTAAGTCCGGTTCCCTCTTCGTCTATTGTTGCAATGGACTCTACATAAGGAATATTGCTATGCTTGTCTGTACTGTAACTCTCACATTCACAGGAAATGTCAAGGGCTGTACCCTGTCCATAACGAAGTGCATGATAATATGGATAAAAAATGGTCTGCTTCCATACCTTACCGTTTTCTTCTGTCATAATCGGTGCTATTACACTGACGAGCTATGCCAGACAGGCAATCTTCACACGGTCACTGTTTTTCAGTAAAGTAATGAGGAGAGTTCCTACAACAAGCGCATCCTCAAGATTGTATATATCCTCCAGCTGATGCGGGGCAACAGACCACTTTGGAATCTGCTTATCCTGCTCATTGGAGTGGAACCATACATTCCATTCATCAAAGGAAAGATTGATCTGCTTATCTGACTTCTTCTCCTCCTTAATTCTGTCACAAATAGCCGTAACACTCTTAATAAATACATCCATGTCAAGGGAACTTGCCAGATAATCTTCCGTATTATTCTCCCTGTTTCCGTAATAGTTATGAAGAGACAGATAATCAATATGCTCGTAGCATTCTCTCAGTACCATTTCTTCCCAGATACCGAATGTCGGCATATCTTTATAAGAGCTTCCGCAGGCAACTAATTCAATACTGTCATCCACCCACTTCATCACCTTTGCGGTTTCACAGGCAATTCTTGCATATTCCTGCGGTGTTTTGGAACAGATCTGCCAGGGACCGTCCATCTCATTGCCAAGACACCACAATTTAATTCCAAACGGTTCCTCAAATCCGTTCTTACGACGCATATCCGCATAGTAGGTCGGTGTTGTACTGTTGCAATACTCCACCAGATTTCTTGCTTCCTCCGGTCCTCTGGTTCCGAGGTTTACCGCCATCATAATATCCGTTCCTGTCTGTCTGGCCCATTCCTGAAAATCATCAATTCCTACCTGATTGGTCTCAATGGTCTGCCATGCAAGTTCCATTCGTTTCGGACGCTTCGATTTATCACCGGTTCCATCCTCCCAGTTATATCCTGACACAAAGTTTCCCCCGGATAACGAATAATCGGCACCTGCATATCCCGGATCAGTTCTTTCACATCTTGACGAAATCCATCCTTGTCTGCGGTTGGATGTGCAGGCTCATAAATTCCTCCATAAACCGCCGTCCAAGATGCTCGATAAACGAACCATATATCCGCTTATCAATTTTACTGATCACTTTGCCGGTGTTGACTGTCAATTTACAATTCATGTGTTTCTCCTCCATTTAACAAAGATTTCCTTCTTGTCTCTATTGCATAATAGAAGATACATATTGCAATATCTTATGTTGTAACGCAATCAACATATCATGCCACAATACAAAAATGTCCATTTTGAATTTCTATTCTCAACCGTCTTTCTAATCCTTAATCTGCCTTCCCTCATGATCCAGATGGTAATGATCCCTGTAAATCAGTTCCGACAGTGGCACAAAGGTATAGCCCTGGAATAAATCACAAAAATAATCGCCTCGGTCTCGACAACTAGGCGATTATTTTTCATCAAATATTGTCTGGACTAACCGTCTATCGGTAGTACCTCTTTATGTTTCTATTATAGCAAAAACATTCTGTTTTTGTCAAATTTGTTAGACATGACCTTTACTAGTTATAAAAATACTATCAAATATATCGTTGAACAAAATATCTACCGGATTTCTAAATTTTTCTTCATAAATTACACTCATCAACAGAACTAGTGCAAAAAAACAGTTACCATTGGATAAAAATCACATATTATTAATCTTTCATATAAATATACTATAAAAACTCTCTACATTGTTGATACTGGTTAATAAAAGAGAGTCCTACTGTCGTTCATTCATTATATACATCTATTTTAAATTTAAAGCTATAATTTATAGACTTATCCCTGACTAGTTGCAAATATTATAATTTAATTCGTTTAATTCGTTTCTCATTCTGCGGGAGGTGGCTTTCCTTGACAATTGAACTTATATCGAATGTGTGGGAGGTAGCGCCGGTATCATGACTGTGACCGGCGCCTCCCTATTCACAGAGATCATTTAAAGCACCGGATACTGTCCTGAAGCTGATCCACTACTCCTGACATATCTTCAATGGAAGAAGAAATTTCCTGCATTTCTTCTTCCATTCCGTGATTATTTTCCCGAACCACAGAAAGCATCCCGTTACTGTCATTTACGGTCTTTTCTATACTGTCATTTGCTGTATTGACATGCTGCAGACTTTCCTGTATCCTGCCGATCTGCTCTCTTACATCTGCCATCATTTCATCTACATGATCTGCTGCTTCATGATAATTTTTCCCTGTATTCTCCAGTGTATCATAATCGGCAAGCACCTTTGTATTGACAAAGGTAAGCAGCCTTGTTGCATTTTCGGAAAGCTCCTGTACACTCTCTACTACCCTGTCACTGATCTCCTTGATATGGTTTGCCGATTCTCTTGAACTGTCCGCCAGGTTTCTGATCTCCTCTGCTACAACAGCAAATCCCTTTCCTGCCTCTCCTGCCCTTGCTGCCTCTATGGATGCATTCAGTGCCAGCAGATTTGTTGTGCCGGCAATCCCGAGGATATCCCCTGTCAGCTTGGTTATTTTATGGATCTGCTGACTGCTTTCGATCGAGCTGTTCACCGCCGTATTGATCTCGGAAAGCATACTAGTGGCCTCTTTCTTACTTGCCAGAGCCACCTCCTTCATTTCCCCTGCTTTTCCCTTAATACCGGCCGCATAGCTGCTGCCTTCTTCTGCAACCTGCTTCATTCCCTCCACAGTCTGTCCAAGAAGCAGCGTATCCTCCTTTACCTCCTGTACGGCTCCGGATACCTTTTCCATTCCTCCGGAAAGCCTTGTCAGATTCTGTGTCGTGTTCGCCGCACTTTCATTTACCTTTTCCACGCATGCGGAAATACCTGTCTGTGTCTCCTGCATCCTTCTGCATCCGTTTTGGAGTGCTTCGATAATTTCCTGCATCTGGGAAACCAGATCATTGATCGCCATGGAAAGTCTGCCGATTTCATCCCGTGACCTTACCCGGATCCGTCTGGTGATATCCCCTTCATTATTCCGGATCCCTTCCACCAGCTCATCTACCTGCTTTGTAGCGCCCTTTACAGGATTGATCACCCAGAGCTTGATCCCGATCATGATCAGCAGCATTGTCAGGGCAAGGATCAGTGACGCCACCGCAACAATTCCGGGTACACTTTCTGCCCTCTCTTCCATGCCCGCATGGGCAATATCCATCTGTGTCTCCGTGATCTCAAGCATTTCATCCATGCAGGCTTCTATACTCTCGTTAAACATCGGCAGATTGGAGGTGGCCGATACATATGCCTGCGTCTTGTTCACCGCACTGGTTTCCAGCAGACTTTCTACTGTTCTCCTGTATTTCGCATACTCATTGTATGCGGACTGGAAGAGCATTCCTTCTCTGGTCATTTTCAGAAAGACATTTTGAAAATGCATCCATCTGTGTATCCATCTGATCCATTTCTGCCAGGATCTTTGCCTTCAGCTCCTCCATGGTCACATTATTGGTCGTCATGACATGCGTCAGTACCTGCCCGTTAATATAGGTAAATTCTCTGGAAAGTCCGGATATCTGCTCCTGCTCTGTCACCTGCTTTGTTACGATCTCATTGCTGACATTAGTTATTGACTGCAGCTTATTTACCAGGATAAAAAAATACAGCCAAAGGCTGCAGCTGCAAACAGAAGAATCAGCAGCATGATCTTCATTTCCAGTCCGATCCCCCGCTTCTTCCCCGTTCTCCTTATTTTCTTTTCCTTTTTTTCTCTTTTCTTCACAATTACTTCCTCCTGTAAATATGCCGGCAATATCGGCACCGCTTTCATACCCAAAAAGGGCCATAAAGTGCATATGCACCCGGCCCTCTTTGATTAGATATGCAGAAATTAATTTTTGGCAATTAATTTTCCACCACGTTTGGATACTACATCGAAAATAACTGCTGCCAGAAGTACAAGACCTTTTACTACCTTCTGCATATTCTGGTCTACACCCATCAGGGACATACCAAGGTTGATCACACCCATCAGCACCGCACCAACAATAACACCGGGAACTGTTCCTGTTCCGCCGTATGCAGAAGCACCGCCGATAAAGCAGGAGCCGATCGCATCCATTTCATAGTTCTGTCCATAAGTGGGCTGTGCGGATGTCATACGTGCGATTGTTACCATTCCGGCAAGAGCTGCCAAAAACCCCATGTTCATATATGCCAGGAAATAAACCTTATTTGTATTGATACCGGAAAGCTTTGTTGCCTTCTCGTTTCCTCCCACTGCATAGAAGTAACGTCCTACTGTTGTATTGGAGGTAATATAACCATACACCATGATAACGATCAGCACCCAGATCAGAACGCTCGGGATACCCTTATGCTGTGCCAGTCTGTAGGTAAAAGCAAGGATGACAGCTGTGATGATCACCATTTTCATAATAGCAGTAATAAGACCTTCTACCTCATAGCCCTTCTTTACCTTATCCATTCTTTCCTTAATCTGGATGGAAATGTAGATCGCTGCTGCCAGGACACCGGCAAAAATACAGGTCATATTCAGAGAACCATTTCCGAAGAAATCCGGTATGTAGCAGTCAGCACCGCCGCCAAACAGATTTACAAAGGTTGTACAATCCTTAATGGATACCGTCATACCATCCAGTACAACATTGCTTAAGCCACGGAAGGCAAGCATGCCGGCCAGTGTTACAATAAAGGGTGGGATCCTGACATAGGCGATCCAGAAGCCCTGGAATGCACCGATCAGTGTTCCTACTGCAAACATGACCAGGATAGCCAGCCACATATTCATCTTCATATTTACCATCAGCATGGCACCGATCGCACCGACAAAGCAGACAACGGAACCAACGGAAAGATCAATGTTGCCACCTGTCAGGATACAGAGCAGCATACCGGTTGCCAGGATAAATACATAGGCATTCTGGGAGATCAGACTGCTGACATTCATGGGCAGCAGGATCGCTCCTCCTGTTCTCCATGCAAAGAATGCTGTTACTATGATCAGTACGATTATCATTGTATATTTTTTAACAAAATCCACAGATTTTATTTTACTCATGCTGTCTGCTCCTTTCCTGCTGTGCCAAGAATATGAGACATGATCAGTTCCTGTGTTGCCTCACTTCCCGCCAGCTCTCCAACCATTTTCCCTTCGTTCATAATATAGATCCTGTCGCACATGCCCAGAATCTCCGGAAGCTCTGAAGAAATCATGATGACGGATTTTCCTTCTGCCACCAGCTGATTGATGATGCAATAGATCTCATATTTTTGCACCAACGTCAATTCCTCTTGTCGGTTCATCCAGTATCAGAATATCAGGATCTGCAAACATCCATTTTGCAAGAAGTACTTTCTGCTGATTGCCGCCGCTCAGGTTTCCAACATTCTGTTCTACCGTCAGACATTTTGTTTTCAGCTTTTCTTTGTAATCAACTGCCACATTATATTCTTTATCCTTATCGATCACAGTATGGCTGCTGACCGCATCCAGATTGGAAAGTGTAGTATTGATCTTGATCGGATTGCTCAGGATCAGTCCATTTCCCTTTCTGTCCTCCGTAACATAGGCAAGCCTGTTCCTGATCGCTTCCTGTACGTTGTTCAGATGGACTTCCTTTCCATTGATATATAATTCTCCGCTGATGTTATCTCCATAGCTCTTTCCAAACAGACTCATGGCAAGCTCTGTTCTTCCTGCGCCCATCAGTCCTGAGATTCCTACAACCTCTCCCCTTCTCACATTGAGGCTGACATCATCCACCACCTTCCGTTCTGAATACAGCGGATGATATACATTCCAGTGCTTTACCTCCATCCGGATATCACCAATATGCGGCTCTCTCTTCGGGAAGCGGTCGGAGATCTCACGTCCTACCATTCCCTTAATGATCCGTCCCTCTGAGATCTTATCCACCCTCTTATCCAGTGTTTCTATCGTGGAACCGTCCCTGATCACTGTGATCTTGTCAGCCACATAAGAAACCTCATTCAGCTTATGGGAAATGATGATGGACGTCATTCCCTGCTCCTTCAGCTGAAGCATCAGATCCAGAAGTGCCTTGGAATCTGTTTCATTTAAAGATGCAGTAGGCTCATCCAGAATCAGCAGCTTTGCATTCTTGGCCAGTGCCTTTGCAATTTCTACCAGCTGCTGCTTTCCTACTCCGATATCCTTGATCAATGTCTGCGGGCTTTCACGGAGTCCTACTGTCTTAAGCAGTTCTGCCGCCCGTGCATTTGTCTCATTCCAGTTAATTTTATATTTATGTCCCCGTTCATTTCCGAGGAACATATTTTCCCCAATTGTCATATAAGGAATCAGGGCCAGCTCCTGATGTATAATAACAATCCCCTTTTCCTCACTGTCCTTAATGGCATTGAATTTACAGACCTCACCATCGTAAATAATATCCCCTTCATAGGTTCCGTAAGGGTATATACCACTCAGTACATTCATAAGTGTGGATTTTCCAGCACCATTTTCTCCTACCAGTGCATGGATCTCTCCTTCCTCCACTTGCAGATTTACATTATCAAGCGCTTTTACGCCAGGGAATGTCTTGGTAATATTTTTCATTTCCAGTAATATTTTTGCCAACTGTATCCCTCCCAAGTCTTACTGTTTCCGCATGATCTAATCAATTTATAAAACTAAAATACCTTCTCCGGGGAATCTGTCTCCGGCAGCTCCCTCCATTCTCCGATACAAAACTGGCAGGTGGGCAAGAACCCACCTGCCATGATCATTCTGCCAGCTATTTTACTGTAGATCAGACTCTGTGTAGTATCCTGAATCAACAAGCAGCTCCTTGTAATTGCTTGCATCTGCGAACACAGGCTCACACAGGTAAGAAGGAATCACACCAGTACCGTTATCATAAGTTTCTGTATCGTTAACAGGTGCTTCTCCACCCTTCATAACTGCATCTACCATTTCTACTACCTTGGATGCCAGTGTACGTGTATCCTTGAAGATAGACATAGACTGTTTGCCGGCGATCATATTCTTTACGTTTGCGATATCACAGTCCTGACCGGTAATGATCGGCCACTCGCCTGTGTAGTTTGCTTCCAGTGAATTGGTAACACCAAGTGCTGTAGAGTCATTGGAGCAGAGAACTGCATCAAGCTTGGTTCCATCTGCATAGTTTGCTGAAATGATAGCATCCATTCTGGACTGTGCTGTTTCTGTTGACCAGTTTGCTGTTGCAACTGTTTCGAAATCTGTCTGGCCGGACTTAACAACGAGCTTTCCTGCATCGATGTAAGGCTGAAGTACATCCATAGCACCACCGAAGAAGAATCTTGCATTGTTATCACCAGGATCACCTGTTACAAGCTCAATATTGAAGGGACCGTCTGCGTTGTCAAGATCAAGCTTTTTCCTTGATGTATTCGCCCTGCTTGGTTCCTACCATGTAGTTATCAAATGTAGCATAATATGTAACAGCGTCAGAGTTCATGATCAGACGGTCATAAGCGATAACCGGGATATTCTTTTCCTTTGCCTGCTCAAGAACAGTTCCAAGGGAATCGCCATCGATAGAAGCGATTACCAGAAGCTCACAGCCTGAGTTGATCATGTTCTCGATCTGAGATACCTGGGTCGGAATATCATTTGACGCATACTGGAGATCTACCTCATATCCGGCTTCCTTCAGCTGGGTTTCCATATTGGAGCCATCCTGATTCCATCTCTGAAGATCCTTGGTAGGCATTGCCACACCAACTTTTCCGCTGCCGGCTGCTGTGTCTGCTGCCGCATCAGTGGTCTCAGATGATGCATCCTCTGCCGATGCATCATCTGCAGGTGCTGCCTCCTGCGTATCTGTGCTTGTGCTCGTACTTTCTGCTGCCCCCTGTGATGATCCGCATCCTACCAGCATGGAAGCTACCATTGCTGTGGTAAGCAGTACGCTCAGTATTTTTTTCTTCATAAAATTTTACCTCCCTATTATTTTGTAGATTTTGTTTACAGTTGAATCATACCATAGAAGAAGCAGGACAAAATTATGACTTTCTGTATTTTTTTGATTCCTTCGGAATACCAAAAAAGACTGTGCTAGCATTTTTTTGTGCTCAACACAGTCCTTTTCCCAATTTAATCCTGTTCTGTTTTTACCGTCACCGCATATCTTTCCTTTTATTCCGGCATTTTCCCCGGTACATTTAAATAGACATCCTCCTTCAGATGAAAACCGCTCCCTATAATCACCTCATTCATATTGTCCTCATTCACACTCATCGGCTCCAGTCCGATATAGGGGATCTCATAGGTTCCGTCATTCATTGACACGGTTCCCTCCAGTTCTTCTCCTTTTACCAGCTTCACTGCACATTCTGCTGCCTTCTGGGCAAGCTTTTCTACCGGCTTGTATACTGTCATGACCTGGGTTCCCTCCACTATACGCTGACAGGCTTCCAGATCCGCATCCTGTCCTACCACAAGAATATCTCCTGCCATCCGTTTTTCCTTAAGATTGTGTACTACCTTGCTTGCCAGATCATCATTCCCGCACATAATGGCATCTGTTTCCGTCACAAGCCCCATATGATCATCCAGATATGCTGATGCCAGCTCCGCCTTCCATCCTTCTGCGTGCATGGAATCCAGAATCGTCACATTGTGTGCCTCCATGACCTTCCGGAATCCTTCTTCTACAAGAGGTACATTACTATCCGTCGCTGATCCGCCCAGCATCAGCACCTTGCCGCCATCGATTCCCTTTTCCACAAGTGCTTCCCCCATCATGTTACCGACCATCTCATTATCAAAGGAAATATACAGATCCACATCTGCATCCCGGATCAGTCTGTCATAGGCGATCACCCTGATGCCGGCATCCTTCGCCTTCTTTACGCAGTCGCTCTGCGTATTGGAATCAATGCAGATGATCACGATCACATCCATTCCCTTATCAATAAAGTAATCGATCTGTTTTCTCTGCTGTTCAATATCTCCATTGGCATTCTGAACATTTACCTCCGCTCCAAGCTCCTTTGCCATAGATACGAAAAATATCCCTGTCTCTCTGCCACCTTTCAATCACGAAGGAATCAAAGCACAGCCCTATCTGGATCTTGTCCTCCTTATCCTTTTCTCCCTCCGTCATTTCCTTTTCCATACTGCCACAGCCTGCCATAGTGATCAGCAGTATGAGCATCAAAAGAAAGCTGCCGATATGCTTTTTCATCCTATGGAATCCCCCTTATTTTCCTTATATTCTGTTGGTGTTACCCCTATATTTTTCTTAAAAAGTCCTACTGAAATAATTCGGATCAGCATAGCCCACCATAGAACAGATCTCCTTCATGGAGCTATCTGTCGTAAGCAAAAGCTCCTTGGCCTTATCCATCCTCAGATTAGTCAGATATTCAATAAAATTCTGCTCTGTACTGTCCTTAAAAAGCTTGCTGAAATAATAAGGACTGATATTTACCTCCCTTGATACCTCATCAAGGGAAATATCCCTGTTGTAGTTCTCCCTGATATAACGCATGGCCTCTTCGATCACACTTCCGGATTTCTCTGACCGTTTACTCTGGATATTTCTGCAGGCCTCTGCTATCTTATCCGTAAACCAGAGCCGCAGTCTCTCCGGATCCTCCATACTCATGATCCCCGGCAGATAATCACTTCTGACATCCAGCTGATAGGTCATACCTCCTTTTTCATAGGCAATGTGTTCTGACCACAATACAAATTCCAGTACCTTCAGCCGGATATCCATAAGCCCTGACCCGCTTTCCATCATCCAGTCAAAAAAGCTCTTTGCAGAAGCTGTGGCATTATTTATTTCACCATTCTCAATTTCTTCAAATAATCTCTTCTCCAGTTTAATAGGATAATCCCCGGCATACTCACAGCGTATGGGGAGATCATCCACATGGGCAACGCTCCCTGTTGATTCCACCAGCACCCGCAATGCCTGGGTATAGGAATCTGCCATATCCCGCATTTCACCTACACTTCCAAACCCGATCCTGAAGATGATATCTGTCCGCTTTCTCAGATACCGCACTGCTTCCCTTGCCTTTTCGATCAGCTCGATACGCTCATTATAATCCATGGCTTCCTTTTCATAGGGCACCAGGACTGCCAGCTTATTGGCCATTACCGATCCTACATAGCAGTTAAAATATTCCTTCAGGATCGTGCGTACCTCCTGATAATGATTCTGCATCCTGACACTGCTTCCCACTGCATTGGTCATATGGTTGCCCTGCTGCTCATCCCCACATACAACTGCCACCATGTAGGCATATCTGCTGTCCATCCCAAGCAGTGTTTTATAATTTTTCTATATCCTCTTCAAAGTGCTCCTGCAGAAGGATATTGGAGATCAGCCCGCATTCAATAATGGGAACTACCGTTTCCAGCTTTTCCTTGATCAGTAGTTCCCTTTTTCCGCTTTTTCCCTTTCCCTGTCAATGATCTCCATGGCTTTTTCAGGACAGCCAGGATCCGCTTTCTCTCCATAGGCTTCGTAATATACTCAAGAACCCCAAGTGAAATGGCCTCCTGCGCATAGTCGAACTTATCATAGGCCGACATCACGATAAACACTGTACTGCTGTTTGACTTCTTGATTTCCTTTATGGCGTCAATTCCATTGATACCGGGCATCTGGATATCCATGACCGCGATATCCGGCCGGAAGCTTTCCGCCAGCTCAATTACACTTCTTCCTGTTTTGGCATACTGGATCTCACAGAGATCCCCAAATTCTTTTTCAATAATAAATTTCAGGGAATCGATCACGATCCCTTCATCATCAGCCAGCATGATCCTGTACATGATAAAGCTCCCCCTCTTCCTTTTTCTTCAGGTATATAACAAACTCCGTTCCCATATTCTTCCCTTCGCTGTAAATACTCATCACTTCATCCATTTCCGAATACAGCTTCAGTCTGGCAATGACATTATCCATGCCAATTCCGTTCGAGTTTCCGGGATGCTTCTCCTGCCTGTAAGAACCATTCAGAATCTTCTCAATGTTTTCCGGACTCATCCCGCTGCCATTGTCTTTTTACACTGATGCAGACGAAATCATCCTCCTGATGAACGGAAAGCCATATTTTCCCTCTTCCTTCCATTTCACGGATTCCATGATTGATGCAATTCTCCACGATAGGCTGCAAGATCATGGCCGGCATCCTGACAGAAAGCACACCTTCATCAATCTGCTTCTCATAATGGATCTCCCCGGAAAATCTCACATTCAGAATATATATATAGTTATCTATAAGCTCAATCTCTTCCCTGACGGTAACTGTCTCATTCCCCTTTTTGACATTGTATCGAAAAAACTCCGCTACATTCTGAACATAATCATATGTCCTGTCTGCCTCTTCCATCATAGCAAGCTGGGCACCCGCATTCAGGGTATTGAACAGAAAATGCGGATTGATCTGTGCCTGCAGATATTTCAGCTGCGCATCCTTCAGATGTGCTTCCATCATCAGCTCCTTTTCCTTCAGTGACTGCTGGATCTCCATACTCTGCCTCAGTCTCTCAATATACTGCCTGATGCTGACCACCATCTGGTTAAAGGCCTTGGTCACGATGCCGATCTCATCTTCAGCCGCAACCGGTATCAGGTTCGTGTCAAAATTTCCCTTGGCAACCTCGTTGGCAGAAGTTGCCAGTTCTTTGAGCGGTCTGATCATGCCGCCGGTAAACCGGATGATCAATACCACATTTCCCACGATCACAACAGTCAGCACCAGAATGCTGATCGTTTCAAAACGTCTGAACGCATAAGACAGCCTGCTGTAATTCTCTGAGTTATTCCGGAACCTCTCATTGTTCAGACTGTTGATATAGGTATCGATATAGCCATACATCTGCGTGGCATTCTCATAACGCACCCTGTACTTCTCCACATTCCGTCCACGTTTGGCCTCAATCGTCTGCCCTACCACATCCAGATATTCCCGGGACATATGCCGGATACTCCGTTCCATCCTCAGAAAAAGCAGTACCGGCGATCTCATCATTCAGCCCTTCCACCATTTCAGTATAGGTCTGTTCATTCCGGTAAAACTCCTCCAGGGAATCACTGGTCTTGGCATTCAGATAATCGGTCATACTATCCTGCACTGCAGTCAGCGCATCCGACAGCTCGTTCAGGTGCATATTATCTTCATAAACCATGTCTATTTCCCGGAACATACTGTTAATTCCGGTAAATAAAAGCAGGGTAACCAGAAATACCAGCATATTGGCCAGAATAAAAACACAGCTCATCTTTTCCTGAAGGGACAGCTTTTTCGGATTAATTCTCATCTTCATCACCGCCCTCCAGGTATTGTGCCACATTACTTTTATCGATCAGGGTAACATCTGCCGTAAAATACTGACTGGTGTTTCCCAGTAAATAATATTCAGTCAGTGCTTCTACGCAAAATCCTCCCATCTGCTCCGTATCTATGGAAATCGTTGCATTGACGACATTCCTGTCAATGGCATTAATAATAGTATCCGAATCATAATACCCCAAAATGGAAATCTGTCCAACCTGATTATAATCAACCACCGCCTGATAAACGCAGGTGGTATTCAGTTCATTCAGACAGATGATGATATCCGGCAGCCTCTCCTCCATAAAAAAATATCCCGGATAGACTCCTCTACAGAAAAAGGTATTGGTATCATCTACTGTGATATAGGAAACTGAAAAAAATCAATATCTTCTGTTTTTTTCCTGTTCAATCGCATCCTGAATACCGGAGCTGATAATATTCTGTCCGGTGTCCATGGCATAGGCATTCATCACGATCGCCACCCGAATTACCCGGTTCTCCCAGGCACTCTCCCAGGTACTCTCCCTGGCAATCTTCAGCACCTGTCTGCCATATTCCCTGCCAAGATTATAGCTTCCTACACCAACAAAGCTGCACCGTTTACTGTGGGTATTGTCACCATACAGCGTTACAACAGGAATATCCCTGTCTACAGCTTCATCGATCAGCTCTGTCAGCTCCCCGCTTTCATCCGATTCCACAAAAATACCATCTACACCGGAGGAAATCGCGATCCGCATCAGATCCTCTCTGGAATAATTCTCAGAAAGGTTCTCTCCCAGAAGATCCACGTAAGCATTCTCTTCAAGCCCCCTCCGATATGCTCCCTGATACACCGACTGCCAGAAAGAGGATTTGCTGTCCTTGGTGATCATCACGTAATATTTATCATAGCTGTCTGCATCTGCCACCTCACGAAAGCCCCTGATATGGGTTAAAAACATGAAAATGCATACACTGATAGCCACGATACTGATCAGCACGGCTATTCCTCTGATGCAGATAGTCCGTTTTCCGTTTTTTTCATTCATCCCCGTCCCTCATTTTCCTTTTGTTTCCTGTAAATATATTCTCATATTAATATTTTAACTTCATTGGTCCAACGTCACACTCAGTTTTTTTATAATTATAACAGATTATCTGATTTTCTGTCAGTTCTTCTCTTTTTAATTTACAAAGTGCCTCATATACTACCAATTTTCAAATTTAAGTACACATGTTTTTACGGAAATGCTTTGGAAATTCGTACGAAAGGGGGATGATTGCCATGATAACAACCGGAAGTTATTAGTAGGATAATCCTCTTCCCTAATCCTTAATCTGTCTTCCCTCATGATCCAGGTGATAATGATCCCTGTAAATCAGCTCTGACAGCGGCACAAAGGTATAGCCCTGATCCTTCAGGTTCTGAATCAGCTTATCCAGCGCCTCAGATGTGAATTTCGCTCCATTATGGCACAAAAACAATTGATCCGCTTCCCAGATGCTTATGTCCGGTAACTGTCTTAATGATGGAATCCACTCCGTAATCCTTCCAGTCCAGCGAATCCACGTCCCATTGAATCGGGTAATATCCACATTCTTTAGCAACCTTAATTACCGCATTATCATAATCCCCATATGGCGGGCGAAACAGGAACATTTCATAACCGGTCAGTTCCCGGACCTTTTCATGGACCTTCATCAGTTCCTCTTTCTTTTCTTCATCAGAAATCTGGCTCATATTCTTATGGTTTTCGCTGTGGTTTCCCAGATCATGCCCATCTGCGAGGATGGCCTTGACGTCCTCGGGATAGCTCTCCACCCAGCCTCCGGTCATAAAAAAGGTCACTTTCACATTATTCTTTTTAAGGATTTCGAGAATCTTCTTCGTATCCTCATTTCCCCATGCCGCATCAAAGGTGAGTGCAATCTTCTTTCCATCCGCCTCATCCGTTTTCACACAGTAAATCGGCAGCTCCCGGTTTCCGACCGTGTTACTTGCATGCACGCTGTCTCCCCAGAACACCACTGCTCCACGCAGAAGTGCGGCGGCGACAAGCAGAAATGCCGTATTCCGCAAAAAGCAGCATGCAGACTCTTTTTCTGATAATCCGGACGTTTCTCCCCATCTTGTCTTTTTCCACTCTTCCTTCCAATGCACATGCAGACCATCCGTCAGATTTTTTCCCGTCAGTTTCCATTTTTCTATGTATTTGCTCATAAGAAATCCCGGTATATTTTTTATACAAAATATGCTGGGATCTCTTGTCCTTATGCCAGATCAATGTATGATAAGGACTATTTCTGTTGCGTTTGTGATCCACAATTTGGGTACCGGCTCTCATGCTTTCCAGGCAGCTTCTTTATCATATTACAATGACAGCGATCTGCGATCTCATTCCATTCACAGAAATACCGCAGCCAGAAGCGGCATGGTGATCACAGAAAGCACCGTGGTAAGCGCCACACCACGGGAAGCAGTTTCATAATCTCCACCATACTGCTGAGCAAGCATTGCAGTCATGCTTCCTGCCGGAGTCGCCATCATTACAAGGCACACACCCCGCAAAATTTCCTGCTCTGCCACACGATTCACCATGATCATCCAGACAGCCGGAAGAAGCAACAGCTTCACCAGCGAAAACAGTAACAGCTTCTTATCCAGAAACAGCTCCTTTAACGGCATTTGTACAAGGGATGCTCCGATAATCATCATACTTAACGGAGCGGTGAGATTCCCCAGATTCGTAATGAATGCCTGCAAAAAAGAAGGCACCGGAATCTGCAGAAAGTAAATCAGCATAGCGGCAATACAGGCGATCACTCCGATATTGAAGATCTTTTTCACAACTTCCGCTATTTCCTGTATCTTCCCATGCTGCTCCCTGTTACTTTCTTTATTTTCAAACTTCTCATTCACAGTTTCTGTTATGCTTTGCACATTCTGACATTTCCCGGTCTTTCCGGTCATCTCTGTTTTTCCATCCAACTCTGGTTTTCCATCCGGCTCTGCTTTCTCGTAAGTATCCGGCCTTCTTGTCAGCACCGCCACTCCATAGGTATAAATCAGAATATTAAACGGAATCTGGAAAACGGATCCATATAAAAGCGCCCCATTTCCATACATGGCAGACAAAATCGGGAAGCCCATAAATCCAATGTTTGCAAAAACTGTCATGGCTGCATAGGCTCCACGGCTCTCCTTCCGTATGCGCAGGATCTTTGGAAGAAGCTGTGCCACAACAAGTAAAAAAGCATACATCAAAACCACGATCAAAAGCGTCTGTAACAGTTCCTTTCCCCGCATCTGCTGATCGGTCAGAGAACTGCTTAAAATCATACAGGGATTGGCCACATTCACCACAATCGCCGAAACCTTTTTGCTTACCTCTTCGGTAAGAATCTGCTTCTTATAACATAAATAGCCGACCGCCATCATCAGAAACATCACGATCATCTGCTGCAGCATCACCATACCCGAACCCTCACATTCACTTTTCCTTTCCTGCTTAAGCCCTTTGCCCCTTCATAGGCAAATCTGCCATAGCCGCGGACGGTAATCTGATCGCCCTCCTTCAGCGCACGGCTGTTATTCTCACACAGTCTTCCGTTGATAAACACTTTCTGCTCCCGGAACAGCTCATTACTTTCTGTCCGGGAAAGATGATACACCCCTGCAATCAGTGCATCTGTCCGCTCGGAGCTGATCTGAATAAGCTTTTCCTCCGGCTCCTTCTGTAAAAAGGTCGGCGGCTCTTCGCAGACCGTACACTGCACGCTTGTATGCCGGATCCGTGTAAGATTCTCCGTAATGTAATCTGCCATGCTTTTCAGGCAGAACAGATACCCTGTCTTGTCCTCAATATAAATATCTCCCAGCGTACTCCGTTCAATTCCAAGATTCATCAGCGCCCCCAGAAAATCCCGATGCGTCAGTGCATCTGCAAACTTATTCATTAACGGTGCGATTCTGATACAGCAGATCGGGAATTCCCATTCCTCGCCAAACCGGATCACCGCCCGCTCACAGCCCTCCTGACCTCCGAAAACGCAGTATGGTACACAGGAAAAGTCCATGGAATAAAAGACGGACTGCTCCGGCAGGCTTAGGAAACCTGTAAAGGTTGCTATATGACTCTGGTCCGCTTTCCGCGCCAGATCGGTAAAATGCTTCCTTAATATCTGATCTTCTTCGTTTTTCAATGAATTTCCTCTTTCTTTTGTTGCTCTTCTTTATTCTGTGCTATACTATATCCAATAGAGAAATTTTCTCTAAAGCTCATTGTACCATAAATGAGGACAATGCAGAACCTCACAAAATGATATCATGAGGTAATCTTATGACATCAACATAGTTTATTGCAATTGGGAAAGGATGGATACTATGGATTTCAAGGATGCGCTGCGAAGCATTATTAAGCCGCATAACGAAGACCCCTTAGAGCGTCTCACAACTCCTTTTGGAGAAACGCTCTCAAAGGATAAGGTACTTACGGAATACCCGCGCCCCCAGTTTGAGCGCCCATCCTATATCAACTTAAATGGCCTATGGGATTATGCCATTCAGTCGAAAAAGGGGTTCCCCGACAGCTACGATGGCCAGATTCTCGTTCCTTTTTCCCCGGAAGCGATCCTGTCAGACGTGGAACGCCAGCTGCAGCCGGAGGAATACCTCTGGTACCGCCGCCTGCTCCCGGTTGACGAGATGGATCTCTTTAACGGCAGCCGGCTGATCCTGCATTTTGGTGCGATTGACTACGAAGCCGATATTTTTCTCAACGGTAACAAGGTGACATCCCACCGCGGCGGATATCTTCCCATCGACTGCGACATTACGGATTTTCTGGAAAAAGGTGAAAATGAACTGATGGTACGTGTCAGCGATCCAAGCGATGCAGGCCCCCAGAGCCGTGGCAAGCAGATTTTAAAGCGTGGCGGTATCTTTTATACGGCACAGAGTGGCATCTGGCAGACCGTCTGGATGGAATGGATTCCCGCCACCCACATTGAGCATATTACCATAGAACCGGACTTTGACCGGCAGGAGGTATTTATCGAGGTCGATACGGCTCTGTGTGATGCGCTTCCGATGCTGCGCATCTGTGTCATGACACCGGATGAAAAACAGGTATTGTTCCAACAGTCCCTGACTCCGAAGAGTGATCTTACCGATGTACACAAGCATCATGCACAGTCCCAGTCCTATGATTTTACGATTTCCATTCCGGATGAACTGTTTTTCCCATGGACTCCGGAAGCTCCGGCGCTTTACCCGGTAACGGTAACCTTAGGCAGGGATGAGGTGAAGACTTACTTTGCCCTCCGCACCTATACCATTGAATTATCGGAGGATAAACCGGTCTTCTGTCTCAATCACAAGCCCTATTTCCTCATGGGTGTCCTGGATCAGGGCTACTGGTCGGACGGATTGATGACCGCTCCCTCCGATGAAGCATTGCTCTATGACATCACCACCATGAAAAAGCTGGGCTTCAATATGATGCGTAAGCACTTGAAGGTCGAATCGGCAAGGTGGTATTACCACTGTGACCGTCTTGGCATGATCGTCTGTCAGGATATGATTAATGGCGGCGGTCAGTACCGGATGCCGTTTATCAACTATCTACCCACGGTATGCCCCTCTTTGGCACGCCACATCTCGGATCAGGCTTACCATCTTTTTGCAAGAGAGGATGAAAATGCCCGTGACGAGTGGGAAGAGGAACTGGCCGATATGATTGATTACCTGAAATTCTTCCCCTCCATTGCCATCTGGTGTCCTTTTAACGAAGGCTGGGGACAGTTTGATTCGGCACGTATTGCAGAATCCAGCCACACACAGGATCCGACACGCCTCATCGATGCGGCAAGCGGCTGGTTCGATCAGGGGGCCGGAGACTTTATCAGCGTACACAATTACTTCCGGCGTCTTAAGGTTACTGCCGGAGAATGGAAAAAGCATAAGAAAAGCCGGGCCTTCTTCCTGTCCGAGTATGGCGGCTTCGCCTGCCACATTGACGGACACAGCAGCGTGGAACGGATCTTCGGCTACAAGCGTTATGAAACAAAGGAAGAATTTTCAAAGGCTTATGATACTCTCATAAAAGAAGCCCTCCTCCCTCTGCGGGAACAGGGCTTAAGCGGTGCCGTTTATACTCAGGTATCGGATATTGAAGAAGAAGTCAACGGAATCCTTACCTATGACCGGAAGGTCGTAAAACTCCAACTACCGGAGCCTTCCGAAGAACCACTTTCCAAATAATAGTGTTCCGAATCGTAACCTTCAAGATAATAATCTTCAAAATAGCAGCTGCATCACGTAGCTGCTATTTTTTCTCCGTTGAGAGTTCTCTCAAGCTTCCTTCTGACATAAAAGTATGCCGGAACAAGGAAAATATCTGCCATAATCCAGGCAAGCGGGCTTGCAAAGCAGGCTCCGGTAAATCCAAATACCGGAACAATGAAAATACCCATCAGAGTTCTTGCTATCATCTCAAATACTCCGGACAGAATCGCAAAGGTACTGAATCCCATTCCCTGAATCATGTACCGGATCACGTTCACGAATACCAGCGGAACATAGAAAGCCGCATTGATTAACAGGAATTGTCTGGAGCTGTCAAGCAGCTCCTGGCTGGCATCCGTTACGAAAAGTCCGCACAGTGTTCCACCTGCAAAATACAGGATAATAAATGCCAGGATCGAATAGATAATGCCAAAAATACTGCAGGCAAAGAGTCCCTTGCCCAACCGGTCCAGCTTCTTTGCTCCCACGTTCTGACCACCATAGGTTGCCATCGTCGTTCCAAGCGCATCATACGCACAACAGAAGAACATGCTGACCTTGCTTCCCGCGGTAACGGCCGCAACGGCTGTGGCTCCAAGAGTATTTACAGAGGTCTGTAAAATAACTGATCCGATTGCAGTAATGGAATACTGCAATCCCATCGGCACACCCATGGCACACAGCATGCCAATATGAGGCATACTAAGCTTCCATTCATCCTTTGTAATATGAAGGATTTCAAATTTCTTCATCATATAAATCAGACAGAGAATGCCCGAAATCAACTGGGATGCAACTGTTGCAACCGCTGCTCCGGAAACACCCATGTGCAGATTGATAATGCAGATCAGATCCAGTGCAATATTAATTGCAGAGGAAATAATCAAGAACACCAGTGGAATCTTGCTGTTTCCCATCGAACGCATGATACCCGACAAAAATATTATAGAGGTAGGTTGCCGGAATTCCTAAAAAAACACAATAAAGATATACTGGTAAGAATACTCAAAAAAATATCCTCCGGCGTCTTCATCCACGTTAAAAATATTACGGCACAGAATACATACCACCACGGTAATTACCAGCGACATGGCAATTCCGAGCCATACACAGTTCGCCACATACTTACGCATGTCCGAATAATCCTTTGCACCAAAACGCTGTGCAATCGGAATCACACATCCACCACACACGCCCATTACAAAGCCGACAATCAGGAAGTTAATGCTTCCGGTTGCGCCAACACCCGCAAGGGCATTCATTCCCAGCGTTCTTCCTACGATAAAGGTATCTACCACACTGTAAAACTGCTGAAAAATAAATCCGATCAACAGCGGCATGGAAAAGCTTAAAATCAATTTCATGGGAGATCCCACGGTCATATCCTTTGTTGCACTCTTTGACATATCTTGCTCCTTTATTCTTACTACAAGTGCTCTACACAAAAAGCGTGAATATACTATATTGTAGTATACTCACGCTTTGCCTGATTTCTAGTAAATTTTCATCTGATAACTGTACAAATCTACGATTCTTTTACTCAAAAATGATCCACTGGATCATTTTCTCATATGCATGGCAACTGAAACCGTTCCATTATGCAAACGGATTCTCGGACTTGTAAAGCATTCCCTTCGGCTGGTTGAATCCGATGCTCTTAACGCCTAAGAACTTGAATACTTCATACATTAACTTTCCGTAATGTCCGAATGCTACAGCTCCATGATGAGGGAATCTGCCCTCTACAAGTACATGACGGTAGAAGCGTCCCATTTCAGGAATAGCGAAGATACCAATACCACCGAAGGATCTGGTCGGTACATCCAGGATTTCACCTTCTGCGATGTAGGAAACCAGTTCTCCATCGGAATTGCACTGCAGACGATAGAATGTAATATCGGAAGCTGCAATATCACCTTCCAGAGTACCTCTTGTGAAGTCCGGTTCAGAACCGGCGGGCTCAAGAAGTCTGTGTTGGATGAGCTGATATTTTACGGCTCTGGTGGAGCACATCTTGCATTCCGGTGTATTTCCACAATGGAATCCCATAAAGGTATCGGTTAATGCATAGTTGTATTTGCCAACGATGTCTTCATCGTAAATGTACTTCGGTACGGAGTTGTTGATATCAAGCAGGGTAACTGCATCTTCGGATACGCAAAGTCCGATGTACTCGCTTAATGCTCCGTAAATATCTACTTCACAGGATACCGGAATACCATGGGAAGCTAAACGGCTGTTTACATAGCAGGGCTCAAAGCCAAACTGTGAAGGGAATGCAGGCCAGCACTTGTCAGCAAATGCAACATACTTTCTTGCTCCCTTGTGGTTCTCTGCCCAGTCAAGTAAGGTAAGCTCAAACTGAGCCATCTTTGCGTTGAGGTCTTCGTAATAGCAGCCTTCGCCCATTTCCTTAGCCATGTCTGCACATACTTCCGGAATACGAGGATCGTTCTCATGCTCCTTGAAAGAAACAAGAAGGTCAAGCTCGGAATTCTCTTCGATCTCTACGCCAAGTTCATATAAGCCCTTGATCGGTGCATTACATGCGAAGAAATCCTGCGGACGGGGACCAAAGGTAATAATCTTAAGGTTCTTAACACCGATGATGGCACGTGCAACCGGTACGAAATCACCGATCATCTTTGCAATGTCATCTGCGGTTCCAACCGGATACTCCGGAATATATCCCTTAAGATGACGCATACCAAGGTTGTAAGAGCAGTTCAGCATACCACAGTATGCATCGCCTCTTCCGTTGATCATATCGCCGTCACCTTCTGCTGCTGCCACGAACATGCAGGGGCCGTCAAAGTTCTTTGCAATCAGGGTTTCCGGTGTTTCCGGTCCGAAGTTTCCTAAGAATACAACGAGTGCATTACACTCTGCCTTCTTCACGTCCTCAACTGCCTTCAGCATTTCCTGTTCGTTTTCATCAGTTACCGGGCACTCATATAAGTCGCCCTTGTATGCCGCCTTGATTGCCGCACGTCTCTTCTGGGATAATTCGATCGGGAAACAGTCACGGCTGACTGCCACGATACCAAGCTTTACTACTGGTAAATTGTTCATGTTTCTTTCCTCCATTTTTCTTAATAAAAATCATATTTATTCTTTTTATAAAAACATTTCTATAAAGAGTTATAAGGATAAGTTCTCTCCAACAAGTCCCATCGGGCTTCCTTCTGGGAGTCCGCCTTCGGGATGTCCGAGAAGCCACTTATTTACTGCGGTTAAATGGCCGTCTTCTCCATCGGCATGCTTGGACTTCAGATCATAATTGGTTCCCTTCGGAAGTACAATCGCTACCTTAAAGCCATTGCCATCTACGCCGCACGGTGCATAATGCAGTGTGGTTGCAAACACTTCCACGCCGGTTCCCTTCGGTACAAGGAATGCCTCTACCTTGGAAGTGTCATAGGTGAAGTCGGATGTAATATCTGCTTCTAAACCAAGCATTAAAAATCGCATCGGTTGCTGCTACATTGATCTCGGAATCACGATGATATTCCAGTGCATTCAGCATATGATTGTGACCATTGCAGTAACCGATCTGAATCGGCATTTCCCCATAGGTCTTCGTGGATAATTCCTGCATGACAGGAAGTGCTTCCAGTGCTTCACAACCCGGAACATACTCTACACCTTCCGGTAACGGAGTCTTTTTCTTCCAATGCTTTCACAAGCTCTGTGAAATCCACATTGGAGATCACTTTGCCATATTTCTTAAAAACGTTCATCGGTAACCTGATAAATCTGCATCTTCTTTTCCTCCTGATAAAAATTCTCTAAACCTCAATATTTTAAGATCACTTCTGTTCTTACTTAATAATTTCAAAAATCGGCTTGCAGGCAGGATAAATCTCCTTGAACTGCTGATAACGCTCTTCGTACTTTGCTACAAGCTTCTCATCCGGCTCTACGGTATCAATGATCTTCACAATCTTTGCGGCTGCTGCTTCCACGCTTTCAAATTCACCACAGGCAACAGCTGCCAGCATTGCACCGCCAAGGGCGGGACCTTCTTCGCTCTCGATCACATCCACCTTTAAATTCAGGATGTTCGCAATCATCTTTTTCCAGAGAGGGCTCTTCGCTCCACCACCGCAGATCTTGGTACGTTCAATCCTGATTCCAAGAGACTTCGCAACCTCGAAAGAATCACGGAGCGCAAAGGCTACCCCTTCCAGAACGGCCTGTGTCATATCGGCACGGGTGCTGTCCATGGTAAGTCCGATAAACGTACCTCTTGCATTCGGGTTGTTATGAGGAGAACGCTCTCCCATCAGATAAGGCAGGAAATAAACATGGTTCTCACCAAGCTTGTCATCCGTGATCGGCTCCTGCTCCTTCGCATATTCCTTCGTTCCGATAATTTCTTCCATCCACCACTTGTTACAGGAGGCAGCGCTCAGCATACATCCCATCAGATGATAATGACCGTCTGCATGTGCAAAAGCATGAAGGGCATTGTGCTTATCCACGCCAAACTTATCAGAGGAAATAAAGATCGTTCCACTGGTTCCGAGGGAAATGTTACACATTCCGTCTCCAACGGTTCCTGTTCCGACTGCCGCTGCCGCATTGTCACCGGCGCCTGCTGCCACTTTAACCGTCGCAGGAATTCCAAGCTCCTTCGCAACTTCTTCCGTAACACAGCCAACGCATTCATAGCTTTCATAAAGCTTCGGAAGCATTTCTTCAGAAATACCACAGATCTCACACATTTCCTTAGACCACTTACGGTTCTTCACATCCAGAAGAAGCATACCGGAAGCATCGGATACATCCGTGCAGTGTACTCCGGTCAGCTTATATGCGATATAGTCCTTCGGGAGCATGATCTTCTTAATCTTTTTGAAGTTCTCCGGCTCCTTGTTCTTTACCCACAGAATCTTCGGTGCAGTAAAGCCGGTAAAGGAAATATTCGCGGTATATTCGGAAAGCTTGTCCTTTCCGATGACATTATTCAGATAATCACATTCTTCGTAGGTTCTGCCATCGTTCCATAAAATTGCGGGACGGATCACCTGATCCTGATCATCCAGAATGACAAGTCCATGCATCTGTCCCCCAAAGCTGATTCCGGCAATCTGGCTCTTATCGGCTTCCGCAATCAGTTCCTTAATGCCTGCCATGGTCTGCTCATACCAGTCCTCAGGCTTCTGTTCTGACCAGCCCGGATGCGGGAAATACAGCGGATATTCTTTGGATACGATTTTGTGAATCTTACCTTCTCCATCCATCAGAAGAAGCTTCACGGCACTGGTTCCTAAATCTACCCCTATGTATAACATCATAACCCTCCTTATTGTTCTGAATCGTTATCATTTTAAGACTCTTTACGAATCCTGTGTTCATGTTAAACACGTGTTAAATATTCTGATTTAATCGTATCATCTTCCCATTTCCCTGTCAATAAATACCACGCGAAAATGCATCCAAAAATACAGCATTCTTTTGATGCAAATTGCCGAAAATTTCTATCGGAAGTAGGACAGATTACTGCTCATCACCACTTCCAGTTTGGAGTAGTGCTTCTTCTCGGAAAGCCGCTTTCCATAGCACATTTCCTCGAATAAAAGTTTCATTCCTTCATAGGCCTGCTTGTTCAGATCCTGATAAACCACGGCATCGATCAGAGAATCCTGTACATCCTCCATAATCTCCGGATAAAGGTCAAATCCCGTAAGCCGTAAATCCTCTCTGCCTTCTTCCTTAAGCACATCTGCCACCACATCCAGGCGGTAGGTCAGGTCAAAAATTCCGACAAGATCCGGATTCTCTGCAATCGCCTCTTTCACTTCCCGCCGGATCTCCTCTTCCTCGGTGAGTCCATGCACCACCGGAAGAATTTCACAGGAGGGAAACTCCTGTATTTTTCGTGAGAAATGCATTGAGACGGTTCTGAATATCGCGGTTCGTCAGATATTCCTCCGTCACCGGAACGAAAATACTGCCTCCCTGCGGAAGCATCTTACCAAGAAGCTCTGCCGCCAGCACGCCACTCTGGTAATAATCCACGCCGACATAGTGATTCCCTGTGTTCCCTTGAAGATCCCGGCTCAAAAGCACAACCAGGCACTTCATCTTCTTAAGCTTTTCCAGAATCTGCTGAATCACTTCCGTATCCGAAAAGGCAAGCACAAAGCTGCGCACGCCCTCCTTCAGCATCTGATCCACCGCTGCCATCTGCTGCATCGGGTTGTGCACATCGAATTCCGAAATCAGGATATTCAATCCGTCATCTCCGAATTCCCGGATCGCGCGGTCAAGACCTTTGCGCACCTCCGGTGAAAAATACGCTGAACTCTTAGAACGGAAGCCTACATAACCAATCGTATACTGCCGGTTCATCGCAAGGTTTCTGGCATTTTTATTCTCTACATAGTGATACTTTTCAAGGGCCTGTTCCACCTTTTCCCTCGTTTTATCACTGACTACTCCTTTATTCCGGATGACCTTATAGATCGTCGTTCTGGAAATCCCGATGATCTCAGAAATTTCCTCAAGCGTCATTCTCTGGTCGCTGTTCCCTCCGGATTTACTTTCGATTTTTACCTCTGTATCCAACGTGTTCTCCTACATCTGCTTTCTGACTACCAGATATTCGTCTCCTGGGACATAATACGGACAATCCCGGTACTCATCTGCTAAGAATCTTGCCATCTCGTCCTCGTCCAGATCCATTTCGCAGGTATAGCATTCATAATCCTCGTCGTACACATAGTTGTTACACTGCTCACAATTTCCTTGTGGACGCTGTTTGTTCTTTGTTTTATTCATAAACTGACTGCCTCTGTTCCGTGTCCTATCTGGTATTTCTGCGATCCAGCTTCTTTGACAGAATCGTTCCGATCACCTGTAAAATCTGTACCAGTAAGACAAGCAGTACTACCGCAATAATCATAATATCTGCCTGATAACGGTAATATCCGTAACGCATCGCAATATCACCAAGACCGCCACCACCGATGGTTCCTGCCATTGCGGAATACCCTAAAATCGTTCCAAGTGCAATCGTAGCTCCGACAATCAGGGAGGTTCTTGCCTCTGCAAGCAGTACCTTCCAGATAATGGTCCACAGGTTTGCACCCATACTCTGTGCCGCTTCAATCACTCCGTGATCCACTTCCAGAAGGGAAGATTCCACCATACGCGCAATAAACGGTGCTGCTGCAAGGGCAAGCGGTACAATGGTCGCTGTGGTTCCGTAGGTTTTACCTACCAGAATACGGGTAAACGGCATAATCAGAATCATTAAAATCAGGAACGGAATACTTCTTGTGATATTCACGATCACATCCAGAATCCGGTAAATCACCTGATTCGGGCGAAGTCCCTTCGGTGCCGTTACGACTAAGATAATTCCCATAGGAAGTCCTAAAATATATCCAAACAAAGTTGACATCAATGTCATATACAGGGTTGCCCCGGTACCTTCTGCCATCATGGCAAGTGTCTGACTATCCAACATAATGATCAAGCTCCTCTACTTCTAAATTTCGATCCTTCAAATACTGGATCATCTTCTGTGCTGTCACTGCATCTTCCGGAAGCTGCAGTATCATCTGTCCATGCGCCACACCGTTAATGTCCTTGGTGTCCGCCTGTAAGATATTCACCGGCATCCGGTGCGCTAATACCATATTGGCAATGACCGGTTCAAAGGAAGAATTGCTCTTAAATACGATACGGATGCAATGCTGTCCTTTCATCTCGTCATAGTGATTATCTTCATCCATCAGAACCAGTTTTCTGGCTGCCTTGCTCTTCGGGTGAGCAAAAACCTCTTCTACCGTACCGGATTCTGCAAGCTCTCCATGGTCGATAATCGCCACATGCGTTCCAATCTCCTGCACAACCGCCATCTCATGTGTGATAATTACAATGGTAATGCCATATTTCTGATTGATCTCTTTTAACAAAGCAAGTATCGACTTCGTGGTGGTCGGATCCAGTGCACTCGTTGCCTCATCACAAAGAAGGATCTTCGGATTGGTGGCCAGTGCTCTTGCAATCGCCACACGCTGCTTCTGTCCGCCGGATAACTGTGCCGGATAAGCGTTTTCCTTCTCGGAAAGATCGACAATCTGCAGCAGCTCTCTGGCACGCTCCTTCGCTTTCTTCTTATCTACTCCGACGATTTCAAGCGGGAAGCAGATATTATCAATGACCGTTCTCTGCATCAGAAGGTTAAAATGCTGGAAGATCATGGCAATCTGCGTACGCGTCTGACGCAGCTCTTTATCCTTCAGGGTTGCAAGATCCTTGCCCTCCACAACAACCGTACCGGTTGTCGGCCGCTCAAGGAAATTCAAACAGCGGACCAGCGTGGACTTACCGGCGCCACTCATACCGATAATTCCGTAAATCTCTCCCTTATGAATTTCCAGATTAATTCCCTTCAATGCCTCGACATTCTGATCCTTACCGGAGAATGTCTTCGTCACATTCTTAATTTCAATTATTGTCTCCATCGTACTCCTCATTTTTATCCTGTGGCCGTATCAGATTCCCTTTTCCGTCCCATGAGCCGTTGCTTTACAAGGATTCAAAAAAGAGACCACACTAAGCGTATCATAACACAAAGTGTAGTCTCTTGCAATTCATCTGGCTTATTCCAGGTTTACTTTTCTTCTTAAGGATCAGCAGGCTGACCACATACATCACAGCCCCGATCACAATCTGCATGAGAAGTGATACCGCCATAACCTGGTTTAAGAAGCTGAAAAAATAATCGTCTTGCAGCAATCCAATCCGCTCTGCACTGGTCATAAAGATAATCATGGCTGCCTGTGTTACAATCTGCACTGCACCGGTAACTCCCACATATACCAGAATTGCTCCCGCAACGCGGTGGCGTGCCCAGAGCTGTCCGATATTCACCGATCCCATATAAAGAAGAGACTTGGATACTGTACCGACCAGGATCAGGATAATCGTAAGTACCATAAAAAGCTCCCAGCCGGTTGCATATTCCGAATTTAAAATGTCCTGCATCTCCATGAGCACTTCCTGAAAGCTCTCAAACAGACTCCGGTAACCAACCTCTCTCAAGACAATAAATGCTGCAAAAAGCATGATGTTAAACACAATACAGATAACTGACAGCAATTCCCAGATACTGAAATTGATCATTTTACTAAGTAAAAGCTGATTCGGGGTTACCGGCAGTGTATGTGTCAGATAGCCTTCATTGCTGTACATACTCCGGTAGTATCGTACTGCCAGATAAATCGATGTTCCAACTCCGCAGCACATCAATGCACCGTAAAAAAGTAAAATTGTTGCACTAAAAATCACATCTGCACCCCACCAGTCCATCAGATCCCAGACAGGGGATGCACAGAAAAGTCCGAAAATTGTTGCTGCCACAAATACCACACCGATTAAAACGGTAGGAATTTTCCATGTGGACAGCCATTCCTGCTTCATTAATTTTCCTAACATGCGAACACCTCCCTGAAATATTGATCCACGGACTTTCCCTTGACCTCACGGATATTTTCTACCGTATCAGTGAGAAGGACCCTGCCGTCACGAATGAAAACAACATCATCCAGTACATTCTCTACATCCGTAATCAGATGTGTGGAAATAATAATAGACGCCTGTTCATTGTAATTGCTGATGACGGTTCTTAAGATATAATCGCGGGCCGCCGGATCCACACCTGCAATCGGTTCATCCAGCAGATAAAGTCTGGCATCTCGGCTCATGACCATAATGAGCTGTACCTTTTCCTTTGTACCCTTGGAAAGCGTCTTTAACGGTGCATTCGGATCAATCTGCAGATTATTCAGCATCTGCATTGCCCTCTCCGGACGGAAGTCCGCATAAAAGTCCTGAAAATAAGCAATCAGCTGTGAAACCTTCATGCTTTCCCTGAAATAGGTTCTCTCCGGCAGATACGAAACCACTGCCTTGGTGAGTGGTCCCGGTGCATTACCATCAATCCGGATCGTTCCTTGATTCGGTACAAGCAGCCCGCTTAGCATCTTAATTAACGTGGTCTTCCCACTTCCGTTCGGTCCCAGAAGACCTACAATACGCCCTGACGGAATCATCAGGTTCATATGATTCACTGCAACCTTTTTCCGTTCA
Organism: Lachnospiraceae bacterium; assembly: GCA_021628825.1. GTDB lineage: Bacteria > Bacillota > Clostridia > Lachnospirales > Lachnospiraceae > Suilimivivens. The sequence goes on along the minus strand of JAJXRY010000002.1, from coordinate 919,104 downwards.
TAAACCTTGGTCAGATCACAGATCTGTACTAATTCGTTCATGTTTCTCCCTCCTGCTGTGTAAACAGCCCTCATAATTCTATTCCTTCGCCAGGATTCCGGCTTTCTTATGCTTCACTTTCTTTTAAAATCTTTAAAACCTCTTCCTTATCAAATCCCATGTTCTTCATCTTATTGATGAATTCCTGAACCTGTCCTCTTACAATTTCATCACGCATCTTCTGAATCAGTTCCATATCATCCGTCACCGTCCTTCCACTCGTTCTCTGTGTCAGTATCAATCCGCTCCGCTCTAACTCCGACAACGCCTTCTGCATTGTATTCGGATTTACGCCCGCATCGGCTGCCAGTTCCCTGACACTCGGGATCTTATCTCCCGGCTGATACTTTCCGGAAATGATCTGCATTTGAATGATTTCCAGAATCTGTGCGTAAATCGGTCTGTCTGAATCCAGTTTCCACGCCATACGCCTCTTCCTTTCTGTTTCGCCAGTACAGTCCTATTCTTTGAAAGACTTCTGCCCTCCTATTGATCAATATACAAACTTAACTGTCTCTGCTTTTGTATTGTTGTATTACTTGATTAATACAATATAACTATTCTTTGGTTTTTGTCAATAACTTTTTTTAATTTTCTTTATATTAATTATCTGATCTCCTGATTCTCTGTCACCGTTTTGGATATATTCATAAAATTATTCCTCAATATATCCAAAATACACCGCTCTATGAGCAATCGTTTCAAGTTTTTCCGCTCTATTTTGGACATAATGAGATCAAATAAGATAGAAATATCCAAAAATTCTTCATTTTTTTACGCATTTCTTTGAAATATGAAATAAAAATTGGACATACCACACCTTTCAATGGCGAAATATGTCCAATTTACTCTTTCTACCCAACACTTCAATTATACAGATATCTCTGCCTACTCCATGCTTCAGCAATTCGATGTCCTTGAATCCTTAAACTTATAGATAGATGTCTCTGCGTTTATAAATAAATATCTCTGAACCAGCAAATATTGACCTGATCAATGTCTAAAAACAATCTTCAGCTCTCACTGCACGCATCACACCTCAGAGAGCACCGACACCAGTGCACCGATCATAATGGCAAAGTCCCCGATATTAAACACGATCTTCCGCAAGGCTTCCCATGGCACATTGAAGCTCACATAATCCACCACATATTTCCGTTTGAGGCGGTCATAGGTATTACTGAACGCCCCTCCAAGCAGCATCGTCAGGCCCCAGCGCAGCATTCCCCTCCCAAGAAATGAAAAGGTTGAAAGAAAGAACAGACCTGCAAACACCGTCATTCCAACAGAAATTGCTGCAACAAGGTGAGGGGTCTTCTCTCCGAGGTTCAGAAAAGCACCCTTGTTGTGATATCTGCGAAGCAGCAGCTTTCCCTTACAGATCGGTTCGCAGCAGTTCATCTCCTTCTTATCCTCAATCTGTTTCTTAATATAAAGATCTGTTCCTGCAATTCCCGTGATCGCAAACAGATGAATGAATAATTTTCCTGCCAGTTGCTTCATTTGACACCTCCCGTAATGTTCACTCTGAATGATTTCATTATAAAGATCCTTGTCATATCCTGCAACTACAATACAAGACAACTATGGCACCGGACAACACAACACTGGACAACTACCGCTCAGATCAACTACAGCACAGGACAACTATAACACTGAATAACTATAACCCAGAGCAGCCACAACACTGAACAACTACAACACAGAACAGTCACAACACAGAGCACCCACAGCACTGAACAACACAACGCGAAAGCCCGGGGCAACGCCCCGGGCTTATTAAAGGAAAATTTATATCAATCACCTATATCTATACACAACAACCTGATTAAGGTAACATATCGGAGCTTCCGAAGGTTGCTTCCCACTTTGCTGCACGTTCATCCATGATGGCCTGGCCGCCTGCACCCAAGTATTCTTCAATACCGGAATCCCATACCTTATCAAAGTCAGCTTCTGCCGCAGATACTGCGGTATCATATACGATATCTCTCTTGCTGGAGAGGGAATCACCCATACCTTCTTCTGCGGAGATTGCACCAACATTTACATTCTTACCGGGTCTATTGTCTGTCTTTGCAATTGCATCTGATGCTTCTACATCAGCAGGATCTACGTTAGAGTAGCTGTATGCAATAGACTTTGTAGTAATTTCAGGGTCTACCAGCTTCAGACCGTTACAGGTAATGGTCAAATCAATGTTGAAGCCGGAATTCTGGATGGTGTCACCGGTAGAAGCCTTGGTAACGATGGTTCCATCGTCTAAGGTATCATGGGTTACGCCTTCTTCACCGATCTGGAGATACTGGATGTGCTCCGGATCAGAAATCCAGTCAAGATAAAGCATGGATGCCAAAGGTTCATCGTTGGTGGAAGGGAAGAACAGCTTACGGTCGATAGGACCGGGTACGAACTTTGTATGGGTTCCCTTGCTGTCTTCAAAGCAGTCAACGGCTACAAACTTTGCATCTTCTCCAACCAGTCTCTGTAAGTTTGCCTGGATGGAATCTTCACCGTTACGGAAAGGATAATCCCAGTTATGAGTAAAGGCTCCTACATAACCAGCCTTTAAGTTATCATCTTCTGTAGTATCGCCGCTTCCATACAGAGCGAAATCTTTCCACATTAAGCCTTCGTTGTACCACTTATTTAAGAGACGGACACCTTCCTTTGTGCCGTTCTGGGTAAGCTTTCTGTCATCAAATCCGTTTACATAATATTCCTTATCAGAGATATCAGGATCAATGAAGGATTCAATTAAGGTAGCTGCTCTCCAGCCCACATCGTAGCTTACGCTGTAAGGAATCATCTTGTCAGCATCTGCGCCAAGAAGTTCATCTGCGTTGTCACGGAATGCAATCAGCATATCTTCAAATTCCTGCTTGGTAGTAGGCTCCTTTAAACCGAGCTTATCCAACCAGTCTTTACGAACGAAGGTGTTGATACGGTTGCTGTTTGCAAGCTTTGCTTCAATTCCCCAGATTGTACCGGTTTCAGGATCCTTATCCCAGTAAAGGTTGGTCTCACCAAGCCAATCCCAGAGGTTCGGGAATACAGACTTGTATTCTTCGGTTAAGTACTCGCTCAAATCCAGAACACCACCCATGTTTGCATAGGTCTGAATGGTCGGATAGTCATAAGTTACACAGATGTCCGGAGCATCGCCTGCTGCCAGAAGGTTATTGATTTCTTCTACTTCTGTCCAACGGGGAACTGCCTTGAACTCTACCTGTACGTTGTGGTCTGCAAGCATTCCTTCCTGAATATACTTGGTGTATGCATTGTTTGTAGGATCAGAACCGCCATCGTTACCACGATCATAAACTTCTACAACGATGGTTCTGGTTTCAGCGAATTTGCCGTCCACAAGCTGACCGCCTGTCGGATCGGATGCATCTGCGCTGTCAGATGCTGCATCAGAAGTATCGGCTGAGTCCGATGCTTCCGTTGTTGTCGCTGCTGTATCACTGGATGTGTCAGCAGGAGCTGCTTCTTTGCTTCCGCAGGCTGCAAGGGAAAGTACCATAGCACCTGCAAGTAACACGGAAAGTAATTTCTTCTTCATTCTTTTTCCTCCCTAATAGAATATTTGATTTATTGAATGCACGGACTGAACTCCAATCCGGTTATTCCTTAACGGCTCCAACGGTAACTCCGTGGATGAAATACTTCTGCAGCCATGGATAGATACACAGAATCGGGACAGTGGAGAACATAACAATCGCTGCTTTCAGTGATTCGGTAAGTCCCGGGGTAGAGAACCCTTCCTGCGTAGCTACTTCCACGCTGTTAATGTTGTTAATGATATTGTAAAGAAGGAGCTGTAACGGATAGTAATCCTTTTCCTTCATATACATCAATGCATCGGAATATCCATTCCAGCGGCCTACGGCATAGAACAGAGCCAGTGTCGCAAATACCGGTTTGGATAAAGGAATGTAAATGGAACACAGTATCTTAATATAGGTTGCTCCGTCAATCTCTGCTGATTCCCTTAAGCTGTCCGGAATTCCATAAAAAGAAACTCCTTAAGATAATCATATTGAAGACACTTAAACAGCTCGGCACAATCAGTACCAATGGATTACTTAACAAATTCAGAGACTTCATCAACAGATAATTCGGGATCGTACCTGCATTAAAAAACATCGTAATTGTAATGATGATATTAAAAACGCTTCTTCCTTTGAGATCCTCGAAGATCAGAGGATAAGCACATAAGGTTGTCATGACCAGTGATACAATCGTGCAGATAATGGTAAGAAATACGGTCCAGAAGAACGCCCGGATGTATTTTGCATCCCCAAGTACGGTTGTATAAGCATTAAAGTTTAATCCCTTCGGCCACAGATAAACCTCATGCTTTACCAGTGCGTCCGTGCTGCTTATGGACTTTACCAGCAGGTTTACCATCGGAAGCAGACAGATGACGGCAACCACGATACAGATCAGAACGAAGATCCAGTCTCCGGCTTTTGCAGATTTTGATTTAATCATCGTTCACACCTCCTACCAGATTCCACGTTCGCCGAGCCGTCTGGAAATCCAGTTTGCCAGCAACAGGAAGATTACACAGATCACGGACTGGAACAATCCAACCGCCGTCGTCAGTGAGAACTGAAGACTCTTAATACCATTGGTATAAACAAAAGTGGAAATGACGTTTGCCACATTCATAACCATGTTATTCTGGAAAGCGAACGGTCTGTCGAAGCCGCTTCCTAAAATATTGCCAAGGTTCATAATCAAAAGTACAACAATGGTGGAACGGATACCCGGAAGGGTAATGTGCCACATCTTCTTAAATCTTCCGGCGCCGTCTACCGATGCTGCTTCGTAAAGCTCCGGATTGATTCCGGCGATCGCTGCCAGATATACGATGGAGCCCCATCCAAAGTTCTGCCATACACCGATTAATATGTACGATACAATCCAGTTGCCCGGTTTATCGAGGAAGTGAACTGCCTCAAGTCCCATGTTCTGCAGCACCATGTTCACAAGACCGTTGGACGGTGCAAACATCTGAAGTGCCAGGCTGTAAATAATGACCCAGGATAAGAAATGGGGCATATAAGCAATGGTCTGTACCACTCTCTTAAACCTGGTAAATACCAGTTCATTTAAAATCAGTGCGAAAATGATCGGAGCCGGGAAACCAACTACCAGATCAAGGAGATTCAGTACCAGCGTATTCCTCAGCGCATTTAGGAAGTCCTTGTTCTTAAACGCTTTGATGAAATATTCAAAACCGTGCTGTGCGGCCAGTGGCATCTCCCAGACGCTCTGTACAATACTGTATTTCTTGAATGCAATCTGAATATAAACCATCGGAACGTATTTAAAGATGATCAGATACAGCATTGGCAGAAAGAGTAACAGATACAGCTGCCAGTACCGTTTCATGTACACACCGAAGGATTTCCTGTTCTTCACGGCAGGTACTTTTTTGGATGTTTTACTCATCGTAACTCCTCCCCATAAAAAAATCGTTTATCAACTCTTTTTGATAAATTGATTATAATATTTCGTTTTTCCTCTTATCTTGTCATATATTGCTTTTCATTTCATAAATCTTGCTTTCTTTTATGCAATTTATATATATAAAAACTTTTGTGATAGTTTTTTTATTGTGCGTTTTGCTACAAGTTTTTTTCAATGTATAGCAATTTTTTTGTATAGTCCAAATAGCAATTTGCGCAATATATAACAACTTTTGTATGGCACATCGCGCAACTTCTGCAATGTACACCAACTTTTGTAATGCATATTGCAGAATTGCACTAATTCAAATTCAGAATTTTAAAAGCATGTATTCTAAAAGGGCCAGTCTCTCACGACTGACCCTTAATCAAAGAGCGTTGATGTTCAAATAATCCCCTCTTTTTCCTCTTACTGCCGGCACCTTAAATACCGGAAATTTATGCCCCCATACTCCCTGCATACTGCTCTTTAAAAAGCTTATGATAGGTCTCACAGTTTTCCAGTAACTCTTCATGCTTATCAAAGCCTGCGATTTTTCCATCCTCCAGAACAAGAATCCTGTCCGCATGGACTATCGTGGACAGCCGGTGCGCAATGATCAGTAATGTATGATTCTCTCCCAATAATTCCCATGAATCTTTGATTGTCATTTCAGCCCCACTGTCCAATGCACTGGTTGACTCATCAAAAATCATGATTGGAGAATTCTTAACAAATATTCTGGCGATTGCAATTCTTTGTTTCTGACCTCCCGAAAAGTCCATCCCTCCGGTTCCAATAACGGTATCCAAACCTTTTTCAAGGCTGCTTACAAAGTCATACAGATCTGCCATTTTAAGTGCTTCCCACAATAAATCATCCCGGGACCTGTCCTCTGAAAACTGCAGATTAAATCTTATCGACCCCTGAAAAATAATACTGTTTTGATGAACAACTCCTATCTGTTTACGCAGATAGCGGATATCGTATTCCCTGATATTCCTGCCATCGATCCATATATTTCCCTCATCCGGATCATATATCCGGCACAATAAATTCACTAAAGTGCTTTTTCCCACACCACTGTTTCCTACAATGGCGATTTTCTCACGCGGATTAATACGAAATGACAGAGAATTAAATATGCTCCGCTCTTCGTTATACCGGAACGAGACATTTTTAAACTCGATGCTTCCCACAATTCGTTCTGCGTTACTGTCTGGCACCTCCTGCATACGGAGACATTCTGTCCCTTCTTCCAGTGGGGTATCAAACAATTCCATAACCCTGTCGCAGGAAACCAGATTGGAGGAAAGAGATACTATTCTTGAGTTGATACTGTTGAATGCTGCAACGCAGTTTGCATAATAAGCAAAGCAGGCCGTAACCCCGCCGACTGTCAGTTGATTGGATTTTACAAGGAAAGCAGAAATGGTAAACATACACATCTGGGCGATCAGCGATATCCCGGTATTTACCCTTTCTGCCCCGACTTCAATTCGGTTTAAGCCAATACACATTCTGGCTATTTCAATATTTCTCCGTAGAAATTCGGAAAGGATCTGTCTGGATGCATGTAAAAGTTTTATTTCCTGCATTCCATCCAAAATTTCAAATGTCCAGGAGGACAATAAGCCTCTTTTTTGAATAATACGGGAGTTTTCTTTTTTGGCTTTTTCGCTGAAAAATCTTGATACATATACAATGACCGGAGTCACAACGGTTGTAAAAACACCCATCCATACATTGGAAAAGTATATAAATACCAGAGCAATAACCATATTCATCCCATTGGTTACCAGACCGAACAAATTAACGCTTATCATGGTCATAATCTGGTCAACATCCTTTTCCATTCTGTGGACCGTATCCCCACTGTACATGTCTGCCAGACAACAGCCCTTAAACCTCAGGATCCGGGAATACAGTTCCGACCTGATATCAAACAGAAATGCTGTACTGGTTACTTTTTCCATGATATTCACTATCGTATACATTGCCTGGTTAAACACATATACCGCTCCATATATGCCTACAATATAAATAAATCGTGACATGTTTTGAGAACTGATTACTTCATCCACAAGCCATCCGATCATATATGGCAGAAGCATCAGTGTTCCGGATGCCAGAATAACACTAAGCAGCATAATGATAAATTTCCATTTATGAGGTTTTTGCAAACCGTAATATGAATGTTAACTTTTACTTTCACAGCTTCCCTTTTTACAAAAACTACATTTCTTATCCATACCCTAAAACTGCAACTGCCGGAAGCAGTTGCTGCTTCCGACAGTCAATATCATCTTCCTAATAAATTGTTCTTCCTTTTTTTCATCCAGGATTCCGCTCTTACGATAGAAGTAAGAATTCACCTGATCACGCCACTCCCTGGCGTTGGCTAACTGTCGTTCAAACCGCTCCCGCACCAGAGTATAGCTTTCTTCCGGAAGCTTTTCTTTCAGGGATTCCCAGACGGTTATCATTTCCTGAACCTCTTCCACGCCTTCAAAGTGGGTGTCATAGATGTGCTGCAGCAGGGTCTTTCCGCTTGTCAGCTTCCATGTGTACGGCATGTGATGGAAAAAAACAGCAACAGTTCTTCGGGGCACGTTGCCGGATCGTCATACATCGAAGCATTCGGCTCGTAATACTGCTGTGCATATCCTGTTCCGTTGTGTGACCGGTCAACGCCAAGTCCCAGATGATCAGCACGATGGTAGGTTCCCCAGCGGGAGTACTCATATCCGTCAATGCTCGGGCCGTAGTGCTCATGCGGTGTCACCATCCAGCCAATGCCAAGCGGTGAGGTATATTTCTCATAGGTTGCCCGGGATCCAAGAAGAAGCTTTGTAAGTGCATCGACAACCTCGCAGTCACAGCCAAAGGTCAGTTTCACCCATTCCTTTGCAATTTCTTCTGCGGAAAGAGACGTCTGGAATGCCAGTCTTCCGAATCCATAGAAGTTTGCTGCTGCCAGATCATTTCCGGTCCAGTTCGCATCATTACCGGTATTGATTACGGCTGCAATTCCGGCATTCCGGTTTCCCAGTGTCCGGCCGCTTACCACATCCGCAACCGTGTCAAGCTCCGGCTGGCAATAGGTTTTAAAATCCAGTACTTCTTTAAATAAGGGAATCAGATAGCAGACATCAATCTGATGTCCCGTATACTCCTGCGCCACCTGAACCTCTAGCATCTGATTGGTCTTCTTTAACCCTCCAAGCAGGGGCGAAACTGCCTCCCGGATCTGGAAGTCCATCGGACCATTTTTAATCTGTAGAATCACATTCTCGTGATAGTCTCCATCCATCTGAATGAAATTGTCGTATCCGGCACGCGCCCGGTCCGTCTTATAATCCCGCCAGTCCTGCGTGCAGTTATAAACAAAACACCGCCAGATGATGATGGCACCATATTCCTTCACAATATCGGCAAGCATATTGGCTCCGTCTGCCTGCGTCCTTCCGTAGGTAAAAGGCCCCGGTCTTCCTTCCGAATCTGCCTTTACAAGGAAACCTCCAAGATTCGGGATTCTTGCAAAGACCTCCTTCATCTTCTCTTTCCACCATGCAATGACCTCTTCGTTTAACGGATCCGCACTGTCCGGTCCCCCAAGCTCCATCGGGGATGCAAAGTTAAGACTTAAATACAGCCTGATTCCATAATCGGCAAATACATTGGAAAGCTCTGCCACACGGTCAAAATAACGTTCCGTAATCAGATACGTTGCCGCATCCTTTACATTCACGTTGTTGATCACAACACCATTTAACCCGACGCTCGCCACGAAACGCGCATAATCCCTCGTCCGTTCATTCACCAGAATTTCATCCTCTGCAAAGAAGAAGGATTCCCCGGAATAACCGCGCTCAATGCTGCCATCCATGTTATCCCAGTGGTTCAGCATACGGTTTGGATTGTCCGGATTACAAAGCGCATCCACACCTTTCAGGGATTCCTCCATGGCAATTCTGCGAAGCAGGTCAAACACGCCATATAAAACACCCTTTTCTTCGGCAGCCAGCAGAAACAGCCGTCCGTCCTGCTCTTTCAGATGATATCCTTCTGCTTTCACACCGCTTCCTGCTTCGGAAATCCTGCGGATAACGAAGGTTCCTTTTTCTTCCTGTACCAGAGAAGAACCTGCCAGCAGGCCCTGTATTCCACGCTCCAGTTCCAGAAGCGCAGACCGGATCACACGGTGTTCCTTCTCAAATCCATCCAGCCGGTATTTTTCAAAATAGGCTTCATTTCCTTTCGCTGCCCTTGGAAAGTAATTCAGCCACATCTGTGTCCACGGATTCATTCCCAATTCTCCTCCCCTTGGGTATTTCGAGGCAGTTTTCTTCTCCATACCCTCTGCTTTCTTTTCTTCTGGGTATTTCAAAACCCTTTCCTTTTCTATACCCTCTAGTTTCATTTTTCTCTGGGTATTTTGAAGCTATTTTTCTCTCCATACCCTTCACTTTCTTTTCTTCTGGGTATCTTAAAGCAATTTTCTTCTATGTACCCTCTGACTTCATTTTCTCTGGGTATTTTGAAACTATTTTTCTCTCCATACCCTTCACTTTCTTTTCTTCTGGGTATTTTGAAACTATTTCCTTCTATATACCCTCTACCTTCATCTGAAACAGATTCCGTCCAAATGTCTGTAGTGATCTGTTGCGATCTGTTGTTATCACCAATCAATCAAACACCTTAATGATGATCTCAGCCGGCTTCTTTCCGGTCAGTTCCACGCTCCGGTGATCCGGTCCGTTCGTTCCTACATAACAGATGGCTTCTCCTTCCTGGTAGCAAAGCTTTCCTTCCTCATCGTAGAGTCCGAATGCTTCCTTCGGAAGGTGGATTTCCACGCTCTTTTTCTCACCCTTCTTAAGAGAAACCTTCTTAAGTCCCTTAAGCTGTGCATTCGGTGTATCCTCTGCACAGATCTTCACATAAACCTGAACGGTTTCCGCACTGTCATATTCTCCAAGATTGGAGATCTCTGCGGTTACGGTGATGCCATCCTCTGTAAGCGCTTCACGGTCTGCCTTTACATTGGAAAGCTCATATTCATTATAGGAAAGTCCGTAACCAAACGGATACATTGCATCCTGCTTCATATAGCGGTAGGTTCTTCCCTTCATGGAATAATCGGTAAACTCCGGTAATTCATCAATGCTGTGATAGAACGTAAGCGGAAGCTTTCCTTCCGGACTCACATCACCAAACAGAATGTTCGCAATCGCCTTGCCGCCCACAGCGCCCGGATACCAGCCCTGAATGATTGCCGGAATATGTTCATCGGCCCAGTTAAAGGAAAGTGCGCTTCCGGAAAGCACCACAAGCACGACCGGCTTGCCGCTTTCATAGGCCATTTTAAGGATTTCAAGCTGTAATCCCGGAAGCTCTAAGTCACGCTTATCTCCGCTTCCGTACTGGTTACCGGTATCACCCTCTTCCCCTTCTAAGGTTGCATCAAGTCCAAGGCACATAACGACAACATCACTCTCTGCGCAGATGCCGCGCACTTCGGAATGACGGTCCTTTCCCTGACTTAAGTTGCTCATTCCTTCTTTATATAAATGACAGCCATCGGATACGAGCACACGTACCTCGTCGCCGACATACTCCTGAATTCCTTCGGAAATCGTGTAATAGCGGGATGCGGTTCCTTCATAGTTCCCGACCAGTGCCGCACGGCTGTTTGCATTCGGTCCGATCACACCGATGGTTTTGATCTTCGACTTATCTAACGGAAGCATATGGTTCTCGTTCTTTAAAAAGTGTGATGCACTTCTCGGAAACCTTAAGATTTAACTCCTGCATCGGCTTGGAATCCACTACCTCATAGGAAATCTGATCATAAGGATTCTCTCCCTTCTGATCAAAAACGCCCAGCATCATACGGGTAGTAAACAGGTGAACCAACGCTTCATCGAGACGCTCTTCCTTCACCATTCCCTTTTCTACCGCTTCCTTTAAATAAGCAAATAATGTACCACAGTTTAAGTCACAGCCGTTGTTCATGGCAAGGGCTGCAGACTCTAACGGGGTATCCGTTACCATATGTCCTTCATGGAAATCCTTGATCGCCCAGCAGTCCGATACCACATGACCTTCAAAGCCCCATTCTTTTCTTAAAATATCCTGTAATAATGTCTTGCTTCCGCAGCAGGGCTCACCATTTGTACGGTTGTATGCGCCCATCACGGCCTCTACCTTTCCTTCCTGCACGCATGCCTTAAAGCCGGAAGATAGGTTTCATACATATCCTGCTTTGTTGCCACGGCATTGAAATGGTGGCGCAGATCCTCCGGTCCGCTGTGTACCGCGAAATGCTTTGCGCAGGCTGCTGCCTTTAAGTAATTCTCATCATGTCCCTGAAGTCCTTCGACATAACGCACGCCCATACGGGAGGTCAGATAGGGATCCTCTCCGAAAGTTTCATGTCCGCGTCCCCATCTGGGATCACGGAAAAATATTGACATTGGGTGACCAGAAGGTCAGTCCCTTATAAATATCCGTGTCATCAAATTTCTGCTGCATATTAAATTTGGCGCGTCCTTCTGTGGACACTGCTTCTGCCACTTCCTCTGCCAGATCCTCATCGAACGTTGCGGCAAGTCCGATCGCCTGTGGAAATACGGTAGCTACTCCGGCTCTTGCCACACCATGAAGAGCTTCATTCCACCAGTTGTAAGCCTTGATTCCAAGACGTTCAATTGCAGGTGCCTGATAAAGTGTCTGTTGTACTTTTTTTCTTCCAGCGTCATCTTCGACACAAGTTCTTTCGCACGCTTCGTATATTCCGCACGCTTTTCTTCATTTCTAACTAATTCCATAAGCTTTCTCCTTGCATTTTCTATCCGTCTGCTGCCATACAGCTTCCTATTTGTTCATGCTAAAAGTATAGGGCATGAGCCTCCTCCTGTGCATTTTATTTCTTGCGTAGTTCTAGTCAAATATTGCTTTTTTTCGTTTGACGTCCCCTCAGAAATGGCGTATTCTTATCTTAACTGGTTTTACGAACCTGCTTATGGGGGAATCTGACATGATCGCAATTTTAAACGGAACACACGAAACCGTTACCTATAAAAACTTACAGGGCATCCGCCTGTGGCACAACCGGGAATACGAGGATTACCCGCTTCACTGGCATACCGCGCTTGAAATTATCATGCCTTTTGAAAATGAATATACGGTTGTCATTGATGGCAAGCCTCATATCCTGAATGAAGGAGACATCTGGATTACTGCTCCCGGTACGCTCCATGAACCGAGAGCGCCGAAAACAGGAGAACGTCTGATTCTTCTTTTCGACTACAGCCTGATCTGCAATGTCAAGGGCATGGACTCCCTGTTGCAGACCATCCATCCGTTTTTGCTGGTACGCCGTGATTCCCATGGCGATCTGAATGGAAAACTGCGGTTTTATCTGGAAGAAATCAGCCGCGAATACGACTACTCCCAGCCCTATGCGGAGGCGGCCATCTATTCCCTGATGATCCGCTTTTTTTCGTGACGCTCGGACGCGCCAACATCAATCCTCAGGAAATGTTCCCCGGCATTACGTCGAGCAAGCAGCACGAATACGTGGATAAATTCATGAATGTCTGCAATTACATTACCGAGCACTGCACCGAAAACATCACCGTGGACGAACTGGCTTCACTGGCCGGCTTCTCCAAGTTTCATTTTGCCCGGCTGTTTAAGCAGTTCACGAATACCTCCTGCTATGACTATATCATTCAGAAACGGATTGCTTACGCAGAAAAGCTGCTGATCGAACCGGACCTTTCCATTACGGAGGTTTCCATGCGTTCGGGATTCAACAGCCTCTCTACTTTTAACCGTATTTTTAAATCTGCCAAAAACTGTACTCCATCCGAGTACAAAAAATTAAACCGTGCCAATCAGAAGTGTACTTCCGTACCGGCCGGCAGGAATTGAACACTTTGAAGATCGAAGCAGCTTCCCGGAAGGAACACGAAGCTGACGTTCCATTTGCCTTTTACGGGTGTCAGTAAGAACGCTTTCTCCGTATACTCCCCACACATCGGGAATTCCACAAGCTGCTTGATTTCTTCCTCTCCCTGTGAGAACCGGATATGAAGACTGTTGCTGCTTTCAGGTGCCCGTCCGCAGATCCGGACGCCTGCGGTTCCTTCTTCTCCAAAATCCATTTCCGTATAAGTGATCGTCACATTGTTTCCGATTCCGGTAATCGCACCTTCTTCCTTCGTAAAGGTATCTCCGTAAACCGAATCCGCTTCCGCTGCGTTCAAAGACAGCCATGCCTTTTGCAGCTTTTTGAATACAAAGCCCTTCAGATGGATCTTCTGATGAACGGCTATGCTGATCGTATTGATGCCGGTAACCCGCTTTGCCAGCAAATAAGTTTCTTCCTGATAGGTGTTCCAGATGGACGGCTTCTGATAGACCACATCCGCAAGCAGTTGACAGCCCTCTTCTCCCGGAACTCCTTCATAGATCCGGATCGGATATTCTTCACTTGTCAGTGCAAAAACCGGCATCGTGATTTCATCGGATCCGACCGGTCCAAAGTCAATATTTCCAAACGTTACCACGGTTTCTCCATCGCGTGCCGTTGCTACGCCGCGTTCGTTTCCATTGCTGACCTCTCCCTGATAGGAAGTGTACAGGCTTCCTGAAATCAGCTCGTAGGGATTCCGGTACGCCTGTCCCATACCTTCTACTGTAAATTCCAACTGGCTGATCACACGGATCCCGGCTGTGCCGCTGCGTGACATACACCGCAGATAAAAGCTGCCATCTCCCATTGCCTGAAGCTGCGCGCTATGCCCCTGCACCAGGAGCTTAACGAGATTGGAATCTACGCCATGCTCATCTACCACGCGGAACAGTAACTGACGGTCCGTGGCTTCCTTCGGTTCAATCTCCGCTTCCACGGTAAGGTGCGGCTGTTCCTTCAAAAGCTTCTGTCCCATCGGAGAGTGCAGGGTGATCTTCCGGACCGGAATCTCTGCCTGTTTCTGTTTCTCTTCCTGTCTTTCTTTCTGATTCTGTTTTACTACTTCTTCCAGCCTTGCTTCCTGACTCTGTTGCTGTTCTTCTTCCAACCGTTCTTTCGAGTTTTGTTTCTTTTTCCTGTTTTTTTTCTTCCAGCTTTTCTTTCTGACCCTGCTTTTGTTCGTCTTCTTGTCTTTCTCTCTGTCGCTCTTTCTGACCTTCTACCAGTCCCGTTTGTCCAAAATCATGGAGTTCTACGGACAAATTCTGAAAAACTTCACGATAAATGCGCTGTGCCTTCTCTCCCTTCATAAAGGGCAGCATCTGATCGATTTCCACGGCTTCACAAACCAGCTCCGCACTCTTTAATCCCTTTCCGGAAACCCGGATCCGGACAGCGCCCGGTATCGTTCCGGTCTCAACGATAGCAAGAAGCTTTCCGCTGAACAGCCTGCGGCTGTTTCCCTTGTAGCTGTCCTCATCGGTACTGTCTCCGTTATCCAGTCCCACAAGATGTCCTGCCCCTTCGACCTGCACCGTCACGCGGTCTACGGCATTCTCCACCGGATTTCCCTTCTCATCCCGCGTTCCGATTTCCACAAAGAAAAGATCCCTGCCATTGGCCACCGCAGTTCTTCTTGACGCCTGCAGTACAATCTCCGCAGAATTGCCAAAAGAAGCTTTCGTTTCACGTGCTGTCACACTTCCCGCTTCGTCATAGGCAACGGCATATAATACCCCCTTTTCATAGGGCAGTGAATAATCTGCAATGATATGATGACCGCTTCCCTTTTCATGCGTTAACTGCTGTCTGCCACAGCTCTTTCCATTGCAGAACAGCTCTACAAAGGGCGCATTGGAACAGACACGGACATCGATGCTCTGTCCTTCATTAAAGTCCCAATATGGGAAAATATGAATCATCGGTGCTTTCCGGTAATCCGTCCATGCCGACTGCCAGACATAATAGGCATCCTTCGGGAATCCGGCTGTATCCACCTGTCCGAAATAGGAATTCTTCGTATGATACGGCGTCGGCTCCCCGATGTAATCAAACCCGGTCCACAGAAACTGTCCCATGGAAAAATCCATATCCCGGTCTTCACAGACACATCTCTCCATGGACTTTGCTCCCCAGCTTGTCGGACTGTTCCCAAGGCTCGAACACTGCTCATCATCCTCGGTCAGGATACTTGCCCTTAACGGGAAATGATAAATTCCGCGGCTCTGTACAATGGATGACGTCTCACTTCCGTAGATCACCCAGTCCGGGTGTGCCTTATGATGCTCTTCGTAATACTTTTCTCCATAATTATAACCGGCAAGCTTCACTTCCTCCGCGCAACGCTGTGCGTTTTCCCACGGCATATAATTGGAGCCGATCGTGATACCGGCATTCCCCCGGTAATCATACCGCTTCACCAGATCACGCAGCCTTACCGTAATTTCACGTCCGTGTGCATCCACATGGGTATCGTATATTTCATTTCCAATACTGAACATGATGATACTTGGGTGATTCCGGTCACGCATCACCCAGCTTTCTACATCCCTTTCGCTCCATTCCTTGAAAAACCGCGCATAATCATAAGTGGTTTTCGACCGTTCCCACATATCAAAGGCTTCCGAAATCATCAGAATTCCCATCTGATCTGCCAGCTCCACTACAGCAGGCGCCGTCATGTTGTGCGTACCGCGCAGTGCATTCACGCCCATTTCTTTTAAAATGCGGAACTTTCTTGCCATAGCCGTCCGGTGAAAAGCAGCTCCCAGTGCCCCCAGATCATGATGCTCACAAACACCGTTCAGCTTCACCTTCCGTCCGTTTAAAAGAAAGCCCTGTTCCGGATCAAATGCAATGCTCCGGAAACCAATCTGGCTGTACTCTTCCTGAATCACTTCTCCGTCCTTCCAAAGTTCGGTTTTCAGGATATAAAGATTGGGATGCTCCACATCCCAGAGCTTGGGGGATTTCACATGGTAAATAGCTGTATTCTTATTTGTATTATGAGAAGCCTTCCCTGTCACAAGTGAAGCTTCCCCTACCAGTTCCACCTCGTCTCCCAACAGCAGTTAAAAGGGCAGCTCGATCTCCGGCCGAACCTCTCTTTTCTGATATAAGGTATGGCGCACCTCATCCCACGCATCTCCCACAATTTCCGTATCCGCATAGAGGAAAAAGTCCGGCTCCTTTCCGTCCTTTTCCCCGCAGGCTTCCGTATGCACATAGACTCCGTTTTCCCGGATATAAGTCTTTGGCGTTTCCTTAAACCATACATCCCGGTAAATCCCGGCTCCGGAATACCAGCGGCTGTTTGGTGAGCGGAAATTCACCGAAACCAGAATCTCATTCTCCCCCGCCTTTACAAAGGGCGTGAGGTCAATTTCAAAGGTGGAATAGCCATACTTCCACTCTCCCGCCCGCTGCCCATTTACCCAGATAGCAGTATCCATGTACACCCCTTCAAAAATCAGGGAATAGCGTTTATTTTCCTTAGGCTGCATGGAAAAGCTCTTCCGGTAATAACCGCAACCGTCCCGGTACAGGTTCTTTGCATCTGCAATCATCCAGTCATGCGGCAGATCCACTTTCTGAAACTCTGCCAAATGCTTCTCTGCCTCTGACACATTCGGCTCCTGCTCGCCGCACCAGAAGCTCCAGCCTCCATTAAACAGTTTCTTCATATATCCTCCTTACAAACGGACTCATCGGCAGACCGGCCCGGTTATAAATAAGTGCCCCGATATTGGAAGTCCGGTAGCAGTAGCGGATCTCTTTTACTTCCGTTTCCTGATCCGGAATCGTAAGTATAATTTCCTGCCCTACGATCTGTGCTTTGGCCTGTAGAACTTCTTCCCTGTCATTTACCACTTCAAAATCCAGAATTTCCGTTCCCTTGTCTTCGGACAAGGCATACAGTCCTTCCGCATGACTGCATGTTAACCGGATCGTCCGGAGGTTATGCGCTTCATCGGCAGTTACGGTAATCTCCGTTACCTCCGGTCCTTTGCTTTCCACCGGAATGCCAAGTCTCGCTGCGGCAAGCAATGCCAGACGCTTCCCAAGATCCTTCTTATTCTGCGGATGCAGGTCATTGTCCTCGCCAAGGTCTATGGTTACTACAACATCCACATCCGGAATTTCAACGGAACGGCGTTGCAATTCCCGAAGCACTCTCCAGCCTTCCTCTGCGCCCTCCATATCCACCATGAGATTGGGAAGCTCCACAATCTGAAACGGGAGTTTCGGATCGTTCCATTCCTTACGATACCCTTTCATCATGCGTCGGAGCAGCTCCAGATAATTGTCCGGATGGTGTGTATTGCTCTCGCCCTGATACCAGTTCACTCCGGCAATCGTATACTTGTGGCAGGGTGCCGTCATCCCATTGTAAAGTCCGGTCGGCTTCCAGTTCACGAAATCTGTCTCCGGCACATGCTCACAGGCAGCACCGATGCAGTAACTCCACGTTCCGTCCAACGGAATTTCTCCCTGCTCATTAAAAATGGCGTACTTCTTTCCTTCCGTAAACCGTCCCTGTGCCTTTTTCACTGATCACACGCAGCACAATGGTGTTCGTTCCTTCCCGCAGCAATCCTTCCGGAATCTCGTATTTCCGGGGTGGATACTGATAATAGGTAATTCCCACCTGCTGCCCGTTCACATATGCCACATCACTGTCCACAATCGTTCCAAGCCAAAGCTTTGCAGGCTTTCCTGCCATCTCCTCCGGCACGGTAAAGGTCCGTTTCAGCCATACGCTTCCAATAAATCCCTTTAATTCCTCTACTTCATCAAACCAGAATGGAACCGTTACCAATCCCCAGTTTTCGCTATTATAATCCTCTTCCTCCCAGTGCTGTTTAAGGCCCTGATCCGCTGCATCAAGACGGGCATGCCATGCATTGCTCTGCTGTTCATTCTTAAGGAGCTGTCCCTTCACAAACTCCGCATCACTGTACTTCTTCGCAAGTGCAAGCTCTTCGGTCATTCCATGCAGCATCTCCCGGCTCATCCAGGATTCAATCAGGGATCCCCCAAGACTTGCATCAATAAATCCTACCGGAACGTGCAAAAGCTCCTGCAGGGCTTTGGCAAATAATACCCTGTTGCCGAAAACTCCAGAATTGTTTCAGGCTGTGCACTCTTCCACTCTCCGCTTTCAGGCTCTGTTAAGGGTGCGGTAAATACGCCGTTTTCCCGGATCTTAAAGGTACGAAGCTGTGTATTTTTGCAGTCTTTCACATCCTCCGGAAACCGGTCCTTAACCCGGCTCATGGGAAGCTCCATATTGGACTGTCCGGAACAGAACCAGACTTCGCCAATATACACGTCCCCGACAACCTCTTCATTTCCAAGATCATCCCGGAACAGCATGCTGAACGGCCCCCCCGCCTCCTGCTTCTGCAGAAAGAGTGAAAAATTTCCCTTCTCATCCGTCTGCGCCACAGCCTCCTCCCCCGGAAGGAAACCATGACACGGTGTCCCGGAAGATCCCGTCCCCAGATATGGATTTCCTTGTTTCTCTGCAAGACCATATGATTGCTGATCAGTCGCGGTAATTGTAATTCATTCATTGCCGTCCCCCCTGCTAAACCTCTCTGTCGCTTCCGTTTCGGTAACCTTCCAAAGCCGTTACCCTTTTCTACTCAACAGTATAGAAGCATGCGGGCAATTTTTCTTTGCAATCCCGACCGTCTGTTAGTCAAATATTGCTCTATTATATTATTTAAGGTTTATTGCACCTTTTTTTCTGTCATATAATTGTACCTATTCAGAACCCCATTCGTAAAAACCGTTGCTTCGCAACTCAAGTTTTACTCATGTGGTTACTTCGCCATATAAATCATGGCATATGTCCTTTTGAATGCAAGCATTCATCGTCCATATTGCCATAATTTGCATGGCTCTGAATAGTTACATATTATCTTTGTTCCATCATATTATTTTTCTGTTGTGTCACATTTACTTCCTACAGAATCAATCTGTTCCTGCCAGAATATCAAAGGTTCCTGAAATACTGAGTTTTCCGAATCCCTCCTCCCGGTTCGGATAAGTCTGGTAAGTGGTTCCGTTTACGGTCTGGCGCCTTGCTCCGCGAATCAGATAGTTGCGGATTTCCCGGTTTCCGACCCAGGGCTGGTTTTTCTTCAACGATGGCCCATTGAAGGAACTGTGCAGCTGCACCTGCCGAAATTGCTGCAGACAGACTGGTTCCCGTTCCTTTGCCAAGGGCTGTGCTGATCGATACACCGGGAGCTGCAAAGTCCGGTTTTGATCAGTCCCTGCCTCGTATATCCTCTTCCCGAAGAAATATAAAAGCTCCCGTTCCGGTCATCGTAAGCACTCACCGTAATGATCTCCCTTGCATTTCCCGGTTCCAGAATCGTTGTATAGGGTGACGGACGAAGGAAATACGTTTCTCCACGCAAGAATTCCTTTAACGGCAGCCACATGTGAAAGCTGTCCTGATTCTCCTGACTTCCCGTTCCCATCGCCGTCACATAAATGGTAAATACACCGGGTGCCGGATCAAGGAACCGGAAAAAGATCAGCTCCTCACCGGAGCGCTGCTCCACCAGAATGTGTCCCACCTGTACTTTTGTGCTTTCGTAGACAAATGAAAACTCCCGTACATCCCGCTCCCGGAAATCCACCTGCGGTGTCACCTCCCCTCCCGGCGTGCGGATGGTAATGGCATGCCGGTTCGGAATCTTTCCCCAAAGCTCCATGGTAAAACCGTTTTCCCGCTCATCGACGCGGATCTCTACAGATTCCGTCTGCCCTGCACGTGAGCCTCCCTCATAGTGATGCGCAGCATTTCCCTCGTTTCCGGCACAGCAGATCACGCAGCGGCTTCTGCGCAGTGCAATACTGCTTAAGTAGTCAGCAAGCACGGAATGTCCCTCATGGTCTCCCATGGAGGTTCCCATTCCCATACAGATAATGAGCGGCCGGTACAGGGAAATCGCATAGCTTTCCAGATAACGGATTGCTACCAGCAGATCGCTTTCCGCATAGCACTCCGTTTCCTGCGATACTCCATAGAATTCCTTTAAATAAGGCTTTGCCTGCCGGAGTTTTACCATGACAAGATCGGCATCCGGTGCTCCCGAAGCAAAGCTTAACCCCTCATTTAAAAGACTTCCGGCTGCCACGCTGGCAAGAGCCGTTCCGTGTCCGTTTTCATCCACACTCGGAACAATGCTTAAGGGATCTTCACTTTGTAAGGCGGCATTAATGACATCCCGCCGGTACTCCGTTCCATAATAAATTCCGGCAGGCGGCTCTCCCTCCTGTATCGTCTGATCCCAGATTCCCAATAGACGCGTGCCACCGTCTTCGTTTAAAAAGACCGGATTCTGATAGTCAATCCCGGTATCCAAAAATCCCACCACAACACCTCTTCCGGTCAGGCTGAGCGGCGGGCGTGAAACTGCGGTAATTCCGCTTACAAGCAAAGGCGCCGGATCAAACGTATCCTGCATCAGTCCATACAGCTTTGGTATCGACTCATAAGGATACATCCCTCCGACGCTCAAAGGCGGAAATTTATTCCGCTCAATATAGGCAATTCCAATTTCTCCGCCCACCGGCTGGTAGACATAGGCAGGAGCACTCGCCCGTAATTCTTCCAGTAACACATAATCGGCTACAATGTCGTAAAAATCATTGGATATGATTTTCTCACGATTGGTCATTTCTTATTCCTGTGGCTTTTCTTCTATCATATGCATGGGAAGCTCTGCCTGATTCCGGATTTCAATCCGGGGACCACCCGTTCCTTCAATGTATTCCCGTGTAATGGTAACGGTTCCAATATTGTCATCCTTCGGAATTTCATACATAATATCGAGCATAAACTCTTCGATGATCGCACGCAGCGCTCTTGCTCCGGTGTCGCGTTCCAGTGCCTTGTCCGCAATGGCTTCCAGTGCGCCCTGATCAAACTTAAGCTGTACCTCATCCAGCTCCAGAAGCTTCTGATACTGCTTTAGGATCGCATTTCTGGGCTCCATTAAAATCTTCACAAGCATATCCCGGTCAAGCGCTTTCAGTGTATAGATTACCGGTAATCGTCCCAGGAATTCCGGTATCATACCAAATTTTTTCAGATCCTCAACCGTTACCTTGGATAACAGATTCTTGTCGTTATCGAACTGATCCTTTAATTCTGCGTTGAAACCGATGGAGGTCTGCTTAGTCAGACGCTGCTTGATGATCTCTTCGAGATCCGGGAATGCACCTCCACAGATGAAGAGGATATTCCGCGTGTTGATCGTGGCAAGCGGAACCATCGCATTCTTGCTGTTTGCTCCAACGGGTACTTCCACATCGGCGCCCTCTAAGAGACGCAGCATTCCCTGCTGTACACTTTCCCCGCTGACATCACGGCTGTTGGTATTTTTCTTCTTGGCAATTTTATCAATTTCATCAATAAAGACAATTCCACGCTCTGCCTTTTCCACATCATTGTCTGCGGCGGCAAGAAGCTTACTGATGACACTTTCAATATCATCACCGATGTATCCGGCTTCCGTTAAAGAAGTGGCATCGGCGATCGCAAGCGGCACATCCAAAAGGCGCGCCAGCGTCTTTACCAGATAGGTTTTACCGGAGCCGGTCGGTCCGATCATCAGCATATTGGACTTCTCGATCTCAATGTCATCCATCGTTCCGGTTGCCACACGCTTATAGTGATTATAAACGGCAACAGAGATCACCTTCTTTGCATGCTCCTGTCCGATCACGTATTCATCCAGACTTGCCTTGATCTGGTGTGGTGCCGGAATCTTGT
Source organism: Lachnospiraceae bacterium (assembly GCA_021628825.1). GTDB lineage: Bacteria > Bacillota > Clostridia > Lachnospirales > Lachnospiraceae > Suilimivivens. The sequence goes on along the minus strand of JAJXRY010000002.1, from coordinate 896,824 downwards.
GGATATCCAGTACCGGTTCTTCCCCGTTCTTCGGTTTCTTCTTTTTGAGCTTCTGCTTATTCGGGATTCCTCCCTCGCCCTGTAAATCATTGATATTCACAAAGCGGATATTCGGGAAGCCCTGTCCCATGGACTTGTTCAGATCGTCCATCATGGAAGGATTGTTCAGCATTCCCATATAGTCAAACTGGCTGACCGTATCCATTGTCTTGTGCATACAGTCATTGCAAACCGTGATGTTATTCGGAAGCTTGAACATCTTGCCTGCCTTGCTTTCCGGACGGCGGCAGATAAAGCAGACATCCTCGTATTCGCTTTCCTTCTTCGGAGGCTCTGTGTCATTCTTGTTGGAGGCATCTTTTGTCTCTGTTTCCGTTACAGAAGCATCTTCCTTCTTTTCTGTTACAATTGTTTTTTCTGCATCGGTTACTTCTTTATAGCGGTCCGGATCCTGTTCCTTCCGGTTTAATTCTATATTTTCAGGACCTTTGCTGTTCTGATCCCAATCATTCTTATCAAAAATCTGACATTGGTGTTTCCTGCCTTTCCTATTAACTACATATACTAAATCTAATGTAAGGTACGGATTGCTCCGTACTTCGTACTCACGCAATCCTGAAAACATTCGAAATCCGCTGATTTTCTTTGAAAATCGCTCCTTTCTCATGTTTCCTGACTGCCAAATATAAGTACCTCCTCATGCAGGCATGGTCGGTACTTATGCTTGTCAGTCTACCTTACACAATCCTGCGTACAGACAAAATCTCCCGGTACGTTGCCACGGTAATTTTAATTCCGGTACGCTGGGTACTTGCATGTACAATCTGTCCGTTTCCAATATAAATTCCAACATGTCCCGCATAGCACATAATATCTCCCGGCTGTGCATTGGCATACGAAACCTCCGTTCCTGCACTTCGTAACGATCCCGAAGTTCTCGGAACGCTGTATCCGAAATCCTTATATACCCGACATACGAATCCGGAACAGTCGGCACCTTCTGTCAGGCTGGTTCCTCCCGGCACATAAGGATTGCCGATAAACTGACACGCATAATTGGCAATCTGCTGACCCTTGCTTCCGGAACCACTGTAACTGCTGGCCGAAGCATAGTTTCCTGATGAGCTTCCCGATGAACTACCGGAAGAACTGCTTCCTGAGGAACTTCCCGAAGCCTCCTGCTGCGCCTGGCGCCGCAGTGCTTCCTCCTGTGCCTTTCGGGCTTCTTCCTCTGCTTTCTTTGCAGCCTCAATCTCGGACTGCTTCTTGTCACTTTCCTTCTGCAGACGCTTGATTTCATCATTCTGCTTCCGGACATTTGCCATATAAACGGCAGCTTCCTGCTTTGCCTTGGCAAGCTGGGAGGAATAATCGTCATATTCTGCCTGCTTCTGATCGAGGATCACCTGCAGGGATTCCTGCTCCTCTTCCAGCTCGTGCTCCTGTGCTTCCAGTTCTGCCTTCTCATTTTCAAGCTGCTCCTTCAACGCCTCAACTTCCTGTCTGGCCTGCTGATATTCTTCAAGGAGCTTCCGGTCATAATCATATAACTTCTCAAAATATTCGGTTTTGTTAATCGCTTCGCCAATACTCTGACTTTCAAACAAAAGCTGTAGATAAGTCGTATCTCCCTTTTCATAAAGATACTTGATCCGGACCTTCATGGCATCATACTGTGCCTGCTCGGTTGCCCTGGCTGCCTCATATTCTGCCGTTGTTTCTTCAATGGCTTCCTCCTTGGCAGCAAGATCCTCCTGAATCATATCAATGCTTGCCAGTACCTCCACCAGTTCATTGTCCACTTCTTCGATTTCCGCACCGACCGCATCTACATTTCCCTGAATGTTATTTACTTTACCGGAAGCCTCATTCAGTCTCTGCTGTTCCTGCTTTTTCTTCTGTTCGGCTTCCTGCTTCTGTCTTTCAATTTCTTCCTGCTGCTTTTGCAAATCAGAAATAGTGGTAGCACGCACCGGTTCTACCACTAAAAACATCATCAAGCATGACATTACTATTGCGAATAAGCATCTCGCTGTTTTCTTCATCTGCATCAAATCTTTCATTAAAGCTGGTTAAAAGCTGACTATTCCTCTGCTGTTACTGCATTCTCCGCAAGGAAGTCACACACCTTCATGGTTAAGAGATATTCCTTGTAGGCTTCTTCATCAATGGACTCCAGCATGGATGCCACATCTTCATCGGTTGCATCTGAACCGAGAGAAGAGCGGATGTCCTCCGTCACCTCTTCATCGGTCACGGTAATATTTTCCTTTTCTGCAATCGTTGCCAGAATCATATACTGATTGGCTACATCCTGGGAATAGGTACGCAGTGTTTCCTCATAATTATCGGCTGTACCACCGTAAACTGCTGCCACAAAAGCCCCTGCATCCATTCCATAGGCACTGGCCTGTGCCGTCACGTTACTGATCAGGGTATCATTCATACGATCCACCATTCCGGACGGTGCATCCTTAATGGTCGAATTTTCCTTAATGGTATCAATCAGCTCAACTGCCACCTGACTGTTATAAGTCTCCTGTGCAGACTGCTCCAGCTCTTGCTTGGCTTTCTCTCGGTCATAGGTGCTGATCGAATTCACGGTAACTGCAAATACCACGTCCTTACCGGCCATCTCTTCATAATAATTCTCCGGGAACGTAAGGGCAATATCCTTGGTTTCACCAACCTTCATATCCACAACGCCTTCTTCAAATCCGGGGATAAAGGAACCGGAACCGATCAGCAGATCATAGCCTGCGCCGCTTCCTCCTTCAAATTCCTCTCCATCCATCGTTCCTACGAAGTCGATATTCGCAAGATCTCCGACTGCAACAACATCACGATCCTCGATCGGTATCTTGCAGTCATCGCTAAGCTCGGAATTCATAATCGCTGTGTCGATATCCTCCTCAGTGACTTCCGGTGCAGCAATCGTTGTTGGCAAACCGGTATAGTCTCCGAGCGTGACATACTTGTCCAGCTTAAAATCCTTTAAATATACAAGCTCACTGGGATCCTTTCCGCATGCTGTCATGGAAAGCAGCATCGCTCCCGTAAGCATAAGTGCCATCAATCTGTTCTTTTTCATTCTCCTCAACTCCTCAAAAATTTTTTCTCCCTCATCCTGTCAACTTTACCATATTTTAAGGTTTAAAGCAATGGGGACAGCAGCCGGCTGATCTGTTCCCTGAACCGGATGAAAAGCCCGCGGCTCTGGTATTTATTCTTGGTAAGAAGCTTGGACTGCTCCACATCCTGCTTAAAGAATTCCACCATCTGTTTTGCCTTGTCTTCATCATAAACAATGGCATTGACCTCAAAATCAAGCTCAAAGGACCGGATATCCATATTCGCTGTTCCATAGCAGAACACCATATCATCGACAATGATGCCCTTTGCATGCAGAAAACCGTTTTCATAGGTATAGCAGTTTGCTCCCTCCAGGACAAGCTCTCCCACATAGGAATAGGTTGCCCAGTAAACAAACGGATGATCCGGCTTGCAGGGAATCATAATGTTCACTTCCACACCGGAATGAATGGCAATCTGCAATGCCGTCATGAGCGCTTCATCCGGGATAAAATACGGAGTCTGGATATAAATACTCTTGCGCGCCTTATGAATCATACGCACATAGGTATTACGGATATATTCATCATGGGAGTCGGGTCCGCTCGTAATGATCTGAACCGGTGATTTGCCCGTATGCTCCATTTTGAGATTATCCATATAATCTTCATAGGAAAGAAGGCGCTTCCGGTCAGCAAAGTTCCAGTCCAGAATAAACCGGGCCTCCAGTGCGGTCACACACGATCCGGTAAGCCGCATATGCGTATCCCGCCAATGCCCGAATTTCGGATCCTTATCAATATATTCTTTCCCAATGTTAAAGCCGCCCACATATCCGATGCAGTCATCAATTACTACGATCTTACGGTGATTCCGGTAATTGATCCGAAGATGCAGTCTGCCAACCAGGGCCGGGAAGAACTCGGTACACTGAATGTCTTCCTTTTCCAGTTGTTTCCAGATCTTCTTACGCATCTTCCAGCATCCCATGGAATCATAAAGGATGCGGACTTCTACGCCTTCCTTTGCCTTTTCCTTCAAAATCTCAACAATACTCTGGAACAGCTCATCGTTCTTAATAATATAGTACTGGATATGAATGGATTTCTTCGCATTCCTCATGTCCTCCTTAAGGGCTGCGAACTTATCCTCTCCATTCACAAAGAACTCCATGTCATTGTCATCAGTCAGCATGGCGCTCGTGGTATGCAGATGGTACATCACAAGATCCGAATAATCCGTGACGCCCGGGTACTTTTCCTTCAGTTCCTGACTCTGGATCATGAGCTCCTGACGCCTGATCGCATTCGCCAGACGGTCTTCGATCTCCTTGGTACGAAACATTTTCCGCTTATGCATATCCGCACCCAACAGCAGATAAAACACGAATCCCAGCACCGGAATGAAATACAGAATCAGGAGCCATGCCCATACCGATTTCGGATTCCGCCGCTGAAAAAAGACCACCACAATACTCAGAAGCACATTGATGATCAGAAGATGCGAAAATATAAAGGAAATCATATCATGCAAAAACCTGCAAAGCCGCTGCCATTTTTTTATCGCCTTTCCCATTTCTTAGAAATTTATTTATTATTGTAATGGAAAAAAACTGGACTATTTCAATAAACAATGCTAAAATATTCCTTGCATAATCTTTTTGGATTAGCATAAAGGAGGGTTTCCCGTGAACACAGTTACTATTGTATTATTGGTTATTCTGGCAATTTTAATTATTGCTGTGGTTGCGCTCTACTTCTTAGGTAAGAAGGCACAGAAGCGTCAGGCCGAACAACAGCAGCAGATCGATGCCATGAAGCAGACCGTTTCCATGCTGATTATTGATAAGAAACGCATGAAACTTAGGGATTCCGGACTTCCCCAGGCCGTTATTGAACAGGCACCGAAGCTGATGCGTTCTTCCAAGCTTCCCATCGTGAAGGCAAAGGTCGGGCCACAGGTCATGTCTTTAGTATGTGAAGAGAAGATCTTCGATTCTGTTCCGGTTAAGAAAGAAGTCAAAGCCATAGTCAGCGGTATTTACATCACTGATGTAAAAGGATTACACGGTAAGCCGGTAGTCACTCCCAAGAAGAAAAAAAGGGATGGCTTGCACGTACCACCGAAAAAAATTACAAGAAAAAAGCTGGAGCTAAGCCTGTTAAGTAAACAGCTTAGCTCCTTCCTTTTTGGGACAAATCTTCATATCAATCTTACAGTTTGCCAGATGCTGGTAATTGGCCTCCAGCGAATAATCCACATGAACATGGATTTTGTTTTCTTCCTCGGATACTTCAATCTTCTCCGTATCAATTCCGATCAGAATATCTCCAAACGGCGTATGATAGGTCGTCATATTCTTTTTTTCTGCTCTTCAAACAGCATATGTACGTTGACGGCTCCCCGCTTGGTTACCTCGAGGCATGAACCGTCAAACTTGAAAATATTCTTTGTCGCCTCTTCAAATCCTTCCATGACCTCATCATATACGATATAATGATGGTCATTGCGAAGATAATATTCTGCTGCCGTGATGGTTTCCAGTTCTTCCTGATCCTCCTGGCTCATCTGCAGCCCTTTTTAATGAAAATTAAAAATATCCTTTTCCATTTTTTTCCTATCTCCTGTAACTATTGATAATAGTTACATTTTTAGTAATTTTCAATGGGAACCACTTTTTGCCGAGAGAATTCCATATTTGATAATAGAATTGGCAAAGGTCTTAAATTTGTCTGCACCATCGCTGACAAAGAACCGGTACTGCTCCTCTCCCAGCCGATGTGTTTCGTCGTTCAAAAGATCCTTTTCCTCTAAAAGCTCCTTTAATTCCCTCGCTGTCTCATACGCCGGATTTACCAGTGTTACCCGATCTCCCATGCTCCTGCCAATCGTATTCCGGATCAGCGGATAATGCGTGCAGCCAAGAATCAGGGTATCAATTCCGATATCAATGAGCTCTGCCAGATACCTTCTGGCGATTTCATCTGTGACCGGGTCCTCCCACAGGCCTTCTTCAGCAAGCGGTACAAATAACGGACAGGCCTTTCCGATCACGGCTGCCTGTGCATTGATTTCCTTTATGTAATCGGCGTAAATGTGACTGTTGATCGTTCCCTCCGTCGCAATGACACCGACCTTTCCATTCTGTGTTACCTGTGCTGCCACCTTCGCTCCCGGACGCACCACTCCGATGATCGGGATATCAATCTCCTTTTCAATGTCCGGAAGGGCATAGGCACTTGCCGTATTACAGGCAATCACAATGGCTTTTACTTCCTGCGTTCTCAAAAACCGCACAATCTGTCTCGAAAACCGCAGTACCGTATCTTTCGATTTATTTCCATAGGGAACTCTTGCCGTATCTCCAAAATAAATAATCTTCTCATTGGGAATCTGGTGCATGATTTCCTTCATCACCGTAAGTCCGCCCACACCGGAATCAAATACTCCAATGGGTGCATTTTTGTTTGTCATCAAAGACCTCCTGAATTTAAGAAGGATGCTGCCACCCATTCTTTCATATGCATGGCAATATAGCTTTTTAACCTGCGCATCCTCCGTCAGGGATAATTCCGGATAAAGAAACCCCCAGAAGCTCACCATTCCTGCAAGCAGGATAGCTGCCTCAATTACCTTTCTCCGGATACATCCCCTGAGGACGCTCCTGTTTTCCTTCTGCTCTATTTCCATTGGAACGGTCTGCCGTTCCGTCATCCGGTCTGTCATATTCTCTTCCTTTCTATAAAAAAACACTTTTTGTTGCTCTGTTACAATAGGAAGTGTAACCGGATTTTTATTAATTTAAACGTAATGATTCAGACGAGAATACTCTGATTTTCCAGACGGATCTGCTGGATAATCGAATTCTCCTGATTATCAATATGCTTCTTTGCCGCTTCCGATGCCTTCTTTTTATCCCGCTGCAGGATACATTCCAAAATTTCGCGATGCTCCTCTACCAGCTTCTCATGCTGGCTGACATCCTTAAGATAAACGAAACGGTAACGGTACATCTGCTCTGCAAGATGATTGACTAACTGCTGCAGACGCTGATTTCCGGTTGCCTGCACAATAATATCGTGGTAAGCCACATCGGCCTTCGCAATTGCTGTCGTATCTCCACTATGCGTTGCTTCTTCAAACTGACGGCAGGCTTTCTTTAACTGTTCAAGCTCGTCTTCCGATATCCGTTCACAGGCAAGCTCTACACTTAAAACATCCAGGGCACGCCGCACTTCCAGTACATCCTGCAGACTTCGCTCCGTTATCTTCGCCACCTCGGCGCCACGCCGCGGTACCATTGTCACAAGCCCTTCCTGCTCCAGCTTATGAATCGCTTCCCGGATCGGTGTCCGGCTCACTCCCAGCTTATTCGCAAGATGCACTTCCATCAGCCGGTCTCCCGGCTTTAGCTGACCTGTGAGAATTGCTTTACGCAGGGTGTTAAACACTACTTCCCGCAGGGGTAGAAATTCATTCATATCAATGTCAAACTGGGTCTCCATAGGCTGTCCTGTTACATCCTTTCCTAAAACACAGGTCAATGGGTTACAATTACTAATTTACAAATGTTGTCACAAAGATCTGATTGCCGAGCTCCTGCTCTCGGATCCTTTCTGCTGCCTTCTGCGCCTTGTCCTCTTCCTCAAAGATTCCAAATACCGTCGGTCCGGATCCGCTCATCAACGCATTGAGGGCTCCTTCTTCACGCATCTTCTCCTTAATCTCCGAAATGACAGGATAGGTCTTTTCGGTAACCGTTTCCAATACATTTTCCATACGATTGGTAATTCCGTGAAGATCCCCGTTCCGGATAGCCTCCACCATACCATCAATATCCGGATGCTTTTGTAAGGTATCCGCATGTAAATTCTCATAGACGAACTTCGTGGAAACACTGATGTCCGGCTTAGCAATCAGAATATACGCATGGGGCGGTGCCGGAAGCGGTGTCAGAATCTCTCCGATCCCCTCCGAAAGTGCCGTTCCTCCCATGATGCAGTAGGGAATATCTGCGCCCAGCTTTACCGAAAGCTCCTGCATCTTCTCCATGCTCATGGAAAGCTGCCAGAGTTCATTCAGTCCACGAAAAACAGCCGCTGCATCGGTACTTCCACCTGCCATTCCGGCTGCAATCGGAATATTTTTCTGCAGGGTAATCTTTACCCCACGGTCAATTCCATATTCCCTGCGGATGCACTCTGTTGCCTTATAAATGAGATTATCCTTTGCATCCTCCGGCAGAAGCGGATTGTCATTCGATACAAGAATAATTTCTTTCTCTCCGGTCTCTTCAAAACGTAATTCATCATGCAGCGAAATCGTCTGCATAATCATCTTTACTTCATGGTATCCATCTGGACGTCTGCGTACCACATCCAGCCCCAGATTGATCTTGGCATAAGCCTTCCTTACGATCTGATTCATGCTTGTTCTTCTTTCTGTATTGTGTATACAAAGATGTACTTAATTATATACAAGGATGGTGGGTTCGTCAATATGCAGCACACCCTCCGTTGCTTTCATTTACTTCTCAAATCTGTTCCAATAATCTTCAAAGTTAAAATTATATAATTTATATATCCAAAACCGGCTCTTCATATACAGATAAAATCCATATATGAAGAACCGGTTTCTTCTAAGTTCCTTACTTATTCAAACTAAAATCTGCATCCTGCCATTTAGTTAGAGGTGTCAAGTCCTGCTTCTTTGGCAAGCTTGTCAAACCCTTCCATAACGGCATCATAGGTCTTCTGGGAAATCTCCGGAAGCTTACCGCCCCAGGTCTTCTCAGCCTGTTCATAACCTTTCTTAAATGCATTACGCATCTCTTCGATCTTGCTCGGATCACCACCTGTTAAAGCAGTTGCAAAATCAAGGATACGGCTGGATGTCTGGGAAACGCCCCAATAACCATCATCAGCAATATCAGCCTGTGCCTGTGCTTTGGTAGCAGCATCTACAGTGAAGTTACCACTGGATAATACACTCCAGATGTCATTGGCCTTACCATAGGCTTCTCCCTGCTTGGTCATCATCTTTTCTACAAGACTGCGAAGCTGTTCGGTTCTGGCATCGGCATCTGCTTTCAGCTTTGCGATGGTTGCAGTGTCCGGCTTGTAGGTCTTTTTCGTAGAAGCTGTTGCAGTCTCCTTGGAAGGCTCATATACGGCACCGGCTTCGGTTGTTGTATCTGTTTTCTTTTCTGTATCTGTCGTTGCTGCGGTTGTTGATTTGGCAGAAGTTGCTGTATAGGTGCTGTATGCTTCTGAACCTGATGTAATTCCATTTACACTCATTGAAAGTCCCTCCCTGGTTTCAAAATAGTGATAATAATACTTATCTCATCTATACCATCGGCCAGATGGGACAAAAAGTAAACCCCTGATTTTAAAAATTTACTAAAATCAGGGCTTACTTTTTCAAGTACTATTTTACAATCAATATCTTCTCCCCCGGGCGGACCTCCTGTGAGGTCAGGTTATTCGTCTGCATCAGAGTTTCGATCGGAACATAATACCGCTTTCCGATATCCCACAGACTCTCCCCGTCCTTCATCCGGTATACGGCGATTCCCGGAAGCGCCGACTGCTTCTCCAGATCCAGTGGAGAAAGCGTAATCTGCTCTGCCACCTGTTCCTCCCAGGTTGCAAAAAGGTCCCCGCGGAATAAAATCACGCATTTTACATCCACTTCGTCCGTATCAATCACCGATACGGCAATCTGCTCCATCTGTGGCTGCACGAAGCTGATCGTTCCCGGCATCATTCCTTCTGCCTCTAAAAGATACTCAAACGGAACTTCGCCACGGATCACCCCGAACCGCTTATCCTCGTTACTGTCTTCATACAGAATCCGTAGCTGGATCTGACCGCTAAGCCGGATTCCATTCTCTGTTTCTTCCTGCTCTTCTAAAATCAGATCTCCTGCTGTATGAATCACCCGGTAAATGCTGGCGCCTTCCTGACCTGCCTTAAAGTGTCCGGACACCTTGCATTTTCCATTTACCCTTGCCAGGAGCCTGCGGAAGGTAATGGGCTTACTGCTTTCCTCTACCTCGTTGGATACCCCATATACATCTCCGATCATCTCCACGTTTTCTTCTACGTAAATGCAATAGAATATCCGGATTCCCAGATCTGCAAAAAGAATCCTCTCCTCACCGTCATAATCCGGCCGGATGGACAGCTCACAGTTTTCTACTTCATATTCGATCACCGGAATCATTCCCTCACGGCAACCGGGGCACTCCACACTTCCGGAAAAAGGCACTGCCGTCTCATAATGATAAAGCTCCTCCTTTTCTCCGTCTCCTACATACATGCAGAACACCTTCAATTCCCCCTGCACCGCAATTTTATCATCCAGAATCCGGAAATCCAGATTCACAGGCTCTACATCCCAATATACCAGACTTCTGATATTCGGAAAGCTTCCCGGAATTTCAATTTCTTCCTTAATGGGGAAGATATCCTGATTCTTCATTGCAAGCGTTGCCATTTCCACGGATCTTTGTCGGTATTCCACCTGTTCATCACCCGATAACGCAACCGGAATGTCCTCTTCCATCATTTCTTCACGCGTTGCATGAAAAACGATAATCGCCCGTACACTGAGCTTTCTCGAATTAATCAGCGAAGTGCCAAGCTCCTCCAAAACCGCCTTTACATGTACATGCTCTCCTGCACGAAGTCCTTCCATCTGCAGCTTTTTCTTCAAATGGAATGCTGCCCTCCATCTGAGAAACCGGAATTCCGTCCTGGTTCCCTTCTGTCAGATACAATACCCGGAAATGCAGTTTTTCCCTTAACAGTTACTGCATCTTCAAAAGAATTGACCTCCTCAATCGTAATTTTTCCTCTATCCAAAAGAAGTTTATCCGCATCTTTATTGGTGTCCGGAATGATCACATTGTCTTCCAGCACAACCTGCTTCGACGCATGAAGCCTTGGACCCTCCATATGTAAGGAACGCTTTTGAAGCTCCATAAAAATACCTCCGTAGGTTTACTTATTCACATTGTATTCCTACGGAGGGTTGTTTATTCACAAAATTCGTAACTATTCAAGAGCCTGCAAATTGTGTCAATATGTCTGTTCCAATCCTTGAAAGCCTCTCAATTCACGGCACCAATCAGCTCCTGAATGTCTTCTACACCATACTTTGTCATATACTGTTCAATTCCATCTACAATCTCAACGGTTGCATACGGATTCATAAAGTTCACAGCTCCTACAGAAACGGCTGTCGCTCCCGCAAGCAGGAACTCAATTGCATCTTCTGCTGTTGCAATGCCGCCCATACCAATCACCGGAATTTTAACTGCATGGGAAGCCTGATAAACCATGCGCACTGCAACCGGCTTGATTGCAGGACCGGACATGCCGCCTGTCTTATTCGCCAGTGCAAAGGTTCTCCTATGAATATCAATCTTCATGCCCGTGATCGTATTGATCAGGGAAATGGCATCTGCACCTGCCGCCTCTGCTGCCTTTGCCATTTCGGTAATATCCGTCACATTCGGACTCAGCTTCATAATAATCGGCTTCTTTGACACATTTTTAATCTTCGAAGTAATATCAAACAGGCAGTCGGCTTTCTGTCCAAAGGCAATGGCACCCTCCTTGACATTCGGACAGGACACATTAATTTCCAGCATGTCTGCCGCACTGTCATTCAACTTTTCCACAACTTCCAGATAATCCTCTATGGTTTTTCCACAGACATTCACGATAATCTTCGTATCATACTGCTGTAAAAAGGGAATATCCCGCTTTAAAAACACATCAATTCCCGGGTTCTGTAACCCGATGGCATTCAGCATCCCGCCGTAAACCTCCGTCACACGTGGTGTCGGATTCCCCGGCCACGGTACATTGGCAACGCCCTTCGTCACAACGGCTCCCAGACGATTCAGATCTACGAAATCCCCATATTCCATACCGGAGCCAAACGTTCCCGATGCAGTCATCACCGGATTTTTAAAGGTTACTCCTGCGATTGTTACACTTGTATTCATCAGATCTCAACCTCCTCAGCCAGAAATACAGGTCCCTCCGTGCAGATTCTTGCATTGTGAACCTGTGAGTGCTCGTCCTTTTTCGTTGTCTTGCACACACATCCAAGACAGGCTCCAATTCCACAAGCCATATGCTCTTCCAGTGAAATGTATGCCGGAATAGCTCTCTCCGAAGCCTCCTGCTTGATGGCCCGGAGCATCATCATCGGGCCGCACGCCATCATTACGGACGGCTGCACACCGTTTTCTTTTTAATGCCGTGAGGACATTGCCCTTCGTTCCGACACTTCCATCCTCGGTTTGCCACATAAACTGTACTGTATTTTTCTCAAAAATCCTCTTTCAGGAACAGATTGCTGTCGCGGTATCCGATAAAAACACAGATGGCTTTCTTTCCTGCTGCCGCAAGCTCCTTGGCAAGCTGCAGCATCGGCGGAATCCCGATTCCTCCACCGTACAAGGTAATTTCCGTAAATTCCGGATTTTTTGCAAGAAGCTCGGAAACTTTGTATCCATTTCCCAAAATACCAAGGATGTCTATGGTGTCTCCCTTTTCCAAAGAGGAAAACTCCTTCGTGCCCTTTCCTGCAACCCGGTATACCAGACGCAGTGCCGTCTTGTCCTCATTGACCTCACAAATACTGATCGGACGCGGGAGAAGGGTTGCGGCATTTTTTTCGGATAAACTCCGATAAACTGACCGGCACCTGCTTCCTTCGCAAGCTCCGTTGCAAGCCACAGATCATAAATCCCCTCTGCCAGCTTCTGCTGGGAAAGCACGATTGCTGTTTGTTTTGCTTTTTTACTCATAATTGCTTTTCCTTCCATGAACTCCATACCGGATCGTTCATGGAATCTTTCCCTTTCTCCGGTTTCTTTTTATAAAAATATATAGTAACTATTTAGATCTCCATTCGTAAAACCGCTGCTTCACAAAATAGTTTACTCATGTAATTACTTCCGATATACGATCTGCCCGCCACAGATGGTCGCATGTACCACTCCAGGAAGCTCTTCTCCGATAAAAGGAGAATTTGCAGACTTCGACACAAAATCCTGAACCTTCCAGGTTTCTTCCGGATCAAAAAAATCACCAGATCTGCTGCTTTTCCTTCCTCCAGCGCTCCTCCCGGCAAGCCATACAAGGCACAGGGTGCCGTACTCATTCTCTGTATCAACTGCGGATAGGTAAGCTTTCCCTTCTGTACCAGTTCCCGGATTCCCAGGGACAGTGCTGTTTCCAGACCAATAATTCCACTGGGGGCTTCGGTAATTGGCTTTTCCTTTTCTTCCTTGCTGTGCGGTGCATGATCGGTTGCAATCAGATCAATCGTACCATCCTGCAATCCCGCAAGAATCGCCTGCCTGTCCTCATCCTCACGAAGCGGCGGATTCATTTTTGCAAGCGTTCCTTTGGCAATGACTGCATCCTCTGTCAAGGTAAAATGATGCGGCGTTGCCTCCGCATGGACATCTGCTCCTGCAGCCTTGCCCTTTCTGACAAGTTCCACTCCCTCTTTCGTGCTGATATGCTGGATCACAACCGTTGCTCCCGTCTGAAGTGCCAGCCGGATATCCCGCTCAATCATGGTAATCTCCGCATCCCGCTTCGATCCACCAATTCCATAAAAGGCTGCTGCCTTACCGGCATTCACCCCATTATTCTGAATATACTTCGGATCCTCTTCATGGAAGCTGATCGGCTTATGGCACAAAGCTGCCTGCTCCATCGCCTTTGTGACCATCTCTTCTGACAGAATCGGAACCCCATCGTCCGTGAATCCGACTGCTCCTGCCTCACTTAACTGCTCCATGTCCACAAGCTCTTTTCCAGCCATTCCCATAGTTACATTCGCACAACTGTGAATATGGATTCCGGTCTGTGCGCCCTTTTGAAGAACATATTGCAGAGTCTCCACCTGATCCACACATGGCTTCGTATTCGCCATCAGTACAATCTGCGTATAGCCGCCCTTCTTCGCTGCCTCCGCTCCCGACAGAATATCTTCTTTATATGTAAATCCCGGATCCCGGAAATGGACATGCGTATCCGCAAGCCCCGGTGCAATCAGCATTCCTTTTGCGTCAAAGACTTCGGATCCGCTTTCTTCCTCCACATCACCGCATCCCTTTTCTTTCTCCTCGTAACCGCAATTCTCACCCGAAGAGTTCTCACTCCTTCTTACAATCTTTGCAATCACGCCATCCTTAACATACAGATCGGCTGAATATACCGCATCTCCTATAGGATCTATGATCTTACCATTCTTAATTATCAGCATATAGTTCCTCTTTTTCTATACCAAATATTACTTTTTAAATAATCACATATTAAACAGATCCGCATGCGTTCCTGTATCAACCAATGTTAATGTCAAGACCTGATCCTCTTTCAAATAAATTAATAAGCAGTCTGGTTGAATATGACATTCTCTAAATCCTTGATATCTTCCTTTTTAATTCATGATCTCTATGCTTTTTCCTCCAAAGGAATATTACTCTGAAGCATGGTAACAATATTTTCAAGGAGTGGCAAATCAAGTCCCCCGCTTTCTGGCTAATTTCAGACTCTTCTTAAACTTACCAGTAAGTATTAATTCATATGTCATGAATCCAGATCCTCCATAGCTTCTGAGAAGCTTCTATACCTCTTCGTGTCAGGATCTTTACTAATTCTTTTTGCCTCTTCCATTGCCTCCAGAACCTCAGACTTATATTGCGGAACTACCACATCAAAAGGAAGTCCTCCACGCATAACACACTGTCTGAGAAATACATTCATTGCCCCAGACATATCCATTCCTAATTGTGCAAAAAGCTCTGTAGCCTGTTTTTTTAAATCTTCATCAATTCTTACCTGCGTAGGTACTGTAGCCATATAAACACCTCCCATACTAACATCTGACTATAGTATACACTCATCTCTTAATTCATATTATATGAATTAGTCCCATCTTTGTCAATGATTTGCTTTACATTGTAATGCAATTGTGATACATTGGTTCACCTTGCAAAAATCATTATATTTTGGCCTGTATTTATTCATAACCCAATTTAAAAAAACATAAAATAAACCAATTCCTTAATATTAATTTCGAGGTTTTCCATGAAAAAAACTTAATTCTATTCCATTCCTTTACAAATAAAATGCTCCCGAGACTTCTTTCCGTGTTTTGCCTGCTTGTCCTTTTGTTCATGACCGCCTGTGCAGGCAAGAACCAGAAGGATTCCCTTGCCCGGATTAAAAATCTGGAATTCACCGTTCTGTCCGAAGATGCCATTCCGGAGGAAATGCAGAAGGTCATCCAGGAAAAACACCCCAATCCCTTCAAAATCACTTATTCCGACAATGGCTTCCTCTACATTGGAATCGGCTACGGCGAACAGCCTACCGGTGGCTTCGGTATCACCGTAAATGACCTCTATCTCACGGAAAACGCCATTTACTTTGACACCACACTCCTCGGTCCTTCCCCCGACAATGAAACTCCGGTCACTGACACCGCTTCCTATCCATATCTTGTAATTAAGACTGAATATATCGATGAACCAGTCGTATTTAAATAATCTTTGGCTATTTTGAACTTGTTATGTTGTCCTTACAAATAAAGTGCAAACATACTATGACCTTGTGCCTGACGCAGGATCTTAGAAGTTCTACTATTTCGTGCACAATCAGCAAGGATTGGACACGGATGTCCAATCCAGCAGCAATCGAGCCCGGATGGCTCGTTGATGCGTTTGCGTCCTACCTATATAGCCTATCCGAAATAGTTTAGAACAACCAAAAGACCATGGCGCAAGCGGTGCATATACACCTGCTCACGCCACGGTCTTCTGTTGTAATTTCCTTTTTATCAAATGTTTCAAACTTTTTAGGGAGATTTTCAATTTATTCTTTCCAGTATTACAACGCTTTAATCACTTTTACCAATTTTACTGGTTGGTCATCTGTTTTCCAAGCGTAACCTGTACGTCCTTGGGCTGATATCCGGTCGGGCTTCCCTGCATAATGGTCAGAGTTACCGTATCGCCGGCCTGGTAATAGTTCATCTCTTCCTTCAATTCTTCCATGGTTTCTACGGTCTCACCATTGATTGCAGTAATAATATCACCACGGACAAGTCCTGCTGCGGCTGCTCCTGAATTATCGGTTACAGAAGAAATATAAACACCCATCGGAATACCATAAACTTCGGAATACTGGGATTCTACATTCACACCGGTAATACCGAGAACGCCCTTATTGGATTCATCTACTTTCAGTCTTGTTTCTTTCTGCATCAGTTCTTCAATAATCGGCTTTGCATCGGAAATCGGGATTGCATAACCCATACCTTCTACAGTGCTGCCACCAATCTTACTGGAGTTAATACCGATTACTTCACCCCTTGTATTCAGTAAGGCACCACCCGAGTTACCGGGGTTAATTGCCGCATCGGTCTGGATAAAGGTATTAATCTGGGTATCTCCTGTCTGATCCTGCTGTGAAGTAACGGCGATCGGACGATTCAACGCACTGACAACGCCGGTTGTTACGGACTGACCATAACCTAATGCGTTACCAATAGCGATAACAGGTTCACCTACTGTCAGATCATCGGAGCTTCCTAATGTTGCAATTGAAATCTGATTCAAGGTATCCTGCTTTATGTCGGATAACTGAACAGCCAGTACTGCCAGATCCTTATCGGCATCGGTACCCTTGATCTGTGCCTGTACCTGTTCCTCATCGACGAACTGTACGGATAAGGTATCCGCAGATTCTACGACATGATAGTTCGTAACAATCAACAGTTCGCTGTCATTTTCACCGACAATAATACCGGAACCGGAGCTTACGGCTTCACTGCTGTATTCCTGTCCGAAAAATGTTCCACGCTGTACATAAGTATTACTGACCGATACAACGGACGGCATCACTGCTTTTACCACCTGGGTGACATCCGTAACGACTGCCTCTGTCTGTGTCTGCGGCGTCAGATTATCCAATGTCTGTTTAATGCTGCCGGAAGATGCCTCTGCGGTATCCGAACTGCTGTCCGGAAGCACTGCATCCGATGTAGCATCTCCTGATCCGGAAGCATCTGCTACAGTACTGTCCTGTGAAGAATTTCCAATCATTGCTGAAAAAGCACTCTTGGCACGGTTAATTCCACTATGTGCGGCATCCACTGCCTGAAAACCAATTCCTGCAAAGACACCAAATACCAGTCCACAACACAAACCTGCTAACACTTTTTTACCAAATCCGCTGGACTGCTTTTTCTGTTTTACGGGTTTTTGCCTGCTGGTGATTCATCTGCGACTGCTGAAAGTTTGTCGAAGATGTCTGGTAATAATTCTGTCCATCATTTGCATATCTATTCTCATCCATGATAACTGCCTCCTTTAAAAAAACCTTTCCTGAAAAACCTTTCCTTTCTTCTATGATTCACAGTATAGGAAATAAATGTGTTGAAATTGTGTCTTAAATATGATCCTTTTGTGATATTTAAAAAATCCGCATCCTCCTTTGAAGATGCGGAACTGTCTATTTTGTTTACCTAACATTTATACAAACCCATTTCTGCTTCGTGGGATCCCTGTTTTCTTCTCTTTATATGGTCTTCTACTCTACAGTTACAGACTTTGCAAGGTTACGGGGCTTATCGACGTCAAGTCCCTTACCAACGGATACATAATAAGCAAACATCTGGAACGGAATAATGGCTAATGAGTTCGTAAAGTACTTGTTGGTCTGCGGAATATAAAGTACATAATCGGCAGTATCCTCAATATCATCATGTCCCGTTGTTGTGAGGGCTAATACAAATGCGCCTCTGGACTTTACTTCACGGATGTTGCTGATCGTCTTCATATACAAATCTTCCTGCGTAAGAGAAGTCATTACCAGTGTTCCATCTTCAATCAGGGAAATCGGTCCATGCTTTAATTCCCCTGCTGCGTATGCTTCGGAATGCATGTAAGTAATTTCCTTAAGCTTCAAAGAGCCCTCCATGGATAAGGTATAGTCCAGTCCTCTTCCAATAAAGAAAACGCTCTTTGCAGCCACATAACGGTTCGCAAACCGCTGAATCTTCGTTTTATTACCAAGAAGTAATTCTATCTGCTCCGGAAGACGGCGAAGATCTAAAATGAGCTGCTGATATTCCTCTTCGGAAATGGTACCCTTTACTCTCGCAAACTTCATTGCCAGAAGGTAGATTGCTATCAGCTGGGCTGAGTATGCCTTCGTGGAGGCAACCGCAATTTCCGGTCCTGCCCAGGTATACATGACACTGTCTGCCTCTCTCGCTATGGAAGAACCAACCACATTCACAATACCTAATACCTTTGCGCCTCGTGCCCTGGAATCTCTGAGTGCCTGCAGGGTATCTGCCGTTTCACCGGACTGGCTGATCACAATCACCAGTGCTCCCTCTTCAATAATCGGATTCCGGTAACGGAACTCAGAAGCCATATCCACTTCTACGGAAATCCGTGCCATAGATTCAATGATATATTTTGCTGTCATACCGGCATGATAGGCAGTGCCACATGCCACAATATGAATACGGGAAAGCTTCTTAATCTCTTCATCGGTCATATGAAGCTCTTCAATCTCCACATTGCCGTCCTTCACATGTTTTTCAAAGGTTTCACGGACTGCTCTTGGCTGGTCGTAAATCTCCTTTAACATGAAATGCTCGTATCCGCCCTTCGCAACAGCCTCGGCATCCCAGTCAATATGAGTCGGTGTCTTTTGGATTTCTTCTTCATCTACCGTATAGAAGTGAATTTCATTCTCTCTTAAAACGGCCACTTCCTGGTTGTCAATGTAATAAACCTCTCTGGTGTACTTCAAAACTGCCGGTACATCAGATGCAATGAAGCTTCCTTCACTGCTTGTTCCAACAATCAGCGGAGAATCCTTACGTACCGCATAAATTTCATCCGGATGATCTGCAAAAAGGATGCCAAGTGCATAGGATCCTTCCACACGATGCATAACCTTCGTGATTGCTTCCAGGGGATTTCCTTTATAATAATAGTCAATCAGCTGTACCAGAACTTCGGTATCGGTATCCGATACAAATTCATAGCCATGATCTAAAAGACGCTTCTTTAACTGCTGATAGTTCTCGATAATTCCGTTATGTACAACAGCAATCGTACCGGCCTTATTATCATGCGGATGTGCATTCACATCGGTCGGCTGTCCATGCGTTGCCCATCTGGTGTGTCCGATTCCGACACATCCCGGCATTGTTTCTCCGCCTCTTGTCATATTCTCAAGCACCTGCAGTCTGCCAGCCGCCTTCTGAATATTAATCTTTTTTCCATCAAAAACTGCCATACCGGTGGAATCATAACCACGGTATTCCAGCTTTGCAAGTCCCTCTAAAAATAATCGGGGCTGCCTGATGCTTCCCAATATATCCAACAATTCCACACATATTCGATCCTCCAAAATCAACTTTGAATTCCAACTTTGTCTTTAAATTCTCATCATTAACGATTCCGTCATTTCACATTCTGTTCTCAAAATGTATAAAACACTATGATATACTTATATCATTTTTTTTAGACCATACTGGCAACCCTCTTCCCGTTCAGCGTCGTCCCAGTCCGCATTCCTCCAGTCATCAGTCCCAATAGTTACTATTCACTCCCAATAACTCCGGTTCATGCTGCACCGCTTTACAAACCATGCGGGGAATTTCTGGTAACGTTTTCCAAGAAAATATCCGATGTATTTACATCCACTCTGCCAGATCAGCTTCACGATCAGCCATGGCTTATGGATCTTCATTAAATACCGGCAGGTCTGTAAAACCAGTTTTCTGCCTTCGGATTCTGCCCGGATTCCGCTAAATTCCTCCGGAAACTGTGCATGCGATACGCCCAGATCGAAATTCCGGTGAAGCTGCTCCATTCCACTGTAATTGTGGGAATGAACCACCTCTGCCTTTGCCGAATAGGAAATCGCATATCCTGCATCAATCAGATGCCTTGCATAGATCATATCCTCATTAAAAATCGTATGATCCGTAAATCCTCCCAATGCATCAAAATAGCTTCTCCGGTAGGCTGCACATACGTTGGAAGCAAAAAAGGTCTTAATCCCAAGCTCCGGCAGATCCTTTGCCGTTTTAATCCTTGACTCCTCCGGATAATTAAAGCTCCGCGTATAACGCTCGATGATCCCACAATCCGATGCCGGAAGCTGTCTCGCATAAGAAACCCCAATGCTTTCCGATGTAAAAGGCTTTAAAAGCTCTTCCATCACAGTATTTCCTGCGGGAATGGCATCATCCGTCATGCAGACAAAAAACGGCGCATCACTTAATGATACTCCATAATTCCGCGTTGCCCCATGGTTAAACTCTGCCTTTTTAATATGATGCAGTTCCAGCAGCGGACTCCGTGCCAGAAACGCTTCTTCCGGACTGAATTTCAGGAATTCTTCCCGTTCTGTATTCACCATAATGATCTTACCGGGCTGCAGGGACTGTGACAGCAACGCATCGATCAGCTTATTCAGTTTTTCCCCCGGCCTGTACACCGGAATGATCACATCGTATTTAAGCATCGTTTCCGTTCTCTTTTCCATATACGAAAAAGGGCCTTTCACAAAGACCCTTTTCTATCTATCTGTTTCTGTTTTCTTTGTTTTACCAATTATCAGCTCTGCATATACAAAACAGTCTTTATTTATTTCACATAACCATCTGTATCTGCCGCAATCTTCGCACTATATTCCTTAACTGCTGAAGAAGGTTCGTAATCCTTCTCATCAAACAGGAATTCATGCAGCCAGGTAACGTTGGATTCCAGACTCTGGGGAACTACACAGCTACCCTTCTTACCAATGTTACCGGTTGTCAACATATCAGCGGTCGGGAATCCACCCTCATCCACGATATTGTATTTACTGATATTTCCAAGCAGTGACACAATTTCTGTAATATCAAAGGACGTATATACCTTATCAAATACAGAGTTGGCAATCTTTTTCAAGCTGTGCGGGAGATGCCTTCTTGGCTTCATCTGCAACCGCCTTTAATACACGACGCTGTCTTGCAGTACGCTCGAAGTCGTTACCGACATAACGGATACGACAGTAAGCCGTTGCCTGCAGACCGTTTAACTTCTGGTATCCGGCCTGTGTTACCGGCGTATAGCTTCCCTCTGCTGCGGTATAGGTCTTACCATCCTTCGTTGTACCGACAATACTGATCTGGTAGTTATTCAAATGGGAAATTTCTTCTTCCTTAACATCAATATAAACACCGCCCAGTGCATCAATTGTCTCTGTGAGACCGCTGAATCCGACTGTTACGAAATCGGTAATGTTCATATCCAGGTTCATGTTCAGCATATTGATCGCCTGCATCGGTCCACCCTTTGCATAAGCAGCATTACATTTATTGTAGGTATCATTGCTTAAGTTCAGGTAGGTATCACGATATACGCTGACCAGCTTACAATCGCCGGGATCCAGATTAATGGAGGCAATCATAATAGTATCGCTCCGGGTATTCTTGGTCAGTGCTCCCTCTGTGGAGTCTACACCGAATAACGCAATATTGCGATATCCCTGCAGCACCGAGCCTTCCTGCTCCTGCAGCTTTTCAACCTCCGGATTGATGACAATATCTTCCTCCGGCAGATCTACCTTACCAACCTTTTCAGTCTTTAAAACAGTCCATAATACCATAACCATGAGTAACAGAACCAGGATTTCTACAATAAATAAAAATAATCTTGGAGGTTTTGCTCTTTTTTTTATGATTCTTACCATTTGAGGATTTCTTCGAAGGGGTACTCTTTTTCCCCCTGGAAGAACGGCTGTCTTCATAATAATCGTCTTCGTAATAGTCATCCTCATAGTAATCGTCTCTACGGGATGATGTTCTCTTCTGCGAAGAGCTGCGTGTAGCCTGACTGTGCTGTGCGGGTCTCTTCTGTGCAGGTCTTCCCTGTGAAGGTCTGCCTTGTGATGATCTTCCTTGTGAAGGTCTTTGATTATTTGTGGTCATACCTTTTCTCCCTTTCAAATACCATATGTGGGTTTCTTCTTTCGTTCTCCCCATAATCTAGCATTTTACCATATTAATGTTCCCACTTCAACCAGATTCATACAAACTTGCGCCTGCCTGCGCCTTTAATAGGCATTCTTATTCACAAAGCCTTTGAAAAAATCGTCATGAACAAAAATCTTAATATCGAGGGCAAGACTCCAGTTTTCAATATAAAAACAGATCATATTCGATACGCTTGCGGATTGATGTATCGCCACGATATCCATTGACCTGCGCCCAGCCGGTCAGTCCCGGCCGCACCTGATGCTTAATCATATATCTCGGAATTTCTTCCTTATATTTATCTACCCATTGTGGCCGCTCCGGCCGCGGTCCAACCAGCGACATTTCTCCCATCAGAATGTTAAAAAAAGCTGTGGCAGTTCATCGAGACTGGTCTTACGCATAAATTTACCAACCTTCGTGACACGCGGATCATTCTTGACCGTCCATGCATTTTCCTCTGCAGACTGCTTCTGTACTTCCATCGTCCGGAATTTGTACATCTTAAATACTTTATTATGAAGTCCCACTCGTTCCTGCTTAAAGATCACCGGTCCTTCACTGGTTGCTTTTACTAAAATCGCACAGACCAGCATCACCGGAGAAGCGATAACAATACCAAAGCAGGCGCCCAGAATATCCATGGTTCTCTTTAATATACTATTCACCGGATTCGTTAATGGTACATAACGGATATTGATCACCGGAAGACCCATCAGATCCTCTGTATAGGGGTGACTCGGCACCAGGGAATTGTAATCCGGAATAAACTTCGTATGCACACCGGACTTCTCACACAGATCCACGATGGACTCCAGCTGCTCATAATCCTTCAGTGCAAGTGTAATCGCGATTTCATCCAGCTTGTTCTCCGGAAGAATATACCTGATATTCTCTATTCTTCCCACAACCTTAACTCCCTTATACACGGTTCCGCTTGGCATGGTATCATCGAGAATCCCCCTGATTACGTAGCCCCACTGCGGATTTGCAATGATTCTGGTAATATATTCCTCCGCCGCACTGGAATAACCAACCAGCAAAATGTACTTCAGGTTATAACCCTTTCTGCGGAAAAAATACAGAATGTTCCGGATCATCGTCCGGCAGAGCGTCATCAGAATAATATTGATGATATAAAAGGCACCCAGCACAAATCGGGAAATATCAAGCTGATTGATCATATACAGCAGGGTCATAAACAGAATGAGACCTACCGTATTTGCCTTCGCAATTGCGAAAAGCTCGTATTTACGCCTCGTCGCCCGCTTTGGTGCATATAAATTAAAGAAATAATACAGCACCAGATAAAGCGGAACCAGAATATACAATGCGCGGAAATACGTGTACATATCCAGCACACCGACATTCGGGTCCGTCTCTGCAAAGCCGGTAGCAAATTTCAGATACCAAGCCATGAGATAGGAGATTGCCGTCACAACCGCATCAATCAACACATGCATTCGATTTAATAATTTCTGATTGTCCTTAATCATCGTACAACCCTTTCTACCACTGCAGACGGCGGAACATATTCGCCCATAACTGTAGTTGTATTGCCACATAATTTCCCAGATGCTTCATGGAAAATCTTACCTTATGTTCTCTTCCCTTCTTAGAAAAAAAGCAAGCTGGAAGCCTTTTCCAAGGCCTTTGATATAATCTACCCCGAGCCCCTTTTTCAGGAAAAACAAAATCTTCACAAGATATCCAAGAAGCAGGAACGGCAGATTTAATAACACCTGTAATACCGGCATATTTTTATAAATCAGATAGATACTGTTCCGGGAAGATAAATCGACCTTGAACTTATTATATCTTGATCCGGAAGAGCCACTTCCTGCATGGAACACCAAAGCTCCCGGTGCATAATAATTCCGGTATCCATAGATATTCGCACGATACCCAATGTCAATATCTTCCAGATAGGCAAAATGATTCTCGTCAAAATCACCAATTTCTTCAAACAAGGCTTTTCCGGTAAAGCGCCGCTCCGGCGCAGGCAGAAAAACGGGGGTTTCTTCCCTGAATTTCTCGGACCTCTGATCCTTTCCCCGCGCAAATGCCCAGCCTAATGCACAATAAAAAGATCTCCGGTACTGTCAACCAGCCCCGGATTCTTCATCTGCAGCATTTTTGCAGCCACAGAAAACGCATTTGGATGACGTTCCATTGCAGCTTCCAGTCTTTCGATTGTATCTTTTAAAACAACGGTATCGTTATTTAACAGAAAAAAACATATTCTGTTTCGACCTCATGGATTCCGATATTCACCGCTGCACTGAATCCCCGGTTTTCGGGAAGCGCAATCAGTTTTACCGTCGGGAACGCTTCCTTCACCATGGCGGCACTTTCATCGGCAGAACCGTTATCCACAACAATTATGGCAGGAGCCTCGCTTCCCCTCAGCAGGGAAGTAAGACAGTCCCGCAGATAGTTCCGTCCATTGTAATTGGGAATTACCACTGTCGTTTTCATGCTTCTGTCCTATCTTTGTTCAATTCGCTGCACCATTTCCGGATCCCAGACGATTCGTTTTCCTCTTCTGCGAAGTTCTTCACAAAATCTCAGGCTTAATTCCCGATAATCCGCATCCGTTTTGAGGAGATCCTGATACAGGAAATATCCCGTATGGGGATGCCTGACATATGGCAGTCCGGTGAGTTCTGTCAGCACCTTCTGCGCTTCCTCCGAACAGACCATGCAGCGAATGTCCACTGCATAAGCCTCCTGCTGACAGGATGCCCGGTGCATATAACCACTATATTCTTTATGGAGTCCCAGATATAAGGGCTCCTTACTTTCATCATAAATACCGCCTACTACACGGTTATGCCGGTCGATGAGTTTTCCTCCGACCACGGCTGCATCCGGCCGGTTGCTTAACAGATCCGGCTGATAATTTACACGAAAGAATCCCAGATGACAGGTATGGACCACGTCGGCCCGGTACTCCCGCGCCTTCAAAAAAATCCTCTACCGCACGCTTGCCGGCTTCGTAAGCATAACGCTTGCTTTCCGGATTCTCTGACGTAGAGCCTTCATAACATCTCCAGTGATACAGTACCTTCGGAATATGGGCAACCGGCAGTTCTGCCTTTCTGGATGCATGCCTGTCCTCTCCCAGCATCCGGTCTACGGCCCGCAGGATGATATCATGATCCTGTGCCCCATCGACACTGCTGCGGAATCCCAGCTCCTGCATAAGCTTTCTCTGCATAACAAGCAGATGACAGATATAATTATTCGATAATATTAAGTCCAGATTAAACTCCGGTTTCCGGTTCACTTCATAAAATGAAGTTGCATCACTGTTACATTTATCCTCATCGGAATATAACATGCGTAATTCTATATTTTTCTCCCGATACGCTTCAATCACAGAGGCACATTCAAACAGGGCATCCCCTGTCAGTAAATCGTCATGGTCAAGCAATGCAACATACTCTCCTGTCGCTGCCTTCAATGCTTCATTCGTGTTTCCGGATATCCCCAGATTCTCTTTCAATCTGTGATAGTGAATACGTACATCGGTATATTCCTTTACAACCTCCGATACCCGGTCCGTTTTACTGGCATCTGCAAGAATCAGTTCCCAGTTTCCATAGGTCTGTGCAAGAACCGAGTCGATCATAGCCCGAAGGAACTCTTCCCTTGTTTCAAAGGTTGGAACCAGAATACTGAATGTGGTTGAAAACTCAGAGGCCTTGCCGGCCTGTTCTTTTAAAAACAGCATCCGGCAAGGGCTCATAATGATAGTCATCCTTTATTTCAGAAGAAGCACGTTCCCTCGCCGCATAATACGCCTTGCGAAGTCCATTCTTCTTCAGATAATATATGGTTTTCTTCAAATTACTGAGTTTTTAATAATTTTGCCATAATTTTTGACTTACAGAACGGCCTTAAGATCCTCTGTCAGCTTATTCAGCTTCTCTTCTGCATCCTGAAGGCTGGTTCCCTTCACTCCCATATAGAACTTGATCTTCGGTTCTGTTCCGGAGGGACGTGCACAGCACCAGGAATCATTCGTAAGATCAAAATAAAGTACGTTGGACTTCGGAAGTCCGGTAGGTCTGGTTGCTCCGGTAGCAAGATCTGTAATTATATCCTTGTCGTAGTCACGAAGCTCTTTTACCTGTAATTCTCCGAAGTTCTTCGGCGGGTTGTTTCTTAATTTGTCCATCATCTCTGCGATCTGCTTGGATCCGTCGATACCCTTTAAGGTGATGGCATACTGTGTTTCCTTATAATATCCGTATTCTTCATAGAGCTTCAGCATCTGATCCCATACAGTAATACCATGCTTCTTACACCATGCAGCTACCTCGCACAGACACATTACGGCAACAACGGCATCCTTATCTCTTGCATGAGTACCTGCAAGACAGCCATAGCTTTCTTCCAGACCGAATACATAATTGTTGGAGTTGCTCTGTTCAAAGAACTTAATCTGCTCACCGATATACTTGAATCCGGTCAGTACTTCCACGAAACGTACTCCGTAAGCTTCTGCAATGGCACGTGCCATATTGGTGGTAACGATGGTTGTAACCAGTGCCGGATTAACAGGCATGGTCTTTGTTGCGGTACGCTCTCTTAAAATATATTCTGCAATCAGCATTCCGGACATATTTCCGGTAAACGGTACATATTCGCCGGTCTTGTATCCAGTGCATAAATACCAAGACGGTCTGCATCCGGGTCGGTTGCCAGTACGATATCTGCATTCTTTTCCTTAGCAAGCTTTAATGCAAGGGTAAATGCCTTCGGATCTTCCGGGTTCGGATATTCCAGTGTGGTAAAGTCAGGATCAGGAAGCTCCTGCTCCGGTACCACATATACATGCTTGAAGCCAAGCTCGGAAAGAATACGGCGGACCGGTACGTTTCCTGTTCCATGGAACGGAGAATAAACGATACGGATATCATCTGCAACTTCCTTAATAATATCCGGGTGAATAATCTGCTTCTTTAACTCTGCCATGTAAGCATCGTCAATTTCTTTACCGATTACAACATAAAGTCCCTGATCCATTGCATCCTTCTTGTCCATGGTCTTTACGGAATGGTAATCGGTTACGGCCTTTACTTCTGCAATAATTTCTTTATCTTTAGGAGCGGTTACCTGTGCACCATCTTCCCAGTAAGCCTTGTATCCGTTATATTCCGGGGGATTGTGGCTTGCGGTGATCACAATACCGGAAATGCAATGCAAGGTACGGAGTGCAAAGGAAAGTTCGGGAGTCGGGCGGAGTGCATCAAACACATAAGCCTTGATTCCGTTTGCAGCAAGACAAAGTGCTGCTTCATCTGCAAATTCCGGTGACATTCTTCTGGAGTCGTATGCGATTGCAACGCCTCTGTCCTTGCCACCCTGCTTGATGATGTAGTTTGCAAGTCCCTGTGTTGCCTTACGAACGGTATAAATGTTCATACGGTTTGTTCCTGCTCCGATCACACCACGAAGTCCGCCGGTACCAAATTCCAGTTCTTTATAGAAACGGTCTTCGCTTTCCTTCTCATCTCCTGAAATCGCCTGCAATTCTGCCTTTGTCTTCTCGTCAAAATAAGAATCCTTTAACCAGAAATCATATTGCTCTTTGTAGCTCATAACTGCTCCTCCTGTTTACGATATTTTGATCATCTTTCTGCCGTTCCAGCCGGCATTCGGACTACCAGAGATATTTTACCACAATATCCCTATATTTTCAAAGCAAAGTCGCTCCGATCCAGAGAAAAATTCGGATTGTAGTACGGATCGCCCTTTGCAAGAACCTCTTTCCACTTCGTCCGAAAATGCTCGGACTCCTTATTATAGCGCTCTGCCTTTTCTCCCTGATCATCCAGGCCTCTGGAAATGGACTCGAAATGATACAGCTCTGCAAACGGTGTAAAGACATTTAGGTAGCCCTTTTCCCGCAGTTTCAGACAGAAATCCACATCGTTTAAGGAAATGGCAAAGTCCTCCGAAAGACCTCCCACCTCGTCATAAAGGCTCTTTTTCACCAAAAGACAGGCTCCCGTCACCGCCGATACATTCTGTGCATAGCAAAGTCTTCCCATATAGCCGAGGTTATCCCGGTGCTGGCCGTAATGGCTGTGTCCTGCCGTCCGGTGCGCCCCAAGTCCCAGCACCACGCCTGCATGCTGGATCGTTTTGTTGGCGTAATAGAGCTTCGCTCCCACAGCCGCCACATCCTTTCGCTGCGCATACATCAGAAGCTCCTCCAGCCAGTTCACCGTAATCACCTGCGTATCATTATTCAATAACAGGATATATTCTCCGTCAGCAAAGGAAACACCGTAATTATTCACCTTGGAATAATTAAATGTCTCTCCCTCTTTGGGTGTATAGGTAACGACACGTATTTTGCGGTCGTTTTCCGTCGCGCCGTTTTTCATACGCAGCCTGTAATTCTTTATAATAAGCGAAAAATTTCCGGCGTTGTGCTGTTGTTTTTCCACGACAATAATTTCGTAATTTTCATACGTAGACTTTTCGAGAATGGAATCAATGCACCGCTTCAGATCCGACTGATGATCCTTGTTGGCGATCACAATGCTGATCTTCGGCGTCCCGATAATCTCGTACCGGATCTTGAAAATCGTCTCAAACGCCCTTGTTGATGTGATCTGAAAATGCTTAAAGCCGTGACGGCGCAGGTGGTCTGCCACCGCTCCTTTCGCCGCCTCCACAACATAAGGCTTGGCTTCCACGCCGGAGGCCACACTGCCCGGATGACACCGCCAGTAGTAAAGAAGCTTCGGTACATGTACCACACATTTTGCCCGGTCAGTCAGCCGCAGGATCATATCATGGTCCTGGCTGCCGTCAAACTGCGGACGGAATAGCTCCGTACCATCCAGAAGCCCTCTCGCAAACACGCTGAAATGGCAGATGTAATTATTGGCACGCAGATTATCAATCGCATAATCGGGCTTAAAATGCATCGTGAGCATCTTATTGATGTCCCCGCTCTTGAACGTTGTCTCATCGCAGTATATGTAATCCGCATTCTGCTCATTAATGGCTTTTACATATTCATATAAGGCACTCGGATGCAGAATATCATCATGGTCAAACAGTCCGATATACTCCCCGGTTGCCAGTTTCAGACACTCATTGGTGTTTCCCGCAATTCCTTCGTTTTTCAAAAGCTTATGATACACGATGCGTCCATCTGCTTTGGATTCATATTCCTTAACAACTTCCGCAACATAAGCATGTGCATCGTCCGAACCGTCTGCCAGACACAATTCCCAGTTCGAATAAGTCTGATTCATCACGGAATCGATCATTTCCCGTAAGAATTCCTCGGGTGTATTAAATAAAGGCACCAGAATACTGATCTTCACTTTCCGCGTAAAGTCTGCATTCTGCTCTGCTTCCCGCCGTGCTTCATCCGGAAAACTCTTCGTTCCGAACTGCTCCATGGCATGCTTTTCGCGTTCCTTATATTTGATCTTGGCAACAACACCCTTAAGGGAACCGCAATTCTTCACTCTGGTCACCTGACGAATGCACCAGTGCATACACTTTCTGGCAGGTGCCGAGGCTTTCCAGACAGGATTGCTCTTAATCCGATTCAGTTTAAAGTTCAGATCATCCACCTTCGCTTCCAGATCTGCCACACGTCCGGCAAGATCCGCATTCCGCAGATGCTCTTCTTCATATGCCTTTTTGATAGTCCATTTCTTCCTGACTCATAGTTCCGGTCCTTTCTCCATTTCACTTTCTATCATACAGTTTCATAATATCACTTATAGAATTTCAATCGTCCAACTGCTCCAATTGACAAGTTTCACTCTGGAACAGGCATCCTTCGCCAGCATGCCAAACTGATACTTCCCTGCCGGAACGGCTCCGGGTTTTAACTTGGCTGCATATCCGGTCAGATCCACATTCACCTGATCTTTCAGATTGGCTTTGATGTCCTCCCGGCATTTCTTCTCAATCGATATGCTGTAAATAACGGGTTGGGGCATTTTCTCATCTTTTCCGACAGAATTGCCCAACATCTGCTGGTTTCCATCTGCGATCCTACGAAGCAGTAGTTCTTTTTTTATAACACGCGTTATCCGAACCAATAACGAAGGAATATCCTTGAAAAATAATACCCCTGATCTCTGCTGTCATTACTACTATCGTTACAATGATCTTTTTTTCCTTTTTTTGCTATAGTCCTCTTTATCTAAATCTAAATTCTTGGTCTTTCTTTTCTCTGGAGAAACACCGTATTTCCATTTATAAATATCCATGGCGCATTCCATACCGATCACCAGACATTCATCTTCTCTGGCCGCCAGCACTTCCTGCGTACATTCCTTCACCTCCGCCCACGGCATCGAGAGATCTACCTGATAACGAAACGCCGGTGTATACTCGGTTTCCAACATATCGGTTGTCAGATAGGGATGATAAAACGGATCCTTTCCATATAAGTCCTGATGCTTCTCATACAGATAATCCTTCTCCCGGAGAAGCCGTAACTGCTTTTCTTCGGACTCTCCATCCTTCCCTCTGCTCAAGGATTCATGGTGGAACAGAAAGAGATCATTCCTTACCACATTATAATATCCCTCTTCATAAATTTTATAGCACAGATCCACATCATTAAACGCAACGGCAAGCGTTTCATCAAAGCCTCCGACCTTTTCAAAGATCGTCTTCTTCACAAGCAGACACGCTCCGGTCACTCCCAGCATATCATGCACACCGCGGTTCTGTCCAAAATAATGATCCTCCTTGTCATGTGCAAACTGCAGCTTATGAGCCGGGCCCACCCTGAGATTGGTAATTCCGGCATGCTGGATGATGTCGGTATCCGGGTATAAGAGCTTCGCCCCTACCGCTCCTACATAAGGCAGAACCGCCTTTTCCATCAGAAGAATAAGCCAGTCCGCATCCACAATTTCCATGTCATCATTTAAGAACAACAGATAATCTCCCTGTGCTTCTTTCGCTCCCCCAGTTGCACATATAAGAGAAATTAAATGAGAGCTCCTTATATAGATATCGAGTGTTATTTATATTTCTATTTTTGTTCAGGATCTTTTTATTTGATTTTTGTTCCTGATGTTGCTTCTGATTTTAGCTTCTTTTTCTAAAGAGATCCCCAGTTCCTGTAACTTCTTCCCGATTCTGTTTTTGTTTTCTTTGGAACTTCCGTTATCCACAATAATAAATTCTGTTTTAACTTTTGTCCACAGTCCTGATGTTTTATCCACGAAAGAATCGAGGCACCGGAACAAAATGTCCGGATGATCCTTGGACGGAATGATAACGGAGACCGTAGGAACCGGTATATCTGCTGTTACATTTTCATCTGATAAATGCAGGTTTTTCCAATGTTCGTAGCTGGAAACTTTTGTATGCACCAGCACCTGTGGAATATGAACCACTACATGATCCGCCATTTTTCCAGCCTGTGAAAGCTCCGTTTTCCCGTAAGTAATCTGCAAGCAGTTCATACAGGACCTGATCCGGATCCAACGGCTCATGAACCTTTCCTTTCCGGTCTTCCTGCTTTCCTTGCTGCAGTTCGCTTTCCGGCCCCCCGTCAACAAACAAATCAGCTTCCACTTCTCTATCTGTTCTCTCTGCAACACCATGCTTCTGCAAGAATTCGGACATCTTTATAGTCGGCACTGCCACAAATGCTCCGAAATAAAAGCAGGAAAGAAAGGTATCCGGAGACCAGTCCGGCTTAAACCACGGATTCTGCCGTTTTCCGGCCATAATTACATCCTCATCTCCATACACAAGCGCCGGTGTTTCGTCGGGATTTCTGTGTTCCGGATCACGTAGTTCCGAGAAAGCTTCTGTAATCATCGGAATTGCCAGCTCACTATACTCTCCATCCTGAAAATTCAATAACAGAATATCTTCTTCCGGTGCTCCGTCCTTAATCCGGTCTTGCAGTTCCAGAAACTGTCCGGCCTTCATGGAAAGCAGGGTCATGACAGGAGATTTTGTCGAATCCGGATGTTTTTTGTGGAACACCTGATATGAAATACACTCTGCAAACAGTTCTGCATCTTTTCCTGCATTTTCCATTTCAGGTCCGTCATCCGATTTCGTTTTTGATTCATTTGTCAGACATTTCAAACAGCTTTTCCATGTATAGTCTGACACTGTAAAAGTCTCTTCTGATTTTTCTGTCGCATGTCCGGAAACCAAAAGAGGGGCCTCCTGACCCCTGATCCAGGAATCGTAGTCCCGCAGCTGGGATGCCAATTCCTTCCGATATTCTTTTCTCTGTCTCTCCTGTAAAAACCTCTTTATAATTTGTTTTATCATTGTCCGTCTATTCTCCCCTGCCGGTTCCGGTAACAGATCACTTATCCGGAATCGTTAGTTAAAACAGCTTCTTAATCATCGAAATCATTTCTGCCGCGGCCTCTGCCGATATCGGTGAAACCTCCATCTTAAGGTCAACCTGATTTTCTTCTCCTACACGCATTCCTGCCATTACAAGAGCTTCCACATGCAGTACCAGATTCGGATCTGACGTTGCAAAGAGATACGTTCCGGGCTTTACCTGTTTTCCGTTCGTCTCGATAAACTTCTTCTCAAATGCCACCGGCATCCCATTCCATAACAACTGTTGTATCTTTACAAGACAAGGCTTATCTGCCGGGTCGACACGGAAATTCCGGACATTTCCTCCTACGGTGAGTGTCGTTTCGATCTGACGCTCTTCCACATAAACATCCGGAACATATTTCGAATCACTTTCACAGAATCCCTGTCCCCGGTCATAATATAACTGGATACGCTCGTCTAAGATTTCCTGAAGATGCTCTTCCATCAGCTTCTTCGGATCAACCGCATAGGTACCGATTCCCGCCCGGATCTCTCCCATGGACTTCCGCTTACCGGTCACCCTCTTCTGGAAAACCGCTTCCTTATGACGATACTCCTCTGCCTCGTCTTCCGTCACATTTAATTGCTGCATAATATAATCCAGATTTAATTCATTCCGTTTTTCATCCTCTAAAATGTAACAATAGATTGCCCGGAATGCAATTTCTTTATCCTCAACTGCTTCCTTCGTCGTCCATTCATAATCAATGACCGTCCAATTCTCTCCAGCCACCAGGATATTGGCAAAGATCAGATCATAATCCGCAATATTCCCCGTATATCCTTCGTTTCGATAAGAGATCAATTCCCAATATTTTGAAAAAAGCTTCTGGAAGCCATCCAGATCCTTTTCCGAAAGGCACTGATCCATCAGGGTTTTCCAGTGTCGTTCCCTGTTCAAACGGGAACTCCGCATAATTCTCCTTTTCATGGTACACACAAGGGTTGATATGCAGTCCGCTTCCTTCATAACGCTCACATAAGTCCCGATACACAGTTTCCATTTCCCGGATATGGACTCCTGCCTCTTCGGTCATCGGAATTTTCCGGACTACTTTCCCGGCAGAAGTCTCCACAATATCGGTCCGAAGCTCATACTTTCCATCACGATCATTGGAATACTTGGAGTAAGTCGTCTGCGGCAGGTCTCCAATCACCACCATATAAGAATTCGAGAACAAATCAAAATAATCATCCTCGATCGTACTGTCAAACACATACTTTTCACGGAACAATACCATGCGGTCCCGGTCAAAATTACGCATGTTATCCGTCAATTCTCCCTCATAAGGAAGCCTCCGGTCCGAATAAATGGTTGTCGGGAATTTATAATCCGGATACGGATAATAAAAATGATAGTTCGTTTCCCCACAGCGTTCGAAGATCTTTTTCCAGTCCTCTTCTGGTAAAGGTTCTGGCGCTTCCTCCCTCCGGATAGCCTTCCAGCCCGGAAAAAAATAAGTTCCCACATGATCTTCCTTGCAGCCGGCCCAGTACTTTAAGCCAAACTTGTTCTCAATCGCAATGACAAGCGATCCTGTCGGCTTCTTATGCTTCTGCATGATTTTAAAGAAATCTTCATAAGGTGTTTTTGTATGAATATAGGAATTTCCATACTCGAATACCCCCGATCAGGCAGACGAGATCATAGTCACAATCAAGCGAAGGTTCTATATCATTAAAGTTTCCGACATAAATCTCTATATTATCCCGGTCCTGATTCCGGTAAGCATTGATCATGCTCCGCTTCGCCGACAGATCGACACAGGTTACCCTTCCTGCCTTTTCTGACAATTTCTCAGTAATTGCACCACAACCGGATCCGATTTCAAGCACCTTCATATCTCGTGTGATCGGCAGCCAGTCTACGATATTTCCCCGAAGGTAGGACAAATGGTAAAGAATCGGCCAGCTGTTCTTTTCTTCAATGATCGCCGGATATTCGATTCTTGCTGCGTTCTTCGTAATTTCCAGAATTTCGTCCTCGATCGCACCGTCGCTGTAGATGTCCTCGCCCGGATAAAACTCATAATTTAGTTCCACATTTCCGATCTGCTTCGGTAAAGTCTCTTCGAATTCCATGAATTGTCCTCTCAACATCTGACCAGAAACTCAGCCTGTCTGTTTTCTGATCCTTCTATACCGATATGGTAATTTCAGAACCCCATATATACTAGCTTACCGTAACCTCGGAGTTCATGTCATAATATCCTACGGTATCCTTGTCCGAAATCACCGTAATATTCAAAACATCATACAATCGGTGATAAACCACAAAAATCTTCCTTTTCATACCCGGTAACTCCCAGCGAAAGAAGATATTCGCCGCCCTGCAGGTCAATTTTCTGGGTAAAGGTAATATGCTTCACCTCGCCCTTCCTTACCGGCTGCAGAAAAGCTTTTTCCACCATGGTATTGGTTCCCGTAATTTCCACGCCCTTGATATTTTTAATGGTAAAGGCAAAAATCGGAGCCTCAATATCCTGTAGGAAGCGTACCGTCATATGAACCGAACATTTCTGTCCCTTAATAATTGCACTGGTTCGTCTTCCCTGACTGTCTTCCACATCATATTCTTCAATCACAGCCTGCTTTGTACCATATTCCAGCAAATCCGGGTTCTGCACATTCGCATTCTGTGCGGAATCCTTTGATTTTCCTGCTTCCGCACCGCCATTTTCTGTGCTTCCCGCCTTACGTGCCGCCGAGGTAATGCTTTCATCGTGAAGCAGATTCTGATCATCACTGTCCGGAAGCGGATACTGGCCAACCAGTACCTGCTTATAGGCATCGATCATTTCTTTCGGGGTTCCTTCCCCCAGCTTCACACCCTGATTCAGCAATACCACACGGTCACAGTACTTGCTAATACTGCTCAAATCATGGCTGACAAAGACAATGGTCTTTCCCATCTTCTTAAATTCTTCAAATTTATGATAACATTTCGCCTGAAAGAACACATCTCCTACGGACAATGCCTCGTCTACAATCAGAATTTCCGGTTCAATATTGATCGCAACCGCAAACGCCAGACGCACGAACATACCGCTGGAATAGGTCTTCACCGGCTGGTTGACATACTCACCGATATCCGCAAATTCCAGAATGTCCGGAAGCTTTTCATCAATTTCCTTCTTGGAAAATCCGATCATGGTTCCGTTTAAGTATACATTTTTCAATACCGTTATACTCCATATTGAACCCGGCACCTAATTCAAGCAATGCCGAAATCCGCCCATTGACTTCCACATTTCCCTTTGTCGCATTCAAAACACCTGTTATGATTTTGAGAATCGTGGATTTTCCGGAGCCGTTGGTTCCGATAATGCCAACCGTTTCTCCCTGGTAAATGGTCATATCCACGCCCTTTAAGGCATAGTGTTCCCGGTACTTTTTCTTTCTGGATAAGCCAAGAGCCTCCTTCAGACGATCCGAAGGCTTATCATACAATTTATATACTTTTTCGACGCCTGTTACCTGAATGGCGATCTTTTTTTCTTCCATGATCCGAATGATCCTTTCTCCGTTATCTCCACCTGGTTTTCCAAAGCTTCTTACAATACATCTGCAAAATGTACCTTCAGGCGCTTAAAGATCAGGGATCCCACACAGAACAATGTCACCGTAAAGATCCAAAAATAGGTGGAGGAATAAAAATGTTCAAAGAACCAGCTTTCTTCATAAATGGCACTTCGATATCCGTTCACAATATAAGTCAGAGGATTCAGTTTAAACAATACCCTAAGTCTCGGATAGTTTTCCAGCATACCAATGTTCCAGAGGATGGGGGTAGCCCACATTCCTACCTGCAATCCGATATTGATAATCTGTGCCAGATCGCGGAAAAATACCACAATCGCACAGGTGCAGTAGCTCATCGCCAGCATCAGTACAAACAGGCAGAAGCTGTAATAAAAAATCTGCAGGGTATATAAATTCGGCATGTATCCATACATCATCGCAATAATCAGCAGCACCACAACAAAGAACGCATGGATAAAGGTTGCAGCAACCAACTTGATAATCGGTAAAATACTGATCTTAAATACGACCTTTTTCACCAGATAACTGTATTCCAGCAGCGCATTTGTCCCATTCGTGATTCCTTCCGAAAAATAAAACCAGGGTACAAGCCCCGCTGTCAGAAACAGTACATACGGTACCTCTACCCCACTCGCCACCATCTGGCTTCTCGTATCAAACACCACATCAAATACAATCCAGTACATGACAACCGTCACAACCGGCTGCACAAGCGCCCACAAAAAAATCCCAGATAAGATCCTGCATAACGCTTTTTAAAAATCATTCTTTGCCAGCTTCCAGATCAGTTCCCGGTTCTGGAAAAAGCTCCTTCGGAATAATAAAAATACGGTCATAATAAATACCAAAAAAATAATGCATGCCAGCAAAAGCAGCGCGCATGCACATATTTTTTTGAGATCCTCCGTCGGCTTATCCGCCAGAGGATTATTGTGAAGGATCACCATGGCTGCGGTTGCCGCACATACGATATAAAAAAAGTGCGATTCCCACAGGCTTGGAGATCCGTCGTTTACTTTTCTTTATTTCCTGTCTTACTTCCTGCATAGAATCATCCGTTCGCTTTCATTTACCTATCGGTAATTATTGATTGCGGGACGCTGTATATTCCTTGATTCCGCCCCACTTGGTATCCTTATCTGACATAATCAGATCCTCTTTGGATGTAATCGGCCAGTCGATTCCAATGTCCGGATCGTCGAATTTCAATCCGCCCTCATCGTTCGGATGATAAAAATCGGTACATTTATAGGCAAATTCCGCATAATCCGATAACACCACAAAACCATGCGCAAAATTCTTCGGAATAAAAAACTGCTTCTTATTCTCCGCAGAAAGTGTCACTCCAAACCATTTTCCATAGGTCTCAGAACCCGGACGCAGATCCACAGCCACATCAAACACCTCTCCGGATACCACGCGGACCAGCTTGTCCTGCGGATAGTTAATCTGAAAATGAAGACCACGCAGCACATTCTTTACTGATGCAGACTGATTGTCCTGTACAAAGACCTGATCAATTCCTGCTTCCTTATAATCATTGTAATTATATGTTTCCATGAAATAGCCTCTGGCATCGCCGAACACGGTCGGTGTAATCACCTTTAAGCCTTCGATTTCACAGGTTTCTACGGTTATCTTACCCATTGTTTCGTCTCTCTTTCTGTCACTATGTTCGTTTGTTTTGTCGTAACTGTTCCGCTCCTTCCCAGTTACGTTTTGTTATGTTATGGCTCTGGATCATTACTTGATTACAACCCTTCAGCAACCTCTTTCATATACTTTCCATAGTTGGTTTTCATAAGAGGTTCTGCCAGCTTCAAAAGCTGCTCTTTCGTGATAAAGCCTCTCTTGTACGCAATCTCCTCAATACAGGAAATGTAAAGTCCCTGACGCTTCTGGAATGCCGCCACGAAATCTGCCGCATCCAACAAAGAATCGTGATTTCCGGTATCCAGCCATGCAAATCCGCGTCCCAAGGTTTCTACATGTAATGTTCCGCGGCGAAGATATTCGTTGTTGATGCTTGTAATTTCAATCTCACCTCTTGCGGAAGGCTTCACATTCTTCGCAATTTCCACCACATCATTATCATAGAAGTAAAGACCGGGAACTGCATAATTGCTCTTCGGATTCTGTGGCTTTTCTTCAATAGAAAGCGCTTTGCCGGTTTCATCAAATTCTACCACACCATACTCTCTCGGATCACGTACATAGTATCCGAAAATGGTTGCGCCGCTTTTTCTGGAAGCCACCTCACGGAGTACCTTGGAAAAGCTCTGACCATAGAAAATATTATCGCCAAGCACCAGTGCCACATTGTCCTTCCCGATAAAGTCTGCGCCAATAATAAAGGCATCGGCAAGACCTCTGGGCTGTTCCTGAACTGCATAGGAAAACTCCATTCCCAACTGACTTCCATCCCCTAACAGTTCCTCAAATACCGGAAGATCCCTGGGAGTTGAAATAATCAGAATCTCACGGATCCCTGCCAGCATCAACGTGGACAGGGGATAATAAATCATCGGTTTATCATAAACCGGCATAATCTGTTTACTGATTGCCTTTGTTAACGGATACAGACGGGTTCCGGAGCCGCCTGCCAGAATAATTCCCTTCATATGAATTTCCTCACTTTTCTTTCTCTCTTACCGGATGACGCAATTCATGTCTTTCCACCCGCAGATTACTTTCCGGCGTACATATCCTCATAATATTTCTGATAGTCACCGCTTGTCACATTCTTCATCCAGTCTTCATGTTCAAAGAACCACTTAATCGTAAGCCTGATTCCATCCTTGAACATTGTTTCCGGTTCCCAGCCGATCTCTGCCTTGATCTTATCCGGTGCGATCGCATAACGACGGTCATGTCCCTTACGATCCTCGACATAAGTAATCAGATCCTTGCTTACCAGTTTCTTGCGTGGATCGGAATCCGGCAGCATTTCCTGCAGGGTTTCGATAATAATATTGATAATTTCAATGTTCTGCTTCTCATTGTGTCCACCCACATTGTAGGTTTCAAACAAGCGGCCCTTTTCCTGAACCATATCAATGGCCTTCGCATGATCTTCCACATACAACCAGTCACGCACGTTCTTTCCATCCCCATAAACCGGAAGCTTCTTGCCCTGTAAGGCATTGTTGATGATTAATGGGATGAGCTTTTCGGGGAACTGATACGGTCCGTAATTGTTGGAGCAGTTCGTAATATTGGCAGGGAACTTATAAGTATCCATATAAGCTTTTACCAGCATATCCGAACTTGCCTTGCTTGCTGAATACGGGCTGTGTGGCGCATATGGTGTTGTCTCATAGAAGTATCCGCCATCTTCTTCCAGAGAGCCGTATACTTCATCGGTCGATACATGAAGAAACTTCTTTCCTTCCTTGAAGCTGCCATCCGGAAGCTCCCATGCAGCCTTCGCGCAGTTCAGCATTACGGCTGTCCCAAGTACATTCGTCTGGACAAACACTTCCGGGTGCTTGATACTGCGGTCTACATGACTCTCTGCTGCAAAATGTACCACGCGGTCAATGTCGTTCTCTGCAAAGATCCTGGAAATGGCTTCCTTGTCACAGATATTTGCTTTCACAAAGGTGTAATTCTCTCTGTTTTCAATGTCCTTCAAGTTCTCAAGATTTCCTGCGTAAGTCAGCGCATCGACATTGATGATCCGGATTTCATTGTCATATTTCTTAAACATATAATGAATGTAATTCGAACCAATGAAGCCTGCGCCTCCTGTTACTAAATATGTTCTCATGGGATGATCCTTTGTCTTTCTTTATTTTTATCTATGCATGTACATAAGATTAATTATCTTAATATTAATATCCTAAATAGCTAATATTCATATCCACATTTCCGCTGATACCGGCAACCGATCCCTTGGAGGAATATTGCCACATATCATAACGGGTACGTGTATAACTCGGGGATGCTGCATACTGTGCCAGCCAGATCTTATAGCTGCTTAAGCCCGGTGCATCCAGATAGGAATTCAGCCAGGTTTTGTTTGCATAAATACCGGCCTTATATCCGGAGTTCTGAATGGTCTGACAGAATGCACGGCATACGGCCGTTCTTGTGGAAGCATCAATCTGATCGCCACGTCCATTACTTGCTTCCACGTCCAAAAATACCGGATAAGATATATTATACCCCTTTACCAGACTGATTACCATAGAAGCTTCCTCGACCGCTTCTACCTCATTCACTGCCTGCGTAAAGAAATAAACTCCAACCTTAATCCCTGCCTTCTGGGCTCCCTGGATGTTGCTCCGGAATTTGGGATCTTCAATCAGGGCACCGGTCGTTGATCCACGGTATCCGCAACGGATAATGACATAGGAAACACCGCTGTTCTTTACTGCGTTCCAGTCAATATTACCATTCCATTTGGATACGTCAATACCCATATGTCCGGATCCGCTGTTCAGGCTTCCGTCACTGTTGAAGTTATACTTTGCTCCCTGAATGACCTGTTCTCCGGTAACCTTGTTTCCATTTTTGTCAAAGAAATAGGTTCGTCCGTCAATGGTCTGCCATCCAGTGTAACGGTACTGTCCGGTTGTCTTGCTCGTCTTTAAGTAAAATTCCTTCTTCGTATAATAATCCGCATATTTGGCTTCGCGGAAATTTCCGCTATCATCCTTGACATAAATTACTTTGCCATCTGTTGACTTCAAGGTTGTGGTCGTATCCTTCTTCGCCTGATCTTCCTTACTCATGGAAGGAGAAGGGGATGCACTTGGTGAAACCGAAGGAGATACGCTCGGTGACACGGAAGGACTCACAGACGGGGATGCGGAAGGGGATACCGATGGAGATGCGCTCGGGGTTGGTGTTTCCACTTCTGTTGGTGACGGTGACGGAGTCGGTGTTTCCGTCGGAGTCGGCGTCGCGGTCGGTGTTTCCGTCGGAGTCGGCGTTACTTCCTGCGGTGGTTCCGGCGTAGGCGTTTCTACCGGAGCCGGCACCGGTTCTTGTGTTGGTTCTTCGGTTGTGACCGGCTGCGGATTTTTCATTTTTCCTGTGTCTGAATCTGTCCAAGCATCACCGGATTCATGGAATCCATCAGCATGGAAGGGGTCAGCAATAAAGAAGTACTCTTTCCCGGATCTGCAATCTTTTTCTTATCAAGAACCTCATAGGTATCCTCGCTTGTTTCCGTTCCTTCGATGATGGTTTTCGTGGATTCTACCCATTCTACCGTATCGGTATTGGTCGATTCTACCACGGTCTGATTCACCTTAGTGTCTTCTGCCGCCACATTAACCTGTGCCTCTGTTTTAATTTCATCAGCCACATCCACCTTTTTGTATTCAATGTCTTCCCTTACCGTAATTATAACCGGGTCAGAAGATAACACATAGTCTTCATACTGCAACGGGGAAACCAGCGTGACGGTATATTTACCGGATTTCATACCGGTAAGATAAATCACACCGTCCTTATCATCATCCTTCTTATTCAGTTCTCCACCCGAAGAATTCTTGATGTTTACCTCAAACTCCACACCCGAAAACAGTTTTCCGGTTGCTTCGTTTGAAAACTTAATCTTCATATCCCTCTGAATGGAGGTAATATTCATAAAAAAATATGTACTTCTTCTCCGGCAGCTTTGGCATCTTCCTCCTGCTGCTCTTCTTCCATGATCTGTTCCTGCTCCATGGCCGCCATCAATCTGGCTGCCTGTGCATCAGCAATCGCCACAAGTCCGCTTTCGCCAATGACCGGAATATCCTCAAGTCCCTCGCCCACCTGTGCAAAGGTTTCAATCTGCTTCTGTCTTCCCTTGGCATTGACATAAAGCGTGCCGGTTACCGCAAGCAGAATCACTACAATGAGCCCTGTGAACATGATCACATGATCCGTGGTTCCAAGATTCATGAACCACTGTACCGCACCTTTCACTCCGTGAGCGCGTCTGCGGTAGGAGGCTACATAAGAATGACGATTATCCTCGTATTCATCGTCCTCGTCGTAATCTTCCTCCTCATAGTCTTCATCATCTTCGTAGTCTTCGTCATCCTCGTAATACTCATCATCTTCATAATACTCTTCGTCATCTTCATACGATTCTTCGTCTTCCAGATCGTATTCATCTGCCTCGTAGTATTCTCCGTCTTCGTCTATCTCTTCATCACCGTAATACTCGTCGGAATCCTCTTCCTCATAATATCCGGCTTCTTCATCAGATTCTTCTCCGTAGTACTCCTCATCTTCGTCTATCTCTTCATCACCGTAATACTCATCGGAATCCTCTTCCTCATAGTATCCGGTATCTTCATCTTCATAGTATTCTTCTGAATCTTCGTCATTCTCATAAAAATTCATCAGAATCTTCGTAATCATCGTCCTCGTAGTATGCATCCCGGGAGTAATCATCCCAGCCCTTACGTATCTTACGCTGACGTTCTTTCTTTGCCTTCTTTTTTTAAATAAACTCTTCATTCAAACCTGCCTTATGTGTTTTTTTCGCTAAATTACGATAAATTCTTCTTTGAAAAAAATCCAGATATTCATCTTGACATTCAAAAACATTATGGTATATTATACCATTAATTTACAGTATGTACAAATCCATTTAATTCCTTTTCTGATTCTTTTGTAAAGATTCGTAAAGTTTGAGTTGCAAATGTAAAAATCCATGTCAATTTCACCTGTAAAATGTGTGAATTTTTCGCAAATATTATTGACGGCAGAATACAAATTCAGATAAACTCTACTTAAATCGTTTACCGCAAACCCAGCAATCGAACAGAAAGGAGTCCTGCTATATGATGTATATTCATTACTGCAAGAACTGTAACC
This sequence comes from Lachnospiraceae bacterium, assembly GCA_021628825.1. Classification (GTDB taxonomy): domain Bacteria; phylum Bacillota; class Clostridia; order Lachnospirales; family Lachnospiraceae; genus Suilimivivens. The sequence goes on along the minus strand of JAJXRY010000002.1, from coordinate 853,933 downwards.
GCATTTATATGCTCAACGGCCATAAGTTAATTTGTCCGCGATGTACGGAACCCCTTGCGGAGCTTCGTATATCCTATTTAGATTATGTCGATCTGAATCTTGAACAACGCGCCGCATTTCTAAAGTCCTGTGCAGACGAAAGCCAATTGTGTAAGTTAAAGACCAATTACCGCATGTATAAGTACAGCAAATGGTATAAGGAGTTACAGGCGAATAACCCGGATCACCTTCCCGTCACCACACTGCTTGCCCAACAGGTCAACGGTGATAAATAAAAAAATCCCCACAAGAATAATGACCATTCCAAGCAGCTTACGCTTCGTTATTTTTTTCTTTAAAGAAGAAATAACTGAGGAACATTACCATTACATACCCCAGTGATTCAATCACGGGGACATTGGTAAAATCCAGTCCGCTGTAGGAGGCAATGGTCATAAACATGGAAAGAAACATGAGACCATAACCGCAAATGACATACAAATTCAAATATTCACGGAGCGGAGAAGCATAGGTCTTCTCCGCACTTTTTTTCAGTAAAACCTGTGCAAAAGAAGCAATCACTACAGAAACAATCAATATAATCAGATAGATGTTCATTCTGCTTTCTCCTTTCCTGCTGTTTTCCGGTGTTCTGCTGTTTCCTGATGATCTCCCGTGTTCAACACGTAAATTCCAACCATGACAAGTAAAATCCCAATCACTTTTCCGGGAGTAATCTCTTCATGGAAAAATAAAAATCCCCCTCACCAATGCCCACAAAAGGGTAATGGCCTTATTGGCATAAGCAACGGATAATTCAAACCGTTTAATCACCTGCTGCCAGAGCAGTGCATATACGCCAAGCAGCAATACCACAAGCCCCGCCGACATAATCAGTTTCCAGTTAAAGAGCTGCTGCACCAGTTCTTCCGTTGATCCGGCATTTTGGGGGCAGAAACGAGGAAGCCAGCTTCTGTGTCAGACTGGTAAAGCTGTATATCAGAAATACGATCTGAAGCATCAGGAAATTTTTTTCCATTGAATTTTCTTTTTCATAACCTGTTTTCATCCTTTTTAGTCAATTTATATTTTTTTCATTTTATTACTTTTTTTGTATTGCTTATTTTGCACCAGTACTTCAAGCCTACCAATTCCGTATGCCCTGTATTATAATCTCCGGATTATTGATTCCACACCGCAATTTTTTCATGCAACGTATCGAAATCATAGTCATCGACAATCTGTCTCATCTCTTCGAGATATTCATCAATTGTTTTTTCTTCCGGCTGCACATCTGCTTTCTGCAGGTTCTCTTCTGCACTCTGTGAAGCCTCCTGTCCGTCCACATTTTTTTCTCCTTGCTTACACGGTAGCTGCCAGACGCAAAGCATTCCGTCATAAAACGGTTGAACCTCGGATGATAATGGCTGTAATCCGCATAATGGTTCAGATCACAGATAATATCCTCACATGCCGGGAAAAAGTACACCGTCACATTATCATAAGCATTCAGTCTTTCGGTAATATAACGATACTCCTCAAGGGTTGCTTCCAGATGATTTTCTTCCAGCACATCATTCCAGTACAAAATACTGTACGGTGGGAAAAAGATCACAAACTCCGTATCGGGATTTTCTTCAATGTAAGGGCAGATATTGGCAGAAAGATTCGCTTCCACCGGTGAAACATACTCCTCCTTCGGCGTCTCTGTTTCCACCTTCTCCGGCTGTTCATAATTCCGCAGTACCCAGTCCTCATTGTAATACTCTTCCGTCCACCAGCTTGCATAGATATGGGACCAATTTGTCGGTTCCCGATCCACCATGGGACGAAGTACATACTGCAGCAGCACATCTTTATTCAGGACATATTGCACGTCGTTCAGCAGATTATTATCATAAAGGTATTCCGGAATCGGATACTTGGTCTGTTCCACATCTCCGGTATAGGTAATCACGTCCACGCCTAAAAAAATACCTTCTTGACCTCCCGTTTTTCTCCGTTCCACCTGCTGTCAAAAATCAGCTTCATAATGTTGGACTGATCCTTCGGAAATGCCCCGCTGTAACTGAGCTTCGCTGTTTTCAGTCCCATCAGTTCCTCAAACCAGTCGGTTTCAAAGTTGACCGTCATGGAAGATCCAAGGATCACACTGTCGTAGGGAAGATGCTCTGCCATTCCCGGATTCTGCGTCAACTGATTATCCACTACATAATTAAAATTCTTTAACGGCTTATGATAATGAAAAAAAGGATCTACATAAACAACAAGTGCGATCATCAGCACAAATGCTGTAAGCACGAACGCAATAAATAAAAGCAATAATTTCTTATACCTTTTCGTATGACCGCCTCCTAAAAGTTGAAATACAAAAACGTGCTGACTCCCGAGAAGGAAATCACACTCCACACAAACAATACGGCTGCGAGTAAAATGATTCCTGCATTCAGCCTGCATTTCTTTGCAATCTGTACCGCATTGGGCACTGCCCAGATGAGCAGCAGGCACACCGCGAGAAACAGCAACATCACATAAAAATAACTGTTTGATGACTGATCCAGATGAAGTACCTTGATCACATACCAAAATTCATCCAGATTAAAGGCTTCTGCAATGGTACGGCTCACCTTTCCGGCTCCTCCCATCACCAGTCTCTGTAGAAATTGGAGTCCTTCCGTAACCGAAGAAGCCCGGAAGAATACCCATGCAACATTGACATAAAGGAAAGTCAAAAGTACGCGCACTCCGTGAGACAGTCCACGAAGCATTCGGTGTATCCTGCCAGAATTTCCTTCTGTCCTGCCATTGTTATCCTTCCTCCGTCCCGAAACAGCACGGGTAATGGCATAAAGCACGCCATGCATCATGCCCCAGACAATAAACTGCCAGCCGGCGCCGTGCCAGATTCCGCTCACGAAAAAAACAATCAGGAAATTCATATACATCCGGAAAGCACCTTTCCGGTTTCCCCCAAGCGGAATATACACATATTTTGTCAGGAAATCCGTCAGTGTCTTATGCCAACGCTTCCAGAAATCCATAATATTTACTGCTTTATACGGCGAATCAAAGTTCAGCGGCAGGTCATAGCCAAAGAACGCTGCAACACCCATGGCAATATCGCAATAACCGCTGAAATCAAAGTATAACTGTAAAGTATAGGACAGCATCACCACCCACGCATCCACCGCATGGAGCGTGGCCACATTTTCAAATCCTGCCACAACAGCCTGTCCTAAGGTATCTGCCAGAATCACCTTTTTAAATAATCCAAGGGAAATCAGAATCACATTGCGCAGAAGCTTCTCCCACCATTCGTCCTTTGCTTGTGTAGAGCATAACGCAAAATTTTCAAAAGCAGCCCGTGTCCGCTTTTTCTTTCCTTCTGCCGGGTTTTCATTGCTTCGCTGCACTGTGGGTCTTTCATCACTCCTCTGTGCCTGAAAATCCTCCGGAAGCATGATCGGTCCCTGCATCAGCTTCGGAAAAAAGCTTACATATAAACCATACTCACACATTCCCATCGGTACAATATTTCTGCGATATGTTTCCACCAGAAATGCAATCTGCGTAAACGTAAAGAAGCTGATTCCCGGCGCATCCAGTTCCATTCCCTGAAGTGCCGGCAATAACCGTGCATATTTAAAGAAGCACAGTACCGCAACGTTCAGCACAATTCCGGCTCCCAATATACATTTTCTCTTTCCTGCTATCTTTTTCTTTGCTGTTCTTGGCTCCTTCGTCAAATCTTTATACAACAAACAGCCCCATGCGTAATTCACGATGAGGCTTCCCAATAAAAAACCGGAAGACACTTTGGATAGTTCCACCCATAAAAAATAAGGGAAGCCATAATCAGGCAGAGATCCGCCCACTTCTTTCCAAGGTATCTTCTGCTCACCACAAACAAAATGAGCACGATTGGCAAATATGCAAATAAAAAGGAAAACGAATTAAACACCATATGTATTTTTCCACTCCGTAACAATCTCTGTCACTTCCGTATCTTCATAGATCACATAGCCATCCATCTTAGCCCTGCAGACCAGCCCGCAGGATTCCGGCGTCCGGTCCATCTGCTGATCCTCCCGGAAAACCAGATACTGACAGTATTCCTTACGTGTTTCTGTCAAAAGCTCTTCCATTGGAAGCACTTCGTTATTCTTAATAATGTCATGCACCGGCTGATAATAGTTCCACTGCTCCACCAGCATATCCCTTCCATAGGGCATACGGATCGTCGCATCGTACTGGCGCACGAAATGAATCATTTCATCCGGAAACAGCGCGGTAACCATATCATCGGCATCCTTATTTCCAATATAATCGCATACATGAATCACCGAATCCGGAATGTGATACAGATTCTCTGCTTTTGAAATATAGGTTCCATGATAAACGTATGTGCCAAGCAGAATAATACATGCTCCGATCACAACTGTTCCGATCTTCCGGAAACGTGCAAAAAGGGAACACCCGCCATAAACTGCCACCATGCCCATGGGAATCGTCCAGATCACCCGGTAATATGTCTCTCCATCCAGACCTGCTGCCACAAAAAACTTCCGGCTCAAAGGAAACAAGAATACAACCAAGATCAGAATCGGCGCATAGACAAATAAAGCCCGGATCGTCTTGTCCTTTTCACGAAACAGCAGATAAATCCACGCAAGCAGGGAAAGTACGAACAATCCCCGGAGTCCTGTATACAATTTAAAAATCACAAGGCTTTCCATAAAGATTCCAAACATGTGCACAAGCCCTTTCTGTTTTCCTCATTTAATCATCTGATACAGCTCAAATCAAACTCAGATGACATTCTTACATCTGACCATTCCTATCATAACCTGCAACGATTCAGATCCATGCAAAATTACTTTCTATAAACATCTACATTCAAACAGAATCATAATTTTTATATAACAAAGCAACCACATACATAAAACTTAATCTATGAAACAGCGATTTTACAAATGGGTTCCAAATTATTCCCCAACTTACAACATCATATACAACAAAACATAAGCACCACCCAGTATACAGCTCAGTCCTGCATAAATCAGATTCCGGAATCTGCGGCTCCGGATCGTCAGCAGCACACCAAGCCCCATCGTCAATGCACAACTTAAGAGTACCGCTAAAGAACTGCTCGCTCCTGCTGCCAGATTAAGCAGGGTAAGCATCATCCATAAGCTGCCGCTATTCCCTCTTGGAAGCTTCCTGCTTTTTCTTTCTGAATTAACTTCTACACTGAAATCCACCTTCTGCCGAGTTTCCCGGTCACTCTCACGGAAAGACACAGAAAGATCCAGAACACTGCAGGAATAATAAAGTTTCCTGCAAAGGACTTCCCCTGCCAGGTACGCGTCAGGAAAAAGGTCTCTGTCGTATAAATCGACACATTTCCAAACATCTGCCAGAGTGCCATCAATGCCAGAAACATCGGAAGCAGACGCTTTTTATTACAGAACAATTCACGCCCGATTTCATAATAAATCAGATACGTTAACGGAATCAGAAGCAAAGGAACCACACTATGCGCCATGATCGTCGCATGAATACCGCACATAGTTCCGACAAATGCCTCCCAGATCGGGAAAAGTGCCAATGCATGACGGGCGTCAAGAGGCACGCTCACCCCACGGTTCGGATCAATCCGGTACAGGGTATCCGTCTGCTGTGCGGTCAGAGCCTGTACTACATAATACGCATCATCTCCGTCAAACGAAGCCCTCGTAAATGCCATGTAAAGCTGGAATCCGACAAGCAGCAGAAACAGGATAAGAAGAAGTCTTCCCTCCCAGGTATCATAAGGTTCCTTTCGAAACCACTGGAAACGGTTCGTTTCTTCCACAGCCCCGGATCGTTTCTGTGCTTTTTTCTTTCTGTATATCCAGAACCCATAACCGGTTCCCGCTCCTAAGACCAGCAAAACAGCATAAAGAATCACCATTCTGGAATAGCCATGATAAACAGAAAACAGCATCACCGGAATTCCAACGATCTCCAAAAGAGCAAACAGTAAAAGATATCCAATTAATAACATCACACCTGTTGTCTGCAGCTTCTCCGGCAGTTGCTCCCTTTTAGGCGCCTTCCGGAACAAAAGTCCCAATCCCACAGGGATTACCAACAGCCAGAATACCAGACCAAGGATTTTTTTAAAATGATCATTCTTCCTTCTCTCCATATAGCTCATCCCATTCGTCACGGGGAATGGCGGTTACCGAGTCCACATGATAATAGGACTCATAAAAACCGGTTGATCCAGAAGTCCGGATCATCCGTCATATCCGAGTCATGCGCCGTGCTGTAGGGATTCTGAAACTCCTCACGGAACTTTGGAACCACTACGCTGCCGCTTCCCCCATTGTTCTCACCGGTATTGACAATCAGTTCAATACGCTCGTTATTCTCACGGTTGATACGCCAGAGATTAATCATATTATTAAAATAGGTAAAGATCAGCCATAAACACAATACCGCTACAAGACCGTAACGCAGTAACGCCACCGCGAATTCCTTCTTATCGCAGTCCTGGATTGCCTGAATGCAGGCAATGAAAAGGAATACACCAGCTCCATAATAGGCTCTTGGTGTCGGAGGCGGAATCACAATCAATGCATAACAGGTTGCCAGTACCACCAGCAGAAAAAAACGACCGACTCATTCGATGCAACCGCTTTCCAGTTCGCCCACTTCTTTTTGCAATACCAGAATCACTATCGCAATCAATAAAAGAATCAATACTTCCGCAAACAATTCCTCAATGGATACCGTAATTTTATAAAAACGGGAAAGCAATTTGGCAAGCCCGGTAAACGTTTCATCCGTATCATCCACACGGCTCCGGATTCCCGGACACAGCACCATTGCCAGAAGTCCACAGACCACTCCGGCTCCCGAAGTAATCATATACGCCTGTACTCTTGTTTTTATCCGCATCAGCCAGGATTCCCCACTGCTGCCTTTCGCCAAATCTGCGTTCCAGTTCATCAGATAAATCCAGGTAAAGAAAAGCCACGCCAGAAAAACGCCGCCAGAAGTATTTTCATTACACCATCCTGCCGCAAGTCCGAACCCAAAGCCAAGAATCGCCGTAAGTACCGGATGCTTCATCGCATTTCCGGTGCGTTCCAGTTGATGCCGGTACCATACGAGGAATCCAACCATGATGACACTTCCCCATAAATAATTACAGGAACCGCACAGCCAGAGCATGGTTTCTCCAAACCGTACCGAATATCTCCATACAAAAAGCAAGACTTAACAGCAGGACAAAAAAATATCATGCTTCTTCTTGCGTTTTACGGAAGCATAAATCAGCAGGACAAGGGCCACAAACATCACACTGTTTGCAATATTAAATACCCATTTATCCATCGACAGGAACACACGCAGATTAAACTGTCCGATCACTCTGCAGTTATGATACATGTATTCCACGTACTGCTGCTTTACAAGATCCCACAGGGATTCCGCCTCCCGCACCTCTAACGCATACGCATAATCATCCGTATAGTGAGGGGTCAGAAAATTATAGATGAGTATCGTCAAAAAGGAGATCAGGACCGTACCTGTAAAAATTCCTTTCCGATGTTTTTCCAAAAAAGAAGTCATTGTCATTTCCTCCGCAATATATCAGTCTATTTTAGCACGACTCAGGCCCTTATTGCAACGCTATTAACTTGACGCCCCATAAAATCAATGTTAGGATATAACTATTCGGAACCAATTTAAAAAAAGATCCAAAGAGGAGATTTGACATGTCAGTAAAATATCATAATTTTGGTGGAGTCATTGGTTGGAATCTTCAAAAAAATATTTTCCCAACCTTTCTTCTGACAGCTATTTAAAGCTGCAGCGTTCCACCAGAAATAAATTACAACAGGAATATATCGATTATTTCCTGTCCACAGAAGAACCGCCGATGCCGCTTGTGGTTAACCTGGAAACCATCAACCGCTGCAACAGCACCTGTTCCTTCTGTACCGCAAACAAAAATGCTGAGAAGCGTCCATACAAACGTATGGAAGATTCTTTATTTTACAGTATTATTGACCAGCTTGCCGACTGGGGATACACCGGCCACCTGACACTTTATGGTAACAATGAGCCTTTTCTGGATACCAGAATTGTAGAATTTCATAAATATTGCAGAGAGAAGCTTCCCCACAGCTTCATCTTCCTTTCCAGTAACGGCCTGCTTCTTACCGTAGACAAGGTAAAGGAGATCATCCCCTATGTCAACCAGCTTATTATTAACAACTACTGTAGAGATATGAAGCTGCATGATAATGTGAAAGAAATTTACGAATATGCGAAGTCCCATCCGGAAGAATTCAAGGATGTCGAACTGCTGATCCAGATGCGATACATGGATGCCGTATTGAGCAACCGTGCCGGAAGCGCTCCGAACAAGACCAATGACATCAAGATCATTAAAGAAACCTGTCTGATGCCTTACACCGATATGTTCATCTTCCCGGACGGCCGTATGGGAATCTGCTGCTGCGACAACTTCGAAGCAACCACCTTGGCAGACCTTACGAAAACTCCGTTAAAGGAAGCCTGGAATTCTCCACAGTATCAGAAGCTTCGTAAGGATATCCGGACAAGCCGTGCAGATTATACCTTCTGTAAATACTGTGACTTCATTGATGCCGGACTTCGTATGGATACCGTAGATGATACGTTGCATCACAGAGAAGCCAACCACGGAGCAAGACAGTCCCTGTTCCGTAAGTAAAACATGAATTGAAAATTTTAAGAGTTTTATCACAAAACAAACTCATAAAAAATGTCCCCGATAAACACTTTGATTTATCGGGGATATCTTTATTCTTTATTAATCAACCTCAGCTTCATTTCCTTCTTCGTTGGAAGTCTCATGATATTCCTGCTCCGTGTTGACACTCCAGATGTTCTTCTTGTCTTTGCTTCCGGTTAAAATATTCTTAACCGCTTCAAAGGAAGTAACCATAGAGTGGTCAATATTGTTATAACGATGCTGACCATTACGTCCAACACAGTACAGATTCTCAATTGAGCTTAAGTAATCCACCAGCTTATCCATCTCATCATAGGTATCAAAGTATGCCGGATAAGCTTTCTTCACCTTCTCCATATGAACATCCAGAACCACATCCGGACTGTCAATCAGACCAAGCTTGATCATTTCACTGACACCGATCTTCGCGAACTCTTCCTCGGTCATGTTCCAGTATTCATCGCCTTCATTGACAAAGTACTCAAGACCGATCCATACCGTATGCTCAAGATCCTTAATCATATAAGGAGACCAGTTATTATAAATCTGGAAACGTCCCAACTTCACATTACGATCCTGTACATAAACCCAGCAGTCCGGAACAATATTGTTAATGGTCTTAATATTAGTCTTATTTACAAGATTGATCTTAGGTACCAGTACGCCAAGCGTCATATAGTCACGATAAGGAAGTCCCTTGGCAATCCTTGCGGGCTCTGCCGGTACATCGTTCATACCGCCAACCAGATCCTTCACCGGCATGGAAGAAATGAAGTAATCACCTTCCATGGTGAACTCCTGTCCATCCTTTTTCATAGGTCAGGGAGGTCAGCACATTATCCGCATTCTTGTGAAGTTTCGTAACCTTTGCATTTTTGATGATCGTACCGCCAAGCTTTTCAACCTCAGCTGCAGTTACGTCCCAGAGCTGTCCGGGACCAAGCTTTGGATATTTGAATTCCTCAATCAGGGAGGTATTGACCTTACGGTTCTTTACCTTGAAAAGCTTGCCAAAGAAATCCTTCAGGATTCCCATAATGGAAAGTCCCTTGGTTCTCTGTGCACCCCAGGAAGCATCGATCTCACTGGGATGACGTCCCCAGAGGTTCTCTGTATAGTACTCAAAGAACATGGAATACAGCTTCCTGCCAAAGCAGTTAATATAGAAATTTTCCAGATTATCCTCCGGCAGCTTATGGAACATGGATCCCAGATAGCTGAAGCCTACCCTCAGGGTAGTCAGCACGCCAAAGTTCTTAAAGGTTTCCGGCTTTAAGGAAATCGGATAGTCATAAAACTTGGTATCAAACAGGATACGGGAAACACGGTGTCTTGTCAGCATAACACGATCTTCCTTTTCCGGATCCGGCCCGCCCTTATGCACAGGCATCTCCCGCTTTAATACAATATCATCGTAGGTCGGCGCTCCCTGCATAGGAAGCATATGATCCCACCAGGCATTTACCTCCGGAATTTTAGAGAAGAAACGATGCCCTCCCATATCCATACGGTTTCCTTTATAATTGACTGTCTTTGAAATACCTCCAAAATAGTCGCTTTCTTCAAATACAATTACCTCGATATCCTTTGATTTCGTAAGTAATTCATACGCTGCAGTAAGGCCTGCAGGTCCTGCACCAATAATCAGGGCTTTCTTCATTCCAGATTAACCGCCTTTCTATTTACCTTTTAAGGCTCATTATATCATATTTCCGGGCGAGCGTCTATACAGCTTTGGGACGGTTCCTCCAACACCATCATGCATAGATAAAACGGCATGCACAGCATCAGGAAATAAACATACCGGAACTCCGTTGCCACCGGTGTGGCAATCATGACCGTTCCCCATAATAACAGACACGGAAGTGCATAAAGAAGCTTTCCCTCTTCCCGGCGCACTAATACACAGCCTATCATCAGCAATAAGATCCAGAAAGCAACTCCCATGCTCCATAACGTACCGTATACCGGCACCATGCTTCCAAGCTTTACGGCAATTTCTTTGCCCTTCACAACCAGAGGACCCCGGATCAGCGGTGTATGGGAAACGCCCAGTTTCGTTGCACTGACGCCTTCCGCATCAGCCACCGGATAATAAGAATCCGGATACCAGTATCCGTTTGTCTGCTGGATATAGGCCTCCAGATAATCACCCGGATATCGGATCAGCAGATCGAGCCACAGCTTGAAAAATTCTTTTTTATGTGCTTCCAGATATTCCGGATGTCCGGCGCGGACAAGCTCCTTCATATTATCCGCAAATTCCGGGTTATACAGGTCCTTCACATAGTTACGGTCAATCACCGCATCAATCAATTCCAGTTGTTCCGGAGACAGTTCCCGGTCATTGGCAAGAACATACGAAACCTGCTGAACAGGAATGCACAGGGATTCTACAAAATCCGGAGGCGTCACCTGACATCCATTCATTACCGGATATTTCACCACAACTGCTGCAAGCAGGGAAACAGCCAGAAGTCCGACCACTTTCCGCTGCTTTTTCCAGAAAGAAACAACGAAAAAAGGAATACATACCAGAAATGCATACCAGCCGTTGGAGCGGAACAGGCACATCATTGCTCCACTTAACGCAAACAGTACGGCATGCTGCCATTTTTCTTCATTCCGCAGCCGCAACAGGGAGGTAATAAAGACCAGCACGGCTGCTGCAAACGGAATATCCTTCCACACGGTAACCGCATAAACAGCATGGTATGGCAGGATTGCAAATACCAGCGCCATTACGATACACCATCCCGCTTTCAGATGCAGGAACCGCATGGATGAAACAAAATATCCGACACTGAATGCCATGATACACATCTGTGCAAAGGTATAAAAGCCCATTGCTGATACCATATTTCCCGTTATCGCAAAGCCAATGGAATAAAAGACCTTGATCAGCAGCGTATGTACCCATGGATGATGATTACTGTAGGAAACCACGCCCAGCACCTGCTCAAGCTGGTTAATGCTGTCCGGCGTCATAATTCCGGGAAACTGGTACAGGAAATAAGGAAGCCATCCAAGCAGACAGACAAGGAAGGTGGCCGCCAATGGATGCGTAGCAAAAAGGATTCCGGCTTTTATCCGGTTCCTTTTCGCAGAACAGCTCCTTCATCTTCTCCTTCTCTGTAACCCAAAGGAACAGGAATTTCAGCAATGCATCAAACAGGGACCAGAAACCAATTGCAGCTGCTGCAAGAATTCCAAGCCGAAACATCCGGTTGGTTAACGCTTCAATATAATGTGACGCATCCAACAGCATATAACACAGCGTATAAATCACTGCCAAAACTGCCGATACCACCTTCATTCTGCGGTCTGCTTTCTGTGAAGCAGCAAGTTTCCTATCAACCTCCCGGTAAAAAGAAGAAGGCCAGCAGGAAGAAAAATCAGCGTAAATATGTTTCCCGACTCCATTCGTGCCGCTTTCATCAATGCCCAGGATGTAAAAAAAGGCTTTTTCCCTGCCTGTATGAATAAGGTCTTTTTCTCTTTCAACTTCACGATTCTATCCCCTCATGCGTCTATTTTAAAAATTCCAGTAACTATTCAGACTCTATTTTCTATGGAAAAAGATAATAGGTACTTACATAATTTCCATCATCAAATTCTTCTTCGGCCACCAGATCATACTGCTCCCAGATTACCTCCGGGTAGTTGTCCCTGGCAAGGACATATTCCGTCTGTCCTTCCCGGATATACCGCTCCTGCTCCTGATATACCACATCCGAATTAATGGTCTGCGTCTGGAACCACTGGCACGTCGGCACGATATCACACACCGTATACAATCCGGCATCCAGACATCCGATATTTAACAGGGTCGGATTCTCCGACTGCTCCACAATTTCTTTAAAATGGTACAGAAACAGATCTTCGCGCTTCATCTTCATATAAGGAATATTGATCGAATTCAGATATACAATCAGCACGCTTACCCCCAATCGCAGCCACCATAAAAATCCCCTGCAGCCACTTTGCAGCAGACCGGTCGGAAGATTTCTTTAGCTTCTGTATCACCCACTCTGCCAGCTTCCCAAGCAGAATAAATCCGCAGACCGTAAATACGCCAAGCGGCAGTGCATAATAAGGAAGCTCGGAACCTCCGATGTAAATTCCAAGGAACAGAAATCCAAAGAGCACCGGTACAAACAGACGGGTCATCCACTTCTGTTTCTTTTCCAGAAGCATCGCAAACAGTCCCGGAATAATCGCAATATAATACAGGAAATTCACACGGATCAGCCAATACAGGATTTTCACAAGCGTGTAGATTCTCTCTCCGATGGAAGGACCTGCGCCGTCCAGATTACTATACAGGAACACATTAATATAAACATATCCCCAATACCAGTCATATAACGCACCGCGCACGCCAAAATAAATAAGCCCCGGCACAAACGGGATCGCCATGCCAAGCAGAAACCAGCCACAGGACACAAAGGCACGTTTCACATCCTTCCGCATCAGGCAGGAAAAGGCCACCCACATCATCCATGCAAAGAAGAATCCCAACACCGTAAATTTAATATTCGCAATCACACCTGCCAGAACGCCTGCAATCAGCAAGGTCCGGCTGTCCCTTGCTTTCTGCGGGTACTCCGTCTTAAAAATAACGCAATCCCAGATACAGCCCCCCACAGCAAAAAAACGGCAGACAAATTTCTTCTGCAGCTCCGCCCCAGTAAAAAGCTATACGAAGCAAACACCATAGCAAGTGGAAGCGGTGTCAGAATAAGTGCGGTATTTCTTTTCATATAAAGAAGTAAAATCCGATACATTCCCAACAGATCAAAAAATGCCAGAATACATTCCATCACGAAAACTCCGGCAAACGTGGTATGGGAAAGGAGATAACACAGACCATATAAGAAATAAAGCAGAATTCCCTTCTGATCGAACACCTCACGATAGGGAAGTTTTCCGTTAAAAAAATCGCCTTACCAACGGAAAAAAATAACTGTTTGCATCATCCCAGTTATTGCAGGGATAAAGAAATGATGATCTCGTTGCCAGCAGCAGAATTGCCACTGCTGCCACCATAAAATATAAATGATGCACAAGTTTTCCTGTTTTTGTTGATCCCATTTCAGACGATTCATTGCATTTTCCCCTAAACAATATGGATATATCACTCTGAACAGTATCATACCAAATCTCGTACCATTTCACAACAACTACCTAATGTAGACAAAAAAACCTCCGGACAGGTTGTCCTGCCGGAGGCTTTTTGCATATCATATTATGTACAATTTATCCCCTTTTACACCGCATATGTACACAATTAAAGATATTTACGCATTAATTCTTCTTCGCCTTTGGGCTGATATGTCAAGAAACGGGATGTAGAGGTTAACGTAGTGATTGCTACTCCCCAGACAGCCGCCATAACAAGTCTTGACAAGGTTGCTTTAAGCTTATTCATCTCTTTTTCCTCCTTTTTCCACAGAGGAGCAAAGCAATAATCACTATTGTTGTCCATATCTGCGTTGATATCTCGTATTTCCCAGCAAACACGAACACGGAACAGATTAAATACCAGCATATGAGCATAAAAAAGGACATGACTCGATTTCTTTCTTTCATTTCCTCACGGATTCTTTTATTCGGGTTTTCCACCGGTGCAAGTTTTGCAAAATGTACAACCGTTGTTGCAACTCCGATTGCAATAAGAATATTCTGTACTGCCTCCGGCAAACACAACAGTCCTTTCATCATTGCAAATGAAAGCAGGTAGCATAACACCGAAACAAAGAAACACTGCAATCTGGTTTTAGCATGATATCCTCCGCTATAACTCCGAATACTCATAAAAACAAAGTAAAAAAACAATAGATCCAAAAAAATTCCGCAATCCGATTCCAAGCAGCATAATCATCATTCCGGTAAGTGCCGTAGTTACAATTACCTCGATACCGAGGTAGTACAAATCCCAATCCTCTTCTTTTAATTTGAAACTTACGGATAAATACCATCGTAATTCTCTTTGCTAGAAATTCAGACACGTCTGCTTTCTCCTCCTTTTTCTTCATTGTAACGCAATTTTTTTATTTGAACAGGGCAATGTCAACTTTTTGCCTGTTTTTTTGTCATCTTTTCGTATTGACAGCGGATCAAAAGAAAATTTCTGTCCTGAACCAGCCTTCAGAAGCCTCCATATCAAGCCGTCCCCCTGTTCCTGGCAACCAGTTCCTGTATGCAGGCGATTCCAAATCCATGAAGTAATGTATCTTCCTTGGTTGTATAATCAGGTTTTCCTGTTTTATTCATTCCCATATCCTTTGCCCTGTTTTTAACACTGATATACAGCATGCCCTTCGTTTTTATAAGCACATATACTTCCGGACAATCTTCAACTTTCTCGGCCGCCTCAATTGCATTATCCAGAAGATTACCCATGATCATGGTAAGATCCATTTCCGAAACCCGCGTCGTATTAATGGCATCCGCATTGATTTCCATTCGAACACCACGTTCCCTTGCTGTCTCTTCCTTTATTAAAAAGTAACGTACTGAGCGCACTATCTCCGTACTTAAATTCTTTCACATCATCTAATTCCCTGAGAAATTCTTTTGTGTAGCTCTGTGCCCTTTCATAATTCTTCTCAATCAGCAGATGCTCAATGACTACAAGACGATGCTTCATATCATGCTGTGTTTTACGGACCTTCCGTATATTTTCATACTGCTGTTTATAGGTCTGTTGCTGGGCATTCATCTGTTTCCGCAAAAACTCGCTCCTTTTCTTCTGTTGTTTTTCCCTGATAAGCTCCATATGCAAGCCAAAAAGCTCATCATGCACAGCGCACAGATCAGCAACAGCAGCCAGATAATCCATACAATATCCGAAGTCTGCTTATAAAATTCAACAATTATTTTTAAATAAGAGAACACCCAGTGATATAGTCAGACAAGGAGTTGTAAGTATCCATACTCCCATTTTCTGCAGCCGCATGATCTGATCTTTAAAAACAGCCATCACTGCCACAACCCCGGCAAGCAACAGTTTTGCCAGCATAATCATTGCAACCCGGAAGGGATCACCCTCAGACACCAGCCTCACGGCGTCTACCTTCAGAATATTAACAAATAATCCCATGGTAAGCACACTGGTACCAAGCAGCACAACCGTGTAGATTCCTATCAAAAAAATACCTTCCAGTACCACTTGCTTTGGAGAAAAAAAGCATGGCGTACACGAAGGTAATCAGCAAATCTATAAGAACTGTATATTGAGAAAAATAATGCAAACTGGTCTGAAAGACCGATACTGACCACAAGCAGAAATGCTGCCGCAATGCCTGCTGAAATATCCTTTTTCTTATCATATTTTTGGCGCACAGAATATTTTTTTAAAAAATACAATCCATAATACCGATTCACACACATTAGCAAATATTTCCATTTATGTCTTCTCCATCGGTTTCCATGTAACTTCGTAGCTTTTTCCCGAATTATTTTGTCAAAATGCGGGCTTATTGATTTCTTTATTCCATTGCGCAAATAAACATTTTTACCATCAACTCGTTCTATAAATTTTACATTGACAAGATAACTAATCTGTATCCTGACAAAAACCGTATTTATCCAGAATATGCTGCAGCTCATTAATCTGATTTCTTACCACTATCGGTTCTTCATTATCCATAATAATATCAATGTAATGACCATTCGCCTGCAGATAATCAATGTGATAAGGATCCACCAGAATTTCTTTCTTACCATCCTTCACAATGACATAAATAGGCTCTTCACCGCTTTCGTTCCAATATCTTTTCATCGCTTTCTGCAAATCCTGTTCCAGATGTGCTTTCCTTATATAAGCAAACGGACGGATTTCCATGCTGTCAATCATATAATGATCATAGGACGAAGTAACAATAATATCCTGAAACTTCCGTGTCCGTCTCCACTTTTTCACCCACTGAATCCCATTCTCATCTCCCAGCTCCACATCCAGAAACAGCAAATCAAATGTCAACGGTGAAATATCTGCCTCTGCTGTTGTCCTGAAAAACATGAATATGTGCCTGCAGTTTTCCGGTACTCAGAACCTTTTTAATCATCCTTGATAAAAACATGTGCAAAAATCGGGATCATCATCGAGAATGGCTATGAAAAAGCTCTTCATTTATTTTCTTCATTCGTCATTCCACCTCATTATTTATCATAAGTAAAAAAAGGACAAAGGTATTGTATTACTTTTTTTCTTTGAAAAAAACAGATAACTTCACGAAAATTTTTTATCTATACCGGTCATTTTCGCTATTCTGATTCTCCTAAACATTCTTTTTTTAGAGACAAAAAATGTTAATTATTTCCATTTATCAACATTATTCTTACTAAAGATGTTATTTTGTTCCAATTTTTTTGCACAGTTTAAGCATTATGCAGATATCTTTTTCCAATTTTGATTCCTATTCCATACCATTTAGCATTTTCATTCTCTTAAATACGACTTTTGCAGGAACAAATCTTTTTCCTTTTCCGTTCCGGCTCCCCTTTTTCATATTTCTTTTTTACTATCCCGATTACCCGCGATTCGATCCATTTTTAGCTTCTTTTATTTACCCGGAATTATGATATGGAAAAGGAGATATCACTTATGGATGCGCTGATGAATAAAATCAGAAGTACTTATGACTTTACAGAATATGAATTAAAGGTAATACGCTATGTGATCACGGCGCTTCTTTATGATCTCAGTAAATTAATCCTCTTAGCAGGAATATTTTATTATTTAGGTTTCTTTCCTTATTTTTTTATGTGCACTGATTCCATTTTTGTCTACTAAGAGGTAAAAAAACGGAGGAATTCACACTAAAAGCTATTGGACATGCCTGCTGCTGACAGTGCTTGTATTTGTTCCCACTGTCATGATCCTGCCGGTTGCAGCACCGTTAACACCTATTGTGCGGATCGGGCTCATGATTCCATGTGCAATTATTGAATACGTGCTCGGTCCTCTCCTCTCTCATCGTGAGGTAAAACTGGATGAAAAAGGCATCCACCGGAACCGCATTGCCTCTTTTCAGGTTGTCCTGATAGTTGCAATTCTATTGTTCCTGTTTCCGAAATGCCCTTATTTCCTGGCAAGTTTTTGGATGGTTATTATTCATGCCATTCAATTAACTATTACAAAAAGTTTATAAGGAGGTGAAAAAAACATGAACAAATTTAAACTTCAGCAGATTGGGCTGCTCCTTTGTGGAGTATGTTTATCCATTTTTTTGATGGTATCTTTTCTAACTGTATTTGTATTACCTTTTTTGGTGAGCCGGATTTTCCAACCAATGAACAACAGTAAAAAAATAAATGTCAGATGCATAACGTATCTGACATTTATTTTTTTACAATGGTATATTTAAGACAAATTCAATCACTTCACTATTCTCTTTAACCTTTTCACTTGCATATATTTCCCCAGCATATTTTTTTAACCATTTCTTTCAATTTATAAAGTCCAAGTCCTCTATTTGCTCCCTTATTACTGTAATTTAAAGAAAAAGAATTTTGATATGTTATCCTTATTAGTTTGCGTACATGTATTTTTCTACTTTGAAATATAATTTTTGATCATCAGTTAATAAATATATCCAAATTTTCTTTTTCCCAGGCACCTGTTCAGCTTCTTCAATTGCATTATCCATGAGTATTCCAAGCATTTCTATAAGTTGATATTCTGGAATACTTATTTTCTGCTTAGAAAGACTACAGTCATATTCAACTTCAATCTTTCTTTTTCTCTGCTTCATGGATTTTAACAGAAAGAAATCCTGCAATCAAAGGATTTTCTACCATAGTAAGTATAGATGTTTTTTTCATTATCCTTAAGCATTTCTGCCATGTAATTTTCTTGTTGTGACCTTAGTTCCTCATAGGAATGCGATGTATATAATATTCCCTGAATTGCATTTAAATGATTCTTAAAATCATGTTGCCGTTTTTCTTATTGACAAAAATCAAATCTTCATATGCCGCATAATACAGCTTATTCATCTCCAACTGAACTCTTTGCTTTTCTTCTGCTATTTTAGTCTTTTTGCCATTCTATCAGCAATAGTACCAGCATTGAAAAAGAAATAAACGATATATATGAAATCTTCTCCCGGTAAACTGGTGTCTGTTTTTATTTTCCATATTTTTACTGCCCAACACAATTATTACAAAAGGTATTATTAATCCCGATAATACTTTTTTTATTTAAAAAGATAATTAGAAAGTAATTTTAATCGAACCTTGGGTACCACAAGATATACTATAATAAAGTTTAAAAATCATTACACCTAATTCTAATGCAATCCCCGTCGTACCATTATTAGTTCCGAATACAGTTACTAATATAGAATATACCAATACCTGTATAATTCCCATTATCAAAACAGAAAGAACGACATTTATCACTGCCTGCACAATAGAAGATTTGTAATTCAAAATACAATATGTAAACATAAGTGCATATGAAAGTGAAATTAAGTATTTCGGAAATCCATAGTCATTCATGCCTGTCATCAGAAATAACTGTGCAACCACAAAAATTACCACATAAATATTATACTTCATCTTCTTACCATATGTTGCGGCAAAACAATATAAATATGCTAGAGTTTCAAATAATTCCAAAAATATTTCTAACCATAAAACATCCTCCTCAAAAAAGTTCTTCTTATATGTCATTCCAATCTCCACCACATCCTTCCTGTCCTTAAAGGTAATGTACCTGT
This sequence comes from Lachnospiraceae bacterium, assembly GCA_021628825.1. Classification (GTDB taxonomy): domain Bacteria; phylum Bacillota; class Clostridia; order Lachnospirales; family Lachnospiraceae; genus Suilimivivens. The sequence continues at coordinate 834,454 of JAJXRY010000002.1, read as the reverse complement.
TGACAGGATCTACGGTTTCAACATGATTTCGATTCACTATTACAAAACGATTGCATTGAACAAAATCATCGGAATTCAACTCTTTGAGAATATCTTTAACCGGCTTATAGGGAAGGTAACGCTCATCTGTTGTTGTATGGATTACTCTTCCGGATCGTCTGTTCTCAATATAAACAATATCTTCCTTGCACAGTCTCCACAGCATACCCTCCCGCCTGTAATACATTCTGTTTGTATCGGAAGGTTCGGTTGGTATCGCAAGAGCCTCCTTAATAATTTCTGCTAATTGCACTACATCATATGGCTTCTCCACATAACTGTAGCATTGGACATCACTGTATGCATACAGACTGGGATCTTCCAATCCGGTAATAAAAATAATGGGAGTAAAATGATAACGCTCCACTTCACGAATATGATCTGCAAACTTCATACCGGAAGCGTCCCCCGAGGTCCGGGGATCAAGAATAATATCTAACAGAAAAAGATCAACAGATTTCTCCATTGCCATATGATATGCCTGCTCCAGATTAACTGCACAGACCACCTCATTCTGTGGTCCCTGTTCACGAACAATTTTAACCAGGCGCTCCATCTCGCAAGCATTATCCTCTAAAATTAAAATTGTTTTCATCTTATGTATTTCTTCTCCTTATTCCTCAGCTTCGAATAAATGATCAATCATAATTTTGATACTTTCCTTGCATACTTTATCCTCTTTCGTAAGCACCTTTCCTTTAATAAAGTAATGCATCAGACGAATTAATACCTTCAACTTATCCACATCTGAGAAATGATCCACCTGTTCCATAATATCTTCCACATTTTCCTTTTTCTCCATAGAGAAGATAGTCTGTGGTGACACCAAAATACTGGCAAATTACCGCAAGTGTCCTCTTAGATGGACCATATTCCCCACGTTCATAACATCCGATCACATTGGGTCCTACGGATAGAATCTCTGATAAGGCATCCTGAGTAAGTCCCCTTTTCTCACGCAGTTCCCGTATTCTTTTCCCCATCTGTTCATTATTAATTAAAAAATCTTCTGCCATCATGGACACCTCTGCTTTTTATTTCATTATATCCATGATCCACATTTGCCTTAATATAGTTCTACTGTTGGTTTCCTCCGTTTTCGCTTGGTATTAACACAGTTTTACTGTGACAGGCTATCAGTAATACTATGGATGTTCTCCTTAAGTCCAGACCTGGTTAACTTAAGCGGCCCCGCATCATCCTTTAAATATAATTTCCGCTCCATCTGATTCAGATGATCCATATATCTTCCATTAACCAGAAGTCCTTTTCCGCAGGATACCATTGGTTCCGTCTTAAGCTGTTCCATAATTTCCTTCATGGTAAGATATGCATATTGGCACAATGGCTTACCGTGTACTTTGACAGATAAATTCTTCCCTGTAATACGAACATACACAATCTGATCTGCATCCAGAAAAATATGTATTCCGTCCTTCTTCAGATGAAACCTCGCTTTTCCTTCCACCTTCTTATATGAAAGACACTTCTGAACCATTTGACTAATTTCATCCTTATCATACGGCTTCTGAATATAGCCAAAGCAATGCAGATCCTTATAAGCCAATGCTCTTGGTTCTTCCAGTCCGGTCACAAAGATCACCGGAATATAACGATACTCCTCTCTTGTGCGAATTATTTCAATAAACTGATATCCTTCCCGGTTGTGCTCATTCTGATTCAGCATAATATCTACAATAAACAGAGAGAGCTTCCGATGTTTCATACATTCAAAAGCTTCTCTGAGATTCGTATATCCGAACACATGGTATTCCAGCGGAATACAGTCTTCCACTATCTTGATCAGATATCTTAATGCTGCAAACTCATCTTCTATAATTAAAATATTCTTTTCTTCGGTCTCCTTTGCATTTATCTCTTCCATAAGCATTACCTCACATAAAAAAAGCACTGATCCGCGTCATCACTTATACCATTCTAACGCAAAATCAGTGCTTTTTGTATATTACCAATTTCTATTTTTCAAAAAGATCCACTACATCCACATTCAGGATTTCCGCCATGGCGCGCAGTTCAAAATCTGTAACTGTACGTTCATGATTTTCAATCCTCGAAATAGAACCGCGACAGACATATATGGCATAAGTTTCAAGTCGTTCTGCTAACTCCTTCTGACTCATATGTCTTTCAAGCCTGTATTCGCGCAACTTATCGCCTATGATATTTTGAGCCTCATAATCAATAATTCGTGCCATACCTTATCCCCGCTTATTTTTGACACAAACATTGTATTATATACATCGCTTCAATATGTCCTGTTTTAAGACACAAGACAGAATATTTTTGCTTTTTCACTTAACATTTTCAATACATGGCACTTATTCTTACCTTTTTTTCTACAAATTAACATCTCTTCTACTGCCCCTTTCTCCTTCATCCGGCAAACAATCGCTAAGACTCGTTGCGCTTCCACGTAAAATCCGATATAATGATAGGAGTAAAAAGCAGACAACATATCTATGAGAAAGTGATAAAAAATGATTTCCTTAATTATTCCATCCTACAATGAACAGGATAATATTTTTCGAACCTATGAGACCGTCGAAGGGATTTTAAACCGGGCCAAAATTGATTTTGAAATTATCTTCGTAGACGATGGTTCTGTGGATAATACCTATGTAAATATTGTCGGGCTTGCACAGACGAAGTCTAATGTCAAGGGGCTTTCCTTTTCCCGTAACTTTGGAAAAGAAGCAGCAATTTTTGCAGGGCTCGAAGCTGCTGCCGGAGAATGTGCAGTCATTATGGACTGTGATTTACAGCATCCCCCCACACTTCTCCCCCAGATGTACGAATTATGGAAGAACGGATATGAAGTAGTAGAAGCTGTAAAATCCAATCGCGGCAAGGAAAGTGCTTTCCATCGGATGTGTGCCAATGGATTTTATGGAATTATCAGCCACCTTACCAAAATTGATATGAAAAATGCTTCCGACTTTAAGCTTCTGGACCGGAAAGCCATTGATGCACTTCTCCTGATGCCGGAGCGGACTCCGTTTTTCCGCGCCTTATCTTCCTGGGTTGGATTTAAAACGATTCAGATCCCATTTGAGGTACAGGAACGTGAAATCGGCACTTCCAAATGGAGTTTCTGGAGTCTGGTGAAATACGCACTCCGTAATATCACCTCCTTTTCCGGTGCACCGATGCAGGTTGTTACCATTTTAGGCTGGTTTATGTTTATCCCTGCCTTCGGTTTCACGATTGAGGCATTGTTCCGTTATTTTTCCGGAACCGCTGTGGAAGGCTTCACCACCGTTATTATTCTACTTTGCTGGATTGGAAGTATTCTGATGATCAGCCTCGGTATTATCGGGCATTATATTTCGAGAATTTATGAAGAGATTAAGGCAAGACCGAGATATCTGATCAGCAGACGCTGTGGATATTAAACGATTGATATAGAAAGTCAAGAAAAAATATTAGAAAAATCATTAAGGAGCAACACCATGATTGTATATCATGCCGATGATTACGGCATTTCAATAAATGCATCCAAAGAAATATTGACCCTTGTCCAACAGGGAAAATTATCCGGAATCAGTGTCATTCCCAATATGAGCTGCTTTGCAGACTGTATGAATTTGCTTCTTCCTGTAATGAAAGAGCGTCCGGCACTGACGGTTGCATTACATCTCAATTTTTTTTCGAAGGACACTGCTGTGCGGATCCTGTGGAAATTCCACTTCTCGTTGATGAAAAACGGATATTTTAAGTGCAGCTGGATGTATTTCTTTAAAAGCTCCTACACTTCTGTGAGAAACGAACTGCGTAAGCAGCTTTCCACGGAGATTCAGGCACAGATCCAAAAGCTGTACCATGCGATGCTCTCGAATTATGTGCTGTGTCTCGACAGTCACCAGCATTCCCATATGATTCCGGTTGTCTGGGATGCCCTGCGTGATGTAGTTCTTTGGAATCATTATCCGGTACAGTATATCCGGATTTCCCAGGAGCCCTTAGCACCTTATTTAAGCACTCCGGCTTTATACCATACCTATCCACCGGTAAATCTGATTAAAAACATCATTATTCAATATTGCACCTTGTATACAAAGAGACACCCAATTATCCCCATGAGAGGGAACTATTATTTATGGGGATTAATTATGGGCGGTTCCATGGATGCTGACCGGATCAACAAGTTGATGGATAAGTTCCGGAAATTCGGACAGGATCCGGATACCTTGGAACTGCTTTTCCATCCCGGAATGATTCTTCCCGAAGAATTATCTCCGGAATATAATAATCCGGATTTTAAGGCCGCTGAAACTTCTCCCAAGCGGCAGAAGGAATACGAAAGCCTGATGGAATTATAAATTTCATCAGGCTTCTTATTAATTTCCTTCTTTATCAATTCAAATTCATACTTAAGAATATGTCTGCTTACAAAAAAATCAAATAGTCATTCCCATCTACTAAAAATTACATGCCCAGCAATACTATCATAATAAGGCTCCATCAGATTTTTGGACAACACCAGCAGAACAGTATCATCTTCATCTTCAAGGAATAAGGATACTCCCCCATCAACCGGAATGAAATTACCGGCAAGATAAGCATCCACTATATTATTCTGTTCCCAGACACCTTGCTCTTTATACTCATTACGGCTATTTTCAATATACATTTTTCTTCCTGTAAGCTCAGGATTGCGATCTACTAAATCCTTAAGATCCTGACGCAGATCCACATTATTCACATAAGAAAGCGTATTTAACTTATTAACTTCCATATACACTGCTGTACCTACACTTACGCCGATCAGCAGCAATGCCAATATATTTCCCCATTTTTTCAAGCCTCCAAAGGATGCCTTACCAACAATTGCTCCCACAAGAATACAAAATGGCACAAAACTAATATAACTATACCATTCCATAAATGCTCCGGATGCACTATAAATCACCAGCGGAACTATCATCCAAAGCACAAACAGATAAAGAGTATGATTGACGATTCCCTGCAGGTTCATCCGAAAGCTTTTTCCTGTTTCCCTGATTATTGGGTTCTCTTTTTCTTCATCACCAGGGCAATAATAACTGCCAGCAATGCCAAATCAATCCACGGTTTTGATAAAATATAAGTAACATATCCCAGATAATCCTTTGAACTCTCAATCCGGTCTACCACTTCCATTCCAAGCATTCCCCTGATAAATACCCAGCCATCAAAGAGATAACGAATCACACCCCAGATTGTTACAGGTAATATACCTGTTATTGCCGCAGTCAGATAATGTCTAAACTTTAATTTCTTATAAATTCTTGGCAGATATGCAAGCAAAATAAGCACTCCCAGCGCCATGTGTAAACACTTTGCCATAAATGCCATGGCAAGAAAAAACGTAACTCCTGCCAATAGCCATGGCTTCTTCTCCGTATAATACAAACATAAAAATGCTGCTACCATCATTAAAATATATAATGCATCTGCATCCGCACTTCGTGACATATGAAAGAAAATCACATCCACTCCTGTTGTTAACAACGCTGCTGTAATTAAAGCCGCTTTGTGCCCTGATATTTTATTCACCCACATTACTGCAATCAGGAATATCACTGCCATGCAGCCTGCAGAATATAGCCTCACCGAAAAATAACTCCACCCAAATAATTGTGCATTCAAAATAATCATCCATGTACTGAAGGGCGGCTTATAGTTAAAGTAATCTACCCCATAACGATATGTTGTAATCCACCATTCTTTCGTCTGATACATTTCATATGCGTTAATGATATGACGGGCTTCATCCCAATTAGCTACTCCGGATTCGCCAAGATGATAAAAAGCATAATATACACATCCATATAAATGATACTATTACCCCTCCCCAGAAAAGGAATGTTTTTTTGTTTTCTTTCATGCTGTTTTTAGTCCCTTCTTTTTGTTTCATTATATTATACTAATTTGCAAAATTATATGTCCCAGATCCCAGCTCCATACGTTCCATGCCCGCAAGCTCTACCGTAGCAGTCGTATTTGCCGGAATCACAATATGATATTCATATCCGTCTTCCTTCTGTTCCCAGGAAACCTCTATCCTGCCATACATGCTCTCATAAGCTCCCCTCGCATAAGCCCATTTTCCGGTCACCTCCGGTTTAATATAAAAGTGTTTAAATCCCGGATGTTCTTCGTCGCTCTGAATTCCCAACACATGAGTATAAAGCCATTCTGCCGGAGCACCATAGGCATAGTGATTTAACGAACCATCAAGCAGCAGTTCTCCATCTATTTCCCGATAAGCGGATAAATATTCCGGTGTCGTTGTTGCGCCCTGCGTTACCGGATAAAGCAGGGAGCGTTCTCCGGTATTACACAGTATCTCATATGCCACATCCGAATATCCGGCTTCACTTAATGCCGGTAACAGATAGGAAAGTCCCGCATATCCCGCATGAAATTCATATTGGTTAAATGTCACATTGTTCAACAGGCATTCGGTGGCTGTCTGTCGCATATTCTCTGGGAACAGCTGAAATTCCAGCCCCAAAGCATACGCAGTCTGGGAATAGCACTCAATTACGCCATCTTCGGATACATATTCCTTAAGCCATGCATCCCGGAACAGTTCAAACAGTTGATTATAGTGGATCGCCTCCTGCTCTTTTCCCAGTATTGTGGATATCTTAGACAGCAGTTCTGCGGAATATGCACTCCAGGCAGTATCTGTAAGTCCTTTAGGTGTACTTTCTACTGACAAATGATCTCCATATCCCATTTCCTCTGTCCGAAGTCCATTCTCTGAATGCTCTTCCAGATAATCCACCCATTTGCACAGTGCTTCATAATGCTCCTCAAGGACGTTGATATCTCCATACCGAGTATAAAGCCTCCATGCAATCACAATCGCCGCATCTCCCCAGCAGTTATTGCCACCGGCTCCTCCCTGGCCGGACCAGCCTGTTCCAAAGTTTCTGGGTGCCATGTCCGGGAATGCCCCGTCTTCACTTTGAAGATCGCATAACTCTGTTAAATATTTTCTATAAAAATCATCCGTTTCACTATTATAGCACGCCATCCCTGAAAAAATCTATGCATCTCCTGCCCAGCCATGACGCTCATCACGCTGCGCACAGTCAGTCGGATTATCCATGAAATTACTCCTCTGACTCCACACTGCATTACTCCAGTACTGATTCACCAGCTCATCTGAACACTCGAATTCCCCGGTCGGAGTCAGATCCGAAGACAATACGATACCCGTCACATCCTCTACCGAAGGAGCCTCGTTCAGCCCCGTAATCTGTAAATACCGGCATACACCGGCAAAATTCTGGCCAAAATCATATACATAGGTACCGCTTACCGGCTCGGATACCGATATTGGCGTTAATTCCTGCACACACCGGATTGCTTCATTGGCTTTACCAATATAGGGAATCTCTTCGTATCGGGAATCCACATCATCTATGGCCACCGGCTGCCACTTAACAGTTGCTTTATTACCAGCATCTATACCTCTATTATCTATACTTTCATCCGTATATTCAGCCGCATCATCCTCTATACTATCCAGGCCCTTAAAATCAATTGCCTTTGAGGCATCGTAGAATTCTCCCTGATAGACATCATTCTCACGAATCGGCCCATCCAATGTCACCTGAAATTGCTCATCTGTTCCAATGATCTGTTGTGATCCATCCTGAAAAGTCACAACAAGAGCTCCCCGAAGCGCATTTTTCTCTCCCCATGGGCTGTAAATCTCCGGATAGCCAACACCACGGTCATACCAGCCATGAAATAGTGTCATCCTCCAGATATGAGATGCAGGAGTCTTTTCTGTCTGTTCTTCCCCTTGTTTTTCTCCCATCAAAATATCTGTCACATCATAGGTCATATAGGACAAATATTGATTATATGCCAGCTTCCCGGGATCCAGAAAGTTATCCGTAACTGCCTGTCCATCAAGCGAAACCTCATAGCTTCCCAATGCCGTCAGGTAGAGTCTCGCATGATCGATTTCCTTCTCTTCCAGTTCAAGCGTCCTTTCAAATACCGGAGCCGGATCTTCCAGCTCCCCAGACAGCAGCAATCCCGCACCTGCCTTGCAGCGGCCATTTTCAACTACAACCTGATCAGGCGCAAACATAGTACTTTCCTGTTCAAAATCTTCCTCATAACAAATATTTCCCAGTTCATCCTTTACTATAATATCATCCAGATAGGAATATTGGGTACCACGGCTCTTGTAGTAACCAATGGCTCCCGGTGAGGTGCTCGGAATCGGGAACTCTCCAATGACACTGCCATTGATCAAAACCTCCATCTGCTGATCCTTTATCTGCAAATTCACCTGATAAATTCCATTTGCTGCGGTATCCACATAAGTGGAAGGAAATTCCGTATTCGAATTAAGCTCTGCCATATCCTTGACTGTAAATACCGTTTCCTCATCCTGATTCCGGATCTCACAAAGAGTCATAGAACCATATCGTCCATTCTCGGCACCAAAAACAAAACGGGCAGATGTATTCTGCACTTCCATCATATATTGAATGGAATAGGCAGAAACTCCGGAGAATACCTGCGCAGCAGAAATATCCTGAACAGAAATCCAATGTGCCTCCTCCGGGAAATGTCCCATCAATCCTGTCTCAAAATATGCAGCTTCACCGGATGTACTGCACAATTTATCATCCTCATCCCAGACCTCTACCGTCCAGTCATATCTCGTCTGCGGCCTGAGTTCTTCTCCTTCATAAGGAATTGAGACAGAAAGATCACTTTCCACCTTTCCCGAATCCCAGACATAATTGCTGATCTCTCGAGATTTGTTGGTAATTTCTTCATCTTCTATACCATGTTCCCATACCATAATCCGGTATGCTGACTGGCTTTTTATCTTTTTTTCATCCGAACTCATCTGCCAGCTGAACACAGGTACCGGATGATCGATTCCAACAGGATTCACACGATAATCTGTCTGTAGATTAACAACCTCTGCCACCTTTGCTGCTCCACAGCCGTTTAATGTCACTCCGGCAGCAAAAAACAGCAGCATAACGCCAAAAAGCAGACCTGATCGTTTCAGGCCTGCCTTCTTTTCCCTATTTTTCATCACTTCTTCTATTTTCCATTTGTTTCCGAGTCTTCTTAGGTACCACAGCTCATAATTCCCCTCTATCATTTTACCTTATGTGCTTTTTATCATCCTGCTTTTATCATCACGCAATATACTAATTATACCTATCCGGCACCACACTTGCAATAAAAATAAGATAAGCTCTCTGCCTTTCGTCCATATTCTATTATGATTCATGCAATTCATTGTACATATCGGATCATATAAAAACATCAACGTATTTCATAAATCCTTATCTCATCAATAGCCAGATACATGCCATCTGTTTTATCCACTGCATAGAGCATTAACCGGGTGTCCTTTCCGGATCCTGCCGTATAGGTTACTATTCCCGTAGCATATTTATCGCTCATCGGCACACAGGGATACCAGCCGGTCTGGTCCGTCTTGATTCCCCATTGTCCACTGCCCCGTACATCATACTCAAATCGATATGTTCTGCCTTTCGTCAATACGGAAGAACCGTCCTCCATAAATTCACTTATTTTAAAATAATAACCGGATTCTTTCGTTCCACGGCTGGTCCTTTCAAGCATCAGGGCAATGCCGGATGGACTGATTTCATCATTTCTGGTTGCAAAGGACATCTGATTCGAATCATCGATATTATACTTCCCGATCGTATAAGGTTTTTTATCTACTTTAAAAGTCGCAACCAATACATCCTCTTCTTCACTTCCGTCATTGAGAATCGTCCCATCTGTCATCGTTATTCCGATACGGGCATCTGTCTCTCCAAAAAGCTGTGAATCATCAACTGTAACATTAGTTCCTGCATAGTTGATAAAGTCTCCTTTTAACGTACATCCTGAAATTGTGATGTCATTTGCATTTGTTACAATTCCCATTGCAGCACTTGCATTTCCCTCAAACACGGAATTTAGAATTTCAATACGTTCACAGGGGTTTGAACTGTTATTGGTTTCAATATCAATTCCATATTGAGGTGCGGTTCCATTCGCATCACGAAATGCACAGCCATTTATTGTCACATCGTCTGCGCTTACAATAGAAAGGTTATTTCTCCTGTTATTAATAAGATTACAATCTGAAATCGTAATTTCCCTGCATCCGGCCTTTGTATTATTCTCATTTCTGGAACCAAGATAAATTCCATCGCCCCAGCAATCAGAAATTTTCACATCGGAAATGGTAATATTTCTGCCATCATATACTCCAATTCCCATTCCCCATTCACCACCGGAACTGCCATGTCCATATCGTTCTCCCTGAATTTGTCCGCCGGAAATCGTAACATTGGAAATATTGTCTACGCATATGATATTATAATTTCGGCTTGAATTGTTAATTGCCTTTAAAACAGCATTCTGAGACAAAACCAGCTTCATATTGCTTTTAAGCTTTATAGATGCTTCTGCATCAATCTGGTAGATTCCCTCCGGTACATATAATACATTACAGGTATCATTCAGTTTCGAAACTGCCTCATTAAAAGCCCTGGTATCATCGCTGTCTTTCACATTCCGGAACATCTGCGGTGTCAGGTATTCTCCCTCATATCCGGTTTCTCCCGCACTTTCCACATACACAAGGCATCTCTGCTCAAATTTCCGGTCCGCAGTAAAAGCACTGATCACTGCCATTCCTGCCTTGTTCAGGGATACGAGGCCCTTTCCGTCTACTGATGCCACCTCTGCATTCGAGCTTACCCATATGATCGTACTGTCATCGGCTTCTTCCGGCTGAATTTCCATAGCCTTCAGCTGATATACTGTTCCTTCCTGCTGTCGGATTTGTGAAGCATTAAGTACAAAAGATTCTGCCCGGATGACCGCTACTGTAACCTTACAAACTGCACTCTTTCCCGAGTCCTGCGATGTTGCCTTTATCGTCACCTTGCCCTCTTTTAATGCTGTCACAACTCCATCCGGTGTCACAGCTGCAATCTTATTATTCGAGCTGGACCATAAAATGGTTTTTATTATAAGCATCTTCCGGAGTTATGATTGCTGTAAGCTGTCTGCTGTTTCCAAGTCCCAAAAGAATTTCCTTTTCCTGCAGGGTAATGCTTTTCACCCGTATATTGGAATATTCCTTTTTATTAATCCTGAATCCACACGTGCGCTGTCCCCCATATTCTCCCATTCCCTGAAGGGTTACCTTTGCTGTTCCCGCTTTTATATTATTGCTGTATCCTGCAATTCGGTAACAGGTTTCATCCAATTCTTCTCCATTCTTTCTGGCAGTCTGGTTCAGGTAAACATGAATATCACTTTCCGAAAGTGTAACCTCTTTTCCTGTATATACCTGTGGATCTATGCTTACGATAAGACTGTTAATATGTTTTGAATAAATATAATAACTTCCTGTAATGGAACTTCCGGCATAATTATTAATTCCATTAGCCGTTACATAGACCATTGTACCTGCTGCCGGAACTCCCCCTCTTCCATGCCTTCATAGGTGTAAATCAACTGCTTATCGTAGTCCGTTCCTGCCTTCAACTGCCTTCCGTTCACATCCTTAATTGTAACGGAAGCCTTCCAACTGTTGATTTTTCTTACTGTAGGCTTTGTCACCTGCAATTAATGTTCCACAGCTGATATCAGCTGCCATAACCTCAACCTCTGTGACACTCTTATATCCACGATAATTGTTTTTTTCCATTGATTTCACAGGTCATTTTTCCCAAGCTTCTTATTATTTCTCAGGGTTACCGTATAATCAGTCTTATTGACCAGCGAAATTTCCTGACCGTCTTGTGTACATTCCAGCAGGGTAAATGAAGGTACCGCACCATCCTTCTGATAATATGTTACAGGATTCCCCTCTGCATCCATATCCTTCCAACGAATATATAAATCTGTCTTTGGAACAATCTTGTAAGTCAGCTTCAACGTTCCTGCATACCGTCCTATGCCGGTAAAAACTGCCGTTGCGGTTCCACATTTCGTATTCCCGGAATAGCGCACGGTATAATCTGTTCCTTCTACCAGATTTTCGGACTCATTCTCACTTGGATAACATAAAATGTTCGCATTCTTCTGACAGATACCACCCTGTCCTGCAGCTTCCGCCCTGGAATAAATAATAGATTCCTGCCACTGGTCAGTACGTATGGCTTTTTTGATATTCCGATCTGCTACCACATTGAAGGTTATTTTCTTTTTTCCACGAAAGCCAGCCTCCTTTCCGGCTTCCGAAGGATATACTTCAACACATCCTTTTCCGGGTCCTTCTGCTGTTACTGTATACTCATATAACGTATCATCTAAAAACCGTTTTTTTCCTATTTTTTTACAGATAAAACCTGCACATCCTCTGTTGTAAGCGCAGTACCACTGTATACATACTGTTTTTTATCCAAAGTAACGGAAGACTTCCCAAAATCCTGATTCTGGCTCATTAGCATGGAAAGTCTTATGATAAGCGAACCGGTATAGTTTCCCTGACCATTTACCTGATACTCATAAGTCCGTCCATATTCGTAAGAGTCACCTTTCGTGTAATTGTCCGGAAGGGATGTATAATCACAGGTGAAGTCTTTATTAACTGTCAGTTTTTTTACTTCCGAAATATAATACCGGTACAGGTATTTTAATATTTTTGGCATAATACACAATCTGCTCTTCCGACGTGATTCCTTCTTCTATTGTCTTAGGCAGAATCGTATAGTAAAGAATCCGGCTTCCGGTATACTGGCCTTTCATTGTGATCGTCACAGACGGAGCTTTTGCTGAATTATAAGCTGCTGCATTGACATTATTCCTATAGGTCAGTGTATAATCCGTCTTTTCCTTTAACAAAGTTCCTTTATGATAAATCCGAAGATCCTGTTTCACCTGATTTCCCGTATATACCATTTCATCGCTTTCTCTTTGAAATCCTGCAATCCAGACTTCATCTGAAACAGGAATGATATTTCCGTCCTGATCCATAGGTTCATCATGATTTTTTTCTGCGTCATTCTTTTGGACCGCCACCTCTGCTTGTGCTGTTTTATTCTCTCCTGATACCGTAATCACGGCTGTTCCTTCATTCAGGGCTGTGAGCACCCCCTGTGCATCTACAGACACGATGTCTGGGTTATTGCTTGTCCACTCTAACTCTGCCGGAATTCCTGCCGGAACCACGGTCACTGTCAGATGCTCTGTTTCACCGGTATTCATTATGATCCGGCTCTTTGATAAGATAATTTTACTGATCTTAATCTGATTTTCAGTTATGTCTTCCTCCTGAATTTCTTCCTGTTTATCTTCTCCTACAATGAAATCATCTGCGATATCACTCCATATATCCATTTCATTTTCTATGGAATTCCCTGATATCGTTATTACATTTTCCTTCTGTTCTTCAATGGCCTCTGGTTCTTCATTAACTTCAAGTTCTTCATCCCGGTTCTCATCCTCACCGGCTTCTTCACCGGTTTCAATTATCTCATCCTGCTTCGAAGCCTCTGTATCCTGCTCTTCCTGATCCGTGTTGCATTCTATAAACTCTTTTTTTCTGTAAGCTCTTTTTTTCCACAGGTACTGTCGTCATCCAGAGGTAAGTTTGCTCTTTATCTTTTCCCTTCAGTGTTGCACGAATAAAATATTTCGAACTGCTCCCCTGCTCTTTTTCATGCAGGGCAACCCGCAGGTTTGTAAAAATGCCATCCTTTTCCTCTTCTTCTATATCAAACTTCGAATCAATATCTGCTACTTTATATCCCTCCCAGTCATCTGACTGATTAAAAAAAGTGTTTCTGATCCCTGCTCCGCGTCCTCCTCTCCTTCAAGAATACTCCATTCAAATACCACGTCCTCCAAAATGAAATCCGCGATCCGGTCTGCAAATTCCTGATCTATCGATACTACAATGCTTTGTGGCTGATCTTCATCATAAACCCGGATAACCGGCATTTTCTCCATATCCACCGGAAGCTCAGCAATCCTGGCTTCTGATACCTTCTCGGGCTTTTCATCTATATCTATGCCCGCATCATCATTACTTGTATCTTCACTTATATTCTCATCTATACTCTCATTAGCTTTCTCAGTTACACCCTCAATTCCATTCTCATCTATACTTTCATCTATATTTTCATTTATGTCCTCATATGTATTTTCAAGTAAGTTCTTTTCACTTGCCCGTACCGTTACATCCGGTTGAATAACTCCCGTAAACATGCATATTACCGCTAACACACCCGCTGCCAGTTGTCTTTTTGATCTTATTCTGTCTCATATCTGTCATCCTGTCTCTTTTTATAATCACCAATGTATCTTATTGTAGCAGAGTCAGAGCATATTAGCCATATGCTTTCCATACTCAAATCCTCTGGATCATTTTTTTGAGTATGCATGGCAGCGAAAAAGACCGGTCCGGATTTCTCCGGGCCGGCCTTTCTTTGATAAATCATCATAACTATCTGATTGTAACTCTGAATGCGTATGCTGTCTTTTTCTATCTCTTCTCTATATTTTTTGCCTCAATCTTGAAGGTTACTGTCTTGGTTCCCACATATGCTCCAAGGCCCTTTATGGTTACCTTCGCTGTTCCCTTCTTTACATTGTTCTGATAGCCAGTGATCTCATACTCTGCCTCTGTCAGTGTCCTGGTTTCCTTTCCTTCCTTATACGTAATCGTCAGGTCCTTCTTTTCAAGCGTTACCTCTTCTCCCGTATAGGTCTGGTTCGGAATCGTGATCTTCACACCGCTGAACTTCTTCTCTCCGATGCGGTAGGTCGTACGGATCTCTCCCTGATAGCTTCCTTTTCCTTCTGTCTTTACCGTGATTTCTGTTCCCGCAGGCAGAATCTCATTCTTTTCAATCTTTCTCTCACCTGCATAATAGGTAAGGTTCTTATCATAATCCGTTCCGGCAGCCAGCTTCTTTCCATCCGTATCCACAATCGTCACCCTGGTTACGTAATTGTTCTTCTTATTGCTGAATACCAAATCTTCCGCCGTTGCCGTAAGCTCTCTGGCAGCTTTGGGAACAATGGCAAAGGTACGGGTTGTCTGTCCCTTATAGTTTCCTTTTCCTTTAATGGTAATCATCGGTGCATTCTTTGCTTCTCCATCATGAAGCTTTGTGTTATTTTTATAGCTTACCGTATAATCCACATCAGGAATCAGCTTGATGTCCCCCAGCTTTACGGTAACCGCAGGCTTGGCTCCTCCCTTACTGTAGGATACTTCCTGGTCATAAAGAATCTCTGCTCCGGAAATACTGTCGCTTGCAAGGATCTTAAACGTCTTCTTTATACTTCCTGTATATCCCTTTTCCGGTATTCCGGTAAAGATCACGGTTGCCGTTCCCACTTTGGTATTGTTCGTGTAGCTTACTTCATAGGCGTCTTCCGGCAGCGTAATCGTTTCCGTTTTTGACTTTTTTTAAAGGTCAGCTGCAGGCCTTCCTGTTCATAAACATTCCTTCCTGCTTCATAGGTCAGGTTCTTCATACCATTTACGGCTGTCTTGTTCATCGCAGTTCCGTTGATCTTAAAGGTAATCTGCTTTTCACCCTTATAATCTCCAAGTCCTCTTAAGACAATCGTTGCGGTTCCCACTGCCACGTTATTCCGGTATTCTGCTTCATAATCCGTTCCCTCAATTAACACCGTCTTCTTATCCGTAACGGTAATCTCCGGACAGATCTCTTCTCCGGTATAGGTCTGGGCTTTCACGGAGCTGAACTTCATCTTCTCTAACAGCTTGTCACTCTTTGCATCCGTAATCGTCTCAATTATCGTAATACTTCCAGTATAGTTTCCTTTTCCGGTGATGCTAATCCGATACTTTCCCGGTGCCTTAAATGCGTCCGCATCGTCTTCTTCATAGGAAACCGTATACTCCTTATTGGCCGAAAGCTTTCTTCCGTTCCATTGAACCACGGGTGCTTTCTTCTGTACCTTATTATTTCCAACTACGGTAAGATCTGCTGCTGTAATATCCCCATCTTCCAGACTCTTTTGCCCGATAACAAATGACTGGATGATCTTACTGGTATAGTTTCCCTTTCCGGTAATAATAATCTGTGCCTCTCCCGCATTCGTGTTATTTTTGTAGCTGATGCTATAATCTTTATTAAGCGCAAGCTTTCTCTTATGGTCATACACACGAATCTCCGGTTTTATTGCCTTTCCCGTGTAGGTATAGCTCTCTTCCAGTCCGGCAATCCACATACCTTCCGAGATTTCTCCCTGCGGAATATCTCTTACCTCAATCTCTCCATATCCGGCAGGTTCTTCCGTAAGCTGATATTGGTAAACGGCTGTCTCACTGCTGCGGTATCCGCTTCCGGATGCCACCGCCTTTATCGTGATGGCTCCATCCTTCCACAGATCCTCTGCCAGGACAACCGGCCCCTGATATAAACGGCTCTCTTTTGTCGGTGTGCTGCCATCCAGTGTATAATAAATGTTCGTTCCCTTTTTCGCGGTTAAAATAACTTCTGCATCCACTGGCAGGCTCTTTCCATTCGGATAGTTTGCTTCCGGTACGGACAGCTTTTCTGCTTCGCTCCAGCGGGCCTTTACGGTCATGCTTTCATTTACTGCCTTTGTCGGATCTAACTTCTTTTCTCCCACATACCAGCCTTCAAAGCGGTATCCCTCTTTTTCAGGCTCCATTACATGGTACATGTTCAGGTAATCGCCCTTTCTCAGGGTCTGCGGTTCACTCTCCGGTTTCCCTCCATCGGTATCAAAGGTTACGGTCACTCCCGGAATGAAATAGATGAACTCTGCAATTTCACTGTCTAAGTATCCGCTCTTAGTTGCAATCGCACGGATTGTGGTATCTTTCGTAATCTGGATCGGTGCTGTATATTTCGTGGATTTCGCGGTAGGATCCGTTCCATCCAGCGTATAATAAATCACTGCACCTGCCGTTTCACTTGTCAGGGTAATCTGTGTGTTCTTAGCTACTTCACCGCCTGCTACACTTGCCTTAGGTGTTTTTACTATATCTGTTACAGTTACTGTACAGGTCTTGGTATAGCTATTTACTTTTACAGTAATTTTCGCCGTTCCTTTTGCAACTGCACTGATTTTACCCATACTATCCACGGTCGCAATTTTTTCATTGCTGCTCCGGAAGGTTGGGGTTTCAAATAATGCATTTGAAGGTTGGGGAGCCACAGTAATCTGTGTACTCTCTCCTGCTGCAAGCTTTACGGCTGTAGGATTTATTGTGATTCCTGTTAATTTTACCGTACTGTTTTTAACATAACCGATTGCATGTTTTTTTCACTAAATACAGAATTTCCTTCGCTATCTTTTGGCTACTAAATCATATAGTCTATCAGGATCCGGAAGTTGATCCACAAACGACTGTGGAAAAACTGATATATGATCCCCCATTTGTATATTTGCCACTATAATCATTTGCCGTAAAGGTGGCTACAGCTTCTGTATCATATGGTAAATATGCTGTTATTGTAATTGGACATTGCCAACCGTTTGCCACAAACTGCCTGGTCCTATTATTATTTTGTGAGAAATAAGAGCTGGCCTGATACAAATTCACAAAAGATCCCTTTTCATCTGAATAAAACTTTTTATTTGTGTTATTCAATAAATAAGGATCTCCAAGGTCGGAATGAGAAACCTTAATCCAATATTTTCTATAAGCAGTTTCCCTATCTAATCCTGTAATTTTCAGGTATACACTGGAAGAATATTTTCTTAAAACACTGGTATGAATCCCTTCAACTTCATTTCCATAAGGATCATACATTTCAACCTTTAGTTTATCAGCACTATTTACATTGGGTGTACTCAAGTATACCTGCACAGCATTTTCTTCTTCCGTAATCCACTGCACCGATTGTGATGACACTAAAAAAATTTCTCTTCTTTAATCACCTCAAAGGTATACTTTGATAGCTGCTCCTGATTGTGCATGGCTGCCAATTGATAAGATCCACATTGTAAACCAGAAAAAAAGCATCTTCCGAAGTATACATATTCAACGTACGATCAGAATATCCTACTTTGGCACCTACCTTCCGTATCTGATTTCCTTCAGCATTTAATAATACAAATTCATACTTGTCGCCTTTATATTTTTCAAACTCCAGTGCTGTAAAATAACTAAAGGAAATGTCCTTTGTTCCTTGTATGAACTTACTGCTGCCATACCAGGTATTTATATTTGATGAATTATAAACATAAAAAAATAATCAGATCTTGATGTACTATCATCATTCAAATTTACTCGAATTTCATATTGTCCGGGAAGTAAGCTTGTTATAACATTTTTCATTTTCGTCTTTTAATATAACAGACGCATAATTTGCACTGTTTGATGTTGTCTCACCTGATCCAATCTTTACATATGTGCTTGAATTATCAGTTCCTTGCTTTTTTTCTGCAATTCAACCTGAATTTTTGGTCACATTGACATCCTGAGTTACTGCCACCTCAACCTGACCATTTGTTTCATTCCATTTTACATAAAAAAATACCGGAATTTATAGAAACAGATGCCTCTGTTTTATTTAATATGACTTCATATCCATCTTGAGCACTAATTGTAACTTTGATTTGAGCATCCTTGGTCACACTCCAATCAACCTGTCGTAATTTGACTACATATCCACTATATGTTTTTTTAGCAGATACATATATTAATGCATGGCTTCCATTTTCATCAGAAGCAGTATACTGTAATCTCGACGGATCCAAATTACTGCCATTTACTACAAGATACAAATACCCCTGTGTATTATCATATCCACCGCTTGAATATATATCTTGAAGTATTGCCTTATTTTTACCGGCAACCTGAATGATATCTTTAATAGTTTCCTCTGTATTATCCCCATAGATCAGCTTAAGATCATAAGATCCTTCAGGAGTAGAACTACGATAAGCTTCAAGCGAGATAGAATTATTGTATATCGCATATTCTGATCCAACGTTAAATCCGGATCCCTCTCCTATGGTTGTGTAGCTTTCCTCATAATTACTGTAATATGAAGAAATATTGGAAGACGTTCCATACACCTTACCGGTGCTATCAATCATTTCTGCCTTAACAATATTCAGACTTTGTGTAGTTTTCATGGAAATATTTCCATATTCCCATGAGGATGAGAAATACTGCGTTGAAAGTTCCCTTTCCGCTTTCTTCACCACACTAAAATCAATAGTCTCTTCCTCTCCACAAGCAGCAACTTTGAGTGTATGATCTCCAACTGCCAGATCTATCTGTGAAGCATAATAAACTCCTCCATACTGTTGTTGATAGGAATAACCGGTTCCGTCTATTTCAAATGTGATTTCATTATCAAACTGGTTACTTCTTATCCCTTTTATTTTTACAAAAACAGATGTCTTTCCATCAACCTGATAATACCTGGGTTCTGCAATAAAGCTTGCACCATTAACACGTTGATTGTTAAAGTATCCTTTACATTGTTCAGGCATGGAAAGCTGTTGTATCTTTTCTTCTGAAAGTTTATTCTCTTCAAATCCAACGCTCTTTAATGTATTCACTTTAGAAAGATCAAATGATTCTGCAACATCATTTCCCGTCAAATATAAACTTTCTAACTTCGTTATCTTCTCCCATGAAACATTATTAATGTCTGTAATTTCATGATTATAAAGAGATATGTATTTCAGATTAGATAAATACTCTATTCCCTGTAAACTTTTTTTACAGCATCCTCGGAAGCGCTCTGCCGTGTATTATATATAGATGTTACTTTCTCTAACTGACTTGTTTTAATCTTCTCTGTATTGACGCTTATATTTGCTTGATTCGCAATTATTTTACGTAATACCTTATCGGGTATAATTTCTTCAAAAGTATATTCTGTATCTTCTGTTGTTTGAAAATCAGGCAGGGCAATCTTCTGTTGGAACACTCGTGTCCCGTCTTTATCCTCTATATAAATCTCCATCTCAGCCTGATATGTCATATTTTCATCCAGGTCACTAAAAGTTACCTGACCAGCCATACCCTTATCATATACATATATAGAATTTGTTTTTTCAACCGTCTCCGCTCCGGAAGGAGTGCAATACAACGTTACCCGAAAGCTTTCTCCTGCAGAGATTTTATATCCGGTTACACTCCAATCATACGTCACATTTCCTGCACCACAAGCTGATGGTGTTACCGTAAATACCGGATTGCTGTCATTTTGTGGTCTGTCATATAAATCTGATGTAAACTGAACATCATTTCCATCTACTTTTTCTGTAACTACAATTTGAATCTGCTTCGTATCATTCTGTAAGACATAACCAGACCGGCTAATTTGACATTTACCATTGTTATTCCACATATAGGAATAATTTCCTGTTTTAATTATATCTCCTGCAGCATTCAGTTCCTGTATGGAATAACTCAGATCCGAAGATGCTTCACTATTTACAGGGATATAATTCAAATATATATCGACACTATAAACGCTCCACTGCATATTTTTCATCACAAAAAAATGTTCCTCATCTGAGGTCTGCAATGCATTCTGAACAATCTCAGGTTCCACAGTCGGTGACGGCGATGGTGTCACCAGTACTTCCGAAGTTTCTGAAGGCAATGGCGTTTCCGTAACTTCTGGTGTCTCTTCTTCCGGCTCTTCAGAAGCTGCGGGAGTTTCATCTGTTACCGGATCTGCCGTTGTCTCCGGACTTGCCGTTTCCTCCGGACTTGCCGTTGTCTCCGGACTTGCCGTAACATCGGCATCCTCTCCCTCTTCTGTAGTGGGAGCAGATTCCTCTACGCGATTCTCCTCATCCCCATTTTCCTGTGGTTCTGTAGTACTGTCCACAATATTTTGCACATCAGGCTCCGCCGCCATTGCTGCCATAGATGAATTAGGCATTACCATGGCAATCGCCAGCATCCACGCTAATGCTGCTTTTCTAAATTCCTTCCTTTTCACTTTGTTTCACTTTCTCCTTTCATCCTCATTATGCTTAGGTACACATAGTACTATTTTACCCCCCCCCGCCAAAAATCGTAAATAGACAATATATCCAAATTTCCGGTTTTTTACTGTGCATATTTAATTACGCAAAACTTCTTCCCCTGTATGCATGGCAAGCGCTCTCTTATTTCTAAAAATACTATATTGATACCATTCGGTTCCATAATTTTTCTGAACCAGCTCTCTACTGGTCATTGAAATCTTATCATCAACACTCAGGTCGAAAGCAGTTGTACCCATTACAACTATTTTCCCTGAAGCTCCCTTAGAAATCAGATTCTCCATTTCCTCTTCTGACATGGTAATTTTTTCCTGGAACATGTGTTGCACAAGCTTCGGTGTACTAAATAAAATTATCTTAGCCCCTCTATTATTCGGATTTGTTCTTCTCATTACAGAGTCAATTTTTCCTGCTGCTCCCTTATCATCTGTCAGAACACTCAGTTTACCATCTTTTATTCCTATCATATGCGATAAAATATGTACGCATATTGCTATTAGTTCTTCTCCAAGATTATCATCATATTCTTTATATCCTCTTACAGTTGAAAAAGAATCTAATGTACAGATCTGACTGTCTGAGATTTTTTTACCTTCAATCACTTCAGAATATAGTTTTTTTCATCTGCTTTTTAGTGTATATTCTATCGTACTTACCGGTGACATCACTGTTCTAACCGCCCATACTAAGTACTCGTTAATTTTTTCATTAGTAGAAAAAGCATTCAGAAAGAATATCGAATGTATACTCTTCATTGAATATCGCAACAACTATTCCTGCGTCATAAAAACCCTTAATGAGGCTCACATGTTCTTCTGCCAATTTATGGTAATCTGATGCCACCTCCATCAATACGCATCTGGAAATACAAATTAATGTACCATGTGCTTTGAAATAATTTATTATGATATTCTTTTTCCCTATCCGATAAATTAGAATGTCTTTGAAATGAACATGCATCATAAAACAAAACCCTGTCAGCAGAAAAAAACGCTTTTTTTATATTCTTAACATCTGATGTGATAAAAGATTCTATTTCATTGTAATTGTCAGGGGTTTCCGTATAAGTTGTTGCCATACATTATTCCCCCTTAATCTTTATATATAATTCACGCATATTCTGAATAACCTTCTTCAATGTACGTTCATTTATATACTCGTCCTCAATGTATTTTTTCCCTAATCTATCAACTATAAGTTCGATATGAGAATAGTCATCCCTGCATGAAGCATCCATTATACTCTCATCCAGCCATAAATCAGATAATTTCTGACTAACCAGCCTTCTATCTATATTAAACAACTCTTCGGAAATTGAATTTCCAGGAATCAGTTTTAATTCCAAACATCTGATTAATACTGCCATATATGGCACTTGATAATATGACATCAACTTAATTATTGTATCAACTTCATTTCCCTCTGATTCTTCTTTTAAACTTTGAATACATTCTTTGAAAAACTCACCTCAGGCATCAATAACATACCCGCAAAGAGATTTGCTGCATATTCTTCTTCGTGTTCATAGTAATGGTCATCTGCGAATTCAACTTTTGACACAAATTCGCTTTTGCCAAAAAAGACATGATATACCTCGTGCACTAATGCAAAATTTACATTTACTCTGGGTAATGATGTATTAACAACGACGTATCCTAAACCATCACCTCTATAGCACAATGCTCCAATTTCAGCATCAGCAAAGGGCATTTCAAACACCCAAAAACCCTTCTTTTCAAATGAAGATCTAACAATCTGCAAAATATTTAGGAGATCACTATCATATTCAATTCTTGCAAACGCGCAGAATCGTTTTATCATAGAATAAATCTCTTCACGATTCTTATCACTATACGCAATAATTTTCCGTAATCGCTCTACATTCATTACTTATCCCCTTGCTACATTCTCGAATCGACTTTTTGCACTTATTACTTCGTCGATATTCTCCATAAGTTCCATTAACTGTTTAGCAATCTGCTCCTGTTTCTGAGAGGGTTCTCCAGCATAAAATGCAATTTTATTGATTTCCTTATTTCCTATCTGTGGAATAACAATAGCATCCGCTAAAAAAAATTCTACACTCTTTCCCAGTCCACTCGCTATTTTTTTCCATATCTGTGCCACTCTCTTCCTGTGAACCAGTCAATAAGCGTGACATTTTATTCTTATCAATTCCGGTAATCATGCTAAGATAAGTTTGCTTGATTTTCATTTCTGATAGGTACTTGTTTACATTGCTTATAAACTTTGTCATGACACTCGCTCCTTTTTTTTCTTAAAAATATGAGATTTCATTCTGCTCAATTATTATTATACTCTTTAAGCCACTCAACGCAATCATTTTATCTTACTTTTTTTGAGATTTTTACAATATATTTTATGCCTTTTTTTCATTTTCATTCCAATAAATATCATTCCAAAAATCTCATATTTTTAATACATTCAATATTTTACATCACTCTCTCATCCCCTATTTTTGCGCTTGCGAAAAAGACCGGCCCGGATTTCTCCGGGCCGGCCTTTCTTTGATAAATGATCATAACTATCTGATTGTAACTTTATAATTCAATACAATTGGCTTTGCACCTATCATATCTTTCTCCGGGTAAACAGCCACCTTTAGTGAACAGGTACTTCCGGGCTTTGTTTCGCCCTTAGGTGTATGAACAAGTTTTTATTTCTCCATTTTCTTCTTTAAGAATCTGGAAATCTTTCGTGTAATTCTGCAGTTCCACTCTGTTAATGTCAATTTCATTTCCTAAACTATTCTTTACAGAAAGATTCAATACTCCATATTGTTTTGCCTCTGTATTGTTGAAGATCGTTCTTCCGGTAAGACTT
Source organism: Lachnospiraceae bacterium (assembly GCA_021628825.1). Taxonomy (GTDB): domain Bacteria; phylum Bacillota; class Clostridia; order Lachnospirales; family Lachnospiraceae; genus Suilimivivens. Next base: position 810,565 of record JAJXRY010000002.1, on the reverse strand, counting down.
GTCTTAAGCTTCCCCTGTTTCAAGTTAATGTTCACCTGCTGAGAGGTAATTGTTAAATATTCATCTCCGGTGCCGGTGCCACCATCAACCCTGATCCTGTACTGTAATTTTACTTCTGCCTTCTTTTTATAGATATCCACATCACCTTTAAGTACCAGTGCTACTGAACTACCATCCACAGAAGTCATTGTCCCAAATAAATCAGCATCATTTCCAACAAGACTTACTTCCTCCACCTGATATCCTGCCGGAAGGTTTTTGAATGTCGTTGTAAGAAGAGTTCCGATAGTCCTTCTTGCATATACATCCAGATCTCCTTTTACTTTAACAGATGCCATGCTGTTCAACGTCTTCTGATTTACCGGTACTACATCAACTGTGAGTACAGACTGTATTGGTTTTTCCAGTCCCTCGATAGGGGCAGTCACATTCACCTTATAGGATTTCTTCGCTGTTCCATTCCATCCATTGATATAGGCCTTAATCTGTTGATCCGCATCATCATAGTATACAACGAGCTGTTTATTCCATACTGCCTTTGTTTGCTTATCTGCGGGAGAAAACTTCAGGCTGGTAAACTGTCCGCATTCCGTTCCACTTGCAAGCTCTACATTCGTATAAGAACCGGTATTCAAATCGGCATTTTCATAGCTATACAATGTAATCTTGGAGAATTTCAGCTTGGCTGTCTTGAGTGCGGCAGTCTTAATCGTATAATCCAGTGCAATCGGCTGTCTGAAGAAGGAAGAATCCGTTAACGTAATTCTTACCTTCGTCTGCCTTTTCGGCATAACCTCCGGACGGATTTCAATCACTCCACCGGAAATTTTTGCCGTATACCTGCTGTCTTTATCTCCACTCAGGATTGACAGGTCCGTAATCATTGTATCAGTTGAATTAAATGGTTCATCATTAATAATCAACGTTGTTGCAAGAACCTGTTTCGCTTTTGAATCCGTAAACAATGTACCCGTAGTCTTTTCCAGCTTACTCTGCCGCGGTTGTCTTAACAGCGATATTGGTTTTTACAACAGGATTTTCGTATCCTTCAAGGGAAATCCGGAAAGCAGCTTTACTCTTTATATTTCCATTTTCTTTAAGATTTAAGCTCCATACATTCTTCCTGCCAGGACTTAAAGTATAATCCGTTTCATCCACTAAGGTACAGCCTGTAACTTCTGTTCCATCTGATGTTGTAATTTCAAAGGAACCACCCATACCCGTATCCAGTTTCGTGTCAATCGGACTTAGCTGCTTCACCGTAACCTTCGGAATGCTCTGCTTCACATCAACCTTCAGCTGGATTCTCTTCGTCGTATCCCCTGCCTTAATCTGTAAATAAGGAGCCGCCGATTTCATCTTCACTGCCTGCCCTTCTTCAGATTCCACTGAAATTCTGGCAATCAGATTCGTATTTTGGGGTGACTGAACCTTCTCTACCTTGATATTCTCATAGGTTTCTTTTCCTTTTGAATTTACAAAAGGATTTCCATCCTTATCGGTCAAGGAAAGTTCGAAATCCTTTGCAGATACCGTACCTGTATAAATGACTTCAATATCTGCATATCGTTCCTCCGGAACCAGGGCAGAATTAATGGTAACCTTATTGGTGCTTAAGGAAATTGCATTAGCAGAATTATCCTTTACCGTAAACTTAATCTGTGTGCTGGTATTCCGGTCATCCTTCGCAGTTATCGTAATCACGGCATTTCCTGCCTTACCCGGTGTTAACAGCCATTTCTGCTGCTTCTTATCCCATGCGATTTTTCAGTACACCTGCATTGTCAGACTTATAAGAAAGTGTATACTCTTTCTCTGCATTATCATCTACGGCTACAGCCTTTGCATCAAGATAATAAGCAGCCTTATCCTGCGGAAGGATCAGTGTAAATTCATCCTCTTCCGGCTCTTTCAATGAATCTCCTTCAACTGCCTTAATTTCATAGTTAATAACAGCTAATCCATTCTTAGTACAATCCACGATATTAAAGCTATACTCTTCTGCTGCAAGCACAACATATGTATCTGTTGTACCTTGCTTTCTTCCAAGAACCGAAATCTTAACCTTCTGGGTTCCCTTCTTTATTGGTGTAATTTCCAAGGTATCCCCCTGCACCATACCGGTCTTATCCATTCCGGTAACCTTGGCACAGCCTTCTTTATATTCTACCTTGTATTGTATTTCCATATTGGCTTCTTCCGGATCCCAAGCATTATGAATAAAACTTAAGGAAATCTGCTTCTTATCCTTTGCCGTGTTCTCCTTATCTGTTAACAGCAGTTCTGTCTTGCTCTTATTCAACAGTTTACCATCCATCTCCAGTTTCAGTGCGTCCGCACCACAGATTTTAACCGATACTGCATCTGAATAGGTTCTTCCTGTGTCAGGATTTTTATATTCAATACGGAATACACCGCCCTTGGAAGATGTATAATCAGACAATTTTGTCTTTGTTGGATCTCCTGCAAAATACCATCCGGGATATTTATCCGTAAGAAGTCCGGACAAATCAGACAGCATTTTATATCTGCTATCCTTTTGTAAAATATAAATAGTATATCCGCCAGCTTCTCCCGGACCTGCGACCTTGTCACTCTGTACAACCTTATAATAAGCCGTTGCTTCGAAGGTATTCTCCGGATTATCTGTAGTTACAGCTGCTTTTACGGAAATAACTTCATTGCTTGCCGCAATCGCAGTTACAATACCATTTTCGACTTTAATACAATTCTCATTACTGGAAGTCCACTGAATCTGTTCCGGTTCCACTGCCTGATCTGCCGGATAAAAAAATCAATCTGGGTGAGTCTGTGGAAACATTACCCTCATCCGTTCCAACCTCTAATATGATCGGATTTTGCTCCGTTCCTGCTTTCTGGAATTTCATTTCCTCCAGACAGCTATATACAGAAACTTTACAGGTTAATACGACATGACCTGAAACGTTCGCATAAATCTCTGCCTCACCTGCACTGATTCCTTCAACAGTACCTGCTGCATTCACCGTTGCTACTGCAGGATCACTGCTTGACCAGCTGCATCCCTTTAGATCATTTCCGGATATCGTTCCTTTGGTTCCGGTTAATTTCAAAGTGTATGTGTCCCCTGCTTTAAGCGTAATTTCATCATCACTCAAACGGCAGTTTGCAACATAAACAGTATTTCCTACTGAATATACAGCCAGTTTTCTTTCATCTCCGGTATATTGGGCTGAAAAAGTTTTCAGCTAAAAAAATTCCTGTCCGTTAAGATTGCATACTGCGATATCTTTGGGATATGTTTTATCCTGATTACCATATCCATCAGAAAGAACAAAATTCACATTTGTTTCTTCCAGATTTCCATTGATTGTCAGCAAGGCCTTTCCGTTCTTTATATTACTGCGCCCGTTGCAAATAACATCTCCCTGAATACTGTTAACCGTTAACGGAGCATATAATAATAGCTGGCCACCTTCCAGAATACGAATATTTCCTGCTGTGCTGCTCTGTTTGCTAATTCTGAACTCATCATATGCGTCAATATTTACACCATCAATTTTCGATACCGAAGTATACCCATGGGTTACCAGCGTTCCATTTCCACTTAATGTGTTTATAAACATTGGATTAGTTCTGATTGTAAGTGTACAATTATCGTTCAACTGATAATCAATATCCCTGTTTCCTCCTGTACCCATTATCCTCATATTCTGCAATATAACGTCTGAATTTATCACCAGCTTTTTCGCATTAATTACAGAATACCTATCTGCATATGTATCTACTCCTTGCAGAAACAAGGTGCCGCCCACATCCGGAATTGTCAGGACATTATCATTTGCAGCATTTTCATATATGTAACTATCCCAACTTGTATACTGTACTTTTTTGTACTCTCCTTCAAATTCCTTAGCCTTATTCAGTGCTGCATCCAGATTTGTACATTTGACTGGTTCTCCTATCGTCTGACCACTCTCATTACACAGAGATACTTCGTAGCACTCCATTTCATTTTTTTTAATATCGCTCCCGCTAGCTTCACTATTGGCAGTTTCCGTTACATTGGCACTTACCGCCATTACCGTGAAATAGTAACTTCCATTTCCGTGATCATTTAAGGTCTGTCCAAAATCATAATTCGTAGTATTCGCTTCCAAATTATGATATTCCAATTCATACGTATAGTTTTTGACCTTATATAGTCCTATCCTATAACCGATTGCTCCATCCACCGGAGACCAGGTTGCAATATTTTCATCCCATTTTACTTCTGATGGAGATGCCAGGCACTTGGATGGTCTTGTATATTGAATCTCCTCAGAATAAACACTGTATGACATTTGTGTTTTGATATCATAAAATGAGACTCCGGCATAATAAGTTCCGGACTTATTAATAAAATACCTCATATCATCCGATACTTGTTCCTGATTTTGATGCACCAAAATACTCTTTCCATCATAAGATGTGTCTTTAGTGTGTAACTTAATATTGAACCAACAAGGTAAATACTTCGTTACCTCCTCTTTTAAAGTAATATTTACAGTCCCGCTTTGCATATCCAGATTCACTTCCATCAATGAATTGGCATCTTCTCCGGATGTTACGAGATCCGCATTCCCGATAGCCTCCGGCAGAGCTGTTGGCTCTGCCGAAGGAGTTTCAGTAGGTTCCCCGGTAGGATCCTCTTCAGGTTCTGTCGAAGGGGATTCCTCCGGTTCCACTGTGGGCATCTCTGTTGGTTCTGTTGATGGTTCTGTTGTAGGTTCTATTGATGGTTCTGTTGTAGGTTCCGTTGTCTCCGTTTCTTCCCCGGCAGGTTCTTCCGTCGGTTCCACAGACGCTTCCGGTGTCGGAGTCTCTGTGGTTTCGGTCGTTGCTGTTACGGAAGGATCAGGCTGCTCAGCTGATCCTCCTTCCTGCATTGTAGGCAATTCCGCTGCATACACACCCATCACCGGCTGTACCAGCATACATGCACTTAATAACACTGCCAGAATTCTGGCTCTTCCTTTTGATTTTCTCACTTCTCTTGTTCTCCTCCACATAGCTAATTTACGATAACCGTATAAGCTGCTTTCTGATCCTTCTCGTTACCGGCTCTGCCCTTATAACGAATCATCAGATTTAATGAGTATTTTGATCCGGCTTTACAGTAAGCAACAGCTGAATTCTCTTTCATTCTCAATGTAATACTGTCTGTATTGCTATCAAATGCAAGTTCAAACTGGTCTGTATAATTTCCAAGTTTGACATCATCAATCTCAACCTTCTGCCCATTCAAAACAGGATTTAACGTAATTACAATTTCATTACTTCTCTGTCTGTAGAAAGAATTTCCGCTCGCCGTCACTGCTACCTTAGGGCTTCCCTGTTTCACCTTAATTGTCTGTACAGGCGCTGCCACTTCACGGCTTCCACCATGTTCATTCTCCACAATCAATACCGGCTGAACCTTATAGGACGCCTTGGTAGACAACGATGCCCAGTCACTTGCTGAAATCTGCAGCTGTCCCTTATCATTGATCGTACCTTCAAACAGATCGCCATCGGTTCCCTGCAGATATGCTCCCTGTACCGTACCGGTAAGATTTGTGAGCTTTATATTGTAATATAAAGCTGTGTTTTCTCTCTGTAAGACATCAATGTTTCCACCGGCTTTTCTTAAGCCAACACATTTTGCTGCTTCCTTGTCTACAATATTGATGTCCAGTGTTGTGCTGACATTATCAACCCAGACCTTATACTTATAAGTGCCCGTCTTTAGTTCTACATCGTTTAATTTGACGGCATTCAGTCTGGCGATCAAAACTCCTTCCTCCTCCAGATACTCCAAAACCAGATATTTATTGAGTATCTGATTGGAAGCTTTGTTCAAGCCTTCAAATCGAACGGAAGGATCCTGAAGCTGGGCTGCATTACCTTTCCAGCGTACTGTTGTCTCTGCTATTTCATCGTCATATAGTTCTTCATTCTTATTTAATACCAGTTTCTTACTGCCTAGTTCAATAGTCGGAGTCTTCACTTCAACACTGATTTTATAAGTAACCTTTAATGCCTTACTCCAATTGTCTTCCTTCACATTTAATACAAGACTATCGGTTGCCTTCGCTTCCGTCAAAAGTACAATATGAAGTGCTTTTTCCTGATCCTCACCGACCACTGCAATGGAATACCGGTTCTTGCCTATTGATGTTGTTTGCGGGTTATCAGATAATTTTATATTTTTCCGTCTTGAGCTCCAGCTCTATCCGGTCTAACTGAAGTCTTTCCCCTGTTGTCTTATCTGTTAAAATCAGCTCCGAAAAGCTTCTTTTAATAGTAGGATACAGTGTATCCTTAGCCTGGGATAATACAATCGAAGGCGCCTTATTTTCAGATGTTACCTTTATACTTGCTGTATATAGCTTCTGATATCCCGGAACCTTGTATTCGAGCGTTCCCTTTGCATTAATTTTCTTGCTATTTGCACCGGTTCGAAGCTGAATTCTGTATTCCGTATCAGATCCCTCAACCTTTGTCAATGTGTAATCACAATCTGTCAATTGTAAATCGGTAATTCCATCCGGTGCCGTAACGGTTAAAAGTCCGTCTCCTTCTGTATCTGTATAGAACAGATTGACTTTCTTTGGCTGTTTGAATGTAACAACAGGCTTTGTTTCCTTTACCGTTACTTCGATTTTAACAGTATGATTTTCTGTCTGTTCATCTACACTTACCGGTACAGATAAATCTACCTTGTACTTTGACGTCTTGATTTTGTCATTCACAGGTTCGATTTTAATGCTTACCTTTTGAACCTCTCCGGTTACCACTTCCTTACGATCGGTAATGACAAAATGCTGCTCCTTTTCAACCAGTTTGACACCATTTACGTCTATCGGCGAAGTACTATCTGCATATAGTACAATTTCTGCACTGCTATTTTCCAACGCCTTATCAATCGTAACCTTCTCATTTTCAATTTTGGGAGCTACATCTTTCCACTCTTTTCTGATGCTGATACTGCTCTTGGCTTCATCCGCAGCAGTTATCGTCAGATAGGATATACCCGGTTTCAGATTCTTATAGGCTACCGTTGTGATAACATAATCCGTATCTTCTTCTGTAATCTCTTTGGTTGCTATTTTTCCAAGCTTTAATACCTTCTCGTCAGAACTCTTAAATGTCAATTTGTAATAATCGTCCTTCGGTACCTTGAAATAAAATTCATCCGTTGTTGTGTTATCACGCGCATTTGTCTTTAACGCATCCCAATCCATTAAATTTCCGTTCAAAACAGAAATCTGGGCACTTGCCTTCATAATAACCTTGTTTGTATTCTTATCTACCAGAGAAAGAGTAACTGCCTTCTTTTCTTTCTTGCTGTCTTTTGTAACAGAAAATCCAAGGCTGTCCTTCCAATAGGAGTCCAATCCTTCCTCTGATAATGCTACGTCTTTATTCTTGCATTCCCACTTCACTTCAAACTGTTCACGGCACTTATCCAGGTCTGCTACATCTCCATTACTGATGTTATACTGTACTCCAAGAACAATATTATCGCCTTTCACAAGCTCCTTCGGCACATCATAGGGAAGGCATTCTTTTTTACCCTCCTCTCCAAACATTGTAAGGGCTGTAATACTGATACTGTCAAGCTTTACAAACCTTACATAAAGCATTCTGGAAACAGATCTTCCATCCTCTGCTGTGTATACTGCCGGGAAATTATACCCCTGCGCATCACCATATTCTGCAAGCTTCGTTGCCGGTACTTTCCACATCCAGCCGTCAGGTAATGTTACATCAGCCAGAGTCTTGTCAAAGTTTAATACCGCATAAAGATCATCCATGTCCTTCATGCCTATGCTGTCATCCGTAAGTGGCTCCTGTACCACAATCGTACAGGATGCTTTTACCTCTGTATTCGGATAAACTGCTTCAATTACTGCTATTCCGGCTTTACATACCTTAAATTCACCGGTTTCTCTACCCTTTTCATCAGTAAGCAGTTCTACAACATCCTTATTATCAACACTCCATGTCAATTCAGCAGGGTCAACTGCTGCTGTTGAAGGATTGAATCTCACATTCAGATAACCTTTCTTCTGATTCTCCTTCACTTCCGCAGATATGCTTTCATCTGTATCATCCGGAAGAACCATTACCAGCTTATTCCGGTTAAATGAGATGCTATCGATGCTTGCCTGCTTAACCTCTCCCTTCCAATAATCCACATATGTAACCTTATTCTTTACATAAGTTGCGGAATAATAGAAAGCATTTTCAGGATCTCCCAATATAGACATTTCACCATCTGCAGAAATATCTGATACTACTCCACTGCTATAGGACTTCCAGGTAACCTTCATTCCCTCATAATCAGGATGAACTGCCTTCAGAGAAACCGTCCGGCCCTTTTCAAATTCTACGGGCTTTCCTTCACTATCCTCCGGTGTTTTCCATGTAACAATGTTATATGCTACATCCTTTTCCCAGCTATTAATCTGTCCAAAAAACAGACTGTAATTTCCATCTATTTCACTATACTCAAAGTATACGTCTCCATCCACGCCGCCATTCTTTAATACAATAACCTGATTCTCTTCCGGATTCGGATTCGGCTCCCCTAATACTGAGTGAATTCTGCTTCCAAGATCAGCCTCAGGACTTACATATACCTGTAATCCGACATTTTTTTGCATTTGCTTCAATTTTTGCTCTTATTAATCTTAAAGGTTACCCCCTGATTGGCTACAGGGGTAAGAGTCATGTTAATTGTAATATCCTTAGAAGCTTCTCCCGGAGCTACCAGATTCAGATTCAGATTATTCTGTAAATATTGGGCATCTGATTCTTCTCCTGTCGTCACTCCTCTGGAAATGCAGAATACAAGTTCTCCGTCCTCATCTAAAATCTCCCTTAATGCATTAATCATTCCTTTGGGAATGGTATATGCGGTAGCTTTGGAAGCACTGTAATCCTGATCCACAGTAATATGTAAGAATTTTCTTTCCTGCCCCTTATAGTAATTGACCGTGTTCTGAATATCTTTCTCACTAAACTGTGCTTTATCTATATCATCAGCTTTAAGATACAGATTATTATCCTCTACTCTTCCCTGATATCCATATCTACAGCATATTCTGCTCCGGATTCTAATTGATCAATATTCGTAATAAGAATTGCCATCTGTTCAGGATAGGTTTTACTTTTAGTATAGTAGTAATACTTACCCGTTATCTTATTCATCCCACTCCATGCTGTAAACTCACTGCCCTTTGCAGTTCCCATAAAGCTCTTTAAATCTGCGAACCCTGTGGAATCATTGTATTTAATAAAGGTCACGTCCACATTCTGAGCCGGATATTGACATGTATTGTTTATATAATAGGCTCGATTATTTTTCGCTGAAAACTCAGGAAGTACCCCATTATCAATATCAGCATCTATTGTTTCGGGAAAAATGTAAATCCAATGCAATAACAGAGTTGTCCTCACTCTTATAGCGATATTCCATTTGAGTAATTACAACTTCATTCGGATCAGAGGTCTCCTTCTGCCGGAATAACCTGCAGGCAGCATTATGTACTTCTGCCGGTATTCCCCATTCTTTTGACTGGTCAAACCATATCCGTACTTTGTTGAAGCTTCCACTCTTATTTAAATTTAAAATATCAACCAGCTGTTCATTCGTATATTCACCCGAAGAGTTATCAACAAGAAGCTCTCTCCAGCCATTTGTTTCCGTAATTGTACCGCAATACGATGGTCTCTCACTCAGAATATACTGCACACCGGCTTCTAGTTCCGTAAGATCTTCAAAAATATAAAAAGGGCATCACGATTATTGTAGTCAAATCTATAAAATGCAGGCACACTTCCGCTTCCATCTTCTTTTCTCGCTACAAGGAGCTTCGATTTATCTCCCAGAATCGTTTTCATTCTTTCAAGTCCTATGTAGTTTCCCTTGTACGAATATCCGTGAATTCCTACCTTTACTTTCTCTGCAGGAATCTCTGTTGTGTTCACACTGAATTTAAAAATACCATCATTGTCCTTTTTGAGATTAGCCTCCACCTCAATATCATCAGTCATCTCCTGGGGATCATATATTGTCCACTCCGGGGAAAGATCGGTATCATTTTCTGTAAATTCCCAGTACAATATCTTCTGCCCCTTCAGCATAGTACGCGCCTTATTGGTTACGCTTTTCCAGATTATATTGGTGTCGGTTTTTTCCTGATAGATGTTAATATTGGTAAACGGTCCCTGTGCTTTATTTACTTCCAGAATATTCAGTAACTGCTCCTCTGTAAATGACTTTCCCCGGACCCCCGATTGTCAGCCCCTTATTTCCATTATCACCATTCCAAACATCACCCAGATACTCTGCAATCTGGTACTCTGTATCATTTTGAAGTATTCTATAAGAGGAATTATCAGTAATAGATATATGTATGTCTGCATAATTATCCGACTCATATCTACCAATATCAACCCAATCACCGAGCCTCTTTCCACTCATATCATAGATACCGCAAGCAGTATTCTCTTCCCAGATATTACTCAGGTTTTCATATGCTGCTCCCGGTTTAATAGCATTGAGGCTTAATGAGCAGCCACCCCATTGGGTCGGAAATGTACTTTTTCGCACCTTTAAACTTTAATCCTAATTCGGTTATTTCATATGAAAATGATGTATCAACTTCCTTTGAAGTCTGAACAGGGGCATAAATTGACCATCTTCCATTCAATTCATCCCCATTTCCATCTCTGGATATGTCAAACGTATTAACACCAGTATCTGTACCTGGTTCCTTTAAAAGACCTACCATCTGATTCCATACGGACTCCGGTATCGTCTGCGTCCAGTCTCCGGTCGTTCCATAAAGAGAGATGCTCATAAATCTTGTATCATCCGACATTCTTGCTTCCAGAATCTTTAATACATTCTCAGCACTCCACGCCAGATCATAAGCCTCCATATTATCCTTGCTAATGATCAGACCTTGATTTCCATTAGTATCCCACTCATAAGTGTCTCCTAAATAAGCCAATTCCTCTGCCTGAACCAACGGCTCAACAGATGGAACCGGACTAACAGAAGGAGTCGGCTCCGGTTCTTCTGTCGGTTCACCTTCCGGTGTTGCGGACGGAGATGCCTCTTCTTCCTGCTCCGGTTCTGAAGATGCACTCTCTTCCGGAGTCGGTGATGTCTCCTCCGATGTCGGAGCCGCACTTACTTCCGGTGACACTTCCGGTGTTGGTTCCTCTTCTCCCTCTTCTCCCTGTTCTTCTTGTTCTTGCTGTTCTTCTTGTTCTTGTTCTTCTCCCGGTTCTTCTACTTGTTCCTTGGCTGCTTCCAGGTTATCTGCAACTGTCTCTGCAGCATATCCGCTTATCGGAACACTCAGCATTCCGGAAGCAATCATCAGCATGGCCAGAAAGGCCGCCAGCCATCTTTTTCCTTTCACACTGTACTTCTTCATGGTTTTCCCTCTCTTTCATTTATGATTTTTAAATAATATTACAATTGAATATACAGATATTATTTTCAGTATATAACAATATGTCGTTTGACTGCAATACTTTTTATAGAATAACGCGCTAAATTGCGCTAAATTTATAGTATTTTAGGAACACTATAATTTCATTCCGGCATATACATTTCTTCCCTCGCGGTAAATATAGTATTTTTCACTGCTATTAAGATTTCTTACCATAATTCCCTGCAAATCGGGTCTTCTGAATAGTGCCGTAATTTTAATAATCTGTGTGCTGTTAATATTTCTTCGTGTATTCAAAATGACTGTAAAGGAGCTATCCTGTGTTATCGCAGTCAAATTACCGGCGAGTGCAATGGGGTTTCCTTTTTCAATTAGAATGGAACTATCCTTCTTATAATCAATCCGGTTTACTTTCAGGGTTCCCTTCATAGACAGCTTTGTTTCTTCCTCCAGTTCCAGCATATATATGTCTGCATCCCCGCAAATTGTCACCTGATCTTCACAAATCAGGCTCATTTTCCCGGTTTTGAGTGCCTGTCCTTCCTGTATATATGCCTTTCCGGACTTTTTTTATACGTTATCAGATTTACATTTTTTTGAATACCACTTCTCCCTTGATTTCCATTCTGCCGAGATATGACAGTTTTTTTCGCATCCCGGCTTAAGCCCGTTTCCCCTTCTATTATGATTCTTTGAGCCATGGAGGGGATTACAAGACTTTTTATACTCCTGTTTTACGTTTCGAACCTCCTGATCCTTTAACAATACAATACGGTAGACTGCATTTTTTTCTTTTCGATTGTTGATTTCCGTCATAGCGTCTTCTATTCCCAAAAGAACAGTGCTTCCCCGGAAAAGAGTATTTTCTTCCTGAGTTTCGTCCTTCAGAACAACTCCCATTTCCCCGGACTCTGTATAATAGATTCCACCATTTTTCTTATACAGCATTGCTGTTGTTCCGGAAGGTTCCTGCTCCTTTGGCCGGAACATACTGCTGTCAGCCTTCTTTGCAGTAAGCAGCAGCATGTCCTCCTTCCACAATACCGGAATGGTACATTGCCTGTTCTGCATCAATTCAATATAAAAGCCCTTCGTGGAATCACTTCCGCCGTACACGGCACCGTCCACCGTAATCTGTGAAATACCCTTTGCATTTACTTTTGCGATCAGATCGTTCTCCCTGTTCTGATCCTCTGCTGCAATCAGTTTGTTAACCTTCAGCCTGCCACTATTGGCTGCATCATTAACAGCGGCTTTCACCACACCTCCATTCATCCATGCTTCCTCTCCAATTGTAACATTGGATGCCTCAAGCAGACCCTCGTTTAATTCCGTCCTTTTTATTGAAATATCTCCGGCTGCGCTGAGACCGGATTGTGTCAGGTTCAATTGGTAACCATTTACTTTACCGGAAACTGCAATATCCATATTTTCAAAAGCAAGTATTCCATTCTTTCCCTCAAAGCTGAGATCACCCTTCACCACCAATTTCATCCTTGTGCTGTCGCCTGAATTGGTTACCGATAATTTCTTAACATTTGAAGGGATCTTACCTCCGACCGCCTGATCAATTTCTTTTAAAAATATAATCTGATACTCCTTTTTGATTATCCTTTCCCAGCGTAAGATCTCTCTTTTACCGAAGCAGAGACAGCCTCCAATGCAGACTGCCAGCTGCTGAAATATCCAATGTAATCATCTGTCATTCCTCCTGAAGATGTCACCTTAATGACCGGGCTTTCTTTTATGAGATAAATTCCATCCCCCTGAGTAATCAGATGTCCTGTATTCTCCTCTATATTACTGCCGTCTCCGGCAATTAATTTTATCCGTCCGTCAGCCGCATTTCCTGTAACCTTCATGAGTCTTTTCAGCAAAGATGGTTTTTCACCGGTTAAAAGCATAATTTCCTCTGCTTCATAATTCTCTCCGGTATCTTTCACCATACGAAGCTTCACTTCTGCATTACCTGCTATTTCTCCCGTTACTGCTATCTGGGACAGTTGGATCATCTGTTTTTTTGCATCCTTACCCTTATACCGGCTCGTAGTTTCCAGTATAACCTTTCCGGCCTGATCCAGTCCTCTTACATTTTGAAGGTTTAGTTCTCCCTTAGCCTGAACTGTGTTTTCCCCCTCATTCACAAACAGGTTCTGAATATCCGCTTTTCCGGCCAGGTCTATAGATGAATTTTTCAAGTACCAGACTCCCCCTGGGAGCTGTAACTGTTCCCAGTTCTATCTGCTTTGTACCAAAATCTTTCAATGCAAGGGTTCCTGCATTTCCAATCCGGATTCCACGCGTTGTCTGCTCTCCCTTATTGTCTACCTGCATAAATGACAGGTTGTTCCATTCCAGAGTTAACTGATCCGGTATTTTCATATCATCCTTATAAATTAATTCAGCAGTTACATTTTCAGCATTGCAGATAATCAGTGTTCCCTTTACTTTAGACGGAAGGCGCAGCGTATCCGGCTTTTTCCTCTGCCTTTTTGCTGTCCCAGCCGGTATAATATACCCTGCTTTCCAATAACTGCAATTCATATACCGGATAGCTGTTTCCCATTTTATCCAGATCATGAACCGCCTGATACCAGTTTTCTGCGTAACTCTTAAATTCTGTTCCATCCTGCTTTCTCGCCTTAATGCATATTGCAAAATTTTCTTTTTTGCCTGCATAAATATAGCCGGCAGCGTCTTTATAACGAACAACATCATTTAACTGCTTAATCGCATATCCGGCTTCCGTTTCTTCCACCTGTGCCGTGGTAATGATATCTGCCGAAAGGCCGGGAGCCTGAATTAACGGCACTCCCTCTGCCCGGTCTGTGAATGGGGTATCTTTCCCGGCTACCCGCTGACGATACAGATTCACGGATGTAATATCCGGTCTTAATACCAGAACTGTCAATGGTGCATCTGTACTTCTGTCCGAAGTTCCGGTCACCTTTCCCAATGGAGCCGCATTTTTCGCAGATGTCTGTCTGATAACAAGGACTCCGTTCTGTCCATTTAATTTTTCGGCAGTCATCTGACCTGTAACAATTACAGCAGAATTCTCCAGGCTTCCCGGTACGGATGAACTGATATTCAACAAACCTGCGCTTAATGTTCCGGATACAAACAGCCTGCCATCTCCGGCTTCCTGTTCATCCTCCTCTGCTCCAATACAAAGTGTTCCTATCCCCTTTACATTGCCTGCTGCCGTGATTTCCGTATCGTCTGTGAGGCACAACATGGTCTTCTTATCACTGCCTGTAATGTTTCGGAACAGCGTTGACACACTTTCCTCCTGCTGAACATGTTTCAACAGAAGGGTTCCTTCTCCTTTTTTATTCGATTTCAAAGTGAGATCTATCTTATCATTCTGCGGAAGCAGATAAAGCTCTTCAAGGATATTTCTGTTATTTACAACATCTACCCTGGCAAATGAAACCTTATGATGATTTCCTTTAATGGTAAAGGAATTACATTTATTTATAGCCGGCAGACTGAAAAACACCCGGCGTTTTTTTATCTCTTTCCCTTTCTCATCCAGTCGTTTTGTATATACAATGTCTGAAAGAACAGACATTTCATAGTCTGCCTCCGGGTCGCCCAGATAATTTATTTCCTGAACTGCCTGATACCAGTCAATATAATAGCTGTAGTTTTGAGAATTATTTTTTTCTCATCCAGCTTCACCTGAATAAGTCCATTTGCGATATTTTCCTGTGTACCTTCATAAATTCCCTTCGCATGCTTCACACCAACAGCACCACTATTTTCAAAAGCAAATGCAGACGCTGCCGCATTCTCAGCAATGAGATACTGGTTTTCCTTCTTAATATCTGACAGGTTCTCAAGCTCCCGGGCTCCTGCTTTTCCGATAAGCAGCCTTCCTTCCTCCTGCGAAGACACTTCTCCCTTAATAGTCACTCCTGCATTCATGCCAACATACAATGTGGATTCATCACCCTTACCCTCATAAGGTATATAATCCCTGATGTTGGTAATCACCGTATTCTGACCCATTACTTTAAGAGCTGATGCCGTTCCTAACTGTAATGTACCGATATTGGATTTTCCCCAGATATCAAAGGTACTTCCTTCCTGCACCGAAAGACCGGCAAGATTCACATTATTGATCCGGGAGTCTTCTGCCATTTCAGAATTGCTCCAGAATAAGGATTGCTTTGTACCGGAAATATTCATTGTTTTTGAAGAGGTAATCACCTCAAACTCTATTCCTTCAAAAGCAGTATCTGTTTTAAGCGTTATGGAATTATTTAACCGTATTTTTATAATTTCATCAGCATTTCCGGATCTTAAGGTGACCATACCTGCATAGGTTGGCAGATTTAATTTCATACCCTTTTCATTGCCAATATCATCATATAAACTGATCATATAAGATGCCGATTTATCTTTTCTTCCATCCACATATTTTTACAGCCTGCTCCAGATCCGTAAAGTTTGCAAGCGACTGTTCTTTCCCATTTTCCGACAGAAAAACTTCAACCGGCGCTTCTTTTGAATAATACACATAAATTCCGGTGCCCTTCTTCATCAGCCTCGGCCGGCTCTCTGCGCAGTTCTGTTCAGAAGCACAAAAGCTCACAGCATCTGCCTGACCGGCATTTACCAATATTCCTGCTGCTGTCGGTGAATCTTTTAACCACGGATACCCCTGTTCATTTAATACACTGATTTCTATCGGATTTTTATCATCATCCAGCACCACTGCCTTATTTACACACAGATATACACCGATCACTCCACCGGCCGTATCAAGCTTCTGATAGGTAATCAGCTTATTATCGGGAGTTCCACTTACAAGTGTTCCGTTAATCTGAAAATTCTCATATCCCTTGATTTCCGCATAGAACATATCTGTATTATTCAGATAAATACTATGTGCTTCCAATCGGGCCTTCTCTCCCGCTTCCGATCCTCCGTTTAATTCTGTTCGTCCATTTACCTCAAGCTTCCCCCGAATGTCACACTGACTGCCTTTCTCTATCCTGAAATCTTCTGATGTAACATTTCCTGATACACTGACATTTCCATATACGATAATTGCGGTATCTCCGGGTACCTCATAAAGGCTTCCCTGGATTGACAGATTTCTGATTTCCAGATCAGAATATCCTTTTATTTCCTC
Source organism: Lachnospiraceae bacterium (assembly GCA_021628825.1). Classification (GTDB taxonomy): domain Bacteria; phylum Bacillota; class Clostridia; order Lachnospirales; family Lachnospiraceae; genus Suilimivivens. The sequence continues at coordinate 793,948 of JAJXRY010000002.1, read as the reverse complement.
TTCAGCACCGGATTTTGTTATAAGCTGTACCTGATCCTCAGAATTCAGAGGACCTGTTATCATAAGCTTTCCGACATTGTCCGGAAGCTCTAGCTTATTCCTGACCCGTATATCCTTCGTCAATTCAATGACATACTCATTATCTTTACTTCCTGCAGCTTTCAATTCCCGTATTACGGCTTCTATTGATGCATACTCTCCGAGCAGTAAATTACTTCCATCCGCCATTCGCTGATACAAATTAATGGAAGCTTCTTTATCTACATTTTCAGTGATCACATTCATCCGGGGTGTGTAGCTTCCTTCCCGGCTCTCATATAAGTCAATATAATAGGGATTGTACTGTTGCTTAAAAAAACTCTCTCCCGGATTTGCCACATTTACGCTTTCATACACATACTCATACCCATTCGACATACTAAAGGTTGTGTCCATAAAAAGTTCAACCGACTTATCAAACGAAATCACAACAGAAAACCAATCGCCTTCTTCCACCGGCACTTCATTTGAAAACTCTATGGTATGATATCCTGCAAAAGAAGTTTCTCCACTCTCCGCTTCTTCCCAGACCGGCTCACCACTGGTCGGATCTTTCACAACTCCGTCTACCATTACCGGATTCCTGTAAACCTGTACCTGATATCCAATACCGGAACTGAGTGTATGAAATCCCACACCTGTTAATACTTCCGCTCCATCCGGGTTTGCTTTTGCTTCATAGCACTGTGCAACTCCATATGTATAAACATATGTTCCATAGTGTACTCCACCACTATAATAATAGTTATTTTCTCCTTCTCTGATCGATCTTCCAACAAAAAGCAGCCACATTTCCATTGTTAAATGAAACATCATAATAGGAAATATAAAAAAATATCCGGACATTCCAAAAATAAGGTCCCCAGCTGTTTTTTTACACAGCCAGGCGCCATCCTGCTCCGGTTTTACTTTAAAATTATTCTTACTATAAGTGTCATCCCATCCAATTACTGTGATTGCATGATTCTGATATGATTCCGGACAATAATACGCTGCTGTCTCATAATTGTAGTAGCTGTCTACATGATAATAACTGCCATATACACTTCCATTTGCCATAATCAGCTGTTTTACCGCTTCCCGATCTGAAGCAGGCGCCATATAGCAGTCCTGTAAATGATAGGTATCCCCTGTCCAGGCATCCTCCGGTGTCAACGCTTCTCCCGCTGCATCAAGGGTCTCACGGTCACTGCTTCCCGGGTAATCCGATTCTTTTTACCGCCCCTTTCCAGTTAGACAGCGCCACTGTGGACATCAACGCATTACCACCAAGATCCATATATCTGGTTCCGGATTTTTCCTTCACATAATCCCCGGTTGTATTGCCAAGTTTATCGGAACCGGTATGTGTCGAGAAATAAGCTAAATGCCATTCGGACAAGTCTATACTGTCTTTATCCTCCACACCCTGCATCAAAAGACTGCTCTCTAATGAAGCAATCGATGCATAAGTCCAGCAGGACCCATACGGAGACTGACTTCTGACATCTGTCGCCACATATCCATAGTCCCTGGAATCATACTGACTCGGAGTCTCAGCATAAAAACTAAAATCTGCATGATAATCTTCTACCGTTTCTTCCTTAGGTAATTCCGGCAAATAAGCAGGCACAGCTTCTTTCTGCTTTTCAACTTCTTCCTCTGTCATCGGACGTCCCAGAATATAATCAAGGTCTCCGGCCTCCGGTACGGATGACGGTGTTGGTTCTGCCGTTTCCGTCTCTTCCGGAGATTCTGTTGGTACTGCTGTTGTTATTTCCTCCGGCAATCCTGACGGAGATGCTGTCGCTGTCTCTTCCGGGGATTCCGTTGGTTCTGCCGTTTCTGTCTCCTCCGGGGATTCCGTTGGTTCTGCCGTTCCTCTCTGCTGCGGGGAACCGGACGGAGATGCTGTTGCTGTTTCCTCCGGCAGCCCGGACGGAGATGCTGTTGCTGTTTCCTCCGGCAATTCTGACGTAACGTCCTCTTTGGTTTCTTCCGCACGCACAATCGGAGTGGGTGTCAAACATCCCACTCCAATTGATATACTCATAAACAGTGCAAATAATTTTACAAAAATCTTCTGTTTTTTTCATCCTCAGTTGTCTCCTGCTTACTCTTTACTCCACCATTTCATACTCTGTGATGCAATACTGAAACTAATTACCTTCGTTCCTCCATATTCACCTTTTCCTCTAATTGTAACCTTAGCCGTGCCTTTCTTTATATTGCTGACATAACTGTCTTCCACAATTTCAAATTGGTCATTCGAAAGAACTGTTTTTCCCATTTTAACTATGATGTCTTCTTTCCTTAAGGTAACCGCCTCACCTGTATAATAAAAACTTTTGTATTATATGCCACTCTGGCAGATGAAATATTCATATTCTTTGCAATAATCCGGAATGTTGTACTGCAGGTTCCTTCGTAATTGCCTTTTCCGGTTACCGTCACCTTAATTACAGCTCCAGCCTTAGGACAATCTTTCTTAGAAAGAATCGTTCCATTTACATCCTCATAAGTAAACTGTGTTTCATAGTCTTTTCCTTTTTGCAGTTTTTTACCGTTCAAATCTGTTAATACCGGCGTACTGAAAAATTTTCCTGCTGATTTATTTTCCATCATATCGGGTGCAGTCATCTGCATCATTGCAAGATTCTGCTTTTTAATCGAAAATTCAATGGTTCGCTTTCCAGTGAAATTTTTCTTTCCCGTCACAGTAATAAGCGGGTTTTTCTTTGCATTGGAGGATTCCGATTTATTATTAGCATAAGTTAAGCTGTAATCCTTTCCCTCCTGTAAACGGTTTCCCTTATATGTTACGATAACCACAGGCTTCGCTCCATCTTTTTCATAGCTTTGATTACTGTCTCCATTTGCAAATTCAATACAGAAATCGGAATCATTCGTTATATTACAAGATTTGATTTTGCAATTTTTCGTAATCGTTCCCGTATAAGATCCTATTCCTGTTATGATCACTTTGGCTGTTCCGGCATCACAGTTCTTTTCATAACGAACCGTATAATCCTTTACCCTCTTCCGCAATAGGATTATTTTTTGCATCCGTTACAACTATCTGAGGAGACTGATGCTCACCATTATAGACAAGCTCCGGTACCGTCACCTTCCAGCCTTTTATGGATTGCCCGACAATCTTAAATTTAACCCTGCGCTCTCCGCTATAGATTCCTTTTCCTCTGATCAGAATTTCATGTGTGCCAATTTCCGTGTAATCGTCCTGATCAGAATAAATGACTTCATAGTCCTCTCCCAATACCAATGATTCTTTTTGGAACCTAAGCTGAAGCTGTTCTCCGGTAAATTCAATTTTCTTTCCCTGGTATCTCTGATCCGCAATCTTTCCTATCGTAACTTTACTGAGCAGACGCTCCTGCACCGGATCTGTAATATGAAAAAGATATGCTGCGCTCTCCCGAAAAATTACTTCCGGCTTTTGCTTTTATTACAATGTTATAATCTCCGGGTTCTGCATATGCACCTTCCCCACTATCCGGATACTCAACTATATAATCCTTATTCTGTGCCAGTTTCTTACCATTCCAATATACTTGTGGTAATCCTTTGATGTACTTTCCCTTATTATAGGCAGCTGACAAATTATCAATGATAATATCTTCATCTGAGATATTTTTAGGTGCTATTTCGAAATTGCATACCAATTTTCCTGCAAAGTTTCCCTTACCCGTTATTTGAATTGTCGGTTTTTTTATTATTTGAACTTTGAGTTGAATTCAGGTATGCCCTGGTATTATTCTGATAAGTAATACTATAATCCGTTTTCGGATCCAATAATTCACTGCCATAATAAATATCTATCACAGGCTTTATTGCTTTTTTTCCTGTATATTCCTGTGCAGGAATAACATTATCTTCTGAAGCTCCTTCTGATTTAAAACAAAGTCCCCGTTCATCTTTCCATTTTGCATATAATGTCAAATCGCCTGTACTTCCGCTTTCAATGACAGAAATACTGTTTCCGGTAAAATCTTCCTTTTCATACCACCCAACAAACTTATACCCATCACGTGTCGGTTTTTTTAATTCTATGGCAGGCGATTCTACCGTATAAGTACCCGGATTCTCCGATTCCATAACTCCATCATTCAGTTGATAATCAATTTTTATACGTGATGGTTTCATACTCCGCATGAATATCCATATCCTGCTGAATATTGGTGTAATCCTCCTTCCAACCTATGAATTTATATCCATTGGGAACCTGAAAACTTCCTTCCTTAGGTGCAACCGCATCTCTTCTTGCCTTAATAGACTGAACGCTGATCGGAGCAGCATTCTCATTTCCAATGAAGCGCACTGTATAAACCGGCGCTTCTACCGTAACTTCTATTTCTGCTGTGATAATACGATCTTTATGATCGTTCACCCTGGCTGTAATGATTGCAGTTCCTTCCCGCACTGCTGTAATCATTCCATTGTTATCCACTGATGCTGTCTGTGGTGCATCGGAGCTCCAGGAAATATCCTTTTCCTCTCGTAATGTCGGTATCTCTTTTACTCCGATGCTCTTTTGTTCTCCCTCCAGCATCGTTATGCTATTTTGCTCAAGCAAAAGATTATTCGTACAAACCTGATACTCTGCTGTTACTACTTCACTCGGATCCTCGTTTTCCAATATTGCCACAGCTTTAATCACTGTATCCTTTGTCAAAGAAATCGGTTTATCATATTTCTTTGTGCTTTTTGTTACTTTTAACGCCGGCTCGCTTCCATCCACTGTATAATAAATATCTGCACCTGCTTCCGAAGCAATCGTGACGGTTTCTCCATAATCAATCGTTCCTGATTCAGGATAGAATACCGGATTATCTGTTTTGTGGCGTACTGTGACCTTACAGGAAGACTGTTTCCCATCTACCGTGGCTGTGATTGTACATGTTCCTTTTCCGACGGCTGTAATCATCCCCTCTTCCACAGCAGCAACATTCGGATCACTGCTCTGCCATTCTATAGCACGTCCTGCTGCTGCCGAAGGAAGAATCTGTACCTCAAGCTCAAACTTTTCTCCCATTCCCAATGACAGCTCTGATGGCTTCACTGTTATTTTCGATACCGATACTGCATGATCATTTAATAATTGAGTTGTTAAAGGTGTCTCTTTAACAGACTGGTATTGAGTATAAAGAACATAGTACACCAGACCCTCCCGATATGTAATTCCGTATACCGATCCGGCTGTTCCGCTCAGCTTCTCTGTTTCCTGTCTTAAGTCATCTCCGTCATAGGTAATACTATACACATAATCCGGTGTGTTGAAGTAAAGCCGGTCTCCCAGTGCAAACAAGCCCGAATAGGAGGCTGTATAATAACTTGACGGACTATTTGTCGGCCGCCACGTATCAGAAATAACATATATGCTGCTTTCTTCCCCCGTAGTATATCCACGCTTTGTAATTTTCCTGGTGTTCCGATTCACATAATAAAAATTATTATCCTTAATGACAAAAGGTGAATTAATGTCAACCCAGAATGCATTATCATATGTTGTATCATCGGCAACCAGATTAACGGCCTGATTACGATAGGTAACCTGCCACCCATAATGATCACGGCTGGATTGAAATGCTTCATCACTGACGAACATATACTTATGTCGTGCATAGCCAAGTCTGTCCTGCAAAGGATCATCCCAGGTAGTATCAACCTGATAGTACTGTCCATTTAATTCAACTAAATTCCAGGCATGATTCATTTCACTGCTTGTAACCATATAGCAATCAATACCTGCCTGATTCAACAAATACTTATAAGCCAATGCATATCCCTGACATACTGCTTTCCGATCTACCAGTACTGCATATGCATCATAAACCGTATCCGGATATGTGTTGGAATCTGTATAATACTCACAATTCAAAACCAGATAATCATGTAATGTGATCGCCTTCTGCATGTCATCCATATTGTAGTCAAGACTGCTTAATGCCTCATTTACCGCATCCTGAAAGACTGCATCGTCATATCCGGCATTATATGTTGCTGCAATTTTCACGCAATATCCGGATGATGAATAATAGGTATAGGTATGCCCTACATCAACCGCATAAAGATCCGGATGTTCGTTTACTACCCCAGAAACAAGTGTTCCTGCATAGGAGGATGGAATATTATATTGAGACAGGGAAATATCTGTTTTTCTGGCCCTGAACTGTTGATATAAATATGCATCAATCTGATTCCAATCAATAGCCTGTACCAACCCCATTGGATCCGTAGAAGAAGGAACACTGTCTTCAACTACATCAAATGCACCTTCCTGGTAAACCGGACCGGCATTTGCGCTGACATATTCCTCCTGCACTTCCGGTATATTCTGCGGAGCTGCTGACGGTGTCGGTGTTGCTGACGGTGTCGGTGTTGCTTCTGTGTTTAGTTCATTGTCCGTGTCTTCACCGGTTACATCCGTTGTCTCCTGTGGTATTTCAGGTGATGTCGTGCTCTCCGGGTCTGATATCTCCTCGTCTTTCTCATCCAGATTTTCATCCGGAGTTTCTATTGGAGCATTAGTTGGCACTTCACTATCCGTGTTCCCTTCACTTTGCTCAGGCATTTCTGTATCCTTGCCCTCTGTATCTTCTGTATCTTCTACATCTCCTGTATTTTGTTTATCCTCTCTGCCTGTTGCGACTTCCCCCTCAGGAATATTGGCCGCAGTCACTGATATGGGCTGCATCAAAAAAGATTGAATCATTAAAACAAGGATCAGCAGATAACTCATTTTCTTCTTCATATTCTTCCCCTCTCTCATTCTGTGTATCACTCGACTCTGTTAATAGAAAAGACGTATCCATCTGACACGTCCTTTCCCTGTTGCTATTTTTCTCACGGTTACATCTACCTTGAAGGTTGTTCCTGTCGAATTTTCTAACTGATTTTTTTACATTTTGTCTCCAGTGTAATTGTATACTTTTTATTTAATACCACACTTGCAGGATTAACCAGCTTTAACGTAACCATTCCATTCATAGCATCATAAGATACCCTATATGCCTTTTTCACATTGTCCGGTGTATTCTTAGCAAATACCACGTTTGTAATCTCAGCCTCCGGTACACTTGTCTGCGTTATCCCGATGTTAACCGTCTTCGCTCTGTTCTGTCCTGCAAATAAATATGCACTGGTACGATTTGTTTTGATTTTAGGCAATGTCTGCACCGGTTTAATCGTAAATGCCTTCGTAGTAACCTGATATTTATCCGGCACTGCCTCTAAGATATACGCAATTTTAATACGGTACTGAGTGGATGCAGTTAATGTTACTCCCTGCTTCGCAGTCACAATGGCATTATTTCCTTCAAGACGTACATCAAAATGCTCGGAGGTTCTGTTTTCGGGCTTTTCTCCGTTGCCATCATAATAATAATCACCGTTGCTCTTCAATTCCCAGATCCTCACATCCTTTATAGCACTGTTAATGTTACTGATCTTAGCCGTATATACGATCTGGCTATTGGGATTAACCGGATTTATAGTTCCCTTGCCCGATACAGAAATCGCAGGGCTCTTATTCACACCGCTTACTTTAATCTTGAATTTCTTTAGTGCAATATCATTCCCATCAATCTGTATCTTAAGGCCATCCACATAATATTCATAAGAAAAAGCCTTAGCCGGTGTCTGTGCATCGAGTTGTGCTGTAATCTTATCATTTTCTACAGTTAAATTAATAAAACTTCTGGTTTCAAGCGCTCCACTATTATTTGTCCGGACCGGAATCAGTTTCAGTTCATCTGCATTGATCTGATATGCCATTCCATCCGGAACATTCAATATGCTGTATGCAGCACTGACCTTTTCTTCTCCGGGGCAGACCACATTCAATGAAAATACATTTTTCGCAGGTTTTATTTCCGGATCATTATTTTTAACCGTAACACTAAACGCAATCTGATTGCCATAATAGTCTATATTTGATCCCTTGTACCGGATCTTGGGCATTACCTTAAAGTTGTAAGTCATTGCCTTAATGGATTCCGTCGGAAGGAATACTTTAAGTCCATCACTATCACTCTGCATTGCCTGTATCAGCTTATCGGCATCAGCCTTATACGTCTTACTTCCTGTATAGATCAATGTATCCTTGTCAAATCCATTAAATTCTGCATCCTCTCCGGATACCGACACGCTTAAAACAGCCTCCTGATCTTTACACAGCGTATTCAGGGTAAGCTTATTTGATGCAACCTTCACTACAGGATGCTTAGTTGATGTTTTTAAATTAAACGTATACTTAAGCGCGCTGTCCCAGGTATCCATCTGAACGGTAATTACCGCTTTTTCCTGCTCTGGGTTTGCCATCAATTTTAATTAAAAATATTGCCATTATCCAAATCATCGTCCAGACGTTCCCGGTCAAACAATTCCTCGGTCGTAGCATCATAGTCAAATCCAAGAATCGTGTTTTCTGTTAATTCAACCTTGTTCTTGGTTTTCTTATCCCTCAAATATACCGTATACTCCTGATTTTTCACGATATACACTGGCTGTTTCTGTTCCCACTGATAATTCATAATTGGGTTTTTACATTACAGGTAGGTACTGTTATTTTCTTCTTAACAGGTTCATTATAGCCTTTATAATAAATATACAGATATCCGACAACAACATTTTTTTGCCATTTTTTTCTGCACTAATGATTCCCTTTTTGCTGCGGGTAATCAGCGCACTGCCATCTGTCTGCTTAACAACAGTAAAGTTGGCAGCAAAGGAATCCTCTGCTTCCGATCCCTCTTTTTGATAATTAGCCTCTGAAACAAGTTCGTATTTTGAAACCTCTTCGTTTTTTTGATATTTTTGAGCAGCTACGACACTTCCCTGCTCTGAAGCTGCCGCCTTACTATTATAAAAAAGGTTGATTTTTCCCTTTATCTGTATAGACGGATTTAATGCTTTATTCGTAATGGTAAGTTCCGGTATTGGAACAATAAATGTATCTCCGGTTGCATCAAACTCTCCCTGAAGATAAAGCATATTGTTCCCTTTATAGGTAATGCTTTTGTTAGCAGCCAATGTAAGATCACTTGTTGCCTTTATGTAATAATCTCCGTTTGTATTCAAAACAGTAAGCTCATCGACCGGCTCATACTGGACAATCCCTGATGATACAGCTCTTCGGCATACCTTCAAATTGCTGTCTTCACTAATTTTATAACCATAAACCGGCACAAGATCAAACTCGGTTCACTCTGTTGACTGACTATTAATTGCTATTTTACTGTCAGCCAGTCTGGGAGTCGCATCTACTACCCGGATAATAAAGCTCTGTGTGCATACTGTTTTATTCAAATCTTTGTTTTGGACAGATACAGATATCAGTGTTTCTCCTTCAACACCTTTTTTTAACAGTAATTGTATTGGTGTTATCCGCACTCTTTTCGGTCTTAACACCGGCAATACTGTTATCTATGCTTTTCCAGGTAGAGTTCACAAGTAAGTTTACAGCGCTGTCCTGCTCAAACGCTTCGAATGAAACATTAAAGCTTCTCGCCTCTGATGCTAAAGCTGCTTTGTTATACTCAATAACCGGATAAATGATCTTATTTCCGTCTTCGTCTTCAACCTCTTCACTTTTTAAGGTTGCACGGGCCGGTTTACCCAAATTCAATTTCAGTTGATTTACAACCGCATCTTCCGTTACATTCACTTTAATGCTGACCGACTTTTTCGAATCATTTCTCAAAGCTGCCGTAATCGTTGCAGTTCCCTGACCCTTTGCGCAAATCACACCCTTATCGGATATTGTAGCGACATTCGTATTACTGCTCTTATAATTCAACAGCCATGATCCAATACTCTCTTCTTTAAGTTTGACAATCAGTGCAGTTTCCTGTCCTGTTTTTTCCAGTGTCAGCTGCTTCTTAGCTTCATCATAAGAGCCAATATATCCGTTTACGCTCTTAAATTCATATGAAATAGTTCCGGCGGTAACATCCTTTGTTGCAGCCACAGAAGCTGAAACTGTTGCCGCTCCACCAGGCATGACAAACCGGAATACACTCTTATTGCCGGATGTACTTACCAGTTCCGGTTCAACCATTGCCATATCACTGGTAACGCTGATTCCCTTTCCGGTAAGACTATAGCCGGCTTTCACCGTTACAGTAACTACGATTTCATCTCCCGGAACTGCCTCTCCTTTATTAAAGCTGAAGCTCGCATAATCATTGGGATAATAAAATAACTTATATTTCTGGAAAAGGCTCTGATATTGATATCCACGACTTTCCGCATACTCCTGGACCTTCCCATCATATCCCTTCATTGTCACTTTGGAATTATCTGCTTTATTCGGAAATGCATTCTGTGCAATCACAAAGCTATCCCCTTCCGGTTTGGGATTCAGGATACTGACTTCTGTAAGTGATTCACAATTTTCAAAGGCTCTTGCCTGAATTTTCTGAACGGACTGGGGTATTACCATTCTCTGCAAAGATGTACAGTTTGCAAAGCTATCCTCCCCTATAGTTACTAATGTTTCAGGCAATGTCACTGACGTCAATGCCGTACATCCCTTGAACAGGGCTGTTTCCACACTTTGAAGTGAACCAGGCAGGGTCACTGAAGACAGCCTTGTACAGCTTTCAAAAAGCTCTGGCCTCTATGACAATTCCCTCGTTTGTTATAAAAAGCCATATCAAGGTTCACAAATCCGCATCCCTTAAATGCCTCTTTTTCCAACTGAAACAAGTTTACTGCTCCAAACCATTCCGGTATTTAACTTTGTACAATACTGAAATGCTCTGGTTCCTATTGTCTCCAGCTTAGGCATTCTTACTTCCGTCAAAGAAGAGCAATTGGAAAACGCACTGTTTCCAACCGAAGTTATCTCCGAACCGGAAATTGCCTCAATTGGGGTATCACTAAACGCTTCTTTGCCAATAGACGTAACCTGTCCTTTAAAGGTAATCTTAGATAAATAAGAATTTTTTTGAATACTGCATCCTCAATGGCGGTCACCCTTGCAGGGACCTCTATGGAAGTTATTCCGCAGCCCTCAAAAGCCCCGGCTTCTAATTTGTTTCAAGCTGGCTTCCTTCTTCAAAAAAATAACGTATTTTACAGAAGTTTTTTTCATTGAAAATTCCAACCGGAATTTTTCTTTGCTGCTTTAGGTATCTTAATGGTGGAGCCATAAAGTTCCTTCCCATCTTTAATTCGAAGCACTCCTTCCCCGTCTACTTCCAGAAAGTCCTCACTGCTCTGAACCAGTCCGATATCAGAATTCTCAGTCTCTACCAATGAGGTTGCAGTCGGAACTGCGGACGGACTCATGGAGCCTTCGGGATCCATTGTCGGAGTTGCGTCCGGCGACTCTGTTGCGTCCGGAGATATTGTTGGAACTGTCGAAGGTGTTTCTAATGGATTCCCGGTTTCCTCCGGGATTTCTGCCGGCGTCTGCGTAGGTATTTGTGTTGGTTCTTCTGTTGCCTCCGGTTCATCTGTTTCCTGCGGCGTCGCTGAAGGACTGGCAGACAGCTCCGGGACTTCTTCAGATTCCTGCTCCTGTTCCTGTCCCTGTCCCTGCTCCTCTGACTCGTCTTTGGTTTCTCCCACTGCTGCCACATCATCCTGCATCTGCACTTCCACATTCTCCGATGTACCGGCAAGCACACCCATGCTAAAGCTTTCTGATGAAAGCAACATTGCAGAACACAATATTGCAGCTAATGCCCTCTTTATCCTCACTGGTATAACCTCCTGTTATCTAAAGTATCTGTGTTTATCCGATAATTACATATAGTTAAGTATGACATATTACATGGTATTTTGCAATTATTACTGTGCTATAAATTTATATTGTAAGCACAAAAACAGACCTGAGCGCTTCAGGCCTGCCTTCTTTTTCCATATTATTCTCCTTTAGCTGCACACCGGTTAATTATTTTTTTGTTTCTTCATTTTTTTAATATGATTCTGGCTAATGCATCCGCATAATTCTGGCGTGCCTCTGCGGTCAGATGAACTCCATCCTCCAGATATTTATCCGCACCATAAGCATCTATTCCAAGATCATCATAGCTGTTGAAAAATAAGGTCTGCTGCTCCCCTGCAATATACTCGCAGGTTCCCATATAATCGCGTAATGTGCCGGCTCCTTTATCTGTGACATTGCTATCGCCAACATAACGATCTCCGTTATAAAATACACAATAATGGGGTGGACATAAAATGATCGTACAATCCGGTGCCAATTCTCTCAAATTCGAAATTGCATTCCGAAGAGCTCCTGAATACGTATATGCACTGTACGGCTGGTCATCATAGCTCCTTGGTGCACCCTCGAAATAATCATTAATTCCATATTCGACAATGAAATAATCTGTTTTTGTGAAAAAAATCAATATTGGGATTATCCAGAATTTCCTTTGTTCTCGTTCCTTCAAAAAAATTGTAGTAGGAATTTTCTTCTGCATAGCCTTTTACCACTCCCTGCAGGCCTGTAGACTCCCATTTTTTTCATCTTCTGCCGACTGTGTTAATTTAATGGTAGCTGTTGTTCCTCCAATTGCAAGATTATACACATCTGCATTACATTGTACCCCCGTAAGATAAGGAACCCCTGTACCATCCCGGTTATTATCAAAAATACTATCACCCAGAAAAACCAGCTGTAACTCATTGCCCTGCGGTTCTGTCTGATCTTCCTCGGTAATCACCTGCTCATGCTCCGGGAACACAATATCGTCCTCATTGGTCGGGGGCCGGCTCATCTGAGGGCGTAGGCGAGGGTGTTGGTGTTGCCTGCTCTGATTTCATCTTTTCAAGAACTTCCTGAAGATTAACGGTCTCGCCACTTTGTGCCGAATCCGTTCCCGTCTGATTGACATCCTCTGTTGTTTTCGTACATGCACAGCACAATACTGCCACGATAATTACTAATGCAATTTTCTTTATTTTCCACATAAACGCCTCACCAACCTTTATCTGTGTTAATTGGTTTTTAGGATAACACATTTTTTTCATAATAGTAAAGTTACTTAAGAAATAATTAAGACTTTCTTATATAAAATATGCGATTTTCCATAAAATATTCCAGCCACTTACAAAGACATATAAAAATCAATCAAGTCTTGAAAAAAACCCCGGATAACCAACTATACTTTTATTGAATAAATGCTTATGGAGAGAAAAATGAATTCTTTTAAATCAATGTCCCCTGAAAGAAAAAAATCATATATCTGCTTACCTTAGTATATTTGTTACCTTTTTATTTTAGTTGCAGCAAATATGCTTTTTTCAATGTTCCAGACCACCTATATGGAGCTTTATCTTGATACGGAAAAGCCACTGTACAAATCCGATCATCCTTTATTACTGCTTGTACTTGTTTTACTCCTTATCACCGGGTTAACATACTGTTTTAAAAAGAAAGAAATTACAACCGAAATCTGTTCTGCTTTCGAAAAATTTTCCTTAATCTGGGCTGTTTTTTTATCAGTTTGTTCATTATCTTTCTTTTTTTCGTGTAAGAGTAGCATGTGACAGTGCATATCTGAGTGATATTGCCATCGACTTTCTGAACGGAGACTATTCCTCCCTTACCGGAAACGGCTACCTGGTCCATTACCCGCATCAGCTTGGTATGATTGCCTTATTAGAAGTCACCTATGCTGTTTTTGGTATTGAAAACTATACCGTTCTGCAATTTCTGAATGTAATCGCTATTGTTTCAACCGTATATTACCTGCACCGCATTTCCGATGAAATGTTTCACAAGCCTCAGATCCAGATCCTGCTTTCTTTATTATGTATCGGTCTGATTCCTTTATATTTATATACAACATTTATATACGGTGATATTCCTTCCCTGGGCCTTATTGTTCCGGCTGTCTATTATATTGTCCGTTATTTAAATACGCAGAAACGGATTTATTCCATCCCTGCGATTGTTTTAATGACCCTTTCGATTCAGTTAAAATCCAATTCCTCAATCATTCTTATAGCTGCAATTATTATTCTGTTCCTGCATATGATCTGCCACAAGGATAAGTTTGTTGTCCTGTTCCTGTTACTTCTGATCGGCACTCCCTATATCACGAACACTGCAGTAAACACTTACTATGCCCACGCCGCCGGTCTTGAGCATATTCCCTCCGGCATCCCCAAAGTTGCCTGGATTGCCATGGGGTTACAATCCAATGACTATATTGAAAATGGCTGGTACAACTCATATAACTGGGATGTTTATACCGAAAATAACTTTGATGCCTCCGCAACTACCGATGCCTGCATCGATTCCATTAAGCAATCCGTTCAGGAATTTGCAGGCCATCCTAAGACCTGCCTGAAATTCTTTTACAGGAAATTTATTTCTCAATGGAACGATCCCGGATATCAGGCACAGATCACCATCGAATGGTATAGCCGCCACCGGGATGACCAATCTGATCTGGCATTGTATTTCATCTATGGAAACGGACGTTTTATCTTAGAAGCCATGATGAATTTTTATCATTTCACCATTCTCCTTGGCAGCAGTATATTTGCCTTCTGCAGCTTAAAGAAACACGAATTGGCCAATACGCTGCTTTCCCTGTGTGTATTCGGCGGTTATTTCTTCCACCTTTTCTGGGAAGCCGGCGGACGTTATGGATTATGCTATTTCGTTTTATGTCTCCCTATGGCCGCATGGGGATTCTGGAAACTAACCTCAAGGCAATAACGTAACCGATTCCAATCCATAAAATCTGCAGATGCCTCTGTTTTTCCAGTCATCGGAATTTTGTTCGATGTCTGTAAAATACAGTAATGCCGGTTGGGTTGGAAGTGGATCCACTTCTATGTTCTTCTCTCCACTTTCATATAACTTCATTCTTTCATTGAGTGCATTTCCATATGCCTGTGCACTTCCATTGGCCAGATCAGTTATCGCGGATGACACAACAAAATAATGAGGGTCCGGAATGACAGTTAATACCGAAGCTGCTGCAAAGAATAGAATACATCCCGCCACACACCATGCCTGTGCAGGTGAAAAGTCTTTTTCCTCTTCTTTTCCCTTAAGATACAACCGTTGACGCAGATATCCAATCACATATCCCTCACATAATGTAAGTATTAACAGATACATTGTGTAGGTTAAAGCCTGCAGTCTTGCTGCTTCCATGTTTCCCACGGCAAACAACGGAGGGGTCATCATAGCTGAAACAAGACAATATCCAAACCCAACTACAATCAATGGACAGGGAAAACGAAATGTTGTATTTCCCAATGCCTTCCATAATAATGGAATCAGTATGATGACTAAAATTGCAACAGGCCATCCGGACCACTGATCAATACAATAATCCAGACAATAATAAAAAGGAAATGAAAACAGCTTTTTAAAGGATTCATTCCATTCGTTCCCTCTGCCCTGATCCAGTTACCCGGAGCTGCTACATTTAATATAAATCCCAGCAAAGAAAACGCAATGGGAATCAATAAGAGCTTATACTCCTTCCATTTCTTTAAGACCACTCCAAATCCAATAACAACCAGCATAATTACCGTTACATTTAATGCGGTCATCTGATTGCCCCCGCCTACCAGGAAGCCAAGAATGCTCGCAAGCACCAGGTCTGCGATTCTCCTCTTTCCACGATCGTAAACAGCCGCAATCAATACGCCAAAGAAGAACAGACTCAAACTGTGTATTAACATATAGTTAGCTGCTCCGGCATACCAGTAAAAGGCTTCTACTCTTCCTGCCATGCATTGTACTGTAATAAAAAGCATGCACATAATAATACTATGGGAAATATATTTATCCGCTTTAAATACCTTCACAAAAAAATATTTCTCAGTAAATACCATGTCGAGAAGCTGAGCATGAAAACCATGATCCATACGGTCAATACATAAAACCGTTCTCCAAACACACTGGGCGGAACAGCCATCAGAAAATTGGAGGTAAAATATCCCATCCAATTTACCCAGTCCTCGGCTGCTCTTGCAATTCCGGCACCGAGAACAGCGAACAGGTTATGACTGTTTACCCATACCTGCCTGCAATTACTGCCAATAGAATAATCATCTGCGCTCGGATAATTGTACCATCCAATCCACAAAAACCGGAATCAGGCTTCCTAAATATACAATGGTCAGAAAAAGCGATTCTTTTGGGCGTTATCCAATGTGTTATTTTTTTCTTTCATCATAAATTCTCTATACTTTCCTCTTTTTTTATCATTAATTATCTGTCTTTTTCCCTTATATTGGTTACATGCGTCAATGACCATTGCAACCTCCTCATCCGTCATTTCCGGAAACAGCGGTAAGGTTACACAATGCTTCGCAAGGTGCTCTGCATTGGGGCAATCTCCCTCTTTATATCCCAAATGCGTATAGGCCTTTTGCAAATGACAGGGAACCGGATAATGCTTATTACACTCCATCCCCTTTTCATTCATGTATTCAATCAGATCGTCCGGATCCTCCACCGTAACAACAAACAGGTGAAACACCGGATCTGTGTTTTCAGGATGAGACTGCATCGTAAATAACGGATTCGTAATTTCCCGTATATATCTCCTGCCGATTACTTTTCTTCTCTGTGTCCATTCCGGCAGGTATTTCAGTCCGACACTGAGTACTGCGCCCTGCATTCCTTCCAGACGATAATTATATCCAATCATGTCATGATAATAACGCACATGGCATCCCTGATTTTTCATGGTAGTCATACAATCATAATACTCTTCTTTTTTGCAGGTAACACTTCCCCCTTCTCCAAATGCGTACAGGTTCTTACCCGGATAAAAGCTGAAGCACCCCATCTCTCCTAATGTGCCCACTTTCTTATCCTCATATAATGCTCCATGTGCCTGCGCACAATCCTCTACCACATACAAACCATATTTGTCTGCAATTTTCTTAACTTTATTAAACTCAAACGGCTGACCATAGAGATGAACTCCGATAATCGCCTTCGTTTTACCGGTAATTTTCTCTTCTATTTTATCGGGATCAATTTCCCATGTATCCGGGGTGCAATCTACAAATACCGGAGTTGCTCCTGTATAAGTAACTCCCCATGCGGTAGCAATATAAGTATTCGCAGGTACAATCACTTCGTCTCCGGAACCAATTCCCAATGCTGCGATGGCACAATGCAGCGCACTCGTTCCGTTATTCACGCCAACCGCATAAGGCACTCCGCAAAAAGCAGCAAATTCTTTATCAAATTTATCTGCATACTTTCCACCGGAAAAAGCAGCCTCCTCACACACCTTTTTAATTGCTTCTAAATATTCTTCCTTGTGCCTTTGGTAATCTCTTGTTAAATCAATTCTTTTTAGCACGTGCCTTATCCTCCTGCCTGAACGCCTTTTTTAATTTATAAATTCGTATAATATAATTTTTAATGGTTTTCCAGACTTTAACGGTTGTATTATAATCCTCCTGCCACTCCACCGGCATATCATAAATGTTCATATGATTCCGCTCTGCGCGAAGCAAAAACTCAACCGTATAAAACCAGCCATTATCATCACTGCACTCCTTCACTAACTGCTCAGCTGCGTCCTTTCGAAGGAAGGTAAATCCACACACAGCATCTGTTGCTTTCATGTGAAAGAGTGTTTTCAACAGAAAAACAAGCCCCATGGATGTAATCTTTCGATACCACTTGCGTCCTCTGGTATCCGATTCCTTGCTGAATCTGCTGCCATTAACATATTGGAGCTCCGGATTTTTCTGAAACAGCTCTATCGTTTTACTCAGATATTTCAGATCTGTTGATAAGTCAATATCCATATACCCAACTATATCACTGCTGTTTAGCTCAATTCCTTTTCGAAAGGCAACGCCAACACCACGCTCATTTATTCTTACGTAGGTCACCTCAGGATACTTTTCTTCGAGTTCCCGCCCGATCTCAGGCGTCTCATCATCCGAACCATTATCAAGAATCATCAGGTGAAAAAGGAATTGCCACATTCTCCTTTAAATATGCCATAGATTTCTCAATGCCATTGCGCAGCCTCAAACGTTCATTCAAAACCGGAAATAAAAAGATTAATGCTCAACTCATTCTGATTCATGCTTCATGTACCTCTATCATCAGCTTATGTTTATCCCCTTCATAAGCTTCTTAGTTTTTTTAACCACCTTTTCTATATCTGCTACAAGATATCTTTTGCTGCCGAAATACCAGGTTTAATAGTACTGACAGATATTTGAGAATAATAGTAAGTAACGCAAATACTCCAAAAAAGCCCAGTGCCAGAAAGCTCATGGTTGAAAGCCAGCCTTCCACCGGCTTGCTGGAATTAAAAAAGTCACTCATGACATAGATTCCCATGCCTATAGTCAAAAGCAGGAACACACCGCTCAATACTGCTGACAGTTTCTCCATTGCATTGGTAAAATAGATAAAGGAATCTAACGCTAACGCAGTACGTTCCCGTGTTATCGTTTTATTCTTTATCCTCGCCATTCTATCCTTACTTTCATAGGCAATGGTCGCATTTTTAAGTCCACAATTCATATATACTGCTTTACGGTAAGGAATATATTGCCCCATAGACTTAATTCTGTTGATTGCACGCCTTGATATAATCCGAAAAGTTTCAGGCCCTATTCTGCCTCTTGTCCGGCTGGTGCTGTTGTACAACAGATAAAAAAGTCTGGAAGTCCATCTGACCTTTCCTTTGCTTCTGGCTGCTACAATATCATTTCCTTCCAGCAGTTTCTCATAAACCCTCATAATTAACTCAGGTTCATAGTCCACAAATATGTCGTCAAATTCGAATACAAAGTCCCCAATAGCAATATCACGTCCGGCATTCATCGCACTTTCCAGTCCCTGGAAGAAGCTCATATGAATAATATTCACCATTGCCTTTATCTGATTATTCTCAATATACTCCCGCAGTTTGAAAATTGTACCATCCGTACAGCCGTCATCCACGCAGACTATCTCAAATTCCTGAAAATGGCTGTTACATATTGGCAGAATTTTATCCAGAAAATAATCAATATACCCTTCAACATTATGAAGATACACCACTACAGATATAAATTTCTTCTCTTTCTGCATCTTATTCTTTATTCTCCCATATTTACATTAAATATTCGTCCAAATCATACACTGTATTTATCTTTCCGGAAAGTACGCTGATAAAAAAACAGGCGCTTCACTGAGCACCCTGATTGCTGTCGGTCTGGAATCATCTACCTCAGAGGATTTCAGAATAGGTTTCATAGAATACAAGGATTCTTTATAAGTATAGGTATATTCATCTTTCAAATACTTATCTGCCAGATGTGACATATACGGCCACGCAGAATCCGGTTTATGAGGACAGCTGTTACAATTTCCCAAATTATCCTCCGAACACGTAAAATTCGAACCCTGAATTCCTCTCTGACATTTAAAGGAGGGAAATTCATCGTATGAAGTCACATGAGGCGTAAAAGGTTACCGATGTCAACGAATGAAGTCCTGTCCTTCCAAAAGGCATGATAGAAAAGAACGGTCCATCCATCACTGTAATTCCGGCACCTTTAAGAGCCTGAGACGGCTCACAGAGAATAATTTCACAAAGTTCATATTTAATATCAAAGAATGTATGATCCAGCCCTTCCAGCTTATTGATCACCTGATTTACAGATGCATAGGTTGCATTCAGCACAAACGGAGCCTCCATTCTGACATCACCATGCAGCCATACCTCAAATGAATTATGCTTTTTTTAATGATCCTTTCTATTCTTGCTCCATAGACGATGGTAACATCGGTAAGATCTTCCAATTCCTGCTCATAATATTTTTTTGGAGAATTTTGGCATCATAAGTATATTCCTGAGTCAGAAAAGCCCCATCACACATTCCGGGCTTAAAATAGCAGGACGGAGATATCTCATCACACCGAATTCCGGCCGCCTTACAAAAAAATCCATAAATTGCCGGGCATTCGTCCAGGAAAAACTTATCTGATGTAGCGTATACCTGATCGAACTGATCATAAATACAAAAATCCAAAATCCTCTACAAAAACGCCTGAAATAGCCTGCCGATTTTACTGCGGTTGTCAGGCTTCTCGGATAATGATAGCCCATGTGAACTCTCGCCTGATTAATATAAGTTGCCCGCTCAAACGGTGCCTGATCGTATTCCAGAACTAAAACCTTTTGTCCCAGTTTTCCGCAAAACCTGGCCGCATACAATCCATATAGACCTGCTCCAATAATAATTCTGTCATACATTTCTCCCATAAGCTTCTCTCCGGTTTTATCCCTCTGTTTTTCTAAAAAAGGCAAACTCTGCTCCATTATATTCAAATGTCTCATGAAGATAAAAGTGGTCTGTCAGTCCCGGATATTCACATTGCATATAATAAAGACTCGCGGTGGAACAGAAAAACCATTCTTCGTCCTCCAGATCCTTTCGCACCAGCTCCATCGTATCAAGAGGAGTGTTCCGGTAAGACCATTCCGTCGTGTGCAAATGAGTATCCCTGTCTATCAGTGCCATCAGTTCCGGAACACCTTCTCCGAAAGATTTGGCATTCGGTGGAATTTGTATCCAAATGTACTCTGCAAACTCGACAAGTTCATCCCGCTTCCATATGGTCTCAGCCGATTTTTTCCATGCAGAAGGCATAGAATACAGGCTGTCGAAGGCCATAATAAACAAAATAAATGTAGTAATAATTCGTAATGAAAGAAACAGGAAGCGCTGTGGTCTGGCAAATAATGCTTCTTTGCTTTCTTTCCACTCCAAATATACCTTCTGGCTCTTTTGAAGAATAATTGCCTGTATGATCAGCATCAGAAACATAACAATAAACATACAGCCTTCCACAGGTCGATTAATATAATACAGCATTAATCCAAGACACATGATTCCCAGAAGGAAATAATATGGCTTTTCTCCCTTTTCCTCTCCCTTTTTGGGCAGCAACAGGTAAAACAAAGACATCACCGTAATTGCAAGGAACAGGACAGCAGATCCAATCCATGTATGTGTCACATCGGGAAGCGGCAGCTCTATACTGTCAATATATCCCCTATCCGAAATGAGCGGGAACATAAATTCTTTGAAGTTCAAAATACTGCCACCTGCCAAAAGATTATATCCATTAATCACACCATAGGCCAGGGCAAATGGCAATAATACATAAATAGCGCCCTCTCTGAATAACAGCCCTGCTTTACGGACTGAAAACTTCTCACCATCCATGGTATACCATGCCCAGCTATACGCTGCATAAGCCAGCATAGTAACAATTCCCACTTCTGTTGACCACACAAAAGACAATGTCAGCAAAATAACAGAAAGCACGTGATACCGCTTTTGTTTTCTATGCTCGAGTAAGGCAAGTGCTGCTACAGCAACCGGAAATATCATTCTATGAGGATGCACCTGCATATATACCCCTCCCTGCATCAGCATGAAATACTCCTCGCCAATCGCAAACAATCCAAGATAATAAATCACATTGCTTTTTAGCAAAATAATTTAAAAATATATGCAAACAACAGGATCGATACCCCTGCAATCACGGCGGTCACTATCCAGATTCCCGTCAGATAATCCACATGAAGAAATCTATGCATTGCTTTTAAAAACCGGCATATAAAGAATTGCATAATGCCCATATAAGGATTCCATATGATGGCTATATGGTATAAGCCAGCATGCATTTATAATGCTGTTGGTATATGCATGGCTGTGATATGTTCCTCCCTGAACATCCTGAAAAATATTCGGTGCATAAAATTGAACCGATGTACCAATCGTAAACAAAAACCGTAATTACAACCCGTACAATCTTATTTATTCCATATACTTTTTTTCTGTTGAAGACCTCTTTAAAAGGAAAAAAAGACATACCACCGTTCCACCAAGCATCAGCGTTATCCAGAGCGGAAAGGGAAATGTTCTTCGTATCAGTTCATCTGCATTCAGGGCCTGTTCCGTATTGGTTTCATTAATATAAAATAATATCATCCAGATAATAAGTGCTCCAACCGGTAATACACACCATATTTTTTCTGCTTTGTCAGACCATTCCGGCTTTAATCTGCCTGATATTATGTAAAAATAATACTGCCGCTATCACGAAGACCGTACAGGCCGCAGCAAAAAAATGCGATATTTCTTAATGGAACAAAACAGCGCAGCAATGCAAAAAAACAAACAAACTAATACTACCTACAAAAAAATACTTTTTTTCCACGTAATGACATCTCTCATTTTCTCTTTTTCCGGTTAATATAATATATACAACTCTGCCTTTTTATAAAGCAATTCATTATATCATTTTGCCTGATCAGCGTCAAATCAGCATCCCACGGTTCCGCCTCTATCCTTTCTCATTCTTCAAGGCAATCCGGTATATTCTGTATTCTTCACCACGAACTGTAGAGCCTTCCGTCTCATAAATACATTCCTGTTCCTCCAGCTTCTCCGGATCCGTAATGCACGAGTCGCTGCCCTGTATAAGATAAATATAATCTTTCTCCGGGAAGCTTTCTTTGCACCATGTAATTATCCGGTTCCATGATATTGTCTGGCTCTGCTCTTCACTCCAATCCGCATAGGAAGTAACCTTTCCACTTCCTGCATAATAAAAACCGGTAATCCTTCAAATAGGCCAATATCGTAGATTCCATTGGCACATCCGTTGAAAGTATAATTTCATCAGGTGCAATCTCCTCCCGGATGAACTCTGCCGCATTCTGTCCGTCTGAATAGCTTCCATAGAATGCCTGCTGAAGATTCGATGGCTCCGCCTCAGAGTTCCAATGCAGGAACATTGCCACTGCAAGAATTCCGGTCAGAACCTGCAGCACCCCTGCCGCCACCTGATAAATCCTGTCCTTTTCCCTTTTCTTTTCCTCGGCAGTCTTTTGCATTGCCCACATCATCCACAATAGTGTGAAGGCAAGGGAAAGATAATGCCAGATATGAAGCTGATAGACCATTACACTGAACACACACTGAAACAGATAGCTAAGCAGCATCACCATGGCAGCTCCCATGTTGCGCAGCCGGCATGAAACAATCACTGCTGCCAGCAGAAGAAGCACAAAAAAAGATAGTACATACAGTCTGGCTGAAGCCGGTCACACGTATCAAAATGATATAAGCATAATTGCGGATTTCACAAAGCAGCTCACGCGCTCCAAACTTTTGAAATTCAAACATCGGGCTGTCTGAAACCTGATAAAACTGTGCAATCCAAAATAAGAGACTAACAAACGGAATCCAGATTCCCTTAAGACAATTCCCTAAATGCTTCATAGATCCGGTATGAATTCTATTATAAACATTTTCGACAAACCAGACTAATGCAATCATACCTGCCGGAGCTATTGCAATCGTATCTGCCTGAACCAATAAACCAAGCAGGATCCCATAGCGAACGGGATGTTCATTTCTCTCTGAATAATTCCATGCCAGCAAGATCAGAATTAAGGCTATCAGACAGTAGTTCCGCGCAATCGTAGGATAAAAATAGGTAAATATCGGCGAAAATACAACCAATGCCTTTATTCCAATCCACTGTGGTCCTTTCCACAAATAGATCCCCGCTGCCACCGTCATAACTATGGTGCTGATAATCCCTATCGTACGAAATGGCAATCCCAATTTAGCAAATGGCATAACAAGAAAATACCACAGGCAAGGATGCCCCTGGTATTTAATCTCTCTTAATAACTGCAACGGACTTAAATCACGCGCCATAAGCCAGACATTTGCTTCATCCCGCCATGGTGCATGAAAGCACAACAGTACTACATTAAATATTACATATACTGCAAAAATCAAACTGATCAGATATGGCTTCGCTTTTTTATACATGGTCCCTTCCATCTTTTCCTCATAATGGCATCTCTTATTCCGCCTCTTCTTTTCAATCGTGTAATGAATCATGTCTTCATAAAAAAATCCGGGCTGACTAATAAAAAAAGTCTGTGCCTTTTTTTATAGAACTTCATAATAATCCGGGCAATCCACTTTGCCCAAAAACCTGCATAACAGCTCGTAGTCTTCCTCACTTCTGCGGCCGGAATTTCCAATAAGTTTCGCCGTTGCTGTCTGTTCATGCATTCTGTGGAAGAAAAAGAACTTCATCCACATAAACAAATCTCCCCGGCTGTTTGGAAAGTCTCTCCCACAAATCCCAGTCCATTGCAGACTGATACTGCTCCCTGAAACAATCCTCCGGCATTTCCGACTTAATATACGTCACACTTGGATGCGTGATCGGATCACCTAAGCATTGACAGAGCCTCTTCCCGAAAACCGTATTGCTCAACCACTTGATTTTCATGGGCCATAACAGAAAGCGCTTGATTCGTACCATTTGGGAATCTGCTTTATCTATCGTCGTTCCATGCATTTCCTTATAATCCGTGAATGCAATAATCGGTCTGTCCGAATCATTAATCGCTTCCAGACTTTTCTTTACAAAATCAGTATGCATTAAATCATCCTGATGTGCCATAATGCAGACAGGTGTACTTGTCCTTTGGATTGCAAAATTATAATCCTTTGCATGTCCACCATCCGGATTGATCCACACTTCTAAATGATACTTCTCTGCCAATCCATTGATAAAATCATTCGGAGTAGATGTTGAAATGACCACCCTGGTCTTTACACTTTGATTTATCACTGACAAAATGCTTTCTTCCAGATACTCACATTCCTTATAAGCGCAAACTACAATTGTCACATCTTCTCCACTGAATGCCTGCTTTTTTTCACTTTACTTTACTCCCATAATACGATTTATTCTCTCAGGATTTCCCCATACTTTAGGAGAATCATATTCTCTGTCCGGATAGGCTCCATACTTCAGTGAAATATTAAGCTTCTTATCCTTGATAAACTTTTCCACCTGATCTTTTAAGGGAACCGGCACCCCTGAACACACATTAATAATTCCCTGCTCTTTATCCTGTACACTTGCATAATAAATTTGTTTTGCCAGTTCATCAATATGAATAAAATCATACTGGTTTTCTCCTGAAGTAAATGGGAATTCTTCTTTTCCATCTTCTGCTGCCTGTACAATTTTCGAGAATATGGAACTTCCCCGCATATCATCCCCATAAATATAATAAGCACGTAACCAATGCACCACAACATCACTGTTCCTGGTTTTTTTAATAGCAGCGCCTGTCTTAAAGCATTCTTAGCCACACCATACATTGACATTGGGTTGCATGGGGTATTCTCATCAATCGGGCCTTCCCAGTAGCCTACTTCATGCATGCTTCCCATAACGGATATGCTCTTCAAGCCGCCCGCCATCATATTGTTTAAAAAGATCATATGCTTTGACAAATCTTCCATATGTGCATTAGAATTGTGAATAAATCCATCTCTCCACGCTAAATGAACAAGAATATCCGGCTCTCCAAGCCGGCTAAAAATATCCTTGTTTCCATCAAAAATCGGATAATCGATAATCGTTGCCCTATCATCAATTCCTTTGTTATTCAAATCATTAGCATATACCATATAATTATGATCCAGAAACTCTTTTACAACATGCCTGCCTATGTAGCCTGCTGCTCCGGTTATTAAAACTTTTTTCATTTCTCTCCTTGCTACCCCAAGCCTTTGCTAGATTTTTTTATAATTGATGATAGTTTAATCCACAATTTTATACAAATATAAAACCCAACAATTCTAACACCTATCACAATAAGATTAAACCACCTATCAAACCCAACTTTTTCAAGAATGTGTAAAACTACACCCCATGGAAATACTTTCATTTCAATCTGATGAATACATAATATTGGAAGGGAGTATTGTCCCATAATAATACAATATTTTTTTCAAATTTGTATAACTTAATAAATTTGAAATATAGAATATAAAATAGCAACAACAAATGGCTCCCAAGACACTCACTATTCCATAATCATAAATATTCTGTCCCATATCCAAATGAATATTAAAAATCACTTCTAACAAAAACAACGAATGCCCCCAAATGCCCTTTTCCAATTCAATGCCTCATTCCAATTTACCGCTTGCAGTCTTACACCCAAATAGACAAATATAGAAGCACATATTCCAGGTTGTATGCTTAAAGGCAGCCAGAAATAACGTGTAGATATATAAGAAAATACGGATAATATACAAATATATACCGCTCCCCATTTATATGGAATTAATAATTTTACCAGTACACTAGCCCAAAATAACGCCCATAAAAACCAAAGTGCCCCCACTCCATCAATCACATCAAAAACCTTAAAACAAGACCCGCAAAGAACAGCTATAAACATTGAGCATAGATCAGGTAAAATTCTTTCCCACATTTTTTTCTGAAAACATCTGCCCAAAATACGAGGAAACAAATTATCCCTCCTGTAACATAATACGGAACCAGCAATCTCTTACTTTTCTTTTTAATGAATTCGCTAAATGGTACATTTCCATTCAGGAACATGCCACTTAATATAAAAAACAATGGCATATGAAAGGTAAATACAACGCGATCTATACTTTCTATACCCAAATGCCCCAGACATACACACACTATACCTATTCCCTTTGCGATGTCTACCCACTCAGTTCTTGATCTTTCCCCAATTGATATGTTCATTAATCCCGTTATCCTCTTACGTTGTCTAATTTAATTACACGTAAAAATCACTTGTCGAATTATCTTTCCCAAATTGAATAATAACTTTCATTGCTTTTTTTAATGATTTAATATAATTATTTACACATGCCTGTTCATCCCCAAAATGTATATACGATGCCAGACATATTTCAACCATAGCAAACAGCTTGATCATATCTTTTCTCTTTTCGTTCCATGGCAATTTCTGAAATTTGCTGTTTATATATCCACACTCATTCTCTCTGGTTAACGTATACACATTCCACTGTGGACGCAACTCCCTGACCTCCCTTACGAAACGATAATCATCGGTAAAAAAATAAATATATCAGATATATTCATATTTATTTTTTTCCAGAGCATCTTTCGTGTTAATTAAATTGTTATATTCTAAAGATTTATCTCCGCCTCTAAACTGGATAGAAACATACTTTTTCCGGTAATTGCACTGTAGCAATTAATTCATTAACCTCTTTTAAAGTCTTTTTATTATATTTTAATGCTATTTTACTAAGCTTAGCAAATTCACCTAAGTTTGTCCCTTTGATATTAAAAAGAGGCCACTCCACCTCCACAACCGTACTATATTCACGTGGAATACATTTTCCGAAGATGTCGAAAGTCAAATAATCAACGCCTAATTTCTTTTTCAAGATCCTCGCTAAAATTTTACGATCTACTCTATACCACGAAATAGGAAGTCTGTAATTTGCAATATGATTCATTCTATCGTGGTTCTCTTCACAAAATGATTCAAAGAACTCATTCCAGCCATGGCCCCCTGCAAAATTCGCATCATCCGCATAGAGAATAAACTTTATTTTATTCACATAGCAATACAACATACACTGCATCATTGCATCCACTTCAGAATGAAATCCGGCAGCTACTCCTACATGATAAACCACCGTTTTTTTGTAAAAAGAATTATTTATTTTATTATACTCATCTGCCAAATTCATATTGCCTAACCCCCTATTATACATAAAACTCTAGCTAATGTTTGCATGACCACCAATACTATTTCTATAGAACCATTTATTTTTCTCCATATGTTTACCCTATTTTTCAACACTGTTGGCCACGCATATGAAATAAACATATAACATATATTCCTAATACATATTTATTCTTAATCAGATATCTCAATATAATCTTTTACCCAATATCATAATTTGTAGGGGTAATAAAATCCAACTGCATCCTTCCCTTAATTTCATTGAGTTCCGCTGAAATTAATTGATTTCTCATTAATGCCAACTCTGAAATATTGAGTCCATTTTGATCTTCATAATAATCACTGTCTCTACAAACCACATAACCATCCATTCCAGCAATAGAAACTGCTTTAACTCCTAATGCTATCAGCAAATGTAGCAGCATTACCCCTGAATTATCAACAATTTCAGCTTTTTCAGACGCATAACTTGAAAAGTTAACTACATAGTCTGCTTTAGCGCAGCACATATTAGATGTTATAATGCATTTTTGCATTCCATTTATTTTTCTATTTTTCGAATAACGACGCATATTGCTGCTAAATATATAGTCAGCTTTTATTTTTTTCCACCAGCACAATTAATTGCAAAAAAACAAGTGGTCTCCTTAACTCAATATATTTTTAAAAATAGCATCTTCATATTTTTGTGACACTACTCCCTGGCGCAATGATTAACACTGTTCTATCTCTCACAATGTCAGTAAGATCCTTAATCGTGTCCCTATCATCATAATAGTTTTCCTGATAAGAACGATAAAACATCTCTGCACGTTCTTTATTATATTTGCTCTTTTCTTCCTTCGGAATTGATCTTAGCAATTCATTAAAAGACTTAACTGTTAATGTTCCTTTTTTTCTGCATAATAGATAGCATAATTTGGATGACACCCTGTACTTGCTGACAAATATAACGGTAACGAATACCCCCAGAACTTCTTCTGATAAATCTCATTTAAATACTCATCCATTATTTCCAGCATAGGTTCTATCTGATATTGGGTTCCATAATTTTCATTCATATATCCAGCAAACAGTTCCAGATTAAGGTTTCCGGCGCCACGTCCCATCCCAAACACACACGCATCAACACATAACTCCCTTTTTAGGTTCATCTCAATAAGTGCCTCTGCATTCCCGAATGCCTGTTGTAAATTATTATGAGCATGATAGCACAAAAACAATATCTTTCTTTAAGTTATTATCTGCCAAATATGCCAATCTCAAAAAAATGCTTTCTTTTTATTAATCCAAAAACTGTCCACTATCGCTACCGCATGAGGGCATCAATTCATTAAACTTTTCAATGCCTTCTACGAATTCCTTATCCGAATACAAATCCGTTCCTACAAAGTTAACAAAGACCTTATAGCCTAATTCCTTGATCCTTTTACAATACTGATAAGCTTCATCTATTTTTTTCTTTTTTTAAAAAAATAACCCGTATCCCATCAACTGTAGTACCGTCATATGGCGTAATCCTTTCCAGCGCGAATCGGTGCACTCATATCAAGCATAGCAACATACTGCACCCCCTCAGCTTTAGGATAAATCATGGATGAAATAGACTCTATATCAGGAAAAAAACTGTTCGATCTGGATCGAAAGTTTCTCCCTTAATGAACCCCACTTCTAATATTTCTATTCCAGTCTGAGCAAGCCGCTTACAAATTCCTTTTATTGCGTCCTCACCAAACCTCCAGTCATTAATGTATCCACCATCCCTCAATGTACAATCTAGTATTTTGACCTTACTCATACTTTAATATTGTGATTTGCTATAGAATCACTGTCTCCTCCCCATATGATTTATAATGCTATTCTTTTGTTGTAGTTTATTTAAAAAAATCCACTATTAACTCTGAATATCACTATACAATTTATTATAAATATGTTCCGTAATAAACTTATCATATGCATTCTCATCAAAAAGCTAATTCTATATCTTCTTCGCCTTGAATATCTATCAGCGGAGCATTCAACAGCTTAGCATACTCAGCAGTCGTAATTAAAATAGTTTTCGATGGTGAGTTCATATATGATTCACTGTATAAAAAAATCACAGGCTTCTTCTGTAATACCAAATCAATTAATGACGTAGAATAATGTGCCAAAACAAACTCCGCATACTTCAACAAAGCCGGTGTCTTATAGAGTATAATTTTCCGACCTTTAAAAGCATCCTCAGGGTACCCTGATTTAGGATGTGCTGCTATTATCACAGGTATATGATACTTAGCTTCCTAAAGTGCAAACCGATGATTCATTTTTTTCTAAGTACTCAGCTTTGTCAATTGAATTAGTTTTTCCCTGATACTGCCGGTAAATGTGCCAGCCCTGCATCCATAAATAAAAATATACTTGTATTCTACAACGCGCTCTTCTTCTTTACTCCTTAAATACTCATCATATTTCAAATTATGAATATGCACAAAAATGTTTGGTTGCATCCGGAAAAATAATTTTTTTGCTCCCAATAAATAATCAAATTTTACATGACGATATTCTAAGTAACTGTAAATCTTTCTGGTAATTACATTTGCTTTCCAAAAATTTCTTTCTTTCATCTTCTGTAGCATATTGCAAATGTTCTTTTAAATAATTATCTTTCATCCAAAAAAATAATAGACTCTTTTGTCAATAGAAACCAATGGTATCCTACGGCATTTAAATATCTTATGTATCTTATGCAGATCATAAATCAACACATTTGTTATAACAACAATTTGTCCATTAATATTATCCAATTTTCCCTCTAATTCCTGCAATGAAGCAATACATGGAACATCCGAGAACTCTGAATTCTCTTTCCCCTCCCATATAAATGACTAATATCCCATATCTGCGTGTCAAACACCTCACTAATTTCCCTGATATACATATCATTTAAATGCATTTTATGCAACGGAGATGATGTCAAAAAAATAAAACCAACATTTTACCATTGTCCTTTCTTATAAACGAACTCCGCAAATTCAAAGTCTATGGGATTATCAATATCCGTGGCCTCTACCTCATCAATTATATAAATATTCGGTTTATCTCCTACTACATTTTTTTACATTCAATCATTTTTTTCTTTTTGAAATAATGCTTATTGCAAAATTTAACGCTGCAATATCAGGCAAATCCTGACTTCTTGGTTGTTTTTAAATCATAGTTAATCGGCTGGTTGTTCTGAAACATAAATTCTTTAATTAGATGTGCTGAATTCAAAGAATCATATTCCTGAGATTCCATAAGTTTCTTATAGGTGTCAATTGCTTTGATAATCGTCTCATCTTTTAATAATGGATTCGTTACATTAATATATGCAACAATATCCCCGGAAAAAAATTTTTCAGCCATATTTTTTTATACACATCACTCATGGAAACTGAATTTGATGCGTAAAATTCATCTCTTTTTTTACTGTTTCACAACCATATTTTCCTGCTATGTCAAGCATTTCATCTGAATTAGAATTTACAACCACTCCATCCAAATTAGGAATTCTTTTCAATTGCTGTAACTTCAAATCAAGCAATGTACTCCCTGCGAATGGCTTAATATTTTTATTTTGTACTCTCACTGATCCTGACCTAACTGCAACTAAGGCTTTAATTTTCATTTTACTTTTCTCCTTTCGCTCAACTAAGAACATCTTCTTTTTTTCTTAAAATTGCTTTTCCATCTTTAATTTCGTAAATATGATTGCATTGCCTAATTGTTGTCAATCTATGTGCAACAATAATTAATGTTTTACGCCCAATCAAGTATTCAAGCGCCTCCATAATACCTTCTTCTGTCTTATTATCCAATGCCGATGTTGCTTCATCCAGGATTAAGATTTCAGGATTATAATATAGTGCCCGCGCTATAGCAATTCTCTGACGTTGTCCTCCTGAAAATCGTATTCCACGTTCTCCCAAAATCGTGTCTAATTTTTCAGGAAGTTCTTCTACAAACTCCTTTAATTGCGCCTGCTCTAGCGCCTTCCATACTAAACCGTCGTCAATTCGCTCTACCTCTACTCCATATGCCACATTTCTTCTTATACTTGCATCCAGAATATATACTGACTGCGGTACATATCCTATGGTCTTGCACCATAATGTGGGAATCGTCTTTATATCGATACCATCCATGCATACCGCTCCTTCTAAGGGCTTTAATAACCCTAAAAATAATATCTGCAACTGTCGATTTCCCTGCTCCCGATTCACCAATCAGGGCGATTGAATCACCTTTCTCAATTCTCAAATTCAAATTTCGGATTACTCTATCTTCTGCTCCATCATATTTCCAACTTACATTTTGCAATGTTATCTCATTTTTAAAACTTATGTTGCCTGTATCACTCACTATATCATCTTTTGTTTTACATCTATATTCATTTTCATTTGCCTCCCGTAAATTTGTATAGGTTGCATTCATAGAAGGGATATTAAACATAATAATATTGGCACAATTGGAAATTCTTCCTAATGATGGCATAATACGAAATGCTGCAACGCCAATTATTGCTACATTTGATATAAATTCAGAACTTTCTCCACCAAGAGATACCCTAAAAACCACCGCTATAATCAATGCAATCACACAAACTGCTTCATAAATATAAGCAGGACTCTCTGCCAATACGGTCTGACCCACCATTGCTTTCTGTTGCTCTTTGCACGCATTGTCATATTGTCTGATAAAAAAGTTCTGTTTATTCATGACAAGCACTTCCTTTATTCCATGAAAAGTCTGATATGAACAATTTTTCATTTCCGTATCAAACTTCCTGAAAGATTCGCCTAATGCTTTCATTTTATTTTTGCAAAGAAATAAAGTAATAGTCACACTAGTTCCTGCAATTAACAAAATTGATAAAGACATTACTACATCTGTAATTAATATATATATCCCAATAGCAATTACTGTCAATATCTCCGATAACAGCCGAAATCCATTGTATATAATAGTATAAACGCCAGCCACATCTCCCGTTATACCTCTATGCATTTTATGAGCACTCTCTTTTTAAAAAAAGTAAGGATATCCTCTTTTTAAATACGACTGCATCATATATACTCCCAAGTCACGTTGTATTTTACTTGAAAAATTTTGCCCGAACAAAAGATAATATAATTAAATATATATTTTTTTATAACATATATCATTATTGCCAAAACTGCAACCAAAAATAAGCAGTTGAAACTCTCCTTTTAATTGCAAAAATTCCAGCAGCCAATCCGATCCACTCATTATTTAGCAATTCTTCCGGGTATAGCATTGCCTGAACTACCGGTAATATGATTGAAACTCCCAAAGTTTCAAACACCACCCCCATCATCGTCATCATAAACATAATGGCACAATATGTTTTTTTGCTTTCGATTAAGAATATATGCCAATTTTTTTATTACATCTTGTATGCTAAGAATTAATAGTTTCACCTGATTCTCCTGTTCCTCCGATCACATTTAAATAATATTGCATGATTTTTTTCGATAAATCATTTCCGGCTTAAATCTTTCCGTATTTCTTGACGCATTATCTCCTATTCTTTTTTTCTTTCCTCACCATCTAATTGATTAATTTTTTTACAATTGTATTATATAATCCTTCTGTGTCATCTATTGCTACTAAATATCCACTGATACCATCCTCAATAAACTGTTCGTAACTAGCCCCCTTGTACCTACAACAATTTTTTTCCCAATGCCATTGCCTCAATACAAGTGTTGGGCATATTATCAATCCTAGACGGTATCAGACAAGCATATGCATTATCTATAATAGGAAATAGTTCTTCTCTTTTCACAGTTCCCAAAAAAATAATCCGATCTGCCCATTCACCTGCCATACGAATGATATAATCTTTTGCACTTTCATTTTTCTCTGGATCCCGATAAAGAATGCCGTGATCACTTCCTGCAAATACAAAGTATGCATCCCTATCTTGTTGACATACTTTTTCCTATTATTTGGGCAATAATATGTGTTCCTTTCACGCAAGACATTGAGGAATGTGCCAGATAATATTTCTTCTGTTTCAATTTTTTTCACTATATAAAGAATAATCAAACTCAACTCTTTTCAAATAAAATGGTGATTCGATAATTGAAATGTCTCTTCCAATTCGTTTAGCAATGATTTTCGCTGTTGCCAGACTCGGTCCATAGATATTACCAATTCTTTTTTTAATGCTGCATATTCTATTTTATCACTTAAATATAAGTGATCTATATCTTGTATCTGATAATCGAATACCTTATATTCTCTCCAGCAAATCCGATCTGATGAAATTCTTACTACAGAAGGAATTTTGGGGGTTCTCCAAAAATCCTACTGCCTCAAAAACTGGCATATTGCACTATATCTATCTTTCTTCTCTTATTTATTTTCTTTACACATTCGCACAATCTCCAGCTTCTCCATAAATTATAAAAAAGGAACCGGTAAGAATTTCCCACAATCCTTTTACCCTTTCAACAATTACCCCCTGAATACCATTCCATCGAGTCATTATTATGTCTTGATGATGTCACAATGGTAACTGCATGCCCATGCTCAGCTAAAATTTTAGCAATATTGGATAAATATGAGGCAAGACCTCCCCCTCGACACTCTGTCACGAATTCCGGTGTAACAAAAACTATATGCACTTTATATTTCGCTCCTTATACTCTTCTTTTAATCAAGTATTTATAATAATTCTTTTTTTAATCTTAACCACAAAAATATAGCACTCAAACTCAAATCCCAACCTCATATGATTTTCTTTTTGCCAACCTGCGTATTCTTTTTTTCTCTTATTTGATAATTCCTCATCTAAACCTTCAATCAACAATGTTTGTCCAAGAAAAAAATTTGATTCTCTCTATGATAATAGATCTTAATGCTATATTCTCTTCATCCTCAGGCTGCTTTCTCAAAAACTCTATAAGTTCGATAATGACGATCTCCATACTCTTCATTCTTGCCAGTATGTTATCGCTTGTAGTAATTGACCCTTCTCTAATATATCGTAAGTAAACCGGCCATCCTCTATGCTCGACTCTTTTGGCAGTAATAAGTGCAATGGGGGTGAACAATTCATCTTCATGAAATATATTCTCCACAAATTTAAGATTATTTTCTATAATCAATTTTCTCTTTATAAGAAACATACATGCAGACGCAGCATATTGTTTTTTATCCACAAGCTCTTTAAGCATTTCTCTCCCGCTTAAAAACTTCTTCTGTAAAATTTCGTCTAATGTATTCATTTACTTTTTATTTGGTGCTTAGATCCATCAAACGCTTTAGCGTCATAAAGCAAAAACATCTAAATTTTTTTATTTAGTGCCTCATTATATAACTTCCCCAAACAATTTTCTTCTAGTGCATCATCACTATCACAAAAAATAAGATATTCTCCCTTTGCATGAGCTATTCCTGTATTACGTGCGGCACTTAATCCTTTATTTTCTTGTTCACAGATAATAATGTTTTTATATTCACTCTGTAATTTATAAACATATTTCATAGAATTATCTTTTGTTCCATCATTAACAACAATAATTTCATAATCCTCAAACGATTGATCTATGAGACTGTCCATACAACGCTTTATATATTCTTCTACATTGTAAACTGGCACAATTATAGAAATGTTTACTTTCTCCATAAATCTTCCTTTCTATAATTTATATTCCATATATTTCACGATGATCAAATTGATTATCCTATACTTATGTGATATACATTTAATTTTTTTATTAATAAAAAAAGCTTTAAATTGCTTAATCATCTCCAATTTATTATACATCCGCAAATATCAAAAAGTATAGATACAGGAATGAGCCTTAATCTTATTTCCCACGTAACAATTTAGCCCCCAGCCTTCCCAGTGAAAAATGCTGCACCAACAGTTCTATAACCTCATATCCCTCTAAATAGGAATAGGCAGATACACCTAATTTTCTGTAAATAAATGCCGGCAATTCACACTCTACAGAATTAACTGTTATTTCTTCCAACATTTTGGTTTTTGTTCCTTCTTGAGTGTTCTCTACTATTTCTTCAATAATAACCGATTTCCCTCTTTGTTTACGAGTGCTCTTCTCCAATGCACGATACCATACTCCTTCTCTGTAAAACCAATTACCTGCATAAATGGAATAATAATTGTTATCTGTTCCTTTCCATTTCAAGACGGAACTTATTTTCCCGGGATTAAAAAAATCTACTATTTCAAATTGCACAAATACAGATCTATTGTCAGCATTGCTTTCAAGCAAAGATCCCGTCAAATATACTCTATCATTTATATACGTTGTAACAGCATTCACCAGATTTTCTGTTATTTTCAATACTGCATATTTTTTTCCCATGTAAATACATCTTGTCCCATTTCATAAAATACAAATAAATCATTTTTTTGCAATCTCGAGTTAATAAATAATACTTTTTCTCTCATGTATAGTAAACTCAAAAAACTCTCTTGAAGTTTTATCTGCTAAAAAGTATCTGCTCTTTTTTTCAATCACATTTCTTTGATTCAAACGGAAAAAGAGCAACTCTCTTTTGTAAAAATATTTTTTTAACCTGAGTGGCAAAAAAATATTTTTTTCTCCCTGTACTTCACATATCATAGGGCTTCTGTAATCTTTAAAAACACCTGCTTTAATTGTAAAAAATTCTTCATTATTTTTTCTGCATATCAGACAATGTTCTACTTCTGCCAAAGCATACCAATAACCACCTAATTTTTGTCGCCAAAACTCAAAAAATCTTTTCTTTTGAAACTCTTTTTAATAATACCGTATTTTTTTTCTTAGAATATTGAAAAATCCCATGTCTTCTCTAACTGAGTTTCTGGTAATCTGGTAGTTTCACCGCCACAATTTGTGCCAGAACCATCTAATCCAATATTATAAGATTTGGGATATTTAGGAAATACGGTTATCATATCCTCCTTATATTGTTGATAGCACCATCTGATAGCCCATGAATGAATCTCTCCTTCTTGCTGTAATTGCAACAGCATACTCATATCACGTCCGCCACGATTAAACGCTCTTTGTCTCTTTCTATTTTTCTCAAACTCACGGTAGTCTCCCACCGACCAATCAACCCTGTTCCAACGATCTGCCCAACTGGCCCATCCCCAGCATTCTCCTCTATATGTCCATAAAATATCCTCTTTGCAATTCTTTATCTTCCGGTTATTAATGAGCCATGTTGATATTGACCATACTTTAGGATCTTTTTCAAATGCATCCAAAGCTTTGTTCATAAAAAAGCAAAAAAATCAGGTGTTGTTATAATGTCATCTTCTAATACTATAGCTTTTTCCATATTGATTAATTATTTTACCAACGCCCGATATAATAGATTTCTCAAGTCCTAAATTCTTTTCCTGAAAAATATATGGTCATACTTGCAAACCAATTACACTCTTTAATCTCTTTTTAAATATTCTCTTACTGCGTTTACTTTTTTTGCTTCTTCAGTTGGATCTTTTGCTCCATCCGCAAACACATATAACTCGGTCTCATTACTTCCCCAGTTATTCTGAAGAGCTTTTTATTGTTTGCATAGTATGATTTAGTCTATTATAAGTAAACAATACAACCGGTGCTTTCATACCTAACACTCCTGATTTTTTTAAATTCCACATATTTCATGGTATAAACCTGCATATTTCTCTAACATAATTTCTTCCGAAAGATAATTCATAATATATCCTCGACATTTTGCTTATTAGCATACTCTACATCATCTGTAAACACTTTTTCAATCATGCTTACCAACGAATTAACATCTCTCTGTTCCACAATCCAACCGACTTCGTCATTCACAATTTCGGGAATTCCTCCTGTATTAAAAGCTATTACAGGAGTTCCCGCCGCCATTGATTCAAGTATAACCAAGGGGAACGTATCTGCCACACTAACAGATATATACACATCTGCCAATGCATACATTTCATTCATCACCTTTTCATCTCTTACATATCCGGGAAGGAAGAAATCATATTCCATTTTTTCTATTTCTTTCAAATCATTGCCCACTGATAACAAACAATAATATTCCTTTTATCCTTAATTCTATCTAGTGCCTCACATAAATATTTAAATCCTTTATATGGATGATTAATATTATTAGCAGCAAACATTATGACATGCTTGTTCTGCGCCACTCCATATTTTTTTCGTAATTCACTTTTTATTCAATGGATGGTATATGCTGGTATTCACACCATTAGGGATCAAGTGAATAGTTTCATATTTAAGATAACTCTTGGAACAACAGGCAACCAGCCATTGCGATGGTGATACAAATTGTATGTTTTTATTGCTATATGACTTGCTTTTGCATATCAAATAACTATGTGCTTTCTTTACACCTTTTTTTAACCACTCATTACCATGACAATTTTGACAGTTTTTACTGTATTTCCATTCCTCACACTGCATCCCATGAGGACAGCAGCCTGTAATCATCCACATATCGTGCATTGTAATTACAATGTTAGGACAAACCTTACTAATTACTTCTATATCTTTAGGTCCAAAATAATTTCCATGCATATTATGAAAATGAACTATATCGACTCTTTCTTTTTTTATAAACTGTACTATTTTTTTCCTGGCAATATATGTTCTGTATAAAAAATTATGATTCTGTCTGGCCGCCAATACAGAGATAACCCGCTCGAAAAAGATTATTGTATATTACCTTAACATCCTTAGGGACATTCTTCTGATATCTTCCTGACATAAAGAAACAAGATATATCGTATTCTCTAACTCCCATATATAATTGTCGGGCAATTTTTTTCTGCACCGCCGCCCCAATATAGCGCATTTATATATAATACTTTTATTTTTCTTCTTATTATCCATCTCTTTGTTATCCATTTACTATTCCGCACATCCAATCATATATAGCACCTTTTTATCATGTTTTTTTATCAATTGATAAATTTCCTTCTTTTTCTACTCTTATATTATTGAAAAAAAGAACTTTCAAGCAATTCTTGTAAAGTATCATACCCGATCCCTCTTACCTCGTTCTCTTCCAGCAATCTTTTTAGGTGCAATCGGTATCGTTCCAACAAAAAAATACTTTCCAGTAATACTCCTGATGTTCTTCCCTCATACACTTTCATATCATATGGTAAAATAGAATACTTTGCACCTGCCAGTTTCTTATAATAGTCATCCTCTGATAAAACCACATTTTCAACAATTACATTATCTTTGGCCCGATGCTGCAAATCTAAATATCTTTGCTGGTCTAAAAAAACCTTCCTGCAATCTCCAGTTTCATCCCATTTGCATTAAATACATCTACCAGCTTTTCCAGTTCTTTATAAGGATTCATCGTTCCCAGACAGACTACCTTATCATCCTTAGGCATTTTTCTGTATGGTTCATATTTTGCATCATAATAGTAATCCGGCATATAAAAAACTTTAGGATGCGGTATCTTCATATTTTTCTGTGTATAAATAACAGCATCAAATTTACTTAATCCTCTTTTTAAAAAAATGATATTTAAAGTCTTGCCCAGTATCCCTTCCGCGAATTTCTGTTGATACAATAAGCAAATCATAATTTTTGTCCTTGGGCTTTCGATGAAAAAAGTAATATAAAAACAGGAAAAAATCCGTCCGGTAGTACCAGCAAATTTTTTGTTCACTGTAGCGGTTTGCCAACCCAATATTTCTAAATAATTTGTACTTATCCACCAATCGTTTTAATAAGCCTCTATTTCCTTCTTCTACAATCTGATATGGCAGATTCGTTATTCTATCAAATGTTCCTTCTTTCACAGACTCATGAACACATAAAGGTAATATTGCTTCAAGCTTATAATGATCTTTTAGTAGATCTGCATATTCCATCAACACCTTGGGGGAATGTCCGATTGCTTTGCCCTCTCTGTCACAGCTTCCACAATAATCAATAAAGACCAGGGTTTCTTCTTTCATATAATCTCACATCCTTACTATTCATGAAAAGCAACAATGATCTTGCTTTCATTCACATAACACGAATATGTGGAATTACTTAAAACCGGCTCACCATTATCCACAACCATCTGATCATTCTCATTTAGTCCTTCATTATAAATATTGTCTGGTAAATATGGCAATAACCACGCTGCACCGATCCATATATCATTAGAAAAAAATATCTGGGAACAATTTCATCATAAAAGCTGTATTTCTGTCTGATCAGCTCATATTTCCTTGACCGTGGAGCAGTTCCCGAAAAAGAGAAACTCTGATATTCATTCTCTGCATTAATTGTTTCTATATCATGCGCGATAGAATATGCAAGATATTTCTCGTATTCTGTTTCGTTTTTTACTGTATTTGCATAAGAATACATACAGGAAAACTGACTAAGTAAATATCCCGAAAGAATAACTGCCACTATTATTGTATTCTTTTTGGAAAGTTCCAACATAAATACACCAAAATAAAGTAATACTCCGCCAAGCGCAATAAATATTCTGCATTTGATATCCAAAGAGCTCAATATTGCCAGCGGAATATAAGATATTACCGCTATCACACAAGGTGCAGCCACCAATGCTACTATTGTGATAACACACTTCTTCCTGTCATCCTTGGTTTTTGAGTATCCATAGTATAAAGAATATCCCCATGCTGCAACCACAAACAATCCCAGAAAAGTTTTACTTACTATAGACAATCCTTTCAGATAATGAATGATATAAAAGGTACTGTTCCATATATTTAATAAAAAAATCTTAACTGTCTCCAGACTGAATCCCGAAACCGTCTGTGAGGCCTTATGTCTCCATCCTTCCGAATCAATATATCGCGGCAT
The DNA here is from genome assembly GCA_021628825.1 of Lachnospiraceae bacterium. GTDB lineage: Bacteria > Bacillota > Clostridia > Lachnospirales > Lachnospiraceae > Suilimivivens. The sequence continues at coordinate 753,489 of JAJXRY010000002.1, read as the reverse complement.
AATGAATGCCATATATACAACTGCGCCTAAAAAAACAATCCGATTAATCTCATAATATCATTCTTAATTCTGTTTTTTTCCCTTGCAGCAGTAAAAAAATAATATTCATACAAACCAAAACCAGACACATTCCAAATGCTGCCTGATATAATGACATAATCGCTATTCCGGAAACAAATGCTGTGATTCCTATTATCCATGCAGTAATTTCATCATTAAAAGAAAACAGCAAAAATGGAATACTTAAAGCTGTAATCATAACAAATCCCCCGGTCCGATAGAACAGGATAGACATACTTAAAGGATTCGTGAGAACTGTCAGTAAAACAAAGCTTAAAAAGTATATGATGTTCCGAAAAAAGGTATATTCTCTTTTTGCATACAACACCAGGGAATAGGATAAAATAAGAATGGAACATAATAACGGTAATGGTCCGATATCTGCAACGATCCCACCGCCTGATAAAAAATCACTCAATAATTGTCCGAGCGGTCTTCCATCCCCATTTAATCCGGTCACACCATATAAGGTAATTCCCAAATCATCGTTAAACCATGTATTAAATAATATAATTGGCAAAAACATAAAAAGGTGCTGAACACAAATAATATAATAAATACCCTAGTATAAATGCTCTGCAAACTAAATTTTTTTAATGTGTTTTTTTCATTCCTACTCCTCTGCGAAACGATAAATTGCAACTTCATTTATCTCCGCCATGCACTTTGCCTGTGCGTTCTCGTTATAATGCCTGCGAATATACGACAAGGTATCATTAATATCCGTACCGGTCAGCGTTACCAGATAAACATTCTTTAAATCCGCTAAAAGCTTATATGGATTATTCTTTTCTCCAAATCGCTCTGCATTATTAGCCATAATCGGAGTATTCACAAACCAACCACCAGTGTATACAGAATTACTAAGCACTCCCCGATCAAGTGCTTCATATGGTGTATATGCCCCTTCCAGAACCCTTTCTATTGCAAATATATCCCATACATACAGATTTTCCTGATGCTCTGATATCTCGGACAAAAAAATTGCCTGTATTCTTCCTTATAAGGATACTCCCTGGCATCATTTTTCTATTATTTCATTAATATCCATATTATATAATCCGACAGCTACCATGACAAGCAATGCGGCTGCCATCAAGCTATTCCTTGCTTTTGTTAGTTCTTCTTTTTTCGGAAATGTATACACGATTACAACAAATGCATACATGAAAAATCAACAAAGTGGCGCGATCGGGATATCTTCCACCAAAAACCAGATAAAAACAGTTCTGCAATCATCAACAAAAAAATTGGGAATTAGTAATAACAGCTTCTTCGGGTCGGTTAATCCGCATACCAATGTCAATACCAAAATAGCATAAAACAGATAATTTTTTTTAAGTACATTGTTATACATTTCTCTCAAACTTTGTTTTTATGTTTTCAAACGAATATTCTTTCGGAACCTTATTCCGAATAATCTCCTGTAAATTCTCTTTACTAAACACTTCGCCATCCGCTGAATGCCAGGTTGATAACATTTTAACATCTATATCATTATAGCCTATTTTTTTGATATACTTCTTGGTTCGTTTCATAATCTAACATTCCCCTATCATCTAATTTTTGCTCTTATGCTATTAAATTCCTGATAATTTTTTTCCACCCGTCATTAGTTTTATAAGCCATCGAATCTGCAAAAAAAGCTGTTTCTATAAACAATATTAAAAATCACCCATGGTACAATTAATTTTTATTGTCTTTATACTCCTTGGGAAGGACTGTAGAACAACATCTATGATTAAAAGTAATATAAATGGAAATGCTGCTTTTTATACATGTACTTCTTACCATACTTCCAGCAAGTATCATGCCTCCACCAATCCAAAAAGAATATATCTTTATTTCTATATTGGTCTCTAATACAATAGGAAAAAATTGCCATTCCCACACCTATTAACACTCCCCCCACCTTTGAAAAGTTCATATTGTTGAGAAGTGAAGAATATGTCATTAAGCAAAACAGAACTGACAAGCATCCTCCCAATAACACTCCTTTTTTTCTAATTACCCATACTCCAAGTCCAATATAGGCAATATAAATATATCCTATATAAAAGAATTATCGTCCAATTACAAATAGGTATAAATTTAGATAATATAGCTAAAAAGCAATCCCTGTAATATATTGCTAAAAGTATGAACATAATTCTTACCATAAATTCCGCTCGGAATAGTACTAATAAACATATCATCGTTTTCTTCAAACGAAATATAATTAAATTTGTAGCACATTAGAAATAAAAAAATGTTACCATACACACCCACAATAAAGCAGGTAGGTTTTCTGCCGTTAACTTATGGGGTACAATTTTTTTGTAAAAGCATTTTTTTCATTCTTTCCATAAAAAAACCTCAAATTATTGATTCTATATTAATTCTTTTTCGCTTTATCTAACGTCGAAAGTAAGTACTCTATTGGTTATGAGTACCTTACCATAATAACACATTCATGAGATAATTGCTCACAGGCAACTATAAGGAACTGGCTCCGGTCATCTATAAGCGGCTGCCATAAATACATGCATTTTCCGTCACTTGATCCACGATTAATCGACAACAGCACAATATATTTGCTGTGTTTGTTCTGGTTTCTTACAAAGACCGGTTTCTCTTGCCCTTCACTGGATACGGTAAGTGACGGATTTTTATTAGTTCTATGAAAGTACCTTGCAAAGTTCATCTGTTGAATGAACAACTGCAAATTCATAGCTTTCATCTTTTTTAAAGCCAAAGCCATACGTCACCGCCACGAAGTTAACTCCAGCTTTATTTGCCCCCTTAAGATCATTGGTAGAATCGCCAACCAAAACGGTTTCATTATTTTCTACAAACAAATAGGCCACACTTTTTTTAATTAGTCCAGCCTTATCCAATGTATCTTGCTCATCCATTCCACAGACACAATCAAAATACTGTGCAACTCCCATATGTTCCAACATAATCTTAGCGAATTTTTCCGCTTTCAATGTTGCAACACCTATATACGCGCCATGATCTTTAATAGATTGAAGCACTTTTTTTCAAAGCCATCATAAAGTCTTGCCTTATAAATCCCCTCTTCTGCGTATCTCCCTCGATAAATATCCACGGCGCGTCTTGCGTCAGAATCTTTAAAACCAAATTTACTTTTATATGTTTCAAGTAAGTTCCCACCGATAACACTTCTAAGTACACTGTCCTCTGGGATTTCTCGCACCATACTTTCCAAGGCAAATCTATGGGCATCTAATATGCATTCTGATGTATCCGCAATAGTACCATCAAAAATCGAATAATACCAGCTTATATTTCATACTTTTGTCCTCGTTATAAATTCATACTCAATACCATTTAAGGCGATTTTCAACTGTTTAGATATATCCTCATTTTTTTTCTTCGCCGAATCATAGTCATAGATTTTTTTGAAATCATTAACTACATAATTCAATGAAGCATTCACGTCAAATCCATCAAATCCAGCTAGCCAAACCTTCTTTACTCCAACCTTTTTCAATAGCCTAATGGCCATTGCGCCTGCATTATCAGCCTCATTTCCTTCCCCCAGTAGGGATGCATAGTTAAACACTAACGAATTCTTTATTGATAAATTCGATGTTGATAATATAAATCCTCCTATGATGGCAGCTTCACTTCTATACCGTTTCTTATTCGAGATAAACAGTGCATCTGTCTTATATTCATCCGAAATATAATTTGTTGTGATAACAAATTTCCCATTTATAATTCGTGAAATCTTTTCTTTTTTTCTTCCAATATGCTCGGACCTGAGGCAAAGAGTACCACATCCTGCCCATTTATACGACGAGCCAATTCTTCCAGAGCTTCCGTATCTTCAACATATGCCGATTGATATTCCAAATACATCCTCTCCATGAGATTTTGGTCGAATTCACATCTATCACCAATCGGAATCAATGACAGGAGTTTTTCAATATCTTCAATATCCAATGTCTCTTTTTTCATAAGATACGAAGCATAATTTGGATGGCAATTAACCGATGCAGACAACAAATACGGCAAATCATAGCCCCATCTATGCTCTGTATATATTGGCATCAGATACTTTTCAATAACACTAAGCACCGGTGTCATTGAATAAGTTTGAGCATGGATCTTGTTGATATAATCAATCAAGAGTTCTGTGTTCAGGTTGCCAACTCCACGTCCCATTCCATAGCAGGAGCAGTCAATGATGATATTTCTGCTCGTTGCAAGTCTCATCAGTTCCTGAGCATTTGCAAAAGACATCTGTAAATTATTATGTGAATGGAAACCAATCTCTATACTGCTTGAAAGATTTTTTTCAACCAAATAGAAAAAGGTTCTCATATCCTTTCTGTACATTACACCAAGAGTATCCACAATATAAAATGCATAAGGTTGGAGTTCATTAACCTCTTTAAGAAGTATCAGCAGTTCTTCAACTGAATAATTTGTGGTTCCTACCGGCTGCACACAAACCTTGTATCCTTTTGCAATCAGAGATGCTATTGTTTTCTTGCATTCCTCCCACTCACTCCTACGGAAAGTCACTCTGATAATATCCGCGCCTCTTCCGTCATAAAGCGGAATTCCAGAATCAACATGGTTATGTTGCTCAATCATAACAGCATAAAGCGTATTGGATGATTTTTCTCCTATCGCATCAGCAAGTTGCTCCATTGAACAAAAGACCGAAGAATCTTCATCTGCAGCAACATTTCTAATAAACCCACACTCGACAATATCGATTTGGGCTTGCACGAGGTTTGCAATAATTCCATTAATATTCTTTTTTTCCGAATTTCCAATCATTAATGTACCCGCCATCTCGAAGAGTACAATCCAAAAATCTTAATATTATCCATTTAAACCTATTCCTCTTTTTAATACTCAGACTTGATTCGACTCAACATCATTTTCTTAGCAAACTCCAAATCTTTACGTGTATCAATTGATAAACGATGGAAATCCACCTTTATCATCTTGATTTTTTTGCCATACTCTACGAATCTCAATTCATTTTACATCTTCAATTTTTCTCATTATATCCTCTTCCATTTCGGTAATAATTTTAAACGCATTGATATCGTAACTCAAAAACTTCTATGTGTTTATAACGCTTGTATTCAATAAATGCCTTCGGATACGGAATCAGGCTTCTCAAAAAAACAATGTGTTCGATTCTCCCTCCTTTACCATATATACAGTTCCAATGTCTTTGACCTTCTTGACCTGATCATATACCCACAAAATCATAGGATATCCGCATAAGTCAGTTAAAGGTTTACCTAAGAATCCCCCAAAACATATCTCGCTGAAATCACTCTCATCGCGCCTCCTCCTTGAAATCAACTCTGCAGAAGACATTATGATGATTATTGAATTGTTCTATCTCTCCTAATCATTCTCAAGTTATACACTGCATCAGCGATTTCAAAAATCTTCAGCTTCGTCTATATCGATACTTTCAATTTCTCCGATTTCCACAATATAAGGTTTTAAACCAATTCTTCTATGTAGCTTGGTCATGATATCACTTCGATAGATATAAAAATCCACATGTCTCAGCAAATAACGGAGGCAGATCCTGAGTACGCGGTATATTGTCTAATTGATAGTTAAATGGCTTACCAGCACTCCATAGAAATTCTTGGACCTTTTTTGCAGAAAAGGCCGAATCATATTCACCATTAATAACTCCCTTCAGTCCTTTCTCCAGTGACTCCTTGGTAACAAACGGTGCAGTCGTATGTGTCAATACATAAATATCTGCAGGTACAGCTTTAGCAAAGTTCAGAAGTACTTCTGTCATACTGGTAGTATTTTTGTCTAATGCTTCTGGTCTCTGTAAATACTTAACTCCCTTCGGAAGAAACTCTTGTATATCCGGATTACTGCAATAGACATAAGCATCATCTATTCCATCCACAGTCAAAAGTGTCGATAAAATATAATGGCACAACGGTTCTCCATTTGTAAAAGATTTAGTGTTCTTCTGTGGCAATCTGCTATTATTCAGTTTCATAGGCACAACCGCAACTACCTTCATGCTGCCACCTCCTGCAAACAAGAAGCCTCAGAATGGCATAATTTCACTGTAAAGAGTGCAATTAGCTGAGCCTTTCCTCGAATATTTTTTAGTTTATTTTCCATAATACTCCTCACTTTCTCCAATTCCTTTGGCGTATCAACAGATATTGACTCCAAATCCATATAGTTACCTTGTCGGGATAATTACACTAATTTTCATTTTGTGCCCTTGCTTAACCTGAATTATTCACAGCAAAATCGTGAAAGAGCCCGAAAAACACGTATTTAATACATTGTACCAAGTTACTAGCGCAAAGTGTGTAGCGATCCGGATATCATGACGCATAATACCCTCTTCCCTCAACATTATAAAACTATTGCTTTTAATTAATATCTCCTGTCAATCCATGTCTACTACAATATTCTTCAAGCTCGTCCCATGTTTCAGGTATAAAGAATTTATCTTTTTCTCTGTATAATTTTCCAATCCCCTCAACAAACTCTATTAATCCTTTCCCGAAAAACGAATAATCAATTCCTATTAACTTGTAAAAGCATTATTACCCTCGGTTCCTCATCGAACATAAGCTTAGGTGTTGTGCATGATGTTGAGAAAAATACTTAGCAATGTTTTTTTCACTCATACTTTTTATTGAAAGTTAAGACTTCCCAAGGTATAGTATATCGTTCGTACATATCAAATCCAATATCTTTTTAAAAATACTCTCTTTCTGTCTGGGATGAGACTTCACTACCGTTCGTTTTTTTATTTATATACCGGCTTACTCGTTCCCATAAAGCATGCATATTAATAGGTTCTTTTTCTGGGCCCTTGCTCCATAATAATGATATCCTTCTGAGCAAATGAATCTTCCTTCTCATCATATCCAAAAAAATAGTATTCACCTGTTTTTTTAGAATATCATCATCTCTATCTAATTTATTTATCTTATGTATCTCGCCGCTTTGAGGTACGCAAATTAACGAAGGTTCGTATACATATCGCTCATCAATATATCTGCCATCCATACAGGTCATCACATTTAAATTTATAAACAACCTCAAATACCATTCTTTTGTATCATAAGGCGTTATATACGGATTAAAAACCATTTTCTACAAAAAAATATTTCTCGCCTTCTTATTCTGAAGTGATGAAAAACAATAGAGTTTAAAAAGCCAGCCATCAGTATTGTAATAAACAGTATCGTAATGCCTACCTTTCAGCTCCCTTCTAGCGCAAAACCTATTAAGCATAATATTTATACATTGCCTTGCCGTAATCGGGTACTCGATATTAATATTGGGTAACATGGTTACTGAATGAAACACCTTAGTACTTCTTACTGCTTCTAAAAGTTCATCTGCATTATTGCTTGTTGGGACATAATATAAATCACAATTTTTTTATGTTTTTTTCTGTTTTTATCATTTGCAAAGCCGTAAGTAAATGTACTGGTACACTGGCTATATAAGCATCCATCATTTATTCCTCAACTTTCATACACATTAATATCAAAAATACTTCTCTCTCTTATCTTTAATAGTCTTTTTAAGTCTAAATCCCGCGTCTGTTATTGCTCTCTGCCGTTCCTTCTGATGAGGATTCAAATAATATATCCAGCATTTTTTATCCGAATGACTCTCTATAATCTTCTGAGCGACAACCGACAAAAATAGTCTCATCAAACGGATTGCAAAAGTAGAAAACATCATAATCACTATATTCTTCAAACTCTTTTTGCATCACAGTTATAAACTTTAACCTTATCTAGCTTTAATATACTCAGATTATTTCTACAAATATCGCATAACTCCTTAGTATATTCCACTCCACCCACATTTTTCAAATGAATATTCAGACGCAACCGTCATTACATATCCTTTACCGCATCCCATATCTAAAAAACTATGTGCTGAGTTAAAGTCTATATCCTCAAAAACTTTCATTAAAACCCTCTTTGGTGATTTAGAATAATTGTTGTTATGTTCGTTACTGTCACACTGATAGACCATCGTAAAAATCTAATCCATGTACCTTTTCAAATAACAGAGCAAAAAAACTCCCTTCCATATCTGCCTAATGCTGCCCTACTCTGCTTTGATAATGGGTTCTTTACACTCCGCCATAAATATGTCCCCACCTTTTTTATATCCTTTAGTCTCACCTGATACCTCCTATGAATTCTTTAATCATCTTTCTTCCACTTATCAGATATATAACCAGTGCAAAACAATATAAATGCCATATATCTAAGTACCCATATATCTTTTACTAAATAAAATATAATCCCAAATGCTATAATGCTTGCAATATTAATCCACATACACTTGAAGTTAAAAAACTGTTTTCCTTCCTCCAGTATAGCGATCAAATGCAAAATAAATAATACTGTATACGCAATGACCGTCGCCATCGCAGCACCTACTGCTTTATAGCGTGGAATTAATAAAATATTCATCCAAACATTTAACGAAGCCGCTATAAGTGTATTTACAGCTATTCGCAACGTTCGCTTCATATAAAGCAGGTACGACGAAAAAGTATACATAAAAAAACTAAATATGATGCTATTACTATTGGTGCAACATAAATAATTCCTTTCCAGTAGTTTTTTTGGCGAAATAATTTTTTTACAAGTTCAGGAGATATCGTCATCATGCCACATGAAAAATACGGTAAATATCAACATATAACTCTTTTTGGCATCTTTTTGATATCCCTCTCCCATTATTCTTTACCTTGGCAAAGAACCATGGCAGCCATGCCCCATTTATGGCTTGATATACTGCAATAATTATAGAGCTCACATTATATATGACAGAATATTCTGCCGTTTCCGCTGCCCCCACCATAGTAGTCAACATTAAACGATCACTTTGCATCAGTAGCAAATCCGATAATGTATTGAATATGGAGGGAACTGATATCTTGAGGGAATATTTCCAGTAGTTCGGTATAATTCTTGGTGATGCCTTACGAAATAATACAACTGTGCACATTATTCCAAAAACAGTCAAGCCCACTACATTTCCTACTATTTTAGCCATATACAGATTCCCAACAAATATCAACATCAGTACAATCGACAGAATAGTATGAGTCCAATTCGGGGCTATCATCATAAATGTGCGCTGTTTATATTCATTTTTCATTGACTGTATCGCAAGCATATAATTAATAACATTCAACGCCACTGCCTGAATGCAGGCTAATAGAACCTCTTCTATTCCAACCTGCATATCAAATAGCTGAGTTATGGTCACAATTATTATCGTTATTATAATACCACTAAGAATACTGAGTGTAAGAACGGATGAATTGTAATTATCATAATCATCGTAAAAAGTCCACATATGCAGTTCTGACAGATATAAACAAATTCAAGCATATAAAAGTATTAAGAACAAGTACCCATGTAGAATATGTGCTTACAAGTCCATAATCTTCTTTACTCATCATTCTGGTAAAAAAGGCTGAACTGATAAGCACTATACCCTGACCAATAATGTTGGCTATAACATAATAGATACTTGCTCTTGCATATTCCTGCTTGCTGAATGCTTTTATAAGTCTCTGTATTTTTTTAAACATACTGTATCAAACGTGTCCCATTTTCTTCTATCAATACAATCAAACCAAATGTCTTCCTGTTCTTCTATTGCTTCAAGTTTATGATAAAATTCTTCTGTAAGCTGGCTTCTGGGTATTAGCACAACTCCTGAATCATCACAAACCATAACTGCTCCATCAATATCTGTTTTTTTCTTGTCTTAATGATATTATCATCAAAGGGATCAGCATTTTGGATATTAAAACAACCTACAGGTGAAAAAAACCCGTACACCAAATGGGATATTTCTCCTTTATTAGCTTATGAGCATCTCTCATCCTTCCATTGGTTACTATCGCAGCACCTCTTCTATATAAAATGATAAATTTGGAAACAAGCTCACCTATAATCGCCCGATCCTTACAATCAAAACACTCAATATAAACTATATCTCCTTTCTGTACATCCCTTACTTGTACATGTACATCCCAATTACTCTCATTATAAGCATATATCCATTTAACTCTTCCTACGGCAAACTGCTGTCTGTTTACAGGATAAATATTGGGAAGAACCCCTGTTTTTCCAAGGCAGTCAGCCACTTCCGTAGTTGACACCTTATTTGTCTGAATATAATCAATTATTTTTTTCTATGATATCCATTACTTAGTTACCACCCTTATCGTTTCTTTTTAAACGCCCTTCTCTATTCTCCAATTCCTCCTTGGAATCAGCAAATAAAATATAATAGCCACACCGTGCACGATCATCCTTAGCTTCTCCTATTATATCGCCAACATTTATCTCAAGTTTCAAATCATGTACCCATTTAAACGAAAGTGCCTCTTCTACTCCCTCTATAGATGTAACCATTCCATATTCAAAATCAAAAAAGCCAAGAACTGCACATTTGTAATGTTTATTTCTTATAATAGTTTCTGATCCATTAGTAAGCATACTCAGATATAATTTATTACAATCAATCCCCGAAACCAACCTTGTTATATCTGAAGATATCTTTGTCCCCCCTCCTCTGGCTGCTGTCTCTATAAGATAAAACTGTCCGTTTCTGCATTTATATTCTGTATGTGTTAGCCCAAACGGCAATCCCATTGCAGCTATCATTTCAGCATTCTCCTTACGAAGTCTATCATAATCGTATCTTTCATTATTGTCTGCAAAGAAAAGGCGATTTGCAACATTGGGATTATATCTATAATGTTCTTTTTCAGATATGGCTGTAATTACATATTCTGATGACGTTTTTACTCCATCTACGGTAAATTCAGTTCCTTCAATATACTCTTCAATCAGGATTGCCTCTTCAGCATTAGAATATTGAACGCAATCTTTATAATATTTTTTTCAATATCTCTTTTTGATCTTACAATATGTATACCCCTGCTTGATTGGCTGTCAATCGGTTTTATAATCGCTATTGAATAATGATCTAGAAATTGTATGGCTTCATTTACTGTATGGCAAAGCCTATATTCCGGTATGGGTATTCCAACTTTTGAAGCATATTCACGCATCAAATATTTATTAGTAAAAACGATTTGCTGTTTCAATTCCAATCCCTTTAAGTCCAAGTTTTTTTCCGATATATATGCCACAGTTGGAACAGCTATATCCGTTTGATCCGTCAGCACCGCATCTGGTTTAAATTCCTGTGCGATTTTTCAAGTTCATATCTTTATCAAGAACATTTGCCACCCTATATTCATCTGCATATTCAAAAGCAGGTGAATCTTCATACAAATTGCTACACAATACATAATGTCCCATCTCTTTTGCTGTCTTTACAATTGGACACTGCCATAATCCACCAGCAATCACCATAATCCTTGCCATCTGCTCTTCTCCTCATCTGCTCTTTTACATCTGAATCTCTTCTACATGCTACTAAATCATTTTTCTATATCAAAATTATATTTTGCCCGGATCACATACTGCGGCTCCCTATTAATGCTCATATACGTTCTACCGATATACTCTCCTATCATCCCTATAAAGAATAATTCAACTCCTAATGAAAAGAATATCGCTACCATCAAAGATGACCACCCCGGGTCTATAGAAGGATGCACTAATTTCCTGACAAAAATCGCTATTGCAAATATTACAGAAGAACCTGAAATGAGCATTCCTGTCTGCGTTGCCAATCGAAGAGGTTTTACTGTAAATCCTATTATATTGCTCCATAACCGTAATAATGTTCTGAATGTATACCCGGATGTACCTACCTGTCTTTCATAGTGTCCCACTTCAACTTGTGTAATATTCGAAGTTGCTCTTAATATCAGTCCAAGTAAATATGTTCGGCTTCCCTTATAGGATATGATATTATCTCTAACATATTTCCGAATAATCCAAAAGCTTGATGTTCGTAATTCCTTCGGTCTATCTAAAAAGATTACCGCACACATTTTATTAACCCATGAACCAAATCTACGAAATAAACTCTCTTTCTTCACTGGATACGCACCGTATACAACATCATACCCCTCATCAAAGGCTGCAAACATCTTACCAAGTTCTGTGGGCCGTGTCTGCATATCATCATCCATACTTATGAACACATCTCCACCCGCTGCCCTTAATCCTGCCATCATTGCATTGTGTTGCCCAGAATTTTTTGCAAGGTCTATAACCCTTACATAGCCATATTTTTTTGAGACATTTCAATAAGTTTTTTTATCGTTGCACCTTCATCCGGAGAACAATCATTTACTAAAAACAAATTCATAATTAGACCTCCCCATCTTGTCCATCTCTTTTGCTGTTTCTGTAACAACTGTCTCTATCGTCTCAGATGACTTATAGCAAGGTATTACAATTGAATACATATTCCATTCCCTTTCCAGTCCTCAATAGCAATTACTAAGTCAAGTTTTCCTGATTTTCATATAAAAGTATATTACTTCGAATAGGAAAAAACAATATATAACTATATTACAACTCCAGATCCCCAAGCGAGAAATAACATAATTAATGTGACTGATTAAATCTTCTCGTCCATATCTGAATTGGTAAACTCATTATGAATTGCATAACGTATCTAAATACTCCTTCGCAATTTTATCCGGAGCATAAACACCCTCATCCAACCTTCCCATTTCTTCCTTTGACCGGATCATTTTTATCCAATCATCAACGCTGTATGGATCATCTACATAAAGTGCCTTATTCTGTGTCACTTCAGGAATAGACGTACATTTGGTTGTAATCACCTTTGTTCCAAATAACATTGCCTCTACCGGCGGCATTCCGAAACCTTCAAAGACACTTGGAAAAAGAAAGCTGTGGCAATTCTTATACAGGGAGTTTCTCTCCTCTTCCTTAATATAACCTGTAAGAATAACATTCTCTTTCAATCCACATTGCTCTATTTCATGAATAAGCTCACCTGAAGCATTTCCACTGATTCCGCTGATTAGAAGCTTTGAGGGAAGCTCTTTTTTTCCTGCTCTTTGATCCTTTTCATTACTTTAATTAATGTAATTAAGTTCTTGTGCGGAATCATCTGGCTTACTGTATAAAAAAACTGTTTTTTTCCTCGATTCCATATCGTTCCCGTAAGACGGCAAAGTCAGCAAGATGATCCTTCTTAATCAGAATTGGGTTGTAAATAACCTCTACATCCTTTCTGTGGTATCTCTTCTCAATGTCTGTCTTTACCCAATTTGATATCACTATAATCTTCCTGGCATTCCATGCATCCACCTGCCAGCACAGTTTGGAATAAAGTACTTCATGTAATGGATGATATTGTGGATAATGGCATGCCTGAAGATCATGAATAACACAGGTATATTGAATTCCTCCGTTAAACCATGGCTTGCAGTACACCGGTTCGAAGCATCTGGTAAATCCGTTTTTACGCAGGAATCTGTTCTGATGAAGATTCTGCCAGATGATTCTATGGGCAATTCCTTTTTGAATTTACATCTGCGACAAGCAGATGAAATCTCTGATCGGATTCATATTTGCGAAACGTTTCTGCATTATCCTTTGATACCAGCAGCGTAAAATCAAAGGCTTCTGACAGGTTCATCCAGCCATCCAGGAGATTTCGGATATAACTTTCCGTCCCTCCTACGCCTCCCGGACGGAGCCACAACAAATCAATTGCCATTTTTTTCATCGTTTATCTGATTCTCCAATTCCCTGATTCTTTTCTCTAACATGCTGATTTCCTGTATCAATATTCTAACCTTCATTGCAAATCTGGACACAATTGCTGTTAACATCATTAAAAATAGCAATAATAAAAAGCAAAAGCATAGAATAAACACCCCATTCATATTGCTTTCTATTCCCAGGAGATGAATAAAAATCAATCAGAAGGCTGGGGAAGAAAACCATAATTCCCATACATAGCCCGGCTGCCAGCCAGATTAATGTATAGCGAAGCTCCAACATTCTTTTTTTCAAATAATACAAAAATAATGATAAAATAGCAGATAACTGCTACTGATAAAACGATTCTAAGTGTCGCAGGTATCATTTTTCTCTCCCTAAATCCAAAGCTAAGTCTTCTTACAAGCATAGCCAACGTTACTTTTTATCATATAATATACGGACTTTTTTTGAAAGTAATAGAGCTTGTCCCATTCTCTCTCTCTCTCATAATCACCGGGTATTCCTTAATGCTCCCGCCATAGACGGCTGCAATAATCATAGCCTCCGGTTCCGGATAGTCCGCCGGATAATCATTTGCATAGATTTCAATAAATCTCCGGTTCACTACCCGGTAACCGCTGGTGATATCCCGGATCTGTACTCCTGTCAGAATCCGGGCAAGAATACTTAAGAATCGGATTCCCACCCTGCGGATCTGAGATGACTGAAATCCCTCTCTCTGTACAAAAACGGGAACCAATTACGACATCTGCCTCTCCTGTCTCCAGTAACTTCAGCATGTCTTCCAAAAAAGCCACATCATGTTGTCCGTCCCCATCAATTTGGACAGCAGCATCATAATTGTTCTTCTTCGCGTACCGATATCCGGTCTGTACCGCACCTCCGATCCCCATATTAATGGGAAGATTCAGTACCTGATACCCTGCATTGGCACAGACTTCCGCAGTCTTATCCGTAGAACCGTCATTAATAATCACATAGTCATACTGTGGATAATTCTGTACAATATTGTTAATGACTTTCTCAATATTCGCGGCTTCATTGTATGCCGGGATGATAATCAGGCATTTCATAAATTTATATTCCTCATATTCCTAATGCTTGGGCAAATATGCTGTAAAATGGGAAAGGTTAAGTTCACTGCAGGGCTCCGCATCAATTTCTTCTGTCACATATTCCGGAATCAAAAAAACATCACGTTTCCGGATACATAGCTTTCTTTATGTTGTTCATAATCTGTAACCGAAATCGTACGGCAGTCCTGTCTGGTATACCCATAGTAACTTCTTAAATAACCATATCTGTTTTCTATTGTATCATAAATATAAAATATTTCATCAATTTTTATTGCTTTTGGGCGTATTTTGCAATTTCAATGCCATCCTTCTCGATTTCTGTCCCTTTCACATAGATATTCGTATAAACAGGTAACTGGATCAAGGTAAGTAACCAGAATCCTATTGTCACCCCTGCTATCCCAATCCATATTTTTGTCTTTGGAGATACGAATTTTCTTAAAAATAAATGACTAATAAAACCTAAAGCAATCACCCCGGTTATGACTGCATCTGCATGAGGTAATATAAGCTTGGAAATATTTTCTAATATCAGATACAGGTGCCCATCCATAATGGCCTGTCTTGCAGTCGTACCACGGAATAAATAGTATACCAGAGATCCTGCGAGTCCTGCGATACCGGTCCAGAAGATGAATCTATAATAGGCATCATCATACTCCCACATTTTTTTAATAAATACAATTAAGAGCACCGGCATCCAGATCTGAAAATAACGGAACAGTATTTTTACGTGGAAATACACCAACTCCCTCTTCGGTAAGAACAATCAAAAAAACACAATTTCCACAATCATAAACAGTAGTGATCCAATCACCCATAAATAAAATGGCTTTCGTTCCTTTTTATATATGACAGCTAAACTTCCCATTGTAAAAATGCCCGTATTAAAAATCAGGTAGCATAAATATACCAGACATCCTATCATTCCCCAAAAGACAGTAGCTGATGTGATGGGAAACAGATTCCTGATCTGGGAAGAATAATGATTTACTCCCTTTTCAAACCCATTGATTGCGAAAATCATAAAATAGAATCCTGCAAACAGAACGATATAAAGGGCATCATAGATAAGAATGGTCACGGTTATCCTTTTTCTCTTTTCCCCCTTTACTTTCATCCACATCATAAAAAAAGAGTAAGGTTTAACGTAATTGGGATAAAAAAAGTATAAGTCTTCGTGAAAAAGAGACTGACAGAAAAAAATAGCCGCTAAAATGCACCATTTGTATCCTCTCTGATCTTCCTCAAACAGGCGGTACATAAAGAAAAGCAGCCAGCAGAATAATGGATAACACAGTACTTCCTGCATCATATAAGCGCAATCTGCCATATACGGCATCAAAAGAAACCATGCGATTATCTTCACCGCCATGCCCTCATCCATAAGAATTGCTTTTGCCAGAAAATAAATTGGAAATACGGATGAACACATACAAAGTACGCCCACAAAGCGCAATAGAAATAAAATGCTTTCCGGTGTATAAAAATAATATGCCAACGAAAGAAGCATCGAGTAAAGCACACAACTGTAATCCAATATCTGACCGTTTTTTTCAAACCTTCCCAAATAATGAAAAGACTTCGCCAGCGTCACATATAATTCCTCATCCACTTCTATATGTACCGTTGAAGTAAACAGGCTTACCCAGATCGTATAGAAAATAACTCCTATGAGAAACAGCCATTTTACATTCTTTTGTTGTAAGAGCCTTATTTTTTTCTCCAAATTTAAAAAAACCCTTTCCGATATAATATCCCATAAGATAAAAGATCCATTGCACATCATACAAAAATGTATAATCCCTGCTGTGCCCCCTCTTCCTCTATCGCATGATTGTTTCTGATACACAGAAGAAGCAATAATAATAAGGGAATAAAAATATCTGCCCTGTATTCCCCAGATGTATGCCATTCCCTTTGTTGTTTCACTCGAAAAAAATGACGAAATGTGCCATAGCCACTAAAACAAAAAGTAACAAGCATCCCCAGCTTAAGCCTGCAGTCTATCTTTTTCCTCCCTGCCCACACGATTTATTGACAACAGGAGAATAATTCCAAATAAAAAGGAAGACCATGCAGGAACATCCGCCGCCGGCCAGGCTATGATTCTCCCTAAAACTCCACGGTAATATTCTTCTGTTTTATCCACTACGGTCTGCATGACCAGCTTTATGAAGTCAACCGGCTGCTTTAAGCAATAGCTCATACCGTATCTTTGATCCATGATAAATACTGGTTCCGATTCCTGCTCTGTTTCTGAGGCTATCGCATTTCCCTCTTCCGTCATAACCTCTGCGGTCTGCTCTGTTACAGGCGGCGTAGGTTTCAGGTACATCATCAGCAGACTGCTATAACTTACCAGAAACAGAAGTAACGTTAGGCCTCCCGTTACCAGAATATAAATGATCTTCTTCTTTATATTTCCCATCTTTTCTTTCGGAATACATAAAACCAGGAAAAGCATCGGCGTATAAACACCACCTTTACAGAGACTCAAAGCCATACATAAAAAGAGCCAGAGAAATCCCTGTTTTTTTCTATTTATTCCTTCATAGTAAATTTTTCAGCACCAGAGCCAGCATTAAAAAAACAATACCATATAAGTAAAATTATCATAGGTAATGCCTGTAGCCTGCTGCAGAGACATCGGTAATGCTGCCAGAAAAAGTAATATTCTTTTTCCTACAGGGATTATTTTAATTGCATAGTAACAGGCGGTCAGATAAAGGACAAATGGGAATATCTTTGCCAGCAAAATCATGGGATACGTGCCTAAGTGAAATAGCCTTGCCAATGCAATTGCAATGACACTTGGAAAATACTCCAGCATGTTCGCTCCGGCTACTCCTTCCCGTTTAATGCCCTCCACCATAGTTACATCCTCGGCAAACCAACTCCAGGTTTCCATAATGTGACTCATATTCCGTGCATTATTATTTACGGCAGAATTGCAGTTGAACACGGCATCCACATCATCCTGTCTCATCCCAATAGATATCCGGGTATCGTTCTGTGCCTTTCCAAGCAATTCATTGGCATAATGATACGATTGCAGGAAATGGGCATCACCATCATGAATAAAATTCACAGACTGAAAGCAAAGAAGTGCAATCCCCATTGGAATTGCAATTATTAAAAAAATCTGTTCTGTCTTCAACTTTCCTTCACTCAAAAAAAGCAAAAGGATAAAGAGTCCTGCAAACGCAATGATCAATATCAGATATAAAAGTCTGGAGAACAAATCGGAATAGATATGTATCCCAATACTAAGCGCATAATCGGATTTTTCTCCATTAACAAGTGCTGTCTGCTCTCCTTCTTCGGGTAAATATCCATAAAATCCAATCGCTTCTTCTCCGGTATCCATTGCCGTTACCTTTACCAGATAAGAATGATTCCCTGTTCCCGGAAAGACGATTTCCAAAGGAGTCCCATAGTGAATATCCGTATTTTCTATTTTTTTTGAATAAACCGACTCCCCTGCTTCTGTATCCCATACTTCAAGCAAAAATCTTCCCCGGAAGTCTCTGTTCATGGTCAGAGCAGCTTAATGTAATACACTCAAAATCATGCGGTGCAACAAAGGACTGTTCGATCGTCATTCCCGAAGTCAGATTTCTGATAAACTGTTCCTCATCAAGATTAGCGACATAGGTTTCATAAGGAACTATTGTATCCTCAACCTTCATTTTAAACATCACAAAAGCTGCTGCCAGCGTCATCATAAATACAATTCCATATAAAGCCAGTTTTTTTTAATATTTCTTTTTAAAAAGAGTGATCTTATTTCATACTGCTTCATGTTTTTTTCTCCCGGGCATTTATGTGCCTTGAATTTTTTTATTATTGTAATTTTTTTACCATTATCAATAATGTGCACATAAGTGTATTCTTTACCTTCAGATGCCTTGGCAATCCGTGCACATATCGATACCTGCGAAACACCTGCTACCAGTCCATCACATGCCGCTAATGTCAACATATCGCGCAGTACTTCATACGCCAGCAAATAATGATGCATTTCTCTGTTACTTTTACTGAATGCAACAGAAGTTGTACTATTACTCCGTGCCACATCCGAATAAAAGACGATCTGTTTCTTAAACTCCGCCCTAAAAGCTTCAACCGCTGCTTTGTCATCCGTTGCCAGAAAAATTTGTTCGAATCCTTCCTCTCTCATTGCTTGTCTGATTACCTTAAGCTCCTGCTCAAGTGTCACACACACCGGATGATTATCATAATTCATTTTAAAATCTGTTCCTCTGTAATGAACTGCCAGGGTCTTCTTATCCCCTAATAATGTATGGATTTCCTTTTGCATTTCAGGAGCAGTCTGCGAATTCAAACGGATATATCTTCTGTATACATCCGCCGCTTTCGCCAGATATTCCCCGGATAAATCATATCCCCTATGATATTTTTCTTCGATCCAGCCTGCCTGTCCTTTCTTGGATATTGTCAACAGCTCCGCCCGGTCAA
This sequence comes from Lachnospiraceae bacterium, assembly GCA_021628825.1. Taxonomy (GTDB): domain Bacteria; phylum Bacillota; class Clostridia; order Lachnospirales; family Lachnospiraceae; genus Suilimivivens. Next base: position 734,156 of record JAJXRY010000002.1, on the reverse strand, counting down.
TCCTATTGCCAAGCTCCCCATTAATTGGCTCAAACAAATATTCATATGCATTCTGTGTACTTTTTTTATATCTTCTTCATAATATAAAAAAATTCTTTTTCCCCAGCGTACATACGGTTTCAAATGAAAGGTTTCCGCAAATATCAGTTTTTTTGAAGCATTGTATGGAATTCAGCAAAAAAATCCATAGCCTTCTCCCACTTCTTCTATCAGATAAATACAGTCACCGATGCAGCTTTTGACCTCTGTTTTCAAACTCCAGCAGCATAGGATTGTTCTCTCTATTAATAAAGAATTCTAAATACTCTTTATCGTTTATATGCTTAAATGCTTTTTACAAAAAAATGCAGCACACTATTTTTTAAGAATTTCACTTATTTTTTTGCATTGACACATTCCTCTTGAGTTGTCATCCATGATGCGCATTATTTATTCTTCTTTACGCGCAATATAATACTATGAATAAAATTCATTATCAGATCATCTTTTATCAAAAGAAGGCTTCCCAGATACACCATGATACCCAATAATATTTTAGACATTAACAGCAGTTCATCACCCAGTCCTGTATAGTTTAGCCCATATATTGCTGCTGCCATGATTACACTGCAAAAACCATACCTGAAAAATTGTTTTACAATTTCCCTGAGTTTTATATCCTGTCTTCCAAAGGCCATTAACATAATCAGGATAAGTGTCTCAGCAGCCACTGTTGCTATTGCTGCCCCTAAAGCTCCCACCAACGGTATAAGCACCAGATTCATTATAAAAATTAATCACAGCCCCTGCAATGACACAGATATTGGCCTGCTTCTGTTTTCCCATGGCTGTTAAGCATTGTCCGCTTATTAAAACACTCAAGCCTACAACCACTATTAAAACTGCCAGCACTCTCACAATAAGAATACACTTTTGAAAACTCTCTCCCAAAAAGAGAGGTATCAATTGAGGTGCTACCATCATTAAGCCTACTGCCATTGGCATCGCAATACAGATCACAAATCGTATCGTAGTATCAATAATGTTCCTGAGCTCATTGTAATTTTTCTCATCATACAGTCGTACTACCCTCGGTAATGTAACTGTCCGCAATGACGTCACAACCACCAATACCATCTGTACTATTTTATATGCCTGCTCATAATAACCGTTTTCATATGGAGTCTTCGTAATCCACCCTATCATAGCCTTATCAAGCATAGTATATACAGAGGTTGCAATCGTAGGCACAAAATATATCAGCCCGCCTTTTAAGTGTGGCAATATGTCAATCTGTTTAACAGGTATCAATGTGACAAATTTGCGCAGATACGGAACTACGATCAGATTTCCGATAAATACCGTTCCCTGCATAATGATTGTATAAATTCCAACATCATCCGGATTTTTTTACAAAAACAGAAAAATTCCAATAATTCCAACGCCTTTTACCAGAAGATTTCTTGTCACAATAAATGCAAACTCTTCTATCCCTTGAAAAAAACCATGTAAAATCGACTAATTGTGACAGGAAGAAAAATGATCATAATCCAATATAGATTTTTTTATACATTCCTATATATGGCTCTAATACAATATATACTAATATGGTTATTGCAGTTGTCAGAAACTTTGCTGCAAAAATACCATAAATCAGCTTACTGCATTCTCTTTTATCCTCTCTGCATTTCGCCACCTGCAATTGTCCATAGATGTCCATCCCCAATATAGCAAAGGTTCCCATATAAGTTGCAGTTGCAAGCGTATAACTGTATGCACCCACTCCCCCTACCTGTAACACCCGGGATATATAAGGAGTGGTGATAAATGGTACAATAATTGTTATGATCTGATATATTAAGTTTAAAAATATAATTTTTTTCAGGCTCTTATTTTTTTCATTTCCATATATCTATCATCACATTCCATATATCATCTTGTCTTCTAATTAATATGCATTGCAATCCACGTCTTAATCATTTCATAATAATATCTCTTCTTACCGATCAGATGATAATGATAAAGCAATTTCATTGTATCCCGGTATCCCTTCCGTGTACCAGAGGCACCTCCACTGGTAAAATTCGTAATAATATCATAGGTCTTAAAATATCGGATTTCTTTTTCCTTGCGAATTCTCAACATAAATTCATAATCCGCAGAATAGGGATATTCAAGAGAATATCTTCCAAAGGTATCATACAGCTTTTTACTGATAAAACAGGATGGATGGGTAATCATATCCTGTTCTATGAACTCATGGTTCTTAATATAAACCATTGTTTCCCTTCCATCTTCGACTGCTCTTACTGCTCCATACAGGATTGAGTATTGATATCCCGTATAGAGGTTCTTCATAATCGCCAAAGCGTCCGGTTCATAGTAATCATCACTGTTAACAATGCCGATCAGCTCCCCTGATGCTTGTCCGATTCCTTTGTTCATGGCATCATAGATTCCCTGATCCTTTTCTGAGATCCAGCGCATCCGGCCTTGAAATAACGGCTCATATTTACGAACAATCTCCATAGTTCCATCTGTAGATGCACCATCTATAATGAGGTATTCATAATCCTGACAGGTCTGATTCAGGACACTTTGTATCGTTCGTTCTATCGTTTTCTCACTGTTAAAACATACCGTAATAATTGTAAAAAGCACGTCTCTATTCCTTTACCTTATAATAATTCATTTTACACAACAGATCTTTTACTTTGCACTTCCATTCCGTATAATCATAAGTAAGTCCGCCTGATCCGGAGATACCACGGATTCTTGGATATAATGGGAAATTGCTCACGTAAATATTATTGTCTCTTAATATTCCGGTATAAACATGCTCCAGAAAAACACCTTCCCTGTCCATGACACGTCCATATTCATTCTCAAAGTATTCTTCAAACTGTTTTACCGGCATGGCGTAAATTCTGGTATCATAAATATCCCGGCGCGTTGGATTCGGAATATTAAAATATGTTCCGGATTTCTTAAGCCGTGATGTAAGCCTCGCAATATTATCAATCTGAAGCCTTCCTGTTATTTTAACAAAATACGGTTCATTCTTCAATAATTCACTATGTTGGAAGACATACTTCATAATCTCTCCCTCTCCATAGCCCTTTCCATGAATACAGGCCTGTTCTGCATTTCCCTGAAATGACAGATATTCAAGATTCGTCTGATGCTCTTCTGCACTCTGTTGCAGACCTTCAAAAATATCTCCGCCATAATTACTGTTCTCGGCAAAAATGAGCTTTGAAAAAGCTTCAGATTCTATCAACGGACGAAGTCCCTGCAAATACTGTTCCAGCCGTTCTTTTTCATCCCGTACCACCAGTTGTCCCATTTGTGAAGCAGGCCGGATCGTTCCTGTCACGATTCCGACAATTCTCCCTTTTTGCGCCTGTACTGACGAAATGACCATTCCTGCAAACAGCATCGGAAACCAGCCCATCTGTGTCGATTCCATACTGTTAACCGCAACACCGCTTCCCAGTAACAGGATTGCCATGATCACAGTGAGGTAAAAGGTCTTGCGGTCCTCCACCTTTACCACATAATGCATAACACTGATGATCGCTGCTAATGCAAGAAGCAGTCCACAGTATCCTGCTGCATAATAAATTTTAATATACATACTTTGTATCACCAGCTGGGATCCAAGATCAATTCCAAACACATGCTGTAATACAGATCCATTTGTACACTTCTGAAGAATCCTCTGCCATTCTCCATATCTGCTATACATATTTCCAAGATCAAAAAGCCGGCTGCCAAATATTCCTGCAACACTTTCCTGGGCAATCGCTCCCATTACAGGTGCATATAAGAGCACCACCACTCCTAAAAGTCCAATCACCATAATGGTAAGCAGTGCCCCGGAAAGGCGCTGGTTGCGCAGAACAAGTTCTACAATGTAAATACCGATCACAACATATACCGCCAGCATAAGCGCCATTTGAATTCCTGCATCCGAAAAAAATACCATATACGGACAGACAATAAATATTGTAAAAAAAGCTTTATAACGGAATTTCTGGCATACATTGCAATAAACACCATCGCAAGTATCATGGCAAAGGCCATATCGGTATCGTTATAGTAGAAGTCTCCTCCTGCATCCTTTACAAGCCAGAGCTTCATTCCAAAATTCCAGATACGTTTCCCAAGATTCAGATAAACAATAAGATATGATGCCAATACGAGAGAACCATAACACTCTTTGATTCTGTCATAATAAATTCTCCCGACAAAATACAATAAGAACGCTGACATCACCTTAAAATAAGTCTGATATCCCCCTCAGACCGGATCCATGAAACGGTTAGAAGAATACCATAAGCTAACATAATGGCATCTGTAATACTGAAATGGTTCCGAAAAATCCGGTCTGACCAGGGCAATCTGGTATGCCAGTAATAAAAATCACCAGTATAACCATTCCGTAATCTAATATCTTATATGGATAGAGCATATCCACAAATTGTTTTATAAATAAGAAAAAAGACATATACTAACCTCTTAAATGTAATCAGCAGGACAATATTTCTTCTTTGTATTTCTCGATCGAGACATCCTTCGTCAAATGCCTTGTCAGATAATCCCTTCCGTTTTCTCCCATCTGCTTCAAAGCTTCACTATCCTTCTTACGGATAAACTCAGTCATTAATTCATGAATTGCTGCATAATCCTCCGGAGCAACTACCTTACCACACGCAGCCTCTTCCACAATCAGTCTCGCTTCCGATCCTTCTTCCAGTATTCCAAATACCGGTTTGCCCGCTGCCATAACACCATACAGCTTACTTGGAACCGATACTCCTTTAATTCCTTTGGCGTTAACAACAAAATGTACATCTCCTGCATTCAGGCTGTAAATGAGGTCTTTCTTCTCCTGGTAGGGAATAAAGACTACATTTTCAAGGTGATGCTGTCTCTGATATTCCTTTAACTCCTGCAATACAGATCCTTCTCCAATAAATGCAAAAGCAACCTCTTTTTCCTGCTTAAACTGTGCAATCAGCTTTAACAGGTTCGGCAAAGTCATAATATAATCCGATATTTCCGGAATACATTATGACAAACTTATCTCCCAATCCATATTTTTGTCGAAATCTCTGCACGCCCTGATCATTTTTAGAGAGAGGATAAATTTCCTTTTCATTAATCCAGTTATTGATATAGGCATAAGGAACCATCCGGGAAGCGAATCGATTCTTAAGGGTTTCTATCATATCCCTTCCAACTACAATGACTTTATCTGCGGCCTTGCAGCTATGCTTGTCCAGTAGCATCATCGCATCCAGAATCAGTCTGTTACTGGTAAATTCAACAGCCTTTACCTGTTCCGGATTAAAATCCTGAATGTTATAAATCAGTTTCGCCCTCTTCAAATGCTTGCCAATCACCCCAAGCAGTCCTCCAAGCACCGGCGGCTGGGAAATGGTAAAAACATACTCCTGGCGTTCCACACGGAATGTTGCTGCAATAGCAGAAAAAAAGTAAGATACAATATTTACAATCCTGCTGGGAGCAAAATTTTTGCGGAATTCCGGTACCCGAATACGAAGTACATCCACCCCATTAATATTTTCATAGTAATACTTATGCTTACGATAGTACTGTGACACTTTCCCGGTATAAGAAGGAACTGTACAAATTACGGTTATATGAAAGGATTCCTGTAGTCCTTCTGCAAGTTCTGTAAGAATCTGGCCCGTGGATGCCACATCCGGATAATAATAATGGGCATATATCAGGAGATTTTTCTTATTTTCATCCCTGTATTTTTTCCATACAAAAGCATCCTTTATGGAAAGCAGAATAAATTTTCCGTTCGTCTGCACATACCGCTTCCAAAGCCGCTTTGGATCCTGTACCAGACGATACAGCCATTCCAGATAATGTCTGCGCATCCAGTCAGGGGCTCTTTTTACCGTTCCGGCATGGAAATCAAAGCCTGCACCTACTCCAAGCATCACGGCATGAATTCTTCCCTGATGTTCATACATCCATTTCTCCTGCTTGGGGGCACCCAGTCCAACCCATACAAAATCTGCTCCGGATGCATTGATTCTCTCCACTGCCTGCCGATCCTCTTCTTCCGTGAGGGGGCGGAACGGTGGAGCCTCCATTCCGGCAATCTTCAGATCCGGGTATTTACTTCTTAGATTCTTTTCCAGGGCTTTAATCGTTTCCGGTGTACTGCCATAAAAATAGTGGGAATATTCTGTATGCTCGGTGGCCTTCCATATGGCCGGCATCAGATCCGGCCCGGCCACCTGTTCCGCACTACGATATCCCCTTAACCTTTGAACCAATGCCAAAGGACTTCCATCCGGTAACGCCAAAAATGCAGAATTCTGTATCTTTCGATATTCTGCATCCTTTTCTGACATTACAGTAGTGTGAACATTGGACAGACAGATAAACTGTCCACGGATCTCCTCTAAATGTTCTATCATTAAATTTACAGTTTCCTGCATATTGGTAATGGCAATATTTACCCCCAATATACGATTTGTAAATGGTTTCTTCATTCTGTTATTCCTCGTCGGAAAGCTTTCGGATCACCCTTGCCGGATTTCCTGCAATTACGCAATTATTTTCAAATTTCCCGGATACTACCGCACCGGCTCCCACTACACAATTGTCTCCAAGTACGGTTCCTTTTAGTATCAATGCATTGCATCCGATAAAACAATTCTTACCAATCGTAATGGGCTTCGTCCCAATCTGTTCTTTCAGATCTTTCCGACGTGCCTCCGGTTCAATGGGATGAAAATCATTATCGAGGATCTTCACATTTCCGCCAATATTGGTATCATCTCCAATCGTAATTCCTTTTCTGGCATAAATCGTAGCGCCGGAAATTCCTACCCGGTTTCCAATATGAATTTCTGCATTCTTCACTCTTGTAACAATAATGGTTCGGGAATACAGTCCAACCAGGTTTGATAAAAAAGAGCTCTTTATTGTACAATCCTCACCTATCGTAATCTCAGAACCGGAAGTATTATAGATAAATGGCAGTCCCTTAAGCTTAAGGTTTTTTCCTGCTTTAATCCGGTTACATTTCATATACAACTTAAATATAGCACTAAACATGAATTACTCCTGTTCTGCTTCTTTTCGAAGGCTCCGAAGTGCCTGTGGATACTGCTCCATAAGCAATTTCCATACCTTATCATTATTCTTCTGCTGTCCCGTATTGCTGACCCATAAGCCGCTCTTTCTTGTAGAAAGGACATTATAATAAACCAAAATCGTCTGATTGCAATTCACTGTCTTAATTCCAGCCAGTAATTCCATACACTTCAGCCACAGGTCATCCGCTGCCAAAGCATATTTTTGCAGTTTCTCCTGATCAAAGGCTTCCTTCACCACTGCCCCCGGCGGGTACAATATTCCACTGCATCCTACCGCCAACGTTGCAAGAGAAGGAACTTCCCTTCCATTATCCGGCCAGTCATTATAAGGGAGAAACTCTCCCTGCTCATCAAACGCGATCCGGTGACTCCATTGGCAAATTACGTCCTGTGGGAATTCCAGGTGTGTCTTCCATAATTTTTTTCCAAATGATTCTCCGGATATAAAATGTCATCATCGGCTGTAACAATGATTTCCTGCGGAAACTGCTTCATTGCTTCAAAATATTTCTTATGGGACTTCAGATCTTCGCAATAACAAATTTCCAGTCCCCGTGTGGTTAACCGCTGTACACTTTCCGGCAGCTTCCCAGCCGGAAACTGTTCTTTGCCAGCCATAAAAATAACCCTCTTCGGTTTTAACGTCTGATTAAGCAAAGAAGAAATCGTCTTCCAAACCTGATCAATTCTCCCCGGATAAGTGGTCAATGAAACAATGACCGGTCCATCCTCCGAAATCCCTGCTTTGCAATTCCTTTTCTGTGTAATCGGATAAAGCAGATTCAGAATCAGTTTATTTACTTTATATAATAATTTCCAGTAAGGACGATTTCTTTCTTTTTGCCCTTACAACACTCTCATAAAAAAAACGTATCATCCTATTATCCTATGGATCTTCTTGCAATCTGCTTATATGAAAACTCATGCCGCCGGTTACTCTGCGCTGCCTGCTTCATCTCCTCATATTCTTCCGGGTGATCCAGCAGCCTTTGAATTTCTGTCTTAATCAGTTCCACGGAATCTTCTTTCAAGAAATGTACATTACCGCCAATATCTACATGAGTCGTTCCGTCCCAGTATTTACACAGCATGGGAACTCCCTGTGCGACTACCTGCTCCCAATATACAGAATGTCTTCCCGGGAACACGATCAGATCTGCTGTAGCAAAATATTCATATGGCTGCTCTCCCTTGGCCCAGCCCATATATTGAATCTTCTTTCCGTCACAGAGAGCATCAAAGCGTTCTTTCAGATCTTCTTCAACGGAACCAAAAATCAGCAGACGAAGCCTTGGATGCTCCATTTCCTTCACGGCCTCCATCAGAAGCAATGTCTGGGTTTTGAATGAGTCGATTTTTCCTCCCGTCATCACGAGGAAATCATCTTCCCCGATACCATATTTCTCCCGGATTGCCTTTCGGACCTCCGGTGACGCCGCACGTTCCACACATTCATCATCCGCTCCCATAAAAAGCAGATCCGTTTTCTCTTTTGCAATACCGTAAATATTCTGCAGAAAGTCCACACGTGACGGCATAACGCCAAAGAACCTGTCCACATAGGGCTCTACTGCCTTCGCACACGGTTTCCACCAGAAACGGTACAATGTATTTCTTGAAAACCAGTTTCGTGCACTATTCGAAAAGTCACTGTGATTATCCGCATTCACCTTCACTTCCGGATGATGCTTTTTATATTTTGCCACCTTACGAATGTCCTGAAACTGCAGATTATGAACGAAAATGACATCCGGCTGTATTTGCTCAAGCAGTGGATAAAAGCCTTTAAATATTCCGATCTGTTTATTGATTTTATAAGGAATCCGGAAGGCAAACGGAAGTCTTATAATATGAACGCCATCCGGATTGATATAGTCACTTTCCGTCTGACAGAGTCCCCATTCTCCTTCATGGAAACAGTGATCCGTGGTAATCAACGTAACATCATGTCCGTCTCTTGCCTGATATTTAATAATTACATTTTCCTGATAATTGAGTCCTTCGGTATACCCCATGGACAAACAAACATGAACGATTTTCATAGAGCTGTTTTGCCCTCCATATGTGTTGCTGAATGATTTCGTCACAAGACTTGCAGACTATTCAGAATCGTATAAATTACGGCTCTGAATAGTCCGCAGGTCATAAATATCGGACAGACTCTTTACCTTAAAGCGCAGCACATTTCCCTGCAGAAAGGCAATGAATTTATTACTGGAATAAACTTTCTTCACACTGAATGTAATTCCGTACTTCTTTAACGCTTCCCGGCTCTCTTCAATGGCCAGCAGATAGGGACGATAAATGGCATCCTTTAATTTCCGGGAATGTGTTCCGGAACTGATATTTACTTTCTGTTCACTTAAATATCGCAGATTCTGGAAATGATAAAAAATTAACGGAAACTCTTTCGTGTTTCCCTTTACTCTTAACCGGATCTCTCCATCCTGCACTGCTGCCAGTTCGTACTGCCCGAGGTTCCAGGGCGCCACTCCACCGCCTAAATGCTGCAGCTCATGAACCCCTTTAAAGAGCTTCGGAAACTTTTCCAGATACTTCTGGTCGCCCATCCGCTCCGGCTCATACAGGTGATAACACCATTCCAGACAGCGTTCCTTCCACCATTGCAAAGCTTCCCGGGAATTCTCAGACTGATTGAAATAATTAAACTCCACACAGTATTTACCGCTTCTCTTGCATAAGCGACTGCCATTCCAGTTATTCTTAAATCGGTGCGCGGCAAGGGGGATATCATTGCCCGGCTGTATCCTTTCCTCAAACAATACCCGGGGGTCTGCAAAGAAATATAAGTCCGCATCAATATAAGTACAACTTGGTTCCTTAAAATGCTTCAGGACATATTCAATGGTAACCGGAGTACATGTCCAGCAATATTCTGCCTTGGAACGCTCTTCTTTCAGTTTCAGCAAGGTCTCATCTTCTATTTCTGAATGATGAACCAGCACTGCATGTTCCAGATTCAGATCCTTCAGAACCTTATAAGAAGAATCATCAAAACAGAAAATATATAATTTGAACCGGTTGCATACTTTCTCCAGGGAATGATAAAGTGTCAACCCTTTATCCAGATAGTAGCTGTCAAATAATGTACAAAATACCATGTTCTCCGTCACTTTCTGTCCTTCATTTCTTTTAAGTATTCATCATAATCCCGAATATATTCCGAACCGTCATAGTGGGTATTCGCCAATACCAGAAGTACCGAGTCCTTTGAAAAGTCATACATATCCTTCCAGATCATTTTAGGAATATAAACTCCCATCATCGGTTTGTCCAGTTTCACAATGATTTCTTCTGCTCCATCCGTGATCCGCACCTTGCTTTCACCTGCCACATTAACCAGAACGAACTCGGATTCCCGGTTCGCATGCTGTCCACGGACAACTGTATCATCCGAATCATAAATATAAAACACTCTTTTAATCTCAAACGGAATGGCCTGTCCGCCTTCAATCACAACAAGCTTTCCCCGTTCGTCTCCCAGATCACCAAAAATGTAGGATGGGACATTGTTCTCTTAAACTCATAAATACTCCTTATGTTATTCCATAATATTAGAACTGATTTAAAGCCGCAATTACCGTTTCCTGTTCTTCCTGCGTCATACCATTATACATCGGAATGGACAATACGGTCTTAGCCAGATGCTCCGTAATGGGGAAATCCCCCTCGTGATGCCCCAGATACCGGTATGCCTCTGCCAGATGCGGAGGAATCGGATAATGAATAATGGTGCCGATTTCCTTCTCATTCAGATATTCCATCAATCGGTCTCTCTCTTCACACCGGATCACATACTGATGATAAATACAGGTAGATCCCGTCGGAACCTGTGGCAGTTTTATCTTAGGATTATGTATGCCTTCCGTATAACGTGAGGCAATCGCAATCTTTTCCTGTGTCAGCTCTTCCATATGGGAAAGGCGGACCCGCAACAGGCCTGCCTGGATTTCATCCAGACGGGAATTCGTACCAACCACTTTATTATAATAGCGTTTCTCACTGCCATAATTCCGAAATACCTTAAACTCTTTTGCTAATGCTTCATCCTTTACTACAACCGCCCCTCCATCACCAAAGGCTCCGAGATTCTTGGAGGGATAAAAGGAAAAGCATCCCACATCTCCAAAGGTTCCGGTCATCCTTCCATTGTAACAGGCTCCATGAGACTGGGCACAGTCCTCTACCAGCTTCAGATGATACTTTTCACAAAGCCTTACGATCTCGTCCATAGGTGTTGCGATTCCATATAAGTGCACCACAAGGATTGCTTTGGTTTTCTCTGTGATCTTGCTTTCCAGCTCCTTCACATTGATCCCAAAGTATTCATCCGGTTCTACAAAAACAGGAGTGGCACCATTGATCGTAATTCCCATAACACTTGCAATATAAGTATTTCCCTGTACCAGTACCTCATCTCCTGCTCCGATTCCGAGAAGCCGGAATGCAATCCACAGGGCATCCAGTCCGCTTGCAAGTCCTACACAGTAATTACCGCCTGTATAGGCAGCAAATTCTTCTTCAAAGCTGCTCACTTCTTTTCCCAGAACATACCAGCCGGAGCGAAGTACGTCCAATGCCTTCTGTTCAAATTCTTCCTGATACCGGTAAAACCCCCGGTCCATACGATTAGGCATGATTTTCATTTTTCACCACACCGCCTTTCTTCCAATATACGATAATGCTGATCATAACACCAAACACGCCGCTGAACATTCCTATACTCAATGCTCTTCGGAAGTATTCCCATTCTTCCATCCGGTCAACTGCCCCTGTTACATTGGCAGACCAGGTACATAACAGGATAATCCCGGTCACAATCACCCAAATACCGATAAATAACACAAACATCTGATTTTCTTTGTCACTAACAATATCACATACCCCACTAAATCCTCTCTTTATTGTGTCATAAAAAGGCGTATCAACGGAAATACTCCTCTCTCCACACTTCAAAATGCAAATTTCCTTTGCCAATAGTCCTTTACATGCCTTTGAAGTCTGAAGGTACAACAATTCTCCAATAAAGAGAAACATCAGGTTTTTATACGACAAATTAAAAAAGAACGGATCCGATAATCCCAAAACGCAAAAACTGATGATCATGGCAAGCTCGATTCTCTTATCCTTTTTCACATAGCAGACAATCATTCCGATCATCAGGGCTGTTACAATTAAAAACGGAATCACACCAATCTGTAAGAAAGAATACAGGAAAGAACTGTCTATCATATAATTTTCATTCGGTGTCTCTCCAAATCTTGTTCCAAACAGTGTAACAGGCTCCGTCGTAAGATAATAGTAGGAATAGGCCCACCGGTTATGTAATACTTTATCCATAAGCTGAAACAGTCTTCCGGAGGTGACAAGTGGTCCCACAATAGAAAGTAAGGCACACCCCGGATATGCCATCAGCAAGACGATCTTTTCAACTATAGACAAACGATTCCGTAACTGTAACCATAAATTTGCAAGCAGATAAAAATGTTGCAACAATCAGCCCGGTATTGGAACAGGAGTAAAGATAAATGTAAACAGCTCCAAGGAACATCAGCGTTGAAGTTACAATTAATTGTTTTTTCGTCTGCTTTCCGAGCACATACATAATCAGAACCATCAACACAATATACGTCGTAAACAATGTATTCGGATACGGATATCCCAGAGAATGCCGGAGTACCTGCCCAAATCCTGCACGATCATGAAGATAAGTGATATCCTGCTTTAAACCAAATACCGATAGAAAAACCAGAACCGTGAAAGATACAGACAAAATTGCCGCAGCCCATTTCATAACTCTTTTTAACGATACATTCTTCATACCAAGCATCATGGTAAAAATACAGGAGTAACCCTTTCTCTCCTGTATTATAATACACAATAAGACTTATGAAAAGTAATACACCAATCAACAGATACTCTCCGTATGTATGCCTTGTCATAGCAATCTTCAGAAGGAATAACAGCATTCCTGTCACCAGCATAATATTGTACGGCAGCATTCCTTCATACAAGCCAATTGCTCTGGCTCCGAACATTACCGTAAAATAAGCCAGATAAATAAGCTCTGATAATTGTATTGTAGTATTTTCAGTTTTGTTCATCCTGCTTCCTCGTTTCACTCCACATTTTCCACAAATACATTCCTGCAATAAAAAGCAGATAATTTCTTCCAATATATACAGAAACAATGTGTGCCTCTACAATAGTATACACTGAATAGGTAGAGAACAATATCATTTCCGACATTTTTGTCCCTTTTTATAAAAAGTATACCAGCAACAGAAGCAGGCAAACTACAACAACAATCCCCGGAATAATACCATACCAGTAGAAAAAGCCGTACCCAGCCCATATCAAAAATAGTAGGTGTTATGAGGGTTGGAAAAGTAAGGACCAGGTATCCAAAAATTCCTTCATGATTACGTGTTTCAATCAGACCATGAATTCTGCCTGTCAATACTTTATTTAATAACAAATAGATCTTCACCTTAGCGGTTAATGGTCCCCCCCAGAAATAATCCCATAGACACATTGCATCCTTAGCCACAAAGACAGAAAGAATAATACTTCCGATTACCGCTGCTATATTGGCTGCCGAAAACAGTCGTTTTCCCCATTTTACATGCAGATGATCTGCAATGAAGAACAAAACAATCGCAGCTGTAACAATAGCCATGGATGTTTTGGAATCGGTCAGGAAAAAGAACAACAGGTTTAAAAGCCAAACCGCCAGATAATGGAACCATTTCCATTTTGTATGATAAAGATACATGGAAAGAGAGGTAAGCATCCACACCATACATTGCAGCGCATTCGGATGTCCCATGCCCAGTATATATCTGGTTTCCACTCCACCTCGTCCATAATCCTTAGTCAGTGCTGCCGCTCCATAAATACCGGTAATCGACAACAGGATAATCCCCGTACAACCGATAAGTGTGATCCAGAAAACCATCTTAAGACATCGAATCATGTCTTCTCCTTTACAGGCAGCCAGAAACAGAACTATTCGGAGAAGATCATTTCTTCCGGTAACCTGATAGGATATCGTTCCCAATATCAGGAAAGAAGCAATTGCAACATTATCCTTCAGGGTATATACTGCCGTACATTCTGCACATAGAAACTTGATAAAGCAGAGCAAAAACGTAACCCGGAAAGTCCACCCCTCAAAAGGATACAGGAACTCGCTTTTATCCAGAATCACCAGCATAAGCTCTATGATTACAGCCAGATAAAAGCTATATGTTCCAACGGTCTTTAATGTACTTTTCCAATCCTGTTTTAATCTGTTCATTCAAACATTTCCTTTTCTTACTGCTATTTAAGGATATTGCTTACCCTGTGGATCAATAAAAATCCAGTTCTTCCACAGATCCTTCATCTGTGCTTCGTCAAATACCTGACTGTTCTTCTGAATGGTTGGGCGAATCATAATCTTATCCGGCCGTGCATTTAATCTTGCCCCCCAGAAGCTGAAGGTGGAGTTAGCACAGATATTTCCTTCACACCGGCTCATCAGATACATATCATAAAAGCTGTCATTCCCATGGTTAATATCCACAATGGTATATTCTTCCCCCTGATAATGCTCTCTCACATAAGCAACATCATCAGAAAAAATAAAGAAGTGAGGATCTTCGATCTTCTCCTTCATGTAGTCCAATGCGGATTCGTAATATTTCTCTGTGCAGATATTGCCAAACATTGCCGCATTCTCCGGTTGAAGGTAATCCCCCCTGCGGATATGCACACTGACCGCATGGCTGTTCCGGATTTTCTTGAGAATCTCTTCATTCGCCATTCTCTTCTGCGCATCCGCAATCTCCGGAAAACGAATCATCGCCCGTAATTCCGGCAGGATATCCGCATAATATTTCTCGCAGGCAAAATAACCGGACAGATATCGATCACGGTAATTCAAAAGCTCCGGATCATACATCTGCTTTTCTTTATACCAGTGTACCGTCTGCGGAAGCAGCTTTCTGCGAAGCTTTCCTGCAAGCCCCTGTGAGCCGGTTAATGCGTTTCTTTCTTCCTCAGTGCAACTTTCATAAGGCAGATGATCAAAAAAATCCAATTCACATTGACGGGTTGTAGCACCAATCCCGTTTTTTTCCGTTCTGTGGTTTTAAATTGTTCAAACCACGATAAATCCAGCTTTGTTTCTGCTCCAAGACTTTTTAAATTTCTGATATAGTGCATACTGCTGGAGTTGGTTTCCCAGTCCACCTGCAATCTGTATAATAATCATCTAAATTACTACTGCTCCTTCAAATCAAGATGAGACATCGTCAATCCCAGATAAACATCATCTCCTGCGACATCAATAATTTGTTTCAATTCTTTATCATATACAACCACATTAACACCATTCTCAATTTCTGTCTGATATGCTTCTCCCTGAATCCATATCACCTGATTTTCATCAATCGAAATATCTTCCGTTTTCTCTATTTTACTACCATCACATAGAAAATAATATCCTCCACAGGTATAATCTTCTTCCAAAAGACCTGTTTTCATGATATTTTCAAGATATACATCTCCAAGTGCCTGATAATTTCCAACAAACTGAATCAGTATAACATCCTTTTCATCCTTCGGTAACTGCGCCAGATAATCATTTATATCCTCTGCCTGCTCCAGCTCATGATGAAGTTCTTTATTATGCAAATACTGGGCATTTTGATCCCACAAAATATATTTATTATCTCCTCTATGATCCTCTGTCTCATAATTTGCTTTTGATATACTGTGCCAGATACTCCGTAACTTTCTGTGCACCTGCATTATTCACATGACTGCTGTCTCTAAAGTCACAGGAAAAATCAATGCCTGTTTCCTGATACAAACAATTAAAATTAATAAAAGGAATACCATTCTCCCTGGCAATTTCACCTACTGCATTGATTCGCATTTGCTCTTCTTCACTTACTACATAAGGCGATGCAAACAATACCAATGGAACATTTTTTTCTCCTCAGACAAAAGAAATCAGCTTTTCGATAAATTCCCGATTATCCTGACTAATTTCCATTGTCTGCTCCGTTACAACCGGTGTATCAAATGGAACCTCTTCAAAACTGCCACGATATCCTCTCATGAACGGAATGTCATCTATAAAGTCTGCCTTTTCCAGTTCCCGATATCTGGAATGTATAATTGGAAATCTGGTGTATAACTCTTCCTTTTCCTCTTGGCTCATATTCATCTGCCTGCCAAGATAGTTTGCAAAAGAGTGTGAAATTCCAGAGACTTTCATTCCAAGATAATTACGATATACATCTGTTTCTTCATCTTCAATTTCTCCATTATTAACCTGAAAAGAAATCTCCACAAAAAAATCACTTTGGGGGTTTTGACATCGTAGTGCCTCCTGAACGCAATAATAAGTGCTATCCATTTTCTGTGCACCGGCTGAAAGAGTATATCCTGCAATTCCATAATGATCCCACAGGTATCCATGATCAATTGTGCAATGAGCCCTGCTGCTCCCGAAAAACATAACATCCATACTATTCGGAGGACTATTATATAACCGCTGAAATCCTCCACCACCTCCCATATCTTTATAATTAAATATGGGAAAAAAATAATTGCCAATATTAGAACTGTCATCACTATACATCCAATAATCTTTATGCTGTTTCGGCATTTCTGTTTTTCGTAAAAATACTCATAACTTCTTCCTTAAATTCAATCTATCAGAATTGCAGATATACAAACTGTGCCGATTCAAATCCTGGACCGTAGCATCCAAATATCAGGCATGAGAATAACAGTACCAGCAACACTCCCCAGCGAAATGCCAGACATTGTTTCTGCAAAAATACATCAGGTGTTTCTTTATGAACGTAACGCAAAACATCCACACACAATAAAAAAAGTACCGCTATAAACAAAATATGAAATTCCTGTATATCAAGTCCTAATGTATAAATGCTCTGATCGAATAAAGACCACCAATCCCGGTAACAAATCATACGGGAAATATATCCTGCCGCCTGTGATATAGAATCCGCGCGGAAAAAAATATCCACGCAAAAATCAACAAGAATAAACGTAAACACTACTTTTTAGAAAAATGATATCCGAAGGACTCTGTTTTTTTGTATGAAGCTTTCCATTTATTCTCTCTACAATCGGTGATAATTCTTTTTCTATGATCTGATAAAATCCATGAAGCAATCCCCAAATTACAAATGTCCAATCAGCGCCATGCCATAAACCGCTTGCTGCAAACGTAATTAAAATATTCCGATACTGTATCCATTTTCCTTTTCGATTGCCTCCAAGTGATATATACAGATAATCACGGAACCAGGTGCTAAGAGAAATGTGCCATCTCCGCCAGAAATCTGCAACGTTATGTGCTAAATACGGTGTGTCAAAATTATTGATCAATTCAAATCCGAGCACCTTCGCTGCTCCCAAAGCAATTGTAGAATACCCCATAAAATCACAATAGATCTGAACAGCATAGGCAATGGCTCCTGCTATCAATGCCGTCATCTGATAATGTTCATAAGA
The DNA here is from genome assembly GCA_021628825.1 of Lachnospiraceae bacterium. Classification (GTDB taxonomy): domain Bacteria; phylum Bacillota; class Clostridia; order Lachnospirales; family Lachnospiraceae; genus Suilimivivens. Next base: position 716,472 of record JAJXRY010000002.1, on the reverse strand, counting down.
ACCAAAGACCTGATTGACTAAAATAGCAGCACGATCAGCAATTACCATTTTAAGAAAATAACCCCATAACATTAAAATCAAACCGGAAATAATTCTTTCATAATTCCAGACATGACGCTGTGAATCCTCTTCAATCTGTCCTAACAGGCTCTTTGCTCTTCCAATTGGTCCGGACAGAAGTTGCGGAAAGAATGCGACAAACAATGCATATTTAAATACGTTTTTTTCTGCCTTTACATTTCCCCGATATACATCTATTACATAGCCGAGTGCCTGAAATGTAAAAAAAGAAATTCCTATTGGTAAAATGATGTCGTGCTGAGAAATTGAATTAATATGCCCATATTTCAACACCCGGTTTAATGTTTCAATCAGAAAATTGGTATATTTAAAATATCCTAAGGTACCAAGCAGTATTATACAGCTCACTGCCACCAGCCATTTCGACTTATGTTGGCTTCCATGCACCCATTCTATTCCCAAACCGCATAGCCAGCTAACCATTGTTACTCCTATAAGAAGGAAGATAAGCCATGGATTCCAACACATATAAAAAGAAATAACTGGATATTAACAGCCAGATGTATCGTATTTTCTTAGGACAGACAAAAATAAACAAATAATACAATCGGGAAAAAAATATCAAAAAAATCAATAGAGTTAAATAACATTTTTTTATCCCCTTCTGCTTTTTTTCTTCATTCATGACAAATAAAGATAATGCCGGCCCCAGTGACCAGGGATAACTTCCGTATACCTGCGGATACATGCTGAAGCCCTGGCATTCTGCCAGTGCATTCGGAACTTCCCCATCTGTTACAATGCTCTGTAAAGCCTCCAGACCACGCAGCATTCTGGATTTGTGAATGCCAATCAATACCTTGGTATTGAGGGATCTTGAAATGGCATACAGAATCATCGCTGTTGCAGAAGTATCCACCGGACCTTCCTTTGCCGGGAGCTGCCAGGTATACCATCCACCGGCAAGCTGATAAGCCTCTACTTTATCCACCATACGGCGGTATGCCTGTTTTATCACATCATAACTCGGTCTGCTTTCTTCCAGCAAAGCAAGGGTTTCTGACATGCCGATCATCAGCCAGCCGACCGCTCTTCCCCAGCCAATCACCCCATATTTCATACCGCTTTCCAGTTCGTAGCCATGATAAGGTAAGCCCGTCTTTTCATCCATACCATAGGCAATGAAATTCGTAATCTGCGTCACAGCAAGATTTATTGCTGCATTGCTGTCATAGGTAACTCCATATTTACAGAGAAACGGGCAGACCATGCCGATCATATCTGCAAATATGTATCCGTTCTGCTGTGCGGGGCGGTAAAGCAGACTTCCCATATCATCGGTTTCATGCTGAAACAAATATTGTGCTACGGCGTCTGCTGCCTGCTTATATTTCTCGTCCTTTGTCATCTGATGCAGTTCAATGAGTGCAAGTCCACTTAACGCATCATCCAGATAATACATTTTACATTTTCTATGAATAAACCGGTCACAATATTTCTTAAGGCAATCCAGTATTTCTCTTGCCTCTTCCGAATTCTGATGTGCATAGTAATAGTCAATCAATGCTTTTGCAAGCAAACCATTGGGCCAGTTAAAGCGGTCTTTCGGTGCTGCCTTTTTGTCCCAATAACTGACGTATCATTCGTTTCACTTCGGATCCTGCGCTTCTCTTTGGATAATGAAGCAGTTGATCCTGTGCTTTTCTGACCATTTCTACCATAGGCAAACCTCCTAACGTTTCTTCATCTTCCTTCTCACAATTCCCCACAGATACTGAAACTCCTGCGTTCTGCCGAACACAAGGAGAAATATCCCATTAAAGATCACGCAGATCGCAACAAACATAATTGCAAATGACAGAATACTGACCTGCGGCATAAGCACTCTGCGGATCCCATAAAGGATTGCAAATGTTCCACCAAGTACGGCAAGGAACCTGGCAGAATCCAGAAAAATAGCCTTTTGCTTTGATCTCAAAACAGACCCGATAAATAATGATCGGTTTCGTAATATTGGCAATGAGTCCTGAAACAATCGTTCCGATATACACTCCGGCAAGTCCGATCCGTTGTACCAGCACAATGGATACTACAAGATTCACTGCTCCCTGAATCAATGCCAAATACTTGTCCTGTTCAAACACCCCTGCTGCCGTCTTGAAATTCGACAACACGATCCGTTCTCCCTTAAAGTAATAGTCAATTAAAATACAGGTCACCGCTGCCATAGGGAGGACATTGGAAGGTCCCAACCACAGCCAGACAAGCGGAGTCAACAGCAGTAAAAATCCCGTTGCAGAGAATCCATAGATCCAGCAGGCAAAAAAGCGGTACACCTTAAAGATTTCATACTGCTTCTGCCGGCTCTCCGTTGCGATCAGGTTACCAAAGCTCGATAACACCGAGTTAAATATGATGTTTACAAAGTTCGAGACGGAGGAAATCACCAGATTGTAGTTATCTACGATTCCGCTTAACGTTACATTAATAAACCCGGAAATAATCATGGCATCCGTCTGAAGCCGTGCCACATCTCCCACCTTATGGAGGACGAGTGCCTTGGTTTTCTTAACAACCTCCCCGACCTCCTCTTTGGTAAGGGGCTTGATATCCTTTTCCTTCAGATAAGGATACATATTATTCAGATACCGGCTCACAAAAATCTTCTGCAGCAGCTCTACCGTCGCTGCGGTCAGCAGGTATGCATAGAAATTGCCTGTTGTCAAAATGACAATGATCTGTAGCGTCACCGTAATCATCTTGGTCACGGTAATGATATTCGTCTGGATATAATTCTTCTGCTCGGCATTCACGAGGCTGTACTTATACGCCACGAAATAGGAGCTCACCGTATTAAACAGGAAAATCAGATAATACAGTGTCAGATCCCGGAGTGTTATACCCTCCGGCTGTTTCACAAGATACGGCAGGAAGGGTACGATCACAAGTCCGATGCCTGCGACCACAAACCCGATGATCCGATACGCCTTCTTATACAGAAGCATGTAGGACTTGATCTTCTCATAGTCCTTATGAATCACCGGCTTATATAAGCTGTAATTCAGTGCTGTTCCAATTCCCAGCTCTGCCATGGACAATACCGACAAAATGCCGGTATATAAGGCGTTTACTCCATTCAGCGTCTGGCCCAGATGCCGGATAAAGATCGTACGCAGAACAAACCCGAGCAGCTGGGTGGTCAGGTTGCCGATGTATCCGAATATGATGTTTCTCGCTGCTGCTTTAACTCTTCCCATAAATGATTAATCTCTTCTCCTGTCCGGAGTGCCTGTTCCTGATAGTCCGGTATCTTCCTTTGCAGATGCTCCCGGATTGAATTCTCCTGTTCCATCAGCCACTGAAATTCACAAACCAGATCCTGCGGATCCTTGAGACTCTGTACCGGCAGTACATAATGCTCCTGACTTCCAAACAAGTCCTGTGCAATTCCGGCTGCTTTGATGGAATAGCCAACCACCAGTGTCGGCACACAGGTAGAATATGCCGCAATCGTTGCATGCGTCCGTGCCCCGACAAAGAAACGGCACTGGCTGATATAACCCTTCAGTTCTTCACAGCTTCCATCCGGAATCTGCACCAATCGCTCTGTGGATTTATATTTTTCATAAAGTCCGGAAAGCGGCTTCCGGTCATCATTATTCTTCCACACCACATGTGGAATTAATGCGATCTGCATATCTGTATGCCCGATAATCCATTCAATCAGCTGTTCATAGCACTTCATCGTAATTCCCGATACGGATTCGCTTTTCTGAATAAGCGGACTCACATTCACGCCTACCGTATTGCCCTTCCAGAAGCCATCCGGCACCTTCTTCCTGACATATCCCAGGGTAAAGGCCGGATCCGGTATCTGAACAATTCTGGGAATATTCAACATATCCGGTGTATTCCTGTTATTATTATTGATATTATTATTACTGTTATTGTTACTATTACTCTGTTCCCGTCTTTTTGCAAAGGCATCACACAAAGCCTCATAGGTCAGGGACTCCCTTGCAATAATCAGATGATAACGGCTTAAATCCTCCAATATCGGATTTGACTGTGTCTCCTGTCCCCTCTTCAACAGCTCCGGTTCAATGGAGCATCCCAGTAAAACGGTCTTCGTTCCTTTCTGTGTAAATGCGAGATTGGCAAGACGCAGGTCTGAAAGCATACTGTCATAGCAATAATTGTCTCCTCCAATCGAAATAGCAAGCGGAGACATGGGTTTCTCAAAAAAATATCCTCATAACGGTAACGCAGGAAGCTTGCTGCATCCTTGGTAAGCATACGATACGCATAATAAGCTATGTGTGCCAGCTTATGCTCCTCAAAGCTACGTTCCTGTTTGATTTCACACAGGTCCTTCAAGGTATACTGCCCGTCCTCGTTCCCCCGATAGGATACCAGTACAGCGTCTTCTTTCATCATGTGGCACAGGCTGTTCACAATCGCCTCGCAGCCATGATTGCCGCTGCCTGCATGCATATATAAAATAATCTGATTCTGATGATTCCCCTTCATATAGTTCCTTCTTTTTATCTATATTCTGCGTATAACAACACCTTTAACGCTTTCTTAAATGATAGCACCATAAATAAAGTCCGGGCGTTGCGGCGAATAATCTTACTTTGAATTGGTACCCTTTTAGAAAGTAATTTCATAGCTTCACGATCCTGTCGTTCCTTGAAAAAGCTTTTCACGACATTCCTTCACATACCCTCTAAACTGCTTCCGCTCCCCGGAAGGCAGTCCCGCCAGTTTCCCAACCGTCAACATAATGGAAATTAATAAGATCGAGGTTGCCTTGCTCTCGCATTCCGGAAGGAGCTTCCGTACCTGTTCCCGGGCAATCTCCCAGCAGCGGATCTGGTCCATATATTCCGGGCGGAACGTGCGGTTCATAGCTCCCTGTGGGTTCTGATAATATCCATATCCATGAAAAATCAATCTCAACAATCGTTCCTGCTTCCGGCAGCAGATCCATAAGAAAGAGCATATCTTCTCCGATGGTCATTCCTTCCCGGAACCACCGTCCGGCATGTCTCTGTTCCAGCAAAGATTTTCGATACAATTTGCTCCAGCACCGGCTGTTTCCGCACAAAATCTGGTCCTTCAGATATTCCCTGTTTCTCATACACCTTATGCGTCTGCTCACTTACCGGAACCGAGTTGGCTGCAATTTTCCATTCCCGTTCCGTATTCCAAATGGTAAACCGGCATCCGGCAATATCACTTCCGGTCTGTTCGATCGCTTCATATAATCTTTGCAGCATCTGGGGATGTATCCGGTCATCGGCATCCACAAAGGTAATCAATTCTCCCTTCGCAAGTGCAATCCCATGATTCCGTGATGCCGCCACCCCAAGATCCTCTGTTGTGATAAAAGACAGATTCTCATAGCTTTGCGCAAGCTTCTCACAGACCTCAGCCGTTCCATCTGTAGAACCGTCATTAATCACAATAATTTCCAAAGGCTCATAGCTCTGTGCTTCAATACTCTCTATGCAGTTTTTCAGATACAGTTCTCCGTTATAAACGGGAACAATCACACTAATCAGTGGCTGCATTCGTTTCTCCACAATAAATCAATCAATATAACTACTTATTATATTATAACTAAAAATTTATATGCTCCGATGTCCTTAGCGGTAATACCAGACCATAGCCATCCGCAATACCCGGATCATAAATGCATTCGGATGCAGAAGCACCAGATAAAGAAGCAGATTGGACTTTTCATGGATCTCGACTGCCGCCTTCTGTACCAGTGCCTTCACCTCCGGATCATTACAGATCTCCCGGATGTTCTTTTTATATCCGGATGGATTGCCTCTCGCTTCATTCTTAAGGGCAAGCAGCAGCAGGAAAATATACTCCCGGTCTGCCTGATCCAGCATCCATGCATAATCCGGCATGGGTATTTCGTTGGTATTACAGCATTTTTCTTCTAAAATATGGCTAATAATTCCCCGTAGCTTCCGGTTATTCTCATAAAGTCCCTTATCATACTGATGAATCATCGATTCTTTCACATACAGGTAGTGATAATAGGTTTTATGATCCATAATGACCAGCCTGTCACAGTCCAGCAGGCAGGGAAGTGTAATTGTAGTATCCTCGCCCATTCTGATGGAAGGATCGCAATAGTGCATATTCTTCAAGATCAGTGCTTTGGAAAAAAGCTTCATGCAGCGGGAAATCGTCACATAACGGTGCTCCTGCCCAAGAATATAAGGCAACACCTGCTTAAGCAATGCTTCCCTGTCATATTCCCCGGGAGTAAGCCTCTGATAAACGGCTTCACTTGTTCCATCATCACGCTCAATCACGTAATCACTGGAAATAATCTCTCGTTCACTTCCCGTTATCTTTTCTGCCATTTCCGCAATCATCCCGGAATCCACCCAGTCATCGCTGTCCACAAAGCAGAGATATTCTCCGGTACTATGTTCTACCCCATATTTCCATGTAGAAACCAGACCTCCGTTTTCTTTATGAAACACCCGGATCTGCGGATATTTGTTGGCAAACCAGCCACACAATGCCCCGCTGTCATCTGTAGACCCATCATCTATAAGAAGGATCTCCACATTTTTGATAGGTTTGTGCAACCAGTGAATTTACACACTTTTTTTCAAATATTTTATGGTGTTATAAACCGGTACAATAATACTTACTTTATAATTATTTTCCTGATCCATTCTGTTTGCTTCTCCTGATCTGTTACGGTTACTTTCATCATTTCTGATTCTCATTTTATTCCGATAACAGATCTCTGTATATTGATACTAGCTGTTCAATACTGCTTTCAATCGAGAACCCGCTCTCCGCTTTGCGGTGGGCATTTTCCCCTAACTTTCTGCAAAGCTCCGGATTTTCCAGCATCCTTCGCAAAGCTTTTTTCAACTCTTCTTTATCTCCCGGTGGTACAAGGAGACCTGTCTGTTCATCTGTAATCATCATCGGAATTCCACCGGTATCCGATGCAACGATTCCACAGCAATGCGCCATTGCTTCCAATATCGCAATGGACTGTCCCTCAATAATAGGAGGGCAATGCAAAAAAATATCACATATGTCCAGATATTCCTGTTTCGCCTTTCCTGATATCCATCCAAGCTCCGTAACGAATTCCGGATAACGCTGTGCAAGGGTTCTTAATTCCTGATCCTCCCAGATCCCTCCAAGCAGTAGTCTGGCTGCCGGAAATTCGGAATGCAGTTCTGCCATAGTCTGAATCAGTTCCCCAACTCCCTTTGCTTTGCACAATCTTCCAAGAAACAGAACTCTCTGTTTTCCATATTCCTTTTGGTACCTTGCCGGAATCGAAATCGTATCCGGAAATACCACGATACGCTCCTCCGGAATCAAATTTTGGAAAAAATTCTTCCATGCGGGAGCCAATACCAGAAACACATCCCCCATGCTAAGCACCTGACGGATCTTTGCTCTTCCCCTGTCATTCTGCTCCTTTTCATAAAAGGTTTCAAAATCACCGCCATGCTGGTGAATCACAATCTTTTTCCCGGCACGCTTTGCTGCTTTAATGAACAAAGATTTCCGGTAATAACTGCTGTCTGATGCCACATTCACATGTACAATCGAATATTTGGGCAGCGCCGCCAGAAACTTCACATAGGCTTTTACAGCCTGCCAGAGCTTGCGGAGCTTGCTTCCCTCAACCATCGTTCCAATGTAGTTAAGATCCACTTTTTCGGTAATTCCGGCGTCGTAATAGTTATTCACCACCCCGGATATTCCGCCATGTACGCTGCGATCCGGTCCAATCATTAAAACCTTAATTCTTTCATCCATCATTTCGAACCTTTCCCTGCAAATACCACCCAGATGGTCTTAAGAAGGATCTTAATATCAAGGTGCAAAGACCAATTGTCAATATACTGTAAATCATACTTCACAACATCGTCAAAGTTCTCAATTTCACTCCGGCCGCTGACCTGCCACATGCCGGTAAGCCCCGGTGTCATACTGATTCTGCGGCGGTAATACTGGTTATATTTCTCGAATTCATCCTCTGTAGGGGGTCTTGTTCCCACAAGGCTCATATCGCCCTTAACCACATTATAGAACTGTGGCAGTTCGTCAATACTCGTTTTCCGGATAAATTTTCCAACCTTCGTGATACGGGGATCGTTTTCCATCTTAAACATCAGTCCCTTAACTTCATTCCGGGACTGCAGTTCCTTCTTACGTTCCTCCGCATCGATGTACATGGAACGGAATTTATAAATCTTAAACCGTCTGCCGTTCCGCCCGATCCGGATCTGGGAAAAAAGCACCGGTCCCGGTGAATCCAGCTTAATCGCAATCGCCACAAACGGGAAGAAAACCGCCGTAATCAAAAGTCCGACCAGACCTCCTACAATATCCATTACGCGCTTTATCAACAGCCGCTTATAACTGCTGCGGAATCTGGTATAGGTGATAACCGGATAATTGCCAAAACTGTCAATCTTCGTCCGGCTGCTGTCAGCCCCCGGCAGTTCCACGCAGAAATGACAGTTGACGCCCATTTCATCAAAGCTTCCTATGATCTCCTGTACCTTCTTTTGCAGCATATCCGGAGCATAAATAAATACCTCATCCAATGCCATCAGGGTTGCCTCTTCCAGGAAGTTTGGCTTTAACTCCTCCATACATACCGCATCCACAATCTGATAGCTGACATCAAGTTCCTTTTTAAGCTTCTCCATAACTTCGGCAAGAAGCGACTTCTGCGTAATCACAAGGACTTTAATTCTCGTTGATTCCGACCGGTAATGGAGCTTTACCGCCTTTTTAATCACCAGATGAATCAGCAATGTCACCACAATATTCACGACAGGGAAAATAATCATCACCCAACGCGAAAACTTGTCCGACCACTTCAGGAAATACATGATCGGCTGCACACCAAGAAACATAATGATTTCGTATTGTACAATTGCCACAAATTCTTTTGCAGTCTTTCTCTTCACGAAATCCCGGTTCCAGTCAAGGAAAAAGGTATAAATGGTACAGACAAGCAAAAGCAGGAGACACACCTGAAAGTGAATCCCCTTGTCCTCCATATCCCGGAAATTCCGGAATCGGATATAAGTCGCAAGCACAAAGGAAATCACAATTCCAACAAGGTCTGCAAACCATAATCCATATATTGTTGCAATCTTATTTCTCTGATTCATTCCTTACCTCCTGCGGCAGACACGACGAATCTTTCTACGTACTTTACGGCAGAACCGTTTTACCGGCATCCATACCCTGACCCATGCCTTTCTGCCTTCACTGATCGGCGGCATAATCAGATAATCATACTCTGCCCGGTGATCCCGCAAATACTGCGGATAAGTATCATCAATTACCGCCCAGTCAAATTGGGCATTTCTTCCAAAAATATCCTCTCCCAGAATCAGACGGTCCTTTACCTCTGCCAGAACATCTTCCTTATTGTACTCCTGGTGGGCTGCCGCAACTACCTTCTCTCCGACTCTTTTAGAAACATCCGTTTCATGACAGCTTCCCATATACCCAAAATGCCAGCCACCATCTGCTACCCGGATACTTCTTGGATCAGTCGGCGCCACTTCCCGCAGATCAATAATTCCGCTTTCCGGAATATTTCTTTTGGCAAACACCTTCGTTCCAAGCCACATTCTGCGCTGTACACCAGGGAATTCTCCCGTAATGGAAAGCAGATTTCCCGAAATTTCCTCCATATTGAGATAACAGTAAAAAAATTTCTCTGTGCCAGATGGTATACTTTATCCGGATCAAATTGTTCAATAATCTCTTTTTAACACCTTCGGATTGGGAATTTCATCCACATCACTCAAAATCAGGACATCCTCCTGTGAAACATCCGTAAGTGCTTCCGCTAATGCATTTTTCTGAAATTTATCCCTTTCATGGGTAGATAATTCTTCCGGAGAATTATCCACTATCAGATATGTGATTTTAGGGAGAAATTCTGCAAACATCTGCTTATTCTTCTCAAAGCACAACTCCTTAGGCATCCCGGAAAAGGTATGCGTCGCTTCTTCAATTACAAAACCGGTCCACCAGTGGATCCAGTATATGAAGGCGAAGCTTCAGAATATCCAGTTCGTTAAAAAATGGCACACAATCAATGATCATACACTAACTCCAATCTCTCCAAAACATCAGTTTACGCCGGATGGCTTTCATGGTAAGCCAGATTTTTGTAAAAGGATTTTCAAATTTGGGGAAATCTTTATTTTCTCCCCACCACTTATGAAACAGAAATGGAGTTACTCCTTCTGTTTCCGGTATGGTATGCTCTCTTCCAAACAATCTCGCCACCTCAATTGGGGCAAACTTCATACCGGCCTTCTCAATTTTCACTTTATTCATACAGCACAAAAAGATATCTTCATTATAAAATCCGTCGGATGCCGGCTTCCATTCAAGTCCGGCCTTCTTCGGGTATTCAAGCAGCCGTTTACTCCGTAGAGATACGCTGTTTCCTACACGGCACACATTTCCATCCTCATCATAATATGTGGAATGCTCCGCTGTCGGGAGTGGCCAGGGTGATCCGATATAATCATATTCCAAAAAAATTCATTTCTCCACATTTCCGGATGCACGATAAATCCGTCATAGTGCACCAGAATGATATAGTCGGTATTCACATAGGATCCCAGCTCATATGCCATAAGATAGTTAAACTTATCAATATTGGTAATCTTCTCTGTATGCTTATACGTAATTCCTTTGGGCAGTCCCAATGGCTTTCTGTGCGTTACCAGAACAACTTCTCCAAATTCAATATCCTGCATACTATAGGTCAGCGCCTTTATGGTTTCATATAATTTTACACTTGTAACAGCAATTAGTGTTACATTCGGTAGCCTTATTTTTCATCTTTATCCCTAACATTTATAATGAAGATTCCACAATTTTTTTCATTTTTCTACTTTATAGATAATATCGCATTTCTCTATAGTATTCAGCCGATGCGCAATAATTACCATCGTTTTCTTTCCGTGAAAACTATTAACGGCTTCCATAACAGCTGCCTCTGTTTCATTATCCAGTGCTGATGTTGCTTCATCAAACACCAAAATTTCCGGATCGTGGTACAATGCCCTGGCAATTCCAATTCGTTGTCTTTGTCCCCCGGACAAACGAATTCCCCTATCACCAATTGTAGTATTAAGTCCTTCCGGCAGACTTTCCACAAACTCTTTCAGCTGTGATTCCTCTAAAACCTCCCATATACGTTTTTCATTAATTTTATCCGCATCAATACCAAATGCTATATTATCCCTTATAGATTCATCAATCAGGTAAATGCTCTGAGGAATATAACCAATTTGTGCAAGCCATGATTCATAATTTTTTTAAAAAAATGTCTACACCATCGCAGGTAATCTGCCCCTCCTGCGCATGTAACAATCCAAGCAGAATATCTACTATTGTAGATTTTCCGGCTCCGGATGTTCCCATAATTCCTACAGATTTTTCCCTTCGGAACAACCATATTGGCGTGCGTAAAAAAATATTCTTCTCCGTATCTGGATAATGAAAGGAAATATTTTTTTCAATTCTATTCGATCTTCCAACTTCAATTTTTTTTCTTTTTGAGAATTTGCTTTTTCTCTCTGCCAATTTAGCATTCGTCTTCATTCCTTCCTGTAAATTATCATATACGAAATCTAAGCTTGGTGATGCATAAGCAATTTCCGTAATGTAAGTATTAATACGGTTTACACTTGGAAGCACACGAATCGCAGCCACACCAAATGTTGCAAGTGTTGCCATCATATTGGTAACATTTCCTCCGGCATTGATGTAAAATGCAATGTACCCAAGCATACTTACAATAAACACTGTTTCAATAAGTAAACGGGGCGTATTATTTAATACTACATAATTTCTTGCAACGTTAGCACCAGTTTTCCCTGTCTCATAATAATTTCGTATAAAAAAACTCTTCCCTATTGAGTACTTTGACATCCTTCAATCCATAAATCGCCTGTATTCTCCATTTAGCTATTCTTGATTGAATATCTTGATTTTTTTACACCAATTTTATTAAGCCTTGGCTTTAAAAACTTTGGTAATAATCAATGTAAGTAAACCAAATACCAAAAATAACAAATAATGTCATCTTCACATTCTGTAACAGCAACACTACAAAAATCAGGAATGAAACAACCACCTCAGACGCCAATGACAATAGAGCCAGCATCAATGCTAATGTTTGTGGAATATCGCTGTCCGTAATACGAAATACGGTTGGAACATCAGCACCCAGATACTGCTCATACGGACGATTCAGAAATTCAGCCATCACCCGGCTAATCATATCATTTCGACTGTGTGCAATAAATGTACTTTGTTTGTATGTCAATAATAATAAATATGCGTTCTTAATCACGTATACTGCCATCAATACGATAAGTAAGGAAATTGTCAAATGACTCACATCTGTAATTTTAAAAAAACTCTACAGATATTTTTGTAAAAAAATCATATTTCACAATATATTCCTGGAATGTATCCGGTGTAAGCAGCACCGTAACCACTGGAATCATTGTACTAACACCTAAAGTTTCCAGAATTCCTCCAAAAAAATATCATAATTCCTAATAATACCAATTGTCGTTTCTGTTTCTTATCAAAGATTCCATTAATTTTTTAGTAAATTGGGCTGTTTCATATAAGCTCTACCTTAATTTCTTTTTTTATTTTTGCAATATTGCATAGATTTAAATATTATACCATAATTGCGATTATTAAGCAAACGGAGGCGGTCAGATGATCCTCAGATCATTCTGCCGCCTTCTTTTGCTGCCGCAACGGAATCACAAATTTATCATATGCACGTACCAGAACATAATAAAGTCCCTGGTGTATGAAGTGCAATGTGCATTCTCACCTTATCCCCCATTGCTACATAACTGTTTTTTTATAGATTACCTTAATTTTCTTCTGATCTTCCCGGAGCATCTGAATCAACTGCCATGCGGATTCTCCCATTTTCCGCTTTTTAAAATCAAGAAAATAATAAAGCATTCTGCGATAAAACTGGTAAGATGCTTTATCAGCCAGTTCCTTCATTCCCACTCCATACAAATATCCCTGCTGTTCCTTCCAGAAAGGAATTTCATCGTTAAACCGGCGTTCATGGATGTTTTGGTTCATAATACTGTCTTCCCGGTCTGCCACATAGTTATAATAGGGACTATCCAAGAACACACATCTTTGTGCGTTAATGAGTGCCTTCGTGGTATAAGGAATATCTTCAGATTTATGCCCGACCGGAAACATGGCATCCTTCACAATATCCTGTCGAAACAATTTACTCCATACCGCATTATAAATATGATACGGTTTATTATCACAGATATAGATTTCCAGAGCCTCTTCCCTTGTTAAAGGATACCGTTTTCCGCTGAATGAATTCTTCTCTTTTTCACTGCCGATCTGCCGGTAAGAACAGATGGCAAGCTGTGCCTCATTCTGCAGGCAGGCATCCAGCATATTTTCATACATGTCCGGTTCAATATAGTCATCCCCATCCACATAACCGATGTACTCTCCCGAAGCCGCTTTCAATGCAGAATTTCTGGCTCCGGATAGTCCCATATTGTTCTGGTGAATTACCCGGATCCTCTCATCCCTTGCAGCATATTCATCACAGATCTGTGGTGTCTTGTCTGTAGAGCCATCGTCCACAACGAGAATTTCAAGATTATGGTAAGTCTGACTGCAGATACTATCAAGGCACCTTGCCAGATATTTTTCAATATTGTAAGCTGCTACAATCACAGAAATCTGTATATTTTCCTGCATCATTCTTCTGATATCCTTTCTTTATGCCGGACTATTCCTTCCGGATTAATCCGGATCATTCCCTCGGTATAAATATCCCTGCACTCCCGGTCCCCCAACCACGGCTCAGGAGCCACTACAATCTTGTCTTTATTCGGATTAAGCCATGCGCCCCACCAGCTAAAGCTGGAATTTGCCATGATCTGGTGCTTACACTGGCTCATCAGCATCAGGTCCAGATATCCCGTTTCTTCATTTGTTCCCTGTACCAGGGTAAAATCACCCAGAAAATTCTCCCGAATCCACTTTTCGGTCCAGACCGGATCATTCGTAAAGACAAAGAATTTCGCATCCGGGTGACGCTCCCTGATATAGTGCACACCCGCCCTGTAATATTCTGTCGTGCAGCTCACGCCATACATTTCCGGATGATTCAGGTAGTCCCCACGGCGGACATGAAGTGATACCGATTCTGCCTCATGGATCCGCTTCTGATAATTCCTGATTTTGTCTGTCAATGCTTTTGAAATTCCATCGTAAATCCGGTCGGAAAATTTAAGTTCCGTATGCAGTATTTCTTCCACATTCTTAAAATACTTATTGCTCTGGAAGTATCCCGTCAGATATACCGGCGTCTTTAAAAGTACCTGCGGGTCAAAATTGCTGTCTGCCTCTGCATACTTTTTCGTCCTGCGCCCGATAAGTATTCTGCGGATTCTCGACGAAAAATCCATAAAGCCATCTGTCAGGCGGTTGATTTCATCCTGCGTGGCCTCCTCATAAACTGCATCAAATACCCACAGCATCTGTTGCCTGTCATGTTCTCTTCCATATTCGGTTGTCACGTCTATCTACCGTCCTGCCCATAGACTGTAACTGCCGGTATAAAGCATATTGAAAAAGCTGATTTCCCAATCCACCTTCCATACGAATGATATCCATTTATTTTACCCTGTGTTCCACTTTACCCTTTCCGTTAATCAGAACCATTCCTTCGGTATAAATTTCCTCTCCCTGGGAATTGTTCATCCATGGTATCGGTGCAATGACAATTTTATCTGCAAAAATCATTCAGCCATGCCCCCCACCAGCTAAAACTGGAATTAGAAATAATATTATGCTTACAGGATTGAAGAAGCAGCAAATCCAGATATGAGGTATATTCTGTATTGGTCTGTACCATCACAAATTTCTTCCGGATCGCCACAATCTGCTCTCTGGTCATCTCTTCGGTAATCTGACTCTTAATCAGATCCTTCATCCAGCCCTTAATCCATTTAGGTTCATTACTGAAAATATAGTAAGTGGCATCCGGGCATCGTTCCTGTATATAATTGACTGCCGCACGGTAATAATCCGGTGTACAGATATTCTCATACAATTCTTCATTCGGTCTTGAATCACTTCGCCGGATATGTATTCCAACCGCTTTTGTCTCTCTGATCCGCCCAAGAAGCTCTATCGTAGAATCATAAATCGGCTGTGGAAGATGCATCTCTGCAAGATCCGGAAACTGAAACGCATTCCGTACCTCTTCCTTCATATCCTCAAAATATCTTTCACTCTGAAAGGCCCCATCCAGATACCCCTCTTCCATGGCAAGTACCTGTGGATCGAAATATCCCTTTTCCCGATAAATATTCATTCTTCGTCTGCCAAAGATTCTCCGCAGACGATCCCATAATTTTGTAGAGCCGTCGGTAAATGCATTAATTTCATCCCAGGTGGCCCGCGGATAGGTCAGTCCAAATACCGAAAGCATGATCGGTTTTGCCTTTTCATCACGATATTCATTAATATCATCAAATTTTACTTCACGCCCCATTGCGGTAAGCTTTAAATATAAAGCATACTGGAACATCTGCCGTTCCAGACCCCCGGACATACGAATGATTATCATGGCGTCACCTCGCTCAGTGCTGCATAAATGCTGTCATAATCATAATGGTTAAAATAATCTGCTTCCTCCGAAAGCTTCTGTTCATAATTGTCTTTCGTAATGAGTCCCGTTCCTTCCTTCATCCAGTTGAGAATCAGGGAATTTACTTCAGCAGAATAATGCAGAGTATCATTGTAATAATCCAGATTGCAGATCACCTGCGTCTGGTCAAAAGAAATTATATAACTTTACATTCGGGCATTGCAACAAAAAGTTCTGTGGATACTTTTTTTCTGCTTCAAACTGTTTTTGTCAAAGTGTTCTGTATATGCAATCCATCAAAATGACAAATGCTATATGGCGTATAAAAGAAATAAAACTCCGTATCCGGATAACGGTTCACCAAATCAACAATATTCCTGGAGATATTTTCTTCTACCATTCTGCGGTCTTCCTCATTAAAGGAAGGATCCTCTACCGGATGCTGGTCTTCTCTGGCATAAGAGTACATGATATGTTTAAGGCCTGTCTCCCGTACCCAGGCAGAATACTCATCCATGGTAGTCGTCGGTTCTCCACTTATGGTTCTCAGCAGATCTGCCACAGCTCCATGATAGAAAATCGCTTTGTTCCATACATAACGCGTGTCATTAAATATATTGTTGTCATACAGATAGGTCGGGTATTCCTCATATTTCTCCCAGTCCGCATCCTGAAGAAGAGCATTGTAATCCAGCGGCATCACCACCATTTTAATCTCCTGCCCATACTGCAGCGTCCGGTCCAGACTCTCACTCAATTCTTTAAATCCCGCACCGGAAAAGGGTTCCTTCACGGATTGCGTACCGAATAATTCGTCAAGTTCACTTGTCTTAAAGTTCTGGGACATGGAGGTTCCGGTGATCACCGCATCATAGGTAAAATGCCGCGAAATTCCGTCATTGACGTAACGTTCCTCATAAATCCGGTAAGACAAAAAGGACAGTGGCTTATGGTAATGAAAGTAAGGATCCACAATAATCACGATGACAGCAATGCCAATGAGTAAAACTGCCAGCCATGCCAGTGTACCGTAAAACCAGCGTTTAGCCTTGTAATTATTCTCTGCCCCTGTGATTTTTTTGTATGATCATCTGATGATTCAGCCGTTTTCACTCTGCTGTCCTCCTTTCCCGGATTTACCAATTTTTATTCTTACTTTTCAAGTTTATCTCTTTAATTAAATTATAATTTAATATTTGTATTGCAATCAGTGGCCGGTTTTTTTAGAAATTCACATACAAAAAAACTGTGTAATATCTGCAAGGGACATCACGCTCCAGAACAATAAACCTGCTGTCACAAGCATTTTTCCATGCATTCCACTTCATCTGCTCTGTCTTCTGTGCAGTATTTTTCATAAAGAAGCAGGCTGCCAGAAGTATCACGGTCATCACTACGGCCGGCACTCCCGGATGTTCCGAAAGAAAAGGGGAAAGCTTCGTTCTTACGAGAAACCGGATTTCCACCGCATCATTGAAAAACACTTGTTATATGTTCGCTTATCTTACCGATTCCACCGGTGAAAAAGGCGGTTCCAAAGCTGTCCTGCCTGTGTCAGGGACTCTGCCCGGAAAAATACTCCACGCAAAGGTCGTAAGCACAAAGGTCCATGCTACTTTCAACGCATGGGGAAGCTTCCACTTCTCACATCCGGTGACCCGTTCAAAGACCATGCACAAACCATGGAGCGCTCCCCAGACAAGAAAGGTCCAGTTCGTTCCATGCCAGAAACCACTTAACAGGAAAACAATCATAATATTAAGCAGGGTTCTTGCCATTCCCTTCCGGCTTCCTCCCAACGGAATATACACATACCGCGTAAAGAATCTGGTCAATGTCATATGCCATCGGTCCCAGAATTCCGAAATGGAAGCTGCTTTGTATGGCGAATGAAAGTTCACCGGAAGATTCAGGTTAAACATCAGGGCAATCCCGGATGCCATATCACAATAACCGCTGAAATCAAAGTAAAGCTGCAGTGAATAGCAGACCATAACAAGCAACGCTTCTATTGAATTTAAGGCTGTTACATCCGCATATCCCTGACTGACAATTTTCGCCAGGGAATCTGCAAGCAAAACCTTCTTTCCAAGTCCGAGGGCAAAGCTATATAGTCCTCTTCCTAAATGATCATAAGAAGGAACGCTCCTGTTTTCTTCCCGGAGCTGTGGAATAAAATCCTCCTGCAGCACAATAGGTCCCTGCAGGAACCGTGGAAAGAAGCACATAAACTGCAGATACTCAAAAAAAGTCTGGTCTTCACATTTTTCCCGATAAGTATCCACAAGATACGCAATTAACTGAAAAAGTATAAAAACTGATTCCAAGGGGAAGCTTACCGAAGAACTTAAAAGACCAGAACTGCAACATCCAGTAGAATTCCTGCAGCGAGTCCGATTTTCTTTTGTCTACTTTTATTTTTCGTGTCACCTAAAGTTTTGGCATCGTCTGCTGCATCCGAACTGTTCTCTTTTTGTCTGATCAGGATAACGAATCCATAGTTCATAAAAATAAGTAACACAAAAATCACTGCATTCCATGGACTTCCATATCCACAGAACCACAGTGTCATTCCAATGATATAAACAGCTGCCGCCTTTCGGTATCCTCTTTTCTGCAACAGGAAATATCCGATCACAGAAAGAGGAAGAAAGAACAGGATAAATACATAGGAATTAAAGTACATAACTCATCCATTCCTGGAACATCAGAACATACCAGATCTGAATTCTCCATTCATCTTTTTCGATAAAGTCTGTCCACATTTTCCAGACAACATCCGGATCGAGAATCCCCTGTTGGCATAACGTCTTCCGGTCAATCAGATTTTCTGCCCATTCACGAAGCTCCTTTTCCTTCAGCCATTTCTGGACAGGAATGGAAAATCCCTTTTTGGGACGTTCCATCATTTCTTTCGGGACATAGCGGTACAGGACATCTCTTAAGATCCGTTTTCCTACACCGTTCTGCCGTTCAAACTCAACCGGAAGCGTCCATGCAAATTCTACCACATCTTTATCCAGCATCGGAACACGGGTTTCCAATGAAACAGCCATCGCCGTCCGGTCTACCTTCACAAGAATATCGTCCGGATGATACATCAGCATGTCCATCAACATAATGTTATGGTTTGTTTCTTTTAAAAATCCGGGATCATACTCGGTGTATTTATATGGAATTTCTTTCTTAGATAACGTAATATCCTTAATTAGTGGTTCCCTTTCCATGGATAACCGGTAAAGATCGGATGGACCCTTGGCCCCAAGGAGTGTTCCTTTAACCCGGTAAATCTCCTTATTGGCAAGAGGACTATGCAGTACCAGTTCACTTGCCAGTTTCCGGATTCCATATGGCACACTCTTCATTTTGCCCCAGATCCGGTCCACTGACGCATAGGAATTGTATCCGCAGAATAATTCATCCCCACCATCTCCACTAAGAGATACCGTCACATGCTCTCTCGTCATCTTACTTACGAGATAAGTCGGAATCTGGGAAGAATCTGCAAACGGCTCTCCAAAAATAAAGGGAAGCTTCGGGATAACGCCCTTGGCATCCTCCTTCGTAATGTAGAGTTCGGTATGCTCCGTTCCCAGATGGGCGGCAATCTCCTTCGCATAGACAGCTTCGTTGTACTTTTCATCCTCCATGCCGATGGTAAAGGTCTTAACCTTATCCGGATGCAGGGACTGCATCAGGGCAACTACCGTACTGCTGTCAATTCCAGCAGATAAAAAGGCTCCAACCGGTACATCCGCCATCATCTGGTCCTGAATGGATGCCTTTAACAGGCGTTCCAGTTCATCCACCGCCTCTTCATACGCTCCCTTGAACAGATGCTCCTGTCCATGTTGTGCTACCTCTTTGATGGACCAGTAGGTTGAGATGCTGTATTTGTTAAACGGTGATTTAATTTCCAATATGCATCCCGGTTCTAATTTATAGATATTCTCATAAATGGAATAGGGTGCCGGAATATATCCATGAATAAAGTAAATGCCCAGTACATCTTTCTGAATAGGATTCTGAAATCCATCCAGGGCCGCAATGCAGGCCACATCAGAAGCAAACACAAAGGTATCGCCCATAAAGCCATAATACAAGGGCTTTTCCCCGATACGGTCACGCAATAGATATAGCTTCTGCTCCTTCGTATCATAAAGAGCGATCGCAAACATTCCCTTACATTGTGCAATCGTCTCTTCCACGCCATAGGCTTCAAACGCCTCCAGAATCACTTCGGAATCGGAGGTTCCCCGGAACCGGTCCACTTTCTTTTCTTCCAGAAGCTTTTGGGAAAGCTTCTTATAGTTATATATTTCCCCATTATACGCCATAACATAACGACCGCTATGGGATTTCATGGGTTGAAGGCCGGCTTCAGAAAGATCCACAATGGACAGTCTCCTGTGTCCCAATGCTACCTTACCATCCTCTGAGACATAGCTTCCCCCGGCATCCGGACCACGGTGAAGCATTCGTTGTTTCATTTTTTCCAAATTTTCTTCCTGCATTTTCACGGATCCGTGAAAATTACAGAATCCAGCGATTCCACACATATTTTTTCTCCGTTTTTCGTCTTGAGATCATTTATAAGCTGCTTCCAGTTGTTGAGCATTACTGGATTATTTGTTTTTCCTTGTCACACTCATCAGATAATCCATCCATTCCCGGTAAACAATTTTCTCACGATAAATATCTGTTGTTTTTCTCGCGTTCTGTCCCATTTGATATGCATTTTGCGAGTCATTTAACACGAATTGCAGGTTTTCTTTCATTTTATTCACATCTCTGACCGGGGTCAGCAATCCATTCCTGCCATGGTCAATCAGGTCTCTCGGACCACCACAGGGACAATCTGTTGCAATGACCGGAAGTCCCAATACCATAGCTTCAATCAATGCATTCGGCATTCCTTCCGTATTGGACGTCAACACAAAAACACCTGCTTTTTTAATTTGCTTTGCCACATCAGATACGTTTCCGGCAAAAGTAACGTGATCTGCAATCTCTAAATCCCTTGCAAGCCGCTTCAAGTTCTCCTCCTGATCTCCTTTTCCATAAAGAATGATCCGGTAATCCGGATAGTTTTCTGCAATCTGTGCAAAAGCCCGTAAGAGAAGCGCCTGATTCTTGTTCTCATCGATTCTTCCTACTGTGACTATCGTGTGTTCCCGATCCCCTTCATAAGGATTTTCAAAGAATACCTCATTTACAGGATTATGGAGAATCACAGATTTCCGCTGCACGGCCTTCGGGAAGAACTTCATACACTCTCGGGTCTGAAGAACCACTCCGACTGCTTTCTTAAACAGGTGACGAGCCATAAAACGCATCCACCCATTCGGATACTCCTGATTCGGATCAGCCCGTACCGATACCACAACCGGAATATGCAGGCCCCATGCCGTTAAAAAGTGCCATGAAATTATTCTTTCCGATAAATACCAGAATGGCATCCGGCTTCTCCGTTTTCCAGATATTTCTTAGCTTCTGAAAACGGCGGATAAAGTTTGAAATCCGGCTGCTTCCCATTTCCTCCGGTGTAATCTGCGACAATATTCTTTTTACCTTCGGATTTAAGGGATATTCATCCTCCCTCCGGTACTGGGTAACGAGAGTGACCTGATGCCCCTGCTGTACGAAATAATCGGCAAGGTTACACATCACACGCTCCGAACCACCCTTAATCAGAGAGCTGATCATACAAGCAATATGCATCTTATCTATCTCCTATAGGTCTCAAACCACTGTTGGAACACAAAGAACGCCCACATCAGCTTGGAATAATTCGCGCCGGTAGACGGGCCGGCATCCTGTGTGCCAAGATACTGCATAACCCTCATTGAAGTATATTCTGGGTCAAAGATTCCCTGTTTTTTTAAGAAACTCTTTATCCGAATAGGATAACAGCTGTTCTTTTTAATGAGCCATGCAGCCACTGATCCATTGGTACGGCAAATCCTGTCTTCGGACGCTCCAACAATTCCTTTGGCAGATAATCATATGCAATATCTTTCAGAATTTTCTTCTTAACTCCCTGCTGATATTTCATCTCATGGGGAATCCGGAAGGAATACTCCATAACGTCTTTATCCAGAATGGGACACCTTGCCTCCAGAGAATATTTCATCGAGGCACGATCTACTTTACAAAGAATATCTCCCGGCAGATACGTATCCATATCAAGCAGCATCCGGCGGATCTGCCAGTCCTTTACTTCATAAGTGCTTTCTACCGGATAATAGCAGGATAATTGTTCGCCCGGAACCATTTTACGGGCAACAGGCGCATATTTATTATAAGCAAACTGTGTTTTCGTCTCCTTAGGGCGGTTACCTGCAATCGCACGCACGGAAAACGGAAGCTTTTCTTCCAGTTTCATGGACCGGATTCCCGGGATATTGCAAATACCATGCGTCATTTCTCCCAGCCAATCCAGCTGCTGTGCCTGATGAACCTTGTCATAAACATTATAACCACAAAAGAATTCATCGCCCCCATCACCGGAAAGAGCAACCGTTACCCGCTTTCTCGCAAGCTCTGATACCAGCATGGTCGCAATCTGGGAGGAATCCGCAAATGGTTCATCATAATATGTCGGAATACTGCTGACAAGCTCAAACATCTGATTTTCGTCAATATACAGCTCTGTATGATCCGTTCCCAAGAATTCAGCTATCTCTTTGGCATATTCTGCCTCATTATAGCGCTCTACCGGAAAGCCTATCGTAAAGGTCTTTACCGGTGTATCCGAAATTTCCTGTGCAATGGCTGTCATTAAGGAGGAGTCATAGCCTCCGCTTAAGAAGGCCCCGAGAGGTACATCGGCAATCATTCTTTTCTTTACCGATTCCTTTAAAAGCTTCTTCAAGGTCTCCTTTGCTTCTGCATAGTCCTTTACGGGCTGCTTCTGCATTTCATGGTAAACCTTCTTAATATCCCAGTATTTCCAGGTTTTCACCTCTCCATAGCAAAAAGGACAGGATTTCTCCCGGACATAATTTATATACATTTTCAAAAAAATAGTATCCGGTTCTGCAATATATTGCTGATAAAGGAACCGTGGCAATACGTCGGTACGGATCTCTTCCTGAAATCCGGGACGTTTCATTAACGGCTTTAGTTCTGATCCAAAATACAGATTGCTGTCTTCGATCTCATAATACAGGGGCTTCTTGCCAATACGGTCACGAATCAGATATACCGTATCTCCTTCCCGATCATACAGACAGATTGCAAACATTCCATTAAAATGATCCACACAGGAAATCCCCCACTTAAGATAAGCGGCAATAATCACTTCCGTATCACAATCCGAAACAAAAGGATATCCCTTCAATTCCTCACGAATCTGCCGGAAGTTATAGATTTCTCCATTATAAACAACGCTCACTCTGCCATCTGCTGAATGCATCGGCTGATGCCCCAGTGAAGATAAATCCAGAATGGCAAGGCGGCGCTGTGCAAGTCCAATGGAATATCCCTGCTTCATCGGATAAATCTCCACACCGCCATCATCCGGGCCTCGATGAAACATGGTCTCGTTCATCGCATGAAGCTCATCCCTTGTAATATTCTGTTTTGAAATAAAGCCGCATATTCCACACATGCCAATGCTCCTTATTACAAACCGTTAATATATCAATTCATTTTTAATGATTCCAAGCCTGAATACGATCTTCAATGAAATCACGCCACTGCTCATAAACAGACTGAACATTCACACGCTCGACAATCTTGTGAGCCTGCGCGCCAAAGCGTTCTGCCAGCGCACGATCCTCAATCAGTCGATTGATGCTGTTTTCCATGGCTTTTGTATCTCTCACCGGAATCAACAACCCATTCACTTCATTCGTCATAAGTGCTGCCGGTCCTCCACACGGACAATCGGTAGCCACAATTGGAAGTCCGATTGCCATTGCTTCGATCAACGCATTCGGCATTCCCTCCCAATCCGAAGAAAAGGCACCGACAGAGGCATCTGCCAGATCCTTCTCCAACTGGTCGGAATCTCCCATAAGGAAAATATAATCTTTGGCTCCATAGTCATCAATTTTCTTTATGAGCTTTTCTTTGGTTCCATCGCCGGAGTCCCCACCGAAAAACTGGAGAATATAATCCGGATGTTTCTCGTGAACCTTCACAAAGGCATCAATCAGCATTGCCTGGTTCTTGAATGCAACGAGACGCCCCGACTGTACAACCGCTTTTCTGCGGGTTTCAGGTTTGGGAACATTCGCATATTTGTCATTTAAAGCATTTAAAATCACACAGGAATTGTCCTGTAAATACGGCTTAAAGAAGTCCCTCTGCTGATAAGTCTGAAAAAAACTGCTCCTGCTGCTCTCGGAAATAACAGTCGAATCTGAATTTTATCAGATTTTGCATTATAATATACTGCAGGATTATTCCGGCAGCATACGATGACCGGGATATTCGTTCCCCATGTAGCAGTCAATGCCCTGTAATTGGCTCTTTGCATGAACGCAATCACCATATCCGGCTTTTCTTTCTTCAGGAATTTTCTTAAATATCTGATTCGGAGCAGGAATTTAGTGACTCTGGATTTTTTCTCATCCTCCGGCTTTAAGCCTACAACTTCACGACGTACGGGAGGATTTAAAGTAAATTCATCTTTTTCCCTGCCACTCGGTCGCTACGATTACCTCATATCCTTCCTGTCCGAACTGATTGGCCAGATTCGATACCACCCGCTCGGCTCCGCCATGTTCCAGACAGTTTAAATGAAATACGATTTTTTTCGCTTTTTCCATTTCATTTTCTCCATTTACCAAAAACTTCTGAGTATGATCTTCATTCACTCGCAAATAGAAATCCTGCAGCTGCTTTGCAAGTGACTTCACATCAAATCCGGCTTTCTGCATCTGAACTAACGTATTTTTGTCTTTCATAATGTCCACAGGCCATGATCCGGTCTGCCCAGACTTCCGGCGGCTCCTGTACACTCCGGAATTCCATCAGGGAAGTCATCGCTGTTTCTGTTGTAATTGCATCAGACAGGATTCCCCGCAGGCCGCTTGCCTGCGCTTCCACTGCTACTCCCGGCAGTCCCTCATAAAAGGACGGGAGCAGGAAGAAATCCATCGCCTGGTAAAAAGGCACCACGTCCTTCTGCAAACCGGTAAAAATCACGTATTTCTGAAGCTGAAGCTCCTCCACCTGCTGCCGCACCGTTTCCATCAGCGGACCTTCTCCAATCAGAATCAGTTTTGCCGGGAAATTCTTCTTTCTGCATTCTGCCAGAATCTCCACCGCATATTTCTGATTTTTCTGTGGATCAAACCGGCCAACCTCTCCGATCAGAAACTCTTCCGGCTGAATGTGAAGTTCCTCCCGTTTCTGTCTGCGCACTTCCGGGTCAAATGTAAATCTCGCTGCATCAATGGCATTGGGAATGATCGTTACCCTTCCCTGTTCCATCGCTTCTTTTCCAAATACAGCTTCGCCCGCAAGCTTCGAGCAGGCAAAGCAGCGGTCACATTTTTTTCTTTCAGATTCCGGCGCAGAAATTTCGTGAGCTTACCTTTTATTCCCTTATCCACACCGGCATTTCTCGAATGGGCAATCGTGAAAAACACCCTTTTTGCGTGCAATCGGCAGATAAACGGATGCCGTACTCGTCATATGTCCATGCACAATACGGATCTCCAGATGTTCCCTGATAAACTGCTTCCACGCCTTGCAATAGGAAAGATAATTCCAAAAACGAAAAGGAGGAACGTGATAAACCTTTCCTCCTAACTGTTCGATTTCCGGTTGAAAATCGCACACCTTTGTGGTGTGCTGCATAAAGTCAAACTGTACCTTCGTACGATCCACATTCCGGTACAGATCCATAACACGGCTTTCGGCACCGCCGCGATTTAACCTGCCAAACACATGAAGGACATGCAGAGGCTTATTCTCATCTGTTTTTTTCTATCGTTCTGCATAAATACCTCCCCGGGGCTGTTTTATCCTATCCGGTAATGATCTGCGTAAAATAGTCTTCATACCATTTTACTAATGCATCCAGATCATATCCTGCTTTAACAATCTGTTCCCGTTGACATTCTCTGGTAGTATCATGATTCTCTCTGACCATTTGAACCGCCTGTGCTGCCCATTCAGCCGGTGATTGTTCCAGGGAATATAGTTTCACCAATCCTTCTGTCACAATTACATCCCTTGTGATACTGTCTGAAATCAGGCAGGGCAGTCCTGCTGCCTGCGCCTCAATTAAAGTAAGTGGAAGTCCTTCATATACTGATGGAAACAGCAGCATATTAAATGCAGACATCAAAGCCGGCACATCCTTGCGGACTCCTGTAAGAATCACACTGTCCCGAAGTGAAAGCTCCTGTATTTTTTCTTCAATTTCCTTCTGCATAGTTCCCTGTCCAACAAAGAACAATACCGCTTCCGGATCCTGTTTTTTTGAATTTCTTTAAAAAAATCTGTAGCATCAGCAGATGATTCTTTGACCATACAAAATTGCCGACATGCCCATAAATATGACGATTGCCAAGCTGAAATTCCTTCCTGATTCTCTCTTCCTTTTCCCTCGAATACTGGAATAAAGAGATATCTACCGCATTGTGTACAATTTCATAACGCTGCTTCCCAAACATCCATTTTCCTGCATTTACGGAGCAGGCAATTCTTCGTTCTGCGGCAATTTTAAGTAATCCTTTTCCAAGTACATGAAGCACCTTCTGCTTGTCTGTCTCACTGTGTGCATGACAGATTGTATGCGCACCTGCCAGACGCGCTGCAAGAAGCTGCGGTGCAATGAGTGCATTCGGTGTATGACGGATCACAATGTCATAATGATTCTCCCTCACCAGCCGGTAGATTCCCAGTAAATTCTGAATCGGATTACGTGTCAGTCGTGAAAGTAAATAACTCTTGCCTCCCAGTTCTTCGATTCTCTCTGTATAATCTCCTGCCTGTTGCTTATGCACAGCAAAGTCAAAGGGAAATTGTTCCCGATCAATATGCTCATAAAGATTCATTACAAAATTCTCGATTCCTCCCGGATGCATGGATCCGACAATCTGCAGAATTTTAACCGGCTTGTCCATTCCCGATTCTCCCCTACAGGTTTTCCCTGTACCAGTCAATGGCAAGGGCAATTCCCTTGGCAAAGTCATAATCCGGATCATATCCAAGTAATTCCCTCGCCTTACTGATATCGGCATTGGAATCCCGGATATCTCCCTTCCGGTTTGGACCAAAATTCGGCTCAACATCCTTATTTAAGGCTTTACAGATATTATGATAAACATCAATCAGGAACTCTCTGCCACCTGCACCAATGTTAAATGCTTCACCGGCTGCTTCCGAAGAAGCCTGACATGCTTTTAAGTTCGCTTCCACTACATTCTCAACATAGGTAAAGTCTCTGGACTGCTTTCCATCTCCATTGATCGTAGGAGTCTCGCCATCCATTAACTGCTTAATAAACTTCGGAATCACTGCTGCATACACACCGTTCGGATCCTGTCTGCGTCCAAACACATTAAAATAACGCATTCCATAGGTATCAAGGCCATACAGCACCTTATACAGTCTGCCATATTCCTCATCCACGCGCTTCGTCAGTGCATAAGGGGATAACAGCTTTCCTTCCTGTCCCTCTTTCTTCGGAAGTACCGGATGATCTCCATATACGGAAGAGCTGGATGCATAGACAAATTTCTTAACACCATTCTGTCTGGATGCTTCCATCATATTTAGAGTTCCCCGGATATTGATTTCTTCATACAAAAGAGGCATCTCAATGCTCCGGGGCACGCTTCCCCATGCAGCCTGATTCAATACATAATCCACGCCCTTCGTTGCCTCCATACAGGTATCCAGATCCCGGATGTCTCCTTTTATGAACGTGAATCGGGGATTCTGTGTAAACGGCTCAATATTTTCATATTTGCCGGTAGAAAGATTATCCAGACATCGTACGGTATAACCCATATTCAAAATTGCTTCACAGAGGTTCGACCCGATGAAACCCGCACCACCTGTTACTAAAAAAATACACTTTCTTTATCAAACACAAGATTCTGATATCCCATTGCGTTATCCTTTCTGCACAATTGTTCAACCCAGCCATGCCATTCATAAGCTGCCGATTTTAATTACTTTTTCTTTCATCTACCTGAATTGTCGGCAGCTTATTTCATGTCGGGCGTCCGCCTATAGAAATAATTGTATAATCAGCCCCTTGTGAGCAAGCTCCCAGAGTCTGATCACACAATTATTTCTGCATGGCTGAACTGTTATTCATTTTATCACATTGGTACGTTCTAAGCAACTCTGCCGCCACCACGAGATATGACAGATAGAAAAGAGAAAAATCCATAAATCATATAGCGTGACAGGCACATAATGGTCAATGCCACTGCCGCTGTATTCCCTGCAATAAAAAAAGAAGGGAAAAGACACATCATGGGAATTGCCGGACTCTTCGGTTTTTCTCTTCCATAACCATATGGTAATTGCAATTGCAGATACATAAATCAATATGACTGCAATGTTAATCAGCGGATGTACCACTGCAATACTCCGGATCAGTCCATAATATACGATTCCGCAGTAGGTCAGCAGCCAGTTTTTGAAGCATTTCGTGAAGATACCCTTCATAATTTCTGCAGTCTGTTCATCTGCTAAAAAGGTTCTGGGTAATATAATCGGTTGTCACATTCTGATCATAATATTGATAAAAAAAGTGTCCTCAACACAATAAAATTTAATATCATCATGCTTCTGCTCAATATGCTCTGCGCGCTGACTCAAAGAATTTCCCGCAAACTGATAATTTCCTTCAATTTCCCATGCCTTATCAAAGATTTCATAAAAGAACGCTCTCGTCTGTTCATCGCTTATATTTTCTCCGGCCTCACGATCAGATGCATAGATCATATCCGTTACCAGATTCACAGTTCCATAGGTATTGTTGATGAATCTACCATGCACCGCAAGATTATAGCACCGCACCGTCAAGGTACGCACACCAAAAACTACTGTAATCAACAAAACCAGACCCAACACGGAAACCAGTATTCTTTTCCTTTTGCAAACCAAAATAAGCCTGTATAATTCTGCAAAAAAGAAAATCAGGATTGTAACCATCATCTGACTACGTGTAAGACTAAGCAAAAAGGAAAACACCAGCATCCCCACTGCATTCTTCCGCTTTCCTTCCCACAAAAACTCCAGTGTATTCATTATCCATAACGTAAATAATGGAAAAGTCAGGGCCTCACTCATAACCGAATTGGTAATAAAAAAACTCCCATCACAGAAAAAAATATTTCGTCATCAAATGAGGGAACACCTGAATCAAAACAAGAAGAAGCTGCCAACCAGCGGAAAAAGAAAAACTTCCGTGCAATGGATCTTGTTAGAAGCCAGATAGATACTGCCATAAAAAAGTTCTGCACAATTCCCATAAGAATCAGGTAATGTTCTGAAGTACATAGACGAAGCACCCACAAAAAAACAAAGGATACAACGGTTCCCGGTGAATATGCATCTGCAGATACTGCTCCGAATCGTTATATACTCCCGGTCCATAAATTAGAAACATTCCTTCAAAAAATAAGAGCAGAGCTGCCAGTAACAAAAAAGAAATCCACCATTTCTTATTACTGTCTGTCTGCTCTGCCCGTTTACTCATTCTATAATCTCCAATAAATATAATCATCAGAAAGATATTCTTTCCGGTCAAGGATTCCCTTAATATCCATCAGCACCTTCTTCTCATAGGAAGGATTAAAGAACCCACTAATCTGTTCTTTGGTATAAGAAAGGAACTGTTTATGTGCTACTGCAATGACAACCGCATCCATGCCCTTTACAGCATCCATGGTTTCAAAGGTGATTCCATAAAGCCGCTTTGCCTCGTCTGCGTCCGCTGCCGGATCTACCACGATCGGAGTAATTCCATATTCTCCAAGTTCCTTGTAAATATCAATGACCTTGGTGTTTCTGGTATCCGGACAGTTCTCCTTGAAGGTAAAGCCTAAGAATGGCTACCTTCGCTCCTCTTACCGGAACCTCTGCCTTAATCAGGTTCTTAACCAGGGATTCTGCTACATATTTGCCCATATCATCATTGATCCGGCGTCCGGAAAGAATGATCTGGGAATGATATCCAAGGGACTCTGCTTTATAGGTCAGATAATAAGGATCCACTCCGATACAGTGTCCTCCGACAAGTCCCGGCGCAAATTTCAGGAAATTCCATTTGGTTCCTGCTGCCTCCAACACGGACTTGGTATCAATGCCCATCTTGTTAAAGATCATGGACAATTCATTCATAAATGCAATGTTTATATCACGTTGGCTGTTCTCAATTACCTTGGCAGCCTCCGCCACCTTAATGGACTCCGCACGGTATACCCCGGCTTCCACAACCAGTTCATAAACCTTTGCCACGGTATCCAGCGTTTCTTCATCCATACCGGATACAATCTTCGTAATGGTTTCGAGACGATGTACCTTATCTCCGGGATTAATTCGTTCCGGGGAATATCCGATCTTGAAGTCTACACCACATTTGAGTCCGGATTCCTTCTCCAGAATCGGTACACAGATGTCTTCGGTAACTCCCGGATAAACCGTAGACTCAAATACGACTACCGAACCTTTGGTAAGATTCTGTCCCAAAATCCGGCTCGCACCTTCTACCGGTGTTAAGTCCGGTGTATGATCATCGTTTACCGGAGTCGGAACTGCCACGATATGAAACTTTGCTTCACGCAGTTTCGAAGGATCTGCTGTAAAGTCCACCGTTGTATTCTTAATCACTTCATTTCCAACCTCGTTCGTCGGATCAATACCATTCTTATAAAGTTCAATTTTCTTCTCATTCAGATCAAATCCAACAACGTTGATCTTTCTGGCAAAGGCAACCGCAATCGGCATGCCGACATAACCAAGACCTACCAGCGACAGCTTGGTTTCTCCGTTTAATAGTTCTTCAAATAAGCTCATATCTTCTCTTTCTCCATTTTGTTTTTTTACATTAAAAAGACATAATATTTCAAAAAAATATGTAGATATTATAACACCACCCCTCTATATATTTCAACTGGGAACTCTCTTTGGGAAACCACTCTACTCTGTACGCCGCTTACCCAATTAATATCAATCCAAGTTGCTTTTTTTCCGGTTTATATTTATAATGAATTTGGTAACTATCCAGAGCCATGCAAATTATGACAATATGGACGTCGAATGCATGCATTCGTAAGGACATTTGGCATAATTTATATGGCGAAGTAACCACATGAGTAAAACTTAAGCTGCGTATAGCAGCGGTTTTTACGAATGGGGTTCTGAATAGTTACATTAATTTGTAATTGCAACGCCAACCAAGATGAGGTTTCCATGAAAATATTGATTTTATCAAATTATGCAAATGGTTTATTTTTTTATTTCGTAAAGAAGTAATATCTTCTTTTATACAAAAAGGAGCTGAAGTCCTTATTAGTGTTCCACTTGATGAAAACTGCACCAAACTGGAACAACTGGGTGCCAGAATGATTTTTTGTAATCTGGAAAGGCGTGGCATGAACCCCATAAAGGATTTCAAATTGCTACGGGAATATCAGTCTCTTCTAAAGAATGAAAAACCTGATCTTGTACTTACTTATACCATAAAGCCTAATCTTTACGGTGGTATTGCCGCCAGAAGCCGCAAGATCCCTTATGCAATAAACATTACCGGATTAGGCACTGCATTGGAGAATCCAGGATTACTCGGGAAAATATTATTACTTTTTATACAAATATGTTACCTCAAAAGCTTTGCGTGTATTCTTCCAAAATGAAGGGAATTTGCAATTTATGCAAAAGCACAAAATTGCATTGCAAAACGCTCATTTACTGCCAGGTTCCGGCATCAATTTAAAAGAGCATCCGTTTTGTCCCTATCCCTCCGAAGAAAACGGAATTCGCTTTTTAGCAGTCCTGCGCATTATGAAAGATAAAGGAATTGAGGAATACCTTTATGCTGCGCAGAAAATAACCGAACTATATCCCAATATTCATTTCGAACTTGTCGGAGAATATGAAGAAGAAAGCCGTTCCACATATGAACCCATGATTCAGGAATTAGAGGCTCAGGGACACCTCACCTATTACGGTCATATTGACAACGTACCGGAAGTTATGGCCAATTGCCATATCCTCATTCATCCCTCTTATCATGAGGGGCTTTCCAATGTATGTCTGGAAGCCGCCGCCTACGGGAGAGGAGTCCTGACAACCGATGTTCCAGGCTGTCGGGAAACAGTCACTTCACAAAGCGGAATTCTGTTTCCGGCAAGAAGTAAAGAAGCTCTTCTCGAAGCAATCCGGACCGTAATCTCCTATACACCCGAAGAACGCTGTAATATGGGAAAACACGGTCGCCAACATGTGGAAGAACATTTTAACCGGAAAATTGTAGTAGATGCCTATCAGAACCTATTATCTTAGTATAAAGTAACGCCCTGAATCAGCAGATGATCTTTACTGATTCAAGGCGTTTCCTTTCTATTTTTGATCACATTACAGAAATCATATTTGCATCCAATTCACTTTTCTTTCTTATGACAACACTGTCATACATCATCATGACTACATCTTCCTCATAATTTCCAATATCGGCCGGGTTTTCACGCCCTTCCACATTCTCACAGATTAATTTTACAAAATCCACTCCGGCACCATACGCATGCAGATAAGCACCTCCAAAACGCGGATTGATTTCTGATAAATAATACTGCCCGTTCTGGTAAAAGAAATCCATATCCAGAGGTCCGTTAAATTGCAAAAACTGCCATCACCTTCTGCACAAAAATCAAATAACTTTTGATCCTTAAAGGATATGGTTTTTATTGGCGCCGCCAATTGTTGTAGAGAGTTTTTCTTTTTGAGAAAAACTGCAACAGGC
Source organism: Lachnospiraceae bacterium (assembly GCA_021628825.1). GTDB lineage: Bacteria > Bacillota > Clostridia > Lachnospirales > Lachnospiraceae > Suilimivivens. The sequence goes on along the minus strand of JAJXRY010000002.1, from coordinate 683,776 downwards.
TTGTGGCTGATCGTATCTACATATACATCTGCGTCGAGATCTTTCCCGGTCATCAGTTCCTGAATAATCAGACTTTCATCCTGCTCCGTCACCTGCTTCAGCAGCTCCGGTGTATCAATTTTTCTTGCCCCCACACTTCCACTTCCGGTTCTGGGCTTCACAAAAACAGGGAAAGAAATCTCTCCTGCTTCATATGCCTGCATAAATTCCTCACAGGTACCATACGTTTTGATCGTAGGAATATTCTTTTCCACCAGAAAGCGATACATCTCGTATTTATTAAAACACAGCTTTGCAGTTTCTTCGTAAGGAGCCAGAACAAGTACTCCGATTGCTTCAAACTCTGCTCTGTGTTTTGCAAGAAGCATAATTTCCGGATCAATCAGTGTTGTTACTGCCTGAATATCCTCTTTCTTACAAATGTCCAGAATAATTGAAATATAAGAAGGATCCGTAATTAACGGCACAAGATATGCTTTATCTGCAAATGCCATTGCCGGCGCCACAGGACTGTTATCCGTAACAACTATTTTTATCTTTTCTCCCATTGTCGTTCGAAAATCTTTTAATAATTCACATCGTCTTCCCACACTACAAAATAAAATATTCACAGCTCTACCCTTTCTGATCTCTCATTTCTTCGGCGTTCCTTTAAACGCTTCCATCGTAGCGTCCGTTGCACTGCTGATGCCTTCTCTTTTAAAAACAGCCTTTACGGTCTGCAACAGAATCCTGCAATCCAGCAAAAACGAAATATTTCTGACATATTCTACATCATATTCAAACTTCTTTTCCCAGGAAATAGCGTTCCGTCCGTTTACCTGTGCCAGTCCGGTCAATCCAGGACGCACATCATGCCGGTGCTTTTGTTCTTCATTATAAAGAGGTAAATACTTTACCAAAAGCGGCCGTGGTCCAATAAGGCTCATATCCCCTTTAAAGATATTAAATAATTCCGGCAATTCATCTAAACTGGTACTACGAAGCATTTTACCAAAAAGCTGTCAGGCTGACTTCATCCGGCAAAAGGTTTCCATTTTCATCCCTTGCATCCGTCATGGTACGGAATTTATATAGAGTAAAGATCTTCTCATTTTTACCGGGACGCTGTTGCTTGAAAAGTACCGGGCTTCCCAGTTTGACTCTTACCAGAATAAAGAGGATCAGGTAGAGCCAACACAGCAGGATGATTCCGATTAAGGATAAAAGGATGTCCAGCAGGCGTTTGATGCAGTTTTTTTTGTACATAGAGGGTGGCCTCCTTTAGTGTTCTGGTTCTGATTCTGATTCTGGCATAGATAATTTGCAACTTAAAAAAATAAAGCAAATTATCCAAAGCAGCTTCTGACAATCTTGATAATACGTTCCATATCTTCTTTCGTGTTCTTAATGTCACTGGGCAGGCATAAACCTCTGCGGAAGATATCACCGCTCACGCTTCTGTCCCAGTCTTCCCCGTTATCGCCCTTTACCTTTGCGGTATTGATCTGTTCACCGTCTGCGGTAAAGAATTCTGCACCGGCGTAAATGGGTTGTAAATGCATCGGCTTCCAGATCGGACGAGATTCAATATTCTCGGCATCCAATGCATCCATAATGCCATTCGGCGTTACCTTGCTTCCTTCTTTTATCGTGATACAGGAAAGCCAGTTATTGGCATCTCCATCCGGATTTAACGGATTCATGGTAATTTCGTCAATATCTGCAAAGGCTTCCTTATACTGCTGATAAATTGCCTTTTTCAATGCTTTATGCTCATCCAGATGAAGGAGCTGTCCTCTGCCGATTCCGGCAACCACATTACTCATACGGTAGTTATAACCAAGCTCGGAATGCTGGTAATATCTGGCCTGATCTCTTGCCTGTGTGGCAAGGAACAGTGCCTTCTTCGTAATTTCTTCATCCGCCGATAACAGCATACCGCCGCCGGAGGTTGTGATAATTTTATTTCCATTAAAGGAGATAATACCAATCTTTCCAAAGGTTCCGGTCTGTTTTCCATGGTAGGTACTGCTTAAGGATTCCGCGGCATCCTCAATAAGCGGCACATGGTGCTCCTCGCAGATTGCCATGATTTCGTTGAGCTTTGCCGGGGTTCCATAAAGATGAACGACGATTACGGCTTTGGCTTCCGGATGCTTTTCAAAGGCCTTGCGGAGGGCTTCCGGATCCATGTTCCAGGTATCCTTTTCGGAATCAATAAAGACCGGTGTTCCTTTTTCATATACAATCGGATTGCAGGTTGCATCAAAGGTAAGGCTCGGTGCGAATACAACATCTCCCTGTCCGATGCCTAAAATGCGCAGTGCCAGATGAATGGCTGCTGTTCCGGCACTCAGTGCACAGGCATGTCCGCCACCCATATAGGCTGCCATTTCCTGTTCCAGTGCATTGACATTCGGTCCTAACGGAGCCACCCAGTTCGTTGCAAATGCCTCATTGATAAATGCCTGTTCCTCTCCATGCATGGTCGGGGAAGAAAGGTAAATCCGCTTCTTTTCCATACTGCATCCTTCTTTCTGTTATCGGTTCTATTTTGACTGTTCAGCATGCACAATCATTTCTGCATGGCTGAACTGCTATCGGCATAGTGATACGTCGGTACAATTTCTTTAACCAGTGCCCGGATGTCATTGCTCTCGTCCTTGGATTCTTCTTTCAGCTTCTTCAACTGTACGAAGAATTCTGTTTCATCCAGTTCGATGGGCTTTCCGATATAAATCATCTTATTATCGGTTTCCTTAAGTCCCTCTTCCTCCATCAGAAGTTCTTCATAAAGCTTCTCCCCGGGACGTAAACCGGTAAATTCAATCTTAATGTCCTCTCCGACACGGTAGCCGGAAAGTTTAATCAGGTTCTTGGCAAGATCCAGAATCTTCACCGGTTTTCCCATATCAAGGACAAAGATTTCTCCTCCCTTTGCATAGGCACCGGCCTGCAGCACCAGTGATACTGCTTCCGGAATCGTCATGAAATACCGGATAATGTCCGGATGGGTTACAGTCACCGGTCCGCCTTCCATGATCTGCTTTTTTTAAATAACGGAATAACGCTTCCGTTACTTCCAAGTACATTACCGAACCGCACAGCAACAAACTCGGTATCAAAATGCTTGTTAAACGTCTGGATAATCATTTCACAGATCCGCTTGCTGGCTCCCATAATATTGGTCGGGTTTACCGCTTTATCTGTGGAAATCATAACAAAAACGCTTCGTTCCGTTCATGGCTGCCGCATAAGCGGTTTTCCAGGTTCCGAAAACATTATTCTTTACGGCTTCATTCGGGCTTGTCTCCATCAGCGGGACATGCTTATGTGCTGCAGCATGGTAAACAATTTCCGGTTTATAATGGTCAAAAATCCAGTTCATCCGGTTCGTATTACGAACCGATGCAATCAATACTTCCAGATTAAGATCCGGGAAATGTGTTTTCAGTTCCTGCTGTACATCGTAAATGCTGTTCTCATAAATATCCAGCATAATGAGCAAGGATGGTTTATGGGAGGCAATCTGACGACACAGTTCGCTTCCGATGGATCCACCGGCTCCCGTTACCAGAACACGCTTGCCCTGTACATAGGAAAGAATCGATTCCAGATCAACCTCTATCGGATCCCTTCCCAAAAGATCTTCCACTTCCACATCACGGAGCTTGCTGACACTGACTTCTCCGTTTACCAGCTGATACATTCCCGGAAGGGAACGCAGTTTACAATTTGTTTCCTTACAGATATCCAGAATACTGCTCATCTGAGATCTGGAAATCGAAGGCATTGCAATAATAATTTCATCAATATCATAGTGTTCCGCACATTCAATGATCTTATCACGACCACCTACAACCTTGATTCCCTGAATGAACTTTCCCCATTTTCCCTTATCATCATCAATAATGCAGCGGATAACCATGGTAGAAAAATTGCTGTTCACAATTTCCTTGATAATGACATTCGCAGCTTCTCCGGCACCCACAATCATGACGGAAATTGCGTTTTTCTTATTCTGGCTCTTGTGCTTCAGGCTTCGCAGAAACCGATAGGAAAAACGGCTTGCAAAAATAAAGCTGATCAGCAGGAACATGTAAAGGAAATAATAACTGCTCGGTACCGCCTGTCTTCCCGAAGAACGGAAAAACTGCAACCCAACCGCCTGAAGTGCAGACGAAATGATACATGCACAGATCAGATTCTGCAGCTCGGTCTCTCCGGCATAGGCCCACAGGCTGTTATACATGCGGAAAAATATAAAGAACAATCAATGTAATCACGATACTGAACGGCAGGAAATTCGTAATCGGCTCCATGAAATGTTCCGGAATTTCTGCAAGGGAAAAATCCGTAACGGATCATTAACGCCAGATAACTTGCCAGAATCACACTGATTATATCGTAAATGACAAGAAATGTTCTTCTATAAAAATTTTTTTCACATTAAAAAGGCTTCTTCATTGTTGTTGTCGCTTTCAAAACTTTTTTTATAACTGTTCCGTATCTTCACAGTTAATAACTTTCTTTATAAAGTAACGGTGCCAGTACCAGCATCAGTACCAATCCGCTCGGACTGCTCAGATGGAAGATCCATTCCACCATTCCGGCAACCGCAAAGGACAGGATCACAATCATTGGAAGTGCTGCATACGCAATGGTTTCTTTCTTTTTTTATATAAAAATACAACTGTGCAGACAAAGGATACCGCGCCAAAAAAATCACAAACAGGATTCCCACTCCGATTCCATGATCGTATGCCACCTGCAGATAGATGTTATGCGCATGTACCGCAACCTCTCCATCCGGTAGGGTGGCTCCCATTTCATCGTGACCGTTCATATTCAACTGATCAAAATAAGACTTAAAGATCACCGTTCGTCCATTGGAATAGTCTCCCTCATCCAGCATATCTTCCGGAAGATCTCCCGTGCTTTCCGCATATACCGGCTCTACATAAGACGGAATAATGTCGATGGATGCTACAAGCTTTGGAATATCATTTCCATTTTCATCATGAGTTGCCTTATATTCGGCAATTTCTCCATAAAAATCAAAGGTTCCTTCAGGTATGCCAAAGACTTTGTTTGCAAATACATCCACAAATCTTCCGATCCGCATATATCGTATGGAAGTCAGATTATGTCCGCGCATTACCTGATCCGGCCATTCCTCAATTTCAAACGGCACCGGTTCTCCGACAATTCCGGGAATGTTTCTCTGCAAGGTGAATGTCACAGGGAATAGTACAAGTACCGCAAGCACCATAAGTCCCAGATTGGTAAGGAGACTGCGGATACGCAGCTTTCCCTTTCCTCTTGCGATCATAAGCCATGCCGCAAGACCGGTAAGTACCACTGCAAACAAGCCGGTACGTGCCATGGTGAACAACATATAAGAAGACACGATACCGAACAGAATCAGTTCTTTATAGATTTCCCGTAACTTCGTTGTACGATACAGTTTCATCAAAAGCAGTACAATCACCGCGCATTCCACTGTCGTAAGATAAGTCGCAGTTGTCGTTACGGTGTGGAACACAAACGGATAACGGGCGTACCGGTAGGTAAGATAAGGGCGGTGCAGCAGCGCATATCCCATGGAAAGCAGGAAGTGGAGCACAATTCCCCACAAAACATTGGTAAGGAAATGACTGCGGTGTTCCCACATTCCATAGCTTAAGTATAATAAAGTGAAACTGACGGCCAACACAACCGTCCACCATCTGGTATTCCGGAAAATCACAATACCTGCAAAGAACAGCAGCGTAAGCGCCCCGTACCAATAATTGGGCTTTGCCAGCTTCTTTTTACATAAGCAGATCAGGGTACGCAGAAGAATAAATCCGAACAGGATCGCAATAAGCACGGTATTTCGCAGTACTTCCACATTCATTCCGATCTCTGACTCTACTTTAAATTCCCGTACTGCCAGGGCATTAAGTCCGTTATGATAATAAATTGCTCCGGCAATGCCTGCAACAATCGCATAAAGCAGGGTATACCGGTTCAGAATTTCCTTTAAGGAAAAACATGGTAAGAATCACCAGTGCAAAGAACAGCATTTCCCTGCACTGTGCCACCTGATGATGAATTTCATAGAGTCCGTTCATATAATCGCAGCATGCAGCAATTGCGCCTGCAATAAACAGGATCTGTAATCCATCTGCCAGATGCTCTCTGATAAAATCTCCGGTAAACAGTGTTCCCTGTCCGTCGCGGTTATGATTGATGGCATAGAACAAAAATCACAGCAAGGAACAGAAGGCTTATGGTATAAAAGATATTATCCAATGCATAATCACTTAATCTTCCGGTAAAAACCATCCAAATGCCGGCAAGTAAAAATAATGCAGCAAGCGGATTGGCTGTGAACCGGAATGCCCGTTCCACAGTAATAAGCGGATCTTTCTTGTGATCCTTATAAATCCTGCGGATTACAGCTAAGAGTAACAGAACAACAAGAACAATTCCTCCCGCAAATGCCAGTGTACGCTTATAGCCAATGGGCACACTGTAATGATACTCTGCTGCCAGTCCGGCCCCATAAATCTGTTCTCCGTCATAATAGAGAATTCCGGCCCCCGGCATCGTATCCGGTGTAATAAATTCATAGGCAAAGGTAACATCTGCTGCCGGAACATTCTGAATTTCTGTCTTAATATCCATTCCTTCCGGTCTTATCCCCTGCAGAATCAGAAAATAGGTCTTCCCTTCCTCCATGATTAAATCCATAGGGACATCCACATAAGAAACGGCATCCTCCTTAGAAACCACAACCTGTTCCTTTGCTGCTACCTGCTGTTTTTCATTCAAAACTGTCACATAAAAGCAGCCATCCGACTGCACACCGGTCGGATAAAGGCGCAAAGAAGCAAGGTGATCCCCTTGTGATAAAAAGGTCTGCATCACCGAATGTTCTTCATTTACCACCTCTGTACAGGTTCCGGTTGACGGATTAACCGAAAGAGTCATGTCCTTTTTCCACAGACGCATCGGCCAGAATGTCGAAAGAACAATTACTGCTGCAAGCAGAATGATAAATTGTATCGCTGTACTTTTATAAATAACCTTTTTCATACTTCTTTCCTTAATTATGACAGTCAGGCAAAAACAGCCCGTATTTCATCGTTGACTATTAAGTATAACATAGATTCGTACCGCAAGCAACGGCGCCAGTACCCACCAGAACACCACATAACGTACCAGATAGGTCGGTCCCAGTAAAAATGTCAGGAAAAACCAATATTGGAAGCAGAAATGGCAGAACCACTTCCAGGTATCTTCCCTTCTCCTTCTGATTCAGCAGAAATCCCAGCCCGAACATCATACACCAGAACAGAAAGCCCGGTGAAAAACAGCATGGAAACAAACGGAACTTTCTGTTGGAATACCGTAAGGGACATTCTGCGGTAAAGCTCGTTAAGCACCGGCAGAAAACTTGTCCTTACTCCCGGTTCTTCCACCTCATAACCAAAATAAGAGCTGTCTTCATACGTATAAGTAAACACCGTGTTTCCACGATATACATCAATCACCGTATCGGGATACCAGAAGCCATACGAAGTCATCAACCACGCATTCACATAAGAAAACGGATGATGGAGCAGCGTCTTTCCCCACAGTTTCCAGAAATCTCCGGAATTTTCTTCATAAGCCGCATTGGAAAAAAAGAAATTTTCACTCCATCAGATACCTTCGGCGTATAATGCTGCAAGGCTTCCTCCGGAAGATACCGGAACAGTACTTGCCTGTCTTCCTCCGAAAAAGGCCTCCGGCTCATACGCATAGGTCCGTGCAAGCTGCATAATCGGAACCGTCAGCATCTCCTGATGTTCCCCGTCACTTGCTTTTGTAATAAATGCAAATCCTTTATTCAAAATCAGGTACAGGCAGATCAGCAACACTCCATAAAGCAGTGTCTTTCCTGCCTGTAACCCTGTCGCTTTCTTTTTCATAAAAACAGCCAGAAACGGAAGGAACACCAGAAAGGCGTAGCATCCGTTATGGCGAAACAGCATCATCAGTATGGCAGATACTGCAAATAAAAGCAGTTTTTTCTTATTTGTAAAAAAGGCCTCCACATCCTCACACAGATCCAGCAAAAGCAGTACCTGGATGAGCAGCATCCCCATGAACAGTCCGTCCTTTGCAGAGCACAGACAGAACATGACAAGCGGTGGGCAGATGCCAAGATAAAAAGTCAGGATCCACTGCCCCCGTTTCCAAAGTCCGTGTTCCTTCAGCTTCCAGATGAAATAACCAAAAATCAATGACAGAACTGCCATCTGGAACAGGGTGTATGCTGCAATCCCGAGATTGACCGATCCTGTCAGTTTATAAACAAGCTGGACAATTCCTCCCATCATCAATACGTGAAACAGGGGGATGATGCGTGGTAAAAGCCTCGCGTTACCACTTCCAGGTATTCCTCCTGTGCATCATAGACGAAAAATCCGGGATAAACTGCCAGAAACACCACAAAGTAAAGAAGAAAAATCACACCACTCGTCCGCAGCAGGAAGGATTTCCATTGCTTTGCTTCATCCGTCTTTGCTTCATCCCTCTCTGCTTCCGATACTTTATGAATCTTCCGGGAATCTTTCAAATGCTGCCCAGCCGCTTGAGATTGCAGTCTCTTCGCCATCGCATTCCACAGTCCGCTTACCATCAGGGTTATCACTAACGCATAAGCCAAAACGGAAAACCACATGCACGGATTTGTGAAGGGAACGCTGCCCTTCTGATCGAGCTGTGCACCAAATACCATGCAGATTGAAAAGACAAGCCCGAACAGTACGGAAACAACGGTCGGCTTTCCGGGACGAATCTTCCGGATCACCATAAACACAAGCAGCGCAAGCAGCACCGGTAAAATGCTGTTGCTGAAATCCAGATAATTTTCCATTGGAAAGATCCATGTTCCCATTACTATTCTCCTGCTTGCATTTCCTCAGTATTTCCTGCCTGCATTTTCTCAATGCTTCGTGTCCTATGCTCCCTAGCTGGTTCCTCTTCGAAGGTCGTCTGCCGGATCACATACTGGGGGGAATTATTCATGGCAACATACATTCTCCCCATATATTCTCCAACCAGTCCAAGCATTAACATCAACATGCCGCCGACAAAAACAATAACCGACATTAAGGCACTAAAACCGGTAACCAGGCCCGGAGGATTAAAGAAAATTTTCTTGATTATTGTATATATTCCATATAAGAAGCCAATTACCGCGCAGACTGATCCTGCTGCTGTTGCAATCCGCAGCGGCTTCACACTGAATGCCGTAAAGCCGTTAAACCACAGATTCAAAAAGCTTGCCAAGTGTATATCCGGAAACTCCTGCTTCCCGGTCACGGTGATTCACATCCACATTCGTAATATTCTTCGTGGTACGAAGTACAAGGCCAATTACATAGGGAAATGCATAAGTATAACGGCACATCTCATCCACCACAAAGCGTCTGGCTGCAAAATAGCTGGACACATAGAGTTCCTTCGGTTTTCCGAGCATCACCCGTGTCATCAGTTCATTCACATGACTTCCCCAGTTACGGAAACCGGAATGATGCTTATGCGCATATCTGGCATAAACCACGTCAGATCCCTGTTCAATCCCACCGAGCAGCTTTCCCACTTCATCCGCCGGCGTCTGCCCATCATCATCCAGACACACTACAATGTCTCCTGTCACATAATGAAAACCTGCCATCAATGCACTGTGCTGTCCGAAATTCTTTGCAAGATTAATTCCCTTACGCTGCGCCTCCGGACGGTTTTCGGGTGCTGCGCACAGCTTTTCGATCGCTGCAAAGGTATCATCCGGTGAGCAGTCATTCACCATGATAATCTCATAGCAATAGTCTTTCATCCTGGACATCGTATCATCAATTTCTTTTTACCACATGTGGCAGCGTCTGTGTCGAGCGGTAACAGGGAATCACAAAACTGACCTTTTTTTCATTTCTATCTTCTCCAAATCTTTCACTATGAATGGGGTTCTGAATCGTTACAAGAATTTCTGCATAACAGAGCTGTCATCACAGATGCAAGCCATCAAAATCACATCACAGAACTTTCCGTTTAAGAAAACGTCATCCTTTAAATAGGCTTCCTGCCGGAAGCCTGCCTTTTCATAGCTTTTCTGAGCCCGCACGTTTTCAGCCAGCAAGCGAAGCATCACTTTATGCAGGTGCAGGGTTTCAAAGGCATATTGCAGCATGAGTTGTGCCGCTTCTGTTCCATAGCCCTTCGAAAGAGCCTCTTCTTCTCCAATGAAAATTCCATATTCCGCCTTATGGTGTGTCTCATCAATATCACGCAGATAAACACTTCCAACTGCATTTTCCACCTTACCGGCTTCATAGGGGCAGATCATAAACTGCACGACTTTCCCAGTCTTCACCATCGTTTCGATCCAATGATGATGCGACTCTACCGTAAAAGGCTTCTGATAGATAAAATTTTTCCTCACGAAATCGGTATTACGCCAGCGGATAATATCTGCTGTATCCCTTTCCTCCATTGGACGAAGCGCAATCCGTTCTCCATAAATCACCATTGTCCGATTTTTCCTTTCTGATTCTACTTGCATCTATTTATAAACAACCGAATCTCTATATGATTGCACCGGATCCTGTCACAAACCGGCAGGCTCAATCCGATAAATTTCAAAAACATCGTCGATCGTTTCAACCAATGTAATCTTTATGTTCTCGCCATGGCTTTCATAGTAATTGGAAAGCCAGTGCATGTCCTCTGCCTTTTTTCTTACAAAATAGACATTGTCCATGGAGAGCAGCCCCTCTTCCATGTCAGGGACCTGATAGGCCTTGAGCTTTTTACGATAAAGCGGACTCTTGCTCGCCCAGCCACCCATAATATCATAATTGTGAATGCCATTATCCACATTGGCAAACATCTTTTCCGAATAACTCACCGAAGAATATACATCCATAAAATAAAAAGTTCTCCGGATGGTCCGCAAAGTACTCATAAACCTGCAAATAAGGTTCGTTCTGCTGCTCACGATACTTTTGGTCCTGTGCGACCTTCCCGATCTTTGCTGGTAAAAGCAATATGGAAAACAGTCCAAAGCAGATGAGCATCGTCATTCGGACCAACTGCGTTCTGCCATGTCCATGCTTTTGCATAATAAGGGTAAACAGGATGCCTGCAAGAACTGCAAATTCCATAAAAATACAGAGAATGGGTGATTCTGTCCGGGAAACGTTCTCCCATCAGAATATACATCCAAAGTGCACTCCGGACAGCAAAAAGAAAACAAAGCTTCCAGAGAACGGAAAGCCCCGTCATTACACGATGCTTCCAGATTCCGTAATGTCTCTTATCTTCCGTGTTCCAGCCCTGGCACAGTGCCAGCAGAAATACGGTAATATAAAGAAGTATCGTCATATAATTCCAGGGGTAATCACTTCCTGTAGAAGCCGGTCCCCCTAAAAAACGATACACATACAATTTAAAAATACTTCTGAAATTTGGGAACAAAGGGCTGTGCTTCCTGATTCAGCTCCCCGGCATAATCCGCAATCTGCCCCATGATGGTTTCATCAATCTCTTCATCAATTCCGAAATTATAATTATCAAACAGAATCTGCTCACTTTCACTGATTCCAATACGGTCATAAAAACTCCTTGTTTTCCTGATAGGAAGGTATTTTCTGAAAATCATAGAGCTCCGTACGGTTGTCAAACAGTGTGGTAAAGCTTCTCCACTCTTTGCTTCCATAAGCAATCCTGTGTGTGGCCTCTCCTATCAGGAGACTCAACAAAATCAGTCCGATCACACCAAGATACTTGATGAAATTCTCTTTCGTAAAAACCTTTTCTTCAAAGCTCCACTTCACAACACCTGCGACACAGATCATCGGAAGTACTAAAAGAAGCATTTCCGAACGGATCAGATATGCCAGAAACACAAGTAGAATCGCCGGAATATTGCTTCGGATAAACAGAACCGGTTCCTTCTGCGGTTTCGAGGTCAGGAACCAGAATGCCGCAGCGGCAGCCAGCATGGTACAGGTAATCGTATACTGTACGGCAACGAGGTGTTCCATCATCATAGAAAAGAACAACAGCGTTTCTACAAGCCCTACCGTAAGCTTGGCCTTCCGGCTGGTGCAGATTCCAAAGCTCCGGTTCAGAATCAGGAACAGTGCCCCAAACTGGCAGGCGCACAGAAAAATACCATACCACGGAACAATCCGTATGATACGGTAAAGCAGGCTGATTGCTGCGCTTACAAGCCACAGCATCTGAATGTTATGGCCTTCCGGCACTCCCGTATAATTCCCGCTTAAAATTTCCTTCATCAGGACATCGTCGTTTAAATCATAATAATAATCAAAGCGACAGGCCAGTGCAATCATCGGGATCAGCAGGAATACAACCGAAATTATGAAATTTTGTTTCTTCGAAACAACTTCCTTAAGCTTCATAGAATTCCTTTACTTTAGAAATAATGTAATCCGTCTGTTCTTCGGTCAGCTGATAAAACATCGGCAGTCTCACCAGACGTTCACTTTCTTTTGTCGTATAACGGTCTTCCCCGTGGAAACGGCCGAATTTCAGTCCAGCAGGTGCGGAATGAAGCGGCACATAATGGAAAACGCAAAGGATCTCATTTTCCTTCATAAAGGAAATGAACCGCGTACGTTCTTCAAGATCCCTACATTTGATATAAAACATATGTCCGTTCTGCCTGCAGTCCTTAGGAACTACCGGCAGGGCAATCTTCCCAGCTTCCTGTAATGGCAATAACGCATCGTAGTACTGCTGCCATCTGGAAAGACGCACCTCGTTAATCTGATCTGCGATTTCCAGCTGTGCATAAAGATATGCCGCATTAATTTCACTAGGAAGATAAGAAGAACCATAATTTCTCCAGCAGTACTTATCTACCTGCCCACGGAAATATTTGCTTCGATCCGTTCCCTTTTCACGAAGGATCTCGGCTTCTTCCACATAATGCTCATCACGGATAAGTAATGCTCCGCCCTCGCCCATGCTGTAATTCTTTGTCTCATGGAAGCTGAAGCAGCCAAAGTCACCGATCGTTCCAAGCGCTTTGCCCTTATAGCTTGCCATGACACCCTGTGCAGCATCCTCTACCACCAGTAAATGATGGCGCTTTGCAATGTCAAGAATCGTGTCCATTTCACAGGAAACACCTGCATAATGTACCACGGCAATGGCTTTCGTCTTCTCCGTGATGGCATCCTCAATCAGGGTCTCATCAATATTCATGGTGTCCGGACGGATGTCCACGAACACAATCTTTGCACCACGCAGTACAAAGGCATCTGCAGTCGATACAAACGTGTAGGACGGCATGATGACTTCATCCCCTTCCTTAATATTGCAAAGAAGGGCTGCCATTTCCAGTGCATGGGTACAGGATGTTGTTAAGAGGCACTTGCCTGTTCCTGTCTGCTCCTCGATCCATTTGCTGCATTTCTTTGTGAAATCACCATCCCCACAGATATGCATGCTCTCCACAGCCTGCTTCATATAATCCATTTCTTTCCCTGTGTAGGGAGGTACATTAAATTTGATCATTTCTCTCCTCCTGTAAATTGGCATTTATTTCTATGACTATTCAGAAGCGTTAAGCGAACACTACATATTTCTCATTTCCAAAGACCATCCGGTATTCATTCGCTGTCATAAAATTCAGAATAACCATTAACTTCTGTTCCCAGACGGACTTCTCTCCTTCGGTTCCACTGCTTTGCAAATCAAGAACCTGTGCCATGATTTCTTCCTGAAAAATGACAAGCGGCCGGTCTGCTTCGGTCATCGACTGATTCAAGGTATCCAGATCCTCTGCCAGCCGGTCATAGCTGTTCGTATCAAGGTCTGCCCATGACGTGTAAATGGCAGGCGCCTTATGAAGATAATAGGACACTCCCGGAATATTTCCATACAGAATCACCTTTTTGTTCCGGTATTCCGTATTATTTTCAATCATAAACGTATTCAGCTCTTCGAGTGTTTCAGCATTCTCGGCATTGGTTTTCATTCCATGCAGGATCCGGCTTCCTTCTACTGTCGTATCCCGTTTCCGCCCATCTTCTCCATCGAGGAAAACATAATTACAGCCAATTCCGACCGCCTGAATCAGGAATGCAATTACCATAGCCATGGTCATCGCTTTTACGGAAAAGACCGGAACCTTCTCCGTCGTATCAAGGTACGGACGCCCCCACCTTGCGAAACGGTATATGGTCCAGAACGTAATCGGTGCCACAAAAAACAGGTTGTTCAAAGCCGGCCACACATAATTGTTACTGCCAAGCGGCGTAATCAAAATCACGACAAGGCTCATCGCCGCAATCAGCTTCCATTCACAGTCCTGCATTCTGCTAAACAGCATCCATACGCAGATCCCCTGCGACAGAATCAGGAAAATCACGCCCCACTGGAGGGCAGCTTCCTTCTGATAATATTTAAAGTTAAACATGCCCCATCTGCCAAGCACCATAAACAGGAATACAATACAGATACAATATACCACCTTTCGGAGCAGAGGAAAACGCTCCTTCTGTATCGCAAAAAACGGAATTCCCGGCAGGATACACAGCACCATATAGGCCATCCATCTCGCCCCATGCAGATAGGCATCGGTAATCATCCATACCATTTCGCCAAAGGTGTAATCGGATGCAGAACCCGCCATGCCAAAGACTCCTTCGATCATGGTTCCAAACGTGCCCGCTCCGTAAAGAAGCATCATTCCGGCAAGCACCACTGCGAAGCCTGCTGCATAACCTGCTGCGCACAATCCTGTTTCTTTCGCAATTTCCGCTACGGTTTTCTTCTTCAAATAACCATAATACCACAAAGTCAGGATCAATAACACTTCCAATCCATTATTAGGGAATCGCACAAAGGTATTGAACCCCAAAACCACACCTGCTGCCACAAGACATCCCGGATGCTTCCTCACCAGTCCGCGGAACAGGAGAATGACCGCGGTGAGTAATAACGCATAGGTCAAATAATTATACAAAATCACGGATGGACACCAGCACATGCCAATCGCCGCCAGTTCTGCCAGAAAAGCAATGGCCACCGGCATTTTCGTCCGGAAAAAGCGGTATCCCAGCAATGCCATGACACTGATCAGCAGGGAGGAATACACCTTCATGCCAAGCATGGTTCCTCCGAACGGAAGCTTCGTAAAGAGAAATCCAAGGGCATTGGACAAAAAAACGTCAGAAGCGTCCACAGTACCGTATTTTCTCCAAAGAACGCATAATTTCCAAGACTGTATGCGGTATCCGTCAGGTCAATTCCCTGATTTACTTTAAGCAAGGGAAACAGTACAAGGATGACCGGAAACAGAATTTTCTCTGCAAAAGGATAAAGAGGTTTTAATCGTTCCGCATATGCTTTCATTTGTTCCCTCCTCTGCTTTCCCTGTCATCCAGATCTTTCAGCCATTTTCCCAAGGCCGTCTTATCGAAGCCGCTTCCAATCAGATGAAACATCTTTTCTCTTACAAAGTCTATCAGCAGGCCTGCCATGCACACCACCAGCAGGCAGAAAATCCATTCTGCAAAAAAGGCAGGTACACCGGTATTTCCTGTCGGATTCACGAGTGCTTTTAACCACCCATACCAGTTACCGCGGATATCAATATGTTCATGTAATAAATAAATGCCAAAGCATAAGCAGCCAAGCCGCCGGAGCAGATCTGCCGCTTTGCCCTCCCGGATCTGTAAGGAACGGAACAGATAAAACAGCCCGATCGCTGCCGTAAGTACCGTAATGGTATTGTAATGATACGGCACGGAAAAAAATAATATTCACAGGTATTCTGTAACGAAGGCAGGAAGCTTCCCAGATCCTTCATCAGAAACTGGATCGCCATTCCGACCGCTGCACTCAGTAGAAACAGAATCGCCGCATTTCCCCTGCTTGTTTTAAACCGGTTAAAAATTCCATTTTCATCATACTTTCCTGCATAGGCTGCAAGAAGATAAACGAAAAACAAACCAGGTCAGGTCATAGCCATACCGGTCTGTTGCAAAAGCCACGGGTACAATACTCTTAATTCCACTTAAAAATACAAAAAGTACGACAAGTGCCGTCTGATAGCTTTTCCTGGGAAGATGCTGTGCCGCCCGGTTCAAAAAAGGCATCAGCAGCATCAACAGCAGGAACGAAGTTGCAAACCAATAGTGTTCCGTCTCAATCGGAAACAGATACGGAAGAATTCCATAAAGGCCATTCTGAAAGCCGGTGCCGATTCCAAAGCACATCAGCACAAGGGGAATCAGCAGGCTGTAAAACCAGATCTGGCAAAGGAACCGCAGGACTCTTCTTACTTGAAACAATCCCTGATACCCAAAAATAACCACTGATAAACACATAGGCATTCACTGCCGCAAGGCAGAGATTTTCAAGGATCGTTCCTAAAAACAGCAGGAAGCTCTGTCGCTTTGCCCGGTTCTAAAAGGTTCCCGGAATTTGCCAGAAAATGCATGGTAACAATCATCATCATGGCAACCATACGCAATAATTCAATTCCTGCCTGACGTTTTCTTCCTCCCATGCGGCTTCCTTTCCCATTTGCAATGATTCTCTTTATCGTTCTCTCGTCACCTTGCCATCTTCGACACGATAAACAATGTCGCACTTCTCAATCGTCTGTAAGCGGTGTGCAATAATCACCATGGTCTTCCGTCCATGCAGACGGTTGATCGAATCCATAATGGCCGCTTCCGTATCATTGTCAAGGGCTGAGGTTGCTTCATCCATAATCAGCACTTCCGGATCTTCAAAAAGTGCCCTTGCAATGCTGATTCGCTGTCTCTGTCCTCCGGAAATGCGGATTCCGCGCTCGCCGATTCCGGTATCGAGTCCTTCCGGAAGGCTTCTTACAAATTCATCAAGCTGGGCTTCCTTCAGTGCTGCCCAGACCTTTGCATCATCAATATCTTCCTCCGCATAACCAAACGCAACATTCTTACGGATGGTATCATCAATCATAAAGATATTCTGCGGAATGTATCCTACATTTTTGAGCCAGGACCGGTAATGATCGCGGACCTCCACGCCATCTGCAAGAATCTCTCCCTGCTGCAGCTTTAAAAGTCCAAGCATGATATCCACAACGGTAGACTTTCCGGCACCGGTTGTACCCACAATTCCTACCGACTGGCCAATGGGAATCACCATATCCGCATGGTCAAAAAAATCAATGTCTCCGTGTTCGGGTATTTATAAACAATATCCTTTAATTCAATCTTATCCCTGATCTCCATCTTCTGTACATCAATCTTCTGACGGTATGCTTCCTCGTCATAATTCACGTTCTTATCCCGGATATCATCCTGCAGATGATCACTGACCCCCATAAAGAACGGTTCAAAATAGGAAATCGAGGTCAGGTGGTTGTTAATCCGGTTTGCACACGGCACAAGACGCATGGCCACAACGGCAAGCGCACTCAACTGGGTAATGACCTCACTTGCCTCAATGCCGTTTAACAACTGCAGCATCATAAAGATAATCATTCCGGCCACGGCCACGGTTTCAATCAGGAGTCGTGGCGTGGCATTGTACAGGTTATAACGCTGTACGGCGCTTACATAGCCGTTTCCACACTTGGAGTATTCATTGATAAAGTAGCTTTCCTTATTGGCAATCTTGATTTCCTTGATTCCCATTACCGACTGGTCAATCCATTTATAAAGCCCACTGTAATAATCCTGATTCTCTACACCGGCTTTTTTCATGATCGGCTTCAAGATAAACATAATAAGCAGAAGAACTGCAATCAGAAGGGCTGCTACAATAATGGTGATCTTGATTCCACTGATAAATGCCACCACAATGACAAGTCCCACAAAATGACACCCTCGCTGAAAAGCTGCAGCATCGCCAGAATCAGTCCATACATGTTATTCACATCCGAAGTGATGCTTCTCTGGATCACGGACGTATCTGCATTCAGATAATATTCATACGGGCGCTGCATAAAGTTGATCATCATACGTCTTGAGGTTGCAAACTGATTGGTATAGACAAACTTAAGCTGTGACTTCTGCTGGAAGAACAGAAAGACATTCTTAAGTACAAACATCAGAATCAAAGCCATCATCACAAACACCATGACGGCCGTGGTATTCTCCTGATCAATATGAAAAATCTCACAGATCACCTGAAGATAACGGTGCTTTGCTACCGCATTTTCTTCCAGAACCACCTGCATTACCGGAACTACCATGGAAATACCGGCAGTTTCAAGAATCGCTCCAATCAGCATCAGAAATAACTGAAGCACCATAATTCGTTTCTGACGTGCATCAAGAAGCACCATCATCTTTTTGAAAATTTTACCCATGTTTCTGTGATATCCTTTATTTCTATATCTCTGTAACTATTCAGACCCCATTCGCAAAGCCGCTGCTACGCAGCTTCCCGCAACGGTTCTGCATGGCTGAACTGTTGTCTACAGTGTATCACAACTTCGGCGCTTCGTCTATCATGCAAAATCATAACGGCAGGCATTGCGTGCAGGCGCCGAATATCGTTCGAATACCGTCCACAGATATCTCTTTGCAATCCGGTGATAGATAGGGTATACTTGAGTTGTTATATTTGTTATATATAGTTATATTTATAGTAAGAAAGAATTTATCCTATAAATAGATTATTATAAGAAAAAGGAGCATTCTTCCATGAGTCATAATCTTGCAATGATCACTGCGCGCGGAGGCAGCAAACGCATTCCGCGTAAAAAGATATCAAAGAATTCTGTGGGAAGCCGATTCTTGCCTACTCCATCGAGGCTGCATGTGCTTCCGGAGCCTTTGAGGAAATCATGGTGTCTACCGATGATCCGGAGATTGCCGAAATTGCAAAGAAATACGGTGCTTCGGTTCCTTTTTTCCGATCAGAAGCAACGGCAAATGATTATGCATCTACCGATGATGTCATTATGGAGGTACTGAAAACCTATGAGGAGCGTGGTGCGCATTTTGATAATTTCTGCTGCATCTACCCGACCGCTCCCTTTGTCACCGGCGAACGGCTGAAACAGGCTATGGATCTTCTTGCAGACTCGGATTCCGTAATGCCGGTTGTGCCCTTTTCCTATCCCCCGCAGAGAGGATTATTGATCAGTGAGGAAGGTTTCTTAAAAACGCCAGTTTCCGGAGTATGCCCTTGCAAGAAGCCAGGATTTACAGAAGATTTATCACGACTGCGGACAGTTTTATGCCTGCCGCACCGACGTTTTCTTAAAAGAAGGAACCACCGATGTTCAGGGACAGGTGCCTCTTGTTTTAACTGAAATGGAAGTTCAGGACATTGATACCTTAGAGGACTGGGAAATTGCCGAAATCAAATACCGCAGGCTTCATTCAGAATCTTGATAACGATTCAAAGTCATGTAAATGATAACCATATAGACATCGGATACTTATTTCATAATGAAATTTTCTATAGTCACACTCACAGAAAGGATTTTCTATGAATCATACGATACAGATCGGAAAGCGTACCATCAGTGCTGCTTCTCCCACCTTTATTGTGGCAGAGGTTTCTGCCAACCATAATCAGAATTATGACCGTGCCGTGGAAATTATCCACGCGGCTGCCGAAGCCGGTGCGGATGCTGTCAAGCTGCAGACCTATACGGCCGACACCTTGACAATTGACTGCCACGATGACTGTTTCATGAATAAAGGCGGTTTGTGGGACGGCATTTCCGAATATGACCTTTATAAACAGGCCTATACCCCCTGGGAATGGCAGCCAAATCTCATGGAAGAGGCGCATAAGCTTGGCATGGAATGCTTCTCTTCTCCCTTTGACTTCACGGCTGTGGACTTTCTGGAAGAGCTCAACGTTCCCGCTTACAAAATTGCCTCTTACGAAATCAACGACATTCCTTTGATCCGTAAGGTTGCCAAGCTGCATAAACCCGTGATCTTCGCTACCGGTATCGCTTATCCCGAGGATATCGAACGCGCCTTTGCGGTATGTAAAGAAGAGGGCAATGAAGATGTCATCCTGTTAAAAATGCGTGTCTGCCTATCCGACACCCTATGAAGAGGTGAATTTAAACGTCATTCCGACCCTTGCGAAAACCTATGACTGTCTGACCGGAATTTCCGATCACACCTTAGGAACCATCGTTTCTGCCGGAGCCGTTCCTCTTGGTGCCAAAATGGTAGAAAAGCATCTGACTCTCCGCCGTGCGGACGGCGGCCCGGACAGTGGATTTTCCATGGAGCCGCAGGAATTTAAGCAGATGGTAGAGGAAATCCGTATTTTAGATAAGGCACTCGGTTCTTCGGAATATGTGCTGACCGAAAAACAGAAACAGGAGCACCGCGGTTCCCGTTCTCTTTTCGTTGTCAAAGACATTGCAGAGGGTGAAACCTTAACCCCCGAAAATATCCGTTCGATCCGTCCCGGGATCGGACTTCATACCATGTATTATGAAGAAGTGCTCGGCAGGAAAGCAAAGCATTTCTTAAAGAAAGGAACTCCTCTGGCATGGGAGCTGATTCAGTAATTTATATTCGAACAGATGGAAATACCGAGATTGCCACCGGACACTTAGTGCGGTGTCTTTCGATTGCCCGTGCATTAAAAAGAGTTACAGACCGCAGGTACGACCGTTGCGGACTCAGATGAATCTCCCATCACCTTTCTCGTTTCCGATCAGGAAAGCAAGGCTTTGTTAAGCGGCTTTTTTGACTGCAAAGAAGAATTCCCGGTTCGTATTCTTGAAACCGCCCGGTATAATGATTTGGAAGTAGAACTACCGGAGCTGATCTCACTTGTAAACAAGTGCAAAGCCTCCAAGCCGATTTTACTGGTAGATTCCTATTTTGTAACCGAAAACTATTTTTTATCCCTTAAAGACCATGTTACTCTTATCTATCTGGACGATCTGCGCTCCTTTGATTATCCGGTTGACCTGGTCATCAATTACGATATTCTAACCCCTGAAACACAGCAGGAATATGAGCATTTCTATACCCATGCCGGAAAGAGACTGTTAGGCGGTGCTTATGCACCGCTTCGTCCCCAGTTTCAATCTGCAGGCAGATCCCTGCCCTCTGTGTCAGACTGCAAAATCTGCCATGTTCTCATTGCTTCGGGCGGCTCCGATCCGTATCATACCACGCTTCACCTTACCGAATCCCTGCTTGCCGAATGCCCTTCCGGCTACTGCTTTGATCTTCTTTTGGGCAGCATGAATCCCGATCGCCAGGTACTGTGTAAACTCGCCGACAGGCAAAATTTGTGCACCACTGTCTCATCATCGGCAAAAGCTTCCACCGTTATTCTCCATCAGAGTGTTTCGGATATGGCTTCCCTGATGCAGTCCTGTGATCTTGCACTCTCGGCTGCCGGAACAACACTTTACGAGCTGTGTGCAGTTGGCATTCCTACCGCAAGCTTCATTATTGCAGATAATCAGATTGCTTCTGCAAATGCCTTTGCTCAGAATGATGCCATTCCCTGTCTCGGTGATGTCCGCATGAACGAAGAAGCCATAAAAAAAGAGGCAGCCCACTGGGTTACCTCCATGAATCCTTATGTCAAAAATCAGGCTGCTTCCGTGCGTCTCCTTCGCTACCAGAATGTTTCCGGACGGATGCAGCAGCTTGTAGATGGCAGCGGGGCAATCCGCATTGCAGATGCGCTGATTGCGCTGCTCAAATCCATTTGAAGTTTTGCTTTGCAAAAGGAGCCTGTTCACTCCCGAACCAGCTTCACCAGACTCACCTTCGGTTTGCCAAGTGAACTTGTATGGTTCGCACTAAGCTCGAAATAACCTCGCTAAGTGCTCTACTCAAATCATATTCCATAAACGCTCAACAATCAACGCACAAAATATCAGAATACTTCAAAACATAGATTTCTTCCCGTTCCTCCTGCCAATGACTTTCATTTGGCTTTTCTTGCAGATTCCTCAGAATATAAGAGGGTGTATCCACACCGCAGGCATACGCATGAGGGAATCCTCCGCCAAATCTCGGATTAATCTCTGACAGATAGAACGTTCCATCTTTTTCAAAAACATCCATATCAATCGGACCTGACAATTTCAGAGTGGAAGCGGCACGATAAACAAACTCTTTCAATGCCGGATCATTGCAGGTAATGGACTTCTCCGTCTCTCCCGCACGCATCCGCAGCTTTTCTTTTGCAAAAATGTCCACTACTTCACCACTTACAAGATCCACATACACATCAATTCCAAATTCTCTGCCATTACAGAATTCCTGGATCAGTAAAGGCTCTTCACCATACGCAAACAACGCCTTCAAAAGTTCCATACAGGAAACCTTCATCACGCCAACACTTCCAGCTCCCCGGACAGGCTTCACAAATACCGGAAACCCAATCTTCCCTGCTTCATATGCCTTCTCAAATTCTGTGAGATCAATATAAGAGTTCAGCACCGGAATCTTATGCTCTGTCATATGTTCAAAGAAACGATATTTATCTCTGCAGATCTGCAAGGTTTCTACCGGTGAAACAATCGTCCGGATTCCCTCCTGCTCAAATAATTCCCGATTCTCCGAAATCAGATTTAATTCATCCTCCTGTAATGGAAGAATTGCCGTAATCCCTTCCTTACGACAGATCTCCAGAATGGCATCAAAATACCCCTCTTCCTTCATTCTCGGAATCAGATAATATTTATCCGCTTCATAAAGTGCAGGCGCAAGTTCACTGCAATCTGCACCAATCACCCTCTCAAAATCTGCCTTTTTAAAGTAACGGACAAGAAGGTCTCTTGTACCGCAGCTCAGAATCAAGATGTTATGCGTCATATGATTTGTTATTCCTTTCACTGTAAACCCGTCTTTACACAAAATTACCTCGAATCTTTTTTTCATGATTCTCAGCAATCCTTCAAAAATATAAAAACACACTTTTTCTTTCTCATATATCTTACCAAGGATACTGATTGCCTAAGCATTTCTTCAACTTCAAACTTGATTTTTTATAAAATTCCCAGTGGTTGCTCTAATGCACAAACATACTTAGTCCTTGCAAGGACAAGTATTTTGTGCATGTTTGACCACTGTATCAACATCGTATCAGCATTATCTCATCTACCACACATTCCCCTGCACATATTCCTTCGCCGTCCACTTCTTGCGGACTTCCGTCATCTGCTCCCCATTGCGTACATAAACCGCAGGGAAATACTGAATAAACAACGGATTCAGGCTAATGGTATATCCACCGACATTCTCATAAATAATCTGATCTCCCGTCTGAAGCTCCGGTAGATTCTCCATCGTAAAGAGACGGTCACATTCCATACAGGTATAACCGGTGATCTCCTGTCTTTCCATTACAGGCGCGGATGGATTCTGCAGCTTCGTATGATACAGATACGAGGATTTAATCATGGTTGCATCAATATTAAACCGGCTGCCATCGGTAATCAAATACCGGGTATCCCGGATATCCCGCACATCAATCACGCTGGTCACAAAGAAAGATCCTTTGGAAATCAGAGAAATTCCGGGTTCTACAACCAACTGTATCTGTTCCGGATCAAATTCCTTGTGGAGTTCTTCTGCAATGGCCGGGAAATAATCGGGATATTCCGGTCTGCCTTCCATTCCACCACAATACCCACCTCCGATATCCACATAGGATAACGTAAGATCAAATTCCTTTTTCAGCCTGCAGGCCATCTGTGCAATACTGCGGAAGATCTGCACACTGCGGCTTTTACTGCTGGAATGAAGATGGAGTCCTGTAACCTTTACATGCGGAAGGGCTCTTACATAGGAAAGTGCTTTGGCAAACTCGCCATTTTCATAAGAAAAGCCGAACCGCCCGCTTGTTTCTCCCATCGTGGTTTCCCCGGACACATCTGTTCCAGATTGAAATTCACACGGATTCCAACATGAATTTCACTTACTTTTTCCATTTGCTTCTGTCTTTTCCTCTGTATTTGTTTCATTATGATTGGAAAAACTTGAAAAAAACTCTCCCTCTTCTAATTCTCTGGAAAGCTTCGTCAGCCATTCCAGTTCCCATTTGGAATCCACATTCACATATCCTCCGGCAAGTACAACATCCCGGAAAGACTGCTCATCCTTATAAGGGCCATTATAAACAATCTCCGAATCCTGAAATCCAAGATATTTTGCCAATCCATATTCGTCCTTGGACACGACTTCCGCATAGGCTCCCTGCTTCTTATAAAAATTCACCAGCCAGGGCAGTGAGTTCGTCTTAAAGGAATAGCCGATCCGGTAATTGGGCCAGTTCTTTTTTAATGCTCCCGTCAGCATATCAAAAATATCTCTGTAAAATTGGTTCATCCAGTAAAAAATATGGGGTAGGAATTTTTTCTGTCATATCAAGCCTCTTTCAACATTCTCTGCTCACTTTTTAATCTTGCTTTCTATTCTGATGTATCCCTGGACAAGCAGATCTGTTACAACCAGCACAGCTACCGACCATAAGATACATGTTTTTCACATCAAATCCGCCAAACGCAGCGAAGCCGCCAATGACATAGTATACTCCGATATGTACGGCATACATCTTGGAAATCTGCTTCGAATAAAAGCAAAGCTTGTTGTACCCGAATTTCCACTTTTCAATTACCGGCATCACCAGGAAGGAAAGTGCAAATACAAACAGGATTGTGCAGAAGCTTCCAATGACTTTCAGAAGTCCCGGCGTCCGGTACTGATCCAGCATATAATTAAAGAAGTCATCCACATTCGGATGCAATGCGATACAACTTATAAACCAGACTACAGCAATTACTCCACAGAGGATCCCACTCTTTTTGTAGAAATCTCCCTTTTCCTCTTCCGGGATTCTCCGGATCACCTTTGCAAACACATATCCTAAAAATACATAACTCAGGTACGGGAAAAAGCAGAAGCTTGTTTCACCTTTTCCTCCAAACGTCATATCCAGAATCCAGTTAAGTGCCTGATTGTCCGAAACCAGCAGTTTGGTAAACGGCGTTACAATTCCTACAACGATCGCACTTACGACATACCCACTCAGTTTTACATTTAATTTTTTGTACAATGCCAGCACCAGATAGCACATACCGGATATGAAGAAGAATATTAACGAAGGTAAGTACCGCATACAGGTTTTTTCCTGATATAATTCCCTGCTGCCCGGCACTTCTCCCGCAATCAGGTTTCTTAAGCAGAAGCTGATCACAATTGCCGCAGCATAACACAGGTTACTTAATGCCTGGAAGATTAACAGCTTTATCCCGTTTTTCACCATATCCTTAGGTTCCGAATGTCTTGTAAAAACACTTCCAAATCCCATTGCAAACAGATACAGGCAGGCCCCGGTCGGCATAAACAATGCAAACAATACTTCATGTGCATTTGATGTTACCGTCTCAAGGTTCCCGATCGTCTGAAAGGAATGGATCAATATGATCATAATCATCAGGAATCCTTTTACCAGATCCAGCTCCCTCTGCCGTCCTACATTCACTTCTTCTTTCTTTAAAGAAAACATTTTAATCCCCTTTCTAATATCCCCTTCTTCTTAATAGATCTGCTCATTCTGTCTGTGAATTTCGGGTGCTTCGTACCTGTCCATAAAGTCCTCCCCCAGGAACAGCTTTTTCTTTCGCAAACAAAATGGCATCGGTTACGGTAAGTACCGAAATTACACGGTCAAATTTAAGATCCTTTATATAATTCAGAATTTCCATCGGAAACTTCTTATCCAGAATAATATACTGTGAAAATTCTTTCTCATAATCCAGCACATCGCGGGGATGCGGCTTCATCAGAATCTGCGCAGGTTCTCCATCAATGGTGCCGTACTGTTCAATGATATCCTGAAAAATGCGTTTCCGTGTTTCCAGATCACACAGCGGCTCGGTCAGAACCAGCACCTTATGTTCATGGTTCATGCCCTCGCGAAGTGACATTTCCAGTTTGTCCTTATTCTCAATGAACATACCGACTACGGTATCCTTTTCTTCATCGGTCAGATCATCGGTCAGCTCCTTACGCGGCTTCTCCAGATATTTCTCACAAGGATAGGGAAGAACCGAAACATCGTTCACTTCCATATCAAGGCAGTATTTGTTATAACCATTCTGGATAAAGATCAGATTGTGCTTCGACATCCATGCCTTAAGTTTAAAATGTCCACGGTTATCATAGCGGGCCGTATCATAATACAGGATACAGTTCAGTCCATCCTCAACCGCATGATAATAAATCTTATGTGTGCTCAGATAGTAACCGATCGGATCGGAATCACAGAACACATAAATATCATTGAACTTCTTAAAGTCGACCGGAATATACGGCTCTAATAATTTACCGAATTTCTTAGTAAAGCGGATACGCTGGAGCATGTTCTTTACAAGGTTCCCGGTATCGGTACGGTACTTGGCAAGTTCCGGAAAGTATGTCTCTTCCTTTTCATCAAACGGAAGGACTTCCGTAAACAAACCGGACTTCTCCGCGCGTTCCTTTAAATTGCCGAAATCATTCGACATGCTGCTTAAAAGAAGCACTGCACCGGCCTGTTTCTGCACCGGATCTCGTTGTATATGAAGTTCCTTCAGACAGGTAATATAGGCATGATAAAAGGTATGACACACATAAATTCTGCTTCTTCCCGGACTACTCATCTTTTTTTCTCCCATTGTCATCATGTTAAAATCGCTGTTTCACAGTGACTCAGGTAACCATTCAATAATTTCATTCAATAATTCCATTCATGGATTGTTTTTCATATATCATTAAAAACACACAATGTTAATCATCTACTTTTTTTATACTCGAACGCTTACGCAGGTTCCGGTAGGTCCACAGCAATTTGTAATAGATCATAAAATAAAGTGTTGACTTCTGCTGCATGGCGATCAGCCTGCGTTCTTCCGCATGTACTCTCTGCTCATAATACTTATTTTTCTGAAAATCAGGAAACGTATTTCGCATTTCATCCCCCAGTGCTTTTTACGAAACGGTATTCCTTCCTGCCAGAACCTGCCAGATAGGAAAACAGGGTATTCACATAAAACAGGGTGGTAAAGCTGCTTTCCAATTCCGGATAATAGGTGTCAAAGAATTGAAATTCCTTTGCTTCCTTCACCATGATCCGGGCTGCCTCCATACGGTCCTCACAGCGCTTTTTCGTAATGGTGTGCACCGTCGACGCCTCATGCTGATAATAGTAATATAACGGTTCTTCCAGATATTCAAAGTGCTTCGCACGAAGCATCCAGGAATTTCCAATCGCATTATCCTCGTAAAAAATTCCTTCTGGGAAACGGTTCGGATAATCTAAAATAATATGTCTGCGGTAGATCTTTACCACCAGACTTCCACCGTCCAGAATCAGGGAACGGTACTTCTCTTCATTCAGAATGCCTGCCTGTTCCGGCGTATTGTTGTGTACGATCTGTCCGATTTTCATGCTGTGCTCCGGTGTCAGATGATAATCACATCCGACCATATCCGCACCGGTTTCTTCTGCTTTATTCAGAAGCTTTTCATAAAAATCCGCAGTCACCCAGTCATCCGCATCAATAAACCCAATCCAGTCTCCCTTTGCAGCAGACAGCCCCAGGTTCTTCGCGCCGCCCTGCTTCCGGTTATCGGGGAAGCAATCACAACCACCTTACCGGGGTACCGCTTTTCATAATCGCGCAGAATGGATAAGGAATCATCCGTGGAACAGTCATCCACTGCAATGATCTCGTAATCGGAAATTGTCTGTCCGACCAGGGAATCCATGCACCATTTCAGTTTATCATCCGCTGCCATATTGAAAACCGGGACTATGACGCTTAATTTCATGCTTTACCTCACCTTGTACTATTCCGGTTTCTTGGGAAACCGCGCACTCTCGCACGAACTACCTGCTGTAATACGTTGCAATCTTCGTAACTGCTTCAATCACATCCGCCACATCCTGATCGGTCATGGAATAATAAAGCGGAAGGGTAAGAATCTCTTCATATAATTTCTCCGCCTTCGGGCACAAGCCTCTCTTATATCCAAGCTTCTCATAATACGGGAAGTAATAGGTCGGGATGTAATGCACGTTACAGCAGATATTCTCTGCAGCCAGCGCATCAAAAAACTGTCTGCGGTCAATGGAAAGCTTCTCCGGATTAATCCGCAGAATATACAGATGTCTCGTGGTATCCGATTCCGGAATTTCCTTCTGTACCACAATCTGCGGCAGTTTTGAAAAACGCTTCATTATACTGCTTCACAATTGCTTTCCGGCGCTCCATGAACATCGGAAGCTTCTTTAACTGGCTGATGAGCAATGCGGCCTGCATATCGGTCATACGGTAATTCATGGCAAGGGTAAGCTGCTCATAATACCAAGGGCCATCCGGCTCATGCTCCATTAAAGAAGGATCCCGGGTAATGCCATGTGCACGGTAAAGCAGGAGCTTACGATAAAGCTCTTCACTGTTCGTCAGTACCGCACCACCTTCTCCGCAGGTAACCGTCTTCACCGGGTGAAAGCTTAACGTAGTCATATCGGCAATGGAGCCATTGCATTTTCCTTTATATTTCGTTCCGATCACATGTGCACCATCCTCGATCAGCGTAATGCCATGTGCGTGGCAGTGCTCTAAAAGTGCATCCAGTTCTACCGACTGTCCGGTAAAATCCACCGCTACAACGGCTTTCGTCTTGTCTGTTGTCAGCTTCCGTACATTCTCCGGATCAATGTTGTAGGTCTCCTCATTAATATCTGCAAAAACCGGTCTTGCTCCGCAGTAAAGCGCACAGTTTGCCGAAGCGGCAAAGGTGATCGGTGTCGTAATGACCTCATCTCCGGGCTGTACTCCTGCTGCCTGGCAGGCAATATGAAGTGCTGAAGTTCCATTGCTGCAGACAACCGCGTATTTAGCCCCCGTCACTTCACAGAGTGCCTTTTCTGCCTCTGCAATCTTCGGTCCGCAGGTCAGATAGTCGCTTCGAAGCACATCTGCAACTGCCTGTATGTCCTCTTCATCAATATACTGATGTCCGTATGAAATTTTCGTATCCCTGACGGGTGTACCTCCACAGATTGCCGGTTTATTCATGTTGTTTCTTCCTCTCCTTCTATTCGTGATGCTTTAGAAGCACATGCGCCAAACTACTGCTATTCAGTTTCCTTTTGCCTATGTGCTCACTCAAATTCCT
Organism: Lachnospiraceae bacterium; assembly: GCA_021628825.1. Lineage (GTDB taxonomy): Bacteria > Bacillota > Clostridia > Lachnospirales > Lachnospiraceae > Suilimivivens. The sequence goes on along the minus strand of JAJXRY010000002.1, from coordinate 654,605 downwards.
CGATACTTTCCAACACATTCTCATAGCAGCCACTCCGGATCCGGTCCGCTAAAATGGCTATATACTCACTGTTGGTCGGACGGATCTCCGAATTATCCTTGTGATAGCCAAACAATTCCTCGAACCGGTCCTTTTCTCCCTTTTCCCAGGATTTCTCAATGAGATGGCGGAGTGACCTCTCGATCTTCTCCGGTGTTGTCTGAAAATGCTTCGCCAGATCCGGATACAGCAGTTTCGTGACACTTCCTGCCCTTTCAAACTCCTGCGCCGTTACGGCGATTGCGTAGGAAAGGCGTTCATATCCCTTTTCCTGTCCGGTTAAACCAAGCTGTTCCAATAATTCCCCGATTTCCTCACACACAATGATCATCTGCATAAGATACTTTCCCCCTTGTACCTGCTGCTATCTTTCCCAGTATACACCATATGCTCCTATTTTTTTTCTACCTGTCAGTGTCCTCTTCACATGGAGGAAAAAGTAATTGTAATCGTCGTTCCCTCTCCCGGCTTACTTACAAGGCTCAATTTCCCTTGCAGCCGCACCAGAATATGCTTCACGATTGCAAGCCCCAGACCGGTTCCTCCCGTCGACTTGCTCCTTCCCTTATCCACACGATAGAACCTCTCAAAAATCCGTTCCTGACATTCTTCCGGGATCCCGATTCCGGTATCCTGCACGATCAGAACCGCACAATTATTGTGCCTGCGCACCTTCACCGTGACACTACCGTTTTCTTTATTATAACGGATGGCATTGTCACACAGATTATAAAGCACCTCATCCACCATCTGTCTGGTTCCCCAAAGAGAGGCCTCTCCGCCTTCAAATGTGAGGGTAACGTCATGCTTTTCTGCATTGATCTGAAGCATCTGCACACAGCTTTTCGCTGCAACAGAAAGTGGAATTTTCTGAAGGACCTCCTCTTGTTCCTCATCCAACTCCGATAAGCGGATAACATCATTAATGAGGGTAATCAGCCGTCCGGAGTTGCTATGAATCTCACCTGCCATTCTGCGGATTTCGCTTTCTGACGAAATCATGCCGTTTTCAATCAGCTCCGAATAACCGGATATTGCCGTAAGAGGTGTTTTCAGCTCATGGGACACATTGGCCGTGAATTCCTGCCGCAGCTTTGCATTCAGTTCATTGTCCTCTTCTTTTCCAAGATGAAGCTTCTCTCCGAGCTGATAAGACCAGATTCCCGCAAGCAAAAAAAGCAGAATGCCATAATTGCTGCAATGCCGATCATCAGTACAAGAAGCATCTTTTTCCTGCTGCTGCCCGGACAGATATTCCGGATTCATGTAGGAAAAAAACAAACAGCTACCACCAGCAATAATGTTCCCAAAAATTGCCAGGGCAGCTATTCCCATCAATTCATAATAAAAATCTTTTTCTGCATTTTTCATTTCCTATATTGGTGACGTTTCAAACAAATATCCTACATTCCGCACGGTTTTTAATCCGGTTCGCGCTGCTTCCAAGCTTCTGGCGAAGCGATTTAATGTGCATATCAATCGTCCGTGATTCTCCTTCGAAATCGGTTTCCCATACTTTTCCAAGAATTTCCTCCCGTGGAGTCACAATCCCGGCATTATTCATTAACAGTTTTAACAATTCATATTCCTTATAGGTAAGCTCACAGCGTTCTCCATCAATCGTCACCTTACGGCGCTCCACATCAAGAGAAATCTCCCCAATGGTAATAATGCGCTCATTTAGGCCCTTCATGCTCCGGCGTAAAAGTGCTTTTACCCTGGAAATCAGCTCCATGACACTAAACGGCTTCGTTAAGTAATCATCTGCCCCACTGTCAAGTCCCCGTACTTTATCTATTTCTGTTGTCTTCGCGGTCACCATAATGACCGGCAGACTCCGGGTCATCACATTCTGCCGAAGCTGCGTTACAAGTTCAAGGCCATCGGCATCCGGCAGCATCAGATCCAACAGCAGAAGATCCGGGACCCGTTCCTTAAGCCTTCGTTGAAACTCTTTGGCATTTTCAAAGGAAACCACCTGATATCCCGCATTATTTAATGCAATTTCTTCAATTTCACGGATGTTCCGATCATCCTCTAATACATAAATCAACGCCATATCACATCCCCCTTACACATATGTTCAGGCACCACTTACGGTAATTGATAACGGGTTCGAAGACGCTTATATTCCTCATTAAACTCTTTGTTATCCGAAGCAGAGATATTCTCCTGATACATATGGGTATCAAAATTATCCTCATTCAACTGCAAAAGACATAAGGCAATATTGGAGCAGTGATCGGAAACCCTTTCATAATTCGTAGAAATATCCGAGAGGATAAAGCCCATCTCAATCGTACACTTACCCTTGCGGAGACGCTTAATATGACGCTTCTTTACTTCCGCATTAAGGTGGTCAATCACTTCCTCCAACGGTTCCACCTGAAGGGCAAGCTTTAAATCCTCCTCCTGGAATACCAGAATGGAGGTATTCACAATATCTTTAATGGCACTGGTAAAAATAGCCAGCTCCTCTTCTGCCTTTTTGGAGAAAGAAAGATTCTTGTCGTTCATTTCTCTTGCGGATTCCATGATGTTAATTGCATGATCGGAGATCCGTTCAAAATCTCCGATGCAGTGAAGGAGTACCGAAAGCTCCTGACTGTCCTTCTCACTTAAGTGACGGCTGCTTAATTTCACCAGATAGGATCCCAGCTCGTCCTCATAATGATCTACAAGCTCCTCTAAGTCAATTACTTTAGCGGCATTCTTTTTATCAAACTTAGCAATCTGGTCTATCGCAAGGAATAATGCTTCTTTGGAATAATTCGCCATATCAATGGCTGCATTCTTACACTGTTCCAACGCATATCCCGGTGTCTCCAGAAAACGGGTATCCAGAATCTGGATCTCGGATCTGGCAGGGATCTTGTCCTCTTCTTCACTTTCAAGCTTCGGAAGGGTCAGATATGCCATCTTTTCAAAAATCGAAGAAACCGGTGTGAAAATAATTGCTGCAGCAATATTAAAGCTGGAATGAATGATTGCAATTCCCACTGCCGTTGCCGGCTGGTTGGCAAATGCGAAATGGAAAATCGCATTAAAACAGTAAAACAGCAGCATAAAGGTAATGGTTTTAATAATATTAAAATAGAAATGTACCAGTGCCGCACGCTTCGCATTCCGGCTTGCACCGATACTGGAGATCAGTGCCGTTGTGGTAGAACCGACATTCGCACCCATAATCAACGGAATGGCAGACAGATTGGTGACCGCTCCGGTAGCGGACAGAGCCTGTAAGATACCTACTGCCGCAGAAGAAGACTGGATCAGTATGGTAAATCCGCATCCAACCAGCATACCAAGTACCGGATTTGCAAACATCAACAGTAATTTCTGAAACTCTTCCGATTCTGCCAAAGGCTCGACAGCCCCCGACATCATCTCCATACCAAACATCAGAATGGCAAAGCCCAGCATAATGGTCGCTCCATCACGCTGCTTTTCTTTCTTGCTGGTCATGAGGATCGCCACGCCCACGATCGCAAGGATCGGGGAGAAGGAGGATGGCTTGAGTAATTGTAAAAAAACAGGCTTTGTCCTGTAATTTCCGTCATACTTAAGATCCATGCCGTAACCGTTGTACCAACATTCGCGCCCATAATAACACCGACTGCACGGGATAAACTCATGATGCCCGAATTCACAAATCCGACCACCATAACCGTTGTAGCCGAAGAAGACTGGATTATTGCCGTAACACCGGCACCTAATAAAACGGCCATAAGTTTGTTGGACGTCAGCTTCTCTAAAATCATTTCCAGCTTACCGCCGGAAGCCTTTTTTTCAGACCGTCGCCCATCATCTGCATACCGTACAGGAACAGCGCCAGACCACCGATCAGACTCAAAACCATGAAAATATTCATACTGTCTCCTACCCTTTTCAGGTTCTCTTAACTTTTGTCATAAACCACATCTATTTTGCATTATTGAATCATTTTCTTACGGTCTTGGCAGTAAATGCTTCGACCTATACTGAATAGCTATTTTCCAGTTTACACTATTTTGTCCGAATTTCCTATAGAAATATAGAATTTTTTTGTAATAATTCAGCCAACCTATATCCTACGGCAGCTTATGAATGGCATGGCTGAACGGTCAGGCACTCCTGCATGGTCTGCAGCAGCTCTTCCGTATAGGCCAGAAGCTGCCTTTCATCCTTTTCCACCATGCCGCACTTCTGATAATGAAATACAAAACAGCGCATTTTCGGATTGAAGCTTAAATGCTCCACCCTGGCAAGAAGCACTGGAATATTCTGTACCTGAATCTGTGCATCCTCCTTTAAGGTAAACACGATCTGGCTGTTTTTTCCTTTGACCTCTGTCATATCCAGCTTATGGGCAGCCACGCGGATCAGGGCAATCCGTAAAAGATTGTCTGCCTCTGTCGGAATTACGCCAAAACGATCCAGCAGCTCTTCCTTCATATCATCGCACTCTGTCTGATTCTCAATTCCGGCAATCCGCTTGTAAATATCCAGCTTCTGTACCTCATTCACAATATAGGATGGCGGAATAAAGGCATCCACATCCAGATCCACTGTGGTAAGGAAATCCTCCTTCGTTGGAATTCCCTTCAGGGTTTTCACCGCTTCATTCAGCATTTTGCAGTAAAGATCGTAGCCGACAGCCTGCATATGTCCATGCTGGCTTGCTCCCAGAAGATTTCCGGCGCCACGGATTTCCAGATCCCTCATGGCAATTTTGAAGCCGCTTCCCAGATCCGTAAATTCCTTAATTGCAGCAAGACGCTTCTCTGCCACTTCCTTCAGCATCTTATCCTTCTTATACATGAGGAACGCATAAGAAGTACGATTGCTTCTTCCCACTCGTCCCCGGAGCTGGTAAAGCTGGGACAGTCCCATATTATCCGAATCATGGATAATAATGGTATTGACATTGGAAATATCCAGTCCGGTTTCAATAATCGTCGTAGATACCAGTACGTCAATGTCCTGATTAATAAAGTCAAACATGATCTGTTCAAGCTGCTTTTCCTGCATCTGTCCATGGGCAAAAGCCACGTTGGCTTCCGGGACAAGCTGCTGCACCTGGGCGGCCACATCTGCAATGTGATTGACACGGTTATAAACATAATAGACCTGTCCCCCCCGTGACAGCTCACGCACAATAGCCTCCCTTACCATTTCATCATTGTATTCCATGACATAGGTCTGAATCGGAAGGCGGTCATTCGGTGCCTCCTCCAGAACGCTCATATCCCGGATACCGATGAGGCTCATATGAAGGGTTCGCGGAATCGGTGTTGCAGTCAGTGTCAGAACATCTACGTTTTCCTTCATCTTTTTGATTTTCTCTTTATGTGCAACGCCAAACCGCTGTTCCTCATCGATAATCAGAAGCCCCAGATCCTTATATTCCACATCCTTTGACAGAACCCTGTGTGTACCGATCACAATATCCACCATGCCCTTTTTTAGGTCTGTGATGGTCTTCCTCTGCTCTGCTGCTGTCCGGAAACGGGACAGCATGTCGATTCTCACCGGGAAATCCTTCATCCGCTGTACAAAGGTATTGTAATGCTGCTGCGCAAGGATCGTTGTCGGGACAAGATAAACCACCTGTTTTCCCTCCTGTACCGCCTTAAACGCCGCACGGATGGCAATTTCCGTCTTCCCGTAGCCAACATCCCCGCAGATCAGGCGGTCCATGATCTTCGTGCTCTCCATGTCCTTTTTCGTCGCATCAATGGCAAGCAGCTGATCCTCCGTCTCCTCAAAGGGAAACATCTCTTCAAATTCCCTCTGCCAGACCGTATCCTTTCCGTAAGGATAACCGTTTTTCTGCTGACGCGCCGCATAAAGCTCCACCAGATCCTTCGCCACCTCGCCGGTTGCTTCCCGGACCTTTGACTTGGTTCTGCTCCACTCCTGTGTACCGAGCTTATTAAGCTTTGGCTTTTTCGCATCTGCAGACGCATACTTCTGGATGGCATCAAGCCCCGTTGCCAGCACATAAAGGTTTCCACCGTCCCGGTACTCAATCTTGATGTAATCCTTCGTAACCTTGTCGACCTCTACCTTTTCAATCCCCTTATAGATCCCCAGCCCATGATTTTCATGAACCACATAATCTCCGATGCTTAATTCATTGAAATCATTGATTTTCCGGCCTTCATAGGTCTTCTTTTTCTTCCGCTTCTTCTTTTCACTTCCAAAAATATCGCTTTCGGAAATGACCGCAAATTTAAGCAGCGGATATTCAAAGCCCCGGAGCACACGCCCATAACAGGTCATAATTTCCCCGGCTGGAGCTCCCTGTTCCGGATCCTCAGAATAAAATGCCATTAGCTCGGCATCCTGCAGATCCCTGGCAAGACGCTCTGCCCTTGTCCTTGAGCCGGATAACAACAGAATCCGGTACTTATTTTTCTTGTACCGCTTCAGATCCTGCACGAGGGATTCAAAGCTATTATTATAAGAAGAAATACTTTTGACCGTCATGTCACTTTTAAGCGACGGCTTCAGCAGCTTTCCGGTAAAGCTGTTCTTCATATCAAGTGCAGACAGATACGCAGCATGTCCCCTTGAAAGCCGCGCTGCGGTCTCTTCCAATGAAAAACAGCAGATTCATCTGTCCCGGCAGAATGTATCCCTTCTCGGCACGATGAACCATGCTCTCACGGAACTCTGTCTCCACCGCCTTTGCATGCTCCTCAATATGCGCCGGTTCATCCAGGAAGAAAACAGTATCTTTCATATCAAACAGCTCCAGAAAAGAAACGGTTTCTTCATAGAAATAATTCATATAGCCGTCCAGGTTTGCCGCATTCCCGAATTCCATCACCTGCTCTTCGAGTTCTTTGACATGCGTGGCAACCCGGTGGGCTTCCTCGGTATGAAATTCATCCCGGAGCTTTTGTTCAAATGCTGCGGCTTCCTTCTTGATCTTTTCCATCCCGGTCTTTAGCTGGTTTTTCGAAAGCAGCATTTCGGTTGCAGGATATACGGTGATTTCAGACAATTTTTCAATGGATCGCTGGCTCATCACATCGAAGCTCCGGATGGATTCGATCTCATCTCCCCACAATTCAATTCGATAGGGATTTTCTTCTGTCAGGTCAAAGATATCCACAATGCCGCCACGCACACTGAACTGCCCGGGTGTTTCCACCTGATAGGTTTTCTCATATCCCATTTCCACAAGACGCAGAGCAATCGCCTTTTTCATCAATAATGCTCTTTCCATCCATATGGAGCAGATACTGTTTCCAGATATCGAGGGAAAGCTGCGGTGCCATCAGGCTGCTGAAGGTGGTAATTACCGTAGCCGGCTTTCCCTCCAGAATCCGGCGCAGCGTCTTAATGCGCTCCTTCGTAAGCTGATTTCCATGAATATCCGCCTGATAGAAAATAAGGTCCCTCGACGGATAAACGACGGCCTCCCGGTCATAAAACCGCTCATCCTCTAAAAGCTCCTTAATCCGCTGGTCGCTATAGGTGACGAAGATCCGGTTCTGAAACCTCCTCTCCGAGAGTCCGTAAGCCATATGAAGCTTCTGGGATTCGATGCATCCCGTAAGCGCTACACAGCCGTTTTCTTTATCTAATTGTTTCTGAATCTCTTCAAATTCGCCGATTTCCCATAGTGGCGCGAGCAATGTATTCATTTACTTCTCCCTGCGATTGTATTCGTTCATCGCCTGATCCATATTTCCTGCAAGAATCAGATTTAATGCTTCCTTCGCCTTTGTAATCCCTTCCTGCATCAGAGGCTGCTCTTCTTTGGAAAAATGTCCCAGTACATAGTCGGCAAGATCATAGCCCTTCGGCTTTTCACCGACACCGATCCGGATCCTCTTAAAATTCTCGGTTCCGAGCTGTCCAATAATGTTCTTTAAACCATTATGCCCACCGGCGCTTCCTTTCTTGCGGATACGGATGCCTCCGGGAGATAAGGTGATATCATCCGATACCACAATCAGCTCACTCTCCGGATCTACCTTATAATAATCTGCAAGCGGACGGATACTTTCACCGCTTAAATTCATAAAAGTCAGGGGCTTTACCAGAAGCACCTTCTGACCGCCAATCATTCCTTTTCCGGTCAGTGCCTTCAGCTTCACATCCATGACATTAATATCATATTCTTCCGCAAGTGCATCAATGAATGCAAATCCGATATTATGTCTTGTATTGTTATATTCTTTTCCGGGATTCCCCAGTCCTGCAATCATATACATGGTTTTCTCCTTTTCCTTCAGCGCGAATCGGTTTTATCTTAGCACATTCGTCTGGATTTAGGAAGAGGCGGACTTCAGTTAAAATTCCAGGCAGAGCATTTCGCTTTATGGAAATTCCAGCGAAATTCCCCAAAGCGGAATTCCCTAAATGGAAAAGGATGAACCAAACGGTCCATCCTTTTCCATTTCATAATTTCATCGTAACTGTTCATTATCTTCTTTTTATGTCACACTGCTTCGTCACAGACTGCCTGCAGTTCTAAACTGCCTGCCGCTTTTCTTCCTCATCATCGAGCAGATTTTTCATGCTCTCTAAGCTGATTAACAACGTGGAGGTGTTATGAAGCAGGGCAGACATCGTCGGAGGAATCAGTCCCATCACCCCTAAAACAATCAGCGTGGAATTAATACCGATAATTCTGCGGTAGTTCTTATGAATCCGTTTCATCATGGCTTCACTTAAGCGGCGCAGGGTAATGATCTCACGCAGATCATCTGCTGCAATGGTAACATCTGCAATTTCTCTGGCAATTTCAGCCCCATCACTGATGGCAATCCCGACATCCGCCTTCGAAAGTGCAGGGGAATCGTTGATTCCATCGCCAATCATAATAACCTTACGTCCGTCGGCTTTTTTTCTTTCCCGACAAAGCCTGCCTTATCCTCCGGAAGCACTTCGGAATAATACTCGTCCACGCCAACCTTACCGGCAATATTGGACGCGATCCGATCACTGTCTCCGGTCATCATCACAAGCTTTTCAATTCCAAGCTCACGCAGAGATTGAATAACCATAGATGCCTCCCGGCGCAAAGGATCCTCGATCGTAATGACTGCAGAGAGCTTTCCATCAATTGCCATATAGAGATGGGAGTACTCCTCCGGCAGATGATCAAACAGCTCCTGCTTTCCTTCCGGAATCTCAGCCTTTTCATCCTCAAAGATAAAGTGATAGCTGCCAATGACAACCTTCTTGCCTGCAATCGTGGAAGAAATCCCATGTGCCACAAGGTATTCTACTTTAGTATGCATCTCTTCATGTACCAGGTTTCTTCTGGCTGCCTCACGAACCACTGCCTTTGCCATGGAATGAGGGAAATGCTCCTCAAGGCATGCCGCAATCGTTAGCAATTCATCCCTGGACTGATCGCTGAACGGCACAACATCCACAACGGTAGGCTGTGCCTTCGTCAATGTCCCTGTTTTATCAAAAACAATGGTTCTGGCTTCGGCCATCGCCTCGATGTACTTACCACCTTTAACCGTAATCTCATGACTGCTCGCTTCCCGGATTGCTGACAGTACTGTTAACGGCATTGCCAGCTTCAGAGCGCAGGAATAATCCACCATTAAAACAGACAGTGCTTTGGTCACATTACGGGTAAGCAGCCATACCAACCCGGTTCCCAGGAACGTATATGGAACAAGCTGGTCTGCCAGATGCTCCGCTTTACTTTCCAATGAAGATTTCAGCTTCTCGGATTCTTCAATCATCGCCATGATCTTCTCATATTTACTGGATCCATTTGCCTGTTTTACACAGACTGTAATTTCTCCTTCTTCAACAACCGTTCCTGCATAGACAGAGCTTCCCTCTTTCTTACGCACCGGAACAGACTCTCCGGTAAGGGATGCCTGGTTCACCATCGCCTCTCCATCTGTTACCACACCATCAAACGGAATTACATTACCCATATGAATCCGTACCAGATCCTTCGGTTGGATCGTTTTTAGAGGGAACCTGAATTTCCTGTCCATCCTTTACAAGCCAGACCTTATTGATATTTAAGGACATACTTCTTGCAAGATCGCCCACGGATTTCTTATGCGTCCACTCCTCCAGGATCTCACCAATTCCCAGAAGGAACATTACAGAGCTAGCCGTATCAATATCTCCACGGAACATGGATACCCCGATCGCCGTTGCATCCAGCACCGGTACTTCAATCTTTCCTTTGCAAAGCGTGCAAAGACCGTTCCACAGATAGCGGACCGATTTGATTACCGCAATTCCTTCCCTGACCGGCAGTGGCATCAGAAGTCTTGTTCCATAATGAAGCACCACCTGATTTACCAGCTTATCCTTATATTCCCTGTTCATCTCTCTTCCGGAATTCTTAAGATAATCTTCCGGAACATTTACGTGTTCATAGGAAAAGTTCTTTATTACATCAAGGATAGCATTCCTGCTTCCATGATAGCAAATAGTTGCATCGCAGGTTCTCTCCTGAATCCTGGCAGTTTCTATATTTTCCTGTATCTCCAGATAGTACTGCAGGATATCTGCCTGTTGCAAAGTCATTCTTTTCTGGACGAGATGAATACGGATTCTGCCTTTGATCTCATGTTTTATTACAAATCTCATCGTAATCACTCCATTCCAAAACAGATTATTCCTGCTCTGCGCTTTCCTCTGCATCCTCTGTTATATCTGTTTCTTCAACGGTTACGTCTGCCCCCAGCTCCGCATCCTGTGCTGCACGTTCTTCATTGATTTCCTTAGCTTCTGCATAAATATCTTCTGCATTCTCCTGTACGGAGGTTACCGTCTTCATAACACATTCCTTAGCACGCAGCACAGCTGCAGTGCATTGTGTATAAAACTTCTTTGCATCCTTGCTTGTCAGAATTTTGATTCCGGCTGTTCCAAATAACACTCCGGCTGCAAATAAACCTGTTTTTTCTTTGTTGATTTTTCTTTAAGCACTCTAACATTGTTTCGTCCTCCTTGTATCTTTTCAGCTTTATCTTATTCGTACACCAAAAATATAACACTTACCTGTTTAAGATACAAGCAGCAGCGTTTTCTTGATATTTTTTCTCAATATCACATCCGTTCTACTCTCAAAAATGATCCCCTGAATCATTTCCTTATGCATCATTTCCTCATAAATCCTTTTCTCCTATGCAGAAAAAAGGCAGCCGCATCATGCGGCTGCCCTGTCTGTTTTGTTTATTCAGAATCCGGTTCAGAGAGTGATCTCTCATAAGCATCAAGAATCACGGTCTGTACTCTATCTCTGGTCCGTGAATTGATCGGATGAGCAATATCCCGATATTCTCCATCCGCTGCCTTTTTACTTGGCATTGCAATGAACAATCCCTTATCCCCTTCAATAACCTTAATGTCATGAATCACCAATTCATCATCCAGTGTAATGGATACGACAGCCTTCATCTTTCCTTCCTTCGTAATCTTGCGAACTCGAACGTCCGTAATCTGCATAATTTTACCCCTTTCTTTCTTTTGTCCCTATACAAAATTCTTGCAGATTTCCTAAGCTGTCATTCCCCTGTTGACGTGCAAGTATCTTCGTTCATTAAATTTAATTAATAGCCGTTCAGATCACATACCGGTCATTTCTCTCCACAACAATCTTAATCTCATTCTCACCAACATAGTAAGAATTCGCCCGGATGGTATCATGACTTTCTATGATGCAGTTTTCAATGTGCGTATTATCCCCAATATAAACATCATTGAGAATAATAGAATTCTTGATGTAACAGTTATTTCCAATGTACGTTTCTTTAAAGATCACAGAGTCTTCTACAGTTCCATTGATAATGGTTCCACTCGACACCAGACTGTTACGGACCTGTGCACCCGGATTATATTTTGCAGGAGGAAGATCATCCACCTTGGAATAAATATCCGGATACTGTTTAAAAGAAATAATCTCTTGTTTCAGGCTTCAGGAAATCCATATTGGTTTCAAAATAATCATCAACCGTAGCAATGTTTCTCCAGTAATCCGTAAGCTTGTATCCGTAGATTTTTCTTCATATTCTTATAACGGATCAGAATATCCTTCACAAAAATCATAACGGTCTTCTTCCGCACACTTCTCAATCATCTCAATCAGCTGACGTCTTCTGACCACATAGATTCCGCAGGAAATCGTATTGGACTTCGCTACAACCGGCTTCTCTTCGAATTCTTCAATCCGGCTTTCTTCATTCATCTTCACCGTACCGAAACGGTCCACATTCACATCAGCGGGCATGTCCTTGCACACAACGGTGATATCTGCTTTCTTGGCTACATGATATTCCAGTACCTTGTTGTAATCCATCTTATAAACACAGTCACCGGATGCAATCACTACATACGGTTCATGACTGTTCTTAAGGAAGGACAGATTCTGTGCCATGGCATCTGCAGTTCCGCGATACCAGAAATTATTCTCTGCCGTAACGGAAGGAGTAAAGGTAAATAATCCTCCCTGCTTACGTCCGAAGTTCCACCATTTGGAGGAAATCAGATGCTCATTCAGACTTCCCGCATTGTACTGGGTAAACACGGCAACCTTCTGGATATGGGAGTTGGTCATATTACTCAGCGCAAAGTCAATGCTCCGGTAGCTGCCTGCGATAGGCATTGCACATACGGCTCTCTTCGATGAGAGCTCTTTCATTCTATAACTGTTTCCACCTGCTAAAATTATACCGATTGCTCTCACTTGTTATCACCTTCCTTAATTAATGTTTTACCGCTTGCAAGGAATTTCTCCGGATAATCGGAATCACTTGTCTTACCAAAGATGCAGGTATTCTTTCCTACGGTAATGCCGTCCGGAATCACACTCTTCTCACCGATGGTAACAATTCCATTATTGTAAATATGAGGATCGGTCTCATTCTCAGCTTCTTCACCAATGCCAAGCTTAACCTCATCACCCACAACAACATTCTCTGCAATAATTGCTTTGTTCAGTTCACAGTTCTCACCGATCACCGTATTATTCATAATGATGGAATCACGTACCACAGTGTCCTTGCCAATAGTTACGCCGCAGCCGATAACGGAGTTGTAAACCTTACCGCAGATCGTTGCGCCCTCACCGATAATACTTCTCTCAACAAAGCTGGTATCTGCCAGATACTGGGGCGGAAGGATTTCACTCTTTGTATAAATCTTCCAGTATTCTTCATAAAGGTTAAATTCAGGAACAATATCAATAAGCTCCATATTTGCTTCCCAGTAAGAATGCAGGGTTCCTACATCCTTCCAGTAGCCATTGAATTCGTAAGCGTATAACGGCTTTCCGTTGTCATGGCAGTAGGGAATGACATGTTTACCGAAATCAAGTCCCGGCTGCTGTGCATTCGCAAGCAATGCTTCCTTCAGAGTTTTCCAGTTAAATATGTAAATACCCATGGATGCCAGATTGCTTCTGGGATGTTCAGGCTTTTCTTCAAAATCGGTAATTTTATGATCTTCATCAGTAATCATAATTCCGAAACGCTTGCTTCTTCCATCGGAACAGGCATAACGGCAATCGTAACATCTGCGCCCTTCTCCTTATGGAAATCCAGCATCACTTCATAATCCATCTTATAGATGTGATCTCCGGAAAGAATCAGAACATATTCCGGATTATAGCTCTCCATATAATCAATGTTCTGATAAATCGCATTCGCTGTACCTGTATACCACTCGCTGTTCGTGATCTTCTCATACGGGGGAAGTACGGTTACACCACCGATATTTCTGTCCAGATCCCACGGAATGCCGATACCAATATGTGTATTCAGTCGTAACGGCTGGTACTGTGTCAATACACCCACCGTATCAACACCTGAATTAATACAATTGCTGAGCGGGAAATCGATGATTCGATATTTTCCACCAAAGGAAACAGCCGGCTTGGCCACCTTCGATGTCAGTACCCCCAGACGACTTCCCTGACCGCCTGCCAGTAACATGGCAATCATCTCTTTTTTAATCATGTCATCACCTCTTACCAGTAAATTTTAATGAAGCTATTGAACCCGAACTGTCAAAGGAATTTTACCCTTTTTGGAACGTTCAAATGAATTAGGAATATTATACCATATATTATTTTTAAAAGTGAATATTTTTTTACAAATTCAATGAATGTTTTTTTCCTGTTTTTTTCTGTCATTTTTTTACAAAAAAATTATGGCAGTTCTTTACACAAACTTCTATTTTTTTAACAACATTATGTGTTTATGGCCCCCTTTTCTTTCCACATTTTGTAAAAAAACACTGCCCTGTCCTTGCACTCCTTTTAGAGATTCAGTATAATTGTAATGAATGGAGTTCTGAACATTTGCACATAATGTATTCTATTAAGGAAAGGATCTATTCTTATGTATCAGATTGATTTTTCAACCCCCGTACATGTTTATTTCATCGGAATCGGCGGCATCAGCATGAGCGGCCTTGCAGAAATTCTCTTAGAAAAGCATTTCAAGGTCAGCGGTTCCGATGCCAGGCAGTCGGCTCTTACCGATATGTTAAAAAACAGGGGTGCACATATTTTCATTGGGCAAAAGAAGGAAAACATTACAGGGGATATTGATGTTGTGGTATACACCAGCGCCATCCACCCGGACAATCCGGAATTTATCGCCATGCAGGAGCTTTCCATCCCGGCCCTCACACGGGCAGAGCTGTTAGGTGAGATCATGCGCAACTATGAATTACCGGTTGCCATCAGCGGTACCCACGGCAAAAACCACAACAACCTCCATGGTTTCCGAAATCCTGCTGCAGGCAGATACCGATCCCACCCTTTCCATTGGCGGGATTTTAAAGAGCATCGGCGGCAACATCCGTGTTGGCCATTCTCCTTATTTTTGTAACCGAAGCCTGTGACTACACCAACAGCTTTTTTTAAGCTTTTTTTCCCGAAAATCGGAATCATACTTAATATAGAAGAAGATCATCTGGATTTCTTCAAGGACATCAACGATATCCGTTCCTCCTTCCGCCGCTTTGCATCCCTCCTTCCGACAGACGGAACACTGATTATCAACAACACGATTCCCAATGTAGAAGAAATTTATGAAGGTCTTCCCTGCCGCGTCATCACCTTCGGAAGTGAAGGCGCCGATTATTCCGTTTCCCGGATCTCCTATGATGACAAGGGCTGTGCGGAATTTGAACTAAAAAGCACGGACATGACCCCCTGCACCTTTAAGCTCAGTGTACCGGGTGAGCACAATATCTACAACGCGCTTGCCGCCATTGCACTTGCCGACCTGTTTACGATCCCCCGTGGCCAGACGGCTCAGGCACTTGCCGGCTTCCATGGTACCGACCGCCGGTTCGAATATAAGGGTTGTCTCAATGGTTTTACTATAATTGATGATTATGCACATCATCCTTCAGAAATTACTGCAACTTTAACTGCGGCACAAAATTATCCCCACAAAAAGCTCTGGGTCGTTTTCCAGCCGCATACCTACACCCGCACAAAAGCATTCCTTAAGGACTTTGCCAGGGCTCTTTCCTTGGCAGATGAAGTCATCCTTGCAGATATTTATGCGGCACGCGAAACTGATACCCTTGGAATCAGCTCCGAAACCCTGAAGGAAGAAATTCTTCCACTCAATCCAAACTGTCATTATTTTTGGAAGCTTTTCTGAAATTGAAAAAAATTTATTTTAGAAAAATTGTACACCGGGAGACTTGTTGATAACTATGGGCGCCGGAGATGTTGTAAACATTGGGGAAGAGCTTCTCTCCAGATAATTGTCCACATCGTCCACATATTTTTTTTATGAATTTAAAATATGTGGATATTTTTTTCCTTTGTTTTAATGGATTTTATCAACCTTTATTATTTATATCCACATTGTCCACATTATCCACAAATGCCAGAAAGCCTTGTAAATACTGGGTTTCCCCGCATTTTGGCTATTTCCATTTTAAAAAGCATGTGCTATAATTCATTTTGCTTATTTAGTTTGAATGAATATTAAGGTTGGTGAATTTGATATGGCTCAGTTTAAGGTGTATCAGGAGAATTATTCTGATGTTACTGTGGTATCCAATATTTTTATTGATGAGTATATGAAAGAGGCGAACGATGCCCAGCTCAAGGTATACTTATACCTTCTCCGCACCATGAGCGCGCACCTTCCGACAAGTGTGTCGGATATTGCGGATCAGTTTAACCATACCGAGAAGGATGTCATACGTGCATTAAAATACTGGGAAAAGAATCATCTGCTCGCTTTGGAATATGACGATGCCAAAACACTTAGTGCAATCCGTCTGCTCGATGTTACAAAAAAAGCTTCCGGCGAAGCTGCTCCTCTTGCACCGGTGGTATCACTTTCTGCCGCACGCAAAGAAACGCAGCGCACCGCACCAGTTGAGGCCGAGACAGCAGCACCTGCTCCCAATCCTTATGAAAAACCGGCTTATACGCTCGATCAGATCCGGGAATTCAAGGAAAAGGAAGATACCTCCCAGATTCTGTTTGTGGTAGAACAGTACATTGGAAAGCCGCTGACACCCACCGAAATGAAAACGATCCTGTTCTTTACGGACAGGTTGCATTTTTCCGAGGATCTGATTGATTATCTCATTCAATACTGCGTAGAAAAGGGAAAGAAAGATTTCCGTTACATAGAAAAGGTAGCCGTCAGCTGGGCAGAGGAAGGCATCACCACTCCCAAACAGGCTGCACGCGCTACCAAAAAATATGATAAAACCGTCTATGATATTATGAAGGCTTTGGGCAAGTCCAGTAATCCGACTAAGGCCGAGGCAGATTATGTCATTAAATGGACGAAGGATTTCAGCTTTACACAGGATATTATTTTAGAGGCCTGTGAACGGACGGTCATGGCTACGGACAAGCACCGTTTTGAGTATGCAGACAGCATCTTAAACAACTGGCATAAGAATAAGGTTCACCACAAAGCCGATATCCTTAAGCTCGACGATGCCTATAACCAGAGCCGCCAGACTTCCGTGAAGCCTGTAAGAAATACTACCGCTTCTTTCAACCAGATGATGCGAAGCACCTATGATTTTGATGCTCTGGAAAAGGAGATCATCAGCAACTAATTTTTGAGGGAGATTTTATCGTGGCACTCAGCAACGCACAATATCAGTCCATCATTCATGGATACGAAGTGACCCAGTTAAACAACCACCGCATCATGGAGGACCGCCTGCAGGAGGTCTGTTCCTATGTAGAAGGGTTTAAAGAACTCTCCGATCAGATTGCGTCGGTGTCTGTTTCCCATGGACGAAAGCTATTAGAGGGTGACGAATCTGCCCTTACAAGTCTTCACGAAACGATCCGCCAGCTTTCTGTTAAGAAGCAGGAGCTTTTAGTAAATGCCGGATATCCGGCTGATTATCTTGCTCCTGTCTATACCTGTACGGACTGTCAGGACACCGGCTATTTACCGAACCGGCAGAAGTGTCACTGCTTCAAACAGGCGATTATCCGACTGCTTTATGAGCAGTCCGGATTAGAGAAATCTCTCACTACTGAGAATTTTTGATCATTTATCTTATGACTACTATGAAGGCGAAGCCTTGGAGTGTTTCCGCCGTACGGTAGACATCAGTAAAAAAATTTATAGAAACTTTTGATTCAGACTATCATAATCTGTTTTTTTATGGTACAGTAGGTACGGGCAAATCCTTCCTATCCAGTTGTATTGCCCGCGAATTACTGGAAAGTGAACATTCTGTGGTATATATGAGTGCCATTCATCTTTTCGAAATACTTTCCAAGAGTATGTTTGATTATAAGAATAAAGAAGACCTTGTTACTTATAATAAGGAACTCTTTGATTGTGATTTATTAATCATTGACGATCTTGGCACCGAGTATCCTACCAATGTGATCTCTTCTGTGTTCTTTTCTTTATTAAACGGAAGAAATATGGCACAGAAATCGACAATTATATCTACCAATCTTTCTTTTGAAGATGTGTCGAACCGTTATTCGGACCGCTCATTTTCAAGGATTATGCAAAACTATATTGTATGTAAATTTACGGGGCCGGATATCCGGATTATTCAAAAAACTGCAAAGTAGAAAGTGAGGTACCTTCATGGCACAGCGTGAAGAAACGAGAAATCTTGAAACCATTCCCGTCGGTTCATTGGGAATCATTCCTTTGGAGGGATGCAAATCCCTTGGAGAAAAAAAGTGGATCATTATCTGGTAAAATGGCGTACCATCCGTGAAAGTGAGCACAAGGAAAGTCTTGCATTTGCAGGCTATCAGCGTGATTCCTATCTTCTGAAGGCGAAGGTTCCGCGTTTTGGTTCCGGAGAGGCCAAGGGAATTATTCTGGAGTCTGTCCGTGGTACCGATCTTTATCTTCTGGTTGATGTGGCAAACTACAGCCTGACCTATTCTCTGTGTGGCAGAGAGAATCATATGTCACCGGACGATCATTATCAGGATCTGAAGCGTATCATTGCAGCTGTTGGCGGAAAGGCCCGACGAATCACCGTTATCATGCCGTTCCTTTATGAAAGCAGACAGCATAAGCGTACCTCCCGTGAATCCTTGGACTGTGCCATCGCACTGCAGGAGCTTGTAAGCATGGGTGTTGACAACATCATCACCTTTGATGCACATGATCCGCGTGTCCAGAATGCGATTCCTCTGCATGGTTTTGAAACGGTTCAGCCGACCTATCAGTTTATTAAGAGTCTTCTGAAGCATGTGAAGGATCTTAAGATTGATTCCGATCATATGATGGTAATCAGCCCCGATGAAGGCGGTATGGGACGTGCTATTTATATGGCAAATGTACTGGGGCTTGACATGGGTATGTTCTATAAGCGCAGGGACTATACCAGAATTGTTGACGGACGTAATCCGATCGTTGCGCATGAATTCCTTGGCTCTTCCGTAGAGGGTAAGGATATGATCGTCATCGACGATATGATTTCCTCCGGTGAAAGTGTTCTGGAAGTAGCTGCCGGATTAAAAGAGAGAAAAGCTGGCAAGATTTTCATCTGTGCTACCTTCGGGTTGTTCACGAATGGATTGGAGCGTTTTGATAAGGCTTATGAAAATGGTCTGATCGATGGCGTAATCACTACTAATCTGATCTATCAGACTCCTGAATTACTGAGCCGGGAGTGGTATATTGATTGTGATATGAGTAAGTATATCGCATATCTGATTGATACACTGAATCATGATGTGTCCATTAGTGATCTGCTCAATCCGAATGAACGTATTCAGAATATTGTGGCTAGATATAAGAATGGAGAGCTGAATTAAAGCCGGTTCGATTGTAAATGCATGGTTTGTGTTCGAATGTGTAGTTAATGATAAATCTGTATGGTTTAGTTAATGATAAATCCGGAAGGTCATCCAGGGAATCCTGTGGAACCTTCCGGTTTTTTTCTATTAATAACAGATCATGGCAATGGCTCTGTATGAAAAAAACGTACACAACCGCCTGCCAGAGAACATCCATGTTCTTGACAGGCTAACCCGTCCATCCTTGCACGGGTTTTATTGTCTTCGATTGCCATGCCCTGTTATCTAAGAAAAACTCGGAAGAACCCCAAAGGCGTTCCCAGAATGACAGTTCCGGATTTCTGCCAAGAGGTACAAAAGCCTAAAAGTTCAATTCCAAATTCCGCTATCAGCCAGACGTTTTACACTTTGAATCACTGTATCATACGTTTCAGGAACAAATAACAATCCAACAGTGATATTTTTCATAGTCAGACTTATAAACTTGTTTTTTTCAATTATCTCTTTTAAGATATCTGTAATGCACACATCCTCTTTAGCAGATGGACAGACGGGTAACTCAGAGCGTACTGTTCTGACCACCGGGATCAGTCTTTCCAATTCATCTGTAATACCTATACAATTCACAATCTTATGAATGTCATACAAATGTCTTGAATGGCATTCAATTTCTCCCTGCAAATGCTTCTTTATCATGATGCAAATTCATAGATCATCCCCCATTCAATCATGCTGTAGCTCCAGTTAATGCAGATGAAACATCCGATAATTGTCTCTTGGTAAATCTCTTCTTTCTTATATAAGTGATTAAAAATATCAATAGTCTCTTCTATAGTCAATTCCGTATACCTTTCTGCCTGTCCAATGGCATCAAGCAGCTGTAGCAGTTCAGCATTGTCCTCTGATACAGAAATAGATGATTTCTTTACTCTTACTTTTTGATTGCCAACCATAAGCATGCGTCCATTAGTGGATTCACGATTTGTAACAATCTCAATAACTGCCGGCATCTGTGTTGTTAAACCCAATTGATTAGCAAATGACAAACCCGTAATATATCCATATTTATTTGATTGATTTTCTACATATTTGCGTATAATAACCATAGAAGGATCCAGGTAACTCTTTCCAAGTAGTCCTCCGTGCTTTGGAATATAGTATATTCCATTATCATATCTTTCCAGAAAACCACTTGCTACAAGTCTTTTCACTGACTGCCGGACAGCATTTTCAGATAATCCCTCAATGAATAAGTCATTTAGAAAAATTGGTTCATTATATCCGTAGTTCTCCATTAAATAAGTTTTTTTAGCACGCTCTCACCTCCACTTCAAATGTACCATATTTATATTTTCATTGTCAATATATGTGTCTTTCTTATTATATCCAGATTTAAAAATTTTAGGTTTTCTGCCACCTGTTCTTTTGTCGGAAAAACCGACAGAAATTTCAGCTAATTCTCCTGAAGCAAGTATACTGGAAATATGTTTGCTTACTGTGGCGTGTTTAACATTAAACAACACTTCCATTTGTTTTGGAGTTAACTAGACCGTCTCCTGTTCAGAATTAGTAAGTACATTACTTTTATGTATATTATACCGCCATAATGGATGTTCTACTAAAAGTTACTCTATATGATCAGACATAGCCTGTTGTAATGATTAAATCGGGCTTTCCCCGATGCGGCGTACTTCAACCTCCTCCTTTCAAAGCGCAAAAAAGCACCTTAACCTTATTGACTAAAGTGCTTAGCTTTACATTCCCATTTCTTCTATCTCTTTTTAACATAAATTCTTCGAGTTTCTTCTTGTCAGGCAAATGCAACATATACGTTGAAACAAATAATTGGTTATCTATTCCAGCTAAGGCATATTCTACCATCTGAGAACCTTTATCTGTACAAAGCAGGATTCCTACTGGAGGATTATCTCCCTCTGTCATTTCATTTTTCTTATAATATCCTACATAAGCATTTAACTGTCCTAAATCTTCATGTTTGAACTCATCATTCTTAAGTTCAATAATAACATTACAATGTAAAAGACGATTATAAAAAAACAAGATCAATAAAAATAATATTTATCATCTATTATAATCCGCTTTTGTCTTGCCTCAAAGCAGAATCCCTCTCCAAGTTCTAACATAAATTCCTGCAAATGATCCATAAGAGCCCGTTCTAAATCAGATTCTGACACAGCATCCCTTGCATCAAGTCCCAAAAATTCAAATGTGAATGGGTCTTTTATTGATAGCATTGTTCCATTTGCGTTATCAGCAGATTTTTTCAATAAAAGCTCTGGTTTTCTACTTATGCCAGCTCTTACATAAAGATTGGTTTTTATCTCTCTTCGGAGTTCTCTTACATTCCAGTTGCATTTCATACACTCTGTTTCGTAAAAAATCGTTCAAACGCATCATCTAAAAACCATAATTTCTCGAATATGTGAAAAAAAGACAAGTTATTAACTAAAAACATCTGGATCTGTGACAAATTGGTTCGACACTGTCGAACTTTTTTTCCAAAAATCTGGTAATTTAAATTTGCTCGACACTGTCGAACCAATTTGAGGATATACTTTATAAAACTGTCTGCAAGCCTTAAAAAAAGAGTGTAATTCATTCCTTTTTTTGATTAATTTGTTTTTTTCCAAATTTTTCTCAAAAAGATGAGAGCCATATTCTGCTCTGTCACTGCCATCTTGTTCATATTCTACTATATAATAACCAATCGCCCAATTTCGCAATGTCATAAGCTGATTTACAGCACTTTTTGCTGCAGAACTTGCTTTATCATTTATTTGCTTAATACTATCTGCAAGCAGTTCAAATTCCATTGCATTACCTCCAATACATTGTCCTAAGACTATTATAAATTCGCATAGATACAGTATACCACAGCTCCTGTATCTATGTGATTTCTTTTTATCGTTTTTTTGCCGATCCTAACTTTTTTTATTTATTGTTGTATTTATTTCTTTTCCTTTGTGATATGCTTATTCTAATCAGGGAAGATTGAAAATAGATTGAAACTTTTTTTAAATTTGATGCTTCATATTTGACGTCTCTTATATGACAAAGTAAACTCATGAGCAAAAGGAGTCCCTATGAATTTCAGAGTGGCAATTTTACAGATGAAATCTCTTACAAGAAAAATATCAGGAGAATACCGATGTTATTCTTCAAAAAAATGAAAAGAAGCGGCTGGGAATGCAGCAGATCTTCTGCTTCTGCCGGAAGCATATGTTACAGGATATGAATTACCCATAAGTAATGAGGAAGCGCTTTCTGACGATAATCCTTATCTTAAGCAGCTCTGTGATACAGCTAAGGAACTACAGCTTGGTGTAGTTGTGACTGCCTTTACAAAAGGAACCGAAAGACCTCAGAATTCCGCTTATGTTATTGGTAAGAACGGGGAGCTTCTTATGAAATATTCCAAGGTTCATACCTGCGATTTTGCAGACGAAGCATGTCTGGAAAGTGGCAGTTCCTTTCTGGTATGTGACTTTGACGGGATTAAGATTGGCATTATGATCTGTTATGACCGCGAATATCCGGAAAGTGCCCGTGTCTTAATGCTGCAGGGCGCAGAAATTATTCTGGTTCCGAATGACTGTGGTTCCATGAAGCCCCGGCTGTGTGCTTTATCGACCAGGGCCTATGAGAATATGGTCGGAGTTGCAATGGCAAATCCCAACGGAGAAAATGCAGGAAATTCCTGCGCATTCAGTCCAATCTGCTGGGACGAAAATGGAATCTGTGTAGATAATACACTTCTTATGGCAGATGATATGAGCGAAGGACTATTCTATGCCGACTTTGATCTGGACGCGATCCGTAAGTATCGCGAAAGTGAAATGCTCGGGAACACCTACCGGAAAGTAAAGGCCTATGAGCCATTACTTTCCGGTAAGATTACCTATCCCTTTTTACGTGAAAACCAGAGTCCCATCGATTAACCGAACGGAACGGTTTTCTAATATCCCTTTACTCCAAGAATGGATGCGGTCTCTTCTATAATATCCTGCGCCACACCATCATCAAAAATATCGCGCAGCCCTGCATATTCCACGGCTGAACAGTACGGCACATATCCCGGAATGGTTGTCAGCGTCATATACGTTTCAACAGCCTCATGACGGTCTTCCTCTGCCATCGTCAGGATATCAAGACTCGAAAATGCCGAAGTCAGATAGGAGAAATAATAGCACGGTGAGGTGAAAATGTGCGGAACCTCAGACCAGGTATAAAGCTCCTTGATCTGGGAATCATACTGCATGCCATACCTGCGTGAAAGCTGCAGATACAGCTTATTCAGCTCCTCGAGCGTCATGTCCGGATTCTCATAAGCAGCAATCTCGAACTCTGAAACCAGTGCTGTGGAAATCGCATTATCCGCCATGCTGTACACATCATAAAATGCATAAATATCTCCGATATCCTCTCCTAACAGCTCATCGTAATAGTCATAAAACAGCATCTGCATGCCCTGAGAATGGATCTCACTGACATCAATGTTGTTGCAGGATTCCAGAAACGTATCGGCACTGCGGTACGTGTTGTTGTAATGTCCGAATTCATGAATCACATTGTAGTAATCCAGATAATTGTCATACATCTGTCCGTAAATAAAGCCATCGTTAAAATAGGATAACCGCATGGTAAAAGCCGTGTTCGCCTTGTTCTGTGAGGTATCCATATCATATAGCTGATACTTAAGGAAATGCTCCTGCGTATCCTTAAGTTCCGGATCAATTTCTTCCAGATACGGTCCGATCTGTTCAATGATCGATGTACTTTCAATGCCCTGTCCTTCGGAATACAATCTCATATAATCCGTGTCATAAAGCACATCCTTCATATCCGCTACAACCGGCACCACATGCTTACGGATCTCCTTTAAAAGATCTCTGGTTTCATCGAGGGTATAGTCTCTTACATAAACCGCATCATACGCATATTCTGCATAATTGTCATAGCCGTTCAGCTTCGCAATCTCATTCCGGACATCCACAAGCTCCACAAAGACCTCTCCGACCGCATCATTCCTCTGCTTGCAGATTCCCTGATAGATCTCAATAACGGCATCATGATCCATCTCATCCGCTTCCATATTCAGACGGTTCAAATCCCACTCTTCCCCGTCATATTCATAATAAAAATTCTTCGGAGGAAAGCTGCTCGTACTCCTGCTCCAGACTGTTTTCCTTCGCCGTAAGCTCCTTCTCCTCGTCAGTTACCTCTTCATAATCCAGATAAGCCTCCACCTGCGCCGCATTCATCAGTTCAGTCATCGTGTCCCTATATGGTGATTTACAAAGCTCCCGGATCGCTACATTCAACCGATCTCCGTAATCCATCACGTCATCGAGAAGCTCTGCCTGGATTTCCTGATTTTCTTCATCAAAAATATTCTGATAGTAGGTAATCTGTGAAAGAGAATAACAGGTTGACAGCTTTTCCACTTCATCCAGTGTCTCCCCGAACAATTCCTTCACACGCTCCGGATCCTTGGCTTCCCCGGCTGCTTCCGCTTCTGCTGCCAGTTCCTTCATTTCTGTCAGCTGTGCATCCAGCAGCTCCATATCACAGGTCGTCTGCTTCATCTCTTCCAGTGTCAGATTGGCATGGTCCACATCCCGATAGCGGGAGGTTGTCTGATAGACATAAAGCGTGTACGGTGAAGCCTCATCCGTATAGGTCCCGATCAGGGTAAGCCCGATCTCTTCGGCATTGCCGAGGTCAATACGGGAGAAGATGTACCGTCCTCCCAGACGCTTAAACTGATCCACATCCAGATACAGGTCATGGTCGGTCACCTCATAGATACGGGAGCTGTTAATAATGGAAGGATCCGTACCGGAATAAAGATAGGCACGTGCTCCCCATTCATCAAAATACAGCCGGCTCTCCTCCACACGGTCAAGTGCCGGTGCAATCATTTTCCGGAATTCTTCCTTATAATTCTGCGAATAAAAGCCAAGATAGCCATCGAGAGTGGCAATATCATTGTATTCCAGAATAGCCGGATAAAAGCCGTATGCCACGGACCACTGTCCGCAGTATCCGATATCCTCCTTTGCCTTTTCAAAAAGATCTGTGGAATAAAATTCACAGTAGGTCAGGTCATTCGCTTTCTGCCCCTTCACCATTTCATAAACCTTGCCAAAACAGGTATGGTAAAGATCATTATAACGGGTATTGCTTCCCAGAATCACAAGCACTGCTGCAAGAGCCAGAAGGTCTGCCGCCACACGAAGCCCCTTTTTTTCTCCTTCTCATACAACCGTTTCAATACCAGGAAAAAAATGCAGCATACCACACGAAAGGATTGAAGAAAATCGTCCGGTTAAACTGCCATCCGGTAAGCGGCGGGCACAGGAACTCGACCACGTTCCGCACCGGTTCCAGATAATAAATGCCATAGACCAGGCTGTTAAAAACAAGAATGAGCATGAGGAGATTATACCAGTCATGGAAAATACCTCTTGCATTTTTCTTCACCAGATAAGAAATATTCAGATAGAAAAAGTAAATGGCACATACCGGAAGCACCACATACATGTGGACACTCTCTGCGTGGAACATCCCCTTTACAAGGGAGTCCCCGATGGTCGCAAGTACCTCAGAGATTGTATAATTTCCTGCCACAATCGTTGACCGGATCGTCACCTCATCATCGAACAGCATCATGTAAAACAGCCGGTATTCGCACACGATGTGCCCCACCGATAACACAATAATCGCAAGCAGCATTCTTCCCGGGAATTTCCGGTCCCTGATCCATAAAATCACAAAGGCAAGTGCCATATACGCCAGAATAAACAGTCCGAAATAGGAAAAAAATAGGACAGCACCGGGTAGAAAAATAATGCCGCATACAAGCCCCAGGACGGCTTTCGCATGATTTTTACAAGCAGGAACAGAAGCAGCGGAATAGACGCAAAAGGTATACCAAATGCCGGAAAGACATTCAGGATTCCATAGGCAAAGCCGCATAACCAGACAAGGGCCTGCTGACTTTTATATTTTTCACCGAGGAGTTCCCTGCCAAGCAGAACAGAGCCTGCAATGGCAATCAGAATTTTCAGGAAATATGCTGCAATATATGCCGGGAATGCCGGTAACAGCATGAAAAGAATCGTATAAATATAGAACTCGGAGAACAGCGTATCACGGCTGATTCCTCCAAGAAAAATTCACATAAGCATCATGACTGAAAAACGAATGATCGCTTTTCATCATTTGAAGCTGTGGGATAAACAGATCCAGATTGTCATGGACGGCTATGACACTGTCCTCTCCGCACAGGAGGAACACGGCCATGGCAGCCAACAGGAAGCCTCCAATCACCAACAGATACCAACGGGAAAGTACTTTCTTCATCTTCTAAAATCCTTTCTGTTTATCCTGCTTCAGGAATACAATTATTTATTTTCTCCGCTCATACGGCGTCCTTTTTCGCAAACGAGCGTATAACGATATTCAAAGTCTCTGCGGTTCTTCATTGCCATATTCGACAAAATCAGTCCTGCAAAGAAGGACTGAATGGCAGCCAGTCCCACGAAGCCGCAGACGATCAGGGTCGGGAACTTCAATACCAGCCCGGTCTTCACATATTCTGCAAGAACCGGAATAAAGAATACCACGGCAAGGATTCCCAGAATCAGCGCAAGAATACTGAAAAATCCAAATGGTTTGTAATCACGGTAGAGCTTAAAGATCGTAAACAGTACCTTGAATCCGTCGGAATAGGTATTGAGCTTTGATTCGCTTCCCTCCGGACGGTCACGGTATTCTACGATCACGTTATCAATCTGCATATGATTATAGACCGCATGAATGGTCATTTCCGTTTCGATCTCAAAACCCTTTGACAGAATCGGGAAGGTCTTCACAAAGCCATAGCTGAACGCACGGTATCCAGTCATAATGTCCTTGATCTTACAGCCAAACAGCCGGTTGATGCTCGCTCTTACCAGCGTATTTCCCATATTGTGGAAGGGACGCTTGTTCTCTTCAAAATAAGTGGAAGAAAGACGGTCACCCACAACCATATCGGAATTGTATTTTAATACCTTGTCCGCCATCTCCCTTGCAAACTCCATGGGATAGGTATCGTCACCATCCACCATAATGTAGCACTCGGCATCAATTTCACGGAACATTCTGCGGATGACATTTCCCTTACCCTGCATATATTCGTGGCGTACCACGGCGCCTGCCTTCGCTGCAAGCTCGGCCGTTTTGTCTGTGGAATTATTATCATATACATAAATCACTGCTTCCGGCAGCTCCCGTCTTGCATCGGCCACTACCTTCTCAATGGTTTTTTCTTCGTTATAACAGGGAATTAAAACAGCTATCTTGTCCATTTCAGAACCTCTCCAATCATAGTATTAAAAAGTATTATAACACAACTTTTCTCTCTTGTCATGGTTCCCCGTTTGGGCTATACTAAACATCAGTAACTTTTAGCATCACAAACAAAACACCATTGTATGATGAATGAATAAGACCTATGGAGGAATTACAATGCTTCGTTTCATTATTACAGCACTGTTTGTTACTTTATTTTTAATTTGCAGTATTCCGTTATTTTTCATTGAATGGATCATCGGGAAGTTCAATATGGATATCAAGAACCGCAGTTCCCTCGCGATCGTGAACTGGGCGTTCCGCGTGGTTCTGTTTATTTCCGGTGTGAAGATCACCGTCATCGGGGAAGAAAAATGTTCCCAAAGATCAGGCCGTACTTTATATCGGGAACCACAGAAGCTTTTACGACATTATTGCGACCTACGTGCGCGTACCGCGTCCTACCGGATATATCGCAAAAAAGGAACTTCTGAAAGTTCCTCTTTTAAGTATCTGGATGAAATATCTGCACTGCCTCTTCCTTGACCGCGAAGATATCAAGCAGGGTCTGCAGACGATTCTGACCGCTATTGATAAAATCAAATCCGGCATCTCGATTTTCGTTTTTCCGGAAGGCACCCGCAACAAGGTGGAAGGAACCTTTCTTCCCTTCCATGAGGGCTGCTTTAAAATTGCAACGAAGACCGGCTGCCCGATCGTTCCGGTAACCTTATACAACACCTCTGCCATCTTCGAGGATCACCTTCCGAAGATTAAAAAGACGAATATTGTGATTCACTATGGAACACCGTTTTATGCGAAGGATCTCTCCAAAGAAGACCAGAAGCGGCTCGGTGCTTACACACAGGAGATCATTGCTTCTACCTATGCTTCGATCAGAGAGCAGTATCCGGTGTAGGGTATCACTCATCCCCCACCGGCATAACACAGATTTTCTCTCCGGGTACAACGAAGAACACCGGATATCCCAGTGCCTCATGCACGTACCGATCGGATTCCTGCTCTTCGTTTTGCAGCCGGTTACCATATTTAACGTAACCGTTTTTACCATCATAATAAATGTCTGCGCTCCTGCAGCCTGTCAGTTTTTCCGGATCACAATAAAGAATGAGCTTTTCCTCTTCCTGTGCCTGAACTTCAAACGCATAGCCATTCGGATCCAAAAGCACTTTTACCTCACAGGAGGGCACATCCCTTTCCCGATCTTCCGCTACGGTTTTATTCTCCATTACAATCGCGCTGATTCCCAGTCTTACCTGCTCCTCATTTCCAAGAACATAAATTCCGTCTGCAATCGGTTCCCCCATTTTCAGCAGTTCCGTTTTCTGGTCTGTATTCATAAGATCCAGCATTTTAAGTATATTCTCGGTCATTTCATCCGGCAAAATGTTTTCATAATATTCTTCCACATATTCCCTGTCTACCATCTGGTCCACCTCGGACTGCCGGTCCGCTTTCCCGGCTTTCCACTTGAAGGAAAAACAGTACCGCACCGGCGATAGCCAGCAATAATACAAAAAAAGTAATATTTTCTGCACAGCCGGATGATTTCTTTGATAATTGGTCTCGAGTTCCATCCTGACCATTCGATAGGCATCATATGCTCCTTGTCTCTTTGGGACTTCACCAGACACACGATTATCGTTCTCAATGATCTGTATCTGCTCAAGAAGAAAATGATACAATCTGCGTCCCATCACATGCCCTTTCAGACAATTTGCCAGCTCATACAGAAATTCTCCCTGCCGGACAGCCCACTGATATTCCTCCTTCCGGAAAAAAACTCCTTCCATTGCAGGAATTGCAGTTTTTTTCGGTTTTACAAAGTGCATGGAGTTGTTCTATCGCGGCCTTTAACTGGCTCTGTCTCTCTTCCTGCCGCTCCTTTTTTTGCTGTCTCGGTCAGTTCCTCTAAGTTTCCAAACAGATCCTCCTCCGGCTCCGGCCACTTCGGTTTAACCCTCCTGCTTTCGCTTTTTTTCTGTGAACTCCCGCGGCTTTTTTTCCTGTGACTTCTGTTCTTCGTGCTGTGGTTTTTGTTCCTCGCGCTGTGGTTTCTGTTCCTCGTGCTGGGGCTTGCGTTCTTCTTGCTGTGGCTTTGGTTCCTCGTGCAATGGCCGGTCTTCATCTGCTCTCTGCATGGCAACCATATACGCATCGTGGATCTCTTTCCACTTCTCCGGATGTTCTTCCGGATGATATTTACGGATCAGTCCTGCATAGGCCTTCCGGATGACCTTTTTATCTTTGGTAGGAGAAATTCCTAATACCTGATATATGTTCATATTGTCTACCTACTCATTATCCCATTCCTGAAACAGATCTTCCATCTCCTGCTGTTCTTCATCCTCCTGATACCACTCACCGGATTCCAGAGACTCCTCATCCCAGTTGATGTAATTCTCCATCATCTTTTCCGTTGCTGCCAGAAAGACCATCAGATATTTTCTGGCTTTTATGGCATGATCCGGATCATCACGCAGTACATGGATAAAGTACGCCCTTCTGTTTTCAATTTCCTTCCTCATACCGGAATTGCATTGCATGAAAAGCCGCTCTGCCCAGGCAAGAACGTATTTGTTTTCTTCCTGCTCCAGAGGACTGAGCTTCAGTTTTTCATATTCCTTCAACTTCGCCTCAATCTGTTCCTGCGTCATTCCCAGATCCTTATTGACAATAACAAGCTGCTTTTTCTCTTTTGTAGCAGGAACAGAAACGTCTACTTCCAAAACACCGTTAATATCATAGGTATAAGTCACCTCACAATACACTTCACCTCGTGGCCGTTTCGGAATCTCAAAAGAGAGTTCTCCGAGCCGGATATTATCTTCTACATGCATTGCTTCTCCCTGATACACCTGAATGCATATTCTGGACTGATTATCATAAACTGTACAATATATGTGCTTTCTGCTGCAGGGAAGTGCACTGTTCCTCGGAATAATAACACTCATTTGATCCCTTTCCGGCTCATTATAGTTGACAATACCTGTTCCAAGGGAAAACGGGCAGATATCCGTAAGCAGCATATCCTTAATCTCCTCATCCCGCTCTTTGATTCCTGCACATACACCCGCACCTAATGCTATCATATGATCCGGATTCAATGTCTGCAGATCCTTCCGTTTAAAAAAAGATGCTGCAAATACTGCCGGACAACCGGCATTTTACAGGATCCTCCCACCAGAACAATCTGATTCAAATCCTCCACGTTGATCTCTGCATCCATAAGCGCCTGCCTTACCGGCCTGCCCATTCGTTCAAACAACTCTGCCGCTGCCTCTACAAGCTGCTTTCTGGTAATTTCCAGTTTCCGGTCAATCTGTTCACACCGGACCACCATTTCTGCCGATGTCTTTTCTGTCAGCTCTTTTTACATTTTTTTCTGCGCTGCTTCGCAGAATCGCCCTTGTCTGTGCCGTCAGATTCTTCGGATCGATCTCACAATGCCTTAGAAAATACTTCACAATCGCATCGTCAAAATCCTGACCGCCAAGCTGGTTATCTCCACTTACTGCCAGAATTTCGATCACATTATCAAAACACTCTACCACAGAAACATCCAACGTTCCTCCACCAAAGTCAAACACCAGGATCGTTGCGTCTTCTTCCTGCTTTCTGTTCTGGCATGCCAGAGCTGCCGCCGACGGCTCGTTGATAATCCGTTCCACCTTAAGCCCGGCCAGAAGTCCGGCCCGCTTCGTCGCATTCCGGCCCATATCATTAAAAATAAGCAGGGACACTGATAATGGCTTCCTCTACCGGCTCACCCAGATACCTTTCCGCATCTTCCTTCAATTTCTTAAGAACAAATGACGAGAGCTCTTCCGGTCGGTATTCCTTCTTTCCGAGCCGATATTTTTTGGCTGTTCCCATATAGCGTTTAAAAACGCTTGCCGTATCCTCCGGATGGGATGCCAGCCGCTCCTTCGCTGTTTTTCCTACATAAATAGTTCCGTCTTCCTCAATACTCACTACACTTGGTGTCAGATATTCTCCAAATGCATTGGGAATGAGTCTGCTTTTCCCCCATCCTGCCATACGGCTACAAGACTATTCGTTGTTCCAAGATCAATACCTATGATTTTTTTCCCATAGTTCCCCTCCTGCGCTTTCTTACCTCTTATCATACATGAATTTCATTATATAACTCAATACCCCAGAAATATAATTGTTAAAATCAGGCATGTTTTAGGACAAAATTGACTCAAAAAAATGATCCACCGGATCATTTTTCTCATATGCATGGCAGCAAAAAAATCTCAGGCAGTTATCCACGCCTGAGATTATATTTATAATTAAGTACTCCTCTATACTAAATTCGGCCTGTGCTCTGCTCAACGATCTCCTCAAATTTCATACTGTGGGAAGCCTTAATAAGTACGGCATCTCCTGTATGGAGAATGTGGGGAATCTGTGCCATAGCTTCTTCTCTTGTCGGGAAGTAGTAGATTTCCCGGCTGCCATGTTCCTTTCCGGACGAAGTCTCCACGGCGCGGTCATACATATGCTTCGAAAGCTCTCCGATGCAGATTAGCACATCCACGCCATGCGTCATGGCATATTCCCCGATCTGTGCATGTAAAGCCGCTTCATCCTTACCAAGCTCAAACATATCTCCAAGGATTGCCACCTTACGCTGCAGGGCCGTTCCAAGCAGGTCAATCGCCGCTTTCATGGAAACGGGATTGGCATTGTAACAGTCATCAATCAGAATATAATCCGGGGTCTCGATAACATGACTTCTTCCGGCTACCGCCTGCACTTGCGCAATACCCTCCGCAATCTGTTCCGTTGTAAGACCAAGCTGCCAGCCGACTGCGGTGGCTGCCAGTGCATTCAATACCATGTGGACACCCGGCAGAGGCACCCTCACCGGAAACTGTGTATCTGCCACATGAATAACCGCTTCCGAACCAAGCAGGCCTTTATTTACCACATCTGTCGCGTATACCGCATCTTTCTCTGACATGCCAAAACGGATAATCTCGTTGTTCCACGGCTTCTTTACCGTTGCCAGCATATCATCCTCGCCGTTTAAGAAAACGCAGCCATCCGGATTCATCGACTTGAAAATCTCGGTCTTGGCCTTCAGAATGCCCTCACGGCTTCCAAGGTTTTCCAAGTGGCACTGTCCGATATTGGTGATGACACAGTAATCCGGCTTTGCAATCTCCGTAAGCCGCGTCATCTCACCAAAATCACTGATTCCCATTTCCAGAACAGCTGCTTCGTCCTCCGGCTGGATCGACAGCACGGTCATCGGCAGTCCGATTTCGTTATTGAAATTCTTCTGTGTCTTGCATACTTTAAATTTCTGTGACAGGACAGAGGCAATGAATTCCTTGGTACTCGTTTTACCAACGCTTCCGGTAATTCCGACAACAGGAATGGAAAGCTGCTCACGATAAAAGGCCGCGATCTTCCGGAATGCCGTCAGGGAATCCTCCACAAGAATATAGGGAATTTCACACCCTTCCGGCTCTCTTTCACAGATCACTCCAAGTACTCCCGCCTGTGCTACCGCCGGGATAAAGGAATGACCGTCCTGACGCTCTCCCTTTACTGCCACAAACATTCCGTCCTTTGTTACCTTCCGGGAATCAATCACAACACTCGTGGTTTCCTTGTGTTCCAGTTCTTCGCTTGACATCCCTTCCGGTAATACCAACGTTCCGTTACAGGCCTGTGCCATATTTTTTTCAGAGTCAAATTTTTTTCATAATTTTTCCTCACCATTTTTTTCAGAGAAATCTCTATAATCATTTCACACAGCTCGCCGTAGCTGATTCCAAGTGCGGCTGCCTCCTGCGGAATAAGGCTTGTCGGTGTCATGCCTGGAAGCGTATTGGCCTCGAGACAGTAGACATCGCCATTTTCATCCATAAGTACATCCATACGGGCATAGGTCTTGATGCCAAGCACCTGATAAGCCTTAAGTGCGGTATCCTGTATTTTCTTCGTCAGCTCGTCGCTGATCTTCGCAGGACAGGTTTCAATCGTACTGCCTGCCTGATATTTATTCTTATAATCATAAAATCCGGATACCGGTTCAATTTCAACAACCGGATAAGGCTTACCCTCAATAACGCAGTCGGTGAATTCCCGGCCCTTGATGTACTGCTCTACCAGAACCTTTGCATCATAACGGAATGCATCCTGTACTGCATCGGCATATTCCTTTTCGTTCTGTACAATGTAAACGCCCACGCTTGAGCCGCCGCCGCTCACCTTTACCACGCAGGGAAATTCCGGCTTATAGGGATCGTCCTTACCCGTTAACAGATGACTCGCCGGAGTCGGTACGCCATTTTGCAGAAATAACTGCTTGGTGATGGACTTATCCATCGCAAGCGCACTGCTGAAGGAATCGGTTCCTGTATATTTGATGCCAAACAGATCGAAAACTGCCTGCACCTTGCCATTCTCTCCGCAGTCTCCGTGCAGCGCCATAAAGACAATGTCTGCCATCTGGCAGATCTCAATCACATGATCTCCGAATAAAATATTGGAAGGCTTCTTTCGGGAAGCTTTTATCTTCTCAATGTCCGGCGCCACCTCCGATACCGGAGCCACATCCTTTACCCAGTCACGATCCAGTTCGAAAATATTCCCCGGATCTCCTTCATAACCTAAGAACACGTCGAGCAGAATCACCTGATGTCCTCTTTCCTTCAGTGCATTGTAAACGCCGCGTCCTGAACTTAAAGAGACATCTCTTTCGGTACTGATTCCACCTGCCAACACTACGATTTTCATACGTTACCTTCTTTCCAAAGCTGTACTTTCATTATACGCTCTTATTTATTCGTAATTGCTGATAATTTCACCCAGCATAAAAATAAGTCTGCTGTCTGCATCAAACTGATTCATAATCCCCAGACTTTCATTATAATCCTTATAATTCCAGATGCCAACATCATCTATGTAACTTATGGATAATTTATTTCTGCCCATAAAATAATGAAGATGGTTCTCAATAATGGTCTCATACTCATGATTTGTTATTATGTAATTAACCGTTGCCATCAGTATCATTTCCTTCAGAAGCTCCATCTGATTCGTCTGGTCCTCATTCGCCAATACATAAAACGGTTCCTTCTTCATTTTTGCAGAGAGCACCTCTGCCTCCTGCAAAAGCTGCGTAATTCTCTCCGAACAATATTCCTGATTCACCGGCTGTCTGGTCATCAGATAGGTAACGCTCCCCAAAAGATATAGCAGATCATCCTGCTCCTCCTCGCCTTCTTTTGCAAGACACATTTCCAGATAATACCTGTATTCCTGCTTTCCGGAAGCACGGTAAAGCTCGGCGGCTGCAGCAAATTTCCACGCATTCTGTCCGGCATCGTTTTCCTCGTTCAGAACCGCATACTTCCACGCACGATCGGCAGCCTGCAGACAAGCTGTTGCATATTCCAGGTCATAGTCCTGATAAAGATAGCTGAACTTGGCAAGACACATGGCAAAGCTTTCCGCCGCTTCAATTGAAGCAGGCTCCACATAAATTGCAGCGGATTTTCCCTGCGCCGAAGGATATATTGTAATTCCGGAGTATATAGCTCCGGTTTTCTGATCCTGCATCTTCAAAAGCCAGTCGGTTTCATAACGGATTTCATCAAGCAGATCCGGAATACCATTTCCGCTCTCCGGAACTTCCATGGTATCCGTAAAGCTCTCTCCAAACAGTTCATAAGCAAGCAGCATGATGCCAACGTTTTCCGAAGCCCTCACCACATCCTTTGATCCGTTTTCGTCCTGGTGCCAGCCACCGCTCACATCCAGGGTTACCGAAATATCCTCCCGAAGAAGTGCATGTCCGGTATGACAGGCATTGTGTGCCCTGCTTCCCGCAAATTCTTCCGTAAGGGTGGTTCCGCACCGGTTATAATAATACTGCTTCACGGCCTCCTTAAAGACATCATCATACAGACGATCTCCAATCTGAAACGAATAAGAATCACCTAAAAGCGGCGCTTCAATATAATATTTTCCCGGAAGCTCCACCTGTGAAAAATCTCCGTAGCCAATTTCATTTCCATAGGAATCCTGCGATTCCCGTTTCTCCGGCTTACCGGTATATACCGACTTACCCGTATCTGCATCAATCACTTCAAACCGGTCCGGCATCTGCGATCCGCAGAAAACCGCAATCTTTGAGCTCTGCGTTATGTACCCCAGCTGGTTCACAAGAATATGCGGAGCACTTACCGGAACCTCATAAGATAAGTCCGGATCCTCTTCCATGGTCCAAAGAGGTGTCTCCTCTGTTTCCTGCTCTGCCTCTGCCACCGGGGCTCCACATCCTGTTAATAAAAATAGAGACCAGAACCATAATGGTTAACTTTTTTTCCCTGAACATCCCGGTTCCTCCATAGGATTTCTCCCATAGATTATACCTTTTTTTATAATTCAGGTAAAGTCAGGATGTGGTTTAAGTTACTTTAATTTAACTTGCTCATCGGATTGACAGGAACACCGTCCTTGGTGAGCTTAAAATAAACATTCGTTCCTTCCACACTGTAATACTTTGTCGGAGAAGCAACCTGTGCAATCACATCTCCCTTTGCCACATAGCTGCCCTCGGATACCAGGATGTTATCAAGCTGTCCATAGGTCACTTCATAACCATTTCCCAGTTCCATGGTAACCGCCTTTCCGATCTCCCGGTCCTCATAAACGCTTGTGACCTTGCCGGCTGCCGCTGCGGTGATCAGATCCCCTTCATGTGCCTCAATCACAATGGCCGGGTTATACTTATACTGATCCAGTGTCGGAAAATAAATCGTCTGATCCATACTGAAATTCACCAGAATATTTCCCGAAATGGGCCATACCAGCGTATCCTCATCGGTAAAATTCAGTGCCGGCTGCATGGCTGTTGAAAGCGCTTCCTGATCATTGCTTTCAATATTCCCTGTTTCGGTTTCCTGCTTTTTCCTCCTTATTTTCGGTATCTGCTTCCTTCTTTACGGTTTCCTTTGCTCCATCAGACATACTTTCGCTGCCCGAGGTATCCGGGTTCTCTACATTACCGGAATTCGTTTCCTGAAAATAAGGGTCGTAATCGAGATCATCCGTCGGCGCATTCTGCGTTGTGGCATCCTGTGTCACATTGTCGGCAAACTGGATGTCCTCCTTCTCGGAAAGCCCGGTTGTCATATCCTGTTCAATCGTACTTAAATCCACCACATAGCCGTCATCCTGGCTTTTATTTCCGGCTCCCAGCCATAATCCTGTCACGGTCAAGGTCCCAAGCACCAGCACGGTGGATGCCGCCATTACAATTTTTTCTTTGGAAAAGGCTCCTCTTCTTCTATTCCGCCTCATATCTTTTTCCTTCCTTTCCTGTATCACTTTCTTAAACAATTCACATAACCAGCGATGTATCTTTAGCAACTAGTCTTTCCGTAAATTACAAGTTTATACAATGGCTGGAAGGAAAATGGACGGAAGAAAATAAAAAAACCGGCAGAATAAAACGTCCTGTCTTATCCTGCCGGTTCTTTTAAGAAACCGTTATTAAATCGTTGTAACTTTATGTACCAAAGGATGTCTGACTAAGGCTAAACGGCCTGTTCATGCTTGGCAAAATCCACATGCTGTATCGTTCCGGCATTTCCATCCTCAAACAGGAAAAATCCGGTATTACGGATCACCGCATTCGTCTCATTATTTTCATTCGTTAAGGAATACTGTGTTCCGGTGTGCATCAGCCCGATCGCTCCCACACCCTTTTCCTTCAAAGAATAAAGGTGGGGCTGTCCATTTTCATCCATGCACCAGATTTTCAGCTTGTCGAAAATTTCATCATTTTCATCAATGAATCCGTTTCCGTCGGAATCATACTGTGCAAGGTCTGCAAAAACCGTTGCCGGACTGTGTGCCAAAAAGCTCGGATCCATCGTTGATGATGCCGTCACCGTTTTTTTATCAAGCGCAAGGAATCCGCTTCCGGCGATCAATTTGCTGATTTCATCCTCTACGCCATCACAGTCAATATCGAAGAAAAAGGTCTGATCGGACACCTGTGCCACATTTCCCTCAAGGTTAATGACAAGGGGATCGCAAAGTGTAAGCTGTTCAAAGTCAATCTCTTCCTCGTAGTATTCCATGAAGCTGCGGCTCATATTCAGATTAAGATTGAAGTCAATCTCTCTTCCGTCTTCGGTCCTCACGGTGCCTTTTGTCGTAAAGGATGTGCTTTCGGACTCTTCAAAATAATACTGATTCGTGAGGCGTACGCTGTTCACCGTGGCAAGCTGCGGTAACAATGTGGTTACTCCCGGCTGCTGCGTATTTCCCGTCTCCTCAGTGGTCTCAAAGCTGTCTGCCTTGTACTTATCCGGGAAAAAAATCTGCATCAGATACCGCAGACAGGATTCCCGTAGCTGCCGCATCTGTTCACGGATATCGTCCATATCGGAAATTGCCTGGCTGCTAAGCCGCGTATTCTTCATACGCCCCTGAATATCCGCAAGAGATTCGTTCCCGACACCCTTTTTCTCCTTACTTTGTTCTGCATTTTCACCATCGGTCTGCAGAAAACCGCCAAACAGAGTTCCGGATCCATCCATAATGCCCTGTCTGCCACTAAATCTTGTTAAACGACTCATCCGTGCGTGTGTTGCCGAATAAGTTCTTTCGGATTCCATTCCTATTGTAGCGGAATTGATTCTCATTCATACCTCCTTCATAAGTAAACAAACCCATTTTTTGCGCGAAAAATGATTTACCTGCCTGCCCCCGAAAGAATAGAGCAGAAAAATAAAAACGGACGCTATTTCAGAATCCCTTCTTAAATACCATCCGTGGTCTGTCGTTATTGTGCCATCGGTGCGGCCTACACCAACCGGCTTGTCCGGGAAATATATTTGATTCCCTTGTTTTTTATATCGGAGAAATTGTCGTATTCTTTAGTCCGGACATTTCAGCGCTTTAATAGATTTTACGTCTACCGGCTCAGTATTACATACATTACCAAGATATAATACGCCCCAAATCCAAATCCGCATCCTTTTGATATTTTTTTGTTATTGGTCCCATAATTATTCTATCAACGTACTATTTTTACATCCATCAGTTTCCCATTTTCTGCATCAACATTAAACTTTCTTCCCCAGAAATCCGTAGCATATAATTTCCCATTCGTAATTTGAATTGCAACATATGGAATTCTCTCTTTGCTGACAATATCAGACGGTAATTTGTCACTTATCCGCCAAAAGCATTTCGCCATTCTCATCATAGCATAAAAATATTATTAAGTTCTTCTGTTCCAAGTTCTACTCGTGGAATCTTTAACAAAAATAACATACTTTCCGTTGATATTTTCAACTTGCTTAATCGGATATTTTACAGTTATTTTAATATCACCAATATATAAAAATATTATCTTCAATAAATATGTCTCTCATATTTCCTTCTTTCTATGGCAATAGTCTTAACATCCCTTTGTATACTGACTCATATTTACAGTACCTGTGTCATATATTTAAAATGAGTTGGAATGATTAAAAGACATACCTTTTTGTTTAAAGATATAGAAATTGCCCGTTATGATCTTAATAACAGTATATCAAAAGGAGTCTGTTTATGAAACATCAGAAATTCTTCCCGGCCTTGTTACAGGGTGCCCTTATTGGCTTAGGTGCGGTACTTCCCGGAATCTCCGGCGGGGTCTTAAGTGTGATCTTTGGCGTGTACCGTCCTGTTATGGAGCTGCTTGCCGACCCTAAGAAAAACTTCCGCACCCATTTTCCCAAATTGTTTCCTTATCTGCTGGGATATCTCCTCGGCTTTCTTGGTGTTGCCAATGTCCTTGCCTTCTTCTTAAACCAGTATCCGGCCCCTTCCGTATGTCTCTTTGTCGGTCTGATTATCGGAATGCTGCCCTCGCTCTGGGAAGAAGCCGGGAAAGAGGGACGCTCCAGAGGATCTTATATTGCCTTTTTCTGTGCGGTCATTTTTATTTTCGCGTTGCTGACCGGTCTGCAACGCTGCGCCATTACCATCGTTCCGGATTTCAAATGGTATCTGTTCTGTGGCTTCTGTCTCGCCTTAAGCATTATCGCTCCCGGCATGAGCTTTTCTACGCTCCTTATGCCGCTCGGACTTTATACTCCATTCATCGACGGAATCGGGCACTTATCCACTGCTGTTCTCATCCCCGGTGGAATCGGTGGGGGAATCACGATTCTCGTTCTTTCACGCTTCATCAATTCCTTATTTGAAAAGCATTACTCTATTGCCTTTCACGCGATTGTCGGAATTGTTATGGCTGCAACCGCCATGATCATTCCCTTCGACAGCTTCACCACATCATTAAAAAGCTGCATCATCAACCTCCTGTGTTTAGCCGCCGGTGGTGTTGTGTCTGTGTGGATGGCAAAGTTCCAGGAGGGGAAGGGTTGATGATCTTTCCGCTGGTACTTTGTTATTATTCCATGAAACAATTCTGTTCTATCCTTTATCTGTAATTTAGCAACTTCTTTCATTATTCAGCACACACCTTTCTGATCACTGCATATATCCATTCACTTACACCTGTTGCTTCCTTTAACATCTTTTTCTTCGCTTCTTCAGGCAATCTGTTCCTCAAACTCACGATAATATCATCATCAATCCGCTCTTTTCCCAATGTCTTTAATGCCTCAACAACCAAAGTGGTCGTCTCAGACATAAATGATATCTCTCTGTTTGCACGATGTTTAAAAGACAGTGTAATATTATCCCATGAAAATTTTCTATAAGGTCCATCACTGATATAGGACCAGACAACCGGAACCTGTGTGGATAACCCCAGCTTATTTAATGCGACATCTCCGCATGGAGCAATGGTCCAATGAAAACTTCTGGCAATAGCATATGCTACCGCATCCGGATTTGCAGGAATATACTCCTTAAGCAACTCACTATATACTGGTTTTTCATACACCCCAGCTATAATTCTTCGTATATTCTTTTCCTCAACTTGTCTTCCCAAACATTTTCTTACAGTTGTTGTTGTCGCAATATCCGTAAAATCTGATGTAAGAAAAACACCGTTCCCGGTTCAGCCAATTCTATTCTCTTCTTTATTTCTGTATAAATGCCACTCGCCATAAAAATCACGCTCCTTATTTTTGTCACGATTATTGTACATTTTTTTCGTGACATTTTTTTCAACTGTTTTTTTATTTTTGATTTTTAATAATAATTTATTCAACGATCATGCTATTTCACTAGTTCCACTGGTAAACAAAAAGCTGCATTTCCATCCATATGACAGAAACACAGCTTTCTATTTTTTTCTTTATTGATCTCTTCTAATCGATTCCAATTTAAAAAAATACGATTATTTTTGCGACCACGGTAAGTCCAAGCTTCGCAGCCACACCAAAATATCCATACATGGTCTCTTCATCCGTTAAAACAGGAGTGAAGTCTGTTCCTGCCGGGAAGGTCAGTTCATACTTCGCATTCTGATACTCGAAGTTGACGGTTATTGTCACATCGCTTCTTTCAGACATCTTCTTTAACAGATAATCACTGATCGTATAAAGCTTTCCGGAATCATAAGTAACCATTCCATTTGCCGGAGCATCCTTCACCTTTCCGTAAAAGTCCTTGACTGCTGCCACGCTTGCCGGAATCGGATGAGATTCCTGTACGGCTCCACACTCAACACACTTATATTCCTCAAGGCCATCCATTCCAACTTCCGGATCAATGGTGGTTACCCATTGAAAATTGCAGGTGTGGGCTGGGATAGATGATGAGGATGCAGCACTATCTGATTCTGATAATGTACCATTCTTGTCATCTTCTAAAGGAGTAAGGTAAATGTAA
The DNA here is from genome assembly GCA_021628825.1 of Lachnospiraceae bacterium. GTDB lineage: Bacteria > Bacillota > Clostridia > Lachnospirales > Lachnospiraceae > Suilimivivens. The sequence continues at coordinate 613,141 of JAJXRY010000002.1, read as the reverse complement.
AAAAACTTCCCTTAGCATCATATCGTCAGGCATACGCAATACCTTTACAATTTTATACTTTGAATATGTTTTTTTATCATGACTCGCTGTTTGAATAGTATAAGAAGGTTTATTTGATTTAATTATATCACCGCTACTATAAATTCCGGTAAAAAAATCATCACTCCAATATATCCTAATTACAATGTTCATATTCGTTATTTTAGGATTATTCAACTCTTTTGACTCAAAAATTAATTGCATCATCAACATGTAATACCTTACCAATCTCTAACTCTTCAAATGAATACGTCTTTCCTGCCGCCTCCGCATCCAGCTTCATCCCGGAAAAGATTCCGAATATCATTGCAAGTGACAGCATAACTGCCATAATTCTTTTTCCTGTTCTTATCTTTGTTCTATCTCTCATTCTGTTGCTCTCCTCTTCACAAATTTGTTTCTGATTCCCTCTCTTTTTCTGCTTCAAGCCCGGCAAGAGAAAATTCAAAGTGCATTGCCAGTTCCCTGAACAGCTTCTGCATAGCCTGTTCGGAAATTGATCGGATATTCAGTCTCCCCACAAACTGAACAATCTGTTCCGTCTCGTACTCCGGAACGTTGTACACCTTCAAACTCATCATAAGGAATCACTCCTTTTCATTTTGGTGTGTACACCAAAATAATAGCATAGATATCCCCCAATGACAATAGGACCTGAATACCATATGATTTTTACAAGCCACATCCGCTGGTACTGTGTTACCCTGTACAATTCCCTTTACTGCTGCTAACATAAGTTATACCTCCTTTAAAATCTTTTCCATTGTAGTAATTTTTATTCGAATTCATCTGCATCTATCCTTCTTTAGACGTTCGTTCCTCCACTTTCTGCAATTCGAATAACACTGTATGTGCTCCTTAAAAATTATTATACGTTTAGTATACTCTGGCTATAACAAATTCACGCGCGATTTTAGCAGCAGTTTATTCAAAGATCATGTTATTTCACCAGTAAAACAAAAAGCTACATTTCCATCCATATGGCAGAAATGCAGCTTTCTATTATTCTTTATTAATCCCTTTTGATAGGTTCTAATTTAAAAATATCCTTATTTGGCAACCACGGTAAGTCCAAGCTTCGCAGCTACACCAAAGTACCCGTACATGAGTTTCTTCATCCGTCAGAACAGGAGTAAAATCTGTTCCTGCCGGGAAGGTCAGTTCATATTTCGCATTCTGATACTCGAAGTTGACGGTTATTGTCACATCACTTCTCTCGGACATCTTCTTTAACAGACAATCACTGATGGTATAAAGTTTTCCGGAATCATAGGTAACGGTTCCATTTGCCGGAGTATCCTTCACCTTTCCGTAAAAGTCCTTGACTGCTGCAACACTTGCCGGAATCGGATGAGATTCCCGTACCGCTCCACACCCAACACACTTATATTCTTCCAGTCCGTCTGCTCCTATTGTCGGGTCTATGGTTGTTACCCATTGGAAATTACATTCGTGGGATGGTGCAAAGTTACGTTCGTGGGATGGTGCAACCACGTCTTCGGAAGAAACTGGAATATCAATACCAGAAACAGTGACTTTAAAAACCGTAGTGATAACTTGTTTTCCACCCTCTCCAAGCGGTTTAATTGGCAAGTCAGTACTCTGCAAATGATATTCAATACTTGCATTTGAATAACCCATAGCGTCTGCATCTGAAAAGAAAAAAGCATAAGTATACCGCCTATCTTTTCCCGAAGAAGAGTCATTTAACTTTTCATGTTTACTTTCAAGATATTTACTACCAGCATAAAAATCATAACGTTGTTCAAAGCTGTACGTATTATTATCCGGAATGGTAATATTCGCAAATTCAAAACAATCACCCGGTTGATATGTTTTTTTGTCTTTGCGATCTCTATTTGCTTTGGATCCGTCACATCAAAGACATAATTAATCGCCGCCCTCACATCCAGCTTCATTCCGGCAAATATACCTGCCACCATCATCAACGACAGCATCACTGCCATGATTCTTTTTCCAATTCTCATTGTACTGCTCTTCATATTTTCCGTCCTCCCATATATTTAATATGTACTTTTCATATTTCAACATCTGTAATTCTACACGATTTCTTCTTAAATTTGGACGAACTTACATGAACTACAAAAAAATCGACATGAATTACAAAAAGGAGTAACATGCACTACCTGCCAAAACCAATAAATGCCGGAACCGTTACTAAAAGATATAACGTCAATACATTTTTCCGGCTAACTACTTCGCCACAACCGTAAGTCCAAGCTTCGCAGCTACACCAAAGTATCCGTACATGGTCTCTTCGTCCGTTAAAACAGGCGTGTAATCTGTTCCTGCCGGGAAGATCAGTTCATACTTTGCATTCTGATATTCGAAATTAACCGTCACGGCCACATCACTTCTCTCAGACATCTTCTTTAACAGATAATCACTGATGGTATAAAGCTTTCCGGCATCATAAGTGACCGTTCCATTTGCCGGAGCATCCTTCACCTTTCCGTAAAAGTCCTTGACTGCTGCCACGCTTGCCGGGATCGGGTGAGATTCCTGTACGGCTCCACACTCAACACACTTATATTCCTCCAGACCATCCATTCCAACTTCCGGATCAATGGTGGTTACCCATTGGAAGTTGCAGGTGTGGGAATCGGAGATTACAGGCGCAGGAGTCTCTGCATTCTCTTCTTCAAAGGTGGTCTGGCTAAGTATTACGCAAATTGCTGAATTATTGTACCAAGAAGCCGCCTCCTTTCCCCAGTTTACCAAAAATGTATTATAAAAATTTACCCTCTATGTTCAAAAATCGGTAATACATATCTATATCGTATCTTACCATCCGGTTCTTTATGCGTTGTTTTTTCTGTTATCTTCCTACTGCCATTACCATACCAAATTATGAAAACCTTTTCAGTATACAATGTCTGCGGAACCTCTATAACATCCCCGTTATAAAGAACCGTGCCATCCTTTAAGTCTTCAATTTTGTATACTTTTTCCCTCTCTCGCCTCTGCATCCAGCTTCATCCCCGAAAAAGATTCCAAATACCATCACAAATGACAGCAGGACTGCCATAATTCTTTTTCCTGTTCTTATCTTTGTTCTATCCTTCATTCTGTTTCTCTCCTCTTCACAAATTTGTTTTTCCTCTTTCTTTCCTGGTTCAAGCCCGGCAAGAGAAAATTCAAAGTGCATTGCCAGTTCCCTGAACAGCTCCTGCATGACCTGTTCGGAAATCGATCGGATATCCAGTCTCCCCACAAACTGAACAATCTGTTCCGTCTCGTACTCCGGAACGTTGTACACCTTCAAACTCATCATAAGGAATAACCGCAGTTTCTTCTCCAGTGTCAGTTCTTCATCACAAGGATATGCCATATAGCCACGCATCATGCTTGCAGATCCGATTTCCATATCATAAAAAAATCACGACTGCTAAAAACCCGGCAGGTAGGATCCGAAAATCCGTTGCAGCTCCTTCGCTGTTTCCCGGAAAATATATTCCGATGCCTCTTTCTGCGTATAAGCCTCCAGATAGATCTCCCTCAGATTCTCATTGAGCTCCGTCAGCGTGATCTGGATTGCCGTCTCTACCGCATAAACATATACGGGTGGCAGCTTCTCTCCCGTAATCCGTCTTGCTGCGCCAAACTGACTGCTGAACATGAACTCTACCAGTTCATTTAAAACACCATCCTTTGCCCGGAAAATGTTCTGAAAGGAACTGTAGGAAACATCCGCTTTTTCAATAATTTCAGCCAATGTTGTTTTTCTTGTAGCCCTTTTTCCAGAAAAAAAGCCGGACACAGACTGTCAGAATACGTTTTTGCCGGAAGGCTGACACTTGTAAGTGCGATAGGAATCACTCCTTTTTCATTTTGGTGTGTACACCAAAAATAATAACATAGATATTCCAAAAATCACAATAGGACCTGCAGACCATATGATTTTTACAAGCCCCGTCCGACTCGAGCCCTGCCGGGCTCTCGTGGTTCGGCTGGCGCCGAATAAAATAAAAGAGCAGCACATCAGAAAGCAAGCTTTCGATGTGTTGCTCCTTCATTTTACAGGGCTTGTAGCTAGATCCTGTTGTAGTTAATCAGACATCCTTTCAGGATAATCTGGCGTTCTTCGTCTGTAAGTTCTCCAAGACGGAGTGTGAATTCGTGGAGTCCGTCCTCGGCAACCTTGTAGGCTTTGATCGTGTCTGCCTTTGTTTCAACGGCGGTGCGGATTCCCGGGAAGAACAGGTAATCGAGATTCTGGAACGGAAGCTCGCCTTCTTCGATCAGGAACGGTAACATACCCCAGTTGATGAGGTTGGAACGGTAACGCTTGGTTGCATATTCATTTGCAATGTTGGCCCAGCCGCCAAGTACCTTTTGGCAGGAAGCTGCCTGTTCTCTTGCCGATCCGTCTCCCGGCTTTACCGCAAAGATAGTAGAGCCGAAGCCGATATTGCTGTGGTTCACATCCGGATAAGACTTCTTGATCGTCTGGATTACCGGCTTTAATTCCGGCTTCACCTCTGCGGCACATTTTCCTTCCATTAATGCTTTCTGTGCTACCTGAATATCCTTGGCAAGTCCCACATAAGCAGGATCCTTACGGGAAAGCGTAAATTCCGCAAGTCCTAACGGATTAGAACGGTATGAAGAGGTTTCTCCGGAAGGAATGAGTTCGTCTGTCGTGGTAACCGGATCGTGGATCTCGGATACGACACGAAGAACGAGGTTTTCCGGAAGTGCGGTCATCTCCGGCCAGTCCTTGATATTGGGTCCAAAGTGGATCTCTACACCGGGATCAGCCACGCCCTTGGAGTCAAACACTCTGTTTGCATAAATATTGGAATCAAAATGATACTTGTACTTGCCAATCGTTCCGTCAAAATCCGTTGCCGGAGTAAGAACACCCTTATTTGCTGCCGTTGCGGCAATGGATCTGGCATCCATCAGGGCTACCGATGCAATCTGTCCGTTCTGTAACTTCGAGCCCTCACGGTTCGGGAAGTTTCTTGTCGAATGACGGATGCTGAATGCATTGTTTGCAGGAGTATCGCCTGCACCAAAGCAGGGTCCGCAGAATGCAGTCTTTAACACGGCTCCGGTCTCCAGCAAGGCTGCTGCACATCCGTTCTTAATCAGTTCCATATAAACCGGCATGGACGCAGGATATACACTTAATGTAAATTCATCAGATCCTATGTAGGAGCCTCTCATAATATCTGCCGCTGCGCAGATATTTTCAAAGCCGCCACCGGCACATCCGGCGATGATTCCCTGATCCACCATAAATTTACCGTTTACGACCTTATCCTTTAAGGTATAAGGTACGGCATTGTCGAGGGAAACTGCTGCACGCTTCTCTACATCATTCAATATATCCTGAAGATTTGCGTTCAGCTCTTCAATCGTGTAGGTATTGCTTGGATGGAACGGCATTGCAATCATCGGCCTGATGTCTGCAAGATCGATCGTAATCATTCCATCGTAATAGGTTACTTCACCCGGATTTAATTCTTTATAATCCTCTGTTCTTCCATGAATCTCATAAAATTCCTTAATGGTATCATCGGTTCTCCAAATGGAAGAAAGGCAGGTTGTCTCTGTCGTCATGACATCAATTCCGATACGGAAATCAGCGCTTAAGGATGAAACACCGGGGCCGACAAATTCCATAACTTTATTCTTTACATAGCCGTTGGCAAAAACAGCTCCGATAATCGCAAGTGCCACGTCCTGGGGTCCAACACCCTTCACCGGCTCTCCGGTCAGATAAACCCCAACCACTCCCGGCATATTGATATCATAGGTCTGGTTCAAAAGCTGTTTTACAAGCTCCGGTCCACCTTCACCCATTGCCATGGTTCCGAGCGCTCCGTAACGGGTATGGGAATCGGATCCAAGGATCATTCTTCCGCCGCCTGCAAGCATTTCTCTCGCGAACTGATGAATAACGGCCTGATGAGGCGGTACATAAACGCCGCCGTACTTTTTGGCACAGGTAAGACCAAACATGTGGTCATCCTCGTTAATGGTTCCTCCTACTGCACAAAGGGAATTATGACAGTTGGTAAGAACATATGGTATCGGGAACTTCTCAAGCCCTGAGGCACGTGCAGTCTGAATAATTCCAACAAATGTAATGTCGTGGCTGGTCAGCTTGTCGAACTTAATCTTCAGCTTATCCATATTTCCTGACGTATTGTGATTTTCAAGAATTCCATATGCGATCGTTTCCTTCTTCACCTGCTCTTTGGAAATCTCTTTGCCTGTCTTTGCCTTGATCTGTGCTGCCGCTTCCGGTGAATCGGGAATGATTTCGGTTCCGTGAAGCAGGTAAGCGCCACCTTCCAATAAAGATACCATTTCTTTCCTCCTGTAATGGCATGATCTGCTCTCTGTCCGGAGCTTCATGCGTGATCCATATAATACTTTACGGTAAATGCATTTCAGACTGTCGCAGTTCTTTTCGTCTGCATTACTTTTACCTCATTGTAGTTCCCATGAAATAGATTATACATAATCTGCCGTCACAAGACAACTGATTTTGTATTTCCCTCAAAATCCATAAGGTGTTCGGTTACTGTGCAATTTTCCGGAACCCGTTAATTCCGACTTCTGCAATCTGGTTTCCAAAGTCATCTGTAACATCCATCCGGTAATATACGGTAGTCCGGCCTTCCTTGACACATTCCGCCTCCGCGATCAGTTTCCTTCCTTTCACGGCACCCAGATAACTGATCGTGGAGCTTAAGGACACCACGCCCATTCCATTCCAGTTCGTTGCAACTGCAAACGCAAAGTCTGCCAGCATGAAGTGCACACCGCCCATCACACCGCCTGCTGCATTAAAATGTCGTTCCGTCAGTTCAATACTGCACTTCGCATAATGCTCCCCTATTTCTTCAATGACTGCACCGTTTTCTGTTGCGAAACGGTCCTTTGCAAATATTTCCTGGATCTTCCGAAGATCTATATGCTGTTCCTCTTCTGTCTGTTCCTCTTCTGTCATTTTCATTTCTGCCAATTTACTCCTGCCATTTTTGTTATACTGTTTCCATGTCTGCTGTGTGTATTTCTTCTATTTCTATATTGTTCTATCTGCATTTCTTCCAGCTGTTTTTCTGTTTCATTTTCTTCTATTCTGTTTCTGTCAAAACAATAGTTTATGCTTCTGACAGTTCACCAGATGCTCCTTATTACTTCAACGCTCTCTCCAGCTCTTCCACCACAATACGCAGTGCCTTGATTCTTGCGTACTTCTTATCCACAGATTCCAGAACGTGCCATGGTGCAAAGGTCGTACTCGTCTTCTGGATCATCTCATTGACTGCCACCTCGTACTGATCCCATTTCTCACGGTTTCTCCAGTCCTCCTCCGTAATCTTCCACTGCTTTTCCGGTGTGTTCTGACGGTCGTTGAACCGCTCCAGCTGGGTATCCTTATCAATCTGCACCCAGAATTTGATGATGACTGCGCCCCAGTCGTGAAGCTCCTTCTCGAACTCATTCATTTCATTATAGGCGCGCTTCCAGTCATTTTCACTGCAAAAGCCTTCCAGACGCTCTACCATCACACGACCGTACCAGGTCCGGTCAAAAATCGCAATATGCCCATCCTTGGGAAGCCGTGTCCAGAATCTCCACAGATAATGTCTCGCCTTCTCATGCGGCTCCGGACTGGCAATCGGGCAGACCTCATAGCCTCTCGGATCGAGTGCTTCCGTGATCCGCTTGATATTTCCACCCTTTCCTGCCGCATCCCAGCCTTCATATGCAATGATGACCGGCACCTTTTTCCGGTATAGACGATTGTGCAGATCCCGGAGCTGATGCTGCAGCTTCTTTAATTCTTTCTTATATTCTTCGTCCGTCATGGTCTTATCCAACGGAATTTCCTTAAGAAGCGGCATCTTTTTAAGGATAAAGCGGTTCTGCAGGATCGGTACGGCCTGACCGCGGTTCTGCAGTGCCACATCAATCGCCTGTGTCAGTGTCTCCAATATCTGCAATTCCGCCCATTTGCGTGACTTACCGTCTACCACATACCACGGCGCAGAGGACTGATTCGTCTCTTCCATATAGCGGTCATAGACCTTCAGACACTTCTCATAGTGCTTGTTCTGCCACTCATCATAGGCTCCGATCCGCCACTTCGTGTCGATGCTTCCCTCTAATTCATGAATCCGTTTTTTCTGCTCCTTTTCGCTGATATGACAGAAAAACTTCAATACCACATAACCATTATCCGTAAGCTGCCGTTCAAAAATTGCGGACACTCTCAAGCCGCTGTTCATATACTTTATCATCCATTTCACTGTTAAGACGCTGACGGGTAATCTCATCCATCCAGCCGGTATCTAAAAAAACATGAACTTCCCGGCTTCGGGAATCTTCTGAAAAATACCGGTAAAGGAACGGTTTTCTCTTCTCCTCTTCCGTCGGGACATTCATCGCAGCCACCTTGAAAAAAATCTGGGATCCAGATACTTAATCACTTCTCCGATCAGACTTCCTTTGCCTGCGGTTCCCCAGCCCTCCATCAGGACAAGTACCGGAATCTTATGTTCTTTGATCTGATTCTGCTGGCCTGCCAGCTTCTCTCCGGCTTCCCTGATTCGCTGCTTCAATTCCTCATCCTGCGGTTTCTCCGCTTTCACAAAAATCCTTTAACATAAGTAACCCTCCTTTACAACCAGTACGGGATTTGGTCTTTTTTTCCATTTATTATATTATATCAAAAACACATTGTATATTCTATCCGAATTTTCTTTTATAAATCGTAACAGTTCAGCCTTTCCCATTCATAAGATGCCCTTAGTAAGCAGGCTCCCACGGTCATCTTACACCATCATTTCTGCACGGCTAAACTGTTACAAAAAGTCCCCGTCGGTTTCACCAATGGGGACTCTCTTAAAGAAAATTAATAACTATTTATTTCGGTAATACCACCTTATCCAAATGCCAGATATCATCCACATATTCCTGAATGGTTCTGTCGGATGTGAACTTACCGCTGCATGCAACGTTGAGGATCGCACTCTTTGCCCAGCCCTTCTCATCGCGGTATGCCTTTTCTACCTGCTTCTGTGCATCTGCATAAGAACGGAAGTCCTTCAGAATGAAGTAGGTATCTGCCTTCGCGGTGCTTAAGGTGTTAAGCAGGGAGTTATACAGGGTACGGAACCGGTCCGGATCATTCGGTGAGTAGGTACCGTTGATTAACTGCATCAGTACTCTGCGCACATCCGGATCATTGTTGAAGATTTCGTTCGGATCGTATCCGCCGAAGTTCTCGTACTTAATAACCTCATCAGAGGAAAGACCGAAGATAAATGCATTCTCCCTGCCAACCTCTTCTACGATTTCCACGTTCGCACCATCCATGGTTCCGATGGTTAACGCACCATTTAACATGAACTTCATGTTACCGGTACCGGATGCTTCCTTGCTGGCTGTAGAAATCTGCTCGGAAACATCGGCTGCTGCGAAGATCAGCTCTGCGTTGGATACACGATAGTTTTCAATGAAGACTACCTTGATTTTGCCGTTGATGGCAGGATCGTTGTTTACAACATCTGCAACGGAATTGATGAGCTTAATGGTCATCTTTGCATTGTAGTATCCGGCTGCTGCCTTTGCACCAAAGATGAAGGTTCTCGGGTAGAAATCCATCTCCGGATTATCCTTCAACTGGTTGTATAAATACATCACATGTAAAATGTTAAGAAGCTGTCTCTTGTACTCATGAAGTCTCTTAACCTGTACATCGAAGATGGAACGGGGATCGACTTCGATACCGTTGTGCTCTAAGATGTACTGAGCCAGACGTACCTTATTCTGATACTTGATGTTCATGAACTCCTGCTGAGCCTTCTCATCATCTGCATAAACCTTTAACTTGTTGATCTTCGGAAGATCGGTGATCCAGTCGCTTCCCACATGAGCGGTTACCCAGTCTGCAAGCAGCGGGTTTCCATGAAGAAGGAATCTTCTCTGGCTGATACCGTTCGTCTTATTGTTGAACTTCTGAGGCATCATCTCGTAGAAGTCTTTCAGCTCCTGCTTCTCTAAGATCTCGGTATGAAGCTTTGCAACACCGTTTACGGAATAACCTGCAACGATTGCAAGGTGTGCCATCTTCACCTGACCATCATAAATGATTGCCATTTTACGGATCTTCTCCGGATTGTTCGGATACTTCTGCTGGATCTGTTCCACAAATCTGCGGTTGATCTCTTCAATAATCTGATAAATTCTGGGAAGCAGTCTGGAGAACAGCTCGATTGGCCATTTTTCCAAAGCTTCAGACATAATCGTGTGGTTGGTGTATGCACAGGTCTTTGTGGTAACTGCCCATGCTTCATCCCAGGTAAGATAATATTCATCCATGAGAATTCTCATTAATTCTGCGATCGCAACGGTCGGATGGGTATAATTCAACTGGAAGGTTACCTTCACGTAGAATTTATGAATGTCATCATGCTTACGCATATATTTGGCAACTGCCTCCTGTACGGAAGCGGAGATAAAGAAGTACTGCTGTTTCAGACGCAGCTCCTTACCTGCATAATGGTTATCATTCGGATAAAGAACCTCAACAATGTTTCTTGCAAGGTTTTCCTGCTCAACGGCCTTCTGATAATCACCCTTGTCAAAAGAGTCTAACTGGAAGCAGTCTACCGGCTCTGCATCCCAGATACGAAGGGTATTTACAATACCGTTGCCATATCCAACGATCGGGAGATCATAAGGAATGGCACGGACACTCTGATAGCCTTCCTGAACAAAGTTGTTTCTACCGTTTTCATCTACATGAACATTGACATAACCGCCAAATTTAACTTCCTTTGCATATTCCGGTCTGCGCAGCTCGAACGGATTGCCGTCCTTTAACCAGTTATCCGGTACTTCGACCTGATAGCCGTCTCTGATTTCCTGCTTGAACATACCATAACGGTAACGGATTCCACAGCCATATGCGGCATAGCCTAAGGTTGCGAGTGAATCCAGGAAGCATGCTGCCAGTCTTCCAAGACCACCATTACCAAGCGCTGCATCGGGCTCCTGATCCTCGATCACATTCAGATCCAGTCCCAGTTCTTCCAACGCTTCCTTTACCTGCTTGTATGCCTGAAGGTTAATCAGGTTGTTGCCAAGTGCACGACCCATCAGGAATTCCATGGAAAGGTAATAAACCGTCTTCGGGTCTTTCTTTTCATATTCCTTCTGTGTTTCCAGCCAGTTGTCAATCACGGTATCCTTTACCGTATAAGCAACTGCCTGGAAGATCTGCTGAGGAGTTGCCTCCTCCAATGTCTTACGGTATAACGTCTTCACATTATACACGACATTTTTTTTGAACATTTCTTTGTCAAAGATCAGCGTTGCCGGTGTTGTCTTCTTTACCATGTTGAGCCTCCATTCTCCCTTTCGCGTTTATTCTCATAATTATCCGTATATTATAACTATTCAGAACTCCATTCATAAAACTGCTGGTTCACAGCTTAAGTTTTACAAACACTTCGGCACATTGAAACTTGTACACGTCAATGTGCCGAATCGCTTTCCTACCATATTTTAAACCTTATGTTAGTTTTTGGCAACTCCAATTGTGACATTTTCCCCATTGACATTCCATTCCCTGGAAATCTCAAGAGGCGTATCCACCAGAATTTCATCTGCCAGTACCTTCTGTGCGATAGCTTCTTCATTCCTGCGGACAATGTCTGCAATTTTTTCATTGCCGTTAATTGCAACGCGGATATGATCCATTACCTCAAAATCTGCATCCTTACGCATGGTCTGGATCTTACTGATCACTTCATATACAAAGCCTTCTTCAATAAGCTCCGGTGTAAGGTTGGTATCCAGAACAACCGTCATGTAGTTATCTGCTTCAGACACATAGCCTTCCTTCTGGCTCATTTCAATTAAAAGATCCTCTTCGGAAAGGCTTACCTTAGTTCCGGCAACGTCAAATACAAGTGCACCCTTTGCCTTCAGCTCATCCATCGCTGCATTTCCGTCTAAGGAAGAAAGATGTTCCTTAATGCCACCAAGCTGCTTGCCGTATTTCGGTCCAACCGTCTTAAGCTGCGGCTTGAAGGTGTAGCTGGTAAAGTCTCTGACATCATCAGTAAAGGTTACATTCTTAACATTTAATTCATCTTCTATAATATTCACATAGAAGTCAGTAAGTGCATGGTCCGCCTTTACAAACATGTTGCCGATCGGCTGACGGTTCTTGATGTTGGCGGTATTACGGCACGCACGTCCCATAACAACGATATCCAGAACCTCCTTCATGTCCTCTTCAAGCTTCTTGTCAATCATCTTTTCATCTGCAACAGGGAAATCACACAGATGAATACTTTCCGGAGCGTTCTTATCAATGCTGCGTACCAGGTTCTGATAAATGTCTTCCGTCATGAACGGAATCATCGGAGCTGCGCACTTTGCAACCGTAACCAGTGCGGTATAAAGTGTCATGTAGGCATTGATCTTATCCTGCTCCATGCCCTTTGCCCAGAAACGTTCACGGCTTCTTCTGACATACCAGTTACTCATATCATCCACAAAGCTCTCCAGTGCTCTTGCAGCTTCGGGAATCTTATAATGATCCAGATCCTCATCCACTTCGATAATCATGGAATTCAGCTTGCTTAAAAGCCACTTGTCCATAACCGGAAGCTTGTCATATTCCAGGGTATACTTCGTTGCATCAAAGTTATCAATATTTGCATAAAGAACAAAGAATGCGTAAGTATTCCACAGAGTTCCCATGAATTTACGCTGTCCTTCGACAACGGCCTTGCCATGGAAACGGTTCGGCAGCCATGGTGCGGAGTTAATATAGAAGTACCAGCGGATCGCATCTGCACCATAGGTTTCAAGTGCATCGAACGGATCTACGGCATTTCCTTTACTCTTGCTCATCTTCTGTCCGTTCTCATCCTGAACGTGGCCTAAAACGATAACATTTTAATAAGGTGCTTTGTTAAACAGCAGGGTGGATTCTGCCATCAGGGAATGGAACCATCCACGGGTCTGGTCAACGGCCTCGGAAATAAACTGTGCCGGGAACTGCTGCTCAAAGATCTCCTTGTTTTCAAACGGATAATGATGCTGTGCAAACGGCATTGCGCCGGAGTCAAACCAGCAGTCAATAACCTCCGGTACTCTCTTCATGGTCTTACCACAGTCCGGACAAACCATGGTAATCTCATCAATATAAGGTCTGTGCAGTTCTACGGTCTGTGCAGCCGGATTGCCGGAACGCTTCTCTAATTCATCACGGCTTCCGATACATTCCTGATGTCCACAGCCTTCACATTCCCAGATGTTAAGAGGTGTTCCCCAGTAACGGTTACGGGAAATCGCCCAGTCCTGAATGTTCTCAAGCCAGTTGCCGAACCGTCCCTTACCGATGGATTCCGGAATCCAGTTTACGGTATTGTTGTTACGGATCAAGTCATCCCTTACTGCGGTTTCCTTGATATACCAGGATTCTCTTGCATAGTAAATAAGCGGTGTATCACATCTCCAGCAGTGCGGATATTCATGCTCAAACTTCGGTGCATCAAAAAGCTTTCCTTCTTTATCCAGATCGACAAGGACATCCTTATCGGCATCCTTCACGAACTTACCGGCGTACGGTGTCTCTGCGGTAAGGCATCCCTTGCCATCAACGAACTGTACAAACGGAAGGTCATAGTCACGGCCGACTCTCGCATCGTCTTCACCAAAAAAGCAGGCGCGATGTGAACGATACCGGTACCGTCTGTCATGGTTACATAGTTATCGCAGGTGATAAAGAAGCCTTTCTTGTGCTGCTTTTCGGCACATTCTCCTGCGCAGGCATAAAGCGGTTCGTATTCACGGCGTTCCAGATCCTTACCCTTATAAGTCTCAAGGATTTCATAAGCCGGCTTATCCTCTGTTGCCAGTCTGCCAAGTACGGTGTCAAGCAGAGCCTGTGCCATATAGTACGTATAACCGTCTGCAGCTTTTACCTTCACATAGGTTTCATCCGGGTTCACGCAGAGAGCCACGTTAGAAGGAAGTGTCCAGGGAGTAGTCGTCCATGCAAGGAAATACGCATCCTCTCCTACTGCCTTGAAACGCACGATTGCGGAGCGTTCCTTAACCGCCTTGTACCCCTGGGAAACCTCTGCGGAGGACAGAGGGGTTCCGCAACGAGGGCAGTACGGCACGATTTTAAAGCCCTTATATAAAAGTCCCTTATTCCAGATCTCCTTTAACGCCCACCATTCGGATTCAATAAAGTTATCATCATAGGTAACGTAAGGGTTCTCCATATCCGCCCAGAAACCAACGGTTCCTGAAAAGTCCTCCCACATTCCCTTATATTTCCATACAGATTCCTTACATTTCTTAATGAAGGGCTCCATTCCGTATTCTTCAATCTGTTCCTTACCATTTAAGCCAAGGAGCTTTTCTACTTCCAGCTCTACCGGAAGCCCGTGGGTATCCCAGCCCGCCTTACGGGGCACCATGTAGCCCTTCATAGTGCGGTATCTGGGGATCATATCCTTGATAACTCTGGTCAGAACGTGACCGATGTGCGGCTTGCCGTTTGCAGTCGGAGGTCCGTCATAAAAGGTATAGGTCGGTCCTTCCTTACGGTTCTCCATACTTTTGCGGAAAATGTCATTCTCTTCCCAGAATTTCTTCGTTTCTTTTTCCCTGTCCACAAAGTTCAGGTTCGTTGATACTTTCTGATACATAGTACATTCCTTTCTTTTTATTTCCTCTCTGCCGCAGTGCAATCCTGCCCGGAGGGCTTTCATATCAAAGGAATATTACTTAGTAATATTCCTTTGATATGAAAAGCCCCGTCGTGTAATAGGACGAGGCATCATTACCACGCAACCACCTGTTACAACATACTCCCTGCTTTCGGCTTATATAAGCATACTCATAGTTTTATATGGCTTCCCATAACGGAGGATTCCGGTTTTACCTACTGGGTCTGACAAATGACTGTGCTGTAAACAGTTGTATGAAAGCAGCGCCTGCCTGTCACATACATTCAATCATTGACCAGATGGTTCAGCAAAACGGCTCAGAAGTGATCTTCCCCCTTTTCCTACTAATACCGGCTCTCACCTTCCCCGGCTCTCTTTGACGTTTGGAAAAAGGCTACTGTCTTCCTCAATGCCTTTTGTAGTCTGTCTTATTTATATATGTTAAAGTACACCACGAAAGGTATAATTGTCAAGACGTGAAAAAAAGTTGCCTGGCTTGGCAAAAGGAGCCTGCTCACTCCTGACTCATGTTCTTACGCAGCCTGAACAAACTGTTATATGGCATCACACCCTCGGCAGATTCGGAGTGCAGGCCGGTCCCTTTTTCTCCCAGACAACCGGCACGGTCTGTCCGGCTTCAGACAGCAGCACAAACGGCACCTCCATCGGGCAGTTGTTCTTATTCTCTTCAAAGACAAATTCTGCAATAAACCGGTAGGAAGCCCGAAGCGGTTCCTCCACCAGAATTTCGTATTCCAGCTCCCGGATACCGTCACCCATATGTGCCATGCTTAAGAAAATATTCTGCTCCTTCTGCGGGAGAATCTCACAGCCTTCTCTTGCGTATAAATACACATTCACACGATCCGAAGTCACATACTTTGATTTGTTGGAAAGGATGAATTTAATCTTCTTGGGCTCGCCACGGCGGATTACCGGATCACCGCAATAATCAAGACGGATATTTAGGCCCGGGAATTCAAAGCGTACCACGTTCATTTCCCGGTAAATATTCCGGAAATACGGCTTTGCATAAAAATCTTCCACATTTCCGCTCCATCCGGTAAGTCCGAATTCCTTCTGTGCTTTCTCATAAAGAACAGTAACCCGCTCGGTCAGCTCTTCCACCGTCTTCGGAATCTTTCCATACATCAGAAAAGGATCAATGCTGATCGTAACAAGCTTGTTGCCAATCGGCTTCGTCCACTTTTCTTCAAAAACGTCGCGGCCATACATCATTCCATACAGAGCAGCAATGGTTCCAGCAGTACAGTCCGTGTCCTCACCATAATTCACGGCTGTGCACATGGCCTTCTCATAGCTGCCTTCTCCGAAAAGCAATCCGTAAATAATGATCATCATATTGGACGGAACATCAAAGCCCATCGGTCCTTCATTGTAGCCCTTTTCCTCATCCTCTCTGGCAATTGCATGCCACTCCAGATGTCCGATGTAATGCTGCATCAGGTATTCTCTTGTCTGTTCCACGCTCATTCCTTCGTCGAAGGTACGGATTGCGTCGCGGATTGCCTTGCTTACCGTACATTCCTCCGGAATATAGCTTAAACCAATATCGATCAGCTTACGGATATCCCTTTCATAAAAGGCTGCACTCTCCATGGCTGCCATGAATACTTCCGCATAGACGCCCTCTCCGTTCCCATGATCCACAAGTGCATCCTCAAAAGCATATTCTGCTGCCTTTTCCGGATTTCCCGGAAATAAGCATGCCCAGATATCCGAACGGATATAGGAACCACAGCTGTCCTTAAATTTGTTGTGGAAGGTTCCTGTCACCGGCGGCTGCAGTCCCGCACGGAGATTCGTTTTCGCAACACCGTACTCTGCATGGGTGAAGATCATGTATTCGTTAAAATACTGTCCCAAAATCTTACTGTCAATATGCAGTCCCTGCTCTTCCAGGGCAAGCAGCCACAGAATCTGGATATCCAGATCATCGTTCGGCAGTGGATCTCCCGTGATGTCATGGGTATAATAAGTAACGTCATTCTTACTGCGTTCCCACTCCATAGGCATTCCCAGCGTACCGCCAATATTCTTTCCTACAAAGCATCCCAATACACGATTCTGATATTCTTCTCTTGTCATTTGTGTCATCCTCCTGACTTTTATAATATTTCTATCTCTTTCTCATTTCTGCAATTGTATTCATTCATTTCATTATTTCGTTATTTAAGAATTTAAGTCGAGTATTCCATATTTTAGTGTAAGCATTTTATTCTCTTTCCATCCTAAAATAATCATTCCATTTTCAGTATAATTATTTTAATTTTTTTATTATGTTTTTTTACTTTTTAATATAAACTTTGTCCTCCGGCAGATCCCGTATTATATGAATTTGCTTTTATCATGACAATTTTATCATTCATGGGTACTGGACTGTATTTATAACGCTCATACCCCAGGCTTGCTTTGGTTATGGGTATGAGCGCCTCCTTTTTCTCTGTGTACCCTCTGCTTTTTATTTATCCCGGGTATAGGAATCACTTTTACTATCATATACCCACATTTCTGATTCCCAATGGGTATTTTTAAAGTCATTTTTTTATCTCTATACCCAATACACCAATTTTCTCTGGGTACAGTAGCTCTATTTTTCTTTATATACCCCTGTTTCCTTTTTCTTGTGGGTATTATGAATTTTTATCTGTTTCTATACCCTCTTATAGCTTTTGATCTCATGTATGCTTTATTCTACAAGCGTCTCACACATCCAAAACCTCATACTACTCAGATATTTGGTCGTTCATGAGCTTTGCAAACCAAATATCTGCTTCACTGCCATTTAATTTGCTTCAAGACTCATAATATAATCAATTTCCGTACCCGCCACTTGGAAATAAGATCCGTACGTGGGAATATCACAGCAGATGACCGGACCTTCGTTCAACACTTCCACACTGTAGCCCCGATCGGAAATCATCATGGGAAGCATCTCTCCTTCCTTACCATGAATATAGCGGGCACTGCCCTTCATGGAAAAAGCCAAGGCTGTTGCCCCGGTTTGGAATGGAAATCTTCTCTTTCTTCCAGTCAAAGAACTGCCAACTCTTATCAGCCTCGATCAGCCGGCACTCTGCTTTGCGCTCCTCGCAGAGCACTTTCCGATCCTTCGTAAGAAAGCGGATGCTTCCTGCTCCCTTATAAATTTCAAGTAGAAGTCCCGGTGTCGTCATCTCTATCATACTGCCCTTGTCACGATATTTCCACTTTATATGCAAATCAATATACGAATCCATAGGATCTGCTGCTCCGGTATGAGTCCCTGTCATGCCGGTTCGAGTACCAGCCATACCATACTGCAAACCATTTTTATCATATATCGGCTTCTGTGCATCAAAGGTGTCCTCTCTGCGAAAGCTTACACGGACACCACCTTTCGAAACCGGACAGATCCGCAGCATACCATACCGGCTTTGCAGATACAGGCCGTCCGGACGCTCATGCACCCAGCGGATGGTAAGATCAATCTTCGAATGCCCTGCCGGACGCAGCCTGTCATTCTCCGGCATGTCTCCAAACAGGGGCACTCCCGGCATCTTCTTTTTACGAAGCTTCTCCTTACGGAGCTTTTCTGCTGCCTGTGCTTTGATTGCCTCCTGTTCACGCTGCATGGCTTCAAGCGCTTTCTGTTCTTTTGATTTGATTACAATGGGCTGAACACCGGTAAGCAGCATACTTTGTGACGGAGGTGTCACAACCTGCGGCTTCTTTAAGGTGGCTGCCACCCGCGGACGTACCTGGAGTTTAGGACGAGGCTGGATGACTTCCTGCTGCGTCTCCTTTTTCCTGCTCATTCTCTGAAAAACCCGGCTTCTGTTTCCCGTCTTGTTTCCTGGCTTGTACCTCGGCTTGTTTCCCGGCTTGTTCCCTGGCTTGTTTCTTTCCTCGACTCTTCCCGTAATTTGTTCTGTAATTCGTTCTTTCCTATTGCATTCCCATATTTTTTTATTTAACTGCAAGGAACCTTTATTGTTTTCTATTATGTTATTGTTTTCTATTATATTATTATTTTCTATCGTGTTATCATATTTTTGACTCTGCAGATATTCCCGAAGTGTTTTTCTTCCTTGCTCTTCTTTTTCTATCTGTAATCAATCCATTTTGATTATATGAGACTTTCTGTCCTGAACTCTGCGCCTCCCGGATCCGCTTCGTTCCTTCTTCTCCCAACAGTTGCTGCACCTTCCGGTCAGTCTCCTTCTGTTTCTCCTCCGGAAGAGGTTCTGCAATAAGTCCTGTCAGATCCTCGCGATACAGCACGCACAGCTCATGGAGAGCTCTCGTTGCTGCCACATAAAGAAGCTTCGCATGTCCATCATCCACCGGATACTCTTCCTTATCCGGATCAAAAATCAGCACGGCATCGAACTCAAGTCCCTTTGTATACACAACCGGAAGAACCATGATCCCATCTGAAAAACCGCCTTGTCCGGATCGCTCTCACAGACCGGAATAAGCCTGCCAAGCTGTCTTGCAACAAGCTCTGCCTTTTCCGGCGTACGGCAGATAATCGCAATCGTATTAAGCCCCTGCTTCTGCCAGGCACGGCACCTCCGGGCAGTTTCTTCATACAGCTCTCTTTTGGTTGAAAACTGCCTGACCTCCACTTCTTTTCCATGCCGGATAATGGGCTCGACCGGATAGGGTTCAAAGCTCCCATGATGCAGAATCCCGGTTGCAAACTCCGAAATCTCCACCGTGTTACGGTAGCTCTTTTTCAGGATTCCAAAGCTGTCCCCGTCCCGGCTGCATAGCAGCTTGCGCAGTTCCTCCCAGTCTGCCAGACCAAAACCGAAATGGATATTCTGTGACACATCGCCCATGACAGTATAAGTACAGTCCTTCATGCAGTATTTCAAAACCGCATACGCCATCATTCCATAGTCCTGTGCCTCATCAATCACGACATGATGTGCCTCGCTGATGACCTCCGTTTCCTTTATGCGCTTATACAGATAAGCAAGCGCTGCCAGATCATACACATCGTATGCCTTCTCCGGAACAGAAACCTCATATCCCTTTTGCTTCTGTTCCAGAAGAAATTGCTGATAAAGCTCAAAAATGGAGGTATCAAAAACCCTTTTGCCAAAATAGCCACGGTACTCCTTCAAAATCGCTTTCCGTTCCTTTTCCGAATAACACAGGCCGTTATTCAGGAATTCATCCCTGATCTTAATAATCAGCCGCTCGTTCAGCATATTGATCTTCGTCTGCACGGAAGCATTCGTCTGTTCGACATAATCCCGGATCGCCTTTCCACTAAGAAGCTCTACCAGATCCGAAGGCTGCGGCTCTCCTTCCCGCTCATCAAACACACCGGCCACGCCGCCCTTTAAGCCCTCCACGAACTGCCTGCGGTCAAGAACGACACTGTCCATGCAGATCCTCTCTGCCTCGATCCTTGCACCAAACTCCGTCAGAGCCTGAAACCACCCAAAGGTACCTCTGTCCATGCCGCCCTGTGTAGCCGCTGTATTTTCAAGAATGGAGCAGCTCTGTTCATCCCAGTCCTCATACAGGAGCCGCACAAAAAGCTGTTCCATCGTCATCTGCCGGATGCCATACACATCCAGATCCGGCAGGACCCCGGTAATATATTCCAGCAGAATCCGGTTGCTTCCTACGATATA
The DNA here is from genome assembly GCA_021628825.1 of Lachnospiraceae bacterium. GTDB lineage: Bacteria > Bacillota > Clostridia > Lachnospirales > Lachnospiraceae > Suilimivivens. The sequence goes on along the minus strand of JAJXRY010000002.1, from coordinate 592,701 downwards.
AAAGTCCTCCGGCCGGAAGCGTTCTGCATAATTATAAAGAATAAAGGAAATCCGGTGCATGGCTACGGTTGTCTTTCCGGATCCGGCAACACCCTGTACAATGATGTTGTGATACGGCGTTTTACGGATGATGTCGTTCTGCTCCTTCTGAATTGTTGCGATAATTTCACCCAGAACTGTCTGCCTATTTTTCGCAAGATACTTTGTCAGAAGTTCATCATTGGCAATCACTTCCGTGTCAAAGTAATCAAGCAGCCTTCCGTTGTCAATCTCATAAGTCCTTTTCAAATCAAGACGGATTGGAAGCTCCCTGCCATCCGGTGCATGATAGCTGCATTCCCCCAATCCGTTTTCATAGTACGCGTTTGCTACCGGTGCACGCCAGTCCACAACCATCTGATGCGTTGTATCCTTCGCAATTCCTCCGCGTCCGATATACAGGGCTTCCTCCTTTTGAAGCGTCTCATCCAGAAAATCAATCCGTCCAAAATAGGGCTTCTTTGTCGCCCTTTGATTACGCTTCAGGGCAGACTGCATATGATCCCGCATCGTTACCGTATTGCTCATCTGCGTATAGACTTCTACATCATTGTCGTGATAGTGCTGCAGCATTTCCTCAATCTGCTCACTCATCTCACGGATTTCGCTCTCGTAATTTTCCACATTACGCTTCACGATATCCAGCGTCTGGTTTAAATATTCCTCTTCCCGCTGCCACTCTGCAGAGCTCTTTTTATCCGGTTCTTCCTTCACTGCCTTATCACTTTTTCTTTGAATCTTTCCCGCTTCTCTCTTTTCCATCCAGTATCCTTCCCATGGCTGTGCACAAATCCAGTTATAAGTTATAATGTTTTTCCAAAAAGACTTTTTGTTTTTACTTTATCCGGTAAAAATAAGAATATCTGATTTTTCTATGAAATAACTAGACTTTTCTTTTTTTCCATATGATAGACTGTATCATGAAGTGTGGAATGAATTTTCACTCTTTATTTTTGTCTTTTTATTATCATATATACGTTATAAATGATGTGAAAGGATCCTGTTGGATCTTTTTTTGTTGCCTTGCATATGAGAAAATGATCCAGTGGATGATTTTTGAGTGCTCACATCAAATGCTCTTTAAAATTGAGTTGAAATTGAGGTAACTATTCAGCACCCCATTCGTAAAAACCGTTGCTAACGCAACTTGAGTTTAAATCTGTCTGCTCTTTGAATTCGGATCGACCGCATCCCTCAGGGCATCTCCAATAAAGTTAATCGCAACGACCAGCACAATAATAACAAGCCCTGGTGGAATCCACAGCCACGGCTGCTGTGTGAGCACGGTAAGAGACTGTGCGCCGTTCAGCATATTGCCAAGACTTGCTTTCGGAGGCTGTACGCCCATTCCAAGAAAGCTCAGTGCTGCCTCATCCAGCATAGACACTGCCAGCACGGTTGTACTATATACAAGGATCGGTGCAACGGTATTTGGCAGGATTTCCGAAAACAGAATATGGGACAGCGGCATTCCCGCCACCAGATTGCTCTTAATAAAGTTTGTTTCCCGTAAGGACAGCACATTTCCGCGTACCAGCCGTGCAATCCCCGGCCAGTCCACAAATCCGAGAATCAGAATAATATTCCACAGTCCCGGTTCAAAAATCGCCGCTGCAACAAGCACCAGCAGAATATATGGAAAGGACATCACCACATCCGTAAAGCGCATAATCACCATATCTGCCACGCCGCCAAAGTATCCGGCAATCAGGCCAAGTACAACGCCAATGGCAGTCGACAGCAGGGTTGCCATCACCCCGACCAGAAGGGAAATCCGTGTCGCATACAAAAGCCGGCTTAACACATCCCTGCCAATAGCATCGGTTCCCAGGAAGAATTCCTTCGACGGAGCCGCTCCAAAGGGCCCGGCAATTGCCTGTGGATCATAGGGTGCAAGGAGCGGAGCCAGAACAGCCGCAAGACTGATTACTGCCACAACCACAATGGATACCACCGCCAGATGATGATGTCTGAACCGCCTCCAGACGGTCTGCAGATAGGTTTCATTTGATAAATTTTTCTTCATAGACCGTCCTCTCTGATCCATATCCTTCCCGGCATATGGATCTGTTGTCTGTCCCCATTCTTTCATAAGTATAGGAAAACATTTTCCAAAGCTTTAAGCATTAATTCAGCTGAATCGTGGGATCGACCAGCGCATACAAAATATCTGTAATCAGGTTGGAAACAAGTACTACAACCGCGGACAGCAGGCACACTCCCATAATCACGGGATAATCCCTTCCCATAATTGCCGTCATGGTCATCAGGCCAAGTCCCGGCCAGGAAAATACCTGCTCAATAATTACGGCACCACCAAACAGCATCGGAATCTGCATTCCGATTACCGTTACAATAGGAAGCAGTGCATTCCGCATGGCATGCTTCCAGATCACCCGCTTATAGCCGATTCCTTTTGCCCTGGCCGTCCGCAGATAATCCTGCTGTAAAATCTCCAGAAAAGAGCTTCGGATATAACGGATGTTGCTTCCGGCTAAAGAAACTGCCAGCACAGTGACGGGCAGAACCATATGCCGTATCGTATCCGCCACACTGCCGTCCATTCCAAGGGTATTCATCCCGCCGGATGGCAAAATTCCCAGCTTTACCGTAAAAAAATATAAATCAGAATCAATGCCAGAAAAAAAGCTCGGAATGCTGCTTCCGATAAAGGACGCTGTTACCACGGCATAATCGCCCTTCGAATACTGCTTTACCGCACTGTAAATTCCGGCAGGAACTGCAATCAGAAGACTTAAAGCAAGAGATGCTCCCATTAAAAGCAGTGTCGGTCCTATATGGCTTCCGATCATGGCACTGACCGGCTCATAAGATTTCATCGAGTAACCCAGGTTCCCCTGCAGGAGCTGCCAAAGCCACACAAAATACTGCACGATAAGCGGCTTATCAAGGCCTGCCGCAATCTCCTTTGCCTGCAAAGCCGCATCAGAAATCCGGGGACCCTTTAGCATCTCAAGCGGACTTCCGGCAAGACACATAATCGCATAATCAATCAAGGTAATTCCGATCAGCACCGGAATTGCTATTAAGATTCGTTTTAAAATATACTTACCCATCAGCGTATGTTCCTTTTATCTAATTCCCTTAGCTGTCCCTGTCTTCGGAATAAGCCTTCGGTTCCAGAATGGAATTCAGCAGCATCTTCGTATACTCCTGCTGCGGATGATGAAAAACCTCTCTGGCATCCCCAAGCTCTACCATCCGTCCATTCTGCATCACCGCAATCCGATCACTCACATAATGCACCGCACCGAGCCCATGTCCGATGAACAACAAGGTAAGCTGCAGCTCCTTTTGCAGACTCTTAAGCAGATTCAGGATCTGCGCCTGCACCGATACATCCAGTGCACTCACCGGCTCATCGCATACGATAAATTCCGGTTTCAGGGAAAGTGCTCTGGCAATGCCGATGCGCTGCCGCTGCCCTCCGGAAAACTCGTGTGGATATCTGCCAAGTGCAGACTGCGGCATTCCCACCATTTCAAGCAGCTCCTTCACATCCTTTTCGACAGTCTGCTTATCGGAAATGCCATGATAAAGCATGGGTGCCGCCAGTATTTCATAGATATGCTTCCTCGGATTTAAGGAAGAATACGGATCCTGAAAAATCATCTGGATTTTCGTTCGGTATTTTTTCTGCTCCTTCGCTGTCCAGTCCAGAATATCCATCCCGCGATACAAAATCGCCCCTTCCGTCGGCTTTTCCAGACCCGTCAGCAGCTTTCCAATCGTGGTCTTTCCACAGCCGGACTCCCCGACAAGACCCAGGATTTCTCCTTCATAAATGGAAAAGCTCACACCGTCTACCGCTTTTACATAATCCGTGACATGTGGAATAATCCCGGTTTTCACCGGGTAATATTTCTTCAGATTCTTCACTTGTATCAACGGAATTTGCTGCCTGGACACTGTTCTTCCTCTTATCTTTATCTTTTAAGTCCAGCATGACCGTTTAAAGCCGGTTGTTATGTGGTCTGCTGAACTGTTCCTTGCAATACGCCTATAACTGTAAAATACACCTCACGGTATGCCTCTTGGAAATTTCCCGCAAACCGGCCCTCTGATGACACTCCTGCCGTGCATATGGGCACCGGTCTGCGAACCGGCATCCTGAAATGGTATCATAATTTTCCGGAACCATACCGGGAATGGAGGTCAATTTCCGCTCCTCACTGTCCCCGGTTGTTGGAATGGCAGAAAGAAGCGCCCGGGTATAAGGATGGGATGGATGGCGAAACAGCTCCTCTGCTTCTGCTTCCTCCACAATCTGTCCCGCATACATCACAAGCACACGGTCTGCCATATGGGACACCACGCCCATATCATGAGTAATCAGAAGCACTGCCATCCGGGATTCCTTCTGTAATCTCTTCAGAAGCTCCATGATCTGTGCCTGCACCGATACATCCAGTGCCGTTGTCGGCTCATCCGCGATCAGAAGCTTCGGATTACAGGCAAGTGCCATGGCAATAATCGCTCTCTGCCGCATTCCACCGGACAGCGTGTGCGAATAGCTCTTCATTACCAGCTCCGGCTCCTTCATTCCAACCCTGTCAAGAAGCTCTACGGCGCGCACCCAAGCTTCCCTCTTCTTTAATCCCAGATGAATCCGCAGCCCCTCCATGATCTGATATCCGATCGTAAAGACAGGATTTAAAGAGCTCATCGGATCCTGAAAAATCATACTGATTTCTTTCCCGCGGATCTGATCCAGCTCCTTTTCTGAAAGAGTAAGGAGATCACGATCCTCATAGCAGATACTCCCCTCCGTTACACTTCCTCCCGGTCCCAGCAGGCCCAAAAGTGACATCGATGTCACACTTTTTCCACATCCGGACTCACCAACCAGACAGACAATCTCTCCCTCATCCAGTGTAAGAGAAAGATGGTCTGTTACCTCATGGGTACCGGTGTCTCCGGTAAATGCAATTGTCAGATCCGAAATCGTAAGTAAGTGTGACATTCTTTGCTCCAAATCCGTATTTATATTATCGCTTTTCCGTATCCTCGCAGCTGCGATGAAAAATTCATCCCGGTAATCCCAAATGCTTCAACGGCTTTATGACCTGATGGGATTACTGCACAATTTCCCAGTTCTGTATATTGTTAAAGAAGCCATACACACCCTGTTCCACACCGGTAAGACGATTGGCGGTGGCACTCTGTGCCCCAATTACATAGGCAGAAAAGTAAGGTACGTCCTCCTGCATCTTTTCATCAATAATCCGGTAGTAGCCGGTCAGCTCGCCGGTATCTGAGGCGGTTGTTACTCCATCAAGGGCTGCTGCCACCTCTTCATCATAATATCCGGTCCAGCTTCCCTCTCCAGCCAGAAGATAAACCAGATCCAGGCTGTAATCAGCAGGTGGATAGGTATACTGAACAGCCAGCAGATCATAATCAGTAGACCCGGCAGTGCTCATCAGCGTTGCAAAATCAACGGTCTTAATCTCCACCTGAATACCGATTTCCGCCCACTGTGCAACCATAATTGCTGCCGCGTTGGCAAATGTTGTATCACTGGAATTAATATAAAACCGCAATATCTGACTTCCATCCCAGCCTGCTTCCTGTAAAAGTGACTTTGCTCTGTCCGGATCATACTTGGTAGGAACGATACTGCTGTCATAATAAGGGCTCACAGAAGATACAAAGCCGTCGACAATTTCGCCATGCCCCTTCATTAAGTCATTCAGGATTTTCTCCCGGTCAATACCGCAAAGCAGTGCTTCACGGACTCTTTTTGTCTGTTACATTCGCTGTCTGGATAAATACAGACTGATGGGTTACCGGTTTTGCATAGGTAACCGTTACATTGGGAAGTGCTTCAACACTCTCATAATCCGTTTCCGGAATATTACTCATCGTAGGATGCGTTACATCGATTTCGCCGGATTTCAGGCCTGCGAGAATCTGACTGCCCTCCACAATCTTAAAGTTCAGCTTTTCAATTTTGGGCGCACCCTTAAAATATTTGGTGTTCGCTGTATAGGAAACATAATGCTCCGGATCAAAATCCGTTACCATATAAGGTCCGCTTACCACATCCGGGTGGGAAAACCACTCATTCGTCGTAAGCTCTGCCTCACTGAATTTCTCGATGACATGCTTCGGCAGAATATTCATATATCTCGCATACCCGTTTTCAAAGCTGATCAGTGACATCGGAGACTTTACTGTAAAAGTGATGGTCTTGTCATCCACAATCCTGATTCCTGCAACACTGTCAGCATTTTCTTCCACAAATCCGGTTTCGTCATCGACGCCTTCAAACACGTAATACATCATATATGGATTGGCAACCACAGGACTGCACAGACGCCGCACGGTATATTCCACATCAGCAGCCGTAACCGGAGTTCCGTCAGACCAGGTGGCCGCATCATCAATATGCACGGTAAAGGTCAGGTTATCCTCTGTCGTAATGGAATCTGCCAGCATCGGTACAAAGTTCAGGTTCTGATCCAGCTCCACCAGAGGAAGAAACATCAGACCACTGCTGTAATGATTCATCTCCGACATATCCATGACAAACGGATTGAAGCTCACCAGGGAACCGGTAACCCCGATATTCACAATGTTGGCAGCACCGCTTCCGCCTGCCGTGCTCCCTGTTCCATCTGCGCTTCTGCCGCACCCCATAAGGGAAACGGCAAGTAATGTACCAAGTAGCAGGGTAAATCCCTTTTTCCAAAATTTTCTCATAATAATCCTCCATAAAAAGCCCTGTAGATTTTTATTTTTCTCACATTAGTTTGAAAAAATAAAGCCCACATATTATAAAAAAATTTTTTTATAATATGTGGACACATGTTACCGTATATGTGATTTCTATTAAAAACCTTTTTAATAATTATAATTCCTGCACGGCATATTTCCTGCTATACATCTCAAATTTATTCTGAAACTCTTTGCTGTCTTCGTGAATGGCCTGCAAGGTTTCATGCAGATGAAGCTCATGATGGGCAACGTCGATCACACAGCCTGCAATATTGGAGCAGTGATCGGATGTTCTTTCAAGGCAGGTCAGAAGATCGGACCATACAAAGCCTGCGATCACATTGCAATTTCCCTGCTGCATACGCAAAATGTGACGGGTACGCATCTCCTCCTTCAATGCATCAATAACCTGCTCTAAGGGCTCCACATTGACTGCACTGTTAATGTTATTATCTGCAAAAAGCCTCATAAGACAGATCCAGAATCTCTTCCACTGCAGCTGAAATCACCTTGAAATCTCCCTTGGCACTGTCAGAGAAGCTCAGCTCCTTCTCACGCATTTCTGTGGAAGCTTCCAGAACATTCACCGCATGATCCGAAATCCGCTCGAAATCACCGATTATTTTCATCAGCATGGTAACCTCTTCTCCATCTTCGCTGCTGATCTTCTGCGAGCTCAGTTTGATAAGATAAGAGCCCAGAATATCTTCATAATGATCGGTAAGGTCTTCCTTGTTCCGGATACTTTCCTCCAGCTGCGGTGTGTAATGGTCAAAGCTTTGTAACGCTTCCTTTAAAGAAGTTACCGCATCCCTCGCCATGTCAACCGCAATGGTATGACACTGCTGCAGGGCAAGTGTCGGTGTAGCAAGAAGACGTTCGTCCAGTTCAGTATCCTTTTCTGCTCTGGCTGTTCCCGGTACAAGAATGCAAACCACCTTCTCCAGCAGGCCGGTCAGCGGCATAAATAATATAATGTTAAGCACCTTAAATAATGTGTTCACAATTGCAATTCCCAGTGGTGTTGCCACCGCTGTCAGAATCGGCGGTGCAAAGACGGATCTGATCACACAGTATATGATAAGCCATACCAGTGCGCCTCCCATATTTAAGGTCAGGTGTGCTACTGCTGCCCGCTTCGCATCCCGCTTCGTTCCGATACTTGAAAGCATTGCAGTAATACAGGTACCGATCGCATCACCCATAACGATCGGTATAGCTGCTCCAAAGGTAATCTGTCCGGTCATACTTAATGCCTGCAAAATCCCGACAGAGGCAGAGCTCGACTGAATGATACAGGTAAGTACTGTTCCTGCCAGAAGTCCCAGGATCGGATTCGTGAACATGATAAACAGCTCACGGAAGGCCGGCACCTCTGAAAGTCCGGATACTGCCCCGGACATGGCTTCCATTCCGAACATCAATGTAGCAAATCCCAGAAAAATTGCTCCGGTATCCTTCTTCTTTGAAGACCCTGTAAACATATATAGAATAATTCCCACCAATGCGAGAACCGGAACAAAGGAGGATGGCTTCATGAGACGCACCCAGAAATTATCACCACTGATTCCACCAAGCGACAACAACCATCCCGTTACCGTCGTTCCGATGTTGGCTCCCATGATGACATGAATTGCCTGTCTTAAATTCATCAGCCCGGAATTTACAAACCCGACTACCATAACCGTCGTTGCCGAAGAGCTCTGGATAATCGCTGTCACTCCAAGTCCTGTCAGGAATCCGGCGAATTTTCCGGTCGTCATTTTTGAAAGCAAGGTGCGAAGCTTATTTCCCGCTCTGCTTTCCAGTGCCTCCCCCATGACATTCATACCAAAAAGGAACAGGCACAATCCACCAATCAACGTTAGTACATCAAACAAGTCCATTTTACATACCTCGCTTCCAGATTTTACAAATGGCCGAAAATAATCCACTATTACTAGCATACAAAACAAATGTAAAATCTGTCGAGGGGTTTTTGTAAAGTTCCTGTAAAATCAGTGTTACCGTTCACTCGTACCTCGTTCCAGTAACTGATTTTACATTACTGCTCCATTTGTCGTCCTAAAAATCCCGCGGCCGACTGGATCAGCTTCAGTTCGACTTCTCCCATTTTCTCCTTATCCGCCGTGTTGAGCAGAATCACTCCTCCGATCACATCTCCCTCACAGATAATCGGACAGATTGCCTCCTCCGCATAGTCATCGGTGTTATCCTTCACTACCGAAATAAACTTCTTATCATCTGCCATTGCCATCAGCGTCTCCCTGTTTTCCAGTTTGACCTCCAGCTCCTTGCTGATTGATTTTCCTAAAAACGTCCGGAATCCACCGGCAACTGCAATGAACTGGTCTCGGTCCGTAATCAATGCCGCTCTTCCCGATACCTGTGCCAGACTTTCCGCATACTGTTTGGCAAACACACTGATCTCGCCCATCGGAGAGTACTTTTTCAGAATGATTTCACCCTCTCTTCCCGAAAAAATTTCTATCGGATCACTTTCGCGGATGCGAAGCGTTCTTCTTAATTCCTTCGGAATGACAATCCTGCCAAGATCGTCAATCCTCCTCACGATTCCCGTTGCTCTCATATTAAAAAACCTCCTGATTTCCATAAAAATACTGTATGGGTAGTATGTGGAAATCGGAAGGTTTTATTCAAGCAGTCTTTTCTTTCATTTGCTTTTTCATATTTACATAATAGACTGTGCACAGAATAATTCCGAATACAGTTGCCGACGGTGCTGCCAGTCCAACGCCAAACAAAGAAGCATTGGGACGGATGCTCATCAGATACGACATCGGAAGTCTTACGAGGAATGACTGCGCAAGTCCCTGAATCATAACAAATAAGGATTTCGCATGTCCATTGAAATATCCCATGTAGCTGAACAGAATGCTTGTGACAATAGCTTCCGGTGCAAATCCTCTTAAGAATTCAAACGCTCTCTTCACAACAGCTGCATCCTCAGTAAAAAAAGCCCTGCCAGTGCATCCCCATGGAAGAATGCCGCATAGGCAATCACAACACCGACTGCCGCACCAAACAAAATTCCACAATGCATTGCCTGATCGGCTCTTTTTTCTTTGCCCGCTCCGACATTCTGTGAAACAATTGCTGCCATGGACTGCATAATGGAAGAAGGAATCAGCATGACGAAGGACTGAATCTTCTGTGCCACCCCATATCCGGAGGACGCATCCAGTCCCAGCCGGTTGATGAAGGCACATAATGCAAGGAAGGTGAGGTTCGTAAGGAACTCCTGCAGTGCCAATGGTGCACCCACTACAAGAAAGTGCGTCACTTCACCCGAAAGCCGGAAATCCGCTTTCTGCAATGTAAATCCTAAATTCTTCCGAAAAATAATGACAATGGAAAGTACCACACTGACTGCCTGTGCCAGTACGGTTGCAATGGCCGCTCCTGCGACATTCATATGGAATCCTGCGACCAACACAAGGTCTCCGATAATATTGACCACACAGGCAATAGCCACAAATAAAAGCGGCATCCTCGAGTCACCGAGTCCACGGAAAATACTGCTGATAAAATTATAAAAATACAATAAATACATAGCCGACTCCGCAGATTCGGATATACGTTACCGTAAGGTCAAGCGCAGATTCCGGCGCCTGCATCAATATCGCAATCGGTCTTGCAAAAATCAGCAATACAGCCGTCAGAACCAATGAAATAATAAAGAAGAAGCACGTTGCTCCTCCTGCCAGCACTCCCAGTCTCTCAGGGCGTTTTTCTCCCAGATATTGTCCCATGATTACGGTAACACCGGTCGTCAGGGAACTTACCGTAAAAGTTACCAGATTCATAATGCTGCTTCCGGTCGTAACTCCCGATATTCCTTCCGTCGTTCCGAATCTTCCGACGATCATCAGATCGACCGCACCATACATCGCCTGCAAAATCAATGCTCCCAGCACCGGCAGCATGAATCCGATCATCTTCTTCGGAATACTTCCTGTTGTAAAATCCTGTTTCTCGTTCATTTGTTTATTCACTCTGCTTTCTTTATTTCTGAGCTATGCTTGTTTTTCATTATTTTTTTATTATTTTTACACTATTTTCACCAGGGATTTTTAGCAGCGCATCGGACAGAAAAATATTTCTCCATCCACAACCTGAAAACATAAAGCTTTAAATGCAAAATACACTATACAACGGCACTGCTTTTATTCCCTTCACCATTCCAAAATTTCTTGTTGAAATCCTGATGGCATAGGATGGTTCATATTTTTCCATATAAACCATCATACTTTTTGCTTTTACATGATTTCCTGCTTTACACTCAACCGGGATCACATGGCTATTTTTTGTATCAGAAAAATCAACCTCTGCCGTATTATCCGATTCCCAATAATATAAATCATAACCATTCGTCTTTAATGCAACAGAAACATAGTTTTCTGCCATAATTCCCCGGAAATGTTCTGTCTCACTATTGTTCAATGCTTCCAGCGTCATCCCTATTCTGGCAGACATAATACCCATATCACTGTAATACAGTTTAAATGCTCTCACATCCTGATATGCGGCAGCCGGATAAAATCCCTGAGTGCACTTCATACACTTATTCACAATTCCCGCCCGGATCATCCAGTCAATCGCATCTCCGTATTGAGATGCCCGTGCTCCGGATTTTATCAGCTTATACTGGAACTTTTTTGCATCCCTTGCCAGCTGGGAGGGAAGCGAATCATATGCTTCAAAAATGCGTACCGTATCTGCCTGATTAGCATATTTTGCCATATCTGCAATGTAAGAATTTAATAGCATCTGTCGGATTTCGGTCTGATCAATCGGGCTGTCTTTTGCAAGATCGGCTTTTACTGCTGCCGGCATTCCGCCCACAATACAATAATGATAAAACTCCTGCAATGCCTCCTCATGCAGGAGTTCATCCAATGGCTGATTGTTTTCATAATGTTCCCGGATCGTATCTGCAAGCATCTGTTTTCCCTTTGCCCACAATACCTCTTCCAAATCCATGGGATACATGGTCAGCATCTGGATTTTTCCTACCGGAAAGGAATATTTTTCCCGGTTCACGGCCACTCCAAGCAGGCTTCCTGCGGCCATGATATGATATTCCGGTGCTTCTTCTGAAAAATATTTCAAGGAAGTTAACGCCCGCTCACACATCTGTATCTCATCAAAAAAATAATGAGTGTGTTTTTCCGGAACAATTTTTTTACCTGATAGTATTTCTCCAAAACAGATATCACATGATCTGCATGAATATCTGTTTCAAAATATTTTCCGATTCTTTCATCTGTTTCAAAAATTTACATAAACGGTATTCTTATAATAAAGTGCCCCGAACTCCCGCATCTCAAATGTTTTTTTCCAACCTGTCGTGCACCATAAATAAGCAATGGCATTCTGCCATTCTGAATGTTTTTTTCCACTCATACAGTTTAGATGTGATTTTACGTTTCATGTGTATGCAGTCCTTTATGAATATATTATTGGTGCGTTCTATTGTATTATATTACATCTTTTCGTATGAATCAATGCATTTATTTCTCATTTTCATATGACTAAAAAATGATCAGTATATGTGATTCCTGCTTTTTTTCACTACTTCGTCTTCGGCTCGTCTTCTTTAGGGTTCTTCGCTAAATGCTCTACATGTACCCGTTTCACTAAATTCGACCTTCGCTCCCGCTCGTTCTCATTAAGTGTCCGGGTACCGTTCGCACTAAGCTCAGACTTCGCCTTCGGCTCGTCTTCTTTAGGGTTCTTCGCTAAATGCTCTACATGTACCCGTTTCACTAAATTCGACCTTCGCTCCCGCTCGTTGTAAATCGTAACTTTCTACGCTTCTTTTTTTCTTCATTTTCAAGCAAATTAAAAAGAAGGTACAGTATAAATTATTCTGAAGTATTATCCGTCAGATTGTTTTTATCCTGTACCTTCTGTTATTATAGTCAGGTTACTAATAAACAAAGAAGCAGGAACCAGCCCCTACCACAGTTCGGTTTCCTGCCTCACACACTCACCATAGGCGCGCCTATGTGTTTGCAAGACTATGATAACCTTATTCGTCGAAGAAAAACAATCCTCTTACACCAAATTTTTTTATAATGAAATGATTAATAACCTTCAGTTCCACCAGCTTACCTGCCCCTGCGGGCACTCAGGCTGCCTGTCTGTTCATGGTTATTACCACCGTCATATCAAAAGCCTCATCCGGCAAACTTCTCTTTCGCATCTGCCGTGTCAAATGTGAATGCTGTGGTCATACCCACGCCATTCTTTTTATCCTCCATGGTTCCTCACTCCCAGATTTCTCTTGCAGAGCAGGTAACCATTATTCATAACTATGAAAAACTCTTTATCCCAGGATTCTGTTATGAATGATAATCCCTCTATTGATGAAAGCTGTTACCGCTATATCATAAGACAGTACTTAAGTCACTGGAAACAGAAACTGCTTTCCGAACGTATCTCTTTCGGCTCCATCCACGGTCTGATTGTATCCTGCTTCTCTTTTTTTCGTGTCAGTTTATGCAGATTAAAAAGGATACCAAATATTCTTTTTTTCTAAATACCACATAACCTTACACGACCTTTGTTCTCATGTTTCTTATACTAAAGAAAAAACAAAGGAGGACCCTCAAATGGATCAGGAAAAGAAACAGGCACTTGCCCTTATGCGCTATTCTGCGATTGCTCCACTCATTACCGGACTGTCAGACGATTTCAAATCCCTTACAGCCTTTTTTAATAATGCTTCCGTCAAGGGTGTTATTCACCCCGATGGCACCATAAAGCATTATGCTCCCGGTACAATTGAAAAATGGTACCGTAATTACCCAGAAGGCGGCTTTGAAGCGCTCATTCCAACCGGAACGGGAGCTAAGGGAAAGCCCCGCAAACTTGATGATGCCATACAGACACAGATCAGATATCTCAAAACCAAATATCCGCGCATGTCCGCTTCCGCCATCTACCGTCAGCTCCGCGACAACGGAAGCATTAAAAAAACGGTGAGGTTTCAGAATCAACTGTGAACCGTTATATCAATCTGATTGCCGTGCAGATGAAAAACTACAACAAACCAGGATATGCGCCGTTATGAACGGGCACACATCAATGAAGTATGGTGTGGTGACTCAAGCGTCGGACCCTATCTGAAAACTTCCGATGGCAAAAAAAGCACAAAGTTTATATCATCGCTCTCATTGATGATGCCAGCCGTTTCATCGCAGGCATTGATGTCTTCTTTAATGACAACTTTGTAAACCTCATGTCTGTCATGAAATCTGCTGTTGCCAAATATGGCAGACCCGGGATGTTTAACTTCGACAATGGCAGTTCCTTCAAGAATAAACAGATGGAACTCCTTGCTGCCAGAATCGGTTCTGTCGTCCACTATGACCAGCCCTATACTCCAACCCAGAAGGCCAAAATTGAACGGTGGTTCCGTACAATGAAGGACCAGTGGCTCTCATCCCTGGACATCAGGGATTTTCATTCCCTCGATGAACTTCGGGGCAATCTTCTGGCATATGTCCAGAACTATAATCAGACAGTACACTCATCCTTAAAGGGATTGTCTCCTCAGGACCGTTTCTTTTCGGAGCCTGACCGCATCCGCCGTTTATCTGATGAGGAAATAGAAAACTGCTTCCTTCTGGAACTTGAGCGCCGCGTGTCTTCTGACAGTGTCATTGTCATTGACCAGGTTGAATATGAAGTGGATTACCGTTTTTGCAAAGCAGCGTATCAAGCTTCGCTATTCACCTGACATGAAAAGATATCTTTATTGTAGAAGCTGACGGAACCCTTACTCCCATCAGACTCCTTAACAAAACGGAAAAATGCCTATATCAAGCGTGAAAAAAATACATTTATGCAGAGGTGAAGACTAATGGACTACTTTACACGATATGGTCTGGAATTCAATCCATTTATAAAGAATTCCAAAGAAATCTTAGTCGATACCTCCGAATACAGGGAGACCATTTTCAGGCTGGATTATCTTGCCAAAACCAAAGGTTTCGGTCTGCTTACCGGTAGCCCTGGAAGAGGCAAGACCACCACCATAAGGAGCTGGGCATCAAACCTTAATCCCTCACTTTACAAAGTCATTTATTCCAGTCTTTCCACCCTGACTCCAAAATGACTTCTACCGGAATCTCGTCAGGGAACTTGGGGCAGAGCCTGCCTTTAAAAAAAGCCTGATAACTTCCGCATCATTCAGGAAGAAATCACAAGGCTCTCCGTTGAAAAGAGAAAAACACCTGTCATCATCATCGACGAAGCCAACTACATAAATAATGCCATTCTAAATGACTTAAAAATCCTGTTTAATTTTGAGATGGATTCCCGCGACCGGGCTGCCATTCTTTTAGCCGGTCTTCCAAAGTTAAACTCAACTCTTGGCCTTGGCATACATGAACCACTTAAGCAGCGTATTGTCATGAATTATAATCTGGAGGGTCTTACCAAAGAGGAAGGCCATAATTACATCACCGAAAAGCTCAAGGGTGCAGGCTGTAATCAGACTGTCTTTTGAAGATGCTGCTATGGAAGCAATCCTTAATGCCGCTGATGGCACACCCCGAATGATCAATAAATACTGTAATCAAAGTATGCTGATTGGTGACAGCAATAAAGCCAATCTCATTACAACAGACATCGTCATGCAGGCAGTCAACGACTGCGAGCTCGGATAACAGCCATGTGCCTCATTCACTTTATTTGGGTGAGGCACATTTAATTTGAAGAATTAACATCAAATAAAGTGACACCGATTCCTGATTCTATGCAAAAACACCTCCATTTAATGTGAAAAACGAAGCATCATTTAATGTGGTAAACAACAGCTCGTTCTCATTAAGTGTCCGGGTACCGTTCGCACTAAGCTCAGACTTCGCCTTCGGCTCGTCTTCGCTAAGTGCTCTACATGAAAAAGCCTCTACCTACTGCATATACAGTAAGTAAAGGCTTTCATCCCTTTAAACTCAGACTGAAATTAGTCCTGAACGTAAGGCATCAGTGCTACGTGACGTGCTCTCTTGATTGCTACAGTAAGAGCTCTCTGATGTTTTGCACAGTTGCCGGTGATACGTCTGGGAAGGATTTTTCCTCTCTCAGATACATATCTCTTTAACTTCGCGGTATCCTTGTAATCAATTACATTGTCCTTACCACAGAATACACAAACTTTTTTCTTCTACGCATACCGCCTTTTTTTCTGGGAAAATCAGACTTCTCTGCTTTATTAAATGCCATAGTGGTTACCCTCCTATTCATAGTAAAAAAACTTACTTAGTTAAAGGGTAATTCCTCATCAATTCCATCCGGAATGTTCATGAAGCCATCACCTGCATCCTGCATAGCAGGTGCACTGTTTCCGCCTGTAAAGCCCCCATTGCCTGCGGAAGAATTGTTCTTGCTTTCAGCGAATTCCTGTTCTTCAATAACAACATCTGTCGTATATACACGTACACCGTCTTTGTTTGTATAGCTTCCTGTCTGGATACGACCGGTAGCTGCAATCTTGGTTCCCTTACGAAGATACTTCTCAGCGAACTCTCCATTACGTCCAAAAGCAACACAGTTAATGAAATCTGCGCTCTGCTCATCATTATTACGGTTAAATCTGCGGTCAACAGCAAATGTATATCTGGCAATCGCTGTAGGATTCTCACCCTGAGAATACCGAACTTCAGGATCTCTTGTTAAACGTCCCATAAGGATTACTTTATTCATACCTGCCTCTACTTTCCGGCATAGCGGTTATCTTATGCCTCGTCCTGTCTTACGCATAAAAATCTGATAACATTGTCCATAATGCGAACACGGTTTTCGATTTCGATCGGCGCAGTAGGCTCAGCGTCAAACTGAATGAAGTAGTAGTAAGCTTCTTTCATCTTCTGTACTTCATAAGCCAGTCTCTTCTTGCCCCAGTCGTCAACGTTTGTGATGGTTCCACCGAATCTTTCGATCAGCGCCTTGCACTTGTCAACTACTGCTGCTCTTTCCTCGTCTTCGATTTTCGCACTAACAACAACGGCTAATTCATACTTGTTCATGCTAGTTACCTCCTTTTGGTCTCTGGCCCCTGTCCTGAAACAGGAGCAAGGATTTGTATGTCTTTTTACATACCACGGATTTATATGATACCATGAATTCATGCTAATTTCAAGTATCAAATTAACTTTTCTATCATTCTGTCATTTTTCAGTAACAGTTCAGCCATGCGGAAATAATTGTGCAGGATGACCGTGGGAGCCTGCTCACTAAGGACGGCTTATGAAGGGACTTACATTATTTTTATGCAGTACCCTTAAGACACCTACTCCCTGTTCCGGATTCCCTTCACATTCTTCTCCAGCTGTCTGCGTGGGATCATAATCTGATGTCCGCATCCGACGCATTTTAGTCGGAAATCCGCTCCGGTCCGCAGCACCTGCCACTCATAGCTGCCACAGGGATGCGCTTTCTTTAATTTCACAATGTCATTGACCTGAATATCCACAATTTTCTTCCTTTTCTCTCATAATAGGTAACAGTTCAGCCGTGCAGAAATGAATCCAATATGCTTTTAGTATTTTCTCATATCCCGAGAATCAGATCCTTGCACACACCGACAAACTCCCGCAGCATATTATTGGGTAACAGGAACCAGTATCCACGTGCCGCAAGTCCGGATACCTTCTGGTAGCCCTCACGTCTGGCAATTCCGACTGCCCGGAACACATGAAAGTTATTGGTTACGATCAGAACCTCATCCTTTTCCTTGTCAAAATATTGTGCAGAATAAAGCAGATTCTGTACCGTATTTACCGACTGATCCTCCAGAAGGATTCTCTCCGGCTCCAGTCCATGCGCGACAAGATAGTCATACATTCCCTGTGCCTCGCTGATATGCTCATCTGAGCCCTGTCCTCCGGATACGACCACCCGGCATTCCGGATGATCTGTTAAATAAGCAAGTGCAGCATCCAGCCGGTACTGCAAAACCTTAGATGGGCCATCGGGCTTCATCTGCGCTCCGAGAACAATCAGATACTTCGCCTGATCCGAGCCTGACATTCCGAATCCACTCAGGATAAATCCTTCCACAACCAGAAAAAAGATCACTCCAATCGTTACCACGCACCAAAAGATCCTACGCATAAGTAATGGTACATGCTCCTGCCAGATTCCCCGTTTTATGCAAAAGGACAATCCCAGTGCCACAACTCCCAGAAGCAGCCAGACAAAGAAAAAGTTCGTTCCATGTCCGACAAACAATGCAATACACAGAAAATAGATCACACAGATCCATCCAATTACTGCCAAAAAAATGCTCATTTTCCCTTTTCCTATTCTTACAACTGTGAAAAGATCTCCCCGATCGCTCCCTGAACGACCAGATCTGCAATACCGTCACGTGCGGTTGCCGTCTTATTAACCAGAATCAGCTTACTGCCCTGATAATAGTCAATGAGACCTGCCGCCGGATATACGACAAGCGACGTTCCTCCCACAATTAATACATCCGCTTCCTTAATATAATGAACCGCTTCCTGCAGCGTGTTCTGATCAAGTCCCTCTTCATAGAGCACGACATCCGGCTTCACTCTGCCGCCACACGCATCACATTTCGGAATTCCCTCTGCATGCAGCATATACTCTGCATCAAAGAATTTTCCGCACTTTTCGCAGTAATTCCGAAGTACACTTCCATGAAGCTCTAATACCTTTTTAGAACCTGCTTTCTGATGAAGTCCGTCAATGTTCTGGGTAATAACTGCTTTCAGCTTCCCCTTCTGTTCCCACTCTGCCAGCTTCCTGTGTGCTGCATTGGGCTTGGCCGTGAGGCAAAGCATCTTATCTTTATAAAAACGGAAGAACTCTTCCGGCTTCTGCCGATAGAAGGTATGACTCAAAAATGGTTTCCGGTGGATAATCATACTTCTGATGATACAATCCATCCACACTCCGGAAGTCCGGAATCCCTGCTCTCCGTAGACACTCCGGCTCCACCGAAAAATACAATATTATTGCTATTATTAATAATCTCACGCAGCTGTTCTATAGGGTTCATACTCTTTCTCCTTCCTTCACAAGTGTTTATCATATCTCAATTTTTTTACCTATTTACTTAATTTACATCCATAGCATCATCATATCATCTAAGATTGCACATTTCAAACCAATTCTCGATACTTTTTATACTCAAAAAAATAATCCACTGGATCATTTTTTTGAATATGCATGGCAACAAAAAAAAGCCTAAACCACTGATATATCAATGTTTCAAGCTTTTCTTAGAGGCGTGAGCCGGATTTGAACCGGCGATGACGGTGTTGCAGACCGGGGCCTTACCACTTGGCTATCACGCCATACCATATGAACTTAAAAATTACAGATTACTATATCTTATGCATGATAATCTGTAAAAGTGACTCCGACGGGAATCGAACCCGTGTTACCGCCGTGAAAGGGCGATGTCTTAACCGCTTGACCACGGAGCCTTTCTCTCTTTCTTTCCCTGATACGGAAAAACTCCCCGAGTAGGGCTCGAACCTACAACAACTCGGTTAACAGCCGAGTGCTCTACCATTGAGCTATCGAGGATTATGCTAAAGGTTTTGTTTATACCTTCAAAACCGATACCGAACCATTTCTACATCTACTTTTCCAAGTTAAGCTTCCGGTCGATTAGTACTTATCCGCTCAATACATTACTGTACTTACACTCTAAGCCTATCTACCTCGTCGTCTTCAAGGGACCTTCTTCTTGCGAATCGGATATCTCATCTTGAGGGGGGCTTCACGCTTAGATGCCTTCAGCGTTTATCCCTTCCGGACTTGGCTACTCTGCCATGGATTTGGTATCCAACAGATACACCAGCGGTCCGTCCATCCCGGTCCTCTCGTACTAAGGACAGCTCCTCTCAAATATCCTACGCCCACGCCGGATAGGGGACCGAACTGTCTCACGACGTTCTGAACCCAGCTCGCGTACCGCTTTAATGGGCGAACAGCCCAACCCTTGGGACCTGCTACAGCCCCAGGATGCGATGAGCCGACATCGAGGTGCCAAACCACTCCGTCGATGTGAACTCTTGGGAGTGATCAGCCTGTTATCCCCAGGGTAGCTTTTATCCGTTGAGCGATGGCATTCCCACTTAATACCACCGGATCACTAAGTCCTAGTTTCCTACCTGCTCCACCCGTCGGTGTCGCAGTCTAGCTCCCTTCTGCCTTTGCAATCTACGAATGGTTTCCAACCATTCTGAGGGAACCTTTGAGCGCCTCCGATACCCTTTCGGGGGCGACCGCCCCAGTCAAACTCCCCACCTGGCATTGTCCCCCCGCCCGGGTCACGGGCGCAGGTTAGAAATCCAATAACGCAGGGGTGGTATCCCAACAGCGACTCCGTATAGACTGGCGTCCATACTTCTTCGTCTCCCACCTATCCTGTACATACAGCATCGAATCCCAGTATCAAGCTGGAGTAAAGGTCCATGGGGTCTTTTCCGTCCTGGCGCGGGTAACCAGCATCTTCACTGGTACTTCAATTTCACCGGGTGCATTGTCGAGACAGCGCTCAAATCATTACGCCTTTCGTGCGGGTCGGAACTTACCCGACAAGGAATTTCGCTACCTTAGGACCGTTATAGTTACGGCCGCCGTTTACTGGGGCTTAAATTCAAGGCTTCGTTTCCTGACCTCTCCTCTTAACCTTCCAGCACCGGGCAGGCGTCAGCCCATATACCTCACCTTTCGGTTTCGCATAGACCTGTGTTTTTGCTAAACAGTTGCTTGAGCCTATTCTCTGCGGCCTGCTTGCGCAGGCACCCTTTCTCCCGAAGTTACGGGGCCATGTTGCCGAGTTCCTTAACAATGCTTCTCCCGCCGGCCTTAGGATTCTCTCCTCATCCACCTGTGTCGGTTTACGGTACGGGTACGGTATAAACAATAGCGGCTTTTCTTGGCACATCCTCTACGGACTTCCCTACTTTCTTTCGGTCCGCATTACACCATTGCTTTATAAGGGGGGTTTGCCTCCCTTACAGCTCCTGTGCTTGCACCGGTCTTTCCTTTCCCGGCTCCCGCCTTGGACATGCGTCCCCACAGTTCTGTTATACCGCAGTACAGGAATTTCCACCTGTTTTTCCATCGGCTACGCATTTCTGCCTCGCCTTAGGGCCCCGACTTACCCGGGGCAGATCAGCTTTACCCCGGAATCCTTGGATATTCGGCCTGGAGGATTCCCACCTCCATCTCGCTACTCATTCCGGCATTCTCTCTTCTTAACGCTCCACGGCTCCTTATCAGTACCGCTTCGCCGCGTTAACAATGCTCCTCTACCAATGTATAAATACATTCCTGAGCTTCGGTGTCGTGTTTCAGCCCCGGACATTTTTCGGCGCAGGACCTCTCGACTAGTGAGCTATTACGCACTCTTTGAATGTGTGGCTGCTTCTGAGCCAACATCCTAGTTGTCTTCGAAATCCCACATCCTTTTCCCACTTAACACGCACTTCGGGACCTTAGCTGCAGGTCTGGGCTCTTTCCCTTTTGACTGCCCAACTTATCTCGTGCCGTCTGACTCCCGTACATCATCTGTATGGCATTCGAAGTTTGATATGTCTTGGTAGACTTTGACGCCCCCTCAACAATTCAGTGCTCTACCTCCACAAGCCTAATACGAGGCTAGCCCTAAAGCCATTTCGAGGAGAACCAGCTATCTCTGGGTTCGATTGGAATTTCTCCGCTATCCACACCTCATCGCCACCCTTTTCAACGGATGTGCGTTCGGCCCTCCACCACCTTTTTACAGCGACTTCAGCCTGGACATGGATAGATCACCCGGTTTCGGGTCTACGTTCTCTGACTTACCGCGCTCTTACCGCTTGCTTTCACTTCGGCTCCGTCCCTTAAGGACTTAACCTCGCCAGAAGCCGTAACTCGCCGGACCGTTCTACAAAAAGTACGCGGTCGCACTCCTATGGTGCTTCCACAGCTTGTAAACACAGGGTTTCAGGTTCTCTTTCACTCCCCTCCCGGGGTCCTTTTTCACCTTTCCTTCACAGTACTCTGCTCTATCGGTCACTGAGGAGTATTTAGCCTTACAGGGGTGGTCCCCGCTTATTCCCACAAGGTTTCTCGTGTCTCGTGGTACTCTGGATCCTGCTGTGTGGCTTCCTCCTTCGCTTACGGGGCTTTCACCCTCTATGGCTGGTCTTCCCAGGACCATTCTGCTGAAGTCTTCCAATCACGTCTGCAGTCCGAACCCCGGTGTGCACGCACACCGGTTTTGGGCTCTTTCGATTTCGCTCGCCGCTACTTTCGAAATCACGGTTGTTTTCTTTTCCTCCGGCTACTTAGATGTTTCCAGTTCACCGGGTTCCCGAACATACACTATGGATTCATGTATGCACGACTAAGGTTTTCTTAGCCGGGTTTCCCCATTCAGAGATCCATGGATCAATGCTTATTTGCAGCTCCCCATGGCTTTTCGCAGCTTATCACGTCTTTCATCGGCTCTCAGTGCCAAGGCATCCTCCCTGCGCTCTTCTTCGCTTAACTTGTTATGATACACTACCTAGCGTAGTAATGCATCACCTCTTGCTTGCTTGTTGCTTTTAGATGTCTTGTCTCTATCTCCATGAAATGTCTTTTTCAAAACATTTCGCATGGTTTGATTGATTCTTTGATTCGGTATTCGGTTTTCAAGGTACAAACAGCTTATTTTCTTAAGCTCCAGAGTCCCTTCCCTTTTCCATAATCTCTTATGTCTTTGTTTAGGTTCTCTGATGGGCTTAAGTGGACTCGAACCACCGACCTCACGCTTATCAGGCGTGCGCTCTAACCGGCTGAGCTATAAGCCCCGGATCATAAGCAAGTGCACATCTGAGGAAACATGACGCGGGGAAAGCTTGCTTGCCTTAGCGTCTGTTTCGGAAGATGTATAAGCAGCGCAGCTGCGGGATGACAAATCTCTGATTTGGCATACCGGCACTTGCCAGCTCTCCACTTACCAATGATATTTTCTTTTTAAGTAATCCGGCAACCACCTGCTTTCCCATATCGTCTCCAATATAGTATCATCGGCCGCTTAAGTCTTAACCATCGTGTTCGGGATGAGAACGGGTGTGTCCCTTTAAGCGTATCGTCACCGGAAAAAGTTCTATGAAATTTTCGTGTTGTCTTGAGCAAGTGCACATCGTAAAAATCAAGGACTGGGAAAATTTATTTTCTCAGGACTTTGTTTTTCGATGTATAAGCGGTGCATACCGCGACCGAGAGGCTCTGCCTCGAGGTGCACTTCTCACCCTCAACAACAAAACAGCAATGTAACCCCTACTTTTTCCTTAGAAAGGAGGTGATCCAGCCGCACCTTCCGATACGGCTACCTTGTTACGACTTCACCCCAGTTACCAGACCTGCCTTCGGCGGCTCCTTCCTTTCGGTTAGGTCACCGACTTCGGGCATTTCCGACTCCCATGGTGTGACGGGCGGTGTGTACAAGACCCGGGAACGTATTCACCGCGACATGCTGATTCGCGATTACTAGCGATTCCAGCTTCGTGTAGTCGGGTTGCAGACTACAGTCCGAACTGGGACGTTATTTTTGGGATTCGCTTGCCCTCACAGGTTCGCTTCCCTTTGTTTACGCCATTGTAGCACGTGTGTAGCCCTGGTCATAAGGGGCATGATGATTTGACGTCATCCCCACCTTCCTCCGGGTTATCCCCGGCAGTCTCTCTAGAGTGCCCAGCTTTACCTGCTGGCTACTAAAGATAAGGGTTGCGCTCGTTGCGGGACTTAACCCAACATCTCACGACACGAGCTGACGACAACCATGCACCACCTGTCTCCTATGTACCGAAGTACTAACGGCATTGCCCGTTATTCATCGGGATGTCAAGACCAGGTAAGGTTCTTCGCGTTGCTTCGAATTAAACCACATGCTCCACCGCTTGTGCGGGTCCCCGTCAATTCCTTTGAGTTTCATTCTTGCGAACGTACTCCCCAGGTGGATTACTTATTGCGTTTGCTGCGGCACCGAGGATTTATAAATCCCCAACACCTAGTAATCATCGTTTACGGCGTGGACTACCAGGGTATCTAATCCTGTTTGCTCCCCCACGCTTTCGAGCCTCAACGTCAGTTACAGTCCAGTAAGCCGCCTTCGCCACTGGTGTTCCTCCTAATATCTACGCATTTCACCGCTACACTAGGAATTCCGCTTACCTCTCCTGCACTCCAGCCTGACAGTTTCCAAAGCAGTTCAGGGGTTGAGCCCCCGCATTTCACTTCAAACTTGCCGTTCCGTCTACGCTCCCTTTACACCCAGTAAATCCGGATAACGCTTGCCCCCTACGTATTACCGCGGCTGCTGGCACGTAGTTAGCCGGGGCTTCTTAGTCAGGTACTGTCATTATCTTCCCTGCTGATAGAGCTTTACATACCGAAATACTTCTTCACTCACGCGGCGTCGCTGCATCAGAGTTTCCTCCATTGTGCAATATCCCCCACTGCTGCCTCCCGTAGGAGTTTGGGCCGTGTCTCAGTCCCAATGTGGCCGTTCACCCTCTCAGGCCGGCTACTGATCGTTGACTTGGTGGGCCGTTACCTCACCAACTATCTAATCAGACGCGGGTCCATCCTGTACCACCGGAGTTTTTCACACTGAGTCATGCGACTCCGTGCGCTTATGCGGTATTAGCAGTCGTTTCCAACTGTTGTCCCCCAGTACAGGGCAGGTTACCCACGCGTTACTCACCCGTCCGCCACTAAGTTATGAAAAGATTGTCTGTAGCAAGCTACTTCCGCTCACATCATAACTCCGTTCGACTTGCATGTGTTAGGCACGCCGCCAGCGTTCATCCTGAGCCAGGATCAAACTCTCAATAAAAAGTTGTCCTTAGCCTAAGTTAAACTTGGCTTCCGTTTCCTGCCTTGGAAGTTCTCTTTCGATCTCTTCCTCGACTTGGATTTATGGTTTCGTTCTTCTGAAATTTCTTTGAGTTCCATGAACTCTGTTCTAGAATTTTCAGGGTTGCATTGCTGTTTATTTGTCAAGGTGCTTTGTGTTGCTCCTGCTTGACGCAACTCTGATATAATATCATGCGCGTTCTGCATTGTCAACACTTTTTTTAAACTATTTTTCAACTTTTTTTCTTACATGTTGACCACCCTTGTCCGGTGGACTTTCATAATAGCATTAGTCTCAGTAGTCTGTCAATAACAAAAGCAAAAAATCTTTACCTCCTTTTTTTACAAAGAAAAAGGACTATCCTAAAACCGATAGTCCCCAGTTTTTTTCAACCAATATAAAAATATAACCTGTAATAATAATTCCTTCCAGAATTCCAAACACTGCTCCGAGCAGCTTATCCGCACTCGGATCACCGGAAGTCTTGATACCAGGCGGATTGATGTAAAGATCAGATTCGCCAGCTTGTAAACCGCACATACAATCAGAAGCAATATAATAATCTGGATCAGCCGCCCGATCTCTTTGTTTAAGTAACTGCCAACCGCTCCGAGAAGCAGATAGGCACAGAATCCGGCAACGACCATGGCAATAAGGGAAAGAATTTCCTGTACCATTCCTTTCCGGAAGCCGGAAACCATACGCCATATAATAATCACTACAATTGCTGCAACTGCAAGATAAAAAAATAAATATCCATATCCATACTAATTTAACTCCATCACGTCAATGGAATCGCTGGTCACCAGTCCATAACGGTAAGCAGACGATGTGGGCAGAAGCAGCGAAACCGGTTTTTCAAAGTTTCCTACGAATTTATCCGCACCACGGATATTGGTAATCTGGCAGGAATCACTGTTATAGATAATGACCTGTTCTTTATGAAAAAGAATATCCGAATATTCCATATCCAGAAGCTGGGTATGGATCTTATTTCCGGATGCGCTGTATACATCGAGCCGGTAGGAGGCTTCTCCTGTGGAATCGTGGAACACGACGCCTACATAATCACTGTTATGATAAACACCGATAACCTCCTCATCAAAGAGGCTCGTTGCGACAACGGTCGGCTTTTCCGAACCGGAAAAGAAAATAATCCGGTCATCGGAAACGGCAAAAGCTGCGCTGTTATTCATAAACTGCACATAGGGGCACCACCGTATTCAGATAATCGTAGCCGCTGACGTAATTATCGGTCTGGTTTTCTCCCACTTCCCCGAAATTATAGAATGCAATCGAGGATTTCATGCTTCCGCTGTCCATAAAGAAATAGGAAACCATCATGATCCTGCCGTTCGGACTCATGCATACAGAAATGGGGTAGCCGCTTTTATCCATGGAAACCCTGGCATGAACAATTGCTTCATCCGTATTGGAGTTTCCGTTATATACATTAATACGTGTCGCACTGGAATCATCCAGAACGGCTGCCACAACTCCGTTTTCCGCAACGCTTAAGCTCCGGATCGGGAGGTTCGTATTAATGGTTCCCCGGATCCCGTTCTTATCCATAACATAGATTTCTCTTCCATTATAATCTCCCAGTGCACAGACTGCGCCTGAGATGGATAAAATGGGAGACTGCATTTCGTAAGACTGGTTCCAGACCGCCTTACCTTTGTTATCCATGCAGCTGGCACCATCCTTACTGTAAAAAAGAATATTGCCATCGAGATTTTCTGTTTTCGTCCCCTGTACAATCGTAACAGGAACGGTAGTAATAGTATCACAGGAGGTAAATACCTTATCCCTCCAGGATACAACCAGGAACGCAATGACTGCCACCACTACAACAACACCCAGTACCACACGGTAAAAAACCGTAAGCTTATGCCCACGGATTTTTTCCTTGTAGTTGATTGGCTGGGTGTTTTCCTGTCTTTTCTCTCTTTCTTTTAAATAGTCACGGATGTTTGCCATCGAACCTGTCACCTAACAAAACTGATAAATGGTTGTTGTCTCATATTTTCTGGAAGGACCAAATACGGCCTGCGGGAATTCCGGCTTATTTGCGGTATCCGGATAATACTGGGTTTCCAGACAGAAGCCGCTTCTCGGTCCATATTCCGCTCCTTCTTTACCTGCACACGGACTGATGCAGTTACCTGCATAGAACTGTACGCCCGGCAGATCGGTATAAACCTTCATGGTACGCTTTCCGGTGCTTTCCACTGCTGTTGCAATCTGACGGAGTGTACCATCGGCATCATCAATGCCCCAGTTGTGGTCATAGCCGTGAACCAGCGTAAGCTGTTCTTCATCTTTGGCAATATCCTGTCCGATCTTCTTGGCTGTTGTGAAATCAAATACCGTTCCAGCTACCGGTGCAAGTTCTCCTGTCGGGATTGCTCCTGCTACTACCGGTGTATAACGGGATGCCTTGATCTCCAGAACCGTATCCTCAATATTGCCTGTCTTGTGGCCTGCCAGATTGAAGTAGCTGTGGTTGGTCATGTTGATAATGGTATCCTTATCGCTTTCCACTTCATAATGAATCTTAAGTTCATTCTCTTCGGTCAGGGTATAGGTTACCTGAATGGTTTTGTTTCCGGGAAAGCCCATGGAGCCGTCTGCATCAGTTATTGCAAAGGTTACGCAGTCTGTTCCTTCGGTCACATCATATACTCTCTTGTGATATCCTTTTTCGTAATCACTATGTAAATTATTCGCTCCATCATTCACAGCCAGCTGATATTTCACACCGTTTAAGGTAAAGGATGCATTCCCGATACGGTTTGCATTCGGTCCTATGGTTGCTCCAAAAAAGCTGCCGTTCGTAAAATAATCCTCAAGATGATCATATCCCAATACAATATCTTCTGCATTTCCTTCTTTGTCCGGAACAAATAAATTCACAAGAATTGCACCATAATTAATAATGCTCGCTTTCATGCCCTTACTGTTCGACAGCCAGTACTTGTAAATTTCCTGTCCTTCCTTTGTTTTTCCAAATAATTCTTTGGATACTCCCATAATACTACTACCTCCCTGTTTGTTTTAACTGATTCCTGTTTTCACAGTTACTCTTTTATCATAATTGCTGTCACATTTCCAGACCCGCTGAAAAACCACTGTTTACAGCTACAATTCAACACGTCCATCCAATGCACGCAGCAAAGTGATCTCATCAATGTATTCAAGATCTCCACCTACAGGAACTCCACTTGCAATTCTGGTTACTTTAATTCCGGTAGGCTTCACCAGCTTGCTGATGTACATTGCGGTTGTTTCCCCTTCCAGGCTGGAATTGGTTGCAATAATAACCTCCTTAACCGGACCTTCCAGACGGGCAATCAGTTCCTTCAGCTTAATCTCATTCGGTCCGATTCCCAGCATGGGCGAGATGGCACCATGCAATACATGATAAACCCCTTCGTATTTTCCGGTCTTCTCATAGGCTGCCAGATCACGGGTTGTCTCCACAACCATGATGGTTCCGTGATCCCGGTTGGGATTGGCACAGACCGGGCAGATTTCCCGATCGGTCATGGTAAAGCATTCCTTACAATAGCATACATTCTGCCTTGCTTCCCACACCGTGTCCGTCAGGTGTCTGACCTTATCTGCCGGCATGTTCATCAAATGAAAAGCAAGTCGCTGGGCAGACTTGCTTCCAATTCCCGGGAGCCCTGCAAGCTCCTCTATTAACTTGTTCATATGCCCGCTATACAAGTCCATTAGAAGGGAAGTCCTCCTCCCAGACCACCGGTCATTTTGTTCATCACCTCTGCATTGGCATCCTCTGCCATACGAAGTGCTTCATTCGTTGCTGCCATTACAAGATCCTCTAACATTTCCACATCATCCGGATCTACAACTTCCTGGGAAAGCTTCACCTTCGTAACTTCCTTCTTGCCGGTTACGGTAACCTCCACAGCTCCGCCGCCTGCTTTCGCTGTAAATTCCTTTGTTTCTAATTCTTTCTGACTTTCTTCCATCTGACGCTGCATTCTCTGTGCCTGCTTCATCAGATTATTCATATTACCGGGCATACCCATGCCGCCCGGAAATCCTCCACGTTTTGCCATTTAATGTACCAAACCTTTCTTAAAATATACTGCTATAACATACTGTTACATTGTACTATTATCTGTACACAAATTTCAACCATAACTTCTGTGCTGCACCGACAGGTCATCCTCTGTTGTTACTGTTCACTCATACCCCGTTCCGGTAACATCTATTCAAAGTTTCCGGGAATCTCATCCATCTCTTCAATTTCCATATCGATTATCTGATCCACAAGCCGTGTCAGATCCGGATAAAGATCTTCCGGATTTCTGCCATTCTCGGCACTCTGTATGATAATCTCCATATCCTTACCGGTCACACTGCCGATGACTGTCTTAAGCTGATCCCGGTTTTCCTGCCGTTTAAAGTAGTCGGATGGCAGCCCATCCTGTACCACAACCAGCAGCTTTCCGTCACCTGAAAGACTCGGATAGGCATTTTTTAAATAAGATTTCATCGGATTTGCGGTTTCATCCACAATCCTGGACCAACGGCTTACCACATTCTGAATGTCCTCCGGAATTGCTTTGGGAAGCTCAGCTTTTCCCACCGGTTTCTCTCCCCCCTGCAAAGGAGCTGTTCCATTTCCCGGAACGGAACCACTTCCTGCCCCCGGATTTACTGCCATCATCGGGATGCCCTTTTCAAGCTTTTTCTTCTACCTGTCGAATGCGGTCGGCCAAAGAGGCAGTGTCCGTTTCCATGGCAGGACGGCACAATTTAATAATCGCCATTTCAATGAGAATCCGCTTCTGGGCTGCATAACGGATCTGTCCGGAAAGCTCGGACAGGATGCGGATGTACCTCATAATCGTATCATTCTCCGCAAGCTCTGCTTCTTCCTTAAGCCGCACCAGATTATCTGACGACACATCAATGATATCCTCTACGCCGTCCGCAGATTTAATCAGCAGAAGGTTACGCAGATACCATGCAAAATCCGTAACAAACTGGGAAAGCTCCCTTCCCTGCAGAACGATGTCCTGTAAGACGCCCAAGGCTGCTGCCGCATCGCCTTTCAGGATCTCACGCAGCATACGGCTGAACACCCCGGTATCTACCGCGCCCAGAACATCCAGTACTTTATCATAAGTTAATTCCTGTTCAAAATAAAAAGCTATACACTGATCGAGCAGACTCAAGGCATCACGCATGGAGCCGTCTGCCACCTTGGCAATATAACGGACTGCCTTTTCCTCGATCTGCACCTGCTCCTTCTGTGTCAGTTCTTTCAGACGGTCTGCAATCGTATCAATGGAAATCCGTCGGAAATCGTAACGCTGGCAGCGTGACAGAATCGTAATCGGAATCTTATGCACTTCTGTGGTTGCCAGAATAAAGATGACATAGGCCGGAGGTTCCTCCAATGTTTTCAGAAGCGCATTGAACGCTCCGATGGAAAGCATATGAACCTCGTCAATAATATAAACCTTGTATTTCCCTTCTGCCGGAGAATAATTCACCTCTTCGACAATCTGCCGGATACTGTCCACGCCATTGTTGGATGCCGCATCAATCTCGATTACATTCATGCTGGTTCCTGCTGCAATGGATCTGCAGATCGCACATTCCCCACACGGACTGCCATCCACCGGATGCTCACAATTGACCGCTTTCGCAAAGATCTTGGCAATTGTGGTCTTACCGGTTCCACGGGTTCCGCAGAACAGATAGGCATGGGAAGTCCGCCCGCTTCTGATCTGGTTCTTTAATGTTGTGACAATATGTTCCTGTCCCTTCACATCTTCAAATACCGTCGGACGAAACTTTCGATATAACGCTGTATAAGACATTGGTCTGTCTTTCCTTCCTTAACCTGCTTAATCGCCAAAGCTGATGCCAAGATGCTTTGCTTCACGGATAATCGAAGCATCCGGAGATACCATCTTCAGCTTACCGGCTACATCCTCAAGTGGAACCTTGACAACCTCACGGTTCTTGTAGCCAACCATAAATCCATACTCACCCTTTAAGATGAGTTCCCCTGCCTCAGCACCCAGGCGGCTTGCAAAGACACGGTCATACGGGCAGGGACTTCCACCTCTCTGGGTATGTCCCGGAACAGTCACACGTACTTCCTGTCCGGTTCTTTCCTGAATCTGTGCTGCCAGTTCATAGGAAACTGACGGGAACTTGTAGTTCTTCATTTTCTCTTTGTATTCTTTCTTGCTGAGCTTTGCATCTTCCTTTGAAATAGCACCCTCGGCTACGGCAAGAATGGTAAATTTGCTGCCCTTTTTATGACGGTCATTGATGGCTGCAACTACCTTGTCAATATCGTAGGAATCTCCGGGATCAGAATGATGTCTGCTCCGCCTGCCATACCGGCATTCAATGTCAGCCATCCAACCTTGTGTCCCATCACCTCCACAATAAATACACGTCCATGGGAAGCGGCTGTGGTATGAATACAGTCGATACATTCAGTTGCAATGTTGACGGCACTCTGGAACCCAAAGGTCATATCGGTTCCCCAAAGGTCATTGTCAATCGTCTTTGGAAGAGTAACGATATTCAATCCTTCCTGACGAAGCAGATTGGCTGTCTTATGCGTACCGTTACCGCCAAGGATCACGAGACAGTCAAGGCGAAGCTTATAATAGTTCTGCTTCATGGCTTCTACTTTATTTAATCCATTTTCATCGGGGTCTGTAATGGTTTTAAACGGTGTTCTGGAGCTTCCAAGGATCGTTCCGCCCTTGGTCAGGATTCCTGAAAAGTCAGAGCCGGAAAGCATTCGGAAATTTCCGTAAATCAATCCGCGGTACCCTTCCAGGAAACCGTAAATCTCGACATCCTCCTCACCATTGGTAAGGCACTTTTACCACACCTCTCATTGCGGCATTCAATGCCTGACAGTCACCACCGCTTGTCAACAAACCAATTCTCATCATTGCAGACCCCCCCCCTCCTGTGTTTTCTTCTGTTTTATTTACAGTATACACCATTTTTTTATGACATACTACAACCTTGACTTGCCGCACAAGAAACATTATAATAGGGTTTGTTATGGATAAATATGGAGTTGTATCGAAGCGGTCATAACGGGGCGCACTCGAAATGCGTTTGCCCTCCGGGGCACGAGGGTTCGAATCCCTCCAACTCCGCGCAGAACCCGGTTCACGAAACGGTGAACCGGGTTCTTTTATCTCCCGTACGGTTTATTCGGTTCCTGTCCCTGTATCATCTTCCATATCCTGTGGCCGGCTCAAAACCACTTTTCCGTCTTTTTACCGCCACACTCACCTTATTATCCTTAAGTCCGATCTCTTTGAGGAGCTCTGCCGGAATCTGCACGCGGCCTGCCTTATCCACAATTGCAAATTCCTCCTGCGTTTCCTCGGTATGCCAGTCGATATTGCTTTCCTTCAGACGGTCTGCATATTTTTCTTTCAGGACACGTTCACTGCTGATCTTGCCATCCCGGATCGCCACGACACGCCTTACCTTCCTGGAAAGCGCCACATCATGCGTGACAATAAGAATCGTCTGTCCTTCTTTGTTCAGCTCCGTAAACACGTCAAAAATATAATCCGCTGTCTTTGCATCCACACTTCCTGTCGGTTCATCTGCAAGCAATAGCTGCGGGGAATTGGCAAGGGCAATCGCAATGGCAATCCGCTGCTGTTCCCCTCCGGAAAGCATCTGCAGACGGCTGTTCTTCTTATGTGCCATGCCTACCCGCTCTAAAAGCTCCATTGCCTTTTCCCTTTTATTCCGGGTCGAGGACAGATACATCGGCAGCATCACATTTTTCGATCGAAGACAGATAAGGCAGGAGATTCCGTGCATTATTCTGCCATACAAATCCTACAGTATTGCGCTTATACAGCACAAGCTCCTTCTCGGTCATGGTAAACAGATTCCTTCCACACACCTGCAGGGAACCGACAGTCGGACGGTCCAGTCCTCCAATCATGTTAAGAAACGTTGACTTGCCGCTTCCACTGTTTCCGATTATGGCAGTCAGCTCACCGCATTCAATGGTCAGATCCAATCCCTGCAATGCCATGACCTCTGTTTCCTTTGTTTTATAAATTTTCACCAGGCTCTCTGCCTGCACCATAGCTTCAGCCATTCTGTTTTCTCCGCCTTTTTGCTCCTCATAATCTGTGCCATATTCTCTAACTATAAATACGCCCACCGTTCTCAAGCTCGATAATCTGGTCTCCGGCTCCCATCAGTCCGACATCGTGTGTCGTCATCACCACGGTAATGCCTTCCTTACGCGTCATTTCCCGAAAGATACGGGTGATCTCTGCAGCCATGGCACTGTCAAGCTCTGCTGTCGGTTCATCCGCAAGGATCAGTCTGGGGCGGTGTGCAAAGGCCCGCGCAATAGCCACACGCTGCTGTTCCCCACCGGACATTTCTGCAGGCATATGCGTCATACGGTTTCCAAGCCCGACCATTTTCAGGCATTCCTCTACTCGTTCCTGTCGTTCCCCCGGAGATTTCACGCCACTAAGCCGCATGGAAAACTCCACATTCTGAAAGGCATTCATGGCAGGAATCAGGGAAACCGCCTGAAATACATAGCCCATCTGCTTACGCCGCAGCTCTTCCCGTTCATATTCCGACATTGCGGTAAGGTCCTTTCCCTCCATACAGATTCTGCCGCTCGTTGGAAGGTCTAATGCCCCGATAATATTTAGCAGCGTGGTCTTTCCGGAACCGGATCTGCCTTTCAGAATGGTAAAGGTTCCCGCATCAATCTGCGCATCAATATCCTTCAATGCCTGAAACGTTCCTCCCGGAACAGGAAAAATCCGGTTAATATGCTCCATCTCAATCATTACACTCATTTCAAACCTTTCCTGACCGTCCTGGACGGTATAACAATTATTCCTCACCCAGTTTTTAATGTATTGGTTATATTCAGCTTAAATAACAAAGCCATAAGTACAGCAAGGCACAAAACAACCACAAACAGAATTACACCGTAGAGCCGCAGCATATCCGCAGGATCCGTAATCAACTTCATCGGAAGCACCTGATTGGATGCCGCATAAGCAATCTGTACCATAGGGACATACATTTTCGAAGTGAGCTTTCCGATTCCAACTCCCGCTAGAATGGAAAAACACGCCCGAAAAAGATCTGTTCGTTCAGCAGCATATGAATCAGCTCACCCTTATGCATACCGCAGGCACGCAGGACTCCGAAAATCATTTCCCGTGACCGCACCGACATAATCCAGTAAATCAGATAACCGACCGCGCACAACAGAATGGTTACAATAAATCCCATGGTAAGCACCCCGTTCGTTCCCTGCAGCAGGGGATCACAGATAGCAGACTCTATATCCTTGTCTCTATTTATATATTTAGAAAGCTTTACATCATACTCCTGCAGCCATCCGGTTATTTCCGAACTGTCACTGTCCCCCCTCAGGGTAATCCACACCTCATACGGAGTCACTCCCCACTTCTGGCACAAAGACGCATAATGGGCAACTACCATATAGTGATCCTCCGAATATGCTGTTCCATCTGGATTCAGCCCCATTTTGACCGGTGCGTACCCGGGAAAAAAGTCGAAGAAACCTACTATTTTTCCTGTTCCCGGATTTTTCCTGTTATCATAAAAAGACAGGGAATCTCCCTCCTTATATCCTAACTTATCCCGAAAATTGGCAGAAACCAGTATTCCATCTTCCTCTATTGCCAGTTTATTCAATAATTCATAATATTCTTTTCCCAAAAGCTGTTTGTCAAGAGCCGTATTCTCACCAAATTCCCTGGTGTGAATCCCCATCAATGTAATAATATCTTTTTTTACGGGAACCGGATGTCATATATGCCTGGTCATCACAGATAACCCTGGTATCGCTCCGTGCACAGTCAAGCGAAGCATACTTCCCAAAATCCGGCTCATAATACATAAATTCCACATCCGGATTTTCAGAAGCAAGTGAACTGTTATCGCTCCATACCTCCTTAATAATGATATCCGCTCCATCCAGATATTCGGCATTCTCAATCGCATTCTGCAAAATCGTCCTTGCTATGGTGGCATGATACATTCCAAGTGAAATCGTCAGAATCAGGAACAGCATAATAAACTGCTGTTTACGTCCATTCTTACGGTTTTCCATAAAGGAAGCGTAGCTTGCACTCTTCCAATGATTCTTCCCAAGCAGATAAATCAGTTGCACCAGATACGGCTGAATGCGTAAAAACAACAAACCCAGTCCCAATATAAACAGTGAAGAACTAATATACAAAAGCGGATCCAGTGATTCTCCCATCAGCACGCTTTCCTCAATCTGTGCTTCACTTTTATGGAATGAATAAAATCCATAAAGGGAAACTGCGGTCAGAATCACATCAAGATACAGCCTCTCCCAAAGATATTTTCTCTTTACCGAATTCTGCTGTTTCAAATGAACAATCGACACCTTACTATGGCGTATTGCCGGAATCGTCATGATGCACAAAACTGCCGCCATGGCAGCCTGCGTATACACCAGCGCCTCCTTTCCAAAGTGCACCGTAAGCCGCGAAACTCCGGTAAACTCAAGAAAGCTTCTGGCCGATCCAAGTGCCCGGCTGAAAATCATACCCAGGGGAACCCCAAGTATTCCTCCAAGCAGTGTAAGGAAAATGCTTTGATAAAGATATAATCTGAAAATCTGTCCGCCGGAGCTTCCACGACTTTTAATAACAGAAATTTCGTTTTTTTCCATCTGATACATTTGTCCGGAAATCATAAACAGAAAAAGCTGCCAGCATAATCAGAACCGGGATCTGGAGTATGGTAAGTGTAGCACGGATTTTGGTTTCTTTCTTAATATATTCCTCCAGAATATTCTGATATCCCGGCCGTTCCGTGGCCACCCGGTACATGCTTTTCTCCGTAAGATAGCTGGTGTACTCCACAATATGGGGCACATCCGTATATTGAATCCCCTGATAATCAAACAGAGCATAAACCTTACCGTTAAGGGTGTATTTCTCAATATAATCTCCCATAAACAGCTCACGGAACAGCTTCTCACTCATCAGACAGTAGCCGCTTTTCTCACCAATGTGCTCCTGCCAGTAATAATCCTCATTGTCGTCCTCAACATAAACACCTTTAATATAGATGCGTATCGGTTCACCATCCGCATCATAAACGCGGTCAAAAGCAAGTGTTTCTCCTACCAGCAGTTTCTGGCTCACCATACAGGCCTGACTCACCACTACTTCGATTGCGCCATCCGGCGTAAGTCCATCCCCGGAATAGCATTCTCCACTGACAATTCTGATATGCTCTTCCAGATCGGTCATAAACCCAAGCCGTGTCGATATCCCTGACACATCATCCCGATTCATCAGGGATACTGCATCCGTCTGTAAAAGATAATAGTGGGAAATCGTCTGCTTTTCCTTTACACCGAGCGAATCATAGAGGGTTCCCATCAGATTCTCAAGTTTCTGTATCGCTTCTCCCTTGTCTCTGGACTGGCTTGTGACAGAAAAGCGCAATACGGCAGGCCATCTGGAAGTTTCAAACAGTTCATTCTCAAATTCATCCTGAAGCATCCGGTTGTATGCTGCATCCTTATAAAGGGGGAAGCAGATCACCGTTGCAATCAAAAGTACACATCCCAGCAGGAGGCACAGATTCATCCATTTTTTTATGCCATATTTTCTGTAACATTATTCGAAGCATATTTCCATTCCTTCCGTCAAGCCTTCTGCCACTCCATAGTTCACCTGATCCGAGCCACATG
This sequence comes from Lachnospiraceae bacterium, assembly GCA_021628825.1. Taxonomy (GTDB): domain Bacteria; phylum Bacillota; class Clostridia; order Lachnospirales; family Lachnospiraceae; genus Suilimivivens. Next base: position 556,222 of record JAJXRY010000002.1, on the reverse strand, counting down.
GTACAAAGCTCATATAGGTTGCATCTCCATTATCCAGCTTTACTTTTACGTAGGTGTGCCCGTTCTGCATGGTAACCGCCTTTTTAGGAATCAACAGAATATTTTCCACCTGTCTGGTAATACAGGATACATCCATGCGGCTCCTGCTCCATAAACCGCTACTTTCCTCTGTACTTAAAAGCCATATCTCCGATCATTTCCTCCGGAAGCCGAATCAGAACTTCTTCCGTCCTCATTTCACTGCTCAGGAAATTACCATTTGTTGTAACCACTTTCCCTGTTGCTGTCTTCTTCTTTCCCTCTTTATCTTCATAAGTAATCGTCAGTTCCATTCCATACTTCAGCAGATTCCCCTCATCCTTTACCGTCAGATAACATTGTTCTGCCTTTGCGATCATAAATAGTGTCTGATCCTGATAAAGTTCTCTTTCCTCCTGGTAATCCGGCATTCCTACTACAATGCCGTCTGTCGGGGAGCAAAGCTCCTTAAGGGAATAATCTGCTTTCATCTGATCGATTTCTTCCTGTAGTTCTTCCCGCTCTTTTTGAAGCTTATTTATTTCCCTGTCAAACTGTTTCCTTTTTCTTCTTATCCTTCTCTTTTTGCATTCTTTTCCTGAAGATCCGAAATACGCTGATCAATCCGTTCCGTTCTCGTCACCTTTGTCTGCAGGGAAACCTCATCCGGTATTACATAAACATTGGCAAGTACCTCTCCTTTTTTTACCAGCTGGTTATTACGCACCAGACTCTCTACATAATAACAGGTTCCATATTCTATCGGATTCGACACAATTTCATAAGAAGGATAATACAGATAAGCCGCCGCTTCAAAGCTGTACCAAATAATTACCTTTTTCCAGTTTCATGGTCTGTTTGTCAGCAGTCATCGTATTCCCCGACAACACTCTGTCCCCTTCTTTAAGGCCTGACACAATTTCGGTATATACCCCGTCTGTCATACCGGTTACTACCGGAGTATATACACCGTTTCCATCTGCCAGACAATACACAAAATTACCATCTCCGTCTTTATGTATTGCATCCTTGGATACCGCAAGGACATGTTCCCTCTTATCACTGATCATGACAACAACTCCATAGTCGCCCGTCTTTAATTCTTCGGAATCTTCTGTCAGGCGGAATGTGGAGTAAAGACTGGATTCATTCCTCACACGCTTGTTATATTCCTCGGTTTTCATGGCTTCATACTCAATCTCGTAGCGCTTTCCATCAAAAAAAGCATAAACATCAGCAGCCTTTGTGATTTCTGTCTTACTGATAAAATCACAGTGTATTTTCTTTTGATCCAAATTTCCGACTGCAATAACCGGGGTTCTGGATGCGATCTGATCACCATACACGAAACCGGTAATTGCAACCACGGTACCGGATGCTGTCGCTTTCAGGATTGTCTGTTCTTTCCTGTCCTGTAGTCTCTGAAGTTCTTCAAGCGCATAATTATGGTCCAGCTCATACAGCTCCGTATGCTGCTTTAACTCCTCCTGCAGAAGCTGCACTTCAATATTGACATCCTGATATTTGGTTCCATAGAGTGTAAATTCCGGTTCGCGGTCCTTATACTCCTGACAGAGTCTGTAATAAAATTCCTTATCTTCCAATGGCTGCTCCAGATTCTCATTGGCGATCTCTACATACTCCGCCTCATCCTCCTCCTGCTTCTCAATACTTTTCTGTTTATTTTCAATCTGCTTCTCCAGTTCTCTGCTGCTTCCGTAGATCAACGCTTCTCCCGCGCTGACACTGTTGCCCGGAAGGACTCCCAGCCGTGTAAATGTCTGATTATCCGGATAAGCATATTCTGTAACCGGAAAAATCTACCGATGCTGAATAGACTTCTGATTTATACAGATTTTTTTATAGGAGACATATTCATAGTTGCTTGCAGTACCCTCCGGTTCCAGCAAAGTTACATCCCCGGACAGTGTTTCTGTAGCAGGAGTGTCCTGCCTGTCAGCTTCCGCAGCACATCCTGCAAGAAGCAGACCGGCACACAGAAAGGAAAGAATTCTTCTGCAGTTGCTATTCCTTTTGCCCATCATTTTAAGATCACCCTTTCTCCCTCTGTAATACCGGACAGAATTTCTGTATAATCATTTCCCTTAAGCCCTGCTTCCACATAAGTCACCTTCCGCATTCCGGTATCATCGGTAACATATACGTAATCCTTCCCATCCGCGTTGTGAACTGCCGCAGACGGTATCCGCAGAACATTTTCCCTCTGATCCATAATAAGGAAAATCGTTCCGGTGGCTCCAACCTCCGGTACTGCTCCTTCCGGCTGTTCCTCGATGGAGAAGGTCTGTGTTTCTCCCCAATGCTCCATATCATAAGGAAGCAGCACATAATCTCCTTTTCCTGTTCCGATGGACACGGTCATTGATACCGGTTCATTTTCCTTAAAAAAGGAGGCGTATTCCTCTTTCTGGGTTTCAAACAGGCATTCTGAGGTATCAATAAGGGTCATTACAGGCTCATCCTTTACGCATACAGAACCCTCCAGGTCCCTTTCAATTGATGAAATAACACCATCAATCTGTGCATATACACGACTTTCGTCCTGCTGCTTCTGCCATACGGCAAGCTGAGCTTCTCCCAGTGCAATTGCATCTGAATAATCTTCTCTCAGATACCGATGCTGTTCTTCTATTTCTTTAAGGCTCTTTTCTTTCCGGCTCCAGTCCTCACTCGTCTGTTCCGTATGATAGGTATACTGCACCATCAGCTGGTCTGTTTCATTTTTAAGATTTCTCTCATTCTGGTCAAGAAGCAGTTTGTTTCTCTGAACCTGATATTCTGTCTGTGCAATCTGTTCCTCAAGATCCCCTGTCTCAAGCTCTGCCAGAAGATCTCCTTTATGTACCATATCTCCAACGCTGACATAAATCCGGTCTATGATCCTGCCACTGACGGTAAAACAAACCTCCTGATCCTCGACCTGCCGATAGGTACATTGAATTTTCTGGCTCAGAGTCACATCACCGTAATCTACCGTAACTGTTTCAAACAAAGCCTGTTCTTCCTCCGGCTCCAGTGAAATCTGCTGCTGCGCCACCTGTTGCTTCCCACAGCCTCCAAGGCAGAGAAGAAGCAGCAATGACATACTGATAAAAACCATAATGCTGTTTTTGCGGATGTGCCCTTGGCCACCATGAATCACGCCTCCCTTTGATTCTCTTTGATACTCTGCACCTTTATTTTTTTCTGACAGGAACTCCTTTCATCGGATTTCCCTTTTTATTCGGATCCGAATAGTGCATAATTCCTTTGGTCGCTGCCTTATTCGGAACCGTCTTTGCCGGTACAGCCTTCTTAACCTGCTGCAGAAGGCTGTCTATTTTGCCACGTATAAAATCACGTTCTTCATCCTTTACCAGAAAATACAAATAGGACTCTTTTACATAATCCACCGGCATTCCCCGCCCCGCAATTTTAAAATTGACAAATCCACGGTCTATATAGCTTCCGATTTCTTCATTCGAAATAAACGCCGGACGGCTCTTACACTGTTCAAAGCTTCTCGTCTGCGATAGATTCGGACAGGAAAATGCTGTGTTGACATCAAACTCCAACTGCATCTGTGACTGCTGGCGATAATGTTCTTCACGCTTCGGACATCCCGGAACACATACTTCATTTACCAGTATTTCAATGCGTCCGGCATACGGTTCCAGTTCCTTCAGCACTGCTTCCTCATGGTTCAGGTCATAATCAAGAACTACCAGATAATAATCCTTTAAAAAGTTCTTTTTGTAAAAGCTCTTTATCGGTAATCCGCTTCGTTGTGGAAGAAATCAGCTTATACTTGGGATATTCCCGCCGGATGTATTCCTCCAGCACCGGTGTATTTACAAGCACCTGATTCAGTCCGTTATCTGCCATTTTCATAATCAGATTACAATAGGTATCCTGCAAATGCTTCTCTTCAAGAAGAGAATTGGTCCAGGTAAACCGCACTGGAATTCCTTTACTGTTATAGCCAAAGAGGATGTTCTCTATATCCTTTTTGCCTGCAATGCCAATAACTGCTCTTCCGCCGTTCCAGATCGCCCCCGGAAATGTACCGTATACGGATCCAATCTGATAGTTTTTCCCTGAACTTTTCCGGATAGTCTCTCATCAGGTTAATTATCAGCTGGTTTAACAGACGAAAAGAACAGAATCCCGGAAGATGCCAGTATATCTTTCTGTTATTCATATTTATGCTCCCTGCTTCTACGGCCAGTGTGATGGTTTCGGCCGGTTAATGGTCAGAACTTTATTAGCAACCAGATTATTAAGTAACAGGATCCTTGCCTGTCCCTGATTTTCCGGCCGGATCAGATAATGACAGTATGTCTCCACCAGCGAAAAAAGGTTGGCCGTCCTTCCCTCTATCTTAAACTGGTTAAAGCCCATTGGCACGTATTTCTCCCAAATTGCCTCCGGTGAAATGTAGGTACTGTATTCCTGAATGGTGTGAATGCAGTTATATTCTCCGTATTCGCAATACCATGGTTCCAACGGAATCTGTTTATCCTTCGGATGTTTCCGGTTTTTTTAACATGATTCTCTGGTTCTTTGCAATATTTTTTTATAATGGTCTCCTCTTCGTGGACATTCCGGCCTGCAAAGGGCATTCACCAGAATTTCGCACCTTGCCTTATCTTTTAATCTTTTTGAAGCTCATCAAATTTATTGTTAAAATTGTAGTCAAGAACTACAAGATAATAGTCTTTTTTTAAGTTCTTCATTCACCTTATCAATATCACGGATTTCCTTACAGGTGGAACTGTTAAGTTTATAGCCCGGATAATTCTCCCTGATATATTTCTCAAGGATCGGAGAAAATATCATAACCTCATTCATTCCGTTATCTGCCGCTTTCATACAGAAATTACAGTATGGATCCTGAAGATCCTGTTCGGAAAGCAGCATGTTAGTATAAGTATACCTCACCGACACTCCCTGTGCATTAATGTTTTTAATAACATTCTGTATAAAAGAGGCATCACACTGATCATAGTTTGACGGACGTCCCCCATTCCACAGGGATGTAGGAAATTCTCCAAAAAAAGAAGCAATTCTGACACCTTCCCTGAACCAGTCCGGTTTTGTTTTTAACAAGTTTAATATTAGCATATTCAGCGGATAATTCTGCCTTAATCCCGGCAGATGAAAATTTACGATCATTCTTATACCCCCAGTTTCGTTTTCTTATTAGAAAAGGTGGGGCACCCGGAAACACCCCACCTCTCGGTAAAAGTAACTATTCAGGATAGTTACTGCTATTTAGATAAATTCATCAGCCGTTTGCTGCATCAACCAATCCCTTCCAGTATTCACTTACGGAATCAATTGCTTCAGATACAACCGTATTGGCATTCAGTCCCAAGATAAAGTCTGAACCACGCTGCATCTCAGGAATAATGCCATCGTATGTGATCATACCGTTATTAACCATAATTTCCAGAGTCTGATCTACAGCTTCTGTGTCACGGAACTTGGAGTAATAACCTGCTTTCCAGCCTTCATAGTCCTCATAGCCCGGAACATCATCGGTATAAAGATTCCATGCAAATGCAATTTTCCATGCCTTATCTGCATCATAGCAGGCAGGAATTACATGCGGATTATTGCTCCAGCAGTTCGTGTATTCACTGGACTGAGGTCCCATCGGGAATGCAACAAATCCGAAATCATCTTCCATCTCAGAGAGGAAATCGCCTGCACAATAAGCATCATCTACCATGAATGCTGCCATACCGGACTTATATGCTTCCTTATAGTAATCCCACTCTGCTCCATCCGGATATGGTAAGGTATACTTTGCAAGAACGGTTTCAACTGCCCAGGTAAGACCTTCTACCGTTTCCGGATCTTCCAGTCTGTAAACATATTTTCCGTCCTTCTGTCCAACATATTCACCACCGTTTGACCAGACAGCTGCACTGATCATATTTCCGGAGTTCTGGGTTACACCATATACATCAATCACACCATCATTATCAATATCTCTCTGTACGGTATCCATGAGCTCTGTAAACTTATCCCAGGTCCATTCATGGTTTGCCTGAAGCTCATACAGACTTTCCGGATCAATACCTGCTTCTGTTAACAGACGCTTATTGAAGTAAACTCCGGTTCGCGGTTCAGAATCTCCTGCATACATTGCATAGATGCTGCTTCCCTTTGTATACTGCTCATGCAGTTTATTCTTCTGGAATTTTGCTTCATTGAAATCAAGACAGTCTAATGTACTTAAATCATACATTAATCCCTGAGTCATTGCATTGGTAGTTGCCGGATCATCACGTACTACAAAAATGTAATTTTCATCTCCGCCGGTTGTTGCATATTCTGTAAAGTCTGCAGGTGCAGAGCCCCAGTCTGAAATAGCCTGTTCCTTAATAGTGAAGTTATAGGTTTCCTGAATCCAGTCACGATATTCTTCTCTTGCCTCTTCATAATCGTTTGTCGGTTCAGCCGGATCACCGGACCACCAGTCACGAACGATAATTTCCATACCACCGAGATCGTAAACATTACCATCCTCGTCGGTTAATACCGTGTAAAGAGACTCCTCTTCCTCCGGCTCTGCTGCCGCAGTATCCTCTGCGGGGAGCTTCTGCAGCTACCTCTGTAGTATCTGCAGGTGTTTCAGCAGCTTCATTTGCTGCAGGTGCAGAACCGCCACATGCCATAAGACTGATTGTCAATGCTGTAGCAAGAGATCCTGCAAGTAACTTTTTTACCAATTGGCTCTTCATTATTCATCCTCCTTCATATATATATGTATCCTGTTCTATAGCATTTTTCCGGAATACCATAACAGGAACATTTTTCATTACATTTTAATGCCGGTACTGCTCAGACTTTCTACGAAGCCCCTCTGTGCAAACAGGTAAAGAATAATCAACGGCATAACGATCATCAGGGTACCTGTCGCTATAATACAATTGTTATAGGCTACCGCAACCGTTGTTGCAGAGCCTGTGATCCGCTGGATGTATGCCCCCAGGGAATCTGAAAGTCTCGCAAGTGAGGTGCTGAGTAATTTGGTATTCCCCAGAAACATTTTTGGAATAAAAAAACCATCTGTCCACTGCCATACAAAGGAAAAACAGAAAGCAGGAGGTAAGGATCGGCTTGGCTTCCGGAAGCATGATTTTTGATAAATGTTTTCAGCATACCACATCCATCAACATAAGCTGCTTCTTCCAGTTCCTTCGGGATATTACGGAAGAACTGCCGGATCATGTAAATGTACAAACCGTTCTTCAAACCCATGCATCCGGCACTCATCAGATAATAAGGGAGTGCCGAGCCTCGCAGATTAATGGTTTCACCCTTTATAAGTTTAAATAATCCTAACACATCAAAATACCGGAAGTGCAAGTGCAGCGAGCTTGATATCGTCTGTGGTGGGATCAGGATTACCAGCATGACACAGGAAAACCAGAATTTCTTGAATGGGAACTTAAATCTTGCAAATCCATATCCTACCAGTGTACAGACTGTGATCTGGAGAACTGCGATGGTCAAGGATACGATCAGTGAATTGACCAGTGTTTCCTTATAGCTCATCAGTTCTGCTGCCAGCTTATAATTCTCTGTGGTAAAATTCTCCGGAATGGAGATTACTACCGGATTATACAAATCCGGCTCCGACATAAAGCTTACTGAAATCTTGTTCAAAATAGGCTGTAAAATCAGAAAGCACATTCCAAACAATAACAGAAAGCGGCAAAATGCAAGTCCATAATCCATAAGAAGCTTCTTTAACAGATATCCCTGTGACTTACGGTTTCTCTCACGGAAGTTACTATACTTTCCTGTCTTCACCTTACTCATAATAGTAAACCCCCTTTGAGATAATCAGCGAGCTGATTCCTATAATAACCATGACAATTACAAAATATACCCAGGCCATTGCCGAACCGAGACCATAATTAATCTGCTGCACCATAATCTCTGAGATTTTATCAATCACTTCATTATCCGAACGCATACAGAAATCAACAATGGTATAAATCCAGTTTACCAGAAACAGGGAACTGATCATCGGAAAAGTAATCTTCCAGAGGCTTTCCCATTTCGTACATCCTTCAATGTCTGCTGCCTCATACATACTTTGAGGTATTGTCTGCAATCCGGAAAGGAAAATAATAATCTGGATTCCGGACGCAACCGCAACATCATAAATATTATCAATCAGCTCAAAAACCTCTTCATATGCCCTTGTTCCGATTCCGGCTGTCCTCAGAATATTTTCCAGGGCTGCTGTAACACTGATTCCTGATGTTGTCTGTTCAATGGATGCTTCCAGACTTGCCATCAGCGCATTGTCTGTTTCCAGACCGATAATTACACCGGATGACAAAATAACCGGAAGGAAGAAAATTGCCCTTACCAACGCTCTTCCCTTAAATTTCTGATTCAGAATCAAGGAAACGAAGAAGCTGAATACCATAATGGCCAGGGAATATACTGCCATTCGCGCAATTTCCTCTACAAGAAGTCTTGTAAAATCAGGATCCACCCGGAAAGCCTTTACATAATTTGTAAATCCCTGCCATATAGGATTAAATGAACCGGCACCTATCTGCACATCGCAAAAGCTCATATACAGTGACTGGAAAAACGGCTTAATCATAAATACCAGAAATCCCACAATAAACGGAGAAATGAACAGGTATCCGGCTATGGCCTGTCGCTTTTGAAGGCCTGCTATCTTATTTTTTTGTTTCTTCATAATCACGAACCCTTTCTATGATTAATATTTCATCGCAACTATTCATCGAATAACCAGATAATCTCTTGCCGGAACCGTTCCATCCGGTGTTGTCACATCGGAATGCGTATAATTCACATAGACTTTTGTTCCATCTTCGTAAGTTGTACAGGAAACATCCTCCTGCAGCATTTCATGATTAATCATTTCCTGATTAAAGGTATGGCCAAGTTCTTCATTATATCTTGTATAGGTACTTAATATTCTGTCATGCCAGGTATCATAGTCGGCTCCATAGTACTGGGTATACAGGGTATTCTGTAGTGTAAACGGAGATTCCTTCATAACCGTATAATACAATCCCGCTCCATATTCTGCCGCATTCAGCAGGGACTTTTCACTGTCTCCGGATAAGTTCAAAGGAAAGCCCATATAATTCACATATCCGTGAAGTGCAATCTGATAAAACGGCACATATTCATCAAGAATGGTATATTCACTTCCCTGGAGATCCATATTTGTAATCACATCACTATAAGGAGCGGCATAATCATTTCCCATGTTAATCATGATTTTTTTACCGGTATCTGCAATATCTTTAAGCTCTGTTTCATGCTGCTGCATTACGGCCTGCCGGCTGACGGTATTTCTTTTATAATAATCCGCGGACAAATCCATTCCCGTATCCCGGAAAGAGACTCCGGCACCATACCGGTCTGTCGCGGCTACCAGATTGTCTGTCATCTTAGCCGCCAGATCGGGATGAAGCAGATAAAAGCTTTTCCAGCCGTCACGTTCCGTATAGGTTACCGCACTGTACTGAAACAATTCAGCACGTTCCTTACTCAAAAACCTTGCCGAATCCCTGATGGAAAAGAAGCCATCAAAGATATTACTATTATTGGCATACTGTGTTACTCCATCCAGATAAACATCCACTCCAAGGTTCTGCGCCGAAGAAATTGTATTCATAAGATCCTTTTTACTTCCCAGATCCGATATGGTCTTCACACGGTTCAATACCTTCTGATTGATTCCCCCATTGCACCAGCCGCTCAATTTAACTGACATATTGGTAAACCCTTCGTCATACAGTTCTTCAATCATTGCCTGTGCTTCCTGATACGTGGTAAGCTCTAAGGGTCTGGATACCGGAACGCCGACGATCTGCTTTACCTTATCTACCGCACCGACAATTTCAACTGTCACCGGTGCCTGTGTGTCCTCATTCATTGTAAAATATCCAGTATATTTATCCTTTAAATAAGACTGATATGTCTTGGCCATATCGACATAATTTCCAGAGTCCACGAAACGGTATCTCTGCGTCAGTGTTTCATCCGGCAGTTGCTTCAGGTAAGTATATACACTGCTGTTTGCAATCTCACTTACATCATACTGTTCACGCTGGGTAATGCTATAAGCAACATTCGCATAATTGTAACTGTTAAAATGCCCGCTGATATCTGCCTGTACTGCCGCATAGGGAACTCCCTCTTCCATGATACACAGGAAGGAATCATCTCCCTCAGAGATTCAAAACGTATTATAATAAATTCTTGTATTATGTACTACGGCATCACGTCCAAGCGCCATGTCCCATCCATACAGATTTGCATAATAGCTATTCTGGGAGAGCTTACCATTGTTGAAGTTAATAATGGCTCCTCCGCCTTCCGGAACAAGAAGATAACCGTCATCCTCTTTACCGCCTGCCCCAAAGAAGGGGAGCGGTGTTATGGAATAAATCGGGTATTCATCCTTTCCTTCCAGTTCTGCAAGCGGTATCTGCACAACCAGATCTTCGCCCTCCAGACGATAAATCATATTCACATTAAAGACCGGTTTATCGGAACTCTTTTCCGCATTATCCAGTTCTTTGTCTGCTTCATAATCCGCATAGGTATAACCGGACTCTTCAAAATACTGCTCCATTTTCTTTTTCAGGCTGTCATTTGTACCATCGCGTAAAACATAAAGGACTTCTGTTTCCAATAATGGATATTTCTCAAGCAGGGAGTCCTTATCCTTTGCATCACGCTTGCTCAGCTTATTAATATCATATTTTTTTGTAATACTGCTTAACAATATTTTTTTAGCTTCCTTGGTCATACCCTCGATCCACTGGTCCATATCAGCTTCCCGGCATACCGGCGGAATCACAAATTCCTTTTCAATATCACCAATGGAATAATTTACCTTAACGCAATCATCGGAAGCCTCGATTTCATAGGTTCCGTTTTTTTAATACTGTAATCATAATTATTAAGTAAGGTATCAAGTCCTGTTGTGATACTGTAAGTCATCGCAAGCGTTGACTGAAGCTTTCCCTTTTTCTGCTGAAAGGGCTGACATATCCTGATCCGCATCTACCGGATTGGAGTACCATGTCTTTCCACTTGATTTTACTTCTACTTCAAACTGGGTTGTCATCGGATCCATGGTAAATTTCAGGTGCTCATTTTCCATAACCACAGGTGTTTCCGATCCATCATGGCTGTTAATACGGATCGTTTCCGGAGCCGGTTCCTTTCCCTGATAATTTATAATTACCCAGACGCCTGTCAGAATAAGAGCACAGAGAATGAACGGACCGATCATCCCTTTTAATTTGTTCTGTATTTCCTGCATTTTTGCCGATTTTTCTTTCTTCATGGTTACTCCCATCTCTCCGAATTAACGAATCTATCCATCCCGCTTACTATAGCCGGAACATAATCTCCCGTCCGAGTGAAATAAAATAAGCCACTCCCTGGGATATCATACTGAAGAACAACATCAGAATAAACACCATTACCAGCATTGCAAAAAGGCTGAATACCGTAAACAACAGATTCTTTCCCATGTTAAATTCATGAATCTGATTCATTGCCGCAATAATCAGAAGCAACGCCCAAATCAGCGAAATTGCACTCAGCACCGTATAAAATTCCCTTTCATCCACGGTAACAAAGTTACTGAAAATCATCAGGGGAAACTGCATCAGCGGATAAGGAGTCAATGCGTAACAGGTTCCCATATAGACCTGCCCAAGCTTTCCCTTGCCGTCAAATAGCGTTGTCAGCGCCCAGTTCCCTACTACCCAGAGCAATAACGGAAACAACACGCTTGCCAGATACAGGAAAATATTAATTCCTTCCCAGTAAACCGTAAGAAAAAGGAAACTGGTATAACGCAGCTTTGCGACACGGGCAATCAGTGTCAGGATCAAAATTGTATTCGCTGCAGCATAGGTTCCTCTTTTCTCATGTGTCAGATCCCAGAATCCATCAAAGGGATGTGTGATACAATATAATGCAAATTTAAGAGAAGCCAGGTAACGCTTCCATGTTTCTTTCTGTTTTAATGAAGCAATCATCGCATCCTCCATCCTTCTAGACCCTAAATATGTCCGCAGTATCTATTTCATATTTCAATCGTCTGATCTTGCTAATTCCCAACGGTATGAGGAACAATGCCAGAATTACAATCACAATGATCACAATGTGCTCTTCTACCCATTCCTTTCGATACTGTTTATATGCCTTGGAATAATTTTCATCGTCATATTTCAATTCAAAATACTTCATGGCCTCATGATACTTTTCCTGTCTTAGAAGAGACCGCCCGATTCCAATGTATGCCAGATCATAATTTCCGTCGATATCCATGACTTTCTGCCATGTTTCTCCGGATTTTACATAATTTCCCTGATCAAACTCATCAATGGCCTGATAAATCAGGGAACCAAATTCTGTCGGAACAAACAACGTAATGCTGCAGTCCAGGGAATCCAGAACCAGAAGATCGTAGTCCATATGCTCCAACGCAGCCGCCCGGTTAAAATATCCTTCCATGTTACCGTTACTGCCAAAGATGTAAACGATCCGGCCCTGATCATCATAGCCGAACAAACGGCCACGGTTCTTATCCAGACACACGTAAATATCATTATCAAAGGTTGTTACATCCGTAAACTGGGAAGGACCGTCATGTCCTCCGCCATATCCCCAGTAGCGGTCACCATAAATAGGAAGATTACCGTTCCGTACGAGAATATCATTCCCCATGAGATTTAATTTTCTCACCGCGTCCGCATCCCCGGAACGCAGACTGTCCTCATCCGCACTACTGGTACATGCATAGATGAATCCTTCATAGTCCATATAAACATTATCATATTCGGTGGGAACAAACGCTACCATTTTGGCTCTCTGTTCCTGTGTTGCAAAAGCGCTTCCAGATGTAATCCGTCCAGTCATAGCTTGCCTTCGTAGCACCAACAAATCCTGAAAAAAAGTTCCATCTGCTTCATACTTAATCAGTCCCTTATTGATACCGGAAGCTGTGCAGTAAACACGACCGGCTGTATCAATCACAAGCTTACTCGGCTGAAATGTCAGCGACGAATCCAGTGAGGAATCATCCGGCTTCGTAAATTCCATCATATAGTTCAGATTCTGATCCAGCTTCAGAATTCTTCCGTTTCCCTTGTCGCAGATATAGAATTCTCCGGCTTCGGAAACTGCCAGATCCGTTGGATTGGAGAATGTGTTCAAAGAGGCCTCTCCCTGAAAGCTGTCAATAATTCTGGACAGTTCCAGTCTATCCTCGGAGGTCCGTTTAAGTTCCACAATGCGGTTATTTCCACTGTCGCAGACATATACGAGATCATTATGAACACATAAGCCTTCCGGATTCTTAAAATTGGTGTCAAGCCCGAAATCCATATAGGTAAAGGTTCCACTGACAGAATAGGTGTCCGGAGAATCCTGAACATCTTCCCAGTAATCATAATTATATGTATAACTTCTGTCCTGTGCGAATGCCGTCATGGAAGAGCCTGTCAAAATCAATGCTCCCAGAGTCAGCACACCGACTCTTTGAATTATCTTTTTCATACGCCACCTCGTATCATTCTTAATCCTTCAATCCGGAACTCGCCATTGTTTCCAGAATCTGGCTTTCCGAGAAAACAAAGATTACAATCGGAACAATCATGAGTACAACAAGTACGGCTGCTCCCTGTCCGGTTCTTGCAATTCCCCCACTCTGAATCTGCCGCATCGCATAGACCAGAGTTTTCTTTTCTTCAGAATAGATATATGTAGCTGCCGGATTATTCCACAGGCTCTGCACAGAGAAAATAATCAGTGTCATCCATGCCGGCTTCACATTAGGCATTACAATGCTGATAAACACCTTCCACTCATTGGCTCCGTCAATCTTGGCTGCCTCAATCAGGGAGGTCGGCAATCCTTCCATAAACTGTTTCATTAAAAACAGACCGATCGGAGCTGCAAAAGCCGGAATAATAATGGACCAGTATGTATCGATCCAGCCCAGTCTGTTCAGAATCAGATAGTTTGGAATCTGTGTTACATAACCGGTAAACATCATTGCCACAGTGACCAGTTTGAAAAATCCTTTTCCGCCGGGGAAGTCATATTTAGCAAGTACAAAAGCTCCCATTGAGGCAACAATCAGATGGCCAAAGGTTCCGACGAACGTAATGAATACCGTATTAAACAGATACCTTGAAAAGGACACCCATGATTTTCCCATGGTAACAAATAAATCTGAAAAATTATCCATGGTAGGATTTTTTGCCAGAATTGTGGGTGGGAACTTAAACAGTTCATCCAACGGCTTCAAAGCACTGCTCACAGCATAAATAATGGGAAATGCCATTACAAGTGCTACAAAGGCCAGAAACAGATATAAAAAGATATCTCCCCAGATAGAGCGGTTTGGTTTTCTCTTTTTGATCAGCTTCTTACGATATGGTTTTTCGATGTTTTCTTGTTTTTTCTTCTTGCTCATATCAGGTTCCTACTCTTTTCAACAGACTTTGAATTGCTTTATTACATAAGATCATCATCAGGAATAAGATCGTTGCAATTGCGCAGGCATATCCCATTTCAAATCTCGTAAAACCATAGTCAAAAAGGTGCGTTACAATTGTTCTTGCCGCATAGTCCGTACTTGGATAGCCGCAGAGTGCCATCGTAACATCACATACCCCGAACGCCTGTGTGATAGACATTACCGCACCGAACATCAGCATGGGCTTCATATTCGGAAGAGTGATATACCACAATTCCTGCCAGCGGTTTTTAATTCCATCCATATATCCGGCCTCAAACTGCGACCGGTCAACCCCCTGCAGACCGGCAACAAATGACAGGAATCCCGTTCCGAGGCTCATCCATAGAATTACCAGCATACAGATTGGAAGCATATAATCCGGATTAATAAACCATAGAACCGGTGCATCAATAATTCCGAGGTTCATCAGAAAAGCATTCACGTATCCGTAAGCGTCTCCCCGGAAGAATACAGAGAAAATGACATAACAGTTTCCCGCAATGGACGGTGCATAGAACACGATAACCGCAATACTTCTTACCCACCGCGGAAGTTCATTGATGAGCCATGCGAACAGGAATGACATGATATAGCCAAGTGGCCCTGTTATAATCGCAATCAGAAACGTGTTCTTAATACCGATCAGAAAGATGTCATCTTCCAGAATCAGGCTGATATAATTTGCCAGTCCAATAAACCTTGGCGTTTCCAGAATGTTGTAATACGTAAAGCTGTAAAAAATAGAAATTACAACCGGCACCACATAAAACAAAGTAAATAGAATGGCGTAAGGTGCCAGAAACGCATAACACATTTTTACTCTTCTTGGCTTTTCTTCCATGCCACCTGTGCGTTATGCTTACGCAGTGTGACATATTTGCTAAAAAACTCTTTCATAGCTTTCCTTTCCCGGTAATGGCTCTTCACTTATTCCATGGGCAGACCGAATTCATTACGTTTCTTCTCTATTTCTTCATTAATTTTGATGGAATAATCAATAATGGTTTCACGGGTGTCATCCTTATCATTAATTACCTTCCGGATCGCATTTGTGATGTGGCGTCCTGTATAATAACCGCCCGGAACCTCACGGATTCCCACCGTCTGATCCCACTGTTCCGACAATACCTTAATGTCATCAGAGCTCCAGGACAATTGTTCAAATGCATCCTTATTTGCAGTTGCATATCTTGCCGACGATCCAAGTAACGCCTCTATTTCACGTCCAAACCTTACCTGTGTATCCGGCTCAGCCCACCACTTCATGAATTCCCAGGACTTCTGCTTCAGGCTTTCATCCTCGGTAGCAATCATCATTGTTGCACTTCCGGTGATGAAATCGGAACGGTCAATATAAGTGGTTCCATCCGGATTCGTATATTCTGTTCCCGGTATCAGTGTAAAATCCCATAATCCTCTGATTTCAGGTGCGGAAACCATCAGTGTATTATAAGTAGAGTATGCGGAAATACCAATTGGCATTTCGCCCGAACGGAAACGGCTTACAAAATCATAAATCGTAGGAAGACCATAGTCATTAAAGTATCTGACATAATCATCAAATGCCCGAATTCCCGCCTCGTCATCTACCGTAGTTTTCGTTCCCATTTCATTGTACATATCACCTCCATACTGATACAGAAGTGTAAAATACAGGGACAAATCCGGCACATTGGAAGCTACTGCTGTAGTTGCCGTAGTGGTACTGCTGCTTCCGGCTGCAGTTGGGATACCTACAGAAAGATTATTTCCCTGAATGGTAGGAAGCATTTCAATCAGTTCCTGCCAGGTATCGGGCACTTCCAGCCCCATTTCTTCCAGCACATCCTTACGATAAAACATTACATTAAAGGTCTGCGTTTCCGGAATTGCATAAATATGTCCGTCCAGCCCGTACTGCTCATAAGAGCTTGGCGTATAATGGGAAAGAACCTCTTCCCAGTCATTGAACTGCGTAATATCCTCTGCTGCCCCTCGCAATGCATAGTTAACCGGCTGGTCTGCACCGACAGAAAGAACAACATTAGGTCCTCTTCCCGCCAGTACCGCATTCAGAAGTGCTGTCGGATCCACAATCTCCACATTCACCTTCACGCCGCTTTCCGGAGTAAAGGTATCATCCACCATGGATTTCAGAATTGTTCCCTGGTCGCGTCCGGTTAAGATCCAGACCTTGACAACTTCATCATCCCCGCTTTCATCATATACATCACCCACAGAATTGTAATCAACAAAGAAGGAGGCAAAGAAGGACTTTGTTTCATGCCAGAGCTTCATAAATATATTGGCCTTATCCTTCTTTGGTGTAACCCCCGTGCCGGAAACCACCAGATAATCGATATCGAGCTTCGTTTCACTCATATTTAAGGATGCTGTACCAAGCGCTGTAATATTATCTTTAAAAGTAGTGAACTCAAGTGTAATTTTGTTCGGTTTCTCGCAGAAACGCTCCATCTGCTGCGCCACGGTCTGGGCTGCCGCAATATTGTCGGCCTTTTTGTCCGCTATAGGAAACCGTATCATCTACAATTTTAAACAGTCTTTTGGATTCCAGTTCCATAGCTTCCATGACTTCCGGATAATTCGCTTCTATATAATAGTCACGGTAACGATCCGGGTTGGCACCGGTATAAACCAATATTTTCCGGTAAATCTGATTCACACGATAGGTCGAATCCTCCAATTCCTCAAGAATGGGGCCGACTCCGCCCAGTGTAGCCTCAAGCCGGATCGTGTGTGTCCCCTTTGTCAGATAAAAATTATAAGGTACACCATTCTCATCAGCCAGATCCTTACACTCCCAGTCATTGCTGTATGCGTAAGATATCTCCTTCATTTCGGAAAACGGAATTTCACCATCAATATATACGGTACGGCTGGACACACTTCCCCTGGAGTAATTCTGACGTCCCTTGATCATAATATTGTAATAGCCGTCCTCCGGTACCTCAAACTCCCACTCGATCCACTGTCCGGAGCTTCTCCAGGTATCACCGCCTACATAATTCAATACGGTATTGGTTACGCTGTTCGGATATGTAGTCGGTGAAGACCGGTCGTATTTCGCATAAAGAGAAGATTCCGATCTCAAAGTGGAATCCTCACCCTGAATTGTCTGGATGTAATCTGCTGATGCCTGTCCCGAAATATCCGGGTTCTTTGCCACATATTCTTCGTAGCTGTGAATAACAGATACCGGAGCCACCATAAACTTACGTATAATCATTGGTTCATTTTCTGCTTCCAACGTAATTTCGTTGTCACCTTTTTCAAAATAGAACCGATAAGGTTCTGTGATATATCCCATATCATCTTCAAACCTGGAAGACTGCCAGTCATATACTTCTATCTGTGTAGGACGGATCTGATTGCCCTGATTATCTGTCTTTACTTCTCCACCATCTGTCCAGATTCTGGTAAATGTAATATTTTGTGCATCTTCAAAAGGGAATTCTCCATTGATCCTGACACCACGCTCTGCTGCAACGCCACGGGATTCAGGAATCAGATATTCCATATAAAGATTGTAATATCCCGTCTGTGGTACCTGTACATGAAAAGAAACACTGGAATCTGTGCCTGTAAAAAGGGCTTTGTCCGTCCCTTCATAATTCGTATAGACTTCTACCTTACCGGACGAGGCATAGTCAAAAAGATCAATCTCTGCCTCACAGGTCATATCATGCGCATCCGCATGTTCATTCAGATAGCCGGTATAGGTGCCCACACGTTCCATACCTTCTACATCTCTCGTAAGATCCGTACCGGCATATTTCTCATGAAAAATCCTCTGTTCCCTGTAATGACAAAATTAAAAAGCAATAATTGCAATTACTATCATTACTGCTATAACAATCAGGATCTTTTTTTTTTTTTCTCATATATGCCTCCAAAACAACAGGATCTCATGCAAATTTCATAATATATAAATATGTGTTTTCAGAACATATATACATAATAAACAAGAAACTATAAGTTCAGCTTATCAAATTGTGCTATTTGTTTATCGTATATTGCTTAAATTTTTTTAGTTTCATAAGTAATCTTTTTTTGCCTTAAAAATAAATTAATTTACATTGATATAAAATAAATCCCCGTCATACTTGTCACGTATGACAGGGATTCTCTCTTGCTTGTTTTATTTGCCGTAACCACTCTGAATGGTTACTGTTTGCTTATTCTTCCTTGATCATGATCAATGACCGGTCTTCTCTTCACGAAGTCGTTTGATAAATGCTGCAATCTTTTCCATTGCGATCTGCAGATTTTCCAGGGAATATGCATAGGAAATCCGTAAGAAGCCTTCTCCACAGTCTCCAAATGCCGTACCCGGTACAACGGCAACCTTTTCTTCCCTTAAGAGCCGTTCTGCAAATTCATCACTCGTCATGCCGAACTCCTTAATGCAGGGGAATACATAAAATGCACCGTAAGGTTCGAAGCACTGTAATCCCATTTCCTTAAAGGCATGCATTAAATATCTTCTTCTCTGATTGTATGCCTCGCGCATCATGGCGATGTCTTCATCCCCGTTTTTCAATGCTTCCACTGCTGCATACTGACTTGTGGTCGGTGCACACATAATTGCAAACTGGTGAATCTTGAGCATCTGCTGTAAAATGGGTGCCGGAGCAACAGCATACCCCAGTCTCCATCCGGTCATCGCATAGGCCTTGGAGAATCCGTTGATTAATACGGTTCTCTCCTGCATTCCCGGAAGGCTGACAATGGAAACATGCTTCTCTTTATAGGTAAGCTCTGCATAAATTTCATCGGAAATAATGAAAATATCCTTCTCACGGATGACTTCTGCGATTTCTTCGAGGTCCTTTTTCTCCATAATGGCTCCGGTGGGATTATTCGGGAATGGGAGAATTAACACCTTTGTCTTATCGGTAATCGCATCACGCAGCTCCTGTGCGGTCAGCCGGAATTCATTCTCTTCCTTAAGCTCGATGATCACCGGCTTGGCATTGGCCAGAATTGCGCACGGCTCATAGGAAACGTAGCTGGGCTGCGGAATCAGCACCTCTTCTCCCGGATTAATCATGGCACGCAGTGCAATATCGATCGCTTCCGATCCACCTACGGTTACAATAACCTCTTTCATCGGATCATAGGTAACTCCCTGTGTCCTCTGAAGATATGCGGCAATTTCCTGACGTAATTCCTTAAGACCGGTATTCGAGGTATAAAAGGTACGTCCCTTTTCCAAAGAGTAAATACCCTCATCACGGATATGCCACGGGGTGTCAAAATCGGGCTCACCCACGCCTAACGAAATGGCATCATCCATCTCACTTACAATATCAAAAAATTTACGGATACCCGAAGGTTTAATCTCTACAATTCTGTCGGATAACGGATTTCTCATGGCGTAATCATCTCCCTTGTGTCTTCATATTTTTTGCCTAAAATCGTTCCATGATCCTTGTATTTCTTAAGAACAAAGTGGGTAGCGGTGCTCAATACGCCATCCAGTGTGGATAACTTATCGGACACGAAGCTTGAAACCTGCTTTAAGGACTTGCCCTCAAGAGATACCAGCAGATCATAGCCTCCGGAAATCAGATAAACACTGTTTACCTCCGGATACTTGTAAATGCGTTCTGCCAGATTATCAAATCCCTGTCCTCTCTGCGGCGTAATGCGTACTTCGATCAATGCGGTTACCTTCTCAATGTCGGTTTTTTCCCAGTCAATCATGGTGTGGTAACCGCAGATAATACCCTCTTCTTCCAATGCTTTCAGTTCATTGGCGACGTCAATTTCTTCCGCGCCAAGAATCACCGCCAGCTCCTTTACGGAAATGCGGCTGTTTTTTTCAATAATGGCTAAAATCTGTTCTCTCATCACTTCTCAAATCCTCCTGAATTTCTTATCGTTTTCCTTATTATTTTTATTCAAACACCCTGTATATTTCATCCTGTCCCGGTTTATCCAGGAAACGAACCTCTTCCTCATTGCAGATAATCTTGTCATTGCCTGCATTGGTTGTACCGATACAGGCCGCCGGAATTCCCTGCTTCCAAAGCTCTTTAAGCAGCGCCTCACCATCTGCCGCAGCCATGAGAAGTGCTCCTCCCGATATAAGCTGGTACGGATTCACCCCGAGGCATTCACATATCTCAACCGTTTCCTGTAAAATGGGAATTTTCTTTAAATCTACATTCAGTCCAACGCCTATTTGCCGGGAAAGCTCCCACAATGCACCGAAGATTCCACCCTGGTGCAGGTCGTGCATTGCATAAACGCCGGACTCCACCGCTATGGCAGCCTCTTTCCTCACTGACAAATGCTCTGCGCATTCCGCGGCTCCGGAAAGGAAGCTCTGCGTATAGGCCTTTTGCAGCTTTTCACTCTCCGTTTCGAGCAGAATTGCCGTACCCTCTACCGCAGCAAATTTACTCATAATAATATCATACTCTTTTTGAAGGGCTTTCGTATACCCTCTTTTTGTTTCAAATATCCAAAGGCGGTCACATTGATCACCGGGACAGTTACCCGGCTGCTGATTTCGGTGTGTCCACCGGAAATCTGGATGGAGAGCTCCCTGCAGGTGTCATCGATTCCACGCATCAGCTCCTGCAATTCTTTTTCTTCCAGCGTCTCCGGAATAGTAAGTGCCAGTGAAATTCCAATGGTCTGTGCTCCTGCCGCCGCCAGATTATTGTCTGTGGCATAGACCGCCAGCCTTCCTGCATCCTTTACCGGTAAGGCAACGGTCTGTGTCGTTGTTGCGAGTGTCTCTTCTTTCCATGAGAAAAAAGGCGCAGTCCTGTCCCAGTGCTGCACCCTTTTTGCATTTCCTCTTTATAAGTTCCGATCCTTCGTAACACGGAACGCTTTAAAAACATTCTCTGTAAGTTTCCCCTGCTTCATCCTGATTGACCCTGTATATTGCTTATTCCATCTGCCTATAATCGTGTGCTCTTCTTAAAACATGTTGCAAAAACAATTATTCTGCAGGCTGCTCCGCGGCAGGCGCTGCTTCTCCTGCGGCCGGCTGGGCAGGCTGTTCTGCCGGAGCCGTGCCTGTGGCCAAAGCGGCAGCAACATTTTTTACATGGTCAATATTGTTGGTGGCAATGGCTGCCATAATTTCATTGTAGGCGTTCGGATCAGAAGTAGCAACTCCGACCGTAGCTGCTCTCGGCGCCATTTTATAAACACTGGAGTTCACCATTTCCCTGCTGACCTCTGTACCATTTTCCGTTACCACCTTCCAAAGGTTTGCCTTATATCCAATATGTGCAGACTGCACCGAAACAGAACCGATCGGTGCTCCTTCATTCACATAGATTACCTCTGTGTCAGGATAGGTTTTACTGATAACTTCACTTTCATAGCGTACTGCATGACCGGGGTCTCTCGTCTCCTCACCATAGATCGTGAATACAAGCTGCTTATCTTCTGTGGTATACCCTTCAATATAAATGGGGGCACCGGTATTGTTCACAAACCGGAAATCCTTGCCGGCAGATTCCGAAATTGCCGCATCTGCGGAGGGCTCCACATATGTCACAATCATGGAATGGTTATGACGCTCCGTCACCTCCAGTTCCGATAATAAAACCGCATTATATAATGTCGTCGAAACCTGACAAATTCCGCCTCCCAGACTATCTACCACCTGTCCGTTCAGATAGGAGCCTGCAAGGAAATAACCGTTCGCCTCTGAAAAGGGAGATACGGCATCATAGGTTGAAAATTCATCCCCCGGATAAAGGGTCGTTCCATTAATTAATGCACAGCCGTTCCGCACATTCGCACTTCTTCCGGATCCGGAAGTCTTAAAGCTGGTAGAGAACGTACCAAGGACATCCTTCACCTTGGAAAGCTCTTCGGTAGTTCCTCTGGCTTCTGCTACCGTAATGCTTAATTCAATTCTGCCGTCTTCCTTGTCCCATCCATTACATAGATAATTTTCGACAAGCTGTAAGGATGCATCCTCATCCACCTTTTCTCCGTTCTGTCCCGGATTCACAATAAAGGTTCCGTTTTCACGGGTAAGGGTTGCATCGGAAGCCTCGTGATTATAGACCGAACACTGGTCTGCAAGCACCAGGCGTAATAATTCTTCATCACAGGAAAATTCTAACGGAAGAACGCGGTTTTCATGCTGTAAATCCTTGGAAACCTTGTAACGCTGCACAATATTTCCATGCTGTCCGATGGAAACTGCTTCGTCCATGACCTCGGGATTACTCCAATGAAATCCGACATCTGCTGGTGTAATCTGTAATTCATTGCCTCCTACTGCTATAAGTGTGATCTGCTTTTCAGACCATTCGGCAACTTTCTGTTCCATCATATCTTTTGCCTCTTCAGCGGTCATTCCCTCTAAAGAGATGTCGTCCACATAAACACCTGCCAGAATGGTATCCCCTTCCGCAGCGTGTACCGGCTGTGTCATTATGGTCAGACAAAAAAACGAGACCATCAGCCCTAAACACATCATCTTAAACTTTTTTTCATTTTTTTTCCCCTCATTGCTTTATGGCATCAAATATGCTAAAGTTGGAATAATCATAGCAAGCACCAGTAATAAAAATAATCACAGATGATACAATTCTTTTTTTATTATTAAAAATTAAACATAGTTTCACCTCTTCATTTGAAAGGATTATATATGAGATTCTATTTTTTTGCAAGTTTTATTGTATTCTGTGTCTGGCTCGGATACGAAATCCATAAGCGCCGGAATGCAGAGGCTAAAAACTACGAAGCCTTCTGGGATCGTGAACACGCTGCCAACAGTACCAGGCGTAAGTCCCTTGATGGTCTTCCTTATATCGCCATCCCGGTTGAAACCTTTCCCTTTGGTCTGCTGTCGGGAAATGAACAGGTTCTGGAATATGAACAGACGATCCGCGATCTTGCACAGGAGCCGGTTGTGAATCTGACCGGATTTTCCAATACCGATCTGAAGCTTCAATATGGTGCTCCCAATATTGATCTGCTGTCTCTCTATGACCAGCGGTATACCACCCTTGTATGTACCCTGCAAAGCTGGGCAGAGCTTCTATATAAACAAGGACAGCCGGAGGCAGCCAGGATTCTGCTTGAATTTGCGGTAAGTACACACACGGATATTTATGCCTCCTATAATCTTTTAGTCCGCATTTATAAGGAAAGCTCAGAAAGTGATAAAATTGCTTCTCTCCTTCCTCCCGCACAGGAAATCCGCTCTTTGAGTAAGAACCGGATTATCGCACTCCTTGAAGAACGCCTTTAACGTCCATATGTGAAATAAATCCGGTCTATAATGCGGCTTGCCTCATTTCTGGTCAGCTTTTCCACATCATAGTCCGGTATTATTTTATGCTGTTCAAGCAAAGAATATAACTTTTGTTTTTGTTGTGGACGGATCGGAGACTCCCTTTTAATCTTATAGATAAGTGAAAACGGAGCAAAGGTCTTCTCACGTTCTTCCAATGTCTGATTTTTTTACCCAGTTCCTTCACGAAGATCGAATAAAGCTGTGCCGTGCTTTCCGCATCTCCCAAAGCACGGTGTGCACGATGCTCGATTCCATAATGCAGGCACAGATCCGTTAATTTCCGGCTTGGAAGCTCCGGCAGATAAATCCGGGAAAGCCGTAACGTATCAAGTCCTAAGTGGGTCTGCTCCGGCTTCCAAAGGTTCTGGTTCACTGCTGCCTTTTTGAGAAAGGAATAGTCAAACATCACACTGTGACCCAGAATCACATCATCCTCCAGAAAATCAAGGAGCCTGGGAATCACTTCCTCACTGTCCTTCGCTTCCAGCAGCTCTTCCTGCGTAATTCCGGTAAGCCCGGTAATCTTTTTCCGGAAGTGCAATGCCCGGACGAATCAGTTGTTGAAAAACGGTCGATGATTTCGCCATTCCGTACCTTCACAGCACCTACTTCAATGATTTTTATCATATTTCGGATTTAAGCCCGTGGTTTCTAAATCCAGGGCCGTGTAATTCTCGATCACTTCGTTTCATAAGCCTTTTGCAACTGTTCCATTCCTTCACAGTTACATCCTTTCACCAGATACTCTGCTTTTTATTGCAGTGGTTTTACTTTTCGCTGCTTTTTCATCCGTGCCTCATAATCTGCACACACATCACAAAAAAACACTCCTCGCATTTCGGTGTCGGTGCCTTACAGATCTCACGTCCGAAGGTAATCAAATGAATGTTGCAGAGAATCCAATGATCCTTCGGCAGCTTCTTCATCAGATCAAATTCTACTTTTTCGGGTTCCGTCTCTTTCGTAATGCCGAGCTTTTTCACAATCCGCTTCACATGGGTATCCACAACAATGCTTGGATCATGGTAGATGTTCCCACGGATGACATTGGCGGTCTTGCGTCCAACGCCGGCAAGGGATGTCAGATCTTCTAAGGAACGGGGCACCTGCCCGTCATATTTGTCGCGGAGTGTCTGACAGCAGGCAATGATATTTTTCGCCTTATTATGATAAAAGCCTGTGGAATGAATGTCCTGCTCCAGCTCCTTCAGATCCGCATCCGCAAATGCATTGACATCCGGATATTTCACAAACAGCTCCTTCGTTACGATATTAACTCTGGCGTCGGTGCACTGTGCACTCAGCATCGTTGCAATTAATAACTGCCATGCACTGTCATGATCAAGGGAACAGCGGTAATCTGTTCCATAGTGCTCATCCAGACGCTCTAATATGATTTTTACTCTTTCTGCAATGGTCATTTTCTTCCCTCTATATCCTGATAACTTCCACAGTACGGACATCGCCCGGTATATCCGGCTGCTGCCTCATAGCTGGCACCACAGTTTCTGCAGGAAACGGCAACCATCTTAATCTGGGACGGATCCACCGGCTTATCATCCATCAGTTCCTCTTCTCCGGGAAGAATTTCATTCCGCACCGATTTCGGATCAAAGCTATACTTTCCACGATATTCGTAAATATCCATGGTCATTCCGATCGGATATTCTCCGGAACCCTTTGACATTCCGGCAGGTAAGATTGCTTCCCGCTCAATGCCTTTTTTGTCAAAATAATGCACCTTCACATTGATCGGAAATCTTCCGTTCACACGATAAGATGTATTCTCGACATAGCCATAGATCTTTGCTTTATATCGATCTCCATGCTTCTTAATGCTGTTTTTTTCTTAAATTCCGGGATCAGCGCACCAATAATAAAAGGCAATCCCCAGTATGACAAATATCATGGGAATGGCAAGAAATCCGAAGCCCCCCGGAGCCCATGAAAAAAAGCAAACAAAAAAATACGATTGAGATTGTTCCACCAATCAACACGTAAAACGCTCCCATAATTGCAATAATTTTCTGTGCAACATTCATAACGATTCTCTCCCGTTTCTGACACTATTTTATAATTATAGCAGAAAACTCCCTGCCATGTGAACATTTCTTCCGAAATTTCTACACGGCAGAGAGTCTTATTTCTCTAAGTGTTTTTCTATTTTTTTATTTCCAGAACTTCTTTTTATCCGGGTTTCCTGTTTTTCAGCGTCGATATTCTTCGCTGCATTTAAGCTATCACCGGTTAACGCATCAAACTGCTTTAACAGTTCCTTTGCCTCTGCCGAAAGCTTCTCCGGTGTCTGGACAACCAGTGTTACATAGTGATCACCACGAACCTCTTTATTACGAAGAGAAGGTACACCCTTGCCCTTTAAGCGGACCTTGGTATCGGTCTGGGTTCCGGGTTTTACTTCATAAATAACCTTGCCGTCTACGGTATCTACGACAACATCACCGCCCAATGCTGCAACCGCATAGGAAATCGGTACGGTGGAGAAAATGTTGTAATCCTGTCTCTGGAAAATCGGATGGCGTGCCACGATTACTTCTACAAGCAGATCGCCTCTCGGTCCTCCGTTTGTTCCCGGCTCGCCTTTGTCGCGGATCCGGACACTCTGTCCGTTATCAATACCGGCAGGAATGGATACCTGAATCTTCTTGCGGTTCGCAATATAACCGGTGCCGTGACAGTCTGCACATTTCTCTTTGATTACTTTACCTGTTCCGTTACATTCCGGGCAGCTCTGTACATTACGGACGGTTCCGAAGAAGGACTGCTGAGTAAATACCACCTGACCTTTACCACCGCACTTCGTACAGGTTTCCGGACTCGTCCCTGGCTTTGCACCGGTGCCGTGACAGGTTGCACATTCATCCTTTAACGTAAGTTCAATCTCTTTGCTCACACCGAAAACTGCTTCTTCAAATGTAATTCTGACGCTGGTACGGATATTGGCACCCTTCATCGGTCCGTTATTCGCTCCACGGCGTCTTCCGCCTCCAAAGAAGTCTCCGAAAATATCTCCGAAAATATCTCCAAAATCTGCACTGTTAAAATCAAAACCACCAAAGCCACCAGCTCCGCCGCCTTCAAATGCCGCATGACCAAACTGGTCATACTGACGTCTCTTCTCCGGATCACTTAATACGGCATACGCTTCGGAAGCTTCCTTAAATTTCTTTTCTGCCTCTGCATCACCGGGATTCATATCCGGATGATATTTCTTTGCCAGTACACGATATGCCTTTTTGATTTCCGCATCATCAGCCGTTTTGCTGATTCCGAGCACTTCATAATAATCTCTCTTCTGCTCTGCCATGATTTTATTGCCTTTCCATTAAACCAGATTAAGATGCTACTGCACGAACTGCTTCCGCAGTCCATGCAAGTAACATCTTTTTGTATTTCTTTATGCTTGTGGCTTCATTGAAGTCACACTGTCTTTAGTTTAAACCTCACGGTAGTCGCCGTCAACCACATCATCTGCAGGACCACTCTGGGCACCCATATCAGGACCTGCCTGACCGCCCATGCCGCTCATGTCAGGACCTGCTGCACCCTGTGCCTGCTGCATGTTCTCATACATCTTGGTGAACAGAGCCTGTGCACTGTTGGTCAGCTTCTCCTTGGCAGCCTTTAATTCATCGATGTCACTGTCGGACATTTCCTGATCTTTGGTTCTGTCAAGAACTGCCTTAACGGCTGCGATATCAGCTTCTACCTCAGATTTCTGGGAAGCATCAATCTTATCACCGACTTCATTTAAAGCCTTTTCGGTCTGGAATACGAAGGAGTCTGCATCGTTTCTGGTGTCGATGGCTTCCTTTCTCTTCTTATCCTGTGCTTCATATTCAGCTGCTTCCTTTACGGCCTTATCGATTTCATCATCGGACATATTAGAACCTGCCGTAATGGTGATGTGCTGTTCCTTACCGGTTCCAAGATCCTTAGCAGATACATTTACGATACCGTTTGCATCGATATCGAAAGTAACTTCGATCTGCGGAACACCTCTCATTGCCGGAGGAATACCATCCAGACGGAACTGGCCGAGGGTCTTGTTATCTCTTGCGAACTGTCTTTCACCCTGTACAACGTTGATATCAACGGCTGTCTGGTTATCTGCTGCTGTTGAGAAGATCTGGCTCTTCTTGGTAGGAATGGTTGTATTTCTCTCGATCAGTCTGGTTGCAATACCACCCATGGTCTCGATGGACAGGGAAAGAGGAGTAACATCCAGAAGAAGGATTTCACCTGCGCCTGCATCACCGGCTAATTTACCACCCTGGATAGAAGCACCAAGTGCTACACATTCATCCGGGTTCAGGCTCTTGCTGGGTTCCTTACCTGTTAACTGTTTACCTTATCCTGTACAGCCGGGATACGTGTAGAACCACCAACCAGTAATACCTGGCCTAAGTCTGCGTTTGTCAGACCGGCATCTCTCATCGCATTCTGAACAGGGATTGCTGTTCTCTCTACGAGGTCGCTTGTCAATTCATCGAATTTTGCTCTGGTAAGAGTCATATCAAAGTGCTTCGGTCCCTCTGCGGTAGCAGTGATGAACGGAAGGTTGATATTGGTTGTGGTTGCGGAAGAAAGTTCCTTCTTAGCCTTTTCTGCTGCTTCCTTTAATCTCTGAAGTGCCATCTTATCGTTAGATAAGTCAACACCTTCTGCTTTCTTAAATTCATCAATCATATACTGTGTCAGCTTGTTATCAAAGTCATCACCACCAAGGTGTGTATCACCGTTTGTAGCCAATACTTCGATAACGCCATCACCGATTTCAATAATGGAAACGTCGAATGTACCACCACCTAAATCGTATACCATGATCTTCTGCTCTTTTTCATTATCAAGACCATAAGCAAGTGCTGCTGCGGTAGGCTCGTTGATGATTCTCTTTACATCCAGACCTGCGATCTTACCTGCGTCCTTGGTTGCCTGACGCTGTGCGTCATTGAAGTATGCGGGTACGGTGATTACCGCCTCCGTAACCTTCTCGCCCAGATAGCTTTCTGCATCGGCTTTCAGTTTCTGAAGAATCATTGCGGAAATCTGCTGAGGAGAATATTTCTTGCCATCAATGGTACGGCCACGATCTGTACCCATATCTCTCTTAATGGAAGAAATGGTTCTTTCTGCATTGGTAACGGCCTGACGCTTTGCAGGCTCACCAATTAATCTTTCTCCTGTCTTTGTGAATGCAACTACGGAAGGGGTTGTTCTTGCGCCTTCTGCGTTTGCGATAACGGTTGGCTTACCACCTTCCATAACGGCTACACAACTGTTTGTTGTACCTAAGTCAATACCAATAATTTTACTCATAACTATGTCCTCCTATGATCATTATCCTGTTCATTTCAAATTTTCATGCCAATCTGAATCACTTCAGATATTTATGGTACTACTGCCACCATACTGTGTCTTACTACGCTGCCTCTGTAGGTATATCCTTTCTGAAGTTCCTGTGCAATCACACCGGATTCATACTCATCGCTCTCCACCTGCATCACTGCGTTGTGAAGGTTCGGATCAAATTCTTCGCCTACAGCCGGGATTGGTTTGACTTCCATCTTCTCCAATTCTCCGATCAGCTGTTTATATATCATTTCCATTCCTTCTGCAAAAGGGCTTCCCTTTTCTTCTTCCGGAATAGAAGCAAGACCTCTTTCAAAATTGTCTACAACCGGAAGGATCTTCTCGATCACGCTCTTGGCTCCGGTCTCAAACATGGCGTTCTTTTCTTTATCCGTTCTCTTACGGAAGTTATCGAACTCTGCCATCTGACGTTTGACCTTGTCTTCCAGTTCGTTAATCTTTTCATTCAAAGCATCCTGTTTCTTGTCTGCCTTAAATCTGCTTTTCTTTGCTTTCTTTGCAGTCTTCCCATCCTCTTCGGGCTCTTCCTCAGGTGCTGCCTCTTCCTCTTTCTCTTCGCCGGCGATCGGATCTTCACCGTCCTGTGTTTCTACGGTATCGGCATCCGGCTGTATTTCATTCTCTTCCATCTCTTCCTGCAGGGTTTCTGCAACCTTCTGGTCGAATTCGTCTTTAATATCTATTGCCATTCGTCTCATCCCTTTCTCTGATGTTCCATAGCTGACTATGAAACTTTCTTGCTATTCTTTCTTCTTGCTATTCTTTCTTCTTATATAAATCATCCAACTGATGGGTAATGGTTTTCAATGTTCCGATTACCTTGTCGTAATCCATCCGCTTCGGTCCGATAATACCGATCGTACCTCTCATTCCTTCGCCAAGCTCATAGGTTGCGGTAACAACGCTGCAGTCCTTCATCGACTGGATCGGTGTTTCTTCACCGATATAAACCTGGATTCCTGTATTATTATCATCCGAAAGATTTTCCTGTACCAGCTCGGTTAACAACTGCTTCTCTTCAAAGGTATTGATGATGCTACTTGCCTTCTGCTGGTCAGCCAGCTCCGGGTACTTGAAAATATTATTGGCCCCGCTGGTATAAACCTCTAAGTCTTCCTCTGCATGAATGGATTCTGCAATTGCATCAATCACATCTGCCACGATCTCACTGTGAATGCCTGCCTGCTGTTTTAGGGAAGAAATCATGCCAAGATTAATCTCTTCAAGGGCTAATCCATTCAAGTGGGTATTCAGTAAAATGTTCAGCTTAAGAAGTGTCTCATCATCTAATTCTTCCGCGGTATGGATGATGTTATTCTTAATCACGTTTCCTTCGACAACGACTACGGCAAGGAGCTGGTTCACATCCACTCTCGATAACTGGATAAATTTCAGTTTGTTCGTATGAATGGTCGGTGTCGTGATCATGGAAGCATAGTTGGTATTCACAGCCAAAAGCTTCGCTACCTGTTTCAGAAGCTGATCCATCTTGTCTTCCTTCTGAACCATGACTTCCTTCATTTCTTCGATCTCGCGATCCTTCTGCTCCATCATCGTGTCAACATATAAACGATATCCCTTATCGGAAGGAATACGTCCTGCGGAGGTATGGGGCTGTAAAATATATCCCATCTCCTCAAGATCTGACATTTCATTACGAATGGTTGCTGAACTTAAGTTCAAGTCTGTGTACTTGGAAATCGTACGGCTTCCTACAGGCTCTCCCGTCTCTAAGTAGTTCCGGATAATGGCTTGTAAGATTTTGACTTTTCTTTCACTTAGTTCCATGCAGACCATCCTTTCTCAAATGCAGGGTTCTTACATACTGCATTTTGTTTTTGTATTGTTAGCACTCACTTAAATAGAGTGCTAATATCTACAATCATTAATCTATCACTATGTGCAACTATTGTCAATACAAAAAGTATGAAGATTTTGTGAACAATTTCAAAATAAAAAGAAACTGATATAAACAGGTAAATTTCCTGAATATATCAGTTTCTTTAATTACATATTTGCTTCGCAAAAAGGAGCCTGCTCACTCCTGAACAAGCTTCACTAGACTCACCTTCGGTTTGCCAAGTGAACTTGTATGGTTCGCACTAAGCTCGAAATAACCTCGCTAAGTGCTCTACTCAAATCATGTTCTTACGCAGCCTGACAGCAAGCGTCTGGCTGCTGTGTAAACTGTAACACTTGGTTCCACTACTTACCTGCTACGTTTACTGTGGTCATCTTATTATTGATAATATCTGCGATACGGTCTGCAAGTGCTTCACGTCCGGCATCATTATAATGCATTTCATCTGCCATGTATTCTTCGTAATTATCTTCATTAATGGTTCCGATATAATTATCTACAAAAGATACTCCACCGCTGCTGGACACCGCATCCAGTTCCTTCTGTACATAATGCGGAATGTCTCCATTTCCCAGATCATAAGTATTCCCATTATGAAGGTTTCCATCCTCATCCTTGTACTGTGCATAGGTCGGAGACATTACAAAGATCCGGATATACGGCCAGTTCGCCTTAATCTTATCAAGGGATACCTTAAGTCCACCGGTAAAGGCGGTAACATCATTCGGATTATCCGGATTGTCAGACGGCGTTCCCATATTGTAGTCCGTACTGTCATACATAATCAGAATCACATCCACCTTAGACATATCCACCATTTTCAGTTCTTCTACCGCTTCCAGATACTTGGGATTGGGTTCATCCTTTGCAATCGACTCAATCGCGGTAAACTGATTCTGCTCAAGGAATGTCACTACATAATATAAATTGAAGTGATCCCTGGTATAAGAAGGATTGTATTCCGCATACTTACATGCGACCGAAGAATCCGGAAAAGCACAGTTATAAACCGTTGCATTCGTCTTCTCTGCAATCTTCGCTGCCAGTCCGTTCTCTCCTCTCTCATCCGAAAAAGGATTGTTTCCAAGGCAGAGAATCGTAAGCTCTCCATCGTCCTCATGCCCTTCTAAGAGAGATCCATCCATCGGCAGGATCATATCCATGGTCTCGGTATCAAATTCAGACGGATCCACCTGCTCGATATCTGCCTCCGGGTTCCGGGTTCCCTTATTCCACCGGTAAAGGCGAAATACAGAAACACCCGCAATAATAATAATGAGCGCAATAAATACAATATGAATCCAAACATTCTTATCTTTAAAAATTCATCTTACTACATCTTTCCTTCCAGAATCTCTAATGCCTTCTCAAACTGACTGTCCGTACCATCTTCATTGTACTTTTTCGTAATCCATCTCTACCTCGACATCGGGTGTGATTCCCACTCCGTGAATATTGCGTCCTGACGGAGTAAAATACGCACTTGTCGTAAGCTTCAATGCCGTTCCGTCATTCAGATGCCGGATACTCTGTACAATTCCTTTTCCATAGGTCGTTGTACCAACCAGCGTTCCCTTATTGTAATCCTGAATCGCACCTGCCAGAATCTCCGACGCACTTGCCGAATATTCATTGGTCATTACAACCAGTGGAAGGTTAAATTCATTCTCACCGTCGCAGGTATATTCCTTACGGTTTCCATCCTTATCCTCCGTATAGACAATCAGGCCAGCAGGAAGAATCTTTCTGGCAATTTCAACAACCACATTCAGGTCTCCTCCCGGATTGCTTCGCAGGTCCAGAACCAGTCCCTTCATGCCCTTCGCCTTTAATTCTGCCATGGCTTCGGTATATTGATCTACCGTAACGGTGTCAAATTCACGGATCCGAAGATAGCCAATATGATCAGTATCATCTACCATACCATAATTTACCGTGGTTGTCTCTATTAAATTACCGCGTTCTACATCAAACTCCAGATAATCCGGTTCTCCTTCCCGGTACATGGTAAGGTGAACGGTGGTTCCCTCACGTCCCTTCACCAGACTGACAACCTGGGTGAGGCTCATGCCCTGGGTATACTCATCCTCTACCTTATAGATGATATCCCCTTCCTTGAGCCCGGCATTTAAGGCAGGTCCGTCCTCCACAAGCCCCGAAATAACCGGCAGCTGGCGTGTCTGATCGAGCGAAATATAAGCTCCGATTCCATAAGAAACGCCCTGATTACTGTTCATGACATCCTGAAGCTCTTCCTTGGTATAGTATTCGGAATACGGATCGTTCAGAGACTCTACCATTCCTTTATAGACACCGTCCTGAAGCTGCTTTGTTGTCACTTCATCACCATAATAGGTTTCATCAATAAGATTTTCAATTGTCTGCATCTTGGCAAGCGTATCCGAATTAATCACACTTGCTGCTTCTGTTTCTCCCTGCTCTGCACTGTGCTTTGTCTGATTATACTGATAGAGTCTTACTCCCAGAAACACACCGGACAATAAGATCATCCCCGTCAATATTCCGACCAGCATACCGGGAAGAAAGCCATTCTTCTGATTCTGCTCGTTATTTTCCAATGCTGCTCTCCCTATTCCTGTCTAAGCATTCTTTATGATCGCAGGTAGCTCCACGGACTCACATAACTTCCATTCAGACGTACGCTGAAATGAAGGTGATTTCCGGTTGACCGTCCGGTACTTCCGACCGCTGCAATCTTGTCTCCACGTTTGACTTCCTGCCCCTTCGATACATACAATGCTGAAGCATGCATGTAAATCGTATACAGGCTGTCTCCGTGATCAATCATGACATAATTTCCCATACTTCCACTATAGGCTGCCGCTACTACCTTGCCATCATAAGCTGCAAGAATCGCACTTCCTCCGGGCGCTGCCATATCAATTCCGTTATGAAACTGCTGTGTACCCAGAATCGGGTGCGTACGGTTACCATAGTCATCTGAAATTCTTGTGTAGGATGGCGCCGGCCATGCAAACACACCTCCATCGTATCTTCTTCCCTGTTCTGCGGCAAGCTTCTTACGTTCCTCGGCAACAATCGCTTCCAGTGCTTTAATGGTTTCGTTCTGCTCAGCAATATCTGCCTCGTACTCCTTGATTGCCTGTTCCTTGCTCTGGATATCGGATGACATTTTATACATCTCATTCTCTTTTGCATCAATCAGCTCATTCAGGGAAGCTTCTTCCTTTTCAACGGCTGCCTTCGCCTCGTCCAGAACATCCTTTTCCTCCTCGAGACTCTCCTTACAAAGAGAAACATAATTAGCATGTGCCACATATTCATCTAAAAAGCTTACGGTCATATTCGGAAAGCATCTGGATATAATCTGCTTTTATTCAGCATATCGCCGAAAAGAGCTGGAACTGAAAAATCAGTTCCATATAAATTGTGTCTCCCCGTTCATACATGAATTTGATACGGGTTTTCATTGCCTCATACTGCTCCTGCTGGACACGCTGCGCCTCTTCCAGCTCTGCTGTCTTATCTTCAATTTCTTTTTCTTTTTCTGTAATAAGGTCATTCAGTTCATTGATCTTCTCCTGAATTGCCGTCAGGTCTGCATCCAGTTCCTGTACATAAGCTGCCAGATCCTGTTTGGATTTTTCAAGCTGTTCCTTCAGCTTCTTAACATCCGTCAGGTTGTTCTGCAGTTGTTTCTTCTCCTGTTTGGCCTTATCAATCTCCTGTTCCTTCTCCTTGATGACGCTGTTGGTCAGTTCACTGGCATATGCGGTAAGTGCCGGTTTTGCGAATATTCCTAAAACCAGCACTACACAAAGGAACAGGCAGATCCATTTCGTTGTACGTTTCATACTCTGTCCTTATCTATTAAACCCTCAGATGTTTTCTTACTGTGGTAATACTTCCAAGGAAACCGATTCCGATACCAATCAGAAGAGATAACGGAAGCAGTGTCTTAAAGATCGTATCGACCGGTAAGAATGCCAGAATCGTTATTAAAATACTAAATTTCTGCTCAATGTATTCAATTACCTTATTATATAAGAGATAAATAATTCCTAACGGAAGCAGTGCTCCAATCGCACCAATCAACATACCTTCAATGACGAACGGCGCGCGGACAAAGTAGTCTGTCGCTCCGATATATTTCATAATCGTAATCTCTTCCTTACGAACGGAAATACCAATCGTTACGGTATTACTGATCAGGAACACGGATACTGCAAGCAGAATGGCAATAATACCAATGGAAACATAGGCAATCAATGCATTCACGCCGGTCAGTGCCGATGCCGTCACTTCGGAGCGGTTTACTTCACGTACCCCCTCCAGTCCTTCCAGATAGGAAACCAGTGTCGGCTGCATGGAAATATCGTTCATATAAATTTCATAGCTGGCAGAATCTGCAAGCGGGTTCTCGGTAAATCCATCCTCATAACCCTGAAGATACTCTTCCTTAAAAGCTGTTCCATGCATCATCTGCGGAAATGAATTCTTTCTTGGAAACCTCCGGACGCTTATCAATCAACGCTCCGATCTCTTCAATCCGTTCCTGGCTGATTCCCTCATCAAACAAAACCGTGACACAGACACCTTCCTGCGCTGTTCTCACAATGTTCTGAAAGTTCATGAGTACGGAGTAGAACAGACCAAACAGAAACAGACATGCTCCGATCGTAGCAATAGAGGCCAATGAGAACCATTTATTACGGAATATATTAATAATCCCCTGTTTAATCGTATAAAACAATGTACTAATCTTCATCGATATAAACACCCTTCTCTTCGTCGTTCACAATAATACCCTTCCTCATGGTAACGACTCTTTTCTGCATTGCATTTACAATTTCTCTGTTGTGGGTAACCACCAGTACCGTCGTACCGTTCTCATTAATCTGTTCCAGAAGCTTCATAATTTCCCAGGAATTCTTCGGATCCAGATTACCGGTCGGCTCATCTGCAAGCAGGATGCTCGGACGGTTCACCAAAGCTCTTGCAATCGCTACACGCTGCTGCTCACCACCGGATAACTGGTCAGGCCTCGCCTTATATTTACCGGCAAGACCTACCGTAGCCAGAATGCTCGGTACGTTCCGCTTGATTTCCTTCCCGGGTGTCTGCACAATACGCTGTGCAAACGCTACATTCTCATACACATTACGATCCTTCAGAAGACGGAAATCCTGGAACACAATTCCTAAATTCCGGCGGAATTTCGGGATCTTACGGTGACGGATTCTCAAAAGATCATAGCCCATGACATTGATTTCACCGGATGTCGGAACAAGCTCTTTTAACAGAAGCTTAATCATGGTAGACTTGCCGGATCCACTGTCTCCTACAATGAATACAAATTCGCCCGGCTTAATATGCAGATCAATTCCATTCAGAGCAGGCGCACCTGTTGCATATGCTTTTGTCACCTTCGTCATGGAAATGATATCTTCATTCCCTGTTCCCTGTTTTCTTTTTCTTCTATTCCTTGGTTCACTCTTAGCCACTCTATTCACCGCCTGTATCTTAATATTCAAAGTTTTCCATAAAGTTCATGTATTTCACAACCATCAGTGCAATCCGGAAGGTAATGGCATCCTCAAAAATACGCAGATCCAGTCCTGTCGTCTTCTGCAGCTTATCCAGACGATAAACCAGCGTATTACGATGGATAAACAACTGTCTCGATGTCTCCGATACATTCAGGCTGTTCTCGAAGAACTTCTGAATGGTTGTCAGTGTCTCTTCATCGAAATCATCCGGACTCTTATCACCGAAAATTTCTTTAATAAACATCTTACACAGTGGAATCGGGAGCTGATAAATCAGGCGTCCGATGCCAAGCTGGTTATAAGCAATAATGCTTCTGTCATCAAAGAAAATCTTACCGACATCCATTGCCATCTTGGCTTCCTTATAGGAACGGCTGACCTCTTTAATTTCTTTTACAACGGTTCCGTATGCGACACGGATTCCGGTCATCCCTTCCTTCTTTAAAAAGCTCTCCATTGCTCTGGCAGCCTTTTCAATCTCCTTCACACTGTCACCTTCAGAAAGATCCTTAACGACAATAACATCCCTTTCATCCACAGCCGTAATAAAATCCAGACTGTTCACGCCAAGGAAGCCCCGAAGCATCTCCAGAATATTGCTATCCTTATTATCAGTCTCTACGATCATAGCCACACGGTTTACTTCCGTCTGGATATGCAATTTCTTTGCCCTGCTGTAAATATCAATTAACAACAGATTATCAAGGAGGAGGTTCTTGACAAAGTTATCCTTGTCAAATCGTTCCTTATAGGCAATCATCAGATTCTGGATCTGAAAGGCAGCCATCTTGCCTACCAGATATGCATTCTCATCCGAACCGATCGTTACCAGAACATATTCCGGCTGCTGGTCGTCATAAATCTTAAAAAACTGACATCCCTGAATCTCCTGGGAATCCGCCTGAGATTTCACAAATTCAGCTGCCTCCTTACGTCCTCCGAAAGACACTTCCGCAGTCGTTGCTACTTCCTTCCCCTCTGTATCAAGCACCTCAAAATCCACACGTGCAATTGTCTTCAAACCATCGATAGTATTCTGCAAAATCTGATTTGAGATCATATGGCCCCCTCTCTGCGGCTACGCCACAACCTGCTTCATTATGCACATTAACCAATACATGAAATGTTTTTTTGTTATTTATAGTAATACATATTCTATTTTTAATACATATGTACAAAAAAATCTACTAAGAATTGTGATTTTTGTGTATTTTTTTCAAGAGATTTTTTTATTTATAACTTTTTCCTTTACTATTTATTCCGGAAGGTGCTATACTGATTATACAGATAAAAGGAAAGGAGAGGTTCTATGAATATTCCTGAATTATCTACCGCAATGGCAAATGTGAATCTGCAGAATCAGGTCGGAGTTGCTGTTTTAAGTAAGGCGCTTGATTCCACCGAACAGTCCGGTGCCAGTCTGATCAACATGATGGACCGCTCCATGGAGTTATCTGTGAATCCAAATGTTGGCAGCAATTTTGACATGTACGTTTAAGGACAACCGACAGATATCACATATTCATGACCATGTATGTAACGAACAAGGACACGCAGACGCGTGT
This sequence comes from Lachnospiraceae bacterium, assembly GCA_021628825.1. Classification (GTDB taxonomy): domain Bacteria; phylum Bacillota; class Clostridia; order Lachnospirales; family Lachnospiraceae; genus Suilimivivens. The sequence goes on along the minus strand of JAJXRY010000002.1, from coordinate 518,010 downwards.
CCTTATTTATTTCTGCAACATGAAATGAATTGCATGATATTCCTTTATTCATCTATTACTTATCCGATGAAAGCTGAAAAATCTTATGTTCTTCCACCTTAATCAGACGCTGCCTGTATAAATTACCGGCAGCACGCTTGAATTCATTCTTGCTCATGCCGGTGAGTTCATTGATCTTTTCCGGAGAAGACTTATCCCCAACGGGCAGTTCCCCGCCCTGCTCTTCCAAGAGCTTCAAAAGCTTCTGTGCATCCTCATTCATCTGGATGTATGCTTTTTCCCTGAGACTTAAGGACAGCTTCCCATCCTTCAGTACCTCCGTAATACGGGCTTCCACGATATCTCCAACCCTGGCATTTCCCAAAGGCTCTTTTTTTCGGAATCAAAGCAGAATAGCAGTTATCCACTGCTACAAACGCACCAAAATTATCACTGATTTCATAAAGCGTTCCGGTTACCTTCTGATCCTTTTCATAGGGGCTGTCTGTGCGCAGATAATGATAAACCTTCATGGTAGCACACAAACGCTTGCTCTTATCGAGATATAATGCAACCAGACATTCCTCTCTGGGACGTACCTTTCTTACCTGTTCACGGAACGGAAGCAGCAGATCCTTTTCAAGTCCCCAGTCCAGAAATGCTCCGATCCTGCCGTTTTCCTTTACACGAAGCAATGCAACCTCTCCTAAAGAAAGCTTCGGCTGCCGTACCGTTGCAATCATCCGGTCCTTGGAATCGCGGTAAAGAAACACTTCGATTTCATCCCCGAGCTGTGCATTCTCCGGAACTTCCTTTCTCGGCAAAAGCACCTTTTCTTCCGGATCGGCTTCGTGCTCCTTCGCAAGATAAACCCCGAACTCTACCTTCTTTACTATCGTGAGCAGTTGTCTTTTTCCAATTTCCAACATGTATGTTCCTCTTTTACTTTCTGATTAAAGTTATTCCTGCTTTCCTGTCCGTTTGCCTCTCAAATCAACCCAGGATCCCTATAGATGTTATCACAGAATTACCTTTTATAGCAACTTTAATGTATATCCACCCTGTAAATCCTTCATCCCGTATCTAATTGATATATAGCAAAAACCCCGAAAGAATTTCCTTCGGGGTTCTTAGCAGGGCTACAAGGATTCGAACCTTGAAATGACGGAGTCAGAGTCCGTTGCCTTACCGTTTGGCTATAGCCCTATGCGCTGTTACCTTTGGTATTATACATAATATATATTGGTTTGGCAAGTACTTTTTTCGTTATTTTTTTATCAGGTTGTATTTTTTTAGATACTTATGGTTTTCTTACCCGAAAACCCTTAACATTTCAGCGGAAATTTGGTATGGTTTATGCATAACGTTTGACTTTGGGAGGTTACTATGAGATACTTTTTTACCGGTAAAATTGAGAAGAAGGACAATCTCTTCTGCATCCGTATTCCCTTTAATGTATGGGAGGTCTGCAAGCAGCGTGATGTGATTCAGGGCGACCTGATTTTAGACAATAAACATATTGACTGTGAACTTCTTCCGGAAGAGAAGGGGAACTATAAGATTCATTTGAGAGATGAAGACGTGGCTCATATTGATGTAACACAGCCTCATAAGATTCTGCTGCATATTGGATCCAGCTTAATTAAAATGGACCAGAACAGTCCCTACAGCTTCGACAATCCGATTCGTAAGATTGACCACATTGATATTATCATCCAGCCGGAGGACGGTTTATGCGGACAGACCTGTGTTGCCATGCTGGCAGGCGTTACCATTGCCGAGGTAATCAGTGTTATGGACTGCCGCGAATGGCAGGCTACGATGGGACGCGTTATTTCCGCATTGAATTACTATGGCATCGATCACAGCGATGTCATCATGTATACCGAAGGAGAAGAGGTCACTCTTCCCAAATGCTGCATCATGATGGAGAAGATGGGCCGCTATTGTCATTACCTCATTCACTTTGATGGCAGATTCTATGATTCCAATCTGGGAATCCTCAACGAATACGATACCAGCAAATTACTGGGGTATCTGGAGGTTAAGGTAAATTAATAAATGCATCTGATCCATAACCTGTTATATCAAAATTACAGTCAGGTATTTATTAGAGTTTTTATATGAACTGTTATGAAAAAAACAAACTCCCGTATCCGGTTCAGCACCGGTATACGGGAGTCTTATTTTTATTTCAATATCTTATTGCCATTCTGCATAGCTGTATCCGATGACTTAGACCTCAAACATCAGATCTGCATAGGTCGGCATGGGCCACATATCCTTTTCTACCAGCATTTCAAGACGGTCAATCGGAGCACGTAAGGCTTCCATGTCCTCTTTGATGACATCTTTGTAGAAGAATGCCTTTTCTCTTGCGTTCGCAATCTCTCCGGCCTTCTCCTCATCAATCTTCAACGCTTCCAGTGCCAGCTTGGCGGTCTTCAGTTCTCTGGATACTTCATTCAGCAGTTCTTCCTGCACAGAAGCATCTGCACCGGCTTCTGTTACGGCGATCACGGCATCTGCCAGCTTCCTGCTGTAGGATACGCATACCGGAAGCAGCTGACGGGAAGCCATATGGATCATCGTAAGAGCTTCAATGTTCAGTGTCTTTGCATAGGTTTCATAGAGAATTTCTTCTCTGGATTCCAGCTCTGCCCTCGTAAAAATCTTGAACTTTTCAAACAGCTTCACTGCCTTATCCGTTGTCAGGGTATCGACCGCATCGACCATGGATACCAGATTCGGCAATCCGCGGCGCTTTGCTTCTTCCACCCATTCCGGAGCATAACCATTACCATTAAAAGATAATTCTCTGATGCTCGGTAAAATACTTCTTAATCAGATCATGTACTGCCTGATCGAAATCCTCTGCCTGTTCCAGTTCATCTGCTGCTTCGCAGAAAGCCTCTGCGACAATCGCATTCAGTGTCGTATTCGGACTTCCTACAGAATCCGAAGAACCTACGCTCCGGAATTCAAACTTATTGCCGGTAAAGGCAAACGGTGAAGTACGGTTACGATCGGTAGCATCCTTGGTAAAAATCAGGAATGGCAGACACACCGGTCTCCATTTTGCCACCCTCAAGGCAATGGGAGGCTTCTCCCGTTTCTACAAGCTGTTTTACCACATCTTCCAACTGTTCTCCCAAAAATACAGACATAATTGCCGGAGGCGCTTCATATCCGCCAAGACGATGATCGTTTCCAACGTCGGACGCACTCTGACGCAGCAGATCCGCATGGACATCCACAGCCTTGATGATACAGGCAAGAACCAAAAGGAACTGGATGTTCTCATTCGGGGTTTCACCCGGATCCAGCATATTCACGCCATTATCCGTCGTCAATGACCAGTTATTATGCTTACCGGAACCGTTCACACCGGCATATGGCTTTTCATGGAGCAGACAGGTCAGATTATGACGCTCTGCCACCTTCTTCATCGTCTCCATAATGAGCTGATTGTGATCTACCGCAACATTGGCTGTCTCATAAATCGGAGCCAGCTCATGCTGTGCCGGAGCCGCCTCATTGTGCTGTGTCTTCGCCGTAACACCAAGCTTCCACAGTTCCAGATTAATATCCTTCATATAAGCGCCGATCCGCTCACGGATGGTTCCGAAATAATGGTCATCCATTTCCTGACCCTTCGGGGCAGGCGCTCCAAACAGGGTTCTTCCTGCAAAAATCAGGTCTTCACGCTTCAGATAATTATCCCGGTCTACCAGAAAATATTCCTGCTCCGCACCAACACTCGGAATCACTCTCGTTGCTTCCGTATTGCCAAACAGACGCACAATACGAAGAGCCTGCTGGCTGATCGCTTCCATGGAACGCAAAAGTGGTGTTTTCGTATCCAGAGCCTCTCCTTTATAGGAACAGAATGCAGTCGGAATGCAAAGAATTACGCCCGTTGCATCCTCGCGCAAAAATGCCGGAGACGTAATATCCCATGCAGTATAACCACGCGCCTCAAAGGTTGCACGAAGTCCTCCCGAAGGGAACGAAGAAGCATCCGGCTCACCCTTAATGAGCTCCTTGCCGGAAAATTCCATCAGCATCTTACCATCCACATCCGGATGGGTGATAAAAGAATCATGCTTTTCAGCCGTAATGCCGGTGAGCGGCTGAAACCAGTGTGTATAATGGGTTGCACCATTCTCAACAGCCCAGTCCTTCATAGCTTTGGCTACCACATCTGCTGTTGCCGGAGAAAGTTCACCGCCGCAATCCATTACCTTGATTACTTCTTTGTAAACATTCTTTGGAAGGCGTTCCCGCATGGTCGCACGGGTAAACACCCTGCTGCCAAAGAGCGCCTCGACATCTTTCACATCATTCATTGTTTTCCTCCCTTTATATACTCGTTACTGTTCACTCCCGCATCATGTTCTTACGCAGCCTGACAGCAAGTGTCTGGCTGCTGTGTAAACTGTAACGTCTATTCTTCTTTGCGAACACGAAGAAGATCAAATACCGCAGGCACGGTACTTAATTCCACATATAAGACCTGCTGGGGATGGGGTGCGCTTTCTACCTGCTGCCCATCCTCTGTTCTTAAGGATAACACGGAAGCTTCTATGTTGTCACCATTGGGTTTCATAATTTCGATGCGGTCACCCACACAGAATTTGTTCTTCTGTGTGATTTTCGCAAGTCCCTCTTGGGTCACCTCTTCAATGCTTCCTAAATAAATATATTCGTTGATATAGGTATTGGAATCATAAATCTGTGTATTCTCATCCGGCTTTCCAAAATAAAAGCCCGTTGTAAACTGACGGTACGTGCACTTGGAGATTTCCTCCTTGTACCAGTCCATGTTGGCACGATATTTCTCCTCGGATTCAAGATAATCATCAATCGCTTTCCGGTAGGTTCTGGCAACTGTTGCCACGTAAAGCGCGGTTTTCATGCGTCCTTCGATCTTAAAGCTGTCAATTCCCGCCTCGATCATCTCCGGAATATGTTCAATCATGCACAGATCCTTGGAGTTAAAGATATAAGTTCCGCGCTCGTTCTCATATACCGGGAAATACTCGCCCGGACGCTTTTCCTCCATAACGGAGTATTTCCAGCGGCAGGGATGCGTACAGGCTCCCTGATTGGCATCTCTTCCGGTAAAAAAGCTGCTAAGCAGACATCTTCCGGAATAGGAAATACACATCGCCCCATGAATAAAGCTCTCGATCTCAAGATCCTCCGGGATATGTTCACGGATCTCTTTAATCTCGGCAAGAGACAGTTCTCTCGCTGACACGACACGCTTCGCGCCCTGCTGATACCAGAACCGGTAGGTCATATAATTCGTATTATTGGCCTGCGTGGAAACATGAATGTCAATTTCCGGGCAGATTTCACGTGCAAGGGTAAACATTCCCGGATCTGCAATAATCAGGGCATCCGGCTTTAGTTCCTTCAGTTCCTTAAAATACTCCCTTGCTCCCTCAAGGTCACGGTTATGTGCCAGAATATTAGCCGTCACATGAACACGCACGCCTCTCTCGTGGGCAAAAAGCAATTCCTTCCTTCATGCTCTCTTTATCAAAATTCTTGGCTTTTGCGCGAAGTCCGAACGCTTCGCCTCCGATATATACTGCATCTGCTCCAAAAAGCACGGCAGTTTTTAAAACCTCCAGCGAACTGGCAGGTATCAAAAGTTCCGGTTTTCTCATTCTGTCTCCTTGGCTGTTCCTACTATTTATATACTTTTACAACGTATTTATGTTCCTATTGATCCGATCTCTTGTCTGTCTTCAAATACGGAATCTTCTTACAGCTTGCTGACACGCACGCTGATGGTCATTCCATCGCCCACCGGCAGAATATCGGTACGCAGCTCCTCATGATGCTTTAATTCATACAGATAATCCCGCATCCGGGCATGAATCGTACGGTTTCTTCTCGTTACCGCAAACCGCGATTCACAGACATCTCCGTCCTGAAGCACATTATCGGAAAGCAGTACGCCTCCCTCCGGCATTAATTTCAGAATATCCGGAAGGAAGTGGATATACTGTCCCTTCGCTGCATCCATAAAAATCAGGTCATACGGTCCTTCCAGCTCTTTGAGGATTTCTGTGGCATCCCCCTCTAACAGGGTAATCTGGTCTTCCCTGCCCGCCTTTTTGAAATTTTCCTTAGCAAGGGGAATCCGCTTTTCATACTTTTCAATCGTTGTGATATGGCAGTCTGCCGGTCCGTATTCTGCCATCAGTAACGCAGAAAAACCAATGGCCGTTCCTACCTCTAAGATCTGCTTTGGCTGCTGCATGGCAAGAAGCACCTTCAAAAAGCTCTGCATCTGAGGTCGGATAACAGGTACATTGGTTTCCTTCGCATATCGCTCCAATTCCGTAAGAAAGAGAGTATTCCCTGTATCCAGGGAATGAATGAATGTACTGATTCTTTCGTCTGTAATCACCGTCTATTCTCCCGTTTCTGTTAATTCTGAGGATTCTGCCGTATCTTCCGGAAGCACCTCGACTTCCATATCCTCATTGCCCAATTCTTCTGTGGCAATTTCTTCTTCGGACGTATCTGTGGCATCTCCGGTCTCGGCATTGGGTACAACGGTATTGTTGTTTCCTTCTTCACCTTCACCCGCAAGGATTTCAAGCATTTCTTCGGCTTTCATATCGGTACTCAGATCATAAATTCCGGGTTTGATCTTGTTGTGCTGTGCCGACAGAAGCTCCTGCACGACAAACAGCCGGTAATCGGAAATTAATCCCTTTTCTTCGAGCATCCTCGCAATATCTGTTATATCTGCATCCTCAGCAATGCCAACGGTAATCGTCCGGCCTCCGGTTACGGACATCGGTTCATCCGCAAATACACGGTAGCCGAAATCATATGCTTTCGTTGCACCCTTAAACACTAGGATAATCGCGGCCGCAAGCACCAAAACCTTAATGATTGTTTCGATTACTGTTCCAATTAATGCTTTTGCATTCATAATGTTACTGCCTTTCTCACGCCTGACAACCGTTCCAGACAGTTGCCTTATTCAAAGTTCAGCCCATCTACAATCAGGGCGTTAATTTCCTGCATCATCCGGCAAAGAGCAAGCTCTGCCGTCAAAAAATCATCTACAATCACATTCTCACGGAATTGCTTATATTCCTTCTCAAAATAATCCATCTTATCAAACAGATCATCCACCTGGGCTGCATTCTGCATCTCAAAATTCAGTTTGCGGTAGTCATTTACCTGCTTATAAAGCTCCGGATTCTGTTTCAGACGCGTAAGCTGCATTACATATTTTTTTATAGACATCCGTTCCACAAATTTCTTTTTACAAACTGCTCTGCCTGATTGCGAATATTTTTGATCTAACATGACCTTTGTCCCCCAGTAAAAAGATTCTAAATTTCTATGATGATCGGAAGAATCATCGGGCGGCGTTTCGTCTTCTTCCACACAAATTCGCCCAACGCATCCTTAATTGTACTCTTAAGCTTCCCCCAGTCCGTGATGCCACGATCCAGGCACCCTTCCACCGCAAGGGTAACTACCTCCCTCGCTTCATCCATCAGTTCATCTGACGTCTTTACATATACAAAGCCCCTGGATACAATATCCGGTCCGGTAATGAGCTGATCGGTTGCACCATCCAGTCCAAGTACCACGATCATAATACCGTCTTCGGCAAGATGCTGCCGGTCACGCAGTACCACATTGCCGACATCGCCGACACCAAGTCCGTCTACCAAAATATCGCCAACCGGTACTTTACCGGAAACCTTCGCTTCCCCATCGTTAAATTCCAGCACATCTCCCGACTGCAGGATAAAAATATGATCCTTCGGGATTCCAAGCTCTTCGGCAAGCTTCGCCTGTGCGCGCAGATGCTTATATTCCCCATGAACCGGAATCGCATATTTCGGACGCACCAGAGAATAAATCAGCTTGATTTCTTCCTGGCAGGCATGTCCGGATACATGCACATCCTGGAAAATCACATCTGCTCCCTTTAACAGTAGCTCGTTGATGACATTGGTAACTGCCTTTTCGTTACCCGGAATCGGATGGGAAGAAAAGATGACCGTATCTCTTGGTCCGATCGAAATCTTCCGGTGATTATCCTCTGCCATACGGCTTAAGGCTGCCATGCTTTCGCCCTGACTGCCTGTCGTAATAATCACGGTCTTTTCATCCGGATAATTTTTTTCAGCATTTCCGTATCAATTAATGTATTTTCAGGGATATTCAGATATCCAAGGTTCGTTGCCGTCTCGATGATATTCACCATGCTGCGGCCTTCGACCACTACTTTTCTGCCAAATTTGTAGGCAGAGTTAATGATCTGCTGCACACGGTCCACATTCGATGCAAACGTTGCGATGATGATTCGTGTATTCTTATGCTCTTCAAAAAGCGTATCAAACGTTCTTCCGACCGTCCGCTCCGACGGCGTAAAGCCGGGCCGCTCCGCATTCGTGGAATCACACATCAGCGCCAGCACACCCTTTTTACCGATCTCGGCAAAGCGCTGCAGATCAATCGAATCTCCGAATACCGGTGTGTAATCCACCTTGAAATCTCCGGTGTGCACAATAATTCCTGCCGGAGAATAAATTGCCAGCGCGGCAGCATCCACGATACTGTGATTCGTCTTAATGAATTCAATCCGGAATTGTCCGAGAATAATGGACTGTCCAAACTTTACAACCTTACGCTTCGTTGTTCCCAGAAGCTCATGTTCTTTGAGCTTGTTTTCAATAATTCCCATCGTCAGCTTGGTTGCATAGACAGGAACATTAATATCTTTCAGAATATACGGAAGCGCTCCGATATGATCCTCATGTCCGTGAGTAATCATAAAGCCCTTCACCTTATCGATGTTGTTCTTTAAATAAGTTACATCCGGAATTACCAGGTCAATGCCCAGCATATCGTCCTCCGGAAAGGACAGACCGCAGTCAACTACAATAATACTGTCTTCGTACTCAAAGGCAGTAATGTTCATTCCAATCTGTTCCAGTCCTCCAAGGGGGATTACCTTGAGACTGGAGGCAGATTCTGTCTGTTTTTTCTTCAATCAGTTTTACCTCCACATTCTTTACAGCACATGCAGAGTTTCACCCCATGATTCATTATCTTAAACCAGTCACTATATCAAATGAGGATGGCGGTTTCCTTTGCTGTCTTCTACGTCTCCGATCCTGCAGCAAACAAATCCGTCATCCGGATGAATGAATCATCAGATGTAACTCCTACAATTGCTGTATGGTTTATAGTTATAAAGCTTACAGCACTTCACCATCGGTTAACGATACGTCCTCTAACAGATTTTCAAATACATCTGCTACAGCACGCAGTTCTGTTTCGTCTTCCACGATTTCATAAATAGTATCACCGTCTTTGCTTCCGGTGATCTCTTTCAAAATCAGCGCTTCTCCGTCGCCCTCTTCTTCCTCGGTAACCAGAATATAGGGATGTCCGAAAAGCTTCGTCTGTTCCAGCACATAAAATTCTGCTGTTTCATTGGTATCCAGTGTAAATGTAATCTTCGCCACGATACTTCCCCTGTCTAATCTTCTTTCTTTTCCATTGCCTGCCGGTCAAGGTATCCCTGCAGAATCAGTGTTGCAGCGATCATGTCCACATATTCCCTGCGGTGTCCCCGGCGTACTCCTGCTTCCATCATCGTCTTATCTGCTGTTACGGTCGTTAATCTTTCATCCCAGGTATGTACCGGAAGCCCTGTTCTGCGCTCTAACTTCTCTTTAAATTCCATGGTTGCTTCGACACGGGGACCCATGGTATCGTTCATGTTCTTTGGAAGTCCTAAAACAATCTCCGTAACTTCGTATTCTTCGATCAGTTCTTCAATCCGTGCCAGTGTCTGGCGGAGCTTATTCTCATCCTTGCGGCGGATAATCTCAATTCCCTGTGCGGTAATCAACATGGCATCGCTGATGGCAACCCCTACTGTTTTGGATCCATAATCCAATCCCATAATTCGCATATTACTCGTCCTTGCTCCAGTGATTGTTCTTAATATAAGCCGTCAGCATTTCCTCTACCAGCTCGTCTCTCTCCAGCTTCATAATCAGGCTTCTGGCATTCCGATGACTGGTAATATATGTAGGATCTCCGGACATGATGTATCCAACAATCTGGTTCACCGGATTGTATCCCTTCTCAACCAGAGCCTCATATACTTCCTGCAATACAAGTCTTACGCTGTTATTATCTTTTTCAACACAAAAAAACTGTGTATTTCCCAAATCCTGCATCTTACACCTCTCCATAAGTTTACACTCTTTTCCATATTACCCCATTTAACTGGAAAATACAAGAAGGATGTCCGGTTTTAAAAACTCCCGGATCACTCCTTTTTGAATGGTTCCCGAAAGATCCTCCTGCGTTTTTAAGGCAATCCGGATATATTCCTGGTATAACCGGTCTGATAACGCACGCCGTCGATCACCATTTCTTCTTCCAGCAGATATTCCACCTGTTTTCCTATGTAGGACTCCCGGAATGTGCGGCTGTTCTGTGCATGAAGCTCCAACAGGCGGTCGCTCCGCACACTCTTTACCTCCTCCGGAACCTGTCCCTGCATAACGGCTGCCGGAGTGCCCTTTCTCTTGGAATATTTAAAAATGTGTGTTTCATAAAAATCGGATTTTTCTTAATGAATTCCACGGTCTGTTCGAATTCTTCTTCCGTTTCCTGCGGGAAACCAACGATCACGTCCGTGGTAATTGCCGGTTTATCAAAAAACTTCCGGAGAATCTCTACTTTTTCATAATATTCCCCGGTTGTGTACTTTCTATTCATGCGTTGAAGCACGGAGTCACAGCCGCTCTGCAGGGAAAGGTGAAAATGTGGACACAGCTTCTCACACTGTGACAGCTCCCTTGCAAACTCTTCCGTAATAATACGTGGCTCCAGAGATCCCAGACGGATCCGGCGTACTCCCTCGACATCGTTCACGGCACGGATCAATTCACCCAGTCTGCTTTTCGTAAAGTCATTACCCTTTTCCATTCCATAGGAGCTTAAATGAATCCCCGTAAGAACAATCTCCTGATAACCGTTTGCCGTCAGTTCCCGGACTTCTTTCAGCACTTCATCCATCGCCCGGTAACGGATCCGTCCTCTGGCGTACGGAATGATGCAATAGGAGCAGAACTGGTTACAGCCGTCCTGTACCTTTAAGAACGCGCGGGTATGCTCTGCCGTATGGGAAAGCTGCATGTCCTCATATTCATCAGTATGATTAATATCTATGATATTTCTTTCCGAGAAAGACTTCTTTTTCTTCAATCGTAAAGGCTTCCCCCTCCTGTTCACTGCGGCGCAAATATTCCTCTATGATCTCGACAAGGTTCTTTTTTTCCGGTTATTTCCAATGGCAATATCAATGCTTAAATCCTTCAATACTTCTTTGGTGCTCGTCTGTACATAACAGCCGACCGCAACCACGATTGCATCCGGATTGATCTTTTTTTGCGCGATGAATCATCTGACGGCTTTTTCCGGTCTGCCATATTCGTTACCGAGCAGGTATTAATGATGTAAATATCCGCTTTTTGTATCAAAAGGTACAACAAGATAGCCTCTTTCCTTTAAATTTTTGTTGCATATAGTCCATTTCATAGCCATTTACCTTACAACCCAAATTATGAAATGCTACACTTTTCATATTATTCTCCATTAATTTTGTCCTTTTTTAGCATTGACTTTTCATTTTCTACCCTTTACTATAATAGCAGAAGGTATGAAAAACAAGGAGGTAATTCAGAAATGAAAACAGTTCAAATTTCTTTAAATTCTATCGACAAAGTAAAATCTTTTGTAAATGATATTACAAAGTTTGATTATGACTTTGACTTAGTATCCGGCAGATACGTTATCGACGCTAAGTCTATCATGGGTATCTTCAGTCTTGATCTTTCCAGACCGATTGATCTGAACATCCATGCAGAAGAGAACGTTGATGATGTATTGGAAACCTTAAAGCCTTACATGATCTAAGATCTGGCTTTAGAATCTGTACTTAATATGTAGCTAAAGGCAAGTGCTGAATTTCGATTTGGCACTTGTTTTATTATTATCTGTTTGTATCATAATGCCCAATTATACTTAGTCCTTGTTCATTCGGAGAAGCTTAGAAGTTCTTCTATTTCATACGCAGATAGCAATGTCCGGACATGGATGTTCGGGCAAGACGCAATCGAGCCCGGATGGCGAGTTGCGTCGTTTGCGTGCACTACCAGTTATTAAATTGAAATAGTTAGAACTTCTTAGCTTCGGAGTCCTGAATAAGGACAAGTATATTGGGCTTTTATCACAACAAATATTAGTCTACTTTTAACGATCTCAACCACATCGGAATCCAGTGCCTGCTGCACGAGTTCATCAATTTTTCTCTTTAAGGTTTTCCTCATGGCGTTTGATGATGTTCAGGTTCGGTTTTCGTTACCGGATGCTTGGCCACGAAAATGGTACAGCAGTCTTCGTAGGGAAGGATCGAGGTTTCGTAAGTACCGATCTTTTCGGAAATGTCAACGATCTCCATCTTATCAAATCCGATCAGAGGACGGAATACCGGGAGGGTACATACTTCGTTGGTTACGGCCAGGGACTGTACGGTCTGGGAGGCAACCTGTCCGATGCTTTCGCCGGTGATCAGACCAAGGCATTCATTTTCCTTGGCGATGGTCTCTGCGATCTTCATCATATAACGGCGCATGATAATCGTAAGTTCTTCATGCGGGCATTTCTCATAGATGTAAAGCTGAATATCGGTAAAGTTAATGGTATGCAGATAAATCGGACCCGAGTAGCGGGATACCTGTCTGGCAAGATCCACTACCTTCTGTTTCGCACGGTCACTGGTATATGGGGGGTGCATGGAAGTAAACTGCATCAATCTTTACTCCTCGCTTGGCGATCATATAGCCTGCAACCGGGGAATCAATACCACCGGACAAAAGAAGCATTGCCTTGCCGTTACTGCCGACAGGCATTCCGCCGGGGCCCGGAATTTCCATAGAATAAATATAAATCTTTTCACGAATCTCAATGTGGAGCATGACATCCGGATGATGAACATCCACACGCATTTCAGGGAACGCATCCAGAATCACTCCACCCATTTCACGGTTTACCTGTTGGGAATCCATCGGATAATTCTTCCGTGCACGACGGGTATTTACCTTGAAGGTAATGTTCTTATCCGGATAATTCTCATTCATATACTCAATCACGGTTTTCGAAAGCTTCTCAAAGCCTTCATCCTCTACATGGATGACCGGACAGATTCCACTGATACCAAATACCGTCTTTAATTCATTCACGGTTTCATCAAAGTCAAAGTCGGTCAGGGCATGCACATAAATTCTGCCTTCGGTTCTTGTAACCTTGAATTCTCCTTCGCACCGCTTCAAAGCATATTTTACCTGCTTTGCCAGCGCCTCTTCGAATAAATACTTGTTCTTTCCTTTTACACCGATCTCGGCATACTTAATCAAAAATGCTGTAAACATTAGCGTCCTCTTTCTATTTTATTTACGGGTGTACTTTCTAAGCATGGGAATTATATCATACAAAGCCTCTAAAGTATAGTTGATTTCTTCCATGGTGGTAAAGACGGAAAAGCTGAACCGGATTGTCGATGACAGCAGATCCTTCGGAACGCCCATCGCCATTAAGGTTGCAGAAGGCTGTGGCTTGTGTGCGGAGCAGGCACTTCCTGCCGACACATAGATGCCTTTATCCTCCAGGGAATGAAGCAGCACTTCACTCCTTACACCGCTGAAGGAAACGCTCACGATATGGGGTGCCCCATCCATGCAGTCCGGCCCGTTCACGATCACCTGGTCAATCTTCTTCACACCCTCAATAAAGCATTTCTTAAGGCTGTAAAGCTTCTCCATATCCTGATCGTAATTGGCATACATGATTTGTGCGGCCTTCGCAATTCCTGCGATACCGGGCACATTCTCCGTACCGGAACGCATACCGCCCTGCTGTCCGCCGCCGAATACGATGGGTTTGAGCTTCACGTGGCTGTCAACATAAAGGAATCCGACTCCCTTTGGTCCGTGTATCTTATGTCCGCTGACAGAGAGCATATCAATGTTCATCTTTTTCGGATAAATTCTGGCCTTGCCAAATCCCTGTACCGCATCCACATGGAAAAGGATCTGGGGATTCATTTTCTTAATCAGGGCACCGGCCTGTGCAATGGGCTGCTGTGAGCCGACTTCATTATTCGTATACATGATGGAAACCAGTATCGTCTCTCCGGTAATGGCACGCTGCAGATCCTCAGGACGGATGCAGCCTTTCTGATCTACCGGCAGATAGGTTACCCGGTAACCTTCTTCCTCCAGATACTTCATCGTCTGCAAAATGGCCGGATGTTCAATCGATGTTGTAATCAGATGCTTCCCCCGCCTGCAGTTTGCATGGGCTGCCCCGATCAGGGCAAGATTATCGGACTCTGTACCTCCCGAGGTAAAAAGAAGCTCCTTCTCATTCACCTTTAAAATCTTTGCGATTGATTCTTTGGCTGTGCGCAGATGGTTTTCTGCCTGCACACCCTTTCTATGAAGACTGGAAGGATTGCCGTAATCCTCACACATAATCTGCTTCATAAGCTCTGCAACTTCCGGAAAGCACCGGGTTGTTGCAGAATTGTCTAAATATACTTCCATACCAACACTTCCCTTGTTCTATAGTTTGTTGGGGCAGCGCCTGATTTCTACTCCCCTTATTACATCTTATGCCCAAACACCTCAAAGGGTGAAAACACAGAACTGTTCATCGCTGTTCCAAATGATACATCAGAATGGATAAAACCGTCATTCCTGCCGTCTCCGTACGGAGAATTCTCTTTCCAAGTGTAATCGGCTGCATGCCATCTTCCATAGCCTTACGGATTTCATCTTCATCAAATCCGCCCTCCGGTCCGATAAAGATGGCAATATCCTGTCCGGGCTGAATCTGTTCTATGATCTTACGTGTCTCCTCCATTCCCTCTGCCAGCTCATACGGCACGAGACGCACCTGTGCGTTCCGGCTGTATTCCATCGTCTGCGCAAAGGTCATGACCTTCGTAATCTGTGGAATAATTCCCCGCTTGCTCTGCTTGGCTGCTGCCTCTGCAATGCCCTGCCAACGCGCAATTTTTGATGCCGCTTTCTTATCATCCAGCTTCACCACACAGCGCTTCATGGCAACCGGAATTACCTGATATACGCCAAGCTCCACCGCTTTCTGGATAATCAGTTCCATCTTATCTGCCTTCGGCAGTCCCTGAAACAGATAGATCTTAGAGGGCAGCTCCACACCATCCTCCTTGATAAAGCGAAGCTCACACAGCACTGCATCTTCTGTATATTCCCGGATACCACAGCGGTATTCCTTTCCATCCTGTCCATTGCTTACGGCAATTTCTTCCCCAATTTTCATGCGGAGAACATTTTTGATATGATTCACATCGCTCCCTGTAATTATGACACTCTTGTCATGTACATGAATCTGTTGTGGTTCAACAAAAAACTGATACATCTTCTGTATCCTTTCCCGATTTAACGCTTTTTATAACGGCTTCTGTGCCGTAACGCTCACCCATTCTCCCTGATAAGTTACTTCAAGGAGCTTTAATCCTGCGGCTTCTACCGCATCCCGCACAACCTGCTCTTTATCATCAATAATACCGGAGGTGATATAAATTCCGCCCGGCTTTAACTGCGAAACAATCACAGGGGTAAGTGCCTGCAATACCTCTGCCAGAATGTTGGCAACCACAATGTCATAGCACTCGTAGCCAACCTTGTCCTGCACTTCTTTTTCCGTAATGATATTTCCGATCATCATGGTAAAATCCGAAGGGTCGATGTGGTTTGCTTCCATATTATCCTTCACGGCCTCTACCGCGCACGGGTCAAGATCTGTACCCACAGCCTTCTTTGCCCCGAACATCAGGGACAGAATCGATAAAATTCCGCTTCCGGTTCCTACATCCAGCAATACCGTTTCCGGTGTAATATACTTCTTTAACTGACGGATACATAACTGGGTGGTATCATGCATTCCGGTTCCAAACGCTGTGCCGGGATCAATATGCAGAATCATCTTGTCCTGATCCTGCGCCTGCACCTCTTCCCAGGAAGGAATGACCAGTACATCATCAATCGTGAACTGATGAAAATACTGCTTCCAGTTGTTGATCCAGTCGATGTCTTCCGTTTCTTCAATGGAAACTGTGCCTTCTCCGATATCCAGATTGAATTCTTTTAATTCGTCCAATTCCTGCTGAACCATGGCAAGAACCGTTTCCGCCGTTGTCTCCTCTTCGTTCAGAAGAATGACCGGATATTTACTGTCCTCTGCCTTTTCGTCCTTTTCTTCCACAAAAAAGCTTAAATACGCCACACCGTCATCCTCCGGGCCATCGGGAAGAATGTCTACGAACATCTGCTCCTTTTCCCATGCGGTTAAAGGAATCTTATCTTCAATCTGCGCACCTTCCAGACCAAGATCGTACAAGGTACTGATAATAATATCTTCTGCATCTGTGATCGTTTTTATTTTAAATTTTAACCATTTCATGAAATCCGTCTCCTATTATCCAGCTAAAATTTCTTTCAGCATCTCTTCCGTATCATCTACAATAATCTTCGCACCGGCGTTTTCCAACACTTCCCTGTCACGGAAGCCCCATGTTACACCAACACAGGCAAGACCTGCATTCAACGCGGTCTTCACGTCCACGTCCGAATCCCCGATAAAGACGGCATCTTCCTTTGTGGCCTCAAAATGCTTAAGCACCTGTAATACCGCATCTGGAGCAGGCTTTTTCCGCATGCCCTCTTTCATTCCAACCGGGAAGTCAAATAATCCTTTAAAATATTTTTCACACAAAGACTGTACTCCATAATCCGGTTTATTCGATACGACTGCTGTTTTAATATTCCTTTTCTTCAATTCCTGAAGGGCTTCGACAATTCCCTCATAAGGTTTCGTATAATCTGCACAGTGCACCGCGTAGTACTCATCAAAGCTTGCAAGCACCTTCTGCTGCTTTTCTTCGCTTGTGCCCTCCGGAACACTCCGCTCCACCAGCTTCTGTGTGCCGTTTCCTACAAACCGGCGGACCTCTTCAAATGTCCGTTCCGGGAATCCGTTTTCGACAAGTGCATGGTTGATGCTGATTTTCAGATCCTCCAGCGTATTCAGAATGGTTCCATCCATATCAAAAATTGCCAACTGATACATGATTTCTCTCCATTTTCTTTCTATTGTTTACCAGGTCAGGACTTCATAACCATCATTGGTAACTGCAACGGTAACTTCCCACTGTGCGGAAGGCTTGCCATCCTGTGTATAAACCGTCCAGCCGTCCTTTTCATCAATATAAATCTCGCTTGTCCCTGCGTTCACCATTGGTTCAATCGTGAATACCATTCCGGGAACCATCAGCATTTCCGTTCCTGCTTTCGTTACATAGCTGACAAACGGTTCCTCGTGGAATTCCAGTCCTACTCCGTGTCCACCGATTTCCACCACAATGCTGTATCCGTTTTCCTTGGCATGGTCGTTGATAACCTGTGCCATATCGCCCAGGAAATTCCATGGTTTCACCATCGTAAGCCCCAGATCGACACATTCCCTGGTTACCTGAACCAGCTTCTTCTTTTCTTCACTTACTTCTCCGATGCAATACATTCTGGAAGAGTCAGAGAAATATCCCCGGTAAATGGTGGATACATCGACATTGACAATATCGCCCTCCTGTAACACGCGGTCCGGTGTCGGAATTCCATGGCAGACCACTTCATTAATCGAAGTACATACGCTCTTCGGAAATCCTTCATAATTTAAAGGGGCAGGAATACCTCCCATACGAACTGTCATGGAATGTACCAGATCATCAATTTCCTGTGTGGTTACGCCGGGTCCGATCATTTCTCCTACGGCGTCTAAAACTGCCACATTGATTTTACTGCTTTCGCGGATTCCTTCGATCTGCTCTGCAGTCTTTAACATATCATGTGTCGGAACAATATGTCCCATCAGTTCATAATGATGAATCTTTTCGTCCATTGCCATATGGCAGGTCTTATACTTTTTGCCGCTGCCACACCAACAGGGATCATTTCTTCCTATCTTTTCCATTTTCTCTACCTTCTTTTCCTCTATTCACTTTTCATTGGCAGTATGCCAGATGTGCCTAAAATCCCAAATGTAATCATAGCACGACTACTTATGTTTAAACAACCTTTTTCGCTAAGCACCCTGCCCGGAATTTGCAACAAAGCTTCCTATTTAAAGTAAGAAACGAAGCAGCATCACTACTTGAAATGATGCTGCTTCATCATTTAATCGTTCACCTCTTCCGGTTTTCCTGCAAAAGCATCGTGGAACCTGCGGATATTCTCTTCAATGCTTCGCTTACGGAATACCGCGCTGCCTGCAACAAATACATTGGCACCGGCTGCCATTACTTCACGGACATTCTTCTTGCCAATACCGCCATCTACTTCCAGGCGGGCTGCCAGCTGATGCCTGTCCAGATATTCCCGCGTTTTCCGGATTCGTCCGAAAGCCTCCGGAAGGAAGCTCTGTCCGCCAAATCCGGGCTCTACACTCATAATCAGAACCATTTCCACCTTGGACAGATAAGGATAAACCTCTTCTAACGGAGTCCCTGGTTTAATGGAGATTCCGGCTTTCGCTCCTGCCTTATGAATCCGGTCAATCACCTTCTGCGGATCCGCCGTGGCTTCAAGATGAAAGGTAATTCCATCCGCTCCACAGTCCACGAATTCCTGAATGTAACGCTCCGGCTCCACAATCATCAGATGGACATCAAAAAACTGTTTCGTTATCGGCCGGATCGATTCAATCAGCGGCATTCCGAAGGAGATACTGGGTACAAAAATCCCATCCATGACATCGATATGAAGAAACTGTGCTCCGCATCGTTCTGTTTCTTTAATCTGTTCACCCAGTTTTGTAAAATCTGCTGCCAGTAAGGATGGCGCTAATATATACATGTCTTTCCTCCAGACGGAAAATAATCGTTACTACTTAATTTAAAAACCCTTTAACCTGTGCATAAATGCCCTTGCCATCTAACTGATACTTTTCTACGAGGGCTGCTGCAGAACCGGATTCACCAAAGGTATCCTGCATACCGATCTTCTTAACCGGAACCGGATTAGATTTGCAGAGTGCATCACAAACGGCACTTCCAAGTCCGCCAATTACGGAATGCTCTTCTGCGGTAACTACCTTGCCGGTCTTCTTTGCAGACTTCACAATCAGTTCTTCATCTAACGGCTTAATGGTACAGATGTTAATCACCTCTGCGCTGATACCATCTGCTGCAAGCATTTCTGCTGCTTCCAGTGCATTGCCTACGCAGATACCGGTTGCTACGATTGTAACATCAGAGCCTTCACGTACCACATTTCCCTTGCCGATTTCGAATTGATAATCCGGTCTGTCATTGATTACCGGACAGGCTGCACGTCCGAAACGAAGATATACCGGGCCTTCGTATTCTGCTGCTGCCTTAACGGCTGCTTTTGCTTCCACATCATCTGCAGGACACATAACAACCATACCCGGGATCGTTCTCATTAATGCAATATCCTCATTACACTGATGGGTTGCTCCATCTTCGCCTACGGTAATACCGGAGTGGGTTGCTCCGATCTTTACATTCAGATGCGGGTAACCTACGGAGTTACGAACCTGTTCAAATGCTCTTCCTGCTGCAAACATTGCAAAACTGCTGACAAAAGGAATTTTACCGGTCGTAGCAAGTCCTGCTGCCACTCCCATCATATTACATTCTGCGATACCACAATCAATATGTCTGTCCGGGTATGCTTTCTTAAACATGCCTGTCTTGGTTGCTGCTGCAAGGTCAGCATCTAAAAACTACAACATTGGGATTCTCTGCACCGAGTTCTACTAATGCATTACCATAGCTTTCTCTGGTTGCAATCTTCTTAACCTCTGCCATTTATGCTTCCTCCTTTGCCAGTTCTTCATCAATTTTCTCTAAATCTGCCATTGCTACGGCATACTGCTCATCGTTCGGTGCTGTACCATGCCAGCTTACATTATTCTCCATAAAGGAAACGCCCTTGCCCTTAACGCTGTGAGCGATAATTGCGGTCGGCATGCCCTTGGTTTGCCTTGCTTCCTTAAAGGCTGCACGGATCTGGTCGAAATCGTGTGCATCAATGTTAATTACATGGAAGTTGAATGCTTCAAACTTCTTATCGATCGGGTAAGGAGAACATACCTGATCAACAGGCCCGTCGATCTGTAATCCGTTGTTGTCTACGATGACAACCAGATTGTCGAGCTTACGGAATCCGGCGAACATGGATGCTTCCCAGACCTGTCCTTCCTGGATCTCGCCATCACCAAGCAGGGTGTATACACGGAAATCCTTGTTATCTAATTTTGCAGAGAGTGCCATACCGGCTGCCGCAGAAATTCCCTGTCCAAGGGAACCGCTGCTCATATCCACTCCGGGAGTATCCTGCATGCAGGGATGTCCCTGAAGACGAGAGCCTAATTTACGCAGAGTTGTCAGTTCTTCTACCGGGAAATAGCCTCTGTTTGCAAGTGCAGAGTATAAACCGGGTGCTGTATGACCTTTCGATAAAACGAAACGATCTCTGTTTTCCATCCTGGGATTCTTCGGATCAATGTTCATTTCTTCAAAAATATAAATAAGTAAAAATGTCAGCTGCGGATAAAGAACCGCCCGGATGACCGGCCTTAGCGCTGTGTACTGACGTTACAATGCCTTTACGCACATTGTTCGCAATTTTCTTAAGCTCTAAATTGTTCATGTTGTCCTCTCCTATTTTCTT
This sequence comes from Lachnospiraceae bacterium, assembly GCA_021628825.1. GTDB lineage: Bacteria > Bacillota > Clostridia > Lachnospirales > Lachnospiraceae > Suilimivivens. The sequence goes on along the minus strand of JAJXRY010000002.1, from coordinate 497,161 downwards.
TTATTGGTAACTGCTCCGGAATCCAGTCTGTATAAATGGTATAGTTTTTTTCAATAACTGATATACCCATCCACATAACTCCGAACAGTTACATCGTATCACAAATCAAAAATAGCGTCTATACAACAAAGGTGCTAAATAGTTTTCAGATATTGCTAATTTTTCGGGTACTTTTTCTTTTTTACCGCACATATACTGTAAAGAGCATCTGTTGGAGCAAATTTTGCATGAAGCTGAAGTTCTCCCGTAAGTTACGGATTCTTACCTTTTCTCTGATTGCCACCCTTTCCGTTGTTCTCTGCCTTTACCTGTATGGGACAAAAGATGCAAGACAGTTTGAGCAGCTTTCCCGCGATCTTCTCTATACGGAGCTGAGCGGCAACACCATAAATCTGCACTACACCCTCGCCTATCCGGAAAACTATGGATTATCCGCTGATCCCATCCTGCCACCCTCTTTTACGGACGGTGATACCAGAGCCCAGGTCACGGAGTGGCAGCGCCGTCTTTCCCGGATTGATCCCCAAAAGTTAGACCCACAGGACCGGTACGCCTATCTGTTATTTGACCGGTTTCTTGCACTCACCTTAGAAGGTGCGGATTTTACTTATTACACCGATCCGCAGTCTCCCTCTTCCGGCATGGTTTCCGGACTTCCGGTGCTGCTCGCCGACTATACTTTCCGCACGAAGAAGGATGTAGAGGATTATCTTGGCATTCTCGAACAGACCGGAACTTATTTTGATGCGCTCATCCGATATGAACAGGAAAAATCCTCTGCGGGGCTCTTCATGTCGGACACTTCCGCAGACAACGTCATCGAGCAGTGTGATTCCATTATGGATCCTGTTCTTCTTTCTGAAGGAAGCCACTTCCTGCAACAGACGTTTACCGAACGCCTCAATGGTCTTGTGTCTGACGAAATCATCACCGAGAAAGAAAAACAGCAGTACATCCATAAGAATGATCTGCTGCTTACTACGGTAATGGCTCCTGCCTATGAAAGGGTTGGCGATGCTTTTCTTGTTTTAAAAGGAACGGGAGTGAACCCTTATGGGCTGTTCTATTATCCGGAGGGAAAAAGAATACTACACGTATCTGCTCGCCCAGACAACCGGGAGCAGCCGGAGTATTCCGGAAATCCAGAGGTTCCTTGAAAAGGATTATCAGGAAAACTTCCATGCACTGCGTGATCTCGTAAAGGACCATCCCGGACTGCTTAAGCTGTCACCGGAGGATTTTTCCTTAAGCCTGAATATGCAAAACAGCTACTCCGATCATCCGGAGGAACCGGGGGATACCGATCTCCCAACAAAGCCTGCAGCAACATCAGATATCTTATGCCGGCTGTCAGAAGCAATTCTCGATGATCTTCAAAAACAGATGAAACCGGATTTCCCGAAGCTTACCTGTATTCCCGAAGCCAAAGCAGGACAGGAACATGACGGCGAAAGTAATTCTGTCTCCTGTCAGATAAAAAAGGGTCTCCTCATCCATGGAGGCCTACAGCAGTCCGGCGTATTACCTCACTCCTCCCATCGATGACCTGTGGCACAACACCATATATCTGAATGAGCCGAACATTACCGATGATCTCACCCTGTATACCACCCTCGCCCATGAAGGGTATCCCGGCCATCTATACCAGACCGTTTACAGCCAGAGCTTCTTAAATCAGCAAAACGCTTCCTGTATCCGCTCCATGCTGCATTATGGCGGATTTGTGGAAGGCTGGGCGGTTTATGTGGAAAACTTATCCTATGGCTATGCCGCACAGTTGACAAAGAATGAAGAAGCTGCGGCTTACATTGAGGCCTGCCGGCTGAACCGCAACCTGCATCTGTGCCTGTATTCCTACATGGATATTGCCATTCATTATGATGGAGCCACCCCGGAACAGATCGGACGGTTTCTTGAAAATCTGGGGCTTGGCCAACATACAAATGTAGAGACAATCTATGAATATCTCGTAGAGGAACCCTGCAATTATCTGAAGTATTATCTCGGATATCTGGAATTTCTCTCCCTGAAACAACAGGCAGAGAAACTGTGGGGAACAGATTATAGCGATTACCGGTTTCATAAGTTTGTACTGGAAACGGGACCGTCGGATTTCCGCTCGCTGGGGGAACTGGTAACAGCTCACCCTTATCCTGGTCAAAACTTTGGAAATCAGAGTTGACGATTTTGCAATCAAATGTTATGATATGAATGTAAAAGGTGCTACCGTAAAGCAACGGTTCGCCTAATTATAAGTTGTTATTAAAAAAGCAACCTACTTTTGGTGGAGGCGGTTGCTTTTTTGATGTCCAGATTTCCTGTCGGTTCCGTTTTGCAGGATACTGATGACCGTAACAATGATGCTGATGATTGTTACGGTGCTTCTTCTCCCGTCAGTTTCACCACAATATAGTCATGGTGAACCGCCTTCGTAAACACTTCAAATACATCTTTCGTCTTAAGACGGAGACTGGAGGTATTGATGCAGGGATGGCATCCGAGATATTCTCCCTTTAATACATCTTCATCAACAAGAAGCTGTACCTGATTATCCAGATCATTCATCAATCCCATAACGCTTACGGATCCGGGCGTGATATCCAGATATTTCTCCATAAATTCCGCCGGTGCAAAGGAAAGCCGCGGGCTGTCAATCTGATGGGAAATCTCCTTTGTCTTGAAATGCTTGTCCCCCGGAATCATCAGCAGATAAAATTTTGTTTTCTGTGAATTGCATAAGAACAGATTCTTGCAGATCACCGCCGGGGCAAGCGCCTTATCAATTTCAGCACAGGCTTCCATCGTTTCGGCTGCTTCATGGTCGATCCGTTCATAAGGGATGTTCAGAGAATCCAGCAGATCGTATACCCGGATTTCCTTTTCGAGTCTTCCTTCATTCGTTTCTGGTCTTCCTTTTACAAGTTCCATCTTCGTATATCCTCATTTCCTTCTTATCTATATTGCCTGCTACATAGAAAAAGACAGGTCATTACTCAACTTGTCCTTTTCTGCTTTTTATCTTCTCACGCATGTAATTATTATAACAAATCTGCTCTCAAATACAAACAGAACCTCGCTCTTAATTATACAATCATTCCCGCCAGAATCACGCTTGCCACAATTCCCACAACTGTAGAGAGCATGGCTCCTGCCAGTGTGTACCGTGTTTTGGTGACTTTGGCAGCAATAAAGTAAACACTCATGGTATAAAAAATCGTTTCCGTACAGCTCATCATAATAGAGGTAATCATGCCAATATAAGAATCCGTTCCGTAGTTCTTAAAGATATCCAGTACAAGTCCCGTTGCCGCAGAAGAAGAAAACATCTTCATAAATACAAGGGGAAATAATTCTGAGGGAAACCCAAGCAGATCACTGACAGGTGTAAATACCTTCTGCACGATATCAAAGAAGCCGGAAGCCCTGAGAATGCCGACCGCGGTCATCAGTGCAACCAGTGTAGGCAGAATCCCGACCACTGTTTTTACGCCGTCCTTCGCGCCTTTTACAAAAACCTCATAGACCTTACAGCCATTCATCAGTCCATAGGCAATAATATAAAATACAATAAGTGGAATCATAATGTTAGAAATGTTGGATAAGACCTGCAGCATAAAAAAATCCCCATATGTAAGCTTTCTCTTTAAATATATGTGTAACTATTCAGAGCCATGCAAAGATATGGTCGCACAGTCTCCGGTAAGGGGATCTCTTTTCTGATAATCGTACAATACCATCACCGGACGTTCCAACTGTTTCCACTCATCCGCATCCTGCTGCCAGACCGGATAATGAAACATCTCCATATGCGTCATCTTCATGACCTGCCGGGCATGATATTGCGCATACTCTTTCAGATAATGGGGTACAGCCTCCTCCTGCTCATAAAACTGCCGGATCACATCATAATCTCCCGTCAGATCACGGCAAAAGGCCGGACGGCTCTTTGCATTTTCTCTCAAATAAAAGTCAAAGGTCAAAAGCTCCCGAAACAGTTCCTTCTGCTCAGGAACAAGTCCGCAGGCAAATTCAAAAAGCACATCATACCGCTTCACACGTGCCGGTGTATTAATGAAATAACCATGTGTTTCATAATGCTCTGCCAGCTTCTCATACAGATCAAACGGTGTCTTAACCTGTGTTACAAGTGCTGCCAGCGTATGAATAAACTGATTGGAATTATAGTAAAGCTCCACCATTTCTTCCACACGCTTTAACTTACGGATCTCCTCATAGGAAATCCATTTCGTGTACAGAACCTCATAAGGCGGAATACTCTGGTGAACCAGACCATATTCCTCCTTACGCAAAGAAATCTCTGTCCCCTTCAAAACCTTTAGGAAGCCAAGCTGAAGCTGTTCCGGCTTCATCGCATATACATCATTAAACGAATGTACAAAGCTTTCATAATCTTCTTCCGGAAGTCCGGCAATGAGGTCCAGATGCACATGAATATTGTGACCTGCCCGAATCCGTTCTACAATCTGCGAAAGATGCACCATATCTGCACTCCGGTGAATTGCCTGAAGTGTTCTGGGGATTCGTGGTCTGCACCCCAATTTCCAACTGAATCAATCCTGGACGCATCTTCTGAAACAATTCCAGCTCCTCTTCGGTAATCAGTTCTGCCGCTATCTCAAAGTGAAAATTAGTGACGCCATTGTCATGTTCTGTCAGATACTGCCAGATTGCCATGGCATGCGCCCGATTACAGTTAAAGGTACGGTCAATGAATTTTACCTGCGGCACCTTACAATCGAGGAAAAACTGTAACTCTGGAAATACCCGGTCAAGATCCCGTAACCGGAGTGTTTTATCAATGGAAGAAAGACAATAGCTGCATCGGAAAGGGGCATCCCCGGCTGGATTCATAATAAATAATTTTATTCCGGAAATCCTGAAGCCCCCTTACCGGAAAGCCTCTGCTCTTCATACAAAAACAGGGATTTCACTGAAGGACAATGGCTCCCTCATTCCGGTGTATCCGTTATCAAGAAGAAGTCCCTTAATATCCTGCAGAAGATTATGATCTTCCCGCTGTGCATAATACTCTGCCAGCTCGCAGAAGGTTTTTTCTCCTTCTCCAAGAATAATTCCACGGATGACCGGCCCATTTCCAGTTCCTTCATTGACACGTCCATACTGCTCCATGATCTTTTTCCGCTTCATAGGAAACCTCCGGGCCTCCCAGAAAGATATCCGTCTTTGGCAGGAGCTTTTTCACCTCGACCATCAATTCCTTTGTCATCTGCCAGTTCCAGATATAGCAGGAAAATCCGATCACATCGGGCTTTTGTTCATAAAGATCGCCCAGGATTTCATCCACGGGCTGATTGATCGTATACTCCGCGATTGCAATCTCTGCATTTTCTGTATTTAACGCACCGGAACCCAGCGCATACGTCCGAAGACTGTATACCGCCGGGTTCATGTGAATATATTTGCTATTTATTGCTGCTAATAATATTTTTTTACACTCATAGGCTCTTGATAAAACCGCTCAAATGCTTCCATGCCTTCCGGTGTCCGCTTGTAAACACCTGCATCCGTAAGCACCTGCATAAATACCAGTCCGATTTCCTTTTGAATAATCTCATCCACGTTATCTGCATTCACAACCGGATATTTCTTTAAGAATTCTTCAGCCCATGCTGCATGGGTGGAAAGTGTCGGTGTTGCATGCAAATCACTGCCTGCAAGAATTGCCTGCTTCAGCTCTTCCATCTCGTTTTTCAGACGTGCCGGCAGTACGGCAAGACCCATAACCTCAATCAGACCAATATTTTTCTTTCTTGATATGATGGAGGTTCGCATGAGGATGGTAAACGCCCAAAGGATGCTCCTGCGTCGTAATGTTATTCCGAAGCACCAGATCCAGTTCAAACTTATCTCCCTTCTTACGGGCAATCGGGGTAATGGTGTTGTGCTTTTCGCCATCTGTCTCGGCATAGATAAAAGCTGCCTCATCTGTATAGCCACGCCATGCATCCAGGATCACATCGGCAAGGGCAATGATTCTCTCCGGATTCTCTGCCTTCAGGCGGATTACCGACATCGGCCACTTCACAATACCTGCCTCCACATCCTCATAACCCGGAATGATGAATTCTTTTTCAACAGGAGCCTTCGCCATCGGGAATTCATGGTTTCCACCCTGGAAAATGATCGTGTGTCAGAATCGATCCACCAACAATCGGAAGATCCGCATTCGATCCCAGAATATAGTGTGGGAACTGTTTCACGAAATCAAACAGCTTGCAGAAGGTATTGTGATCAATCTTCATCGGTACATGCTGTCCGTTAAACACGATACAATGCTCATTGTAATAAACATAAGGAGAATACTGGAAGCCCCACTGTTCCCCATTGATCTGAATGGGAATAATACGGTGATTCTGTCTTGCCGGATGATTGATCCGGCCTGCATATCCTTCGTTTTCACGGCAGAGCAGACACTTCGGATATCCGGCCTGCTTCATCAGCTTCGCTGCTGCAATCGCCTTGGGGTCCTTCTCCGGCTTGGAAAGGTTGATTGTAATGGTTAAATCCCCATACTCGGTAGGTGCTTCCCATTTCATATCCCGCTTAATCCGGTATCTGCGGATATAATCGGTGTCTCCACTGAATTTATAGTAATAATCGGTTGCTTCCTTCGGGCTCTTCGCGTACAGCTCACGAAACTTACGGATGACCTCACTCGGTCTCGGAAGCAGCATACTCATAATCTTTGTGTCAAACAGATCTCGGTATACGACACTGTTTTCTTTCAGAATACCTTTTTCAAAAGCACCGTCTAACAGCTCCTTCAGAATTGCTTCCAGATCTTCAACGCTCGTCTCCTTACGCGCTTCCTCAATCTGCTCATGAACCGAAAGCTCTCCCTGTAATTCATCAATTTCAAACAGCTCCAGTAACCGGTTCACGGTATAAATTTCATCTTCCTCCGGTAACAGCTCCGTATTTCTGCCATATGCCACCAGACGAATTAATGCATTCTGCATATTCTGCATGATCCTATCCTCCGTTCACGCTCTCTTTTCAAACACTTCATATTCTGCTCATCCCATGCGGATATTTATTTTAACTTGCACGGACCGTCGCCGATTTCTACTACATAGAAGTCTGCCGCATAACCGATCTTCTTCTCATAGGCTTCGCCTACCTGCTTAATAAACTCTTCAATTGCTTCATCCTTAACAATACTGATGGTACATCCACCAAAACCGGCTCCGGTCATACGGGATCCGATCACTCCCGGCACCTTCCATGCCTCTTCTACCAGCGTATCCAGTTCGATTCCGGTTACCTCGTAATCATCACGCAAGGATACGTGGGAAGCATTCATGAGTTCCCCAAAGAGAGTGATGTCATTATTCTGTAAGGCAGCAACCGCCTTTATGGTACGCTGGTTCTCATATACGGCATGCTTTGCACGACGCTCCAGCACTTCATCCCCGATGGCTCCCTTTATCTCTTCAAATTCTGCTTCGGTGAGCGCTCCCCAGTTTTCTACCTTCTTTACTTTCTGAACGCGGCGGAGTGCCTCTTCACATTCGCTTCTGCGCTCATTATATTTGGAATCGCCAAGTCCACGCTTCTTATTACTGCATGCAATAACGATTTTCGCACCACTTAAGTGAATCGGTGCATACGTGTAGGACAGGTCTGCGGTGTCCAGGAAAATCGCATGATCCTTTTTCCCCATGGCAATCGCAAACTGATCCATGATTCCGCAGTTTACACCATTAAAATTATTCTCGGAATACTGTCCGATCAGTGCCAGATCCTGATTCGTCACATCAAATCCGAAGAAATCCCTTTAAAAATAAATCCGGTCAGAACTTCTACGGATGCAGAGGAAGAAAGTCCGGAACCGTTCGGAATATTTCCATATAACAGAAGATCCATACCGGAAGTAACCGGATAACCCTTCTTGTCAAATGCCCAGATCACACCCTTGGGATAATTGGTCCAGTCTGCTTCCTTTTCCGGCTTCAGATCCTCGAGCCTGCTCCCGATTACCCCTAACTGTTCAAAGTTCATAGAATAAAATTGTAGCATGTTGTCCTTTCTCACTCTGGCAACACCGTAAGTACCGATTGTCAAGGCACAGGGAAAAACATGACCTCCGTTATAATCGGTATGTTCTCCAATCAGATTTACACGGCCGGGTGCAAAGTAAACTGCTGCGCCCTCTGTGCTGCCAAATACCTCTCCGAATTTTTTTAAAAGCTGTTCTTTCATCATCGTTCCTCCTTTTAATAATAACGCACCTTCAATTTGTTTTAAGTAATCCTGATTCTTATTTACTTCTCCCGTCCGTACTTCTTTCCGGTAACCGGATGGGGAAATCTTTTTGACATGTTTAAAAGCCTTGGTAAAAACCAGCGGATCCGTGTACCCGCAGGACAATGCAATGCTCTCCACCGGAAGCTCTGTTGTCCTTAGCAGCTCCATTGCCTTATGTACCCGGTAATTCGCCAGGAACTGCTGTGGAGACATGCCAAGCGCATTCTTAAACAGGGTATACAGATAGCTCCGGTTCACACATACATAATCTGCCACGTCCGTAACCTTGAGTGGATTGCAGTAATTGCTGCGGATATAGGAAACCGCTCGTTCCACATAGTGATCGGCCTGATCTATCTCGCCGTGCTCCTGTGTCGTAACACCATCCGCAATCAGGGAAAGAAACACCTGAAGCTGTCCGTTCCGGCGAAGTTCATTGGAAATCCCGTAGGTATTGTGCTCCATCATATCCTTAACCGCCTGATACAATTCCTCACTACACTGTGAACTGAAAACCGGATTCGTCACGGTAAGTCCGACGTTCTGCAGAATCCGCTCTGCCATTTCACCCTGAAAACCAACCCAGATATACGTCCACGGTTCCTTTTCATCTGCCTGATAAAAAGCTCAGCTCCTCCGGCGGGATCAGGAATCCATTCCCGGAAGAGAGTTGAAATTCCTGATTCCGCAGGGAAAATCTGCCCTTGCCACGGAGAATATAATGAATGAGATAATATGGCTTCTGTGCAGGTCCAAAGCTGTGCAGCGGCTCTGTTTTGGACAGGCCGCAGCAGCTCACATACAGGCTTCCCGCCCGCTCTCCTGCGAATTCCAGTTTATAGGCTCTCTCCATCCGGTTTCCTTTCTGTATCTTCCCGTTCTATATAGCATTCCACGAACTCATGTCTCTATGTTTTTGATTATATCTCATATCCTTGTAAAATAACAGTATGGATTGTTCAGATAACCTGTCGAAATGTTGTAAATGCTACCGTTCACGCAGCAGCCGCACACTTGTAAATTGAACATTCCCTTGCAGACAATCCTGCATTGTGATAAGGTGTAACTGTTCAGAATCATGTAAATTATGACAATATAAGCAAGGAATGTCTGCATTCATAAAAAAACATTTGTCATAATTTATATTGTGAATGTAATTTTAAAGTTATAAAAAGGATCCCGACTTATGAAACGCATATTTTCCATAAAGAAAAGTTTATGTTCTCTGTTATCCTGTGCCATATTAGCTTCTACACTGCTTCTTACCGCATGTGGCGGCCCATCTGCAGAAAAGATTGCACAGGCACAGGACACCTACTCCAATCTGGTTGCCATACATAACCGTGTCGTATCGGCACACAAGCAGATTGAGAATGATTCCCTCGATGAAAAGCTGGTTGCTCTTGGAGAAAAAATTACACAGGTAAACACCTACAATCTGAATGATATGAACGATGAAGAAATCGATATGCTCATCGATACAATGGACTCCATCATCAGCACCTACGAAGAATACCTGACAGCAATTAACAACATCCGGGATACGGAAAATGCAGCAATTCTTACTCCGATCAATGTCTCTCTGGTAAATGATACGAACCTCACCTTTGTAGGGTTATCCCTTCACCAGCAGGGAACAATCCAGAATGTAGATTTACTGGAAACACTTTCAAGCTTTATGCCTACCCAGCGTATGACAGGGCTTGTCATCTACCGTGATGTACAGAATACCCCCTGGGTACTCGAACTGATCTCCGAAGATGGCAGTTTATATGAACTAAATCTTGCGGTAAAGGATTATTCCGAGGACGGCTGTGTGCTTACCCTGACTTATGATTCCGAAAAGGATGCCATTCTTATTGGCTAATCTTCCTCTGAATAAAAATCAGATAAGAATCACAAGGATATTCAAAAAAGTTATGGAAAAAAAGTTTTTTTAAAAAAATTTCTTGACAATATCATAGCGGAATTGTACAATACCAGTTGTGTGATGCGAGCGAGCCCAGATAGCTCAGTTGGTAGAGCAGAGGACTGAAAAATCCTCGTGTCACTGGTTCGATTCCGGTTCTGGGCATTTTAATTTTATATATTTATTTTTTTGCGGGTGTAGTTCAATGGTAGAACACCAGCCTTCCAAGCTGGATACGTGGGTTCGATTCCCATCACCCGCTTTTTTATCCTCGGAAAACACTGATCTTCCGGGGTTTTTTTAGTTCTAGGAACGTTGTCAATTTCACTACGTTCACTACGATAAAAAAATGCAAAAATAAAAAAATGGGAAGTCCAAGCGACTTTTGCTGGGCTTTCCATTTTTCATTCTTTTTAAATATAATCAGAAGATCTGCATCCTTTTTACTGATTTTTAATCTTCCTCGATATGCTCTCTTCCCTTGCCGATGATCGTTTCCACATGTTCATCTGCCAGTGAATAAAAGATCGACTTGCCTTCTCTGCGGCTCTTTACCAGTCTGCTCTGCTTCAGAATTTTCAACTGATGTGAAATCGCAGACTGTGTCATATTCAAGGCCTGTGCCAGATCACAGACACATACCTCTGATTCAAACAGGACAAACAGGATACGGATTCTTGTATAATCACCGAATATCTTAAACAGATCTGCCAGATCATTCAGCTCCTGTTCATCCGGCATGGTATCCTGCACAATTTTCAGCAGATCCTCATGCACTTCTACGGTATCACAACATTCTACTTCTGACATAATTTTTTTCCTTTCTAAACTCCATTCGTAAAACCGCTGTTTCACAGTTCAAGTTTTTCATTAAAGTTTTTTAACAAACAGTGCACGGATTGCATTCAGTACGGCAATGACCATAACTCCTACATCGGCGAAGATTGCTACCCACATGTTGGCAATACCGAGTGCTCCGAGGATCAGACAGATCACCTTGATGCCAATTGCAAAATAAATATTCTCATATACGATACGGATACATTTTCTGGAAATCTTGATAGCCTTTGCAATCTTTAACGGGTCATCATCCATCAGGACAATATCTGCTGCTTCAATCGCTGCATCCGATCCAAGCGCTCCCATGGCAATTCCGATATCGGCTCTGGAAAGCACCGGAGCATCATTGATACCGTCACCAACGAAGGCAAGCTTCTCTTTCTCGCTCTTCTCAGCAAGAAGTTCTTCCACCTTGGATACTTTATCTGCCGGGAGAAGTTCACTGCATACCTCGTGAATACCAAGCTCCGCTGCCACTGCATCTGCTACACGTTTCGTATCACCGGTCAGCATAACCGTCTTGGTAACACCGGCATTCTTCAAAGCAGCAATCGCTTCCTTGGCATGCGGCTTCAACAGATCAGAGATCAGAATGCATCCGGCGAACTTGCCATCGACTGCTACATAAACCAGAGTTCCGACCTCATTGCATACCGTATATGGAACACCGAGCTGATCCATGAGCTTTCCGTTTCCGGTTGCGACCAGCCGGCCGTCAACCTGTGCGGTAACACCCTTACCACTGATTTCTTTGACCTCTGTTACACGGTTCTTATCAATCTCTTTACCATATGCTTTCTGAAGGCTCTTACTGATCGGATGACTGGAATAGCTTTCGGCACATGCTGCATACTCAACCACTTCCTCTTTGGAAAGAGCTGCCGGATAAATGCTGCTCACTTCAAAAACACCCTGTGTCATGGTTCCGGTCTTATCAAATACAACATATTTGGTCTGAGAAAGGGTTTCCAGATAATTGGAGCCTTTCACCAGAACACCTTCCTTGCTCGCGCCGCCGATTCCTGCGAAGAAGCTTAAAGGAATACTGATAACCAGTGCACAGGGACAACTGATAACAAGGAACGTCAATGCTCTGTAAATCCATGTACCGAAGTCTGCCGGAAGTCCCATAAATACCATTCTCACAATGGGAGGAATCAATGCAAGAGCTACTGCGCCGTAGCAGACCGCCGGAGTATAAATTCTTGCAAACTTGGAAATAAAATTCTCTGATCTGGATTTTCTCGAACTGGAATTTTCTACCAGCTCCAGGATCTTGGAAACGGTAGATTCCCCGAATTCCTTTGTTGTCCGGATCTTTAAAAGACCGGTCATATTAATACAGCCGCTGATGACTTCATCGCCTTCCTTGGCTTCTCTCGGAAGACTTTCACCGGTGAGGGCGCTTGTGTTAAGACTCGAAGTACCTTCTACAACAACACCATCAATCGGGATCTTTTCACCGGGCTTTACCAGAATAACCGTACCAATCTCTACTTCATCGGGATCCACCTGTACCAGTTCGCCATCCTGCTCTACATTGGCGTAATCCGGGCGGATATCCATCAGCTCGCTGATGTTCCTGCGGCTCTTGCCTACGGCATAGCTCTGGAAAAGCTCACCAATCTGATAGAACAGCATAACGGCTACGCCTTCCTTATAGTCACCAAGGGCAATCGCACCGACAGTTGCAACAGCCATCAGGAAGTTCTCATCAAATACCTGATGGTTCATAATTCCCTTAACCGCCTTTTTCAAAATATCATAACCGATAACCAGATAAGGAATCATATATAATGCGAACTGAATCCATCCATCTACCGGTACAAATGACAGAACGATGAGTAACACAAATGCCACAATAATTCTGACTAATACCTTTTTCTGCTTTTTTTTATTCATACCATCCTCTTTTTCTAAAAAGCTGCCTGTCAGGAATCTGTCAGGCAGCTTTTTGGTTGCAATCGTGAGGCTCCTTTGCCTCATCTTTTTATTTTAAGATACGTTCTTCTTATAAGAAGATTTCGCAATCATCTTCTACCTTTTTTTACAGTTCTTAAGTACATCTTTCATGACAGAAGCAGGCTCCGCACCATCTTCAAACTCAACGATCATCTTTAAAGTCATAAAGTTTACGGTTGCATCCTTTACGCCAGTAGTGTTCTTAGCTGCTTCTTCCATCTTATTTGCACAGTTTGCACAGTCTACATCAATTTTATAAGTCTTTTTCATGTTCTCATCCTCTTCGCTTTCATCTTCTTTCATATGAACACTTATTCATATGTTTGATTGTATTATAGCACCGGAGATATAAATGTCAATATACTTTTTCATATTTTTTTCTAACTATGTTAAATGTGAAATCTATGAAAAAAATTGTCTTCCCCAGATGCTTTCATTCACAAAGTTCAGCCCTGTGCTACCATTTCCCATACGGGCAGGCATTCTTTGTTACGGCTGCCCGCATTTCTACGAAGCAGCCGCAGCCCTTACACATGCCATCCGCCAGCCGCTCACATTCCTTACAGACCGCCAGACGCTTTTCATACAAAGAATCTTCTGTCTTAATATCCTGGTCCAGATTCTCAATATAATCATACATGCTCTTGAAATAATCTGCCCTGTCTATCATGTCCCTTGTGAGGCATTTCTTACAGACCCGCAGATTTTTATTAATAGAATTCTCCATCAACCCAGACCTCTCCGTCTTCATCTACATATTGAAGTGTGAATGGCGTATAATACACATTTCCATAAATATCATGCAGCTCAAAACAGTAATAATAAGCTCCTTCCGGAAGGCATTCATAAGTAATCTCAAGATCTCCGTCTACGACAATATCGTCTCCGTAATACCAGTCTTCCTCGTCATCCACCGAAAACCAGTAATAAACCGGGGTAATTACATCGCCATCCTGCAGCTCATAAACCTCCCTTGAAGCCATACCGGTCTCTTCATCGATACCGTCCCAGAGTCCAATCACACTCCATTCACCGTACTCCCAGTCATATTCGATTCGCAGATTCGTCTCGATTTCACCATTTAACAGGACATTACAGGTATAAATGCTGCAACTGTCTGTCGTATTTACAAGCTCCAGTGCCAGGAGATTATCATTAATGCAGGGCCATAAGCCGTCAAAATTGTCGGTAACACAGTTCCGGTCAATATCATAGATTACTTCCTCCGTGGTTCCCAGATAAAAGAATCCATCCGCATCGTCATCCATACCGACACTGCAGCAGGCATAAGCAAGCTCGTCCATGTTATCGAATGAAACCGTATATAATCCGTCCTCATCAAAATAAATATCCGATACCCCCATCTGTCCGATCTGGATATCCGCAAATTCTCCGGCATTGGTGCCGACATCTCCGGTAACTTCACTTTCCTCGCCAAGCCATTCGTTAATGTCTGACATATCCGAAAGCAGGGTACTGTTATCATAATCTGCCGCACTTCCGTTTTCAGCACCATAGGCAATTTTATCAATCAATGCATAGTAATAGCTGCTCGGACAGATCTGGGAAAAGATCTTCAACTCCTCCGAACCCTGAATGGAAATCGGATAATAAATGGACAGTCCGGAAGCATTCTTGTGTAGACGTCCGTTCATGGAATAGAGGACACAGTTCTGCAAGGTCTGGGACGCATCCCTTACCTCCTGTCCATAACCGGAAAGCTGATCCAGCATATTCCCCAGATCCAGCATATTGGAATAACCTTCACTGACACTGTTTCCTCCAAAGGAATCCGCTTCCAGCACAGCTCGCGAAATATCACCAAGATCTCCCTGCTCATAAGCCACACGGAAGGCTTCATTCATGGAGATCAAAACATCATCGATTTTTGACAGATCAATAATGGAAAAGGTCGCCGAACCCTGGCTTCCGAATCCATAATCCGCGCAATGGTCATAATATTCCCGGCAGACCTTTTTCTCCAAGCTGTGCTCCGTTGAGGTCCGGATTTGCAGAAAGATTGTTCAAAAGGGCCGTATAGTTCCAGCCGCTTCCCGGCTCCATCTCCTGCGAAGCATACATATACCGCGCGTAGGGCGTCAGTACATTTGCTGTTTCCAACGTGCTCATCAGGCACGCATCGAATCCGATAAACTCAAACCGGTCGGTCATCTGATCGTACACCTGATTCAGGGCATGATCCAGCTCTCCCAGCGTAAGACTGTCATAATCATACTGCTCATCGAAGCACACTCCATTGATGCTTCCGCTGCCATGGTCCCAGAGAATGAGTCCCATTTTTTTCTGACGGATAATTCGTTACTCCCCAGGACAAAAAGTCTGCCAGCGTCGAAGCAGAACCCATATTGGCCGCCGGCTTTTCATCCACCAGCGTCAGATCGCCATCTTCCAGTAAAAACCTCTGTACTCTGTTTTCATTAATATTCTGATACCAGAAGTACGATCCTCCGGTCTGATAAACCACCTTCACACGTCCGCTTCCTTTTGCAGCAAAGGCCTCCTCGATATCACTGCTGGCCGCTCCACCATCCGATTCAAGGTCACTTCCACAAAGATATACAAAGATTGTCCAATCCCCGTCACCCATGGAAATTTCTTCATCTCTGCTCCGGCGGCTGATCTGCATCTGCCCGTTTTCCTGTGAAATAACCGTTCCCTTTAAGGAATTGTCCTCTAATACACTGCTCTGGTAAGAAGAACCTCCTCCAATTACCGCACTGCCACCGAAATAACCGTCGTCATCCTCCTCGTAAGAATCTTCCCCATACGCAGACCAGTCCTCTTCGCTGTCCACCTCATCACTCATCAGCCATGCGGAGCATCCGCTTAACAGCATACTTCCCGTAAGCAATACTGCCAGTAAAGTTTTTTTCCACTTCTGTCTGTCCATTCCCTTTTATTGATCCGCCTTTCGTCGTTCTAATTTGCGTAATTAATCGGATCTGTCAATAACATATCCGATTTAATGTTCATTATATCGTAACAGACGTATCTCGTATATGGGAAATTTTCTTTTTCAAATATAGAAAGGACAGTCCATCGCATTGGAACTGCCCTTTGACTTTTACTTTTTAAACTGTTTTATCCGAAACCTATTTCTATGTATCATTCGTACCATTTTTCTTATATTTACTTCACCCGGATGCTCACTACACTGCAGGGAGGTACCGTAAGTGTAACACCGTTCTGTGTCAGCTTCACATCTTCATAAGCTTCTTCCTTTACTACATCACCATGCTCAAAGGTATTGTAATCCTTCATGCCGCCCTTCACAACGGAAGCTTCCGCACTCTTCGGTGCGAACTCGAAGAAGTTCACTTCCATCTCTTCCGCCTGATCCAGAGAAGCGTTGGCAAGTGTAATGGTATAGACGCCATCCTTGTCTACGGATACGGATTCACTGATGGCCGGAACCTGATACTTCTCTTCCAGTCCCACAAGTCCGTTTTCACTCACGCTGCTTTCCAGAAGCTCGGCATCCTGATGATATTTGAACATCTTGAAGATGTAATATGTCGGTGTCAGAAGCATCTTCGGCCCTTCGGTCAGGATCACAGACTGCAATACATTGACAAGCTGTGCAATACATGCCATCTTCACACGGTCACAGTGCTTGTTGAAAATATTTAAGTTAATGGCAGCTACCAGCGCATCACGCATGGTATTCTGCTGATAAAGGAATCCCGGATTGGTTCCCGGCTCTACATCGTACCAGCATCCCCATTCGTCGACCATCATACCGATTTCCTTCTTCGGATCGTATTCGTCCATGATGGTTCCGTGCTTTTCAATGAGCTCCTTCATATACCAGGTCTTAGACAGGGTCTTGTAATAGCTCTTTTCATCAAAATCGGTAGCACTTCCCTTATGGCTCCAGTCATCCTCCGGAAGGGTATAATAATGTAAGGAAAGTCCTTCCATATAGCCATGCGCATTTTCCGGAGCAGGTGCCTTATAGCAGGTTGCAAGTACATCCTTCGTCCAGTCAAAATCTCCTGAATTCGCTCCACAGCAGATCTTCTGTATCGGAGCACTGTTGTTGTAGTTACGCACATAGGTCTGGTATCTGCGGTAAAGATTGCCGTAATACTCCGGTGTCATATTGCCACCGCAGCCCCAGTTTTCGTTACCAACGCCGAAGTAGTCGACCTTCCATGGCTTCTCATGTCCGTTCTGCTTACGCAGCTCTGCCATCGGGGAAACGCCGTCAAAGGTCATATATTCCACCCATTCAGACATTTCCTGAACACTTCCGCTTCCCACGTTTCCGTTGATGTAAGTCTTACATCCAAGCTGTTCACACAGTTCAAAGAACTCATGGGTACCAAAGCTGTTATCCTCGGTTACACCGCCCCAGTGAGTATTTACCATCTTCTTACGGGTCTCCTTCGGGCCAATGCCGTCCCTCCAGTGATATTCATCTGCAAAGCAGCCCCCCGGCCAGCGCAATACCGGAATCTTCATCTTCTTTAAGGCATCCACAACATCTTTTCTCATGCCGTTGACATTCGGAATTTCCGAATTCTCTCCGACATAAAGACCCTCATAAATGCAGCGTCCCAGATGCTCTGAAAAGTGACCGTAAATTTCGTGATTGATGTGTCCCTTCTGCTTTTTCTCATTGATAAATAATTTTTGCCATACCTCTTCCCTTTCTTGTTCTTAAAACTTATTTTAAAAAAAGTCATACTGGGACATATACAGCTTATAATATTCTCCCTTCTGACTGATCAGTTCCTCATGTGAACCCATTTCAGCGATACCACCCGCATCGATATACATAATGAAATCCGCATTCTTAATGGTAGACAGACGATGTGCAATAATAAAGGAGGTTCTTCCCTTCAACAGCTCGTTTAAGCCCTTTTGCAGAAGAATTTCCGTCTCGGTATCAATGCTTGAAGTTGCCTCATCCAGAATCAGGATCTTCGGATCTGCAAGCAGTGCTCTTGCAAAGGAAATCAGCTGGCGCTGTCCCTGGGACAGACGGCTTCCGCGTTCATTGATCTGTGTATAATAGCCATTCTCCATTTCCATGATAAAGTCATGTGCACAGACCGTCCTGGCAGCCTGAATCACCTGCTCATCCGAAACCTCTTTATTTCCGTAGCGGATATTATCCATTACCGTTCCGGGGAAAATAAAGCTGTCCTGCATCATGACTCCCATCTGCTTACGCAAAGAGCGGATGGTGACCTTTGAAATATCAATTCCATCAATTAAAACCTCACCGGAATCCACATTGTAGAAACGGCTTAACAGGTTTACGATGGTTGTTTTTACCGGCGCCTGTCGGTCCGACAATCGCTACGGTCTGGCCTTTTGTAGCTTTAAAGCTTACTTTCTTAAGAATCTCAATACCATCCTCATAGCTGAAGGTGACATTCCTGAATTCAACGTCTCCCTTAATCGGAGGCATTTCTGTGGCTCCCTCTGCATCCTTTACCAGCACCGGCTCATCAATTGTTTCAAAAATTCGTTCCAGATAAGAAATTGCCGTCAGCAACGAATTGTAGAAGGAAGCCAGTGTGTTAATGGGGTTCCAGAAGCGGCTGATATAAGCGGTAAATGCAATCAGCACACCGACTGTAATTCCGGAATCCGGGTTCGTCATCCAGGAAATACCCAGCACATAAATAAATGCTGTTGTAATGGTACTGATAATATCTACGGAAGGACCCATAATAAAAATTAAACTTAACCGCCCTCATCCATGCTTCCCGGTAGCCATCACTCAACCGGTTGAAGATACCGCTGTTTTCATCCTCGCGGACAAAGGACTGGGTGACACGGATTCCGTTAATACTCTCTGCAATATAAGCATTCAGATTGGACTGCTTGTTGCTCTGGATCTGCCATGCCTTACGCTGCTTCTTTTTCAGGGCAGCAATGACAACTGCCAGTACCGGGAGACCACACAGGCAGACCAGCGTGAGCTTCACATTAATACTCAGCATAAACGCAATGATAAAAAACAGGTTGCACAGATCGGTAATCGTGTTGATAATACCATTGCTGAGCAGATCGCTCAGGTTATTCACATAATTTACTACCCTTACCTGAATCTTTCCATGCGGACGTTCATCGTAATAGGAAAAAGGCAGTTCCTGTAAATGTTCAAAAATATCGTAACGGATACTATGTACAATATCCTGACCGATCTGCGTCATCAGCTTGATCTTGATCCGGAGGCTCACGCAGGTATAAAGGGCAATGACCATCGTCATCACGGAATAAAACACAATGCTTCTCATGTCCTTATTGGGAATGGATACATCCATCACCAGCATGAAAAACTTCGGAATCAGCATTCCGAGTGCAGAAGCGGACAGCATCAGAAACAATACCACCAGCATCTGCTTCTTGTAAGGCCTGATATAGCCTGCCAGTCGTTTCAACTGGTTCACATCAAATTTATCTTCTAAGATTTCATCTACATCATATTTATTACGTGCCATACCCTACGCCTCCTTTCCTTCGGACTGCGCAGGCTGCTGTGCGTAGTCTCCGTACTGATGGTGGAAGGCCGTCGCGTAATAGCCGCCGGCACGGACAAGCTCTTCGTGTGTGCCCTGTTCCACAATTCTTCCCTGATCCATAACCAGAATCAGGTCCGCATCCTTAATGGAGGAGATCCGGTATGCAATAATAAAAATCGTACAATCCTTTTCGATCTTCTTAAGCTGGTTCTGGATATAGCTTTCGGTTTCCATATCCACAGCGGAAGTCGTATCGTCCATAATCAGAATGGACGGATCCTTAAGCAGCGCTCTTGCAAGAGAAATTCTCTGCTTCTGTCCTCCGGAAAGTCCTACACCGCGTTCACCGACAACGGTGTCATATCCTTCCGGCATCTTCTGGATAAAGAGGTTGGCATCTGCCATCTTAGCCGCCTTTTTTACATCCTCAAAGCTGCAGTTCGGACGGCCGTAAGCAATGTTTCCTTCAATCGTATCGGAGAACAGGAATACATCCTGCATCGCCATTCCGATGTTATCGCGCAGGTCATACAGATCAAGATCCTTGACGTTCACCCCGTCTACCAAAACCTCACCCTTCGAGGTATCATAAAACCGGCACAGCAGATTCATAATCGTGGATTTGCCCGATCCGGTCGAACCGATAATTCCAACCGTCTGCCCACTTTTTACCTTAAAGGAAATATCATGGATAATATCTGCATCATCCGCCTGATAGGAAACGTTCTTAAATTCCACGTCTCCGCGGAAATGCTTCCGCACAATGGGCTGCTGCGGCTCCTGAATCTCCGGCTCCTGACTGTAGGTCGTATAGATCTTCTCCGCAGAGGTCGTAAAACGGTGAATGTCATTGATCCACCATCCTGCCATACGAAGCGGAACGGTAAGCATCCACAGGTAGCCATTTACGGTAACCAGATTACCCATGGTGATTTCACCCTGGATCACCATATATCCACCATACAGCATCAGAACGACCGTCAATATATTGGAAAGAAATTCAAAAATCGGCACATACTTTTTCCAGATGGCTGCAGCATTTAATTCCGCATCACGGTATGCATCGTTTTCTTTATTGAATTTCTCAATTTCAAAATCCTCGCGGGCAAACGCTTTTACTACACGGTTACCGCTGATATTTTCCTGCACAAAGGTATTCAGTGAGGAGAACTGCTGACGGATCTTCATAAAAGCCGGACGGACACTTTTCGACTGTCCATAGGTTGTAAGTGCCGTAAAGGGCAGCACAACCAGCATTGCAAGTGCCAGCTTCACATTCACCGTGAAGATCATAATCAGCGCAAAGGATAATAATAAAATATTTTCATAAACCGAATAGATAATATAGGCAATGAAATGCCGGATGGCATCCATATCACCGGTCTGTCTGGACATCAGATCACCGTTCCGGTTCTTATTATAGAAAGAAAAAAATCTTCCTGCAGGAGCTTACGGTATACGGCATCACGCATACTGTAAAGCACACCCTGGGAACAGATTTCAAACATGACCTGCGAAGCATAACGCAGAATTCCCTTAAGCGCCACAACCCCAAGCAGACAGCCGATCAGAACCGGAAGAAGCTTATAGTTTCCTCCCGTAATGACATCATCTACGATCCGGCCTGATATGTACGGATTCACAATGGTTAACAATGCAATTCCCGTTACCATCAAAAGACCTGCCGCCATTTTAAAGCGGTATTTTTTCAAAAAAGAATATACCCATTTTACCGGTGCCATATTGTACCCCCAGCCTAATATTTTTGAAACTATTCATCGCCCATATTGCCATAATTTGCATGGCTCTGAATAGTTTCAATATATTCTCTTTTCCTGCCCATTCCTAGAAAAATAGTCGTTTACAAATAGAACAAACCTATTCATCCCATTTCTCAGCTGCTACACATATGATGTTTCGTATAATCTATTAATATCAGATTTTTATTCCATATGAAAAATATCGAATGATGTTATTCTATCTACATATCATGCTTTTTCTAAATCGTATAAATTCTTTGGCTGCTTTGTTATAAATGTTTGCTTTCCATACCTTTTGTGTTATGATAATTACGATCTGATATTTTAGATCAGGATTTTGAACGATTTTTGAAAGGCAGGGTTACTGGTTATGATGACCAAAAACGAAAACTTAAAGACTTATTCCATAAAGGAAATTCCTCATTATCATATTTACGGAAGAACCGATGAGACGCAGAATCCCCTTCCGCTTTTCTGGAACGGAAGCGGCATTGAAGTGAACGTCACCGGTTCCGAGCTCTGGATCGACCTTGAAGTAGACTGCAGCTTCCATGAACCCTGGATTGCAACCGAATTAAACGGATCCCTTATGAGCCGTCAGATGCTTTTACCGGGCAGCTATTCCATCTGTCTGTTCCGTAACATGACCTTCGGAGTTCCGAAAACCATGAAATTCTTCCGTGAACTGCAAGCGATGAGCGAAGACGATGACTGTCATGTATTCGTCCGCGGCTTCCAGTGTGACGGCGAATTTCTCCCTGTGAAGGAGCACAAATACAAAATCGAATTCATCGGTGACAGCATTACCTCCGGTGAAGGTACTTACGGCGCTCTTCCCGATACCGACTGGCTTGCGATGTATATGAGCAGCAGTGAGAATTATGCAATCTATACGGCAAAAGCTCTTGATGCCGATTACCGTCTGATTTCCCAAGGCGGCTGGGGTGTTTACTGTGGATGGGATAACGATGTACGTCACAATATCCCCTCCTGCTATGAAAAGATCTGCGGTCTTGGCTTCGGAAAGGTCAATGAATCCGTCGGTGCGCAGAAGGACTATGATTTTGCTTCCTGGAAACCGGATGCTATCGTGGTCAATCTCGGAACCAACGATGCAAGCGCTTTTAACCAGCCACCCTTTACCATTCCGGAAACCGGTGAAACCTTCAAGCAACACAAGAATCCGGACGGAAGCTTTGTGGAAGAAGACCGGGAACGCTTTGAAAATGCCGTATACAATTTCCTTAAGATGCTTCGTAAGGATAACCCCGGAGCACACATTGTATGGACTTACGGCATGCTCGGTTATGATCTGAATCTTCTGATTACCGATGCGATGAACCGTTATCAGAAGGATACCGGAGACCATAACACCGCATTTATTAATCTGCCCAATACCACAGCAGAGACGGTCGGTGCCCATACCCATCCCGGCGTCAAGTCCCACGAACGGGCTGCCAAGGTTCTGATTGAATATTTACAGACTGTTCTTCACTAAGATGTAACTATTCAGAGCCATGCAGAATTGCTTTCTGCGAATGCTTGCATTCAGACAGAATAGCAATTTTTATATGGCAAATGCGGTGCTGAATAGTTATAAAAACAGCATACGGAGAGGTAATGATTATGCAGTTTCACAAAAGCGGATATTATCACCAGCACGATAAGGATTTCAGAATTGAGCGGCCGGATGGCTCCGGAGACTATCTGCTCCTGCTCGTCCGCACGGCTGGCTGGTTCCGTATCCATGGAACGGATTATCATACCTCTCCGAATACAATTCTTTTATATAAAAAAGGCACTCCACAGTTCTATCGTGCCTGTGAAGCGCTCTATTCTGACGACTGGCTGCATTTCTATATGGATGAGTCCGATCTTGCGTTTGTTTCAAAGCTGGGAATCCCTTTTGATACACCGGTGCAGGTTCATGACATTCACGACCTGTCCCTGCTAATCAAAGACATTACCTATGAACACTATTCGGACAACATCCATAAGGAAGAAACCATTCTTCTCTATTTGCAGATTCTGTTGCTTAAGATCAGTGAAAAAATACATAAGGACGCACATCATCCGGACAACATTTACTACGACAAGCTGTCCAACCTGCGCTCCCAGATTTATAACATGCCTTATAAAAACTGGACCATGGAGGACATCAGTGCCTCCATGTCCTTAAGTAAATACTATTTCCAGCATTTATACAAAAAGACCTTCGGGGTGACCGCTATGGAAGATATTATCCAGAGCCGTACGGATCATGCCAAGTATCTGCTTTCCACAACCCGGATCTCCATTCACGAGGTCGGCCAGATGTGCGGATACAACAGCGATACTCATTTTATCCGCCAGTTCAAGGGGCAGACCGGCGTTACCCCATCGGAGTACCGGTCTACGCTACAGTAAACTGACTGTTGTATAACTCTGCATAGAAGCCCTTCTTTGCAAGAAGTTCTTCGTGATTTCCCTGTTCAATAATATGACCATCCTTCATAACCAGAATCACATCGGCATTCTGAATGGTGGACAGACGATGTGCCACGATAAAGCTGGTACGTCCTTCCATCATGGTTGCAAATGCTTTCTGAATCCGGATCTCGGTTCTGGTATCAATCGAAGAAGTTGCCTCATCCAGAATCAGCATCGGAGGCAGACACAGCATCACTCGCGTGATACAGAGAAGCTGCTTCTGTCCCTGGGAAAGGCTGCCGCCATCTTCACTGATCACGGTATCGTATCCATCCGGTAGTCTTCGGATAAAGCTGTGTGCATGGGAAGCCTTTGCTGCAGCAATCACTTCCTCATCGGTTGCATCCGGCTTTCCAACAATAATGTTGTCGCGGATCGTTCCCTGCTTTAACCAGGTTTCCTGAAGCACCATACCATAGGAAGTACGCAGGGACTTTCTGGTAATATCACGGATATCCGTACCCTCTACGGAGATGGAACCACCATCCACATCATAAAAACGCATGAGCAGATTGATAATGGTCGTCTTTCCGCATCCGGTAGGTCCGACAATCGCAATTCTCTGACCGGGCTTTACGTTGAGGTTCAGATCCTCGATCAGCTTACGATCCTTACTATAAGAGAAGGATACATTATTTAAGGAAACAGCACCCTCTACATCGGTCAGGACTCTTGCATCTTCTGCATCCGGAATCTGCGGCTCTTCCTCAATCAGTTCGAAAATTCTCGCTGCGCAGGCAAGTGCATTCTGAAGCTCCGTAATAACTCCCGAGATTTCATTAAACGGCTTGGTGTACTGGTTTGCATAGGAAAGGAAACAGGTTAACTGTCCAACGGTAAGACCACCTCGGATGACTGCAAGTGAACCGGTAAGTCCTACACCCATATATACTAAACTGTTCACAAAGCGGGTACAGGGATTGGTAAGGGAAGAAAAGAAAATCGCACGTAAGGAGCACTTTTCCAGTCTTCCGTTAATTTCATCAAAATCCTCCATAACCGCAGCTTCCCTGCCAAAGGCCTTCACTTCTTTATGATTGGTAATCATTTCATTAATCAGAGTTGTCTGCTCGCCTCTCGTCGTAGACTGTAACTGGAACATCTTAAAGGTCTTCTTTGCAATAAAGGATGCTACGAACAAAGATACCGGTGTAATTACCACAACTACAATCGTAATTCCCACATTTTCGGAGAGCATGAAAAGCAAGGTTCCGAGAATCGTAATCACGCCTGTAAATAACTGCGTGAATCCAAGAAGCAGACCATCCGCAAACGTATCGACATCTGCAACCACACGGCTCATAATATCACCGTGGGAATGTCCGTCCAGATACTTAAGAGATACCTTCTGGATCTTATCAAAGGCCTTTTCACGGATATCTTCGATAATACTGTACACAATATGATTATTGCACAGACTCATAATCCACTGGGCTGCTGCCGTAAGAAGAATTACAACACCCATTTTTCACAAGAAGCTGCCGGAGTATATACCACCAATCAAAATTACTGTCAACCGTCTCCCGGAATGACGGAAGAAACTGTAACAGAACATCTACCGCATCCCCGGTAAGAATCGGAAGATACAACATAAATGCAACGGAAACAGCTGCCATCACAATTGCCGCAATGAGCCAGAAGCGATAGGGCTTCATATATTTCAATACTTTAACCAGCGTTTCTTTTTGCTGTCCTTTGTCCATCTTTGCTGCCTTTGCCATACTTACGCCTCCTTTCCTTCCTGCTGTTTGGGTTTCTTTTCTACCTGTGTATAAAAAATTTCCTGATAGGTTTCGCAGGTCTTTAACAATTCCTCATGAGTTCCAAGACCAACCACATCGCCATCGTCCAGTACAATGATCTGATCCGCATGCATCAGGGAAGAAGCTCTCTGCGATACAATAAACACGGTCATATCTCCGGGCAACGCTTTGATTGCCTGCCGGAGCTTTAAGTCTGTTGCATAATCAAGTGCAGAAGAACTGTCATCCAGAATCAGGATTTCCGGCTTTCGTACCAGTGCCCTTGCAATGGACAGACGCTGCCGCTGTCCACCGGAAAGGTTGCGTCCTTCCTGTTCAATCATGGTATCAAGACCATCTTCCTTCTGTTCCACGAACTCCTTCGCCTGTGCGGTTTCCAGAGCCTGCCAGATTTCTTCATCGGTTGCTCCTTCGTTACCCCAGAACAGATTCTCCCGGATCGTACCGCGGAACAGCACCGCTTTCTGTAAAACCATGCCGATCTTGGACCGGAGCTTTTCCGGCTCCATGTCACGCACATCCGTGCCATCCACAAGAACGCGTCCACGCGTCACATCATAAAATCTCGGAATCAGGTTCACCAGTGTCGATTTACCGGAACCGGTTCCTCCGATCACGCCAATGGTCTCACCCTTTTTCACCTTCAGGTTCACATCGGAAATAGCTTCGTCACCGCCTTCATTGTAGGCCATGCCGACCTGATCAAAAACTACCTTGTACGTGCAATTCTCCCTGTGAAGCTCTTCATGCAGCAGACCGATGTCTGATTTACTGTTGCCTTTCTCCGGCTCTGCCAGCTTCCTATCATCCTGTACCGGGTTTCTTCCGGCCTCTCCGCTCTCTTCCGGAAAGCCTGCCGGAATTTCCATAACCGACTCAATACGATTACCGCAGGCAATCGCCTTGGTTACGGTAATAATCAGGTTCGCAAGCTTAATCAGTTCTACCAGAATCTGGGACATATAGTTGATGAGCGCTACCACCTGTCCCTGGGTGAGAATGCCGCCTTCAATCTGCAGTGCGCCTACATAAATCAGCGCCATCAGACCACCATTGATAATAATATAAGTAACCGGATTCATCAGTGCAGATACTCTTCCGGCAACGACCTGAACATCACGCAGTACCCGGTTTTCCTTCCGGAATTCTTCGATTTCTTCCGGCTCCTTCGCAAAAGCACGGATGACTCTGGAACCGGTCAGGTTTTCACGGGTGGTACGCATGACCTGATCGAGGTTAGCCTGTACCCGGCTGAACATCGGAATGCTGATTAACAGAATCGCAAAGACCACGATGAGCAGAAGTGGAATAACCACTACGAAAATCAACGCTGCCTTCACATCTACGGTAAATGCCATAATCATGGCACCGAATACGATAAAGGGTGATCTTAAGAACAGACGAAGAACCAGATTCACGCCATTCTGTACCTGATTGACGTCACTTGTCATACGGGTAATCAGTGTTGCCGTTCCCTGACTGTCCATCTGTCCAAAAGTGAGCTTCTGAATATGATCAAACAGTGCCTGACGCACCTTGGTTGCAAATCCGACGGCTGCCTTTGCCGCAAAAAACTGTGCCGTTACCGAACTGATTAATCCGATTACTCCCAAAGCAACCAGAACCAATGCCATCTTTACAATATAGCCCCTATCCTGATTTGGAATACCAATGTCAATCATCGATGCCACAACCAGTGGCACGATCAGCTCAAAAGAAGCCTCCAGCAGTTTAAACAGAGGCCCCAGAATACTTTCTTTTTTGTAGTCTTTCAGGTATACCAGTAGTTTTTTCATAGATACTCCTTAGTTCAAAAAGTTTTCAATAATGACAGCTTCTGCCTCTTCCTCGTTTAGTCCAAACGTATTGAGCTTAATCAACTGTTCATTATTAATTCTGCCGATTGCTGCCTCATGGATAATCGCTGCATCCACATGCTTTGCATCAATTTCCGGTATGGAACAGACCTGTGCCTCGTCCATAATAATCGAATCGCACTGAATATGTGCATGACACAAGGCTTCTCCGATTGCCTTCGGATGGAAGGTTTGTTTCGAGGTTCCCTTGGCCACCGACCGCGATACGATCTGGGCACTGCTGCCGGATCCTTGCAGAACCACATCAATATTGGAAATGGCTGTCTGCTGATCATGTGTCATCAGCTTTTCTGTTACAAAGAGCTTGCAGTTCTCACCAATAAAGATCTCCGTGTCACGCTTCGTAGAATCCACGCCTTCAATCTGAACGGTTTCCATATTAAAGATGGAATCTTTCACCATATAGACCTTCGTCATCGGATTCAAAATACGGGCTCCGGTTCCTTCTCCTTCCCCGTAATGCTTTTCTTCATAACGCACATTGCAGCCGGTTCCGATATGGAAGGTATGAATGCCATCATGACGGCTGTCATTGCACCCGCTGTTATGAATTCCGCATCCGGCAACGATCGTTACATTCGCTCCATCTTCCACATAGAAGTCATTATATACTTCATCCGTCATTCCCGATGTGTTAACCACTACCGGAATATGAACGAACTCACCGTTTGTATCTCCGCGGATGATAACATCAATTCCCGGCTTGTCCTCTTTACGCTTAATCTTAATATGTTCGGAATCTCCATGACAAAGCGGATACCCATTGTATCTTAAGTTGTAAGCACCTTCCTGCTTAAATCCAACACCATCAATTTTGTCAAGGACTCCTTGTGTGATTGCATCAATTTCTGCCACAATTCTCTTCCTTTCGTTATCTGTTTCTATCTAATAAATTCAACCATGCCATTCATAAGTTATCGGCTTGTACAATCATTTCTGCATAGATGAACTGTCAGCGCAGCTTTTCACATCCGGTCGGAAGATTGCTCTCCATTAACATCGGGTAAACCTCTTCTTTCGTACCGAGCGCTGCCACCTTACCATCCCGGATCACCATAATGCGGTCTGCCATCTGGATAATCCGTTCCTGATGGGAAATCAGGATCAGGGTTTCCTTCTTTTCCTGATAAAGCTGCTCAAACTGCTTCACCAGCATGGAAAAGCTCCACAGATCAATTCCTGCCTCCGGCTCATCGAAAATGCAGAGCTTATGTGGCTTTGCAAGTACCGATGCAATTTCAAGACGCTTCATTTCACCACCGGACAGGGTCGCATCGACCTCTCTCTTTAAATATTCCTTCGCACACAATCCCACACGGCTTAACAGATCACAGCAGGTATCTTCGGAAAGCTTCTCTCCTGCAGCTAAATTTAAGAGCCGCTCCACCGTCATTCCCTTAAAAGCGCGGCGGCTGTTGAAAAAGCAAACCCGATTCCCGCCTTCGCACGCTCTGCAATCGGAAGCTCCGTAATATCCTGTCCATCGAGTATAATCTGTCCGCCATCCGGCTTCTCAATTCCCATAAGAAGCTTCGCCATCGTCGATTTTCCTCCACCATTGGGACCGGTAATCACCAGCATCTCTCCATCCGGCACTATAAAACTGATATCTTCAATAATGCTCTTTTCCACACCATTATCCAGCGGGTGGAAAACGAGGTTTTTCACTTCAAGCATAACTGCCTCCGTATTTTCTATTTATTACTCTTTATGTATATTTCCCACTACTTGCGCAGATTAGTATACCACATGGCGAAAAAAAAAGCACCTACCTATTATAGTAAGTGCTTGGCTTTCCTGATATACTCGAAAATTCCAAAGTATCGCCTGCATATAGCCGCTTTTATCTTTTTAGTGATGGAACAGACGGATTCCGGTAAATGCCATAACCATATCGTACTGATCGCAGCACTCAATTACAAGATCATCACGTACGGAACCACCGGGCTGTGCAATGTATTTCACACCGCTCTTATAAGCTCTCTCAATGTTGTCTGAGAACGGGAAGAACGCATCGGAACCGATGGTTACATTCTTGTTTCCGTCAAGCCATGCTCTCTTTTCTTCTCTGGTAAATACCGGAGGCTTTACCTTAAAGCGCTTCTGCCATTCGCCCTCACGAAGCACATCTTCATATTCCTCTCCAATATAAACATCAATCGTGTTATCACGATCTGCGCGTCCCAGAGAATCTACAAACTGAAGATCAAGTACCTGAGGTGCCTGACGCAGATACCAGTTGTCGGCCTTTTGTCCTGCAAGACGGGTACAATGTACTCTGGACTGCTGTCCTGCTCCGATACCGATCGCCTGTCCGTCCTTAACATAGCATACGGAATTTGACTGTGTATACTTTAAGGTGATCATGGCAATTTTCATATCCATAACCGCTTCCTTCGGAAGATCCTTATTCTTGGTTACAATATTCGAAAACAGTTCATCATTAATATCAAGTTCATTTCTTCCCTGCTCGAAGGTAACGCCATATACCTGCTTATGTTCAATCTCTGCCGGAACGTAGGAAGGATCGATCTGAATGATGTTGTAGTTTCCTTTTTTCTTCTGCATCAGGAGTTCCATGGCCTCTTCGGTATATCCCGGTGCAATCACGCCATCTGACACTTCCCGTTTAATAAGGCGTGCCGTATCGGCATCACAGACATCCGATAATGCAATGAAATCACCAAAAGAAGACATTCTGTCTGCGCCACGTGCTCTTGCATAAGCGCATGCCAGTGGGGAAAGCTCTCCCAGATCATCGACCCAGTAAATTTTTGCAAGAGTCTCAGTAAGCGGAAGTCCTACGGCTGCTCCTGCCGGAGATACATGCTTGAAAGAAGTTGCTGCCGGAAATCCGGTTGCCTGCTTTAACTCCTTAACAAGCTGCCAGCCGTTAAATGCATCAAGGAAATTGATATATCCCGGCTTACCGTTTAATACGGTAACCGGAAGGTCACTGCCATCCTCCATATAAATTCTGGAAGGCTTCTGATTCGGATTACATCCATACTTTAATTGAATTTCATTCATCTCTACTGTCCTTTCCTATCGGGTTGATCAACTGAAAAATATGTCATTGCCTCATTTTTCACAAGCTTGCCATCTGTGTCTATTTCTGATGCTTATTAACAATTCTTGTCTCATATCTGCCGGTTGCAATATCAATATACCTTACAAACAAAGATACCTTATTCTCTTCATTAAGGCTGTTCCAGATCAGATCCGTATATCCATTAATATCATCCATTACCTCCACAAGCTTCGGTTCTCCCTCAAAGCTCGGGAGCGGATTACCGTCATGCATATAGGTATGGATAAAACGGCCTTCTCCCGCAAGCGGATTATTATAATAGAAGGTAAAGCGGTTGCAGGCTTCCGGATTTCCGTTATCACTCTTCAAAATAGACATTGCATAACGATATTTTCCGTCCTTAATCTTCATGCTTCCGGAAATTCTCGGGGTATAATTCGGTGCATCCGGCTCAAATTCCCGGCTGCGCAGGGCCTGCTCAAAATTCAGTCCATTCCGCATCCCGTCATAAATGGTATCCGTCTGATCTCCATTTGTAACAATGGTATAATCTCCCAGTACACGAACCGGGGCATAGATGATAAGACTCGGATCCTCCAGCTTCGAGGGATCAAAGGCTTCCGTACGGATTCCATCCTCATATTCAACGAAAATCCGGTTACGGCTGTTGCTGCTTCTTCCCATGATAAAATAAGCAGTTACCGCTTTCTTTCCATCCGGTGAGATTCCAATCACGATTCCTCTTCCCGGATATGCATTCTCCTTAAGCTCCCTGTCCAGTGACAGTTTTTCCATTTTTGCTTCCTCCTTCTTGATTCCTTATTTCATTTCTAATTTCCAGACTCAACCTGCGCCTTCGGCTTGCTTTCGCTAAGTACCCTACATATACCTGTTTCACTAAATTCGAACTGCGTCTTCGACTTGTTCTCTTTAAGTGTCCATGTATCGTTCGCACTAACCTCAACCTGCGCCTTCGGCTTGCTTTCGCTAAGTGCTCTACATAAAAAAGTCCAGGCAATCACATGCAATAATGTGTTTGCCCAGACGGTCGGCTCTTCTTTATTAACATGCTCCCTGTAGGTGCCCCTACACAGATCACTCTGCTTCCGTCAGTCGCATGTCCAAGTTCATCATAAGGGATCTTTCTCAAAATTGCAAGCTACACTTTTCAAAATGGACATAATCTATCTAAGAGAAATGAAAATGTCCAAAGTCAAGTCATTGTATTATGGAAAACGCAAGCTCCTGTGCTGAAAATGGATATAACGGGGCAATTCATAAGAAAAATAGTCCAAAATTCATTGTCTACGATGAAGGAAACCGAAAACATGATAGTGAAAATGGACATAAGGAAACGCCAAGAAGCGAAAATGTCCAAAATCAAGTCATTGTGTTAGAGAAAATACAAATCCCCATAACGAAAATGGATATAATGCAACAAAATTTAAAAAAATAGTCCAAAAATCAAGTTCTTATATCAGGAAGAATGCAAACGACCACCATGAAAATGGATATAATAAAGCTTCATGGAGTAAAAAAATCCAAAGTCCAGTCATTGCCGGAAACCATGTATATTTTTTTTAGTGCATCTGGATAATCCGGCAGCTTATGAATGGCATGGCTGAACTGGTACTAGTTCTCATCACATCATAGACCAGATTGATTCCTTAGCGCTTAAAGAAGCACTCAAAGGTAATAAGCAACAGGACAGAGATACCGGATGTATCTCATAGCCGGTACATACACTGCCATGTCAAAAAATACCGGGCAGATAATGATCTGTAACAGCAAAAGTGCTGGAAGTGCCGATAACATTCCCGTATCCTTTCTCCATATGCACATCGCACACGCAGTAAACAAAATGGATACCGCAATAAGTAGAAGCATTTTCAGAATCTGTGCCACAATTACCATTCCAATTTCTGTTACGGTTGCAACTCTGGCTCCACTCACCGTATTCAACATCCCCGACTGCAATATGGTTAAGCAGGATAAGCCTATTCCAACAAGCATCATCGGTGTTGCGGCAGCAAGCATTCCGGCGCATTCGTACCTGCGGCGTTTTCCTTTCTCCAACTGTGATAAGAAACGCCGGTTCCTCTCTTCCCTATAAGACGCTCCCGCCAGATAAATCGTCAGAAAGATCATACAGGCAAACATGCTATGAACTACGTTTTCTGTATTGACCGAATGGTCTGCAATTCCGCTTTGATTTCTGCTTTTATTTCTGTTCTGACCCACATTATCTATCTGATCTACCTCTACATCTGCATCCGCATCCTGTCCTATTAAGCCGGACGCTGATCCTCTTAAGCTACTTTCCGTTGCACCATCTGCTTCTACATAAATCACTTCCGTATGGAAAATCGCATCACTGTTCAAATAATATTCATACCTCTCTGCCAGCATTGCTGAAATCTCTTCGGAGCTTTGTCCGACAATCGTTTCTTCATTCTGTTGCAAAAGCTTTTCCGCGTAAAGTTCCAGAACAGCTCCATATACTGTCTCCTTTACCGCCAGCCCTTTCGTTGTAAAGGACGTATAGACATAAGTAATGCTGTCTGTAAACGAACCTTCCTCGTATTGCTTTGTAAAATCTTCTGCAAATACAAATCCGCATTCCAGTTCTCCTGCTTCTACCGCCTGCTCCAGTTCTTCCGGATCCTCATAGGTGGTAAATTGATAAACATCACTCTTTTGCATCAGTCGGTCTGCAATGGTCTGTGTAATTCCGGATGCTACGCCTGCAAGTCCGATTCTGCCGTTTTTCGTATCTGGGATATGAATACTTCCAATCACCAAAAGAAGTAATACAAGGAACAGAATTTGCAGCCAACAGATTCTGTGTTTCAGCCATAATTTCAGTTGAAGCTTATAATAAACGAATCCCATAGAGACTTTTTTTATGGTTTCACGCATACCTGTATGGGCATGCATACAAGATCGCATATCATTATGTGACCGCCTACAGATTTCAAACCCGGAATGGCTATGTGACTGCTCACAGATTTCAGTCTCAGAATAACCGCGTGGCTGCTCACAGATTCCAAGCTCAGAATGACTACGTGACCGCTCACAGATTTCAGACTTTAGGTGGCTATGAGACTGCATCTGGATCTTTGACTCAGCCTGCATTTGGTTCTGAGCCTGTATCGGCACAGGAGTACGCTTATACATCAATGCACTCTCTGATACTTCGGATAGAACATGCCTGCTCTTTTCATTCCTCCAGGAAAGGAACCCTCCGGCTGCCATCCCAATAAGCAGGAATAATACCATTCCTGCTACCGCTTCCTTGGACAGCTCTCCCTCCAGCATTCCGACTGCATATGCACTCCAGTATTTCATCGGCAGGAAACGACTGATTCCAGCAACCTCTTTTCCAAGATAAGCTTCAGGAATCAGAACACCGGCCCCGATAATCGTAATGACATTCACCGCAAAAACAAATACCGCCGCCTGCGAACTGCTGCCAGCCAGTTCATACAACACATGGAAATAAATCGCTATGCCAAGACATAAGAGTAACAGGACATACCATGTTTTCCCCTGATAAAATACAAAATATGTCCCGGTCCGGCCGGCAATGCCAATTCCCGCAAAATAATACAAAAGCCCTGTCACATACAGAAACATCGTCATTACCAGAACCTTAACGACGGATTGCCGGATACTTCCCATGCCCCGGATTTTCAGTTGATCTTCCACAGATCTCTTCCGCTTCCCATACAAAAATCCGAACTGGATTCCACACATCATAAGCAGGATCGCAAAGCCTGCTGCGTAATAATATTCCACAACCGAGAGATTTCCCAGAGGCGAAAGCATTTTGGAAGAGTATACGCTGTCTCTTTTCAGCATCTGATTGGCAAACAGATAGGCAATCGTATCTCCAAGCCCTGCGCCCTGTAATTCGATACCATAATACGAGGCCGTATCCAATGCTGCGTACACACCTGCCTCTGCGGTCTGCAAAAAGGATACTCCTGCCGTCACCAGCTCTTCAAATACCTGCGTGTTCTGTGCAGCATCCTTCGGAAAATAAATCTGTGCAGGCGGATTAATTCCTACCTGCACATCATGGTAAAAACCCTCAGGCAGTGCAACTACCGCCTGAAGGGTTCCCTGTTTTAACCGTTCCACAGCTTCCTGTTCATCCAGATAATAAAAATCACAGACCGAACGAACGCTGTCCATGGAAGAAATGTACTGCGTTGCCAGACGGCTGATGCTCTCTCCCTCCGGAATCGCAATGCCAATATTTACCTTTTGAAACACCTGTGCATTCTGCATAAGTGCGCTGAATGCTGCTACCAACGCTGCCGTCAGAAGCAGGCAGACGCAAAAGCTTCCTATGGACTTTAA
This sequence comes from Lachnospiraceae bacterium, assembly GCA_021628825.1. GTDB lineage: Bacteria > Bacillota > Clostridia > Lachnospirales > Lachnospiraceae > Suilimivivens. The sequence goes on along the minus strand of JAJXRY010000002.1, from coordinate 462,396 downwards.
CAGTGTCTTCCATGTTCTTTTACATTCCACTATAAAAAAAGCAATCCACGTTTTCATCGGGTTCCCTTTTAGTATTCTGATAAGCCATCGAGCATCTGATTCAGGTTATCAAATAACTCGCTATACTCCGCTTCACCGGCATTTCCAATGTCAAAGGTTTCCCCCTTCATTGTATCAATGACCGCACCCTTAGTTACTGCAATATCTCCACTTAGGGTATAATCCGCCTCTCCCTCCAGGGCAAACTGATCTACGGTCAGTCTGATCTCCTTGTTTCCGATGGAAAGTATTCCGTTCATTTTAATCTTTTCATAAGTATTTTCCAATTTAATGTCATAAGCTCCGGTACTCCGGTTATATGTCACCTCTGCACGGCCTTCCTCAAAATCTACTGAAATGCTTTCCTCATCTCCGGCAAGTTCTCCTTCAATCGCGCATACCGTACCATCGTTTACAATCAACTCAACATTCTGTATCCGATAGTCCCCACCATGGAAAACCACCTGATAAATGTTTCCTTCAAATTCAAGCTCCACACAGGCCAGTTTCTTTTGATACACATAAAACCGGATCGTTGCAGTTTCCATATCCTGAATATCTGCAAATATCTGTTCCGTATATTCCTCTGCAGTCATTCCAATTACATGTAACTGATCTGCCATTGTTGTCTCGATATATTCCTGATAAATCTCCCTGAACCGGTTCATATCCTCCTGTGTCACCTGAATGGCATATCCCTTGCACTTCCGGATGTTTCCATCCACTTCAAACTGCCCGGCATCTGACTTTTCCACTTTCAGGGAACGATAAAAGTCAGTCAGCTTCACACCTAATTCTGTATTTTTGATATCTTCCGGGGATTCACTGGAATAGATCATTTTCAACACATCATCAATCCTCTGCAGCTGTTCTGCTGAACCCACTTCCGTCAGATATCCATGCTTTTCTTCCGTATAGTTGTAAGTGAATACATGGTTGTCTATCGTTGGAATCTGGAAACGAGCCTCTTGCTCGTCAATCTGCATCTTATATTCAATTTCCGGAATCGGCATAAACGAATTGTTGTATTCAATCGTTCCTGCAAGTTGTTTGTCTTTTCCCTCTACTCCCAGCTGCGCATAAAATGCAATCGAGCTGTCGAAATATTCTCTATGCATCGTAACCAGAATATTAGATGTAACCGTATACTCTTCTCCAAATCCATGGATATCCTTCAACGCATCATATAAATATCCACCTTCGGAAAAGGTTTTTGCACATGCCCTTTCCACTGTTGCTCTCGGATTGGAAAACAGCACTGCTGCTAATACAAAAACAAGAATTCCAAGCAATACCACTACTCCAACAATAATCGAAACAATAATTGCTGTCTTGTGCGACTTCTTCGGTGCCTGTGACTGCGGTTGAAACTGTGGCTGTGGCTGTGACTGAAACTGTGGCTGTGACTGTGACTGTGATTGTGACTGCGGCTGTGGTTGTGCTGTATAGATCGGCTGCCCCGTCATCGGATCAAACCTTGGCACAAACTGTTTTCCGGTTTGTTCTGTTGTTTCCTCTACAATGAGTTCTCCTGTCATTGGATCAAATTTCGGCATTTTTCTTCTCCCTTCACCATTACTTATCCAGTGTTATGATTTCTTTTCTAATTTCCTCTATGGTAAAATCTTCTCCCGTAAGCTCTGTGAGCTTCCCCTGCTTCATAATCAGGCAGCGGTCACAGGAAAGAATTTCGTTTTCATCGTGCGAAGTTAACAGCACAATTCCATTCATCTTCCGATACTGCATCAGCCATTGCTGAATGTTATTCTTATAATATAAATCAAGTGCCGTTGTCGGCTCATCCAACAGCAGAATCGGCGGCCACTGTGCCAGCGCACAGGCAATCGACAATCTGCGTTTCATTCCTCCCGACAGTTTCCGGACCTCTGTTTTCAACAGATCATCCAACTCAAAAGACGAAAGCAGCAATTCCCGGTGCTCCGACTGCCAGACACCCCATAGTTTCAGATTATCCTTCACGGTAAGCTCTTCCATGAGCGGTGGCTCCTGCGGAACATATCCGACATACTTCTGGAAATATTTCCGCTTCTGCAATGGATCCTTTCCGAAAAAGGTAATTTCTCCTGCGTCAGGCCGGATGGCTCCTGCCAGAATCTGCATCAGTGTTGTCTTTCCGCAGCCGTTTTTTTCCCGGCAAGTGCAAGACACTGTCCGCACTCTGCTTCCAACGAAATATCATCCAATATGATTCTTTTTCCATACTTTTTCTTAATATGTGAAACCTTAAGCATCTCTTTCCTCTATCATTCCTGCATGGAAGCCAGCATCTGCTCCCGGCGCACTCTCTGAAACTTCATATATTCTTCTTCACAACGGTCAAACGTACCGTCCTGTGTAAACTTCTTATACCACTTTTTCCAGATCTTCTTAAGCTGTTCCTGATAAGGCATCCAGTCCTCCACCATCATCTCTCTGGTGTATTTCTGGGTACAGCGGTAATCTTCACTTGCAATCAGCATCCGTCCTCCCTTGGGACGATCCTCATACGATAACAGGCAGCCTGTATCGGTTAACGCTGCACATTCTCCCATGGCATCAACTCCGATAAAGGTAAAGCACTTGTGCCGCATCCTCACATAAAGCAGCCTTCCCCGGATAGCCAAAAAGAATCCAGCGCACAATTGCTGTTCATCAGCCAGTTCTCAATCTCTTCGATAGAAAGCGCATTTTCTGATATTGTTTTTTCTGCTTTTACTTTTTCTATGTCCGTATGCTGCATTCTCTCTGCTCCCGGCATTTCCTTCCATTCCCGGATTCCACGGATCATATCCTCCGGAGAAAGAGAACATCCTGTGGACTTGCAGCAATTTCCCTTACATTCTTTACAAATTTCCGCTTCTGTTTTTGCCATATGTATCACTTCACCTTATTTTAGTTACTGTTCACTCGTACCTCGTTCCAGCAACTATTCGCAGGCTCATTTGAAGTTTTGCTTCGCAAAAGGAGCCTGCTCACTCCCGAACAAGCTTCACTAGACTCACCTCCGGTTTGCCAAGTGAACTTGTATGGTTCGCACTAAGCTCGAAATAACCTCGCTAAGTGCTCTACTCAAATCATGTTCTTACGCAGCCTGACAGCAAGTGTCTGCCTGCTGTATGAACTATAACACCCTTTTCATCATATCCTGTTACCGGAAACCTTGCAAGTGCGTTTATGATTTGCTAAGATCTATATGATAATAGTTCCGCCATGCAGAAATGATTGTGCAAGATGACCGTGGGAGCTTGCTCACTAAGGGCAACTTATACAATCATTTCATCTGCGCAATAAATATCTATACGAAAAGAAAGGAAACATACCTATGATTAAACACATCGTAATGTTCAAATTAAAGGAAAATACTGAAGGAAAGACGAAACAGGAAACCATCGAGGAAGCTAAGAAGCGCCTTTCCGTTTTTGAAGCTGAGATTCCCACTTTAAAGAAGCTCGTTGTTGCCATCAATGATGAAAAGGCAGCAGAAAGTAACTATGAACTGGCTTTAATCTGTGATTTTTGACGATATCGAAGGACTGAATGCTTATCAGATTCATCCTACTCATAAGGCTTTCGGTGCATTCATCACTCCGTTACGTGAAAGCCGCGCCTGCATCGACTACGAATTTTAATTTAAGAAATCATAAGTAACTATTCAGAACCCCATTCGCTGAATAGTTACCTTTTCTTTTAAAAACGAAACCGGCAGATATGCAGCCGCAATCGCAAGCAGAATGGCTGGAAGAAGGTTGGCAACTCGTACCTTCTTCCCCCATACGAGATTCAATCCAACACAGAAAAATCAATACCGATCCGACAAAAGAGATGTAATTCAACGCCTGATCTGTAAATACCGGTTTCAGTAAAGAAGCCAGCAGTGTAATCCCACCCTCTAAAAGAAGCACCGGTACCGCCGAGAAAATGCAGCTTTTGCCCATAGCACAGGTCATCACCATGATAATGATAAAGTCAAGGACGCTCTTGGCAGCAAGAATCGTATAATCCCCGGATACACCATCCTGTATCGATCCCACAATCGCCATTGCACCAATACATACCGTCAGGGAAGAAGTTACGAAGCCATGGATAAACCGATTATCTTTCTGATTACCGGTCTTTTTCTTAAGCCACTCCCCGAAACGCTCAAATTTCGCCTCTATATCCATCCATTCACCAAGCAGACCGCCCAGCGTCAATGTCAGAATCATCAGCATGGTTCCACCACCTGACAGACTTTTTTCACTGACCGGAAGCATATACTGCATTGCACCTGCAATTCCAATAAACAGGACACTGACCCCACATGCCATATTCAGGGTATCCTGTATTCTTTCTTTTAACAATCTGCCGAAGAAGTATCCTAAAAGACCGCCAATCACAATAGCTGCGGTATTGATTACGGTACCTAATCCTATCATCTGTCGTATCTCTCCTTCTTCCCAATCATCCTATCCGGGATTTTCTTGCCAGCTTCCTTTATTCCATCCAATGAAAATCACGCAGCATTCCAACGTTAATTCCATCAAGCATTGATGCCAGATCCACTACTGAATTCCGTCATCTATTCCGGTACAAATTTCCAAAGTAACCGGATCAATCTGAATTCCGAACTGCTCCAAATCCACTTTAGCATTCTCCACAATAACTCCATCCCCCATAAGCCGTCTTGCCTGTTCGCCCTCTCCGCCAAAAGCAAACGCTCCGGATAATTCTCCCTTTGAATTTACCACACGGAAACAGGGAATATTTTCCGGATCCGGATTCTTATGCAGGGCATTTCCTACCGCTCTTGCCATCTTTTTCTCCCCGGCAAGCTCCGCAATCTGCCCATACGTGGCTACGTGCCCCTTCGGAATTTTCTTAACCGCCTCGTAGATCCGCTTTGTCGGACTATCCGTAACAAGGTCATAGCTCTCTGCAATCATGCGCTTCACATCTTCTTCCGGAATGGTCCCGTCAAGAATCAGGGTATTCCAATGCTCTTTATTCAGATGATACCCGGCAACCACCGTTCCCGGATAGGCACTTCTCCAGAAATCTCTCCACTGTGGATCTGCCTTTACATTAATATTCAGATATCCATCCTTTTCATAGGTCCACAAAAAGGCCTTCTTGCTTCCCTTCACCCGGACCAACTGCCAGTTCGGATCATGGAACGGCGCCTCCTGATAGGTCATCGGGAAGGATAAACCATACTCCAATACTTCTTCACGTGTCATAATTATCTCCATATTTCACTTCAGTGTCCTTAAATAGTCCTTCTGCTCTTTCGTAATCCGATAGCTTTCAATCGCCTTCTGGATGGTCTTACGGTGTACCCAGTCAGAGAGCCTGCGCTGTTCCATATAAGGAATGGCCGCATCCCATTGTTTCACAAGGGCCGTGGCAAAGTACCACGCAATCACCATTTTCACATAATATTCTTCTGAGGTTACAGATGCCGGCAGTTCCAGATATTCCGGCTGAAAATCCTCATCCAGATACAGCGCCATAAGCAGGTCAACTCCATAACGGATTGTATAAGTCTCTTCCGAAGCAATCCATTCCTTTACCTTCGGAAGCAGCTCCTGCTTATGCTTTTCAAAGCATTTTGGCGCCGACATGTCGCAGGTTGCCCAGTTGTCAATATAGGGGACGAATCTTTCCACTTCTGCCAGACATTTCTCATAATCCTTCTCTGCAGTAATCAGCATCATGTGTAGATTGTTTTTCCTCATAATACTGATGTGGAAGCTGCTGCAAAAAAACTCTCTGGCTTCCGGCTTCTTTGCAAACTCTCCGGCAAACCTTCTTAACACCGGAATCCGGATTCCAATCACTGCTTCCTTATCCGTATCCGGCATGAGTTTACTGTGAAACTCCCGATACGTTTTATCCTGCAGGGCAAATAACTGTTTCTGTAAATCGGTCATGCTTTTCCTCCATTATTCAAATACCTATTATACAAAATTTCCCGGATGTTTATATATAAAGAAAAAAAGCTTAGAATATTGTTTGTCAACATTCTAAGCATTTCCAATTTCATGCAGGTGGCCGGACTTGAACCGGTACGGTGTCACCACCGAGGGATTTTAAGTCCCTTGCGTCTGCCTATTCCGCCACACCTGCGGACACTGCAATATGCATTATAGTTGAATGCATGGACATACGCACATGTGCTGTTCCATTAACCTCATCAATGCATATGCTGAAATCTGCATCACAGATTTCAAATGGATGGAGGTGGATTCGAACCACCGAAGCAATTTGCAGCAGATTTACAGTCTGTCCCCTTTGGCCACTCGGGAATCCATCCATACAGTCTCATGAACATATTGTTCACAAAGCCCTGACAATAATAGAATATACCATATCAACTATTAAAAAAAGCAAGATCATAATTTTAAAAATTACCGGCTTTGCTGCATATTGTTTTTTTCCTACGGTATTTACTCTTCCTCATACCTCAACACAATCGCGGATGTTCCGGGAAGTGTCACGGTGACCTTACCGGAAACAATGGGATACTCATGCTCTTTAGCATCAAATCCGTCTGCGGTTGTGAGCATCTCGCATTGCATAACACCCTCCTTAGGTGCACCAATATACCAGACTTCCATTTCCCTGGTAATTTCGTGATCGTTATTATTAATAAGAACCGCTGTACATGCATGACGGTTGAAACGTCCATAACCCAGAATGTTATAATCTCCATCCATAAATTTCAGGGATCCGGTTAACAGCTCCTCACTCTCTTTATGAATACGGATCATTTCCTTGTGGAAACGGATGAGTTCCGTATCTTCCTGCCCCCATGGATAGGTTCTACGATTATCTGGATCGGTAAAGCCGCATACTCCGGCTTCATCACCATAGTAAATGGTCGGTGCGCCCGGCCAGGTCATCTGAATCATAACAGCCTCACGCATCACGGCTTTATTAACTCCTTCATTTGCCGCCTGGGAGCCTAACGTATTGGTTCTTCCTACCTTATGATTGGTTCTTGTTAAAAAACGGGAATGATCATGATTGGATAATTCGTTCATGGCAATCTGTAAGGACGGTGTCGTAAAGCTTGCCATATGATAGCGCATAGCCTGTAAAAAGCTGTCTGCATTGCCAAGCATATCTCCTCGGAAGTCATCGCTGTGCTTCTGCATTCCGGTCAAAAACCAGGTCACCGGCTCCATAAATGCATCATAGTTCATGACCGTATCCCATTCCTTGCCATTCAGCCAGTCTCTCGGACTTCCATAATGCTCTGCAAGCACGATTGCCTCCGGATTCACATCATGAACTGCCTTACGGAACTGCTGCCAGAAATAATGATTGTATTCCGGACTGTGTCCAAGGTCCGCTGCCACATCCAGACGCCAGCCATCAATATTATAAGGGAACGATACCCATTTTTGCTGCAATATGCATGACATAATTAAACAGCTCCTGTGACTGCTCATAATTAAGCTTCGGCAGCGTATCATGTCCCCACCAGCCATCATATGCATTGTTATAAGGCCACGCATGATCATTAAAAAACTGGAAGTAATTATGGTACGGACTGTCCTTGCTGATATAGGCACCCTTCTCGTATCCCGGTGCATTCTCATAAATACGCTCTTTATCCATCCATTTATTAAAGGATCCGCAATGGTTAAACACGCCATCCAGAATCACCTTCATGCCACGGCGGTGCGCCTCTGCTACCACCTGCGCAAAAAGCTCATTGCTGGCTTCCAGATTTTCTTTATTGGTCACACGGTCAATATATCTGGTTGCCTCACGGTTTTCCTTCTGATCGGGACGTAAAATCTCTCCCTCGTCATGGACAATTTTTCCAATATGAGGATCAATATAGTCATAATCCTGAATATCATATTTGTGATTGGACGGAGAAACAAACAGGGGATTAAAATAAATAACATCAACACCAAGATCCTGCAGATAATCCATCTTATCCAGCACACCCTGCAGATCTCCTCCATAGAACTCGCGCACACCCATACTGGCCGGATATTTGCTCCAGTCCTCCACACGGACAGATTTGTCCTCAATATACTGATATTCATTCGTCAGCACATCATTCGTTGGATCACCATTATAGAAGCGGTCCACGTAAATCTGGTACATCACGGCTCCCTTAGCCCACCTGGGTGTCTTAAATCCGGGAATAATCCGGAAGAAAAAGGTTTCATCCGGATGCTTGGAAACTCCACGCGTATCATAGACACAATTAATTTTTCCGACCTGCACCTCAAAGTAATAGCTGTACTGTTCCTGCTCTACTTCGATCGAGCAGGTAAAATAATCAAAATTATCATCACCCTCTGTGACTGTCATCAAAATTTTTTCATTGTTGTGTACCAGAAAAACACGGTCAATATTCTTTGCCTTGGTACGAAATCGTACTTTTACTTCTGAATACGGATTGGGTTCTGCAGGACTGATATAGTTCTCTGTCGTATCACTGAATAATGCTTCACGGTTAAAAACCGGCCGCATTTCCGATATATACATCATATTCTGCTCGGTTTTCATAATGCGATTAATATCCATATACCATATGCTCCATCTATTTTTTTATAGAATGAATTTCATCTGATCGAAAAAAATTCACAACTAGATTTATTTTATACCAACCATGTTTTTATAATCAAGAAAAGTATGGGTTTTCCTTTTATGAGTTTTCAAAAAGGCTCCCGGATTTTCCGGGAGCCTTACATATCAGTTCATCAAATTATTTGTAACCCAATATCATGTTTTTCTATACTTATTACTGCATTATGAAGCACTTTCACTGTTTTCAAACGTTGCAATCCGGAACTTTTGAATCAGTTTACGCAGGTTCTCTGCTTCATTGCTCATCTCCTGACTGGCAGCTGCACATTCCTCTGATGTTGCCGAATTGTTCTGTACAACATCATTGATCTGCTCAATACCCTGATTAATCTGATAAATCTCTGTAGTCTGTGTTTCCAGGGTATCGGCAATCCTTGCAACTTCCTCTGTAATTTTTTTGGAGGTTTCAGCCACCTGCTCTAATTGTGCAGCCGTTTGTCCTGCAATCACCATGCCCTTCTCCACAGCTTTAACTGAGGTTTCAATCAGTAAAGAGGATTCCTTCGCCGCCTGGGCACTTTGATCCGCCAATACATTTACCTGATTTGCTACAACCGCAAAGCCTTTTCCTGCCTCCCCTGCTCTTGCTGCTTCAATGGAAGCATTTAATGCCAGAAGATTGGTCTGGGAAGCTATCTCGTTAATCGTTGCTATAATCTTGTCGATCTCTTTTGATGCCACATTGATCTCATTCATGGAATCAACCATTTCACGCATCTTGCCATTGCTCTCGAAAATAGAGTTTCCAAGCTCATCCACTCTTCCGCTTATCTCCTTTGCAGACTGCGAATTCCGCGCTACCTGTTCCGATACATTCGTAACTGTTGCGGTTAATTCTTCAACAACCGATGCCTGGTTTGTTGCACCATCCGCAAGGTCACTGGAGCTTGATGCCACCTGCTCCGCTCCACTTGAAACCTCGTCAGAAACACGCTGAATTCCGCTAACGGTATCTGCCATGCTTTTTTCAAATGCCATAAAGGAATTCAGAATGCCAATAAAATCGCCCTTCCATTCTACTTCCGGCTGAGCATCAAAATTTCCTTCTGAAAACAGTTTCATGGAACGATCTATATCATCCACATAAGATCCCAATATACGAATGGACTTACGCATACTATGTGCAAGTCTTCCGATCTCATCTTCAGAATGATAATTCAATGTACTATGCAGGTTTCCTTCTGTCAGTTCTTTCGCAACATCCTCAATCGCATGCAGCGGAGTCAGAATGGTTCCCAGTACCTCCTGACCTGTTTTCCTTGCTAAAATAGATGCTAAAAGCAGGCAGATCACAATAATGCTTATTCCCGCAATGGCAAGTAATACCGTAAACATAACCGCCCGGCTGCTGGCCTGATCCGTCACATCGTCCAGCTTCACTCCGATCTCTACTGCCTGATCCAATGCCGGGGTACACTGATTAATAATCGCATCGGTCGCATTTTCCATTTCACCACTTATAATCTGCTGCATAATAGAGTAACCGATATTCCCCCAGTCTGAAAGAGAAGAAGCATACTCCTGATAAAGCTCATCGGAAACAATTCCTGTTTTCTTTAATATCTTCAACTCAGAATCAACTTCTGCAAGATTATCCTCTACCTTTTTTTCATAATCATCATAACTGGATGTGTCACTGTTTAGTGCCATTTCCCTAATATTTCTTGCTGCTGCATTCACATCGACCCGGCAGATTTTTACAGCGGTATCTGCCCTCTGTACCTTTTTCAACATATCGCATCATATTGGCGAACAACACTCCAATAATCGCAACGGACAGTATTCCGGATATCAGCATCATAATGATTACTTTTTTTGTATCCATAGTTTATTCTTTCCTTCAACTGCATTTTTTTCCAGTCTTTGATTCATCGTGTTTTTTTCCCAATGCCATAGCACATTTTTCCTTTCTCTTATATGTATAAATACAACTCGATTTCGATATATCAAAAAAATTTTTTTTTCCTGTCAATGTGGTTTATAAATATTTATTAAATTTTCGACTTTTATACTGTACAGTGATAAATTTTTGCATAGTAAAAAAAGACAGTAAATAATTACTGTCCTCTTTAGAGAAGGTATTTCTTTCTTATGGGGTATAGCAAAAACTATATAATGTATTGGGGGGGTTACAAGTAGTATAATAGCATATGCCTATTTTTTTGCGTAAATACTCACGATTCACAAATATTACAAAAATCGTTTTAACTTTTTGTGCATTTTCACCAAATATATTTCATTGACAAATGCATCCTACTCCGTAACCGGTTTTTCTCTGTCATCAAACAATGCTTCGAATTCTTCTCTTCCAATCTTTTCCTTTTCCAGAAGAAGCTCGGCACACTTATTCAACACATCCATATGCTCTAAGATGATTTCCTTCGCCTTGCGGTAGCAGTCATCCACGATATCCTTAACTTCGGTATCAATCTTTCCGGAAATCAGTTCGCTGTGGCTCTTGGCATGCGCAAGATCCTTACCGATAAAGACCTCATCGTCATCATTATCATAGTTGATCACACCAAGCTTCTCGGACATACCATAACGGGTTACCATGTTTCTCGCCGTCTTGGTTGCCTTCTGGATATCATTGGAAGCACCGGTTGTAATATCATTAAACACGATTTCTTCTGCAATTCGTCCACCCAGGGAAACCATAATATCCTGCAGCATGTGGCTCTTTGTCAGAAACATTTCATCTTTTTCCGGAAGAGGCATCGTATAACCTGCAGCGCCAAGTCCCGTCGGGATGATCGAAATCATATGAACCGGATCCACATCCGGAAGCACATGGAACAGGATCGCATGACCTGCTTCATGGAATGCCGTAATTCTCTTTTCCTTATCTGAAATCACACGGCTCTTCTTCTCTACGCCCAGTCCGACCTTGATAAAGGCTTTCTCAATATCCTTCTGGATTACATAGGTACGGTTTTCCTTCGCAGCAACAATGGAAGCCTCGTTCAGGAGATTTTCCAGATCTGCACCGGTAAATCCGGCCGTTGTCTGTGCAACCTTCTTTAAATCCACGTCTTCTGCAAGCGGTTTATTCTTGGCATGCACACGGAGAATTTCTTCCCTGCCTGCCACGTCCGGACGGTTCACGGTAATCTTACGGTCAAAACGTCCCGGACGAAGAATTGCCGGATCCAGAATGTCGACACGGTTCGTTGCAGCAAGTACGATAATTCCTTCATTGACGCCAAAATCCGTCCATTTCCACAAGGAGCTGGTTCAGTGTCTGCTCTCTTTCATCGTGGCCGCCTCCCATACCGGTACCACGTCTTCTGGCAACCGCATCAATTTCATCAATAAATACAATACAGGGTGCATGATGCTTGGCTTCTTCAAACAGATCACGCACACGGGAAGCACCGACACCGACGAACATCTCTACGAAATCCGAACCGGAAATACTAAAGAACGGAACACCGGCTTCTCCTGCAATCGCTTTTGCAAGCAGGGTCTTACCGGTACCGGGAGCACCCTCTAAAAGAACACCCTTCGGAATTCTCGCCCCAACTTTGGTAAACTTGGCAGGATCCTTTAAGAATTCTACAATTTCTTCCAGTTCTTCCTTTTCTTCCTGAAGACCGGCAACATCTTTCAGGGTTACAGTTCCATCGCCCATGGAAAGCTTCGCACGGCTCTTTCCGAAGTTCATCATCTTGGCATTGCTTCCACCGTTCTGCCCGTTCATCATGGTAAAGAACACGATCAGCACAACCACCGCCACCAGCATCGGAAGAATACTGGTCAGGAACCAGTTTTCCTCCTGTACCTTTTCTACATTGGGATCTACGTTAAAGGAAATCAGGAACTGTTCGATTTCACTGACATCGGTAACATATAGGGTCTTTTCCAGACCGCTTTGCAATGTAACGGTCACCTCACCGGTCGGTGTCTGCCGGCTCGGCATAATGTCTGCGCTGACCACCCGGCCAGCCTCCAGATCATTCATTAATTCACCTCTTGTATATTCGATCCGGTTATTGTCCATGAAGCTGGGAATAATCAGCAATGCCAGTAAAAACCAGCATCACAACGAAATATACACTTAATCCTCTACTTTTTTTCACACTATTTTCCTTTCAGAAATTACTTTATTATTTATAAATTAATCGAATTCAACTACTCCAATATAAGGCAGGTTACGGTATCTCTGGTCATAGTCAAGACCATATCCTACAACAAATTCATCGGGAATCTCGAATCCGGTATAATCCACATGTACATCGGTGACTCTTCTCTCCGGCTTGTCTAACAGGGTACAAAGGCGAAGGCTCGCAGGTCCTCTGTCCTTTAACATTTCAAGCAGATAGCTTAAGGTACGTCCGGAATCCACAATATCCTCAATAACAAGAACATCCTTTCCCTTCAGGGGTTCATCAAGATCCTTCACAATTCGTACGACACCGCTTGACTTTGTTTCGCTTCCGTAGCTGGAAACCGACATAAAGTCCAAAGATACCGGCACGGTAATTCTCTTGGCAAGCTCACACATGAAAAAGCTTCCACCCTTTAAAACGCATACCAGATGAACGCTCCTGCCGGCATAGTCCCTGCTGATCTGTTCTCCGATCTCCTTAATTTTTTTGCATCTACTTCTTCCTCTGATAAAAAGTACTCTAACTCTTTCAGCCATATCTATGACTCCTTTCTCTAATGGTGTTACCATTTACTATTCTATTTGCCTTACTCCTTTGACAGAACCCTCACCTGTAAAACATGCTCTGTCTGTTCCGTAATTTTAAAGAACTCGCTGATTCGCAGCCCCGGAACCCATACCACATGATGATCCATGGCAAGAACATACAGGGAATCTCTGTTTTCCTTCGGGATTTTCTGATCTACAAAGTAGTCCTGCAGGGATTTACGTCCCATCTGTTGATTAACCGTTAAATAATCCCCAGCCTGTCTTGGTCTGAGGAACAAAGTCGTTGTTATTTTATCATAATCAAACCATTTCGTATATGTTTTTTTGAGGAATAATTTGAGATTTTTTTCATAGGGAAACGTCTGAAATTCCACATCTCCAAGTAAAGGGACCTGAATCACGGAAGGAATCCCAACCGGCAATTCCGGATATTCCTCCCCGGAAGGTTCTGCACACGCTTCCCTCTTTTCTATTTTTACCCATTCATACTGTTTATAGACATGAACCTGATAAGGAAGCATACATTCCTTACTGCCCGTCCCCTGTAAAAGCTTATCAATGCTCTGGATATGCGCTTCCGTAATATCCTTTTTCTGCCCTGCAATTTCACACACGGCATAAAAAAGGAGCCGCTTCCGGATAAACGGATCTTCTTTCTGTAACAGGGAAAGCTTCACCGAAACAGCTTTCGGGTGATCTGTAAAGACACAGCACCGCTCCACGGCTGCCAGTGTCTGTCTCATCACATACTCATCGGCTTCCTGCAGCTGCTTTGCCGCACGATTCATATTGGCGGTGGTTCCGTGCACAATTTCTTTCTCCGCATAAGACAGGATATGATGCCGGATCCGGTTCCGGGTATAGTCATCTCCCAGATTCGTCGCATCCGTACAAAAGGAAATCTGCTGCTCCTGTAACCACTGCTCAATCTCTTTCCGCTCAAGAAAAAGCAGGGGACGGATGATTTCCCCCTGTACCGGACGGATACCGCACGCTCCGGTAAGTCCTGTCCCCCGGAACAGATGAAACAGCATCGTTTCCGCACGGTCGTTACTGTTATGTGCTACTGCAATCTTTCCCTTTCGTCCACCGAGAATCTGCCGGAAGGCTTCATAGCGGATCTTTCGTCCCATTTCTTCGGTAGACAGCTTTTCCTGCTTTGCCTGTGACTCCACATCTGCACAAATCAGGTGAAAGGGAATCTGCCGATCTTTGCACAGCTTCCGGACAAATTCCGCATCCTCTCCGGCTTCCGCGCGGATGCCATGATTAATATGAACAACTTCTATCGTTATGGAAAGCCTTGCTACCAGTTTTTCCAACACAAGAAGGAGGCAGACCGAATCCGCGCCCCCTGAAACGCCTGCGATCACCACATCGCCCGGCTCCACCATATGATATTGCATGATATACTGCAAAACTTCTTCAACCATACATTAAATATAATGTATTTTTGCAGGAAATGGAAAGCCTTTTTGTCGCACGGTTTATGATGCCCGGTCATCTGCATTCCGCTCCCAGATCCCGATCACCATGACCGTCATATCATCCCGGATATGTCCCCTGGACTGCTGAATGCAGTATCGCAAAATGGTATTCGCCATTTCTCCCGGATTTTCTACCGTAAGGCTTCCTATAAATTCCGACAGCATATCCTCTCCGATCCCCTGTGACAGCGCATCCAGTACGCCATCCGAAATCATAATAATATAATCTCCATCCATCAGGGTACGCCCAATGCTTTCCACATCCGGCTTCTGGAAAATACCGAGCGGCAGATTTCCGGAAGAAATCCGGTCCACCAGATGCTGCCTTTTAATATAGGAACTGGAGCTTCCCACCTTTACAAACCGGCATTCTCCGCTGTACAGATCAAGGCTGCACACATCCAGCGTCGACATATTACTCTGCTCCCCACCGGAAAGCAGGGTACTGTTAATCATCTGGATGGCCATTTCCATCTGAAAACCCGCCTCTAAAAAACGCTGCACCAGCTCTACCACCATTGTGCTGTCGGCACAGGCTTTGTCCCCGGAGCCCATTCCGTCCGACAATACGGCCGTGAGATTTCCGGTTTCCATTTCAAAAAAGCTGTAATTATCCCCGGAAATTTGTTCCGTTTCCTTTACGGCCTTGGCCACTCCCGTCAGGGTATGGAATTTCGATTCTTCCACATAATATAGGGTTTCAAAGCCCTCGGATAAAAAGAATTTATTGTCCTGTCTGCTGCTTAAATGTGTTCCGAGCAGAACAGAAAGCAGATCTCCGACCTCATCCGAGGAAAGCGGATTTTTTTACCTTTGCTTTTCAGTGTTACCGATATTTCTGTACGCCCGTTTTCATTCTCAATCAGATACAGATTCTTTAGCTGCAACTCCATTTCCTTAAATGCATGGGCGATCTGCTTAAACCTTCTGCTGCTCATAGGCACGCATCTCCGGTTCTCTTCGGCAAGCTCCATCATAATCTTGGACATTTCCCGAAGCTGATCCACCATGAGACTTTTTATTTTCCGAAAGCTTCTTCTGCCAGAGAATATCCCTCCTGTCTACGGTCTCCCTGCACTCTTTATCGTCTGGTTCCCCATTCCCGCTGTCTTCCAGATTTAAAGCCAGTTCGCGGATCGAATCTGCGTAGGTCATCAATTTTCTCTTCCCGTAATCCGGCAGAATACTTGCGAAAGATTCTTTATCCATATCCGGTTGTCTTTTCATGTCCGTTCACCCCTTCTATTTAAGCAATGCCATAATAAATACATAAATCTATGGCATCGTAAAGAACATTATACACAGGGGCTTCGGTATATTTTGTCGTATTTAGGTGTTGGTGAAAATTTCTGTAAGCCTTTGGCTTAGTTTCTCTATGTGCTCTACATATACCTGCTGCACTAAATTCGTACTTCGCTTACGCTCGTTCTCATTAAGTGCACAGGTATCGTTCGCACTAAGTTCATGCTTCGCCATTTGGCTCGCATTCTCTAAGTGCTCTACATAAAAAGACCATCCATATCCATAGGATACAAATGGTCATCTAATTCTCATCTTTAAACAGGATCTCTCCTTCATATACAAGTCCAAGCTTATCGCGGGCCACTTCCTCAATGTACTTCTTGGTCTGGGTGTAAGTCTCGTACTCTTTGATTTCCTCTGCACGCTGCTCCTCCTGCTCAATCTGAAGGGCAAGCTCCTCTTCGCGCTTCGCATAGTAGGCTTTCTTCTCCCGAAGCTCAATACTCTTGATTCCTACTACAACCAGCATCATCAGAAGCACCAGCGTTACCAGAAATATTCCTGTTTTATTTTGTCGTCGTTTTTTATATGCAGCTTTTCTGGCCATTTTACTTCTCCATGTACACAAAATTATTTCTGTGTGTGTTTACATAATGTTATTTTTAAGTAATTTTATGCAAACCGTCAACCTCTTTTTTTAGGGATCGCAATATTTTTTTATATTGCGATGTCCAAGTCGCTTACTTTTTCTTATAAATATAGGCTTTTCCGGCATTTATAGGTGTCAGAATTTTCCGAACCACAAGATATAGTATGTGTAGAATGCTCTTTCCTATTGTTGACATAATATTTATATAACATTTGCTTATGGATTTCTTATAAAGAAATGCTCCCAATACGGCTCCACCAACTGCAAACCATCGCAAAATACCATTATTTTCTTCTACCAGAAAGAGAAATACTCCCCAGGCACAGATCAGCCAGAAGAAAAAATCCTCCAATGAAATCCAGAACTGTCCATGACGGATCACGCGCCTTATAATGAGCAGGCCGTCATAAAACAGCGCCATGACAATTCCGGTCAGAAAGGAATGAAAAAAAAGGAGCAGTTCTTCGGTGATTTCCTGACTCATACGCCTTACTTAAACAGTCTGCCAAGGAGCGATTCTGTCCGTTCCGTGCGGCTTCCCTGTTCGGAATAAGTTACGCTGTCAATCCGTCCGTCGATATCGACTTCGCCTTTATCCAGCATCAGACGGCTCACATGAAGTTCTTTTCCTTTCATCATAAGCATTCCCTGATCCGTCTCCAGAATAATCTCATTCTCATCAAACGATAAGACATCGCTTACTCCTGTGAGATTTCCTGTTCTGCGGTTATTCAGGATCAGTTTATGCGCCTTTTTATTAATTGATGTATTATCTTCCATCCTCCATGACTCCTGCATTTTGCTCTAAATAACTATATGTCCGTCATGGAAAATAAATGACAACTTTCTATTTTTTCAATGTCTTACAGGTATCGGAATAGCTCCGTGGCTTCATCCTTCTTAACTACTTCCTGAACCGAAAGCACCTCTACCTTTACATCCTTATTTCCAAAAGCAATCGTAATCGTATCGCCCTCTTTAACATTTGTGGATGCCTTGGCCGGCTTGTCATTCACCAGCACTCTGCCTGCATCACAGGCTTCGTTGGCTACAGTTCTTCTTTTAATTAAACGGGATACCTTTAAATATTTGTCGAGTCTCATAATAATGTCCTTCTATTTTGCACTAATTATCAAAATGTTCTACCTGTCCATCTCACTCAAAAATGATCCACCGGATCATTTTCTCATATGCATGGCAACTAAACTCTTGCTTCGCTTCTGCTCGCACTCGTTAAGTGTTCCGGACCGGTTCGCACTAAATTCAAGCTGCGCCCTCTGGCTTGCTTTCATTAAGTGCTCTACACAAAAAGAGTGCCGTTGCATAGCAGCGGCACTCCGAATCGTTCCAAACAATATTAGTTGATGGAATCCTTTAAAGCCTTACCAGCTTTAAACTTAGGAGCCTTAGAAGCAGGAATGCTCATGGTCTTACCAGTCTGAGGATTTCTTCCTTCTCTTGCTGCTCTCTTGGATACTTCGAATGTACCGAATCCAACTAACTGAACCTTTCCATCCTTCTTAAGTTCTTCTGCAACAACATCTGTAAATGCCTTTAATGCCTTTTCTGCGTCTTTCTTGGATAAGCCGGCTGCATCAGCCATAGCTGCAACTAATTCTGTTTTGTTCATTTGAACTTCCTCCTATTTATTTGAGTGTATTCTTTGATATCTTATATTCGATATCTATTGACGATGGAACGATCTGCCCCTTTACAAACGTCTATTAATATATATAGCGTTTTTGCCCCTGTTTGTCAAGGTAAATTTGGATTAAAATGCAGATTTTTCAAGGTTTTCCACAAATTTCCCGTCCAAAAACAAGTAGTCTGTTAAAAACTCGAAATCGTTTTTTGTCGAACGATCCACTGCTTATTTCCTATTGTAAATTTCCGTAACCGTTCAGTACCTTCACAGTTACGATCTTCCTTACACTGATATGACGCTATGCCTGATAGCTTTTACGATAAATCATGAAAGCAAATACCGCAGTCATAATCTCTGTCACAGGAAAAGCATAAAACACTCCATCCGCTCCCCATACCCTGCTCAAAAGAAATGCGGCCGGAATGATGACCACCACATACCTCGATAAGGAAATCCATAAGGAGGCCATTCCCATTCCAAGTCCTTCCAGTGTTCCGGAACAGGTAACCGAAACCGCCGACACAATAAATCCCAGACTGATAATATGAAGTGCCATCACACCAATCTTTATCGTTTCCGGATTCGAGGTAAATAAACCGATCATCTGTCCGGGAATCAGGAAAGAAAGCAGCATTCCAACTGCCATCACACCTGCTGTAAGACACAGCGCTGTCCGGAAAAATCTGTTCTACACGCTTCCGCTCTCCCGCACCATAGTTAAAGCTGACCAGAGGCCGGATTCCCTGGATGATCCCATTCGCCGAAAGATAGATAAAGGTCTGCAGCTTATAATACGCGCCAAGCACCAGCACATATGTTTCCGAAAAAGCTGACAGAATTCCGTTGAGGGAAGAAATCAACAGGGAGGGCAGTGCCATATTTAAGGAAGCCGGAATGCCCACTGCATATAATTTCTGCATCAGTTCACGGTTGAAGGAAATATTCTTTGTTCCAAAGGAAACCGGCAATGGCCGGAACATATGAAAGAGAATATAAACAAGCAAGGTAATGGTCTGTCCGATTCCGGTAGCATAGGCAGCTCCCGCCATTCCCATCTGCGGAAAAGGACCGATTCCAAAGATCATCAAGGGATCCAGAACAATATTGGCTATAAAACCGCACATCATACTGATCATGGAAACCTTCATTCTGCCAACTGCCTGGAAAATCTTTTCCATGGAAATACCAAGCATAATAATAACAGAAAACAGGAATGCACGATTCGCGTAAACAAGTCCCATGCGGATAATTTCTTCGTTATCGGTAAATAGAGACAGGAACTTCGGCATTCCCAGCATGCAGACCACCATCAGAATAACTCCATGAAAGATACTTAAAAAGAAGTCCTGTAACCGCTGCCTGATCTGCCTGCTTTTTTTATTCCCTGCTCCAAGACAGAAAGCCACTCTGGCATTCATACCGATGCCAAATCCCACTGCAATCGCTGTCATCAGATTCTGCACCGGATAAACCAGAGAAAGAGCCGTCATCGCATTCTCACTGATTTTTTTGCAACGAAATAACTGTCTACAATATTGTACAGGGAATTTACTGCCATGGAGATCACCATTGGAAGCGACATCGAAATTACCAGTGGCAGTATTTTCTTTTCCTTCATGAAATTCTGATCCATTGTTTCTAAGTCTCCTTATTACTATTCCTTATAAACGCAACGCGCCACGCAGTGATAACACTGCGTGGCGAAAAAAAGATCTCTCCTGAAAAATCCACTTCCCCGAGGGGTTTTATGTGACGTACTATATCACAGGTTTCCCTTGCTGTCAAACGCTTCCACCAAATCTCCTACTCTACACTGACGGAATTACCGCTTACGGAGTTCCCACTCACAGAATTGCCGCTGACCGTGCTCTGCGTCTTAACGGTGTTGTCCGAAACACTGTTACCGCTGACTGTGGAGCTGCTCTCCGGTTCCAGATCCGGGAAGGAATAAACCACATTTTCATCATCGTCTGCCACTTCAATCGAGTAACTCTTCGTTACATAACCGGATTTGCGGAAGGTAAGCACATGTGTTCCCACGTTCTTCGTGTAGGTAACCGGCGCATAACCCTTATACAGGTTGTCCTCGTATACCTCTGCTCCGTCCGGAGTCTGAATGGTAATCGTCGCACCCTCTTTCTTATCCGAAGCCCAGGAAATATCATTATCCGATACGGAACTCTTGCTCTGGGTCAGATTCATCTGCAGCTTTAAAGGCTCCTCACCGGTAACCTCAAAGTACTGGCTGACCGTATCATAACCGGAAGCACTGACGGTAAGCTGGTGCATTCCTACCGGCAGCTTCAAGGTATAAAACTGGTTAATCAGATTGTTATCAATGTATACCGAAGCACTCTCCGGAGTAATGTCAAAGGTCACCTGCCCGCTTTCCGGAACCGGCTTTTCAATATCTCCCAGATCCAGTGTCGTAATCTCATCCCGGCGGATCTCCACCTCCCGGCTTTCATCCAGAAGATCCGTTGTCAGGCGTACCTGATAACTGCCCTCCGGTACAGAGAACAGCATTTCCGGCGAAAGCTGTGAAATGACCGTCTGCCCGATCTCAATCCAGCCGCCAACAAAATATTCCTCGTTCTTAAGTTCCAGATAGCCATGTCCACGATCCACACGGATGCTCAGAACCTCCTGACCGATCCCCTGCATGGAAATCACATCCTGGCTTAAAAATCTGCTCCGGTAAAAATCTCCTCCTGTCCGGAAAAACACAAGGAGTTGATCGCTTAAATGATATTCTTCCTGCCCAACCGTAATCGTCCGGTTTTCGGTATTCATGCTAAATTTCTGGATATCTGCATAATTCCATGAATCCGAATTAATCTGCAAAGATCCCATCTTTTCCATGTTACTGTTATAAGCAAGCGTCACGATACTTCCCGGAATGAGTTGATCCACAGTCAGCGGACCGCCATATTTGTCCGTAAATACGGTTGCTCCATCATAGGAAAGCGTCTTGTCTTCCCGTTGATTCAACTCACAGATTGTAATCGTCTGCGCCTCTTTATCCACACGCTTAACTACTCCGGAAGCACTGGATACATAAATGTCCACCGGCTCCTCCTGCGTATTCTCAAAAGAACTCTCAAACGAGGATTCCTGTGCAAGTCCGGTACTGCTGCAGCCTGTTGCAGCAAGACACAACACCGCACACAATGCGATGATTTTATTTTGTTCCTTTCGAAATTTCTTCATAAAGTACCTCATATCTTATCTGAAAATACCACATTTATATAACTAATACCATGCAGTCTCCTATAATCTGCATGACTCTGATTAGTTACAAGTATACTCCACGATAATGCTCGAGGAAAGTCTTTTTTTCCTCTTCCAGATCCAGAAGCCGGTAAAGCTTCTCCATATTCTTCATCGGTATCCATGCCTTACCTGAATTATAGTAAAAATTAGCTATTTTCCAGAATTTTTCCGGATAGGCAAGCCTTCCATACAGATGAAGCTTCTCCGCATCCGTAAGCGGACGAACCTTTTCATATTCCCCAATCAGTTGAAATGCAAGCTTTTCCTGCCAGGATGTTTTCTCTAAGATCTTACGTAGAAACAGCCCGAGATCCCTCGTCATGTCCCCAATGGCACACTTTTCAAAATTAATCAGAAAGGTCTTTTCCTGTTCGATCAGGATATTATGATACTGAAAAATCCCCATGACAGATCCCGGAAGGTACGGGCAGTGCCGCAAACTTCTGCATTTCCTCTTCAATCTGAAGGGCCTGTTCAAAAAAGTAAGTATAGTTCTGCATAAGCAGAATTTCAAAATCCGACTTCTGGCTTCTTGTCTTCAAAAAACGCCGGATCTTCTTCAATTCCCTGGTACGGCGGTTAAATTCCAAGGCAGAATTCTCCGGTATTTCTACGGGCGCATTCTCCTCCTGCCAGAGCTTCGTCTTATGAAGCTGCGCCAACGCCCGGACTGCCTGATTGCAGTTTTCGGAATCCTTCAGATCACATTCCCTGCCGGCAAAATAAGTCTTAAGGACATAGGCCGTCCCGTCAAAGTCCATGGTCAGAAGCTCTCCTTCTTTATTCTTAAGGATCTGTTCTGCAGGAAACTGTTGTCCATGAAGAAGCTCCAAAAACCTCATTCTGCAGAAAGATTTTGTTTCTTCTTTCCATATATTCTTTAAAAATCAGCATTCCCTGATTTGTTTCACAAAGAACAGCGCCTCGCCCCTTCGTGGTGCGAAGCACTTCTACATCATAATTGTCAAGCAGCGAAACGCATCTGTCGTTCACATTCAATCCCCCTAACCACTGTCATGGTCTATCCTATGAACGATTCCGGCAAAGTATTACTGTTTTGCCACAGACAATAAATATTCTTTGGTATTTCTGGATGGATCTTCAATCACAAGTGAAAGAAGCTCCTTTAATTTCACACCGACCTGCGGACCCTCCGGAATACCGGCCTCCCGGATCAGATCACTTCCCGTTACTGCAAGCTGTTTCAAAGAAACACACTCTCTGTTGGCAACGATGTCTTCATATATTTCCTTTAGTTTTGCAAGATCCTGTTCCTTTTCCTGACGCTTATACCTGCTCTGCGCCAGCGTATCCGCTTCCCGTACTTCAAACAATAACGGAAAAATATCATCCCCGATCTTATTTACCGCACGGCGCACGCTTTTCTTCGACAATTCAATACGGACATCATGGTATCTTACCAGATTCGTGACATAATAAATGGATTTATTGTCAAATTTGAGACGCCGCATGATCTTCTGTGCATAAGCTGCTGAAATTTCCGGATGCCCGTGGAAATGATTAATTCCATTCTCATCGGTTGTAATGGTATCCGGCTTGCCTATATCATGGAACAGCATCGTAAGACGCAATACCTTATCCGGACGGATTTCACACATGGAATGCAGAATATGCTCTCCCACCGTATAACAATGGTGCGGATGATTTTGATTCGTCGTCATGCAGACATCAAATTCCGGAAGAATGACCTTCGTAATTCCGGTTTCATACGCAATCCGCAGATAATCCGGGTGGGGAGAGGTCACCAGTTTTACAAGCTCCGTCTGGATCCGCTCTGCACTGATATTCTTCAGATTCGGTGCAAGCACTTGAATGGCAGCCGCCGTCTCCTCTTCGATCTCATACCCGAGCTGTGCCGAAAACCGCACGGCACGCATCATCCGCAGTGCATCTTCCGTAAAACGCTCGATCGGATTCCCTACGCAGCGGATCACCCGTTTCTCAAGATCCCCTGTCCCGTCAAAAGGATCCACCAGTCCCTGTTCATCATTATAAGCCATGGCATTAATGGTAAAATCCCGCCGTTTCAGATCCTCAATCAGGTTCGAGGTGAAAATAACCTCCTTGGGATGACGGCAGTCCTCATACTCTCCGTCAATCCGGTAGGTCGTGACTTCATAACCAGTGCCATGCAGCATAATGGTCACTGTACCATGCTTGATCCCTGTATCAATCGTATGGGAAAACAGTTCCTTGATCTGCAGGGGCTTTGCCGAGGTCGTAATATCATAATCTTCGGGGATTCTTCCAAGAACCGAATCACGAATACAGCCGCCTACAGCATATGCTTCGTAGCCGGCTTCCGTAATCGTTTTTATGATCTGTTTCACATCTTCGGGTAATTCAATTTGTCTGATTGGACTCATACCTTTTACTTACCTGTATCACAAGGGGAAGGCTTAGTAAGCTCTTCCCCAATATACCATTTTCTTTGCGGGTTTGCCGCAGTATACACACTTATCGGACAGACATTCCTGATGGAACGGCATGCAACGGCTGGTTACTGCCATGTTTTCCTTAATGGCCTCTTCACAGCTTGTCTCACCACACCACATTGCCTTTACGAATCCAGCCTTGGTTGCGAAGATTTCTTCGAATTCTTCTCTGGTTGTTGCAGTATAAGTATGGGATTCGACATGCTTTCTTGCTTTTTCTAACATATCGGACTGCATCTGCTTTAACAGTGCATCTACGGTTTCTGCAAGCTGGTCAAGTGCTACCTCTACCTTTTCTCTGGTATCACGACGGCAGATGACACACTTGCCTGCCTCGATATCCTTCGGTCCGATTTCCACACGAAGCGGAATTCCGCGCATTTCCTGTTCGGAGAATTTCCATCCGGGACTCTTGTCGGAATCATCGACCTTTACACGGAAGTTGCTTAATACTTCCTTTAATTCATTTGCCTTTTCAAGAACGCCTTCCTTCTTCTGCTGAATCGGAATGATCATAACCTGTGTAGGTGCAATCTTAGGAGGAAGTACCAGTCCGGAATCATCGCCGTGAACCATGATGATCGCACCGATAATTCTGGTGGACATTCCCCAGGAAGTCTGATGAACATATTTTTAATTTGTTATCTTTGTCTGTAAACTGGATTCCGAATGCTTTCGCAAAGCCGTCACCAAAGTTATGGCTGGTTCCGGACTGCAGTGCCTTACCATCATGCATCAGTGCTTCAATGGTATAAGTTGCTTCTGCACCAGCGAACTTCTCTTTCTCGGTCTTACGTCCTTTAATGACAGGAATTGCAAGTACTTCTTCACAGAAATCTGCATAGACGTTCAGCATCTGCTCGGTACGTGCCTGTGCTTCTTCTGCTGTTGCGTGTGCGGTATGTCCTTCCTGCCATAAGAACTCTCTGGAACGTAAGAAAGGTCTGGTTTCCTTTTCCCAACGGACAACGCTGCACCACTGGTTATATACCTTCGGCAGGTCACGATAAGACTGGATATCATTCTTATAAAAATCGCAGAACAGTGTCTCAGAAGTAGGTCTGACACACATTCTCTCCGGAAGAGGATTCAGTCC
This sequence comes from Lachnospiraceae bacterium, assembly GCA_021628825.1. Classification (GTDB taxonomy): domain Bacteria; phylum Bacillota; class Clostridia; order Lachnospirales; family Lachnospiraceae; genus Suilimivivens. The sequence continues at coordinate 437,260 of JAJXRY010000002.1, read as the reverse complement.
ACCATGTGTTACCCAAGCTACTTCCGGTGCGAATCCTTCTACATGATCCTTTTCCTTTTCAAGTAAGCTTTCGGGGATAAACATTGGCATGTATACATTCTCTACTCCAACTGCCTTAAAACGGTCATCAAGCTGTCTCTGAATGTTCTCCCAGATGGCATATCCTGCCGGCTTGATTACCATACAGCCCTTGACATTGGAATAGTCAATTAATTCTGCTTTCTTTACTACATCGGTGTACCACTGTGCAAAATCCTCATTCATCGAGGTAATTGCTTCTACTAACTTTTTCTCTGCCATGTTATTCTCCTCTGTCCGGCCACTCATCCCTTGTGAGCCGTTTACTTTTTGTTCTGTTAAGCTCACGAATCCGTGCTCCGCACTCTTCATCCTGCTTCGCAGGATATTCGTTCGCTAATGATGCAAGAAAAACAAATGTCTGCTTCGCAGCCGCTTGTTTTTCTCTAACATCATTATATCTTACACCATTTTACGCCCATTGCCAATAGGATAATGAGAAATGGGAGATTCAATACATTCGCAAAACTAACCATATTATGTACCAAATAACAGATTACGGCAACTGCAATACTGATACTGTACAGATTTTTGGATTGTTTTCCGGTTTTATAAAGGTAAGTGATAAAAATACCCAGATAGCTGATTGTTCCAACAATTCCATGATTCACAAGCATCGTCAGAATTTCATTATGTGCATTGGTCAACCGGTCATTGCCAAAATACTGCCACAATTCGTCTGCCACTTGCGGAATAGAATAGGCATAAGCGGAAAAGCAGTCCTGCCCGACACCCACGAGTTTTTGCAAAGGCGTCATCTGTGTAAGAATCATCATTGCTGACCGATACGTCATTCCCCGTCCGTTGCCCCAGGAATCGTCTCCCCATGGCAGCCGGTCATAGAGTGTTGGCATTTCCGTTCCTTTTGAAATACAAATATAACTATAAAACATTATAACAGTTACACCAGCAACAAGAATTCCACCAAGGGTAAGCAACGCTCTCCGTATCCACCTGCCGGTCTGCTCCTTATACTTCATGAGAATGGAGACTGTTCCAAAGAGCAGTCCTCCTATTACCAATAAGAAAATCGTCAGGCTTCCACCGGTAAAATTCCCACACAGATTCTCCGTATCATACTGGTATCCATCCGGAATAAGCATCCGCATAAGCCGGATGATCTGTGCCGACAAACACCACATTCCCCACAAAATCATCAACCGCGGCATTCTTCTTTTTTCATAGGAAGCAATCCATAAAAGCGCCAGAAATAAACCTGCAAAAAACAGAAACACACTGCTGCTTCCCTGTCCGAAGCCTGCCGCAAAGCCAAGCAACGTAATCACAGCACTAAAAGCTGTCATTCCTTTTTCTTCCGATAAAAGAAAAAAAGCGATGCGCTCACTGCTGTGAAAAATCACAAGATACCCGGTAAACCAGTTAATATTGCCAAGTGTGGACAGAAAACCGGGGTTACGAATTTCCAGTGGGATGAGATAAATAGAAAAACCGGTCCAGAATCCCCAGCAGGAAAAATTACTCCGGATGCAAATAATGCAAGATAAATGATCCATTTGTCCGGCTTCCACAAAAGCCGGATCATCAGATACAACAGGCACAATACTCCATAGAGCGCGAAGCCCATATTCCAGCCTTCTGTTCCGAACAGTGCCTCCTTACGGTCTACCGCCAGAAGAAAGGTAAGAAACAGCGTTCCCACAAATACGAGGATGCTGATATCCGTTGCCTGAAGATGCAGGCTCTTTTCTTTCAGCTCCCGGATCAGTTGGATCACAAAAAATAAAAGCAAAACTACCGCTGCACTTAAGGAAATCCGGATCCAAAAGGAATACTTCGCTTTTCCGATCTCCACATATCCTTCTTTCATATAGAAGGGATACACAACAAACAGTAGTAATAAATATGCAGTTACCAGTAAATTAGCTGTCTTTTTCATAATTCCCAGTATACCACAAAAATTTCAGAGTTTCACAAATAATTACCAGGGAAAGAGGCCCTTTAATTACTCCTGCAACACCAAACAGATGGACTCCCGCAAATACGGAAAACCAAAAATCCCAATCGGCCAGATTCCAACCTTATCACCAATCAGCCGTGGTTCAAGCATTTCCCGGATCAGTGCGCACAGCGCATACAACCCAATACAGACAATGGCTTTCCAGTATTCTCCGGTAAAAAAGTAAATGGCTCCGAGAGGAAGCAGCATAATTCCCGTTCCGATAAAGGGCAGCATGTCCATAAATCCCGTCAGGAATCCATAGAAGACCGCCCCGGTCATACCAATAAGACTTAAGGTAACTGCACATAAGACGCTGATGATCAGCAGAATAATGAATTGTGCCCGGAGAAATGTTTTCAGATAAACCACTACCTTCCGGAACACTTCCCGGATCCCCTGAAACTCCAGTGTTTCAAACTTCCGGGCAATCTCTGCGTAGTCTTTAACCAGCAGCATTACCGCAATAAAAACAACTGCCAGAAACGCAAAGCAGGAAACAATTCCTTTCATATAGGTAACTGACTTTCCCATAACCATAGGCATAATATTGGTCTGGAAGTTATCTGTAAAAACCGCAATCTGCTGGATCACAAAGCCCTGCAGCTTCTGTCCATTGAGCCCAAACAGCTTTTCCAGATTGTCACAGCAACAGGAAAGCGCTGTTTCCCAGTTGGAAAAATAAGCCGGAATCCGGCTCCAGAGATCGCCCCCTGCCATTCATCACAACATAGCTGAAAAATCCATAAAAATCCAGATAAAAAAAGAATAATCCAGATGGTAAGCAGAAGCCCCGCCACAAAGGATTTCCTAAATCGAGTTTTTTTTGATGGACACGCTCAATATAGGGGTTCATCGCCCAGACAATCAGAAAGGCTACCAAAAAAGGTGTAACAAACGGACTGAGATATTTCATAAAAAGGTATGTGACTAAAACCGTAAGGAAGAATTGTGTCGTTTTCTGATGAAAGAACTGCTGCATAAAAATACCCATACTTTCCGAAATGATGCAAGTCTTGTGCATCGACTGAGTTATAATCATAGGGATAGTATGGGTGAATGCTTGATATTCTATGCAGTATTAAAGAATTCCATAACTGTTCAGTACCTTCACAGTTACAGAATTCCTTCATTTAAAAAGGGATCAAACAGCTCCTCTTCCGGTTCCTTCTCAAAGACCATTTCCTTATGGGTAACCGGATGCTTAAAGCTAAGCTTATAGGCACATAATGCAACATTTTTTTACAACCAATATCACGGCTCAATTCCTTCGACCGGTCAGAACCGTATTTTCTGTCGCCAAGCAGAGGCATTCCTGCATTTGACATCTGGGCACGAATCTGGTGATGGCGTCCTGTCAGAAGCTCAATCTCCATAAGGGAAACCTCTTCTCCCTCTTCCAATACCATTAAGGTAGAACAGTGACGGTAATTCAGAATCGCTTTCTTGGCATCCGGAAAGGTTGCATTTACAATAAGGGACAGGTTTTCACGGCCGTCTTTATATAAATAATCCTCGAGAGTGTCCCGTTCACGAATCGGAGTCCCATAAATCAATGCATAATAAAAATTTCTTCATGGTTCCGTTCGTTACCTGATTACTTAAGTCCGCTGCTGTCTTTTTATTCTTGGCAAATACCAGAACTCCAGAGACCGGCTGATCCAAGCGGTGAACCAATCCAAGATACGGCTCCTGAAAAAGTCTGCTTTTTTTCACTGCATCCTTCCCATTCTTTCCCGCCATTTCCTCTTTCTGTGCTTTCACCAGATAATTCTTCAGTTCACTAACCATGTCCTGCTGCCCGATCCGGGAAGTCTGTGTTGCAATTCCCGCCGGTTTATAGGCAACCAGAATGTCGTTATCTTCATATAAAATGTTCTTCATATTAATCTGTTAACCTGCTCCTAATTTATATCGTCGGTTTTTTTATCGTCGGTTTTTTTATGTCTTTTTTTCTTTATTTCTCCATACCCCATCTGCACCAACTTGTCCATACTGACCATATCTCAACATCGACATGTATTGTTCACATTCAGGTGTTCTGACATATATTAATACCTATTTCATCAATAAATAACTCCGTTCTTGTTCCATTTAACGGATGATTTATAACCAATTTTTTCATACCACGACGGAACACCTGTGAAATGAATATAGCTACAGTCATATCCCTCATTTTTTAAGATCTGGGTTACTTTTTTAACCATAGTCATCCCAATTCCTTTATTCCGGTATTCAGGAAGAGTACCAACACATCCCGGACCTCCAACCTTGATTTTACAACCATTGATGACATGTTCTCCCATATCTTCAATCAGGCAAAAAGCTTGCTATCTTTCCATCTACATATCCGCAATAGGCTCTGTGCTTTCCATTATAGAAATCAGCCCAATATTCAACTACCTTTGCAACTTCTTTCTTTAAATCTGCCAAATCTCCTTCAAAACAGCCAAAGGAAATATGCTCGTCCAGTTTCTTATGATATATATCCGGTTCAAATTCATCTAAGAATAAAACCATTTCATCGCAAATCCATTCATCCGGAAGATTCTTAATATTTTCTCTTTCAAAAAATGGGGATAAATACTCTCCAACAGTGAAACGCCATCTACCTTACTCATATTTCCCTCTCCTTACTCTTTTTAAATGCGTCACATCTCATTTTGAATTGTACTGAATATAGGCGTGCGTAGCTGCGCATCCATGAAACGATTTGGGGGGCTGTTTTCTACACTTTGAAACGATACCCTACACCCCAAATGACATATCGCATTAGCGATATGGGCGCGCGTAGCTGCGCATCTACAAACGATTTGGGGAGCTGTTTCCTATACCTTAAATCTATATCCTACACCCCAAATCGTTTCTATATACTGGGGTTTTGCGGAATCAAACTCGATTTTCTCACGGATCTTCTTAATATGAACGGTAACGGTGGCAATATCACCAATGGAATCCATATCCCAGATCTCACGGAACAGTTCTTCCTTGGTATATACATGATTCGGATGCTCGGCAAGGAAGGTCAGCAGATCAAATTCTTTACCGGTAAACGCTTTTTCCTCTCCATCGACCATAACACGTCTTGCGGTCTTGTCGATCCGGATACCACGGATTTCAATCACATCATTATTCTTATTGGAAGAACCAACGAGACGATCGTAACGTGCCAGATGGGCTTTCACTCTGGCAACAAGCTCACTCGGACTAAACGGCTTCGTCATATAGTCATCAGCTCCCATGCCTAATCCGCGGATCTTGTCAATGTCCTCTTTCTTCGCTGAAACCATAATAATCGGAATGTTCTTCTCTTCACGAACCTTCTTACATACTTCGAATCCGTCCAGCCCCGGAAGCATGAGGTCTAACACAATCAGATCAAACTCTTCACGGAGTGCGGTCTGCAATCCTTCGTCCCCGGTATTACAGATCTTCACCTCAAAGCCGCTAAGCTCGAGGTAATCCTTTTCAAGGTCTGCAATCGCTTCTTCATCTTCAATAATTAATATTTTACTCATTGTTTCTAAATCTGTACCGTCCGGTACATTCTCCTTTCGAATCTTTCTCTATTCTAACCCTGTCTTAATACTTATCCTTGTCCCTGATACTTACGGATCACGAAATGCATGCAGGTTCCTTCACCCTCTTTACTGGTTGCCCAGATATATCCACCGTGGTCTTCAATAATCTTCTTCACGATACTGAGTCCGATTCCACTGCCACCCTGTGCAGAATTCCGGGATGCATCCGTCCGGTAAAACCGTTCGAAGATCAATGGCAGGTCCTTCGCTGCAATTCCTTTTCCATTATCTTCAATCTCAATCCGCACAGAATCCACTTCATCCAAAAGCCGGATATCAATTTGGCCCTTCGGCTTGTCCATGTATTTCAGACTGTTGCTGATGATGTTATTAATGACCCTCTTCATCTGCTCCGGATCCGCAATAATCATGGTGTCCTGCGTTACCAGATTGGAATACTCCAGTTCCACATTCTTGGACTCGAGATCCAGTCCGACCTCCTCCACACAGTCTCCGAAGTATTCTGCCACATTGATCCGGTGAAAATGATAAGGAATGCGGTTGCTGTCAATTCCCGAATATACGGTAAGCTCATTGATCAGCCGGTCCATATCGTTCGCCTTATTATAAATGGTACGGATATATTTATCCATCTTCTCGGGTGTATCCGCAACCCCATCCATGATGCCTTCTACATAGCCTTTAATTGCGGTAATCGGTGTTTTTGAGGTCATGGGAAATGTTGCTGACCAGTTCCCGGTTCTGCTTCTCGGCAAGAATCTTCTCATCCGTAGACTCCTTCAGACGAAGCCGCATATCTTCATAATTACGATACAGCTCTCCGATTTCACCTTCCATATTTTCCGGAAGATGATATTCCAGGTTGCCCTCTGCAATATTCTGCATGGCAATATTTAACTGATTTACCGGAGTGAACACGCCTCTTCCAATCCATTTGGTTAAGAACCAGCTCGTAATAATCAGAATAATCATAATGGCTACCGCCATATCAATCAGCAGTATTTTGGAAAAACTGGTATTGCTTCTCGTAATGACGAAAAGGCTTCCTTCACTTCCATCCGGAAAATAAAAATCCTTCTGCCGGACCAGTTTGTTCATATTATCATAGTAAACGCTATGGCTCATATCCCGCGTAATATTCTCTGCGCTGAAATCCGGGAGACTGTCAAAAATAATGCTTGCCGCCTGTTCATTTCCTGCATAAAGAATCTCATCATTCTTACGGACCAGAATATAGGAAGAACGATTCGTCACCTCTTCGTTGAGGGCTGCCAGTACCTCCGGATTCTCCAGTGCGTCTGGATCTTCGCTTAACAACTCCTGCGCCTCCAGGAAAACCTCATCCGAAATATGCCGGGAAGCCTGCGCCGGATCAATCATAACACTGTAGTCACTGTTCCGGAATCCAAGCTCCTGCTGACTTCTGGTCAGATATCCTCCGATAAAAAAATGAATGCGGTAATCGTTAAGAATGCCGGTAATAATACAATTGTTAAAAATGTAATAATCAAACGTGTCTTCAGTTTCATAGGTCTAGTATACCATAGGAAAAGAGGGACGGTTACTAAAGATTTCATCAAATCTATAAAAACTTTATAAACTCTGTTGACAAATCTCAATTTTTTTGTTTATAATAAAAAAACAGTAATCATTACTGATTTAGAAATGAGGTAACGGATGCAATTAAAACACAGCAAGCAGAGGGATTCCATTTTAGAGTTCCTTGCTACAAGAAAAGACCATCCAACTGCAGACGTTGTTTACATGAATGTTCGTGAGCAGCTTCCCAATATCAGCCTCGGTACAGTGTATCGCAATCTTACATTGTTATCGGACCTTGGAGAAATTCTCCGGTTGCGGGTTGGTGACGGAACAGATCATTTTGATGCCGATACTTCGCCACACAATCATTTCGTGTGTAAGGAATGTGGAAGTGTCATCGATCTCCAGATGGAGAACATTGATTATATCAATGAAGCAGCGGCTAAGAATTTTGATGGCATTGTTCAGGGACACACCACTTATTTTTATGGAATATGTGGAAACTGTGCCCGGAACCAAGAGGTTAAACATTGATTTTATGTAACAGATTGTTACAAGAGTAAACATTAAGAAAGAAAAGGAGATTAAGAGTATGAAGTATGTATGTCAGGTTTGTGGTTATGTTCATGAAGGAGATGAAGCACCAGAGAAGTGCCCTGTTTGTGGAGCTCCCGCAGAGAAGTTCACTGCACAGTCCGAAGAAAAGGTATGGGCTGCAGAGCATGTTGTAGGCGTTGCACAGGGTGTCAGTGAGGATATCTTAGAAGACCTCAGAGCTAACTTTAACGGAGAATGTACCGAAGTTGGTATGTACCTGGCTATGGCAAGAGTTGCTCACAGAGAAGGTTATCCGGAAATCGGACTTTACTGGGAAAAGGCTGCATGGGAAGAAGCAGAACATGCTGCAAAATTCGCTGAGCTTTTAGGTGAAGTTGTTACCGATTCTACCAAGAAGAACCTCGAGATGAGAGTTGAGGCAGAAAACGGCGCTACCGCTGGCAAGTTTGACCTTGCAAAGCGTGCAAAGGCTGCAAACCTCGATGCAATCCATGATACCGTCCATGAAATGGCTCGTGATGAGGCTAGACATGGCAAGGCATTCGAAGGTCTGCTCAAGAGATACTTTGGTTAAGCTACAAGCCGAGCAAGGTAAAAATAAAAACAGTTGAAAGGCACTTGTGCATTTTCAGCTGTTTTTTATTTTTGGCTTATTGGGCGACAGCCCATCATGAAATAGCCCGCAGGGCTATGAATGGCTCGGCTACTTACTCACCAATTGGCTGTGTTTCTTTTTATGATACAACCCATATTTTTATTGTTTTTTCCCACAATTATGCTAAAATATTGTAGTTAGTACAAGCTAACCAACTCTCCTATATGGAAAAGGGCAGCATGCTTGCCAGACTGTACCGGGCTTCTGTTTACAGCTATGTGGCACTTGGCCGTGCAATCCATATTATCTGCTGCTATTTAGTAACCGGAATGAAGAAAGCATTGGAAACCGGAACAACTGAGGAAAATATCCTCTCCGTTCTTTTTAAATGAACAAGCCGGATATCTCGTTCCCTGTTTTATGGTTTTTCTTTTGTCTTTTTATTTTATGAATATTATAACTTTTATTATCATCATTGCCAAAAAGAAAAACCCTGCTTCCCGGCTGGATGTGGATTCTGAATCCTCTGACATTTAAAAATCCTGATCAATGCCTTCGGAAAACTCGGAACCAGTGCTTTCTTTAACGGAATCGCCTGCTCTAATATGAGTCTTGGTGCACTCATTATCTTAATTGCATGGCTCATTGTGATTCAGAAAAAGAAATAAGGATATTCAGAATGCAAGGGAGGCCCCTTATGGAGCCTCCCTTGCATTCTCTATCTTTATCTGATCTTTCTTTAATCTACTACAAATACCCTTACATTCTCTTCCATCTTATTCGCAATATCACTTAAGAGCTTTGCTTCCTCTGCCATTTGTGTCATGGTATTACCCACCTCTACCGCAGATGCAGAGGTTTCTTCGGTACCCGCCGCATTCTCTTCCGCAATCGCTGTCAGATTCTGTACCACATCGACAACCTTCACTCTTGCCTGATCGAGCTGTTCCGTCCTATCCGCAATCGTACGGATTCCATCAATAGATTTCTGAATACCATCATTCACTTCATGGAAGGATTCCTCTGTATTGGCCACATATTCATCCTGTTTATCAATAACCACTTTAACATCCTTCATAGTGTCTACGGACTTCTCGGAATCTGCCATCAACTGATTGATAATATCACCAATCTGTCTTGCCGATTCATTGGACTGCTCTGCCAGCTTCTGGATCTGGGATGCCACAACAGCAAAGCCTCGCCCCTGCTCTCCGGCACGTGCTGCTTCAATCGAAGCGTTTAAGGACAGGAGGTTTGTTTCCTCTGCAATATCGGTAATGATATCGGTTGCTTCCTTAATCTTCAATGCCGAAGCATTCGTGGTGTTCGTCTGTTCATAAATGGTACCAATTGCAGCTTTGGTCTGATTATTTACTTCATTAAGCTGTTTGAAAATGTCCAGTGCTTTCTCTGCAGAAGACCTCATTCCTCTTGCACTGTTACGTAATTCCTCGATCTCCGTATTGGTTTCTTCGATCATGTTACCCATCAGGATAACATTCTCAGTTGCTGTCTGGGTTTCCTGCGCCTGGGAAGTGGCTCCCTGTGCAATTTCGGAAATTGCTTTTTCCACATCATTTACGGATGCCGTGATATGTGCTGCGGATTCACTCATACTGCTGGATGCATCAAATAATTCTTTGCTCTGTGCTGTAATACCCTTTACAACCTCTACCATTTCCTGTCTCATATGAGTTAAAGCCCGTGCCATAGAGCCTGTCTCATCACGGCGTTTACCAAGCAATGCCAGCTTATTGTCTGCACGGAAATCCATGTCGGCAAGATTATGTACACGATTGGATAAACGGACAATCGGATTAATAAACCATGTAATCATTACGAATCCAATTACCATAAATACTAATAAAGTAATGACACTGTAAATAATGTCCTGTTTTGCAAAGCTGTTTACCCCTGCAAGGAACTCCTCTTCATCTGCTGACACAATTACAATAAAATCTGAATTTTCTCCAATATAATATGCTGCATGCTTCATGGTGCCATGAAAATCATATTTAATAACTGCAGGATCCGGATGTTGACCCTTCTCCAATCCGGCAATTAATGATTTCACTGCTTCATTCTCTACCGGCTGTCCTATCTTATCTGCTGTTGGATGATAAAGCATTGTTCCATCTGCTGATACAAGGTAACAATAACTGGAGTCCAATCCCTTCACACTGACATTTCCCACTACCTTTGTAAGTGCGTCTATATCCATAACTTCATCCCATGTACTGAGTACCAGTTCGCGGTCAAGACCGTGTCCCGTTAAAACTGCACTGTCTGTTAAATAATTCTCTGTGTTAGAAATTAAAATCCTCCGGAATCCCGGTACAAGTGACATAAAACTCACTATTGTCATAGCTACCAGTGCAATAACTAAAAAAACAGAAGTAACTGGAATCTCATAGACTGAAAAAAATCCTACCTTGTCATTCGAGATGCTACCTTTCTCCTTTGCGGCTGCTTTTTGCTTCATTTTGTACTTTAGCCATACTCTTACACACTACCTTTCGTTACAATATTTATTGGTATATTTTATCATAAAATGATTAATTTTGGAATTATTTTTTTGTGTAAAAATACACTACACATATATAGGATTTTAGTACTACATCTTGTTACTATTAACAACTCTTTATCCTTTTATCTTGACAGAACCTTATTTTTACCTATAAGCTTAGGATTTGTATAACAAATAAACATGAAAGCAGAGAACCTGCTTTCCCTTATGAGGAGAAAATCATGAAGAAGACTTTAAGAACAATTTCAATGGCCCTTGTTATGGCTCTGATGCTGGCTATGACCGCATGTGGTGGAAGCAAGGATGCTACTCTGGAAGAATATTTCCAGACCGATGAAATGCAGGAAATAATTCAGGATGCTAAGGACAGTGTCGAAGGCACCGGAATGTCCATCGAACTTCTTGCAGAAGGCAACACCTTAATTTACGAATACACCTTTGAGGAAAAACATTTTCAATGATTCCGAGCTTGACACAGTAACGGATCAGCTTGTTTCCGGACTGGAATCCTATGCTTCTACCTTTGAAGGAATCGCTTCTGACTTAAATGAGGAACTCAAGATTGATAACAGCAAGGTTGTTGTCCGTTACCTCTACAACGGTGAAATTCTTGCAGAGAGTGAATACACCGCAAACTAATTCTTTTCTAAAGTAAGATATAAGAACAGGAATTAAAAATTTTTAACAAACATGAAATGAATATAAAAAAAGAAAAAGGATATCCTCCGGAAAAATTGCAGGATATCCTTTTTCTTTTTATTCAGATTTGTACTTCCATTAAAAACGCGGATGCCGCTATAATAAATAGACTGAATACGATCGATACAACAAGGAGATTTCCCATGGAAAAGAATTTCAAAGCAACCATCAACGCCTGTTTCATCGGTTACATTGTACAGGCCATTGTAAACAATTTTGTTCCTTTATTATTTCTGACCTTTCAAAGCAGCTATGGCATTCCTCTGACTAAGATTACTTTATTTATTACGATTAACTTTGCAATACAGCTTCTGATCGACCTCTGCTCTGTAAAATTTGTGGACAGGATCGGATACCGCACCTGTATGCTGATTGCACATGGATGCGCTTTTGCAGGCTTCATCCTGCTGACGATTCTTCCGGATGTGCTGCCGGATCCTTTTATCGGACTTCTGATTGCTATCGTAATCTATGCGGTCGGCGGCGGTTTACTGGAGGTGCTTGTAAGTCCGATTATGGAATCCTGCCCGACCGCCAATAAAGAAAAAGCAATGAGTCTGCTTCATTCCTTTTACTGCTGGGGACATGTTGCCGTCGTATTGCTTTCTACGATCTTCTTTACGATTGTGGGAATCGAACACTGGAAGATTATGGCGCTCCTGTGGGCGATAGTTCCTTTATGCAATGGTATTCTTTTCTTAAAAAGTACCAATTGCGCCGCTGATTGAGGAAGGCGAAGATGGACTCTCTCTTTCACAGCTTGTTAAAAAAATAAATTTTTTTCTGGATTTTTATTCCTTATGATGCTCTGCGCCGGTGCCAGTGAACAGGCGGTCAGCCAGTGGGCTTCCACCTTTGCAGAGCAGGGACTTGGCGTAACGAAAACGATTGGTGACCTCGCAGGCCCTATGGCTTTTGCCATCCTGATGGGAAGCTCCCGTGCTTTCTACGGCAAATTCGGTGACCGGATCGACTTAAACCGCTTCATGGCAGGAAGCACCATCCTGTGCATCCTTTCCTACCTGTGCATTTCCTTAAGTCCGAATCCTGTTTTCAGTCTGATTGGATGCGGACTATGTGGACTATCCGTAGGAATCCTGTGGCCGGGCACATTCAGCAAGGCCTCCGTAACCATCCGCAACGGTGGAACTGCAATGTTCGCCCTGCTCGCCTTAGCAGGTGACGTCGGCTGCTCCGGCGGTCCTACCCTCGTCGGCTTCTGCACCGGACTTCTGAACAATGATCTTCACCGCGGAATCCTGATGAGAATTGTCTTCCCAATCTGTATGCTGGTGTGCATTTTGGTCATTGTCAAAAAGCAGGCAAAAGCAGACTACGAAACCACCACCCGGTAAGCGACATATTCCTTATCGAAATGATACCCAAGCTTCTCACTCAATGCCACAGACTTCGTGTTTGCGGCATCCCAGCTTGGATACAGCCCTCTCCGCATACATTCCAGAATCAGACTTGCAGCGCAGATACAGGCAAGTCCCTGCCGCTGGTATTCTTCCCTGGTCCGGATAGTGATCTCGATTCCCTGCATATAACCGGAATAGGAAGATGCCCCGGCAACCGGCTCTCCATCTTTCAGAATTACAGCTCCCAATGCATAGTTTTCAAAGAGTTCATAGGTCGGATAGTTCTCTACCCACTCCCTGCACCACTCAATTTTCTGAATCCGCTCGTACAATGCACGGTCAATCATCCGAAGCTCATACCCCCGGTATCGTGGATCATCCCATAACCGGTTTACCTCTTTCTGCAGGTTATCCCTATCAAAGACCTGTAACCCTTCTTTCTTAATAGCATAGCGGATTCTTTTCTCTGCCTTCGCGCCAAAACTTTTCTCAATCTGCTTTTCCCAGGCTTCATTTTCCGGAACCATCACCAGATAATCCATGCCGTGCTTCCCATGGTTCTGTACAGGATCAGCAGAATTTAAATCTGCATGGCAGGAACATAATCTCATACTAAAAGAAAGTAATTCTCCACGGGGAATTCCCACAAAGAAACTGAAATTCCCTAAGATTGCCACCGCCGACTGCAGATCCTCCGTTGCATAGACCTCCCCCATGACCTTCTGCAGACAGGAAAGAATTACCGTATCTGTTGTATGCTGAAACAGGTCTTCCACCTGCTTTGTATCTTCTATTTTGATAATTCCATGCTCCTTCATATCGATGGATTATCCTTTTACTGATAACGGTAATCAATGACACGCTTTGTCTTCTTCTCGCTCCGCTGCAGGGTACCAACCGGAACAGCAGTTACCTTCGGAGTCATACCGATACGTGACTTAAAGAGCTCGCGGATATGTAATGCAGTCTTTTCAAAGTCCACACGGCCATCTACCTCTACTGTCAGTATCATAATATCCTTATTATGATCATCATCGTGTGCTATCGTGATATTGTATTCGCTTAAGACACCGTCCACATCCTGCAAGAGCTCCTCTACCTGCTTCGGGAACATATTGACACCACGTACCTTAAACATATCATCACTTCTGCCGCCAATAGTATCAAGACGGGGATAAGAACGTCCACAGGAGCATTTCTCCGGAATAATCCTGGACAGATCATGGGTACGGAAGCGAAGCAGAGGTGCTCCCTCTTTCACCAGCGTCGTAATAACAATTTCGCCGGTTTCACCATCCGGCACAGGCTCACCGGTCTCGGGATTGATAATTTCAATATACACATAATCATCCCAATAATGAATACCCTGCTCCTTCTCACAGGTGATTCCGATACCGGGACCGTAGATCTCGGTCAGACCGTAGATATCATAGAGCTCAACTCCAAGCTCCTTTCGGATATATTCACGCATCTTCTTACTCCAGCGTTCTGATCCGAAGACCCCCTTTTTCAGATGAATCTGATCCCGAAGACCACGTTTATTGATTTCTTCAGCAAGCAGCAGTGCATAAGAAGAGGTTGCTGTCAGCACGGTTGTTTTCAGATCTATCATCATCTGAAGCTGCTTATCGGTATTACCGGGGCCCATCGGAACAGTCATTGCACCAAGCTTCTCTGCGCCGAGCTGAAAGCCGATACCTGCAGTCCACAAGCCGTAGGCCGGAGTAATCTGAATCCGGTCCTTATTCGTAATTCCCGCTGTTTCGTAGCAACGGGCAAACATAATTGCCCAGTCGTCCACATCTTTTGCGGTATAAGGGATGATGACCGGTTTTTCCGGTTGTTCCCGATGAAGAATGGATTCTTACAACCTCTTCCTCCGGAACCGCCTGGATCCCCAGCGGGTACGCATTTCTCAGGTCATCCTTGCTCGAAAAGGGAAGCTTCTCAAAATCCTCCTGGGAGCTTACTCCGGAAATCCCAGCCTTACGGTATACCTCACCATAAAAGCTTCCGGACTTTAAAAGACGCTTTACCTGTGCATCAACCTGTTGTAACTGCTTCTCATTTAACTTCATTGTCTGTTCCTGCCTCCTCACCAATATGAAATGCCTTTATATTTAATTCAAGGAACTGCGGTTTGATCTGCTGTTCCATTTCTTCCAACAAAATTTCTGCGGGAATCTCCAGTCTTCCACTCGCTGCAAGTGCCCCCAGTACGATGATGTTAAAGCACCTTGCAGAACCTGCCTTTTCCAGAAGAGAAGCCCCATCCAATATCACGCAGTCCGTTTTCCTTTTTTTCAGGAAGGAAATCATTTCCCTGCCATCATAGCCGGTCTCCTGAAGGGCTTCCGTGGTCGGCTTTACCGGTGTACTGTTCACAATGACAACACCCTCCTTTTTCAGATAGGGAAGATTCCGAACTGCCTCTGCCGGCTCAAATGCAATAAGGATGTCGGCATTACCACGCGGAATCAACGGAGAAGATGCCCGCTCGCCAATGCGGATATGACTGGTTACAGAACCGCCACGCTGCGCCATTCCAATCGTTTCCGCCGAATGAACGACATTTCCGCATCTCATGGCTGCAGAAGCAATGAGCTTGGATGCCAGTACGGTTCCCTGTCCGCCTACGCCGCACAATAAGATATCTTTATTCATGGCACGCACCTCCAATCGCATGAACCGGACAAATCTGACTGCATAATCCGCAGCCGGTACATAATCCTTCTTCAATCGTCACCTGACCATCCTTCACTACGATAGCGGGGCAGCCGATTTCACGAATACATTTCTTACATCCGATACAGGACTCTCCGATCTTCATCTTCCCCTGTGGCTTCGTAATCGCCACACAGGGGGATTTGAAAATAATAGCCTTCACACCCGGCAGAGCCGCACATTCCCGAACGGTCTCCACAGACTCCTGCAGATTCAGCGGATCAACGGTTACAACCTTCTGTACCCCCATGCCTTCGAGGATCTTCGTAATGCTGACCTTCGCCACAACATCACCCATCATATTTCTTCCGGTTCCCGGATGCGGCTGATGGCCGGTCATTGCCGTCGTCGAATTATCCAGTACACACAGGATCATATCCGCTTCATTATACAAGGCATTCACAACTCCGGTCATACCGGATGCAAAAAAGGTCGAGTCACCGATAAACGCAAAGCAGACGGCCTCTTTATCCACCCAGTGAAAGCCCTGTGCCATGGTAACACCGGCTCCCATACAAAGACAGGTATCAACCATATCAAGAGGCATGGCATTTCCAAGCGTATAGCAGCCTATATCGCCGCAGAAATAACTCTTCCTGCCCTCCATTGCCTTCTTTACCGCATAAAAGGAAGCCCTGTGGGGACATCCTGCACATAGCACGGGCGGTCTTACCGGAAGTGACGGGCTGTCGGATAAATCCATCTGTTCCGTTATCATACTAATTCCAAGGAAATCTCCCAAAACCTGCCGTAGGGAATCCGTAGAATTCTCTCCGCTTGATGTAATGTGCCCGGTAAGCTTTCCATATACCTTGACCGGAAGCTGATGCTTACCGATCAGCTTAAGCAATGCATTTTCTATGTAAGGACTCAGCTCTTCCACACAAAGAACCTCTTCCACACCCTCCAATACAGAAAGGACAAAGCTTTCCGGGAAAGGATATGGCGTTGCGATCTTACAGAAGCGTACCTCCGGATGATCCTGCAGGCATTCCTTTGCATAAGCGTAACTGACACCCGATGCGAACACGGCTTTCCTTCCGCTGCCCTGCACGCTATTCATGGAATAAGAAGAAAAAAATCCTATCCGATCTTCGGATTGCGTTCTTCTATCATGGCATGGTTCAAAAAGGATAGGCGCGGGAAAAATGACCCATTTTCTGGAATCCTTAATAAAGCCCTCGTATTCTCTGTATCTCCAGCTGTCCGGAACTTCCACGGACGCATACGCATGACAGACACGCGTGGTCGGGCGGAACAAAACCGGTGTCTTATATTTTTCTGAATAAATAAATGCATCCTGAATCATCTGATAGGCTTCTTCCGGTGAAGCCGGATCGAAAACCGGTATCCGGCAGAATTCCGCAAACATTCTGGTATCCTGCTCGGTCTGTGAGGAAATCGGTCCCGGATCATCTGCAGATACAATGACCATTCCTCCCTTAACCCCGACATACGCAAGAGACATAAGCGGATCCGATGCAACATTTAACCCGACCTGTTTCATCGTAACCAATGTACGTGCTCCGGAATAGGATGCACTTGCTGCCACTTCCATGGCTGATTTTTTTCATTCACGGACCATTCAATATGAACACTTCCATCGGAATACTTCTGAATATTTTCGAGAATTTCAGAAGAAGGGGTTCCGGGATATCCTGTCACCAGATTTACCCCTGCTGACAACGCTCCTAATGCAATGGCTCCGTTTCCCATAACATATTCTTTTTTCATTTGCTTCTCTCCATCAGGATCTATAAAGTATTAAAATTAATTGTAGTATATTTCTGCGCTTTCTTCAATATCGATCCCCGGATTTTTACAGCATTTTACAACAATGACGGCAACTGACTCTGTCCTCCTCAGTTAATAATCCCACCACCCGGAGAGAATCTCCCGTATTTTGAATTATCTTGTGGAGGACAGCACAATTTTATCGCTCGGATTAAAGGGATTCGGCCTCAATGGAAACCCAGGTATCATTCTGGTCGATGATCTTCACGGGGACCTGCCGGATATAATACTCACTTCCAAGAATTCCTTCCCGTTCGCCCACGACATAGACAAAAACTGTTATTCTGATCGGTGGTAACGGCAAGTGGCGAAACACATTTGGGCTGCCTGGTGCCCCTGCCCGAAACCTGAATTGTTCCGGACTGGCCCGGAATTCCGGTATCGTCTGGAAGCGGCAGATACAGTACATAGCTTCCGTTTTCCTCTGTTACATATTCTACTTTTGTCTCCAGCTCCTGATTCCCAAGCTTTACAGATACCGGATCACCAAGATCAATGTACTTCTTCTGTTCCTTTGTTAGGGCAACCTTCAACTGACACGGCTGCGTTTCATCTGCCAGCAGGAAAATAGCCGTATCCCCGGTCCGGGCGCCTGCTTCCGTAAGGATTCTCGTAACCACACCGCCCTCACTGGCAACAATTTCTCCTTTCTTTTCCCGGATGTCTTCATATATGTTCAGATCCTGCCGGAGCGTTTCCTTCTCCATCCGGCAGACTTCCAAAGTTGAGGTCTCCTCCTCCGGAAGCGTCAGATCCTCCATCTTCCGTTCCAGACTCCTATTGTCCGCATCCCGCTGCGCCATCGCATCCGACTCTGCATATGCCGACTGCTGGATGTTCTGCTCCAAGGCAATCTGCTCTTCTTCCGAGAGTCTGTTTTCCTGCGCACGCTCTAACATTTCTTTCGCCTGCACATAGCTTTCCGTGGCTCTCCCGACCTTCGTATCGCCGATTCTCGTCTGAAGCTCATAATCCTCCTGCGCCCGGGCCAACTCCAGTTCCTTCTTCTGCTTTGCCAGCTCCTCATTTTGAAGAATGGACGCAATCTGTGCATCCAGCTTTTCTATTTCACTTTCCTTGCCGGAAATAATGGTATCCAGATCCTCCAGATCGATCCGGCACAAAAGCTCACCGGCTTCCACCCGGTCCCCCACCTGTACCGGAATCTGCCGGATCCGCAGCCCGCTTACGGTATTTACCGGAATCTCATTTCCTGCCACAACAAGTCCCTCTTCCTCAAAGCCATGCTCGATGTACTTTTCCTGCACGGTGGTGGTTTCCACAAGTGGCAGATAATAGGCATACACGCTCCTTGAAATAATCGTAAGCGCCAGCATAACCAGTAGGAAAAACCGCCAGACCTATCATCCATTTTTTCTTTTTGTTTCCCATTTCCCACTCCATTCTTCATTGCTACCATTTCCTCATTCCGGTAACAAGCTCCAGCCTCCTTTAAGACTTTGCTTCGTAAAAGAAGCTTGTAAATCTCAAACATATTTCTTCCTTATCCTTTAAGTCCCGAATAGATAATTCCCTGTTCCAGATGATCCTGTCCCAAGGCAAACACAAACACCGCCGGAATCAGCATCATCACTGATGCACAGAATGCAAAGCCTGCCTGTGAAAGCGTAATCTGCGGCAGATACAGGGACAATGGCCATAAGGAGGCATCCTTCAGAAAGGCCATCGGCTGTTCCATTAAATTCCAGTATTCCAGAAATCCAAGCACCATTGCGGACAACAGCCCCCCTTTTCCGATGGGAAGCCCTAATTTCCAGAACAGCGCCCATTCTCCTGCCCCGTCGATCCTTGCTGCTTCCAGTAATTCTGCCGGAATTTCACGGAAGCCTCCATAACACAAAAAAACAACGGGAGCGTTGAAAAAAAGTGACGGCATAATGACGGCATAATAGGTGTTCAACAGTTTCAACCTATTCAATGCCAGATAGCTTGAAAGCATCGTCACCTGAAAAGGAATCAGCATCAGCACCACATACAGCGAAAATAAAAGCCGGCTGCCCCTTGTCTCATAAACGGCAAAGCCCCATGCCGCCGGAACCCCGACAAGAACCTGTCCCAGAAGAATCATCCCTACCATAAACACCGAATTCCAGAACAGGACATAAAATTCAGGTGAGCGGAACAGGAGCTTTACATAGTTGCTAAAACTTGGATATTCCGGAATAAAACGCCAGCTAATAAACTCCTGCGTTTTCCGGATCAGCGGACCCAAATCCTCCATCATCTCATAGGAATCCGTAATGGCTCCCGAAAGCAGAACCGCCACCGGCAGAATCACCAGAACCGCCGGCAATAAAAGAAGCAGAAGCTTTATTACATATTTCACCCGTTTCACTGATCCCTCCATAACCTTTGCAGCCACACAATCACTACAAATAACACAGCACCGACACACACACTGGCTGCTGCCATCTTGTCAAACTCCAGATTGACATACCAGTTGTTAAACAAATGCTGCAATAAATACATGCTTTCATCCGGATAAGAGCCTGCCACCAGATACGCTTCCCGATAGATCTTGAAGGAATTGAGAAAGGACAGGATCAATATGGTGATAAGACACCCCCGCAGCTGCGGAAAAATCACATAATAAAACCGCTGCCACGATCCGGCGCCATCCACCCATGCTGCTTCCGTCTGTTCCTTTGGCACGGCCAGAATGCCTGCCATCCAGAGCACCATCGTATACCCTGAGTTTTTCCAGATGTAGCTGAAAACCAATACCCAGAAAGCAAGATCACTTCCCAGATAATCATGAAAAATACTGCCCCACAGACCGGTAACCGTACCGATCTGTGAAAGCAGCTTATTCAAAAACCCCTGCGGATAGAATACCATCTTCCATACAAGAACAATCGTCGCTGTCGGCATGGCAAGCGGAAACAGATAAAGCGAACGGATCCACTGTACCCCCTTCATGCCGCATAATAGCCATGCCAGCCAGAATCCCAGCAACAGAAGAAGGGGAATACAGACTCCCGTAAACCGCAGCGTATTCTTAACCGCCAGACAGAACGCCTGATTCTGAAACAGCGTACGGTAATTCTGCAAACCAACCCACTTCTGCGTCACCACGGTAAGAAATGATCTCCGGATCACATCCCCGAATGGCAGGATCATAAACACCATGGTTCCCAGAAAACTCGGGAACAGAAACATCCACAGATGTATCCTGCGGCGCAGCGCCTTATTCTGCCATGTAAAGGGAAATCTGTGACTGCAGTTCATCCCATGCTTCCTCCAACGTTGATGCTCCTTCGAAATAAGCTGTCCCTGCCTGATATACAGCCTCTTCCAGAACCGCATCCTGCACATAGGGCACCGTAACCTCCTCTACCATCCGGTAAAAGGGCTCCAGATCTCCATCCACGGGCCACCAGATCTGCTCCTCGATCATATTCCCTTCCGGATCCGAGCTTGTTGCGTAATACATGGGCTGTCCTTCCACATAATCCTGCGGATTCGGTACAAAAGCCTGTTCCATTGCGGTTTTGCTTACCGGGAAGCCGCCCATGGATTCCAGTATTTCATCTCCAAGGAAATCCGTCAGAAATTCCTTCGAACTGTCTACATTGGCAGAAGATGCATTGATTCCGATCATCAGCTCCGGAATATAAACTTTTCCTGCGGTTCCGATCATCAGCCTTACCACCGCATCCTCACAGCCTTTATTCTTAGAAAGAGAATAAAGCTCTGCCTGTGTATATGGCGTATCTGCAATTCCTGCCATCATATGCGTGGAACCTCCAATATAGTCCAACGCATTTATATATCCAAACCAGGAACTGTCCTCATAAGATGAGCCATATTCCTGTTCATACATCGGCAGGATCATCTGGTACTGCTCTACCTTTTCCTCCGATGCCGACGCCATCTGGACGTCATAGATGCGTTTCGTCTGTTCCCAGAATGTAAGAATTGCTTCCCGGTTCAGCGTTCCATCTGCGTTTTTAAAAGAAGGAGCACTTGCAGGCGTGAATTTCCGCATAATTCCCTTTGGTGAATATGTGGAGAGCACATCACCCGGAACAGCCATCGACAATGCTTCCACCGCATCTGCCATGGACTTCAGATCATTCATCTCATTGGCATAAGCGCCTTTTGCTGCGACCACCGGGAATTGAACCTGTAAAGGAATCACATACTGCTTTTCATCCTTTTTTTCAGCCCGTCTACCAGATTTTCATAAAGCAGTATTTTCGCGCTGAGTTCCTGCGTGAAATCCGTAAGATCCAGCAGAAGTCCTTTTTCCACAAAGGAATCCATCGGCAAGCCATCCATAATCAGTACGTCCGGTCCATCGCCGCTTAAAAACCTCCGTATTCAGGTTCTTAATCGCATCCTCCTTCGTCACGGAACTGTTCTGCGGCATTCCCACTTCATAATTCACATATACATCCGGATGCTTCGACTGATAAGTGGAAATAGCACTTAACAGGGCATCTTCTTCCTCCAGACTATAAATAGTAATCTCCTTTTCCGGTACGGAAGGAATCGTTGCATCGTAGGTAAAACGAATGAGTTTACCCATACTGCTGAGCATTAAGAATTCATGATCCGGAAGTGCCACCATGCCGCTATACCAGTAATTCGGATTACTTAAGACAGAAAGTCCGCCATTAATTACCTCCTCCATGGTGCCCCCACCGATTACATGACGGTGAAGTCCGGATTTCCCTGCCACATAAAAGGCATCATCATTTCCCCAGAAATAAAACACCTGAAAACTGCTGTAACCATTTCTGGATGCACCCGGATAGTTTTCCTGCATAAACTGATCCAGCACCGCATCTTCCACATACTCCTTCTGATCCAGATCATAAATTTTCACGCCCGTCCCATCATCCGGATAAAATGCCAGCAGATTATTATGAATCTGAAAGTTACTAAAACTTCCATCTGCTGTAAGAACCTTTGTGACAGTCTGATCTTCTTTCACCTCATAAATATTTGCTCCATAATCTGCCAAAAATACTTTTCCGTTGTCAGAAACACGCACCTGACAGGGCTGCTCTCCCGATTCCAGTGATAACTTATCAAAAATCTGTGCACTTCCTTCTTTGGGGAAATGCATGAGCTGTGGATTCCACTCATCCTCATTTACAGAGTGATCTCCGACTGCCCACAGGGATCCATCCTCTGCCATATCCATCGTGATAAACCAAATTGGGGATTGATCCACGACTTCCTCCAAGGAAGGAAGTTCGTAAGGATTCCAGTTTTCTCCCTGATCTGTGGACTCATAAACAGCCCCCGGCGCATCACACAAATATAAGATTCCGTCTTTCGTAAGCCTGAGTCCTGCCGCAGATCTGCAGATATCGGAAAGATCCGTTTCTGCTTCCACGTACCGTCCCATTCCTTTATTTGCTTCATCCACTGTCTGATTCGTTTTAGCAGAAGAATCTTCTTCTGCCGTACCTGCTTCCTGACCGGATCCACATCCGGTCAGCAGAAGTACTCCTGCTAAAACCAAAGCCAAATGTTTTATTTTCATGTTTTCATTCCTTTCCTGTCTTTTCCATTGCAATTTCAGATCTGACTGCTTTATCATAACAGAGGTTTCTCTAAACATTCTCTAAGAAAAATTAGGAAAAATCTTAGAGATTTCTTAAAGATTTTCGGGTGTATACTGTTCTATACTGTAAAAACAGATCAGAAATAGGGGAAAGATTATGCGTATTTTACTGGCAGAGGATGACCGGATGCTGAACCGGGCCTTGTGTTATCAATTAGAAAAATCTGGACTTTCAGGTGGATAGCTGTCTGGACGGAGAAGATGCCCTGTTTTATGGGGGAACAGAATATTTATGATGTCATTTTGCTGGACCGGATGCTTCCCGGAATGGAAGGAACGGAAATTCTGACTGCCCTGCGTGCCAAAGGAATCAGCACTCCCATCATTATGATTACTGCACTTGGAACCTTATCGGACAAGGTAAAAGGACTAGATCTGGGGGCAGACGATTATCTGGTGAAGCCCTTCGCCTTTGAAGAGCTGATGGCTCGGATCCGCTGCGTCACACGCCGTTCCCCGATCCTCACACCTTCCGATCCATCGAAAGTATGCTTAGAGGATCTTACCTTATTTATAGAAGAAAAAGCGCCTAATGGGACCTGCCGGGCAGTGCACGCTTTCACAGCGGGAAGCCGTCCTGACCGAAGTTCTGCTGCGCGCAGGTTTAAATACACCAATGCCCCGTACCACCTTATTATTAAAGGTATGGGGACCGGACAACGATATTGAAGACGGAAACCTGGATAACTATATTCACTTTCTACGCCGCCGTTTCCGGCAGCTTGAAAGTACATTGCAGATTAAAACCCTGCGTGGAACCGGCTACTGCCTGACCAAAGCCGATGAAAGGAACTGACACTGCCATGATTTTACAGAAAGTACATTGGAAGCTTACCCTGCTGTGCACCGGGATTACCGCCTTTATTATGCTGGTGATGTCCTTAATCTACCTTCATCTGTCGGAAACACAGCTTTTTCAGAATGAGCTGTATTCCTTTGAGAATGATTTACATACGATGGAAACCAATCTCGAACAACAGTCTATCATCTCCATGGAATGGATCGCCAAGATGGAAGCTTACGAGAATTATCAGTTGTTCCTGTTTGATAACGGGACTCCCTTTCTCTATAACCAGCTTCACGATACCCCACAAAACCAGAAGCTTCTTAAGAAAGCACAGGAAGCTGCAGAAGAACTGGAGCTTCCCACCAAAAAATCCTCTGCGGTTTTAAACCGGATGGACTCCGTACTCTTAAATGCTTCCCGCCAGGAAAACGATTTAATCGGTATGGTCTATTCGACAGGAAGCGACAGTTCCCTGCAGATTTTTGTCTTCTCTTCGCTTTCCCACCTACATTACCAGTACATAGAACAGAGGATTTTCTTCGTGTTGATTACCGTATCGGCAACCTTGCTTTTGTTTGCCTTTTCCTATTTCTTTACGAAAAGGCTATTAAAGCCCATTGCCGAAAATCAGGAAAAGCAGCTTCAATTTGTTGCTTCTGCTTCTCACGAGCTCCGCACACCGTTGGCTGTCATCCTGTCCAGTGCCGAATGCTGCGAATATGAGGCTTCTCCCGACCAGCAATCTTTCCTGCAGACCATCGGGGAGGAAGGAAAACGGATGTCACACCTGATTGACGAAATGCTTTATCTTTCCCAATCCCGCGACCAACAGATGCGGATTCACCTGGAACAGGTAGAACTGGACACTCTGTGTCTGAAGGGCTTTGAATCCTTTGAACCGCTGGCTGCCAGACAGGGACTTACACTTTCGCTGGATCTCCCGGAGCATCCTATTCCTTCTGTAACCGGTGATGAAGAAAAGCTTATGCAGCTATTAAGCATCTTATTAAGCAATGCCCTAAGCTACACCCCAAAGGGTGGAAGCATCACCATCCGGCTGAAAACACAGGGAAGAGCCCATCTGCTTTCTGTAGAAGACACTGGAATTGGAATCACCAAAGAAGATCAGCCTCATATTTTTGACCGTTTTTATCGGACAGAAAAATCCCGAAGCACCAAGGGGCACTTCGGATTAGGTTTATCGATTGCTTATGAAATTGTGACCGCCCATGGCGGCAAAATCGAGGTAGAAGATAATACTCCAAACGGAAGCATCTTTACCGTTACTTTATAAAGAATTCTTCTGAAGCTCCCGCATAACAAGCAGTTCACGGACTACCCAGGGAGCTTCGGAAGGCTCCTTCACGTTTTCGTTACGGGCAATCATGTCTGCAAGAGGAAGCCAGCAGACCTTCGTTCCCGCCTCTCCCTCATGGAAATTTCCAACAACATATCCGGATGCATCCGCTGCTTCCTTAGAATCTCTGATATCTTCCACCTCACAGAAGTAATAATAGGAATCCATAACGAGAACTTCTTCGGACTGCCGGTTTGTCTTCTCATGCACCAGAAAGCCTTCTCTGATGCTGTCAGGCTTTACATGACAGCCTGTTTCTTCTAAGACCTCCCGCGTCAGTGTGCCGAACAGGAACTCTCCCTGCTCCATGCCGCCGCCCGGAAATTTACAGTCCCCCTGCTTTCCCAGAATCACCAGATATTTTCCATTCTGACAGATGATGCCCCGGACTGCCGTGCGTCCCACGAAGCTTCCGTCATCGATACCCTCCGGTAGATTCAATGTCAGTTCCTGCATGCTTCTTTCTCCACAACCACTTCTTTATCGTAAATCCAGGTCACGCCCCGATCATCGGAGTGGTACAGACCATGACAGAAACCATCCTGATTATAATAATCTCCGTCGGCTCCCTGACCGGCCTCCATATAAAGGATGCCATCTTCCTCCCATACCTTTTCCGGCATGACGAACGGATTATAATAGGTTCCGTCGGAAAGCTTTATTTTTGCTGACGGATAGGAAACCTCCTGAAACGTTTTCCCTCCGTCTGCGGTACGGTAAAAGGCTCCCTTGGCGCCTCCGCTATAGGAAAGGCACGAAAATCCGGTCTTTCCATCGTCGAGGAAATGAATCCACTTCGCTGCGCCGCCCATTCCAAGGTAAGGATCGGAATTCACAACTTCTGCGGTCTTTCCGTCGGCCTGTACAAGAAGAAGCACATAATAGCGGCTTCCCGCTGCCTGATCGACCGGAACCATCCGGTATTCCCTTCCGTCTGCCAACGTATCCACCGCATCTGCGTCATAGGTCAGATACAGCTCCAGATATTCCTGACTGACCTGCGTATCATTCCCTGAATCGTTTCCAGCTGTCTTATTTTCCTCCACTTTTGCCGAGTTTTCTGCTTCCTGCAAGGTCAGCTCCTCAACATAGAGATACAGATCATTGTAAAGAGCCGTCATATCACCGCTTTCCATATAAGAGGAAAGGGAAAAGGAATACCGGTTTTTCTCCAACAAGAAACCAGATCGTATCCCGGGAAAGATCCGGATAATTCTGTGCCAGATCACACATGTCCCGGCAGAATTTTTCGATCTCTGCCTCTTCACGATAAACACCGCCGACAATGAGCTGTTTCGTATCCGGATCCCCATCCGTAACCTCATAATAAACATAACGGTTATGTTGTGCGGAGAATTCTTTGGTTGCCTCATCTTCCACAACTTCTACCCGGGGCTCTGCATTCTGTGTAACGCCGGTATTCTGTGCAGCTTCGGTATTCTCTGCTTCTTCCTCCTCCGTACCGGTCTCATCCATTTCCTGATCCCGGGAAGGCGCCAGTGTATCATTGATATTTTTCCTGTATGCGGTCCCTGGACAGGTGAATACTGCCGCCAATCAGCAGCAGAATTCCTGCCAGAACCACAAATACAATCATCAATGCCCGATTCGATTTTGTTGCTTTATTCTCCTGATTTGACATTTCAGTAACCTTTCAAGACTCTGTTGCCGTCTACTGTTCCATGCTTTCACAGTTACTCTTGATACATATTCATCTTACATCATGGTTCGGTATCTTCACCGTTATCTCTTCACAATGGCTACGCCATATTTTTCAAGAGTAAGCGTATCACCCTTTGCATAAACCTGATCCGTCAGCAGATCGGTTCCAGCCTCTTCCATCACAATTTCCTTTTCCTCCTGTGTATTATTTAACAGGAACAGGAATTCTCCGTTGTCATTGTAACGGGCTGTTGCCTCAATTCCTTCCGGTGTCTTTGCAACCGGCCTGATTCCAAGGCTTTCGCAGATATCGCCAAGGTATTTCTTATAAAACTCTTCATTCGAACGTGTACCGACATAGTAGCCTTTGCCCTTACCAAACTGATTCTCGGTAAGTACCGGAATGCCTGCGTAGAAATCGCTCTCATAGGAAGCCACTTCCTTTGCACCGCGAAGATGCATCAGATCGCAGAGAAGACCTGCCGGATACTGCTTTCCTTCATAAACAAAGGAGTTATTCTCTTCCGGAGGAAGTGCATCGGATTCCTCCACCCAGATGCCAAGAATATCCTTCAGTCTGCCCGGATAGCCTCCGAGAGTAACCAGATCGTGATCCTCTACATAACCGCTGAAATAGGTCGTAAGGAAGCTTCCTCCCTGCTGTACATATTCGCGTATCTTCTCATCGAATCCGTCCTTGCACATATAAAGCATCGGTGCCACCACCAGCTTATAGGAAGAAAGATCATCCTCCACACTGACAAAATCCACGGAAATATTCTGCCGGAAGAATGCCCTGTAATAGAAGCTTACTTCCTTCGTATAATTAATCAGCTTACTCGGACCTGCACTTAATTCTGCTGCCCACCAGTTATCCCAGTCAAAGACAATCGCAACATCAGACTTTGCTCTTGCACCAAGCGTTACACCCTGCAGCTTATCAAGCTCTGCACCAAGTGCGGTAATCTCACGGAATACTCTGGTATCATCCGTTCCCACATGCTCGATCACGCCGCTGTGATACTTTTCGCAGGCACCCATGCTTCTTCTCATCTGGAAGAACATTACAGTGTCTGCGCCATGTGCAACCGCTTCATAGCTCCATAATCTCATTACGCCTGGCCGTTTTAACTTGCAGTATATGTGCCAGTTGCTGACTCCCGGTGTCTGTTCCATCAGTGCAAAGGGCTTGCCCTGCTTAAGTCCACGCATCAGATCATGGTTCATGGCTGCATCTCCCGGTACGGCATCATATGCCGGATAGTTATCCCAGGAAACAAAGTCCATATCCTTCGCCCACTTCTGATAATCCAGATGCTTATAAGCACCCATGAGGTTCGTGGTAACCGGAATATCCGGTGTGATTCTCTTTAAAACATCCTTTTCGATATTAAAGCATTCCAGCATGCTGTCGGAATTGAAACGATTGTAATCAAGGGAAATTCCCTGGAAGTTCGTACGGATCTGTCCATCCCACAGGAACTCCTCGGAAAGCATGTTGCACGCTACAACATCGTCCCAGTCATACATCGTGTGGCTCCAGAATGCCGTATTCCATACACGGTTCAGTTCATCAAGGGTGCCATACTTCTTCTGCAGCCATACACGGAAAGCTTTTTTTCACAGTTTTCACAATAGCACCAGCCGCCAAATTCATTGTTAATATGCCAGGCTACAATATTATCGTAATCCTTATAACGCTCTGCGATCTTTTCCACAAGCGCTGCAGAATACTTACGGTAATTCGGGCTGTTCGGACAGGAATTGTGACGTGCGCCGAACTTCCTCTTCATTCCATTGTGCTCTACCCGGAGTACATCCGGATATTTTCTTGCCATCCATGCCGGATGCGCTGCAGTAGAGGTTGCCATGCAGACCTTTAAGCCATTCTCTTTTACAAGCTTCATAATCTTATCCAGCTTGCTGAAATCGTAGGTGCTCTCATCCGGCTGCAATGCTGCCCAGCTGAATACATTTAAGGTCACGACATCAATATGCGCCTTATGGAAAAAGCCTCATATCCTCTTCCCAGATCTCCTCCGGCCACTGCTCCGGGTTGTAATCCCCACCATATAACATTTTCTGTACTTTTTTGCTTTCAATCATGCAATGATCCCCCTGCTGTTTTTGTTGTTATTTTTATTCTGGTTTTATTCCAATCATATTTTTCAGATTTTGCATGGCTCTGAATAGTTACCAAACTCAAACTCTTTCAGTTTTACTTTACCCTCTAACTGGATGGTAATGGTCTTTACCGCAGAAAGCTCCGGGATCTTCTCTTCCAGTGCCACTTCATAGGAACGGAATCCCTTCTTTTCCGGCAAAGGCAGTACACGGTCAACCAGTATGTTCTTATGATTCTCGTCCTCTGACAGGACACGGATTCTTGCTCCCTCTAAGACACAGGCGGTAAATTTGAATTTCGATGCCTGTCCTTTAAAAGAAAAGTCGCGGTATACAAGTTCGCCCTTTACCTTTCCATCCGGCAGCTCCGGTATCTCGTCCGGCGCTTCTCCCGGCCTGCCCGGCATGAGACAGGTTTCTCCATGCTCTGCATGTCCCAGCGTTCCCTTATGGATAAAGCAGTTCGTATAATCATCATACTGAATGGCTTGGGTCACGGCAAACGGATTCCGCACACCTGCCCTCTCACCTTTCAAAACCAATTTCCTGCTCTGCCGGATATCCACCGAGGAAGCTCCCACTTCAAACAGATATCCACCATCCTCTAACATCATCCGTCTGGAAATCACATCGTAATACCGCAGATCCTCTTTCTTAACTAATAGCGTTACAACCTGTGTTTCGCCGGGTTTCAGATTCTTGACACGGACAAAATCCTTCAACTGCCGGATGGGACGCACTACCCTGGAATCTTCCTTATGGACATAAAGCTGGACAACCTCATCTCCTTCGCAATCACCTGTATTGGTAATGGGAAGCTGGATCCGGATCTCGTCATCCTTCTCTTCTACGTCCATTTCCCCATACCGGAACTTTGTATAGGACAGGCCGTAGCCAAACGGATAAAGTGCCTTTCCGTCAAAATACTGATAGGTACGCTTTCCCTTAATGATGTCGTAATCATTGATGTCCGGAAGATCCTCATCCCTCTGATACCAGGTCATCGGAAGCCGTGCTGCCGGATTCGTCCGTCCGCTCAATACCGCCCCGATACCCGTTCCAAGCTCCTGCGAACCGGATGCCGTATACAGAATCGCCCTGGCCTTTGCATCCAGATCCACGATAGAGTACGGATAATTCGTTACCAGTACGATCACAGCATCGGGATTGACCTTCAATACCTTATCTGCCAGACTCTGCTGCGCAGGCGGAAGGGCAAGTGTCGTACGGTCAATCTCCTCCTTACTGTTAATCACCGGATTTGAGCCCAGTACAACGACGGTTTTCTCTGCCTTTTCTACCAGTTCCAGTGCCTCTTTCAGACCATCCTCAATGATCTCCATCCGCAAACGAACCGGATCTCCTTCGGATACAGCATGGGAAATAAGTCCAAGCTTCTCATCATCCCCCTCGCCGACTGCCACGTCACCGTTTTTAATCACTGCAAGGTATCCGTCCGGATCTACTGTCACCTGCCGTCCGTTCCAACTGTTTAATAAGTAAGAACCATCCGGCTGCTCCTGAAAATCCCATTGTTCCCGGATAAACCAGTGAAATGCTTCCTTCGAAGAAGCGGTAATGAGATACGATCCCTCTTCCAGAATCACAAAGCGGTCATTGCTCATCGCCTGTAAGGTCGTATTTCCACAGCCCCAGTCCGTATAAAGGAAGGTTTCTGCCTGCGCCCTTTCTCCCAGATACAGGCGGTTATCCGCATCCAGTGCCACATACTTTCCATCTACGGATAATTGGATCTTCGACAATCCGCTGTGACAGGTCACCGTTGCTTGCGGAAATTCCCTGCGGATTCCTTCTACCGGCGTTACCGCATAGGGTGGAACTCCCGAATACCAGTCCTTATACCAGACATCTGCAAGCGGCCCTACCACAGCAATTGTGTTATGTACTTGAGCATCCTTCTTCCACGGAAGGAGCCCTTCATTCTTTAACAGAACCACCGACTCCTCTACCATTTTACGGCAGATTTCCTGATGATCTGTATTGTTCACATATTCTTCCCCCATCTCGCTGTAGGGACAGTCCCCGTTTCCGTCAAACAGTCCCAGACGGATCCTTGTCCGGAATGAGTTGCGCAGGGCGCGGTCAATATCTTCTTCCGTAATCAGCCCCTGTTCGTATGCATCCTTCGCTGCCTGATACACCACTTTCGGATCATCGGTAAATGCATCAATTCCTGCCTTCAATCCATACGCAAGGGAGTCGGTATGTGTCGTAAAATAATGATGAAACTGCACCGTCTGCTGGAAATCTCCACCATCGCAGACCACATGTCCCGGAAGCTTCCATTCATCCTTTAAGAGATCCTGTACCTCATGGTTAACAACCGCCGGAACACCGTTGATTTCATTATAGGAAGTCATCACAGCTTCCGCACCGCCCTCTGTAACTGCCCTGCGGAACGGCTCCAGATAATACTCATGCTTATTTCTTTCATCCAGCGAAGAAGAAGTGGAAACCCGGTCCTTCTCCACATTGTTTGCGTAAAAATGCTTCAGAGTTGCCGCACACTGGATATAAAAAGGATCGTCTCCTTTCATTCCCTGAATATACGCAGATGCCATCTTTCCTGTAAGGCACGGATCCTCTCCATACGCCTCTTCCGTTCTGCCCCATCGCGGATCACGCTCCATATCAATGGTCGGTGCCCAGCGGCAAAGACTTCCCCCGTTGTTTCTCTTATATAATGCCCTGGCCTCCTCACCTGTCACACGTCCACATTCATGAATCAATTCCGTATCAAAGCTGCCGCTCATACCGATCGGCTGCGTAAAGGATGTGGTCGGCTCCGGCTCTCCTGCATCAAACGCCTGATCATGACGCGCCTGAATACCATGTGCCGCTTCACCTCCCACGAAAGAAGCCTTAATTCCCAGCCGATCAATATCCGGAATACCGGTCGTCAGGCAATGAAGCTTTTCCTCCAATGTCAGTTCCGAAACAACCGCATCCAGCCGCTCTTCTACGGACAGTGCATTGTTCCATAACGCAAAATCCTTACCTGTACCCATTGCAATACCCTCCTTATGTCATTCTCTTCAGTTATTTATTTACAGTAACTATTCAGAATAGTTATCATTTACAATGTTTCTGCTCTCTCCATTTATAAATGCCTCAATATTCCTGCAGGTTTCACTCACACAGCGGTTTCTGGCCTCCACACTCGCCCATGCAAGATGCGGTGTGATAAACAGCTTCCTGCTGTCCATAATCTTGCTTAACGGATTACTTACCTTCATCGGCTCTGTACTTGTGACATCCAGACCCGCTGCCTGAATTTCCCCATTTACCAGTGCATCATGCAGATCCTGATCGTTCACAACCGGTCCTCTCGCCACATTAATCAGAATTGCCGATTTCTTCATCTTCGCAAGTGCATCCTTATTAATCAGGTTTCTGGTAAGGTCACTTAACGGACAGTGCAGTGATAAAACATCGGATTCCCTTAATAAGGTATCGAAATCCACCTGCTCATAATCCGTACAGGTACTCTTACCGGTCACCGAATGAAAGATCACGCGGCATCCAAACGCACTTGCAATCTGTGCAACCTTGCGTCCGATGTTTCCCATGCCGATGATACCCCAGGTCTTTCCCGCCAGCTCAAAAAAACGACTCATCAAAGTTTGAAAAACGGCTCTGGGAAGCATACGCACCGGACTTCACATATTCATCATAATGACGAAGCTTTTCCAGTACATAAAGGCAAAGCGCAAAGGTATGCTGCGCTACCGCATCCGTCGAATAATTACGGACGTTCGCTACCTTAATACCGTGCTTACTGCAATACGCAAGATCCACGTTGTCATAGCCTGTCGCAAATTCGCAGATCAGCTTTATATTCTTTGCCCCCTGCAGGGTCTTTTCCGTTAACGGAGCCTTGTTTCCAACCACAACGTCCGCATCCTCAATCCGCTCGATCACTTCCTCCTCGGTCACCGTATTGGGATAGGTAATCACTTCTCCAAACTCACTGAATCCCTCTACCGATATATCAAGCCCTACACTATTTCGTTCCAGTACAACAATCTTCATAAACTCTCTCCATCTCACATCCATAATATTGGAATCATCCCCTGTTCTGCCCTTTTCCAAAAGAAAAAATGCATACAAAAAGAGAGGATGAAATCCTCTCTTATTATAAAGAAATTCTATTCTTTTGTCATCTCTTTCATGGGATGTTCTTCTATAATAATTCCATATTTCAGATACTTATCCTTCCATTGATCTGATCCTAAAAAAATAGAAGTGATGAATGCCGCCTTTTTTTCACAGATTGCATGACAAATGGAATCTACCTCAGATCCCTGTCCTTCAAGAGATGCCTTTGCAGTCTCCATCGCATCTTTAAATCCGGATACCATTGCATCAAAAATGCTGCATGGCAAATTTTTTTACCTAATCCTACATGAACTGCCTCTTTTTTTCAAAAATCTTCTCTTGAAATGTCTGTTATTTTATAAACGCCATTGATCCCTAATGCCATATTTTTCTGTACTACTATCATAAATCATTGTACTGACAATATCATAGGCAGGTGCAAGACGTATCCTTTTTAAATCTTCACTATATAACAGGGATTGATTTTTGATGTGATTATCTGTATTTCCAACTAAATAGTTAAAAATACAGATTTTCCATAGCTTTAACTGGTCTTCCATCGGAGAAGCTGAATAATTCTGCAAAATTGCAAACATTCTTTTTAAATAATCTCCTCCGTTTTTGCTCGTATTTTTTTGAGAGGAAGGAATTCCAAGTGCCTGGGAAAAAAATCCTCCTGATGCAGGCGATACGGAACGGAAAGACCATTCAATTTCCCGGGATGACTGGCAAACTTCCTATCATATCTACTTGTTGCAAAAAGAACATCCTCGCTGTTTCTGCCATCTGTTTTTACAATAAAGCTCTCTGGAATTTCGATACCAAGCTCTTTTGCCATAAGCAGACATAACTGCTCATTGGCAACCATATTCTTCAGTCTCACATGGCTCTGTTTTACAATATGTGTACTTGGCGCATTTCCCAGTGGAAGATACCATTCATTATTTTTTTAATATCATAATAAAGACCAACCTTACCAGAAGCCCCTGTCAGTGACAAATGCGATTTGGTAACAAGCTCCGCGGATTCTGTTGCTCCCTCCTGTGCCAGTTTTTTTCACTTCGTCAGCCGTCATTCTGCGATAGTCCGAACGTATTTCTTCATCCTGAGTCCCCATAATTTTTATAGCACCCAGACATTCTCTTCCCAATCCATGCAAAATCGATATATAATCCGATTCTTCCTTATGCATCCAATGTGCAACGCAGGTTCTTGTAAATCCTTCCGGTAATAATCCATCAAAAAAATTTTTTTTGTTCTCTGTGAATCAAACGATTTCTCTTCCAATGGCAGACTAATGGAAATCGGTCTGCTATCCGGATTACGGATATATTCATCTGTATAGGTAAAAAAACTGCATTTCCAGACAAAATTCCTGAAATATTACCTACAAGTTGATTGACTCCATTGATTTCAATAAACACATTCAGCTTTTTCTAATTCCATGCCGTTATCCCCGCTTTTCAATCATCAGATCCATTCCAAGAATATGAATAAGCTGTATGGTTTTCTCGATTTCTGCTGTCGGCTTTTCCCCTCTCTAACTGTGAAATAAAAAGTAATACTTAAGCCTGTATACTCAGAAAGATATTTCTGTGTATAACCCAATTCTTTTTCTTCGTGCTCTGATCAATTGTCCCAATGATTTTTGAATCCGTAATCTTCATAATTTTCCTTTTTAATTTAGTCGTACGACATAATTTTTGTGATTTACTTTTAAAAATAAAGTCGTACGACTTATTTTCTAAAAATATTATAAAAAAATATGTCGTACGACTTTATTTATTAATTATATTCCACATTCTGTTTTCGTGTCAAATCAAATTTGTAATATTTAACAAAAATGATCCTATTCCTTTGAAGGATACACCTTCTGATTCAGCATTTTTAACAGTTTATACAACGGCTTCCCGAGAATCAGCATCAGTACAAAATTCCCGATGCAATGCACCACATCCCAAGGCAATCCGCTGATCCAATAGGCAAGCGCATACTTCGGATCCACAAACAGATAAAACAACGCAAACAGTGACCCGAAAAATCAATCCAAAGCTTCCGGACACGATTGCCCAGATCAGGAATTCTTCTTTGATCAGCCTTTTTCAACAGCATCGTAATCACACATAACAACGGCCAGACATAAAGATAAGAGAACCACCAGG
Source organism: Lachnospiraceae bacterium (assembly GCA_021628825.1). Lineage (GTDB taxonomy): Bacteria > Bacillota > Clostridia > Lachnospirales > Lachnospiraceae > Suilimivivens. Next base: position 402,073 of record JAJXRY010000002.1, on the reverse strand, counting down.
TGCCAAAGCCCCACTGGATCAGTTCAAACAGATTAAAAACAGTGACAATAAATATCGTTTCCCAGCCAAACACCAGCGAATATAAAACAACTAACAGGGATACCAGTTCAATGTTGGGCAGGAATTCCAATGCCACTTTAGATACATAAAGGATAGCACTTAAAAGCGCTATCCTTGTAATTTTCTGTATGCTCATCCTACCATCCCTGCATTAAGGTAAAATTGTAAGTATCACCATCCTGAAGAGGAATTTCGTCCGCACCGGTAACTGCTGCTTCCCCGTTCACGGAAACACACCACCAGTACTGGTTATCCAGATCTTCTTTCATACCATTAAAGCCTGTAATATAGATACCGTAATCCGATTCCTGATATTCACAGCCATCAAAGGTTCTTAAGAATTCTCCAAGAAATTCGGCATCAGATTTACAATCCGTAGTCTGATCATAGCCATCTCTTTCCGATACAATCTGTACCTTGAAATTCTTCATTCCTTCTGTGGTACTTTTCTGATTCAGTACAACGGCAACAATCGCAGCCACTGCCACTACTGCTACAAATACTGAGATCAGAGTAATCTTTTTCTTCTTACTCATTTTCGTTCTCCTTTCTTTCTCACCAAAGAAACAGATACTACGTTTATGGCAAGTCTTAGGACTTGGCTTCACGGAATTTCTTCACCTTCTCACAGTTCATATCCTGCTAACTGCAATGGTTATGCATCAAATTATACATCTGAAGATCTTCTCCACCTTACCTCAGAGTAAGCTGTCAATGATTCTCACATTGTTCCTTATTAAGTCTGACACGCAGACACCATAATCGTTTGTTCTATTCGGTTACCGAGTTCTTATTTTAGCAGTAGTACCAAAAGTTGGCAAGTGTTTTTAACTAATAAGCGCCTTTTGAATACCTTTTACAGCATCTCCGTAAGCTTCTCTTTGCCGACATAGCCGATCGAGGTTCCGGATACCTGTCCATTCTTAAATACCAGTACGGTAGGCACACTCATCACACGGTACTGCTGTGCAAGCTCCATTTCCTCATCCACATTTACCCTGCAGATCTTAGCCTTTCCCTCATATTCCTTTGCAATCTCATCAATTACAGGTGAAAGCATCTTACATGGTCCGCACCATTCTGCATAAAAATCTACTAAAACAGGAATTTCGGACTGTAATACTTCCTTCTCAAAATTCTCTGCTGTTAAATTAATCTCTGTCATAATCTCTGACTCCTTTCCTCTTAAGTTTTTCCGTTACACCATTATTTATACACATTTTTGCTGTATTGTCCATAGGCATAAAGCCGATAAAAAATTCCCTATTAACCTACAGCATCACAAAAAAGAGTATGGAAAATCCGGCAAAAAGAAAGCAAAGTCCTTTTAATCCCTTCTGTAAAAGTAATTGCTCCTGTGCAAAATGTCCCTCTGTCCGCTCATCCAGAAAGCAACACAGCACAAGTACCTTACAGACCGTCAGCATTATATAATACCGGAAATCCATGGAACAGCCATACGGCAGTTTCCAATAGGAGATTGCTGCATATCCACCAAATAAAAGTCCCCAGATCAGAGGTCGTTTCTCTCCCGGAATGGACTTCCATTTGCAGATTTTATAAATCCCGATTCCTGCAACACAGAGCGTCAGTAATGTACTGAATAAAAGCAGCACCGTGGGAATCCAGACCGGCATGTCATAAGTAAACTCTCCAAAAAGCTCCGATTTCAAAAGATAAACCGGAAAATTATAGTCCTGAAACGGATTCGCATAAGGCGATCTTAACCAGTTCTTTATATCCAGACTCAAAAAGCGTGCCACATAAGAGCGGTCTCCACGATAAAGAGTCTCTCCCTGCGAAAGAACATATCCCAATGGCTGCCCAAACAGAACAAAGTTACGTACCGAATACCATAATCCAAGCGGCAGTGAAATTACTGCAAATACTGCCATTTTCGGAATAAACCGGCTGCTTTTACGATTCTTACAGAAAATATATGCTGTATAAAATGCCGGAAATGCCAGAGAAATCTTCGTCATCATGCCACACCCATAAAGAACAGCAAGCAAAATGGTATGTTTCCAGTCTGGCTGCTTTTCCCATTCCACTGTTCCAAGAATCACCGCTGCCATAAAGAAAAAGGTCAGGGCATCCTCTCCCAGTCTTCCACCTGTCAGCCAGAAAACCGGTGTAAAGCTAAGAATTGCCATTCCATATCCTCTTACCTTGACAGAACAGAATTCCCGAAGCAGTCGTTCTGACAAATAAAGGGAAAAACACGATGCAATGCAGGATACCACTTTTCCTGCATTTACAAGAAAGGCTGCATCCTCTATCCCGGTCAGGCTGCGCATGACTACTGCTGCCAGTGCACTTAACAGATAATAAAACGGCTGCTGGTAAAACTGCAGCTCATAGGAATCCGGAAGCTTTCCCCATTCTACAAGACGAAGCAGATAAGCTGCTTTTCCTTTTGCATTTACAGATAATTCCCAGATGTCATGCCCCCGCATGGTCACCGGGGTCACCACTGCATACCAGATTCTTAAAAATACAGCCGCAGACAAACAACAGCTTTACCACATTTTTCAGGAGTGAAACACCTCTTTATATCAAAACGATACTCTTTCATGCTCCCCCTCCCGTAATCACGAACTGCCAAGTCTCAAACCATTGAAGATACGAGGTAATATGGCTTACCTTAACTGTCATGCCGGAAATTACTGGAAAGAACATCAGAAACAGGAAAAATGCTGTCTCAAGAAAAACAGGAATGATCTTCTGCTTCTTTTTTCCCACAAGCCATAAGGTATATCCCAGCATTCCACATAAAAAGATACTGCTCGCATAGTATTGATAAATGAATACCGTTCTTTTTATAAAAAACCATGGAGCCAGCATCATCAGATAAAAGAAGCACAGAATTCCCGCCAGTTTATCTCTCTTCCGGACTACCCTGCAGATCAGATAAAAAAATGCTGCAATTCCAGCCCACCAGATCAAAGGATTCCCAAAGGTTGCAATAAGGCTTACCTTATCTTCTCCAATAAAATCCCCTGCATCCATCAGCGGGACCAGATCCAGCGGCCAGACATACCACGGGCTTTCGTAAGGATGCTCAAACACAATCTCACTATGAAAATCCAGCATATACCGGGAGCAATTCCACATAATCTCCCACAGATTCTTCGCTCCTTCCGCTTTCATCTGCGGTATAAAAGAAAGCAGATATACCACCAATGGCAAAAGACCGTAGATTCCCAGTCCTTCGATACATAAGGTAATGACATATCTGACCGGCTTCCCATTTTTCTTCTGTTTTCGGAACCAATATCCGATAGAGAAAAGAAAGTATACTGCCATGGCCAGCATTGCATAAAATCCGGTCCATTTCGTGGATACTCCCATTCCAACCGCAAGACCATCCAGTATCATCCAGGCCACCAGTTTCATCGATGGAACTTTTCTACCCTCTGCCAATTCCCGGTCTGCCAGCTTTAATCCATAAATCAGAAGGGTAATCTTCAGCAAAATAAAAAATGCTGCCAGGCTGTCCAGTGTGGCAATTCTTGATAAGGTAAAATGCATAAAGTCCATAGACAGCAATGCTGTTCCGATCAAGGCAACCGTTCCATTCGTGGTAACGAGATACAGAAACCGGAAAAAGAGCGGCACAAGCAATACACCTGCCAAAGCACTGACAAACCGCCATCCAAACGGCGTTACTCCAAACAGCCTTTCCCCAATGGCGATCAGTATCTTTCCCATGGGTGGATGCGTGATCTCATACATCGGCATTCCCTGTAAAAATTCGTAGGCGCTTCCTGCATAGTATACCTCGTCAAACATCGTGGTATCATAATAGGTCATTTCCTCCGGAAACAGTTCCTGCTCATCAAAAAAGCTCCGGATAATCCTCGGCATTTACCGGAAGCAGATGTTCCCCATCCTCACCTGTAATGACCATCTCCAGATAACTGGCACTTACATTCCGCGAAACCAGACCCAGATAACGCAGTTTATGATGAATCTCCAATGTATTCCAACAATAATTGGATTCCATCGTCACTTCCTCTTCCAACGGAACCCACTGTTTCTGCTCTGTATCATAATAGGAAACCGCAACCAGCCGGTCCACCATATGCCCCAGATAAATCTGAACGCTTCCTACATCCTTCTCTTCTCCAAGATCAAGTACAATCTCATCCTTTATTCCGTCTGCAGAAAGTTCCAGGGAAGTCTGCGGAGTCTCCCGGCTTCCCAGACGATAAAAAATCAGAATACCATAAGCGAATGTCAAAACCACTAAACACAGGAACTGTTTCCGGGTAACCGGCTCTTTCACAGAATCTAGTTGAAAGACCTCCTCCCGGATAGATACTTTTCCTTCTTCTTCCCATAAAAGACGATTGTGGAAGCTCTCTCCCAACAGAAAGAGCAGCCATAAAACCGCTATCACCAGAAGCGTGAGAGAACAAGTAAAAAACCCTGTTCCCCACTCTTTTTCCTGTATGTCTCCCGTTACCCAGGTAAGCACTCCCGGAATGGAACAGCCAAACATTACTACTGCCAGTACAACCTTCTTCTTATGGAATTGATCCTGCCCCTTATATGCCATCAGCGACATATAATATATGCCGCTGATGCTAAGAAATATCACCTCTAAGATAATGATAAGACTAATCATAGTAATTACTTTGTTCCCTCTTCATAACCACCGAAAATACTGTCCAGATAACGGAATCCATAATATCCATTCGAATCCTTAAGCTGACTGTAATCGGTTCCTGCAGGAATTACCACCACATAACGCTTCCCCTGATAACGGTAATGGATTTCATAATTTACATTCGGGTTGGCCGCAAGCTGTTTCAACATCTCCTGTGTAAAAACAGGTGAAATAATCCGTCTTAATGACCGCAGTAGGTGTCCCGGCAGCTTCTCCGTTTACCTCATCTGTCTTTGCAGAAGCCTGAATTGCCTGCTCGGTCATTTTTGCAATCTCTTTCGCAAAGTCTTCCGTCTTCTGCTCTGCTTCCTTCTGTACCTTTACTGCTGCCTCTTCCCGTGCCTTTTCGATTGCCTCCTGCCGTGCCCTCTCCCGTGCTGCTTCCGCTTCCGGATCTACCGTCGGCACAACCTTCACGCTCACATCACTTGACTGTGAATCATCCGGTACTTCGGTTTCGGTTACAATATCGGTCTTAATTATTGGATATTTATGGTACACATATGAGCCGCTCGGATCAGCATTAGATAATTTATAAATAAAGTTTTCTGTTGTAAATTCCCCATCTGTCTTTTGATATATTATTACTTGTTCCCCATCTCCTACTGTCTCCGTCTGAATCACTGTCTTCACCGTTTTCGCCAGCACCTCTCCGATTCCTGTCGCTTCCCCCAAATACAGAAATCCGGCAAGTGCCACCGGTGCCGCATAAAATAACGCCTTCTTTACATTCATATTCCGCTCTCCTTTTCACAATTTAACAGCTATTCACAACAATACAAAGCAAATAGCATTTCAACGAGTTATATGATACTTATTGTATCATTTTTTTATCCTATTACCACAACTGTCCAAAGGTACCAGATACTTTTTCCGGGGCTTACGCAGGGACTTAGAAGTTCATCTGTTTTGTACACAGGCAGCAAGGATTGGACACGGATGTCCAATCCAGTGGCAATCGAGCCCGGATGGCTCGTTGGCACGTTTGCGTCACACATTAATATCTTTTCCAAAACAGACGCAACTTCTTAGTTCCGGAGACCAGCCCCGGGAGGAAAGTATCCGGCACCTCAGATCAATACAGTAAATCAGCAGATTGTCATAACAAATTCCAAAAGAAAATGAGCACCACTACAGGAACTATCCCATAGTGATACTCATCTGTACCTAACCTATTTATTATTATGAGTTAAATATTCAGCAGCTCACTGTAAACCTTCAGTGCTCCATCGGTATCATGTGCAAGCACTCTCTTTGCGAGCACCTTACCCAGCTGTACACCTTCCTGATCGAAGCTGTTAATATTCCATACAAAGCCCTGGAACATTACCTTGTTTTCGAAGTGTGCAAGCAGCGCACCTAAAGCAGCCGGTGTTAACTCTTCACCGATAATGATGCTGGACGGACGACCGCCTTCAAAATTCTTGTTACGGTTCTCATCTTCTTTACCACATGCAAATGCAACGATCTGGGCAGCTACATTTGCACAAAGTTTCTGCTGGCTTGTGCTGTCCTGAATAACAACATCCGTGCCAATCTGACTGGTCTTAAATCCGATGAACTGTAACGGTACAATATCGGTTCCCTGATGTAATAACTGATAGAAAGAATGCTGTCCGTTAGTTCCCGGTTCACCAAAGATGATCGGTCCTGTTACATAGTTGATCGGCTCGCCAAAACGGTTTACGGACTTGCCGTTAGATTCCATATCAAGCTGCTGTAAATGAGCAGGGAAACGGCTGAGTGCCTGGGAATAAGGAAGAACTGCGGTTGCAGAATATCCCAGCACATTACGCTCATAAACACCGATTAATGCATCAAGCATTTCCGGATTCTTCATAAGCTCCCTGTTTGCAGAAAGCTGATCTACTTCTGCTGCACCATCCAAGAACTGTGCAAATACTTCCGGTCCAAATGCCAGAGACAGAACTGCGCCGCCTACTGCGGAAGAAGAGGAATAACGTCCTCCGATGTAATCATCCATGAAGAACGCTGCCAGATAATCTGCGCTCTTTGCAAGAGGGGAGGTTTCACTTGTAACTGCGATCATATGCTTGGAAGCATCTAATCCGGCCTTTGCAAGAGCATCCTTAACGAAGGATTCGTTTGTTAAGGTCTCTAAAGTTGTACCGGACTTGGAAACCAGTACGAACAGGGAATGTGCAACATCAATCGAATTTAATACGGCTGCCGCATCATCCGGATCCACATTACTGATGAACTTTGCTTCCATCTTGAAGGTATTGTTCTTCTTAGCCCAGTTCTCCAATGCAAGATACATCGCACGGGGACCTAGGTCACTTCCGCCGATACCGATCTGTACAACTGTGGTAAACTTCTCACCTGCTGCGTTGGTAATCTCTCCGGCATGTACCTTATTTGCAAACTCTGCGATTCTCTTCTGCTGTGTTACATAAAATTCACGCTTATCCACACCATCAGCCTCTACCTTATTTCCCAGCTGTCCACGGGTAAGCTGATGCAGAACCAGACGCTTCTCGCCCGTGTTAATTACCGCACCATTGTAAAGGGATTCAAATTTCTCTACAAGCTGTGCTTCTTCCGCAAGCTTTGCAAGTACTTCAAGTACCTGATTGTCCACTGCCTTTTGCAGCATAATTATAAGTAAGACCTTCTACCATCGGGATGCTGTAATTCTTTACACGGTCTGCACCGTTTTTCACCAGACATCACTTCTACCAGATTGACACGATCTGTCTTCTCAAGTTCCTGATAAGAAGCAAGGGTATCCAGATTTTTCCAGTTAAGCATAACTGATTCCTCCTTGTGTGCTTTTATAGTTATGTTCATATAAATCCGCATAAATTATACTATCATCTGACCGGAATTTCAATAAAGTTCTCAATCGGAATGTTATTACGGCTAAAAACATACGATTCAATGATTCATTACAGGTCAGTATATGATCCGGTCACGTCCCTTTTCTTTTCCGATGTACAGACGCTCATCTGCTATATTAATATTTTCATCCAGTCTAAGCTTCGTATCATATTCAACAAGTCCGAACGTCATTGTCACTTTAAGCTGCAGACCTTCGTAATTGATTACAGTATCACGGACAACACGTTGTAAATGATCCAATAACACCATTGCTTCATCTCCGTTCACACCCTCAAACACAAAAATGAATTCCTCTCCGCCCCATCTTGCCACTACACCACAGCCTTCCATTTCCTTTTTAAAGACAGCTGCCAGTGTCATTAATACCTCATCGCCACACTCATGTCCATAGGTGTCATTGACCTTCTTAAAGAAATCGATGTCGCCAATCGCAATTGACAGAAAAATATCCGGCGATGCAACCTTTTTTTCCATATACTGCATCAGAAAAAGCCTGTTCCATAGCTTTGTTAACATGTCCGTGTTAGCAGCCCTCTGAAGCTCTTTATTATACTTCATCAGCTTTCTTTCAATTACCTGCGAATCTCTGGCAAGCATCATTCCATTTAAATAGAGCATGAAAAATACAGCAACTGTTGTAAATACCTGTAAAAAGATATCATAAAAAATCTGCAGCTGTATGGTCGCAGCATACATCCGGCAATAAAAATACAAAGCAAGCCTTATCACACACAAAAGCATCACTACTACACATTGCTTCCATCTATTCCTACACGTAAAAATCAAATCTATCAAAACAAGTACAAACAGAAAATGCTGTATACCGCTGTTCCAGCCGATCAGACCCACATTAGAACAAACAGCCGCAACTGTAACCACATTATACCATATAAGTGCTTTTCTTGTATGATTGCGATAGGTCATTCCTATCAGATGTCCATATATTAACACAAATAACAGATTCCCAACTATCCATAGGACACGATGTACCATAACCGGCAGAACGGATATTACTGCCAGATATATCATCATAACAATGGCACTGATGCGCAAAGCAATAGGACCATCTGCTTTTTCATTTGGATTATCCACGTCCATGAACAATATATTTTTCAGCTTACTCATTTTATAACTCCTTTATCCCCATACTTTTTTTACGCTTCCATCAGATAGGAAAAAGATAAGAAATGCCGTCTTTAATGCATTGTGTCTGATCTTCTCATCTTCAATGCAGAAAATATCATCCTCTATAATCTGAACCCCCATCTTTTCCAATGTAATATGATCCACCTGGACGATTCGCTTATTCTCTGCACTTAAATACCGTTCCCGCACATTCTCATCCACTGTTCCGTTATTTGCAACCACCAGATCGATCTTACGGGAACCCAGATACTCATTCAATATCTCCACATGCCGGCTGACTGTCTGGATATCCGTCTCACCGGGCTGTGTTACCAGATTGGATATGTATAAAAGCGGAGCCTTCGTTTCCTCCAGAGCGCTCCTTACTTCAGGAGCAAGCAGATGCGGAACAATACTGGTATATAGGCTTCCCGCACTGAAAATAATCAGATCGGCCTCTTCGATCTTCTCCCGGATTTCCTGTTCAATTTTAATATCATGATCATAACTCAGCCGGCTGATATTCCTTATATTTCTGCTGACAGCCTCTTCTCCGAAATATTCTCTTTCCGTGCTTTCACCAACCAGATCGATCTTTTCACCCGTCAGTGGAAGTACTGTCCCTTTAATATCCAGAAGCTTACACATATATTTGGTTGCTTCCGTCAAATTTCCCTTCAGATCAATCAGGGCTGCAAGCACGATGTTTCTCACAGGATGATTATTCAGGGAGCCCTTTTCAAAGCGGTAGCTTAAAAGATCAATAAAATCTTCATCCACGTTAGCCATGGAAAGCAACACCTTTCCGACATCCCCTACTGCCGGTATATTCAGCTCTTCCTTCAGCTTCCCCGTACTGCTTCCATTATCACTGACAGCAATTACCGTTGTCACATCGATCGGAAAAAGCTTTAGTCCGGACAAAATACAGGATAACCCTGTACCTCCTCCGAAAATAACAACCTTTTTCATAGCAGCTTTATTTCCCCTTTCCGGTTATTTTTTTGTATATTAATATCATAGCAAATTTCTGTTTAATTTTCAATTATACTGCACTCAATCTATACAATCCCATACAATCCGCCAGCTTATGAATGAGTAAGGCTGAACTGTTCCCAATGATAATGCTGAACTGCCATGGCAATAAGTATTTGTTTGGTACTTATGTACTACTTTTTGGGGTTTTTAATGAATTAATTGTCTATTTCACCAACTATTATTTTTTCCCGGATGACGATATACTATGGGTGCCAGAAGAAGCGGTAAGTTACAGGATCCGCCTGCAGCTTTAAACCATTCTACGAATGGAGTTCTGAATAATTACAATAATATTAAATTAAAGAAGGTGACAAAAAGGAGACACTTTACAATGAAAAAACCAAAAAAACAGATAAAGGCTTCAGCTTAATTGAGCTCATCATTGTTATTGCAATCATGGCTGTACTGGTTGTCGTATGTGCCCCATGTATATCAAATATATCCACAATGCAGGCGTTGCCAGAGACTGGGCCAATCTGAGGCTTTATTATGATGAGATCCAGGCCGATTATGCGTCTACCGGAGAATATAATCCAAACGTAAAGGCTCTTTCTACAGATTCCAATGCAGAAGCAGGTTATATCGGGTTAAAAGCAGATCGATTCTCTAAACGGTGATACTATAAAAAAATGAAGGCTGGTATCTTCGTAGTCAGAAAAAAACGAAATCCGGTTATCATATTTACTATCAATGCAACAAATGTAGTGATCCACATCATAGTGCTACCTGTGATCTGGTCTTAGGAGCATAATCCGGACATCATTTCACAGAAATACTGATTTTAATGCAATTTGTCCATCCCCTGTCTCTTCATCCGGACAGAGGATGGACAAATTTTTCCACAAATTTTTTTATCTCAAATATTCACCAAATCTTAACAGAAATTTTAAATCATTGATTGTATAATACAGCTATAGCTGTCGATTCAGAACGTCATGATCACATGCCTCTGAACAATTACCAAATAACAGGCAAAGGAGTAACCAATATCTTGAAACCGATCAGAATAACCCAATTTGTTTTTCTCCTTACAGGCATCCTGATGATCGTCTACGGTGCATTCCGGGGCGAAGCTGCCGTTGTTCTCGGTAAGGCAATAAAATTATGTCTGGAGTGTGTGGGAATTGGATAAGAAAACAAACATGATATCAAAAAAATTAGAACAACTGAGAGGATGGATACAGGCTGCTGCCACGCTGCTTTCCAACATCCATCTTTCCAATTTTTTTCAAAGGAAAAAAATCTATCAGGGCAATGCGAAAACCGTATGTGTTCCGGGACTGAACTGCTACTCTTGTCCGGCTGCCACAGGCGCCTGCCCGATTGGCGCGTTTCAGGCGGTAGTAGGATCGTCCAGGTTTAAATTTTACCTACTATATAACCGGATTTTTTTATATTATTCGGGGTAATCCTCGGACGATTTATATGCGGCTTTCTGTGCCCGTTCGGATGGTTTCAGGATCTGCTGCATAAAATTCCCTGCAAAAAAATTTTTCTACCGGAAAGCTTAAGCTGTTGAGATATCTGAAATATATCATCCTTCTCGTCTTCGTTATTCTGCTTCCCATGCTTGTAACGAATTCGGTTGGAATGGGCGATCCGTTTTTCTGTAAGTATCTATGTCCACAGGGAGTTTTGGAGGGCGCCATCCCTCTTTCCCTCAGTAATGCTTCGATCCGCATGGCATTGGGTAAGCTGTTTACCTACAAAAGCCTTATTCTGATTGCTGTTGTGGTTTTAAGCATCCTGTTTTACAGACCCTTTTGCAAGTGGATCTGTCCGCTTGGAGCCATCTATTCCTTATTTAATAAAGTATCCTTCCTCCGCATTAAGGTGGAGAACGATCGTTGTGTCGGATGTATGCAGTGCACGAAGGCATGCAAAATGGATGTCAACGTCCTCGAAACACCTGACCATCCGGAATGTATACGATGTGGCGCCTGCATGAAAGCATGTCCGCACAATGCCCTCCACTATCAGTTCATGGGAAAGGATCACCCGGCCGAATAACAGATCAGAACACGGACTGGTCATGCTGTAAAATGATCAGTCTGAATAATTACAATAATTTGTAACTATTCAGAGCCATGCAAAATCTGTTTTTCATCATCTCACTCCCCGGCGTTTTTTTAAATGCTTATCTGCATTTCTGCAGATTTTTCCCGAATACCCGGATGTACATATCCCTTTCTTCTTCCGTCACCAAGTAAAAACACAAAAAAACTTCTTTCCAGATCGTAGGATATCTGAAAAAAAGTTTTTTTCGTTTTCACTATATATAAACAATATTTTTATGATATTAAACAATTAAACAAACTGTTCGATAAACTCCGTTTTACTGCATGGCTTTCCAAAAAAATATCCCTGCAGATAATCAGCCTTCAGCCTCTTCATGGCCAGCTGCCATTCTCCTTTTTCTATGCCCTCTATGCAGATTTTGATTCCTATACGGTGTACCATTTCAATGATTTTCTCAAACAGCTCATAATCTCTCAGATTACTCATTGCTTTTGATGTAAAAATCCTTGTCCATTTTGACACAGCCAGGATTCATGTCCCTGATACAATGCAGATTGGAATATCCTGTCCCGAAATCATCAATCACAAACGGAATCCCGTTCTCCTCAAGCTTTTCACGAAATTCACAAAAAGCAGGCGTCATATCCATAAATCCGCTTTCGGTCATTTCCACACAGATGCATTCCGGCTTCAATTCATTTTTCCTGTATTGCAGAAATAATCTTATCCGCAATCTTTCCCTGCAGAATCTGGACATAGGAAATGTTTATGTTCATCTTAAAGCCCGGAATATATTGCTGCATCTCACGGCACATTTTCGCTGCTTCACTCAGAATATATCTTCCTGCAGGAATAATTAATGCCGTCTCCTCCAGCAGAGGAATAAACTCAAACGGAGAAATCCTTTCCACCTCTCCTTCGGAGATCATGGAAAAACGCATCAGTGCCTCTGCTCCTGTTATACGACTTGATGCACAATCCACAATCGGCTGATAATATACCTCAAAGCCTTCAAATTCATTTGCGATTGCATTACGCAGAGCAGTGACGATTTTTCCTTTCCGCAGGAACGACTCATAATCCTTCTGATTGAAAAAATAAAAGCCCTTCTTTCCTCTGGTCTTTGCCTGCTTCAGGGAAAAACTCAAATTTCTTACGACACTCCTCATAGCCCTCCAAAACAGTCGTTGCATCAATAACTCCGACAGAAACGGTAAATACCGTTTCATATTTTTCTGCAACAATAAAATCCTCTATTCTATCGCAGATCCTTTTCCTTAACTGTACGGCATCCTCATGCGTATGGCTTTCCAGATCCGCTATCACATACTGATCCGCTACCAGATGATACAGCCTCTGGCCTCCGGAAAGACATTCTGTCATGCAGTCTGCTACACTTTTTAAAACATAGTCTCCGTAAAGAGAACCCCATGTTCCGTTAATCGTCCCGAAATTATCAATCCCTATATGCATAAGAAAGCCATGTGTAATCGGTTTTGCCTGTGAACGGAGATAAGAACAGAATTCGATCCCTCCCAAAAGTCCACTGACATTATCTGCTCTTTGTGGCTTTCCGGTTTCATTCAGACAGCCGATCAGATAGCCCGGCCGGCCGTTCTCATCATCAATCACCACACCACGGCAGTTAACCCACACCGGCATTCCCATTTTATCAAGCCAGCGGTAGTGCAGATTGTGAATCTTTTCCTTTCCTTCTGTGACACTTCGCATATGCTTGGCAAGCATCGCACGGTCTTCCTCATATGTTGCATGGAGAACCTCCTCCGATGCATTGTTAAGAAACCTGTCCGGTATCATGAAACGTCCTACCGCCGACTGTGAAATTTTCATCGTATCCTTCTGCAGATCAAAGATGTAAAGGAAATCATCCATGCAGGGGGCAATAATTTCAATAACATTCTGGGTGTCAATCTCTTTAATTACCTTGTAAACATCCATACTCATAATACCGTGTACCTTCCCTCCCGATATTTCATGCCTTACTACACATATGGTATTAATTGTGTCTGGTACGATACTAATCCTCGAATTTTGCGACCTTAAACTTACGGATCATTTCTCTCAGACCATCTGCCTCATCGCTCATCTGCTCACTGGCAGCTGCACATTCCTGCGATGTTGCGGAATTCGTCTGTACCACATCGTTAATCTGTTCAATTCCAAGATTAATCTGTTTCATTTCAGCGGCCTGCGTCTCCAGCGTCTCTGCAATACCGGTTACCTCACGTGTAATAATCTTGGAGGTGTCCGCTACCTCTTCAAGCTGTGCTGCAGTTTCCTTTGGCAACCACCATACCCTTTTCCACAGCACTTACAGAGCTTTCAATCAATGCTGCAGATTCCTTTGCAGCCTGTGCACTCTGGTCTGCCAGAACATTCACCTGATTTGCTACTACCGCAAAGCCCTTTCCGGCTTCTCCGGCTCTGGCTGCTTCAATGGATGCATTCAAGGCAAAGTAAATTGGTCTGGGTAGCAATTTCGTTAATTGTTGCAATAATCTTGTCAATTTCCTGTGATGCCTGATTGATTTCATTCATAGAATCCACCATCTCACGCATTTTTCCATTGCTTTCCAGAATGGCACCACCCAGGTCCCCGACTCTTCCGCTGATTTCCTTTGCTGCATTCGAATTATGTTCGATCTGCTCCGAAACACCTGTAACGGTTGCTGTCAGCTCTTCTACAACAGAAGCCTGATTGGTTGCTCCATCTGCAAGATCATTGGCGCTTGCAGCTACCTGCTCTGCACCGCTTGAAACCTGATCGGAAACATTCTGAATCCCCTTTACGGTATCAGCCATGCTTTTCTCAAATGCCATAAAGGAATTCAGAATACCGACGAAGTCACCTCTCCACTCTACCTCAGGCTGGACATCAAAGTTTCCTTCGGAAAAGAGCTTCATGGCACGGTCTATATCATCGATATAGGTTCCCAGAATACGGGTGGACTTACGCATGCTGTGTGCCAGTCTTCCGATTTCATCATCAGAATGATATTCAAGGTTACTGTGCAGGTTTCCTTCTGTTAATTCCTTCGCAACATCTTCAATCGCACGTATCGGTTCAAGAATGGTTTCAAGTACTCTTTTACTTGTTTTCTTTGTCAGTACCCATGCAAAAATCAGACAGATAACAATACCAGCCAGCCCGACTATCGCACAGATGATGGTGCTCGCAACATCACGTCTGTCCAGTTCATCCGTTAACTCATCCAGTTTTATTACAGTTTCAACACTTTTATTTAATGCAGGAGTACATTCATTCAGAATATCCTCAATTGCCTCATCCCGGTTTCCTTCTTTAATTTCATTCATGATGGAATATCCGATGTTTCCCCAGTCATTAAGAGCAGAGGAATATTCCGTATACAGTTCATCCGGAACAACTCCGGTCTGTTTCATGATCTCCAGCTGGGAGTTAACCTCTGCAAGCAGCTTTTCTACTGTCTGTTCATAACTCTCATAGGTAGAGGCATCCTCGTTCAATGCCATTTCCCTGATATTTCTTGCTGCTGCATTGACATTCATTCTGCAGATTTTTACCGCCTGGTCTGCTGCATTAACACGATACACATAATTCATCATATTAGCAAACAGTACCACTATAACCGCAATGGAAAGAAGTCCGGAAACCAGCATCATAATGATCACTTTTCTATATCCGTAGCTTATTCTTTCCTTCAGGTGCATATTTTCCAATTTTGTCTTCTTCGTATTCTTTTCGGATTCCATAATTAGTACTTCCTTCCTATTAATTTGTTTTCATCCAATATGTTATAGCAGAGTTCGTATTCTAAGTCAACTCCTTCCATTGCTTTCTTCCGGCTTTTCTGTAAATTCTACCTTTTTGTACGAGAAACTCCTTAAATTTTTTTAAAATGATTGGGCAACTTTTTATTCTAAAAAGAAAACTTCTGGTTGAAATCCCCTGACGCTAACACTCCTTTGCTGTGCGCCTTTTACCCAAAAAAAGAATACTCCTTTGTTGTGCAAATTGTGGAATTCAAAGGAAACTCTTCAGATAAGTTGACTTTATATGGAAAGTTTGGTATATAACTCTATATCAAACTAGGTACTAGGTAATAAGTACTATTTACATATATTTATATCCTTATATGCTTAAGGGTTGATCTTTCATCAGTCTGTCCGGTATACCCGATTCACCGGCAGAATATATTAAGAACAATAACGTCAGCCGTTATGGATTGGAGGCAAATGAACAATATAGAGAATATCTGGCAGTTTCTTGAGAATTTAAATGAATATGTATATGCAACCGATATTGAAACCAATGAGCTTGTATACATGAACCGTAAGGCTCTGGATGCTTATGAACTAAAATCACCGGATGAGATAAAGGGCAGGAAATGCTATGAGGTTCTGCAGAAATCCTCCACCCCCTGTGGCATATGCAATAACGACCGGCTTTGCGTCGGAGCCTTTGAGGAATGGCGCTACTATAATCCGGTAATTGATAAATATCTGCTTTTAAAGGATACTCTGATAGCCGATTCTGCAAGGAAGAAAAAGTACCGGATCGAAATCGCCATCGATATCAGCGAGGAGCGTTCCCAGAATAAGGTCATCCAGAAATACCGGGATATGGGAGCTTTGGTAAATGAAGGGCTTAAGGTTGCACTTTCTGCAGATACTCCGGATGAAACCATCCAGATTATTCTTGAGTATCTCGGTAAATCATTAAGCGGTGAAAGAACTTATATTTTCGAAAAGAATGAAAACGGCTGTGATGACAATACTTACGAATGGACTGCTGCCGGAATAAAGCCCGAAAAGGCCAATCTGCAGAATCTGCCGCCGGAGATCTGTGCAAACTGGTATCACTGTTTTGATGAGGGAAAATGTATCGTCATTCAGGATCTGGAAGAAATGAGGGAATCGGATCCCTTACAGTATGAAAATTTAAAGCAGCAGGGGATTCATTCCATTGTCGTTGTTCCTATCTATGATAAGGGAAAAGTCATTGCGTTTTACGGAGTGGATAATCCGCCACCCATGCTTTTGGAATATACATTCAGCATGCTTCAGATTATGGGCTCCTTTCTTGTCTCCTGTATTAAACGGAGAAATCTGATGAGAAGGCTTGAGGCATTAAGCTATAAGGATGCCCTTACCCAGATTGGCAATCGCTTTGCCATGAATAACTATGTACAGCAGATTAATAAGCAACACAGCATTGGCATCGTGTATTGCGACATCACAGGTCTGAAGCATGAGAATGATACTGTAGGACATCAAATGGGTGACCAGCTGATTCTCAGGGCATCTGCCTGTTTAACAAAAGCATTTGGTGATCACGGAGTATTCCGTATCGGAGGAGATGAATTATTAGCAGTCTGCTCCCCCATCGACCAGGATATGTTAGCGGAACGGGTAAGCCGGTTACGGGAGCTGATGCTTGAGCATTCCGTCAACATGGCCATCGGCACCGTCTGGGCGGATAAGGTATCCACGGATCTGGATGTTTTGCTACAGGAAGCTGAAAAGCAGATGTATCAGGACAAGGCAGAATATTACAGAAAAAGCGGAATAGAACGAAGGCGGTATTAATATACCGCCTTCATTTCTCTCTTTTTCTGATACATCTCCTCATCGGCACGCTCCCGCACCTTTTCCAGATCGGTATCCTCAGCCGTGGCAACCGCACAGCCACAGGCAATTCCCACCTCGACCGGAATAATGTTCTTATTGTTTAATATCTCTACATCCTGATGCAGCTTACGGAGCACGCTCCTGATCTTACAGCCACTTCCCTCCGGGATAATGCAGCAGAACTCATCCCCGCCGATGCGGTAGCATTTACCGTAACGTTCAAAATTATCCTCGATAATACATGCCGCATTGACAAGATAAGCATCCCCTGCCCGGTGACCGTAATGATCATTACACTGCTTGAGATTGTTTAAATCAAAGGTCACAATCATATAGCCGGCAAATTGCTTCTCATTTCTGACATAATAATCATAGGCATTCCGGTTATACATTCCCGTCATGGAATCATTCAGGGCAAACTGCTCAAGCTCCTCTGCCCGGCGTACCTTTTTCAGGCTTGCAACCGTTTGTCTGGCTGTCGTTATTCCAAACAGGAGAATAAAAATCAGAAATGCGATTCTGCCAAATACACCTGCATTATTTCCGGTTCTATAATATCCGATCAGGTCGATTATGGCAGCCAGAAATACCAGTATCAGTGCTCCCACACAATACTTAAGCTTCTGGTCAAGCTGACGTTTCACCATTTTATTTATAATAGCCACAAGAATGTACACTATCACCAGAAGAATGATCAGATGTGTCATCCACAGGCTCTGCCTGAACTCGTAAAGCCCTGTCATATTCAGGATATGGTCCAGAACGATCACAGCAACGTCCATCACAAAGATGATTTTCCAGCACCGGTTGTCATGGATCTCCAGAAAGCTCTTCACAAACAGGAGAAATGGCATCGGCATTATCATGAGGGTAACAAATGCAAGATAAGAGCATGCCTGTCGATTGACGAAAATAAGTGCAGCCATATTTGTCTCATTAGCAGACCACAGTCCCAGCAAAATAGAAAAAATTCCCAGATACAGTAATGTTCCGTCAACCTGATTTCCTTTATTGATCACTATCCAGTATAGGGTAATATATAAACCCACAAGTCCAATAATCATACTTATGAGGGATGCGAACATCGACTGCTGGAGCAGTCCCATATATATATCATTCCCGCCACCGATATAGAAGATCTGCTCCTGGCGTGCCGCCATCTGGTAGCATGGCGTAAGCTGTACACAGACCCGGCTCACCCCGTCCGGGAGCACAACAAAGCACCATCTCCAGCCCGGTGTATCACCCCATATACTGTCTGATGTCTCCAGTGTATAAAGCTCTTCTCCGTCTGCATATACGGCAACACTCTGATGTGCTGTATAAAACACAATTGAACCGGGTGCCTCACCATATGCCTCCATCAGAAAATCATACTGCTCTCTGCCATCCTCCTCAAAATGAACCGCATCCGGTACACACTTCTTCAGCTTTTTTACAGAAACTGCACGGTCTGACGTAAAGAAAAATACATAAAAAGCACCATCACCAATGCAGCTGTGACTACGGAAATCAGTATTCCCCGTTCCCTCTTCATGTCGTAATTCCTTTCAACACAAGATAAGCAAAGTTTTGCTGCTCACTCCGGAATCATATTCCTGCGAAGCCAGACAGCCCGTGTCCGGCAGCTATGTGTGCAGTAACAGCCAGCTTGCCATGTTTTCAACATTCTTCTAATATAAGCACCATCTCCAATAACCTGAAAATAGGACATAAGTACCATTTCTTGTTATTAGATATACCATATAAAGGAGCTATCGTCAATCAGAGAATTCCGAAAACAGGATAGACGAAACAGGAAGGGCGATTCTTACTTTATTTTCATGATTCGTATAATAATTCCTCCAGCAGGGCTTCCAGCTCCTGCTGCTGGGAAAAATTAACGATTCCCGGTTCTTTTCGTTCTATCAGAAACGGCTTTTTCCCATAGTTTCCTTCTGCCTAAGCTCGTCCAGTGCCGACAGCTCTGTTTCCAGCCGTGGGCAAAGGTGATTGTCCAGATAATCTACCAGATTGATCTTAAGGAGCTTCTTTTTTTCCTCCAGGTTCGTAAAAACTCATCACGGAAAAGTACAGATACAAGCCCAGAATACTGATTAAATAATAGGGAACCATATCAAACAGTGTTTTGCCAAATGACAGCTGCAGGAAAATGCTGATCCCCGTTGATAAGATAAAGAAAAACATCATCTGTCCGGATAGCTGCAGGTATCTGGTCAAAGGTATCCCCCAACAGCTTCAGCTTTTTTTGATGAATTTATCCACATACACGGATGTGTTTATCATTCTGCCATTTAATTTGTAATAATTTATGTACTTTTTGGCGGCATTGCTTCAATGCGTTACTCCGGATCATACTCATATTCTCAGATTCCTGCAATAAAAACGTGAATCATCACACCTGCAATTGTCTGGAATATAATACTTAAAAGATAGAAATACTATCATACAAACAGATAAAAAAATGGAAATTTTGTAATAATGACAACATAATCCTTCCTCCATGCCTGTCTATAATTCTGAACAGTTATCTGAATATATTATATAATTATATATTTATTATGGGAGGGATCAGTTATCTGATTATTTCGACAAAAAAACGGACTTTCTATGGAAAAACGCAGAAGGAATCTGCTATACTTTCATGTATCGAACCAAAAATGGGAGGCATCTGTATGGAACAATCAACTGGTTATAAAATTGTACTGACCGGCGGCGGTACAGCCGGCCATGTTACTCCGAATATTGCACTGCTGCCGCATTTACAAAAGGCAGGCTTTGAAATATCTTATATCGGTTCCTATGATGGCATCGAAAAGAAACTGATCGAAGACTTTCATATTCCTTATTATGGTGTTTCCACCGGCAAATTCCGACGTTATCTTGATGTAAAGAATCTCACGGATCCCTTCAAGGTCATTAAGGGCTTTGGGGAGGCTAAGAAGATATTGAAGCAGCTTAAGCCCGATGTGGTCTTTTCCAAAGGAGGCTTTGTCAGTGTTCCCGTCGTCCGGGCCGCTGCCGCTCTCCATATACCGTGTATCATCCATGAATCCGATATGACCCCCGGACTTGCCAACAGGCTTTGTATTCCTGTAGCCAAAAAGGTCTGCTGTAACTTCCCGGAAACACTCGCCATGCTTCCTAAAAGATAAGGCGGTCTTATCCGGTTCGCCGATCCGTGAAGAACTTGCAAATGGCAATAAGGCAGACGGACTTTTCCTTCTGTGGCTTTAATACTTCCAAACCGGTAATTATGGTGATCGGCGGAAGTCTCGGTGCGAACTCCATTAACATTGCCGTCCGCGATGCACTGCCTGTCCTGTTACAGGATTTTCAGGTCGTTCACATCTGTGGTAAGGATAAGGTTGATGAAAAACTGAACGGCACTGCCGGATATAAGCAGTTTGATTATGTGAAATCAGAATTAAAAAGATTTATTTGCTGCGGCAGACATTGTCATTTCCCGTGCAGGCGCAAACTCCATCTGTGAGCTGCTTGCTTTAAAGAAGCCCAACGTCCTCATTCCTTTATCCGCAAGCAGCAGCCGCGGTGACCAGATCCTGAATGCGAAATCCTTTGAATCACAGGGCTTCTCCGTTGTTTTTAGATGACGATGCCCTGAAGCCTGAAATGTTATGTGAGAAGGTGACAGAGCTCTTCTTCGAGCGTCAGCATTACATTGATGCCATGGCAAAGAGCAACCAGTTAAATGCCATTAAAACGATTATGAATTTAATCATGGAGCAGGTCAGAAATTAGGCTTTCATTTATCCGGTCATTATCTCAGATTTATAATAATTCAAAACCATCAATAGAAAAGCAGGCTGTCAGCTGGTGATCCAACTGGCAGCTTGCTTTATATACAATATATCTGCTATTCATCCACTATATCAACCTTGATCCGGTCTTCATACGGAAGAATCAGCTTCGTTACAATTTCTTCTGCCAGGGAACGCATATCCTCAATCGTTTCGTGGCAGTTTTCCTTTGTCACCTCAAATCTTCCTGCAATAAGATCCTCACAGATCTGATGGTTGATCTCATCGGAGAAGTGAAGAATATCCATATAGTTCTCCAGATTTAAGATCGTCTCACGGTCATTCATGAAATAAAAGCACCGCACATTATCGTATTCCAAAAGCGTATTCATCGCTGTTTCCATATTGTACAGATAAGCAGTAAGATCCCCGTCCCGATAGGTGCTGTCCCACCAGAGCATCGAATATGGCGGCATGAAAATATAAAAACTGTGTTTCCGGATGTGCCTCAATGCGCTCCGTTAACAATGCCAGATTCCGGGAGAGCAGCTCCTGATAAGCATCCTCCGGCTTTTCTTCCGCAATAGAGGGCTTACGGATATACAATCCCAGCGCCATGTCCGAATTAAATTCCTTCCACTGCGCCCAGTTATAGGATTCATCCTCGTTATAGTCACCGGTTACGGACTTCGCAATCATATAAGGAATCTTCTCAAACAGGACTCCCTTATTCAGCACATACTGAATGTCATTGATATAATTATTATCATACAGATACATCGGGCAGCCCGTCAGCTCAAAGGTCGGCTCCGGATCTGCCACAAGTGCCGACGGATCCAGATTGTAGAACACATATTTCAACTGCTGATGCTCAAATGCCTCATCTAAAAGATAACAAAGATCTGCCGTCGCACCGTAGGAACGGATCGCCTTAATCACGTGACAGTCAAAGCCCTCGTCAAACCAGCTGTTGTTGTAGTTCTCCGCTACGGAGGATCCCGCCACAACACTGTCATAATCGAAGTTCTTCAAGGTTCCGACCACCTGATATTCCTTGTCCGCAAGCACTGCCTTTAACCCAGGCAGTGCCTTATGATACTGGAAAAAGGGATCAATAACAACCACGATGAGGATGCACAACAGCAATACTGCACCGCTCCCTATGAAAAAAATCGCTTTAAAAAAACTGTTTTGAAGTCATAATATTTCCTCTAAAAAAATTAAAGTAAATAAACGTACTTACCTGTGAGAAGGAAATCACAGACCATACGAAAATAAATACCACCCATACGCATAGCTTCTTACGGAAGGGATTCTCTGCTACCATTTGGAGCGTATTCTTCCGGCTAATCACAACGGCACTGATAACAAGCAGCAACAGGAATAGTACCACATAAGCATATTGCAGCATATCGGGGAACTTCAGGGTAAGCACCTGCTTTATGAGGTAAAACTCCGGAATATCCAGATTGGCTGCCAGCTTAAACAGATATCCTGTGTTCTTAAAAAGCAAAAAAATATTCTTAAATAACTGGATGGCCGATGTCATACTGCTGCTTCCAAAGAAAATGAGCGACAGATTAAAGAATCCAAACGTAAAAATCCACCCCAGCCATCTAGGAATATACCACTTCGCCGGCGTCTTTTCATTCGAGCCCTTTACACCGACTATTCCCAGATTATCCCAGATCACCAGCAGGCCCTGCATGGACCCCCATGCAATATAGGTCCAGTTCGCCCCGTGCCAGAGTCCGCTCAAGAAAAAGACCATAAACGTATTAAAGATCGTGCGCGCCTTGCCCTTACGGCTTCCTCCCAGTGGAATGTACACGTACTGGATGAAAAACCGGGACAACGTCATATGCCACCGCTGCCAGAGCTCCTTCACCGAACAGGCCTTATACGGTGAATTAAAGTTTACGGGAAGCTCGATGTTAAACATCTTGCCAAGACCGATTGCCATATCGCTGTATCCACTGAAATCAAAATAAATCTGGAACGTGTAAGCCAGAATCATAAGCAATGTAGACGGCGTATCCAGGAACAGATTCTGCTCAAAAGCCAAAGTTCACCGGAAGCGCCAGGTTGTCTGCAAGAAGCACCTTTTTTTCCTAATCCGATTGTAAAAATAATGATTCCCTTCGCAAACTGATCGCTGTTAAAACGGCGATTGTCCGTATCCTCAAACTGGGGCATCATTTCCTTATATAAAACAATGGGGCCTGCAATCAACTGTGGAAAGAACGTAACAAAGGTCAGATAGTTAATAAAAAGAATAATGCCCTGCCTTACCCTTCGCCCGGTCAATGATAAAGGAAAGCTGCTGAAACGTAAAGAAGCTGATGCCAAGTGGCAGCAGAATATGCTTCAACGCAAAGTTTGTCTTAAAAAAACCGCATTCACATTTTCAAAAAAGAAATCGTAATACTTCAAATAAAACCAAAAATGCCAAGGTTTAAGATCACGCCTGCCCAGAGTCCGGCCCTGCATACCTTTGGTGATGAGAATTTCTTTAGCAGAAAGCTCAACAGGTAATTCACCAGAATGCTTCCGAGAATCACAAACAGATAGTATAGATTAAAATAGCCGTAAAACCATAACGACATTACCGCCAGAAATAACTTCGCCATTTCATATGCCTTGCAGCGGTTCAGCCCGTACCAGCCAAGCAGCGCAAGGGGCAGAAATAAAAAAATATAAATATATAGGAATTAAAAAAAGCATAAGTAACCTCGCTTAATCAAATGAGTAATCTGCACTTCTTGTAGTTTAGCATCAATTGTATAGTTTGTCTAATTTCCGGAAATAATCCTTTCTATAGCCAGTATTTAAAAATTCCATCTGATGTTATACAGAATTACTGTAAAGTCCTGTTCAACAAATGACCGCATCTGGTTCCCGATACATATCATTATAGTTTCAGAAAGGAATCCCATTAATTATGAACCTGATTATGAAAAAGACCATAATTGTATTTTCTATCCTTGTTACCTTCTGTGGATGCCTGTGCGGCTGCTCCTTCGCTCACAATATCTATCCTTCCACAGAAAGCTACGAAAAATGAAGATTTCGAGACGGTAAACACCTCCAGGGTAGACAGTACTTACTCCTTATCGCCCGTTATGCGTGAGCTTCGGAAATCTGTTATGGAAATGCTGGGAGAAAATTACTGGCCGAATGCATTATATACCGCAGAAGAATTTGAAGAATTAACCGGAATTCCGGAAGAAATGTACCACAGCTTTCTTGCCGAGTATGAACACACCGAAGCCGGTACAGATATGATGATCCTTGTGGAAGCCAAGGAGGAGGAGGTTACCAACGTGGAACTCCTTCTTGACCAGTACCGGGAAAAGCTTCTGAAAACCTACGAAAAGCAGCCAATAAACCATGCCAAGGTCGAAGCCTCCCGGATTGAAGTCATTGATAATTATATCTGTTTCGTACAATTAGGTGCCGATACCTCTGTCCTCAAAAATGCGGATGAAGACACATTAGTCAGCTTCTGCCAGAACCAGAACGAACAGGCACTTGATATTCTTGAGAAAAAAATTATATGCCATGAAGGGATTTTTAAATAACTTAATCTATATATCATCCGCATGGCAGTTTAAAGAATTTATTAATTCTCGTCAAGATCAACAAGGCGCAAGCCTGCCGTATCGGTAACCGGAAGTGAAAATACAATCGTCTTTGCAGGAGTCTGCATTCCGGCCTGCTCCATAATCGCCTTCATAATGCTGTTCTTCTGATCCTTTTTGGTTACAATAAAGATCATGGCCTTTTCTGCGGCAATTGTCACACCCAGATACTTTTCCGCATATTCCATACCGGTTCCCTTCGCATGAATCACCGTTCCACCATAGGCACCGGCACCGCGGGCTGCATCCATCACCATTTCCAAATTTTTCCTGATCTGCAATTGCAACAATTAATTCATACGTGGTATCCTTCAATGTCGATTCCTCACTTTCCGGCAATTCCTGTCTATCGAGTAAAAACTGCAGTGTTCTTTTTCCTCCGATACTGCTTAACGGCACGAGAAAGGCTATTCCCTCTCCGGGCGCATCAATCTGAAGCTTACTCTGCAGGTTCTTCTTCGTCAGCATCCAGTCATGCTGCTGCACGAAGTTAAAAATCACCATCTTCTCCGAAGCCTCCAGCCCCAGATAATCCAGAATATCCCCTCTGGCGGTTCCCTCTCCCAGAGTGATATACATGACCTCCAGCTTATCCTTCTTATATAAATCAATATATTTCTTACTATTCTTACGATCGATGATCGTCGTCATAATATAAACGTCACTCATATCTTAACCTTTCCGCTTACATTTCTATGTATGATATTACCTGCTTTTGTCAAATCATAATAACGCCACTAATATCCTTACAGTTCGATAATATCCATATCCTCGGCTGCCAGAACAGCCACATCTGCACCAACTGCGGCACGCTTGTGTGCCTGACTTTCCTTCACGCGGAATACCACACCAAGAATCTGGATCGTAATCAGCGGCGTCATCGCTACCATGGCAACCACACCGAATGCATCGGTCATGATATTGCCACCTGTAACCTCACATGCACCCATGGCAAGCGGAAGCAGAAAGGTTGCAGTCATCGGACCGGACGCCACCCCACCGGAGTCAAATGCAATCGCCGTAAAGATCTTCGGCACAAAGAACGTAAGCAGCAGCGCAATTGCATATCCCGGAATGATGAACCACATAATCGGAATGCCTGTAAGCACTCGCAGCATCGCCATTCCGATGGATACCGATACACCGATGGATAAGCTCGTTCCCATTGCTTTGGCACTGATCGCCCCTGAGGTAATCTCTTCAACCTGCTTCGTCAGCACAAATACCGCAGGCTCTGCCTTAACAATGAAATAACCGATCAGCATACCAATCGGAATCAGTATGTAACGATACGGCAGTCCCGCTATCGTCTGTCCCAGATAATTACCTGCCGGCATAAATCCGACATTTACACCCGTAAGAAAGAGTACAAGACCTGCATAAGTATATAAAAGACCCACAACGATCTTAACCAGGAGCCGCTTTTGGATATCTTTTGAAATCAACTGAAATAAAAAGAAGAAAACAATGATTGGCAGAAGGGAAACCGCAATCTCCTTCATATATGCCGGAAATTCCTCCATAAAAGCATGCCACATCTGCACCGTATCATCCATAATCTGAATCGGTTCGGATGCCGTGCTCATGGCATTTACATCCGGCCGGTAAATCATACTTAGCACTAAAACCGCAAGAATCGGCCCGATGGAGCATAAGGCAACCAGACCAAAGCTGTCGTCTGCTGCCCGCTTATCGCTTCGGATTGCAGAAATACCGACACCGAGTGCCATAATAAACGGTACTGTCATTGGCCCTGTGGTAACACCGCCTGAATCGAACGCCACCGCAAGGAAATCTCCCGGAACAAAGTAAGCCAGCGTAAATACAACCGCATAAAATACCAGCAGCATATGGGATAACTGGATTCCAAACAGCATACGTACAAGAGCAAGCACCAGGAAAAAGCCCACACCAACAGCCACAGTAAGAATCAGCACCATATTGGGAATTGAGGGAACCTGCCCGGCCAGCACCTGAAGATCCGGCTCAGAAATCGTAATCATCACTCCAAGCAGAAAGCTCAACGCAATCATTATGAAGATATTCTTTGATTTCGTCATTGTCGTACCGACCCGCTCGCCCATCGGAGTCATGGAAATATCCACACCAACGTTAAAAAGCAGCATTCCTATAATCAACAAAACACCACCCACCAGAAACATTAAGATAATGCTGGGTGAAATTGGCGCAATGGTAAAAACATAGCACAAGCACAATGGCTATGATAGGAAGTACTGCTTTTTAAAGTTTCTTTAAATTTTTTTCACGGAGATTCGAAGGAAGAAATTTCAACAATATATCGCCTTTCGTAACTGTTCTATTCCTCATTCAGCAACCGGGGCTTCAAGCACACAGAACCGTTATTCGCCTTTCTTATAGAATAATCTGTCAATTTCCCGTTTCATAAGAATAAGTATAAATATCTTAACACAGATACCTTTTTCTTATCAATAATTCCAAAAATAAATTTACTTATTATTTACGTTATTTTAATATTCGCCATAACCTCATATTATAGCAATGAATATTTTTTTTAAAAAAATATTCATTGCTATTTAAGTTAGTGTATGCTAACATGTAGTTGTTGAAAGTAAATTTATAAAAATCACAAAGAAAAGGATATTCACCTGCAATGGCAAAAGCATTCAGCGAAGAAGAAAAAGAACAAATCAAAATCCGTATCATGGAAACAGCTCTCGATCTGTTCCATGACAAAGGAACAAAATCCTTAAGCATCCAGGAATTAACAAAAACGTGTCGGTATTGCACAGGGAAGCTTTTTATAACTTCTGGAAAGATAAGGATGCACTGGTTTTGGACGTGATGCATTTCCGTGCACAGCAAAAGCTCGATCTCTTAGAGCAGCGTTTCCCGGAATCTTTGTCAGATCCTGTCGGTTTTTTATCGGAAATCATCTATGTGAATTCCATGAATCTCATGCATAAAGCGCAGAACCAGCCGGTTTACTCCCAGAGCTTTGCTATTCTTTCAAGAGCCGATCTGGACACTGAAAACCGAGTCGGAGCGGTTTACCGGTCTTTTCTTAATAAGCTTGCTTCTTATTGGAAGGAACACCATGCCGTGGAGGATGTGGATATAGAAGGTCTTATTAATGTATTTACCGGAAGCTTTGTTCTGTTTTTCCAACTCCGTACAGTTTGATCCGGAGTATTTCGACCTGCTATTGAAAGGTTTTATTGAAGATAATGCAAGAAAATTTATAACACTTTAGCCAGCTTGTGCAATCCGGCAGCTTATGAATGGCATGGCTGAACTATTATGACAAAAATATAAATCATGGTAACTATTCAGGAAAGGAAACCAGATATGAATACTAAAATGACTCTCGATTTCAAGGAAATTAAAAATGACATTTTAACCGCCGGTGGAAAAGGTGCGAATCTTGGAGAAATGACTGCCGCCAAAAATCACGGTTCCGGATGGATTCGTTGTAACCGCCGAAGCCTACCGGGCCTTCCTTAAAGAAAATCATCTGGATGAAATCTTCCGAAAGGAGCTGACTGCTGCCGGCACGGAAGAAGCAAAAGCTCCTGGAGGCTGCTGCCAAATTACGGAATCTGATAATGCAAGGAAAGCTTCCGGAAGAGGTGGAAACAGCCATTCGCGAGAAATACCAGCAGCTCGGGGAACACGCACGTGTCGCTGTCCGTTCTTCCGCAACTGCTGAAGATCTGCCGGATGCAAGCTTTGCCGGACAGCAGGAAACCTACTTAAATGTCCGCGGTATCGATGAGGTTCTTGCCAGAGTAAAAAGCTGCTATGCTTCCCTTTGGGGCAACCGTGCCGTCTGCTACCGCTGCAATCAGGGATACGATCAGCTTTCCGTTGCTCTTGCCGTTGTAATTCAGGAAATGGTGGAAAGTGAGAAGTCCGGTGTTCTCTTCACTGTAAATCCGATCACACACAATACCGAAGAAATGCAGATCAATGCAAGCTACGGACTCGGTGAAAGTGTCGTAAGCGGACGGGTTACCGCTGACAGCTACTTATGTGACAAAAAAGGAAATCTCAAATCCTGCCAGATCGGCTCCAAACAGACACAGATCATCTACGCTGATGAAACTGGCGCAGATACCAGAGAAGTCCCTGTTTCCACAAAGATGCAGCAGGAACGCTGTCTGAGCAGGCAGGAAATTGCAGCTCTCTGTGCCGAAGCTGTCCGCGTGGAAAACCATTATGGTCAGCCCATGGACATTGAATGGGGAATCAGCAACGGATTCGTGTACATCTTACAGGCACGTGCCATTACCACCCTTAAGATGGATCATTTCGAAGAGAACCGACAGGTTGCCGAATACATAAAGGACAGCACCATCAAGGGAAAAGAAAAGGAAAACATGGCATTCCAGTTAGAGAAAATGCCTTATGCCTATCGCCCACTTGATTATGATTACATGCTGACCATTAATCATCAGAAAGCAAAAATCTTTGGAGAAAACGGTCTCATACTTACTACCGATCCACAGATGGACGATGATGGCATCCAGACACTTCCCACCTCAAAGATCGGACTCAACAGGAACATTTTCAAACTCCCAGGCACCTTAAAAATGCTGAAAAATTTTGACCTTTGTGCAAAGAAATGCCATGCCTTTATGCCGGAATACGAATCTGAAATAGCTGGAATCCGGGAAATGGATTTTCGGAACAAGTCTCTGAAAGAATGTGGTGAATTTATTACTTACAGCCTGGAATTGCTAGGCCGCCTGACCTATGACCGGTTTAAATATGCTCTTTTCCCGTCTGTTCTCGCCAGTGATCTCGAAAAGACGGTACAAAAGATAGATCCGAAATATACCAAATACGATTTATTCTGGGGCTTAAATAATAAAACTGCTGAAATAACCAGAGATATTGCTGCTCTTGCCGCAGAAATTAAAACAAACAAAAAAAGCTGTCTGAAGAAGTCTTAGCAGGAACAAAGTATGTGGATCTCTGTCAGAAATTTCCTTATATTAAAGATCGTTTCGATGCCTATTTACAAAAAAACGGCTACAAATCCGACTACAACTGCTACTGTGTGCACGCACAGACCCTGCTGGAAGATCCTGACCGCTTAATCCATATTTTGCAGCCGTTAATTGCCGATCAGAAACCGTCCCAGGTAAAAGAAGAAGACAATAAGGACTTTTCCTCATTAATGAATCAGTTGAAGGAAATTTATGGGGACAAATATCCGGCACTGGAAAAGAAAAATTGAAGATTTCCGGTATTTCCACATTGTGAGAGAGGAAAGTCAGTATTTATGGGAGACCATTTTTCTGCTGTGTCCGCCGCTGCCTGAAACGTACCAATCAGCTATTACTGGGCAACGAAGACTTTGAAAGCGGCATTGCAAACCTGTTTGCAGAAGAGCTTATTGAAACCTGTAAGCGTGGCTCTTTATCCGAAAGTGACAAGGAAAAGATCAGACGCCGTGACAGCAAACATGAGCTTTCCCAGAAAGTATGGGACGCTTCCAAGCTTCTGGTATTTGACTCCAATGGCGATGTGTTAAAGGGTGTCAGTGGAAGCGCCGGAGTTGCCGTCGGAAAGGTCTGCCTGATCCATGGGCCGGAAGAATTTCATAAGATGCATAAGGGAGATATTCTGGTCTGCCATCTGACTGATCCCGAATGGACTCCTTTATTCGGACTGGCCAGTGCTGTCGTTGCAGATACCGGCTCTGCATTAAGCCATGCTGCCATTGTTGCAAGAGAATACGGCATTCCTGCCGTTCTCGGTGTTGGTTTTGCCACAACGAAGTTTCAGGATGGCGATACCATTAAGGTAGACGGCGATCACGGAGAAGTTACCTCCTGCTGATTTCTGACAGACAGTCATATTCTGGAGAAGAACGTTCCTTGGCAGATCAATATGATAACAGAAATAAGAAATCAATTAATAAAATGAATTTTTTTAAATAAGAATGTAATATATAAGGATCTCTCCCATGAAAAGGATGGAAACAGAAAAAGAAATCAAGAAGAGAACGTATCCTCACAGAACCGATCCTGCCTCTGCTGATTAAAACAGCTATTCCGACCATTATCGGTATGCTGATCAATATGATCTATAACCTGACGGATACCTTCTTTATCGGACAACTGAATAATAAGAGCATGACGGCTGCCATTGGTATTGTTTTCAGCTTTGTGAGCTTTATACAGGCCATCGGCTTCTGGTTCGGATATGGAAGCGGCAATTCCATGTCCCGGAAACTTGGAGAAAAGGAGGATGAGGAAGCGAAGATTTTATCCTCATCGGGAATTGTATTGGCACTTGGAGCCGGTATTGTGCTGATGGTTCTTTTATCCTTCTTTGTCGAACCGCTGGCCAGTCTGCTTGGTGGAAACGCTTCTGCACAGCTCCTTAGCTTTACAACCGAATACTTAAGAATCATCATTTTCAGCATTCCGTTCAGTCTTTTCGCACTCACTGTTTATAACCAGCTGCGTCTGTGTGGCAACGTGAAGGACGGTATGATCGGTCTGCTCGTTGGTATGTTAAGCAATATGATTCTTGACCCCATTCTGATCTTTGGGTTCAAAATGGGATTTATCGGCGCTGGTTGGGCCACACTTGCCGGACAGGTCATTGGCTCCATTACGTTATTTATATTATCCCGGACGCATGGCAATATTCCTGTAAGCCTCCGGGCAGCGCGCTTTACAAAAGATCGGATTTATCATGTTTTAGCAGGCGGTGCTCCCAACTTTTCCCGACAGGGCATTACCAGTATCGCCAGTGTGCTTCTGAATATCGTTGCCGCCCGGTACGGAGAATCCACGATTGCCGCTCTCACGGTAAGCTCCCGGATTGCCGCCCTCGCCTACATGGTCATGATTGGCTGGGGACAGGGCTTTCAGCCCATCTGTGCCATGAATTATGGTGCGAAGCAGTATGACAGAGTGAAACATGCCTTGAAGCTTACGCTTTCTATTGGGACCATTTTCTTAATTTTTGCTACGGCACTGCTCGCTGTTTTCGCATCATCCGTCACAGCAGTTTTAAGCAGGGATCCGGAAGTTATCCGGCTCGGAACACAGATTCTGCGCATCCAGTGTGCTACTTTACCATTTATGGGATTTTATGCTGTCAGCAGTATGTACATGCAGAACATCGGGCAATACTCCCGTGCTTTATGGATTTCCATTGCACGGCAGGGCTTCTTCTACATTCCGCTGCTGTTCCTTCTGCCTGCCATCGGCGGTCAGTTGGGATTATTCTGGGTACAGCCTGCGGCAGATTTCCTGTCCGTTATTTTTTTGCAGGTGTCATTCTGTGGCGTTATCACCTATATACAAAAACGAGTAACAGCACCTGAAATTTCCAGTTGTTGTTACTCATTTTGATTCATTGAATTCATCTATTTAATTCTTAAAATGTAACTGTTCAGTACCTTCACAGTTACGATGCAAAAATCCATTCCAAATCGGCTTCGCCGATGGGATTTTTGCATTACTGAATCATTTTTCTTACGGTCTCAGCAGTAAATGCTTCGACCTGCACTGAATAGTTACCTTAAAATTACTATCAGTACTTCAGTACCTGGAGAACTCCAGAATCTTTTTTGCATTATCAATTCGATCCTGAGTGGGCGGTTCTACTCCTTCAAGCTTATATGGTATGCCAAGCTCCTTCCACTTATATTCTCCCAGTGTATGATAAGGAAGTACTTCTACCTTCATCACGGTATCCAGTGTATCAATAAACTCTCGCGTTTTCTTCAGATATTCATCCTTATCTGTGATACCGGGAACCAGAACATGGCGGATCCACATCGGAATGCCCTGTTCAGAAAGATATCTCGCACAATCCAGAATATTCACATTCGTATGACCGGTAAGCTTCCTGTGCTCTTCATCATCAATATGCTTGATGTCCAACATGACGAGATCAGTATATTTCAATAACTCATTGAATTTGGAGAAGAAAGGCTCTTCTCTGGTAAAAGGCTGTGCCGAAGTATCAAGATTCGTATTAATCCCTCTCTCATGTGCCTTTTTAAAAAGATCAATCAAAAAATCAATCTGCAATAAAGCCTCTCCACCACTGACCGTAATTCCACCTTCTTTGCCCCAATAGCTGCGGAAACGCTCTGCTTTATCCAAAAGTTCATCCGCAGTCTGCAGGTTATCCGTCTCCGGATTCCAGGTATCTACATTGTGGCAGTACTGGCAGCGCATATTACATCCTTTCAGGAAGATAAGATAACGGATCCCGGGGCCATCAACTGCTCCAAAGGATTCCAATGAGTGAATTCTACCTTTAATCATCGTAATAATCTCCATTCTCTGCCATACCGGCAGCTGCGGGGTTAAATTTATTGTGACTGTTCGATAACAGTTCATGTTTATAGTATGAACTGTTTATATGTATTATAGTCTTATTTATTGAGGTTTGTTCTCATTAAGTGTCCAGGTATGGTTCGCACTAAATAGGGGCCGGACAACTGCCCGACCCCCAATTTACATCAATGATCTTTGAAACCTGTTAAAATTACAAATGCTTATGGCAGGTTCTTGCAATAACATCATCCTGCTGTTCCTTGGTCAGGCTGATGAACTTAACAGCGTAACCAGATACACGAATGGTGAAGTTAGCATATTCAGGCTTCTCAGGATGTGCCTGTGCATCTAACAGCTTCTCGGTACCGAATACGTTAACGTTAAGATGATGAGCACCACGATCAAAGTATCCATCGAGAACGCCAGCCAGAGTATTCTTCTGCTCATCAAGGTCATGTCCAAGAGCGGAAGGAGCCATGGTCTGTGTATTGGAAATACCATCCAGAGCATACTCATAGGGCAGCTTCGCTACGGAGTTCAGGGAAGCAAGCAGACCGCTCTGCTCAGCACCGTAAGACGGTGAAGCACCAGGAGCGAAAGGCTTGTAAGCTTCTCTACCATCCGGAAGAGCACCGGTAGCCTTACCATATACTACGTTAGAAGTAATGGTTAAGATAGAAGTTGTAGGCTCGGAATCTCTGTAAGTCTTGTTCTTCTTAATCTTTTCAATGAAAGTCTTAAGAAGCCATACAGCAAATTCATCAGCTCTGGGATCATCGTTACCATATTTAGGGAACTCGCCTTCGGTCTTGAAGTCGATTGCGCAACCCTGCTCATCACGGATAACTTTAACCTTAGCATACTTAATAGCGGACAGGGAGTCTGCTACGTGGGACAGACCTGCAATACCGGTAGCGAAAGTTCTTCTTACTTCAGTATCAATTAGAGCCATCTCAGCAGCTTCATAATAGTACTTATCATGCATATAGTGAATCAGGTTCAGAATGTTTACATACAGAGCTGCACACCAGTCAAGCATGATATCGTATTTATGCATAACTTCGTCAAAGTCAAGGTATTCGGAAGTAATCGGTGCGATTTCGGGACCACACTGCATATGCTTGCCTTCCTTATCAAGGTGCTTCTCATCCTTACCACCATTGATAGCGTAAAGTAAACACTTAGCTAAGTTAGCACGAGCACCAAAGAATTGCATTTCTTTACCAGTTTGCGTAGCACTTACACAACAACAGATGCTGTAATCATCGCCCCAGATCGGCTTCATAACATCATCGTTCTCATACTGGATGGAAGATGTTGTTACAGAAATCTTAGCTGCATACTTCTTGAAGTTTGCAGGAAGAGCGCTGGAGTACAGAACGGTCAGGTTCGGCTCAGGGCTGGGTCCCATGTTCTCAAGAGTATGAAGGAAACGATAGTCGTTCTTGGTAACCATATGACGGCCATCCATTCCGATACCACCAACTTCCAGAGTAGCCCATACCGGGTCACCGGAGAACAGCTGGTTGTAAGAAGGAATACGAGCGAACTTAACCATACGGAACTTCATGGTCATATGGTCGATTAATTCCTGAGCTTCCTTCTCAGTTAAAGTACCTTCCTTAAGGTCTCTTTCAATATAAATATCAAGAAATGTAGAGATACGTCCTACGGACATAGCTGCACCATTCTGAGTCTTAATTGCTGCAAGGTATCCGAAGTATAACCACTGTACAGCTTCCTTAGCGTTCGTAGCAGGACCGGAAATATCATAGCCGTAAATCTTAGCCATTTCCTTCATTCCCTTAAGGGCTTTGATCTGCTCAGCGATTTCTTCTCTTAAACGGATAACTTCTTCTGTCATTGTTCCGTTACCGCAGTTCTTCTTGTCTTCTGTCTTCTTCTGGATCAGGAAATCGATACCGTAAAGAGCAACTCTTCTGTAGTCACCTACGATACGTCCACGACCATAAGTATCAGGAAGTCCTGTTACGATATGAGTATGACGAGCAACCTTCATCTCATCAGTGTAAGCATCAAATACTGCCTGGTTGTGAGTCTTATGGTAATCAGTAAAGATCTTGTGGAACTTAGGATTAACCTCATAGCCATAAGTGCTTGCGGCTTCTTCTGCCATCTTAATACCACCATAAGGCATAAATGCTCTCTTTAAAGGCTTGTCTGTCTGAAGACCAACGATCTGCTCAAGATCCTTCATAGACTCGTCAATGTAGCCGGGACCATAAGCGGTAAGACTGGAAACAACCTCTGTTTCACACTCTAAAACGCCGTCATGTTCACGTTCTTCTTTCTGTAACTCCTGAAGTCTTCCCCAAAGCTTATCAGTTGCTTCGGTAGGTCCCTCCAGAAAGCTCTCGTCACCATCATAAGGTGTGTAGTTTCTCTGAATGAAGTTACGTACATTCACGTCTACATCCCAATGGCCGTCTTTCACAAATCCTCTCCATGCTTCTGCCATGAAAATATACCTCCTTCTGAAATTTACAATAATATTATCAACAGGGAACTTTATAAATGGTTCACCTACTGTTGTTTACGATAAAAGTGTACTACTTATAATAGCTTAGTGTCAACCATTTTGCTCAATGCACGTAATTTTGTACATGTGTCATGGTTATCTCTTATATTTATTTTTGCAATGACCAGTTTTTCAAACTGCGGGCGAACCTTGCGGAATACTTCCATCAGCTTTGGAGAAAATACACTACACTCTCCATTGACAATCATGTGAAACGCTTCCGCGGGAGAATTTATTGAGGTGGATATCTATCATGGATTTTATGAATGAATTTTTATATGTGCATTACGAACGCCCATGCTTTTATAGTATAATTTAAACATAATTGTGTAAGGGTCAAATGCCATAAGCAAATTGGCTTACAGCTTGTAAGCCAATTTACTCAGATAATTCATTTTCGATTTCTTCCACTTTCGGCAGGCTGCTTTTAAATTCTTCACGAAGTACCTTTGTCAGTTCGTATGCTGCAATCCCAATTGGCTGTGAAATGTCATCCAGTGCATATTCTGCAACTACATCATCCTTGTTTTTTTGCAAATAAGTAAACCAATTTTTCTTATCCCTTCACAATGTCATACAGATTTTTTTCTGCATTTTATTCTCAAAAATACCGCTTCAATTCCACAGTTTTTGTCCCACATTTCCTGTGGATAATATCCATATCGGCTCTTAACATCCTCCATCCGCTCCTCCAACGACACAATTCCATCTGCTCCTGCAATTGCATCACATAGCTGAATGAGGTAATCATAATCATCAAACTGTGTCTTTTGAAGCAATAAAACTAATTCCTCCTGCTTTTCTTTTGAAATATCAAACTTACCCAAATAGTTTTCAATTTTCCCATGTACAAAAGAATGCGTAAGCGCAATTTTTGCCGCTTCTTGATAGCCAAGCTCCAGCAAATAATGATACCCATTATATACATGCGCTAATTGAGCCACACCAAAACGTCTGCCTATATCATGAAGCAATCCGAAAACATATGCTTTTTCCGGGTCAAGTCCTTCACACTCCAGTGCAATTTTTTCTGCTGCCTCCGCTGTAAACTCACAGTGCTGCTCCCATTGACCGGGATTGCAGGAAGCCGCCTCTTTTAACAACATTTTCGCAATTGGTGCAGATAATGTTTTCCCGTTCTCTTTCAAATACCTAAATAACTCCGGCGTAATTGCTGGATAAGTGAGTTTATCCGGCAAACTGTCAAATGTCTTTACCTCTGCCATCTCGCTTTCGGGAATAGCCCCCAGTTTATGGATGACTGCTTTAAATATCATACCGTTTGCGCCAGTCCCCTCACTGTCTCCAGCCCAATAATCACATAATGGTGCAATATAATAATCCGTAACACCGGACTCCTCATAAAGTTCGCGTTTTGCTGCCTCCAAAGGTGTTTCTCCTTTTTCGATATGCCCTCCCTGCGTTTCCCAGGTGGTTCTCATTTTGTGTCTGCTTAAAAGAATTTTCCCTTTATACTGGGAACAAATTACAACATATTTATATGTCTGCAGTTCTCCAATGGGATATATTTTAGTTATCATAACCTTCTCCTCATTTCTGGACTGGTTTTGTTCTGGCTTTTTTACTTCTCTTTTCTCAACATTAGTACGACCGTTTCATTTTGTGTATTGTTATCCAAACCTAGTGTAAACTCTTTTTCTATAATCGGCAACTTAAATTCTATGGATTTCAGCCACTGACCATTCTCTTTGCGTTCTTCGTAAATCTGTACATTATCCACTAACTGCGACAGGAACTCCCGTTTCTCAGCTTCGTTCATTTTGGCATACAGCTTATCAAAGAAAATGAGTGCCTTGTAGATATTGTCTCCGGTAATCTTGTCTGCCAGCAGAGCGCGTTTCTTAGTTTTTGCAGATATAAGCAATTCCTCTGCTTCATCTATTTTTATCATAAGTCTTGTACAAACGGTTCTCTAAATCTGTTTTTCTTCGCTGATAATGTTTATCCTCATAATCAAGAGAATCAATATCTGACAAGATCATGTCTTTATTATGATATAGCTGTCTTAATTGTTTTTCGTAATTTGCTATTTCCTGATCTAATGCACTGGTGTCTACTTCCATATTTATCTTGCTGCGTATTAAATCCGAAAATTTAGGATTGCTAACCAGTTTACTGATCACCTCTGCAACAGAAGCATCCAGCATTTCCTCATGCACCTGTTTTTTATAATCGCATTTATGACCTCTGGTCATATTCCGGTGTTTACAGCCATAATAATAAAAGTCCTTATAATGGCTTCCATCCTTGCGTTTCTTAATCGCCTTATTGCCATACATTCCTGCGCCACAGACAGGGCATTTCAAAATTCCCGATAAAAGATGAATCTTTTTCTCCCTTGTCACGATTTACCTTTTCGTATTTTTTAGCCTGTGCTGCTACCTTGGCCTGTGCTTGTTTCCTGATTTAATATCGTCCATCATCTGATTAAATGAAACTCTTCCCTCTATTGATTTGCCGGATTTTCCAGCATCCTCATACTCACCGGCAATTTCATATTCATTATAGTCGCAGAACGCTTTCATTTTTGTT
The DNA here is from genome assembly GCA_021628825.1 of Lachnospiraceae bacterium. Lineage (GTDB taxonomy): Bacteria > Bacillota > Clostridia > Lachnospirales > Lachnospiraceae > Suilimivivens. The sequence goes on along the minus strand of JAJXRY010000002.1, from coordinate 363,881 downwards.
TTCTGTGCATCTAGAGAATAGCCGTCTATCTGCATGGTTGTGGAAACACGGGTATATAAATAAACTCTGATTTTTTCTTTCTTCAATTTACATATCACCTTCAGGAAGTGCCGAAACCGCTGATAAATTGATACTGGCTAATGTATCCATCTGCCTGATTGCTAAATTTCTAAGCAATATAAGTCTTTCTGATTGAGGTTTCCCCTGCTCAATTAAAATAGCATTATAACTTTCCATATTTGCCAACACCAACAACTGATTTAAATTTGCTTCATCACGCACATTCCCCTTTTTACCCGGATTATTATTTTTCCATTGCTTTGCAGTCTGACCAAATAAAGCAACATTTAAAAGATCTGCTTCACTGGCATATGTATAAGCAATCTGTTCTGGTGTTAGCTCTGGTGGAATCAAATTTTCCTTCACCGCATCCGTGTGAATACGATAGTTCACCTTTGATAAAGCCCTGTTCAAGTTCCAGTCCAATGAAAAGTCGACTATTTTTCAACTTGTTTTTAACCTGCGGTAATCTTTCATAATATACAGTTGAAATTCCGGAGAAATCCATGTAGCAAATGCCATTGCAATATCGCTATGTGCATAAGTTCCTCCACCATATCTGCCTGCTTTTGACACTATTCCAATAGCATTGGTCTGTTCAATCCATTTGGTTGGCGTCATAACAAACCTGTTTAATCCTGCCTCACTTCTAACCGCCTCGAATTGCACACGGTTAAAATCTGGATTATGAAGTTCTTCCCAAACAGCCAAAAAAACTCAACTGTATTTCTGTTTCGCATCCAGTTCTGAATGACAAATCTGGGATCATTATCATTTCTATATTTTTGCAATATCTGTCAACGAAATATATTCATTTTCAAAATCTTTCGTGTAAATTCCTATATCAATTCCTTTTGCGTGAATAATTTCCCTAACTATTTTATTTGCCATCTCTATTCCTCCACCATGTTCTCCATCTGTTCCAACTTCTGCAAGGCTTTCATATACGCCATCAATCTTTTATACTGCGCATCTCCAAGGCTGTGAATCTGCTTTAAAATCTTAATATCCGACCTGGTAACTTCATAATCCATATCTGCATCTTTATATTCCGGATCAATTCCTTTTCCAGTCAAAAGCTGTTCGGGAGTAATCTCCAATGCATCACATATAGACAACAGACAGTCCGCTTTGGGATTCGTCTTTTTCTTTTTCCAGTCACTGATGTTACTTGTTGCAATCCCGGTCCTTCTTGAGAGTTCCAACTGCGTTATGTTCTTCTGCTCCATCACATAAAAAATTCTTTCACTGATAATCATAATTTTCCTCCATCAACATTCCACATATATCCGTATTTCGTAATTTGTATATCCGTCTTTACGGTTATGATATCATGCGACAGCTTTTCTTTCAATAGAGAGTTTTGCATTTCTGAATTTTTTTCAATATTCTTCTCTTTATAAAAATTCGACATACAGCTGTTTTATTCTTTTCATGGCTTGTTGTAGAGTATGCCCCAATCCCCCTGAACTGCTGGCAAGCCGCAGAGCCACGCTGTCGCTTTTTCATAATATTTAATTTCTCTTCTTTGAATCTACATCATAAAGATGTATAACTGACTTGAGCGTTTTTTTAGTAGCTTAGTTTGCTCATCATGCATCTCTTTTTAGTTCAGTAATATCCTCTCTGTAGATATTTCCGGTTTCATTTGCTTTCTTCGCATACTGATTTAGGTTATTGCTAATTCTTGAATGCAAAGACAGCACCCCTTTCAGTTCAGGCCACTCAGGAATAATCATATATCCGTTCAATACCATCTTTCTGATAAAGGCACTCATATTTTTGAACTCCGGCCTCCTTCATTCGGTTATGCAGTATCTCCACCTTCTCCGGTTTAAAATTTTTACATAGATGCCTTTTTGAATACTCTTTTCATTTTTTTCATTTCCTCCATTTTCTCTTCTCATTTTTGTAGTTACTTTTAGAAATACATGTTTTGGGGCTGACAGCAATTTCTAAAAATGAGCAACAAAAAAGCAACCGATGTTACTCGATTGCTTTTTTGTTATTCTGGAATATCCTTAATCTCTAAACATCTTTGTGAATACTGCACAATCATCTTTTGTAAAATATTCCGTCCCAACCCTACCGCAAAGTGTCTATTGACTTTTTGCAAATTGTTGTTCTCAGAATTATTGCAAATTCAGAAAAAAGCCCAAACCACACGGGTTTTGAGCTTCGTTTGTATATTCACATTTTCTGTTTTGGGTATAGAATCTCCGTTGTTAAATATAGAATATTTGTTCGGTTTTGTCAAGATTGTTTCATAATCTGTCGGTTTATCTGTCGGCACATTGTCCAAACAAAAGCTGAATACGTCTACCTTAAATAGCATTCACTAATTCTTTACACAGCATCACCAGATCATATCGTATACCTTCTCGGCTTCTCCAACCTCGATTGCTCCATTCTTCCTGTGATACGTCATCCCCACCATATATGAGAGCTCCATAATCAAAACCCCTATATTGAGCAACAGCTATACATCCTGACTGTTCCATTTCTACAATCTTTGCTCCATCTGTTTTCCTTTGAGCAATCCTTTCTGCTGTCTCTCTGAAAATAGCGTCTGTTGTCCATGTCAATCCTTGTATATATGATATATTATTTTCTTTTTAGGTATTGAACTATCTTATCCGTTACATTTTTTTATCTGTATATATGTATTTTTGATGGTTTTTATATAATGATAGGAAAATCCTTCATCTCGAATCGCTCCATCTACAACAAGAAGCTGTCCAACTTCTATTTTCTTGTCAAGCACTCCGCCACCGCCACAAAACATAACCTTTTCTGCTCCCATGGCGTTAAATAAATCCAAATTACCTGCACAAGATGGACATCCTACTGCACCAAGCGTAATCAGTATATCCGTGTCAACAAATCGATATACAAGAACGATGTTTTCACCACCGATTGTCTTTTCAAGCACTATCTTCCCATCCGCAATTAATTTATCAACCACTTCCGGAAAAAAAGTGATAACCATCTTGTTACATTCGAATTTCTTGTCAACCCAAGTCGTAGGATTGATTTTTTTGCATCCCTATTGTCATCAAACTCTAATATTGGATAATCATTTCTTATAAACATAATTTGTAATCCTCCTTTACTTTTATATCATACGCCAAAGCGATATTCTTTTTTTCTTCCTTTTCATTTTGCAACCAATTGAAACTGCTCTATAACCATATCAGCCACTTCATCCGGATGAAGATTGGTATTGTCTATCTTTATATGATTATCAAACCATATTTCTCCATCCTCTAAATTCAATCTATGATTTGTTGCATCTTTCAAAAGATTAGCCTTACTCCATGCAACATCTCTTTTTGATGCTTTGCATTCCATTCTGTGTGGCGTTTCGTTTCTTTCAAGTCTTGTTGCAAGGTCGGCACTTAATTCCACAAAATAAAAATTCTCCTCCATTAATCTTAAACAATTCCGCCAGACTTGTTAAGTACTCCCTCTCTTGTGGAACTTCAAATGCACAGACGTATGTAAAAATCAAATCCACATTATGTTTCACTGCAAGTTCAAATGCTTTTTCTCTAAAAATAGCATTGAATTCTTTTTGTGCCGGTGTTCCAAAACCAAATATCTTGTCAGACATTTCTATGCTGTCATGATTCATCATCATATTGTACCTTAATTTATCCCTCAGGCTTTCTGCAACTGTCATTTTTCCAACTGCCTGAGGACCACATACTATAACTAAGTTTGCCATAATAATCTCCCTTCTATTTTTTACTCTGTACACTTGGCAAAATTATCTGTGTTTACCGCCGGAGTTCTTTAATCATAGTATAGTTGTTCAAAAGTGTACCATCCTTTAAGCGAATTGCATTTGGATGAACACCTGTAATCCTAAATCCCATTTTCTCATACAAGTATCGTGCTCTGGCGTTTCCTTCTACAAACTCTAATTCAATCTGCATTACGCCCTCTCTACGTTCTGCAAGACGTATCATTTCTTCAAACATTTTTTTGTACCGATTCCCTGATTCCAAAAAAATTGCTAATCAATGCAATTGATATACTGGCTCTATGTTTTGTTTTCATTCCCTTGAAAAAAAGCTTATTGCACAATTTCCAACAACCTTACCCTCTACGATACACATAATCATTGCTTCATTTGGAGAGGCATTCTTCTGCTCAAACAACGTTTTTTCTCCTTCTGCTGTATATTTTCCACACTCCTCCGGATAACGCAAAATATAATCAGTTTCCCCGGCAGAAGTAACCAAATACTCCAATGTACTTTCTACATCTTCCTCTTTAGGGCTACGAAGTATCGCTTCACGCCCATCTTTTAATTCAAACCTTACATCATCAATAATCATATCGTCTTTCTCCTTTTCATAAATTTAGCTACTTCACCGGGCCCTAATGAATAAAAAAGACCACCTACCCGAAAGATAAGTGGTCAAAAACAACTATACAAAAAAATACTATGTTCCTGAAAGCTTAATTTTTTTCTTCGTAACCGGAATATTTACATACAACATTAAGACCCTGCACGTTAATCTGCATTGTCTGAATACTTTCGTATGTATTTTCGACTACGAATAAAAAAACATAATTCGGCTTCCTTTCCAAAAATATATTTTTAATAATATAATTCTTTTTATTTCATTTTGTCAACTTTTTTTCTTTTTAAATTTTTTTAAATCATATGAAAAAAATCTCAGTGCCTCCACAATCGCAACTTCTTTCTCCTTCGGACATTGAGGCTGTTTTGCATCCTCTGACTTAGGCAAATTATAGTTCTCACGATCTATGATTCCATGCTTAGCCTTAACCTGCGAAATATAAAGGTTAGATACTTTCATCCCCTCATTATGCTCAGCCACATATTTCTTAATTTCCTCATACGTAGCCTTACTCTCAGCAGAAGTAATATCCATCTCATCCATATCAAGTTTCACATTCACATGATGTTTCGCTTCGTGGAGTTTTGGACAAAAAGGCATACCGTTTCAAGCGTCATTAACTTTTCCAAGGGTACAAACTCACCTGTATTATCTTCTTTTTCAAATGTAATACCTTTAATATCGGATGTTGTTTTACCATCCTTGACAATCGGAACATAGAATTTGAATGAAATATTCTTAATCCAATTGCCATCCTCACGTCTTTCCGGGAAGATATCTATGCGATCGATAAATGTCTGCATAAATTGTTTTCTTTCCATCTCTGAAGACATAGAATACAATTCATCAAAGTGTAAAAAGAAATTCATAGATACTCTCGCTTGAAATCTGATCTCTACGCAAGTCTCGTATCTGTGAACGGATTTCTTCTACAGCGTTTTCTGCCTCATCAATTATATCATACTGGGTGTCCAAACGCTTCTGTAAATCATTTATTTTTCTTTCATAATGGAGATCAGTAACATCCAAGGTATCCATCTGTTTTTCAAGCCTTGTTTTAATAGTCTCTGCCTGATTAAGATTTGCAAGATTCACAGAAAGCTCTTTTTCCATATCGGATGTATCTGCTACACTTCCAATTTTAGCCTGTATTGCTTCTTTAAGCTTACCTTCTTTTGTCATGCCGGAAATAATTCTTGCCAGTACATCATTTTATCTGAGACTGCTCAATATTAAGCCTAAATGTGCATTTATGACCTGTAGCATTTACAGTGTTCTTACAATAGTAGTAATATCTTGTTTTATTATCCTTCTTATGTGCCTTGGCTATATTTCCATACATTCCCTTACCGCAACAAGGACACTTAATAATACCAGATAGGATATGTGCATGATTCGGATCATGTATCTTTTCACGCTTAAAACTGTTCAATTTTCTCTTTTCCTGCGCAAGATTCCAATCTTCCTCTGAAATGATAGCCTCATGCTTACCTTTATAAACCGGGTACTCTGCCTGCTCTACCACATGCATTTCATTTCTTGTTCCGTAAATTTTCTCGGTTCTACGTCTTCCATAAGCTATTTTTCCGGCGTAAACTGGATTATCTAAAACAGCTTTAACAAAGCTTGCTGAAAACCCTGGGATTGTTCCATTCTGACGCAGTTTCTTTGTATATCCATGATTATTCAAATAATTGGCAACACCATTGATACCATCATTTGTATGAATATATCTGTCATAAATCATCTGAATAATATCAACCTCATCTTCCGCTATATACAGATGATTATCCTCCAATCTGTATCCGTAAGGAGCAAAGCCTCCATTCCAGCCTCCCTCTTTTGCTTTCTGCTCACGCCCCGCCATGGTTTGAACTCGAATCGTATCACGCTCCATTTCAGCAACAGCCGCAATAATAGAAATCAGCAGCTTACCCGCTTCCTTTGAACTGTCAATCCCATCCTCAACACAAATCAGATTAACGCCGTAATCCTGCATAAGTTGTAGCGCACTTAAAACATCCGATGCATTTCTTCCAAATCGGGATAACTTGAAAACAAGAACGAAAGAAATTTCGTCCTTGCCATCTTCAATATCATTTAACATTTTCATAAATTCCGGACGACCTTTTATATTCTTCCCGGAATGACCTTCATCAGAATACTCGCCAACAATTTCCATATCCTGAAATTCTGCATATTTTCTAATTTTGTCTTTTTGTGCATCCAAACTGTAGCCATCTACCTGAATAGCAGTAGATACACGGGTATATATGTAACATTTTGTTTTTCTTCATCTATCTCATCCTTTCTAAAAATAGGTTATCTATTATTAGCAGTCACCATATAATGATACCCAAACAATAGGTTTTCACTGGGTAAGGCTATTACCTGACAAGACCTGCCTATTTCTTTTTTGTTGACAAAAACCACATATTTTGTTAATATTCAAGGCAAGAAATGAGTTTTTCAACTGAGTAAGGTCTTAGGACTGGAAAAAGGCTACTCGTTTCTTTTTTTATATTCATAATGTCATACAAGTATTTCTTTCCATCTTCTGCATGGCGAAGAATCATCGCCACGTGGAACACATTGTATCTTGCTACTTCTCCATTGTCTCCAAACACAGGTAATGCAAACCTTGATTCATACCTATACCATCCATGTTTAGCATCTTTATTATGTTTAGGCTTTGTATTTGGTGTATAACGAACTCCTGAAGCTATTTCAATCAACTCAGGTAAACCCTGCGCTGCGTTTGCTTTTGCCTTTGCATTTGCTCCTTTTAAAATATTCGTATATTCAGAGTGAGTATACTCATCAGGAAGATCTGTACCTATGAATACAATCTCCTTATTATCAGCAATCGTATAAAAATCGCCAACATATCGCACCAAATAATTCTCTACATCTTCCCAGTTAATCGCCTGTCTACCTTTGGAAAAATAATGTCATTAATCATTACTATATTATTCCCATTTACATCCTTAATCACAGATACATTTCTTGAATTTGCATCTTCTGTCATAAATTCCAATCCTCCATCTATCTTGCGGTCAAAATTTTTGACCTCAAGTTTCATCCTTCTCTTGTGGTCACAATTTGTGACCACAAACCGTCATGGTGCAAATAATTCACCTTGAAAAAATCTTGTGTGCCATTTTTCACCTCAAGTTTATATTCCGTCGAATTCTACGGGAATAAACTAATTATCTGAATCATTATCAGCAGCTTCTCTTAGCTTGTCATAATAAGCCTTATACCTATAAATACTACGCTCACTGATATTGTTTCGCTTAGCAATCTCTACCATCGTCATACCGCCTTCATAGCAAACAACAAAAATCATTATAGATAGCCATCCACTTGGCATTATGTTTCTGACGTCCGCTGGCTTTTTCTATTTTTTTATAGTATTCAACTTCTTCTTTAAGCTTTGCATTTTCCTTTTCAAGTTCTGCAATTCTTTCAAGAGCTTCCTCTAATGTCATAATCGTTTCCATAAATATTTCCACCTCTCAGCTACATGTCATTTTCATTTTGTCTCAATTATACTTATTCAATTATGTTTCGTCAATTTGATTTTGTCATGTTTGATAAAATTTCAGGCAGAACATTTGAAACACTCCTCGGAGGAGATATAGTAGGTAAAATATGCCATATATCTCTTAACCGCCGTCTCCTTGAAGAAACAATCCAGCCACACTGTATTAAATAATGCTTCCCTCACCCATTTCCTTTTTAAGTGCAGGGCCATACTTTAAAAATCATATTTGTAACAACATCTACATGCCTTAAAAAAAGCTGCATTTTTCTTTCGGATCATCATAATATTTTTTTCTTTCATATATCTAAATTCCTTTCCTTTTCAAACAAGTTCATAAAAAAAGATTGCAAGCAAGTGATATACATGAATTGCAAGCTAACGCTTGGAGAAAAATTAAAAGATTTAAGAACAGCCGTAGGTCTGTCTCTGATAGAACTTGAAGAAGCTACCGGAATATCGAAATCCGCACTTGGTAGCTATGAAAGCGATGATACAAAGAAAGAGATTACTATAACTCCTCTGCTTACTCTGGCAAAGTATTATGGAGTAACAACTGACTATCTGCTTGGTATGACAGATAATAAAGAACACCATCTATTCCCTGTTGATGAACTTGGTCTTGATGATGCCACAGTAGATATACTTAAGAGTGGCGATTTAAACGTCCGGCTTATCTGTGAAATGATTAAGAATCCTGCTTTTGCTAATTTCCTGTCTGATATGGAGATTTATATTGATAATCTTGCTGCTATGCAGATACATAATATGAATAAGTATATTGAATTTACCAGGGCAAAAACTTCAAGAAAAAAAGGGGCTAATACTGGCGACCACTTCATGAAAACTCTTGAAGCTGCCACTATAAAGGAAGATGACTATTTTGCCAATCTCCTCGGTAATGATATAGCCGGGATAGCAAAATATATTAAAGAAGCGCATAAAAAGGATTCCAATACCGGAAGCGACACAACCGAAGTTGATGAAATTGTCGATGCCTTAGAGCAGGTTCAGAAAGCAAATAATGCTACACAGGCTCAAATGATTATGTACAGTAAGATGTTCAAAAATAAATTTCTCTAAAAATGGATCCTTATGAATTTAAGACCCTTACAGATATCCTTCAGAGATATTCAGATGCATTTAAGATGCCAAAAGGCAATGGTAGAGGCAAGAAGAAATGATAAGAAAATAAAGGCACATTATACCTTCTATTGAAGATAAAAATGTGCCTTTTTCGCTTTAAAAAAATATCAATAGATGGATGTAATATAGATAAAATAGGTGGTATATTCATGTACTCACCTTTTATTCTATACGATTTGTCCTTTGACACAATACAGAATTGTGAAAGGGATTCCTCAGCAATCGACTCAACAGTATCTAAAGACAAATCTGTTATATCACAAATCTGTTTTAAAGAAGCATATGAATTATCATTCATAGATGTTAAGTCATATATTGCGAACAGTACCGACAAGACTAATCTATCAGATACACACTTCATTATTCTACTAATCTTCTTAATACTACTTTCATCATAAAGCTTATGGTCATCTGAGAAAAAAACACTTCCTTGCTTCATTGTTGCAACAATATCAGGCTGTGTAATACTTGAAAATCCCCATTCACTGTCTATTGCATGCTCTATAGTCTCATCCATTTCAAACTTTGGATATCCTGATTCAGTTTTTTGAGATTCCATCACAAGTACAATTGCATGTAAGGCTTTTGCAATCTTCATAATCTGAGCTATTTCCGTTCCTGATTCAGCACATTCTATTTTGTTCTTTAAAATTATTAGTATATCATCATCATTCTTTGCAGCAGTTCTACCCATGAGTTCATCAACTGAAACATTAAAGTACTCGGCAATTTCAGGTAGCAACTGAATATCCGGCAAACACTGTCCTGATTCCCATTTGCTTACGGCCTGATTCGTAATACCTAACTTTTTGAGCTAGCTGCTCCTGTGTAATTCCTCTGTTTTTTCGCAAAAACAATATTTGTTCACCAATATTCATATTATTTCTCAATCCCTTTCAATTCGATTTTTTCAACCGGTTGATGTAGCTAATTATAATTCGTCGAAAGATTGTAAACAATAACGCATTGGTTTACTACTTTCTCACATCGTCCAACCAATAGTTGGATGATGATACTTACCTCTAATTCTCAACAATCACTTTTTCCCAAAAAGTCAGGTAAATCCATGTATTTAATCGTTTTCACATGAAATTGAAAAAAAGGTTCATTAATTTTTGTATTTTTTTATAAAAATAATTTACGGCAGTCTGATATACGGACTGCAGTTGTATCAAAAAGCATCAATTTAAACGCTCATAATCACGATAGCCTCGGCGATAAGCTTGTTTCTTTTCATCTCCCACATAGCAACGTATATTGGTGTCTACAATATCATGAAACCAAACTGCATCTTGTATCAGATGACAATAATAGCCTAATACAAAATCATTTGTTAGTATCTGTTCCTGATATCTTTCAGCAAAAATGTTTCCAATGAATACCTTTTCTAGTGCCCTCTTGAGAAAAAAACTCAAAAAAATGTGCAATATCGTAGGAACCATCTTCGTGTGATGAGGCATCCGGTCCAAGAGAAGATCCAATTAAAAAAATGGTTCTTATTATTTACATCTATTCGATTCAATAATGAATTAGCTATTACATAATGAATAATCGCTGATGCCACTTTATACTCCCCCTAAATTACCCCCAAAATGCTTAAATGCCTGCATAATTGCTTCTTCCTTTTCAGGCGTTACCTGAGGCTGTTTTGCATCTTCCGACTTTGGCAAATTATGATTCTCTCCAGTCTCAATACCACACTTTTTCTTTACTTGTGCTATATAAAGCGAGGACACTTTTAGCCCAAACTCATTAAAAATATATTCCTTCACCTGAGCATATGTAGCTTTGCCCCTAAGTTCAGTCAAATCCATATCCTCCAAAGAGAAATCTACCCTTACTTTTCTGAAATTATCCTTGTCGACCACACCCTTGGAAAGAAGAACAACCGTCTCCACATGCACAGTCTGCGGAAACATATCGACCGGGCGGACGCGTTTCAATTCATAGCCGCCGTCACACAGAATCCGGAGATCACGGGCAAGCGTTGCGCTGTCGCAGCTCACATAAACGATCCGGTCCGGGGCCATCTTAAGCATGGTATCAAGACACATCTCATCGCAGCCCTTCCGTGGAGGATCCACGACAATCACATCCGGATGAAGCATGCCTTCCCTGCCCTGCTCCGCGCTGCCTGCAGAATGGGATACCGCATCTTTTCTTCCATAGAATTCCGGCAGTACCTCTTCTGCCTTTCCAGCAAAGAACTCTGCATTAGTGATTCCATTATTTGCTGCATTCTGCTTTGCATCCTCAATCGCCTGTGGCACGACCTCCACTCCATAGACCTTCGATGCTCTTCCACTTAAGAACAGAGAAATTGTTCCGATTCCGCAATACAAATCCCACACGGATTCCTTACCTCTAAGTCCTGCATAGGAAAGTGCCAGACTGTATAGCTTTTCTGTCTGCACCGGATTTACCTGATAGAAGGAAAGCGGTGAAATAGAAAAAGCAATGCCATCTCCGGTACGTGCGAAGCAGTTATCCACATCACGGACGAAAATCGTATCTGTTATCCTCTCTTTTCCCCAAAGTGTATGAATTTCTGTCCCCATAATGACATTGGTTTTCTCGCAATTAATGCTTACAGATATACTGGTCATACCCCGGATTGCCACAAGCCGTTCAATCAGCTCCTTCTGATGAGGCAGCCATTCCCTTTTGCTGTTCTTCTCTCTTATCCCGGTACAGCCTTTCATGTGTTCCGGATTAATTACCAGACACACCATAATTTCTCCACTGGTAAAGCCCTTACGGATTAACACATGGCGGACCAGCCCTTTTCCGGAAGCCTCCTCATATGCGCTTATGCTATATTCCTTCATATACTGCAAAATTGCTTCCAGAATCGTCCTGTTCTCATCTACTCCAAGCAGGCATTCCGTATTGGCAATAATACTGTGCGTGCGCCCTGCATAGAAGCCGGCAACCGGATTTCCCTCTTTATCCATGCCAATCGGGTACTGCGCCTTGTTTCGATATCGAAACGGCTCCTCCATTCCCACAACCGGCTCCATAATCCGGTCAAGCTCCTCCGGCCCGAATCCACCGATACGAAGCAGATTATTCCGCACCTTATTGTGTTTAAATGCAAGCTGCTGCTCATAGCTCATTGCCTGGATCTGGCATCCTCCGCATTGCCTGTGAAAACAGCAGGACGGCGTTACACGAAAAAGGAGAAGGTGTAATCACCTTCTCTAATCTTCCGTAACCGTAATTCTTCTTTAATTTAATTGCACGGATCTCTACCTGATCGCCAATGATCGTATCCTTAATGAAAAAGGGATAACCGTTTACCTTGCCAATCCCCTCTCCCTCCGTGCTTATATCGATAATCTCAGTTGTAAGCAGTTGATTTTTCTGAAAATCCATATCTCTTCGTTCTTCCCTGTTGATTCGATCCTGTCCCATATTTTACGCAGCAGCTCCGCGATTGTTACGATTCACTGCTGAATCATGTTCTTACGCAGCCTGACAATAAGTATCCGGCTGCTATGGGAACAATAACCGGTTATTTCACTCATAGGCTGCCGGATGGTACAGGTTACTCCACCCTGGTTCCAATAACATTGGAATCAAACAGCCGGTTGAAGCCAAGCCAGCCGGTTTCTGTAGTATTGTCCATTAATTCAGTAAAGGTCTGCAGCTTTGCATCCGTATTATCCGCAAAGTTAAGAGCTACTGCCTCCATGATTGCCGGCTTCTTCGGAGAACCAAACTCATATTCTCCGTGATGCGCCAGAATACAATGCTTTAACTCACTTGCCAGAACAACAGGAAATCCCGGAATCTCACGAATCTTCTCTCCAACCATCTCCGTACCAATCACGATATGTCCAAGGAACTGCCCCTCATCGGTATAATCATTCTGCGGAAAAGCAGAAAGCTCTTTGATTTTACCCATATCATGACAGATTGCAGCGGTTAAAAGCAGATCCCGGTTCAGTCTCTCATAATTCTTACAGTAATAGTCACACATTCTGGTTACGCTTAAGGTATGCTGTAATAAACCTCCTACGAAGCCATGATGTACGGTTTTTAGCTGCGGAGGATTTCTTAAAGGCGGCAATAAAGCCTTCATCTTCAATAAAAAACCCGGAAAGAAGCTGCTTCAGATAAGAATTCTGAATGCTGTGAATGTACTTCAGCAGTTCCGTATACATTTCCTCAATATCATATTTACTTACCGGAAGATAATCACTGGGATTCACCTCTTCCTCCTGGCATTTACGGATCCGCTTCACATTTACCTGTAAAGCACCCTGAAAGCTCGTTACGTCACCATAGACCTCTATGTAATCCAGTGCATCAAAATCTGCAATTCCTGCACTGTTCGGATCCCAGATCTTACCGTCAATCGTTCCCGTTTTATCCTGCAGGATCACGCTTTCATATGGCTTGCCATTCTTGGTTACTGCAGAAACCTTATGCTTACACAGATAAATGTCAAAGAAACGGTCTCCATCCTTATAATCCTTTAAATATTTCATCATGCTACCTCTTTCTGTTGCTTTATTTTAATGTCACATTAACTTCCATTTCTGTATAGCCATCCGGTCCCTGCCGCATCAAGGTCACGGTTACCTGTGCATCCGGCCGTAACTGGTATAGTGCATTCACCAGTTCCTGATAGGAGGTAATTTCTGTCTGTCCTATCTTCGTAATGACATCACCACTCTGAACTCCTGCCTCCATAGCCGGAGAATCCACAACGGTTTCATAAATATATGCCCCTAACGGAACCTGCATCTGCTCATGGGCATCCACCGGTACATCCATGCCATAAACTCCCAGATAAGCAATTGCTTTATCATTGGAAAGGCACTCCACCAGCTTCTTAAGCTCGGAAATTCCGATTCCGCTGATAAGATTCTTCATATCACCGTCATTATAGGTCATATCAATAATTCCGATTAACTGCCCCCGCAGATTAATAAGAATACCGCTCGCTGAGGTACTTCCGTAGATATCGGTTCCAATCCACTTATAGGTGGCATCCGGAAGATGCACCGCATTTCCGGATGAAGTGACAACGCCAATGCTGATCGAATTCTCAACCCCCATCGGACTTCCTATGGCAATCACCGGATTACCCGGAAGATTCACATTAGATGAGGTTCCCATGCTGACCGGCTTTGCAACATCTATGGTAGCAGGCGCCATCTTTGCCTTGACAATGGACAGAATTCCCAGTCCCGTGTTACGATCCTCCTGCTTAATCTCCGCAACATAAGTATCTCCGTTTACGAATACAATTTCCAGTAATTCCGCGCCCTTGATATTCTTTAAATTCGCAAGGATCAGAATTTCCCTGCCGTTATCTGCCACAACCACTCCGGACACAATATCTTCATTCTGATATTCATTATCAAACCAGTCTCTGTCCGAGGTGATTCCTACAACCTTCACCATCGAATTCTCTGCGGTTTTTCGCAACATCACGTACTGCTCCGGATAACGACAGGTAATCCTCTACTCCAAGCTCCATCTCTGACAAAAACCTGTTCAATCTGGGAATCCTCCAAAGCAGCCGGTGCTGTCGGCTCCGGTGAGCTCTCAGCCTCATCTGCCAGCCGGTCTTCCGTGAGCATATCCTCCGGCAAAATTTCATCTTCACCGGTTTCCTCAACAAAAAAACAACCGTCTGCGGCTCCTCTTCCGGATACAACCGGTTACTGATTACCGGTTCCAGCAACAAAAAGGTCACACACGCAATCAGACCGAAAAATCACCGCCATGGAAGCCGTAATTATCGTTCTCCGCAGAAGCTTCTTCCGGTTCAGTGGCCGCTGCTTAATCGTCTCTTTCATAAAATCTGTAGTTTCCGGTTTCGCCTCGGAATTTATATTTTCCTGATTCTGCTTCTTATCCTTCTGATCATCCATGCCAATCACCTATATTTGACTTCATAAATATTCTATGCTATTATATATCCATAAAGTGGTGCTACCGATAGACGGTTGCCCTCAAAAAAACAGTTAAAAAAATAACCGCTTAGTTTGTAAGGCCAGGGCGGTTATTTTTTATGTGAAATCTTGTAAACAAGACTTACAATAGCAACCGCCTGCCGTGATATGGCAGCACCTGATCTGATTATAAATGTAATCATCTCAATTAACAAGTAAATAATGCCATTACTCAAACATGATCCACTGGATCATGTTCTCATATACATGGCGGACATACGAAAACAGCTCCTTCATAATTTATGAAGAAGCTGTTTCATTATAGTCGGCGTGACAGGATTCGAACCTGCGGCCTCTACGTCCCGAACGTAGCGCTCTACCAAGCTGAGCCACACGCCGTTATACGACCATTGACAATCATACCTTTTTTTAGGCGCAATTGTCAATGGTTGTTTTAGAATTATTTTTTTACGATGAATAATATATTTGCAGATCGGGTTCCCTATGGCGGAAAATTTCTCTTCATATTCCGTCATAATGTTCCCCTTCACCAGCTCTTCATCATGATGCAGATCATAAGTAATCACGATCGCTTCCCATCCTGCAAAGGGCAGCTCCTCCACTGCAAAAATCAAACAGTGGCCGGTTATCCGTCTTAAATTCCAAAAATGCCATCCTTCTTTAAAAAAAGGTGTCATAACGCTTTAAGAACTCTCTGGATGGAAGACGACGTTTCGCATGCCGGTCCTTTGGCCATGGATCCGAAAAGTTCAGATAAATCCGGTCAATTTCTTCTTCCGCAAATACTTCACTGATCTCTTCAGCATCCATGCGGATAAACCTTAAGTTTGGGAGTGGATCTGTTTCCATCTTCTGGATGGCACGGAGCAGGACACTGGAATACTTTTCAATTCCTATGTAATTGATCTCAGGATTCTCCATCGCCAGTTCATGAAGGAATTTTTCCCTTTCCCATACCAATCTCTATGCGGATTGGATGGTCATTTCCGAATACATCTATCCATTTACCCTTTTTGAGAACAGGGCTCCTGAATTACCCATTCACTTTCTGCAATCACATCCCTGGATCCTGCAATATTTCTTAATCTCATGATTTCTTAGCCCTGTGTGCGATTCTCTTGTCAATGTACTCTTTGAGCATCAGCACGGTCTCTTCCTCACCAAGCCTGCTGCTGTTTACACACAGGTCATAGTTTCTGGAATCGCCCCACTTGATCTTGCAGTAATAATTATGATAATCCTTACGCTTACGGTCACTGCGGAAGATAAAGCTTTCAGCTTCTTCCCTGGTAAGTTCGTAGATCCTCATAATACGCTCTACCTTCGCTTCCCAGTCGCTCAATACGAAGATGGATACCAGTGCCGGATGATACTTCAGCATGGTTTCTGCACAACGTCCGACAACAACGAAAGACTCTCCGGCGTTTGCCTTGTCTTCCAGATAACGGAACTGCAGCTGTGCAATGTTCTCCTCCATGGAATTGGAAAGCCCCTTAACGGTTCTGGAAAAGATCATCTTTTTAGGAACTTCATCATATTTCTCATAGTTTGCCACATCAACATTCTTAGCCTCTGCAATGTTCTGCAGGATATTCTTATCATACAGCTTAATTCCATAAAGTTCGGAAAGCTTCTCAGCGATTTCATGTCCGCCGCTTCCGAATTCACGGCCAATCGCAATAATAATTTGTTCTGCCATACGGTATCCCTCCTTGTTCTGTCTGATTTACAGATATCTTACAAAAATGATAATCATGGAAACGAAAACTACCATAATTGTGGCAGGTGCCATGGCCTTACAATACTTGCCCCATCCAATCGGATAACCTTCCTTTGCTGCCACAGCGGTACCTACAACGTTCGCAGATGCGCCAATCGGTGTTCCGCTTCCACCAATGTCTGTACCCATGGACAATGCCCATGCAAGGGTAGATAAGTCCACACCTTCCATTGCTGCAAGACTCCGGATAACCGGGATCATGGTAGCCGCAAAAGGAATATTGTCAATAAAAGCGCTTGCAAAAGCAGAAACCCAGATAATAATTGCAATCATCAGTTTGATATTACCACCACTGATGTTTCCAATAAACTCTGCAATAATCTGCAGGATTCCGGTCTGTTCCAGACCACCTACTACAACGAATAGTCCAACGAAGAATAACAGCGTTTTGTAATCTACCTTCTTTAATAACATCATACTGTCTTTTCCGGAAGTAATCAAGGTTACAATTGCAATAAATAAGCCAATAAATGCAACACTTAAGCCTGTCTGTGCATGAGTAATCAGCATAACAACCGCACATGCAAAAATGATGCAGCTGATAGTAAATTTACTCTTGCTTGTGATGGCTTCCTTCGGCTCCGGAAAGCTTGCAATGTCAAGTGTTTCCTTCTGTACAAGCTGTTTGTGGAAAAATCGCATAAAAAGTAAATCAGAGATAATATTAAGCATACGCCGGCAATGAGTCCGGTATGTGTAATAAAGTCTGCAAAAAGAATATCCCAGGGAGGTTCCGATAATAATATTTGGGGGATCTCCACACATTGTTGCGGATCCACCTAAATTTGCACAAAAAAATCTCTGACAGGATAATCGGAACCGGATTGAATTTCAACAGCTGTGCAAGCTCTACGGTAACTGCTGCCAGGAACAGAATAACGGTAATACTGTCAATAAACATGGACAGGAAGCTTGCCATTAACATAAATGTAATGAAGATCGGAATGGTCTTATACTTAACAGCCTTTGCAATCCGCATGCATAACCAGCGGAAGAATCCTGCATTTCCCATTCCTTCTACCATGATCATCATGCCGGCGATGAAGATAATGGTTTCCCAGTTGATTCCTGCAGAGGCCTCGCCACCCTGTCCTGCCGGATACCAGAAACTTAATGTAAAAATCGCACGAAGATTCAGTGTCTCCCAAATTGCCGCCGGACTGTGCATTACTAATCCAAATACAAGAACCAGCACCAGAAGACCACATACCAGTGTTACGATGTGACGCTCGATCTTTTCTGTCACGATCAGTGCAAACATTGCCACAAAGATGATTACTGCTAATATCTGAGCCATTTTTACTCCTCCTTCTTTACATAAAAAAATACCACTCCGTTGCCATAAACTTCTTCGTTCATGGTAAGTGGTTGTCTTTATGTTTTTCTTAATAAATTTTTAATATCTTGTTAAGACTTATCTTTTCTAACATATATTGACTGTCTTTTGTCAAGCAGTAATCACATATAATAGGTAACTTTTTACAAAAATTTTTTTACACCTGAAAAAAATAAGAGCTTCATATAAATCCGGAAATGATGTATGATAAAAAAAGCAATAATTCTGTTGCGGAGCAATTTCTATTTACGAGGAGTTTTTTTGAATGAAACGTTTTCTTACTTTCCTGCTTGTGCTTGGATTGTTAATTTCATATTCTGCGACGGCTCTGGCTGCCCCTTCTGCCTCTGCCGATTATAACGAGGAAGCGGAAGCGCGCAAATCCCTTCCGGTTCAGACCAACGAAATCGCCAACTGGCCAACCGGTCCGGATCTTGGTGCAGAGGCAGCCTATCTGTTAGAAGCCAACACCGGTACAGTTCTTTATGCCAAAAAAATATGGACGAGAAGCTGTATCCTGCAAGTACCACCAAGATTCTCACCTGCCTGATCGCTGTTGAGAACTGCTCCATGGACGAGGTCATTACCTTTTCGCACGATGCCGTATTCAGCCTTGAATCCGGAAGCTCCAACATCGGTATTGATCCGGGACAGTCCATGACGTTACGCGAATGTCTGTATGGAATTCTTGTTGGATCCGCAAACGAGGTTGCAAATGCGGTTGCGGAACATGTTGCAGGCTCGATCGATGCTTTTGCCGATATGATGAATGAAAAAGCAGCAGAACTGGGCTGTACCAATTCCCACTTTGTAAATCCACACGGACTTCATAACGAAAACCACTACACCACCGCACATGATTTGGCCCTCATTGCCAAAGCCTTCTTCCAGAATGAGCAGCTTGCCAAAAATCGGAAATACCGGCAATTATCATTTCGAAGCAACTGCAACCCAGCCGGATGATTTTTATATCCGTAACAAACACCAGCTCATTTCCGGAGAAATTGCGTATGAAGGAATTAAAGGCGGTAAAACCGGCTATACCGAACAGGCCAGACAGACCCTTGTCACCTGTGCGGAAAGAAACGATATGCGTCTGATCTGCGTGATTTTAAAGGAAGAATCACCGAATCAGTTTTATGATACAGTGAAGCTCTTTGATTATGGATTTACGAATTTTGCCCCTGTAAATATCGCAGAGAATGAAACAAAGTACTCGATTAAAAGTTCAAGCTTCTTTCATAATTCCACGGATATTTTAGGAAATTCCGCACAGCTTCTTGGATTAAATGAAAACAGCTATCTGATTATGCCAAAAACGATCACCTTTGCAGACCTTGATTCTGAAGTCTCTTATGATACGGATAACGACCAGGAGATTGCCATAATTTATTATAGCTATCACGGTGCTTATTTGGGATCAGGCACGGTAAATTTACTTAACACAGAAGGGTATACGGGCGCACCTGTAAAGCGGATTTTTTTCCCGCTGTGTCCGGTAGAACTTCTCAGAAAGACCGTCATTATTAATGTATTTTATCTGATCATCTGGATTCTCGGACTTGCTCTGCTTGCAATCCTCATCAGCCTGATTCATTCCGTGTTTATCAATTACAACCTGTTTGATGATATGAGGCGAAAGCATTACAGGCGGCGTACGCGGAAATCAAAAAGAGGGCCTCATTTCTAGGTCCTCTTTGTTTTAACTTTTACTTACTCTTCTTATGATGTTCCTTTGCAGTTTCTCTCTTCTCCACAAGCTGATCGCTTTCTTCGCTCGTAATGAACTTCGAAGTCTTCACTACATATATCTTATCATCCTCCGATTTACGGATCCGGATTTTGGACTTCATCAGACCATGCACCGGACATTCGGAAACGCTGTAATAATGCTTCCCGTTCGGTGTAAACCAACGGATTTTTCTTTCGCAGGTTCTTATGACAAAGATAGCATTTCGTGCTGATAACCTCATGATCAGCCAGAGCCTCCTGCTTATCCCCCGAATTCTCTGGAAATATACTTCATATAATCCGGGAAAAGCACATGAATCTCTTCCTCATGGGTTTTCGGAAGAATATAAGTGTCAAACGAATAATTTGCCCGGACTTCCGGATCAATTTTCGCAAGTATTCTGGCGGTATAATATGCATCACTGAACGCACGGTGAAACGGAATATCCTTCTCAATATGAAGAAAATCAATCGCAAATTCCAGACTCCGGCGCAGCTTACGATCCTCATACTGGATGCTGAACAGCTTCTGTACATCTAAGAAACGGATCGGTGCAGAAGCGAACGGATCCATATGATAATATTTCATATTCCGCTGCAACTCAAACAGATCCAATGGTCCCCAGGTACAGAAAATATAATCTTCTCCGCACCAGTCAAGGAACTCCTGCATGACCTCCGGAAAAGGACGTCCCTTTTGCAGATCCTTCATGTGAAGATGAATAATCCTGCTGGTGATGTGGTGCATATGCTGATAAACCTGCGGCTTCACAAGCTGATTGAATTCATCAATCATTTCATCCTCATTATTCAGTTTAATTGCTCCAAAGTCAATGATTTCAAATGGAATCTGCTTTACTTCCTCTTCATCACCGGTATTACTCTGATTCCATTCTAAATCAAGTACAATATAATTCATAGATTCCCCTTATCATTCTTAACCAGCATTGATTTCCATTTTCTTCTATGCTAGACTAACTCTTATGAAAAACTACAAATACAAACCAGACTACAAATTCTATCAGTAAAAAAATATATTTTTGGAAGAAATTCTTTTTCTTATTATAAGCCATATAAGAAGCTTTTCTTCTCCGATATGCTGTTTGCCTGCATCGGTGCAGGCGTTACACTCATATTGCCCCTTATTATACGGTATATTACAAGTGATGTCATCTACCGGACTGCAGATGAAGCCCTGCAGCTCATTCTGAAGCTGTCTTTATTAATGCTGGGACTGATTGCTCTTGAATTTTACTGCAATTATTTCATTGCTTATTATGGCCACATCATGGGCGCCAAAATGGAATATGACATGCGAAACGAAATCTTCTCCCATTATCAGAAGCTGTCCTTCAGTTTCTTTTGATAACCAGAAGGTCGGGCAGCTCATGAGCCGTGTTACCAATGATTTATTTGAAATCAGCGAGCTTTATCATCATGGCCCTGAAGATATTGTTATTTCCATCATTAAGCTGATTGGTTCCTTCAGTATTCTCTTATCCATTCACTGGCAGCTTGCATTGATTGCATTTGCCATTGTACCTATTATGCTTCTTTACGCCTTTTATTTCAATATTAAAATGAAAAAAAGGCCTTCGTAAAGAATCGTGCACGTATCGCAGATATCAACGCACAGATTGAAGATAATCTGTCAGGAATCCGTGTTGTAAAGTCCTTTGCCAATGAAGATATTGAGCTTTCAAAGTTTAAAAAGGGAAACGACCGCTTTGTGGAAAGTAAAAAAGAAAGCTACCGTTATATGGGACTTTATAATTCCGGACTTGGTGCTTTTACCACGCTTATTAATGTCATTGTAATTGCATCCGGTGCTTTCTTTATTACCAGATCCATCATTTCCGTTACGGATCTGATTACGTTCCTGCTTTATATTAACAACTTTACAGAACCGATTAAAAAGCTCATCAGCTTTACCGAACAGTTCCAGAATGGTGCCTCCGGATATACCAGATTCCTTGAAATACTTAACGTTTGCCCGGATATTGTGGATCGTCCGAAGGCCATTGAATTAAAAAACGCAAAGGGTGATATTACCTTTCAAAATGTCAGCTTTCAATATGAGGATACCACTGAAGCTGTTCTTTCCCATATTAACCTTCACATCAAAGAAGGCGAATACATTGCACTTGTCGGTACCTCGGGTGTCGGGAAATCCACCTTATGCAGCTTAATTCCCCGGTTTTATGAGGTTACGGAAGGCCAGATTCTGATTGACGGACGGGATGTCCGTGATTTCACAATGCGAAGCCTTCGTAATAATATTGGTATTGTCCAGCAGGATGTATACCTCTTTGCCGGTACAGTAATGGATAATATCCGTTATGGACGTCCGGACGCTTCGGATGAAGAAATTGTCCTGGCTGCCCGTAATGCCAATGCCCATGAGTTTATTATGAACCTTCCGGACGGATATGATACCTATATCGGCCAGCGTGGAATCAAGCTTTCCGGCGGGCAGAAGCAGCGTCTGTCCATTGCCAGGGTTTTCTTAAAGAATCCCCCGATTCTTATTTTTGATGAAGCCACTTCTGCACTCGATAATGAAAGTGAAAAAGTAGTACAGGAATCCCTGGAAAAGCTCGCAAAGAACCGTACCACTCTGGTTATTGCCCATCGATTATCTACCATCCGGAATGCAGAACGCATTCTTGTTCTTACGGAAAATGGCATCGCAGAAAGCGGAAACCATGAGGAACTGCTTGCAAAGAACGGGATCTATGCGGAATTATATAATATGCAATTCAGGAAATAGCTCTGCCCCGTTCATAAAAATCGTAGCTATTCAGTCACAAAAAAGCAGGATACATCTTTGTGTACAGACACACAGATATATCCTGCTTTTTATAGTCGAAACTGTTAATTACCACACTCTACGCTGATCCTGTTAAACGTACTCATAATATCCTCTGTGGAAAGTGCCTTCTTATCCTCACCGGACTTATCAATAATCGCCTCTCCCTGATGCATCATGATGAGGCGGTTTCCGTATTCCACCGCATAACGGAGGTTGTGGGTAACCATAATGGTCGTAACCTTCTTTTCCTTCACGATCTGGTCGGTAAGCTCCATAATGAGGTCTGCGGTCTTCGGATCAAGTGCTGCCGTATGCTCATCCAGAATCAGGAACTCAATCGGCGTCATCGTCGACATGAGTAAGGCAAGTGCCTGACGCTGTCCACCGGATAAGGATCCTACCTGTGTATACAGCTTATCCTCCAATCCAAGATTCAGCTTCCTTAAAAGCTCCTTATATTGTTCAATCTTTGCTTTGTTTACCCCTTTTCCAAGGTTATAGGGCTTTCCCTTATTGTCAGCAAGCGACAGATTTTCCAGTATGGTCATGGAAGGACAGGTACCCTTTGACGGATCCTGATATACCCGGCCGATGCTTCTGTGACGCAGGAAATCCCTTTTCCCAACGATAGAAGTTCCATTTACTACAATATCTCCGGAATCAATCGGTATCGTTCCACAGATAATATTGAGCAGGGAAGTTTTACCGGAGCCGTTACTTCCGACTACTGCTACAAAATCCCCATCCGGAATTTCAAGGGAAAAATTCTGGAACAGGCAAAGTTCATTTACGAAGCCCGGATTATAATATTTATGAATATTCTTTAACTCAATCATGCTTCCGTACCTCCCTGTGCAGTCTTCTCTTTACTATCTGCGGTTTCTTTAATCTTCGCGCTTTTGTTGCGATCCATGCTGACTACAAGGATCACAAGGAATAATACTGCGGTAATCAGCTTCAAATCGGTAGAAGGGAGTCCAAGGCGTAACGCTAAAGCGACACATCCCTTATAAATGATGGAACCAATCACAACACTGCTGGTTACCCGCATAAAGGTAATCTTCTTAAATAAGCTTGTTCCGATGATTACACTTGCCAGACCGATGACTACGGTTCCGGTTCCCATGGAAACATCAAAATAACGCTGCTGCTGTGCGTAGACACATCCACCAAGGGAAACCAGTCCGTTCGCAATCGCAAGTCCGACAATCTTTACAAGTCCCTTGTCTACACCGAGGGAAGTAACAATCATATCATTATCTCCTACGGCACGAAGCAGGAATCCCGACTTCGTATGAAGGTAAGCATCCAACAGATACTTTACAATCAGGGTAAAAATAAGAATGATTATAACGGTCTGATACGGCCGCATTGCTTCCGGGAAAATCCTGTTCACAAGGCCATTGTCAAAAATGGTCTCATTGGTATAAATGGGAAGATTGGCACGTCCCGCTATCCTTAAGTTCACCGTATAAAGGGCAGTCATCATAATGATACCGGAAAGCAGATCCCTTACCTTCAGCTTTACATGGATCACACCTGTCAGGATTCCAACAAGAACACCTGCTGCAAAGCTGATGGGAAGTGTAAGCAGCGGATTCATTCCTTTGGAAATCAGGATACAGGTAATCGCTGCTCCCATCGGAAAGCTCCCATCTACCGTCAGATCCGGGAAATCCAGTATCTTATAGGTGATATAAACACCCAACGCCATGATGGCGTAAATCATACCCTGTTCAAATACACTTAATAATAACGACACGTTTCTTCCTCCCAAAAACAATCTGTATTCGCTCATTACTCTATGATCATTCTAAGTAATAAGAAAATCATACCATAACAGACCGTGATTACTCTACAATAATTTCATCAAACTTCTCATAAGCAGATGCTACGAAGTCATCATCTAAAGCAAGGCTTACTTTATCTGCTGCAGCCGTATTGACATAAAGGCTTGGCTCGCTGATTACTTCGTAATTCATTTCAGATGCCTTTGCCTCACCCTTTAATACCTTTGCTGCCATATGTCCGGTCTGCTTTCCTAATTCAAAATACTCAAGACCCATGGAAGCAACACAGCCTGCTTTTACCTGCTCTACTTCAGATCCAAATACCGGAATACCGGCATCGGTTGCTTTTGCAATTACGGTCTGAAGAGCAGATACAACCGTGTTATCGGTGAGGTTTGTAATGCAGTCTACCTTTGTTACCAGGTCTGCTGCTGCAAGATCGACATCGGCGATAGTATTGATACCGGAATCCACGATTTCAAATCCATAGCTTCCTGCAGCTTCTTTATACTGTTCAATCGTACTTACGGAGTTAGCTTCACTTGTTGTATACAGAATACCGATCTTCTTTGCATCCGGAAGAATTTCACGGATCATCTTAAGCTGTGCATCAACTGCAAGTGCATCAGAGGTACCGGTAATATTACCAACCGGGCTGCCATCTTCGTTTGCAAGACCTGCACCAACCGGATCAGATACTGCAGTATAAATTACCGGGATGTCAGTATTCATGGTGGAGTTATAAGCGCTCATTGCACTCGGTGTTGCAATAGCACAGATTAAGTTTACTTTCTTGGAAACATAATTATCGGAAATGGTGCTTGCTGTTCCGGTATCAGCCTGTGCATTATCAAATAAAACGGTGAGGTTTGTACCTTCTACAATACCCTCTTCCTCAAGTCCTGCCAGGAATCCTTCACGGCAGTTGTCTAAGGAACCATGCTCTGCGAACTGGGAAATACCAATCGTATAGGTAACATTGGAAGTACCACCGCACGCGGTAAGTCCTAAAATCATGGTTGCGGAAAGAATTGCTGCTAATAACTGTTTCTTCATAAGTTACTCCTCTCTACGCTCTTTGGCGTTCTCAAAAATAAATGATTTGGTTCTGATAGTTTTGAGACCGGTTTACAAAAACAGAAAACCGCCTCAAGATTAACTTGAGGCGGTAATCATCATTAACGCGGTGCCACTCAATTTCGATGAAAGTCTGTTAAATTATAAATGATTTCTTTCATCCTTTGTTCCATGCACTATCATACATGTCGCCATGATAACGGGTGCGAATCCCGCCGGTGCCTACTGTAAGTTCGGACCGTCCTCGAAAGCCCATTCAACAATTGTCCCTATACTGTCTTCCACCATATGACAGCTCTCTGTGATAGTTTCAAAAGCCTACTCCTCTTTCTCTCAGGTTTGAAGCACTATTTATTTGTTGTTACTAACAATAAAACCTTTTGTAGAAATTGTCAACAACTTTTTGAAATAAATACTACGAATAAATACTGACAGCCCGTCTTGGCGGCTTTGTATTACTTAATTGCCGTAAATGCTGACAATACCCAGTCATAGGCACCCGTTGTAACAATGCATCCACAGTATTCACACTTACCGAATGAGGTTCCGGTTAAAGGTGCTCCACAGTTCGGACATACCAGACCCTTTTCTTTATCCTTGGCATCTTTGGTAAGACTGCCTACAGATCTCATAAAGGTCATCTTGTACTGCATGTTCCATCTGGTTGTTTTATCTCCGAACAGGATCTCTCCGGTTGCTTCCTTTACCTGATAATCAATCATGCTGGCTGCCAGATATACATCCAGATATTCATACTTCTCATCCGTATGATAGGACATCAGATAAGATTTGTTTACACTGATTCTCTCTAAATGGTTCACCACACCATCCTGTATTTTCTTCTGAATCTGTTTCTCGGTCTGCTGATACAGATTCTGATGCAGTACTGCACGAACCGGTGTCAGATCACGCTTCTCCCACGCACTCTGGATATCCATATAAACATCGCCTGCAAACGCCAGGAAATCCTGTGCAGTAAATAACGGATCCTTCGCCTTGATCTGCTGACTGATTGATTCTGTCTGATCCGCAGGTGCCGGTGCCGGCGCACGATTCTGAGGTGCTCTCTGTGTCGCTGTTCCCGATGTCTTCTTATTCTTCTTTCTGCTGCTCTCAATAATGGAATAAACAACGATAATCAACCCAATAACAATGGCAATCGGACTAAATTCCCCGCTGCCGCCGTCATCATCATAATCATAGTCATAGCTGTCATAATCACTGTCCCAGCCCGAATCCCAGCTGTCGCTGCTGTCCCAGTCACTGCTGCTGTCATAATCATTGAAATCGCCGAATCCGGCCTTTGCCGTAGTCTGTGTGCTGAATGCCATCACAAGCACCAGCATCATTACTGCCAACAGTCTCCGAAACAGGTTTTGTTTGTTTTTCATCTGCCCTTTCCTTTCTCTCCTTTGTCTGAATTATCCGTTGCCTGAATAATCTGCTCACTATATGTATTAAAGTATGCCTCAGCCGTTAACGGATTTCAAAAATTCTTGCCATAACCGGTTCTTTGAAGCTTACATGAAGCTGCTGATCTTCAGATACTTCATAGGACACATGTTCCTTTAAGCTTTCCTTCGGATAAGCAAGCCTTACTTCCTTTACTGGTTTTCCATCGGTAAGCTTTTCAAGCGGTATATCATACTCAGAGGTCTCTCCATATCTTCTCCATACCGCCAGATAGCTCTTTCCTTCTACCTTCCATCCGGCACATAAAAAGTGATCCAGACTCGTTGCAAAGCCATTCGGCCATACGGGAAGTGCTTTTTTAATATCCTGACGAATGGATTTATAATATTCTATGCCCTCCTTTACCAAAGCATGACGCTTTTTGGAAAGCTGTGCCAGGTGACCGCTCTGGTGGATGCGAAGCAGGAGTGCATTAACCATATTGTAAATCGTCTCTTCCTCATCACCATCCTTAAGCGGATAGGACCAGATTGCTGCCTGCTCCGGAGTAAGTGCCGCTCCGGCATTTGCTGCGATGGTTGCATAGTTGCGGTAGTCCTCCTGATCCGAGGTAGACTGGATACTGTATCTTGCAAGCATTGCATAATCGGTACGCAGACCACCGCTGGAACAGTTTTCAATTACAAGATCAGGATACTTCGCAAATACGCCGTCAAGCCACTTCAGGTATGCTCTTTCATGCTCCAGCATCCCCTGTCCGACACTGTCTGCATAAAGCTCTGTACCAATTCCGGGTTCAATATTATAATCCATCTTGATATAACCGACACCATACTGATTCACCACACGGTCAATGACCTCATTGACATGATCAATGACTGCCGGATTACGGAAGTCAAGCTGATATCTGCTGCGGTCATAGACCCTCTTTCCATGGCGGATAAAGAACCAGTCATCCGGAACGCTCTTTGCCTTCTCGCAGTTAATTCCCATAACCTCAAGCTCTAACCATACACCGGGAACCATGCCCTTTTCACGAATATAATTGGTTACTTCCTCGATGCCGTTCGGAAAAACGCTCATAACACTGCTGCCATTCACCAACACTGTCCCACCATTCGCCGGGCGCATACCAGCCCGCATCAATGACATAATATTCACAACCCATAGCTGCTGCCGCATCAATCAGCGGAAGCTCCTTTTCGGTCGTCGGATCACCGAACAGACAGTTCATATAATCGTTAAAGATAACCGGAAGATTCTCATTATCCTTATTCGGACGGCGGATCATACGGCGGTACTTGGTAAGCTCGCCCATGGCCGTATCAAAGCATCCTTCCGATACACCGACTGCAACCGGAACAGAGGTAAAGCTTTCACCAGGCTTTAACTGCTTGAACCAGTGAGACTGTACTTCGGTCGGACCGCTCAGTGCCACATAAAAATGATTGTTGACATCACTGATTTCTGCGTGCCAGGAGCCATTATGCTCAATCTGCCAGAAAAGAGAAGTATCGGCTTCGGAATTTTCAAGATATCCCATCGGCAGGTATTTCTTCGTAGACCAGTTTCCGGTATTGGTCAACTCAAATGTAACAGAGGTTCTCTGGCATACGGTCGGCTGGGTCTGTCCGAAGCCAAGCTCCGGGAAGGTACTCGTCCGGAAATTCATTTCCTTCTGCCATCCGTGACAGGCATAGGTAAGGCTCATCTTATCGTCAGAGCTTAGTTTTCCTTCCTTTTCAATTCCAAGATAATAGAAGGAGGAAAGATACTCTAACGTCTGCACCTCAGAGCCTTCGTTAATTACTTCATTGTACATGCGGATCACAGAGGTTCCCTGATAGAACTGCCAATAGGTAATCACTTTGGCTCCGGTCATCTCATCCTTCTGGATAAAGGTAAGCTTACGGCCAGTCTCATTACGCTCATCCTTCAGATCCACAAAGGTAAGCAGATAACCGGGTGCGGTTACGATATGCTTGTTTCCGTGCTTTTCATAAGGCCGGTTATAGCCGGAAAAAGTTCACCTGGACAAGCTGGAAGCCCTCCTTCATAAATAAATCTCTCTCGTTAAGCCCTTCAAACGGTTTGGAAGAAAAATGAAGGAACTTCAACTGATTCTCTTCTGTCACACCGAAGACAAGATAAATTCCATTTTCTTCGATGTTAATCCATTTCTCAATATGTGCCATACTCTGTCTACCTTAACTGTGTCGATGTACAGTTGTTTCCTTTCTGATGCTTTATCATTAACGCTATTGATGTCAGGTCCAAAAGGTATTTTGCCCCTGACTTGATATCCACGAATTGCCCTGTATATATCTATTGTGTCTTTACGGAATCATATCCGCACGGAAAGGAATAACCGGAAGCGGCTCCGGGGAATGTTCCCCAAGCATCTTCTCCATCCAGACCATATTGTACCAGGTTCCGAACTTATATCCGCACCGATGGAATTCTCCTACCATTGAATAGCCCATCTTCTTATGAAAACGCACGCTGTCTGCATTCAGATGTTCATCCTCTTCTTCCGGATAACCGATGCAGGCATTCACATTTAAAATATGCTGCTTACGGAGACATTCTTCCAGCACAGCATATAACGCCCTTCCAACGCCCATCCGCTTCATATCCTCACGCACATACACCGAGGTCTCAATGCTCCAGTCATAGGCAGCACGTTCTTTAAATGCACCAGCATAGGCATATCCAATCAGCCTGCCCTCATACTCTGCCACAAGATAGGGATATTTCTGCAGAGTGTTCGTAATACGTGATGCAAATTCTTCCACAGATGGCACATCATATTCAAAGGTAATTGCCGTGTGCTCCACATAAGGTCTGTAGATTTCCAGTAATTCTGCGGCGTCCTCTACGACAGCCGCACGTATCCGTAAATAGCTCATTTCCCTTCTCCTGTTCTTCGTTATTTATTCCGAACCACCCGATCATTCATTGCTTCCCATACGGCTTAATTCCTGATAAAGTCTTGCCACCGGAAGCCCTACTACATTGCTGTATTCTCCACGGATTTCCTTAATATAGATCACACAGCCTCCCTGAATGGCATAGGCTCCGGCCTTGTCCATCGGTTCACCGGTTGCCACGTAATTCTCAATTTCCTGCATACTCATCGGATACATTTCCACTTCCGTGTCCTCATAAAACGTATTCCGCTGCATCTGCCCCGATGAATCCTCCCACAAGAGGGTAACGCCGGTATAAACGTGGTGAATCTCTCCACTCAGCTCCTGCAGCATGGAAATGGCATCCTGTTCATCCTTTGGCTTTCCAAGAATCCTTCCGTGAATGGCAACAATCGTATCCGCTCCCAGAACCATTCTGCCCTTCCGCTCTGTTTCACTTAATTTTGAATATACATCAAAGGCTTTTTGCTGTGACAATTCCATCACCACTTCACATGGCTCTGTCTTCGTGGTAATCTCTTCACATTCACTTTTAATTACCCGGAATGGAATCCCGATCCGTTGCAGTAATTCTTTTCGCCGCGGCGAGCCCGAAGCCAGGATAATCTCTTCAATCGGATGATTCATTGTTATACTCCTGTTATACTATGAAATAAAGCTCTGGATAAGCTGTTCACATTCCTCTAACGTCATCGGGTATGCATAATCCGCAGTAAAGAACATCGTTACCGTTCCATCCTCACTGGCTGCAAAGTACTGATAGATACCATCGGATTCCCCTTCCACGATATGAATGGTTCCATGGGAACTGTCTAACGTTCCAATCTCCTCTAACTGATAAGTTCCAAAATAAGTATCCGTTTCTCCATCAAGGAAACGCTCCAACTCATCATCCTGCTTTTCATACAACGTAGCCTGGTAATCTCCGTTATCAAAGCTGTTGAAATATTCACAGCTATAGGTGCACGTATAATCGCCCGGAATGGTGTAATACAATTCGTCCTCATTCAGCTCGGTAATTGCTTCTCCATACTCCGTACGCACAGCATATCCGGCAATTCCGCTTGCCAGAAAGTCGGAAATAATGCTATTCGTAATATCCAGTGCATTGTCGGTATCCATGGTATACACCGTTAAAAGATAGGTCTGACCTTCACCATCCTCACGAATGAATGAAAGCATAAGCAGATCTTCCATAATGCCGGTAATGTAGATTCCTTCCTCATGGTAATCCACGAAAGGTACTTCCCCGGAATTTTCCTTCATCAATTCGCTCATATTCTCTGCGAACTCAGACGCCGGATAATCTGTGAACACTCCAACTTCCAGAATGGATGCTGTTCCTTGCAGCTCATAGCCAATTTTCACATCACTCTCAACCCTAATGGCAGCTTCGGTTAACTGAAAGGACTTCCCATTTTCAAAGGTTACGGTTGTTGCATCCTCTGCTTCCGTAATATCCTCTTCCATTTCTTCAAAGAATTCCTCATCATTCCAAATATCTTCATTCAGAATATCTTCATCCAGAATTTCCTCTTCATCAGGAAGTTCCACCTCTTCTATAACCTCTTCCTCTACAACCGGCTCATAATCCTTTGCAAGCTTCAACGCCTGACCATAAGCGCTACATCCGGTAGATGCAAGTATCATACTGACTGCAAGTAACATTGCAATAATTTTTCTCTTCATGTTCTCCCCCTCATTTATGTGCTGTTATCTAACATTAAACATACAACATGTTAACGATCCGTTCAACCTTTTTCTATCTCGTAAACCTTTGTTGCAATTTTTTCGTGGAAACGCACATCATGATCCACAATCAGCATCGTTGGCCGGTACTGCAAAATCAGCTTTTCAATCTGCATTCTGGAAAATACATCAATATAATTTAATGGCTCATCCCAGATATAAAGGTGTGCCGGCTTTAACAGACTTCCGGCAATCAGTACCTTCTTTTTCTGCCCTTCGGAATAGTCCTCCAGATTCTTATGAAACTGCACCCGTTCCAGGTCGAGTTGTCTTAATATGGAAAGAAACAGGCTTTCGTCCAGATCCTGTGCTTTGGCATACGCTTTAAGACTTCCTCTTAAATGGGAGGTGTCCTGATTAATATAGGAAATCACAAGCCCGGATCCAACCTGAAGTATTCCCTCCTGGATCATCCCCTGCTCTCCTAAAATTGCATGAATCAGGCTCGACTTACCACATCCGTTCTTTCCGTGAAGAAATACCCGTTCTCCCTGCCGGATCTCAAATCCGAAATCCCGGAAGATCCACTTGATCTGATCCGTATAGAATTCTTTCAACGTCTGCACCTGCTCTGGCTTCTGTGATTCTTCCCTTAGATAACCAATCCCATATTCTCTCGCAGAAACTAAGACCTCCTTATAATATTTCAGAGGCATCAGCTTTAAATCAACCGGATTTTCAATATCCTGCAGGAGACCCTCCTTTTCCTCGATTTCTCTGGAGATCCGGTTCTGCATCTGCTTCACACGGCTTTGCATCTTCTTGGTCTTGGCACCGATATACGCTCTGGTGCTGATACAGCGGTCATGCTCCTTAACCGGATTAAACCCGATTTTTGTATTCTCATTCTGGTCCGCCCAATTCCGGGTGCGCAGAGCTGCCTCCTTAAGCTTTCCGATTTCTTTCAGATGCTTCTCATTCTCTGCCTGCGCAAAATGATCCTGCCGTGTCTTATTTTCCCACCAGCTTGAAAAATTGCCGGTCTGAACCTCTATCGTCTTCCGGTTAAGGACGAGCACATGATCAATACAGGCATCCAGCAGATCCCGGTCATGGCTTACTAAAATAAAGCCCTTCTTTCCCTGCAGATAACGCTTCACAACCTCTCTGGACTCCTGATCCAGATGATTCGTCGGCTCATCAATCAGCAGGAACTCATTTTCACCGGAAAACAGCAACGCCAGCATAACCTTCGTCCGTTCTCCGAAGCTCAACGTCTCAAAAGGCCGGTATAAGACCTCTGCATCGATTTCCAACAGATTCAGCTCACAGATGACCCGCCAGACTTCACAGGCCGGTTTCAGCTCCTCCATGAACTCTGCACAGCTTCGTTTTAACTGACTGTCGTTTACATTATATGGAAAATACTCAAATACGGTACTTGCCGTAATGGAACCCTGATATTCCTGTTTCCCAAGTAAAAAGATTTAAAAAAATGTGGTTTTCCCCTTTCCGTTTCTTCCAATAAACCCCAGCTTCCAGTTCGTATCAATAGAAAAGGACACATTCTCAAAAAAACCGGTTCAAAACTACCTTCGTAAGTAAAGGTAAGATTCGATACATTAATTTGTGACATAAACATTCCTCCTTCAAAAAGCACCTGTTGCCTGAAGGATCGAATCTTCACACGAATAAATTTTCTTTTATGATGACATAATTATATGACTTTAAATCGTTTGCAAAAGATAGACTCCGCGTACAGATTCCCTACCTTCGACAACATGATGTGCATAACCACAGAGCAATCCCAAAGCTTCCTGATTACTTCATTGCTTCTGACTGCTTACCAACCGAACCTGCCACTGGCAGCTTCTCTGGATGCATTGCAACTCAAAAAAATGATCCATTGGATCATTTTTCTCATATGCATGGCAACTTAAACTTCCTGCTGCATATCATGTTTTCAAAAATAGATCATCGTCGCACTGCGGCCTCCCTCTGCTTACGCAGACATGGTTCTTTGATATAAGACTATGGTAACTGTTCACAACTCCATTCATAAAAACAGGTCCGCTGTATTAGCGGACCCGTCATTTACATAGTTGCTATTACGAATTTATCTTACTACAAAATTACTCAATCGTAAAGGCATTAATTTCAGTTTTCAGACCGTTCATGTTGTCATCCAGAACTCCGGCAGTCTGTGTCAGCTTCTCAACATTGTTCAAAAGCTCTAAGGCCATATCATGAACAAGTGAAGAGCTGCTTGCAGTCTGTTGAATAATCGCGGAAATATTCTCTACGGCATCAAGTGTTTCGTTTCTCTCCACATCCGCAGAAGCGGTACAATCGCCGATCTCCTTTAAGTTCACGAAAAGCTCCTGCATCTGATCGTTCATTTCCTTAAAGACCTCAATAACCTGTCCTACTGCTTCCTGCTGGAACGCAACCATCTCTTCCGCATTCTTCGCACTCTCTACGGTAGACATCGTCTGTGCGGAAATAATCTCAACCTTATTCTTAATCTCGCCTGCTGCCACACTGGAATCATCTGCCAGATTACGGATTTCCTGTGCTACAACAGCAAATCCTCTTCCGGCTTCTCCTGCTCTTGCTGCTTCAATGGAAGCATTTAAGGAAAGGAGATTCGTCTGCTTGGAAATCTGGTTAATGGTCTGTGCAAATCCATTAATCGTTTCGGATTCCTTCTTCAACAGGCTGATGCTTTCACCAACCTTATTCGTAATATCTGAAGTTTCCTTCGCTCTCGTGGAAAGCACTTCCACGATTTCGGTACCCTTCCTGATCATGTTTTCCGTTTTATCACTGAGCTGCTCTGCCTTTTCCACCATGTCACTGATGGCCTTCATCTTCTCAGACAGCTCATTGGTCTTAATTACACATTCTTCGGCATGCTCAGCCTGTTTCGTCATACCAATACTGATTTCATCAATTGCCTTGGTAATATCAGAAGAATAATTGTTAATGCTGCTTGATACATTATGTACATCATCGGAAGAGGCTTCCAGCTGGGCAGCTGTTCCGGACAATCTCATAACAAGCTTCTTATTATTATGAACCATGTTGGTTGCCGTCTTCGCAAGAGACTGGAATTCATCACGTCCCCTGGCATCCACCTGAACAGTAAGGTCACCTTCTGCCACCTGATTCAGACGCTTGGAAATTCTTCTCATGTTTCTTAATATTCCCTGAGCAATTATGGTACCGATCAGCAGGGAAATAATACCTGCAATGATAACGAACGCAATGGTAATATTTTTAATCTTCTCTGCCTGTCCGGTTACTACACTGGAAGGAATCAAAGAACAGAAGGAAATTCCGGTAGCTTCGCTGCGGCTGTAAATATAGAGATAATGCTTTCCATTGTATCTTACTTCCATATTTCCGGCCATTTCATCGCTGCCGGAGCTTTCAACATAAAAGTCCTGACCGGGGAAAACAGATTCATCAAGGAAAACAACCTTGTCCTCATCATCTCTGGTGCAGACAATCTCTTTTCCTTCATCTGTTACAAACCCGATAATACTTCCGGATCCCAAATCCATACCGCTTAACAGATCACGAACTGCATCACTGTTTACATCAATTACAATATATCCCATCTTCTGACTCGACTGCAGAGCATAGGAAACAAAATAATCATCGCTGTTCGTACCAAATGTTTCATCAATTATATCATGATGGCTGATCCACTTTTTGATACTCGATGCATCCGGTGACATTTCCTGAATTTCTGAAAGAAAAATCCTTATAAAAACCATCAATCTTGTCAGACGTTTTCGTTGTCATGCAGTTATTGCCGGACATGGTAATTATATGGATGTCATTGATAAAAGAATCCGCCGTCTGTGATGCTGCCAGTTTCACTCTGGTGTCACTGTAATAGTTCGCCTTTTCAATCGCGGACTTACCCATTAGTCCAAGGAAATACTTCTCAAGATCACCATCAAAAGCATACTGCATGGCTTCCGACTTAATACCGGAGCAGCTTACATCCATATAGTCTGTTGCCATGTTTGCTGTCTGTTGGGTAGATTCCATGTATTTCTCACTCAATCCATCCTCTGCATAGCGGTATGAAACAAAACCTACGACAACCATAAAAACAATCGGAACCAGGAAACACAGATATATTTTACTCCGCAGACCAAAGATACCAAACTTCAGATTGGAGTCCTTCTTCTGTTTCACCGTGTCCTTAACATCCTCACGGACTTCATTCTGAGCCTTCTTAAGATCTTTCTTAACCTTCCTGCCCCTCTCCTTCACTTCGGTAAGACCCTCTTCCATCTGCTGTTTTCTTTCTTTTTTCTTCCTGCTGAACTTTGTAAACTCAAAGCCCTTTTTCTTCTTTACATTTTCAGAAAGCGTGTCTTCAGAAGGAGGCGACATTACTTCAGCCTCATTTACTGTCTCATTTAATTTCGTATCTGATGAAGCTTTCTTCAGATTGAAAAAAACTTTTTGTCTTTCGCATCCTTTTTTTCATCACGTGTAACCTCCCTTCATATCGTATCCGATATAAATATCATTATAGGAGATTTTCACAAGTTTTACAATCGTAATCGGACAGTTTTCGTATATGTTTTCGAAAATTTTCGAATAAAACATGTTTTAATTGATCTTTTTAAGCAATTTTAGCTACGTATCATATTCTATTAGTGCAAATATACACAAAATATAACGTTTTTATACCCAAACTGCTCTTTTCAACACTTTAGTTTATCAAAGACGAGATTATATAGAGTATACGATACCCAAGTTCATTCCATACCTCCAGTAAATTGATTAAATTACAATTATTACAGAACGGTATTTATTAAACGGTTCTTGTCCACACCTGCATTTCGTTTTCTCCACGGTTCGCCCAGGTATAATAAGGAACGAAAACCAGCTCGATCAATTCCTTTTCCGGAACGTGATATTCAGCATACAGAGCTGACTGACCGCCATCCGGATCTGAAGAATCCTGTATTTCATGTTGTCCCTGTGCCTTTAACGCAATAACCTCTTCCTCCTGAATCTTCATATCAAAAGAAACCGGCTGTTTCGTGGGATCTACCGAAAGCAGATGCAGATCTGCACCATTATCTTTTTCTTCCAGACAATATACAATGGGTCCTCTCTGTAATGCCACCTTACCGGCATCCTCTCTTACTGCAGGATTTGCCACAATCCACTGCGGCTCCATCGGGAAATCCAAAGTAATCGTTTCTTCCTCCTGATCAAATCCATTGATATACAGGTAACCATTTTCCATTTTGGTTCTCTTGAAATCCACCACTGATGTATCCGCATCTTTATCCGTCAAGCCATGAATGGTCTGTCCATCATACTGTAAGGTAAACGAATCACACCAGCCGGGAATCCGTAATGCCAGTTTGAAGTCTGTCCCCTTTGCACGGACTGTAATTTTTACCTTACCATTCCATGGAAATTCGGACTGAATCTGTACATCCACATCCTGATCCTTTATTTTCTTTGTCAGAATACTTCCCATATAAAGATGTACGAAAAGAGTATCTTCATTTTCCGTATACGCATAAGAGCCGATGGAACTCAATAACCGTGCAATGTTCGGAGGACAGCAGGCACAGCCAAACCATTTCTGTCTCACCGGCTTCACATGAAATTTCCGCTCATCCTTATGGCAGCTCTCCGGATTTACTTCCAGAGGATTTACATAGAAAAAGCTTTTTCCATCCAATGCCATGCCACTTAAAATTCCATTATATAAAGCACGTTCCATAACATCCGAATATTTTGCCTTCGGTGCAATCTCCAGCATTCTTCTTGCAAAGAAAACAAGCCCGATGGATGCACAGGTTTCCGCATAGGCTGTATCATTTGGCAGATCAAACGGGAAGGAAAAGGCTTCTCCGATATGAGTCCCTCCAATGCCACCGGTTACGTACATTTTCTGATTGGTAATATTATCCCACAGTGTTTCACAGGCCTTATAGAGTGACTCATCTCCTGTAATTCTCGCAATATCAGCCATTCCGGAATACAGGTACACGGCACGAACCGCATGTCCTACTGCCTCGTCCTGTTGACGAACCGGTAAATGTGCCTGATGATATTGATAGCGCAATTCATTCTTTTCTTTCTCCGTAAGCTTCAGGTTCTGTTCGATATCAAAGTAATACGGCTTTGTCCCCCGCTGATTAATGAAAAACTCACTTAGCTGAAGGTAACGTTCCTCACAGGTTACTTCGTACAGGCGAACCAGTGCCATTTCTGCAATTTCATGTCCAGGATATCCCTTGCATTTTCCTTCTTTCTTACCAAAATAATTGGCAATATAATCCGCAAAGCGTTCTGCTGCCTTTAACAGCTTATCCTTACCGGTTGCCTGATAGTAAGCAACTGCTCCTTCTGTCAGATGACCAAAGCAGTAAAGCTCATGATTGTCCTTCAGGTTAGTAAAAAAATCTTGTCCTTGCCATTAATAATATAGTAGGTATCCAGATATCCGTCATCCTGCTGCGCCGCACAGACAATATCAATCGCCCCGTCTGCAATTTTCTCAAGCTCCGGATCCGGATACTGTGTCAGGGAATAAGCAACCGCTTCAATCCATTTTGAAAAATCACTGTCCTGAAAGACAAACCCATAAAACTTGTCTTCCAAATGCTCCGGATCCTCCGGAAGTGCTTCAAAGCCACGGAAGGTATATTTCGGTTCTTCATACGCCTTTCCTAACCGGTGTTTTTTTCCTGATTCATTTTACCTGCAATCTTAAAGTTACGCATACAATAGCTGGGTGCTGCATCCTTTACCCTGTCATTTAATGCCTCCCACTGATAAGGAATCACCTCTTTCCTTACAAGCTCCATCTCCTTTTTCCAAAAGGAATCGGTGATCTTCAGGCTTTTTAAGTCCAACGGTGTGTTTATTTTATTCATATGCATTTCCTTTCTCTTTACAGCAACAGTTTATTATAGTTGTTTCATCCACATCATGATACAGAAATTCCCGAAAGCAGGCACTTCCTCCTGTTTCCTCTGCCGCATAGCAGAACAGACCAAACCGGCAGCCAGTAAAATGATCCAGTTTGAAGTACAGCTTATGCACGGTTCCGATGGGTAACCAGTCTCCCTTATTTACCCGGTAATAGCAGCGTGCTTCATCCTTCATGTTACAGAAATCTGCTTCAAGACGAAAATCAATCTGATGAGATCCCACAACAATTCCATCTGTGACATTCAATATGCCGTCTTCTCTTTTATCCAGCATAAGGACTTCATATTTTCCCTGACGCTTGGTAATGCCAACTGCGGCATAACAGCCCTGCAGGGCACACAGGCCTGCAATATCGCCCTCCTTCAGTTCAGAAGCGTCAACGGTTACTTCTGCTGCGCAGGAGGGATAACTCATCCGCTGTGTAATGGTGTTTACAGCCTGTGTAAGCTCTGTACAGACTTCCCTTGTTGTAATAGTATAGGTTCCCTGCAGCGGATCCAGACAATAGTACAATGGATCCGGATCATGATTAAACTGCCAGCGTGGAAGCAGCCCGTTATGAAAATCATCACTTCCCACTAACGGCTGATAGGTATAATCCGGTCTGGTGCTGCAAACCTCTATTTCTTCCGGCACATGTCCGTTCTGACCGAAAACCGGAAAATGATCCGTCCAGGTAACCGGAATCAGGACTGGAATCCGTCCAACTGCTCCGGAATCCTGAAACAGTACCGCATACCATTTTCCATCCGGCGTATCCACGATTCCTCCCTGTGCCACGCCCCGCCCGCAATATCCACGGTCATCACAAAGCACATCTGCACCTGTAAATTCTCCTTCCAGGGAATCACTGTAAAAACATGCTTCAGTCCGCATCCACCAGTCTCTCATGGAATGAATCAGGAAAATATAATAATAGCCATCTATTTTATAAATATGGGAACCCTCATAGCCAAGCTTTGGATTCCTGTGATCACTGATCAGCAGACGATGTAATCCGTCCTTCTTCGGTGCAGTCAGGTTCTCATTCAATTCGGTAATCCAGATTTCATCATTTCCATATACAATATAGTTTCTGCCATCCTCATCAAATAATAAAGAGCAGTCATGATAAAAACCCTCTATCAGCTGCTTTTTCCATGGGCCAGATACTTTCTCTGAGGTATACAGATAAGTCTTGTGGGTATCATTCGCCACAAAACAGACATAAAACCGGTCTTCATGATAGCGTAGGGAAGCTGCCCACATACCCTGTCCATAAATATTCTGACCGTTTCGTAACTGCTGGGAATCTGTATGATCGAGCGTCTCATAAACATAAGTTACATGCTCCCAGTGCATCAGGTCAAAGGATTGCAGGATCTCACAGCCCGGCATAAAATGCATGGTTGTGGATACCATATAATAGGTGTCTCCCACCCGGATCACATCCGGATCCGGATAGTCTAATCTTGTAATGGGATTTACATTCATTATCTGTTCCTTTCTGTTTTTATCTTTGCTATTTTTTTCTTCGTTCTGTTTCTTTTTTTACTATTTTTACTTTTTACTTCTTTTTCAGGCTGCTTTTTTTCAACTCCTCCCTGCTCTTCTCTATCCCATTTCACTATTGATAATATCACAATCTCACAGTAAAAATATAATAACTGATATCTGTCTAGTGCCATACCATTCATCAGAAGTTGCCGGATTGCACAGACTTACCGGAATTAACAAAAGGAGACTAAAATCAGCATGAAAGAAAATCGCAAACTACTAAAAGAAGTCCTTAAAGAAATCCGCCACGATATGACCGATGAGGAGGTTCTGAATCTGCTTGCTGACAGTAAGATTTCAGAAAATACCTCACGGGCAGCGGAGAAATATACCATCGGCCAACGGGCAGCGGATGCCATTGCCAGGTTTGCTGGCAGCTGGGCATTTATCTTTGCTTTTACCGGGGTTCTGATCTTATGGATGGTTATCAATACCCTGCTTGCAGCCAAAGCCTTTGATCCGTTTCCATTTATTCTGTTAAATCTCGTCCTCTCCTGTGTAGCTGCTATCCAGGCTCCGCTTATTATGATGAGTCAGAACCGGCAGGAGGAAAAGGATCGCCGTCGTGCTGAAAATGATTATAAGGTCAATCTCAAAACCGAAATCATGATTGAAGATCTCTATGATAAGGTAAACGCCATACTTGCAAAGCAAAATGCACTTGAAAAGCAGCTGCAGGGAAAGAATACACCTAAGTCCAGTGTATAAAATCACTCAAAAATGATCCACTGGATCATTTTCTCACATGTATGGCAACGAAAGAACTGGCAGCCTGTAAAATGATCCGCCTCTGGTAAGACTAATCACAAAACCAGGCTGTCAGTTCCCTTATCTGTCCTGTAATAACTGCATAATTCTTCAGTTTCGTATAAGATCGAAATGATATGCCCTAGCACCATGACTCTTTAATGACACACTAAGGCTCTTTGGCTCTTCCACGTGCTCTCCGCTCCAAAGCTCCGTTCCATTTACTCCATCATAAATCTCCAGATCGGCAAGCGGTATGGATATGTCACTGTCTTTATCACCCAGATTAAATACCGCGACATAATATCCACCCTTTGTATCTGCTGCAATCCACAATGTATGCTCTATACCATCGATTTCACGTCTCCACACCTGATGCGAATGCCGTGCATTTGCATGCATGGCAAGTATTTCAGAATTGGTTACCAGATTCATAGTGAATTCGTCAAACCCTGTCAGCTCTCCTCCCAGCATCAAAGGAGAACGCATGATACTCCAGAGTGTCAGCATGGTGATCTGCTCATCCTGTGTGAAATTCGTCCAGTTATTCACATCATATACCTGCCGTATCGGTCCGACCGGAAGCATATCGGCATCCGGCCAGTGCCCTGC
The DNA here is from genome assembly GCA_021628825.1 of Lachnospiraceae bacterium. Lineage (GTDB taxonomy): Bacteria > Bacillota > Clostridia > Lachnospirales > Lachnospiraceae > Suilimivivens. Next base: position 322,388 of record JAJXRY010000002.1, on the reverse strand, counting down.
ACCTGCATGGGTGCACCATTTTTTTCTGCTCTTGAAAAACATATCATATAACAGTTCCCACTTATCCCAGAAATCATCGGTGATTCTCCACATATTGGAAATCTGCTTATAAAGCTCTGCCTTTTCTAAAAGAGCAGGTCCCGGCGACAGACTTAAAACCATGGGTCTTCCGCAACCATGCAATGCTTTGCTCAGCATAATCAGTTCGGATTCCTCATGTGGCAGTTCCCGTGCAATATCATCACATTTAATAAAATCCACACCCCAGGAAGCATATAATTCAAAAATACTGTTATAGTATTCCCGTGCCCCGTCTTTCTCAGGATCTACACCATACATATCCGTATTCCAGGCACAGATACTGTTTGTTTTGGCAATTTCCCGGGCATGTCTGTCACTGTTCATGATTTTCGTGTTCTGATGTACAGCCTGTCGTGGAATCCCTCTCATAATATGAATGCCGAACTTCAATCCAAGAGAATGGACATATTCTGCCAATGGTCCAAAGCCCGCACCGTTTGCTGCAGAAGGAAAACGGTTTACTGCGGGAAGCAGTCTTCCATACTCATCCATCACTACATCCGCAAAAGGATGATATTCATTGGTTGCAGCATAAGGCTCATACCATTGGATATCCACCACAATATATTCCCAACCGTACTCCTTCAGATGCTCAGCCATAAATTCAGCGTTCCGTCGTACGATATCTTCTGTAACAGCCGCTCCATAACAATCCCAACTGTTCCACCCCATAGGTGCTGTTTTCATCTTCATCTGTTTTATACCCTCTCGATATCCTGTTAATTCTGTCCGTAATATGCATTTGCACCATGCTTACGGAAATAATGCTTATCCTGTAATTCCTGTGGAGCAGGTGCTACCTGCGGATGAATCAGCTCGGTTCGATATGCCATCTTGGCAACCTCTTCAAGAACCACCGCATTGTGGACTGCTTCCTTTGCATCCTTGCCCCAGGAAAAAGGACCATGATTCTTGCACAACACTGCAGGAACTGCCATTACATCCTTTTTCATACGTTTAAATTCCGAAACAATCAGGTGTCCGGTATTTTCTTCGTAAGCAGAGTTAATCTCTTCCTTCGTCAGACATCTCACACAGGGGATTTCTCCGTAGAAATAATCCGCATGAGTCGTACCATAACAGGGAATACTTCTTCCCGCCTGCGCCCAGCTTGTAGCATAAGAAGAATGGGTATGTACGATTCCGCCGATTTCCGGAAACGCCTTATACAGTTCCAGATGGGTCGGTGTATCGGAGGATGGCTTATACCTTCCTTCCACACGGTTTCCTTCAAGATCCATAACCACCATATCTTCCGGCTTCATAATTTCATAATCCACACCACTTGGCTTAATCACAAAATATCCGGTTTCACGGTCGATCGCACTGACATTACCCCAGGTAAATGTTACCAGACCGTATTTCGGAAGAAGCATATTCGCTTCATATACCTTCTGTTTTAAATCCTCTAACATAACAGAACCTTCCTTCCAATATTGATCTCTTACTTTGAGATGTTTATCTTATAGTTATTCCTAAATATTTATCAGCATCTACATGTTTTTTTAAAAATATGTCTACAGTGCCTCAACAGCAGCCTTCTCTGCGGGGAGATTCTTCATATACTTCTCCATGAATTTCTCAAAGCCTTCGACATCCTCTGCCACAGGATCCATCTTGATACCCTTGTTTCCGGCGAAAATTTCTTCATTCAAGAATTCACCAAGGCTCTGTCCGTCCTTCTTTTCTGCAAGGAATGTAGCCAGAACAGCAATGCCCCAGGCACCGCCTTCACCGGCTGTTTCCATAACCGATACCGGTGCGTTCATTGCTGCTGCCGCAATTCTCTGTCCGACACCCCTGGTCTTGAAATAACCGCCATGTCCGAATAACTCATCTACCTGGACGCCTTCTTCCTTGAGCATCAGATCCATACCGGATTTTAAGGCTGCAAGTGCAGAATACAGATGCATTCTCATGGTATTGGCCAATGTAAACCGGCTCTCGGCATCACGTACGAATAACGGTGCACCGGCATCAAATCCGGTAACCGGCTCTCCTGAGAAATAATTATAGGAAATCATTCCACCACAGTCCGGATCACCCTCTAATGCAACACTGTAAAGCTTCGTAAACAGATCATTCATATCAAAGGTTAAACCATACATTTCACCGAATTCCTTAAACAGGTTCACCCATGCATTGATATCAGAGGTACAGTTATTACAGTGTACCATGCCAACCAGTGCACCATCCGGTGTGGTTACCAGATCGATCTGCGGATACACCTTGGAAAGCTCCTTTTCCAGAACTACCATGGCAAATACAGAGGTTCCGGCAGAAATGTTACCGGTTCGTTTCGCAACGCTGTTTGTTGCGACCATACCGGTTCCTGCATCACCCTCCGGAGGACAAAGCGGAATGCCTGCCTGCAGATCACCGCTCGGATCAAGGAGTGCAGCTCCTTCTTCCGTTAAGATACCTGCTTCTTCTCCTGCTGATAACACCTTTGGAAGAATATCCCGGAGATTCCAGCGGTAATTCTTATCTGCAACCAGTTTATCAAACTTCTGAATCATTGCCTGATCATAATCCCCGGTGTGAATGTCAATCGGGAACATACCGGACGCATCACCTACACCGAGCACTCTTCTACCGGTTAATTTCCAATGAACATAGCCTGCCAGTGTCGTAAAGAAATCCACATAGGGAACATGCTCTTCCCCGTTCAGGATTGCCTGATAAAGATGTGCAATGCTCCATCTCTGCGGAATGTTATAGTTAAATTCTGCAGTAAGCTTTGAAGCTGCTTCCTCTGTAATCGTATTTCTCCAGGTACGGAACGGAACCAGAATGGTATCATTCTCATCAAACGCCAGATAACCATGCATCATCGCAGAGAATCCGATGGCATCTAAGTGCTTTAAGGTAACACCGTACTCCTTCTTCACATTCTCCTTAAGATCCTTGTAACAATCCTGTAAGCCATCCCAGATATCGTTCAAGGAATAGGTCCAGACACCATCTTCATAACGGTTTTCCCAGCTGTGTCCACCGGATGCCAATACATTTCCTGACTTATCCACCAGAACGGCTTTAATTCTGGTAGACCCAAACTCAATACCTAAGTAACCCTTTCCCTCAATAATTAATTGTGCTGCGTCCATTGTAATACCTCCTTGTAATTTTGACACAAATGCCTGCTTCGCAGTCGCTTGTTTTTCTTAGTGCCTACTTATAGAATACCTCGCCAAGCATCAGGTCACGTTTAAAGTCACGGATCTTTGTGTCCTCATCAATGTAGACCGCTTCAATGCCCATCGCTGCGGCCCAGTCACCCATCTGCTCTGCCGTAAGATCATAGGTGAATGCCGTATGATGCGCTCCTCCTGCAAGGATCCATGCTTCTGCACCGGTGTACATATCCGGCTTCGGAGTCCAGAAGTTCGTTGCAACCGGAAGCTTGGGCATCGGCTTCTCTACTTTCTTACATTCTACATCATTTATAATCAAACGGAAACGATTTCCTAAATCAATTAAGGAAGTGGCAATGCCCGGGCCTTCCTTGGAGGTAAATACCAGTCTTGCCGGATCCTCACGGTCACCCATGCTTAATGGATTGCACTTAATGCTGATCGGTCCCTCTGCAATACTTGGACAGATTTCCAGCATATGCGCCTCCAGAATTCCTTCCTTACCCTTAACCAGATTATAGGTATAATCCTCCAACATGGAGGTTCCCTTCGGATTCTTTAAATCTCCGGTCATAATCTTCATCAGACGCACCATGGCAGCAACCTTCCAGTCACCTTCTGCACCAAATCCATAGCCCTTTTCCATCAGACGCTGGATCGCAAGTCCCGGAAGTTGCTTCAAGGCACCAAGATCTCCGAAATGAGTGACGATGGCCTGATAGTTCTTTTCCTCTAAGAAACGTTCAAAGCCGATTTCAATCTGTGCCTGAACCGCTACATGCTTACGGAATTCCTTCTCATCCCTGCCTTCCAGTAAAATCTCATACTTATCATAATACTCTTCTACCAGAGTATTTACATCTGCTTCGGATACTGCATCCACAGCCTGCGCAATCTCATTAACCGGATAAGCATCCACTTCCCAACCGAACTTAATCTGTGCTTCTACCTTATCACCTTCAGTAACCGCAACATTACGCATATTATCTGCAACACGCATCACCCGAATATGGCTGCTTTCTACAATACCGACTGCGGTACGCATCCAGGATGCAATCTTTCCTGCTACAACAGGATCTGCCCAGTGTCCGACAACAACCTTTCTTTCGATCCGCATGCGGGTTACGATATGACCATACTCACGATCACCATGTGCAGACTGGTTTTCATTCATAAAATCCATATCTATAGAGTCGTAAGGAAGCTCTTCATTAAACTGGGTATGTAAATGAAGAAGCGGTTTACGATATTCCTGCAATCCGATAATCCAGGACTTTGCAGGAGAAAAGGTATGCATCCACGTAATCACACCGGCACAGGTTTCATCCATGTTGGCTTCTTCAAAGGTCTTACGGATCAATGCGTTGGTAATAAGGGTCGGCTTCCATACCACTTCATAAGGTAAGATACCGGACTGGTTCAATCCCTCAACAATCTTGTGGGAATGCTCTGCTACTTTACGCAGACATTCATCTCCATATAAATCCTGTGAACCTGTGCAAAACCAAAAACTTGTACTCTTTTTTTCTGTAACATAAAAAAATAACCTCCTTTAAGTAGAATTTTCCGATTTTATCCACATTTTTCGCTGTGAATAAACAATTTTATCCTCTACTTAAAGGATACAACTTGTATTGTTCTTCTTACAAGTTGTATATTTTTAACCTGTATGTGTTTTATTATAAACATGAATAATTTACTGCATATTTTCATGCTCCACAAGTAATTCCGGATTAACCTTCCGGATCAGATAGCTGCTTCCGTTAATAGTAATGGAAGAGGCAATATCCTCATTTGAGTACATTTCCTCATCGACATATGTATATTTAGAAGGCATTCTGCCCTGTTCCATCATCTGGATAATTTTCTCAATCCACGGACCATGCAGCGGATTGCATTCCGCAATACAGGAAATCTCACCATCTGCAACACAGCTTAATGCATCCACGTCCACACCATCAAAGGAAACCACCATGATTTCACCATTCCGGATATCCGTTCCGATCGTTCTTCCGGCTTCCTTAATGGCCTCAATGGCGCCAAATGCTTCATTATCGTTTTCACAGTAAACCATATTTAATTCCGGATATTCTTCGAGAAAGGACTGCATAACTTCTTTCCCTTTAGCCTGGGTAAAATCACCGCTTTCCTCAGCAAGAATATTCCATCCGTATGCTTTCGCAGCCTGATATAAGCCCCTTGTACGGCCAATCTGTGCGGTTGCACCGATGGTTCCCTGAATATTCACAATCCGGACCTCCTCCGGCGGGATCTCCCTTTTCAACGTAAACTGGTGAATCCATTCTGCCATCTTCCTGCCCTCAAGGCCAAAATCTGAGCCTACCCAGCAGGTGTACAGGGATTCATCCTGTACATTCACCCGGCGATCCATGATAATTACAGGAATTCCAGCATCTTTTGCCTCCTGCAGCACGGTATCCCACCCCGTTTCCGTAACGGGAGCCAGGACTATATAATCAACCTCCTGCTGAATAAAGGTACGGATTGCCATAATCTGGTTTTCCTGCTTCTGCTGCCCATCCTCAACATACAGATGGTATCCTTTATCCTCTGTAAAAGTTTCTTTCATAGAAATTGTATTTGAACTTCGAAAGGCTGATTCTGCTCCGAGTTGGGAAAAATCCGATCACAATCTGATCATTCCATTCTTCAAGAGCAGATATTTCCTCCTGTTTTTCTCTGTCTGAACGTGACAAACTTTTACTGCAGCTAATCCCTAATAACAGAACACCTATAAAAAAATACCATACCAAAAACACACATTTTTTTTCATTTTTGTCTACAACCTATTCGTGAAAAAAATGTTATAGATTTCTGCAACTTATACGCTATTACGTTCATTTCTTCACATCTTCTGTTTACATTTTGTATTTCTAAAATAATATCTGATATATTTTGATTTACATTTGCATTCTGACCGGCATTCTTCTTGCTGATCTCTGTAAGCGTCCGAATACCTGTTACAATCTTCTCTTTACGATCAGATAAAAGAATCGTCTTTTCTGCAATACCCTCAATCTCCGATACGGAACGATCAAGATCCATACTATGTTCTGCATATTTCTGCTGTGTATCCATAACGGTCTGCTGTTCCTTTACAATCAATCCGGAAACCTGATCTGCAAGCCGCACAGATTCCAGAGATTTTTCTGTAATCGTTTTGGCCAGATTTTTAATCATTTCCGCACCCTGGGCACTTTGCTCCGAAAGATTGCCGATTTCTTCTGCAACAACCCCGAATCCTCTTCCTGCTTCACCGGCTCTGGCGGCTTCAATTGAAGCATTAATGCTCAGAAGTTTTGTCTGTTCCGTAATAGAAAGAATCAGTTCAACTGCTTTATCAATCTCCCCGATCGATAAATTCGTCTGTCGAATTTGCTCTGCAATATCTCCAACCGCCTTCACAGATTGTTCGCTGCCTTCATAAATTTCATTCATACTATCCGTTGCCTTGCGGTTAGTCTGAATCATACTCCGTGAATTGCTTTGTAATCGAATAACGCGGTCCGATATTTCAGCTACACCTTCCTCAATTTCTATGATCTGCTCCTCAATCTTTTGAATATTATTATCCAGAAGAAGAGTAGAATCCGATAAATCATTCATGGAAACTGAGATTTTATCTGCCTTATGATTACTATTTTCACTTAATTCGGTTACATTTGCAATATCATTTACTAAAGAAATTGACAGCTCTTTGACACTGCTAATAATGGTTACCAGTTTTTCCTGCATATTCTGTGTAGAAGTTAACAGTTCATTCATTTCACGTATGCCACTTTTTGCTTCATTCTCCTGTCTCAAAATACCTCTGGAGAGAGCATCAACATTTTTCCCGGCACGCTTCAAGGCACTGGTAAGATAGCGGCTGAAAATCAAAATTAACGTGGCAAACAAAATACCAAGCATCAGTGCCGTAAGCAGGTATTTATAAATCATATTTCTGGAGGCTTCCGTAATATCGTTTTGTAATTCACCCGCAAATGCCATTCCCACAAGCTCTTCGCCAGTAATAATGGGCATAAAATATCCATAATATACCTGATGATCTATTAAAACACTCTGATCATAAAATCCTTGTAGCAAAATCTCGCGATCGGCCTCAAAATCCTTACCAATAGGGATCTCACGAATTCGATAATCATTTTCATTCTTAACAGAAGTAACACAGGGAACATCTTCAAAGATGATCGCCATTTCAATTCCCTGTTCCTTAAGACTGTCAATATAATCATTGAAATTACTTGCATTCATAACTGTAATTTCATTTTTCCCTGCAATGATTTGCCAAATTCGATGCAGCAATATATAACGTATTTTCGACATTTTTTTCCAGATAGTTTTTCGTCATATAAACAGACATCAGACTTGTAATCAAAAATTGCAATCAGCAACGGTATTAATGAAATCAATATTAAAAAAACTGAACATTTTTTTAATTTATGATTCTGTTCCTTTATTATCCCTTTCTTCTTTTCTGACATATAAATCTTCCCCCTTTGATCATTTTTGACTCATGCATAACTATTATAAATATTATAAAATAAAAGGAGTCTCCTGTAAATACTTGCAAGAAGACTCCTTTCCATCCCTGTTTTTGTAATCCGTAACCTATCCTGATATAAGCATCCCGTCATTCTCTGTATCTGTTGGGCATACGAATGTTTCTATCCCTTAGACAGCTTCTTCTTTCTGGACATTACAATACTCTGTACCACAAGGAACAGGCAAAGCATTGCGGCGATCGTAATTCCTGTCCACCATGCCTGATCCAGTCCGGCGGAGGATACGATGTTTTGAATGGTACTTAATGACAATACTCCAAAGAAGGTTCCGATAATATTACCGACACCACCGGTTAACATCGTTCCACCGATAATGGAGGAAGCGATGGCATTCATTTCCATTCCGCTTGCATGAGATGCTGATCCGGAACCGACATGCATAAAGTAAACAAATCCTCCGATACCGGCTAACACACTGCAGATCAGATAGGCAATGAATTTTGTACGCTTCACGTTAATACCGAGCATCAGGGCACTCTGGCTGTTACCGCCGACTGCATAGAATTTACGTCCGAACTTCGTGAAACGAAGAACACAGAACAGAAGAATTACAACAAGCAGTGCAACCACCACTCCGATTTCAATATATGCGTTTACGTAATTTCCGAGCTTATTAACCGATCCCATTCCGGGTATTGTGATTCTGGTATCCTTTAAGGCCACAAACTGTTCATTGGCTACGTTAAAGGGATTCGTGTTCACGATAGTTGTCATTCCCCTGGCAAAGAACATCCCCGCCAGTGAAACAATGAATGGCTGGATATCCAGATAGGCAACAAGATAACCCTGAACCAGACCAAAGCCAAGGCCGATTAATAAGGAAATACCAATGGCTCCAAAGATATTACCACCATGATAATCCAGATATACCGCGCAGCACATACTTACAAGGGCTACCACACCACCTACCGAAATATCAATTCCACCGGTAATCATCACAAGGCTCATGCCACAGGAAATAATAATCAGGGCAGCATTTGCATTTAAAATATTAAAGAAGGTCTGCGGCTTTAAAAAGCCTTTTCCCTGAAAAAGAATTGCACCGATATACATTGCAAAGAAAACAACAACAGTAATCAACAGCAGCAGACTGGTGTCTGTTAATTTCATTTTCCTTTTTGCCTTCATATTACTGTACCTCCTTCTTCAGTGTTCCTGCTTTCATCCGCTTAAAGAACTCTCCCATTTTTTCCCGTACTACAGGTGCACTGAATACCACGAGCAGAATAACAACAACTGCCTTATATGCAGGGAGAGCATCTGACTGGACATTGAATTTATACAAGGTCGTTGTCAGGAACTGGATCACAAAAGCACCAAGTATGGATGCTGTCATATTGAACTTACCACCACCTAATGCATTCCCTCCAAGTGCTACGGCGAGAATAGCATCCATTTCAATATCCTTCGCAATTACCGAATAGTTAATGGAAGATAAACGGCTGACCTTGATGAGTCCTGCTACTGCCACGCAAAGTCCGAGAATTACAAAGGTCAGGAACTTGATAAATGCCGGATTTAAACCATTCAGTCTGGAAGAGCTTTCGTTAATACCGACTGCCTGCGTATACAGTCCAAGATTCGTAAACTTCAAAACCAATACAGTCACGAGGATACACGCTGCCGCAATGAAAACCGGTGTAGGAATCGGAATTCCCGGAATGAAACCGCCGAATACCGCAAAAGTGGCATCATTGACAATCGGAAGCTCGTTGTTATTGATCCAGGCTGCAATGGAACGCCCTGCCGTATACAGAATCAGAGTCGCTACCATAGGCTGAATTTTAAAATATGCAACCAGCGCTCCGTTAAATGCTCCAAAAAGCATTGCTACCACACAGCTTATAAGGAACGCTACAATAATCGGTGCCTGTAAGGTATCCGGTCTTGAATTGGTTCCACAAAGTACCCTGAGGATTACGCTGCCGCTGATTGCGATGGCTGCGCCCACGCTGATATCCTGCCCACCGGAAGCTGCCGTAACAAGCGTCATACCGATAGCAAGGATCGCAAGCTCTGAACCATAATCCAGAATGGTGATCAGGTATCCGGACAATACCGGATTTCCCGCACTGTTATAACCCAACGTAATTTTATAGAACGAAGGATCTGCAATTAAATTGAAAATAGCCAAAATCAATAATGCAGCTATGGGAATAAAGATCTGTCTGCGAAATACTTTCTGTATCATTCCATATCACCTCCGGCTATTGTACTCATAATCTTTGCCTGCGTTAAATCCTTTCCTGTAAGCTCACCAACCACCTTGCGGTCACGCATAACGATGAGTCTTGAACAGGTACGAAGCATTTCATCGGTTTCGGAAGAAATAAAGGTTACGCTCATTCCCTCTGATGCCAGATCCAATACCAGCTTCTGTATATCAATCTTTGTTCCGACATCAATACCTCTTGTCGGCTCATCCAGAATCAGATATTCCGGATGTGTGAATAACCATCTTGCAAGGATCACCTTCTGCTGGTTACCACCGGAAAGGGATTTAATCGGAGTATCTGCAGATGCTGTTTTAATATCCAGAAGCTTAATGTATTCCTCTGCAATTTTATTTGCCTCTGCCTTTGAGAAGGGTTTAAAGAATCCCCGTAATACCTGCTGTGCCAGAATAATATTTTCACGGACAGAAAGGTCACCTACGATTCCATCCACCTTACGGTCTTCCGGAAGATAAGCAATTCCATGACGCATCGCATCAATCGGTCTGGTAATCTTTACCTTCTTACCTTTCATCTTCACCGTTCCGCCTGATACATGATCTGCACCAAAGATAGCACGGACACATTCGCTTCGTCCGGAGCCCAGAAGTCCGGTAAATCCATTCACCTCACCCTTCTTTATATAAAAATCAAACGGCTTGATTCCTGCATTACTTACCAGCTGCTCTGCTTCCAAAACATTCTCAGACGCATCGGTTCCATGGTACACCTTATCGTCATCACGGATGGATGACATATCATCCAGCTCTTTTCCAAGCATCTTTGCAACAAGCTGGACTCTCGGAAGATCCTTAATTTCATACTGTCCAACCAGCTTGCCGTCGCGGAGAACCGTAATCTTATCACATACCTCATATACCTGATCGAGGAAATGTGTTACAAAGATAATTCCAACGCCTCTTGCCTTCAGATCACGCATTAACTTAAACAGCTTTTCAACCTCCTGCTCATCCAAAGAGGAGGTCGGCTCATCCAGAATCAGAACCTTGCAGTCCATATCTACTGCACGTGCAATAGCTACCATCTGCTGGACAGCAATCGAGCAGTTTGCCAGCTGCTCCGATGCATCCGTCGGAATATCCAGAGACTTTAATATACGGTTTGCGCCTTCATTCATGGATTTCCAGTTCTGCATGAAGCCCTTCGTTCTTCCAATATACATATTCTCTGCTACAGAAAGATTCGGACACAGAGTAATTTCCTGATATACTGTACTGATTCCAAGCTCCTGTGCATCCTGGGGTGATTTGATACTGACCGGCTTGTCATGGCCTTTCAGATAGATATTTCCCTCTTCTTTTCCATAAACTCCGGTTAATACCTTAATTAATGTAGATTTTCCGGCACCGTTTTCACCCATCAATGCATGAATTTCACCCTCACAAAGTGAAAAAAATCAACTCCCTGCAGGGCACGTACTCGGGAAAGCTTTTTATGTATATTTTCCATTTGTAAAAACAATATGTTCTTTCACTGCAGCCGTCACTCTCCTTGCCTTTATAATAAGCGCGGAGCAGCTTTGAATGTCTCCTTCCTGCACCGCGCTTATTCATCTGTAACTATTCAATCGCTTTACCGTTATCTTAACAATTACATTAATCCTGAATAGTTACCCTGATTTTTATAATTCTGATCTGTCAAAAAAATGTCAGACCCTCCCTATATTTCCTTAAATACCGTATTTATCAACATCTTCCTGGGTAATAGAAGCTGCATCAAAGCCCTTTTCTTCCATGATGATGGTCTTCTCGGAAATGGTTCCGCCACTTTCCAGTGTCTTGATGATGTCATCGATGTAAGATGCCTGGAAAGGATTGCACTGTCCATCATAGTTCCAGTTCTGATTTAATAATTCTTCCAGTGCCCACTTGTTGCAGTCAAAGCCCATAACAATAACGTCCTTGCCAACACCGTGGGAAATATTTGCTTTATCAAGTGCTGCTACAGCTCCCTTAGCCATATCATCATTTTCTGCATAAATTACATTGAAGGATTCGCCGGAATCAATAACAGACTGTACGATCTGCTGTGCTTTTTCTGCATTCCACTCTGCAGTCTGCTGTGTTACCAGTGTCCAGCCATCAGAAGCAACTGCTTCATCCAATGCACCGGAACGTCCCTGCTGTGCTGCAGAACCCATAACGCCCTGAAGGTGAATGATCTTATATTCGCTGAGTCCCTGTCCTTTTAACCAGTCAACTGCAGTCTGGCCTTCCTTTGCCATATCAGATACGATGGATGCTTCATAAAGACTTGCATCTGCATCGATGGTACGGTCAAATAAGATTACGCGGATACCTGCATCCTGTGCATCCTTTAATACGGAATCCCAGCCGGCAGTATCTGCTGCGGAAAGAAGAAGATAATCCACACCGTCCTGAATGAACTTCTGTGCTGCAGTAATCTGCTCATCATTCTTTAAGCTGTATGCGAAGGATGCTTCATAGCCGTTTTCTGCTGTAAACATTGCCTTCAGGTCCTTGTCATTTGCGGTACGATATCCGGATTCATTCGGGTCATTATTAATGATACCAACCTTGATTAACTCACCTGATGCAGAAGTATCTGCTGCTGTGTCTGTAGAAGCAGATGCGCTGTCTGATGTACTTTCTGTGTCTGTCGATGCCGTAGATGAAGCCGGTGCGGAACCGGATCCGCATGCGGTTAATCCAATTACCATTGCTGCTGCCATTGCCAATGCCATAAGTTTTTCTCTTCATATGTTATAACCTCCCATTAATGAAAAAAATAGTCTCATCAAAGACTGATCTCTTTGATAAGACTATCATAACTTTTCCGGCTGAAAATACCATGAAGATCCCTATGGCAAAAGTTGAAATTTATCCTCAAAAAAACTACTTTAAGTTGATTTTTTTACGAATCCGGTTGAATTTCTTCTGCCGGACTGGTCAAACCACTGTCTGCATCCGGCAGAAAAAAATCTTCACTGTAGTTCCTTCCTGATAGGTACTTGAAATCCTGAGACCATATTCTTCTCCACAGTTTAAGCGGATCCGTTCGTTTACATTATATAATCCGTATACCTTACTTTCCACGAACTGCTTATGAACCAGTGCATTCCTTACCTGCTCCAAACGTTCCGGCTGCATACCGATTCCATTGTCCTGCACCTCCAGGATAAAAAAGGAACCCTCCCGGTATCCTCTTACCGTGATCTTCCCCTTGCCACGTTTATTCTTAATGCCATGATAAAGTGCATTTTTCCACAAGAGGCTGCACGGTGATCTTGGGAATCGTATTCTGATAAAATTCCTCCGGAACATTAATTTCATATTCCAGGATATCCTGATACCGCATCTGCTGGATTTCCAGATAACTGCGGACATGCTGGATTTCTTCTTTGATCGAAATAATATCCTTTCCCTGATTCAAAGAGGTCCGGAAAAAAAGTCCGACAGACTCTCCACCATATGGACAACCTGCTTCTGCTCATCACTTTCTGCCAGCCAGATAATGGTATCCAGTGTATTATACAGAAAATGCGGATTAATCTGTGCCTGAAGAAGCTCAAATTCTGCCTTCCGGATACGGATCTGCTCCTTCTTTACCTGTTCAAGAAGCTCGTTAATTTTGTCAATCATCGTATTTAAGGATTCGCTTAACTGCTTTGCTTCCACACCTGTATTAACATGGGATCTTACCTGCAGATTTCCCTGCGATACCTGCTGTGTCACCTCCACAAGCTCCGTAATCGGTCTTGAAATACTTAAAAGGAATATAATGGGAAATAAACACAATCAACAGCAAAACCGCTACAAAGGCAATGACGGAAATTTCAATCATGGAAACGAAAAAAAGCTCTGGTATTCCGCATGGGATTCCTGAATTCCCTTTGTTTCATAATAAATATACTGAAAAATCGTTTCGCGCACGAGTGTCGTTACAATCTGAACATCGTTTTCCCAGATTTCCATATTGTCCTCATAACGGTTTCCTACCCGGATATTCTGTTCAATACGATCCACATAGGTATCAAGATTATTCAGATACTTCTTAATACTCTTTAATCTGGCAAGATTGTCTCTGGAATCCGTAATCTGCTCCAATCCGGTAATGATCCGGTTCGCATTGGTAAGCATATCCCGGAGTTCTGATTCTTCTACTGTCTTGTTTCCTACAATCAGAAGATAGGTCTCATAGTCAAAATCCTTTTTTTAAAATCAAGCGTAAACTCACTGGCTGCTACGGTAGAGTTAATCATATCCTCATACCGGTAGTTCGCTGCCCAGAGATTATAAAAAGCAAAAAGAGCAGAAACAAAAAAATAGGAATCAGGATCACCAGATAAGAATATCGTATTTTTACTTGTCAGGGAAGAACGGTCGTAAAAAAATCCTTCGCTGCATTTTTTTCAATTTCTTATTCTTCTTATTCATGCTTTTCCTTCCCGGTATTGTGTCGGTGTCATTCCCTGCGTTTTACGGAACAGGGCTGAGAAATAATGAGGATCCTTATATCCGACCTCCAGTCCGATCTCGCTGCTCTTTTTGCCGGTACAGCGAAGGAGCTCTTTGGCCTTATTCATACGAAAATCGGTCAGATATTTAATAAATGGCTGTCCTGTCTGCTGACTGAAAATCGTACTGAAATGATTGGGTGAAAAGTTCACATGTGCAGCAAGCTGATTTAAGGTAAGATCTTCTTCCACATAATGCTCTTCAATATACGACTTCACATCGTCCATCAGATCCTTATATTTATTTCCGGATACCTGATCCCGTTCATCAATTGCCTTCCGGATAATCCGGACAATATACTCCTTGGAATACTCAATACTGGACAAAGCATCCGAAGCAACATCCATTGGTTCTACTTCTTCTCTGGACAGACCGATGCTTTCCACAAATTCAGCAACACAAAAATAGACATCCATGACAATGTACTGCCGGAAGATTCTGGACTTCACAGCGCTGTGGTCCAGCTTTTCAAACATCTCATCGATAAAGTAAGGAACCTCTTCCTTATGCCCGACCTTCATAAACTCCTGCAGCCTGCTTTTTTCAAACTGCTTATAATCCAGCTCCTGGATATTGAGGTTATCTTTCTCCGATTCACGGTCCATACTCTGTTTAAAGTAACGTTCCCGGATCCGTTCCTTCTGCTTCCGCTCTTCAATGGATGCCGCTACCAGATCAATTTCCTTAATCAGGGCATCTCCGCTGATCGGCTTAAGAAGATACTGGGCTACACCGATTTTAATTCCTTCTTTGGCATACTCAAATTCTTCATATCCGCTTAAAATAATAATTTCCGTCTCCGGAAATTCCTTTTTAATCAGCCTGCTCAAGGCCAGTCCGTCCATAAAGGGCATCCGGATATCGGTAATCACAATATCCGGCCGTATTTCCTGAATCATCGGAAAAGCAAGCTCTCCATCTCCTGCTTCTCCGCAGAATTCATATCCATGTGCCTGCCAGTCAATATTCTTCTTGATTCCCTCACGGATGACATACTCATCCTCTACCAGAAAAACCTTAATCATAATTCTCCCCCTCTATATATTGCCATACCCGGTTCTGCTCCCATAATTCCCGTTGTTTTGCTGTGAACCAAGACGCCATTCCTTCGGTGAACAGCCGCAGTATTTTTTGAAACAGCGGCTGAAATGCGACAGATTGGAAAAGCCGCAAAGCTCAGCAGTCTGACTAATGGAAAGTGCCTGGTTTGTAAGAAGGTTTTTTGCCTTATCGAGGCGCACCTCAATCAGATCATTATGCGGTGTGCTGCTGAAAAAAACTTTTTATAATAGGAATAAAACTGACTTTTTTTCCATATTGGCCCTCTCGCAAAGCTTTTCCATGGTCCATTCCTTTTCATAGTGGCTCAGCATGGCAAGGCGCAGCTCCTGAAACTCACGGTATAATCCTTCCGGCTCTGCGGCTGCTTTCCGATGCAGCAACATACCACGTGATGCTGTGATCAGCATCTGACGGACCAGTGTCTCCTCATATTCCGCCGCATAAGGATCTTTTGTAATATATTCCCGCTGCAGACAACGGATATATTCATCAATTTCTTCCGTATTCTGCGGATAAAAAAATCATGTTCGGCACAATTCCGTACCTCGCTCCCAGATCCTCATTACACCGGAAATGCACGTAGCTGTTGCGGAATTTCTGTACCGCCTGATAATGCTGCTCATGACCGGGTGTGTAAAAAATACAGGCATTTTCCTGTGTGATGGAAAACTGCTTTCCCGCATACACCCGCATTGGTGTTTTAAACAGCAGAAACAGATAGTCCCCACTGCCCTCCGGACGGTAAATAATATCGTAATCTGCATTGGATCTGTTATATTCACAAATATGAATCGAAAAAAATCCATCCTCTTCTCCTTTTTTTCCCATTCTATCGCAAGGCCGGAAGAAAAAGTCAATTTTATCGGACAAAAAAATCTCTAGGTTTTTTTCTCCCTCCTGTTAAAATCAAAATCATAAGAAAAACATTATCTGAAAGGAGAATTTTAACATATGAAAAAAAGCAGAGATTATCATTGACAAATTCTTTCTGACCGGAAAAGTTGACAAACGAATCTTCGGTTCCTTTATCGAACACCTCGGCCGTGCCGTTTATGAAGGAATTTATCAGGAGGGAAGCGCACTTTCCGATGAACAGGGCTTGCGCAAGGATACGCTGGCTCTCGTCAGAGAGCTTCAGGTACCGATCGTCCGTTATCCGGGTGGAAATTTTGTCTCCGGCTATCACTGGGAAGACAGTGTAGGCCCGAAAGACAAACGGCCTGCAAAACCGGAGCTTGCCTGGGGCGTTATCGAGACAAATGAGTTTGGCCTGAACGAGTTTGCTGACTGGTCCAAAAAAAGCCGGCAGCGATATCATGATGGCTGTCAACCTCGGAACCCGTGGACCGGAGGATGCTAAAAAAATGTTCTGGAATACTGTAATTTCAAAGAAGGGACCTACTACAGCGATCTGAGAAAATCTCACGGCTATAAAGATCCGCACAACATCAAGCTCTGGTGCCTTGGCAATGAGATGGACGGACCGTGGCAGATGGGTCACAAGACTGCTTCCGAATACGGCCGTATTGCCGCAGAAACTTCCCGTCTGATGAAGTTCATGGATCCGACCATCGAAACAGTTGCCTGCGGAAGCTCCAGTCTTACCATGCCGACCTTCGGCTCCTGGGAATATACGATTTTGGACGAATGCTATGACGAGGTGGATTATCTCTCCCTGCATCAGTATTATGGAAATGCTGCTGACGACACGGTTGATTTTCTGGCAAGCTCCAAGGGTATGGATGACTTCATTTCCGGTGTCGTTGCTATCTGTGATGCGGTCAAAGCTAAAAAACATGGTAAGAAGCAGATCAACCTTTCCTTCGATGAATGGAATGTATGGTATCACAGCAATGAACAGGATAAGAAGCTTGAAAAATGGGTTCGTGCACCGCATCAGCTGGAGGATGTTTATAACTTTGAAGATGCACTGCTTGTCGGAAGCTTACTGATCACACTTCTGCGTCACGCTGACCGTGTTAAAATCGCATGTCTGGCACAGCTTGTCAATGTCATCGCCCCGATCATGACATCCGACACCGGCGCATGGCGTCAGACCATCTTTTATCCATATATGCACGCAAGTGTATACGGCCGTGGAACCGTGTTAAACACACAGGTTCTGACTCCCGTTTATGAAAGTAAAACCTATGGCGATGCCCCATACCTTGACTCTGTCTGCATCTGGGATGAAGAGCATGACACACTGACCATTTTTGCGGTTAACAAGAGCCTGGATGAGGATATGGAGGTTTCCTGTGATCTGCGTCAGTTCGAGGGATACCGTCCGGCTGAGCATATCGTACTGACCAACGACGATATGAAAGCAGTCAACACTGAAGCGGATCCGGATCACGTTGCCCCGACGCATTCCGATGCTACGAAGCTTGAGAACGGCAAAATGCATACCGTTCTTGGAAAACACAGCTGGAACGTAATCCGCCTTACCAGATAAATCAGAAGCACAAAGCATGTCCTGAAAAAGATACCATTCTGATTCAGGACATGCTTTTTTCTATTGGATCCCTCACGATACAGGAATTTCCGATAACCAGCTCCGGTGCAATCAGAATATCTGTGCAGACCGGCTCTTTCATCTTTTCTTTTGACGGATCCTCCGGCAATTTGTTTCTATGCCCTTCACAATGAATCAGCTTAAGCAACAGCTCTGCTGCCATTTCTCCCAGTTTTTCCTGAGGATGAACAATGGTCGTTAACTGTAATCCACCGTTATTTGCTATGTAGGAATTGTCATATCCGGTTACGGATACATCGGAAGGAACCTTTTTCCCGGCAGCAGTAAGGCCCTGAATCACCTTCATAGCAATCTGGTCATTATAACAGACAACCCCATCCATCGGAACTCCGCTTTCTGCCATCTGCTTAATGGCCTCATACGGATGAATGGCACGATCTTCCGTATAAAACCAGATCACGTGATCCGGTTCATAAGGAATCCCGGCTTCCTGCAACGCCTTTACATATCCCTTATGTCGATTCTGCCCCTGGATATCATCCGACTTAAACACACCAATGATCGACTTATGCCCTGTATCGATCAGATACTTCGTAATAAGATAACCACCCATCGCATCATCCATAAGCACCCTTGGCTTCTCCTTCATCGTTGCAAAGCAGCCCTGGATAAACACGTAAGGAATGCCATATTCCTCCAGCTTTTCATACAGGTGGGTGTGCTTACAATAAATCTGACTTTTGCTCGGCTCGATAATAATTCCGTCAATGTCCTTCTGAAGAAGCTCTTCTAAGCATCTTGCTTCCTGACTTCTGGAATTCCTTGTATTTTTCAGAATGATACTGTAGCCCTGCTCCGTCAGTACCTTATCGATTCCACCGATTACACGCGGGAAAATATAATCTGACAGATACGTGGTAACAACCGCAATATTATGGGAATGTCCCGTATGTAAGACTCGCTCGGAACAAAAGGTTCCCCTTCCATGCTCCGCGTAAATATAGCCTTCATTCTGAAGCACCGAAAGAGCCTTGCGCACCGTCTGTCTGCTGACCTGATACCGGGCCGATAATTCATTTTCCGAAGGAAGCCTGTCTCCTGCCTGGATTTCCCCAGACACCATCTTCTCCCTTAAATCTTCCATTAACTTCGAATATTTCAACTGCTTTTGCTCCATGATCCCCTTACTCCAATTACCAGTATAGTTTCATGCTTTTCTCTATTTCCTGATCACTTAACTGAAACTTTTCCTTTTTAACTTGGCAGCGGTTTGTTCATAACTTAATTTAAAAATCTTTACAGACGGATATTAAACCCTCGCATCTTCCTTCGTTAATTGCCCGATCTAATACTTCACACATTTTATTTTTTTACCTCCCTTAAAGCTTCCAGCCCTTAAATGTATTTGGAATTTAAAAAGCATAGATATTCTTGCATAATTCATAAGAAAGGATATTTGTATTACATTTATCCAAATGAAATTTAGATCAAAAAGAAACTATATGCTTTGTTCTGATGTTAGCATATAGTTTCCTTATTTTGCAATATATATTTGAAATTATAAAAAAATTTCTGTAAATACTCTGCGGTATTATGCCGTATAATACTTCGCCTGTTTATTCCACATCACCGCATATTCTCCATCATGATCCTTTAGCAGGGTGTCATGGTTCCCGTACTGCACCAGTTGTCCATCCTTAAAAAAACGGCTATCCGGTCACAGAATTTGCAGGAAGAGAGGCGGTGGCTGATATACACAGCCGTTTTATTTCCGACAATTTTATCAAAGTTCGTGTAAATCCCTGACTCTGCGATCGGATCAAGAGCAGCCGTCGGTTCATCCAAAAGAACAAACGGTGCATCCTTGTAAAAGCGCCCTTGCAATCGCTATTTTCTGTGCCTCTCCGCCACTTATGTCGATTCCTTCCTCTTCATAATCTTTATAAAGATAAGTATCGATTCCCTGGGAAAGTGTCTGCAGACGATCTCCGAATCCACTGTCATCCAGACATTTCCGGACTTTATCCACATCCACAGTGTGATTTGCTGCCACATTTTCTGAAAGCTTAAGGCTGACCAGAATATAATCTTGAAAAAAATAACGGAAAACAGCGTTGCATATTCTTCATGCCGGAACTTTTTGATATTCACTCCGTTTAACAGAATTTCTCCCTCGTCCGGATCATACAAGCGGCACAATAGCTTGATCATTGTTGTTTTACCGGAACCGTTCCTTCCTACAATCGCAAGCTTTTTCCCCCAATCTGCAGCTTCATGGACAAGTTCTTTAACGCATATTCCTTACTCCCCGGATAGTGGAAGGACACATTTTTTTAAATTCAATCTGATATTCCCCATCGCTGCGCTTTTCCATGGGAAGAGAACCCTTGTACATTTCATCCGTCAGATCAAATAATTCAAAAAAATTCCTGCCTGCTGCAATGCAGCCCGTAAAAATCTCAAGGTAATCGTATTCAACTGAAAAAAAGATTCATCAGGAAATTTGATAAACAGCCTCCAAATAAAATGACGTTACCGGCTGACAGGTTTCCTTCTTTTGCAATCATCACAGCAATAAGATAAGATCCGGCAAGTATCGATGCTGATACAAAGTTATTAACAATACCAAGAGAGCCATAAATCATGGAAAAATTTATGAAACACATTCTTTTTTTAAATTCCTTAGCCTGAAGTTTATCATAGGTATATGCCTTCATCAAAGGGTAAGCATCATAAATCCGTACATCTTTTCCATTTTTACTATCATATTTTTCCATGCCATACAAAGTCCCAGGTATATTGAATACTCTATTTCTTTTTCCTCTTTTTGTCGGAATATGAAAAACACATATACAAATACATCCTGCTTAAGTAACGGATAATAAATACTCCAACAATCATAATTGCAAATAGAAACAAAAAGATACCGATGCTTTCTGTCTGCACCTTTCCTTTGAAATATTGCAGTTGTGGAAATAACAAAAATCAATGCAGCAACAAGTTTCAGCAGATGGATAAGAAAAATTCTTCTCCTGCCAGAACATGGAATAAATTCCGGCTCCCCAGTTTCTTTCAAGCCGCATCCGTTCCCGGATTTCCTTAAGCCTCGGACTATCAATCAGAGCATAATCCAGATTCATAATCTTCTCCTGCTGTAATGCCATATATTGTGTTTCCATGACATTCATCGCCATTTCCAGATGCTTATCAATAAAATAATCTATGGAAGCCGCACCGCTTAACAGAATTGCCGTTCCAACGGTAACCTTCAGGATGTAAGCATAATCTGTTCCACTGCTCAGTCCATTAATCACAAAGGAAGAAAGAAGAAGCGCTCCATAAGTAATAACCGCTTTCATTATAACAGAAACAAAGTTCCATACATAAAAGCTGTGATCCAGAGAATGAATCAATTTTTACCAACCGTACCACATGATGAATATTCTGCCTGAAGCTCTGTTTTTTTAAAATTTCTGCGTCCTGACTCATGCAAATGCCTCCTTACCTAAACGTTCCTTTTTCATAATAGCTCTTCTGGACCTCGAACATTTCCGCATATACTCCGTTCTTTTGAAGCAGTTCTTCATGTGTTCCTTCTTCTAAGATTCCCTGGTTTCCAATAAGCAGAATCCGATCTGAAAACCGGGTACTGGCTAACCTATGAGAAATAAAGATTGCTGTCTTATCTTTGGAAAGCTTCGCATATTCGTCGTAAATCTCACTTTCCGCAATCGGATCAAGAGCAGCCGTCGGCTCATCCAGTATCAGAACCGGAGCGTCCTTATATAATGCCCTTGCCAGTAAGAACTTCTGCTTCTGTCCACCGGATAATTCAATTCCGTCTTCTCCCATATCCTTTCCAAAATAGGTATCAAGGGTATATCCTCTCTTTTCAAACAGTTCCCTTAGTCCGGCTTCTTCCAGCTCAGAAATACATTGTTCCTTATCATAATCTTTAGATAAAGCCAGATTTTCTCCAAGCGTAAAAAGGCATAATAAAAAGGCTCCTGAAATACTGCTGCATACAATTTATAAAGTTCTTCTTTAGGGAACTCCCTGATCGGAATTCCATTTACCAGGATTTCCCCCTCCTGCGGTTCATATAATCCACACAGCAGCTTTACCAGTGTGGTCTTGCCGGCACCATTGGTACCAACGATCGCAATCTTTTCACCGCCATGAATCGTCAGATTCAGATGCCGGAAAATCCATTGTCCCGGATCCTCTGCTTTCCCTTCTGCATCTTCCTCCTTTAAAGAATATCTGAAAGACACATTCCGGAAGGTAAAAGAAACCGGCATTTGTAATTCCTGAATAGAATGAGAACCGGAATATACATCTTCCTCCTCCAATTCCAGATAGCTTCTCAAATGATTCAGCGAAATATTTCCTTCCTGCAGACTTGCAAAAGAAGTCATGATCGAATTTACAAATACTGCAAACCCCGTAATAGCACCAAAAATACAAGACAAATTCTCCTGCATCAATGATCCCTGCCTGCGCCTGCCGGATCAGGTAAATATAAGCAAACAAATCACGCCCCAGCGCAAGCAGGCTTCCGGCCTGCCAGTATATTTTTTCCCTGGTCATCTTTTCTTTATCAATGCCTCTTTTTAAAGAGATTAACACATCATTATGGTAATTCAGCCATTGCTTCATCGGAAAAATACGAATATCCTTGGCTGCTTCTTCCTTTCCCATCACCGAATGCAGATAGCTTCTTTTCTTATAAAATTGTGCATACCTGTCACGATAACGCTCCATATACCGAACCTCTGAAATGCATAGTGTGTACTGAAGCAGAGATAATACAAGTAATAAAATCATAATCCACAGATTTAAATAACCAAGCACCGTACTGTATAGGAAAAAACAGATCAGATTAATCAGAATATTAACGGTATCATACGAAAACCGGTACATTGCACTATAATCCCCACCATCTATACTATGTAAAGCTTTCCAGTACAGATTATTGACGTTTCCTTCTTCGGTGTTAGAAAACGGAATCCGCAGACTCTTCAAAAATAACATGGCAGCTATATCATTCCTTTTTCCATTGTATAGGAAATACTTTCCCTGTTCACAACCGCCTTTGACCGCTTTGACAGTCACAAAGAAAAAGTCCGAAGAAAACCATGCTTCGTATCGCTTGCTGCATGGTATAGCGTTTTGTCACCAGCTCCACAACAAGCTTCGGCAGATAAATTTCCAGATAAGGAATCATAGATCCAAGCAGAATTTCAAATAGACACATCCACAGAAAAATCGGTATTTCTTTTTTATAAAAGGAAATCATATAACCAATGTTCTGTAAAATATGATATTTCTTTGTGGGAATATTCGGGTTTTCATTCATAACACACGTCTCCTGATTTATATTTTGTTCGTTTTAATGATCCGGATCATGCAAATAAATTAAATCTTCATGCTTATGCAATATCACTCAACGACTACGATTTCTTTATAACATATTTCTTACTTTTTGATATAAAAAAATGTGCACGAGAGGTTTTTCCTCGTGCACGAACGGCATTGGTTCTATTATATTTGTCGAACTACTATTCTCAATTTACCGGATTATAATGGCAGCATGACTTCTGTAGCAAATACGCCGTCCTCATTCTGCCGGTCCAGATATCCATGATACTTCTGAACGACCTGGTCCATCCGGATTAATCCAAGACCATGGAATTTTTTATCCTTAGTGGTGAGGTAAATTCTTCCGACTCTCTTTGGAGCCTCTCCCACAGAATTCATCACATAAATGTAAAGCTGTCCTTTCAGAATATCAATGTAAACCCGGATAAATTTTTCCTCTTCTTCTTTCATTTTCATACAGGCTTCCATGGCATTATCCAGAAGATTTCCGATAATCAGGCTTAAATCCACCTCTGAAATCTGAAGATCAGCCGGAACAATGGCTTTGGCTTCAATCCGGATATTTTTGTCCTTTGCTAAAGAAAGCTTACTGTTCAATATAGCATCAATCATGACATTTCCTGTTTTAATCACCGTATCTACCGTTGTCAGATCCTGATCCAGTTCCTGAAAATACCGGTTCAAATCTTCCAGCTGTCCCATTGTAAGATAAGCCTTCATCGTCTGAATATGATTATGGTAATCATGCCGCCAGCCACGCATCTGCCGGTACATATTCTCAACTTCCTCACAATGTTTTTCCAGAAGATCATCCTGATAATCCGCGATCTGCTGACGAATCGTCCGCTTTACATACCAGCGGATACCCACTATGAAGATAATCAATAAAACAACCGTTCCTGCAATCATAAGCTCTTTCATAAAATCTGATTCATCTTCTCCCTGTCATCTGTTTCGTGTTATAATAAAGTCAGCTTTTATATTTTCATTTCTGTCTTTCTCTGTAAAAAGCAATGAACTTCTGATTCACCTCCTGATACAGGCGCCTGCTTACCGGAACCCTGCTTCCATCATCAAAAAAATAATCGTGTCTTTATCAATCTGGTGAATTTTAGTAAGCTGGCACAGATATGAGCGGTGACTTTTTACAAAATCCTGATTCTTTAAAAGCTCCTCCATCTGTGAAAGGCTTTCTTTCACCATGATTTCTTTCTGCCCATTTATGAAAATCCGGCTGGAATGTTTCTGCGCTTCCACATAGTTGATCTCACTGACACAGATCTTTTTCGTTTCGTCTTCTGTAGAATGAACGATCCGGTATTCCTTAGACGGTTTCTTTTTCTGTGCTTTTTCAAGACATTCTTCGATCTTTGCCTGACGAATCGGCTTCAACAGATAATGAAGAGCCTCGACCTCATACCCTTCACCGATATAATCATCTATACCGGTCGTAAAAACAATCGCAATCTGCTCATCCTTCTGCCGGATTTTTTTCTTGCAAGCTCCATGCCATCCATCCCCGGCATCTGAATATCCAGAAACAATATGTCAAACTCCAGATCCTCCCAGTCAAATAAAAAGGAGGCTGCATTTTCATATTCCTTTATAAAAAAACCGGATCTTTTGTTTTCTTTCCCCATGCTTCAATATACGAAGACAGAAGATCACGATGCGTCTTCTCATCTTCAATAATTGCTGCTTTCATTCCGTACCCCATTCATTTATACTGACCCCATATGTTGTGATTAATGTTGAATAACTTAATTTCATATTCACTTCTGGAAATTTTTATACTATTATAATAATGCATCTCTTACATGAATTCAATTTTTACAAATCAGCACATCTTTATCTAATCTTAATACGCCGCAAATATTTCTTATCTGCTCTTAAAATTTCCGGCTGTATAATGTATAATAAAACCACTTAGCTATCATAGTAGATAAGGAGCTGACTTTATGCCGGAAGAAATCATTCACCAAAAGCACCGCCTTTCGTCTTTCCAAATTATCATATCAGGTTTTGTCGGAGTCATTTTGCTGGGAGCATTGCTGCTGATGCTACCGGTCTCCACAACAGAGGGATGCATAACTCCATTCAACGAAACGCTGTTTACCGCGACCTCTGCCGTCTGTGTCACCGGACTTGTGGTGCAGGATACCGGAAGCTATTGGTCAGGCTTCGGCCAGGCTGTCATTCTTGCACTGATACAGATCGGAGGACTTGGCGTTGTAACAGTTGCAGCATCGTTCGCATTGCTGTCCGGACGAAAAATCTCTCTGATGCAGCGCAGCACCATGCAGGACGCAATTTCCGCTCCAAAGGTTGGCGGAGTTGTCCGGCTGACGCAGTTTATCCTTCGAGGTACATTTAATTGAGCTGCTTGGTGCAGCAGCCATGCTTCCGGTATTCTGCCGGGACTATGGATGGCGGGGTATCTGGATGGCAGTGTTTCATTCCATATCTGCATTTTGTAATGCCGGGTTTGACATTCTTGGAACAGAAAACAATCTCTATCCTTCCCTCACCGGTTATACAGGCAGTCCGATCATCAATATCACAATTATGCTACTGATCGTGATCGGCGGCATTGGTTTTCTGACCTGGGATGATATCTGCGAACACAAGTGGCATTTTCATCGCTATCGGGTACAGAGCAAGGTAATCCTTGTCATAACGGGCTTCCTTATTGTTGTGCCTGCTGCATTTTTCTTTTTTGTGGACTTTTCTGCGCTTCCAACAGGAACGCAGCTTCTGGTATCCTTCTTCCAGTCTGTCACTACAAGGACGGCGGGCTTTAACACAGTAGCTCTATCTGCAATGTCAGGTGCATCGAAGGGCATAATGATTCTTCTGATGCTTATTGGCGGCGCTCCCGGTTCTACCGCAGGCGGAATGAAGACAACAACGCTGGGGGTTCTGCTTGCCAATGCTGTCGCAACCTTTCGTCAACGCGATAATGCCCAGTTTTTCAAACGCAGGATTGATTGCAATACTGTCAAAACCGCTTCGACCATTCTGACAATGTATCTTACGCTGTTCTTTGGAGGAGGCATTTTTATCAGTGTATATGAGCATCTTCCGTTATCCGACTGCCTCTATGAAACATCATCAGCAGTCGGAACGGTCGGGTTGACGTTAGGGATTACACCACAGCTGCATATTCCTTCACAAATAGTACTGATCATACTCATGTATCTTGGCAGAGTCGGCGGTCTAACACTTATTTACGCCACGCTCTCCGGCAAAAAGACGGGAAATGCAAAACTGCCCCAGGAAAAAAATTACAGTCGGATAAATAAGGAGGATTTTTATTTTATGAAAAAAATATTCTACTAATCGGAGCAGGCCGCTTCGGACGACATATAGCCATACAGCTTTCCCAACTGGGTCATCAGGTTATGGCAGTCGATATAAGTGAAGACCGGATTAATGATGTATTGCCATTTGTCACCAATGCACAGATTGGCGATAGTACAAATGCGGACTTTCTTCGTTCTCTTGGTATCGGAAATTATGACGTTTGCATTGTAACCATTGGAGGAAGCTTTCAGAACTCGCTTGAAACAACATCACTGCTGAAGGAGCTTGGAGCAAAATGTGTAGTGTCACGCGCCGAACGGGATGTACAGGAAAAGTTTCTGCTTCGAAACGGAGCCGACCACGTGGTCTACCCGGAAAAGCAGGTTGCAAAGTGGGCTGCTATCCGGTACACTGCTGACCATATTTTCGATTATATAGAAATTGACGAACAGCATGCTATTTTTGAAGTAGGAGTGCCGGAAGGCTGGATTGGTAAAAGTATTGGTGATCTGGATATCCGCAGAAAGTTTGGAATCAGTATTCTCGGCATCAAACACGCAGGAAAAACGGACGTTTCCGTCACGCCTGATACAATATTATCCGGAGATGGTTCCATTCTGGTACTGGGCGAATACAAGGCACTGCAAAAATGCTTCCGGATCTGAACTGTAACGTAAGATGGAAAATCAAGACCGAATTCAATCCTGTCAGATAGAAACCATCATATATTGATGCTATAATAATATTAATAGTTATTAATATTAGAGGCGGTGAGGATGTGCAGAATATAGTAAACAAAACAGAAAGAGAACATATTCTGGTGTGTTTATCTCCTTCTCCATCCAATGAACGTATTGTGCGAATGGCTGGTAACATGGCACAGGCGTTTTGTGGAAGTTTTACGGCACTTTATGTGCAGACACCCGGATACGCTTCCATGAATGCAGAAGATACTGTTCGATTGCAGGCTCATATGTATCTTGCAAAGCAGCTCGGCGCAGAGATCGTCACAACACATGGGGAAGATGTACCTACACAAATTGCAGAATATGCACGGCTCTCCGATGTAACCAAAATTGTAATCGGACGAAGCGGCATACAACGGCGGCATTTCTGGAGTGAGCCAGCACTGACGGAGCGGCTCATCACACTGGCGCCGGAGGTTGACATTCATATCATTCCGGATGCTGAAGTCTACAAAAGCTATCGCGGAAAGCGACTTTCCACCATTCGTCCTATACTCCCGACAGCCCGGGAGCTTCTCCTGACACTTGGTATTCTGGCAGCTGCAACGATCATCGGATGGCTGTTTTTGAAACTTGACCTTGCAAGTGCCAACATCATCATGGTTTACCTGCTGGGCGTGCTTCTGACTTCTTCTTTTACGAATGGATATACCTGTGGTATACTGTGCGCCTTTTTGAGTGTCGTTCTGTTCAATTTTTTTTTAACAGAACCACGTTTGTCTTTGGGTGCATATGGAAGCAAATATCCCATAACCTTTGCCGTTATGTTTGCAGCAGCGCTTTTGACCGGCACACTTGCCACAAAGCTCAAAGCCCATGCACTATTATCTGCACGGGACGCCTATCGTACAAAGCTTCTTTTTGATATGAACAGAAAGCTCCAAAAGGCAGAAGCACCGGAGGAGGTTTATCAGATGACCGCAATGCAGATACAAAAACTCATGCAACGGGACATTCTGGTTTATCCTGTGCAGGGTGATGCACTCTCCACAGGTATTCTTTATCCGACAGATGGAAGCTGTCCACATCCTGCTCCGGCTGATGATCAGGAACAGGATGTAATTCACTGGGTCTGGCAAAACCGGAAGCGCGCCGGAGCAACGACTGAAACATTTCCAAAGGCAAAACGACTGTATCTTGCTATCCGTACCGGGCAGCAGGCTTACGGTGTTGTCGGGATTCCGATGGAGAAAAAAACACAGCCGGACGCATTTACATCCAGTATTCTGTTTTCCATCCTCGGGGAGTGTGCCCTGACGTTAGAAAGCCTGCGTAATGCCAGAGAAAAGGAAGAAACTGCTGTCCTTGCAAAGAACGAGCAGCTTCGTGCCAATCTCCTGCGTTCCATTTCTCACGATCTGCGAACTCCTCTGACCTCCATTTCCGGCAACGCCGATACATTACTGCACAGCTATGCCGTGTTGGATGAGCAAACGCGGAAACAGATTTTTACGGATATTTATGATGATGCACAATGGCTGATTGGACTTGTTGAGAACTTGCTTTCCATTACGAAAATTGCGGACGGCAGCGTAAAACTGCACCTTTCTGATCAGGTCGTAGACGACATTGTATCGGAAGCACTCCGGCATATCGATCGAAGATCAGCAGAACATCACATTATGGCGGATTGCGGAGATACACCACTGTTGGTACGGGTGGACGCAGGACTCATCATGCAGGTTATTATCAATCTGGTAAACAATGCCATTAAATATACCCCTGCGGACTCTGTCATTCGGATCACGGCAATACATCAGGAAAATATGGCTGAGATCCGTGTCATCGACAACGGCTCAGGTATCCCTGATGAGATAAAAAAACACGTTTTTGAAATGTTTTTTACCGGGAGCAATCTGATTGGTGACAGCCGCCGCAGTCTTGGGCTTGGACTTACCCTCTGTCAGACCATTATTTATGCACATCATGGCGAACTGACACTGAAAGACAATACTCCGCATGGCTGCATTTTTTCCTTTACAATACCACTTAGTGAGGTGAACCTGAATGAATAAACCACTTGTCCTTGTTGTAGAAGATGATACTCCGGTACGCAATCTGATCACAACGACGTTAAAAACCCATGAATACAGGTATCTTTCAACACAAAACGGTACGAGCGCTGTGATGGAGACGTTGTCACACAACCCGGATATTGTGCTGCTTGATCTGGGACTTCCTGATATGGACGGCGTGGAAATTATTCGAAAAATCCGGTCGTGGTCAAATATGCCGATTATTGTCATCAGCGCCCGAACAGAGGATTCTGATAAAATTGAAGCACTGGATGCCGGAGCGGACGATTATCTCACCAAGCCATTTTCCGTGGATGAACTGTTGGCACGGCTGCGGGTGACGCAGCGAAGACTGGCGCTGATGAAGACCGATGTGACACAGGAATCTTCCATTTTTACAAACGGCGCATTAAAAATTGACTATGCAGCTGGCTGCGCCTATCTTGATGACACAGAGCTGCACCTGACTCCCATCGAATATAAGCTGCTGTGCCTGCTTTCCAAAAATGTGGGCAAGGTTCTGACCCACACCTATATTACACAACAGATTTGGGGCAGCAGTTGGGAAAACGATATTGCTTCTCTGCGGGTATTCATGGCAACTCTGCGCAAAAAATTAGAAAAAGGGAAAGATGGACAGCAATACATACAAACGCATATTGGCATCGGCTACCGGATGCTGCGGGTTGAGCAGGCAGATCCTTAAATTATCTTCTTTGTATACTACGATATGAGAGTCAGAAGTCACATCTTCTGTCCTTGAAGCGGTCGCTATTATAACAAAATAATAGCGGCTATTTCTCATCAAATAAATACGCATACTTCTTCATTTGGGAAAGAAGAATATCCCTTACCCGGTCTTTCTCTTCCTGAGAATATATACTGATTCCATCAAGCAGATCACTTACATCCTTTGTATGAAAAATGAAACTTCAAATGATTTCCATATAGCTTTATTCAGAATACCATATATTAGATGCACCGGAAATTCTTTATATTTCGTAACTGTTCAGTACCTTCACAGTTACTAATAAAAATAAGATATGCTAATCCTTGAGTATTTATTTAAGAAAAAAACGTTACAAAAATACTATGAAAAAAATAGGAAAAAAATGTTACGAATAATGTTACAATTTGCTTCTAAAGTCAAAGGAAAAAAATGTTACACTAATGATGTATTCAATAAGAATAACATTTGGAGGACAACAGATGTTAAGACGAAAAAGCCTATCAGGATCTTTTTAAAAATGGAAAAAAATGGAACAAAAGGAAAAGCATTATGCATTATAGGTGCAAGGCAAACCGGAAAGACTACGCTTATCCGCGAATTTGGTAAAAATGAATATGAGCATTTTGCCGAAATCAATTTTGTAACAGACAAAAAAGCTGCAGATGTTTTCAGTGGAAAACTGACTGCGGAAGAAATTATAACAAATATGACCGCTTATCTTCAAAAACCTCTGGAGATTGGAAAAAAACTCTGATTTTATTTGATGAAATACAGGAATGTCCGGAAATACGTTCTGCGATTAAATTTCTGGTCGAAGATGGAAGATTCGACTATATAGAATCCGGATCATTACTTGGAGTAAGATACAAGGATATCAAATCCTATCCTGTGGGCTTTGAACAAATGCTTTCGATGTATCCTCTTGATTTTGAAGAATATTTATGGGCAAACGGAGTACAGGAACAAACCATTGCGTATCTCAGGGAATGTTATGAACATAAAGAAAAAGTATCAGAATCAGTACATGAAACCTTGTGTAAGCTCTTTTACAGTTATCTGGTAGTAGGCGGAATGCCACAAGATGTACAGATTTATGTTGATACACATGATATTGCAAAAGTAATTCTGAATCAGAGAAGTATTCTGGATCTGTATCGCCTGGATATTGCCAGATATGCATCCGAAAATGAAAAACTAAAGATTAAAGCCATATTTGACAGTATTTCTGCACAGCTTAATGAGAAAAACAGAAGGTTTAAAATAAACAGCATTCATCCGGATGCCAGGATTTTGCGGTACGAAGACTGCTTTAACTGGCTTACAGATGCAGGAGTCGCACTCCCCTGTTATAATGTAACAGAACCACAGACACCTTTACAGTTAAATGAAAAGCGAAATCTCTTTAAGCTGTATATGAATGATGTAGGACTGCTTTGTGCCTCCTGTATGGAAAATATTCAGTTTGATCTTCTCATGGGAAATGTGGATATCAATATGGGAAGTATTTTTAGAAAATGCTTTTGCACAAAAACCTGAAATCCAATGGGTTTGAACTGCATTATTTTTGATTCGAAGAAAAATCGGAGAACTTGATTTTTGTTTTACAAAAAGGTCTGTCAACAGAGCTTTTTGGAAATCAAATCCGGGAAGGATTTTAAAAAAAGCATCCTGCCATGAATCATGCCATGCAGACAGAGCAATGGAAATTTGAGCTTTGTATTGTTTTTTTCAAAATCCAATGTAGAAGTAGAAAAATGGAATTCTGTACCTTCCATGGTATATGGTCATGTTCTTTCAACAGCAAAAGGAACCGGAACAAATGATTTATGAGATTGATCTTTCCTCTCTCAGTCAGAATTCATAGATATTCATCTCATAAATAATTTATTGGATTGTTTCTCATATGCATTGACAAAACAATAGTTACCGGCAGCAAGCATTGCAAGGAGCTGTACCGGAAACGAAAAATCGGATACCTGAATCATCAGGTATCCGATTTTCTTAGGTTTATGATTTTTATTAAGAGTATTAAGAATATGAGCAACTATTTAGTACAGGTCGAAGCATTTACTGCAAAGACCTAAGATAATGATTCAGTAATGCAAAATTCCATCGGCGAAGCCGATTTGGAATGGATTTTGCATCGTAACTGTGAAGGTATTGAACAGTTACGAATATGACTAATTTATAATGCGGCAAGCTGTTTGCCAAGTACCTTGCAGTTATTTACTGCTTCATCGTCCGGAGCTTCCTGGCAAATCACACCTTCGCCGCCAACAACGGTTGCGCCGGCACCGTTCATACGGTCTACCCAGTCACGCATCCATTCACCATCACCCCATCCATAGGAGCCAAACAAACCAATTTTCTTTCCTGATGCGAAGGTTTCAACCTCAGCAACAAAGGGCTCCATTTCACTTTCCTCTAAAACCTCAGCTCCCATTGCAGGACATCCTAATGCAAATACCGGCTGATCCTTTAAAAACATCAGCGCTGACGCTTCCCTACATAAATTACTTCCGCTTCCTTACCGCCTTCGCGGATTCCTTCTGCAACAGCTTCTGCCATTGCCTGAGTATTTCCACCCTGTGTCCAAAAAAATTACATATATCTTATCCATAATTCTGATTCCTTTCTTTTTTTATATAAATGCAGGCTCTTCTGATCTACCATGCATTTCACTCCATGAACCATATCATTCTTAACCGGATCCTCAAATCATTTATGCACCCATAATACTCACGATCTGATCCATACGGATTCCACATGACAGGAGCTGTATCAGGTTTTCTCTGGTATAGTCATATTTTTTTGGGAAAAGCTTCTGCTTTGCCTTTGAATTTTCATATACCTTCCATTCCCCTACACATAAGAACTTCTGTCCGTTGTTGCGGATAAAGCCTTCCACATCCTCTGGTGGATAACCAAGCAGAAATCCAATTTCATGTGGAAAAGGACGTTTTTTTGAAGATACTCCTGATAATGCTTCCGGAAGGTTACTAAAAATTTCCTTTAGCGAAGTACAGGAATAGCCAAACTCCTTTAACAATTCTTTTACTTTTTCCTGATCGAGATATCCTTCAAGTGATTTCTTCCGGTATAAAAGCAACGCAATCGTATTTCCTTTTTACCCCAAGAGGATAAATCATAATCCTGCTGTTTTTTTTAGGATCTTTAAAAACCTGTATGTAATCCTCTATGGATATCTGAAACAGATTCGATATTTTTTTAATCCTGCAATCAGAGGTGCACATTGAAGTGCAAGCTGGATCTCAACATTTTTAATTCCACTCTCCTGCACAATTTCCCACGTTTCTCTGCTCAAGCCACTTCCTCCTTTCTTAGTTAGATTTAACTAACCATATATTTAAAAGAAAAGCCATCCAGTGGCTTGTAGGATTCTTTAGTTAGTGTTAACTAACTGTTGCCAGTATATCTTATTTCCTCCATTTTGTAAACCCCTTTTTTTAATATTTTCATAAATTTGTAATTTTATATCTTATTCCAATTCAGGTGAAATAAAAAAATATTTGCAATTAAATCAGCCTTGAACATTGGATTTCTTTATAAATTCCAAATAAAGACTATAGAGCACCGCACAGACCGGAACACTGAAAAGCATTCCCAAAATTCCAAATGCCTCACCACCAATTGTTACAGCCATCAGTACAAGCAGACCTGGAAGACCGACAGACTTTCCGACAACTTTTGGATAAATCAAATTGCCCTCTACCTGTTGTAGAATCAGCAGATAAACAATGAACCACACTGCTTTGATGGGTTCCGCCAACAGGATCAGAAATGCGCCGAGGCCGCCGCCAAGCCATGCACCAAAGATTGGGGACCAGTGCAGTAACAGTAATAAATACAGAAACTGCACCAGCATAGGGAATTCTGAGAATCAGCATTCCCAAAAAAACACAAGATACCAATGATTATGGCTTCCGTAAGCTGTCCGCTGACAAAGTTTATGAAAGTCTGATTAATCAAAGAGGCAATGCTTAAAAAACGCTGTGCCGTCTTATGTGGAAAAACTGCAACAACAATCTTTTTCAGGTGCACCACAACAACTTCTTTTTTTACAAGCAGATACAAAGCAAAGACAAATCCTAAAAGTACATCAACCAAAAACGAAAAAACAGATGTTGCCGCGCCCCATGTTACCGTAATAATCCCACTACTTTCACTGTTAATAAAGGATGCAATTTTTTCAATCAACAGATCAGAGTTGATAGCATATTCCGGTAAAATAATATTGTACTTTGCTGCAAAGTGAATAGTATCCGCCCACCAATGCTCGATTTCTTTAACATAAAATGGAAAATTCCGGATAAACTCGTCTGCAGATTCCCTCAAGCTCGGAATCATCATAAATACTACAGCAAACAAAATCCCAAACACCAAAAGAGTACTCAATGTAAGACAAGCAGGTCTGGTCAGCTTTGCAGGAGCCTTTTTTTAAACACTTCCTTCCAGCAGCGTTCAAGTGGATTAAGGACAATATTGATCAGAAATGCTATAGCGCCACCGATAAGAAACGGAGAAAAACAACGAAAGCACTTTTGCCAATAAACTTTATTACAGAATCAAAGTTTATTAAAGCACATATAAATAAAATAATCAACAACAGTACACGAATAATATATCGAATCATATTTTTTTGTCGATTGCTCTGATCTCCTGTACTGCGGCACCATCGTTTTGATTGCTGTCAATACCCTGTTCTTTTTTTGTCATATTTCCTCCGTCCTGTTATTGTGGTTCTTAATTTTAGTTGTGGAAGCACTTTTGCAGCAATATGCAATTGCCAACGCTTACTGTACGCATTCCAAAGCCATATCACATTGCTTGACTGTAATGAAAGACACTCTATGTACATTCAGTTCAGAAACTGTAATTTCCAGATGTTGGACATGGAAAGATTCACCCTTAACAGGGACTCTGTTCAGCTGCTCCATGACCCAGCCACCCACAGAAATACTGTCAGACTCCAGCTTAATATCAAAGAACTCCATAAAATCTTCCAGATTGACGGAACAGTCAACACGATACATGTTTTCTCCCAGTTTTACAAATTTTTCTTCCACCTCATCGTGCTCATCCCATATTTCACCAACCAGCTCTTCCAGAATATCCTCCATAGTAACAATACCAAGAGTCCCTCCAAAATCATCCACAACAACTGCAATATGAGACTTCTGATGCTGGAACAGCTTCAAAATATCCCTGATTTTTTTGTATGCTGATAGACAAACAAGGGTTCCGTCATAATTTCTGCAATGGGTTGATCTGTCATCTGCCCATTGATATAGAAATCCTTCTGATGCAGAACGCCCACGACCTGATCAATGGTATCCCGGTAGACAAGCAGCCGGGAGAACCGGGACTGGGTAAAGGCTTTTGCGATTTCCTCGTGGCTCTCGTTGATGTCCACGGCTTCCAGTTCAACCCTGTGTGTCAGAATTTCAGCAGCAGTCAATTCACGGAATTCCAGGGCATTTCTTAAAAGCTCACTCTCATTTTTGTCAATACCACCATCCTGTTCCACATCATCCATAAAAAGAAGCAATTCCTCGTGTGACATTTTTGTATTATCATCTGTCTTGAAGAAACGGGAAACAAACTTCTTCCACTTGGAAAAAAGAAAATTCAACGGTGTCAGGATTAAAATCCAGAAATGGATAAATGGTGCACTGAACAAGGCAAAACGCTCCGGTGTATCTTTTGCAATACTTTTTGGGAGTAATCTCACCAAAAAAATCAGAACAACGATTGTTACAACAATTGTAGAGATTGTTGCACCAATATCACCATAAATTCCAACAAACAGAAGCGTACCAATGGACGCAACCATAATATTCACAATATTGTTTCCAATCAGAATGGTAGAAATCAATCTGTCATAGTCGCCCGACAGCTTAAGAGCCAGTACCGCCCTTTTGTTTCCGTTATCTGCCAGAACCTTTAGACGGGTTTTATTCAGGGATGAAAAATGCCGTTTCTGTAGCACTGAAATAAGCGGACATGGTAATGCAGATCACCATTGCAAAAAAATACTTTCAAAAATAATTCATATAAAACTCCTTTATTTCCTGTTCATATTATCTATCGTTTCATGCAAAAAAAACATACCTATATCCTATATCACAGTAAAGGATGTAGATATGCCATATACAAACAAGTCATATAAGAGTAGTTATCGGTATCGTCACTACTGTCATATTCCACGAAAGCTTCCTCCTTTTCTTCATACATTTTTATCAATCATAGCATTTCCGTGGTGTAGATTCGGTAAAGAAATAAATGTTGCCTGTGATCCTCCTGTTGGAAGCTTGATGCACTTTTTCTTATGGGATATAATGATGTCGGGGTCAAAAGCCCCCGACTTTTTTGTTAAAATTACCTTTGGAGAGACTGGCATGAAGATTCCACAACGACAAAAGGATATTCTGTTTTCGGTTATTGTATTTTGCTGTGCCTTTACAGTCAATCTCCTGATTCAGAAAATCTTTATAACACAGACACTTGTTCCTATGATTTTTGTATTCGGTGTTTTCCTGATCTCACTGAAAACGCATGGATATTACTATGGCATTGTTTCAGCTATTGTCAGCATATTTGCCGTGAATTTTGCATTCACCTATCCATACTATGCGTTTGATTTTTTTGTGGAAGAAAGTATCTTTTCTGCTATTATTATGCTGATTGTTGCTGTTTCTACCAGTACACTGAACATCCGGATCAGAGAACAGGAAATACTTCGGGTACGCGAACAGGAAAAATTGCATGCAGAGAGTGAAAAAGAAAGGATGCGTGGAAACCTGCTGCGGGCAATTTCCCATGATCTGCGTACGCCCCTCACCTCAATATATGGTTCAGCTTCTACTCTCATTACTAAATATGATGCACTGACAAAAGAACAGCAGCTAAAGCTGCTGGATGAAATTCAGGAGGATAGTGAATGGCTGATCCGTATGGTTGAAAATCTGCTGTCTGTTACAAGAATTGATGATGCAAAGGTTCAAGTCATAAAAACATCCACTGTCCTGGACGAACTGATTGATTCGGTTCTGATGAAGTTTTCTAAGAAGCATCCGAATCAAAAGGTGATTACAAGAATACCAGATGATTTCGTGGATATTCCGATGGATTCCATCCTTATTGAGCAGGTATTGCTGAATCTACTGGAAAATGCCGTTTTTCATGCAAAGGGCATGACGGAGTTAATATTATCTGTTTCCGTCACAGAGGACAAGGCAGTTTTTGAGGTTGCTGATAATGGCTGTGGTATTCCAAAGGAAGCACTCAACAAAATTTTCACCGGATGCTATGAAAAGACTGATACACCAGTGGACGGGACACGTAGTAATATGGGGATAGGATTATCTGTATGTGCCGCCATTATCAAAGCGCACGGCAGCGAGATCACCGCAGAAAACAAAAACGGATGGCGGTGCTGTATTCCGCTTTTCTCTGGAAAGAGAGTGTGAAGATGAGCAATAACAAATACAAGATTCTGATTGTAGAAGATGAAGCCGGCATCCGCAATTTTATTAAAGCAAACCTGGAAACCAGTGACTATCAGGTAATCTGTGCGGAAACCTGTACGCTTGGAATGATGATGTATTCCTCACATCACCCCGATTTTATTATTCTGGATCTTGGCCTGCCGGATCGGGATGGCCTGGACTTAATTCAGAATGTCCGGGAATCGGATACGATTCCTATCATTGTCCTGTCTGCCCGTTCCAATGAAAAGGACAAGGTGGAGGCATTGGATTTAGGTGCAAATGATTATATTACAAAGCCGTTCGGTACAGAAGAATTGCTGGCCCGTATTCGTGCCGTTCTCCGTAGTCACCGACAGGGAACAGAAACCGGGAGCACACCCAGCGGCAAATACAAGCTTCAGGATTTGCTGATTGACTATGATAAAAGGCAGGTCTTTATTGGAAGATATGAAATTGATCTTACACAGACGGAATACAATATCATAGCCTATCTTTCTACCCATGCCGGAAAAGTGCTGACCTATGCTGCGATCATCCGCGCGGTCTGGGGATATTCGGACTATGGAAGCGTAAAAAAACTGCAAGTCAACATGAAAAACATACGAAAGAAAATGGGTGTAACACCAGGCGAAAAACGCTATATTATCAATGAACTCGGTGTTGGATATCGTATGCTTGAAGATAATGATTGAATAACTTTCTGATGTATTTCTGACACAAAACAGGAACCAGAAATACATCAGAAGATAAATACTCATTCTTGTCAACTGATAGCCTTTATATTCTATACCAGTTCCGACATCACAATATTCTTAATCTCACGCACCAGCACACCGGTACGGCCAATACCTATCTGCTGTGTGCCGAAAATCAGTGTGATACCATGCTGTGGTTCATTGGAAAAGAAGGTTCCAAGCCAGCCGTCCCAACCATACTCTCCCTTGGAAGAAAAGACGGAGGTTTCACTTTCGTTTTCACAGACACGCATCAGATTTCCGTATGTATAACCACTCATCCAGTCCCAGCCCTGATGAAGCTGTGGCTTTTGCTCAGATGTTAAACCACCATGGCGCATGAAACGGACAGCCTGCGCAGGCATAATTCTCTTCCCCTGATAAACACCTTCATTCATGAGCATCTGTCCAAACTTGCTGTAATCATCTACTGTGGAACACAATCCTGCTCCACCGGATTCAAAGGAAGGAACAATATCCCGCTCATAACGAAGTCCTAAATGATTCGTTTTTACTTCCATAAGTCCCTGTTGACTTTCTTCATATACTCTGGCAAGACGGCTCCGGTTCTTTTCCGGCACATAAAAGCCGGTCTCATTCATTTCCAGAGGATCAAAGAAATTCTTCTGTAAGAAGTCTCCGAAGCTTTCTCCACTTACTACTTCAATTAAAGCACCCAGAATATCAGCAGAAGTTCCATACATGAATTTTTCTCCCGGTTCAAAGCACAGATCAATCTTTCCCATTCTCTGTGCAAATTCCCTGGTAGTCATCGGATGATCCGTATACAGTCTTTCATCCAGCTC
Organism: Lachnospiraceae bacterium; assembly: GCA_021628825.1. GTDB lineage: Bacteria > Bacillota > Clostridia > Lachnospirales > Lachnospiraceae > Suilimivivens. Next base: position 283,110 of record JAJXRY010000002.1, on the reverse strand, counting down.
ACGAAAAACCATATCACTCTGTCTGCCGCCTTCTGTTGTCATATCCGGATAAGCCAGTCCCGATGTCATATTTAACAGATCACGTACTGTAATTTTGCGATACACATTACGTCTCTTTCTGTTTTCATTCACGTGACCATCCTTAAATTCCGGCAGATAATCTTCAACGGCAGATGCCAGATCAATCTTTCCCTCTGAAACAAGTAAAAGTGTTGCTGCAGCCGTTACCGGCTTACTCTGGGAATACAGACGAAAGATGGTATCCCGGCTCATCGGAAGCTTATTTTCAATATCCCGATAACCATAATCACAATAAACCTGTTCTTCTCCATCTTTTATAACCAATACATTTGCGCCGGAACAGCTTCCACTTTCGATGGAACGCTGCATGGCATCTAAAATTTTCTCTTTCATAACCTGCCCCTGCTTTTTTATTTTTTATACCTGAACTTTTTCCGGCTCTTTATCCTTGGAATACAGATATTTCAATACAATCGGTGTTGCGATAGAGGAAACAATAATCAGCAGAATAACGGAAGTAAAATATACCGGCTCCAGTAATCCTGCAGACAGTCCCTTCTGAGCAACAATCAATGCTACCTCACCACGTGTCATCATACCGACACCAATTTTTAGAGAATCCGGAAAATTGAATTTACATGCTTTGGCAATCAGTCCGCATCCAATAATCTTTCCAATTAATCCAACTACTACAAAGCCAAGAGAGAATAAAAGAATGCTTCCCGTAATATTATCAATATTGGTCTTCAATCCGATACTTGCAAAGAAAATCGGACCAAACAGCATATAGGAGTTAATATCAATTTTACTTTCAATATATTCGGAATCATTAATGGAGCACAAAATAATACCCGCAACATACGCACCGGTAATATCCGCAATTCCGAAATACCTTTCTGCCACATAGGACAGAATAAAGCAGTATGCCAGTCCGGCAATCGGAATACGTCTGGTATGAGGATACCGCTTGTCTACCCATTTAAATACCTTATAGGAGATAAAGCCGACAACAACTGCAAGTATAAAGAATAAAAATCGTACTGATTACAACCTTTCCGACAGAAGAATCCGGATTCTTAAATCCAATAACAAAGGTCAGTACAATAATACCGATTACATCATCAATAATAGCTGCACTTAAGATCGTGGTTCCAACCTTGCCCTTCAGCTTTCCCATATCCTTAAGTGCCTGAACGGTAATACTTACGGAGGTTGCAGTTAAAATAGTACCTACAAATACTGCCTTATAAAATTCTTCGGATCCCCATGGTGCAAATCCATAATACATCATATAAAAAACAGCTCCCAGAACCATGGGCACAAATACACCTGCACAGGCAATTAAGAATGCCACCGGACCTGTTTTTAACAATTCCTTTAAGTCCGTTTCCAGACCAGCGGAAAACATCAGTAAAATTACACCAACCTCAGCCATCTGCATAAGAAAATCCGTCTGGCTGACAAATCCCAGTACACAGGGACCGATTAAAAGTCCTGCAATAATCTGTCCGACAACCTGTGGTGCATGAAGCTTTCTCGCAATAATTCCACAAACCTTTGCAGCAATAATAATGATTGCCAGATCCTTTAGTACCAAATACGTTTCCATTTTTTCATACTCCTTTTTTATTAATGTTAAAATTATGTCTCCGGTCCGTATCCCTCTTCCTCAGCCCTTACCTTACACCCATTCTTATAAGAGCCGATCCGGCAGATATCTGCTTTCTGACTTTCCATACAGAATTTACAGGAAGGACAGGCTTTTGCCTCACCGCCAAAATCTCTCGGTACACCTTCATTATTTTCATTATGTCTGCAATCATAGCACCAACAGCTGCTACATTCAATAAATTGTGGAAATTCTTCTAAAAAATGTGTTTCCGACAGCAGATCTAAGAAATCCATCTGTCCTTCAATCTGTTTTTTCAATGATATCCCCCATGTCACAAAATCCCCACCATTATTGATGGGGATTTCATTTCCATATGGTAACTATTCAGAGCCATGCAAATTATGATAATATGGACGTCGAATGCTTGCATTCGTAAGGACATTTGACATAATTTATATGGCAAGTAACCCCATTCGTAAAACTCAAGTTGCGTTAGCAACGGTTTTGCGAATGGGGGTCTGAATAGTTACATGATTCCTTAATTATTCATCATCCTCATTTTCTTCTGTTGGAAAAATGACTTCTTCGTCTTCCTCATCATTTTCCTCCGGTATTAACATACCATCATCCTGAGGATCTTCAAGATTTTCCAACTCTTCATCACTGATTTCCTCATCACCGTTGGAAACCTTTTTCACGTACCTTGGCAATCTGGGCTACCGTTACTCCATTATCCAGATTAATCAGCTTGACACCGGATGTAATTCTTCCAAGAATGGATACATCGGACATCGGAATCTGAATAATAATTCCTCCGGTAGTAATCAGCATAATTTCATTTTCATCATTGACTGCCTTTACACCAACTACATAGCCCGTCTTATCCGTTATTTTTGTAACACTTTACTCCCTTGCCACCACGTTTCTGAACCGTAAACTCCTCAAGGAAGGTGCGCTTTCCCATTCCTTTTTCAGAAACAATCAGAAGAGAATCACCCTGATGATCCAGCTGCATTCCTACGATTTCATCCTGGTCATTAAGGCTCATACCAATTACACCCATAGATGCTCTTCCGGTAGAACGTACATCGGTTTCCTTGAACCGGATACACATACCAAATCTGGTTACCAGAATAATTTCAGTATCCTTATCTGTTACCTTAACTTCAATCAGCTCATCATCTTCCCGCAGATTGATTGCGGTAAGTCCATTCTTACGTACATTACTGTATTCAACTACACTGGTTTTCTTTACAATACCCTTCCTGGTTACCATGAACAGATTTTTATTTTCTCCATAATCCTTAATTGGAATAATGGCACTTACCTTCTCACCCGGATTCAGCTGCAGCAGATTCACAATGGCAACTCCACGTGACGTACGTCCGCTTTCCGGAATTTCATAGGTTTTCAACCGGTAAACCCGTCCAAAATTTGTAAAGAACATAATATAGTGATGGGTTGTTGTCATCAGAAGATCTGCAATAAAGTCATCTTCGATGGTCTGCATACCCTTAATTCCTTTACCACCACGGTGCTGTGATTTGAAATTATCAATGGTCATTCTCTTCACATATCCTAAATTAGACATTGCAATGATGGTATTTTCATTTGGAATCATATCTTCCACACTGATATCGTAAACATCATAACCGATCTTACTCTTCCGGTCATCTCCGAATTTATCGGAAATCTCCTGGATTTCAGTACGGATAACACCAAGTAATACCTTTTCGTCTGCAAGAATTTCTTTTAATCTTGCAATTCTTGCCAGTAACTCCTGATGCTCGTTCTCTAACTTTTCTCTTTCCAGACCGGTCAGAGCACGCAGTCTCATGTCAACAATGGCCTGCGCCTGAACCTCGGTTAATCCGAACCGTGCCATTAAGCTTTCTTTCGCAATCTGCGTTGTCTGGCTTCCACGGATAATCTGGATCACTTCGTCAATATTATCAAGAGCAATCAGTAATCCCTGTAAAATATGGTCACGTTCTTCGGCCTTCTTCAGTTCATACTTCGTTCTTCTGGTAACAACATCTTCCTGATGCTTAATATATTCCTTCAGCATATCCAGAATATTTAATACCTTCGGCTCATTATTCACGAGAGCCAGCATAATAATACCAAAGGTATCCTGCATCTGTGTATGCTTAAACAGCTGATTTAAAATAATATTAGCATTTACATCACGACGTAATTCAATTACAATCCTCATACCCTCACGGTCGGATTCATCACGAAGATCAGTAATTCCATCAATCTTTTTCAGCTTCACAAGCTCTGCAATTTTTAAAATCAGGTTTGCCTTATTTACCATATAAGGCAGTTCCGTTACAATAATTCTTGTTTTGCCGTTTGACATGGTTTCCATATCCGTAACCGCACGGACACGAACCTTTCCACGTCCGGTACGATAGGCTTCTTCACAGCCTCTCGTGCCAAGAATGATACCTCCTGTCGGAAAATCCGGTGCTTTGATAATGGAAATGACTTCATCAATATCAGTCTGACGATCCTCCAAAATTCGGTTATCAATAATTTTAACAATCGCATTAACCACTTCCCGTAAGTTATGGGGAGGAATGTTCGTTGCCATACCTACTGCAATACCGGTTGTACCATTTACCAGAAGATTAGGATAACGGCTTGGAAGAACAGCCGGCTCCTTTTCTGTTTCATCAAAGTTTGGTACAAAATCAACCGTATCCTTATCAATGTCGGCAAGCAGCTTCATGGAAATTTTACTTAATCTTGCTTCTGTGTAACGCATGGCCGCCGCGCCGTCACCATCAACGGAACCAAAGTTACCATGACCATCTACCAGAGGATAACGGAAGGACCATGGCTGTGCCATATTAACCAGCGCACCATAAATAGAGCTGTCACCATGAGGATGATATTTACCCATGGTATCACCAACGATACGGGCACTCTTACGATGCGGCTTATCCGGTCCGTTATTTAATTCAATCATGGAATAGAGCACTCGTCTTTGTACCGGCTTCAAACCGTCCCTTACATCCGGCAATGCACGTGATGCGATAACGCTCATTGCATAATTGATATAAGAGGTTTCCATGGTTTTCTGTAAATCCACGTCATGAATTTTATCAAAAATATTGTCTTCCATGCTTGTCTCCATTTCGAAGAAATTTTGTTAGATATCCAGGTTATTTACAAACTTTGCATTTTCTTCAATAAATTCCCGTCTCGGTTCTACCTTGTCACCCATTAAGGTAGTAAAAAGTCAGATCTACTTCGGATTCGGTTTCTTCATTCATGGATACACGAAGAAGAATTCTCCGCTCCGGATCCATGGTAGTTTCCCAAAGCTGTTCCGGATCCATTTCTCCAAGTCCTTTGTAACGCTGGATTTTATTATTCTGATCACGTCCAACTTCTGTAAGAATCTGATTCAGTTCTTCATCACTGTATGCGTACCACACATTTTTTTATTTTTTTCAAGCTTGTAAAGAGGAGGCTGTGCAAGATAAACATGTCCCTGCTTAATCAGCTCCGGCATAAACCGGTAAATAAAGGTCAAAAGTAAGGTTGCAATATGCGCACCGTCCACATCGGCATCAGTCATTAAAATAATCTTATGATAGCGGAGCTTACTGATATCAAAAATCGTTATGAATACCGGTACCAAATGCAGTAATCATCGCTTTGATTTCCGCATTCGCATAAATCTTATCCAGTCTTGCCTTTTCTACATTAAGAATCTTACCACGAAGCGGAAGAATAGCCTGTGTAGCACGGCTTCTTGCGGTCTTTGCACTTCCACCTGCGGAATCTCCCTCTACAATGTAAATTTCACAATTCTTCGGATCCTTATCGGAACAGTCTGCCAGCTTACCGGGAAGAGATGCCGTTTCCAGAGCGGTCTTTCTTCTGGTTAAATCTCTTGCTTTCCGTGCAGCATCACGGGCACGCTGCGCCAGGATTGATTTTTTTCACAGATGGTCTTGGCTACCATCGGATTCTGTTCCAGATAATAGGTCAGCTGCTCACTTACAATACTGTCTACTGCGGTTCTTGCTTCAGAGTTGCCAAGCTTCTGCTTGGTCTGTCCTTCAAACTGGGGATCTTCAATCTTAACACTGACAATTGCGGTCAATCCTTCACGAATATCATCACCGCTTAAATTCGGCTCACTTTCCTTTAATAATTTGGCACTTCTGGCATAATCATTAAATGTTTTCGTTAATGCATTACGAAAACCGACCAGATGGGTACCACCCTCCGGGGTATTAATGTTATTTACAAAGCTGAAAGAGCTTTCATTGTAAGAATCGTTATGCTGCATGGCAACTTCCACATAAACATTATTCTTCTTACCTTCAAAATAAAGCACATTCTCATACAAAGCTGTTTTACTGCGGTTTAAGTAAGTAACGAATTCCTTAATACCACCTTCATAATGGAATTCCCTCTCAACCGGCTTCTGATCTTCTTCCACACGAAGATCACGAAGAATAATATGGAGTCCCTTTGTTAAGAACGCCATTTCTCTTAAACGCTGCTTTAATACATCAAATTCATATACTGTTGTTTCTGTAAAAATTGTTTCATCAGGTTTGAATGTAACGGTAGTACCGGTCTGTTCTTTCTCACAGGTACCGATTTCTTTCAAAGGATAGCATACATGTCCTCTTTCATAGCGCTGCTGATAAATTTTGCCGTCTGTATAAACCTTAACCTCCAGCCAATCAGACAATGCATTCACAACAGAAGCACCTACACCGTGCAGACCACCGGATACCTTGTATCCTCCACCGCCGAATTTACCTCCGGCATGAAGAATTGTAAATACTACTTCCACAGCAGGAAGTCCTGCTTTATGATTAATTCCAACCGGAATACCTCTTCCGTTATCCACAACAGTAATGGAATTATCCTCATTAATGGTTACAATAATCTTATCACAATAACCGGCCAGGGCTTCATCTACGGCATTATCTACAATTTCATACACCAGGTGATGTAATCCTCTGCTGGAAGTAGTACCAATATACATGCCAGGTCTTTTACGAACTGCTTCGAGACCTTCCAGAATTTGTATCTGGTCAGCTCCATAATTATTCTGTTCCATGACTTGCCTCCACTTTTCCGTTTTCTACCCTGAATACCCGGTCTATTTCAAAACGGTTATTAATAAACTCATCCAGACCTGTACAGGTAATAATGGTCTGAATATCACCAATACTGTTCAATAAATAATTCTGCCGGTTGCTGTCTAACTCTGACAAAACATCATCCAGCAGTAAAACAGGAGTATCTTTTGTAATTTTCTTTACCAGTTCAATCTCTGATAATTTTAAAGAAAGTGCAGCGGTACGCTGTTGTCCCTGAGAACCATATTTACGAATATCAATTCCGTTCACCAAAAAAGGAAAAAGTCATCTCTGTGAGGTCCTACCGAAGTAATTTTGGCACGGATATCTCTTTCCTGGGAATCTTTCATCTTTTGTTCAAAGTCTTCAATCGACACATCCGGTTCATACTGAATCACAATCTGTTCCTTACCACCGGATAATTTACTGTGGATCTCTCCGATAATTTCACTTAACTGTTTTGCAAAAATCTCACGCTTTTCAATGATCTTGCTTCCGTAGGAAACAAGCTGTGAATCCCAGATATTCAAGGTTTCACGTAATCCCGGATTAAAAATACATATCCTTAAGGAGTTTATTTCTCTGATTAATGATTTTGTTGTAGTTGTTCAGGTTATAAAGATAAAAATGATCTAACTGGCAAAGCTCCATATCTGCAAAACGTCTGCGTTCTGCAGGACCGTCCTTGATAATGGATAAATCCTCAGGAGAAAAGAAAACAACATTCAATAATCCCAACAAATCCGCGGCCTTTTTAATCTTTTGTCCATCAATGGCAATTCCCTTTGATTTATTCTTACGAAGATGCATATCCACACGCTGTTCCACACCATCTTTTTCAAGATAGGTGCGGATGTGGGCTTCTTCTTTATCAAAGCTAATGATTTCCTTATCCTTACTTCCCTTATGTGATTTTGTCGTAGCAGAAACATAGATTGCTTCCAGAATATTTGTTTTGCCCTGGGCATTATCTCCGTAAAGAATATTAGTGCCCTTGTCAAAGACTGATTTCCAGATGCTCATAATTTCTGAAATCTGCAAGTTCTAATGATTTAATAATCATGAATCAGTTAACAACCTTTATTTGTTTATTCTCAAATTCTACAATGTCGCCATTATATAATTTCTTGCCTCTTTGTGTTTCTACTTCTCCGTTTACCTTAACGAGTCCGTCTTGAATCACAAATTTGGCATCTACACCACTGTCACAAAACCCTGCCAGCTTTAATAACTGGCCAAGCTTGATAAATTCGTCTTTAATCTTAATGGATTCCATATTGTGACCTCTTATGAAACGGTTGTAAAGTTAACAGGAAGAATCAAATAAATATACTTTTCTTCGGAATCCTTAATAAAGCAGGGTGCTTTCGGATTAACCAGATAAATATCAATTTCTTCATCATCAATAACACGAAGTGCATCAATCATAAACTTTGGATTAAAGCCAATCAGAAGATCCTTACCCTGTTTTGTAATGAAAATATCTTCGTTCATGCTTCCGACCGTGGAATTCATCTTCAATTCCATGGTTTCATCCGTAATGTGAATGATAATCGGCTTCTTGTCCCCTTCTTTTACAAGAAGAGTTGCTCTGTCGATGGATTCCAATAACTCACGCTTATTAATCGTAACCTTGGTTTCATAATCACTGGATAACATCTGATCAATTTTAAAAATATTCTCCTTCGATCAGACGGGAAACCACAATGGTATTATCAAATTCAAATACGATATGCTTTCCGGTAAAGAAAATATTGACATCCTTATCAGCATCACCGGAAAGGATCTTGCTTACTTCACTTAAGGTCTTACCGGGAACAACCACCTTCTTTGCAGGATAACTGCTCTTTAAGTTGATCTTACGAATGGAAATACGGTGTCCATCAAGGGATACCACCTTCAATACATCACCGTTTATTTCAAATAATTCACCGGTCATCAGCTTGTTGTTATCATTATCAGCAATAGAGAAAAATGGTCTGTCTTACAACTTCCTTCAATGTAAACTGGGAAACCGTAATAGAATCAATTCGTTCAATCGAAGGTAAATAAGTAAAGTCTTCACCGGATTTACCGATAATGGTAAACTTCGCTTTTTCACAGGTGATGTTCGTTTTCATGGAGTTATCCACTTCAATCGTAACATCACTGTCCGGAAGTTTACGAACAATATCTAAGAAAATTTTAGCATCCAGAGCGATCTGTCCTTTCTCAAGGATATTTCCTTCAATCGTTGTTTCGATACCAAGCTCCATATCGTTTGCCATCAATTTAATGACTCCCTTGGTTGCATCCAGAAGAATACATTCCAGGATCGACATTGTTGTTTTATTTGGTACAGCTTTGGAAACAATCTGTACTCCGTTTAAAAAGATTTGATTTACTGCATACTAATTTCATCCGACCAGGCTCCCTTTCGTAGTAATTAATTAATAATATATTTAGTAAGATTCTTATTAAGCAATGTAGATATGTGTATAACTCTTTTTATTATACTATTTATAAGTTAAAAAAATTGAAATGATAAACACGTGGATATTTCATTTTATTAACCTGTGAGTAATTATGAACTAATGTGGATTAAGTTTCTTCATAATAATTTCCACATTGTTACGAAGTTCTTCATCTGTCTCAAGTTTGGTGGAAATCTTGTTGATACCGTGGATAATTGTAGTGTGATCCTTCTTATTAATATATTTGCCGATATTCTGTTGGGATTCTACCGTAAGCTTGCTGGCAACATACATATAAACCTGTCTTGGAAGAACAAATTCGGAATTCCGTCTGGGAGATTTAATATCTTCAGGCTTTACTCCGTAATGTTCCGCAACTACATTAATGATTAAATCGGTGTGATCTGCTTTTACCTTATTCGGAGAAATCAGATCTTTCAGGGTTTTCAATTACAATATCTAACGTAATATCTACTTTATTTAATTTGGAATAAGCAATGACTTTGTTAAAAAGCACCTTCCAATTCCCGGATATTCGACTTAATATTAGAAGCAATATAATCGAAGATCTCTTCTGAAATTTCCTTATTATAGCTTTCTGCATTCTTTTTCAGAATGGCCATTCTGGTTTCATAATCTGGTGGCTGGATATCGGCAATCAATCCCCATTCGAAACGGGAACGGAAGCGTTCTTCCAGAGTTTCCATTTCCTTCGGAGGTTTATCGGAAGAAAGAATGATCTGCTTACCGGCAGAATGAAGCTCATTAAAGGTGTGGAAAAACTCTTCCTGTGTACTTTCTTTTCCTATAATAAACTGAACGTCATCGATTAAAAAGTACATCGACGGTACGGTACTTGTCCCTTAACTTGGTCATTTTGGCAGCATTACCGCTACGGATGGATTCAATCACTTCGTTGGTAAACTGCTCGGAGGTTACATACAATACCTTCATATCCGGATTCTGATCCAGAATAAAATGTCCGATGGAATGCATCAGGTGTGTCTTACCAAGACCTGCTCCTCCATATAAATAAAGAGGATTGTAGGCAACTCCGGGAGATTCTGCTACTGCTAAAGAAGCAGAATGTGCAAATTTATTGTTATTTCCTACGACAAAGGTATCAAAACGATACTTGGAATTCAGGTTTGCATTCTCATAATTGATGTTGTAAACATTTCCGGGTGCAGAAAGCATTTCATCTTCTGCGTCCTTTTCCCAAAAATAAAGGAGATATCATAGGTTTCATCCATCATTTCGGAAATGGTTACCTGGAAGTAGCTTTTTGTACTTATTGGAAATATATTTTAAGGCATGCGCCTGATCGGAGGGGATCATAATGGTTACCACTCCGTTTTTTTACATTATTAAAAATTTAATGGTTTTACCCATGTGTTATAGGAAATATCAGAAAGATCGTATTCTTCACGAAGAGTTTCTTTTGATGAGATCCCAATTTTTCCCTGATCTGATTCGCGTTATCCATTTTTACAATTCCTTACTTACTTATTAAAGAGAACAGATGATTATTATCCTACTATATCTTAATATAAATTTGATAAAATTTCAAATGATATATCTGTGATAAATTTAGAATAAGAAAAAGAAATTTTTTTAACAGGTTTTTTTCAGATATTTTACAAATAGTTTACATAAAAGTTATTATGGAACTTTTTGTATTTGTGAATAAAGTTTTTTTAAGTAATCAACAATATACACAACGGTTTTTATGGGATAAATCGCCGTAAAAAAAGAGAATTATGTCGATAAATTAAAAAGTTATCCACAACTTATCCACGTTATGTGGATTATTTTACGTTAACTAACCCAAAAAGTTGATATTACTAGATATAGAAATGGTTCATCAATATGTTGTCCTATGAATTTTATGAATAAAAAAATATCTTTTAAAAATATATAAAAATAGCCCTTTTTACTTGACTCCCGGCATTTAATCCTATATAATCGACTTGTTATTTTCCTAAGAGGATATTTGTTTACCTTATATATAAATAAGGTTTATAGTAAAGGAGGTGTTCCAACATGAAAATGACTTTCCAGCCTAAGAACAGACAGAGATCTAAGGTACATGGTTTCAGAGCCAGAATGAGTACTCCTGGTGGAAGAAAGGTTTTAGCTGCCAGAAGAGCTAAAGGAAGAAAAAGTATTGTCAGCATAGGCCGCGTAATGTGGCCTTTTTTTCTACAATCGAATCGATAGATTTGAGAGATGTTGGGTTTAATTTATGATGAAATTTTTCAGATTCATTAAAAAAAGAAATATTGATTTCCAGAATGTGTATCAAAAACGGCAAATCTTATGCCAACAAATATCTTGTTATGTATGTTTTGGAAAAATAATACAGATCAGAACAGATTGGGAATCAGTGCCAGCAGGAAAGTAGGAAATAGTGTCGTCAGACACAGAATGGCGAGATTAGTCAGAGAAAGTTACCGACTGCATGAAAGTATATTTAATAGTGGTTTTAGATATCGTAGTCGTAGTAAGAAACAGTGCTTCTCAAATTTCTTATCACGAAATGGAAAGCGCATTATTACATCTTGCAAAAGCTTCATCATATAAGAAATGATATGAAATCATAGCTTATATTATAGAAGAAATTTGAATCCAATATGAAAAAAATGTATTGATTTTTATTAATTAAATTCTATAGAAAATTTATTTCTCCAATGAAAAACAACAAAGTGTCCTTATTATCCTTCCTGTTCCGAATATGGACTTGAGGCCGTACAGAAATACGGGGCTTTGAAGGGTGGAGCATTGGCCTGTTGGAGAATACTAAGGTGCAATCCTTTTTCCAAAGGAGGATATGATCCGGTACCTTAAGCATTTATGGAATGAAATTAGGAGGAAATGATTTGACAGGTATTATTTTAACCCAGTATAGCGGTAAGATTATAGGACCTATTGCGAAGCTTTTTAGGATATCTGATGAATGCGATTTTCGAGTTTTTTTAAATCTGATTAAGATTCCTAACATCGGATTGAGTATCATTATCTTTACAATTGTCATTTATCTGTTGTTAATGCCGCTTACCATTAAACAGCAGAAGTTTTCAAAGCTTTCTGCCAAAAATGAATCCTGAACTTCAGGCAATTCAGAAAAAGATACAAAGATAAAAAAAGACAATGAATCCATGATGGCCATGAATGCAGAAACAAAAGCTGTTTATGCAAAGTATGGTGTATCACCGAGCGGAAGCTGATTACAGTTATTGATTCAGATGCCGATTCTGTTTGCATTGTATCGTGTTATTTATAACATGCCTGCTTATGTAACAAGAATCAGAGATGCGTTTGGTGTCATAGCAGATTCCGTTATTGCTTCCGGTAAGGTTTCTGAAATCCAGAATCTTAAGGTTGCAGCTGCTTATGCGAGAAATTTTGCAATAGATGAAAGAAATGCAGTTATTGATGTTCTTTATGTGATGAATAATAAGGATCTTGCTGCTTATGCAACCGGTCATGAGGATGTTTTAGAGCAGATCAGCCACTTTAACAACTTCCTTGGAATTAATATTGCAAACTCTCCTTCTTTCATGATCAGTGATGCATGGAATGCAGAGGGTGGTCCGCAGATTTTATTAATTATTGCAGCTTTATTGATTCCTCTGCTTGCAGCATTTACCCAGTGGCTCAATGTAAAGCTGATGCCACAGCAGGTACAGCAGGACGATAAGAATGTATCTGATCAGCAGGCTTCCATGCAGCAGTCCATGAAGATGATGAACAACTTCATGCCGATTATGTCTGCAGTATTCTGTTTTACACTTCCTTCCGGTATGGGACTTTACTGGATCGTTGGTGCGGTGGTTAGATCCATCCAGCAGGTGCTCATTAATAAGCACATTGATAAGATGGATATTGATGAAGTAATTAAGAAGAATGAAGAAAAGCAGAAGAAGAAGCTCATCAAAGCCGGTATTGATCCGAACACCGTAAATAAAAATGCAACCATGAATACCAGAAATGTAGCAGCTCCTTCGCAGAAAGCATCCATGGCTTCCAAGGCAAATGCCAATACCAGTCATTTGTCCCAGGAAGAAAAGGATGAAGCAGTTAAGAAGTCTACTGAATATTACAACAAGAATAATGTAAAACCAGGAAGTCTTGCAGCTAAGGCGAACATGGTGAAGCAGTATAACGAGAAGAATAATTCATAGGAGGTTAAAAACATGGATTTTATTGAAGTTTCAGCAAAGAATGTGGATGACGCAGTGATTGAAGCATGTCAGAAGCTTGTAGTTACCAGAGATAAATTAGAGTATGAAGTTATTGAAGAAGGGTCCAACGGATTTTTAGGAATCGGTTCCAAGCCGGCAATCATTAAAGCCAGAGTAAAGGCTACCGTAGATGGAAAAGCAGTTGATTTCTTAAAGGAAGTATTTGCTGCAATGAATATGGCCGTAGTAATTGATGCCAAGTTTGATGAAACAGACAATAATCTTGATATTGATTTAAGCGGAGATGATATGGGTGTTCTGATCGGTAAAAGAGGACAGACTCTTGATTCTTTACAGTATCTGGTTTCTTTAGTAGTAAACAAAGATGCACAGGATTATATCCGTGTTAATGTAGATACCGAAGATTACCGCAGAAGAAGAAAAGAAACTCTTGAAAATCTTGCAAAGAACATTGCTTATAAGGTTAAGAGAACCAAGAGACCTGTTTCTTTAGAGCCCATGAATCCTTATGAAAGAAGAGTGATTCATTCCGCATTACAGAATGACAAATATGTTACAACTCACAGCGAAGGAGATGAGCCTTTCCGCCGTGTTGTAGTTACTTTAAAAGAAATACGAAAAGTAAAGATACATGCTCTTTTGAGTTGTATAAAAATGTGATAGAATGATGGAGGACTTATGTCCTCCATCATTCTATATATAAGGAAATAATTATGACAACAGATGCCATTGCAGCAGTAGCAACTGCACTCAGTAATTCCGGGATTGGAATTATCAGAGTGAGCGGAAATGATGCAGTTCCTATTGTGAATACCTTATTTAAAAATATAAAAAAACGACAGCCGCTTCTTGAAAAAAATGAGAAGTCATACGATCCAATATGGTTTTTATTGTGAATGATCAGAATGAAATCGTAGATGAGGTTATGGTTTCCCTGATGAAGGCTCCTAAAAAGCTTCACCACAGAGGACACGGTGGAAATAAACTGTCATGGCGGCGTATTGATTATGAATAAAATTATGGGTCTGTTGCTTTCACATGGTGCGAGACTGGCAGAGCCTGGAGAATTCAGTAAACGCGCCTTTTTAAATGGAAGAATTGATTTATCGGAAGCAGAAGCGGTAATGGATATTATCGCATCTGAAAATGATATGGCTTTAAAGAATTCCATGAGACAGTTACAGGGCAGTGTATCGGATAAAAATTAAGGATTTACGTGCTAAAAATTCTTTATGAAATTGCTTTTATTGAATCCGCTCTGGATGATCCGGAACATATCAGCCTGGATGGCTATCCGGAAGAACTGGAAGAAAAGATAAATCAGTTAATTGAAGAAATTACAGCACTTATTGAAACCTCTGAAAAACGGAAAAAAATCATTCGTGACGGAATCCGTACCGTAATTGTTGGAAAGCCCAATGCCGGAAAAATCCTCTTTATTAAATTTGCTTGCCGGTGAAGAAAAAGGCGATTGTTACGGAAATTGCCGGTACAACAAGAGATATCTTAGAAGAAAATATCCGCTTATCCGGGATAAATCTTCACGTGATTGATACGGCCGGTATCCGATCTACCGAAGATGTTGTTGAAAAGATCGGTGTAACAAAGGCAAAGAAATATGCAATGGATGCAGATCTGATTGTTTATGTGGTTGATTCCTCTGTTCCACTTGATGAAAAATGATCTGGAAATTTTAGAATTAATCCGGGACAAGAAGAGTATTATTTTTATATAATAAATCCGATTTAGAGTCAAAGGTATCTTTAGAAGAATTATCTTCAAAGATCAGTCGTGAGACGAAGATCATCAAAACCTCTACCAAGGAAAATACCGGATTTGATGAATTTTCGAAAGCAGTGGAAGATTTGTTCTTTAAGGGCAAAATTGGAAACGATCAGGAAGTAATGATTACGAATATGCGTCATAAGCAGGCGTTATCAGAGAGTCTGTCAAGTTTGCAGGAAGTGAAGAACAGTCTGATTAATCATATGCCTGAGGATTTCTATTCGATTGATCTGATGAATGCCTATGCTTCTTTGGGAAGAATTATTGGAGAAGAGATCGATGATGATCTGGTAACGGAAATCTTTTCAAAGTTCTGTATGGGAAAGTAATGTAACAGTTCAGCCAATCTGTACAATCCGGCAGCTTATGAATGGGCATGGCTGAACCGTTACGAGAATATATAGAAATGGAGATCTGAGATGAAAATATCGGTATTTTATGATCATATCCGGGAGGCTGCAGAACAAAGTGGACAACCCATGGATGAGGTTTTTTTAAAAAAAGTGGCTTCTTTTGGAATCAAAGGAATTGAAATTGAAGATAAAGCATTGATGGAAGAGGAAGAGAAAATCTTTAAGCTGCTTCAGGATCATAATATGGAAGTCAGTTGTATTTATGGATTTTTTTGATTATTCCCATGGAAATGATCTGCAGAGAGGATTTGATCTGATTGATTTTGCAGATGATCATTCCATTAAGAAAAATTATGATCATTCCAGGATTTTTTTTAACAGATAAGGAATGGAAAATTTCTTTCTTAAGAAACCGCTGCGTGAAAAAAAGATGATTACAAGTATGAATATTTTTGTCAAAAATATGCGAAAGACAATGGAATCCAAATGGTTTTGGAAGATTTTGATGATGCTCCGGCATATTATAAGGATGCTGCAGGGTTAGAATTTTTCCTTGCTCATGTAGATGGACTCAAATGTGCATTTGATACTGGAAATTTCTTGTACAGCGAAGAGGATTCTCTTGAAGTACTGCCGAAGTTTTTAGGTCAGATCGGACATGTACATTGTAAGGACCGGACCTTTGAAGTGAAAAAAAGAGTGAAACACCTAAAGCTACTGTTAAAGGAAGAGAGATGTATTCCTCTCCGGTAGGAAGCGGATGTATTCATATGAAAGAAATTGTTGAAAAAAATCTTATCTTCCGGATATGATGATTATTTTTGCAATTGAGCATTTTTGGATCCTGCCAGCAGTTAAAAAGACATGGAAACCTCTGCTGCATGGCTGAATCAGTTCAGGTAATGAGTAATTTTTTTATATAAATGATAGTAACTATTCAGCTTTAAAAAAATTTTTCAGAAAGTAATTTTTGCATGGTTCTGGATAGTTATAAAAAGGGAGGTTATTTTAATGATTAAGGTAACGGTATGGAATGAGTACCTGGAAGAACTTCAATATGAACACGTGGCAAAGGTTTATCCGAATGGAATTCATGAGTGTATTCGTGAGTTTTTGGAAAAGGATCCGGAGATTCAGGTTCGTTGTGTAACTTTGCGGATGGAGGATCAGGGATTGTCGGAAGAAATTTTGAATGATACAGATGTATTGATCTGGTGGGGACATCAGGCACATGATGAGGTAACCGAAGAGAATGTCCAGAGAGTAAAACAGCACGTTTTAGATGGAATGGGATTGATTGCATTACATTCTGCTCATTTTTCCAATCCAATGAAAGCATTACTTGGAACGAGTATGTGCGTGAGATGGAAGCATGGAGAAAGAGAAAAGCTTGTCTGTGTAGCTCCTTCCCATCCGATCGCCGAAGGTATTACCGAACCGATTATTTTGGAAAAAGAAGAAATGTATGGAGAATACTTTGATATTCCGAAGCCGGATGATGTAGTATTTTTAGGATGGTTCTCAAATGAAGAAGTATTCCGGAGCGGATGTACTTTTACCCGTGGATGGGGTAAGATCTTCTATTTCCAGCCGGGACATGAAGAATATCCGATTTATTATCATCCACAGATTCAGAGAATTATTACCAATGCAGTAAAAATGGGCGAAGCCTGTGAATAAAAAGAAGTGAACATTACGATAATGTTGAGGTGAAATAAATTTCATGATTACCAATAAGAATACCATTCGTGAAAAAAAGTAGATGTTTGTGTTGTTGGTGCGGGACATGCCGGATGTGAAGCTGCACTGGCCTGTGCAAGACTGGGACTTGAGACTGTTATTTTTACAGTGAGTGTGGACAGTATTGCATTGATGCCCTGTAACCCGAATGTAGGAGGATCTTCCAAAGGTCATCTGGTAAGGGAACTGGATGCTCTCGGTGGAGAAATGGGTAAAAATATTGATAAAACCTTTATCCAGTCCAAGATGCTAAACATATCCAAGGGTCCTGCCGTTCATTCACTCCGCGCACAGGCAGATAAAGCAGAGTATTCCCGTTCTATGCGCAAGGTACTTGAAAATCAAGATCATTTGACCATTAAGCAGGCAGAGGTTTGTAACCTGTTATGGGAAGAAGTACCGAATGCAGATCCGAATGGTTATTCCAAAAAGATCATTGGTGTTCAGACCTTTACCGGTGCTGTTTACGAATGCAGAGCAGTTGTATTGTGTACCGGTACTTATCTGAAAGCAAGATGCTTATGTGGAGAAGCAATTACTTATACCGGACCGAATGGCTTGCAGGCAGCCAACTATCTTACGGATTCTTTAAAAGAAATGGGTATTGAGATGCGTCGTTTCAAAACAGGAACTCCGGCGAGAATGGATAAGCGTTCTCTGGATTTCAGTAAGATGGATGAGCAGTTCGGTGATGAAAGAGTTGTTCCGTTTTCTTTTTCCACGAATCCGGAGGATGTACAGATTGATCAGGTTTCCTGCTACCTAACTTATACAAATGAAAAGACCCATGAAATTATCCGTGCTAATCTGGATCGCTCTCCGATTTATGCCGGAATTATTGAAGGTACGGGGCCGAGATATTGTCCTTCCATTGAAGATAAAGTGGTTAAGTTTGCAGATAAGGAACGGCATCAGGTATTTATTGAGCCGGAAGGACTTCATACGAATGAGATGTATGTTGGTGGAATGTCTTCTTCTCTTCCGGAGGATGTGCAGCTTGCCATGTACCAGACAGTTCCCGGATTGGAGCATTGTAAGATGGTCCGGAATGCCTATGCGATTGAATATGACTGCATCAATCCGAACCAGCTTTATCCTTCTCTTGGATTTAAAGCAGTAGAAGGTTTATATAGTGGTGGACAGTTTAACGGAAGCAGCGGTTATGAAGAAGCAGCAGTGCAGGGATTTGTAGCCGGTGTGAATGCAGCAAGATATATTTTAAAGAAGGATCCTTTGATTTTGGATCGTTCGGAAGCTTATATCGGAGTTTTGATTGATGATCTGGTAACAAAAGAAAACAGGGAACCTTATCGTATGATGACCTCTCGTGCAGAATACCGCCTGTTGTTAAGACAGGACAATGCCGATCTCCGTTTACGGGAAAAGGGTTATGAAATCGGATTAATTACAGAAGAACAGTACCAGGCACTTTTAACGAAGAAATCCTTGATTGAACAGGAAATTAACCGGTTGAAGAATGTATTGATTGGTGCCTCTAAGAAAAAAATCAGGAATTCTTTGAAAGTCATAACAGTGCAACCTTAAAGACAGGTGTCTCTCTTGCAGAGTTGATGTGCCGTCCGGAATTAAGTTATGAAATTCTGGCAGAGATTGATCCGGACCGGAAGGATCTTCCAGCAGATGTGATCGAACAGGTAGAGATTGAAATTAAGTATGAGGGATATATTGAACGGCAGCTTCGCCAGGTAGAACAGTTTAAAAAGATGGAGAAGAAAAAAATCCCATCGGAAATTAATTATGATGATATTGAAAGTCTGCGTCTTGAAGCAAGACAGAAGCTGAAAGCTTTAAAACCTGTTTCGGTAGGACAGGCATCTCGGATTTCTGGTGTTTCCCCTGCAGATATTTCGGTTCTGGTCGTTTATCTGGAACAGTGGAAATATCATCATCCGGATAATTTATCATAATTTGATAAATTTAGTAGCGCATTTTGTAAAAAAATGTGGTATATTATTATCCTAATATAGTTTGTTTATGGATGCAGCCAGAGAAAAATGGCAGATAGGATAATTTATGGACAACTGGGATTTATTGACAGATTCTTTAAAAAGAGTTTCACATTACTTTAACGAACGAGCAGTTTCATCAATTTCAGATTTATTATGAATTGATGATTGAATGGAAATTCTTTTATGAACCTAACTGCAATTACAGAAATGGATGAAGTGATTTTTGAAACATTTTGTAGACAGTGTTTCATTGATTCAGGCTGTTCGGATCTTGCACAAAAAGGAGTATTCTTTAATTGATGTAGGAACCGGGGCTGGTATTCCCGGTATTCCATTAAAAAAATTGTTTTTTTCCTGATCTGAAGATTACTTTACTGGATTCTTTAAATAAGAGAGTAAAGTTTTTTTGAATCATGTGATTCTTGACTTGTCTTTAAAGAATATCTCGGCAGTTCATGGAAGAGCTGAGGATCTGGCACAGCAAAAGGAATACAGGGAACAGTATGATTTTTTTGTGTATCACGTGCGGTTGCAAATCTCGCTACTTTATCGGAATATTGTCTTCCTTTTGTGAAGAAGAAGGGTTATTTTATTTCTTATAAATCTGAAAAAAATAACGGAAGAGTATGAGCAGGCCAGAAAGGCCATTCAGGTTCTGGGTGGTAATTATAAAAAAATCAGGTAGAATTTCACTTGCCAAAGTCGGATATTTACAGAAATTTGTTTATAATTGAAAAGGTAGATATCACACCGAAGAAATATCCAAGGAAAGCCGGGTTACCTTCCAAGGAACCAATTATGTGATTTTTTACTTTCCTAAAAAAATGTTTTTTTAGTATATGATATATGTAAGTATAGTTTTATTGTATTAAATCATACATATACTAGGTTTGACATCTTTGTTTTGGCAGAAATCAAAGGGAGAAGATGATGGACACAAATGAGAATTCTGTTATAGATGACAGATATTATGATATTTTGGAAAAAATGAGAAATTAATTAAATCGTCTTGTAATAAAGAATCAGGAAGAAATTCAGGAAACAGAAACGCTTTTTAAAGTCATTGATGGAAACAGATGCAGATATGAAATATTTTTTTCTCCACGTAATACGGAGGACATTTATAAAAAAACGAAATTTTATCTGCAAAAGATAAGATCGATCATTTAACTCAGGAAAAATGAAAAAGAATGCAAGTCAGATTGAAGAACTGTCAAAGAAAATCGAGGAGTTAAAGATTTTTAAAGATCAGGAGGCACATCGCAATGAGTTGTCCAGTGCATTACTGGATATTCAGGAAATGGATCGTCAGCGGATTGCACGGGAACTCCATGATACCACAGTTCAGAATCTGGCTCATTTGATTCATGAAATTGAATTATGTTCTTTATATATTGATAAAGACCCAATTCAGGCAAAATTGGAATTAGAAACCTGTTCAAAAGAATTTAAGAGGAATTATTGATGAAATGCGGATGGTCATTTTTTTAATCTCCGTCCCATGTCATTTTAATGATTTAGGATTTGACAAATGCCTTAATGACTTTATTCAGAATGTAAAGGAATCTAATCCGGATATTTTATTTATAACAGATGTAGATGAGGTTTCTACAAAGATTTCTGAATATAGTCTGCTGGTTTTATTCCGCATGATTCAGGAGGCTATACAGAATTCCATTATTCATTCCAAATCAGATCGAATTGAACTGACAGTAAAGAATAAGGATCAGCATTTATTTGTTACCATTAAAGATTATGGAATTGGTTTCGAATATGGTAATAAAAAGGAAAATCATTTTGGCATATCTATGATGCAGGAAAGAGCAAAGATTATTCATGCAGTATTTCAGATTGATTCTGTTCTAAATAAGGGAACAGAAATTAAAAATTGAAATTGCTGCAGATGAATAAGATAAAAGAGGGAGAATTTTATGAGCACAAAAAGTAATGTTGGTTGATGACCACGCTTTAATTAGAGAAGGAATTAAACAGTTATTGGAATTTGATGGTTCGATTGAAGTGATCGAACAGGCCGGTGATGGAGCAGAATGTCTGGAAAAAGTTACAGCATGTTCTTCCTGATATTTTATTACTTGATATTAACATGCCGAATGTAAATGGAATTGAAGTTCTGGAAGAAATTAAAAAGAAAAATATTCCTGTTAAGGTTTTAATGCTGACCGTACATAGTGAAGTAGAATATCTTGTTCAGGCTGTTGATATCGGAGCAAATGGTTATATTCTGAAGGATTCCGGATCGGAGGAATTGAAGAAAGCAATTCAGTCTGTAATGGAAGGTGATTCTTATATTCAGCCAAGTCTGATTCCTTCTTTGAATTCCAGGTTGGTAAACCGTGATATTGATAAGGAGAAGATTGCTGCTTTAACGAAACGTGAGCTGGAAATTCTGACACAGATTTCCGGAGGTATGTTTAACAAAGAAATTGCCATGAATTTGAATATCAGTGAGCGCACGGTTAAGAATCATATTTCCAATATTTTTTTAAGAAGATTGATGTTTCCGATCGTACCCAGGCGGCTGTCTTTGCAATCCGGAATAATATTGTAAAAACTGTTTTAATTTTTAAGTGATGTTTTTGAGTTGCCATGCATATGAGAAAAATGATCCAGTGGATCATTTTTTTGAGTATTGATGTTAAATTGAATATATGTTAAAAAAATAGACGATATACTATAATTAATATATCGTCTATTTTTAATATTTTTATTCATTCATAAACAGAATAGTGCAAAGCCCATTTGCCTGCTCCTCTGTTAGCTGTTTCAGAACACCCATATTAAGCAGATGTTCCATCACTCTTGTTTTAAGCGACCATGCTGCCGATTTGTTTATACATTTTATCAATTTGTTTTGAATAAACATTTTTGTGCGATGCGGAATATGTAACCGTCAGGGATTTTCAATTTTATCCTGCTTTAATATAGATGAGTATACCTGAAAGGTTATTTCTGCCGCAAGTTCTTCTGCCTCGTCGATTTTTAGAAAGCTTCGACATTGCAAATCCGAATATCTTTCTTACGTATGAAAATATAAGTTCGTCAGCCTTTTGTTTATCCATTGCTTTCCCTCACTTTTAAGAACGTTCTTACTAATATAGTGCGGAGGTTTTTTTAAAAAAAGGTTGGCAAATTTATCTCCATATTTTAAATTTTTAAAACAGGTTACTTTGTATTTATAAGTATTAATTTATTTCACGTGAAACAAATTAAATATCGAGAGAATTTTTTTAATGCTTTTTTTACCAGTAACTTCATTCACTACTAATTTAAAAACAAATCGTTCTTTCTACCATAGCCTCACTGATTGGAAAAATCTTCACCCCTTCCATGATGTTGTAATATCAGGCGAAGTGCTTTTGATTTTTTTCATCTCCATTCAAAAAAATATAATTTCACCATTTCCGATAACACATCCATAAAGCATAGAGCAGGAGTCCTTTTTCAGTATCATATACAAGTCCTTGATTTCGATCTATCTCAAAAACATACTTTATTATCTTTTTATTAAATCAATTTTTCTTCCCTCCATTGCACTATGAAAATATAGATTGATCTGTTCACCATCAATTTCAATTCCATAATTCATAGGAACAATATAAGGGTATGGTTCATCCTTTATGGCTAACCGACATATTCCTTCTTTCTGGATAATTTTTATAATTTCTTCTCTGGAACTTATTTCTCTGTCTTTTTCTTCTCATGTTCTTTTTACCTCATTAGTTTATTATATAGTATTTATTTTTAAGTAATTTGATGTTCGTTAGTGTACTTTATTTACTAGTCATCTAATTTAAAAAAATCTATTATTATCTATTATATATAACTTACTTGTATTTGTAACTGTTTATTCTATAAAAATTATAATTGAAAAAGTATATTAAAATCAGATCGTAAACCTATCCATACTCCTTTGGAAGAAATTTTGATATTCTTAGAGTAACCTTCTTTATTAGCAGCGTTTAGCCATGGACGGCTGAACGAGACACAATCGAATCTGGACGGTTCGTTGGGTCGTCTGCGTCCGTGATTAATAATTTAAATGGTTGCTCTTAGAATATCTTGTTTCTGGATAACGAGTATGGATGGTTTTATGTCTGATATTGAAGCGTTACAAAAATATTTGCTTATTGCAATTAGTATTAGTTTTTCCATATAATTTGTATGCTATAACTTTCTATTTTCTATGATGGGCATAGGAAAAGGAAATGCCTTTTATAGTTGCTCACTTACTAATTACTTAATTTTTTTAAGACGATTTATTTATATATAAATTCATTATTTATACTGCATTTTGGAATGATTTTGTATTAAAATGTAAGTGATATGTTTCACGTGAAACATGAAACGTTATTGTAAAACGTAGTCACAAGATAATGTTTCACGTGAAACACATAGCCCCTAAATCTTGTAGCTAATCCGTGAAACATCGAAAATATAGAAAGCGTGAAACATTAGATTTAAAGAAAAATACTTTAAAAATAGGGCACTAGATGTTGTAGTAGCAGGAAAAATAGAACTACAAGTTTATTTTTTTGTAAGTAAAAAAATCCTAGAATATCACTTTCAGAAGTGATATAATCAATAATGCACTGTGATAAGAAAGGAAATGGCAAAACGAATGGGAAAAACGATTGCGATTGCTAATCAGAAAGGTGGAGTAGGAAAGACAACTACCTCCATTAATTTATCTGCATCATTAGCAGCAAAGGGAAAAAAAGTTTTAGTAATTGATACAGATCCGCAGGGAAATACAACCAGCGGATTTGGCGTAGAGAAGAATGATCTGGATAACACAGTTTATGAATTGATGCTGAGTGAATGTTCCATCAAGGAATGTATTCTCAATGATGTAATAGATGGTGTGTCCATTATTCCTTCTAATGTAAATCTGGCTGCTGCAGAGATTGAACTGATTGGTGTAGATCGTAAGGAATATATTTTAAAGAGAGAAGTAGAGTGGATCAAAGATAGCTATGATTATATTATCATTGATTGTCCTCCTTCTTTAAGTATGTTGACAATTAATGCGATGACAACAGCAGATACGGTTTTAGTTCCAATTCAGTGTGAGTATTATGCGTTGGAGGGATTAAGTCAGTTAATACATACAATTAATCTGGTAAAGGAAAGATTGAATCCGGATCTGGATATTGAAGGTGTTGTATTCACTATGTATGATTCAAGAACCAATCTTTCTATGCAGGTTGTTGAAAATGTTAAGAGTAATTTAAGTCAGAAAGTATTCCAGACATTAATACCGAGAAATATTCGATTGGCGGAAGCTCCAAGTTACGGAATGCCAATTAATGCTTATGATCCAAAAATCTGCAGGAGCAGAAGCATATATGCAATTAGCAGAAGAAGTAATTAATGGAGGAAAATAATATGGCAGCAAAACGTGGATTGGGAAAAGGGTTAGATAGTTTAATTCCAAATAAGTTGGAAGATGAAACAAAAAAAGTAGCGGCAAAAACCCGGTGCTAACGAAGCAGCTCATGAAGAAGGTCCTGTTACGATTGTAAATATTACAAAAGTGGAACCGAATCGTGAACAGCCTCGTAAGAATTTTGATGAAGATGCTTTGGAAGAACTGGCAGAATCTATTAAGCAATATGGATTATTACAGCCGATTCTTGTTCAGGATCGCAAGACCTATTATGAGATTATTGCCGGTGAACGTAGATGGCGTGCATCTAAGAAAGCAGGTTTAAAAAGAGGTTCCTGTTATTATCCGGAATTATTCAGAGCAAGAAATTGTAGAGATTTCTTTTGATTGAAAAATATTCAGAGAGAAGACTTAAATCCCATTGAAGAAGCGTTAGCTTATAAGCGTCTGTTGACAGAGTTCAATTTAAAGCAGGATGAAGTTGCAGAAAGAGTATCGAAAAGCAGAACAGCAGTAACTAATTCCATGCGTCTGTTGAAGCTTTGTGATGATGTGCAGCAGATGATTATTGATGATTTAATCAGTACAGGACATGCCAGAGCATTAATTAGTATTGAAGATCCGCAGCAGCAGTATGCAATTGCGCAGCAGATTTTTGATGAAAAGCTGAGTGTACGTGATGTTGAAAAGCTGGTAAAGAATCTGAACAAACCTGCAAAGGTTAAGAAGACAAATCCTGTTGATAAGAGTCTGGAAGCAATCTATCAGGATATTGAAGAAAATTTGAAACAGAAATTATCTACGAAGGTTGCCATTACTTCAAAAGGTAATGGTGCCGGTAAGATTGAAATTGAATTTTACAGCCATGAAGATCTGGAAAAAATTATGGATTTACTTTCCAGATAGGGAAAAGAAAGGGTTATGTAACAAGAAAGGTACTTAAGAATATGAACGCGTTTTTTTGCAACGATTGGTATGGGCAATGCAGAGCTTGGAATTATTATTCTGGTTCTTGCAGTCATTTTGTTAATATCGCTGGTTCTTAATATTATTAATATGTGTGCTATTCGTAAATTGAATAAGAAGTATCAGAAATTTATGAAGGGAAAAAGATGCGAAGAGTCTGGAAGATGAAATTGTAGGACTGTTCGAGGATAATACATTTTTCAAGGCATCCATTGATAAGAATAAGAAAGATATCCGGACATTATATAAGAAACTGGAATCCACGATTCAGAAGGTTGGTATTGTAAAATACGACGCTTTTCAGCAAATGGGTGGTAAGTTAAGTTTTTGTTTATGTATGCTGGATGAAGAGAATAGTGGTTTCATATTAAACTCTGTCCATAGTACAGAGGGATGTTACACGTACACAAAAGAGATCATCAATGGTAAGGCTATGATTGATCTTGGCAAAGAAGAAGAAGCTGCTTTGAAAATGGCAGTAGGGGATGATGAGTAATTGAAGATTGTTAAAGTCGATAATTTGAAGGGTGGAGAAGTATTAGCCAAACCTATTTTAACAAAAGAATACAAGATCCTGTTATCAGAAGAGCTTGTCCTTCGTCCGGAATATATCGATAAAATTCGTGATCTTGGTATCACGGAGGTTTTTGTTAAAGATGAAGAACTGGTAAAAACTCAGGAAGTAGTCCTTTTGAAATCCGATATTGAAGAGGGCTTTAAGAGACAGGTAAGGAATATTATTGAAAAGCATACCTACAATAATAATCAGGAACTGGTTGAGCTATCAGGAACGGCCGACGGGATTATCAGTAAGATACTGGAAGAGGACGATGTCATCGAACAAATCTATGACATTAAGGAGCGAAGCTCGGATATTTATGAGCATTCCATTAATTTGTGTTCACTGGCTACTCTGACTGCATTAAAATTAAATCTCGCCAAGGAACGAGTACATGACATTGCTGTCGGTTCTTTGCTGCATGACCTGGGACTCCGTTATATGACGATATCTTATCAGAATCAAAATCTGGATTCTTTATCAAAGGTAGAGTTATCCGAGTATATGAAGCATCCGGTTTATGGATATTCTGCAGTCAAGAATGAAAACTGGATTTCAGATACGGGCAAAAGTATCATTTTGTTTCATCATGAAAGAATCGATGGAAGCGGATATCCTTTGAAGGCAAAAGAAATCCCATACGAGGCAGCAATTGTTGGTGTATGTGATGCCTTTTGATGAAATGATCTGTGGGATTGGATGTAAGAGAACTAAGGTATATGAAGCAATTGAATATATGAAGATTTATAAGGGAAGCCGTTTTCCGAAAGAGATTGTAGATGCATTGCTTCAGTTTACAGCCGTTTATCCGGCAGGAAGTACGGTGCTTCTTACGAATGGGCAAACCGGGAAAGTGGTTCGACAAAAATAAAAGAATTTTTCCGATCGTCCCGTGATTGAATTGAAAAAAATCATGATATTATTGATTTAGTTAAGATCAATAACGTATTTATTGAAAAAAAGTTTTGGAATAATTATTAGGAGGAAATAGAAATGATCGACATCAAATTTTTTTAAGGGAGAATCCTGAAGCAGTTAAAGAAAATATCAGGAAGAAATTTCAGGACTCCAAGCTGCCTATGGTAGACGAGGTAATTGAGCTGGATGCAGAAAGCCGTAAGACTCAGCAGGAAGCCGATGATCTTCGTGCAAACCGTAACAAGATTTCCAAGGAAATCGGTGCGTTAATGGCAAAGGGTCTGAAGGAAGAAGCAGAGCAGAAGAAGGCAGAGGTTGCAGCAGGTGCAAAGAGACTTGTTGAACTGGAAGAGAAAGAAAAAGGAACTGGAAGAAAAAGATCACCAAGATAATGATGGTCATTCCGAATATCATTGATCCCAGTGTTCCGATTGGTAAAGATGATTCGGAAAACGTTGAAATTACCAGATATGGTGAACCGGTTGTTCCTGATTTTGAGGTTCCTTATCATACCGATATTATGGAAAGACTGAACGGTATTGATTTAGACAGTGCCCGTAAGGTTGCAGGTAACGGTTTCTACTATTTGATGGGTGATATTGCAAGACTTCATTCCGCAGTACTTGCTTATGCAAGAGACTTTATGATTGACAGAGGTTTCACCTACTGTGTACCTCCTTTTATGATCCGAAGCAATGTAGTTACCGGCGTTATGAGTTTCGCAGAAATGGATGCCATGATGTATAAGATCGAAGGAGAAGATTTATACCTGATCGGAACATCCGAGCATTCCATGATTGGTAAATTCATTGATACGATTGTACCGGAAGCAGAGCTTCCGAAGACTTTAACCAGTTACTCCCCTTGCTTTCGTAAGGAAAAAGGAGCTCACGGCTTAGAGGAACGTGGTGTTTATCGTATTCACCAGTTTGAAAAGCAGGAAATGATCGTTGTATGTAAGCCGGAAGATTCTGCAATGTGGTTTGACAAATTATGGCAGAATACGGTAGACTTATTCCGGTCCATGGATATTCCGGTAAGAACCATAGAGTGCTGCTCCGGTGACCTGGCAGATCTGAAGGTAAAGTCTTGTGACGTAGAAGCATGGTCTCCAAGACAGAAGAAATACTTCGAAGTAGGAAGCTGCTCTAACCTTGGAGATGCACAGGCAAGAAGATTAAAGATCCGTGTTAATGGAGAAAAGGGTAAGTACTTTGCACATACCTTAAATAATACCGTAGTTGCTCCTCCGAGAATGTTAATTGCATTCTTAGAGAATAATCTTCAGGCAGACGGTTCTATCCGTATTCCTGAGGTGCTGCGTCCTTATATGGGTGGCATGACAGAGATCCGGTAAATATGTGTATTATGCTCATAGTTTACTGAACTGTGTATGGATCTTAATTATTGTCAGATAAACGAATGTCAGAATAATTGATATGAAACATTGAGACAGATAAGGAGGTGAATTCTTTGCATAAATATATGAGAGCAATCGGTTTTAGCGAAGTCTGGAACCGGAAGGAGCTGCAGAAGCTTTTGACGGATGTAGTTGTAGAAGGAAAAGAAAGAGCATATACTTCAAACGGTGACGAAACACTGCTTGCATCATTCAGCAAAGAATTCGCCCCTAATATTGGTGTTACGGTATGCGGTGAATTTGACGAAGATGATAAATTTGTTTACGAATATTATTTTTCCATTTTTTTACGTGGAAATAATATTACCACGCAGGAAGATGTGTCTATAGAACGTCATGCTGCTTTAGAATCCTATGCCGGAGTCTGCGATGATGTCCGTATTGGAGTTTCACTGATTTTTTATCTTCAGAATATGATTCCTTATGTAAGGGCCAAGAATTCAAATAATCTGCCGATCCGTGGAACGACACTGACTCTTTCTGCACTTTCTTTGTCCGGTACAATTATGATGCCGTTAAAGAAAACGGAGAAAGATCTGATTCGTAACCAGCAGACGCTTCGTGACCGCAGCCAGTTATTGAATGCGGCGCGCAACGGAGATGAGGAAGCCATTGAAAATCTCACTCTGGATGACATGGATACCTATTCTGCTATTTCCAAGCGGATTCATAAGGAAGACGTTTTCACACTGGTAGATACTTATTTTTATGCCATATGGAGTAGAATGCGACCAGTATTCTGTCCTTGGAGAAATAATTGATTATAATTTTGTAAAAAAATACGCTTACAGATGAAGAAATTTGTGTTATGATATTGAGTTGTAATGATTTACAATTTGATGTTTGTATTAACAGAGCGGATTTGTTTGGTGAACCTGCTGTTGGACGTCGTTTCAAAGGAACGATCTGGATGCAGGGTTACATCAATTTTCCGTAGGTTTTCGTTCTCTTAGTTAAATGGATATAACAATAGCCTCCTAAGCTGTAGTTGTGGGTTCGATTCCCGCAGGGAACATTCGAATTGGCACGAGACGTGCAAAAAAAGAGGTAATGTGAATTGTGCGAGTTTACTCGCAGACCAAGACACATTATCTCTTTTTTTATAAGGCGACGCCTGCGATGAAATAGGCTAGGCTAAAGGCCTATGAATTCGTAGACGTCGGCACGCCTCGTTGATATAATAATATGAACAAAAAAATCATTGTTGAAATTAAAGGAACGGATTGTTGAAATTCAGCCAGAATATGTTTGTACAGGACATAGTGGTATCAGAAAATACTCAGAAAATATATTTGCACATATTGATGAATCTGCAGAATTTAGCAGAAAGAAGCCATTTGATGATAAAGCACCGTATGATGCTTTTATATAAGTTTGAAAAATGAACTATCAAAGGAGCAAAGAACATGAAAAAAATACGATGAATGTAAAAAATGATCTATCATTTTTTTATCATAGTGCGATAAAAGCGGAGTTGAAGAAAAGAGGGTTTTTCAAAGGACATTCCTAAGAAAAAATTGATAAAGCGTATGAGGAGATTGTTAAGAGGGCAAAAGATATTGGAAAATCCAGACTTCTCAGCTCATACATCATGACAAGTTATTTTATTGCAATGAACCGGGGTACTGGAAAAATCAGCAGAGGAGAATTATGAAATATTCCGGGATGGTCTGTGTGCATCGAAGCTGTTCCACAAAGTGATAGGAGATGTCGATCAATATTTAGATCCGAAGAAGATGCCGGGAAGGTTACAATGGTCTGCAGACAGCCATGAGCATAAATACGAAAATGACTGGGTCGTTGACATTCTGCCGGGAAATGGAGAATATGATCTGGGATATGACTATCACGAATGTGGTGCGTGCAAGTTGTGTCAGGATGAAGGGTGTCCGGAGCTGGCACCTTATTTGTGCCGTATGGATTATGTGCTTGCAGACATTATGAATATGAAATTAGTAAGAACAAGAACAATCGCGGAGGGTGCACCATACTGCGATTTCCGATATAGCAGACAAGACGCTGGAAAATAGAATTCAGAAAGATATCAATTACAAAATGACAACGCATAGGTTCGGATAATGACAAGAAACAGACATTTCAGTCTGCCTCTTATCCGGCTGCTGTTTCTCCGAACAACTCACCCTCCGAGCATTTGCTAGTTATTATAGTAATGGTATATTTTTTTGTGTCAAGGGATAACGAAAAAAATGTGATATACTTATTTAAAATAATAGAAGATTATCGAAATAGCACAGGAAATAAGAGGAAAGACCATGTTTCGGGAAAATCTGATTACATTACGGAAACTACATAACATGTCACAGGAGCAGCTTGCAGAGAAGATCGGTATCAGTAGACAGACACTGTCAAAATATGAGACAGGGGAGTCGGTTCCGGACATTAATAAATCCAAAATGATTGCGGATTTTTTTGGTGTTTCGTTGGATGATCTTGCAAATTATGATCCGGCTGAAAACAAAGGAATGAAGATTCCACCTAAGGGTAAGCATATGTTTGGGTCCGTTAAAGTCGGTGATAAAGGACAGATTGTGATTCCGGCACGGGCGAGAAAGATTTTCGACATCCAGCCGGGAGATAATCTCATCGTCCTTGGAGATGAGGAACAGGGAATTGCAATTATCAAAGAAAAAGGTCTCATGGATCTGTTAAATATGGTAAGGGAAGAAAAAAAGAAATTTAATGTTTTTTTTATGTGTGATACCGGCAGATAGTTGACAATGAAGTTAGTGTATACTAACATGAAATTGGTTTTATTGTTGACAGATTTTTGAAAGTGATGCTGGAGGAAAAGACATGAAAAAACAATTTTTTGAAACAGAAAAAGATGGTTTCTATGGAACGTATTACGAAAATCCAAAGGGTTCCGACTGTGCAGTTATTGGATTGTTTGGTGATGATCCGAATGATTACATGGCAAAGTGTGGTGTTAAATGGTTACATAAAAACGGGGTAAATGCGCTTTGCATGTCTCCGGGCAAGAAAAATTACAGTCATGTAAATTATCCGATGGAAAGAATAGAAACAGCGATTAAGTGGCTGAAGAACAACGGAAACCGGAAAATCGGAATTATGGGAATGAGTACTGCGGGCATGGATTCTCTTGTTGCAGCTTCTCTTTTCCCGGATATTACGTTGACTTTCGGACTTACTCCCAGTGATTTTGTGTGGCAGGGATTTGAACAGGGGAAAGGATGGATGCGGGGAATGGCCGATTCCGGGCGCTTCCACTCTTTCTTATCAGGGAAAGCCCCTTCCTTACATGCCATTTGTATATGAACATCCGGTATACTGGCAGAAGATTCAGGAAGAGACCAAAGGCTCCGGAGATTTTGAACGCAGTACCTGTCTGTTTATTGATTCCGAAAAGGCAAGGGAACATACCGAAGAGGAAATGATCAAGGTTGAGAATATCAGAGGGCAGCTGTTTCTTGTAGGAGCCGAGGATGATTCCTTCTGGGAAACAGGAAAATATATCCGTCGTATGGATCAGCGTTTAAAAGAGCATCCTCACACCTGCGAATATGTGCCGCTTGTATATGAGCATGGAACGCATTTTGTACTGCCGGAATCCCTGCTTCGTAAGGCATTGCCTGTAGGACTTAAATTTGTGCTGCGGTTTGTTTTTAAAGCTGCAAAGGATTATCCGAAGGAATGCGAAGCAACCAGAAAGGATATTGACAGAAAATTATCTGCTGCATTAAAAGAGTGGCGGGAAGAATAGTTGCATAAGGGAAAGAAAGGACTGATGATGCAATGTTAAAGTATGGAATTTATGCAAAGGCAGTAGAACTGTTATGTTTTAAATCGGCATTGGCAAGGCTTTCCGTTTTGTGTCCGGATATGGATATGAAGAAATATAAGAAGAAGGTAAAACAGGAATATAAGGCGATGCTTTTAAGGACACCGGATATCGGGGGCAGTTCCCTGGAAATGAATTTGTATATTGCGGCGTTTGTTTTTTCTTTACATAAAGCAGAACCGGACAAAATCAATCCTGCTATTGTGAATGAGATGGTCACGGCGGTTTTTGATTCACCATTTATGATCAAGGCACACAAAAATAAAAAGTGTACCCTGTTTACAGACAAGGTACAGGATCAGAAAGTAAGAGAAAGTATTGCAAGCCAGACATCGACCTATGAACTGGACTGGAAGTTTCATTATGAAAAGGGGGTCGATGAATTTTACAATACCTATACGGAATGCGGTATCTGCAAGCTTGGCAAGCGGGAAAACTGTTTTGAGTTTGTTCCGTGTCTGTGCAATATGGATGAGAGAAACTATCGGAATGAGGGTGGGCAGCTACACCGCACTAAAACACTGGCACAGGGAGATGAGTGTTGTAATTTCTATGTTACAAGGATAAAATAAGATATATCAATGGGCATATGTGAAGGGGAAGTATGAAAATCAGAACAAAGGAAAAGAGTTACGAAGAAGTAATGGCATTGCCGAGAGAGAAGCATGAGAATCCCATGAGGCAGTCTGGGATCATGCGGAAGCTTTTGAAGGCAATTTCTTATTTTGACTTAAAGGCAATCCACTTTTCTTATGAAAAGACAGGGATGGAACAATTAGGGGATCAGGAGCCCTGTCTTGTACTGATGAATCATTCGAGCTTCATTGATTTAAAGATTGCTGCAACACTGCTTGCCGACAGGGAGTATCATATTGTCTGCACGTTGGACGGATTCGTTGGAAAGAAGTCTCTGATGCGGCTTCTGGGTTGTATCCCTGCGAAAAAGTTTATCAATGACATTACTCTCATTAAGGATATGCGGTATGCAATTCAGAAGTTACATGCTTCTGTCCTGATGTATCCCGAGGCAAGCTATAGCTTTGATGGAACACAGACGCCGCTTCCTCATAGTCTTGGAAAATGTATTAAGTTATTGAAAGCTCCGGTTGTTATGATAAGAACCAATGGGGCTTTTTTGCGTGATCCGCTGTACAATGGGCTGCAGTTACGCCGCACCAGGGTATCCGCAAAAATGGATTATCTGCTTTCCCCGGAGGAGATTGCACAGAAGTCGGTAGAAGAAATCAATGAGATCTTAAGGCAGGCCTTTTCATTTGATTACTTCAGGGAACAGCAGGAACAGGGAATTATCGTGAAAGAACCGTTTCGTGCGGATGGCTTACAGAGAGTGCTTTACCGCTGTCCCCATTGCCAGTCGGAGGGCAGGATGGAAGGAAAGGGCACGAAAATTATCTGTCTGCAGTGTCAGAGCAGTTATGAGCTGTCAGAGACCGGTGAACTGAAAGCACACAGGGGAGAAACACGCTTTACGCATATTCCGGACTGGTATCGCTGGGAAAGGGAATGTGTCAAAAAAGAACTTGAAGATGGAAGCTATAAGTTAGATATTGAAGTGGATATCTATATGCTGGTAGATACGAAATGTGTATATAAAGTAGGAGAGGGGCGACTTCTGCATACATCGGATGGGTTTGACCTGACAGGGTGTGACGGAAAGCTGCATTATAAGCAGCCGCCACAGGTTTCTTACAGTCTTTATTCGGATTTTTACTGGTATGAAATCGGAGATATGATCAGCATTGGTGATGCACAGGTGCAGTACTATTGTTTTCCGAAGAACGGGGAGAATCTTGTAGCAAAAACAAGACTTGCTACGGAGGAGCTTTATAAAATAAAAACAAATTTTTTTAACAGAGGGAGAAAAAGCCCATTTTTGTTGCATTTGGCAAGGCAGAGTCGAGGGAACTGGCAGAATTACAGGTGCGGACCATAGAGGCATTGAAGGAAACCGGAATCAAAGCGGTTGTTCAGGCATTCCAGATACCGGAGAAGAAAAATACAGAGAAGCTGCACTTCGTAGATAAGATTCCTTATAGCTACATATTCCCGCGGGTAAAGGCGGTGGTTCATCATGGCGGCTGTACGACAAACGGTATCGGCATCTGGGCAGGTTGTCCGACCTTAATTATTCCATTGGCGCTGGATCAGTGGTATTATGGAAGAACAGTACACGAACTGGGACTTGGACCGGAACCATTATATATAAGAAAGAAGCTTTGTACAAAGGATCAGTTAAAGGAAGCATTGCTTGATCTTGCGA
This sequence comes from Lachnospiraceae bacterium, assembly GCA_021628825.1. Lineage (GTDB taxonomy): Bacteria > Bacillota > Clostridia > Lachnospirales > Lachnospiraceae > Suilimivivens. Next base: position 248,483 of record JAJXRY010000002.1, on the reverse strand, counting down.
GTGGAAAGTATGAAAAACGGGCAGCAGAGCTTTCCGGACAGATCCGTCAGGAGAACGGAATCGAAGAAGCTATTCATGCGATTGAGGATTATGTGCATGGATAAATTACAAAGGCAGGAAATTTAGATTATGAAAGACTTAATGAGCCTGTTTATGGATGGAAATTTTTATATGGTCATTTCTGTGGGAACTTTTGCATGTTATTTATTCTTATTGTCCTGCTTTATCAGTATTCCCAGAAATGAAAGAGTAGTATATTATCTGAGGGTAACCTTAATTGCACTTTTGTGTTGGACCGTTGGATCTGTATTGATGCGTCTGCAAATCAGTCCCGGGGAAGCGTTCTGGTATCAGTTTTCCATGCTTGGTCTGTTTATTATTCCCATAGCGATTTATGGATTTCTTTTTTGTGTCCTTGAAATTACAGGAAAAGGAAGGTTTTTGAATGGCTGTATGCTGATCACTCTGATCGTTTTTGTCCTGAATGTGTTTACAGGCTTCCTTCTTCCTGTTCCGGAGACACAGTTACTGCCTGATGGCAGTATTTCCTATGTGTATCATGCCAGAGGCGCTATGTGGGTCTGGATTGCAGCAGAGCTGTTACTTTTAATTTACGTGACAGTGCTTGCTCATAACAAAATCGGAACGCAATATGAATATCGGCGTAAGCTCAGCCCCTTATTAGTGGGAATCCTTTTGCTTTTTGCCGGAAATATTGCCTGTCTTCTGCCGTGGGGAAAAGATTTACCCTATGATGCGCTTGGTGGTGTGTGCATGGCCATCAGCCTTGTTTATGTGGTTTACAAACAGTATTTCTTTTCGGTATCACTGCGGATTATGGCAGGGGCTGTTTATTTCATAGCAACAGTCGTTGCATTTATTCCCATCATGTTTTGGGAATGGAATATTGATCATATGTTATCCGTATCGATCACCAGCATGGACCGACAGACCATCGTGTTGTTTATGATTGCGGAATGTTTCTGGTGTATTTTTTTATTCTGGCTTTTGCAAGGAAAAAGAGTGGAATATGTCTTATCGCAAAAGAAAAAACATATTGTGGATCATCTTACCGGGTTTCAGGATAAAGTAACATCCGTTGTAAGTAAAAAAAGAAATTGTATCAGATGATTCGTGACACCTTAAGTGCCGCAGTAGTTGACTCCGATGTGCATATTGTTGAGGAAAAAGAAGGACGCTTTACAGAATGTACGGAAAAGGGAGATCAACGATTAACGGAGGAAGAAGAGGCACGGATCCGTGAGCTCTTTGGCAGCGGTAAGATTTATAAGGATCCTGCATTTGCCGTTTTTTTAAATACGATAATCAGACTTATGGATTTTTTTATATGTAGAGCTTCATAGAAAAACAGATTTATTTATGATGAGGTAGATTGTATCCGGCAGATCGGAAATAGTGTATCCGGTGTGTTAAAGAGCATTTGTGCCTATGAAAAACTGTATCAGGTATCGATTCATGACGCGCCGACCGGGGTGTATAACTGGAATTACTGCCGTGAATGTCTTAAGAAATTAGATATCAGGACTCACACAGCAGGAATGATTTATCTGGATATTGATAACTTCAAGCTGTATAACGATCTGTACGGGGAAAGTATGGGAGATGAGGTTTTGCATTGGGCGGCAAAGCAGATGCAGAATCTTGCAGATGAAGATATGCAGGTATTCCGTGTGGGTGGCAATGAGTTTTTGATTATTATGCAGGATAACCGGAAAGATAACCTGATTTCATTTGCAAAGCAGATTCAGAGTGTGATGCTCGAATCAACAGAGGATAAGCCGAATGTAATCCAGCTCATTACCTTCAGTATTGGAATTGCCTGCGATACGCTGCTTGCAGAGAATGCAACAGAATTGTTCCGGCAGGCCAGACGTGCTTCGTTTTATGCGAAGGAAAATGGCAAGAACTGTATTGAAGTATATGAAAAAGAAGCATTCAGAGGAAAAAGAAGCAGGATAATGAAAAAGGGATATAATCAGGTATCACCGACGATTTTTTTGCCCTTATGGCGGCAATTGATGCCAAGGATTCCTTTACCTTTGAGCATTCGGAGAATGTTTCAAAATATGCCGAACGACTTGCAATTAAGCTGGGACTTCCGAAGGAAGATATACAAACTGCTAAAGTGGCAGGACTGCTTCACGATATTGGAAAAATCGGAATTCAGGATGATATCCTAAAGAAAAAGGGAAAACTTACGAAGGAAGAATATGAGATCATTAAAACTCATGTGGAAAAGTCGGTTGAAATGATCCATTTTCTGCCGCACATGAATTATGTGATTCCGGCGGTTTTGTCCCATCATGAGCGTTATGACGGAAAGGGTTATCCAAACGGAATCAAAGGAAAAAGAGATTCCGTTTGTGGGAAGAATTCTTGCCGTATGCGACAGCTTCGATGCCATGGTATCACGCAGAGCTTATAAGGAAAGACTAAGTATAGAGTATGCAATCGGAGAACTGGAACGCGGAAAAGGAACACAGTTTGATCCGGATGTGGCACAGGCATTTATTGAATTGATTGAAGAGGATCCTTCTTTTATTAATCGATAGTAACAGCTGCTTTCTTTATAATACAAATAAGTTGTAAAATGAAAGGATAATAACAAAAAAAGGCAGGAAAGGTCATGAATCCAATTACCAGAAAAATATAAACAGGCCATCATCATCGGCGCTTCCCCGATGGGAAATGAAGCTGCACAATTACTTGCATTGTTAAAATGGGCAGGCTACGGAGCGCAGGATGCAAACTGTACCCATGACTGTACAACCTGCCACAGCGGATGCCGTAAGCCGGAAATGAAAAAGGATATTTATGTAATTGCGGCTGACGGTGGATTAAGATTTTTGTTAGAAAATAAGATACATCCGGATTTTCTGGTGGGAGATCTGGATTCGTTGGAGTATGATGAAGTCCTTACCGAAGAGGTGGTGAAAGCGGCAATCGAAGAGATTCCGAATGAGGTTGTTCCGGTCGAAAAGGATGACACGGATATGGGACTGGCCGTAGCGAAGGCTTATGAAGAGGGATACCATGAAATCCTGATTTATGGCGGCTGCGGTGGAGCACGGGTTTCCCATACGTTTGCGAATGTACAGTTGATGACCCATTATGCGAAAAAGGGCTGCCAGATCCAGATGATGGGTGACGGCATCCGGATGGAAATTCTGTGGAACGGCTGTAAAACATTTTCGCCTGCTCTTAAGGGAAGCCTGTCGGTGATCTGTCTGAGCGACAAGGCAGACGGCGTGGTCATACGGGGACTGAAATATGAATATGCCGGGAGCCTGACCTCTGATTTTGCGCTGGGTGTAAGTAATTCCTTTATCGGACAACATGCGATGGTATCGGTAGAGGATGGAACCCTGCTTTTTAGTTTATGAGAGAGGGTAATGACATATCATATGAAAAATCAATGACAAGTATAAAGGAATTTTTTTATATTATTCTTGCGGCTTTTGGATTTGCATTTATGAATCTGTTTGTGAAGCTGGCAGGAGATTTACCGGCGATTGAAAAGAGCTTTTTTTCCGGAATCTTGTGGCAATTTTTCTTTGCTTTTTCTTGCGATGAAAAAAAGCAGAAGATTCCTTTTTACATTCCGAAAGGATCCGGGAAATACATCTTCTTTCGTTCTCTTTTTTTGGAACGATCGGGATTTTTGCAAACTTTTATGCAATCGGCAAGCTGTATATTGCGGATGCGTCAATGCTTAATAAATTATCTCCCTTTTTTGCCATTATCTTTTCTTATTTCCTGTTGAAAGAAAAGATCAAGCCGTATCAGCTGATCTGTGTTATTGTGGCTTTTATCGGGGCGTTGTTTATCCTGCGTCCGGGCTTTGACAGTGTTGCAACCCTTCCGGCGTTTATCGGTCTGATTGGTGGAATGGGAGCAGGACTTGCTTATACGAACGTGCGGATTGCAAGCAAGCATGGAGCTCCGGGGCCGTTGATTGTATTCTGCTTTTCGGTGTTTTCCTGCGTATGTGCCATCCCGTTCATTATCTGGAATCCCCAGCCGCTTGCGTGGTGGCAGCTTGGATCCCTTTTAATGGCAGGATTGTCTGCAACACTGGGCCAGTTCTCGATTACAGCAGCCTACACCTATGCACCGGCCAGTGAGTTGTCGGTATACGACTATACACAGATTGTATTTGCCGCATTGCTTGGCATAATTTTCTTAGGGGAAGTACCGGATGTGATCAGCATTTTTGGGTATTTCATTATCTGCGGTGCGGGAGTTGCGATGTTTCTCATCCGTCGAAAGAAGGAAAAGAAAGAGGATTACATTTCGTCATAGGAGGAATTATGCCGGCAGGATTTACGGAAAAGGAACAGGAAAAGATCAGGGAAGAGCTTTTTCTTGCGGGAATTAAATTGATTAAAGAATATGGGATACAGAAAACTACAGTGGATAAGCTTACCAGGAACTGCGGGATTGCAAAGGGAAGCTTTTATCTATTCTATTCTTCGAAGGAAGAGTATCTGTACGCACTTATGCAATATGTAAATGAGAAGACAGAAGGATCAGCTAAAGCAATGGCTGACGCTGATTTGTGATGTGCGTCCCGATGTGGATTATGGAACGGTTATGAATCTGATGAAATCCATTTATGCGATGTGGAAGTTCCGTGAGACCTTTGTGCAGACTTCCTTTGAGAACAGTGTCCAGATGATTCTGAAAACTCTCGAGGCTTATGTTACGGGAAATGAATTAAGTCTATTATAAAGGATGCCTGTATAAAGTATTTCACAGATCAGTTTGAGGAGATCAGTATATATAGGCACTATGTGGCATGCATGATGAATGCATGTTATCTATTGACATATTGGTTAGTATTGACTAACCTATAATTAAAAATTGTGTAAGGAGAAGAAGCAATGCATATCAAAGAACTTGAGGAATCCAAAATCCGGAAAATTGGTCATGCGTTTGGCTATTATGATTATGGTGAAGAAAAGGGGTTGGTATCGTGTTACCGCAGTCAGGAAGCAGCAGCGGTTTATATTAACAGTTATGTGCGTATGGCTTTGAAGGGTGGTATGCTGTATAACACAAGTGAGCGCGGAGAAGGCTACATTGCCTATAAGCTGCCCGGACAGAAGGTAAGCTTGAAAGCCGGTATGGAACTGGTAAAGGGATTGTTCCAGTCAATGAATTTTAAGGAACTGGTGCAGTTTTTCAAGGTGTTGTCGAAGGGTGGGCCGGATCTGAAGGACCGCATGGATAAGGAAAAGAAGCCATACATATTTGTAGGTCTGGTATGCGTAACAGAAGAATATCAGGGACAGGGCTATATGCGGAAGCTCCTGGATATGGCTTTTGCAGAAGGGAACCGTCTCCATGTTCCGGTAATTCTTGATACCGATGCACAATCAAAGTGCGACAAGTATATGCATCTTGGCATGAAATTAGAGGGAACACGTGACTTTGGTGAGAATGGAAAGCTTTTTGATCTGATTAAATATCCGGACTAATAAAAGGTTATTTGGCAATGTTTAAATGTGAAATAAAAATGTGCAGATTACGCTCGTAAATCTGCATATTTTTTTAGGAAAAGAGTTATGCGGTGCCACAGGAAAGTGTAAGAAAAGTAAAAACTATTAAACAACCTATTTACGTGGTAGGTAAATGGGTATATAATGAGCCTCAGAGAAAACCAAGCGGATGCGAAGCAGACATTTGGTTTTCTGGGCTCATTAACGAGCAAATATCCTGCGAAGCAGGATGAAGAGCACGAAGTGCGGATTTGCGAGTTGTATGTACAATGAGCCTCAGAGAAGACCAGGAGGAAAAGCAAATGTCAAAACATACTTTGTTAGAAATTAAAGATTTACATGTGAATGTAGAAGATAAAGAAATCCTGCACGGAGTGGACCTTTCCATCGGAAGCGATGAGACGCATGTGCTCATGGGGCCGAACGGAACGGGTAAATCGACACTGGGTTATGCCATTACAGGACATCCCCGTTATACGGTTACTTCCGGCAGCATTCTTTTTGATGGAGAAGAGATTACCGAATTGTCGGTGGATGAGCGTGCGAAGAAGGGAATCTTCTTATCCTTCCAGAATCCTTTGGAGGTTCCCGGAGTAACGCTGAGTGCCTTTATCCGCAGTGCTTTGGAGCAAAAGACCGGAAAGCGGATCCGTCTGTGGGACTTTAAGAAGAAGCTTTCGGAGACTATGAAGCTGCTTTCCATGGATGAATCCTATGCAGAGCGTGATCTGAATGTCGGTTTCTCCGGAGGAGAAAAAAAGAAATCAGATATTCTGCAGATGCTGATGTTAGAGCCCAAGCTTGCGATTCTGGATGAAACGGATTCCGGTCTTGATGTCGATGCCGTCCGGACGGTTTCCAAAGGAATCCAGTTATATAAGGAACAGTGCAAGGGAAGCCTTCTGATTATCACGCACAGTACCAGAATTCTGGAATCCCTGCATGTGGATGTTACCCATGTTATGGATGAAGGAAAAATTGTCAGAAACGGAGATGCTTCTCTGGTAGATACAATTAATGAAAAGGGATTTGAGGAGTTCACAGCAGTCAATTAGTGCCGGGTAAAAGTAGTTCCGGATGAGGTTGGGGACAGCCATGAATTCCGGAAAGAAAGGTGTGCGTAAAATGAGAGAAAAAAGTCAGATAGATGATATTGACCGCAGCATCTATGATATCCGTGATGAAGAAAAAGATGCTTATCGTATGGAGGAGGGTCTGACTCCGGAAATTGTGGACAAGCTGTCGAAGGAAAAGGATGATCCTGTGTGGATGCAGCAGTTTCGTCTTCAATCCCTGCAAATTATAATGAAATGCCCATTCCCGACTGGGGACCTTCTATCGAAGGTCTGGACATTGACCATATTGCCACTTATGTACGGCCAAATACCAGGATGCAGGGATCATGGAAGGATGTGCCGCAGGATATTAAAGATACCTTTGAACGATTGGGAATCCCACAGGCAGAGCGGAAGTCTTTAGCCGGTGTGGGCGCCCAGTACGATTCCGAGCTGGTTTATCATAATGTAAAATCAGAAGTGGAAGCAGAGGGTGTCGTATACACAGATATGGAAAGCGCTTAAAGGGCGAATATGCAGATATGGTGCGTAAGCACTTTATGAAGCTGGTGACACCACGGGACCACAAATTTGCAGCACTGCATGGAGCAGTGTGGTCCGGAGGTTCCTTCGTTTATGTACCGAAGGGAGTGCAGGTATCGATTCCGCTGCAGTCCTATTTCCGTCTGAATGCCAAAGGTGCAGGACAGTTTGAGCATACCTTGATTATCGTAGATGAAGGAGCAAGCCTGCATTTTATCGAAGGATGTTCGGCTCCAAAATATAACGTGGCCAATCTTCATGCCGGATGTGTGGAGCTTTATGTGAAGAAAAATGCAAAGCTGCGTTATTCGACCATTGAAAACTGGTCTAAAAATATGTATAACCTCAATACCAAAAGAGCAGTTGTGGAGGAAGGCGGTACGATTGAATGGGTTTCCGGTTCGTTTGGCTCCCATGTCGGCTGTCTCTATCCGATGAGTATCTTAAAGGGAGAGGGCGCCAGGATGGAATTTACCGGTGTAACCTTTGCCGGAAAAGGACAGAATCTGGATACCGGTGCGAAGGTGGTCCATGCCGCGCCGAATACAAGCTCTTATATGAATACCCGTTCCATCAGTAAGGGCGGTGGAATCAGCACCTTCCGGAGCAGTGTAGTGATCAATAAGGAAGCGAAGAAGTCGAAATCTGCGGTTTCCTGTCAGTCCCTGATGCTGGATTCCGAGTCCCGTTCGGATACGATACCGGCTATGGACATCCGGACAAAGGATGCAGCCGTAGGACATGAAGCAAAGATCGGAAGTATCAGTGACGATGCCGTATTTTATTTAATGTCCAGAGGCATGAGTGAGGAAGACGCCAGAGCACTTCTTGTCAGCGGATTCGCAGATAATGTGTCGAAAGAGCTTCCATTAGAATATGCCGTAGAAATGAACAATCTGATTCGTCTTGAAATGAAGGGCAGCATAGGATAAGGAGAGAAGGCCATGACAGATATGATGATCAATAAGCTCCCATCGAAGACCTGGAATTGGCTGAAGGTCAATGAGACAAAGCTTCCCTGGGATATGGAACATACAACCGTACTTCCGGAAGAAAATGTGGCGGTGAAAGAAGAACCTGTCCACTTTTCCATTCAGGGAGTGGGGGAATACAGCAGTAAGAAATTTAATATTCATGCGGCAAAGGACGAGCAGATCACCGTTTATATGGATTATACGCCGGAGAATAAGCTTGCCGTGTACACGAGTCTGACTCTGGAGGAGGGAGCGCATGTCCGTCTCATCCAGTTACAGCACAGCAAGGAGGATTCCCTTGTATACAATACCATTCAGGGATCCTGTGAAAAGAATGCGCGTATCGAACTGGTTCAGGTTTATCTCGGAAAAGGAGATATTTATTCGGATACAGCGATCGACTTACAGGGCGGGAAAAGCAGCTTTAAGAGCGATATCGGATATATTGGAGAGCATACCCATGTCATTGATATGAATGAGGTGGTCAACCATTTTGGCAGATGTACGGAAAGTGAAATCAATGTACAGGGCTCCCTGCGGGATGGGGCGAAGAAGATTTTCCGGGGAACAATTGATTTTAAGACAGGAGCTTCTGATTCCGTAGGAAACGAGCAGGAAACCGTACTGATGCTGGGCGAGGATGTGGAAAATAAGACGGTTCCGGTGATTCTTTGTTCGGAGGAAAATGTGGTAGGTAACCACGGCGCAACAATTGGAGAGCTGGATGAGGATACTCTATTTTATCTGGCAAGCAGAGGAATCAGCAGGGAACAGGCAGAAGATATGATGGCAAGAGCCGGTATTGAACGCTTGAAGAGTCTCATTGCAGACGAAGCTTTTATCACAATGATTGATCAGGAACTGGGGGGAGATGGCATATGATAGATTACAGGAGCGAATTCCCTCTGCTGACTTCGGAAGGATTCTGGAAGAGTACCGGCATGGAGCATGACTGGATTTATATCGACAATGCAGCGACCTCACAGCGTCCACAGACCGTTCTTGATGCAGAAGAAGAATTTTATAAAAAGCATAATGCCAACCCGTTACGAGGAAATTATCCTCTCAGCATCGAAGCAACACAGATGTATGAGGATGCCCGCAGGGCAGTACGTGACTTTATCGGAGCAAAATCGGTCAGAGAAATCATTTTTACCAGAAACACAACGGAAAGCATCAATCTGGTCGCATACAGCTACGGCTTAAGTCATGTAAAGGCAGGGGATGAGATCCTGGTATCCATTATGGAGCATCACAGCAACCTGCTTCCCTGGCAGATGGTGGCAAGAACGACAGGCGCGGTATTGCGGTTCATGGAGTGTCGGCAGGATGGTTCTCTTGATCTTGATGAAGTGCGGGAGCAGATTACGGAGAAAACCAGAATTGTTGCCATTACGCAGGTATCGAATGTGCTTGGCAGAGTGAATCCAATTAAGGAAATTGCAGCGATGGCGCATGAGAAAAAAATGCGGTTGTTGTGGTAGACGGTGCACAGAGTACATCGCATATGGCAGTCAATGTACAGGAACTGGGTGCAGATTTTTTTGCCTTTTCCGGGCACAAAATCTTCGGACCGATGGGAATCGGAGTCTTATATGGAAGGAAAGAATTATTAAAAGTGATGCCGCCATTTCTCACAGGTGGTGAGATGATTGAGTCTGTGAGCAGAGAAGGCGCAAAATACGCAGAACTTCCACACAAATTCGAGGCCGGTACGGTGAATGCTGCCGGAGCAGTCGGACTGCATGCGGCAATCGACTATGTGCAGAAAATTGGGTTTGCTGCGATGCAGGAACAGGAGCTTAAGGTGACAAAGCGTGCTTTGGATGGTCTTAGAGAGCTGCCGCATGTTCATGTACTGGGATCAGATCTGCCGGAAGAGCATACAGGAATCCTGACATTTATGATTGATGAGGTACATCCGCATGATGTGAGTGAAATTCTGATTGCCGATGGAATCTGTGTCCGGGCAGGACATCATTGTGCGCAGCCCTTGCTGCAGCACCTTGGAATCGGATCGGCCACACGTGCAAGCTTTATGTTCTATAATACGGAAGAAGAGGCAGATTTTTTTGTAAAGAGTATCGCAAGCGTAAGGGAGCGGATGGGATATGGAAAATAGAAGCTTTTATAATGAAATCTTAACCGAGCATAATGTACGGCCGGAATTCAAGCATAATCTGCCGGACGCCGATATTGTTCTTGAGGGTGTCAACCCGAGCTGTGGAGATGATATTTTCTTAAAGCTGAAGGTCGAGGATGATACGATTGTGGACGGAGCGTTTGTCGGAGACGGATGTGCAATTTCGCAGGCCTCCGCGGATATCATGCTGGGAATGGTTATCGGCAGGAAGAAAGAGGATGCCTTACAGCTTGGAAGAACCTTTATGAAGATGATTAAGGGAGAAGCCAGTGAGGAAGAAATCAACTCTCTGGAGGAAGCATCCGCGCTTCGCGATATTGCCCATATGCCGGCACGTGTGAAGTGTGCCGTTCTTGGCTGGCGTACCTTAAAAGAGGCGTTGTCCGGCGAAGACGTAGAGGATGATGAAGACGAATAGTTACAAGAATATATTGAAATAGGCAAGAACATAACTGGAAGATGAAAAATTCCCCACCCGGAAGATCCTTTGCGGATTGCGGATTGCGGATGGGGAATTTATTTTTTGCTTTATAGGAAATTCCGCTGGAATTTTCTACAAAAGCAAAAAAAGCTCCGCACGGATGCGCAGCTCGCGGAGAAGAAATTAGTTGCTTTTGCAACACCGCTCGCGCGCGAACTCTTTATTTTTGTGTAATTGTTCCGTACTTTTGTAGCTACGTTGTTTCTTACTATTAGCACCCTAAAAGGGATTAAAGCTGCTGATGTACCTTGCGGATCACGGCCTCTTTTAATTCGGGTGCCTTGTCAGGATCGAGATCCTCCGGAAATTCGCAATCAATTGTGGAAACCTCCGGTCTGTAATTTAAACGAAGTGCATGTGCCTGAATAAAAATCAGTGGCTTTGTTGTAAACATCCTCACTCACACCATTTAATTCAATCATATATAAATTTGCCATATTCTTTATCCTCCATTTCCTGATTTTCAGGTTACCGTGCAGGATCTGCCTGATACTGATCCGGTACCTTATATTTGCATCAGGAACTTTTAGTATCTTTCCTGATAACTATAGTATATACCTGTTGCAGTAAAAATTAACAGATACTGGAATGTAGAATATAATAATAGGAATCATTCCTATTTTTGGTAAATATATACAAATTATAGGAGTTCCTCAAATAAAATGAACATAAAGTATTCTTCAACTTTCGGGATGATAACAATATCAATGACCGAAGCTTGTCACAAAAATACATGAGAGCGGCCCAGGTATATACCGAATAATAAATACCGTTGGAATCTGTTCCCTGATTTAAAATCTGCCGGGCCTCTTCTTTTGTTAAAAGAGAAAATCCGTTAAAGCATTCACTTCCAACAGCGCCATCGGTATTCAGTTCCGGAAGGGTATCACGGTTTATGGAAAGTAAAACGAGAGCATTGCTTTCATCGGTCATTCCCGGAGTGCTGAAAAGAAGCGGACTGATCACCTTCGCGGTATCGCTGTCTCCAAAAACAATGCCGGTTTCTTCTTTTAACTCTCTGGTTGCGGTGGTAATAAGGTCAGTATCCTCTTTGTCAATAAGACCGGCCGGGGGGCTTAACAGAAACTGACCGGTGGGGTAGCGGAATTCATGACTGAGTAAAAGCTTTGGTTCAGAATACTTTATATTTAAAAACAACAATGCAGGTCACAGCATCTGCCCGCATTTTCTTGAATTCTTCCGTGGTTTTCGCAGCCACAAGATCATCAGCCGTTCGCCTCGTCGCATCGTAATAATGTTTTCCTTCTGCATATTGCAAATCAAACACCCGGATAAATTTTGACTCAAATAAGGGTTTGATATGTTCTTTTGAAAAATCTGGAGTATCCATGCGAAATTTCCTTCTTTCTTTATATATGTCAGATAACTATTCAGAACCCTATTCGTAAAAACCGCTGCTAATGCAGCGTAGTTTACCTCATGTGGTTACTTCACCATATAAAATTGCTATTCTGTTTGAATACAAGCATTCACAGAAAGCAATTTTGCATGGCTCTGAATAGTTACAATTTAAGTATATCGCAATAATTCAGCCATGTACATTCATAAGTTGCCAAAGCAAAGTAACTCAATTTAGTCAATTTTCCTCAATTTACCATCGTAGCTGCTTAGCGGTTGGAAAAGTTGAAAAAACATGCCAAAATAGGTTGGAAAAGTTGAAAAAAACATGCTAAAATAGGTTGGAAAAGTTGAATATGTAATTATAATTAAGAAATAAGGGGGGATAATATGCTTGACAGGTCGGCAGGAAAAATAATTACAGAATGGATTTCAAATGGAAAAGATGCTTTATTAGTTACCGGAGCTAGACAAATCGGTAAGACATATCTGATACGAGAGTGCCTGAAAAAAACAGTGGTTTTTCCATACGTGGAGTTGAATTTCATAGAGAACCCGGAATTAATTGAGTTGTTTGCAGGAGCAAAGGATGCAAAAGAATTGATGATGAGGTTAAGCCTGGTGACAAAGGAAACACTTCAAGTTGGTAAGACCATATTCTTTCTTGATGAGATACAGGAGTTTAAAGATATTGTCACAAGAATTAAATTTTTAGTGGAGGACGGGAGCTTTCGTTATATTATGAGTGGTTCTCTTTTAGGCGTGGAATTAAACGATCTCCGATCAGCACCGGTAGGCTATCTGTCAGTTATTGATATGTTCCCGTTAGATTTTAAGGAATTTGCATGTGCTGTTGGAGTAAATGAGCATATTATATCTACATTAAAGAAACATTTTGAGGATAGAACCAGAGTAGATGAATTTGTTCATTCCAGGATGCTGGATGTATTTTATCTGTATCTGATTGTAGGAGGAATGCCGGAAGCAGTTGTTATGTATAATGATTCCAATGACCTGGCAAAGGTTGGAGGTATTCATGATAAAATAATCCGGCTGTATAAGCAGGATTTTTCAAAATATGAAAAGACATATAAATTAAAAATTGCAGGAAATCTATGACTCCATGCCGGGACAGCTTGATCAGAAAAAAATAAACGTTTTTCAATTAAATATTCTTGGACAGGGCATGAATTATGACAGGGTTGCAAATGATTTTTTGTGGCTTAAGGATGCGGGGGTGGCCATTCCGGTATACAACATCAGGGAACCTAAGCTGCCACTGATCATCAGTGAGAACCGTAATCTGTTTAAGCTCTTTTTTTCAGATATCGGACTTCTGACAAGTTGTTATTCGAATCAGACAAAATTAGCGATTTTAAATAAAGATGCATCCATTAACAATGGTGCACTTTTTGTGAAAAATGCAGCCGCACAGGAGCTTCTTGCAAAAAGGGGCATAAGGAATATTACTTTAATAGTAAAAAAACAGGGTGAACTTGATTTTTGTAATAGAATTAAATGGTAAAGTTACTCCTTTAGAAATTAAGTCCGGAAAAGATTATAAACGTCATTCTGCACTAAATAATGTTCTTGAAGCAGATGATTATGGGATTCAGGAGGCTTATATTTTTTTCGGAAGGTAATGTGGAGATCGATGGGAAGAAAGTATATATGCCGATTTATATGATTATGTTTATGGATAATCTGCAACTGGATAATCCGATTTACCGACTTGATTTAAGTGGACTTGAGTAGTGAAAAAGTTTAGGGGATCATAGACAGATAATCGTAAGTAACAGCGATTGGAATTGCACATCCGGTCTCTTGCTGATAAAATAGAATCAATAATCTCTTTTGACAGGAGGACAAACCTATGGATGAAAATATGAAGAAACGAAACGAACGTCTGGCGCAGACAGTCATAAAAGGCTTACAGTCCCGTAATATGACGGGCTACTATGCCGAAGATAAGGAAGCTGCTTTAAAACAGGCTTTGGAGCTGATCGAAGAAAACAGTACCATTTCCATGGGTGGGTGTATGAGTGCCCACGAAATCGGACTGGTTCAGGCTTTGCAGGAGGGAAATTATCAGTACCTTGACCGCTCTAAGATGGAGCCTCGTGAAGGATTGCTTGCCGCTTATGATTCCGATGTCTTTCTTTCCAGTGCCAATGCAATGACAAGTGACGGTATTCTTGTTAACATTGATGGCAATTCCAACCGTGTTTCCTGCATTGCCCAGGGACCGAAGAAGGTGATCTTTATTGTTGGAATGAATAAGGTATGTGATGATCTTGACAGTGCCATGAAGCGCGCAAGAAATGTGGCTGCTCCGATCAATGCACAGCGGTTTGAAGTGAAGACTCCCTGTAAGGAAACCGGTAAGTGCTTTGACTGCAAATCTCCGGATACGATCTGCTGCCAGTTCCTGATCACGAGATATTCCAGACATACCGGAAGAATCCATGTGATTCTTGTAAATGACAATCTTGGTTTTTTTAATGATGGATTGAGAATCATCTTTTCTTTTTCTTCATATAATAATAACAGCAAGATGAAAAAGGAGTGATTCATATCGTTGCCTGGATTCTTTTCCTGTTACGAAAAATCAAGTTAGAATATTAGCGCATGGTTCCGCCGGTAATCCAGTGGCTTCATCCCATGGAAGTCACGGAAGACAGTGGCGAAGCGCCCTTGATTAACATAGCCGCAGGCTTTTGCGATATCAGAGATACCAAGCTTTGATGTTGTCAAAAAGTTCTGCGGCATATTTCATGCGTATTTCATTCATATAGGTGGACAGGCTGGCTCCGTATACGGAGTGGAAATAACGTTTCAGGCTGGTCTCACTTACACCCAGTGTATCTGCGATGGATTTCATGGAAATGTGCCGGCTTAAGTCCCGGGTAAGTATTTCCTGTGCTTTTTTGGCAAGCATAACCTGTACCCTGGGAAGATAAAGCATGTTCCGGGCATTTTCCGGCTTATGATCACAAAAACATTTTAAAAGCTGCAGTGTAAGGAGGCGGATTTTCCCGATATTTTCAGCAGGACAGCAGTCAGCCAGATCATTCCATAGTTTCAAAAATGGATCTGTAACATACAAGGCAGCTCCTTTTTCATATAAAGCAATGAGCATATCCATATCAATATCAAAGTATTTCAGAAAGTCCATTGTTTTTTCTGTGAACCATTCCGGCAGAACATAAATTTCATACCCCTTATAGCAGGAAGAAGGATAATAGAACTGATTCTCGGCCATCCGGGAGGAAATGCTCATCATGCGGTGATCCAGATAACTGTAATTGTCTTCATTCACCCGGAATTCGCATCGGCCCTCCATGCAGTAATTCACGAGCAGAATTTTCTGTGACTGCTGTGTATTTAAGGGGACAATCTGCGTGTGAATATCATTCAATACCAGATAAATTCCCGGAAGAACATAGTAACCGGTCAATTCCATAAAACCATCGGGGGTATCCTGATGGATAATACCGATATCCCGTCCTTCTGTTACAAATTGCCTGACGCTGTTCATGTATTGTTCTTTTTTTCATAAGATTCCTTTCCCTTACAAAGAGATCGTGGCTAAACGAACCTTTTTTTGACTGAATGAGGTATAGATATATTTTCAGTCAGATTGTAAAAATATCACAAGTTAGACATAACGAACTAACAATAGTATACGCTGTCAGGACGAGGTAAGCAAGAGGAGGACGAATAAGGATGAAGTTATCAGAGGCAGATGCCGGATGTTATGCAACTGTATGTTCCGTAAGTGGAAGTCATCACCTGATTTCACGGTTAATCGGTATTGGAATTGTAGAAGGGACTATGGTACGGGTCATTCAGAACCTTAAGGATCAGCCGGTTTTATTCTATTGCCGAGATTCTGTAATTGCATTGGGCAGGCAGGATTGTGAGAAAATCGAGATTAAGGAGGGTGACAGAGCATGAGCAGGACAATCGCGTTACTGGGACAGCCCAATTCAGGAAAATCTACCGTATTCAACGGATTGACCGGTGCACATCAGCATGTTGGTAACTGGCCGGGCAAAACGGTAGAGCGTAAAGAGGGGAACTTTACATATCAGGGAGAAAGCTATCGCGTCATTGATCTACCGGGCAGCTACAGTCTGTCAGCCGGATCGGAGGAAGAAAAAATTACGGCGAACTTTATCCGGTCAGGTGTTGCGGATCTGGTTGCGATTCTCGTAGACAGCTCCCAACTGGAACGTTCCTTATATATGTATGCAGATTATGTGGGAACGAATACGCCGGTAGTTTTAGTTCTGAATCTGATGGATGTTGCAGAGAAAAAGGGGATTCATATTGATATAAAGAAGCTCGGTGAACGGTTAGGAATTCCGGTAGCCGGCTTTGTGGCTTCGGAGACAAAACGGTATCGTGAGCTGAAGCAGCAGTTTGCGGATGCAATTCGTGAGGCAAAAAATTGCAGATTCTGCACAGCTTATGAAATTTTATGAGAAGAATGCGGGGAATTCTTTTTAAGGAGCTTGCAGAAAAGCAGAAGGAAGAAAGGCTTTTTACAAAGGAAAAAGCTGGCGGTTTCCGAGCTTGAAAGGACAGATCGGGGATTGATGATTTCCGGAAAAACACAAATATGAATATATCGACGAACTGCTGAAAGGAGTTGTCAGCAGACCGAATCGGGAAGTTGGGTTAAAAGGGTTTGATAAAAAAGCATTGGGAAAGCATTCCGGGAAATGGATGGCAGTCGGAATTATCGTAATCGCACTTGCAGCAGCGATGGTTGTGGCCGCACCTGTCATGGGACTTGGCTTTGGGTTTGCCGGTGTGATCAGTGGACCGTTAGAGAAGCTGATGACAGCAATGAATGTCTGGAAGCCGCTGGCAGAACTGGTTTATGTGGTGATACCAAATGTCCTTGCATTTGCAATATCCATGGCAGGCTTTGTCCTTGGGGTGACCTTTATATTTGCAATCATTGAAGATGTAGGTTATATGGCGAGAATTTCGGTCGTTTTTAATTCTGCAATGGAGAAGCTTGGTTTGCAGGGAAAGAGTATCTGTTCCCTTCTGATGAGTATGGGATGTAATATGGCAGGTGTTGCGGGAAGCCGTGTCATCGACAATTCCGGACAACGGTTTCTGACGATGATTCTTGTATGGAGTATTCCGTGTGGCTCGACGCTTTCCCTGGCACCGATGCTTGCAACGGTATTCTATGGTCCTGTGGGAGCTATGGCGATTGTTCTGCTCATGCTGCTTATCACCATTGGATCCCTGTTCCTGGTATCGAGAATTTATAGGGGAAAACTGATCAGCAAAGAGGATCAGGGAGGTATCATCATGGAGCTTCCCCCTTACCATAAACCAAAGTGGGGACATATCATTCGGACAACGCTGATGAAGGCGTGGGATATTTTCAGCAGGGCATCCCGTGTGATTACATTGGTTTCAATTGTATTCTATCTGCTTTCCTATAACTGGTTTGGTGGAGAATACAGCATTTTGTCCAGGATCGGGCAGGTGATTGAGCCGGTAACGAACCAGTTTGGCATGACCTGGCAGATGTTCATGGCATATATTTCTTCCATGCTTACCAAGGAATCCCTGCTTGGTGTTATCAATGCGTTATACAGCAACAGCGATATGGTCAATGCTGCATTTAATGCAAAATCTGTGGGAATGACCGAAGGAATGATTGCACTTTTACCACAGGTAATCACAAAAGCACAGGCTCTTGGATTTATTATGGCCATTGTATTTAATGTGCCGTGTACGATGACTGTGGCAGCGACCTTCCGTGAAAAATCATTCAAAGAAGTGGATTGGCCTTTCGGTTGCTTATTATCTGGTATTTTCGCTTGTGCTGGCGTTTGTTTTCTATCACATTGGATTACTGATCTGGCATTAAACCGGGTATAGAAAGCAGGTTTTCTTTTTATATGGAATATGATAAAATGGCAGTGGTTAGAATACTCTAACTGCTGCTATTTTTATACAAAAAGGAAAGAAAATATGATTAATCCGGGAGGAAATGAAATGAGTAATGAAAAAATGCATATTGAATCCAATACCGTTCAGGAAACACTGGTGATTCCGTTGTGGGGAAGAAAAATATTGTTCGGAAATATATCCTGAAATCTATCAGGATCCGACGGCGAAGAAGATCATGGAAAAAGCTGGATTATGATTTTTTTCCACGCTTGAGGCAAAGAAAAAAATAATACGATGTTCCGCTTTGGTTATCTGGAAGCGGCTGCAAGATATACGGATCTGGGAACAGAGATAAGAGCTTATGTAAAGAGCCATCCGGCAGCAGCCATTGTAAATTTGGGCTGTGGCCTGGACTGTACCGCAGAGAACAATGCAGGAGATGCCTGCAAGATTTATAACATTGACCGTCCCGATGTGATTGAGGTAAGAAATAAACTTATTCCGCCTGCAGCGAATACAACCAATATCGGTTCGGACCTGAACGATACGAAGTGGTTTGAGGAAATTGATGACAGTAACGGCGTGATTTTCTTTGCAGCGGGTGTGTTCTATTATTTTCTTTCCGATGAAGTAAAGAAGCTGTTTACTGCTATGGCTAAACGGTTTCCGGGTGGACGGCTTGTGTTTGATACAGCCAATAAATCTGCGGTTAAGATGATGCTCAAAAACCTGGGTGAAAAACCGCGGACATTACCGATATCAGCAAGTATTTTTACGTCAATGACCTGAGTGAGGATCTGCAGGTATGGCTTCCGGACACGAAGGTATCTGCGAAGGGATACATGCTTGGTTATCATGACCTTAAAATTCCGTCAGTAAGTGGATTCTTCCGTCTTCTGGCGAAAATCGGAGATGGATTTATGAAGATGCGTATTGTAAGAATTGATTTTTAATCTGTACATTTGCGTAGATAAGCATCATAATGTTATGGAAAGGGGCAAGAATGTCTTGAAAACAATTGATATGTATAATACATGAGACTGATCATATCAAAAACGAGGTTTATTTATGAGCAAATCAGAAAAGCAAATAGCGAAAGAAAGTGAACGTAACAGGAGAATTTTAGAAACAGCCTTTCGTATTTTTGTAGAAAGAAAAATCGAGCCGGTGAGCATGGGAGAAATTGCGGAGGCTGCCGGAATTGGCAGGGCAAGTCTTTTTCGGTATTATCCGAATAAATTGGAGCTTGTAATTGCAGTCTGTGCGAAGGAATGGAAGGAATGCATGGACGAGCTGGACAGGACAAGACCGATCAGTTCCGTTGGTGAGATCCCGGCAATTGACAGACTCATCTTTACACTGGACAGTTACATTGATATGTACCGGAATCATAAGGCTCTGCTCCAGTACAACGACAATTTTAACTACTATGTGAGTCATATGGGTGTAAACAAGGACAATGAGAGCCTGACAGAGTTTCACAATGCGTTATACTCCGTCAATACGCGGCTTCATATGATGTATGAAAAGGCCAAGGCCGATCATACCTTCCGCACGAATATCCCGGAGGAAGAATTCATGTGGGTAACGGTACATACCATGATGGCCGCCTGCGAGTATTATGCAGAAGGTTTTATCTGGGGATCGGAAGAAAACAGGGATTACACACCGGAACTGCTCATATTAAAAGAAATGATACTTAATTTTGTCAGGAGTTAAAGGGGTTTAACGAATATAGCAGCAAATATAAGAGAGAGTATAGCACAGAAGGCGCCTGCTCTCTTTTTACTTTATCAGAAATTACAACAGGATTTCTTATAAAAGTAAAAACGCTCCGCATGGATGCACAAATAAAAAAATTGTGATACGAAAAAAATTAATGGTATGATGGATTTGGAAACAAATCAGAGATGTTATAACAGGTAAATTACAGTACAAATTAGAGAGTATATGAGGTATCACTTGTGAAAGACGAATTATTTTTTTAGCCGTGGAATTAATTGGTATTATTGCATTTTCGATTTCAGGCGCGGTAACGGCTTTACCGCAAACAGATGGATCTGTTTGGAATTATGATTCTGGGAGCCTGCACGGCTCTCGGTGGAGGCGTTCTGCGGGATATGATGCTTGGAATTACCCCGCCGACCATGTTTCAGAATCCGGTTTATGCGGTTGTCGCGGCAGCAGTTTCGGTCGTGGTATTTCTTCCGTGGGTACAAAAGCTCCTTTCCGGAAACCGGGCATATGAGATTATCATGCTGATTATGGACTCACTGGGGCTTGGTGTTTTCACAGTGATGGGAATTCAGACAGCACTTGCCGGGGATGAAACCTATGGTGCGTTTCTGCTTGTAGCGGTCGGAGTCCTTACGGGAGTCGGAGGAGGCGTCCTGCGTGATGTCCTGGCCGGTGAACGGCCTTATGTTTTTGTAAAGCATTTTTACGCTTGCGCATCGCTCTTTGGAGCACTGGCCATTGTGATTCTTAAGAATTATATCAGCCATTCGGCAGCGTTTTTTGTGGGTGGTTCCCTGGTGGTGGCCTTGAGGCTCCTGGCAGCCTTTTTCCATTGGAAGCTTCCGAAACCGAAGCAGCGGTTTATGGAAAGTGATTCTGAATAGAGCAGTGATCGACAAAATCAAATAGAAAGATCTGAGGTACCTTCCGATGAATATGAATCAGCTTAAATATGTTCTTACTGTTGCCAATTCTTCCTCTTTTACGGGAAGCGGCAATGAAACTGTATATTTCACAGCCGGCGCTTTCTTTGAGCATCAGCGAACTGGAAAATGAGCTTGGAATTGTGTTGTTTGAAAGAAGTAACCGTGGAATCGGGCTTACGGATGCCGGACGTGAATTTATTACCTATGCGAAAAAGGTGCTGGGGCAGTATGAAATCCTGGAGGACCGTTATCTGTCACGCAATAAGGATAAAGAGCAGTTTTCCGTTTCCACGCAGCATTATAATTTTGCTATCCGCTCGTTTACCAACGTGATACGGAGGTTTGGACCGGATAAATACGTCTTTTCGATTCATGAAACGAAGACCAACGAAGTGCTTGAAAATGTCCGGGATATGAAGAGCGAGGTCGGAATTGTTTCCTATTCGGGAGCGAACGAAGCGGTAATCAGGAAACTGTTCAAGGAATTTCAATTAGAATTTGTCCCACTGATGAAAAGAGAAACTTATGCTTATTTATGGAGGGAACACCCCTTTGCAGACAGAGAGGAAATTTCTTTGGAAGAACTGAAGGATTATCCCTGCATTGCGTTCGACCAGAGCGATGACAGTAATTTTTATCTTACCGAGGAAGCAATGTCGGACTATGATTTTGAAAAAATGATTAAGACCGATGATCGTGCAACCACGATGGAGATCATGGCAGAGCTTCTTGGATATTCGGTCGGATGCGGAATGTTGTCCAGTGAAGATGCCATTTTACAAGGAGTCGTGTCAATTAAGCTGAAAGAAGAGGATCCGCTTACGATCGGTTATATTACCCGGAAGGGAAGCAGTCTGTCCAGATATGGAGAGGCCTATATTGAGGAACTGCTAAAGTATCGTGAGACCATGTAGAACACTTAATGAAAGCAAGCTAAAAGCGCAGCTTGAGTTTAGTGCGAACGGTACCTGGACACTTAATGAGAACAAGCAGAGTGAAGTACGAATTTGGTGAAGCAGGTACATGTAGAGCATATAAAGAAGTTAAATGAGGAGCAAGCCAAAGTTGTGGCTTGCTCCTCGCGCGATAAGAAGAACTTATCACGTGCAATTAATTCTATGAAATTTCCAACCTACCAACTCTGTAGTATGATAGGTACAACAAAGACAGAACGAAAGGAGAACGCAGATGAGAAACATGATGACTGGTCAGAACTGTATGAACTGTATGTGTCGAATGTCTTTCTCCCGGGCGGTAACCTGGCACCGATGTAGGCTCATTTGTTGTGCATCTTAAAGGTTATGATTATCCTATATGATCATGTGTCAGACGCCCGGGAGTAAATAAAACTACCGGGCTTTTCATGTAGAGCACTTAACGAAAGCAAGGCGGAGGCGCAGCTTGAGTTTAGTGCGAACGGTACCTGGACACTTAATAAGAACAAGCAGAGCGAAGTTCGAATTTAGTGAAGCGGGTATATGTAAATTAGAAGAAAAAAATGAGGAGACAAATGTGAGAAAGAAATTATGGAGTGTAATACTTACAGCAGCAATCGCGGTGGGAACCCTTGCCGGATGCGGACAGACAGGAACCATCGCAGCGACAGATACAACACAGGAGGCAGATACAACAGCAGAAGCTGCAACGGATAACGGAGCAGATGCTGTAGCAGAAGCAGAGACCGCGGATGCGGACACACGGGATACAGACACTGCAGCGGATACAACGGAAGCGAAAGATTACGGAACACTTTATGTATCGTTCCCGACCGGAAACATCCGGATCGCTATTGATATCCTGGCACAGCAGCTTGGCTATTTTAAAGAAGAGGGTGTAACCGTTGAAGAAGTAAACCTTGGAGGAATGGATGCACTTACCGCTATTAATTCCGCAGACGGAAATCTGGATATTCTGACGACAGGCTTTGTGGCAGATCTTCAGGCAATCGGATCCGGATATGATCTTACCGTAATTGGTGGAACTGCGGTAGAAGGTGGTGCGATCATTGCGAAAAAGGGAAGTGCAGATCAGTATAAGGACGCAGGAACAGTATTAAACTTCGATGCCGTAAAGAGTGCAAAGCTTGGCTTACAGAGAAATGAGGCAGCCTGGGTGATCACGAGACAATATCTTCTGGATAACGGTGTGACAGAAGATGAGATAAAGGCAATCGAAGATGAAGCGACCGGTAATATCGCATACTATGCGGATCAGACAGCCGTTGCACAGGCCGTTCAGAAGGACGAAGTAAATCTTGCCTTTTTACCTCTTGAATATGCACTTCTTTATGCAGATGCCTATGATCTTGAGGTTGTGGCAAAAGCGGGAGATCTTCAGGAAAATTATGTATGCTGCCGTGAAGTAACCTCAAAGGCAAGACTTGCTGATAAGAAGGCTGCCTTTGTTGCTTACGAAAAAGCAAGAATCCGTGCTTTTGAGTATTATAAGCAGGGTGAAACAGATGATAGTGTGAGACAGGATGTGGTAAATATTGTAGCTTCCTGGTCAGGAAAAGAAACCGATTATGTAGATACTTATCTTTACGGTGGTGTCACCAAATATGCAACAGATCCGAATACAGCAGGAATTGTGAAGTACGTTGAGGCAGCAAACAACTCCGGACTCTTACAGAGCGCAGGTATTGATTTTGCAACCTATGATATCAAACAGAATGTAGATGCTTCTGCATATGGACAGGCGATTACGGAGCTTGCGGAGGCAAATCCGGACAATGCATTCTATGCATCACTTTTAGAGCAGTACAATACAGATAATCAGTAGTCAGGGGATCAGTGGTATGGGAAAGATATATGACAATGTGATACAGCTTATCGGCAATACACCAATTCTTCATCTTCATAAGATTGAAGATGAAGAGGGATTGGAAGCCAATATTTATGCGAAAGTAGAAGGATTTAATCCGGGTGGAAGCGTAAAAGACCGGGCTGCGCTCAATATGATTGAGGCGGCAGAGAAAGAAGGAAAGCTAAAGCCGGGTGGAAAGATTGTTGAAGGAACAAGCGGAAATACGGGAATCGGAATCGCGCTTGTATCCGCTGTCAAAAACTACCATGCCACAATCTGCATGCAGGAAGGAACGAGTGCGGAAAAGATCAAGATCCTGAAAGCCTATGGAGCAGAGGTGGAGCTTACGCCAAAGAACGAAGGATTTGGACGGGCCGGAGGAAGAGCAAAGGAAATTGAAGAAGAGGAAGGTGCTTTTCGTCCAGCACAGGGCGAAAACCCACATCATCCGGAAGCTCATATGTTACATACCGGACCGGAAATCTGGAAGGATCTGGACGGCAGGGTGGATCTGTTCGTAGCAACGGTTGGAACCAGCGGTACAAGTGGTGGAATCGGAAGATTCTTAAAAAGCCGGAATCCGGAAATTGAAATTTACGGAGTGGAACCTAAGGGATGTCCTGTTTTAAACGGAGGGCAGCCGGGGCCGCATAAGATTCAGGGAATCGGTGGTGGAGCGATCTGTCCGATTACTGATCTTAGTCTTTACAAAGAGATCCTGCTTTGCTCCGATGAGGATGCATACCGATACACAAGGCTTTGTCCGAAAAAGGAAGGCCTGCTGATCGGAATTTCTTCGGGCGCAGCACTCTGGGCGGCAGTAGAGCTTGCCAAACGGCCGGAAAACAAGGGAAAGAACATCGTAGTGCTTTTCCCGGATAATGGAAACAAATATCTTTCAAGTGACTTATATGATGAGGAGGCATGATCATGGCAAATGCATGTGGATTATTCAGAACAGAAGAACAGGCGGTATATACCGATGAACTTGCAGAACAGTTTGCAAAGGAGGCAGGCGTAGCGCCAAGACCCAAGGAAACGAAATCAGAGATCGATGACCGGGGCGCTTTTTATCCGTCAGCCGAATGCCTTTATCCAGCCGTTTGGAGAAGGAGAGAATGACCTTAAGGCAGAAGCCAATCGTTATGCGATCTACTGGGCACATGGATGCCACTGGTCAAACCGTCCCGTGATTGTACGTGATATTCTGGGACTTACCGATGTCATCGGTGATGTGGCAACCTCCCATTCCGGTCAGTCCAATATTTACGGACATGGATTTGCGGATCAGAAGGATTTTAAGGACCCGATCTGCGGAGCACATTTCTTAAGTGAGTTTTATAAGAATGCCAATCCGGAATTTACAGGAAGAGCAACCACCCCTACTTTTGTGGATGTGATAGAAAAGAAGGCCGTAAATAATGATTATCACAGACTGACCAATTATATCGAGGTACAGTTCCGGGAATTCCAGCCGGTCGATGCGCCGGACCTTTATCCGGTGAAGTACCGCAAGGAGATTGATGAATTTAATGACTGGCTTTTCCCGACCGTAAACAACGGACACTACCGGATGGCTTTCTGCCAGTCATGGGAAGCCTATGACGAGGCTTATCAGGATTTCTTTGATTCCGTGGAAAAGCTGGATCAGAGACTTGCAGAGAACCGTTTCCTGTTTGGAGATTATATTACCGATTCGGATATCCGGCTTTATGTGACACTTGTCCGTTGGGAGACAAGCTATTATCATAACATCGGACCGATGAAAAAGAGAATCACGGAATATAAGAACCTCTGGGGATATGTGGAGGATCTGTTCAGTCTTCCTGTATTTAAGAAGTATACTTTCTTTGAATTTCCGAAGAATGACACAAAGGGAATTTTCGCAAGTTACCCGAAGCGTATTGCCTCCCAGGTTCCTTATGAGAAGCTGTGGGCAGCAGACGGATCAAGAAAAGCATTATCGAAGGATCCCGAGAATGTATTTAAGAAACATCCCGAAGGTGAGAGTGTAGAGGATTATCAGTCCGTGATTTCCACAACAAAATGGAATTCTAAGGACTGGGCAGACCGGAATCCAATGGAGCGTACGCTTTCTACAGATGCTTCCATCAATCCTATTGCATCAAAGCTCAGAGATTAGTATAAACGGATAAAAAGAGGAACAGGCTATGAAGGTATTTGAAAAGGCTTCCGATTTAATCGGAAATACACCGCTTGTGCGGCTGAATGGATATCAGAAAGAAAAGAAACTGGATGCAGAGCTTTTGGCAAAGCTTGAATATTTTAATCCGGCGGGCAGCGTGAAGGACCGAGTGGCACTTTACATGCTGCTGGATGCACAGGAAAAAGGACTTCTGAAAAGAGATTCCGTCATCATTGAACCGACAAGTGGCAATACCGGAATCGGACTTGCCGCAGTAGCCGCAGAAAAAGGAATCCGGACAATCATTGTTATGCCGGATACCATGAGCATAGAGCGGAGAAACATTCTGAAGGCTTACGGAGCAGAGCTTGTCCTGACCGATGGAAAGCTTGGAATGAAGGGGGCCATTGCAAAGGCGAATGAGCTTGCAGAGGAAATTCCCCATAGCTTTATTCCGGGACAGTTTACCAATGATGCCAATCCTCTTGCACACTATAAAACAACCGGACCGGAAATCTGGAAGGATACCGACGGGGATGTGGATATCCTGGTTGCCGGTGTCGGAACCGGTGGAACACTTTCCGGTGCAGGACGTTATCTGAAGGAACGGAACCCCGATATTCAGGTGGTTGCCGTCGAGCCGAAGGATTCGCCGGTATTATCCGAAGGAAGAGCCGGATCGCATAAGTTACAGGGAATCGGAGCCGGATTTGTGCCGCGGACACTGGATATTGACATTTATGATGAAGTCATTCCGGTTACCACACAGCAGGCTTATGATGCCGCCCGTCTTCTTGCGAGAGAAGATGCGATTCTGGCAGGAATTTCATCCGGTGCAGCGCTTTATGCCGCAGAGGTTTTAGCGAAACGTCCGGAAAACAGGGGAAAGCGGATTGTGATTATCATACCGGACAGCGGAGAGAAATACTTATCGGAACCGGTGTACTGAATAGTTACGATTTGTAATTAGAATGAAGACAAAATGAGCAGGATAAAGGAGTTCAGGAAAATGAGCATACAGGAAGAAACCGTACATACTCAGAACAAAATAGAGGTGAAGGATGTCTGCTTTGATTATGTGGATAAGAAGAGCTCCTTTGCTGCCCTTGATCATATCAATCTTTCGATCAAAGAGGGTGAATTTATCTGCATCTTAGGTTCCTCAGGATGTGGAAAGTCTACTCTTTTAGGACTCCTGAATGGCCTGAATAAGGCAAAGTCCGGCAAGATTCTGTTAGATGGAAAGCCGATTGCAGGACCGGGACCGGACCGTGCGGTTGTCTTCCAGCAGTATTCACTTTTTCCGTGGCTGACCGCAAAGGGAAATATCCTGTTTGGCATTAAGCAGAGTGGAAAGAAATATTCTAAGAAGGAACGGGAAGAAAAGGCCGAAGAATATCTCCGCAGTGTAGGACTTGCAGCAGCCAGAGATAAATATCCGAACCAGTTAAGCGGTGGAATGAAGCAGAGAGTTGCGGTTGCACGCGCACTGGCGCTTGAATCGGATGTGCTGCTTTTGGATGAGCCTTTTGGAGCGATTGACCCGAAGCTTCGCCTGGAATTACAGGAACTGGTCTCTTCTCTTTGCACAACACATAAGAAAACCGTGGTATTTGTCACACATGATATTGATGAGGCCATTCTGCTTGCAGACAGGATCGTGGTAATGGAACCCGGGAAGATCCGGAGCATTCTTCAGGTAGAGCTTCCTCATCCGAGAAAGCGAGATGACCTGATTGGAACGCAGGGCTATGAAAAGCTTCACCGGAAGCTGATCGCCAGCTTTTACGAACAGGTACAGGACAATATTGATGCGGGGGTAGCATTATGAAAAAATTATTACTGCCAAAGAGCTATTATCTGGAATTTGCAATTGCAACGCTGCTTTATATTGTGAATGTACTGCTCACCCTGTTTTTCCCTTATTTTACCGCACATAAAGCATATTATGACAGTGCAGCATACATTACCGTGTTAACTACGGCTTATGTTATTTATGTGATCCGTATTCATCTGACCGCGAAGAAGAGTGCATCGGATATTGCCGTTGTGTTATTTGCCTTTTTTATCCTTTGGGAGCTTTCCTATAAGCTGGGATTCATCCATAATGATCTGCTGATTCCCTCACCGGAAGGTCTGTTCCATGTATTCGTGGAAAAGCCTGCAGAAATCGGTGCAGATGTGCTTGGTTCCCTGCAGCTTCTGTTCTGGGGATTCCTCCTGGCGGTTGTGTTCGGCACGATTTTAGGACTTCTTGCAGGCTGGATTCCGAGAGTAAGAGAAGTGCTGCTTCCCTTATCCAATGTGATCACACTGATTCCACCGTTGATGTTTTCCGCGTATTTGATTATGATTTTTTCCACCTTCCGTCAAGCCGCGATTGCCGTAATCTTCTTTGCCGTGTTCTGGCCGACCTTTCAGGGAATGGTGGCGAGAGTGGCACAGATCGACAAGGCCGTCATCGAGGCAGCCAGAACCATGGGTGTTGGAACGGCAGGAATGCTGGTTAAGGTGATTTTCCCATATTGCCTTCCGGGAATTATCAAGAGTATTTCGAAGAGCCTGAGAGGAGCTTTCATGTGCTTATCCGGTGCAGAAATGCTGGGAATTAACCTTGGTATCGGATATTTTATTGAAAAATACAAGAGTTTCGCGGATTACCGGTGCGTACTGGCCGGCATTGTGACGGTTGGTGTTATTACGACCATCATTGATCTGGCGGTCAATAAAGTGGAAGCAACCGTGATCCGGTGGGAGAACTAGTGTGAAACAGCAGATTTACCATACGGAGGGATGGAGAATCAGATGAAAACGATCAGAGTAAAGGAAGAATGGCAGAGGGCAGGCGTTTATTATGTCCGGACAGAGGCCATGGTGTTAGGTTTTAATTTAAGCCTGGAAGGAGAATTTGCCGACGATACGCCGGATGGAAAAATATATTCTGGTAACGGATGATCATGGGAAGCCGTTGAGCACGAACCGGATTCATCTGCTTCCGGAACGAAATCTTGCGAAGATCGAGCGTGTAGCGACAATTTCCACGGCAAGAGGACTTGGTGCCGGGGCAGCAGGAATCCTCGCAGCCGAAGACTGGATCCGGGAGCTTGGGTATTCCCATATCGTGATTACCAGCCGGGAAGAGGCAGAAGGATTCTATCATAAGCTCGGTTATATCACCAGAGAAGACATGAATCCTGATACGTTGGAATTAAAAAAGCCGTCAGATCCGGTAAGAGAAGTATGGGATCCGCGATTTGTCTGTGTTTACATGGAAAAAGCAGTTGTAGGGCCTTACAGAAACCGCTTCAATACCTGCAGGACACCATTTTTCCCAGTAGGGCGGGCAGATTTCTTTGGCGGCATTACGGACTTCCTCACGGCTGTTGGAAACAGCAAAGCTAAGTCCTGCGTTTCCCAACATCTCCATATCGTTCAGATTATCTCCGAATGTGCAGGTTTCTTCCGGGAGAACACCCAGATAGTTCTGCAAATAAGACAGAGCAGTCCATTTGCTGACACCCAGGGGATTGCAGTCTATCCATTCCCTTCCGGAGCAGGCAAGAAGCGCCTGATCCTTCCACGCCGGCGTGAAAACAGGAGCACACTTTTCCTCACAGGCAGAAGGGTGATAAACAGTAAATTTGATCACATCTGCCGGAGAGCAGGCGATCAGATCCTTAACCGCACAGATATCATAACCATAGGAATCTCTCAGCCAGCGGAACATCTGGCTGTTTTCATTTTCGGCATAACCCATATCCGGTGTGGAGATATAGCTGTCACAGTCCGGCAGATGTTCATGAACCATCCGGCACATTCCTTTCCAGACCTCCTCCGGCATCGTAGAAACCTGCAGGATTTTGTTCGGAGTTCTGACAACAGTTCCCCCATCTGTAATATAGAGCAGTTCATCCCGGATCGGGGAAAACAGCTTCTTTTCACTGACAAACTGACGCCCGGAGCAGACAACGACATGGATGCCTTTCCGGATTAATTTATCAATGACAGTCATATATTCTGCATCAATCTGCAAGGTACCATCCTTCACAAGAGTACCATCAATATCAGTGGCAATTAATTTAATCATAATATTTTCCTCAACAGTTTTTTTAACTATTGAGATTATAGTTAAGATTTTTCAAAAAAATGGCAACTACATCATAACGTAAATTTATAAAAAAACATTGTCCTCAAAAAAAGACTTCCTGTATTGTAATTCATATTGCGATTGTTTTATTATTAGATTAATCTAATATCTGTAATGATTCTGAATAATTATGGGTATTTATTTCAAAAAAAGGCAGTTGTCCGAAACGAGGTAGCAATTATGGAAGTAAGAGAAGCTTTACAGAAAAGAAGAAATATCAGCAAATATACCGAAGATGAGGTATCGAAAGAACAGCTTGATGAGCTTTTTGCATGCAGCAATGTCCGGGCCGAGTGCCTGCAACAGAACACCATGGGATTTTTATGCGGTGACGGATCCGGAAGTGCTGAAGAAGCTTCGTGAAGCTGCGAAGTTTTCAAAGATTACAGCCCCCGCTGCCATTGTGGTATGTGGAAATTTGTCAAAGGCACTTCCGATGCAGTACGCTTCCTACTGGATTCAGGACTGCAGTGCCGCAACAGAAAATATTCTGCTTGCAGCGACAGAACTGGGACTTGGTTCGCTGTGGTGCGGCGTTCATCCACAGAAGCATGCTGAGAAGAGAATAGCGGATATTCTGGGACTTACGAATAAACAGATTCCGTTAAATATTGTTTATATCGGTCATCCTGCGGAGGAACCGGAGCCTCGTGACCAGTATAAAGAGAAGAATGTTCATTGGGTATAAGGAAAGGGGTAATGCAATTGAGCACGAAGGAAAATATTCTTGCATTGTTTGAAACAAATAAAGGCATTTTTTTTTCGGGGGAAGAGATTGCAGCACAGTTGTCGGTGTCCCGTGCGGCAGTATGGAAAGCCGTCAATGCACTGCGCAGTGATGGATATAAAATTGATGCTGTGCCGAACAGGGGATACCGGCTTTCGATGAATACGGATATTCTTTCGGCACAGGGCATTGAAAAATATCTGGATCTGCAGAACCGGCAGCTTACGATTCAGGTTCTTTCTGAAGTCAGCTCCACGAATACCATGCTCCGGGAGAAAGCAAATGAAGAAACACCGGAAGGGTATGTGATTATTGCAAATAAACAGACGGGGGGACGGGGAAGGCACGGACGAAGCTTTTATTCTCCCATGGATACTGGGATTTATTTAAGCATTCTGCTCCGTCCGAAGGAAATTGCAACGAACGAACTGACAAATCTTACTTCCATGGCAGCCGTAGCGGCATGTGAGGCGATTGAAGAGGTTTCCGGTCAGACACCGGGAATTAAATGGGTGAATGACATTTATATCAACGGGCGGAAGGTCAGTGGTATTCTGACCGAGGCCTCCATCAGTATGGAAAGCGGAAGT
This sequence comes from Lachnospiraceae bacterium, assembly GCA_021628825.1. GTDB lineage: Bacteria > Bacillota > Clostridia > Lachnospirales > Lachnospiraceae > Suilimivivens. Next base: position 217,403 of record JAJXRY010000002.1, on the reverse strand, counting down.
GTGGAATATGTTGTGGTCGGTATCGGATTTAATGTATATCCTCCGGAGGATGGATTTTCCAGGGAAATTGAAAACATTGCCGGAGCCATTTTTGACCAAAGGAAGGATGACGGGAAGAACCTCCTTGCAGCAGGCTTTTTTTAAATCATTTTATGAACTATTATGCGGAATTTGACAAAAAGGATTATGTGAAAAAAATATCAGGAAAGAAGCCTTGTTGTGGGGAAAGAAATCACCGTGTTTGCCCCGTCCGGAAACCGGAAAGCACTTGCGTTAGAGGTGGATGATACCTGTGCACTGATTGTACAGTATGAGGATGGCAGCAAAGAACGGTTAAATTCCGGGGAAATCAGCATCAGAGAGTCACATTAAATTATAAAAAAATCAATTGACTTTTTAGAAACATCCGTTACATGGAAATGTGGCGGATGTTTTTTTCTGTACTTTATTATGATAGATATGATATGATAGATGCCAGAGAAAAACAAGCGGCTGCGCAGCAGACATTTGTTTTTCAGGCATCTATCAGCGAACAAATATCCTGCGAAGCAGGATGAGGAGTGCGGAAGCACGAATTTGTGAGCTTGTTTAGCCAGAGAAAAACAAGCGGCTGCGCAGCAGACATTTGTTTTTCAGGCATCTATCAGCGAACAAATATCCTGCGAAGCAGGATGAGGAGTGCGGAAGCACGAATTTGTGAGCTTGTTTAGCCAGAGAAAAACAAACGGCTGCGAAGCAGACATCAATAGAAACGGAAGGGGAATACAGGGGGTATGGAAAGAGAACGATTAGGCAGCAGATTAGGATTTATCCTGCTGAGTGCCGGCTGTGCGATAGGCTGTGGAAATGTGTGGAAATTTCCATGGATGGTTGGAACAAACGGAGGAGGAACATTTGTACTACTGTACATCCTCTGCCTTATTATCCTTGGAATGCCGGCGATGACGATGGAATTTGCAATGGGACGGGCAGCGCAGGCAAGCCCTGTGAGAATGTATCATAAGCTCGAAAAAAAGGGTCAGAAGTGGCATCTGCACGGCTATGTGGCTTTGCTTGGTAATGTATTTCTGATGGCATTTTATACAGTAGTGACCGGCTGGTTGATTTATTATTTTGTAAAGTTTGTGACCGGAGATGTTGCAGACCTGGGATTTGCGAAGATGATTTCCAATCCGCAGGTCAATGTGGGATTTCTTGCGGTTGCAGTTATTTTGGGATTCGTGATTCTGACCTTTGATTTACAGGGTGGTCTGGAACGTGTAACGAAATACATGATGTGTCTTCTGATTATTCTTATGATAGTCCTTGCAATTAAGAGCAGTACCTATGAAGGTGCATTACAGGGATATAAATTCTATCTGGTTCCCAATTTTTCGGATATCACGCCGAATATTGTAGTGGCAGCGATGAATCAGGCGTTCTTTACGCTGTCCGTTGGCATGGGCGGAATGGCGATCTTCGGAAGTTATCTGGGAGATGACCGCAGCCTTTTGGGAGAAAGCGTGCATGTCATTGCACTGGATACCTTTGTGGCGATTGTGGCAGGTCTTATTATTTTTCCTTCCTGCTATGCGTATGGGCTGGAGGTAACAGCAGGACCCGCATTATTGTTTGATACCATGGCAACGGTATTTCAGAATATTCAGGGAGGAAGAGTCTGGGGAAGTCTGTTCTTTATGTTCATGGTTTTTGCAGCATTCTCTACAGAACTTACGGTATGCGAAAACATTCTTGCCTGCGTGCGTGAAATGACCGGATGGACCAGAAAGAAAGGGTGCCTGGTATGCGGAATCGTGATATTCCTGATTTCTCTTACGACTGCGCTTGGATTCAGTGTATTTGACTTTCATCCGTTTACCTCATCCTCTACCTGGCTGGATTTCTGGGATTTCCTGGTAAGTAACAATATTCTGCCGCTGGGTGCAATGATCATCGCATTGTTCTGTACCAGTAAACGTTTTGGCTGGGGATTTGATAACCTTATGGCAGAAGCGAATAAGGGTAAGGGATTAAAGATCAAACCCTGGATGAAACCCATTTTTGGTGTTGTTGTGCCGGTATGTATTCTGGCAATTTATATCATTGGTATGGTTACCTTTGATTGGAGGTAAAGATGGAGAAAAAAAGAAGTTTCCTGTGATTTATCTGTTGGCAATTTTATATGCATTGTCAGCATATCTGGGACCTGTGGCATTTTTGATAATGTCGGACGCAGACGCGGCAGATATAGTTACATCCTGGCTATTCTGGTTACCGGTTCTTTTGGGAATCGTAAATTTGATTGTGGTTCTGGCAGCCAAAAGTAAGATTGAGAGGAAGCAGTTACTGGTATGCTCCATGATTATCAAGTATGCGCTGATTCCTTTTTATCTGGTTGGAGGACTTCTGATCGTCATCTGTCTGCTGTTAATGGTTACGCCGATTGTGATTATGGTGTTCGTCGGCCCTGTGATGGCATTGATACTTGGGATATATGGCTGGCTTATTCTGCTTGCGGCTGCACCATTTTCAGTTGCTTACATTGTCCGGTCCTATAAGGGCGGCTTTCACAGTAAAGCACTGCTTGTCATCTCTGCGATTATGCAGTTCTTTTTTACCATGGATGTGATTTTCATTACGGTTCTTGCTGTAAAAGAACGGAAATACAAATAAATTTTTATGAGGGAGAAAAGTAAAATGAAGAAAAAGGCAGTAGCAGCGTTGGTGGCAGCAGGGCTTGCATTGAATCTTTGCGGATGCAGTGCTTATGGTGTGGCAATCAAAATGATGCAGGATTATGAGCCGGAACAGTCACAGGACTGGGCCGTGGAAGAACAGCTTCCGGAGGAAGAGGAAATTCCAGAACCGGAAGAGTCAGAGGAAACCGGAAACGAAGATGCAGATGAAACGGTAGTTACCGGAAAGGATCAGAGTGAAAAGACCTCCGTAGAAATGCCGGAAGAGCTTTCTGATAATCTGTATGATTTCCAGATTGCAATGGATGGACAGGTGTACCAGTTCCCGATGTGGTTTGATGATTTTGAGGCATTGGGCTGGGAATATCTCGGTGACCGGACAGAAGTGTTATATTCGAACGAATATCTTTATGCGGAACCATGGCAGAAGGATGGAGTTACGATTTATACTTCCATTGCAAACTTATCTTTAAATGCCATAGCACCGGAGGAAGGTCAGGTCTGTGGACTGAATCTGTATGATTATCAGATGGAGAACTGTGACTGGAAGATAGAACTTCCGAAAGGTATTGCATTTGAGGAGTCTACAAGGGAAGATATCCTGAAAGCTTATGGGGAGCCTACCGATGAGTATGATGGAGAGCTTTGTTATAAAATGTCCTATGAAATGGATTACTACAGTCGGGTAACCTTTCGTGTTTATAAAGATTCCGGAGTGATTGAAGAGCTTGTGCTGATGAATATGATCGAGCTTGATGGGCTTGATAATTCGGTGAGCGAAGAGGTTCCGGAACTGATCAGCGAATATAAGGCACCAACACAGCTTGGAGATGATTATTATTCCAATATTTTAGAGTATGGTGGTGCGCTTTATCAGCTTCCCTGTCCGATTCAGGAATTTACGGATAACGGATTCGAAATACAGGAAAAGAATAGCGACATGGTAATCGGTGCCGGAGACACCGGTATGGCAGAGATGATGAAGGATAATCAGAGAATCCGTGTACCAGTCAAGAACTTTGCTCCATATGCGACCGTATTGGAAAAACTGCTTTATTATTGAACTGGATGAATATGATTTTGGAGCCAATAGATACTCCTCCATGGTATTTCCGGGAGGCATTACCTTTGGAAGCAGCGAGGAAGAAGTTCTTGCAGCGATTGCCGACTACAATTACGAAAGCTCGGAATCCGGAAAATCCACCTATTACTATGTCTATGGAGTGGAGGAATATTCTGCCTATGGATACCAGATCGTTGTAGAAGATGGTAAGGTAACAAGTTTAGGAGCCCGCCAGACGGATATTAACTGGTAAATGAGCACAAAGACAAGGAGGTAATGGCATGAGAGCACTTTTTATCGGGGGAACAGGAACGATCAGTATGGCGATTTCCAGACTTTTGGTAGAACAAGGCTGGGAGTTATATCTTCTGAACAGAGGAAGCCGTAAGAACGTATTGGATGGACAGGCAAAGCAGATTATTGCCGATATCAGCAAGGAACAGGAGGTTGCTGAGAAGATAGCCGGAATGAATTTTGATGTGGTGTGTGATTTTATCGCATTTGTTCCGGAGCAGGTGGAGCGGGATTACCGGTTATTTGCCGGAAAGACGAAGCAGTATATGTACATTAGCTCTGCATCTGCCTATCATAAGCCGGTTATGGATTATCGCATTACAGAAGGAACGACGCTTTCCAACCCTCATTGGGAATATTCCAGAAATAAGATTGCCTGTGAAGAGTTTTTAATGAAAATGTATCGTGAAAATGGATTCCCGGTTACGATTATCCGTCCGAGCCATACATACGATGAGAGAAATGTTCCTATTGGGGTTCATGGAGATAAAGGAAGCTTTCAGGTTTTAAAGAGAATGCTGGAGGGAAAACCGGTGATCGTTCATGGGGATGGAACCTCCCTTTGGACCGTTACCCACAATTCTGATTTTGCAAAGGGATTTACGGGTCTAATGGGAAATCCGATGGCGATCGGTGAAGCATTTCAGATTACAAGCAATCAGTCTGTGACCTGGAATCAGATTTACCAGGCTGTGGCGGATGCACTGCATGTTGAATACAAGCCTTACTATGTTTCATCTGCATATCTTGATGCAGCAGGACCGTATGATTTTGAAGGAGCCTTGACTGGTGATAAGGCGAATACCGTAGTATTTGATAATAAGAAGCTGAAGAATGCAGTTCCCGGTCTGTGCATGAATGTCCGTATGGAGCAGGGAATCCGGAATACCGTGGATTATGTTCTTTCCCATCCGGAATGCCAGGTGGAAGATCCGGAATTTGATGCATGGTGCGATAAGCTGATCGCAGTTCTGGAAAAGGCAAAAGAGGAGATGAAGATGTATGAGCAGCAAAAGTGATTCCAATCAGATTACCAGAGATTATTTTTGACTCCATATTGTTGGAAACCCGGTATTGGGACTCCGATCTTCCATCTACGAAGATGGAATTATATGGAGAGACATTTGAAACCCCGATTATGACAGCAGCACTTTCCCATCTGCATGAAATTTGTGATAATGCCATGGCGGAGTTTGGAAAAGGTGCGAAGGATGCAGGAGCGGTGCACTGGGTTGGCATGGGAGAAGATGATGAACTGGAGCAGATTCTTGCAACCGGAGCCAGAACCGTGAAAAATCATCAAACCGCACAAAGATGATGAAGTGATTTATCACAAGATCCGGCATGCTGCCGAACATGGGGCATTTGCTGTCGGTATGGATATTGATCACTGCTTTGCAGGAAATGGGGAGTATGATGTGGTATGTGGTCTGCCAATGCATGCAAAGACAGCTTCGGATCTGGAAAATTATGTGAAAGCATCATCTGTACCATTTATTGTAAAGGGCGTGCTGAGTGCGAAGGATGCTGAGAAATGTGTGAAGGCAGGTGTATCGGGAATTCTTGTTTCCCATCACCATGGAATTATGCAGTATGCCGTACCTCCGCTGATGATTCTGCCTGAAATTGTAAAAGCAGTAGATGGGCAGATCCCTGTTTTCGTAGACTGTGGGATTGAGAGTGGCATGGATGTCTTTAAGGCACTGGCACTGGGCGCAGATGCAGTGTGTGTCGGACGCGAACTGATGGGTCCCTTAAAGGATGGTGCAGCAGGTGTTACCAACCGTATGAATGAAATGAACCGGGAGCTGATGAGTGTAATGGCAAGAACCGGAGCAAAGTCCTTAAAAGAGATTGATCCCTCGGTGATTCATTACCGTCATTTCTGATGGTGTTCAGAGCTTAGAATAAATTATAGTTATCAAGACACTGAATAGCTGCAATTAATCTTTACAAAAAGATGGAGGAAGCGTTATGAAAATAGGATTGTCTGTTCCTTTGGCACACGAAACCCCGCAGCAGTGGGCAAAGAAGCATAGAGAACTTGGATGCGGATCCGTTGTGTTTCCGGTGAACTGTGAAGCTTCCCCGGAGACCATTGATGCTTATCGGAAGGCTGCGGAACAGGAAGGGTTAATCATTGCCGAGGTCGGCATTTGGAAAAATGTTCTTGCTGTGGATAACAGGGAACGGGAAGAGGCAGTTGCTTACTCGATCAATCAGCTGAAAATGGCGGATGAGATTGGTGCAAAATGCTGTGTGAATATCGTTGGTACACCGCATGGACCGATCTGGGATGGTGGATATCCCGGGAATTTTTCCAAAGAGACGTGGAAAATGGCAGTTGATTCTATACAGCACATTATTGATGAAGCAAATCCTGTGAATACGAAGTTCAGTATTGAGCCAATGCCCTGGATGATTCCGACAGGTCCTGATGAATATCTCCGTCTGATCGGGGATGTAGACAGAGAGGCCTTTGGTGTGCATATGGATCTTATTAATATGGTAAATTGCCCACAGCGTTATTTCTTCGCAGAGGAATTTATGGAAGAATGCTTTTTCGAAGCTGAAGGGAAGGATATTAAGCTGCCACATTAAGGATGTTCTTTTATTGAATGAATTTACCTTCCAGCTGAGGGAGTGCGCCTGTGGGGAAGGAACGTTACCTCTGGAGAAATATGCGCAGCTTGCAACAGCAGAAAATCCAGACATGCCGATGATCATTGAGCATCTTCATTCGGATGAGGAATATTTACAGAGCCTTTCGTATCTGCAGAAAAGATTAACAACGGATAGCTGTTGTTAGGGGTTTTTTTGCAACACCGCTCGTGCGTGAAGAGTTTGCAGGCGAACTTTTTTTATTTCTTTATAGGAAAGTTCGCCTTTGGTGTTCTCTCCTGACTGAATATTTACATTTTTCTGAGAGCTGCCTTTGGGCAGCTCTTAATTTTGGCAAAAATTGCTAAAATTTTAGTCAAATTTCTGGTTATATTTTTGTGTAAAAAAATTTTATGTTCGGGGTGAGAGTTTTTTTCATTTTTTTGTACCTGATAAATAGAAGGGTATTTATTGCACTTCCAGACAACCGGAAGGAGCAAACGACATATATGATACCATAAGACGGGGCGGACAAGCCGACCCGACACGAACAGGAGGAGAAAAGTCAATGAAGAAACGAATCATCAGCGTTCTGCTGCTGTGCTGCATGGTGCTTGGTCTTTTGCCGACGACCGCCTTTGCCAACAATGGCGGCGCAAAGGCCATACAGCTCGGTACAAGCGGGATCAGCGGTTATGACAGCACAAACAGCAGCTATGACTATATTCATTTTGGCACATGGAATAACAGCACCGTTAAATGGCGTGTGCTGGATACAAAAACCAATATGGCCAATGCCCAACAGGGGGACGGATTTTTCCTCCTCTCCGAGGCGCTGCTTGGGACAGGGGAATATGGCGGCGTAGAATTTGATTATACGACTCCATATTTCAACGACTGGAAGGGCAGCCGTGGGAAGGACTGGTGTAATGACTTTTACAGCAGAAGTCTCAGCACTACGGAGCAAAAAGCTGTTTTGGCAACCAGCAAAAGTGATGATCTATACGGTATGTACTATGACGCTTCTGACAACATCCTGGATGGGGACAAGGTGTTTTTCCTCTCGGCAGAGGAAGCGGAAAATGCAGCCTACGGATTTACCGATGACAATGCGCGTATCGCCAATTATGGCGATAGTGCGGGCGTATGGTGGCTCCGTTCTCCTAGAAGACTGAAACCTGATTCTGCAGGGACGGTCAATAAAAATGGCGCTGTGATTGGTGAATGGGTAGGCCAAACCAACGCCGCCCGCCCTGCCTTCAACCTGAAGCCGGACTCTGTCCTCCTCGTTTCTGCTGCCGTTGGCGGCAAAGGTACTGCTGACGGAATGCTCAAAATCCCGGAATACAGCGGAGACGAATGGAAATTGACACTTTTGGACGATACCCGTACTTTTAAGGTAACGGAAACTACCGCAGCAGGAAAACCCGGCGGCACGGTTACGCTGAACTTTTCCAATCCGAGGACGGGGTTAAATGAATATATTTCTGCGATTATCGAGGGTGAAAACGGTGCGGTCTACTATGGAAGGATTATGAAGCCCACTGCCATAGACAGGCAGCTCAGCTTTACACTGCCGCATGATCTTGCCAGCGGAAATTATAAACTCCATGTGTTCTCGGAGCAGTGTAACGGTGATTACCAGACTGACTACGCCAGCCGATTTCAGACGGTAGAGTTGACGGTGGAGGAGGCAGCCACCGAGCAGTTCGCCCTCACTCCCGGCGGCACCTATTACTTTGACCTCTCCGGTGAGAATATTCCGGGCACAATAAACAATGATTTACCGGACAAATCAATGCACTATGTTCCCTTTACCTATGCCGGAGCAGTGGATGCCTACAAGCTCACATCGGAGATGGCAACCACCGAGGAGTATGCAGAGAAGAATAAAAATCTCCACAGCCTGTTTGTGGCGGATTATGCCGTAACGGGTGCGGTAAATTGGAATATCTTAAACAATGCGAGCCTGATTTTCGGCAAAGACTACGCCGCTGACGGCGTGGACTATATGCTGCGTGCGCCGTCCGTGGGAAGCGATAGTGCAGGCTCGGGCGATTCCCAACGCGGCACGCCCCAAAGCAACGAATGGGACAGAATACTGGATAAGAACGACGGATATATCAAAAACTGGAGCAGGGGGTATTCGTGGGGACAGGATACTTCGAGAGCTTCGTCGTCGCACCGTGGGATTCGCTGGAACGGTTCGAACCACAATTGGGCCAGCGGTGATACTACGTATTCCGTGCCGGCCCTCCGTTTTCACCCTGTCCTTGAAGTCCTGAACCCGGACACGTTGGGCTCTGACGGGCTGAAAGCTGTTACCCTGGACCTTGGCGGCGGCAAACTGGGCGGCAGCTCGGATAGTATCCAGATTATCGTAAAAAACGGTAAGAGCTTTACCGCGCCTGCCTCCGATGGTCTGACCCGTCCCGACGGAAATACCGGCAGCTACTTTAAGTGGCTTGGCAGCGATGGCGAGCTCTACGAACCGGGGGATAACGTTTCGGCGGATGTAACCAGTCTGACGGCACAGTTTGCTCTCATAGAGCAGTTCAAGCTCGCTCCCGGAGGCACTTATTACTTTGACCTCTCCGGCGAGAACATTCCAGGCACAGTAAACAGTAATTTGCCCGACAAATCAATGCATTATGTTCCCTTTACCTATGTTGGGATAGTGGATGCCTACAAGCTCAAATCAGCGATGGCAACTACCGAGGAGTATGCACAGAAGAACGGATATGCCCACAGCCTGTTCGTGGCGGACTATGTTGTAACGCATACGACAAGCTGGAAGGAGCTGTATGCAAAAGATCTGATTTTTCGACAAAGGCTACGCCGCCGGCGGCGTGGACTATACGCTGCGCATGCCCTCTGCGGGAAGTGGTGATACAGGCTCAGGCAATTCCAAACGCGGCACGCCCCAAAGCAACGAATGGGACAGGATACTGGACAAGAATGACGGATATATCAAAAACTGGAGTGGGATGTCTTCGTGGGGGCAGGATACTTCGAACATTGCGAATGGGAATCGTGCGCTTCGCGGGCACGATTCGCCCCGCAACTGGAGCAGCAGCGATACTACGATTTCCATCCAGGACGTCGGTTTCCGCCCCGTCCTTGAAGTCCTGAATCTTGGCACGCTGGACGCTGACGGACTGAAAGCCGTTACCCTTGACCTTGGCGGCGGCAAGCTGGGCGGCAGCTCGGATCGTATCCAGATCATCGTAAAAAAACGGTGAGAGCTTTACCGCGCCTGCCTCTGACGGTCTGACCCGCCCCGACGGAGATACCGGCAGCTCCTTTAAGTGGTTTGGCAGCGACGGCAAGCTCTACGAACCGGGCGATAACGTTCCGGCGGATGTAACCAGTCTGACAGCGCAGTTTGATGAGCAGTTTACCCTCATGACCGGCGGCACCTATTGGTTTGACCTTTCTGGCATGGGCATTCCCGGCACGGTGAACGGCAGCCTGCCGGATACAACGCTGCACTATGTTCCCTTTACCTATGCCGGGACAGTGGATGCTTACAAGCTCGCATCAGCGATGGCAGCCACAGAGGAGTATGCACAGCAGAACAAATATGCCCACAGCCCGTTTGTGGCGGACTATGCTGTAACGCATACGATAAGCTGGGAGAATCTGAATACTGCAGGGATGATTTTTGGAAAAAACTACGCCGCCGGCAGCGTGGAATATACGCTGCGTGCGCCGTCCGAAGGGCGTTCTTATAGGGACTCTGGCGAGTCTGTATGCGGCAACCCTCAAAGCAACGAATGGGACAGGATACTGGACAAATACGACGGATATATCAAAAACTGGAGTGGGATGTCTTCGTGGGGGCAGGATACTGCGCACAATTACGCGCAGGGTCGTGCGAACCGTGGGTACAGCTCGGCTCGCAACTGGAGTTTCCACGAATCTTCGGGTGCCAAATCGCACCTTGGTTTCCGCCCTGTCCTGGAAGTCCTGAACCCGAAAACCCTGGGCGCTGACGGGCTGAAAGCCATTACCCTCGACCTTGGTGGCGGCAAGCTGGGCGGCAGCTCCGAGGATATTCAAATCATCGTAAAAAACGGCGAGAGCTTTACCGCGCCTGCCTCTGATGGTCTGACCCGGCCGGACGGAGATACCGGCAGCTACTTTATGTGGCTTGGCAGCGACAGCAAGCTCTACGCACCGGGTAGCAGCGTCCCGGCAAACGTGAACAGGCTGACGGCACAGTTTGGTCTCACAGAGCAGTTCACCCTCGTTCCCGGCGGCACCTATTACTTTGACCTCTCCGGCGAGAACATTCCCGGCACAGTAAAAGATAATTTGCCGGACAAATTGATGCACTATGTTCCCTTTACCTATACAGGGACAGTGGATGCCTACAAGCTCACATCAGAGATGGCAACCACAGAGGAGTATGCAGAGGAGAACAAATATCTCCACAGCCTGTTCGTGGCAGATTATGCCGTAACGTACGCGGTAAGTTGGAATACCTTGAACGATGCGAGCCTGATTTTCGGCAAAGACTACGCCGGCGGCGGCGTAAGCTATACGCTGCGTGCGCCATCCGAGGGAAGTGATTATACAGGCTCAGGTGATTCAGAACGCGGCACGCCCCAAAGCAACGAATGGGACAGGCTGCTGGACAAGGACGACGGATATATCAAAAAAACTGTGGTGAGGTGCGTTCGTGGGGGGCAGGATACTACCAGCGATCCGGGGGATCGTGTGTGCCGTGGGTACACTTTGGTCCGCGGCTGGGGCTACAACGCTGCTTATAATTCCTTCGAACAATACGGTTTCCGCCCTGTCCTGGAAGTCCTGAATCCGGACACTCTGGGCACTGACGGGCTGAAACCCGTTACCCTTGACCTTGGCGGCGGCAAGCTGGGTAACAGCTCCGAGGATATTCAAATCATTGTAAAAAAACGGTGAGAGCTTTACCGCGCCCAGCAACGACGGCCTGACCCGACCTGACATAAATCCCGGTAGCTACTTTATGTGGCTTGGCAGCGATGGCAAGCTCTATGCACCGGGCGATAACGTTCCGGCGGAGGTAACCAGGCTGACAGCACAGTTTGGTTTCACAGAGCAGTTCACCCTCGTTCCCGGCGGCACCTATTACTTTGACCTCTCCGGTGGGAACATTCCCGGCAGGGCGAACGGCAATCTGCCGGATACAACGCTGCACTATGTTCCCTTTATCTACGCAGGGGCAGTGGATGCCTACAAGCTCACGTCGGAGATGGTAACCACTGAGGAGTATGCCCGGCAGAACGAATATGCCCACAGCCTGTTTGTGGCGGATTATGCCGTGACACATACAGTAGGATGGGATAACCTGAATGACGCAAGTCTGATTTTTGGCAAAAATTACGCCACCGGTGGCGTGGACTATACATTGCGCGCACCATCCGCAGGAAGTTCAGGTACTTCAAGTACTGGCTATCCTGAAAGCAATGAATGGGACAGGATACTAGCCAAGGACTACAGATATATCAAAAACTGGGAAGAGATGTCTTCGTGGGGGCAGGATATTGCGAGCACTTCGGCGTCGAGCCGTGTATTCCGTGGGCGCAATAGTGCTTATATCTGGCGCAAGGACGGTGCTGACACTTCCTCCAAGACCGTCGGTTTCCGCCCCGTCCTGGAAGTCCTGAACCCGGACACACTGGGCTCTGACGGGCTGAAAGCCGTTACCCTCGATCTTGGCGGCGGCAAGCTGGGTAACAGCTCTGAGGATATTCAAATTATTGTAAAAAATGGCAGCGAATTTACCGCACCTGCCTCCGATGGTCTGACCAGCCCGGACGGAAATACAGGCAGTTCTTTAATGTGGTGTGACAGCGACGGAAAGTTCTACGCGCCAGGGGACAGCGTCCCGGCAAATGTGAACAGGCTGAAGGCACAGTTTGATCTCAAAGAGCAGTTCACCCTTGCTTCCGGCGGCACCTATTACTTTGACCTCTCCGGCATGGGAATCCCCGGCACAATCAACAGCAGTCTGCCGGATACATCGCTGCACTATGTTCCCTTTACCTACGCCGGGACAGTGGATGCCTACAAGCTCGTATCAGCGATGGCAACCACCGAGGAGTATGCACAGCAGAACAAATATCCCCACAGCCTGTTTGTGGCAGACTATGCGGTGACGCGTACGATAAGCTGGGACAACCTGAATACCGCAGGGTTGATTTTTGGAAAAACCTACGCTGCAGACAGTGTGGAATATACGCTGCGTGCACCGTCCGTGGGAAGTGATGAGCTAGAATCTGGCGAATCTGAACGTGGCAACCCTCAAAGTAACGAATGGGACAAGATACTGGACAAATACGACGGATATATCAAAAACTGGAGTTGGGAGTATTCGTGGGGACAAGATAATTTGAACGATCCGGAGGTATTCCGTGCGCTTCGCGGGAACCTTTCAGTCCGCTTCTATGATGGTACTACAGCTACGAATTCCGACAACTCGAACCTCGGTTTCCGCCCTGTCCTTGAAGTCCTGAACCCGGACACTCTGGGCACTGACGGCCTGAAAGCCTTCACCCTTGACCTTGGCGGCGGCAAGCTGGGCGGCAGCTCCGAGGATATTCAAATCATCGTAAAAAAACGGTGAGAGCTTTACCGCGCCTGCCTCTGATGGTCTGACCCGCCCGGACGGAAATACAGATAGCTACTTTATGTGGCGTGGTAGCGACAGTAAGCTCTATGCACCGGGTGATAATGTTCCGGCGGATGTGGATAAGCTGACGGCACAGTTTGATGATTCGGGCAGTCATACCGTGACCATCACCACGGATGCCCTGCCGGACGGCAAGGTGGGTGAGACGTATAGCCAGACCCTGGCAGCCGACGGCACTGCGCCTGTCACATGGAGCATCAGCAGCGGCGCTCTGCCCGACGGTCTGAAGCTGGATGAGAATACCGGCGGGATCAGCGGAGAGCCCACGGCAGAGGGAACCGCAACCTTCACCGTTAAGGCGGAAAACAGTGCCGGCAGCGATACGAAGGAGCTGTCTATTACGATAACCAAAGACGCACCTGCCGAGTATACCGTCACTGTCACCACAGAGGGCAACGGAACGGCTTCTGCCTCTCCTGCAAAAGCCGTAGCCGGCACGGAAATCACCCTGACCGCCACACCCGACACCGGCTACCGGTTTAAGGAGTGGGAGGTCATCAGCGGCGGCGTGGTCATCACCAACAATAAGTTCACCATGCCGGACGGCAATGTGGAGGTCAAGGCAGTCTTCGAGGAGGATACGCCTACCACACCCACCGATCCTGCCAAGCCCGGCATCAGCGTCACCGGAACCTACACCTACAATGGCTCCGAGCATACTGCAGCCGTAACGGGTTATGATTCCACCACGATGGACATCTCCGGCAACACCGGAACAGACGCGGGCGATTACACCGTTAGCGTCACATCCAGAACCGGCAAATGGGCGGACGGCAGCACGGAGGCCGTGACCGCAGCGTGGAGCATCAGCAAAGCCACGCAGGAAGCGCCTAACGGCTTGGCCGGTGTCGCACCTACCATCGAGGGCGGAAGCGACGGCAGAATCACCGGCGTGACCGACAAGATGGAATACCGTATGGCAGGCGACGGCAGCTATACAGCGTGCGGCGGCACGGAGATTGAGAACCTGTCTGCCGGCAATTACTTCGTCCGCTATGGGGAGGATCAAAACCACTTTGCCAGCCCCGATGGGGAGGTCACAGTGGGGGACGGCACACCGCTTGCGGATTGTGCAATCACCTTCAACGCAGGCGGCGGAAGTGGAAGCATGGAATCCAAGACCGTCAAGGAAGGAACCAATTACATCCTGCCCGCCTGCGGCTTCGCCGCTCCCACAGATCAGGAGTTTAAGGCGTGGGAGATTGGCGGCACGGAGTACAAGGTGGGAGATTCCTACACCGTGAACGGGGATACCGAGATCAAGGCACTGTGGAAAGACAGTGTCATTCCCCCCACCACCTACACCATCACCATCAGTAATGACGGAAACGGCAGCGGCACCGCAAGCCCTTCCGCAGCCGTGGTTGGCACGGAGATCACCCTGACCGCCACGCCCAATACCGGCTACCGGTTTAAGGAGTGGGAGATCATCAGCGGCGGCGTGACCATCACCAACAATAAGTTCACCATGCCGGACGGAAATGTGGAGGTTAAGGCAATCTTTGAGAAGGACGCACCGCCTGCACCGACGGAGTACACCGTCACCGTGACGAGCGGCGGCAACGGAACGGCTTCCGCATCTCATGCAAAAGCTGTGGTTAGCACGGAGATCACCCTGACCGTCACGCCCGACACCGGCTACCGGTTTAAGGAGTGGGAGATCATCAGCGGCGGCGTGGCCATCACCAACAATAAGTTCACCATGCCGGACGGCAACGTGGAGGTTAAGGCAATCTTTGAGAAGGATGCACCGCCTGCACCGACGGAGTACACCGTCACCGTGACGAGCGGCGGCAACGGAACGGCTTCCGCATCTCATGCAAAAAGCTGTGGTTAGCACGGAGATCACCCTGACCGTCACGCCCGACACCGGCTACCGGTTTAAGGAGTGGGAGATCATCAGCGGCGGCGTGGTCATCACCAACAATAAATTCACCATGCCGGACGGCAACGTGGAGGTTAAGGCAATCTTTGAGAAGGATGCACCGCCTGCACCGACGGAGTACACCGTCACCGTGACGAGCGGCGGCAACGGAACGGCTTCCGCATCTCATGCAAAAGCTGTGGTTAGCACGGAGATCACCCTGACCGTCACGCCCGACACCGGCTACCGGTTTAAGGAGTGGGAGATCATCAGCGGCGGCGTGGTCATCACCAACAATAAATTCACCATGCCGGACGGCAACGTGGAGGTCAAGGCAATCTTTGAGAAGGATGCACCGCCTGCACCGACGGAGTACACCGTCACCGTGACGAGTGGTGGCAACGGAACGGCTTCCGCATCTCATGCAAAAGCTGTGGTTGGCACGGAGATCACCCTGACCGCCACGCCCAATACCGGCTACCGGTTTAAGGAGTGGGAGGTTATCAGCGGCGGCGTGGCAATCACCAACAATAAATTCACCATGCCGGACGGAAATGTGGAGGTCAGGGCAATCTTTGCCATGATCTCACAGCAGACAGCTCCCGATCCGGTGAATGAAAACACCGGAATCCCGTCACAGCCGGAAAAACAGTGGTACAGCATCTGCAGCTCATACGGATTCCGGCACCAATAACGGAGCCGCCGCAGCTCCTGCAAGTCCATTTTCTGCGACACCCGGCTCAGAGCCGACTCCGGGTATCAAACCCGGTGCAGAGAATACCCGGCGTACGACACCAAAGGACGGCATCCTGTTAAGGGAGTGGCAGGATATACGCGATACCACGACGATCACTGGTGATCAGCCTGCTGCGGACGAAGAGGCAGAAGAAGGAAATAACCCGTTTACCGATGTTTCCGAAGACGACTGGTTCTATGATGACGTTATGTTTGTTTATGAAAACGGATTGATGGAGGGTATAAGCAGCACACAGTTTGGCCCCTATGAAACGCAGACGCGCGGCAGGATGGCAGAAATTCTCTGGCGTATGGAGGGCAGCCCTGCATCGAAGGCTAAAAACAGCTTTGCCGACGTGGAAGACGGGGCGCGGTACGCAGATGCCATTGCATGGATCGCAGAGAATGACATTTTAAGCGGTTACAACAAGGACAGCTTCGGACCCGGGGATCCCATCACCTGGGAACAGCTTGCAGTCATGTTCTACCGTTATGCGCAATACAAGGGCTACGATATAAGTATTAAGGGTAGTCAGGACGAGCTGAAGGATATGGACAGTACCATGGATGATGCCGGAAAGGCTGTGCTGTGGGCAGTCAGCAATGGATTGATACGGGAAGAAGCTGATGTCCTGTCCGCTTTGCAGGATCCGGTTTCCAGAGCGGAGATTGCTGCCATGCTTCATCGCTTCATTGATAAGTATAAGCTGGTGCAGGGTATGACCCCAAATGGGCAGATGGGCTGGATAACACCGGAGGAGATGAATCCTTCGCAGACAGACAGGAGCAGAGTGCCGGGATGGATAGGAATCTCCCTCTGTGCAGCTCTTACAGGAGGTTTTGTACTGTTTATGCTATGGTTCAGACGCAGACGCCGGGTTATGTAAGGAATGCTTTTAAGTCTGCAAGCTTTTCTTCACCGGCTTTGCGGCCAAGGTCATAGGTTGCCTGTAGTTTTACAGGATCCTTTTCCACACGGCTGACAGGGAGGGCTTCGTCCGGTCGGAAGACAAAGACGGAGCCTTCTTTTTTTCTTTCTCAAAAAAATATAATCCAGAGTATCATTATAAACAAGGTGCCGGTTTTCGCTTGTTTTGATAAATTCCGGATAAGCCCTGTATTTGTGACGGATGAGCGGCATCAGGCTGTTTGGGCTTTTGCGGTAATCCTTCGGCTGAGTAAGAATAATGACATTATGGTTGAATCCCATCTGTTCAAACCGGCGGACCGGAATGGAATCAGCCACCCCGCCATCTAAGAGCTTCTGGCCGTCAATAGTTACAATCCGGGAGACAAGCGGCATGGAAGCAGAAGCCTGGATCCAGTCAAAGCCGTGATCCTTACGCCCGGTATACCGGTGATAAACAGGGTTTGCCGGTTTCTACATCGGTGCACACAACATAAAATGCAGTCGGGCTGCTTTCGAAGGCTGCAAAGTCAAAAGGATCGTACTTCAAAGGAATCTCACTGTAGCAGAAATCTTTATTATAGATGTCGCCGGTTGTAAGCAGGGAATAAAGACCACCGTAACGCTTATCCTTACAGTATTTCAGGTTGTAGCGGATGGAACGGCCGATCTGTCCGGAAATATAATTACAACCAAATGCGGCACCGGCAGAAACACCGATTATTCCATTATAGGCAATTCCGTTTTCCATCATCACATCCATGATTCCCGCAGAAAAGAGACCGCGCATGGCCCCTCCCTCTAAAATTAATCCTGTTTTCATCTTATTTCACCTCAGACATGTTATCAAATTAAGTATATTGTAACAGTTCAACCATGCAGAAATGCTTGTATAAGCTGCCCTTAATGAGCAAGCTCCCACGGTCATCTTGCACAATCATTTCTGAATGGATGAACTGTTACAGTATATTCTGTTCTTTGAAGATACAATTGTCAAGACTACTTTACGCATCAGATTCTTTCATGCTATGATAGAAAATAATAGCCGGAACGGTAATGACAGGGACTTATTTCAGTGAAAAGGAAGATTTGGGGAGGTATAATCAAATGAAATTACTGATTGTCATTGATATGCAGAATGATTTTATTGATGGAGCATTGGGAACGGCAGAAGCAGTTGCGATTGTTCCGAAGGTGATAGAGAAGATTAAGGGATTTGACGGAACGGTACTTGCTACGCAGGACACTCATTATGAAAATTACCTGATGACACAGGAAGGAAAGAACCTTCCCGTTCCGCATTGCATCGTAAATACCGAAGGCTGGCAGATCCGCAGAGAAATCGCAGATCTGATCTCTACGGAGCCGATTGTGAAAGAAACCTTTGGCAGCAGCCGGTTACCGGAAAGGATCCGCACTCTTTCTGATCAGGAAGCAATTGAAAGTATTACCCTTGTCGGCCTGTGTACGGATATCTGTGTGATTTCGAATGCGATGGTACTGAAAGCATTCTTTCCGGAGATTCCGATTCATGTGGATGCATCCTGCTGTGCAGGCGTTACCAGGGAAAGTCATTTACAGGCACTGGAAGCGATGAAGGTATGCCAGATGATTGTTGAGAATGAATAAGTAAAAATAAATTAAAAACAAATAAATAAAAAAACGATGCGGGGAAGGAATTCTATGGAATCCAGAAATAAAGTGTTGTTAAAATTATTTCTGTCTACACTGTATTTAAGTGCCTTTACCTTCGGAGGGGGATATGTCATTGTTTCCCTGATGAAGAAAAAGTTCGTTGATGAATGCGGGTGGATTAAGGAAGAGGAAATGCTGGATCTGATTGCCATTGCGCAGTCTGCACCGGGACCGATGGCGGTAAACGGAGCGATTGTTGTCGGTTATAAGCTGGCCGGATTAACTGGTGCACTGGTTTCCATTCTGGGGACGATCCTTCCTCCCTTTATCATTATTTCTATTGTTTCCGTCTGTTATGAGGCTTTCCGGGACAATTATTTTGTCAGTCAGATGCTGGAGGGAATGCAGGCAGGTGTTGGAGCCGTAATTACCTGTGTGACCTATGAGATGGGAGCGGGAATTGTACATGGTAAAAACCGGCTTTCCATCACAATTATGCTGGTAAGCTTTGTATTATCAGCTTTTCTACAGATTAATGTGGTTTATCTGATTCTTGCAGGTGGTTTCATAGGGCTTATCCGCGGACTGATAAAGAGGAGGCATGGGGATGATTTATCTTGAACTCTTCTTAAGCTTTTTACAGATGGGCTTGTTTGGCTTTGGTGGCGGTTATGCGGTGCTTCCGCTGATTAAGGAGCAGGTTGTCATACAGCATCCGTGGCTCACGATGTCCGAATTTACAGATTTGATTACGATTTCCCAGATGACGCCGGGGGCCGATTGTCGTAAATTCCGCTACATTTATCGGATTGCGGATCGCAGGTGTCGGCGGGGCTTTCGTGGCAACCGCAGGGAGTATTCTTCCCTCCTGTATTATTGTTACGATGATTGCAAAGCTCTACCTGAAATACCGGAGCCTTAATCTGTTCCAGAGTGTATTAATGACGCTCCGTCCATGTATTGTGGCAATGATTGCCTCTGCCGGAATTTCAATTCTGATAACAGCATTCTGGGGAAATGATGCAGTGATTACCCTGGCAGGAACGAAGTGGAGCCTGATCGTAATCTTTGGACTCTGTGTCTTTCTGCTGCAGAAAAAGCATATGAATCCTATTCAGGTGATGCTGCTTGCCGGAATACTAAAGGTTTTGGTATCCTTTATTGGGGGATAAATGAAAGGTGAAAGGTGAACAGGGTATGATCCCATTGATTATTCCATCCTATGAACCGGATGAACGACTTTTACAACTATTGAATACCTTGAGGGATTATCCGTTCGGACCGGTTTTTACTGGTAAATGATGGAAGCAGTCCAGCATATCAGATATTTTTTGACCGGGCAAAGGAGCTGCTTCAGGAAAAGCTGATCCTTCTCTCCCATGAGGTAAATCGGGGAAAGGGACGGGCCTTGAAAACAGCATTTGCCTATGTTTTAGAGCATTTCCCGGATGCAGCCGGCTGTGTGACCGCAGATTCGGACGGACAGCATAGTGCAGCTGCGATTGAGAGCATTGCGCAGGGACTTGATAAGCATCCGGAATCCCTGATTCTTGGCATGCGCACCTTTGATGGAGACGAGATTCCGTGGAAGAGCCGCTTTGGAAATACGATCACGATGTCTGTATTTTCTTATATTGCCGGTACGAAGGTTCATGATACCCAGACGGGCTTAAGAGGAATTCCACTTGGTCTTATGAAGGAAATGCTTGGCGTTTCCTATGACCGGTTCGAGTTCGAAATGCAGATGCTGTTGGATGCATCTGCCAATTATCCGATTCTTGAGCTTCCGATTGAGACCATTTATGATTCCAAAGAGAATCATCAGACCCATTTCCGGCCGGTTTCGGATTCGGCGAAAATTTATGCTATCCTGGGAAAGAGATTTCTCAAATATTCCCTGGCATCGTTTTCTTCGAGCATCATAGATCTGCTGCTGTTTACGATTCTGTGTCATTTCCTGCGTAACCGTGTGGCCGGTTATGTTGCATTATGCACGGTGCTTGCCAGGATCGTTTCTGCAACATACAATTATGCGGTTAATTATAAGGTGGTATTCAAAAGCAGGGAAAATCCCTGTAAAGCAGCACTGGAATATGCATTGCTTGCGGTTGTGCAGATGACCATGAGTGCATTGCTTTGTACCGGTGGAGTATTGCTGCTTCCGCTGCTTCCGGAGGCAGTGGTGAAGATCGTGGTAGATACTGTTTTATTCTTTGCAAGCTATTATTTACAACAGAAGGTTGTTTTTCGTAAATCGTGACTTGAAAAAGTATCTGTGACCTATTTATAATAGAAGCATCCCGTTTAAAGAAATCGGGAAATGATCATAAGAGGAGACTGCACAGGCATGAAATTACTGGAAGAACGCATCCGTGAGGACGGAGTAGTAAAAGAAGGCAATGTATTAAAGGTAGATTCTTTTTTAAATCATCAGATGGACATTGAGCTGTTTAATGAGATGGGAAAGGAATGGGCACGGCTCTTTGCAGACCGTCCGGTCACAAAGATTTTAACCGTTGAGGCTTCCGGTATCGGGATTGCGTGCGTGGCGGCCCAGCATTTTCATGTTCCCGTTGTCTTTGCGAAGAAGACGCAGTCATTAAACATTGACGGAGAAGTATATTCTACGAAGATCCAGTCCTTTACCCACAAAAAAATCTATGATGTGATTGTGTCAAAGAAGTTTATTAAGCCGGAGGATCATATCTTGATTATTGATGATTTCCTGGCAAATAGCTGTGCACTTGAGGGACTTTTACAGATTGTGGAGGATGCAGGTGCCACGGTCGAGGGAATCGGCATTGCAGTGGAGAAGGGATTCCAGAAGGGCGGTGACCTGATCCGTGAGAAGGGAGTGCGTGTTGAGTCCCTTGCCATTGTAGAGAGTATGGATGCAGCGACCGGTGAAATCGTTTTCCGTTAGTTTTTATCATGTTTTTTGGAAAATCGCTTGACAATGGCAGTTCAGAATGCCTATACTGCTATTGTTTAAAACAACCCGGTAAACGGGAACACACAGGAGGAGAAATTATGAGAAAGAAAGTCGTAAGTCTGCTTACCGTTATGGCTCTGGCAATCGCTACTCTCGCTGGATGTGCATCTTCCACAGATACGAATGCCACTACCGGAACCGAAGCAGCCACAGAAGCAACCGATGAAGCAGCAGCTGATGATGCAGCAGTTGAGGAGACTGCAGATGCAGAGGAAGCTACAGAAGATGCGGCACAGGTAACAGGTGTTAAGGCCGGATTTATCTTCTTACATGATGAGAATTCTACCTATGACCTGAACTTTTTAAATGCTGCCAAGGAAGCTTGTGAGAAGCTTGGTATTGAATATTTAATTAAGACCAATATTCCTGAAGGACAGGAATGCTATGATGCAGCCTGTGAGCTTGCAGATGCAGGATGTAACTTTATTTTTGCAGACAGCTTCGGACATGAGGATTATGTGATTGAGGCTGCCAAGGAATACCCTGATGTACAGTTCAGCCATGCAACCGGAACCAAGGCTCATACAGAGAACCTTTCCAATTTCCACAATGCATTTGCTTCCATTTATGATGGACGTTATCTTGCAGGTATCGTTGCAGGTATGAAACTCAATGAGATGATCGATAAGGGTGACATCACTGCTGATCAGGCTAAGATCGGTTATGTTGGTGCATTTACCTATGCAGAGGTTATTTCCGGATATACCTCTTTCTATTTAGGTGCCCGCTCCGTATGTCCTTCCGTTACCATGGAAGTAACCTTTACCGGTTCCTGGTATGATGAGACTGCTGAGAAGGAAGGCGCTAATAAGCTGATTGAGGATGGCTGTGTATTAATCAGCCAGCATGCAGACTCCATGGGTGCTCCTACCGCATGTGAGACAGCAGGTGTTCCTAATGTATCTTATAACGGCAGCACCGCAAGTGCATGTCCGAATACCTTCCTTGTATCTTCCAAGATCAACTGGGAGCCTTATTTTGAATATGCCATCAACTGTGTAGCAGCCGGTAATGCAATTGATACTGACTGGGTTGGATCTCTTGATACAGGATCTGTTGAGCTTACAGAGCTTGGCTCTTCTGTTGCAGCAGGAACCCAGGAAGCAATTGATGCAGCTAAGGCTGATCTGATTGCAGGTAAGGTACACGTATTTGATATTACAACCTTCACCGTAGAGGGTGCTGAATTAAGCAGCTTTGAGGCTGATGTAGATACCGACCCAGATTATACTCCGGATCATGAAGTAGTTCTCGACGGATACTTCCATGAATCCGATATCCAGTTCCGTTCCGCTCCGTACTTCAACGTACAGATCGATGGAATTACCCTGTTGGATACCGCATTCTAATTCCATAGAAGGTAATTTACAATTTAGTCGGTTTTTTTGACAGAACAAATAATGCCAAAAAGCGGCGCAGCGAATTTCGCCGCGCCGCTTTTTAAACACTTAATGATTACTTAAGTTGAAGGGAGACAGATAATGGAAACCAAAACCGCAGCAGTTTCAATGCGAAATGTTACGAAGACCTTTGGATCCGTAATTGCAAATGATAAGGTGAATCTGGATATTTATAAGGGTGAAATTTTATCGCTGCTTGGAGAAAATGGTAGTGGTAAAACCACATTGATGAATATGCTTTCCGGAATTTATTTTCCGGATGAAGGTCAGATCTTTATCAATGGAAAGGAAGAGGTAATCAGGTCACCCAAGGATGCCTTTGATCTGGGTATTGGTATGGTGCACCAGCATTTTAAACTGATCGATGTGTTGTCGGCAACGGAAAACATTATTCTCGGACTCCCCGGTAAATTGAATTTAAAAGAAGCCACTAAAAAGGTGGAAGAAATTTGTCAGAAATATGGCTTTGAGGTAGATCCAAAGCAGAAGATTTACGATATGTCGGTTTCGCAGAAGCAGACCGTAGAAATTGTTAAGGTATTGTATCGTGGTGCGGACATCCTGATTCTGGATGAGCCTACGGCAGTTTTAACTCCACAGGAAACGGAAAAGCTGTTCCGTGTTCTTCGGAAGATGCGTGATGATGGAAAAGCGATTGTCATTATTACCCATAAGATGCATGAAGTAGAATCGCTGTCAGACCGTGTGGCTGTTCTGCGAAGCGGACAGTATATCGGCTGTATGAAAACAAAGGATACGAATGTAACGGAAATGACGAACATGATGGTTGGTCATACGGTAACGTTAAATATAGATAGGCCTGATCCGGTGAATCCTAAACCCCGTATTGAGGTGGAAGGCCTGACAGTCCGTAATGAAGAGGGTGTTGTGAAGCTGCAGGATGTTTCCTTTACTGCGAGCAGTGGAGAAATTCTTGGTATTGCCGGAATTTCAGGCTGTGGACAGAAGGAGCTTCTTGAAGCGATTGCCGGGCTTCAGGTTACAGAAGCCGGAACCATTGCCTATGTAGAGGATGATGGTTCCAGGGAAATGCTGATCGGTATGGATCCGAAGAAGATTGCAGAGCTGGGAGTTTCCCTTTCTTTCGTTCCGGAGGATCGTCTTGGAATGGGACTGGTAGGAAATATGGATCTGGCGGATAATATGATGCTCCGTTCCTTCCGGCAGGGACATTCTCCATTTACAGACAGGAAGCAGCCCAGGCAGCTGGCAAATGATGTTGTTGAGAGTCTTGAGGTGGTAACTCCGGGGATTTCAACACCGGTACGGCGGTTATCCGGAGGTAATGTACAAAAGGTGCTGGTTGGACGTGAAATTGCATCTGCTCCTACCGTATTATTAACGGCTTATGCAGTGCGCGGACTTGATATTAATTCTTCCTATACGATTTATGATCTGTTAAACCAGCAGAAGAAGAAAGGTGTTGCCGTAATCTTCGTCGGGGAGGATCTGGATGTGCTGCTGGAATTATCTGATAGAATTCTGGTGCTTTGCGGCGGACAGGTCAGTGGCATTGTGGATGCCAGAACAACAGATAAAAATACGGTCGGAATGATGATGACTAAAGTGGGAGGTGAAAAGAACCATGAAGGAGAAGAATAAAGAACCTCTTTTTCATATTGTAAAGCGGGATACCCTGCCATTGCATCAGGCACTTGGAATCAGGGCCCTGGCTATTCTTCTTGCGTTGATTCTATGCGGAATTATTACGACGATTACAACCGGTATTAATCCGATTGAGGTATACCGTTCGATCTTTACCGGTGCATTCGGTTCTGTCCGTAAGACGTGGATTACCTTTCAGAATGTCTCAATTCTGTTGCTGATTGCACTGGCACTGACCCCGGCCTTTAAGATGAAGTTCTGGAATATTGGTGGGGAAGGACAGGTACTGGTCGGAGGACTTGCATCCGCAGCCTGTATGATCTGCCTCGGAAATAAGCTGCCAAATGGTGTGGTAATCTTATGTATGATCGTGGCCAGTATTCTGGCAGGCGCCTGCTGGGGCTTCCTTCCGGCATTTTTTAAGGCAAAATGGAATACGAACGAAACTCTCTTTACACTGATGATGAATTATATTGCAACACAGCTTGTTGCCTTCTTTACAATTGTCTGGGAGGTACCGAAGGGCTCCGGCAAGATTGGTATTATTAATCAGAATACAAACGTTGGCTGGCTTCCGCAGCTGTTCGGTTCGAAATATCTGCTTCCTATTGTGGTTGCGGTTATTGTAACCGTGTTTATGCATATTTATCTATGGTACAGCAAGCATGGATATGAGATCTGTGTCGTTGGTGAAAGTGAAAAATACTGCGAAGTATGTTGGTATTAAGGTAGAAAAGGTAATTATCCGTACTATGATTTTATCCGGTGCAATCTGTGGTCTGGTTGGTCTTTTGCTGGTAGGTGGAATTAACCATACCGTAACGACCACCATTGCAGGAGGACAGGGCTTTACGGCCGTACTGGTATCCTGGATGTCCAAATTTAATCCGTTTACCATGATCTTCTCCAGTCTGCTGATTGTATTCATGGATCGTGGCGCCAGTGAAATATCAACAAACTTTGGACTGAATCATTCCTATTCCGATATTCTGACAGGAATTATCCTGTTCTTTATCATCGGATGTGAATTCTTTATTACCTACCGGCTTCAGTTCCGTAAGAAAACAGAAAAGGAGGAGCAGTAATCATGTGGAGCTTTTTACTTGCATTTATTCCCAGGGCAATCGTACAGGGAATTCCTCTTTTTGTACGGAAGTACCGGTGAAATCATTACCGAAAAAGTCCGGTAATTTAAATCTTGGAATCCCCCGGTGTTATGTATGTTGGCGGTATCAGCGGTGTAATTGGATCCTTTATTTATGAGAGATCCCTGACAGATCCCTCTGCGGCAAATCCGGTACTGATTATTCTGATCCCGATGCTTTGCTGTCTGGCAGGTTCTCTGCTAATGGGACTGCTTTACTGCTTCCTTACCGTAACCTTAAGAGCAAACCAGAACGTAACCGGTCTTGCAATGACAACCTTTGGCGTAGGCTTTGGTAACTTCTTCGGCGGATCCCTGATCAAGCTGGTAGCCAGTGATGTTCCGTCTATTGCGCTTACTACAACAAGCAGCTATTTCAGCAAGTCTCTTCCTTTTGCAGGAAAGCTTGGCTGGTTTGGAAAACTGTTTTTGTCTTATGGATTTTTGGCATACCTGGCTATTATTATTGCATTTGTCGCTTCTTATGTGCTGAACCGGACACGTGTCGGACTTCATCTGCGTGCGGTAGGTGAAGGGCCGAATACCGCGGATGCAGCCGGTATTAATGTAACAAAGTATAAGTATATGGCAACCTGTATCGGATGTATGATTGCAGGACTTGGCGGTCTGTATTACGTTATGGACTATGCATGTGGTGTATGGTCGAATGATGCATTTGGTGACAGGGGCTGGCTTGCCATTGCACTGGTTATTTTTACGATCTGGAGACCGAATGTGAGCGTACTTGCTTCGTTCCTGTTTGGTGGATTATACATCTTATACCTGTATCTTCCTACCGGTATGGATCATATGGAAAATCAGGAATTATATAAGATGATTCCTTATGTTGTAACGTTACTTGTGCTGATTGTTACCAGTATGCGCAGCAAGCGTGAGAATCAGCCGCCCGCAAGTCTGGGACTGGCTTACTTCCGTGAAGAGCGATAGTTGGTTTATCAGGAAACAGAGGTGCAGATATGGACACAATCGAATGCAGCAAATATACAGAGAATCTGTACAACTTTAAAGAAATCGGAAAGCAGGATCCCGAAGCACCGGCATTGGGCTATGTGGATGCCTGGCTTTATCTGGGAAGTGAACGGGCAGCAGTGATCGATACACTGGAAAATGCGCCGGGTCTTTATGAAGAGGTGCGGAAGATCACCCAGCTTCCGATTGATGTATTTATTACTCATGGTCATCTGGATCACACAGGAATTGCGTTGGAAGAATTTGTGGAGAAGGGATGTGCAGTCTATATGGACTGCAAAGATCTTTCGATTCTTCCGCCGTATGTGAAACCGGAGTGGTTCACGGATGTAAAGGATGGAGATACCTTTTCCTTAGGAGACCGGAAGCTGGAAGCGATTTCCTGTGCAGGCCACACACTGGGAAGCATGGTATTCCTTGACAGAGAGAACGGAATGATGTTTTCGGGAGATACGCTGGGATCCTGCCGGATCTGGCTGCAGCTTCCTCATTCCGCTTCCTTAAGTGACTGCCGGAAGAACCTGTTGTATCTCATGGAATGTACGCAGGATGTTGAGGATATGAAGATTTATCCCGGTCATGTCTGGCAGACCGTGTATATGCCGTTAAAAAAGGAGTATCTGAATGATCTGCTTCAATGTATGGAAGAGATCTTAAATGGCACAGCAGTAACTAAACAGGATCTTCTTGAACTGGAAGATATGAAGATTAATTATGAGATTGCCTCTCATGGCACCATGGAAGAGCTCTGTTTTGATCCGAAGAATCTGTAAAATTATATGTTACTTTGAGGAGGCATGGCGCAGCAGCGCAACCTCGTCCTCAGACAAGACACGATATGCACCCGGCTCAAGTGTATTATCCAAAGACAATGGTCCAAAGGATATGCGTTTCAGCCGGGTGACTTTATTACAGGTTGCCTGCAGCATACGCTTTACCTGATGGAATTTACCCTCACAGATGGAGAGATAGATAATATGGTCATCAGAGGTTGCTTCTGTTTTCGCAGGAAGGGTAAGCGCATCCTCTCCGATATTCACTCCTGTTTCCAGTCGAAGCAGATCCTCTTTGGTTACCGCCTTTTCACAGGTCACAAGGTAGGTCTTGTAGATTTCTTTTTTGGGGGAAATTAACTGATGGGATAAGGCTCCGTCATTCATAAGAAGAAGCAGTCCTTCCGTATCCTTGTCAAGCCGTCCTACCGGGAATAAATCCTTCCGAAGTTCAGCAGGAAACAGGTCAAGAACGGTCTGTTCCTTGGAATCTTCGGTGGCACTGACATATCCCATGGGTTTATTCAGCATATAGTAGCGGTTACCCGGCAGGGAAAGCTCCTTTCCTTTGAACGTAATGGTATCTACTGCCGGATCCACTTGAAAAATCCGCATTTCGAACTGCCTGTCCGTTTACGAGAACAAGTCCTTTCTTTAAATCTGTTTTGACCTGGCTCCGGGAACCGGCACCGGCATTACTCAAAAATTTATCAATACGCATTGCGGGACCTCGTTTCTATTGGAATCATTAGAATCATTATATAGGAAATCTGGTGTTGTGTATATTGTAAATATGTAATGATTCAGCGACGATACAGAGTCACGCAAATTAGATTGAAAAGTAGTACGGCTCTGGATTTGGATATATAATGACTTAAAAATGAATTTATATCCAAAATCAAGAGAATAGGATTGCGATATAGGCTCATTTTGATGTAAATTGGACATAAACAGAATAAATCAAGCTATAATATCCATAAATCAAAGAATTACTGGACATAAATGCGGAAATAAACCAGAATATGTCCAAAAGGACTGGGGAAAAAGGGAAAGAGCAGGAAGAATGGAAGAAAGAGGCACAAATAACATAAATACCTCACAAGCAAAAACACAAATACAGGAAGTGCAAACACACAAAACACAAGCTCAGGAAACACGAGTACAATCCAAGGAAATACAAACTCACAAAGAACAAGTACAAACTCAGAAAAACACAAGTTCAGGAAGTACAAGTACAAGCTCCAAAGATGCAAACACACAAAGCACAAACTCAAGAAATACAAATCCAGAAAGTAAAGGTAAGCCGTCTGGCGGCGCTTGACACAATCCGGGGGATTACTTTATTAAGTATGATTCTCTATCATACCTGTTGGGATCTGGTGTTTTTGTTTGGAAAGAGGATTGCGGGCTATACGGGAACGGGAGGATATCTATGGCAGCAGAGCATCTGTTGGACATTTATTCTGTTGTCCGGATTCTGCTGGTCATTGGGGCATCACCATCTGAAGAGAGGCCTGCTTGTATTTGGATCCGGTCTGCTGATTACAGTTGTTACCCTGCTGGCAATGCCCGAAAGCAGAGTAGTATTCGGTGTGCTTACTCTGATCGGAAGCTGTATGCTTCTGTTGATTCCCATAGAAAAATTCCTGTTAAAGATTCGCACTGAAGCCGGGCTTGCAGGAAGCTTTCTGCTGTTCCTTCTTTTTAGGAATGTGAATACAGGTTATTTGGGGGTTCGAGAAGTGGAATATCATTCGATTACCGGATGGCTTCTACAGGAATTTACTGACCACTTATCTTGGATTTCCGCAGAGAGGCTTCTTCTCCACAGACTATTTTTCGCTGCTTCCATGGTTTTTCCTGTTTGTTACGGGATTTTATCTCTATCAGCTTGTACAGAAAAAGGACATGACGAGTAAACTGTTCTCGTGGAGAGTCCCGGTGTTTGATGTAATCGGAAGACATTCCCTGTTGATCTATTTATTACATCAGCCTATCGTGTTTGGAATTTCATGGTTGTTCTTTCAAATGTGATTCGAAATAGCTATTATGATTTGTGGGAATTCTTTGACAGATATCTGGACATGTTGTATATTCTAAGACATATGTAACCATTTAGAGCCATACAAATTCTGATAATATCAATGTTTAATTTGCATTTGTAAGGACATATGGCAGGATTTATATGGAAAAGTTTTGGATATTCAGAAAGGAAAGTGTGACGGGAATATGTTTTTAGATGCTTTAACAGATACATTAATTGATGGAATCAAGATTCTTCCCTTCTTATTCCTGACCTATGTGCTGATGGAATATATCGAGCACAAGGCAGGCAGCAAGGCAGAGCGTTTCGTGAAGAAGTCCGGACGGCTCGGACCTGTGGTGGGAAGTATTTTGGGAGTGATTCCGCAGTGCGGATTTTCGGCGGCAGCAGCGAACTTTTATGCAGGACGGATTATTACGCTGGGAACGTTGATTTCCATTTTCTTATCCACATCGGATGAAATGCTACCGATTCTTATTTCGGAGAAAGTATCTCCGGTATTGATTTTTCAGATACTGGGAATGAAGATTGTGATTGGTATGATTGCGGGATTTGTGATTGACCTGATTCTGCATCGTAAGGGCAAAGAAGAGGAAGAGATGCGCATTGATCATATGTGTGACCATGAGCACTGTCATTGTGATGAGCGGAATATTTTCAAGTCTGCGCTTGTTCATACCTTACAGATTTTTGCTTTTATTGTAGTGATTTCTTTTGCACTGAATATCCTGATTGCTCTTGTAGGAGAGGATAAGCTTGGAAGCTTTATGACTTCCATTCCGGCAATCGGTATTCTGTTATCGGGACTTATCGGACTGATTCCGAACTGTGCGGCTTCTGTTGTGATTACACAGCTTTATCTGGAAGGGCTTCTTACGATGGGATCCATGATGGCAGGACTTCTTGTGGGATCCGGAATCGGACTGCTTGTGCTGTTCCGTGTAAATGAGGATATGAAGGAGAATCTGAAAATTACTGCCATTCTCTATGTGATCGGTATTGTATGTGGATTTGTGATTGATCTGATTTGAAAATGGTAAAATGAAAACCCGGCGCCTGCGTATACAGGATGCCGGGTTTCGCATAGGGAAAAAGGAAGAAGTTATAAGCTTTTGTAATTCGCCTTCACAATGTCCTGTGCAGGCTTTCCGTAAATGTCGTAGCCTTTATGGGTAGCTGCCTTTTCTAAGGGATATTGCTTGCCAGCCCAGTCCCATAAGCAGAAGCCCTGAACCCAGGGACGCTTGCGGCATGCCTCAAACATGGAGATATACCAGTCCTTCTGCTCATCCAGATCGACCTCGCCGCGTACACTCCAGTCGTTCGGTGCCTTGGAGGAACCATGTGTGGACATACAACCGCATTCCGCAAAGAAGAAAGGTTTGTCAAATTTCTTCACAACAGTTTCAATACGGTCAAGTTCCTGCTCCCAGCGGTCGGGAGGATAATATCCGCTGGAGGAAATCACATCCACACAATCCCACCAGTCTACGTTATGTTCCTGATATTTGTCAGTATTATAGGTAATCAGACCATGATATACCTTACGGATCTCGGCGATGAGCTGACGCCACTCGGCACTTCTGCGCTGGGGCATTACCATCTCACAGCCCGGACTGAACATTTCACATTTGGTCTTCTCGGCAATCTCAGCAAAGTGAAGCTGAAATTTCGTATAGGATGCAAACCAGTTGCTCCATTTGGGTTCACAGGGAACATCCTCATCAAAAAAGTTAATATGGGCACGCCAGGTACCGTTCTTACAATTTACGGTAGGCTTTAAAAAAACATGCAGTCCCTCTTTATGAATATGATTAATCAGGCTGATTAGTTCCTTGTCGGGAACGGTTGCATCAGAAGTGAAATCAATTTCTTCGGACTGGGCAGTTTCCTGCAATGCATTCGGAACCAGCACGATATAATTCGCGTTTGTGCCCTCGATCAGATTCTTTAAACTGCTTTTCGTATCCTTGTTAACAAGACTTCCTTTGGGAGAAAAAGGGAGAGAAGGTTACTCCTTTAATAAATTCCATAACAAATTCCTTCCAAATTAATAATTAAGCTATAAAGGTTTAAGTTATAAAACTCTTTCATTACTATAAAAACTATAGCACTGCCAATAAATATCCGCTATAATATAGTTGCGCAAAAAAATTGTATAAATCTATTTGTAAGAGGTTTGTGATGCAATACTTATTTGAATACTGTGATAAATTAAAAATCACCTTACGAAGCTTTTTTTATGATAGCTCCTGTATGCCGTTTCCGATCCGGTCTCATTGGCATTATTTTATGGAAATGATTCTGATGGTAGAGGGAACCGGGCTGATCGATTGCAACGGACGGACTTATGTGGTTGAACCCGGGGATCTGATGATCTTCCCTCCGGAAGCGCTGCATGCTGTTTATACAGCAACCAATTTTGACCTGAAATATGAAGTCATTAAATTTGACATCAGTAAGCTATATACCGAGAACAGCTATGCACCTGAGTTGAAAATGATTCTTGAAAGCATCAATAAGAGCCCGGAAGTGGAACTTTGTTTTAAGGAAGAAAGGATCCGGGACTGGAGGACAAGGGAAATCTTTTGCAGATGCCGGGAGGAGATTCAGAAGAAGCAGTTTGGCTATGATATTGTGATTCACAGCCTGATTTCTTCGCTGATCGTCCAGATGGTACGGGTCTGGTGTGAGAATGGATTTAATACCGATGCGGCGATGGCGATGAATCTTGAGACGGATTCCATTCGTGGAATTACCTCCTATATTGATGCACATATCGGAGAGCAGATCCGGGTAGAAGATCTGGCGGATATGTGTAACATGAGTTATTCCTATTTTGCAAAGAATTTCAAGCAGTATTATGGAAGATCCTGCAAGGAATACATTGAATTTATCCGGATCAACAGGGTGGAGGATCTTTTGCTGTTCACAGACTTTGATTTAAGCTATATCAGTCAGGAAACCGGTTTTTCCGACAGCAGTCATTTGATTAAGATTTTCCGCAAATGGAAGGGTGTAACCCCAAAGCAGTTTAAGAAGAATCACGGAAAATAAAGACCGTAAGATTTGTTTTTGCTGGCAACAGGTGATATAATGAACATACAGAGTAATAATAATTCCGTGGGGGGTTACTTATGAGTGGGAATGATTTAAATCTGTTGGAGGGCAATACACAGGAAAAGGATGATCTGACCAAGCTGTATACGCGATATGCAGCAAGAGAACGGATTTTGGAACGGCTTCTTAAGAATGCGGATGAGCAGAGGGTGCTTTTGCTGATTGATCTGGATGATTTCTGCAGGATTAATCAGCAGTATGGGCAGACCTATGCCGATTCTGTGCTGAAGCAGGTTGGAAGCCAGATACATACAAACTTTATGGTCAAGGATATTGTTGCACGGATGGCATTTGATATTTTTCTGGTTTATTGTCCGGAGTTAAGTGATACCGGAAAGGTTGAAAAGCTTATCCGAAGGTTGAAGGATCGTCTGGAAAAGTATATACAGCTTCGGGATGAAAGTGTGATCCGGTTCAGTGCAGGTGCAGCAGTGTTCCCGAAGGACGGAGGAGATCTGGATACTCTTTATGCCCATGCGGATTCTGCTTTGTGGACTGCGAAGAGGCATGGTAAAAACAGACTGTACTTTTACGATGGTGAACAGATGGATGCTGATTACCGGGGACAGACCTACCGGAAGGTCAGTGAACAGGATAAGCTTATGATAACCGGAGATCAATCTGTCACCCGGATCAATCGTGAACTATTTGATTTTTGTTTTGATGTCCTTTGCCGGGAAAAGAATCTGCAGCAGGCTCTCTATCTGGTGTTTGAGGAGGTCTGCCGTTATTTTGGGTTTGACCGGTGTATTCTGCGTGAATATGACACACTTGCACTGATAATGCGTGTTACCAATAAATGGGTCCGGGAGGACGATGGCGATGATGCTTCTGTCATTGAAACCTTTGAGATAGCCGACCTGTCGGCAGAAAGCAAAGCTCCTGATTATTACCTGATACAGAACGGACATTCCAAGTATAAAGATTATACCGAAGAATTCAGCAAATTATCCAGAATTCCGTTTTCCTGTATTGTGTTTCCTTTGTGGGAGGGTGATGTAATGCGGTTTGCCATCACCTATGAGATCTGGGAAAAGCGTTCCTTTACAGAAGCAGAAATCTTTACTCTTCGTAGCATTACGAAAATGCTGTCCAGTTTTATTCTGCGTTTCCAGACCAAGACAGAGCTTGAAAATGAGTACAGGATCGGGCGTATGGCATTGGAAGCACAGAAAATTGATTATTTTGTTTCCAATCTGCATACCTATGAAATATATTATCTAAGTCCGTCCATGCGTGAGACTTATAAAAATCTTTCGAAAAGTATCAAGTGTTATGAACTCATGTTCCGACGGGATACACCGTGTGAAAACTGTCCGATGACAAGCTGCAGACCGGATATGGAAGAGAACACGGTGGAATATTATGACAGTGATGAGGATAACAGCTATACAATAACAGCAACGAGAATTCATGATACCGGATTTGAGGATGATTTCGTCATCTGTAAATCGGATGTGACATCTTACCTGCAGAGAATAAAAGGGATTGACAGATTAACGGGTGTGATGAGTTATGAGAAGTTCCGTATGGAGGCGTTGAAGCTTCTGAAATGCAAGAAGAAACCGTTTGCGCTGATCTTTCTTGGGATACAGGATTTTGCAAGAATCAATGATGAGTACGGATATGTTACCGGAGATGAAGTGTTAAAGGCTCTTGTGCAAATGATTCAGCAGGATCTGTCAGAGAGAGATCTGTTTTGCCGGGTAAAGGGAGATGATTTCATTATTATCATGAATTCATGCCCGGCAGAGACAATTTCACGCAGGGTTCATTATTATACAGATGAACTCACTATGCATTTCAGACGCAGCTATGCAGGGATAACCATCAATTGCTTTGGTGGTATTTATGCGATCTCTCCGGAAGAAACGGATATCAACCGCTCGATTGATAAAGCAATGAAGGCACGGAATATGGCAAAATTAAATTTTTACGAAACAAGTGGAATTTACGTGTATACAAGAGAATTTGAGACTCGTGAAAATGAAAAGGAAGCCATGAACCGGATTATGAAGGATGCATTGGAGAATGGGGGCTTTTGTGTCTATTTTCAGTCAAAGGTGGATATTACTACCGGAAAGATCAGTGGTGCGGAAGCGTTGGTCCGTCTGAAGGATAAGGATGGTAAGCTGGTTCCGCCGGGAAAGTTTGTTCCACTTGCCGAACAGACCGGAATCATTGTGGAAATTGACCAGTTCGTTTATGAAGAAACCTTTCGGTTGATCCGTAAATGGCTGGATGAGGGAAAAGAGGTACCGGTGATTTCCGTGAATCTGTCCCGTCTGCATCTTATGGATGATCAGCTTCCGGAGCGTATGAAGGCTCTGTGTGGTGTGTATGGTCTGCGTCCTGAGCAGATTGAACTGGAGATTACGGAAAGTGTATTTTTTTCAGGATGCGGATCGCCTGATTGACATGATTAAAAAGATTAAAGGCGGTTGGATTTGTCATTTCCATGGATGATTTTTGGCGCTGGTTATTCAACACTTAACTTTATGAAGTCTCTGCCGGTTGATATTATCAAGATTGATGGCGGATTCTTTATGAAGAATGAGATGGATGATAAGAATAAGGCGGTTGTTTCCGCGATGATGCAGCTTTCTAATAATCTGAATTTCAAGACGGTTTCCGAAGGTGTGGAGACGGATGAACAGGTAGAATTTATTAAAGAGCAGGGTGGAAAATATGTGCAAGGCTACTATTTCTATAAGCCGATGCCGCCGGAGGAGTTTGCGGGGCTGTTGGAGGAGAAGAAGTAGTAGGAAAATTGTGAGCAATGAGCCATGCAGGAAGCTAGGAGGTAAGGTGGTGCTTGATTGTGGGCAATGGGCCATGCCGGAAGCTCGCAGGCAAGCTGCTTCGCTTCTGCGGCATTCGCCCTATTAAAAATAAAAAGAGAACATTCCCAGGTGAGCGAGCTCCCCGGAATGTTCTTTTTTTATTTTTAGCATGGCTCATTGCTCACAAAAAAAGCACCATCCCCAAGGCTCCTATGTCCTCAAAAATGGTACTTACAGTGGACCGCCAGGGGTTCGAACCCTGGACACCCTGATTAAGAGTCAGGTGCTCTACCAACTGAGCTAGCGGTCCATATCCTTTGTTGTTTTGAATACTTCATTTGCAACGCAAGTGTTATTATAGTATAATGCCTTTTGAAATGCAAGTACTTTTTTTTGAAAAATTTAAAAAAATAAATTGTGCCTGAAAAATCACGAAAACTCAGGTAGTTAGGAGCATAGAATGATATTTGAGACTCACGCACATTATGATGATCCGGCTTTTGATAAAGACCGGGAGTCCCTTTTATTAAAACTTCCGGAGGAAGGAATTACGAAAGTGGTTAACGTTGCGGCCAACCTGAAGGGGTGCTGCGATAGTCTGGAGCTTGCAAAGAAGTATGATTTTGTATATGCGTCGATCGGGGTGCATCCTTCCGATACCGGGGAACTGACAGATGACGATCTGGCTTTCATGGAGAAGCTTTGCAGGGAAGAGGCGTTGCAGCAGGGCGGTAAGGTCGTGGCAGTCGGCGAAATTGGTCTTGACTATTATTGGGACGAGCCGGAACGGGAGATTCAGAAGAAGTGGTTCGAAGAGCAGATGGAACTGGCACGGCGGACACACCTTCCGCTGATTATTCATTCAAGGGATGCGGCAAAGGATACGGTAGATCTTATGCAGGCACATCACACAGAGGAGATCGGAGGAATCGTACATTGCTACTCCTATTCGGTGGAACTGGCGCGCACCTTTCTTGATATGGGCTTTTATTTTGGAATTGGCGGAGTCGTTACTTTTAGCAATGGAAGAAAGCTTGGGGAAGTGGTAAAAATATCTTCCGTTAGAAAAAAATTGTTCTTGAAACAGACAGCCCGTATCTTTCCCCGGTTCCGAACAGGGGAAAGAGGAACTCATCCTTAAATCTTCCCTATGTGGTAGAGAAGATTGCAGAATTGAAAGAGATTACTCCGGAACAGGTCATGCAGGTAACTTATGCCAATGCAGAACAGGTTTACGGATTTCAGAAAAAGACACAGTAACAGGAGAAAATGAATGCCGACATTAGGAAATCCCACAGGGACGATTGAAATCTTAAAAAAATACAATTTTAACTTTCAGAAGCGGTTCGGGCAGAACTTTCTGATTGACAGCCATATTCTGGAGAAGATTGTAGAATCTGCAGAAATTACGAAGGAGGACTGTGTGCTGGAAATCGGACCGGGAATCGGAACGATGACACAGTATCTGGCAGAAAGCGCCGGTCAGGTTATTGCGGTTGAAATTGATAAGTCCCTGATTCCGATTCTGGAAGATACCCTGTCCTCTTATGATAATGTGACCGTGATCAATGAGGATATCCTGAAGGTGGACATCCGGAAACTCGTGGATGAGCGGAACGGAGGAAAGCCGATCAAGGTTGTGGCAAATCTTCCCTACTATATCACGACACCGATTATCATGGGCTTATTTGAGAGCCATGTTCCGCTTGACAGCATCACCATTATGGTGCAGAAGGAAGTGGCAGACCGGATGCAGGTCGGTCCCGGAACGAAGGACTATGGTGCACTGTCCCTTGCGGTACAGTATTATGCACAGCCGGAGATCGTGGCGTATGTTTCTCCCGGCTGTTTTATTCCAAAGCCCAATGTGGGAAGTGCGGTCATCCGCCTGAAACGATATGCCGAGCCCCCTGTTGAGGTAAGAAACGAGGCATTCCTGTTCCGTCTGATCCGGGCGGCTTTTAACCAGAGAAGGAAAACACTGGCAAACGGAATCGGTAACGCCGGGGATATCCCCTGCGGCCGGGAGCAGGCACAGGAAGCCCTTGAAAAGCTTGGATTTTCGCCGTCTGTCCGGGGAGAGGCACTGACTTTACAGGAGTTTGCCCTGTTATCGAATGAAATTTTCTACAAGATCTATGGGTAAAATTGGAAGAACATGCCCATATCTTGTTCATTTTTGCGTTTTATTTTTGACATCTCATACCCCGTATGGTAAACTGATATCGTAACTATGTATGCCTTTCGGCAGAGAAATATAGAGGTGACTACCTTGGATAAATATGAATACAAAGTACGTGCAGATGAGATTAAATCCTTAATTTCAGAGGGCGAATACGAGGAAGCAGTTAAAATCGCAGATTCTATTGACTGGCGCAGAGTAAAAAGTGTCATGATGCTCTGTACCATCAGTGATTTATATAAAATTAACCGAAGATACGAAGACAGCAGGGATATCCTTCTTCTGGCCTATGAGAAGCAGAAAGGCCGGCTGATTGTATATTCCCTTTGTGAGTTGTCTATCAAGCTTGGAGAATACGTTCAGGCGATTGAATACTACAAGGAATTTGTTCAGATTGCACCGAAGGACAGCGGCAGATATATTCTGCAGTATAAGCTGTATGAAGCACAGGATGTGAGTCTCGAAGAACGGATTGAGGTTCTGGAAGAATTAAAACGCCATGATTATCGCGAAAAATGGGCTTATGAGCTGGCTTACCTTTATCACAGGGTAGGTCTTGAAAGTAAGTGCATTGAAGAGTGTGATGAGATGATCCTGTGGTTTGGGGAGGGCAGATATGTTCTTAAGGCATATGAACTTAAGATGCTGCATACATCTTTAACACCGGAACAGCAGCAGAAGTACGAGGAATTAAAGAGCCACAACGGAATGCGTGCTTCGGAACTTGCGGTAGATCAGGAAACGGTGCGTGAGGAAGCAAAGTATGAGACCGAGGATGAGAGTGATGATGAATACAGCCGTCAGATGAATCAGTTGACCGATGATACCAAGCAGATTCCGGAGACGGAACCAGTTTCTTCACCGTCCGATGATCTGGATATTCAGGTCAAAACCGTTGATGTCAGCCAGTACAACACGATTAACTTACAGAAGGAGCTCGCAGAGAGCATGCGGGAGCTTCTGGAGAATAAAACCGAAGAGATGCCGGCAGGTGAAGTAAATGATCTGATGATGACACAGATGTATGCGCCGGTAGAACATACAGAGAGCGCGGACGAGCCTGCACAGGCAGATGAGGCCGCTGATAAAGAGGCGATCCGCATACCGGATATGCAACCGGTTGAACCGCAGATCGAACAGCCGGTAACCGCAGAGGAACCTGCAACAGAAGCTGAGGCAGCAGAACCGCAGGAAGCTTCTGCACCGGAAACAGTTCAGGCAGAATTAACAGAGGAGCCTGTAGAAGAAAAGCAGGAAAAGCCACAGCTGGTTCTGCGACAGGATACCGATGAGATGAAACTGATCACAGACGAAGATCTGAAACAGGCAGATGAAGAAGTATTTTTCGGCAATACTTCCGAAGTAAATGTGCAGGATGTGGTTTCCGAGCTTACCGAAAAGAATGCAGACCGCACGGCTTTCCGTCCGGTGGAAGAAGAACAGGCAGAAGTCACACCACAGGTAACACCGGTTTCCCTCGATGCCATGTCCAATACGGGGGTAATCCGTACCTTTAACAAGAAATCAGGGTATGATGAGATACTTTCCCAGGAATATGACGGGCAGATCAGTCTGGTCGTACCGGAATCCGAGAAGGTAGAGAAGCAGATTACGGGACAGCTCAGTATTGAGGATGTGATGGCAGAATGGGAGCGGATGAAGAAGGAGAACGAAGAAAGACGTCTCAAGGAAATCCGTGAACGTGTGCGTAAGCAGACGGACAACCTGTTTGCCGATTTTGATGAGTCTACGAAATCAGGACTCCTGGAAGAACTGGAAAATGCCATGGTAACCGCGGCCATGAAGGAAGAAAAGCTTCGTGCCGATAAGGAGAAGCCGAAGGTTGTCAAGGTTTCTGATATTGAAAAGCAGCGTGAAGAAAAGGCAGCTCATCCACAGAAGAAGGAAGAAGTGAAACCCGAACCTGTGAAGGAACCGGAAGAAATCATTGAAGAATCCGTAGAGGAAGTGATTGAGGAACAGCCGGTGACCGAACCTGTTATGGAAGAAGAGCAGGTACAGGATACGGATGAACTGGTTGAGGATGCCGAGATCATCGATGAGGAAGAGGAAGCTGCGGAGAAATCCGTGGAAGAAGCTGTTGAAGAGACCACAGAGGAAGTAACGAAAGAAGTTGCCGATGCAGAAACGACAGAGGAAAATACAGAGGCAGAGACAAAAGAAGAAATATCTTCTGCAGAAAAGGGCCGTGAACTGACGGAACATGAAAAAGAAGAGTTTGCTCCGTTTATCCATCACCGCCGGACACGCCGTCAGATCGCAGAGGTCATTGACAACATCAGTCTTGCCTCCTACACTGGCAATGTCGTTGTCACCGGTGAAGAGGGAACGGAAGCTACTGCTTTTGCGAAGCTCCTGATTAAAGATGTACAGTCCAATGACAGTAATTTCTCCGGTAAGGTTGCGAAGATCTCCGGATCCGTTCTGAACAAGAAGGATATTGCAGAAACATTGAATAAGCTGGCAAACGGCGCATTGATTGTTGAAAATGCTGCATCGCTTAAGAAGCCGTCCGTGGATGTCCTGCTCCGTGAGATGAACCAGGAAGAAAAGGGACTGATTCTGGTTCTGGAGGATACCAAGAGCCGGATGGATGCGTTCCTTACCAGAAATAAGAATTTACAGGAAGTATTTAATTTAAGAGTGGATCTGGAAGCGCTGGATGACCAGACGCTTGTGAAATACGCAAGAAAAATATGCTTTAGAGCAGGAATATTCGATCGATGATCTTGGAATTCTGGCGCTGCATACGAGAATCGCCGATCTGCAGACCGGTGACCATGAGGTAACGCTTTCCGAGATTGAAGAGCTTGTGGATGAAGCAATTTATTATGCAGATAAGAAGACGCCAAAGCATTTCTTTGATGTTTTATTTGGAAATCGATATGATGATGAAGATATGATCATTTTAAGAGAAAAAGATTTCATGCATTACTAGAGAAAGGTGTGAAAAGGTATGGCAAAAAAGGAAAAGCCAACGGTCTTCATTTCCCAGGATGACCAGTATCTGTTTGCACAGGGGACTCATTATGATATTTATGAGAAGTTGGGGGCGCATCCTTCCTGTGAAGACGGAGTAGATGGAATGTTCTTCGCGGTATGGGCACCAAATGCAAAGCAGGTCTATGTAATCGGGGAATTCAACGACTGGAACGAAAGTGAAACTCCCATGAAGAGGATCGGACCGGGTGGAATTCATTCGGTATTTGTTCCGGGAGTCGGAACGGGGATATTGTACAAGTATCTGATTATTACGCAGGCAGGGGAGAAGCTGTATAAGGCAGATCCTTTTGCAAACAGCGCAGAATTACGTCCGGGAACAGCGTCTAAGACAGCGGATCTGTCTAAATTCCACTGGACGGATGCGGTATGGATGAAGGAACGTGACCAGAAGGATTACAACAAAGAGCCAATGGCAATTTATGAGTGTCATATTGGTTCCTGGATGCGTCATCCACGTCCGGACGAGCAGGGATTCTACAATTATCGTGAGTTTGCAGACCGCATTGTGGAATAC
Organism: Lachnospiraceae bacterium; assembly: GCA_021628825.1. Taxonomy (GTDB): domain Bacteria; phylum Bacillota; class Clostridia; order Lachnospirales; family Lachnospiraceae; genus Suilimivivens. The sequence goes on along the minus strand of JAJXRY010000002.1, from coordinate 176,358 downwards.
CTGACAGAAATGAAATATACTCATATTGAATTGATGGGAATTGCTGAGCATCCGTTTGATGGTTCCTGGGGTTATCAGGTGACCGGATACTATGCACCGACCTCCCGTTACGGAACGCCGGATGATTTCATGTATCTCATCAATCAGCTGCATAAGCATCACATCGGTGTAATTCTGGATTGGGTTCCGGCTCACTTTGCAACCGATGCCCATGGACTTGGACGGTTTGATGGAGAATGTATTTTTTTGAACATCCGGATCCGCGTCTTGGAGAACATCCGGATTGGGGAACCAAGATTTTTTTAATTACGGAAAGACGGAAGTAAAGAACTTCCTGATTGCCAATGTATTATTCTGGATCCGTAAGTTCCATGTTGATGGAATCCGTGTTGATGCGGTTGCATCCATGCTTTATCTCGATTATGGAAAGAAAGAGGGGCAGTGGGTTCCCAACAAATATGGTGATAACAAGAATCTGGAAGCTATTGAATTCTTTAAGCATCTGAATTCCGTTGTCCGTGGAACGTATCCCGGATTCCTTACAATTGCGGAGGAATCTACCGCCTGGCCCAGGGTGACCGGTAAGATAGAAGACGGTGGACTTGATTTTTCCTTTAAGTGGAACATGGGATGGATGCATGATTTCTGCGAATATATGAAGCTGGATCCGTATTTCCGTAAGGATAACCACTATGCCATGACGTTTGCCATGACCTATAATGACAGTGAGAATTATATTCTTCCCCTGTCACATGATGAGGTCGTTCATCTGAAGTGCTCCATGGTCAATAAGATGCCCGGATATAAGACGGACAAATATGCGAATCTCCGTGCGGGCTATGCATATATGCTTGGTCATTCCGGTAAAAAGCTTCTGTTCATGGGACAGGACTTTGGACAGGAAAGAGAGTGGAGTGAAGCAAGAGAGCTTGACTGGTTCCTTCTTCAGGAGGATCTGAACAGGGGACTTCATGATTATGTGAAGAATTTACTGGAACTTTACAACAAATATCCGTGCCTGTATGAGATTGATAACAGCTGGGACGGATTTGAATGGCTGAATTGTGATGATAAGGACAGAAGTACATACAGCTTTTTCCGTAAGGCATCCAATGGTAAGAATAACCTTATGTTTATCATTAATATGACTCCGATGAAATGGGAGAATTATAAGGTCGGTGTTCCGAAGAAAAAGAAATATAAGCTTTTGTTAAACAGTGATGATGTCCGGTTTGGAGGACAGGGTATGGAAGTACCTGCGGAAATTACTTCAGTAAAGGAAAGCTGTGATTACCGTAATTACAGCCTGACCCTGGATCTGCCTCCGTACAGTGCGCTGATCTTTGTGTTTTAGGTCATCTGCCGGGATTATTTTAAATCCGGAACAGTGGTTAAGAAATTAAAATAATATGCCGAAATAAAGGGTGAATGTGAAAGCATTCGCCCTTATTTTTAATTACCTTTTTAGGAGATTTACTCTATGAACGTTTATTTTCCTGGTGCGGAAACGGATTCCGCAAAGCCAAGTATAAATGTTGACAGAGCCACAACTGCATATCGTACTTCCACCCGGAACGCAGAACGGGCAGGAAGAAGTTCATTTGCATTAGACATTTCTGGCACAGTTACGGATAACAGCGCTTACGCAGGTCACGGAAAGACCGCAGAAGAGGTTATGCGGATGGCGGGACAAGAGGATATTCAGGCTCGTCGTGACTATATGGCAGTAATGTCTAATTGTATGTCCGATGAAGATTTTGCAAAGCTGCAAGAAGAAGGCTTTCATCCGGGAAGTACGGAAATTGACACGGTTGTGACCATTGTCGATCATATAAAAGCAGCACTTGTAAAGGGTGGAACAGAGGTTGTCGGATATACCGATACTTTAAGTGACGAAGAACTTTGCAGGATTACAGGCTCGGAAAGCTTTGCCAATGAGCTGAAAAGCCAGTTCCGTGACCGTGACATTCCACTGACCGAAGAGAATGTGCGGGCCGTAACCGATACCTATGAACAGATTAAGAATATTTCGAAGCTTTCGGAGGGTTCAGAGAAGTACATGGTGGAAAAACCAGCTGGAACCCACACCCGGAGATCTTTATACCGCTCAATACTCTGCACCGCAGGAGGGTACCCGTCAGGGTAGAGGCTATTATGCGGATGGAACAGTAGAAGGCTATTATGCGAAGAAGCCCGAGCAGATTGATTTAGAAGCACTGCTTCCCCAGATCGTGAAAGTGATAGAAGATGCCGGACTGGAAGTGTCCGAAGAAACTATCGGGCAGGCACAGTGGCTGATTGAAAAGGGAATTCCGCTGGATGAAGAAGCCATGCAGCGCTTACATAAGCTTGAAACGATTGAATTTCCGATCCGCATGGAGGACTATCTGAACAGTGTGACTGCAGCGATTGCAGATGGCATTCCGGTAAAGAATGCGGACCTTACCCGTAAGGAGACCTATTTAGAGGAAGTCCGCGGGAAGCGTCAGTTGGAAGAGACCAGACTTCAGATGTCCTTTGAAGCCAATTTGAAATTATTGCGAAGCGGATATCAGTTAGACACTGCTTCGGTTGAAGAAACGGTGAAGCTTTTAAAGCAGCTTGAGGAACAGCTTTCCTTAAGCCTGACAGGAGAAGAGGACGTGGTTCAGGCGAAAGAGAAGTTATCTCTGTTTGACCAGTCCATGGAGCTCATCCAGAGTATCCGTACCGCACCGGTTTCTTTCGTGGAGCAGATTGAACCGGAGGATACGTTAAAGGAGATTGCGGATACCGGAGAGGCACAGCGCCGCACCTATGAAAAGGCATCCCAAAGCTATGAAGAGCTGATGACCGCACCGAGAAAGGATCTGGGCGATCAGATTACAAAGGCTTTCCGGAATGTGGATGATCTTCTTGATGAACTGAACCTTGCTGCAACCGAGGAAAACCGCAGGGCGGTCCGGATTCTTGGTTACAACCAGATGGAAATCAGCGAAGAAAACATTACGAAGGTCAAGGAAAAGGATACATTGCTTACCGGAGTCATCCGCAAAATGAAGCCGGGTAAGGTATTACAGATGATCCGTAAGGGCGTGAATCCCATTTCTATGAAATTGGAGGATCTGGATACGTTCCTAAAAGAAAATAAAGACACCGCAGACGATATGGAATCCTACAGCAAGTTCTTATACAAGCTGGAACAGGATCATGATATTACCGAAGAGGAGCGCAGCGCATACATCGGCATTTACCGTCTGATGCATCAGATTGAAAAGAACAACGCAGCTCCTTTGGGAGCGGCCATGCAGGCAGATATGGAGCTGACACTTGAAAATCTGCTCACCGCACTGCGCAGTACGAAAAAGGAAGCATCCAGGAAGCTGGATTACCGGATAGATAATGATTTCGGTGGTGTAACGGCGAAGGAAAGCGCAATCGAATCCATTACTTCCCAGATTGAAAAGGGTTATGCCGGGGACACCGCAGATCTTTATACACTTTTGGATCAGGCAGGAAGTGAGGAAGCGCAGAAGGAATACGAGCAGGAGCTTTATGCAGAAGTAAGAGAGGCCTATAAGGCAGAAGCAGATGTGCTCCAGCAGCTAAGTGATTATGCCGAGCCCATTACCGCAGATCATCTGCTGGCAATGGATACCCTGCTAAACGCATCGGCAGAAAGCTTCCGGAAGATGAACGATCTTTTGAAGAATAAAGAGGAAAAACAGAATTTCATCGCAAAGCATGGCGAAGAAATCCGGCGTCATATGAACAGCCAGGAAGAAACGGTACAGATCTATGAGAAAATGGCCGAAGAGATTCAGGATACGTTTGAACAGGAGGCTTTTGATCCGGAGGATGACCGTATCCGATATTCCTCAGACATTCGCAGCATGACCGGATTTTATAAGCAGCTGGGTCTGATGAAATCTCTGGCAAGAGAAGAGAATTATGAGATTCCGCTTGAAATCGACGGAACACTTACGGCGATTAATTTAAAGGTGATTCATAACGCAGAGAAAGAGGGAAAGGTAGCAATTACATTTACCTCGGAGCCTTTTGGAAAGACGGCTGCGGAATTCAGGCTGACGGAACAGGGACTGAGTGGTTACTGTACCTGCGAGAAGGAAGCAGGAAGAGCACTTTTAGAAGAGCATAAGGATGAGTGGAAGGAACAGCTTGTCAAAGAGGAAATCCAGCCGGGCGCTGTTTATTTCACGAAAACCAGTGGGTTAAATCTTAAGGATTTTAATAAAAACCAGACGAAGGAACAAAAATCAGGAAGCAAAGCAGACTCCGTACAGCTCTATCGGGCAGCGAAAGCATTTATTGCATTTGTCAGACAGACCGGGGATACAGAAAGGAAGAGCATATGAGAATTAATTTTAACGCATCAGCAGTCATTGCAAATAACGCATTAAACCGGAACGATAACCGCTTGCAGGCTTCCCTTGCAAGATTGTCCTCCGGACTTAAGATTGTCAATGCCAAGGATAATCCGTCAGGTCTTGCGATGTCCAAGAGATTGAATGCACAGATCAAGGGACTCGATCAGGCGAGTGACAACGCCGGAGATGGTATTTCCATTATTGAAATTGCAGACGGCGCAATGTCCGAAATGCATGAGATTTTACAACGAATCAATGAGCTTGCCGTAAAAAGGAAGCACCGGAACTATCACCGACGATGATCGTAAGCTGATTCAGGATGAAGCAAGCCAGTTAAAGGAAGAGCTCACCCGAATTTCTGAAACCGTAGAGTTTAACGGGCAGACCATTCTGGATGGATCCTTTGACTTAAGAGGCTACAGCAACAATCAGTACGCCAAGGTGGCTTATTATAGCGATGAAATCCTGGCAGGAACCTATACGATTGATCAGTTGGATGTTACTTTCAATGCGGATGGAACGATTAAGGAAATAGATTCACTGACCTGTGGAGACGGATTCCCGCAGGATGCCGATGTAACTTCGATTGACGGAAATATTGTAACAATTGCCGGATCCGGTAATTTTGAATTAAAGCTCCGCCTGACAGGCCAGACAGATAAAGAGTCATTTACCGATCTCAATCTGGATCTGGAAGGCTTTGGTGCCATGGATATGCAGATCGGAGCAAATGAAGGACAGCAGCTTGGCATCCGTATTCCCAAGATGTCCTTAGAGAATATGGGAATTTCGAACGTAGATTTAAGTACCGCAGAGGGAGCGAACGAAGGAATTGACAAGGTAGACGAAGCGATTAAGTATGTATCTGCCAGCCGGAGCCGTCTGGGTGCTTACCAGAACCGCCTGGAGCATACTGTCAACAATCTGGAGGTTTCCAGTGAAAATATGACGGCAGCTTATTCCAGAATCATGGATGTGGATATGGCAGAGGAAATGACCGAATATACGACCGTTCAGATTTTGTCCCAGGCAAGTACTTCCATGCTTGCGCAGGCCAACGAACGTCCGTCCCAGGTACTGCAGCTTTTACAGTAAGTTACGATAACTATTTAGAGTAGTTAACGATGATGAGTAACGAGGTGAGAATCGGATGACAAAGGAAATGAAACAGAATTATACGCTGCGTATTTCGCAGGCGAATAAATCAGAGCTTGTGGTAATTATTTATGAAATGCTGCTGACCTACATAGAAGACGCAAAGACTGCTCACGCAGATGGTGATACTGAAGGATTTGCAGCTTCGATCCGCAGGGCGGAGGGCTGTATTCGTGAGCTGATGGCTTCCCTGCATATGGATTATGTCCTTGCAGGCAATCTGCTCAGTCTTTATGTGTATGCCGTGAAGCTTTTATCCAAAGCAAAACTCCATAACAGCACGAAGGAGCTTGCTGAAGTAGAAAAAATGATGCGTAAGCTTCACGATGCTTATGCCACGGTCAGCAAGGAAGACACCTCCGGTTCTGTTATGGAGAATACACAGACTGTTTATGCAGGACTTACCTATGGAAAGAATCAGTTAATGGAGAGCCTCAGCAATGAGGGAAGTCTCCGCGGTCTGCGGGTTTGAGGAAAGTAAATCAGCCTGCGCCATAAGGAACTGGTAGCGTTTCATAATGGCATTTACTTCATAGATATAACAATCGATTAAATCGGGTTCTGTGACGTTGTCGAAACCGGAGTAGGCAATTTCCAGAGCCCGTTTTGTTTTTTCAAGATCGGATAAAAGAGCGTTTCTTTTCATTTCGCGCTCGCTGATCGTACGGTTTGCAGCATTCGTTCTGCCGAAATACATTTTCATAACTTCATTCCCCTTCTATTATTTTTACATCCTATGTAATCATTTAGGAAAAAAATTACCTGTTGTTTTATGAGTATAAGCATAAAAACAGGAATCTTATACATACTATGGAAGGGAAAGGGAGGACAGGATATGCTGGAAAAAAATTTTTTTAAACTTCATTTTGCGTGGACTAATGGGACTTTGCACGATCTTTGTGGTCAATCATTTTGTCATTACCGATTTTCCACTGTGCGATGTGGGAATGAATCTGTTTACCTTTCTGACCTCTGGGCTGCTTGGGATTCCCGGGGTATGTGCTCTATATGCCATAAATTTCTATGTTTTTATTATGACATTTTACCAAAAAAATAAATTTTTTTTATCGAAAAAAAGTATTTACTTTTTATTGCCTCCTCATCTATAATTCAGTTTACAAAAATAAAGTGGTCATAAGATTACGTTCGTAATCAGACTCTTTTGGAAGAAATCCTTCCGTTTTTCAGATTTTTACGCGTAAACAAGAAGTAACACCGCACATTAAAACAGCATAAGGAGGTATTTTTTGGACAAACCAATCCTTGCAGTTTTCGATAGCGAGGAAAGATATGCGTATGGTTTCATGGAGTTTATCAGCAATAAGTCAAATCTGCCCTTTCAGGTTCATGTTTTTACAGAGCCGGAGCGGTTCTTTGCCTATTCAAAGCAGGAAAAAATCGAATGTCTTCTCATATCGGAAAATGTATATCAGCGGGAGGTGGAGGCCCTCAACATTCCACACATCATCATTTTAAGCGAAAGCAGTGACTGTCTTAACAAATCCCTGTTACATATTCATAAATATCAGTCCTGTGAAGTAATTTTCCGTGAGGTAATGGCATATTACGCGAAAGAGACGGATAAAGCTTCATCTTGTGTCAGGACATGTATGAAAAAAATGAAAGTGATCGGAATTTATACTCCGGTCGGAAGATGCCTGCAGACAACCTTTTCCTTTGCACTGGGACAGATACTGTCAAAGAAAGCAAAGGTATTGTACATGAATTTTGAACGATACTCCGGACTGGAAGCGTTACTGCAACGGACCTTTCAATATGATATTTCCGATCTCGTTTATTATTTCCAGTGTGCAAAGGAAAAGCTGTCCCTGCGGCTTTCCAGCATCGTGGAAAATGTACATGGACTGGATTTCGTTCCACCGGTACAGCTATACCAGAGTATTTTAGGGATTCACGGGCAGCAGTGGATTGAACTGTTTGCCGAAATTGAGAAATGCAGTGATTATGAGTATCTGATCCTGGATCTGACGGATGGAGTCACTGATCTGTGGGACATCCTTAGGAGCTGCACACATGTGTATACCATTACACGGGGTGATGGAATATCGCTTGCCAAGATGGATCAGTACGAGCAGGGACTGCGGACGATGGAGTATGAGGATGTTCTGGCAAAGACGAAGAAAATTGAGTTTCCGGTATTTAAGGAAATCCCAATTCGTTTTGATGAACTCACCTATGGGGATCTGGCACACTATGTCAGGCAATATATCATTCCTGATTTTGAAAGGGAAAGGGTGGAAAATAATGAATGAAATACAGGAAAGGATTTTTAAAGAGTATGGATCTGACAAGAGAGCTGAGCGAGGAGGAAATTCATGAAGTAATTGATCTGCGGATGAAGGAAGAAATCCGGAAAAACGCCGCTTGATCTGTTATCCAGAGAAAAGCTGCATCGTAATATTTTCCATGAAATCCGGCAGCTTGGAATTTTACAGAGTCTTATTGAAAATCCGGAGATTACAGAAATTATGGTGAATGGGACAAGCGGTATTTTCATCGAGACGAAGGGTAAGCTTAAGAAGCTGGATATCTGCTTTGAGTCAAGGGAAAAGCTGACACAGGTCATCTGGCAGATTACGGCAGACTGTAACCGTGCCATCAATGATGCGAGTCCGATTGTAGATGCAAGGTTAAAGGATGGCGCAAGAGTGAATGTTGTGCTGGATCCGGTGGCGATTAACGGTCCGATTCTGACCGTGCGGCGCTTTCCGAAAACGCCGATTACGATGGATCAGCTCATTGAGCTTCAAAGCATTACCTGTGAGTGCCGTGACTGGTTAAAGCAGGCGGTACAGGATGGAGCCAATATTCTGGTGTGCGGTGGAACCGGATCCGGGAAAACGACATTCTTAAATGTGTTATCCCAGTATATTCCCTCAGAGGAGAGGGTCATTACCATTGAGGATAGTGCGGAGCTGCAGCTTCTTGGAATCCCCAATCTGATCCGTCTGGAAACAAGGAATGCCAATGTGGAAGGCTGTAAGGAAATTACGATCCGTGATCTGATCCGGACGTCCTTACGTATGCGTCCTGACCGCATCGTCGTCGGGGAGGTGCGTGGACAGGAGGCGATTGATATGCTTCAAAGCGTCAATGTCGGTCACAGCGCTATGACAACGGTGCATGCCAACAGTGTCCGGAATGTGGTAAGCCGTCTGGAAACGATGGTGCTCATGGGAATGGAAATCCCGATCTCGGCGATCCGCAGACAGATTGTAGAGGGGTTTGATGTGATGGTTCATCTGGGACGGTGTAAGAACGGGAGACGTGCTGTCATGGAGATTGCAGAGCCTATGCACATTGCAGATGGAGAGGTTTGTATGAACACTGTCTTTAAGAGAAATCAACAGGGGGAATTAGTAAAGGTTGGGGAATTTACTGAGAAAACAAAAAGCAAGCTGGTCCGTATTTAACAGGGACTCCTTAATCTCTATACAGGGCAGGGAAATTTTATTACTGGTTGTAAAAACAGGAGCTGTTCTTGGAATCCTGAATTACTTTTTTTACCGGGAGTGGTGGGCATTTGGGCCGCTGATCCCTGTTGGTGTTCTGTATTTCCGGTTGGAATGTGGGAATCTGATCCGGAAAAAGCAAGACCAGGTACGGGAACAGTTTACGGAGCTTTTACGGTTTACGGTCACATCCCTGCGCGCCGGATATTCGGTAGAGAATGCATTTCTGGATAGCTATGCCGATTTGGAAAAGCTGTATGGAGAGCGCAGTGTGATCTGTAAGATCTTAAAGCGGTTTGCAATCGCCCGGCAGAATCATCGCCCTTTTGCAGAAACCTGGCGGATGGTAGGTGAGGAACTCCGGGTGACAGAGATCAGGGAGTTATCGGAAATTTATGAAACCGCTTATCACCATAGCGGGAATCTGTCATCAGTCATGGAACAGACTTCGCAGATTATCATGGAGAAGACGGAGCTGCGAAGGGAGCTGTTTTTATTGATGGCATCCCGGCGCATGGAGCTTCGGATTATGACCGCAATGCCTTTTGCCATCATGGCATATATTCAATGGACTTCGCCGGGATTTTTCAATGAGCTGTATCACAATGCGCCGGGAAGGATGCTGATGACGGGGGATACTTTTTTTCTCTATCTGACAGGATATGTCTGGGCGTGGAAAAATCACCCGGATGGAGTTAAGCTCCGGCAGGAAGAAGGAAGAGTGCTTAAAGGAAATTTATCCGGAGTTTGTCGAAAAGCTCCGCCTGTATCTGGTAGCAGGACTGAATGTGCGCAATGCCTTTCTGACAATTACGTCTTTGTATGCAGGAATTCGGGAGAAGGATCGTTCACACAGCTATCTGCTGAAAGAACTGCGGAGAGCAGGGAATCAGCTTGCCAATGGTATTCCGGAGGATGAGGTCTATACGCAGTGGGGAATGCATTGTGAAGAGAGGAGCTGCCGCAGACTGGGATTTCTGCTTTCAGTGAACCTGCGGAAAGGAAACCGGCAGCTTTTATCCTGTCTGGAGGAGGAGATCCGGGATACCCGGCAGGAGCTGCAGAAGAAGATTCGTAAAAAGGGAGAAGAAGCATCTACAAAGCTTTTGTTCCCGATGATTTTGTATCTGATTATTGTCATGATACTGGTAATTTATCCGGCCTATCAGAAGTTAGGCGGCGTTTAAAGGAGGACATTTATGAGAAATAAAGCAATGGGAAAGGAATTTTATATGGATACAAGAAAATGGACTGAGCAAGGAATTAAGCAGAGAATGGAACATGCACATGAAGCTGAATACAGGAGTATGTCATTTGAAAAACAGGAGAAAACTGAATAACCGGGGAATGGGAACGGTCGAAATGATTCTCATTATTGTCGTATTGATCGGACTTGTACTGATCTTTAAGACGCAGATTATGGATCTGGTGGGAAATGTCTTTGACAAAATTGCTGTAGACAGCTCGGCGATCCTTTCATGAAAAAAGGATCATTAACGGTATTTCTCTCTCTTTCCCTGACGATTCTGATTAGCTTTAGCCTGCTTGTTACAGAAATTGCAATCGGGAACAGTCAGCGGATCCGGTTTGAAACAGTTACAGATATGGCCATGGATTCGATTATGGGAGAATACAGCGTGGCATTGAAGGAACGCTATGGGCTGCTTTATGTGGATACGTCGTATCTGGAGGGAGCGGCGGAGGCGGTACGTGTTACAGATCGTTTCAGGGTGTATTTTGATGCCAATACCACGAAGGTTTCTGAGAAGAAGCATGCACCGTGGGGGAGTCTTTTGCTGCAGGAGGCAGTGCTTTCTTCCTTTGAGACGGCAGCAGCACAGGGAGGAAAATCCATGCAGAGTCAGATGATTCGCTATATGGAACGGCATCCGGAAAATGCCACTGAAATTGCTGAGGCCAAAGAAGCGGTTTCTGCTTTTTTTCCATGCAGGAGTCATCCAATGCTCTGGAAGCATTCTGTGTAGTCATGGAACAGATTGCCGGTATGGAGCTTCCTGTACTGGAAAAGGAAGACGGAACCGAAGAAGAGGTTGCGCTTGGAAATCCGGCGGACTGGGTGTATGGACTCATTGGAAGTGATGTTATTTTCTTGTGTGATGTGGATTTGTCCGGAATGACAACCATGCAGATGGATACGAATGGGCTTGTTTCCCATCGGGGAATGCAGAATACGCAGAGCAGTAACCGGACATTTTCAGGAGATACTGACTTATTTTATGCTTATCTTCTTGCCCGGATGGGGAATTATGGAAGAAACAGAGAGGGAAGTGCGCTTAATGCACAGCTGGAATATCTGCTTGCCGGAAAAAACAGTGATTTTGAGAACGTCCGGGCGGCTGTTGCAGAGATCTTTACCATACGAATGGAAGATAACGTGCGGCTTGTTATGGGAGATGGTGGATTATATGAGGCGGCAGCAGGTGTGGCGGACGCATTATTGGCAGTGCAGCTATGCGAAGCCTTCCGTGAGCCGGTCATTCAGAGCATCCTGTATGCCTGTGCTTTCCTGGAGAGCGTGAGTGATGTAAACAGCCTGTTGCACGGAGGACGTGTTCCGCTGCACAAAGACTCCCATTCTATGAGTGTTTCCTATGTAACAGCTGGAAGTATTTATTTTAACGGATCGCAGGAGGGGCTTTCATATTCACAGTTTCTTATCGGAATGCTGTCTTCAAAAGAAGAAAGAACCGTGCTGGCAAGAGCTATGGATGTCCTGGAAATGGACATCCGGCAGATGACCGGCAATGGACAGTTCTGTATGGATCAGTGTGTGGAACGGATGGGAATTCATGTGTCTGCACAGGGAGGACTTGATAAGCATTATGAGACAGAGCGAATATATGGATATTACTAGTTGCCCCGGGGAAGAAAGGAGGAACGTTCTCTTTGAATGAGCAAACCAAAAACAAAAATAAAAATCTGTTAATTCCTTCTCTCAAAGCGGACAGAAAAATGAACATCGTTCAGAAAAAGAGAGCGTTCCCCTTTTCTTCCCTGAAAAACAGAGGGAGCATGACGGTGGAGGCATCAATGGTTCTTCCTGTTTTCCTGTTTTTTATGATGACGCTGCTTATGGCGATCGAAATGGTTCGTTTACAGAGCAATCTGTTTGCAGGACTAGGCAGCAGTGAAGCAATCCATATGGAAGAACAGATTCAAAGAGCCCTGCAGGATCAACCGCTTCTTGGGCATTTCAATGTAGACGCGGCAGAGGAATACCTGAATGGGCAGGAGAACGGCAGGCTATGCCTTTTAGGGAATATTTCAGTCAGGAATCAGTCGGATGTGCAGGGAAACGGAAGGATCGAGGTTGAAGTGCAGTATCAGATCAAGCCCTTCATTTACTGGCTTCCAATTGGAAACAGTAACGGAGGAGGACTGCGCTGTTGTTTACCACATTAAATGATGCTTCGTTTTTCACATTAAATGGAGGTGTTTTTGCATAGAATCAGGAATCGGTGTCACTTTATTTGATGTTAATTCTTCAAATTAAATGTGCCTCACCCAAATAAAGTGAATGAGGCACATGGCTGTTATCCGAGCTCGCAGTCGTTGACTGCCTGCATGACGATGTCTGTTGTAATGAGATTGGCTTTATTGCTGTCACCAATCAGCATACTTTGATTACAGTATTTATTGATCATTCGGGGTGTGCCATCAGCGGCATTAAGGATTGCTTCCATAGCAGCATCTTCAAAGACAGTCTGATTACAGCCTGCACCCTTGAGCTTTTCGGTGATGTAATTATGGCCTTCCTCTTTGGTAAGACCCTCCAGATTATAATTCATGACAATACGCTGCTTAAGTGGTTCATGTATGCCAAGGCCAAGAGTTGAGTTTAACTTTGGAAGACCGGCTAAAAAGAATGGCAGCCCGGTCGCGGGAATCCATCTCAAAAATTAAACAGGATTTTTTTAAGTCATTTAGAATGGCATTATTTATGTAGTTGGCTTCGTCGATGATGATGACAGGTGTTTTTCTCTCTTTTTCAACGGAGAGCCTTGTGATTTCTTCCTGAATGATGCGGAAGTTATCAGGCTTTTTAAAGGCAGGCTCTGCCCCAAGTTCCCTGACGAGATTCCGGTAGAAGTCATTTGGAGTCAGGGTGGAAAGACTGGAATAAATGACTTTGTAAAGTGAGGGATTAAGGTTTGATGCCCAGCTCCTTATGGTGGTGGTCTTGCCTCTTCCAGGGCTACCGGTAAGCAGACCGAAACCTTTGGTTTTTGGCAAGATAATCCAGCCTGAAAAATGGTCTCCCTGTATTCGGAGGTATCGACTAAGATTTCTTTGGAATTCTTTATAAATGGATTGAATTCCAGACCATATCGTGTAAAGTAGTCCATTAGTCTTCACCTCTGCATAAATGTATTTTTTCACGCTTGATATAGGCATTTTCCGTTTTGTTAAGGAGTCTGATGGGAGTAAGGGTTCCGTCAGCTTCTACAATAAAGATATCTTTTCATGTCAGGTGAATAGCGAAGCTTGATACGCTGCTTTGCAAAAACGGTAATCCACTTCATATTCAACCTGGTCAATGACAATGACACTGTCAGAAGACACGCGGCGCTCAAGTTCCAGAAGGAAGCAGTTTTCTATTTCCTCATCAGATAAACGGCGGATGCGGTCAGGCTCCGAAAAGAAACGGTCCTGAGGAGACAATCCCTTTAAGGATGAGTGTACTGTCTGATTATAGTTCTGGACATATGCCAGAAGATTGCCCCGAAGTTCATCGAGGGAATGAAAAATCCCTGATGTCCAGGGATGAGAGCCACTGGTCCTTCATTGTACGGAACCACCGTTCAATTTTGGCCTTCTGGGTTGGAGTATAGGGCTGGTCATAGTGGACGACAGAACCGATTCTGGCAGCAAGGAGTTCCATCTGTTTATTCTTGAAGGAACTGCCATTGTCGAAGTTAAACATCCCGGGTCTGCCATATTTGGCAACAGCAGATTTCATGACAGACATGAGGTTTACAAAGTTGTCATTAAAGAAGACATCAATGCCTGCGATGAAACGGCTGGCATCATCAATGAGAGCGATGATATAAACTTTGTGCTTTTTTTGCCATCGGAAGTTTTCAGATAGGGTCCGACGCTTGAGTCACCACACCATACTTCATTGATGTGTGCCCGTTCATAACGGCGCATATCCTGGTTTGTTGTAGTTTTCATCTGTACGGCAATCAGATTGATATAACGGTTCACAGTTGATTCTGAAACCTCACCGTTTTTAATGCTTCCGTTGTCGCGGAGCTGACGGTAGATGGCGGAAGCGGACATGCGCGGATAGTTGGTTTTGAGATATCTGATCTGTTCCTGCAGGTCATCATCAAGTTTGCGTGGCTTACCCTGATCTCCCCTTCCGGTTGGAATGAGCGCATCAAAGCCGCCTTCTTTGTAATTACGGTACCATTTTTCAATTGTACCGGGAGCATAATGCTTTATGGTGCCATCGGGGTGAATAACACCCTTGACGGAAGCATTATTAAAAAAGGCTGTAAGGGATTTGAAATCGTCTGACAGTCCGGTAATGAGTGGAGCAATCGCAGAATAGCGCATAAGGGCAAGTGCCTGTTTCTTTTCCTGATCCATTTGAGGGTCCTCCTTTGTTTTTTCTTTAGTATAAGAAACATGAGAACAAAGGTCGTGTAAGGTTATGTGGTATTTAGAAAAAGAATATTTGGTATCCTTTTAATCTGCATAAACTGACACGAAAAAGAGAGAAGCAGGATACAATCAGACCGTGGATGGAGCCGAAAGAGATACGTTCGGAAAGCAGTTTCTGTTTCCAGTGACTTAAGTACTGTCTTATGATATAGCGGTAACAGCTTTCATCAATAGAGGGATTATCATTCATAACAGAATCCTGGGATAAAGAGTTTTCATAGTTATGAATAATGGTTACCTGCTCTGCAAGAGAAATCTGGGAGTGAGGAACCATGGAGGATAAAAGAATGGCGTGGGTATGACCACAGCATTCACATTTGACACGGCAGATGCGAAAGAGAAGTTTGCCGGATGAGGCTTTGATATGACGGTGGTAATAACCATGAACAGACAGGCAGCCTGAGTGCCCGCAGGGGCAGGTAAGCTGGTGGAACTGAAGGTTATTAATCATTTCATTATAAAAATTTGGTGTAAGAGGATTGTTTTCTTCGACGAATAAGGTTATCATAGTCTTGCAAACACATAGGCGTGCCTATGGTGAGTGTGTGAGGCAGGAAACCGAACTGTGGTAGGGGCTGGTTCCTGCTTCTTTGTTTATTAGTAACCTGACTATAATAACAGAAGGTACAGGATAAAACAATCTGACGGATAATACTTCAGAATAATTTATACTGTACCTTCTTTTAATTTGCTTGAAAATGAAGAAAAAAGAAGCGTAGAAAGTTACGATTTACACTGCGCTTTGAGGATGAACTTTTCGCGCATGATTTTAATGGATATCGTGGACCGGTCGAAGGGGATCGAAGAGAGGAAGAAGAAATTGTTTATATCACAGAAAACGGTACCCGCTATCATACCGATACCGGCTGCGTATCCCTCAGGATATCTGTTCAGACAGTGCATAGCAGCCGGCTATCCGCAATGAGAAATCAAAGCGGTGGCAGGTATTACCCCTGCGAACGATGCCACCCATCAAAAAGCGGTGTGTTTTTTATTACCGGGGATGGTGACCGGTATCATCGAGGGGCAGACTGTTCTTCTCTCAAACGAACGGTACGTGCAGTGACTCTTGAAGAAGCAGTCCGGATGGGGCGAAGTGCCTGCAGTAAATGTAGTTGAAAAATTTGAAAGTTTGAAAGTAAGTAAGAAACAATTGTAAATATTGCAGATACAAAGAATAAACAATCAATAATAAACAATAAATAAATGAATTTTCCATCGTAACTGTGAAGGGGCTGAACAGTTGCAACAGATGTATCGTGGAGTGGAGATATGGTATGGGGAGGACAATGTGAATCTACAGATGATAAAACAATGTTTGTGTCTCTGTTTTCTGTATCAGCTGGCAAGGCAGGATTGCAGATGGAAGAAAATGGATGCAGTACTGCTCTACGGTTTCCTTGCAGTAGGAGTCGGCTGCTTTATTTTAGAAATTCTTTTAAATAAGGGAAAAGGGAGTACAAGTACAACAATATCCATCCTGTTTCTGTCCATTCTTCCGGGATTCTTATTTCTGGTTATAGGAGCATTGACCCAGGAGGCGGTTGGCTATGGGGATGGACTTTCGATACTGGCAATGGGATTTTATATGGAAGCCTATGCGTTATGGAAGGCTGTGGGAATCAGTCTGATCTTAGTGACAGCTTATGTTTTGGGACAGAAATTATTGCAGAAACATAGGTATAAGCAAGAGCAGAAGTATGAACAGGAGCAAATACATAAACAGAAACAGGAGAATGGACAGATACCGAAGAGTGTGGCAGTTCCGTTTCTCCCCTTTTTGCTTACAGGAATGGTGGTGATGCTGGGTGTTTCATAATATGAAAGCTCAAATAGATAGCGGAGAGCAATGCCAAAAGGAATATAGAAATCATAGAGATTACAGAAATCGTAGAAAATGGAAGGGCTCTATAGTGGTGGAGGCTTCTTATCTGCTGCCGTTTACTCTTGTTTTGTACGGAATCATAATTTTGATTGCAGCGGCGTTACTGGTACGCTGCCTGTCTTCTCAGAACCGTTTTCTGCAAGCCTGGCAGACAGAGCGGTATACAAATCCTGATACCTTGGAAGTGATTTATGCGGATAGGGAATCGTCATGACAGTATGCAGCAGACAGTAATGATAAAATAACGACATTGTAATGACAAAATAATGACAGGAAGATAGATACATAAAGAAAATATTGATGAATGATAAATAAAGGATAGATGAAAGGTAATGAAAGGTAACCAGGAAGAGGCTGTATGGCTATAATCAAATTAAGAAAGGGTGAAAGTGAAATGAAAACCAAAAATATATCCGGGATTTCCGGCACAATTATCTTGTAATTGAAAAAAAGAAGACCCGGGACAGAATGGATATTTGATAAAAAAATGATTACAGAGAATACGATTGACGGGCTGATCCCCTGTCAGGAACGGATGATAAACGGGGAATCACTTCTATATTATGATATTACCTCGCGCCAGAGCATTCAGAGCATCCTGGAGGCACAGCCCTTGCAGATGCGTCATTTACAGAAGCTGTTTTCGGGGCTTCGTACGATCAGCGAAGTAATGGAGAAGTATTTGCTCAGTCCTGAGGATCTTTTGCTGCTGCCGGAATTTGTATATATGGATATGGCAACCGGGGAATACAGCTTTATTTATTATCCGGAGAGGATGGGGGAGGAGAACACGTCTTTGCGTGATCTTAATGAGTTTTTTATGCAGCATATGGACTCCGAAAATATACTGCTTGTCGAGGCTGTATACCAGATGACGGATCTGCTGAACCGGCAGCAGTTTGTGTTGGATGAGCTGATTACCTGGTTTCAGGAAAACTATGATGAAGAACAGATGGAAGAGAGGATCCATGAACAGAATGAAGCAATGACGCAAAGCAACTGGACCCCCAATATGCAGACACAGAATTTATACCGGAATCAGGGAAGTCAGAGTCGGGAAGTTCCGGTACAAAATGCAGGCTGGAATCGGGGCACACAGGGAACAGCACAGGAGATGCCCTGGGATGAAAGGGAGAAGAACAGAGGGACGCAGTGGAGGGGAAATGTAAATAGCAGAAGCAGGAATGAAGGGATACAGGAGCAACATATGGCAGAGCCCCGGATGATGCAGGAGAAAGGACAGGAACAGAAGGCCCCCCGGAATTCCGGGATCCGGGAGACAACGATGTCGTATGTCCGATTTCCGGAATCGGAGGAGAAAAAGTCACTTTGGAGAAGGCTTGTGGAATGGGCCTTCCCGAACTCTAAAAATTAATAAGAAAAGAATATACTGCCGATTCATTCCACTATGTCCGGTATCAGGACGTCACAGAACCGGAAAAGGCTCCGCAGCCGGATGATTCCGGGCACACCGTATTTATTCCGTGGATAGAGAACAGTGATAATAAATTATACGGAATTGGGAAGAGCAACAAATATCATATCCCGTTGCAAAAACTGCCAATCACAGTAGGAAAAAAATGGCAGGAGCAGTGGATCTTGTGTTAAATGATCAGAGTGTAAGCCGCCTTCATGCAAGAATATCAAGGGATGGAAACCGGTTCTTTATCACGGATCTCAACTCGACGAACGGAACTTTCCGGAACGGGATGCGATTAGAACCAAATGCGTCGGAAATCATCGAACCCGGAGATGAAATCGGTATTGGAAAGCTGAAATTTATTTACAGGTAGAAGCGAACGCTTAAGGAAACGCTGAATAAAGCAGCTGCCGAAACACTATTTCCGGATATTTCGATTAATCTTCTCAAACTCCCTTCCTCCCAGGGTATTGTGGGTGAGAAGTCTTTTGTCGCTTTCCGCTGATGCATTTTTCCGGTATTGTCCAGGGGTACAGCCGTTATGCTGACGGAACTGTCTGCAGAAATGCTCTACATTATTATAACCACATTGCTCGGAAATGTCGCGGATGGAGTATTCGCTGTACTCTAATAAATCCTGTGCACGGCGCAGACGTCCTTCGATGACATTGTCCATGCAGGAGGAGCCAAATTGGCGGTGATAGAGAGTCTGAAGATGACTGGGACTTAAGTGAAGCTTCGCAACCATCATGTTTATATTCCATGGAAGCTGAGGATTATTGTAGATCATCTTATGCAATGCAACCAGCTCATGATCGTGAATACCCGGGGACTCATTCTGGGTTCCTTCTCTTAATTTGGAGAACAGAACCCGCAGCAGGTGAGTAATGTTTGCTTCGCTTTCAGAGGAGGAAAAGGCGGACTCCCAGGTTAGTAATTTAAAAAGCTGATGACAGTATTCCGAATCTGTTACGGGAAAAGGGGTGTTTGTTAACGGAAACAGCTTCACGAAGGAGTGATCGGAACGAAAAACGAATCCAGTCATTCCGGTATTCTTCACCGGCAGCACGGTAATAAATCCTGCTTCCTGGTGTATACAGAATAGCAGAATTGGCGGCTGTCCGCATTAGTCTTCCGTCTATGAGCAGCTCCGAGGGAGAGTCGAAAAGAAGCAGAAGATAGCCTGTAAAGCCATTCGGAACATCATATATAAAATCTGAGGGGTGAACGGCACTGTAGCCGACAAATTCAATTTCAGTCATCTGGAATCTCCACTCTGACACATCAGAGGATATATCAATTTTCTTATAGTATAAATCATTGGAAACTTTAGATCAATGCGATAGTATCAGATTAATATGGCAATCATTATCAGAGAGCTGCGGATCGTGCAGCGATCAGACATCTGATGCGTGACTGCATAGGAACATGATTTAGAAGAAGGAGATACATGCATGGTAAATTGGGGTGGAGCAACAGAGAATGACAGAAAAAAGATCGTGATTACAAAGGATTCAAAGGTCTTTTTTCACAATAATGTAGATTATTGTGTGGGAACCGGAAGAATGGGGCTTGCATTGACAGAAGAATATCAGGAGGAGCTGCGCTTGGTTCAAAAGGAAATCGGATTTAAGCATATCCGGGGACATGGATTATTCTGTGATGATATGGCGATCTTTCAGACCTATGAGGAGGATGGTAAGGTAAGGGTCGAGTACAACTATACTTATCTGGATAGAGTAATGGATGCCTATAAGAAGGTGGGGCTGAGACCTTTTCTTGAACTGGGTTTTATGCCTAAAAAGTTGGCAAGTGG
This sequence comes from Lachnospiraceae bacterium, assembly GCA_021628825.1. GTDB lineage: Bacteria > Bacillota > Clostridia > Lachnospirales > Lachnospiraceae > Suilimivivens. Next base: position 156,551 of record JAJXRY010000002.1, on the reverse strand, counting down.
AAGCCAGACTATCTTTTACTGGCAGGGAAATACCACTCCTCCAAAAGATTATGATATGTGGTGTGATATGGTGCATTCTTTGCTGCGGCATCTGATGGGACGCTATGGAGAAGAGGAAGTTATTCAATGGCCCATTGAAGTATGGAACGAGCCCAATCTTTGCGGCTTCTGGGAAAATGCGGATATGCAGGAATATTTTAAGCTGTTCCATAGAACCTTTGATACCATAAAGGAAGTGAATCCGGGATTCCGTGTAGGAGGCCCTGCTGTCTGTGGCGGAACGGATGAGAAATGGATTCAGGCATTTATGGAATATTGCCATGAGAATCACATACCTGTGGATTTCGTAACCAGACATCATTACACCATTGATCCGCCGGAATGTATTGGACATTATGCATATTCTGAACTGATGAAGGCAGAGGACGGCTTTGCCAATTTAAAAACAACCAGAGATATTATTGACAGTTTCCCGGAATATAAGGGTCTGCAGATTCATATCACGGAGTTCAACAGCTCCTATACTCCTCAGGGCGTCATTCATGATACAAACCTGAATGCGGCCTTTATAGCACAGCAGCTTTCCAGATTGGGAGATGTGAATGAATCCTATTCCTACTGGACATTTGGTGATGTGTTTGAAGAGCTGGGAGTTCCTTTTACACCATTCCACGGCGGCTTTGGACTGGTTGCCAATGGCTGTATTACCAAGCCGACCTTCTGGACATTTGCTTTTTACAAAAAGCTTGAGGAAAGTGAAGCCAATTGTGTATATAAGGATGACAATATTGTCGTTTTGAAACGTGCAAACGGTGACTATCTTGGTGTAGCCTGGAATATTGCCCGTAAAAGTACAGAACAGGGTAAAGAAAAAATGCTGTTGGAGTTTACATTTCCGGTTGAACAGGAGGAGTACTGCTTCCTGACTAAGACGGTAGATGAGGAAACATGTAATCCCTTGAAGGTATGGCATGATATGGGAGAACCTGCCAATCTGAGTGAGGAACAGACGAAGCTGATTCGGGAATCATCCAGACCTTTTGTAAAAACAGAGCGTAAAAAGCAGGAGGATGGAAATATCTGCGTAGAGCTTCCTGTAAACGAAAACGGTGTGGTTTATTTCGAACTGAATGCCGGAAAGGTGAATCCGGATCGAGGATATGACTATGATCGTGTGGTCAGCTTGAAGGCTTAAACTAGTTTAGAAATCGGTGTACTAGCACCCAGTAATTTGCTTTATGAAACAATGTACATGGATTAGGCTTGCAAAGGAGGATATCAAAGTGAAAAAACAAGCGTTTAACCCATATTTACCGTCCTGGGAGTATATTCCGGACGGAGAACCTTATGTTTTTGGCGATCGCGTATATGTTTACGGATCCCATGATTACTTTAACGGATATGTTTTCTGCATGGGAGACTATGTGTGCTGGTCAGCTCCGGTCGATGACCTGGGCAACTGGAGATATGAGGGTGTGATTTATCCGAAGACAGCCGATCCGCTGAACCCGGAAGGCAAAATGTGTCTGTATGCCCCGGATGTTACGGTGGGACCGGACGGAAGGTACTATCTTTATTATGTGCTGGACAAGGTTTCGGTAGTATCAGTTGCTGTATGTGATACTCCGGCAGGAAAGTATGAATTTTATGGCTATGTTCATTATGAAGATGGCACACGTCTGGGCGAAAAGGAAGGTGATGAGCCCCAGTTTGACCCGGGGGTTCTGACGGAAGGAGATGTGACATATATTTATACCGGATTTTGCGGAAAAGGTGATAAATCCCGTACCGGGGCTATGGCTACGGTGTTGGGAGCAGATATGCTGACGATCAGGGAAGCTCCGGTGTTTGTGGCCCCCGGCTGTGAATATGGTGCCGGTACCGGATTTGAGGGACATGAGTTTTTTGAGGCACCTTCCATCCGTAAAGTAGGTGACACCTATTATTTTGTCTATTCATCCATATTAATGCACGAATTATGTTATGCCACCAGCAAGAATCCTACCAGGGACTTTGTCTATGGCGGAGTTATTGTCAGCAATTGTGATCTGCACATCGATACCTACAAGCCGGCAGATATGCCAACAGCTTACGGTGCCAATAATCACGGAAGTATTGTGCAGATCGGAGAGGACTGGTACATTTTTTATCACAGGCATACCAATAATACCTGGTACAGCAGACAGGGATGTGCTGAAAAGCTGCAGATTATGCCGGACGGCAGTATTCCACAGGTAAAAATTACCTCCTGCGGTTTAAATGGAGGTCCGCTTGAGGGTAAAGGCGAATACCCCGCTTATCTTGCATGTAATCTGTTTACCGATACCCCATCAGTTTATGTGGGCGAAGGGAATTTTCCACGAGTAATGCAGGACGGCAGGGATGGAGACGAAGAAGTTGGATATATTGCCAATATTACAGATTCAACTACCATCGGCTTCAAATATTTTGACTGCCATGATATTCGTGAAATCAGTATTTGGACCCGGGGCTATGCAGATGGCACTTTTGAAGTAAAGACAGCATGGGATGGAGAGGTACTGGCGACATTAGAAGTTCAATATACCAATGTCTGGGAAAAGTACACCGCACCGGTTACGATTCCGGATGGAATACAGGCGCTTTACCTGACCTATCGCGGTAACGGAAATGCTGCATTAAGATCATTTGAGTTATCATAATCTATGTTATTGCATGTGCTGTAGTAACTTATAAGTCATTATTTAGGGAGGTTTCAATATGAATTATAAATCACCGATGGGGTGGAATTCATGGAATACATTCGGGTCTCATATTAATGAGAAGCTGATTATGGAAATTACAGACCGGCTTGTTTCGGAAGGGTATCAGGAAGTTGGTTACGAGTATGTGATTGTTGATGACTGTTGGTCACTGAGGGAACGGGTTGACGGAAAGCTTGTGGCAGATCCGGAACTGTTTCCGAATGGAATGAAAGCGCTGGCTGACTATGTCCATAGCAAGGGACTTAAATTTGGAATGTATTCCTGCGCAGGATTTAAAACCTGTGCCGGTTATCCCAGTAGCTATGGACATGAATTCGAGGATGCGAAGCAATTTGCAGAATGGGGTGTGGATTATCTGAAGTATGATTTCTGCAATTTCCCGGAAAGTGGCAATGCGAAAAATGCGTATCTGACCATGGCCGTGGCACTTCGAAACAGTGGAAGGAAAATATTTCTGGCAGCATGTAACTGGGGAGTTCAGGATCCGGCTAAGTGGATGCGCTCCAGAGGAGCAGGAAGCTATCGTTCCACCGGAGATATTTTTTTGATGTACCAAAAAAAGCTATAAGGATATTTTCGTTTCTCAGGTAGAGAATGTTGAAGGGAATGCTCCCGGATGTTACAATGACATGGATATGCTGATTGTCGGCATGCATGGAAATGGCAACGTGGGAATCGGAGGATGCACCGACGAGCAGTATTTACAGCATTTTGCAATGTGGGCATTTCTTGGCTCACCACTGATTATTGGCGCAGATATTCGGAAACTGGATGAGGTAAACAAGGCTACTTTATTAAATCAGGGACTGATTTCCATTCATCAGGATGCTGATTGCAGACCGCCTTTTGTAGTGGGAAAGGTGGATGGACAGAAATATATTTTAGCGAAGCTGTTATCCGGCAATCGTGTTGCTATCGGATTCTTTAACGTAGATGCCAAGGACGATTGGGTACAGATTATGAGTGTTTCCTTTGACGATCTTGGCATTCATTCAGAATGTGGAATGGGTCTTAGATTGAAAGATGCTGTTACCGGGGAAGATTATGGTGTGTTTTATGATGGCTACAGACTGAAAATTGCGCCGGATCAATGCAGAGTGCTGATCGGTGAACTGGTGACCAGGTAATGGATGAATACTGTAGAAAATGCGGAAAAGAACTCGCTCATGATGAAATTGCACTTTACAGAAAGATTTATAACCGCGGAGCGAAAGATTTCCTGTGTATTTCCTGCAGCAGTCAGTATCTTCAGGTTAGTGAGGAACTTTTGCTTACGAAAATGCAGGAATTCAAGGACATGGGGTGTACGCTGTTTTTCCAGTAGTAGCATTTCCGAAGGATTGGCATAAAAGATTGACATAAAAAATATGAAATTCTATAATTGAATGCAGAAAGCATACTTATGCTGTGAAGTAAATACATCATATGGGTAAAGGGTAAGCTGGAGCATGGTTACAATTAAGGATATCGCAGAGGAATGTAATGTATCGATTACAACTGTTTCCAATGTTTTAAACGGGAAAGCTAAGGTTGGAGAAAAGACCAAACAGAGGATTCTGGAGGTTATAGAGAAACGTGGCTATCGCCCCAATACCATAGCCCAGGGTCTACGCAGTCAGAAGACCAAAAGCATAGCTATTATAGCAGACGATATTGCACAGTTTTCTACACCGGAAATTATCGAAGGCATTATGAGCTATTGTGAACAGCGCAGCTACAGGACAACGGTAAGGAATCTCCGTCTGTATGCGCGATGGCAGGATACTTGGTATAACAACGACGCGGCGTTCCATTCTATATTGAACCCTATACTAGATGAACTGAATTCTCATATGGTAGACGGTATTATTTATATTGCAGGACATGCCAGAAAAATCAACTGTTTTCCTGAAAATTTCGGAACTCCGGCCGTTATGGCCTATGCTTACGATCAGAATCCAATGATTTCTGCAGTGCTTCCGGATGACGAAATATCAGCCTATCAGATGACACGTTACCTGATTCGGAAGGGTCATAAAAAAATAGCGCTCCTTGCCGGGAGGGAAGATAATCTTCATACCCGGCGAAGACTGAAGGGATATCAGAATGCCCTGTTTGATGCGCAGATTCTTTATAATCCAAGGCTGGTACGCTACGTGGATTGGAATAAGCCGTCAGGTTACCAGGAAACTAAGAGATTATTGAAGGAAGATATCACCGCTATTTTCTGTATGTCAGATGTGATAGCCGGAGGTGTATACCAGTATCTGGATGAACAGGGACTTCGGGCAGGACGGGATGTGTCAGTTGTGGGCTTTGATAACCATGTGCTTTCCGAGTACATGATTCCGGGACTTACAACCATGGCGCTGCCGCTTAAGGAAATTGGAACTACCTCAGCGAAGCTTCTATTCGATCAGATCGAAAAGGGTGAAGTGGAAATGAACAGGGAAATATTGATTCCGTGTTTCCTTGTGGAGAGATGTTCTGTTAAGGAAATTAAGTAATTGAAATCAAACAAAATAAGCATAGTTACGAGGAGAGGTCGCAGTCATTACTGACTGTGGCCTCTTTTAGCATTGGTAACACACCAATATAAGAAAAACGTTTAACTACATGCAAATTGCATAAAAATATATTATAAAAAGTTTATGAAAGTATACAAAAAAAGCACATAATTACACCAAAAAAATTGTTGACATAGGTGAAATCGGATAATATTATAAAAATCAAAGATGTCAAACGTTAAACTAAGTCGTTGGAGAGAAACAGATAGGAGGACAGAAATGAAAGATTTTTTTTCAGTAATAAGAAAAGAATTGAGAAGGTACAGAGAATTCTTATACATACTTCCCTTTCTGATTCTGGTGTTGGTCTTTTCTTATTATCCACTGTATGGCTGGGTATATGCCTTTTTTGACTATAAGCCGCCTGCATCACTTTCATGGGATAAGTTCGTTGGACTAAAGTGGTTCAAATCCATGGTGGAAAATGATGTGAAATTAAAGCAGTTGCTTATGGTAATTCGAAATACTTTTGCTATGAGCGGTATCAGCCTTTTGTTTTCCTGGTTTCCGATGATATTTGCCATCTTTCTTAATGAAATCAAGTGCAGACCATTCCAGAAGATCGTACAGACAGTTACAACTCTTCCAAACTTCATCAGTTGGGTACTTGTTTACTCCATTGCATACTGTGTATTTAACAGTACCGGCGTTGTGAATACGGTTGGAATGAAGCTGGGACTTATTGATTCACCGGTTCTGTTCTTACAGTCGGGAGATCATATCTGGTTTAAGATGTGGCTGTGGCTGACCTGGAAAAATGCCGGATGGGCCGCAATCATGTATCTGGCTGCTATCGCCGGAATTGATGAGGAAATGAATGAAGCGGCCAGGGTAGACGGTGCATCCAGGATGCAGATTATCTGGAACATTACCATTCCAAGTATTCTTCCGACCTACTTTGTACTGGTTATGTTGAATCTTGCAAACTTCCTCAGCAACGGAATGGAGCAGTACTTCGTATTCCAGAATGCATTCAATAAAGATAGTATTCAGGTTCTTGACCTGTATGTTTACAATCTGGCAATGGGTAGCGGAGGATATTCCCTTTCTACTGCCATCAGTATTCTGAAGACTTTGATCAGCGTTGTTTTGCTGTGTGTTACCAATAAGGCTTCAAAGCTCATCAGAGGCGAAGGATTTATTTAAGGGGGAAGCAAAATGAGTAAAGAACCGAAAACAAAAAAAATAAAATACAAAGTCAGTATCGGTGACAGAATTATCAGCATCCTTACCTATGTGATTTATTCCATTTTTGCTTTTGTATGTGTTTATCCGTTTTACTACATTTTTATTAACACGATCAGTGCAAATGACTTAAGTGAACGTGGAAAGATCGTCTTCTGGCCTAAGGGGATTCACTTCACCAATTACCTGAACGTAATGAAGATTGACGGTCTGCTTCAGGCTACGAAAATTTCTTTAGCCAGAACGGTGATCGGAACGTTTGTAACGGTAATTGTAGCGGCTTTCCTGGGATATATGTTTACCAGAGAAACCATGTGGCACAGAAAGTTGTGGTTCAGATTGGTAGCCGCAACCATGTATTTTAACGCGGGTATTATTCCCTGGTTTATCACCATGAAGAACCTGGGGCTTACCAATAACTTCTGGGTTTACATCCTTCCTGCAGCCGTTCAGCCATTTTACATTATTTTATGTAAGACCTTTGTAGAGTCTATTCCCAAGGAGTTAGAGGATGCGGCAGAGATTGACGGAGCCGGAACGCTGAGAATCTTTTTCCAGATCATTATACCGATTATCAAACCGATTCTTGCAACGGTAGCGATCTTTGCAGCAGTTGCACAGTGGAACTCCTTCCAGGATACCCTGCTTCTGGTTACAGATGATAAGCTCTATACATTACAGTATGTTTTGTACAATTATCTGAATCAGGCAAGCTCCTTGAAGTCACTGGTAAATAATTCTTCCTCAGCGGAAGCTATGGCAGCCAGTCTTGCACATGCCTCCACAGCAACATCCATTCGTATGACGGTAACGATTGTAGTAGTAACACCGATCCTCCTGGTATATCCCATCTTCCAGAGATTCTTTACCAAGGGTATTATGATCGGTGCTGTAAAGGGATAATGAACAGGCACATGCCCTGTTGATTAGTTATAAAATTTATTAGCGCAATTTGTGCGGGAAAGAGAGGGAATTATGAAAGGTAAAAAACTTATTTCACTCCTGTGTGCAGGTGCCATGACAGCAAGCCTGCTGGCAGGATGTGGCAGCTCTTCCAAGTCAGCTGACAGTTCAGCAGCTTCAGAGAGTGAAAAAAGCACAGAAACGACGGCGGAAGCAGATTCGACAGATAGCACTGCTTCTGATGGAGACACCATGACGATTGAAATTTTCGACGTAGCCGCAAACTATCAGGGCGTACAGACAGGATGGTTTGCAAAGGTTGTTAAGGATCGTTTCAACATTGAATTGAACATTATTGCTCCTCAGGTAGCAGGCGATGCAATTTATCAGACACGTTCCAGCAGTGGTAATCTCGGAGATATTCTGATTCTGGAATCCGGCCAGTTTAAAGAATGTGTTGATGCCGGACTGATTAAGGATATCAGTGCTGACATCTGGAATTATTCAAATCTTGCAGATTACAAGGATCAGATTGATGTACTGAATAATGGACTGGAAGGAAATGACAACGGCGCAACCTATGGCATTCCTACCGAAATGCTGAGTACATCTCCTACATCCTATTCCCAGGATACCATTTACTCAAGCCCTTTACTTCGTTGGGATCTTTATAAGGAACTGGGTACCCCTGATATTGCGGATCTTGATGGATTGCTTGATGTTTTAGAGCAGATGATGGAAAAACACCCCACTAATGATGCAGGAGATGCATGCTATGCAATGTCTCTGTGGCCTGACTGGGATGGTGGTGACGGAATGCTTGGTATTGCCAACGTTGTTCAGCTGACCACCTGGTATGGTGAGAAGATTAAGGGCTCTGCCATCTTAAAACCGGACGGAACCTTTATTCCGTTAACAGATAAGAACGGCACTTATTATAAGATTTTGAAATTCCTCTATGAAGCTAACCAGAGAGGTCTTGTTGACCCGGATTCCGCTACTCAGGATTGGAACTCAGCATGTGCAAAGATGAGCGCAGGTCAGGTTTATCTGATGTGGTATAGCTGGCAGACAGGTTTCTGGAATTCCACAGAAAGACTGAAGGATGGAACAGGATTTATCTTTACTCCTGTAGCAGATCAGGAATATTACACCGATGCAGATGCTTATTATGGTTCCGGTCGTGTTTGGGCAGTTGGTTCACAAGTGGATGATGAAAAGTATGCAAAAATTATGGAATTCCTTGACTGGTATGCAAGTCCGGAAGGATTAATGTTCCAGCATGCTGGAATTGAAGGCTTTAACTACGAAGTGGGCGAAGATGGAAAGCTTACCCAGATTAATTCCAATGCACTTATGGATAACCTCAATGTTCCGGAAGAATGGGGTGGCGGCGGATATAATGATGGAAATAATGCCATTAACCAGTGGATTGTTAATGCGAACAGCATTAATCCTCTGACCGGTGAGACTTACGCAGTAACCTACTGGAGCAGCTACAAGGAAGAAACTCTGACCGACATGAAGAGGGAATGGCGTGAAAGATTTGATGCTGAGGAGCCTGCTGATTATATGAAGAAGAACAACAAGCTGGTAATCAGCCCTAACGTAAGCGTCTCTCTTCCTACAGATACAGCAGATATCTCTGTTATCCGTAACCAGTGTAATGAAACTGTTTGTGATTATTCCTGGAGAATGATTTACGCATCAGATGATGCAAACTTTGATGCATTATGGGATGAAATGTCCAAAACTCTGGACGGCTATGGATTCCAGGATCTTGTAAAGTTTGATACCGATAAGTATCAGATTGAATTAGATGCTAAGAATGCAGTTGCTGCAAAATAACCAATACAGCGATTGCAGTAATTTCAAAATTGGTTCTAAATAGTTACCAATTCTGGTACGATTGATTTTGAGGCGCCTCTTACCGGAAGAGGCGCCTTGTTTTTTTAGCAGAAAGGCAGGAACAATATGGATCATTCAGCAATTTTACCAAACGGAAAAATCCTTTTGAATTTTTGGGAGGTGCCGGTAACTTATAAAAAAAGAAATTCATGTTAATCAGAATCACCCTATGGCGGATGATGCAAATGAGGGTAGTTTGGAGAAACCGCTGAAAACAATTAATGCTGCGGCAAAGCTGGCAACAGCAGGCAGCCGTGTTTTGATTCATGGTGGGGAATATCGGGAGTGTGTGCACCCAACAGCCGGAGGATCATCTCCGGAGAATATGGTAAGTTTTGAAGCTTATGGAGACGATGAGGTTGTTATTAAGGCCTCTGAATTAGTTACAGATTTTAACCCCAGCACCGGTTGGCGTGTTCAGGGGAATTTTAAAGATGAAATAGACAGGGAAAAAATCCGCATATGGGAATATCGCCTGAATCCAGAACTTTTCAAAGGATATAACCCGTTTTTGTGCGGTTAATATATTACACGACAGATTATTTATTGAATATGAAAAAAACAGATATGACTACTTATCTGAACCGAAGAGGAATGATTTTCTGTGATGGAAAACCTCTGCAGCAGGTGGCTTTATATAATCAGATGTCTAAATGTCAGGGAAGCTACTGGGTAGAAGCCAATGGACAGACAGTTCATTTCCGTCTGCCGGGAGATGCAGATCCTTCAGACCATAAGATTGAGATTACATGCAGAGAGCAGTGCTTCGCACCGGAGCTCCCCTTCCTTTCTTATATTAAAGTAAAGGGAATTACCTGTGCCCATGCGGCTACAGGAGCACCGGTTCCTCAGCGGGGAGCTCTTTCCTGTTACAGAGGCCACCACTGGATCATCGAGGACTGCACCATTGACTGGTCCAATGCGATAGGCATCGATGTAGGAAATGAATGCTGGCATCACGAACTGATTCCGGGACAGGTGATCGGTCACAGCGTAGTGAGAAGATGCACAATCAAAGATGCGGGAGTATGCGGCATCGCTGGACTTTTTGCTGCTCATATGCTGATAGAGGACAACCTGATCGAGGGAACGGGCTGGCAGAAAATGGAGCTTTCCTGGGAAGCAGGAGCTATCAAGCTTCATAACAGTGTAGATGGCCTGATCCGTCACAATGTGTTTCGGAATACATTCCGGGCGGATCATATTTGGCTTGATTGTGGAAACGAAAATAACCGAATTACAGGAAATCTGTTCCTGGATGGCAAGGAGCAGAGAGAAGCTATCTTTATTGAGTGTACAAGAGATGGAGTCAACCTGATCGATAACAACATAATCTGGAATGTAGAGGGACGTTTTGATCCGAAGAAAATTCCGGTTGAGCCTGGATCAACCGGCTGGTACAAGATGGAAGAACATGATGTCGTGAACGGTTACGGTATTTATGGCGAAGGCACGGATCACCTAAGAATTGTGAATAATCTCATAGGAAACTGCCGCAGTGCAGGATATTTCGCAAAGCCTGTTTCATTCCGGGCGGAAGGAATGAACAGAGGCGGAACTTCTGTGGATGCAAAGCTTATCAATAATATTTTCTATCATTGCGAGGAGGCGGCCATAAAGATGCCCACCAAGGTCAACGAGGCAGAGGGTAATTGCTACGTAAAGGAAGAGGGCGGTTACCTGAGAATCCTTTATCCACAGCCTCCGGTATGCCTGCATCTTCCTGCTTGGCAGGAATTTTACGGCTTTGACCTGCATGGACAGGAGGCCTGGTTTGACGTTGATGTTGATACAGAAAAAGCTGACTTTTTACCTGCAAAAAGGCGGCAAAGAAACCCTTTGCGTTCCCGGGTGAACTGGAGAAAAGAAATTTTGTATTTGAACCGGAAAAGACGCGATCAGTAGATGCGAGTGCATTGATACAGGCAGATTTTTATGGAATAGAAATTGAGAATGGAAGATGCCTGCCAGGACCTTTTGCAGAGCTTGATCCTAATAGGATTTATGACATTGATCCCAGAAAGAAATAGTAAAATTAGCGGAGGTTGGAATTATGCTGAGAACAGTACAGACAGAAAATGGATGGGTGAAAGGTATTGAAGCCGCAGATCCTAGAATAACTGCATTTAAGGGAATCCCTTTTGCGGCTCCTCCGGTAGGAGAGAACAGATGGAGAGCACCCCAGCCCTGTGAAGACTGGGATGGAGTTCGTGAATGCTATCGCTTTGCTCCGATTTCCATGCAGAGCGTCCCGGGAATCGGTGATAACGTGTATATCCGTGAGTGGCATGTGGATCCGGAAATTGCCATGGATGAGGACTGTCTGTATTTGAACGTATGGACAGGTGCTAAAGAAGTAACAGAAAAACAGCCGGTTTTGGTATGGTTTTTTTCGGAGGAGGACTCCAGTGTGGATATCCTGCCGAAATGGAATTTGACGGAGAGAGAATTGCACGTCGCGGCGTGGTTGTTGTAACGGTAAACTACCGGGTTAATGTTTTTGGATTTTTGGCACATCCTCAGCTGACAGAGGAGCAGCCTGACGCACCGACTAATTTTGGAAGTCTGGATCAGCAGGCAGCACTTCGATGGGTACAGAGAAATATTGCTTTCTTTGGTGGAGATCCGGGTAATGTGACCATTGCAGGACAGTCAGCCGGAGGCGGAAGTGTTATGAGTCAGATGGCATGTATGGATAATCAAGGCTTATTTCATCGTGCAGTAGTGATGAGTGCAATGATTCGCTCTCCTTATCAGGTTGGAGGAATCGGAGTGCCGGAGGAATTGTGGCATGCTGAGGAAAACGGACAGCATTTTCTTTCTTTCCTGGGCTGCCCGACTATTGAGCAGGCTCGTAAGCTGGATGCGGCTACGATTCGTGACAAGTATGAGGAATATACCAAAATATTTCCGGCTATGTTTACCGTATTGGATCACAAGTTCTGTGTAGGTGACCCAATGGTTCTTTTTCATGGAAGGCAAGCATGTAAATGTTCCCGTTATGTCTGGAAATACTTCAGATGAATTTCCCAGTTATATAGAAGCTTCCTCAAAAGAAGATTTGAAAAAGAAAGCAGAAGAGATTTTCGGAAAGAATGCTGAGACCTTTTTGCGCTTTCCCGAGGCAATGCAGGAGGATTCTGATGGAAAATATGCGAAGGTAAACGGAATTGAATGTACGATCAAGTGTCTTTTTTTCAGATAAAAAAAGTGCAGGTGAAAAAAAGCCCTACTATTATTACAGGTTTGATCCAGATATTCCAGGATGGGATAATGCCGGAACCTTCCATTCTGTAGATTTATGGTTTTTTTCTTTGAAACACTGGCGAAATGCTGGAGACCCTTTGTGGGGCAGCATTACGATCTTTCAGAATGATGTGCAATTACTGGGTGAATTTCATAAAAAAACAGGTGATCCAAACGGCAATGATGCGGACGGAAAGCCAATGCCCTACTGGTATCCATATGAAAAAGAAAAGCCCTGTGAGATGATCTTCATGTCAGATAGACCGGTAGTGAACTGCGGATGGGTGACACCCTTTAAGGAATTTTTACAAGAGCAGATCAAGAAAACCCTTCCGATAGGAAAGGTTTTCCATAAAGAATGGCTGGAGCCGATATGGGAAGGCGAGTATTGCTTCCGGGAAACCTTTGCAGCAGTTGCTGATGAGAATGAATGCAGGGCTTCTTTCCTGTGGACTCCAAAAGAAGTTTTGTCCGTAGAAAGCTATGATGGGGAAACAGTATATGAAGAGGGGATCGATTACCTTGTAGAGGGAGATGAGCTGGTAATTCCTGAAGGGAGTCACATACCGGTAACCGGATGGGATACTTTCCTCTATCCGGACTTTGATACGGCAAAGAAGGCAGGAGAAGCAAGCGAATTTGCAAAAGATTTCGGTCCGCTAGTGACTACCAACGGAAAATTCTTAAACCTATGTGCCATAGGCAATCCGAAGCTTGTTACAGAGAAACAGATCGCAGTTACCTATAAGGCAACGAAGAAGGAGTTACTTTCCGCTCCGGAAAGTCAACTGGACAAACTGCCAAAGCTCTCTGCAAAGCTGGAAGTAGGAGAACCCGTTAAGATCGTTTTTGTATGGGGACAGCGTGTGCTGTGGCTGTGACTGCAGCGGTATGTATGGACAGAAGCCGGGACAGCCTACCTGGGCAGAGCTGTTGTTCCATCAGATGGAGGAAAAATGGCAGAGTCCGGTATGCTTCCACAACACATCGGTAGGAGGAGTGGATTCCGAATGGGCAATCGAAAATTCATCCCAGCGTGCAGCCAACTTCCATCCGGATCTGGTAATTCTGGGTTTTGGAATGAATGACCGTTGCGGTATGGAAGAATACAGAAATAAAACATGCAGACTCATGGAGGCAATCCGGAAGGTTAGTCCGAAAACGGAATTTTTATTGATTGCTTCTACGCTTCCCAATGAACTGGCTGCTACGGAGCCACACCATTTCTGGGCACATCAGGATGAATACAGTGAAAGTCTGAAGGGCTTAGAAGGTATGGGAGTTGCTATAGCAGATATACAGGCAGTTCAAAAAGAAATCGGAAAGAGAAAACGATACATTGATATAACCGGAAACTGGTTAAATCACCCCAATGATTATCTTGCCAGAATTCTGGCACAGGTAGTGATAAAAACTCTTGGTATGTAAAAAAGGAGCCTACAATGAGCAAGTTAAAGATTAAAACAAAGGAAAGACGATTTGAGACAGCCAGGGATTTATACGGAATCTTTTTTGAAGACATTAACCGTGCCGGAGACGGAGGACTTTATCCGGAAATGCTTCGAAACAGAAGCTTCGAAGATTCCGTTTTACCGGAGGGCTATATACAGCAGGAGGATGGCGTCCATGTAAAAACCGTATCCGGATGGCTGGATGAGTTTTGCAACGGAGAAGGCTTATGCCGCTGGGTAAAGGGCAACAATATTCCGGAGACAGAAATACCGGCATGGTATACACACAATGCAAAGATGGAACTGGAACTGACGGATACCCTGAATGAACATCGGGATGCTGCTCTGCGTATGCAGTTTGAAAAGGACGGATCTCTGACTAATACCGGTTACTGCGGTATATCTGTAAAGGCTGGAGAAAGTTATTCTTTGTATTTATTTGCAAAAGCAAAGGAAGAAATAGGACTGGACGTAGCGATCGAATACCAGGGAAAAGTACTGGCTGGAAACAGTCTGGTGGTTTCCGGTCAGGAGTATACAAGATATGACATGAAGCTGACAGCAGCTGAGGATTGTCACGAGGCACAGCTTACTATTTCCTGCAAAGAAGGCGGAGAGGTTCTGCTGGGATTTATTTCACTAATGCCTGACAATACCTACATGGGGCATGGACTCAGAACAGATCTTGTAGAAAAGCTTAAGGGAATGAGCCCAAAGTTTATGCGTTTCCCGGAGGCTGTATTGTGGAAGGAACGACACCGTCCACAGCGATGAGATTTCGGGATACGGTAGGTCCGGCATGGGAAAGACCCAGTAAGCTGTTTGTATGGCATTACAGAAGTACATTAGGACTTGGCTTTCATGAATATCTGCAGCTTTGCGAGGATCTGGGGATGGAGCCCCTGTATGTATGTAACTGCGGAATGACCTGTCAGGGAAGAAAGAGTGTCCTTCTGGAAGGAGAGGCTCTTGATGAAATGGTACAGGATACACTGGATGCCATTGAATATGCTATCGGCTCTAAGGAAAGCAAATGGGGAAGGCTTCGTGCTTCTATGGGGCATCCGGAACCCTTTAAAATGACCTATCTGGAAATTGGTAATGAAAACTGGGGTCCGGATTATGAAAAGCGTTACAACATGATTTATAAGAAGGTAAAGGAACTGTATCCCCAGATTAAAACCATAGCCAATGAGCATGTAGAGAAAAAAATGGTTGTCCTGCCGAGTGCGTGGATGAACATTTTTACAATACGACAGAGTTCTTTGCAGAACGTGTAAATTATTATGATGACTACGATCGTAAGGGACCAAAAATCTTTGTAGGAGAGGTGGCTGTAAACGAAGGCAACTATATGGGACAGTTGTATGCTGCTCTGGGAGAAGCGGCTTTCCTTATGGGTATTGAGAAAAAAATCAGGATATCGTAACATTGGCCTCTTATGCTCCATTATTTGAAAAATGTAAATTACAGAGCGTGGTATCCTAATCTGATTCGTTTCAATAATCATCAGATTCTTGGAATCCCTACTTATTATGTCTGGAAAATGTTCGGTCAAAATCGCGGAGAATATGTGGTGCGATCCGAAGATGAGGGAGGACGTGTTTATCGTCCGAGAACCGGAATGGCATCTTTAAAATCCAATAAGGAACTTCGGTTCAGAAATCCCATTTGGAATGGAGAAGAAGCAAAGATTACTCATGAATTAATGGGACATGTGCAGGATACAGAGGATGGCCGCCTGCTTCAGCTTCCGGATGAGGAGCAGAAAAAGGAATTTCACAGTATTTTGGAATGGGCTGATGAGACCAAGAGCTTTGTGGTATTTGGAGAAGAAGACCAGACTTATGGAAGATTTGAGACCGATATTTTTGTTGAGGAAAATGCTTACTTCGAGTTGGGTATATTCAGTGCCAGGGTGGTTCGTTCCTATTATGAGGAGCAGCTCGTGATTACGGCCGGAGTGGAAAAAGAATGGGATGCAGCTTTGGTGCGTCCGTTCCTTTGGAAGGTTAATGGAGGACAATGTTCACTGGAAGAGTTTGGCTATATGCATGACAACAAGCTGACTGAGGACTTTGCTATTTCAGTAAAACCGGGAGAATATCACCGTTTTGGATATGAAACGGACGGAAAACAGATTCGCCTGTATGTTGACGGTGAGCTTCAGAAGGAAATTTCGATTCCCTACGGACCTGCTTTTGTTTCGGTAGTAACTGACACCAAGGATGAAATCATTATTAAGGCGGTTAATTTTGCAGGAGATGTGGATCCGGTTTCCATTACACTGGACTGTCAGGTACAGGGCGACTATACCGTAACACTTCTTAGCGGTGAAAAGGGGGATGAAAACAGCTTTGAAGAGCCGGAGAAGGTGAAGAATATTACCGTGAATATGCATGGCGCTTCCTCAGAGTTCGTATACGAGGCACCGCCATATTCTGTCAGTGTTTTGCGATTGAAGAAGTGCGAAGCGTTTTAGAGGTTGACGCTGAACAGAAGATAAGAGAATAGAAAGACAAATTTTATGAATTTACTGGTAAAAGACAAAAGTTTTTATAAAAAAATGGCAGTTATCGCCATTCCGATTTCCCTGCAGAGCATGATCACCATCGGTGTCAATATGACCGATACCGTCATGGTGGGAAAGCTTGGGGAAACCTCGCTTTCTGCTACGGCTCTGGCTAATCAGTTTGTGAATATATACCAGATCTGCTGTATGGGAATCGCCATGGGAGCCAGCGTGCTGACCTCAAGATTCTGGGGAATGCAGGATATTACTTCTCTGAAAAAGACCATAACCCTGATGCTGCGGCTTTGCATCGTACTTGCGGTTCTGTTTATGCTGCCAACCATATTGATCCCTCAGCTGCTTATGAGGATGTATACTAATGACAGTGCGGTAATTGCACAAGGAGTTCAATATTTTAAGTGGATGGTATACTGCTATTTTCTGCAAGGAATGACCATGACCTGTACGATTGTGCTTCGAAGCGTCGGACAGGTGAATTTTCCGCTCTTTACATCCATAGGTTCTTTTTTTGTAAATATACTATTCAACTATATGTTTATATTCGGCAAGCTGGGAGTTCCCAGGATGGAAGTAGAAGGCGCAGGAGTGGGAACACTGATTGCCAGAGTATTTGAATTTTCGCTGATATGTGGATATTTTTTGTTTGTAGATCGCAAGATCGGTTATCGACTGAAGGATTTGCGGATGAAATGTAATTCCCTGATTAAGGATTATGTTTCTATCAGCATTCCGGTATTTGTTTCGGATTCACTGCTTGCTCTTGGTACTTCAGCGGTAGCAATGGTTATGGGAAGAGTCGGAACGGGATTTGTATCGGCAAATTCAATAACAGTTGTTACACAGCAGCTTACGACCGTGATAATTCAGGGAATCTGTCACGCCAGCTGCATTATGACCGGTCACACATTGGGCCATGGTGAACGGGAAAAGGCACAGCAGCAGGCCTGGACATTCCTGATTCTTGGCCTGGTAGTAGGCATTTTAGGCGGAGGTCTGATCAAGGTATTAAGCAGACCCATTATCGGACTTTACAATATAACACCTGAAACGGCTCAGATTGCCGGTGAGCTTATGGACGCCATCGCATTTATTGTTATTTTTCAGTCTATGAACAGCATTCTGACAAAGGGAGTGCTCCGTGGCGGTGGTGATACGAAATTTCTCATGGTGGCAGATATTATTTTTCTGTGGGCTGCGTCATTGCCCCTTGGAATTCTGGCGGGGCTGGTATGGCATCTGGACGCTTTTTGGATCTATGTTTTTCTGAAAATAGATCAGATTTGTAAATCGATATGGTGTGTATTCCGCTTGAGGAGCGGAAAGTGGATAAAAACTTTTTCAAAGGAGAAAATGAATCATGCAAAGTAAATTAAATCAGGCAATTACATTACATCCATTATTTTTTGACCCTGTTAACAAAAAAGCATTGCTGATAAAAAAGAATGGAAAGGAATTTGTTGGATATCAGGAAGATAGGCCGGGAATCATTGTAACAAAGGATAATGAGGTAATTTTTTCCATGTATGCACCGGATGCACAGAGCGTGGAGGTTTCGGGTGTGGGAGGAAGCATGGGAAAAGACAGAATTGTCCTCGAAAAGGATGCAGAGGGTTATTATACGAAAAAAAGTGTCGGGCATTGCTCCCGGATTCCATTATCATGACTGGTATGTGGATGGAGTGCAGGTTCGTAACCCCATTGCTCCCTTTTGCTATGGATGCTTTGGGGCAAAGAATTTCTTTGAACTTCCGGAACCGGGGCAGAATTTCTGGTTTATCAAAGATGTTCCTCATGGAGATGTGCAGCTGCATAAGTATGTAAGCAGCGTAAACGGACATATGAAGAGCTGCTATATTTATACACCGCCTACCTATCAGCAGGGAAACAAAAATTATCCGGTTCTCTATATTATGCATGGTGTTGGAGAGAATGAGACCGGATGGATCTGGAACGGGAAGCTGAATTTCATCATGGACAATCTGATTGCGGAAGGAAAATGCCGGGAAATGATTGTGGTTTCCTGTTGTAATTATGCTTTCTGTGAGGGTGAACAGGCCGTATTTTATCCGGGAGACTTTGACAGTGAGCTTACAAAGGATTGCATCGGATACACAGATGCACATTTTCGTACCATTTCAGACAGGAAGCACAGGGCAGTTGCGGGTCTTTCGCTTGGATCTGCACAGGCGCTTCTTGCTGCCGCAAATCATCCGGATTTGTTTGGCGCATTGGGCATTTTCTCCGGAGTACGTACCGATGAAATGAAGAGACTGATCGTCCAGAATAAAGAGTGGCCTATGGAAAGGGTATTTTTAGGCTGCGGTGAAGGAGAGACTGATCTTAAGAAAAAACAAGAGAAATATCTTGCAGATTGTGAAGAGACGGGCGTACCGGTTACCCACAAAACTTATACCGGCTATCATGAGTGGCATGTATGGAGAGAGTGCCTGAGAGATTTTTGCACAGTTGATTTTCAAAAATCCTGAGGAGGACATTTGCACAGGCTCCGCAGATAACAATCAGAAGGTTGAATGGAAAGAACAGGTGATGTCAGTTGAAATGCTTGATCAGCAGACCTGGCGGGAGGATATGCTGTTCTTTGATCCTATATATAAGGGACTTGTATTTGAGGTTGATCAATTGGGACAGCCTGCCGGACGTTATGTTGATGTTGCTCCGGGACAACAGGTGACTGCACCTGGAACAGCAGTATTCCGAATTCCTGCAAAGGGTGCCCGAAAGGTAGAGGTTGATCTGTGGGGAGTAGGGAAATATGAGTTGATTCCGGAAACGGGGGATGCATCCACATCTGAATTTTGGGTGGGTGAAGTAACAGGCATCGAACCGGGATTCCATTATTATACCTGCCAGGTAAATGGCACAACGGTAGTAAATCCCGATGCACCGGCTGGTTATGGGGGTTTTCGGGTTGTAAATTTCCTGGAGATGCCGGAAGAGGATTTTGAAGAATACAGGCTGAGCCAGGTTCCTCACGGTACAGTACATATGCAGTATTATAAGTCGGAACGGACCGGAAGGTGGAAGCTTTGCTATGTTTATACTCCGCCCAAATATGACGAAAATCCCGAAAAACGTTATCCGGTACTCTATTTGCAGCACGGAGGCGGAGAAGACGAGATGGGATGGCTCTGGCAGGGTAAAATTGCTCATATTGCGGATAACCTTCTGGCAAATAATGAAATGAAGGAAATGATCATTGTAATGAATACGGGATATTCCTTTCCTGAGGAGGGAGAATATCATCCGGGGTTTGGAGCGTTTCTTGAAGAATTCCCGGAAAGCGGTATTGGAATAATAGACAGATCCTTCCGGACGATACCGGATCGAGAGCACCGTGCCATGGCAGGACTTTCCATGGGAGGAATGCAGACTCAGAAAATTGTGTTTAAGCATCCTGAGTTGTTTTCGGCAGCGGGCATTTTTTCCGGTGGTTTGGTTGTTCAGGATGAAGAGGATGATTATAGGGACGTGCTGTTGGATAAAGAAAAAGTTCAAGGAACGTTTCGTACTTCTTTTTGTGGCCTGTGGAACGAAAGAGCCATTTTATGAGAAGACCAGGGAAAATGCAGATCGGGTTCTGGAGGCAGGAGTACCTATCGAGACCTTCTGGGATTACGGTTATCATGACTGGACCTTCTGGAGACATTGTGCTGTACGGTTTTTAAGGCAATTATTTGTCTGAATGTAACTGTTCAGTACCTTCACAGTTACGTTATTTTAAAAAGCGGCATGACCTGCTTATCGCCAGGTTTATGCCGCTTTTTATATCAGACATCAACAGAAAATTTAAAAATTCATTTACAGATAATCAAATTCGCTTTATACTGAATATAGTATTTTGCGAAAGGCGGATTTTTATGAAAATCAACATCTATTATGGCGGACGGGGACTGATGGATGACCCGACACTTTATGTAATTAATAAGATGCAGTCCGTTCTTGAAGAGCTTCATGTTGAGGTGGAGCGCTATAATCTGTATGAACTGAAAAATACGATTCCTACACTTCCGCAGACCCTGAAGGAAGCAGATGGAATTATTCTGGCAACGACGGTGGAATGGCATGGAATTGGCGGATATATGTCACAGTTCCTCGATGCCTGCTGGCTATACGGGGATAAGGAAAAGATTGCAGGCATTTATATGTGTCCGGTTGTAATGTCTACAACCTATGGCGAGCGTGAAGGAAAGCTGGATCTGGCAGTTGCCTGGGAAATTCTCGGAGGGCTTCCGTGTACCGGGGTCTGTGGCTATATTGCAGATACAGCAATTTTTTTGAAGAAAAACGAATCCTATGGCATGATAATTGAAAAAAAGGCAGAAAATTTATATCGCACAATTAATCAGAAGGTAGTATGTCTTCCTGCCAGTAATCAGGCAGTTAAGAAGATGGTTTCTATCACTAAGAATGATGATCTCACGCCTCAGGAATTTGAACAGCTATCCCAGTATGCGGCAGATGACAGCTATGTGAAGCGCCAGAAGGAAGATATTCAGGAGCTGGCAAGCATGTTCCGGGATATGCTGGAGAATCAGGAAGTAGAAGATAAGAGGGAAGAATATATTCAGGAGTTTAAGAGTCACTTTGCTCCTCAGGCAGGTTTTACGGCATCTTATCAGATTACGATTGAAGGTAAAAAGAAAACCGTTTGTAATTGAAGTTTCGGGAACGGAGAGCAATTGCTATTATGGTACTGTGGGGAACCCTGATGTTGAGGTTCAGATCAGTCATGAGACCATGGATGACATTATCTATGGAAGAATGACATTCCAAAAGAGCATTTATGGGAGGAAGCATTAAGGTGAAGGGTGATTTCAAGGTACTTCGTACTTTAGATCAGATTTTTCCCGTTTATGGAATCTTCCCTATAGAATAAGAAAAAGAGGTTAAGACGATGAAAGACGATTGTATTTTTCTGTAAACTGGCAAATGGAGTTATTCCGACAAGAAGTATTTATGAAGATGAGAATTTTAAGGTCATATTGGATGCAGCACCGGCTACCAGAGGACATGCACTGATTTTGCCCAAGGAACATGCGGCAAACCTTTATGAGCTTCCGAATGAAACAGCAGCCAAGGCATTTGTACTTGCAAAGAAGCTTGCAACGGATATGACGAAGAAGCTTTCCTGCGACGGCTTTAATGTAGTTCAGAACAATGGTGAAATTGCAGGACAGACTGTCTTCCATTTCCATATTCATCTGATCCCCAGATATAAAGATGATCAGCAGAATCTGACATGGGAACAGCATACCTATGAGGATGCCACAATGGATGAAATCGAAAAGATTCTTAAGGAAGTATAAAGCATGCGTACAATACATACAGAGGAAATCATTTCGAATATCAAGGAAATGTGCATAGAGGCGAATCATATGCTGACACCAGACATGCAGAAAGCACTGGAATGTGCGGTTACAGAAGAAAAGTCTCCGATCGGTCAGAAGGTATTGGGGCAGCTTCAGGATAACCTGCAGATTGCACAGGAGGATACCATACCGATCTGTCAGGACACGGGTATGGCAGTTGTTTCTGGAAATCGGTCAGGATGTTCACTTTGAAGGCGGCTCTCTGACAGGTGCGATCAATGAAGGAGTACGTCAGGGATATGTGGATGGTTATCTGCGTAAATCAGTAGTGAAGGATCCACTGATCCGCGAGAATACGAAGGATAATACACCGGCGGTCATTCATTATGATCTTGTACCGGGAGATAAGGTAAAGATTACCGTTGCACCAAAGGGATTTGGCAGCGAAAATATGAGCCGGATATTTATGCTGAAGCCGGCCGACGGGATCGAAGGTGTTAAGAATGCTATTCTTACTGCAGTTAAGGATGCAGGACCGAATGCCTGTCCGCCTATGGTCGTTGGCGTCGGGATTGGTGGTACGTTTGAAAAGTGTGCCCTGCTTGCAAAGAAAGCATTGACACGTCCGGTGGATGAGAGGTCTTCCATTCCTTATGTGAAGGAGCTTGAAGAAGAACTGCTTGCGACGATTAACCGGCTTGGAATCGGCCCAGGAGGACTTGGGGGAAGTACGACTGCGCTGGCAGTAAATATTAATACGTATCCGACACATATTGCGGGACTTCCGGTAGCAGTCAATATCTGCTGTCACGTAAACCGCCATTGTGTGAGAGAATTATAGAATAGAAGCAGCTGTCCGAAAAGAGTGAACAGCTATGAACAGAAAGGCCGTTTATGGAAAGACATATTAACGTTCCGTTTGATGCAGATATTGTAAAAGAGTTGAAAGCAGGAGATTACGTGTATCTTACCGGGACAATATATACAGCACGGGATGCTGCACATAAAAGAATGTATGAAGCCCTTCAGAATGGAGAAGCGCTGCCTTTTGATATCGAAGGGAATGTTATTTATTATATGGGACCATCTCCGGCAAGAGAAGGCCGGCCGATTGGATCTGCGGGTCCCACAACGGCAAGCCGTATGGATAAGTATACACCGGCTCTTCTTGATCTCGGTATGCGTGGAATGATTGGCAAGGGACGCCGGACAGAAGCCGTGCGTGAAAGTATGATGAAAAAAATCAGGCAGTTTATTTTTGCTGCGGTTGGCGGTGCAGGTGCATTATTGTCAAAAATCCATTACGCAGGCAGAGGTAATTGCTTATGAAGATCTTGGAACAGAAGCAATCCGCAGGCTGGAAGTAAAAGGATTTCCCGGTTATTGTGGTAATGGACTTTGAAGGAAATAATCTGTACGATATGGCAATCGAACAGTACAAAGAGATATAAAGGAGAACGTCTGTCATGCGGATTGCGTTAATGGTAGTGCGTATATTTTTTAAAGCCATCGTCTATTTTATACAAATATCGTATTGTGGACACAGCAGGAAGGTAACCTTTGAGCAGACCTATCGTATTATTCAGAATGCGGCAAAAAATGCCAATCGTGCGGGAAGAGTAACGGTCGAAGTCCATGGAGAGGAGAATATCCCGAAAGAAGATGGGTTTATTTTTCTTCCCAAATCATCAGGGAATGTTTGACGTACTTGCGTTTCTTGCAACGTCACCCAGACCGTTTACCTTTGTATTTAAAAAGGAAGCGGCCAATCTGCCTCTGGTGAAACAGGTGATCCGGGCACTTCACGCTTATGCGATTGACCGTGAGGATATTCGGCAATCCATGACTGTCATCCAGTCGATGACGGAGGATGTGAAGAATGGAAGAAATTTCCTGATTTTTGCAGAGGGAACCAGAAGCCGGCAGGGAAATAAGCTTCTTGATTTTAAGGGAGGAAGCTTTAAGAGTGCAACGAAGGCTAAGTGCCCGATTGTGCCCTGTGCACTGATTGATTCTTTTTAAACCATTTGATGAAAAAAATCGATTAAACCCGTTACCGTAAAAACTGTTTTTATCTTCCTCCAATGTATTATGAAGAATATAAAGATATGAAAACGGTTGAAATTGCAGCAGAAGTGAAGCGGAGAATTGAACAGGTTCATATGGAGGAAGGTTGTGAATAAATTATCCAAGAAAACAATCTGGATAGGTGTTGGGATTCTGGCAGTTCTTATTTTAATAGCAGGATTGTTTCTTTTTATAGAAAGAAAGCAGAGTATGCGTGGGGAGCTTGAAACATTGCGTATAGAAACCGAGGCAATGAATCAGGACTTTAGTGAAGAATATCAGAAGAAGGATACCTTCAGTGAATACAGTGAATCCATCCGTCAGGAAAAGACCATCAATAGAGAAGGGTTTATGCCGATTGAAGAAATTCGGGAGAGGTTAAAGGAACTTCCGGATCATTTTGCTGAGATTGCACAGAGAGATGATGTATTTGCGATTACCTATGGATCGGCCAGAGTGGGGGCAGAAGCTATGGGAGCAGTTTCTTTCGGATATTCGTTTCAGGACACCCTCACAGGTGATTCTTACACAGTTTACAGTGGATGAGGATCCCATTTATTATTTTATTGAATATAATGGTGATTCTTTTTCATATTGTTGTGGACAATACACGGGATGGATATGATGATGAAAGTGGTTATACCGAAGGCTTCTGGAATTACCTGAAGGTGGAGGGATATGCTGAGGAGGACGGCTCTATCACAGAATATGCCTTTTTGTGTGACAGCAATGAGCTTACTTACCGCATGGTGCAGGATTATTATGCGGGGAATGTGTCTGCAGGAATGGAGGAACCTTCGGTCTGGGATTTCTATATCCGCAGTATTCCCAGGAAGGAATTTGAAGAGCGCAGAGACCAGATCAATCCGGAGGATCATTATGCAGTAAGAACCTATACCGGTTATGCAGATATTCATCCGGTCTATGCCATAGGAAATGCTTATAAGGATTATGACAGGGATGGTATTCTTGATCGCATTTACCGGAAATATATAATAGAAGAAACAGGGGAAGAGGTAGTTAAAGTATACTGCTTCTTTGGAAGCGGAAAGACGATGGAGTTGACTTCTGACCTGTGGGGAGATACCTTTGCAACACAGTGCTTTGATTTTAATGAGGATCAGACCAGAGATATCTGTTTTGTCCAACATTTAAATACACAGGATGGCGTGCAGAGCAGAGCCACTATTTTTGCAGCCATAGGAGATAATTATGAAGTGCTGCCGTTTTCCAAAGATGTGTACCTCGGCAGTTCGCAGGACGATACAGATTGCGGGCTGGAACAATACAGTGCAGCTTCTATTGAGGCGTTTCAGGATCGGGATGGAACGAATGCCCTGCGCTGCAGTGGAATGGTTTTTTTAAAGGAGAGACGCCATATGTTATGCGCTGGACATTGTATTATAAAGATGGAAAGTGGCGCATTCGTGATGTAAAAGAGACAGAGGCAAATAAAAAAACTAAGAAAAATATATAAAAATACATTGACAAAGCGAAAAAGCTTTTTGTATAATAAAAATTCGCGTCACAGATGATGCACAACAGAATATTGGTAGCGGATGTCATTCAGATTGAATATTTGGAGAAATACTCAAGAGGCTGAAGAGGCTCCCCTGCTAAGGGAGTAGGTCGCTAACGCGGCGCGAGGGTTCAAATCCCTCTTTCTCCGTTTAGCTGCCAATAAGGTGAGTAAGGAAGTATCTGATTGGATACTTCCTTTTTTTGATATATTTATTCTTGCTTATATTTTATTTGGAGCGGAGAGGTATATTTTTCTAAAAATGTATATATAATAAAAAAATAATTTTAAGAGCATTGTAAAAAAACACAAGATATAGACGCAAAAAAAGCTATATCTTGCAGTCGTAAAAAGAATAGTAAAAAAATAAAGTAAAAAAATCTTATTTTTTTGTTATTGACAGACTACTGAGACTAATGCTATTATGAAAGTCCACCGGACAAGGGTGGTCAACATGTAAGAAAAAAAGTTGAAAAATAGTTTAAAAAAAGTGTTGACAATGCAGAACGCGCATGATATTATATCAGAGTTGCGTCAAGCAAGAGCAACACAAAGCACCTTGACAAATAAACAGCAATGCAACCCTGAAAATTCTAGAACAGAGTTCATGGAACTCAAAGAAATTTCAGAAGAACGAAACCATAAATCCAAGTCGAGGAAGAGATCGAAAGAGAACTTCCAAGGCAGGAAAACGGAAGCCAAGTTTAACTTAGGCTAAGGACAACTTTTTATTGAGAGTTTGATCCTGGCTCAGGATGAACGCTGGCGGCGTGCCTAACACATGCAAGTCGAACGGAGTTATGATGTGAGCGGGAAGTGCTTGCACTAAACAATCTTTTCATAACTTAGTGGCGGACGGGTGAGTAACGCGTGGGTAACCTGCCCTGTACTGGGGGACAACAGTTGGAAACGACTGCTAATACCGCATAAGCGCACGGAGTCGCATGACTCAGTGTGAAAAACTACGGTGGTACAGGATGGACCCGCGTCTGATTAGATAGTTGGTGAGGTAACGGCCCACCAAGTCAACGATCAGTAGCCGGCCTGAGAGGGTGAACGGCCACATTGGGACTGAGACACGGCCCAAACTCCTACGGGAGGCAGCAGTGGGGAATATTGCACAATGGGGGAAACCCTGATGCAGCGACGCCGCGTGAGTGAAGAAGTATTTCGGTATGTAAAGCTCTATCAGCAGGGAAGAAAATGACGGTACCTGACTAAGAAGCCCCGGCTAACTACGTGCCAGCAGCCGCGGTAATACGTAGGGGGCAAGCGTTATCCGGATTTACTGGGTGTAAAGGGAGCGTAGACGGCATGGCAAGTCTGAAGTGAAATGCGGGGGCTCAACCCCTGAACTGCTTTGGAAACTGTCAGGCTGGAGTGCAGGAGAGGTAAGTGGAATTCCTAGTGTAGCGGTGAAATGCGTAGATATTAGGAGGAACACCAGTGGCGAAGGCGGCTTACTGGACGGTAACTGACGTTGAGGCTCGAAAGCGTGGGGAGCAAACAGGATTAGATACCCTGGTAGTCCACGCCGTAAACGATGATTACTAGGTGTTGGGGATTTATAAATCCTCGGTGCCGTCGCAAACGCAATAAGTAATCCACCTGGGGGAGTACGTTCGCAAGAATGAAACTCAAAGGAATTGACGGGGACCCGCACAAGCGGTGGAGCATGTGGTTTAATTCGAAGCAACGCGAAGAACCTTACCTGGTCTTGACATCCCGATGAATACAGGGTAATGCCTGTAGTACTTCGGTACATTGGAGACAGGTGGTGCATGGTTGTCGTCAGCTCGTGTCGTGAGATGTTGGGTTAAGTCCCGCAACGAGCGCAACCCTTATCCTTAGTAGCCAGCAGGTAAAGCTGGGCACTCTAGAGAGACTGCCGGGGATAACCCGGAGGAAGGTGGGGATGACGTCAAATCATCATGCCCCTTATGACCAGGGCTACACACGTGCTACAATGGCGTAAACAAAGGGAAGCGACCCTGTGAAGGCAAGCGAATCCCAAAAAAATAACGTCCCAGTTCGGATTGTAGTCTGCAACTCGACTACATGAAGCTGGAATCGCTAGTAATCGCGAATCAGCATGTCGCGGTGAATACGTTCCCGGGTCTTGTACACACCGCCCGTCACACCATGGGAGTCGGAAATGCCCGAAGTCGGTGACCTAACCGAAAGGGAAGGAGCCGCCGAAGGCAGGTCTGGTAACTGGGGTGAAGTCGTAACAAGGTAGCCGTATCGGAAGGTGCGGCTGGATCACCTCCTTTCTAAGGAAAAAAGTAGGGGTTACATTGCTGTTTTGTTGTTAAGGGTAAGAGGGAAACCGATTACGAAAGCAACATGAAAATTTCATAGAACCTTTCCGGTGACGATACGCTTAAGGGACACACCCGTTCTCATCCCGAACACGATGGTTAAGATTTAAGCGGCCGATGATACTATATTGGAGACGATATGGGAAAGCAGGTGGTTGCCGGATCAAATGGGGGCTTAGCTCAGTTGGGAGAGCACCTGCCTTGCAAGCAGGGGGTCGAGAGTTCGAATCTCTTAGTCTCCACGAAAGCAATGAGAAGTGGCTTTCCTGCGAATCCCACGCTGAATTGCTTTAAGCAGACAGAAATGTTTGCGCAGCACAAAGCTGTTTGTACCTTGAAAACCGAATACCGAATCAAAGAATCAATCAAACCATGCGAAATGTTTTGAAAAAGACATTTCATGGAGATAGAGACAAGACATCTAAAAGCAACAAGCAAGCAAGAGGTGATGCATTACTACGCTAGGTAGTGTATCATAACAAGTTAAGCGAAGAAGAGCGCAGGGAGGATGCCTTGGCACTGAGAGCCGATGAAAGACGTGATAAGCTGCGAAAAGCCATGGGGAGCTGCAAATAAGCATTGATCCATGGATCTCTGAATGGGGAAACCCGGCTAAGAAAACCTTAGTCGTGCATACATGAATCCATAGTGTATGTTCGGGAACCCGGTGAACTGAAACATCTAAGTAGCCGGAGGAAAAGAAAACAACCGTGATTTCGAAAGTAGCGGCGAGCGAAATCGAAAGAGCCCAAACCGGTGTGCGTGCACACCGGGGTTCGGACTGCAGACGTGTTTGGAAGACTTCAGCAGAATGGTCCTGGGAAGCCCAGCCATAGAGGGTGAAAGCCCCGTAAGCGAAGGAGGAAGCCACACAGCAGGATCCAGAGTACCACGAGACACGAGAAACCTTGTGGGAATAAGCGGGGACCACCCCGTAAGGCTAAATACTCCTCAGTGACCGATAGAGCAGAGTACTGTGAAGGAAAGGTGAAAAAGGACCCCGGGAGGGTAGTGAAAGAGAACCTGAAACCCTATGTTTACAAACAGTCGAACCACCATAGGAGTGCGACCGCGTACTTTTTGTAGAACGGTCCGGCGAGTTACGGCTTCTGGCGAGGTTAAGTCCTTAAGGGACGGAGCCGAAGTGAAAGCAAGCGTTAAGAGCGCGGTAAGTCAGAGAACGTAGACCCGAAACCGGGTGATCTATCCATGTCCAGGCTGAAGCCGCTGTAAAAAGGTGGTGGAGGGCCGAACGCACATCCGTTGAAAAGGGTGGCGATGAGGTGTGGATAGCGGAGAAATTCCAATCGAACCCAGAGATAGCTGGTTCTCCTCGAAATGGCTTTAGGGCTAGCCTCGTATTAACCTGATGGAGGTAGAGCACTGAATTTCCTAGGGGGCGTCAAAGTCTACCGAAGAATATCAAACTCCGAATGCCATAGAGGTGATGTACGGGAGTCAGACTGCACGAGATAAGTTGGGCAGTCAAAAGGGAAAAGAGCCCAGACCTGCAGCTAAGGTCCCCAAGTGCGTGTTAAGTGGAAAAAGGATGTGGGATTTCGAAGACAACTAGGATGTTGGCTCAGAAGCAGCCACACATTCAAAGAGTGCGTAATAGCTCACTAGTCGAGAGGTCCTGCGCCGAAAATGTCCGGGGCTGAAACACGACACCGAAGCTCAGGAATGTATTAATACATTGGTAGAGGAGCATTGTTAACGCGGCGAAGCGGTACTGATAAGGAGCCGTGGAGCGTTAAGAAGAGAGAATGCCGGAATGAGTAGCGAGATGGAGGTGGGAATCCTCCAGGCCGAATATCCAAGGATTCCGGGGTAAAGCTGATCTGCCCCGGGTAAGTCGGGGCCTAAGGCGAGGCAGAAATGCGTAGCCGATGGAAAACAGGTGGAAATTCCTGTACTGCGGTATAACAGAACTGTGGGGACGCATGTCCAAGGCGGGAGCCGGGAAAGGAAAGACCGGTGCAAGCACAGGAGCTGTAAGGGAGGCAAACCCCCCTTATAAGGCAATGGTGTGATGCGGACCGAAAGAAAGTAGGGAAGTCCGTAGAGGATGTGCCAAGAAAAGCCGCTATTGTTTATACCGTACCCGTACCGTAAACCGACACAGGTGGATGAGGAGAGAATCCTAAGGCCGGCGGGAGAAGCATTGTTAAGGAACTCGGCAAAATGACCCCGTAACTTCGGGAGAAGGGGTGCCTGGGCAACCAGGCCGCAGAGAATAGGCTCAAGCAACTGTTTAGCAAAAACACAGGTCTATGCGAAACCGAAAGGTGAGGTATATGGGCTGACGCCTGCCCGGTGCTGGAAGGTTAAGAGGAGAGGTCAGGAAACGAAGCCTTGAATTTAAGCCCCAGTAAACGGCGGCCGTAACTATAACGGTCCTAAGGTAGCGAAATTCCTTGTCGGGTAAGTTCCGACCCGCACGAAAGGCGTAATGATTTGAGCGCTGTCTCGACAATGCACCCGGTGAAATTGAAGTGCCAGTGAAGATGCTGGTTACCCGCGCCAGGACGGAAAGACCCCATGGAGCTTTACTCCAGCTTGATACTGGGATTCGATGCTGTATGTACAGGATAGGTGGGAGACGAAGAAGTATGGACGCCAGTCTATACGGAGTCGCTGTTGGGATACCACCCTTGCAGTATTGGATTTTCTAACCTGCGCCCGTGACCCGGGCGGGGGACAATGTCTGGCGGGGAGTTTGACTGGGGCGGTCGCCTCCGAAAGGGTATCGGAGGCGCTCAAAGGTTCCCTCAGAATGGTTGGAAACCATTCGAAGAGTGCAAAAGGCAGAAGGGAGCTTGACTGCGACACCGACGGGTGGAGCAGGTAGGAAAACTAGGACTTAGTGATCCGGTGGTATTAAGTGGGAATGCCATCGCTCAACGGATAAAAGCTACCCTGGGGATAACAGGCTGATCACTCCCAAGAGTTCACATCGACGGAGTGGTTTGGCACCTCGATGTCGGCTCATCGCATCCTGGGGCTGTAGCAGGTCCCAAGGGGTTGGGCTGTTCGCCCATTAAAGCGGTACGCGAGCTGGGTTCAGAACGTCGTGAGACAGTTCGGTCCCTATCCGGCGTGGGCGTAGGATATTTGAGAGGAGCTGTCCTTAGTACGAGAGGACCGGGATGGACGGACCGCTGGTGTATCTGTTGGATACCAAATCCATGGCAGAGTAGCCAAGTCCGGAAGGGATAAACGCTGAAGGCATCTAAGCGTGAAGCCCCCCTCAAGATGAGATATCCGATTCGCAAGAAGAAGGTCCCTTGAAGACGACGAGGTAGATAGGCTTAGAGTGTAAGTACAGTAATGTATTGAGCGGATAAGTACTAATCGACCGGAAGCTTAACTTGGAAAAGTAGATGTAGAAAAGGTTCGGTATCGGTTTTGAAGGTATAAACCTTTATGGCCTGGTGGCTCAGCTGGTTAGAGCGCCGCCCTGTCACGGCGGAGGTCGTGGGTTCGAACCCCATCCGGGTCGTTTTTATAGAAATATATTTGATAAGCGTGGGATCTTAGCTCAGCTGGGAGAGCATCTGCCTTACAAGCAGAGGGTCATAGGTTCGAGCCCTATAGGTCCCACTTACTGTTGAGAATTTTTAGGTGTATTGAATATACGCCGATGTGGTTCAATTCATGACAATTGTTGAATGTAATGAGACAATTGTAGGCAGAGCAGGCTGATTACAAATCAGCTGTGCTATGTAATATGCCGATGTGGCTCAATTGGCAGAGCAGCTGATTTGTAATCAGCAGGTTAACGGTTCGAGTCCGTTTATCGGCTTATGATGGCAATATCATATGGATGGATTCCCGAGTGGCCAAAGGGGACAGACTGTAAATCTGCTGCAAATTGCTTCGGTGGTTCGAATCCACCTCCATCCATTCGCTCTACGGAGCATAATTAAATATCGCGGGGTGGAGCAGTCTGGAAGCTCGTCGGGCTCATAACCCGAAGGTCATAGGTTCAAATCCTGTCCCCGCTACTCGACTTATTTTTAAGTCTATGCCCAGATAGCTCAGTTGGTAGAGCAGAGGACTGAAAATCCTCGTGTCACTGGTTCGATTCCGGTTCTGGGCATTTAACCAAAGAACTCAATTCTTTTGAAGGATTGAGTTCTTTTTTTGTAAATTGCGTAACAGTTCAGCCAATCCCATTCATAAGCTGCCGAATGGTACAGATTGGCTAACAAATATACGTGTTTTCCGGCAACTTATTTCATGTCGGGCGTCCGCCCTATAGAAATGATTGTATAAGCTGCCCTTAGTGAGCAAGCTCCCACGATCATCTTATACAATCATTTCTGCATGGCTGAACTGTTACCTAAATTGCAAAAAATCCGCGCTATCTCATTTTCTAATGCTATGACCTGTGGTATACTATATTGGAGTATTCGTTTGCATATCACAATGTACAATAGATAGAAGGGGTTTGCGTGAAACGTTCACAGAAAAAACTTGAAAAACTTAAGAAGAATTTTGACAGAAGAAGAGAACTTTACCATCTGATGAAACAGTATGGTGACGATATTATGCGGTCGGATAATTTTTAAGAGTACGAGAAATTATGTACAGCATGGAACGATTCCTGTCCGCAGACACTGCCTGGACGTAGCACAGCACAGTCTGGCAATAAACCGGAAGCTGGGAATCCATTGTCAGGAAAAGGATCTGGTGCGGGGCGCGTTGCTGCATGATTATTTTCTTTATGACTGGCATGATAAGAACCGGGAGAATTACCAGTCTCTTCATGGATTTTATCATCCGGGAATTGCACTTAAGAATGCGAAGAAGGAATACAAGTTAACGCCCAGAGAGCAGGACATCATTAAAAAAAGCATATGTGGCCGCTGACCATTGTTCCGCCCCTCTGCCGGGAGGCCTGGGTAGTCAGCATGGCAGATAAATACTGTTCGCTCCTAGAAACACTGCGTATCCGGAAAGGGACAGCTGACCGGAAAGTACATTTGAAGAAAAAGGATCAGGGAAGCGGAGTAAAGAAAGCATGCTAGACGGTTTATATGAGAAATTGAATGCCTATGCACAGACTGATTTCTATCCGTTTCATATGCCGGGGCACAAAAGAAATCCGGAAAGTGGACCGCATGCTTCATTTTACCGGCTGGATATTACGGAGATTGATGGCTTTGATAATCTGCATGAGGCATCGGGAGTGATCCGGCAGGCACAGGAGCGTGCAGCGAGACTATATGGAGCGGAGGAAACGCATTTCCTGATTAATGGAAGTACCGGAGGACTCTTAAGTGCCATTGCTTCTGTTGCAGGAGAAGGTAAGGTACTTCTCATGGCGCGTAACTGCCATAAGGCAGTGTACCATGCAGCGTTTCTGAACCGGTTGAATGTGCGGTATCTCTATCCGGAGCTTCTTCCGGAATATGATCTTGCAGGGGAAATCCTTCCGGAAACGGTACGGAAAGCGATTATCCTGACGCTCCGGGAGAGAAATGTAGATCCCAGAAAGGCGGCAGAGGTGATTGCAGGGATTGTGGTTACTTCACCGACCTATGACGGAATCTGCTCAAATATCCGTGAAATTGCTACGATAGCGCATTCCTATGGGATCCCGTTGATTGTCGATGAAGCGCATGGAGCGCACCTTGGTTTTCATGCAGCTTATCCGAAAAATTCGGTACAGTGTGGGGCAGATGTTGTAATTCAGAGTACACATAAGACATTACCATCACCCACCCAGACAGCAATTCTTCATGTAAATGGGGCATTGGTGAATCGTGATCACCTTCGGAGATATCTGGCAATTTATCAGACAAGCAGTCCGTCTTACCTTTTGATGACTGGCATCGAAGAAGGACTGTATCTTCTGGAAAATGAAGGGGAAGCAAGACTTAATAAGCTTTTGGACATGCGTAAGCAGCTTGAAGAAGAAATCTCTTCCTGTAAGTATCTGCGGATCTGCCCATACACGGAATCCTCGAAGGTTGTTATTTCCGTGAAGAATACGAACTTTACCGGAAAACAGCTTTATGATCTTTTAAGGGAAAAATATCACCTGCAGTTGGAAATGGCATGCGAGACCTATGCACTTGCCATGTTGTCCATGATGGATACCGAAGAGGGAATCCTCCGGCTGACAACAGCATTAAAAGAAATTGATTCCCGGCTTACACAGGAGAAGACGCCAGACTTCACATCAGTTTCGGAATGTTGGAGCCCGGTGAGAAAACTGCCGCTTTATGAAGCCTATATGCAAAAAGGCAGTGAGATACCTCTGACAGATGCAATCGGAAAGATTGCAGGCGAATTTGTCAATTTATATCCACCGGGGATACCACTGCTCGTTCCGGGAGAAAGAATTGAAAAATCATTTGTCCGGGCCATACAGGAGAGAATCCGGCATGGATATATCGTGCAGGGAATTAACGAAGGTAAGATTGGCGTTCTGTTATAAGACAAATAACAATGAAATGCGCATTTTTATGTGGACAGCAACAGATATAAGTGAAATGTTGTTTATCAGGTGATGTAACTGTATATACAGAGGATCATTTTAAATAAAATAGTAACTTTGCAGATACAGTTCTAAATAATTCAATAGGGAATGAAAGTGAAAAGGAGATTTTATGAGAAAAACAAAAATTATCTGTACCTTAGGACCATCCAGTGAGAGCGAAGAAAAAGCTTCGTGAGATCATGCTTGCCGGCATGAATGTTGCACGATTTAACTTTTCCCATGGCTCACATGAAGAACATAAGAAGAGATTTGACCGTGTGATGAAGGTAAGTGGTGAGCTGGGATTACAGATTGCAACTTTGCTTGATACCAAGGGGCCGGAAATCCGTCTGAAAGATATTGAAGGCGGAAAAACGGTACTGGAAAGCGGACAGACCTTTACCTTAACGACGGAAGATATGATGGGAACCAATGAAAAGGTTTCCATTACCTATAAAAATCTGATTCATGATATCTCTGTCGGAACTACAATTTTAATTGATGATGGTCTGATTGAAATGGTGGTTCAGGAAATTACGGATACCGATATTATCTGTGACGTCATTAACGGAGGACCAATTTCCAATCACAAGGGTGTTAATGTGCCGGGAGCAGAGCTTTCCATGCCATATTTGAGCGAACAGGATATCAGTGATATTATGTTTGGCTGTGACATGGGATTTGACTTTTTGGCTGCTTCCTTTGTAAGATGTAAGGAGGATATCCTTTCTGTACGTAAGATTATCGAAGAGCATGGCTCCCATATGAAGATCATTGCAAAGATTGAGAATATGCAGGGTATTCATAATCTGGAAGGAATTCTGGAAGCTTCTGATGGTATTATGGTTGCAAGAGGTGATATGGGCGTCGAAATTCCACTTGAGGAAGTACCGGTCATTCAGAAGCGAATGATTAAAATGGCAGAGTCGCAGGGCAAGCAGGTTATTACAGCAACACAGATGCTCGAATCCATGATTAAGAATCCCCGTCCGACCAGAGCTGAGGCGACTGATATTGCCAATGCGATTTATGATGGAACAACGGCAATCATGCTTTCCGGAGAAACGGCTGCAGGAGCATATCCGGTAGAAGCAGTTGCGACGATGGCGAAGATTGCAGAGCGTACCGAGCAGGATATTAATTATGATGAGCGTTTAAAGAGACGTGAGGCAGAAGAATATAACACAACAACTGCAATTTCCCATGCAACCTGTACGACGGCCAAGGATTTAAAGGCAGCAGCAATCATTACCGTAACGATTTCCGGATTTACGGCAGGAATGATTGCACGGTATAAAGCCGAGCTGCCCGATTATTGCATGCAGTGTAAGCCCCAGAATCTGTCGTCAGATGAATCTTTACTGGGGAGTAACGCCGTTGTGGATTCCGAGAGAAAACAGTGCGGAGGATCTGTTTGATGATGCCATCAAGGCAGCGGTTGAAGCAGGGTATATTAAACAGGGAGATACCGTTGTCCTGACGGCAGGTTTACCCCTTGGTATACCTGGAAGAACCAATATGATCCGCGTGATTGAAGTATAAATATAGAGCAAGACTTAAGCTGCTGTGCCAAAAGAAGTCGGAAGCAGAGCAGTGGTAAAGTTACCTGATAGCTATGGTCAGAGTACAATCAGCAGAGGTTTGGAATCATGGGTAAAATGGTTTATTTAATAGGAAAAAGTTCCACAGGGAAGGACACAATTTATAAGCATCTTCTGCAATGGAAGGAGATTCCCTTTGATAAGGTCGTGCTCTATACGACAAGACCGATCCGTGCTTATGAAAAAGGATGGCAGGGAATATCATTTTACCGATGAAGCTTATTATCAGGAACTGTTTAACGCAGGGAAAATTATTGAGGATCGTGTTTATCAGACCTTCTATGGTCCGTGGCGGTATTTTACTGTGGATGATGGGAACATAGACCTTCAGAATCGGAATTATCTGGTAATCGGAACCCTGGAATCGTTTGTAAAAACGGCAGAGTACTTTTCCAGAGACCAGGTATTGCCGATCTATATAGAAGTAGATGATGGGATACGTTTGGAGCGCGCGATCCAGAGAGAACGGCGGCAGGAAACTCCGAAATATGAGGAAATGTGCCGCAGGTTTCTGGCAGATACGGCAGATTTTTCATCGGAAAAGCTGGAAGAGGCAGGAATTACACGGGCTTTCGAAAATGATGATCTTGACCGGTGCGTACAGGAAATTGAAGAATATTTGCTGAATATTTTACAATAATTCACAGATACGAAAAATCTGACATGACGAAGTAATTCCATGAGCAAAGAAAGGCTATATAAATAGAGTAGCTATGTAAATAAAAAAAGGAGGTGCAGCCATGGATATGAAAGTGAATCAGTTGACGCAGGTAACACAGCCGGAAGCTGCTTCTCCGGTGAAGGAATCCGATGGCGGATTCAAATTTACGCTGATCAGTCACGTGGAAGAGAATGAACTGCAGGCAAGACTGACCTCCATGATGGAAGCGATTACCATGCAGGGTGACAAGCTTGCCAAGAAACGCGATATTAAGGATATGAAGCGGTATCGTGGTTTGATTAAGGAATTTATGAATGAAATCGTGAACCGGTCCCATGAATTCAGCAGAGAGAACTTTCTGGATAAAAGGGGACGCCACAGAGTCTATGGAATTATTCGTCTGGTGGATGAAAACTTAGACCAACTGGCGCAGGAATTAATGAAGGATGAGCAGGATCATCTGGCAATTTTGTCCAAAATCGGAGAAATCAGAGGGTTACTGCTTGATATTCTGACATAGAGGAGGATACGGATATGGCTGAATTCCGCGATATCGTCGGACAGGAACAATTGAAGGAGCATTTGCAGGGGGCCATTGAGCGGAATAAGGTTTCCCACGCCTATATTATTAATGGTGAGAGAAATTCCGGTAAGGAATTTATTGCAAAGGTTTTTGCAATGGCACTGGAATGTACAGACAGGAAGGATGGAGAACCCTGTCAGGTATGTCATTCCTGTAAGCAGGCGTTAAGCGGAAATCATCCGGATATTATTTTCGTATCCCATGAGAAGCCTAATGTGATTGGTGTGGATGATATCCGTACCCAGATCAATGGGGATGTTGCGATTAAGCCGTACAGCAGTCCGAAGAAGATCTATATTATGAACGAGGGTGAGAAGATGACGGTACAGGCGCAGAATGCCCTGTTAAAGACATTGGAGGAGCCGCCTGAATATACCGTGATTATTATTCTGACGACGAACCTTGAAACGCTTCTCCCGACCATTCTGAGCCGCTGGGTGGTATTAAATATGAAGCCGGTGAAGGATGAGCAGATCAAAAGCTTTTTAATGAAAGAAATGGAAATTCCGGATTATAAGGCGGATGTCTGTGTGGCCTTTGCCCGCGGAAATGTTGGTAAAGCAAGACTCCTTGCCAAGAGTGAGGAGTTTGATAAGGTAAGGGAGGAAGCTCTTGCCCTGCTCCGGAATATCAGGGATATGGAAGTCCATGAAATGGCTGCTGCAATCAAGAAGATCAAAGAATATCAGTTTGATGTGAATGATTATCTTGATATTTTATCCATCTGGTATCGGGATGTTTTGTTATTTAAGGCAACTCATGATGTAAATGGGTTGATTTTCAGAGAGGAAATACAGTATATTAGAAAGGTAGCAGACAGAAGTACCTATGAAGGGATCGAATCGATCATCGAGGCACTCGAGAAGGCAAAGCAGCGTCTTACCGCGAATGTAAACTTTGATCTGACAATGGAGCTTTTACTGCTGACGATTAAAGAGAATTAGTGAGGTTATAGATGATATGGTTAAGGTAATAGGCGTACGTTTTCGTACTGCAGGAAAAATATATTTTTTTGATCCTGGTAAATTAAAGATCAACAGAAATGATCATGTTATTGTGGAAACAGCACGGGGAATTGAATACGGCACGGTAGTCGGGAGTCCGAGAGAGGTTCCTCCGGATAAGGTAATCCAGCCGTTGAAGCCGGTACTGCGTATTGCTACGGAACGTGATGATGAGCAGGAAGCCAACAACAAGAAGAAAGAAAAAGAAGCATTTAAAATTTGTCTTGAGAAGATCAAAAAGCACGGTCTTGAGATGAAGCTGATTGATGCAGAATATACGTTTGATAATAATAAGGTACTTTTTTACTTTACGGCAGACGGAAGAATTGACTTCCGTGAACTGGTAAAGGATCTGGCATCGGTGTTTAAGACGAGAATTGAGCTTCGCCAGATTGGTGTCCGTGATGAGACGAAGATTCTTGGAGGAATTGGAATCTGTGGAAGAGAGCTGTGCTGTCACAGTCATCTGTCCGAGTTTATTCCGGTATCCATTAAGATGGCGAAGGAACAGAATCTTTCCCTGAACCCCACGAAGATTTCAGGTGTATGTGGAAGGCTGATGTGCTGCCTGAAGCATGAAGAAGAAACCTATGAGGAACTGAACCGCAGACTTCCGAATGTGGGAGATCATGTAACCACGGATGATGGCTTTAAGGGAGAAGTACAAAGTGTAAATGTGCTCCGTCAGCTTGTGAAGGTTATAATAGACGTAGACAATGAAAAAGAAATCAGGGAATATAAGGTAGATCAGCTTCGTTTCCGCAGAAAAACATAAACATAATAAGGTAGATGTTGCGGACGAGGAACTGAAAGCTTTGGAGAAGCTGGAAAAAGAAGAACCCAAATCCAAGCTGGAGGACAATTAGACCGTGCAGGGACTAAACGAACGAATTGATGATCTGCAAAGGAATAACTATAAGATTATTCAGGATCCGGAGCGGTTCTGCTTTGGAATGGATGCCGTATTGCTTTCCGGATTTGCGAAAGCAAAGGAGGGAGATCGTGTCATTGATCTGGGAACAGGTACCGGAATTATTCCCATTTTGATGGAAGCAAAGACCAAAGCATCCGACTTTACCGGGCTGGAAATTCAGCCGGAAAGTGCTGATATGGCACAACGCAGCGTGGAACTGAATCACCTGGAAAGTAAGATCCGTATTGTAACAGGGGATATTAAAGAAGCTTCCTCGCTCTTTGGTGCAGCAACCTTTGATGTAGTGACCAGTAATCCTCCGTATATGACAGAGCATCATGGAATTACGAATGAAAAGTCACCAAAGGCAATTGCCCGTCACGAGCTTTTGTGTACTTTGGAAGATGTCATCAGTCAGGCAGCCAGGCTGCTTCGTCCCGGCGGTAGTTTTTATATGGTTCACAGACCGTTCCGGCTGGTGGATATTATGGTGCTGATGCGCGAGTACCATTTGGAGCCGAAACGTATGAAGCTCGTTTATCCATACATTGATAAGGAGCCTAATATGGTTCTGATTGAAGGATTAAGGGGAGGAAGACCGCGTCTGACCGTGGAAAAAGCCGTTGATTGTTTATAAGGAACCCGGAGTCTATACTGATGAAATATATGATATTTACGGGTATTGAGGGGATGAAAAGAGGAAAACATGTCTGGAACATTATATTTATGTGCTACACCGATTGGGAATCTCGGGGATATTACCCAGAGAGTCCTGGATACGCTTGCAGAGGTAGATCTGATTG
Source organism: Lachnospiraceae bacterium (assembly GCA_021628825.1). Lineage (GTDB taxonomy): Bacteria > Bacillota > Clostridia > Lachnospirales > Lachnospiraceae > Suilimivivens. The sequence continues at coordinate 116,743 of JAJXRY010000002.1, read as the reverse complement.
CCGTAGAGGATACCAGAAATACCATCAAGCTTCTGAATCATTTTAAAAATCAAAAAGTCAATGACAAGCTATCATGAATTTAATAAATATGAGAAAGCAGAAGAACTGATCGGTCTTTTGCAGCAGGGAAAAAATATTGCACTGGTTACCGATGCGGGAACTCCGGCTATTTCGGATCCGGGAGAGGTACTGGTAAAGCGGTGCCATGAAGAAGAGATTCCGGTGACCTCCTTGCCGGGATGCTGTGCATTGATTACAGCACTTACCTTATCCGGACTTCCTACGAGGCGGTTCTGCTTTGAAGGGTTCCTTCCCAGGGAGCGGAAGGATCGCAAGGTGATTCTGGAGGATCTGCAGAGAGAGACCAGAACCATCATTCTGTATGAAGCACCCCATCACCTATATAAGACCCTTCTGGAACTTCGGGATGCGCTTGGGGATCGAAAAATAGTACTCTGCAAGGAACTTACTAAAAAGTTTGAATCCGTTACGGAGGGCAGATTGTTCGAAATTACGCATTATTATGAAACCCATGATCCTCGCGGTGAGTATGTACTTCTCTTAGAAGGAATCGATCGCAAGAAGCTGATGCATGAGGAGCAAAAGACCTGGGAAGAGATGTCTTTACAGGAACATATGGCTTTTTATGAAGATCAGGGATATGAAAAATAAAGATGCTATGAAGATGGTAGCAAAGGATCGCGGTGTTACAAAGCGGGAAATTTACCAGAGATTATTGCAAACGAAATAACGATAATGAAAAAAATTTACATATATTAGCAAATTGGTACTTGTAATTTGAATAAAAATGTAGTATCATTAAGATAGAAATAATAGTACTTTAGTCTGGATTAGTAACTCCAGCAGTATGGAAAGGGAGTGTGGGATATGCGCAAGAAATTAAGCATATTACTCAGCATCATGCTTTTAGCGGCATTAGCACTGAACGGATGTGGCAAGAGTGGTTTGGTTCTGGATCAGGCAGCCCGGAGAGATAGTACGGTTCCCAGTGATGGTATCGTATATATTGAACCCGAAATGGTCAGTCTGGCAGCAGAGCTTTCCGGAACATCCGCTTCTCAGGCAGCTTCCAAGGCAGCCTTTGAACTTGCGAACCAGCAGAGAGCTGCAGCAGGACTTGGTGCGTTGACATGGAATTCCGGTCTTGAGCAGGCAAGTGCAGTACGTGCTGTAGAAGCATCACAATCGTTCTCACATACCAGACCTGATGGTTCAGACTGGTGGACTGTGAACAGTAATCTGATGTATGGTGAGAATCTTGCAAAAGGTTATGATTCTGCTGAGTCAGCAGTACAGGCCTGGATGGCATCACCGACACATAAGGCAAACATTATGGCTGCAGAATTTACTTCCGGAGCAATTGCAATTCATGTAAGCAACGGACAGTGGTTCTGGGCACAGGAATTTGGATACTAAACCCATAGTGGATTACATGAGATAAAAGACCGCTTCGAAAGAAGCGGTCTTTTATGTTGCCGATAGAATTGTTTTTTTATTATAATCAAGATAGTTGGTTTAACAATAAATAACGGAATAAGATAAAGAATAGAAGAAACGGAACAGACATGGAGCTTTATAAAGATTAATGAAAGGCAGAATACAGAAGAAAATTACATATGTAATGTTGGCGGTATTTTTTCTAAGTACCTTTACTGGCTGTGAAAAAAAACATGAAGCTTATGTATCCGCAAGCACAACGATACGTAATAACACACCGGTCTGTCTGGTGCCGGAGGCTCCGGGAACGGTAGTTTATGGGAATGAACTGGTGTCGGTGGATGCCTCGAATACAAGTGAAGGATATGTGATGATTGCATATCAGGGGACAAATGAAAAGGTTAAAATGCAGCTTACCGGTCCCGATTATATGACATACACCTATGACCTGTATGGAAATGATTATGAAGCTTTTCCTTTATCGGTGGGGGATGGTACTTATAGCATCGGAGTCTATGAGAATGTGGCAGACAGCCAGTATGCAACGGTATTTGCACAGGATATTGAGGTGGAAATTACCAATGCGATGGGAGCTTTCCTGTACCCGAACCAGTATGTGAACTTTAACAGTTCTTCGAAGGTAGTGGAGGAAGCAAGAATACTTGTAGCTCCGGCACATGATGATCTGGAAGCCATTAATTATGTCTATAATTATATTGTTGAGAATTTCACGTACGACTATGATAAAGCAGAAAATGTACAGAGCGGATATATCCCGGATGTGGATGAAATTCTTGAGATTAAAACAGGGATCTGCCTTGATTATGCAGCCGTTATGGCAAGTATGCTCCGCTCCCAGCAGATTCCCACCAAGTTAGAGGTTGGATATGCGGGAGAGGCGTATCATGCATGGATCAGTACCTATGTGAATGATATTGGGTGGATCAATGGAATTATTCAGTTTGATGGAGTGAACTGGTCTCTGATGGATCCTACCTTTGCCGCGAATGCCGGTTCGAAGCAGTTAAAGAGCTTTATTGGTGACGGAAGCAATTATGTGACAAAAATATAATTACTAAATCATTCAGTATTCAAATTATACAGATGTTGCGGAAATTCGATTTTATTACAGGAGAAGCACGAAATGAAGAAACAGAAAATGCTCAGTAATTCAGAAATTGCATCCTTTTGCAAGCAGACGGCGTGGATTATTAAGGCGGGAATCACACCGGCAGAAGGAATGGAGATCCTGATTAATGACACGATCAGCAAGGAAGGAAGGGATCTGCTGCAGCAGATCCGTCTGACCTGTAATAAGGGAAATCATTTTTATACAGCATTGGAAGAGACCGGGGTATTTCCGCAATATGTGGTGAAGCTGACAGCGCTCGGAGAGGAATCCGGTAATCTGGATGTGGTTCTGATGTCCCTTGCAGAATACTACGAACGGGAAGAGGCGATTTCCGACAGTATTCGTTCTGCGGTGACCTATCCTCTGATTATGATTGCCATGATGTTTTTCATTATTATTGTGTTGATTGTGAAGGTGCTTCCGATCTTTAAGCAGGTGTTTGTACAGCTTGGAACGGAAATGACTCCTTTTGCGCAGTCACTGATGAATGCAGGAACGGTTCTCAGCCGTTATGCAATTGGCATTTCCATTGTGCTGCTGCTTTTGGTAGTTGCCCTTTTCATCACTTATAAGATTCCTTCGGGCAAAGCGAAGATCAAGTATTTCCTCACGGTATTTCCGTTTACGAAGAGCTTTTTATGACAAGATTGCTGCCGGACGTTTTGCAAGAGGAATGTATCTTTCCTATCAGAGTGGCATGGACACCTATCACAGCCTTGATATGATTAAGGAAATTGTGGAAAATGAGGAAATGGCGAAGAAGATTGAACGTTGTAAGGCACAGATGCAGGGACAGGCAGACCTGCCGGATGCACTTGCCAATGCGGAGATCTTTTCGAATTTGTATTCCCGAATGGTTTCTGTGGGCTTCCGTTCCGGATCCATGGACGTGGTGATGCTGCAGATTGCTTCTCATTATGAAGAGGAAACAGACCGGCAGTTATCCAGAATTGTTTCGATTATTGAACCAACGCTGGTAATTATTCTGTCGCTCATTGTCGGTATTATTCTGCTTTCGGTATTGCTTCCGCTTATGGGAATTATGGCGAGCATCGGATGATGTGATTCTGCTTAGCTATGTGCAGATGAATAAAAGCAAACATTATCTGAGAGTTGGTTCTATTTGAAATATATGTAGTCTGAAATTTGCAGGAGAGTAATATGCACCGATTTACAACGAAATTTAACCGTTATGAATATCGTCGTTTTCCGATCCGGATGTTGTATCTGGTCTGTCCGGTGATCCTGGTTCTGTTCTGGGTGATGATTCATTCTGTGGATCAGTCTACCGTGGACAGGCAACGGGATAGTCTGCAGAATGCGATTGACCGGGATATTATCCATTGCTATGCTGTGGAGGGATTTTACCCGCCGAGCCTTTCTTATATGGAAGAGCATTATGGACTGACCTATGATAAAGATCTGTTTTTCGTGGATTATCAGCCGGTGGGATCTAATATGCGGCCCGATGTTACCATTATTTTGAAGTAATAATTTCATGATGTGAAAACAGAGTAGTAATTAAAAGCTAAATATCAGGTGAACTTATGAATGGAAGAGGTTTATGAATCAGAAGCAGGATAAACATATTATAGATGTTCTTTTTGTCATTGGCTTGTTCTGTATATTTGCACTTTCTTCGATTTTCTTAATTTCGATCGGGGCAAATATCTATCGCAAGACGGTGGCACATATGGATGAAAATTTTAATGCGAGAACTTCACTGTCCTATGTGGTGGAAAAGATCCGCCAGGCCGATACGGAGGGAGCCATATCAATCGGTACATTCGAAGGAAACCCGGCGGTGATTCTTTCTTCGGAAGTGAATGGAATCAGGTATCATACTTATATTTATGAATATCATGGAATGCTGAAAGAATTGATGGAACGTAGTGATGTGACGCTTTCTGCCTCTGCGGGACAGGATATTCTGGCAATGGAGCAGGTTGAGCTTATGGAAGTGAATGATCATCTGGTTCAATGCACGTTGAAAAACGCCGGAGGAAAAATACCATAAGCTTCTATATTTGTATTCGATCAGGAGGATTCGAAGATGCAGACGAAAAATTCTTCTAAATCCGGAATATTTTTGATGGAACTGATTCTTTCCATCCTGTTTTTTTCGATTGCGGCAGCAGTTTGTGTGAAGCTGTTCGTGACCTCCCACCAGTTGAGTGACCAGAGTGTGAAGCTAAACCATGCGGTTGCCATGGCAGAAAGTATTGCCGAAGCTTTTTTTATGGGTGTAATGGGAATGCCGGAGAACTGGAGACCTTGTTCCCGGATGCAAGGATGGATCAGACAAATGAGCAGACAATATTCATAATCAAGAATACCGAAGAGGGATTAGGTGCATTTGTAAAAATCAATGCATCAGAAGAACTGACCACATGTGAGATTCGGGTTGGAACGCCACTACAGATTACGGCATTTGATTCTATTTATGAATTGAAACTGACTTTGTTTCCGCAGGAGGAATTGATGGATGAAACGGAATAGGGATTTTTGGACTGAGCATCGGAGCACCGTCCATTGTAGTAATCATGGTGATCCTGTGTCTGGTCTGCTTTGCGGGACTGTCGATCGTGAGTGCCAATGCGGATCTTACGTTAAGCCGTAAGCTGGCAGAGCGCACAAGTGCATATTATCAGGCCTGCAATGAAGCACAGGAGGATCTTTGGGAGGCATCAAAAAAAGAGCCTTTGGAAGACTCTTTTTCCTGTGATTATACAATTAATGAAAATCAGATCTTATCGGTAAATGCGTCCTTTTCGGAGGCAGCGTCCGGAAGGAGAACTTATACGATTACCCGGTGGCAGGTCGTTACCACGCAGACGCCGGAACTGGATCAGTCTTTACCGGTCTTTACTGGCAATTAATACACCATGGATGACGGTTCGGTTGCTGGTGTGAAGACCGTGACAGGTAGATAAGGTAATGAGTTTTGTATCTTCGGTCAGGGACTCTTCTAACATGGTGTCATCTCGGTAGTAGGTTGCAACATCCCGGATGTACTCCACGTAATCAGCCTGTTCTTCTACAGTCTGAGTCAGATCATAGGTGTGAGAAGAGGCATTCGTGATATAGGCGGCGCAGATTTCATACATCATAACTTTATCTTTGGTAAAAATATAAATATAAGGATCTTCTTCAATAATGGAAGGATCGTTCAGGAGCTTTTTGAGGGAACCGAACATCGTTCCATTTCTCATGTTATGACCGTAAATAATCGTGTTGAAGTGAGAAAAGTCCGGCTTATTCAGGAAATCCATAAAGATGGCTCCGGAGCTGTTTTTTTCATTTTCAAAGGTGTAATGGGTGTAATAATCATTATCAATGCCCCGGACGATCGGATAACTCAGCTCTAACGGTGCATAGTAAATCCATCCGACAAAGTCACTGTTGATCTTCGTAAGTGCATCATAATCAATATCGAGATCTACTGCAATCTGTGGTCCCTCGATGACTTCTTCCACAGCCTCTTCCGTATTCTCACTGTCAGCAGCATCCCTGATCTCCTGTGCTGCTTGGACAGAATCCTGTGTTACTGTTGCGTACTTCTCCAGATTCGCATAAGTATTAATTCCCTTTTGATATTCTATGCTTAAGAGAACAATATTTGTTGCGGCAACCACCATCACAAGCAGTGATGCAGCCAATACAATTTTCCAGATCAGCTTTTTCATCGCATTCCTCTTTTTAAACAATGTATTGTGAGTAGTATTCTGAATAGTTATATTTTTACACTATAATACGGTAAAAAAATCTATATACAAAAAGATGATTGACGAATGAAAAAAACAGAATGCTATGATAGGTTCATAAGAAGGTGCTACCGTAAAGCAACGGTTCGCCTCGATTTTTAGTTACTTGTTAAAAAAGCAACCTACTCTTGGCTTGGGCGGTTGCTTTTTTGATGTCTGGATCTTCTGTCAGTCTCGTTTTGCAGGATACTGATCACGGTAACAATGATGCTGATGATTGTTACTACAATACCTGCGATTCCGACAGTAAGCTCTATTGTCAAATATACTATGTACCTTTCATTGTATTTTCCATCTGTACCACCTCCGTTAATACTGGAAGTTCTCAGAATGTACTCATTCTGGCGAAAGGCGAACCGCTACCCGTTTTGGTAACACCCTGTTACTATTATAATATATTTGTTTTATTTTGCAAACAGTTTTTGTTGATAATAACTAATTAATTGGTATTAAACTTTAAATATATTGGCTATTATAACCAATACGGTAGATTTCTAGTCTTTATATAATATTTTTGATTATGTGTAAATCACATCTTCAATGAAAGCAAATAATCTGATGTTCTGAATGAAGTTCCAATTCCATATCATATAATATAGAAATATGCCGAGAAGGATAACGATATGCTGAATTACATCTGGGCGGTAATGATTGTGATAGGGATTATTTATGGTGCAATTACGGGCCATATGAAAGAGGTTACCGAGGCTGCGTTACAAAGTGCACAGGATGCGGTTACATTATGCTTTACCATGACAGGAGTTATGGCATTCTGGGTGGGACTCATGCAGGTGGCAGAGGAATCCGGATTGATTGCAAAGCTCACCAAAATGCTGTCACCATTTATTTCATTTATGTTTCCACGGATTCCACAAGGGCACAAATCCAGAGATTATATCTCAACGAATATTATTGCAAATGTGTTGGGACTGGGATGGGCCTGTACTCCGGCCGGTCTCAAAGCCATGGAAGAGCTGGCAAAAATTGCAGGAGGAGCGTGGTGTTCCGGAAGAGAAACGCCATTATGCCAGCAATGAAATGTGCACGTTTCTGATTCTCAATATTTCTTCTTTGCAGCTTATCCCGGTCAACATGATTGCATACCGGACCCAATATGGAAGTGTGAATCCGGCAATCATTATTGCGCCTGCCATGATCGCAACAGCGGCAGGGCTGCTCGTCTCAATCCTGTATTGCAAAGCAAAAGATAAATTGATATACTTTTAGACAAAATCAAGTGGATATTAACGGAGATAAAATGAGATATCAGATTAGACATGCACTGGTGCAATACGGTGCAGAAACCATTATAGAAGATGTAAATTTTGACATACACGATCATGAGAAAATTGCCATTGTAGGACGTAACGGTTGTGGAAAGACTACCTTACTAAAACTGATCGCCGGGGATATTACCATGGCTAACATTGACAGTGATGAAACCTGCGGTATCAGTATGGCCGGAAGTCAGAAGATTGGCTATCTGCGGCAGATCAGCTTTGAAGATCAGGAAATTTCTGTAGAAAATGAAATTCTGAAGGTGTTTGAACAGGTATTTGCCTGTGAACGCAGGATGAAAGAACTTACAGACATCATGGAAACCGATCATGACCAGAAGTGGATGTATGAGTACTCCTCTCTGCAGGATCAAATGGAGGCAATGGGAGGCTATACATATCGGCGTGATATGGAAACGATGTTCCAGAAGTTTGGCTTTGACCTGAAGGATATTACCCGCCCGATCGGAACATTTTCCGGAGGACAGCAGACTAAGGTGGCTTTTTATCAAACTGCTTCTGAGCCGTCCGGACATTATGCTTCTGGATGAGCCCACGAACCACCTGGATCTGCCAACGATTGAATGGCTCGAAGGATATTTGAAGAACTATAATAAGGCGGTTGTGATTGTTTCCCATGACCGGATGTTCTTAGACCGCATCATTGATGTGACTTATGAAATTGAATACCATCGGATCAAACGGTATCCGGGCAACTATACAACCTTTATGAAGTTAAAGGAAGAGGCTGCTTTAAAGCAGGAAAAGGACTACGAGGAGCAACAGAAGGAGATCAAGCGTCTCACGGAGTGGATTGAGAAGTGGAAGAATACCCCGACCAAAGTAGCTTCGGTGCATTCCAAAGAAAAGCAGTTAGAGCACATGGTTCTGATCGAGAAGCCCCGCAGATTTGATACTAAGGCATTCCGCGGTCAGTTCCTTCCGCGGACAACCAGTTATACGGATGTACTGACACTGAAAGCGCTGGAAATCGGATACGATCATGTCCTGAGCAAGGTATCTTTTACCCTGAAAAAGGGAGAACGCGTTGCGATTATCGGAGAAAACGGAAAGGGAAAATCTACCCTGTTAAAGACTTTGATGGGACAGATTCCTCCTCTTGGTGGAAGCTATACCGTTGGAACCGGTGTGGAGGTTGGTTATTTTGACCAGCAGGCAGCGGTTGCAGAAAGTGTGTATCCGGATAAGACCGTGCTCAATGATTTCTGGGACATGTATCCGACCCTGAAGGAAGTAGAGGTGCGTAATGCATTAGGCAGCTTCCTTTTTACCGGAGAAGAAGTATTTAAGACCCTCGGACAGCTTTCCGGAGGAGAAAAGGTACGTCTTGCCCTGTGTAAGATGTTTAAGATGCGCCCGAATCTTCTGATTCTGGATGAGCCAACGAACCATATGGATCTCATTGGCAAGGAAGCACTGGAAAATATGTTGAAGAATTATACCGGAACGATTCTGTTTGTTTCCCATGACCGTTACTTTATCAAGGAAATCGCAACCGGAATGCTTGATTTTAAGCAGGATAAAACGGTCTTTTATGACTGCGGGTATGAAGAATATCTGGAACGTCTGCAGAAAGAAGAACTGAAGCAGCAACAGCTGAATCAGGCAAAGGAAGAGGCAGAAAGAAACGAAAAGAAATCGGACAAAACACCAACATTGAATGATGTTTTTGACAAGAAGACCTATTATAATCCCGGTAAAATTCTGTCCCGCTTAAAGCAGCAGATGGCAAAGTACGAAAAGCAGTTGGAAGAAAGCGAACAGAGACTTGCAAATTTGCAGATGCAGATCATGGATCCGGCACTGGCTTCCGACTACACGAAGCTTATGGAGCTTGAAGAGCAGAAGCAGAAGGAGGAGCAGAACCAGGAAAGCCTTCTTGAACGGATGCTTGAGACAGAAACCGAACTGGAAGAGATGCAGGAAAAAGGATAAACTAACTAAGATCCAGACATCAAAAAAGCAACCGCCCAAGCCAAGAGCAGGTTGCTTTTTTTAGCAAGTAACTAAAAAGATGTCGCAGACTTATAAAAAGAAACGCATCTTCCGGACGGACACGGGAATCTGTAGGCCGTTGGATAAAATAAGTATGCGCCTGATTTTATCCATTTCTACGATATGAGATGTATTCACCAGACAGGATTTGTGGCTCAATAGAAAGTGATGATCCATCTGGCTCTGGATTTCACGAAGGCTGCCAGACTGTTCATAAACTGCATTGGCTGTTATGATCCTGACTTTATGAGCATTAGAGGATGATTGAAAGCAAAGAATATCATCCTGCTTCAAATAGGTAACATGGGAGCCGGTGTGTACAGAAAACATTTTATGTGTCTGATTGTACTGTGAAGCATAACGCATATTGGCGTGAAGGAGACAATCATGAATCCGGTTGTGGAGTGTTTCCGGATGATCTTTCAGAATATAATCCATAGCCTCTACCTGATATTGAAAAAGTCAACTGTGAAAAACTCTGCATGTGCTTATATAGTTTTTAATATTATATATGTTAAATATTTTCTTTATAAAAGTACCAGAATATGAGAATGCTATTTTGCTCGGTAGTGGTATGGAAATTGCAACTATTATTGTGGAAAGGATTGAAATAAAAAATGAAGAAAGAAAATAAAGTAGCTAAGTTAATGGTAAAAATTGCAAATAATTTTGCAAAGTATGATAGTATCAAAAGTTTCCCTATTTTGACATATGAGGTTCCGAAACCTGAACAATATAAGATGAGTAAAAAAAGTAAAAATGCTATTGTGATGATTTATTGATCTGAACAATATAGTACCAAGTGGAGAGGAATTACTTTCCATAATTCAAATAAGTAGTAGTTTGTGGCACAGATAATTTTGTAAAAAAATTTAAAAGGAACATAGAAGGATGTTTGCAAATTTGAATTTTTATTCCACATATTGAAGAATATGTGATTGTAAAGAAAATAAATAAGGGATGTTCTGGAGACGAAAAAAATATCAATTAGAAAAAGGAGGGAAGATTTTATTTGTTACGAGTTGGTAATAGTTCAAATGCAGCAATCAAATATAAAAAAATTTCAACATCTTAGATTATATGTGGATACAGATGTTAATACACACCGACCTGTAGATTTTGGAGTAATTGGAAATAGATTCTATTCAATAGTAACAGGGGTTGATGGTACAACTATAATGGAAGTGGTTAAACGAGATGCTACAAAAAGACTATTATGAGAAGGAAATATATGGATCGATGGCAGGAATATCAGGGAATACGATATCCGCTATCTGCGTAAACAGATAGGAGTTGTTCATCAAAACAGTATTATATTTCATGGATCGATAAGATTTAATCTGCAATTTTCAGAGGACAGATCCCGGGATGATTTATTGTGGGAGAATCATACATTACTGATCATTGCACACCGGCTGTCCACGATAGTCCATGCGGACAGGATTCTTGTTCTGGAGGATGGGAAAATCGCAGGCTTTGATAAGCATGAAGAGTTACTGGAAAACTGTGAGACCTATCATAAGCTTTTTAAAGAGCAGTATGCAGGAAGTATGGGGGCATGAATTTCCGGTATTTCAGGTGCACACAGTAAGAGGAAAAAGAGGGGATTATTTGGAAAGACAATCAGATCGTATCAGAACTTTGAAAAGAATCTATGGATTACTGGGGAAGAAAAAGGGGTTATTGTATGGGCTTTTGGTTTTCAAGAGCCTTGATCTTGTGCTGGGAATTGTGCAGCCGTTTTTCTATTATCTGTTTATTGACCATGTGATTGTTAAGGGGAAAATGGGGGATCTCCCAATTGTGATTGCAGGTTATCTATCTGTTTTTGTGTTACAGACCTTATTGATTAAGCTCACCAGAAGATCATATAACACGTTATTTTTGAAATTAAAGATGGAACTTCGGGTTCATATTCTGAAGAGATACGTGAATATGAATGCCGATACTTATCAAAATTACAGTACGGGAGATCTGGCAGACAGAATGGATGGTGATGTGGAATTCATTGAAACATTTCTACAGAAACATGTCATGGATTATTTCTTTTCCGTTGCAAAAATTTTAGTAATATCCGTAATCCTGTTTGTAATGAATCAGATACTGACCATCATTGGGTTTATTGCCATTCCGTTTTCCTTCTGGTTAGTACGTGTGATCAGCAGGAAGGCTAATCGGGTATCGGAAGAACGACGCAGACTGGAAGGAGAGTATCATAGCTTTCTGAATAATTCTTTTCAGAAATGGGCGGATATCAAAAACGAATAATCTGGAAGATTATATGGAAGCGGAATTCGAAACATACAGGCAGAAGCTCTCTAAATTAATCATTAAAAAGTCAGATCTATATTGCCTTTAACTGGCTTTTTATTGCCTTTAAAGATTATTTTTATCACCAGAATGAATCTTTATTTTTGTAGGAGGGGTCCTGATTATTTATAAGAAGCTTACGGTCGGGATTCTGCTTACCTATATGGATTATTTTATTCAGTTGGTGGACAGCATTACATCGGTTGTGAATTCCATATTGGACTTTCATATTCAGAAACCCAACATACAGCGTGTGTTTGAAATTCTGGAATTGGAATATGAGGTAAAGATGCGGGTTACCAATCTGGAGGATAAGATAACATTTTCCAATGTCAGCTTCCGGTATGCGGATAATCAGAAATGGGTTATCCGTTCGTTAAATCTGACGATTGAACCTGGCGAGCACATTGCAATTGCAGGTAAAAGCGGATGTGGAAAAACGACTCTGGCTAACCTGCTGATGGGTGTATATGCGCCATGTGATGGTGAAATCCGGCTTGGCAGCAGGAAGATTTCCGAACTGTCGCATGAGAGCATAAGCAATAAAATCGGCATAGTTTCCCAATTTCCAAGACTGTTAAATCTCAGCATCAGGGAAAACCTGCTGCTTGCAGACCGGCATGCAGATGACGAAGAAATCAGAAGGGCCTGTGAAAAAAAGCGAATATCCTGTCATTTATTGAAAGTCTGCCGGATCAGTTTGAAACGAATATCGGCGAGCGTGGAATTAAATTATCCGGAGGACAAAGGCAGAGACTTTCCATAGCGAGACTGCTGCTGCAGGATCCGGATATCATTATTTTTTTGATGAATCGACCAGTTCACTGGACAGTCATAGTGAAAATGAGATATTAAACACGATCCGTTCATTTTCGGGCAGTAAAACCATCATAACGATTGCACATAGACTTTCAACAGTGCTGGCCAGTGATCGTGCAGTCCTGATGGAAGAGGGAAGAATTGTGGCAGTGGCAAGCGCCACGGATAGGCTTATGGAAGACGAAAAAGTTCCGGAAATTATTTGAATATCAACTTAATTATGCAATATTATAGTAAATCAAAAATATCTTTATGTGCATAGGCATTCCATTACAACTTAAATCCGTAAAAAAATCAGGGATACTCGTATGATACGCCGATTATAACTTATGAAACTTCAGATCCTAATTTGCATGGAAAAAAATAATTTCAAAGTAAATAAAAAGAATGAGAACTGGCTTTCGAGAGAATTTGTAAATTGGAATAATATATTATTCCAAGCTTGATAAAAAAATTGCAATTTGGGATAATATATTAGCATGATTAATTTATATCAAAAAAACATGGAAAGAAATTAATACAGAGATTGCAGAGAGAATGGTTCAGCTTCGCAAGAGAAAGAAACTTTCACAGAAGAGTCTTGCCCTAAGATCCGGTGTAAGTCTTGGATCATTAAAACGATTTGAACAAACGGGGGAGATTTCACTTCAGTCGCTTACAAAAATAGCTATAGCACTTGAAGTAGAGGGAGAACTTGAAGAATTATTCAGCAAGGTACCATTTGCTTCCATTGAGGAGGTAATTCATGCGCAGACTAAATAAGGTTGATGTTTTTTATCATGACAGACAGGTTGGAACCATGGCCTTGTATGAGAACAGACTCGCAGCATTTGAATATGATGGGGATTATATTCAGTAACTTAAACTCCCCTCATTTCCTTTCGGTAAATTGCCTGGAAATAAATAATTTCAGCCGCTGCGGTAATGGTCCAGGAGAAGATATAGAGCAGGTACAGGGACGGAATGGTTTTAAAGTAGGCGAAAATGGTATAAATCCAGATCACACGGAAGATGCAGGAGCCCATAATTACGATAAAGGTGGGAACAACCGTCTTGCCAAGTCCACGGGAGGCGGCGATGGTACAATCCATAAAAGCAGAGAACGCATAGGATACGCTCATAATTTTAAGGCGGTACATGCCAAGCTCGATTACCGCAGGATCAGAAGTAAATAATAACAGGAAATCAGGACCCATAAAGAGGATCGTAAGTCCGAGAATCAGTCCGATAAAGAAGGAATAGGACAGACTTACAAAGTAACTCTTTAAGATGCGGTCCTTTTTCTTTGCGCCGAGATTCTGTCCCATGAAGCTGCTGCAGGCAACATAAAAAGCGGCCATGACTTCATATACCGGTCCGTCTGCATTGGCGGCAGCAGAATTGGCAGCAACCATGGTTGCCGAGAAGCTGTTGACACCAACCTGGACGAAGAGATTGGCAAACATGAAGACCATATTTTGTAAGCCGGAAGGGAGTCCCAGCTTTAAAATGGCGATCAGCTTATCCTTTAAGACAAGAGAGCGTAAGGTCTGATGGCGCAGAGAAATCGTGTATACGTTGTCTCCATGCGTAAGGGCATGGGTGATTAATATGGCAGAGATATACTGCGAAATAATACTTGCAATGGCAACACCGGCAACATCCAGGTGAAAAACAATGACAAGCAGCAGGTTTAAGGCAACATTAACGACACCCGCAATGGACAGGAAATAAAGTGGCTTTTTCGTATCTCCGGCAGCACTTAAAATAGCATTACCGCAGTTGTATACACCGACAGCGGGAAGCCCCAGAAAATAAATCCGCAGATACAGGACTGCACCATCGATCAGCTCCGGCTTGGTATTCATTAAGGAAAGAATTCCTCGGGCACCGGTAATTCCGACAATGAGAAGCAGAATTCCCATGCACAGGCAAAAGCACGTAAGCGGTTGTAATGGTTTCCTTTGCTTCCTTTTTATTACCGGCGCCGATGTGAAGGGCAACAAGCACATTGATTCCACCGCCGACCCCGATTAAAAAAAGCTCGTAAATAAAGTTACGAGTATCGAGGTGGAGCCAACGGACCCTAATGCGTTACTTCCGGCGAATTTACCGACAACAGCAATATCTGCCATATTGAAGAGAACCTGTAAGAGGTTGCTCAGCATTAATGGCAGACTAAATAAAAAGATTTTTTTCCCTAAAGAACCTTCGGTTAAGCTTTGTTCTAATTGTTTCATTTCTTCACCTGTGGTATGATGTAATTAAGTGTCAGGAAAACAAGCGGCTGCGAAGCAGACATTCGTTTTCTGGGACTTATTAGCAATACAGCCTATCCATTCTATACCGAAATACAAACAGATACAAGAGGAATTTACAGTGGAAGTAATAGAAAAATAACCCAAATAACGTTATCGAAGAAATACAGGAGAATACCGCAGTAATAAAACAGATGCCAAAGCTGGATGAAATGGATCGTTTCATGGAGCTGCTGCATGATGCCAAGGGACTAATGAGCCGTTACCGTTGTGCGATCATGGAAGTGGAGACCAAGTTTAAGGTATTAAATGAAGAGCTTTCTTTACAAAGCGATCATAATCCGATTGAAAGCATCAAGTCCAGATTGAAAGCACCGGAAAGTATTTATGGGAAGCTGAAGAGAAAGAACCTTCCCATGACACTGGATTCCATAGAAGGGAATTTATTTGATATCGCCGGTGTGCGTGTCATCTGTTGCTTTATTGATGATATTTATATGCTGGCAGACTGTCTGATCCGGCAGGATGATGTGACATTAATTGAAATGAAGGATTATATCCGGAATCCCAAGGGAAACGGTTACCGGAGTCTGCATCTGATTATCAGTGTTCCGATTTTCCTCCAAAATGAAAAGCGGAATGTGAAGGTAGAGGTGCAGCTGCGGACGATTGCCATGGAATTCTGGGCAAACTTAGAGCATCAGATGCGCTACAAAAAGGAGCTTTCTCCGGAGCTTCTGGAGAAGATTTCCACGGAACTCAGTGCATGTGCAGAAACCAGCGCGGAGCTCGATCTGCGGATGCAGGAGATCCGGTACACGATCGAGCTTTCCGATGAAAATAATGAGTAAACGGATAATAAATTAAAGGAAGGGTTTCGTATGTATGATGTAGTAATTATTGGGGCAGGGGTAAACGGAAGTGCCATTGCAAGAGAATTGTCGAAGTATCAGTTGAAAACGGCCGTTCTGGAACGTTGTACGGATATCTGCGAGGGAACCTCGAAAGCAAACAGCGGCATTGCCCATGCCGGATATGATGCCAAGAGCGGAACATTAAAGGCGAAGCTGAATGTAGCAGGAAGCCGGATGATCCGGCAGCTTTCGAAGGAGCTTGATTTTGCCTATGAGCAGAACGGTTCCCTGATACTCTGCTTTGATGAAAAGGACCGGGATAAATTAGAGGAGCTTTTACACCGCGGAGAACAGAACGGTGTGGAAGACCTGCGTATTATAGAAAGAAAGGAGCTGCTAAAGCTGGAGCCGGAGATCGGTGATCAGGTAGTGGCTGCTCTTTATGTGCCTACAGGGGGAATTGTCTGTCCGTTCGGGCTTACGATTGCCCTTGCGGAAAATGCAGCAGTGAATGGTGTGGAATTTATCTCGGAACGAAAGTAACCGGAATTGACAAAGTCCATGCAGATGCAGTATCGGAAAGCAACGGGGCATACCGGATTCATACCGTGGCTTCGGATGGCACGCAGAAGGATTATGAAGCAAAGGTAGTCATTAATGCAGCCGGTGTTTATGCAGATCAGATTCATAATATGGTAAGTGATCAGAAGATCGAGATTGAACCCCGCAAGGGAGAATATCTCCTTTGTGACAAGAGTGTCGGAAAGATGGTGAGTCATACGCTTTTCCAGCTTCCTACCGCACTGGGAAAGGGAATTCTCGTAACGCCTACGGTTCACGGCAATCTGCTGATCGGACCGACCGCAGAGGATCAGGAGAACAAAGAGGGCGTGGATACTTCCAGTGCAGGCCTTGACCTTGTGAAAGAAAAAGGCAGCCTTAAGCGTGAAGGAAGTGCCGCTTCGTCAGGTGATTACTTCTTTTGCCGGACTGCGCGCAAGACTTGTGAAGGGAACAGCGCTTAAAAATAAAGAAGGACTTTATTACAAAGAGGGCGACTTTATGATCGGGGAAGTGCCGGATGCGCCGGGATTTATTGATGTGGCAGGCATGGAATCTCCGGGATTATCGTGTGCTCCGGCAACGGGAGAATATGTGGCAGATCTCGTGACCGGGATTTTGAAGCCACAGAAGAAGGACAATTTCATTGCAGCCAGAAAGGGAATACCGAGCATGGCACTTGCAACCGATGAAGAGCGGCATGCTCTGATTCAGCAGAATCCGGCCTATGCCAATATTATCTGCCGATGCGAGATGGTGTCTGAGGGCGAGATTCTGGATGCCATTCACCGTCCGCTCGGGGCAACGACAACCGATGGCGTGAAGCGCAGAACGCGTGCAGGGATGGGACGATGCCAGTCGGGCTTCTGCAATCCGAGGGTAGTCGAAATTCTGGCACGGGAATTGTCTGTGGACGAAAGCAGAATTCAGAAAGCACAGGAAGGATCTTATTATGTACTTCCGGAAGAAGCTGGGGAGGACTTGTAGGATGAAGGCAGAACTTGTTGTTATCGGTGGTGGACCTGCGGGCATGGCAGCAGCCCTTGCCGCAGAAGAAAAGGGAATTAAGGATATTCTGATTCTTGAAAGAGACAAAGAGCTTGGTGGAATTCTGAACCAGTGTATTCACAATGGTTTCGGACTTCACACCTTTAAGGAAGAACTGACAGGACCGGAATATGCGAACCGTTATGTGGAAAAGGTAAAGGCTTCCGGTGTGAAGTATCTGCTGAATACGATGGTGGTAGATGTGCAGGGAGGTAAGACCTGCGTGGTTACCGCAATGAATAAGGAACAGGGCATGTTTCAGATCGAATGCAAAGCCGTGGTGCTTGCCATGGGATGCCGGGAACGTTCACGTGGAGCCATGAACATTCCGGGATATCGTCCGGCTGGAGTGTTTTCTGCAGGAACAGCACAGCGTTATGTCAATATCGAGGGCCGGCTCCCGGGCAAGAGCGTCGTTGTATTAGGATCCGGAGATATTGGCCTGATTATGGCACGGCGTATGACACTGCAGGGCGCGAAGGTGAAGCTGGTTGCGGAGATTATGCCGTATTCGGGCGGCTTACGGAGAAATATTGCACAGTGTCTGGACGATTATGATATCCCGCTGATGCTCAGTCATACCGTGACGGAAATCCATGGAGCAGACCGGATTGAGGGAGTTACGATTTCCAAAGTGGATGAGAACCTGAAACCAATTCCGGGCAGTGAACAGTATGTGGAATGTGATACCCTTCTGCTTTCCTGCGGTCTGATTCCGGAGAATGAACTGAGTATCCAGGCAGGCGCACAGATGGATTCCATGACACAGGGACCTGTGGTTAATGCGAAGCTGGAAACGACGGTAGAAGGTGTTTTTGCCTGCGGAAATGTTCTTCATGTACACGATCTTGTGGATCATGTATCGGAGGAAGCGGTTCATGCAGGAGAATATGCGGCAGAACATATATTACAGGGAGAAGAGGACTGGGGAGAAGCGGTCCGCCCGAAAATTCCTGCGAAATCCAAGAATACCATTCCGGAAGGATTTGATAAAAACAGTCAGGTGATCTGTATCGGATGTCCGTTGGGATGTCTGGTTACCGTTAAGAGAAATGATGACGGAACGCTTGACATTACGGGAAATACCTGTCCGAAGGGTGAGGCTTATGCACGGAATGAATTCACGGCGCCTGTCCGGACATTGACCTCTTTGATTAAGGTAGAGGGCAGAAGAAATCAGGTGGTTTCCGTGAAAACCAATGGTGAAATCCCGAAGGGAAAAATTGACGAATGTATGGGGATTCTCCGTAAGGCAGTGGCAGCAGCACCGGTCCGGGTAGGGGACATCCTGATTTCCAATATTGCGGATACCGGAATCAATATCGTGGCAACATCTGCAATGGAATAGGAGGTATACGGTATGGCAAAATATCTTATGGCATTGGATCAGGGTACGACCAGCTCCCGTTGTATTCTTTTTGAAAAGAATGGGAAGATTCACAGCATGGCACAGAAGGAATTTTCACAGATTTATCCACAGCCGGGGTGGGTGGAGCATGATCCGAGAGAAATCTGGGCTTCCCAGCTTGCTGTTACGACAGAGGCGATGGCGAAGGTCATGGCGCAGCCGGAGGACATTGCGGCAATCGGCATTACAAACCAGCGTGAAACGACCATTATCTGGGACCGAAAGACCGGGGAACCCATTTATAACGCGATTGTATGGCAGTGCCGGAGAACCGCAGACCGGATTGATGAACTGGCAGCACTGGGTTACAGTGAATTAATTAAAGAAAAGACAGGCCTTATCCCTGATGCGTATTTCAGTGCAACCAAGATTGCATGGATTCTGGATCATGTGGAGGGAGCCAGAGAGCGTGCAGAACGTGGGGAGCTGTTATTTGGAACCGTGGACAGCTGGCTGATTTATAATCTCACCAAGGGTGAGGTTCATGTGACGGATTATACGAATGCATCCAGAACGATGCTGTTTGATATTCATAAGCTCTGCTGGGATAAGGAACTGCTTTCCCTTTTCCGTATTCCGGAATGTATGCTTCCGGAGGTAAAGCCGTCAAGCTGCATCTATGGTTATACGGAGAGCTCGGTTTAGGAGGCACGATCCCGATTGCCGGAATTGCAGGAGACCAGCAGGCGGCACTTTTCGGACAGTGCTGTTTTGAAAAGGGACAGGTGAAGAATACATATGGAACCGGATGCTTCCTGCTAATGAATACCGGACGGGAAGCCATTGCTTCAAAGCATGGACTGCTTACCACGATTGCAGCAAGCACTTCAGATCAGGTGGAATATGCACTGGAAGGAAGCGTGTTCGTGGCGGGTGCGGCGATCCAGTGGCTGCGTGATGGCATGCGCATGATTAAAAAGGCATCGGAAACGGAGAAGTATGCGAATGGAGCAGAGGATACCGGAGGAGTTTATCTGGTTCCGGCTTTTGCCGGTATGGGAGCGCCCTACTGGGATCCTTATGCAAGAGGCACGATCGTCGGAATTACCAGAGGCTGCCAGAAGGAGCATTTTATCCGGGCAACGCTGGAATCCATTGCTTACCAGTCATCGGATGTGCTGCATGCCATGGAAGAAGACGTGGAGGTATCCATTGCCGGATTGAAGGTGGATGGCGGTGCGAGCGCGAATGATTTCCTGATGCAGTTTCAGGCAGATATTCTGGGCGCAAGGGTTTACCGGCCGGAATGTATTGAGACAACGGCGCTTGGTGCGGCATACCTTGCAGGACTTGCCTGTGGTTACTATAAGGATAAGGAAGAAATTAAAGAAAACTGGCAGTTGTCAACGGAGTTTACCCATCAAATGGGAGAAGAACACCGCAGACAGCTCCTGAAGGGCTGGAGGAGAGCGGTTCGTTGCGCACTGGCCTGGGCAGATGATGAAGACTAGATTACAGGGGTAGAGAAGAGGTGTCGGAATTAAAATGGGTATGAGAGAAATTTTGAAGGGGACAGTGATTTATGAAAACGGTCAGAAGCTGAACGGACTGATGATGATCATGAGAGGAACGGCAGAGGTTGTTTTTGACGGCGGATTTTATGAGCTTCATAACGGGGATGTGATCGGCCTTCCGGACCTGATTCATAAGGAGACGAATTTCCGGTATGTGGCAAAAGAGAATCTGGCGGTTGTGGATTATCCTTCCAGGGTGCCGGAGCTGCAAAAGTTTTTTAAGGAGCATGGAGAGGCAGTACATTATTTTCAGTCATCCCTGTTCCGGCAGCTTGATGAGCTTCTGCTCCGTTATAAGGAAGTACAGACAACCTGTGATATGATGCAGGATTATCTGACCGGAAGCTATGAGAACTATATGCGGATCTGTGAGAATAACCACATTTCACCGGGCGAACTGGAGCGTTATGAAGAGCTTTCCGATATTCCACAGGAGGAAAAGATTCCGAACTGGATTTCCGGATACTACAGCACCATGGAGCAGATGCTTTCCGTGTGGGATAAGAATAAGACGGATATGAACTTCGTAGTCGGATTTATGTCGAAGACCTGTGATGACATGAATCAGATGGCGGGTTTGTATGGCAGAATGAAGAACCATATTCAGGAGATCTGTGAGCTGCTGATGAATGAGAGCAGTCTGGATCTTCTGGAGCTGTATCTTTCCCTTTATGAAAAAATTGTCAAGAAGAACGGCTTAAAGGATGTTTCCGTCATGCTGGTAAAGAAGATGCTGACAGGAACCTTAAGCCAGCTCGAAAAACAGGGCTATGCGCAGAAGGAATTTTTTGCGGCAAGAAAAGCAGATTGCGAGAGCAGGATGGCACAGATTGGGGAGCTGGTGAAGCAGCAGGCCGAGGCGGCAGCCCAGTTGGATGAGGATATTGTTGGAAAGATTAAGAATTCCCTTGACCAGATTCTGCAGTATGCAGAATGCGAGGCGGATTTTGCAGCAGAGTTCCGGAAGCGTGTGGAGACCTACAAGCATCTGGTGAATAAGAACAGTACTGAAGACGATGCGCGTATGCTGCGGGCCGGAATTACGAAAGGCTTTAATAAGATTTATATTCAGGCTTTCCAGAAGAGTGTGAAGGATACCGCCATTCCGAAGGTTGTGAAGATGTTCTTCAACTTCGGTTATATGGATGAGGAACTGGCAGGACTGGAGAATGCAGTTGCCCTGTACCGCATGTCAGAACAGATTCCGACTGATCCCAAGCGTGGTGTTTATTCCTATTATGAATGGCTGATGGCGATTTATCATGGACAAAAAGAACCGAGCCGTAATGAATTCGACATGGACTATGCGGATTATCTGCATGAGCAGCAGCGTCTTGCCAAGATTACGAAGGAAGAAGAGGCCGCTTTATTACGGACACCGGAATCCAGAGTCATGTATGAGCTGGAGAATGTATTCCCGACGGTAAATAAGACAACGAGTGGACACATCAGTACCTATTGTCCGATCTTTTCAGAACACAATCTGTTAAAAACACTGGATGCGGCGGTTGTAAGTGCGGACCGTGTAGAACAGATTATGAACGGAATCCGAAATACGGATTACAGTGCCTATTACAGGGAAACGATTTATACCAATCCGGATGAGGGAATTTCCAAGGAATATATTCATGTAGAGGTACTGCCGGATTTCATTCTGATGCCGAACATTGGAACCAGAGGAATTATGTGGCAGGAAATTGAGGGGAAGAGGAGAACAACACCGGCACGAATGATGCTTTCCCTGTTCCACCTGGAGGATTTACAGATGTCGATCTTACGTCTCACCGGACAGTTCCGCTGGGAGATGTGCAAGAGAGAGCAGGGAGCCAGATGGAATGATGTTTCGGAACATTCCCTTACCAGTGAATATTTCGATTATGTGCAGTTTTATAAGAAAAACAATGAGCTTTCCTCCGATGCCAAGGAGAAGATCAAGAACGATCTGGTGCGCGCGAAGAATAACTTCAAAGAGATGTTCGTGAGGGATTACTGTGTCTGGGTATTGTATGAAAGCAGTGGATCACCGAGACTCAACAAGGTAGTAAGAGGTATTCTGTTTACTTACTGTACTTTCGCAAAGGAGATCCGTGATAAACTGGAAATTAATCCCATGTATAAAGAGATGATCGCACGTTATTACGTGAAGCAGGGGCAGAAGAAACACCGCATGGATAATTTGCTTCAGAAGCAGCGAAATTGCGGAAAGTCCGTGCCGGATGAGATTCTCAAAGAACAGGAATTTTTTTAGAGATGTAAGTTGTGGTTTGAAACTTGACAATTAATTAATTTAATTTATAATTTAATTAAATTAATCACTTTTTAAGTTGGTAAATTTAGCTAAACAGTAACAAGGATGATTGTTAAAAAAATCACAAAAAAATGAATTTAAGTGAGGGCTATTATGGGCGTACAGCAATACGAAAAATCTTTCCAAAGATGTAACGAAGTTATTTAAGCTGGACACGAAAAATACCAGCTATGTCATTGCGGTTGTGGATGATGAGCAGTTTCTGGGACATGTGTATTACGGACAGAAATTAAATGATTATCATCTGGATCATTTGCTGAGAATTCAGGAGGGACCTTTCGTTCCTTCCCGCAACAATCGTGACCGCGGATCCTTCCTTGACAGTTTTCCGATGGAATATCCGGCACATGGTCTTGGCGACTACCGCGAGGACTGTATCAGCATCCGTACCGAAGAGGGAAATAGCGGTCTTTCTTTAAATTATGTTTCTCATAAGATTACAGCAGGAAAGCCTGCGTTAGAAGGACTCCCGGCTTCTTTTGGAACGGAGCAGGAGTGTGAAACTCTGGAAATTACCTGCAGGGACAGCCATACCGGTCTGGAAGCAGTTCTGATGTATACGGTATTTGAAGATGTGGATGTCATTACCAGAAGCGTGAAGGTAGTGAACCCTTCCGAAAAGACATTATTCTTAACGAAGGTGATGAGCGCCTGCCTCGATATGGATAACCGCGATTTCGAAGCGATTACCCTTCATGGTTCCTGGGCAAGAGAGCGTCACATCCAGACGGTTCCGGTAAGCCATGCAAAGCTTTCCGTAGAGTCTGTCAGAGGGGAATCCAGTCATCAGGATCATCCGTTCATGGCGTTAAAGACGAAGGGCGCTGATGACGATCATGGTGAAGTTTATGCAATGAACTTTGTATATTCCGGCAACTTTAAGGCTATGGTACAGAACGATCAGTTTGACCAGCTTCGTATGATGATGGGTATTCATCCCGAGGACTTCTGCTGGAAGCTGAATCCGGGCGAAGCTTTTCAGGCTCCGGAAGTAGTTATGGTATATTCCGCAAGCGGACTTGGTACGATGACCAGAACTTTCCATGACTTCTACCGTAATCATCTGATCCGTGGGGAATATAAGGACAAGAAGCGTCCGATTCTTATTAATAACTGGGAAGCTACTTATTTTGAGTTTAATACAGAGAAGCTGATTGCGATTGCAAAGCAGGCTTCGGAGCTTGGCATTGAGATGCTGGTTATGGACGATGGCTGGTTTGGTGACCGCTGTGATGATAACCGTGCACTTGGTGACTGGGTAGTAAATGAAGAAAAGCTGCCGGGCGGCTTAAAGTATCTGGTAGATGAAGTAAATAAGCTTGGTATGAAGTTCGGTATCTGGTTTGAGCCGGAAATGATCTCTCCAGATTCCAACCTGTACAAGGAACATCCGGACTGGGCAATTGCCATTCCGGGACGTGTCGGAACCCGCAGCCGTAACCAGTATGTCTTAGACCTTTCCAGAAGAGATGTTTTAGAGCATACCTATGAGAGCGTAGCGAAGATTTTAAGAAGTGCACATATTGAATATGTGAAGTGGGATATGAATCGTCAGCTTACGGATATTGGTTCCGCTACCCTTCCGGCAGACCAGATGGGTGAGCTTTATCACCGGTATGTCCTTGCCGTATACGAACTGCAGGAGCGTCTGATGAAGGAATTCCCGTATCTGCTGTTGGAGAACTGCTCCGGCGGCGGGGCAAGATTCGATCCCGGTATGTTATACTACAGTCCGCAGATCTGGTGCTCTGATGATACCGATGCAATTGAGAGACTGATCATTCAGGAGGGAACTTCTCTTGTTTATCCGCTTTCTGCAATGGGGGCGCATGTATCCGACTGCCCGAACCATACCGTAGGAAGAGTAACCCCTTTTGAAACAAGAGGCTATGTGGCTCTGGCAGGAACCTTTGGCTATGAGCTTGATGTAACAAAGATTCCGCAGGAAGACCGTGAGATGATTCCGGAACAGGTTGCGATGTATCACAAATATAACGATCTCGTCCGGGAAGGTGATTATTACCGAATTGCATCCTACAGCTGGAATCATATGTTTGACTGCTATGGTGTTGTACGCAAGGATAAGGAAGAAGCACTCTTTACCTATGTACAGGTCATGAATCGTCCGAATTATCACAGCAGAAGAATTTTCTTCAAGGGACTTGATCCTGAGAAGCTGTATCAGATTGAGGGAGAAGAAGGAACCTATACCGGTGATGTACTGATGAAGGCCGGATATCTGGTACAGAATCTCTGGGGTGATTACAAAGCACGTCTGATCCATGTGGTGAAAGCATAAGGACAGGCAGATAAATTCTGAAGAGGGATGGCAAAAGTAATGGCAAAAACAGTGAAACTGGCAGATATTGCTGCAATCGTGAATGTGAGCACGGTAACTGTTTCCAAGGCGCTTTCTGACCAAAAAGGGGTTAGCGAAGAAATGCGGGCAAGAATCAAGCAGCTCGCCAAGGAAATGGGCTATCAGACACCGACGGCAGCAAGATTAAGCAGTAATAAGCGGACATATAATATCGGGGTTTTTAATTTCAGAGATTTATTTTTGACCAGACACAGTCCTTTTACTGGCAGATGTATCAGTCCGTGGCAACGAAGGCGGTATCGAAGGAATGCTTTACGCTTCTTGAGGTGCTTTCCATGCAGAATGAAAAGGAAATGATCCTTCCGAAGCTCCTTCAGGAGGAGAAGATTGACGGACTGATCATTATCGGCATGTTATCTTCCGATTATCTGTCCCTGATTGAACGTAATATCAAGGTACCCTATATCTGTCTGGACTTTTATGACCGCAAGCACGAATTTGATGCAGTGATTACGGATAACTTCTATGGAATGTATAAGCTGGTGAATTATCTGTTCGAAATGGGACATAAGAAGATTGCCTATGTGGGGACGCTGCTTTCCACGAACAGTATTACCGACCGTTATATGGGTTATTATAAAGCAATGCTGGAGCATGGGCAGGAGGTGCCGGCAGATTATGTGATTGATGACCGTTCGAAGGATACCAGGGCGCGGTGTATCAATTATGACTTCGTTCTTCCGAAGGATATGCCGACAGCGTTTGCCTGTAACAATGACGTAACGGCAATTGATCTGATCGGATATCTGAAGCAGAAGGGATACCGTGTGCCGGAGGATATTTCCATTGTAGGCTTTGATAATTATCAGGTTCCCGGAAGAGGAGATCTGGATATCACAACCTATGAGGTGGATATTAAGGAAATGGCACGTAAGACGATTAACAATCTGCTGAAAAAGATAGTTGGTGAGTATTATAAAAAGGGAATTACCACGGTCGAGGGACATATGGTAATTAAGACAAGTGTGAAAAAGCTGTAATAATTTGGGCAATATGATTCTGAATGGTTACAGGAAGGAAACAATAGGAAACCTGTAAGGGAACCGGTGGCTATGACCCCGGTTCCCTTGCTTTATATTCGAGCGGAGTACAGCCCTCATATTTTTTTAAATAAGGAGATAAAGTGATTCGTGTTGTCGATGCCGACTGCACTGCCGACCTCGTGAATACGCAAGGACGTGGTTTCGAGCAGGTGGCAGGCAATACGGATTCTCCGCCGGTTCAGGTATTGAAGCGGAGTGATGCCGTAGTATTCGCCAAACTCCCGGCAGATCCGGTATTTGCTGATATTAAATTTCACTTCCAGATCGTCGAGTGAGTAATTTTCTTCGTAGTGTTCCTCGAACAGATCGTGGATCCTTTCGATATAAGAAGGAATTTTGCGGAATTCCTGATCTTTCTTTAAAAATGTAACAGTATATTCGGTCAGCAGATGGTTCAGAAGATCGCTGGCACGAAGCTGTGAAATCGTTGTTTTTTCAGAATTCAGGTATAAAAGCTTTTCCAGATGTAAAACATATTCAGAGTGAGCCGGCGTGTTCAGAATACAAAAGGATTCTTCCGTAATGAGGCTTAACAGCTCTGTGGCATGCGCATTGTCAAAGAATAAAACCTGATATTTCCAGGGACTTACCGCAACGTCAATCCGGAACCGTTGTCTGCAGTTGAGCAGAAGCAAGGAGTTTTCTGTCAGGGAAATCACATGCTGGTTCATGAGCAGCTTTCCACATCCTGCGGTGGTGTACAGAAGCAGGAAGCAGGGAAGCTCCTGAATATCAAAGGACCAGGAATTGCGGACAGTGAGCTTTCCGCCGGAGTAAAAGTCAGAGGCGGTTTTCGCTGCGATCTGTTCGTCCGTCGTAAAAAGATGTCCAAGAAAGTCCTCCGGCTGCATGGAAGATGAAGTTTTGGGTGTGGATAATAAAGCTTCTTTAAATATAGAAGTAAAGTCTGTGGTATTCATAGCCTTATTATAGAAAAAAAGAAGGGGAATATCCAAATACCGTTGTGCAATTCGGACACCTAAATATAGATCTGAACCACTAAATATAGATTTTAAAGCTTAAAAAAATAAGAAATTAATTAATTTTTAACCTCTTAAAGTAAACGATTAAGTAGATTTCAAGAGACAAAAATATGGATAAAATGTACAAAAAAACCACCTTTGAAATTGTAAAAAAAGAAGAATTGAATAAAATGAACAAGAATATAATATAAATAGCAATAATAAGTGATGATTAAAAATAAATTAAATATAATTTAAATTAAGTTACAAAACGTAGCTTACAGGACAAACAAACTTTGTTCAGAAAAAAAGGAGGAAAAAAATTATTATGAAACTGAAAAAAAGTTTTAGCAGTCTGCCTTGCAACAGCCATGACATTTTCTATGGTAGCATGTGGCGGCGCAAGCACAGACACAACTCCTGCTGACACCTCAGCAGACACAGAAACAGAAGCTCCTGCAGAAGAAGAAGCAGAAGCACCCGCAGAAGAAGAGGCAGAAGCTCCTGCAGAAGACGGGGCACTTACATACTCTTCTATTACATTAGGTGAGGACTATACAGACCTTACAGCAACAATTAAGTGGCTTCATCATAAGACTGACCGTGCAGAAGACGGAACAATCGATAAGATGATCGCTGAATTCAACAAAGATTACCCGAACATCACTGTTGAAGCAGAAGCAGTTACCGATTACGCAGAAGATGCTCTTCTTCGTCTTTCTACAGGTGACTGGGGTGATATCATGTTCATCCCTGCAGTAGACAAGGCTGATTACGCAACATACTTCATGCCCCTTGATGACTACGATACACTGTCCCAGACACTGAACTTTGTAGATGCCCATCAGGTAGATGGCAAGGCTTATGGTATTCCTTACATGGCTGGAGCACAGGGCGTTGTTTACAACAAGGCAGTATTTGAGAAGGCTGGTATTACCACACTTCCTACTACTCCTGATGAATTCATCGCTGACCTTCAGTTAATCAAGGACAACACAGATGCAATTCCTCTTTACACCAACTATGCAGCAGGCTGGACCATGGGCGCATGGGATGCTTACCTTGGAGTTGTTTCCAATGGTGATGATACCTACATGAACCAGAAGTTCGTTCATACCGCTGAACCTTTTAAGGATAACGGTGACGGAACCGGTGCATACGCTCTTTACAAGATCCTTTACGATGCAGTTGCTGATGGCTTAATCGAAGACGACTACACCACAACTGACTGGGAAGGCTGCAAGGGTATGCTGAACAGAGGTGAAATCGGATGTATGGTACTTGGTTCCTGGGCTTATTCCCAGATGGTAGATGCTGACTCCCACGGTGAAGACGTTGGATATATGCCTTTCCCGATGAGCGTTAACGGAACACAGTATGCATTAGCTGGTGGTGACTACAGTTACTGTATTAATGTAAACTCTTCCGATGATAACAAGGCAGCTTCCCTGATATTCATTAAGTGGATGACCGAGAAGTCCAACTGGTGCTACAATGAAGGTGGTTACACCGTAGTTAAGGGTGGCGAGAATCCGGATATGTACAAGGCATTCGACGGATGCACTACAATGGCAGATCAGCCTGCTTTAGCTGGTGAAGAAAACCTTCTGAACGACATGAACTCTGAATCCGAACTTTCCTTCAATGCAGGTGGTAACGATAAGGTTCAGAGAATCGTTGAAGCAGCAGCTACCGGATCTGAAACCTATGATGATATCATGGCAGACTGGACCAAGGCTTGGAACGATGCTCAGGCTGAACTTGGAGTAGAAGTTAACAACTAATCCATAGATTCGTTCATTACAAGTAAATCAATGAGCCAGGGGGAGTAATTCTCTCTGGCTCGATTTATCAGGGAGGTCACAAATGGCGGCAACTAATATTACAACAAAAAAACAGAAAAGATCGTTTGGCGAGTGGGCCAGAAGCAGAGACGGGCAAAAAGGTATTTGTTATGATTGCCTTTTTGATTGTACCTCTGGTATTACTGTTTGTATTTACTTATCTTCCGTTCGGTGAGATGGTGAGCTACAGCTTTTATAATATGAAATATACCGGTGCCCGTAAATTTGTAGGATGGAAAAACTACATGAAGGTGTTCCAGAGAAGCGACTGCTTCGGAGCATTGAAGCTGAGCCTGTACTATATGCTTGGGTCGGTAGTACAGCTTGCAATTGCATTGTATCTTGCTACAATGTTAAGCTTTAAAACCAGGTTCGGTGATCTCTTTAAGGGATTTATGTTCTTCCCGTTCCTGATTAACGGTATTGCCGTTGGTTTTATCTTTAAGTTTTTCTACACCAGAGGATTCGTATTCGATACCGTTCTCCAGTGGTGTGGATTCCAGTTAGACAATCTTCCGTACTGGCTCAAAGACCAGAGCATTAACAACTTCTCTCTGGTAGGAACTTCGGTATGGCGTTATTTCGGGCAGAACATGGTATTGTTCATTGGAGCAATCATGTCCGTGGATCCGGAGCTGTATGAAGCTTCCATGCTGGACGGTGCAAATAAATGGCATCAGTTCTTATACATTATTTTACCGAGTATTAAGACGATTTTAACTTTGAATGTCATCCTTTCCATTACCGGATCCTTAAGTGCATTCGAGCCGCCTTACGTTATCACCGATGGTGCAAACGGAACGGGTACTTACTTCGTCATCATGCACCAGATTGCACATACGCAGCAAAAGGTAGGTCTGGCGTCTGCAATGGCAGTTGTGCTTCTGGCAATTATTCTCGTTGTGACGGTGGCACAGAAGCTGTTCTTCAAGTATGTCTTCAAGAACTCTGAGGATGAGGACATTAATGCAGCAGTGAAGAGAGAGAAGAAGCTTGCCAAGCTTGCTGCAAAGAAGGAGGGAAGATAAGATGACAATTTTCGGACATATTAAAAAAATTCATTCTGATCTTTTTAAAAGTATGCATCCCTTGTTTTCCTTTTTCCCTGGTTGCGATTATTCCGCTGGTTTCCTGCGTAATTACCGCTTTCAAACCGGATGCAGAGTATAACAGTACAAATGTTATGACGCCCCCGTCGAGCTGGCTATACTTTGAAAATTTCGTAAGTGCCTTTAAGAAAGCCGGAATGGGAAGAGCATTTATTAACTCCACGATCATTCTGATAGCAGTATTGATTTTATCCGTATTCATCGGAACACAGCTTGCTTATGTGCTGAACCGTTTTGAATTCTTCGGAAATAATTTGATCCGTAACCTGTTCCTCGTTGCCTGCCAGCTTCCCGGTGTAGCAATGCAGATCGCAGTTTACGAAATGATGTATAAGTTGGGATTTATCAACAATATGTTTGGTTATATCCTGATGACCTGTGGTACGGACGTTATTTCAATTTACATTTACATCCAGTTCTTTGAGAACATTGATTATTCACTGGATGAGTCGGCCATCATGGATGGTGCATCTTACTTCACCATTTTCTACAGAATTTTGTTACCGCTGTTGAAGCCGGCTATTGTAACCGCATGTATTCTGAAAGGCGTTGGTACTTACAACGAATACTACAATGCGAACCTTTATCTGCAGGATAAGAAGCACTACGCGACGGTAGCCACCTCTCTGTATACCTTCGTAGGACCTCTGGGAAGTAAATACAACCTGATCTGTGCCGGTGTTATTATTTCACTGCTGCCTGCGCTGATCGTATTTATTACCTGTCAGAAGCAGATTTATTCCGGACTGACAGCCGGAGCTGTTAAGGGTTAACACAAGACTGATTTTACGGAGGGCGGAATTATGATGGTGAATGAAATTCAGGATCATCTTACGCAGACAATTATTCCCTTTTGGAAGAATTTAAGAGATAATGAGCATGGTGGATATTACGGCTATATGACCTATGATCTTGCAGTAGACAGGAAGGCGGTAAAGGGATGTATCTTAAACAGCCGTATCATGTGGTTTTTCTCCAATGCTTATACCCTGCTTAAGGACGAGTCCCTTTTGGACGAAGCAAAGCATGCATATGAGTTTTTGAAGACTTACTGTCTGGATCGTGTGAACGGTGGAATCTTCTGGTCCATTCAGTACGACGGAAAGCCGGAGGACACCACGAAGCATACCTACAATCAGGCATTTGCAATCTATGCTTTAAGTTCTTATTATGAGGCGTCAGGTGACGAAGAAGCATTAAACATTGCCAAAGAGTTATACAACATTATTGAAAAATAAATGTACCGACGAAATCGGATATTTGGAAGCATTCAATAAGGAATTCCACCTGATCGAGAATGACAAGCTTTCTGAAAACGGTGTTATCGCGGACAAGACGATGAATACCCTGCTTCATGTATTTGAAGCATATACCGAGCTGTATCGTGTGGCAAAGCTGCCGGAAGTAGCGGAGAGCCTTAAATGGATCATGGATACCTTTGCAACGAAGGTCTATAATCCCGGGCTTCATCGTCAGGAAGTGTTCTTTGATGCAAACATGAACACGATCATTGATCTTCATTCCTATGGACACGACATTGAAACGGCATGGTTGATGGATCGTGGTACCGAAGTTCTTGGAGATCCGAAGTACGAAGCACTTCTTTCTCCGATTACGAAGGATCTGACAGCCCAGATTTACAAGGTTGCGTTTGACGGACATTCTCTGGCAAACGAATGTGAAAAGGGCGTTGTGAATACGCATCGTATCTGGTGGGTACAGGCAGAAACGGTGGTCGGATTTTTAAACGGTTATGAGAAGGAGCCTTCAAAGACGGAATATCTGGAGGCAGCAGAGAGCGAGTGGCAGTTCATCAAGGATCATGTCATTGATAAGCGTGCAGGCTCCGAATGGTTCTGGGAAGTAGACCCGGAGGGTAAGCCTTATGAGGGCAGACCGATTGTAGAACCATGGAAGTGCCCGTATCATAACGGAAGAATGTGTTTCGAAGTAATTAAGAGATCCCGTAAAGAAGGAGGAAAATTCTAATAATGAACAAACAATATGAGATTGAGTCAGCGAAGCTTGAGCTGCTCATCAACCGTAAGAACGAGATCGATCCCGATTTCTATAATGGTATTTATGACCGGTATAAATATCCGGTGTTAACAAGAGAGCATGCTCCGTTAATCTGGCAGTATGACTTTAATCCGGAAACCAATCCTTATTTTATGAAGAGACTTGGAATTAATGCAGTATTGAATTCCGGAGCAATTGAATTAAACGGTAAGTATTATCTGGTAGCCAGAGTAGAAGGAGATGACCGTAAGTCCTTCTTCGCAGTAGCAGAAAGTGACAGCCCGGTGGATGGATTCCGTTTCTGGGATTATCCGATTCTTCTTCCTGATACCTGTCCGGAAGAAACCAACGTATATGATATGCGTCTTACCAAGCATGAAGACGGCTACATCTACGGTGTATTCTGTTCCGAAAGCAAGGACACTTCCGTAAACGATCTTTCTGCGGCAGTTGCAGCGGCAGGTATCGTCAGAACCAAAGATTTAAAGACCTGGGAGAGACTTGACAACTTAACGACACTTCATTCTCCCCAGCAGAGAAACGTGGTTCTTCATCCGGAATTTGTAAACGGAAAATATGCTTTCTACACCAGACCGATGGATGATTTTATTGACACCGGATCAGGCGGCGGTATTGGATTTGGTTTGTGTGATGATATTGAACATGCTGTAATTGACGAAGAAAAGATGACCAGCTTACGTAAGTATCATACCATTACCGAGGTGAAAAATGGTGCAGGCGCTGTTCCGATCAAGACCGAAAAGGGATGGATTCACATTGCACATGGTGTCCGTAACACGGCTGCAGGACTCCGCTATGTTATTTATGCATTTGCAACCGACTTAAATGATCCTTCCAGGGTGATTG
Organism: Lachnospiraceae bacterium; assembly: GCA_021628825.1. Lineage (GTDB taxonomy): Bacteria > Bacillota > Clostridia > Lachnospirales > Lachnospiraceae > Suilimivivens. Next base: position 83,814 of record JAJXRY010000002.1, on the reverse strand, counting down.
CCGAACCCTCCGGAATGCTGATCGGACCCAGAGGCGGAGAGAGAGTCGGAGATGTTTCCAATGTCGTATTTACCAATGGTGCAATTACAACAGAAAACGGAGATGTATATATTTATTATGCATCCAGCGATACCAGAATGCATGTGGCATCCACAACGATTGACAAGCTGATTGACTATGTATTTAATACTCCCCAGGATCCGCTTCGTTCTGTAGAGTGTGTTGCACAAAGATGTGATCTCGTAAAGAAGAATCTGGAATACCTGAATCGCAGATAATTACAGTTCAGCCATGCCTTACACAATCATTTCTGCATGGCTGAACTGTTATCGCAGATAATGAGCTGCGGCTTATAAAATGAAACTATAAACCAACAGAAAGGAAAATAAAATGAGCGAATTAAAAAAATGATTGCCCCTCCTGTCAAGAATGTTCCCTGGCAGGAAAAGACCCGCAAATTTAACAGGAGCACCGATCTGGAGATATACAGAGAACCCGATCATTGGAAGAAATCCGGTAGAAGGTGTTGCAAGAATCTTTAACAGTGCCGTAATGCCTTACGGTGATGAATTCATCGGTGTATTCCGTGGCGAGCAGACAAACGGTATCCCTTATATCTATATGGGAAGAAGTAAGGATGGCATTCACTGGGATTTCGATAAGGAAAAGATTCCTTTTGTCAATGAAAAGGGAGAACCTTTCATGCCCAGATATGCTTATGATCCGAGACTTGTAAAGGTAGAGGATACCTATTACATCATCTGGTGTCAGGATTTCTACGGTGCTTCCATTGGTATGGCGAAGACCACCGATTTCAAGACCTTCACAAGATTGGAGAATCCGTTCATTCCTTACAACAGAAATGCGGTATTGTTCCCTCGTAAGATCAACGGCAACTACATGCTGTTAAGTAGACCTTCTGACAGCGGGCATACACCGTTTGGAGATATTTTCTTAAGCGAAAGCCCGGATCTCGTATACTGGGGCAGACACAGACATGTGATGAGCCAGGGAAGCGAATGGTGGGAATCCGTTAAGATCGGTGGCGGCGCTGCTCCGATCGAGACAAGCGAAGGATGGCTCCTGTTCTATCATGGTGTAAGCGGAACCTGTAACGGATTTGTTTACTCCATCGGTGGTGCAATCCTTGACATTGAGAATCCTTCTATTGTAAAATATCGTTGTGAAACCTTCCTTCTTACTCCGGAAGAGTGGTATGAGGAAAGAGGATTCGTTCCTAATGTATGTTTCCCCTGTGCAACGATTCATGATCCGGAAACCGGTAAAATCGCGATTTACTATGGCAGTGCAGACAGTTATGTAGGTCTTGCATTTACACAGTTCGAGGATATTGTTGCTTATATTAAAGAGCACAGCAAATTGACTGAAACTGATACAGAAATCGGCATCAGATAAGGTGCTTAACAGTTATGATAAGATTATAAAAGGAATGGAAAGGCTTGTTGAAAAAGCAAGCCTTTCTGAATATTTTCCAAAAGAAACAGGTTGGGGGAGGTGTCTATGGGATATCCGGTAGATTTTGAAAAAGGTGAGTTAAACAGAGGTAACTGGAAGCGCATTAAAGCGTGCATGAAAAAGGCAGAAGCAGGAAAAACCGATCAAGGTTGGATTCCTTGGTGGATCCATTACACAGGGAAGCCTGTCTTCCACACCCGAAACATGCTACGCTTATCTGGTTTATAAGTGGTGGAAGGAGAAGTTCCCCCAGAGCCAGGTAGAGTATATCAATGCGGGAATTGGCGGTACAACCTCCCAGTTTGGTGTATCCAGAGTAGAGCAGCATTTATTACATAAGAAGCCTGACTTTATTCTCATTGAATTCGCAGTAAATGATGATAACAATGAATTTTTCAGAGAGACCTATGAAGGTCTGATTCGTAAAACCTATGGTGATGCAAGTGCACCGGCGGTTCTTTTAATGAACAACGTCCGGTACGATGATGGAAGCAGTGCAGAGGATCAGCATGTAGCAGTAGCACGTGCTTATCAGCTTCCGATGGTCAGCATGAAGAGCACGATTTTACCACCGGTAAAAATCCGGTCAGATCAAGAACCGGGAGATTACCCCCGATGATCTTCATCCGAATGATGACGGGCATGCACTGGTAGCAAAGGTCATTACCACATTCTTAGAGAAAATTTATCAGGATCGTAACACCGAAGAGGCAGATCCTGACTTTAATGGGAAAATACTTCCGAATCCGATTACTGCCAATCAGTATGAGAATTCGGTACGATATAAAAAAATTATAACAGCACTCCGGTTCTGAATGGTTTTGAGAAGGATCCCAATAAGAAGAAGGAGTTCCTGGATATTTTCAGCGGAGGCTTTATCGCTTCCAACGTGGGAGATGAAATCTCTTTTGATATTGAAGCAACAGGAATTGCAATCCAGTATCGCAAAACGATCCACAGACCGACGCCGGTTGCAGAGGTGATTGTGGATGGAGACGAAAGCACAAGAACCGTTCTTGATGGAAACTTCGATGAGGACTGGGGGGACTGTCTGTTTATCCAGACGGTAACCCGTCACACCGGGCTTAAGAAGCATCATGTACAGATCCGTATTATCGAAAAACCATGAAGACGATCAGGTACCGTTCTATCTGGTATCTGTGATTGGTTCCAACTAACCAAAGGGGGAGAGGGTATGGCATCAAAAAAGGAAAAAAAGATTAAGTTACCGAAGTTACCGAAATTACCGAAAGCAGCCAAGGTGAAGAAACAGAAGAAGGAAGTTGTCAGACCGGATTTCAAAGCAATGCTTGGGGGTCTTAAGAATTTGCGCAGATCAAATAAAAAGAGTATTCTTGGCACGTTGCTTATAGCGTTTATGGTGCCGGTTGTGCTGATGATCGCATTGGGTGTTGTGTCCTATAGTACGGCCTCCTCCGGTATTGTAGACAAATATAAAGAGTCTGCACAATCCACCGTATCGGCAGTAGGCGATTATTTTAATCTGGTTTGTACCAATATTTCAAATAAAGCGCTGGAGATGATTACGAACAGTGATGTGGGCGATTACTATGATAAGTATTACGGAAAACAGGAATCAAAAGCATTGGAGACTTTCCGTAGTGCGAAATCCGATATTGGTAATGTCAAGTCCACAAACAAGAATATTTACAGTTGTACGGTTATTCCCGAGGGTGGCGCATACCTTTCCACCTTATCCGGCGGTATGACGGAAACGCCTATGGCAGATTTCAGTAATACGGCTGAAGGACAGTATTTTGCAGCCAATAGCACCCAGAGAAACAGGTGGATGGGTTACCAGACTTATCTGGATGATAATATGCAGAGCAAACAGGAAAAATATGCCATGGTTTATTATCAGAAATTTTCCAAGTCGGATGCTTATCTGGTTATGTCACTGGATATATCCGTAGCAGAAAAGATGCTGGGAGAAATCGATTTTGGCAAGGGCAGCGTGAAGGCACTTGTAACCGCTGACGGAAGAGAAGTGGCTTTTGAGCAGAAGACAGATAATCCGGCAGAGGCAGATGAGGGAAAGGCTGCATCGGATAAGGAAGACGAAGATGCAGATGCAAAGCAGTGGTTTGTAGGCAGTGAGTTTTTATGAAAGCACTAAGGAAGCCGAAGAACCCGGCTACATGGATGTTAAGATTAATGGTAAAAAAATATGTATATATTTATACACCCGTAGGCAACACCAAAGCCATGATCTGTACCCTGATACCTCAAAGCAATGTGCTCGGACAGGTGGGAAGTATTAAGTATATTACCATCTTCATGGTAATTCTGGCAGCAGGTACGGCACTGGTCACCGGTTTTGTGATTTCTACCGGTATCAGTAAGACAGTAAGGGATATGAGCGGAGGTCTTGCTAAGGTAGCACAGGGTGATTTGACCCAGGGTTTTACTACGAAAAGGCAGGATGAGTTTAAAGAGCTGACCGGAAGCCTCAATGCTATGATAGAGAGTATGAGAGGATTAATGCGGGATATGAAGCAGTTCGGCAGTAAAGTAACCGGACTTGCGGAGGATGTTTCTGACAAAACCGGAGCCATCAATACTTCCATGCAGGATATAGCAAGAGCCATGGATGAAGTGGCAAGCGGTGTACAGGGACAGGCAGAGGATACAGAGAGCAGCAATGAAAATATGATAAGCTTCTCTGAAAATATTACGACAGTTACGGAAAAAACCTCACACATGGGACAGACCGCAGATAAGGCAATTGAAGCCGTAGAACAGGGAAGAGTGATTGTTCAGGAATTAAGCGGTAAGTCAGATACAACCGTATCCTTAACCAGAGTGCTGGTCGATGATATTGACGCTGTACAGAAGAATTCCGAGGAAATCAAGAGCTTTGTTGACGTGATTAACAGTATTGCCGGACAGACGAATCTGCTTTCCTTAAATGCAGCCATTGAGGCAGCCAGAGCAGGAGAGGCCGGAAGAGGCTTTGCGGTGGTGGCGGAGGAAATCCGTAAGCTGGCGGATCAGTCCAAGGAATCCGGTAATAAGATTCATGAGATCGTTAAGAAGATTGGTGAGACTGCGGATAAGACAACGGCATCAGCAAGAGAAGCAGAGAGCATGGTCAATGAGCAGGCAAGGGCACTGCAGGAGACAGTCAACGTATTTGAAATGATTCAGAATTGTGTAGGTGAACTGGTAGAGGGTATCCGTGTGATTACGCAAAGACTGGAAGAGAGTATGCTTGAAAAGGATAAAGTGGAAGGTTCCCTGCAGAATATTGCTTCTGTGTCTGAAGAGGTTGCTGCATCCACACAGGAGGTTACGGCTACTTTGGGAGAACAGGTATCTGTTGTCCAGACATTAAAAGAAGAAGTAGAGTTGCTTAGAAGCGATGCACTGGAGCTGGATAAATCCATTGAGAGATTTAAAATTGATTAAGCAAGGCTGAACTGTTACATAAAGCGGGATGACCGTGAGAAAGGAAATGAAATTATGTTTCGTGACAATTTTGCCTGGGGCGTTGCAAGCAGCGCTTACCAGATTGAAGGAAGAGATGCCAATGACGGTGCAGGAGCCATGATCTGGGATAAGTTCATTGCAGAAGGCGGCACCAAGGATGGTTATGGAGCAGAGGTAGCATGTGACCACATGCACCGTTACAAGGATGATTTTGCATTAATGAGACTGATGGGGATTAAGGCATACCGCTTTTCCATCAGTTGGGCAAGACTGATTCCGGAAGGAACGGGTAAGGTAAATGAAAAGGCAGTTGCTTTATACCGGGATATGATTCTGGAAATGAAGAAGAATGGCATCGAGCCGTATCTGACCATGTATCACTGGGAATTTCCCCAGGCATTACAGGATAAGGGCGGCTGGCTGAATGAAGAGGTTATTCAGTGGTTTGGAGAATATGCCAGGGTTGTTGCAGAGAACTTTTCCGATATCTGCGAGAATTTCATCACCTTAAATGAGCCGGAATGCTTCGTTGGAATCGGACATATGTCCGGATGGCATGCACCGGGCCTGCATCTTCCGTATAAGGATGTGTTCCAGATTGCACACAATGCACTGCGCGCACATGGACAGGCCGTCATCAATCTTCGTAAATATGCCTGTCGTCCGATTAAGGTCGGCTATGCACCGACCTGTGGTATGGCATACCCTGTAAGTAATAAACCGGAGGATGTGGAAGCAGCAAGAAAGGTACTGTTTGGCTTTTATCAGCCGATGGATAACTGGACCTGGAATGTGGCATGGTTTAATGATCCGGTATTCCTGGGAAAATATCCGGAAGAAGGCCTGGAGAAGTTTGCAGAGTATCTGCCGGAAATTACCGATGAGGATATGAAGCTGATTTCCCAGCCGCTGGATTTCATGGGACAGAATATTTATAATGGATACTTTGTAAAGGCAGGTGAAAACGGAGAAATCGAATTTCCCGAAAGACCGGAGGGCTTTCCGAAAACCGCAGCCAACTGGCCGGTTACACCGGACTGCTTCTACTGGGGCGTGAAGTTTATTTATGACCGCTATAAGCTTCCGCTGTTTGTAACCGAAAACGGCATGTCCTGCCATGATGATGTTTCCCTCGATGGCAGAGTACATGATCCGAACCGTCAGAACTTCCTTGATATGTATATTTCTGCATTGCAGAAGGCAAACGACGAAGGCGTGGATGTCCGTGGTTACTTCTTATGGACATTCCTGGATAACTTTGAATGGGATAAGGGATATACCGAGCGGTTTGGAATTGTCCATGTGGATTTTGCAACCCAGAAGCGAATCGTAAAGGATTCCGCATTCTGGTATCAGAAGGTGATTGAAACGAACGGAGCAATTTTATCCATTAATACAAAGCAGAGACCGATTCTGTTCCTGGAGCCGGTATTTAAGGAAATGATCTGGGGAGGAAACCGTTTAAGAAGCCTCTTTGGATATGATATTCCGGGTGAGGATACCGGAGAATGCTGGGCAATCGGCGCCCATCAGAACGGGGACTGTGTCGTAAAGGAAGGTCTCTTCAAAGGAAAGACCCTTTCCCGGTTATGGAAGGAGGATCCGTACCTCTTCGGTAACGAAGAAGGAGACCGCTTCCCGCTGCTGATTAAGATTATTGATGCAAAGGACAACTTAAGTATTCAGGTACATCCGGATGATGCCTACGCACAGGTTCATGAGAATGGATCCTTAGGAAAGACTGAATGCTGGTACATCCTGGACTGCCCGGAGGACGCAGAGCTTGTGATTGGGCATAATGCGAAGACGAAGGAAGAGCTTACGGAGATGATTTCCGAAGGCAAGTGGGATGAGTTTATCCGCCGCGTTCCGATTAAGAAGGGTGATTTCATCCAGATCAATCCGGGAACCGTACATGCAATCACCAGTGGCTGCCTGATCTTAGAGACACAGCAGAACAGTGATATTACCTATCGTGTGTATGATTATGACCGTCTGCAGAATGGAAAGCCGCGTCAGTTACATGTACAGCAGAGCATTGATGTGATTAATGTTCCTGCGGCATCTGCCGAAGACAGTGTGAAGTATGTCGGAGATCTGCCGAAGGATCAGCTGAATGAATTGATTCACTGCCCTTACTATACCGTATGGAAGCTGGATGTAACGAGACCGGTTTCTATCGAACAGACGCATCCGTTTATGAATGTGAGTGTCATTGAAGGAGAGGGACTGGTAAATGGACAGATGATCCGCAAGGGAGATCATTTTATCCTTCCTGCAGGAATCGGAGCTGTTGATTTCCAGGGAGACATAAGTCTGATTTTATCTTCTACAAAAATAAGTTATCATTCGATAGAAAAATCATAAAAATGTGATAATTTATAAAGGCGCAGGAGGAAAGCTCTTGCGCCTTGCTTCATTTTCTGACTAGAATGTAATTGGAAGAGTTTTTTTCTATGAGGAAGGGGTAGAAAATGCTGAACGGATATAAGCTGGTAGCGGTTTGCTTAACCAAAATCCAGGATGAAATCACCTATGAACTGATTGATGCACTTTATCAGACCGTCAAAGGGTCTGATTATCGTCTGCTGCTTTTTAACAGCTTTTCGGATTTATATAATCAGGATATCTATGATCAAGGAGCGAAGTCGATTTATCAGTTGATCAATTATGATCTGATCGATGCCGTGGTCATCAAAAGCAGATACGATCAATGACCAGCAGGTGATTAATGATCTCATTACAAAAGCCAGAGAAAGACAGATTCCGGTCATTCTGTTGAATATGAAAGCAGATGGCTGTTATTCCATTGTTCCTTCTTATGAGGATGCTTTCAGCCAGCTGATCGAACATGTCATTAGGGTTCATCAGAAACGAAAGCTGTATTTTCTGTCAGGAAGTATGGGGGAGAGCAACTCGATGTACCGCGAAAAGATTTTCCGGGAAACATTGCGGGAATGTGGAATAGATCCGCAGACCTCCAAGGTTGCCTATGGAGAGTACTGGTATGGTCCTGCAGAGCGGGCCGTAGAAAACTGGATTCAGAGCGGAGATCTGCCGGAGGCAATTATCTGTGCAAATGATGCTATGGCGGTGGCTGCCTGCAAGGTGCTGAAAAAGACACGGAATCCGTGTGCCGGAGGATATCATTGTCACCGGCTTTGACGGTGTGCCAAGCTATCAGTTCCACAGACCGGCATTGTCTACCTGTGCCAGAACACCATCGGTTCTGGCCGGGAAATGCCGGGAAATGCTGACAAATATTCTTGAGAATAAGAAACCGCCATACCGGGATCTTGAGGAATATAAGCTGACAATCCAGGAATCCTGTGGATGTCAGAAACAGACACACCCGGACTATCAGTTATGTGCAGATCATTTAAGTGATGCCATGTGGGATGCACGGGCTCATGAGGAGTTTATTCTTTCGCAGGTGGAACGTGTCGTTGAGACCATTGATATGGGAATTATCGGTAACAAACTGAATTCCTTTATTCTTCCGAATTCTATGGTCGCATTAAACAGCGATTTTCTGACAGCAACCAGAAATAACACAAAGACAGATCCACAGCAGCCATTTGCAGAGGAGATGATTGTCATTTCTTCACTGGGCACGGATCTTGACAGGCAGCGGTATGCGCTGTATAAATCCGCAGAGATGTATCCTCGTCTGGAAGAGGCTGTCAGGGAAGATGTGATGTTTCTGTTCCAATCCATTTATGTCGAAAATAATGTATGTGGATATTACATTGTAAAATCGAAGGAGTTATTAAAGGATGCGGGTAAGATACATCGTGTTTCCAAGGTTATGAATCTGGCGTTCAGCCTGATTATCAGCAGAATGCAGCAGGAGCATATGTCACACAGCCTTGAAGAGATGCAGTATCAGGATCCGGTTACCAGAGTCCTGAACCTGAAAGGTCTGGTGAAGAAGATGAATGAACTGTATCCGGACTGGAAGGAGCGTGCGATTGCCGTATCCGTTTATAATATTCCCAAGTATCAGTTTATCTATGAAAATTACGGACTGAAGGATGTTGAAGAAACCGTGCAGCTTACCGCAGATGCTTTGCAGATGGCAAATCCGCCGGGAACCGTGGTTGCCCGGATTTCCGATGACAGCTTCTGTATTATTAACGATGCAGAAAATCCGGGAGCGGCCGGATCGATCATTGATGATTCTGTGCGTGCCTTTTACCGTTTTATAGAAAGCTTTAATAAGACGCAGGATAAGGAATACTTCGTGGAGGTCAATTGTGGCTGTACGACAGCGGCAGCCGGCTGGAACAATGATATCAAGACCTATATTAAGGTTGCCATGGGAGAGCTTTATCTGAACCGTCTGAAACAGGGTGGAGGTAAGGTTTTAAAGGAAAGAAAAACCGCGAAGGACACGTATCAGCTATTTGAAACGCTGATGTCCGAGAATTTGTTTTTATTATGCATTCCAGCCTATTGTCTGTGCGAAAACGGGTGCGATCTATGGATATGAGGCGCTGATGCGGACACCGGAGGAAATCGGTTTACGTCCGGATGAAATTCTGAACATTGCGGAAGAATACGGACGACTGTATGAGATTGAATATGCAACATTTAATAACGTACTGACTTATGCAGGCGAGCACCTTACACTTTTTTTAAGGATAAATATATTTTCATCAACAGTATTCCGGGCTATTTCATTGAAGGAAAGGATAAGGAGCGGCTGGTAAACCAGTATTCGGATCTGCTTTCCCAGTGCACAATTGAAATTACCGAGCGTGATGAAACAACAGCTGAAGAGATCAGCAGGATTGTGAACCTGACCGATCAGGAAGGACCGTGCCGGATTGCCATAGATGATTATGGAACAGGCTATTCCAATATTGTGAATCTGCTGCGGTACAAGCCGAATATCATTAAGATTGACCGTTATCTGATTACAGAAATCCAGAATGATGTCAACAAGCAGATGTTTGTGAAGAACACGGTGGAATTTGCCGAGCAGAATAACATTCAGTGTCTTGCAGAGGGAGTTGAGACGAAGGAAGAGCTGGAAACCGTAATTTCCTATGGTGTGGATCTGATTCAGGGGTACTACACGGCGATGCCGTCCGAGCAGGTCATTTCGGAAATTGATCCGAAGATTGTGAAGGAAATCAAGGATGCTAACCATGCCCGTACTGTGAAATAGCAGTTGAAAGCCCAACTTTTATTGAGGAAAAGATCCGGTTGTGATAAGATGACACATGGATCAATATAGGAGGTAACAGAAACGATGATTAACGAACAATATAAGAAAATGCTGGAGGGAAAATCAGTCATCCGGCAGCTTTCCGAATTTGCGACAGCACGGGGTAAGGAAATTGGTTATGAGAATGTTTTTGACTACAGTCTTGGAAATCCGTCCGTGCCTGTTCCGGATGCGTTTAATGAAGAGGTGGTTCATCTTATCCGGACGAAGAGCTCCATGGAAGTTCACGGATACAGTCCAAGTCTTGGAATTACTTCGGTAAGAGAAAAGATTGCAGAATCTTTGAACCGCCGGTTTGGTATGGATTATAAAGCAACACATATTTTCCCGACCTCCGGTGCGGCCGGAGCGATTGCACATGCGGTCCGCTGTGTGACGAAGCCCGGGGATGAGGTACTTACCTTTGCACCGTTCTTCCCGGAGTACAATCCTTATATCAATATGACCGGAGCAACGCTTAAGGTGGTGCCGGCCAATACGGTGGACTTTCAGGTTAACTTTGATAAGTTAGAGGAAATGCTGAATGAAAAGACGGCAGCAGTCCTCATTAATACCCCGAACAATCCGTCCGGCGTGGTATACAGTGCAGCAACCTTACAGAGGCTTGCAGACCTGCTTTATGCAAAGCAGAAGGAATACGGACATGATATTTTCCTGATTTCCGATGAACCATATCGTGAGATCGTGTTTGCGGGTGTGGAAGCGCCTTATGTATCCAAATTCTATGACAATACATTGTCCTGCTATTCCTATTCGAAGTCCTTATCCCTGCCGGGAGAACGTATCGGATATGTGGCAGCAAATCCCAGATGTACGGATGCAGAACTGATCAGTGCAATCTGTGCACAGATTTCCAGAGGAATCGGACACAACTGTCCTTCTTCCATTATTCAGCTTGCCGTTTCAGAAGTAGTGGACATGACCTCGGATATGTCTGTTTATGAGACGAATATGAACCTGTTATACAATGAGCTGACAAGCCTTGGCTTTGAGTGCGTAAAGCCGGGCGGAACCTTCTACATTTTCCCGAAGGCGCTCGAAGAGGATGCGGTAGCATTCAGCCAGAAGGCATTAAAGTATGATCTGATTCTGGTTCCTTCTGACAGCTTTGGCGTTCCGGGATATTTCCGTATGGCTTACTGCATTGATACGGAGAAGGTAGAGCGTTCACTGGAAGCACTGCGTAAGTTTGTGAAGGAAAATTATTAAAACAGATTCCGGAATGAAATTTATCAGAAAAATCCGTTTTTATCTGGAATATCTGCTACGAAGATAATCATATGGATAATAAGAAGGATGATCGGAAAGAAAAAGCGTCATTTTGAGAGGAAATAAAAGATCATGATCGAAATTTTAAAAGCAATTCTGTTTGGTATTGTAGAGGGAATTACGGAGTGGCTTCCGATCAGCAGTACCGGACATATGATTCTGTTGAATGAAATTGTATCCCTGAATGTATCGGAAGAATTTTACAGTATGTTTGAAGTGGTGATCCAGCTTGGAGCGATCCTTGCCGTTGTGATTCTGTTCTGGAATCAGATCTGGCCCTTTGGAAAGAAGAACAATAAAGAGCCTCTGGCCAGGGACGGAATCGGAGCCTTTGTGAAATGGGATATTTTCAAGCTCTGGTTTCACATTCTGGTATCCTGTGTACCGGCAGCCATTGTGGGACTGCTCTTTGATGCACAGCTTGAAGCACTGTTTTATAACTATCAGACAGTAGCAATCATGTTGATCCTGTTTGGTATCGCATTTATTGTGATTGAGAATTACCATAAAGGAAAGAAGGCAAAGGTGACAACCTTAGCCGGAATTGATTATAAGCTTGCATTCTGGATCGGAATGTTCCAGTTGATTGCAGCAATTTTCCCGGGAACCTCACGTTCGGGAGCAACCATTGTCGGAGCACTGTTACTTGGAGTATCCAGAACGGTTGCGGCAGAATACACCTTCTTCCTTGCCATTCCGGTTATGTTCGGAGCAAGTCTCTTAAAGGGTGTTAAGTTCCTGACAAGTGCCTCCATGACTTCTATGGAGGGAGCGATTCTTGCCGTTGGCATGATCGTTGCATTCGTGGTATCCTTCTTTGTGATCAAGTTCCTGCTTGGCTACATTAAGAAGCATGACTTTAAGGTGTTTGGATACTACCGGATTGCACTTGGTATTATTGTGATTCTTTTCTTCCTGATCCGAGGCTGAAATATTGACAAGTATGGGTTTATGGTGTATGCTTCATCATAATGAAGTGCTTACTTCAATAAATGTTGGGGGAAAATGTCAGGTTAAGAAGTGAAAGGAGTTAGTCATGGCAGAAGTAAAGAAAGCAACAGCAAAAGTAGTTGCTAAGGTACCGGCTGAAGAGAAAAAGGTGGAAGTTAAGGCAGCAGAGGTAAAAGCACCCGAAGTTAAGGCAGAAGTTAAGAAAGAGGCAGTTAAAAAGATACAGTTAAGAAGACACCCGCTGCTAAAAAAAGCACCTGCTAAGAAGGCACCTGCAGCTAAGAAAGAAACCGTTAAGAAGGAAACAGTGAAAAAGGCACCCGCTGCTAAGAAACCCGTTGTAAAAGAAGAAGTAAACTTCCAGTTCAGTGGAAAATCTTATACTTCCGAAGACCTTATCAGAATTACCAAGGATGTATGGAAATATGATTTAAATGGTAAGGAAGAGGATGTAAAGAGCATTGAGCTTTATGTAAAGCCTGAAGAGAACACCGCTTATTATGTAATTAATGGCGATGTAACAGGAAGCTTCTTTATCTAAATCTAAGCTTGAAAAGATATACATAAGTAAAGTAAGAAAGAGCCGTTGCATTAGTATACGCTAAGCAACGGCTTTTTTTATGGAAATTCTTAATATCTTTCATTTATGTAGTCCAGGAAATTGTTTGTAATGCTGTCCATCATCGCCTCATTCTGGCGGGAATACTCTGCGGCATTCATGCCTATGGTATTGGTGATAGACATGCTCTCCTTTATATATTCATCCGTGAAGCGGAAGCTGCACAGTGACTCAATCAATGCAGGAGAAACTGAGGTAAACTGTTCCTTCGGGGCAATCACGCCGAACACATCCATGGCGCATACACTTGGTGAAGGAAAAGAGGATTGATATGGGTTGGCATCTGCAATGGATCCCTGAAAAATACCACTGCATGCATTTCCGGTCGTGGAAGTCAGATTTGCCAGAACCATACTTTCTGATTCCGCAACACCGGACAGGAAGGTTGTTACCGGTTGTTCAGAGATATTGGAAAGCTGACGGATTACCGGGAAGTCGTGGTAAGGTGTTGAGGTTGCATTGTAAGCCTGTTCATAATCATCAAAACTGCTGATACAGCCTAAAACGGTTTTGGGGTTTAAGACGGACAGCTTCGTAAGAGGATCTCCGGACTGCGAGTATTGCTGGTAGGTTGCTTTATCTTCTGCACTCCTGAAATAGGGGCCAAGTTCTCCGTAAAAGAAGATCTGTACGTCCGGATTTTGCGGATCATAAGCATGGAAGCCAAATCCGGCATATGCTCCCGCTGTTTCAATTACGAAGCCCTTTGGCAGCTTCATGGTAAAGATGCCTCCGTCATAATTTTCCAGGGTATAAGAGGCAGTCTGACTGCCTGAAGCCGGTGTAGAAGGTTCCCCGGCGGGGTTGTTATTGCTGTTACCGGAGGCACCGCCCGTATAATACCCGGCATCGGGCATAAAGCTGTTCAGGGCATCGGTGAGGGCAGCCATAATCGCATTGGAAGCAGCTTCATCATCGTCATAGAAGGAGGCGGTGAATACGGCAACGCTGCGATCCTCCAGATTTTCAGCAAAGCTTGTGACAATACGAACCTTATTGGAATCCTCTTCCGTATAGGCAAGCTGGATTCCATAGATATCGCGTCCTTCGACTCCGAGAGAAACCGGCTCACCTTCATCCAGAACAAGCTGGTCTTCAAATTGAATCTGAATGCTCATACGCTGCTCGGATAAATATTGTGCAGCAGAAGGTCCGTTGACAACACGGATCACCTGAAAGAAGGGAACGCCCTGTACGCCGCCGGTATAGATAACGGCGCCTCCTCCGGTAGTCATTTGTGCAGCATAGGAGGGAAGATACAGGAAGGAAAATCCCATCTCCGGACTGCTGAATACGGCATAATTTCCCTGTGTATCGGAAGAGGTGTCAGGAACAGGTGAAGAATCTTCCTCTCCGGTGTCCTCAGAGGAAGGGGGAGTAATTTCAGCGGGAATTACAGAGGAATTAAGATCTGAAGGATCCAGTGTGTTTTCTAAAATGGTGATATAGGCAGCAGTAAATACATCGTCAGTACCCTCTGCCTGATAAATGGTATCCCTGATTTTCACGCAGTTATCCGCAAGAAGAACAAAGTTCTGCTTCGTTCCATCTGCATTGGTGAAACAAAAGGTATAGGTAGTGGCAGAAGGATCTGCTTCACCTTTCTTTCCAACGGTAACATTGGAAAGAGCATCAAACACCTGATTAATGACATCAGGGCTGCTGATCTGATGCGGCTCTTCTGCATAGGATCCCGTTTCGATATACACCGTAAGGGAGGGCGGATCCGTTCGATTATACTGATCAGCCCAGTCTGCTGCTGATTTTCCGGAGGCTTCAAGTAAAGAGCCACCGCGTACCCGGCTGCCGCATCCGATAGACAGAATGGACAGCATTACAGCCAGCAGGGATAAAGTAATTTGCCTGAAATATTTTGCCATGATGATTTCCTCCTGTTTAGTAAGCAAGACCTTTTATGTTCAATATTTTTGCAAGGTCACAATCCACGATATAGACCATGCCGCCTGACTGCTGTGCCTTCTGGCTGCTCTGGGACAGGTATTCGGCCCAGTCTTCACTGCTGTATAGTGCGGTGAGGGTATTCATATCATCTACCGAAGCATCAAAGGGAAGGTTCGTGGTCTCAATCAGGAAGTACTGACCGGAACCGCTCCAGCTTTCTACAGCAACCTGTGCATGACCGGGAGTAAAGACAATCATGGGATGCATATCGGCAGATTGGAGAACACTTGCCATCAGTACGGCAGTTTCAATACAGATTCCGGACTGACTTGCAAGTACGGCATCCGGCATGAGGACACGCTGGGTAGCATTCAGGGAGTAAGGCCCCATGTTGTAACGGACACCCATGGCACTGATAGCACTCTGGATTGCGGCAATCTGAATATAGGTAATGTTGGCTTCTTCTCCATCGCCATACCCATAGGCGGGCTGGTAGCCCGGAAGCATTCCTGCGTCCCTTCCAAGATTCTGTTCAAGCCATGCAACTGCATTCCGGCGGACAGCAAGCACACCTTCCGATTCCGGTGTCATCCATGCCAGAATGTTATCATTCTGGATTACACCAAATTCATCACTGTTACTGCGGTAATCATAAATACTGTACAGTTTGATGGACTGGCTTTCCTGTGCAATGATGTCACCTGTAATATTGTCCGTGATTTTGAAAATTAACTGGGTATCCTTTGCGGAGGACAGATCAGGCATATCGGACAGTACCGGCGGTTTAATCATCAGATAGGTAATTTCCGGTGTAATTGTGAGTTTTTGTTCATAGACTTGGGTAAATCCCGGAATTTCGGCGGTAATGGTGACATCCCGGAAGTCCTTATCGGTATAGATGGCAAGATTCACAATGGAATTGGTCGCGGGATACAGGTTGGGATAAATCTCATCTATGAGGGTATAATTTGTAAAAAGAACACTGGACATCTGCATATAGCTGTCCTGCGGAAGTGTTCCGTTCTTACATCCATCCAGAATTTCCGTTCCGAGAACTTTAAGGTTCTGATCAATGACATCTTCGCAATGAATATATTCGCGGGCCATCAGCTCATAAATGGCATTTTCATAAGCGGAAGCAACAATTCCCATGCGGCTGATGAGCTGTGCAGAGGAATATTGACGCAGAACATCACCTGCAGCCCCCCAGGACTGTGCATACAGATACTGGGTGAACATATCAATGGAAGAGGTATAGAGAGGCCATAGCTCTCCAAGATAGGAAGGGGTGTCAAGCTGCAGGTAATCATTCTTAACGGAAAGTGCGGTATCGTATACAACAGAAAGATACTGCTGATAGTCATCCTGTGAGGAAGTAATTGCAGTAATCAACGGTACTCCGGCATCATACTGTGCTGCGAAGAAGGTAAGGGTCTCTTCCATCTGATTCAGTATGGAGAGGGCATCTTCAAAATATTCCTTCTGGGCTTCGTATAATGCTTTTCCGCGGTCTGTTTGGGGCGTATCGGAACGTTCCAGCTCCTGCATCAGTTTCCGGATGTTTCCTGCTTTCTCATCAACGAGGGCGGCATTGGTACGGCAGAGGCTGGCATAATCGGCAGCATCCTCTCCCGGAACCAGTCCGTAGGTTGCGGTTGCCATTTCACTGGCAATGGACATGGAATCATTCAGCAGGGACTGGGTCTGTGTGACAGTCTGTTCCAGCTGCTGCAGAAACTGGAGATCCTGATTGGCTTTGAGACTGCTGCATGAGGTAGAGGTCATGCATGTAAGACACAGACAAAGCAGTATGCTGACAATTCGTTTGCTTGTGAGAGACTTCATGTTTACTCACTCCTTTTCTTCTTTTTTGTTATTAGCTATCAGATTGCATCTGTTGATTTTCCTGAATTTGCCGGACTAATTTCCAAAGGTCTGTGTGGCAATAATAAGTAATTCCTGTTTTCCAATTGCATAAGTAACGCCTCCTTTCTATATTTCATCATATAATAAGTCGAAATGCGGGATAGAAAAGTTTCCGAAGTGGCACTGTCCAGATCGGAAACCGGAACTGCTTTTGTTGTGGGGATTCGATACAATAGAAGCAGCAGATGTGACGATCAGATCAGCAGCATGATATGGAGGTGACGGCAGATGGAATATCGTGAGGTCGTATGCAGAAATTGTGGTCATGGAATGAGAATTCCGGAAGGGGCATCCCGTATCCGGTGTGAATATTGTGATACCGAGTATTTTTTATCCGGGGCAGATTCAAAAACAGAGGGAAGTCAGAAATGTTGATTTGCCGGGACAGGGCCCTTTGCTGAGGGCTTATATTCCGGAGGGGTGGAATTACCGGCTTATGGAGGACAACAATTCTGTTTCTTCTCTGGCGGCAAGATGCTTTGCATTGGAGATGATGCAGGAACAGGGAGAGGCCAGGATGACTTTTCTTCCGACTGCTTATTATAAAAATCCTGAGAAATCCGGCATGTTTGGCGGCTTTAAAGGATTTGGCGGATTGCCGGGGCTGGGAAACCTGGGTGGTCTGATGTCAAAAGATCCAAATGGAGATTATCAGTTGAATCCGATGACGATGGTCCGGTACCGGAGGCTTGTGGAACTGCCGCAGTACGCACAGGAGCGTATAACGGGAATGACGGGTTCCGGTCAGCTTCAGCTCACACCGGTTCTGACGGATGAATTGAAGGATACGGCATCCCGGTTTGCACAGGAGGCTTCACAGAAGCTGGAAAAAAACAGGTGAATGTACTGCCCGGAGTTTACCGGTTCACATTTTTTTACAAAAATGGAACAGTCTATGAGGGATACTTTGCAACAATTATGGCAGTTGCCTTAAAGCCGCAGGGTGGACAGAATGACATGATGGATATCGTGAAAAAGGGCATGGCGGCCATGGGTGCCATGTATGGAATCGGTGGAATGGGAACCTTTGACTGGGGAAGGGCGTTTGATCTTCTTCTTATATGCGGGCAGGGCAGGGCACCACAATATGAGAAAATACTGTACCGTTTTATTAAGGAACTTCAATATCTGCCGTTGTATTATGAGTTACAGGAAAGAGAGATGCGTTCTGTGCAGCAGATCCAGCTTAATGGTGCCATGCAGCGGCAGCAGAATGCGATTCAGGCTTCACAGAGAATTTCGAGAACTCTGTCAGAAACTTCAGACATTGTGAATCAGGGGTACTGGGAGCGGAGTGCTGTCATGGATCGGATGCAGCAGAAGGCTTCAGAGGCAGTCCGGGGCGTAAACAGTTATACGGATTCAGCCGGAAATGTATATGAAGCAGATGTGAAATATGATCATATTTATCAGAATGGAAGTTATTTTGCCGGAAGTACGGATGGAAGTGCCTCTCTCGGACCGGAATGGGAGGAACTGAAGCGCCGTTATTAATTCCGGTCCATGGAAATCAGGCCTCCTGTACGGGAGGTACAAATTGCTCAATTGCCTGACGAAGTCTCGGATGATGAATGACGAAGTGGATGGCCGGTGCATTTGCTTTGGAAATCATCGCCCACTCTCCCTCGTGAATGTGGATCTGCAGATTGTGAAAGGTCTGTGTTTTTTTACCTCCGTGAGGGTATAGGAGGAATGTTCCTTAGCATACTGTCTGGTCTGTGCCAGATGAAACTGATATTCTTCATAGGTATAAGGAAGATCCTTTTCCATGAAAATACCGGAAAGGGGCATCAGCACAGGGTGTTGAGCAAAGCTTTCTTCGGAAATTTCGGAGATTTCATCTTCGACAGGGGCATTTGCAAGGATCCGTTCCATGAGCTGCTTCTGTGAGGACGCATAAGAAAGAATTTTCTCCTTTTCCTGACCCGACAGTGAATGGCGGTTCAGGAATTGTTTTAAATCCTCTTCATGTAAGGTATAAAGGGGAAGTGCGGATAAAATGTTTCTGCGCTTCCCTTTTGTATAGGAATCGGAAAGCAGAGAGGCCTGCAGGGCGCTGGCATTATCAGCACGGTAAATATCCATAAGAGGGCTTGCGGAATGCAGCAGTTCTTCGGCACGGTTACGGTAATAGAGGATTTCCTCTTTGGACTTGGTCAGGTAATAGCGTCCGTTTTCCTGGTGCCCCACAATGGCTTCCCCGGACAGTGCAGCCGCTCCGGATACCTTAAGGAGGTGCAGAAAAATATGGTTTTGTGTGTCTTTCAGGTAATAGGGAGAAATCTGTCCGGTCATATACATCGGAATCCAGCTTTCGAGTCCGAGCATCATATCCTCAAAGGAGCGATCCAGATTATGAATCTGATGCAGGTGAAGTCCTTTCTTTAACATCATGGCCATACCAAACATCCATTTCTTGGGAAATTCGGGATCTTTTGCCATTTCTCCCATAGGCATGTCACTGTACATAATGACAGAAGAGGTTGATTTGGATAATACGGTTGCCTTTAAAAAGTCGATTTCACTTTCCATCATTTCAGTGAGTCCCAGATACGTTTTGGAGGTAGGAAACTGAAAGGGCATCAGCGGAGGGAGCTTCATTTCGTCAAAGTGGATGACCTTAATATATTCATTCAGATCAAAAATGATCCAGTTCGTTCAGAAATTTGGAAATGCTGTTTTCGGGAGCTGTATGCTTTTCAAGAAGCCAGGACTGCAGCCGGGAGGAACGGGATGTGCTTTTGGATAATTCCGCTTTGCTGCACTTCAGAAGTTCCGCAAGAACATCAATATCTTCCGGAGTATTGAACTGTGAAGCAATGCATTGGGAAACGGCAACAGCGAATTTGAGCGGTTCTGAAGGCTGGCGCGTTCCGTTGCGAAAACGAAAAATGGTAGAGGTGTCATAACTGATTGACTGGCATAGGCGGGTAAGGTTGATATTGAGAACAGATACCAGTGTATTAAAGTTGATGCGAAGGTGCTCCTTGTCCGTGGTGCTTATATCGGTACTGGACAGAAAGTCTTCTTTTACTGCGTCCGGTGTAAGCTGACGGTTCTGTTTCCAGAAGGAAAGCTGCGCAATGGCGTAGCAAAGCTGCCAAAGCGCATCCGAGTTCATTTCCGGAATACGTTCCCCGGAACGGTAACGGCTGAGGGTTGCGGCGGACAGTCCGGACAGCTCACACAGCTCTTTTGGCTGTACAGGGTAAATTGTTAATATATTCATTCAGCTTTTTCGTTAAATTTCATGATAGGATCCTCTTGATTATAAAAAAAATTTTCTTTTTCCATTATAATAAAAAAAGAATCAGTATGAAAAGAAATAGTTATACAGAACAAACATTCGATTTTTGCTCTGTACAATTTATTAATGGAATGATATAATGAGCCACAGAAAAAAACTAAGTGATATGTAGACTCAATCAATATATGATATTAAAGTCGATCAGGAGTATTTTTATGGATCATTTTTAAATTAGTATCAGAATATCAGCCGACCGGCGATCAGCCACAGGCGATTGCAGAGCTGGTGAAGGGATTTCAGGAAGGAAACCAGTTTGAAACGCTGCTGGGAGTGACCGGATCCGGTAAGACCTTTACTATGGCGAATGTAATTGTCGCACTGAATAAGCCGACGCTGGTAATTGCACATAATAAGACACTGGCAGGGCAGCTATATGGAGAATTCAAGGAATTCTTCCCGGAGAATGCCGTGGAGTACTTTGTCTCCTATTACGATTACTATCAGCCGGAGGCATATGTTCCTTCATCGGATACTTATATTGCAAAGGATTCTTCCATTAATGATGAAATTGATAAATTAAGGCTGTCTGCGACAGCATCTCTTTCCGAGAGAAAGGATGTTGTCGTGGTGGCGAGTGTATCCTGTATTTACGGTCTGGGTTCTCCGGATGATTATCAGGACATGATGGTGTCCCTGCGTCCTGGAATGAGTAAGGACAGGGATCAGGTTATTAAAGAACTGATTGATATCCGGTATGACCGGAACGATATGGACCTGGACCGCAGCTGTTTCCGGGTCCGGGGTGATGTGCTTGAGATCTATCCGGCACAGGGCGGCGATTATCTCATCCGGGTAGAGTTCTTCGGAGATGAAATCGATCGTATTACAGAGGTTGAGCCCTTAAGCGGTAAGGTGCATGCATCACTGCAGCATATTACCATCTTTCCAGCATCACACTATGTCGTACCGCAGGAGAAGATTAACAAGGCCTGTGAAGCGCTGGAGGAAGAGCTGGAGGAGCGTGTACGTTTCTTCAAGAGTGAGGATAAGCTTCTGGAAGCACAGCGTATTTCCGAGAGGACGAACTTTGACATTGAGATGCTGCGTGAGACCGGCTTCTGTTCAGGGATTGAGAATTATTCACGTCATTTAAACGGTATGCGGGAGGGGGAACCGCCTCATACCCTGTTAGATTATTTTAAGGACGATTTTCTCATCATTATTGATGAGTCCCATATTACGATCCCACAGATCGGGGCGATGTATGTCGGGGATCGTTCGAGGAAGACTACTCTCGTGGATTATGGTTTCCGTCTGCCATCGGCACTGGATAACCGGCCGCTGAGCTTTGGAGAATTTGAACAGCATATTGATCAGATGCTGTTCGTGTCCGCAACCCCTTCCACGTATGAGGAGGAGCATGAACTGCTGCGCACAGAGCAGATTATCCGGCCGACGGGACTTCTGGATCCGGAGATTTTCGTCCGTCCGGTGGAAGGACAGATTGATGATCTGATTTCGGAGATCCGGAAGGAAACGGAGAAGCACAATAAGGTTCTGGTAACGACGCTCACAAAGAGGATGGCTGAGGATCTGACGGATTATATGAAGGATGTGGGAATCCGTGTGAAGTACCTGCATTCTGATATTGATACCCTGGAACGGGCACAGATCATCCGGGATATGCGTCTGGATGTGTTCGATGTGCTTATCGGAATTAACCTTCTGAGGGAGGGACTGGATATTCCGGAGATCTCCCTTGTTGCGATTCTCGATGCGGACAAGGAGGGCTTCCTGCGCTCCGAAACCTCCCTGATCCAGACTGTTGGACGTGCTGCACGTAATGCAGAGGGACATGTTATTATGTATGCCGACAACATGACGGATTCCATGAAGGCGGCAATTGAAGAGACCGGCCGCCGTCGGACAATCCAGCAGAAGTATAACGAAGAGCATCATATTACACCGCAGACGATTAAGAAGGCAGTCCGTGATCTCATCAGTATCTCCAGGACAATTGCCAAAGAAGAGATCCAGTTCGAGAAGGATCCGGAATCCATGAGTGCGGACGAACTGAAGAAGCTGATTGCCAGGGTGGAGAAGCAGATGCGCAAGGCAGCAGCCGATCTGAATTTCGAGGCGGCAGCCGAGCTTCGTGATAAGATGGTAGAGCTTAAGATGAAGCTGCAGGAGATCGAGAGAGAGAAGGGAAAAAGGAGTAAGAACCATGAGTATAAAGCTATCTGACCAACATGTGCCAATCCCTAAGATGCGCCCGCGTGAATACATTAAAATCCGTGGAGCAGCAGAACATAATTTAAAAAATCTCGATGTGGATATCCCGAGAAATGAACTGGTCGTTCTGACAGGACTGTCAGGATCCGGCAAGTCCTCTCTGGCATTTGATACAATATATGCGGAGGGGCAGAGAAGGTATATGGAGTCCCTGTCTTCTTATGCCCGTCAGTTCTTAGGACAGATGGAAAAGCCGAATGTGGAGAAGATTGAGGGACTGTCACCGGCTATTTCCATTGATCAGAAATCGACGAACCGCAACCCGAGATCCACCGTTGGAACCGTAACGGAGATCTATGACTATTTCCGTCTGTTATATGCCAGAATCGGTATTCCGCATTGCCCGAACTGTGGAAAAGAAATCCGTAAGCAGACCGTGGATCAGATGGTGGATCAGATTATGGAGCTTCCGGAGGGAACGAAGATCCAGCTTCTGGCACCGGTGGTACGTGGACGAAAAGGTGAGCATGCGAAGGTCTTTGAGCGTGCCAAACGAAGCGGTTATGTGCGTGTCCGGGTAGATGGCAATATGTATGAGCTGTCAGAGGATATTTCTCTGGATAAGAACATCAAGCATAATATTGAAATTGTCGTAGACCGTCTGGTGATCAAGCCGGAGATTGAACGCCGGCTTACCGATTCCATTGAAAATGTCCTGGCATTGGCCGAAGGACTTCTGATGGTAGATGTGATTGGTGGGGAAACCATCAATTTCAGTCAGAGCTTTTTCCCTGTCCGGATTGTGGAATCAGCATTTCGGAGATAGAGCCGAGGAGCTTTTCCTTCAACAATCCGTTCGGCGCCTGCCCGGTCTGCTTTGGTCTTGGATATAAGATGGAGTTTGATCCGGAACTGATGATTCCGGATAAGAAGCTCAGTATTAACGAAGGTGCCATCCAGGTCATGGGCTGGCAGTCGAGCAAGGATGAGGGAAGCTTTACGAATGCGGTTCTGCGCGCACTTTCAAAAGAATATAAGTTCAGTCTGGATACTCCGATTGAGAAGCTGCCCAAGGACGTTTACGACATGCTGATCTATGGAACGAACGGCAGGGAAGTGAAGGTACATTACAAGGGACAGCGTGGAGAAGGAGTCTATCCGATTGCTTTTGAAGGAATTATCAAGAATACCGAGAAGCGGTACCGTGAAACCGGCTCGGATATTATGAAGCAGGAATATGAAACCTTTATGCGCATTACGCCGTGTAAGGAATGTAACGGAATGCGTCTTAAGAAGGAATCCTTAAGTGTGACCGTCTGTGGTAAGAACATTTATGAGATCACCTCCATGCCGATCTGTGACCTGAATGAATTCTTGCAGAATATGGAGCTTACTGCACAGCAGCAGATCATCGGAAAGCAGGTATTGAAGGAGATTAAGGCGAGAGTCGGCTTCCTTGTGGATGTGGGTCTGGATTACCTGTCCCTTTCGAGGGCAACGGGAACCCTGTCCGGCGGGGAAGCACAGCGTATCCGTCTGGCAACACAGATTGGTTCCGGACTTGTAGGCGTGTGCTATATTCTTGATGAGCCGAGCATCGGTCTTCATCAGAAGGATAACGATAAGCTGTTAAATACACTGAAAAATTTAAGGGATCTTGGCAACACGCTG
This sequence comes from Lachnospiraceae bacterium, assembly GCA_021628825.1. Lineage (GTDB taxonomy): Bacteria > Bacillota > Clostridia > Lachnospirales > Lachnospiraceae > Suilimivivens. The sequence continues at coordinate 59,835 of JAJXRY010000002.1, read as the reverse complement.
ATTGTGGTAGAGCATGATGAGGATACCATGCTGGAAGCCGATGACATTGTGGATATCGGTCCCGGTGCGGGATCCCATGGTGGAGAAGTGGTGGCACATGGAACGGCCGAAGAGATCATGAAGACCGAAGGATCTCTGACCGGTCAGTATTTAAGCGGAAGAATGCAGATCCCGGTTCCGGAGACACGCCGTAAGCCTAAGGACTGGCTTAAGATCACCGGGGCACAGGAAAATAACTTAAAGAACATTGATGTGAAGATTCCGCTAGGCGTATTTACCTGTGTTACAGGCGTATCCGGATCCGGCAAGAGCTCTCTGGTAAATGAGATTCTGTATAAGACACTGGCAAGAGAGTTGAACCGTGCAAGAACCATTCCGGGCAAGCATAAAAACATTACAGGAATTAAGAAGCTGGATAAGGTAATTGACATTGACCAGTCCCCGATCGGACGTACTCCCCGTTCCAATCCGGCAACCTACACCGGAGTTTTTGACCAGATTCGTGACCTGTTTGCAGGGACGCCGGATGCCAAGGCCCGCGGTTACAAGAAGGGACGCTTCAGCTTTAATGTCAAGGGAGGACGCTGCGAGAACTGTGGCGGTGACGGTATTATCAAGATCGAAATGCATTTCCTTCCGGATGTGTATGTGCCGTGTGAGGTCTGCGGCGGTAAGCGGTATAACCGTGAAACGCTGGAAGTAAAATATAAAGGAAAGAATATCTATGATATTCTGGATATGACCGTGGAAGAGGCCGTGCCGTTCTTTGAGAATGTGCCGTCGATCCGCAATAAGATTGAAACCCTGAATGATGTGGGACTTTCCTACATCAAACTGGGACAGCCTTCCACGACACTGTCAGGAGGTGAGGCGCAGCGGATCAAGCTGGCAACGGAACTGAGCCGGAGAAGCACCGGAAATACCATTTATATTCTGGATGAGCCGACAACGGGACTTCATTTTGCGGATGTACACAAGCTGGTAGAGATTCTGCAGCGTCTGACCGATAATGGCAATACGGTTGTTGTGATTGAGCATAATCTGGATGTTATTAAGACGGCAGACTATATTATTGATATGGGACCGGATGGCGGTGACCGTGGCGGAACGGTTGTAACAAGCGGTACTCGGAAGAAGTTGCAGAGCATCCGACGTCTTATACCGGAAAAATATGTGAAGAAAATGCTGGCAAGATATAAAGAAAAATGTGGAGAAATACCGAAATAATTAAAAAAATTTATGAAATCCCTTTGAAAATATTATGCTATGGGTTATAATATTTATTGATTATGCTGTGAGAATAGAAAGGGGTACATGAAAATGCAGTACACAGATATCGGTATTGATTTAGGAACAGCAAGTATTCTTGTTTACATCAGAGGAAGAGGAGTCGTCCTTAAGGAGCCCTCTGTTGTGGCTTTTGATAGAGATACAGATAAGATTATGGCAATCGGTGAGGATGCCAGACTGATGCTTGGAAGAACACCGGGCAATATTATCGCCGTACGTCCTCTGCGTCAGGGTGTTATTTCAGACTATCGTGTCACAGAGCAGATGATGAAATATTTCATTCAGAAAGCAATGGGACGGAAGGCATTCCGCAAGCCCCGTATTGCAGTCTGCGTGCCGAGCGGCGTTACTCAGGTAGAGCGGAAAGCTGTTGAAGATGCAACTCTGCAGGCCGGTGCACGTGAAGTATCCATTATCGAGGAGCCGATTGCAGCAGCGATCGGTGCGGGAATTGATATTTCCAAGCCCTGCGGAAATATGATTGTGGATATCGGCGGCGGTACTTCCGATATCGCGGTTATTTCTCTGGGTGGAACGGTTGTCAGTGCATCTATTAAGATCGCGGGGGATGATTTTGATGAGGCACTTGTCCGTTACATGCGTAAGAAACATAATCTTCTGATTGGTGAAAGAACCGCAGAGGATATTAAGATTAAGATTGGTTCCGCTTATAAGCGTGCGGAAGTAGACTACATGGATGTCCGTGGACGTAATCTGGTAACCGGTCTGCCGAAGACCATTACCGTTTCCTCCGAGGAAACCGAAGAAGCGCTTCGTGAGGCGACTTCACAGATTATTGAAACCATTCACAGCGTTTTGGAGAAGACTCCTCCGGAACTGGCAGCCGATATTGCAGACCGCGGTATCGTTCTTACCGGTGGTGGTTCCCTGCTCCGTGGTCTTGAAGACCTCATTGCAGAGAAGACCGGAATCAATACAATGACCGCAGAGGATCCGATGACTGCCGTAGCAATCGGAACCGGTAAGTATGTGGAATTTTTAGCAGGTTATAAAGAAGATTAAAGATCACTGTGAAGGTACGGAACAGTTATGATTAAGGGAGAACAGGATGGTTAAAGGATTGTATACCGCCTATACGGGCATGATCAATCAGGAACACAGAATGGATGTACTGACCAACAATCTGGCCAATGCGGATACCAACGGATATAAGAAAGAGGGCGCTACTGCGCAGTCTTTCGATTCGATTCTTGCGTATAAGATCAAGGATAATTCCGAAGGGTATCGTCTGGCGAAGAGAACCGGTGTGCATAATCCGGGTGTGAAGATTGGTGAAGGTTATACAGACTTTTCCCAGGGACCTTTGAAGACAACAGAGAATCCTTACGATCTGGCACTGACCGACAAGGGATTCTTTGCAGTGGAATTTACGAATAAGCAGGGGGAAACCTCTGTGAAATATACCAGAGACGGTAACTTCACCCTGAATGAGTCCGGAGAACTGGTAACACAGGACGGTGACCGCGTTCTTGGAACGAACGGACAGCCGGTGAAGATTGATCCGCTTAAGGATACGCAGATCAATGTACAGGGACAGGTCATTCAGGATGGCAGAGTCGCAGCCACAATTCAGGTTACGGACTTTGAAGATTATGATTATCTGCAGCGTTACGGTGAAAACTATTTTGAACCGATTGACGGTGCAACCGAAAAGGATGCCACAGCGAAGGTATATGCCGGATATCTGGAGACTTCGAATATTTCTGTGGTGACGGAAATGGTAAATATGATTACGGTTTCCAGAGCATATGAGACGAATCAGAAGGTCATTACTACATATGATGGAACACTTGATATTGCAGCCAACCAGCTTGGCAAAGTATAGGAGGTAGGAAATGGTTAGAAGTTTATGGACAGCAGCAACAGGTATGAATGCACAGCAGACGAATGTGGATACCATTGCCAACAATCTTGCCAATGTAAATACGATGGGATATAAGACACAGGCTGCACAATTTAAGTCTCTGTTATATCAGACGCTTCAGACAGCGACCACCACAGCGAACGGAGATCCGAAGCCGACCAGCTCCCAGGTAGGACTTGGTGTGCGGAATTCTTCGATCAATTCCATTTTTACACAGGGAAGCTTACTGGATTCTGCCAGTGATACCTCTTTTGCAATCGAAGGCGATGGCTTCTTCGCAATCCGTGGAGAAGACGGCAATACTTACTATACCAGAAACGGTGACTTTACCTGGGCAACGAACGGATCCAACGGTATGATGCTGACAACGACAGACGGACTTCCGGTTCTGGATTCCGCAGGAAGAGCCATTACCTTAAACAACAGTTATGTAACAAGCAGAATTACCATTACCGGAGACGGAAGAATCTGTTATCCGGATGCCAATAATAATCCGCAGCCGATTGGTATGCAGATTGGTATGTACCAGTTTAACAATCCGGGCGGTCTCGAGCGGCAGGGTGACAGCTTATGGGCAGTAACCGGAGCCAGCGGTCAGGCGTTGAACGAAGCAACCAATAACTCTCTTAAGAAGAGTAAGATGGTGCAGGGATACCTGGAAGGCTCCAACGTGCAGGTTGCTACCGAAATGGTCAACTTAATTGTAGCACAGCGTGCTTATGAAATGAACTCCAAGGCAATTACAACAACCGATGAAATGATGCAGACAGCCAACAATCTTAAGAGATAATCTTTAGTACACGGCATTGATGCAGGATCGGAGGATGAAGATGGATATTAGTGGAATTGGATCTTCTGCGTATGCAAGTTATCTGCAGGATCAGAATGTATCAGAGACAAAATTAAAAGATCAGATTAACAATACCGATTATTCGACGGCAACAGAGGATGAACTCTTAGATGCCTGTAAACAGTTTGAGGCCTATTTCCTTGAACAGGTATTTAAAGAAATGCAGAAGACGGTGGACTGTTTTAAGGATGAGTCATCGAGTACCGATAACAATCTGGTAAGCTATTTTAAGGATGAGACGATCCAGCAGCTTGCAGAGACATCCACCGAAACACAGGGACTGGGACTTGCACAGACTTTGTATGAACAAATGAAGCGTAACTACGGAATCGACTGATAACATTACATAAATGAGAAGAAAAACTGGCTGCTTACGTGAGTTTTCCACGAAGCAGCCAGTATTAAGTTTGAGGGACAACTATTTGGAAACGATTAAAGGGATATGTGGATCATATCATTTATCAGAATAAGGACAATGGCTATGCGGTACTGTCCATGAATGTGGATGATGAGGAAGAAATCTGTGTAGGGATCTTCCGGGGGGTGGATAACGGAGAAAATCTGGAGATCACCGGTGAATATGTGGAGCATCCAAGCTACGGCTTCCAGTTCAAGGTAAGCAGCTTCAAGGTGGTGGAGCCGGACGATCTGCTCAGCATGGAGCGTTATCTGGGATCCGGAGCAATCAAAGGCGTTGGTGAGGCGCTGGCGAAGCGTATTGTGAAGAAATTTGGCAAGGATACCTTTCGTGTTATAGAGGAAGAGCCGGAGCGTCTGGTTGAGGTCAAGGGAATCAGCGAGCGGATCGCACAGCAAATTGCAGATCAGATGATCGAGAAAAAGGAAATCCGTGAGGCTTTTCTTTTCTTGCAGAAATACGGAATTACCAATACGCTCGCAGTGAAGATCTATGAAAAAAATACGGAATGGAGATGTATGGCATCCTGAAAGAGAACCCGTACCGGCTTGCAGAAGATATACAGGGAGTCGGCTTCCGGCTTGCCGATGAAATTGCAGAGAAAAATCGGTATTCATACGGATTCGGATTACCGGATCCGGAGCGGAATTCTGTATACGCTGCTGCAGGCGTCGCTCGAGGGACATATGTTTCTGCCAATGGAAATTCTGGTGCGGAGGAGTGTGGATTTGTTACAGGTGCCGGAGGAAGCAATTCGGGCACAGGTGCAGAACCTGCATATGGATCATAAGGTTGTTGTGAAAAAGACCGGAGATGAGCTGGAGGTTTATGCGTTTTCTTATTACTATGCGGAGCTGAACTGTGCAAGAATGCTGCGGGAGCTCAATGTCCTAATGGAATCGGAGCTTCTTGATTCGGAAGAAAAGCGCATTGAAACGATTCTGCAGCGTATCTTAAAGGAGCAGGGCTTAGAGCTGGATGAGCTGCAAAAGAACGCGGTTCTGGAATGTGTGAAGCATGGTATCATGATTCTTTCCGGTGGTCCCGGAACAGGAAAAACGACAACAATTAACACCATTATCCGTTACTTTGATGAAGAAGGAATGGACATTCTGCTGGCAGCACCGACGGGAAGAGCGGCGAAGCGGATGGCGGAAGCGACCGGTTATGAGGCAAGAACGATCCACCGGATGCTGGAAATTAATGGCGGCATGGAGGACGAGAGCCGCGCCCGTTTTGAAAGAAATGGGGAGAATCCGCTAGAAGCGGATGTGGTGATTATTGATGAGATGTCGATGGTAGATATTTATCTGTTCCAGTCTCTTCTGGAAGCAGTCAGTGTGGGGACGCGCCTGATTCTGGTAGGAGACGTGGATCAGCTGCCGAGTGTGGGGCCCGGTCAGGTACTCCGGGATCTGATTGAGAGCAAGTGTTTCTCAACGGTCATGCTTAAGAAAATTTACCGGCAGGCAGGGGAAAGTGACATTGTCATGAATGCCCACCGGATTAATATGGGGCAGAAGATCGCACTCAATAATAAAAGTAAGGACTTCTTTTTCCTGCCAAGAAATGATGTGCAGGTCATCTATAAGCACATGATCCAGTTGATTACGGAGAAGCTGCCGCGGTATGTGGAAGCGCAGCCCTATGATATCCAGGTCCTGACACCGATGCGGAAGGGAAGCCTGGGTGTGGAAACGCTGAATGAGATTCTGCAAAGATACTTGAATCCGGCAGATCCATCCAAACAGGAGCATACGACCGGGGAACGGATTTTCCGTGAGGGCGATAAGGTGATGCAGATCAAGAACAATTATCAGCTGGAATGGGAGATCGTCAGTAAGTACGGCATCCGGATCGACAGCGGAAGCGGTGTGTTTAACGGGGACATCGGAACGATACGCAGAATCCGCGAGGAATCTTCGACCGTGCAGGTGGAATTTGATGAACATCGTCTGGTAGAATATACCTTTTCCCAGTTGGATGAAATTGAACTGGCCTATGCCATTACGATACATAAATCGCAGGGAAGTGAGTACCCGGCGGTACTGCTTCCATTGCTTTCCGGTCCGAAAATGCTGATGAACCGCAATCTGCTGTATACGGCCGTGACGCGTGCTCGAAAATGTGTGACCATTCTGGGCAGTCAGGAAATGCTAGACGGCATGATTGGGAATGAAAACCAGTATCACCGTTATACCGGACTTGGCAGGCGGATACTGGAGCTGGAAAGTGAGGATCGTGCGTGGTAAGAGACAAAATGATAGAGCTTCTTTTTCCAAGGAGATGCATCGTATGCGATGAGCCGGTCGAGGCAGGAAAAGAGCCGGTGTGCTTAAACTGCAGGGAGGAGCTTCGGTATGTGGAAGAGCCCTTTTGCATGAAATGCGGTAAACAGCTTCTGGAAGAACAGGAGTATTGTGAAGACTGCCGGAGCAGGGAGCATGCCTATATACAGGGACGAAGCGTTTTCCAGTATGCCAGTGTGTCGGATGCCATGTTCCGCTTTAAGAATCAGGGAAGACGGGAATATGCGGACTTTTTTTGCATGGGAGATGTACCGGAGGACGAAAGAATGGCTCCGGACCGTCAGACCGGATGCACTGGTTCCGGTACCCATTCATAAAAAAACGAATGAAAAAAAGCGTGGCTACAATCAGGCGGCAGTGCTGGCGGAACGTCTGTCTGCCTATACGGGAATTCCTGTACTGGAAAACTGGCTGGTGCGTGAGGGAGATACCGCACCGTTAAAGGATCTCGGCGCGCAGGAAAGACAAAATAATTTGAAAAGGGCTTTCAAAATAGTCAGAAATGATGTAAAATTAAATACGATTGTTATAATAGATGACATCTATACAACAGGCAGTACCGTGGATGCGATTGCACAGGTGATTCGGCAACATAGCGATTGCCGGGTTTATGTTCTTACGGCGGCAATCGGAAGAGGAAATTAGAGACAGGAAGGATGAGTGATTCCATGAATGTAAGAAATTGCAGAAAATGTGGCAGAATATTTAATTATGTTGTGGGACCGATTCTGTGTCCTCATTGTGTAGAAGAGCAGGAAAAAGTATTTCAGGTAGTTAAGGAATATGTTATGGATCATCATGGTGCGGATATTGCTGAGGTGTCAAAAGAATGTAATGTAGAGCCCTCCCAGATCCGCCAGTGGATTCGTGAGGAGCGTCTGCAGTTTGCTGACGATTCACCGATCCGGATTGCATGTGAAGGATGTGGTACGATGATCCGTTCGGGACGTTACTGCGATAAATGTAAAGCAGCCATGACGAATGGCTTCCGTGATGCGATGGGAATGAATAAACAGCCTGAGGCACCGGTTCGGAAGCCGTCCAGAAATATAAGCGAACGTGACCGCATGCGATACTTATAAAGCTAAGGGAAGACATTATGCTTAACGAAGAAAAAATTTATCCGGATGACGAAGCTTGCCGCATTTGAACAACGGGAAGGTAAGAAGAATCTGAATATTGTAAATTATTATCGCAACGATTATATCGGATTTCAGGTATTGAAATCGATTATTGCAGTTACAATTTCCTTTGTAGCTGTCTTTGCACTGTACCTGTTCTATAATTTTGAGGATCTCATGCATGATATTTATAAGCTGGATCTGATGGAATTTGGCAAAAGTGTGGTGATTATCTATCTCTGTGTTGCAGCAGCTTATGGTGTGATTACATATATAATCTATGCAAACCGTTACCGCAAAGCGAAGAAGAAGTTAAAACACTATTATGCCGGTTTGAGAGCATTGGAAAAATATGAACAACAATAAATAAGAGGATGTATTTATGACCAGTTTACTTGTAGCAAAGCAGTATATAAAGAACTTTGTAAGTAAATATGAAGTTTATTTAAAAACCAATAGGAAAGTTGATTTTGGCACTCATCACACTGATGACTATTAATGGAAAGATCGGATTTATGCAGAAGATTGATAACATTTCCGTTGTACTGATTGCAGCATTGATGTGTTCCTTCATGCCAACCAACTTTATTATTGTCGTAGCAGCATTATTTGTGCTGCTGCATCTGTATGCCCTGTCTATTGAATGTGCTGCAATCGGTCTGGTATTGTTTCTGGTGCTGTTCCTGTTATATTTCCGCTTTTCCCCAAAGGATACGCTGGCAGTGATTCTGACGCCGATCTGTACAGCAATGGGAATTCCTTATGTAGTTCCGCTTACCATGGGACTTGTGGGAACACCGGCTTCTGCGGTATCCGTAGCCTGTGGTGTGATTGTGAGCAGCTTTATTAAACATATGTCGGACAGTGCAACTGCAATTTCTTCCATGGAAACAGAAGATATGGCAGCAAAGTTCCGTTTTGTGATTGACGGGTTGATTAATAACAAAGAAATGATACTGATGATCGTTGCCTTTTCCGTAACGGTTATTCTGGTTTATTTTATAAAACGACTGGCAATTGATTATGCCTGGACCATTGCCATTGCGGCAGGAGCCCTGGCAGATATGATGATTCTTCTGGTGGGGGATCTGGTGTTTGATACGAACGGATCCATTGCCATGCTGATTGTTGGAACGATTGTTTCTGTATTGGCTGCCAAGGTTGTTGAGTTTTTTGTATTTAGTGTAGATTATAGCAGGACAGAGAAGGTTCAGTTTGAAGATGACGAATATTATTACTACGTGAAAGCAATTCCAAAGATTAACGTAGCAGCTCCGTCACGTACTGTAAAGAAGATCAATTCCCATAAACGGAAACCTGCACCTTCCCAATCCCATAAATAAAAGGATATGGAGTTAACCGATGAAGCATGCAATCGAACAGATAGCAATTTATGTGTCCAGAATGTCGGGGATCCGATGGACAGATATTGTAGAAATCATCATATTGTCATTTTTTTGATTTATCATATACTGGTATGGATTAAAAAAATACCAAGGCCTGGTCCCTGTTAAAGGGAATTCTGGTTATTGCAGTATTTATCCTGTTTGCAGCTTATTTTTGAAATGAATACCATTCTCTGGATTGTGAATAACCTGTTCAGCGTGGCTGTTACGGCAGTTGTGGTTATTCTGCAGCCGGAGTTACGGAGAGCCGTAGAGGAGCTGGGACGAAAGAACATTATCAGCAGCATTATCCCGATTACGGTAGGCAGAGGACCGGAAGGTGGCCGCTTTTCCGACAAGACCATCAACGAAATTGTGAAAGCATGTGTAGAAATGGGAAGGGCAAGAACGGGTGCCCTCATTGTTATGGAAAAGGATGAGTCCCTGACCGATTACGAACGGACAGGAATTGAAATTGACGGAGTGGTAACCAGTCAGTTACTGATCAATATCTTTGAGCATAATACACCGCTGCATGACGGAGCAGTGATTGTACGTGGTGACCGGGTGACCTCTGCAACCTGTTATCTGCCGCTTTCCGATAACATGCGTTTAAGTAAAGAACTTGGTACAAGACACCGTGCCGGAGTTGGTATTTCTGAGGTAACAGATTCCCTTACCATTATTGTTTCGGAAGAAACCGGAAAGATCAGTGTGGCTTACGGGGGCGATCTGGAACGGAATGTAGATGCTGAACGGCTTCGGGCAAGACTGAGTGATCTGCAGAACAAATCCGAAGAAGACAGCCGTAAACGGATTGTGTGGAAGGGCAGGTGGTCGAAATGAAAAACAAACTGACGACAAATCTTGGCCTGAAGCTGATCTCTGTATTGTTTTCTATTGTGTTGTGGCTCGTTGGAACCAGTATTTGAAACCCGACGACTTCAAAATCGTTTTTATAATGTGCCGGTTGTTCTGGAAAAATACCGATGCAATTACGGAGTCGGGCAGGGTATATGAGGTGCTGGAGAATTCCGATGTCATCAGCCGGGTGACGATCCGGGGACCGAGATCTGTGGTATCCAGTATGTCCGAAAGTAATATCGTGGCGACAGCGGATGTAAGTAATATCAGCAGTCTCGATACGGTTTCGATTAAGCTTGCTACAAACATTAACCAGGATCAGATTAACAGCATTACACCCAGCAGCGATACGGTGAAGCTGAATATTGAGAATAAGAAGACCAAGACCATGGCTCTGGGAACGAAGATTTCCGGTGAGGTCAGCGATGGTTACATGGTTGGCGATATTACAACGGATCAGAACCTGGTCCGGATTTCCGGACCAGAATCGGTAGTTACTTCTGTTTCCAAAGCGGTAGCGGAGATTACCGTAACCGGATTTACGAGTGATATCAGTACCAGCGCGGAAATCCGTCTTTATGACGCCGATGGCAATGCGGTGGATGATCCGAATATTACACAGAATATCAAGAGCGTAAATGTTCAGGTATCTATTTTGCAGACCAAGGAAGTTCCGCTTGTGTTCCATACGCAGGGAGAACCGACTTACGGTTATGGATTTACCGGTAATGTGGAGTGTGATCTGCAGACCGTAACGATCTGTGGAAAGAGCAGTGTTCTTAAGAAAATCCAGAGTATTGATATCCCGGCAGAACTGCTGGATATGACGAATAAGAGTGATACCTTTACAGAGGAAATTGATCTGTTACAGTATCTGCCGGATAATGTCCAGTTAGTTGATCTGGCAGACAGTGTTGTAGCAGTAACGGTGGATATTGAGCCTGAAATTTCCAAGAAGATTGAAATGAGAGAAAGCAGGATTCATGTGACCAATCTGCCGGATGGGTTTACGGCAAGTGTATCCGGTGTCGAAGAGACCTTTATCATTGAAGTGATTGGTCTGGCACAGAATCTGAGTGAGGTTCAGGCATCGAGTCTGGAGGGTATCATTGATGTGAACGACCTCATGGAGAAATTCAATCTTGAGGAGCTGCAGGAAGGCTTCTATAATATGGAAGTGAACTTTGGACTCCCGGACGATGTACGTCTGTTAGAACCGGTAGAAGTGGTTGTGCATATATCAGCAAAACAAGAATAGAAAGGACTTATTTTAAAACATGAGCAGACTATTTGGTACAGATGGTGTAAGAGGAGTGGCCAATGATGAATTAACACCGTTGCTTGCGATGCAGCTTGGTCAGGCAGGAGCCTATGTTCTTACCAAAGAAAATGAGCATAAACCTACGATTATGGTTGGATGCGATACAAGAATTTCGGGGGATATGCTGGCGAATGCACTGATGGCAGGTATTTGTTCGGTTGGCGCGAATGCCGTGTATGTAGGGGTCATTCCCACACCCGCGGTAGCCTATCTGACCAGAAAATATAAGGTTGATGCAGGTGTTGTTATTTCCGCATCCCACAATCCCGTAGAGTTTAACGGAATTAAATTCTTTGACGGAAACGGATATAAGCTACCGGATTCCCTGGAAGATGAGATCGAAGCCATTATCCGTGACAATATGCGCCAGATTAAATTCCCGATTGGTGCGAATGTTGGAAAGATCAAGTATCGTACCGATGCGCGTGAAGAATATATCAATCATTCCATTCAGTCTGTGAATGTGGATCTGACCGGAATGAAGATCGTGGTAGACTGTGCTGAGGGTGCTTCTTACTACACATCCGTAGAAGCCTTGAAGGAGCTGGGCGGTAATGTGGTAGCCATTCACAACATGCCCGATGGAACGAACATCAATGCCAACTGTGGATCTACCCATATGGAAGAGCTGATGGCACGTGTCGTATATGAAAAAGCACAGATTGGTCTGGCTTTTGACGGAGACGCAGACCGGCTTCTTGCTGTAGATGAACTTGGTAATGTGGTTGATGGTGATCAGATTATGGCGATCATCGGTAACCATATGAAGCAGGACGGCGAGCTGAACAATGATACAATCGTAGCAACCGTAATGAGTAATCTTGGTTTCTTTATTATGGGTGAGAAGAACGGAATCCATATTGAACAGACAAAGGTTGGAGACCGTTATGTATTAGAGCGCATGAGAGAAATCGGTGCAAGCCTTGGCGGTGAACAGTCCGGACATATTATTTTCCTTAAAGAGAATACAACTGGTGATGGTCTGCTGAGTGCCCTTCATCTGTTACAGGTTCTTGTAGAGACCGGCAAGCCGCTTTCTGAGTTGTCTTCCGTTATGGAGGTACTGCCGCAGGCACTTGTTAATGCGAAGGTGCCGAACCATAAGAAAGAGAAGTACATGGAGTATCCTGAAATTGCCGATGCAATTCAAAAACTTACGGATAAATTTGCGGGTGAGGGCAGAGTTTTGATCCGGCCTTCCGGAACGGAACCGAAGGTTCGTGTCATGATCGAAGGAAAAGACAAGCAGATGATCGAACATGATGCAAAAGAACTTGCTGACCTTATTCAGAATGTCATGTTATAGGGGGTATGGAAGTATGGTAAGCCAAAAGGTGATTATTAAGAATCCTACAGGTCTTCATTTAAGACCGGCCGGAATCCTGTGCAAGGAGGCTATGAAATTCAAGTCGTTGATCACATTTACATTTCGTGGAAATACGGCCAATGCCAAGAGTGTATTAAGCGTACTTGGTGCCTGCGTAAAGTGCGGCGATGAAATTGAATTCTGCTGTGATGGGGAAGATGAAGCAGAAGCACTGCATTCTCTGGTTACTGCAATCGAAAATGGATTAGGCGAATAAAACAGAATAGCTGGTAATGAAAGCAAAGGGCGCTGCCAAATGGCAACGCCTTTATAATTGTGTAGAATATACAGATTATGATGCGGAAGAAATTACCTTATTATCAACGGTAAAGGAATCGCCATCCGCAAGAATACAGATCATGGTTTTACCGGTATTTAACAGAACTTCATTGCCGTCATCATCATAATATCTCGTTGCACCGTAATCGGAGGTCTTTTCCCACGTAACATGAATACCCTTTCCATTGGTGAAAAACCAGCCGTCTCGTGTCGTGTCGTGACACTGGAAAGCCAGATAGCCCTTCTGGTCACGGACTTCATAATAGGTGTTCTGCACCAGAATGTTCTTAAAGGATAATTGCTGGTCATTTGCAAGATCGACATGAGGACCGTCCACATCACGGGAAAGATGTTGGTAGCGGTCATAGAGCCCGGTCTTTTCATTATAGATGAAATAGCAGTTGGTAACGGGATAAGCAAGTGACAGATCTACCTTTGCGGCAGTAAGCGCATCTGCATATTGATCCAACGTATTCGGTGTCTCGTCATCTGCAAAGAGGAAATGCTGTTCATCCGCATAGCCATCACGATATTTATCCGAATAACCGTAATAATCCATGGCCTTTTCCAGAAGCTTCGTACTGGTAAAGGCGTTGTCGTAATCGTTCTTAGCCACATCCCGGTAATAAGCACTGCCATAATCAATACAGTCAATGTGTTGGGTATCGTTACGTCCCATAACGTCATTCATATAGAACGGACCGCCATAGTGGACGATCACCGCATCCCATTCAAAGGCCCAGTAAGCAAAATAGTCACGGCAGCTACGGATATTTCCAAGCTTATCAAAGCTGCTCCAGTCATCAAAAATTGCCATCAGACGTGTCATGCTGGCTTCCACATTACATTCATAAAGAATATCGGCCTGTGAGATCCCATACTGGCTTGCCGTTTTCGAGTTTGGAATCATGACGGCAATTGGTCTGGTAGAAGCAACCGAAGGATCTACCCATTCGTTCGTCAGCCTGCTCCGGACCATTCCTTCATGGGAAGGAGTCGCTGTGGCTGCAGCCTGCATATCATTAGCCGTGGAATCACTGCCGGAGGAATCTCCGGAAGTATCTTTCGCATCCTCCGGTATGGAGGTAATTACATCCACAGAAGGCATGGTTTCTTTATTGGTCTTCCCACATGCGGTACAGCCGGAAACAATCAGCAGTGCGGATAATGTAAGTAAGGATAATTGCTTGAATTTATTCACGTAAAACCCTCCCCTAATATTTCAATAGATACAGTGTAGCACAATTTGTCCAAAATAAAAAGACAGGAAAGCATGTACATTCCTGTCTTTAGTATTTCATAGAGTATTTGCGGTTAAGAGATGCCGCATTAGTTGATGGATACACCGTCAGCTGAAAAAGCTGTCGCCGTCTTCAATAATACAGATCATGGTCTTTCCGGTATTAAATTCAATTTCATTACCGTCGTCATCGTAATACTTTGTTGGTTCATAGTCTGCGGTCTTTTTCCATGTTACATGAATTCCTTTGCCATTTGTAAAGTAGTATCCATCTCTGGTAGTATCATGATCCTGAAAAAGCAAGATATCCTTTTTGCATCTCGAGTCTCATAATAAGTATTTTGAATAATCAGATTTTTTTAAAAAGCAAGCTGAACGTTATCGTTAGCAGCATCTACATCAGGTTCACCATACATATAACGATAGTAAAGCCCGTCATTTTCATTGTAAGTAAAAGAGGTCTTTACAATAGGATATGCGGCTGATAAATCAATTTCTTTGCCAGAAATAGTCTTATCAACATCCAGAGTATTTTCTGTTCTTGAAAAAGTAAAATGAGCACCTTGATAATAGTCATTACGATACGTCTTGGAATAATTAAAGTGTTCAATCGCTTCATTAATTCCATCAGAACTTGCATATGCATTATGAGGCTTTTTACGGTCTGTGGAACGGAAAAACGCATTTGCATATAATCCATCGTGATGAGTTTCACCGTAGTTGCATCCGGTGATATTGTCAGTACCTTCCCGTTCAATAATATCATTAATATAGAAGGGTCCACCAAAATGTACATAAATAGAGTCGTATTCTAAAGCCCAATAGACAAAATAATCACGGCAGCTGCGGACATTGCCAATGCGATCTAAGCCTTCCCAATCTTTAATGACAGCCATACATCTGGTTAGATCCGCTACAACAGGACATTCATGAAGGACGTCTGCCTTTGACACATTATAATGTGGCATAGAAGCCTTATCGTTAGGCACCATAATTGCAATTGGTCTTGCATTTTCAAGGTCACCGCTGATCCACTCATTAGTAATGGGGCTGCGGACCATTCCTTCTTCCGGGGGAACATCCTCTTCTGTAGTTTCTTCTTCTACAGATTCTTCCTGCGTGGTTTCCTCCTTAGCCGGCTGAGACTGGATGATGGGCTCGACAACAGGCTGAACTTCTTCTGTATCTTTTCCACAGCCGGTTAATATAAAAGCTGCCGATAAGGCAACTATGGATAACGCCTTTAAGTACTTCATGATAATTTCCTCTCTTTCTGTAATTCTGTGGGTTAAAAACTCACATTGCCTATTATAGCATAGGAAGAATAAGCAGTCACTAACAAAAATTATTAAGCTTTGATAAATTTTAAGGACATATATAATAGTGATTTTGCAGGCTAAATTTTTATTAAATTGGAAATTCACTTGTGAAAATGGTAAGAAAAAGGGTAAAAATAGTAGAAGAGTTTATCATGGAGGCTTATGATGAAAAAAATAATTGTAACAGGATGCAATGGTCAGTTAGGACGGGCCATTAATTTGGAGCTTGCAGGTAATCCGGAGCTTGAGTTTGTAAATACAGATGTAAACGAGCTGGATATTACGAATATTGATGAGGTATTAAAGCTGGCACGCGAGGTAAAGCCTTATGCGATTATCAACTGTGCTGCACATACCGCAGTCGATGCCTGTGAAACCGATGTGGACAATGCTTACCGCATTAATGCCATCGGCCCACGCAACTTAAGTATTGCTGCAACGCAGACCGGCGCAAAGATGGTTCATATTTCTACGGATTATGTATTTAACGGGAAGTCGGATCATCCATATATCGAATTTGATACTCCGGATCCGCAGGGCATATATGGAAAAACGAAGCTGCAGGGCGAGAACATGGTAAAGCAGTTTGCAGACCGTTTCTTCATCTTCCGCACTGCATGGCTTTATGGAGACGGCAGGAACTTTGTGAAAACGATGCTGCGTCTTTCGGAAACCAACGATCAGGTCAGTGTCGTAAAAGATCAGGTAGGAAGCCCTACCAGTACGAAGGAGCTTGCGGGAGCAATTGCACATCTGCTCTTTACCGAGAATTACGGATTGTTCCATGCTACCTGTGAAGGAAGCTGCTCCTGGGCAGACTTTGCGGAAGAGATTTTCCGTCTTGCAGGAAAGAATACGAAGGTAAATCATATTACGAGTGAAGAATTTGCAGCGAAGGCACCGCGTCCTTCCTATTCCATTCTGGAGAACTATATGTTAAAGCTTACCTCCGATTACCGGTTTGCAGACTGGCACGATGCAATTGAAAGTTACATTAAAGGAATGAAATAGGATGACATTTTTAACAGACTTAACACATAACAGTATTTTCATGTCAGCAATCACCGGCTGGTTTGTTGCACAGGTTCTGAAAACCATTATCCATATTATTGTGAACAAACAGTTTGTCGCAGAACGGCTGGTAGGGGGCGGTGGAATGCCGAGCTCTCATTCCGCAACAGTATGTGCACTTGCAACGGCAACCGGAATCCGGTATGGAGGCGGAAGCTTTGAATTTGCACTGGCGGCGGTCTTTGCAATTGTGGTGATGTATGACGCGATGGGTGTGCGTCAGGAAACCGGTAAGCAGGGCAAGGTACTGAATGAAATGATGGAGATTTTCACCCAGATGGGCAAGAACATTGATGTCGAGAAGGCACTTAAGGAATTTGTGGGACACACGCCGCTGCAGGTACTGATGGGAGCTATTCTGGGTATCATTATTGCAATTGGAATGTGTAATATGCAATTTTTCGCTTAAGAGAGATTGGGATAATATAGCGCTGAATCAGGCAGAGTATAAAAGAGTATAAATAAGGAAAAAGGAGAATTCTATGCAGAAGATAGCATTAATTACAGGTATTACAGGACAGGACGGCTCTTATCTTGCAGAGTTCCTGTTAGAGAAGGGATATGAGGTTCACGGTCTGGTGCGCAGACACAGTATTTCCAATACAGCACGTATCGACCACATTCTCAATTCCGAGTATAATAAAGTGAAGTTTTTCTTACACTATGCAGATACCACCGATTCCAGCAATCTGATGAGACTGATTGCTGAAATCCGCCCGGATGAGGTTTATAATCTGGCTGCACAGTCCCATGTCGGCGTATCCTTTGAGGTTCCCGAATATACCGCAGAAGCAACGGGCGTAAGCACCTTAAAGCTTCTCGAAGCCATTCGTGTCAATGGTGGTAACTGCAGATATTATCAGGCTTCCACCTCTGAGCTGTTTGGAGGGATCCCGGAAACAGCACCGCAGAGTGAGAAGACTCCGTTTTATCCGAAGAGCCCGTACGGAGCAGCCAAGCTTTACTCCTACTGGATCACTGTAAACTACAGAGAATCCTATAATATGTTTGCATGCAACGGTATTCTCTTTAACCATGAATCTCCGAGACGTGGAGAGAATTTCGTGACGCGTAAGATTACGCTTGCCATTGCAAACATTATGGCAGGTAAGCAGGAGAAATTAAGCCTTGGGAATATGAATGCCAAGCGTGACTGGGGATTTGCAGGCGACTATGTAAAGGGTATGTGGATGATGCTTCAGCAGGACAAGCCGGATGATTTCGTGCTTGCAACCAATGAAACCCATACCGTTCGTGAGTTCGTAGAGGAATCCTTCGAGCAGCTTGGAATTACGATCCGCTGGGAAGGAACCGGAGTAGACGAGAAGGGATACGATGCTGCAACAGGAAGACTTCTTGTGGATGTGAATCCGGAATTCTATCGTCCCGCAGAAGTGGAATTCCTCTGGGGTGACTGCACGAAGGCCGAGAAGACACTTGGCTGGAAGAGAGATGTAGATTTCAAGGGTCTGGTTGCAATGATGATGGACGCAGATATGAAAGAGATCGCAGGAATGAGCTGCGAGGAATATAAGAATCGCTAATGATTTCCGTAACTGGTATTTTTCTTTATATGTTGATTACCTGCTATGTGTTGGGATTTTGTTGTTACGAATTACTGACCGGATTCCGGAGAAAGCAGGAGAAAGCGCTTCATGAGGAACCGCATCGGACATGGACCGGCTGTGTGTATGCCGGAGTGGCATTCACGGTGTTCTATGCCCAGATGTTCAGTATCTTCTACAAAGTAGGACTTTTTGCGAATGTGCTGCTGCTCATTCTGGCAGCGGCCGGTGTGATTTTTTACCGGGACAGATTTGCAGAAGAACTGAAGCAGTTATGGAATCAGAAGAATATCAAAAGAGCAATGGTTTATGCGTTGCTCTTTCTGTTGTATGCCTACGGAACATCCCGTGGGATTGAGCATTATGATACCGGGCTGTATCATGCGCAGAGCATCCGGTGGATTGAAGAATACGGAGTAATCCGGGGACTTGGAAACCTGCACAGCCGGCTGGCTTACAACAGCGCGGCATTTCCATGGACCGCATTGTACAGCTTCCGCTTTCTGGGAGGACAGTCCTTTCACTGCGGAGCGGGATTTCTGGCGTGGCTTCTTTCCGTGGTATGTGTGAGCAGATTCTGGGAGAAGGGAAGCAGGAGCTTCCGGTTGTCAGACTTTGCCCGTGTGATGGCGGCGTACTACCTGTTTAATATTTTTGATGAAATGATCTCACCGGCGTCCGATTATTTTATGGTATTGCTGGTATTTTATGTGGTGATCCGGTGGCTCATGCTGGTGGAGGATGGTGTCACGGATTACTTTCCTTACGCCATGCTTTGTGTACTGGGTGTAACCATTCTGACAATGAAGCTTTCGGGAGCTGTGATTCTGCTGCTGGTATGGTATCCTGCGATACAGATGATCCGGCAGAAGAGGTGGAAGGAGACGGGCTGTTTTCTGCTGACCGGATTCCTTACGGCACTTCCGTATTTTATCCGGAATGTACTGCTTTCCGGATGGCTGGTTTACCCGTTTACTTCGATTGACCTCTTTGATCTGCCTTACAAGATTCCGAAGGGCGCGGCAGAATACGATGCCCGTGAAATCAAGGTCTGGGGAAGAGGGTACAGTGATGTGACCCGTTATGGAGAGGGAATCACAGAGTGGTTTCCGGACTGGTTCCGGTCACTTTCATTAACGGATAAGGGATTTTTCCTGCTGGCAGTAAGCGGACTTGTTCTACTGATTGGCATTGTGCTTGGAACACTGATCCGGAAGAAAAAAGACCAGCTTCCTGTATTGTTTCCGTTGGTGTTGTGAATGTCTGCTTTGTATTCTGGATGGCCACTTCACCGCTTGTCCGTTATGGCTGCGTATTCCTTTGGCTTACGGCCGTACTGGACTGGGGATATGTTTATGTGACATGGATCCAGAGGTTTGACCGGGGAAGGATTGCATTTCTTTTCCTGATTTTACTTGGAATTTATAAAGCAGGAGCTTTTGGAATAGAAAATGTCCGCAGCTTTACAACAGAGTATTTTGTGAAACAGAAGGACTATGAGCATTTTGATACGATTGCTTATGATATGCACGGCTACACCTTTTATTATCCGAAGGAGGGTGACCGTACCGGATATGATGCTTTTCCTGCCGCACCATGGCAGAAAGAAGATATATTGATAGGAGAAACCATTCAGGAGGGATTATCAGATGATGGAAAAAACAGATAAGATTTATGTGGCCGGACATCGGGGGCTGGTTGGAAGCGCAATCGTGCGTAACCTTGAATCCAAGGGCTACACCAATATTATTGGAAGAACACACAGAGAGCTGGATCTGACCAACCAGCAGCAGGTACGTGATTTCTTCGAAGAAGAAAAGCCGGATGTAGTTGTTCTGGCAGCAGCCAAGGTGGGCGGCATCAATGCAAACAATACCACACCTGCCGAGTTCGCTTATGAGAATATGCAGATCCAGTGTAACGTGATCGAGTGCTGCCACAGATATAAGGTAAAGAAGCTGTTATTCTTAGGAAGCACCTGCATTTATCCGAAGATGGCACCGCAGCCGATTCCGGAGTACGCACTGCTCACCGGTCCTTTGGAAACAACGAATGAGGCGTATGCCATTGCCAAGATCGCCGGTCTTGAAATGTGCAAGTTTTATAAGAGACAGTATGGGGATGACTTTATCAGCTGTATGCCGACCAATCTTTATGGACCGCATGACAATTATGACCTACAGGGATCCCATGTAATGCCTGCCATGATCCGGAAATTCCATGAAGCGAAGGAAAACAAGTCCCCTTCCGTAGAGCTTTGGGGAACAGGAACACCTCTCCGCGAGTTTCTGTATGTAGATGATATGGCAGATGCCTGCGTATTCCTCCTGGAAAATTATGAAGGAGAACAGCATGTAAACATTGGAACAGGAAAGGAAGTTACCATTAAGGAGCTTGCAGAAACTGTTAAGGATGTTGTCGGATACGAGGGTGAGATCGTATGGAACAAGGATATGCCGGACGGTACACCGAGAAAGCTTACCAACGTGGATAAGCTTCACGGACTTGGCTGGACACATAAGGTTGAGCTGCGCGAAGGCGTACAGCTTGCTTATGACTGGTTCCGGGAAAATGTACAGAATGCAAGAATGTAATATAGAGAACAGGGTAAGAATGAAGCTGCACATTGAACCTCAATGTGTAGCTTTTTGACAAAAAAATGGTATATCTGATGTACAATTTTGTCTTTAGCATTGTATAATGAGATCCCTTTTTGGTAACGTAAATTATGTGAAATACTGTGGGTGAAGATCGTAACGGGATGGGGAGCAAATGAAGAATATAAGAACACAGTTGTTTGTTTTTATTCATAACGGTATTATTGCTGATGGGATGCGGTGTGCAAAAAGAATGTAGACCTTAAATCTGATCAGGGGATGAAGATTGCCAATGCTTTACCAATCCGTGAAGATATCAGATTGGATCGCAGCAATCTGGATATACTGGACGAGATATTGGATCAGTGCCTGACGGATTATGATATAAATAAAAGTGAAAACGGAGACTGGATGATTTATGAGTGCGAACCGATTGAGGATACCCTTTATGCTGACTGCCCGGTAATTGAGGTTAAGAAGAATTTTTACATCTGAAATACTTACCTACGAGGAAGCGAAGCCTTTTTTCCGGGACATCATCGACTATGACCAAATGTGGCATTATGTGGAAAATAATAACGAATATGGGATTGGGCAGATATTTGAAGCAGCTCAGGGTAATGAAGCTTATTATCTGTTGTTTTTGGAGAATGATTCCTTCCTGGTTCATGTAGAAGGAAAGCTTCGATTAGAATCGGAACTGACTTCACAACCGTGGGATCAGAAGGTCAGAAACCAGTATGGCAGGGAAATGGTGGAATGCGCGGATGGCACCATCGCACAGATTATAAGTGATATTTCTTTTGTGAACAGGGAAGCGCGGTATGACTTCTATCTGGGTGAAGAGGAATCCTATCAGGCTGTACTGGAAATAGAAGATGGAGAACCAATGCAATATCACTTTACCCTTTATCGTGGGAATAAAGAAATGCAGGACATAAGTTGGACCTCCCGTTTTGAAAGTTATCCGGAATTCCTGGATGCCAACAGGGATGGCTATGTAGATATGATGGTGGCAACCGATCAGGTTCCTGCATATGAAATCCACGATTTGTATATATGGAATAATCAAAGTGGGTGCTTTGATCAAGTAGTATATGATGATGTTCTTGCGTGGATTGAAATAGAAGAGGACGGTATCCGGAACTGGATTAGAAATGGGGATGGGTATATTTTACAAACTTTGCAATGGAGAGGAAAGGAGTTAATCCGGGTAAAGGAAGAGAAAAATAACGCCAATAAGTGAGACAGCACAATCCGATTAAATCTCCAATAGGAGAAGATTTGACGAATGATAAAGATTTAATGGAAGTAGAGGTTTGGCTGACACATGAACAATATTATAAAAAACCAAAAATAGTAAAGACATCAATAAGTTTAGAAGAATATATTCCTTTTAAAGTGTTGATTGACAGAAAAAAATGAACCTGTTAAATATCTGTCGTATTCAAAAAGATAAAACTTCTCTTTTTAGAAATCGCTGTAGGAATAACGAGCTGTTTCATAAGCAGAATAACATTATTGTTGAGTAAAGAGTATGATATAAATAACGACAGATTAAACATTGATGGTTATGAGATAGGGGACCTAATAATAAACGATGAGTTAAAAAAAGCAGTTGTTCTTATTTTTAAAAACACATTTATATGAAGATGGGATAAAAAAATTGTGATTTCGGAAGAAAAAAAGTGTTTAAGTATATCAAGATGGATCGATTATATGTAGGTTTATCAGAATTGAACAATATTGTAGAAATATGTTTATGTCGATTAACACCAGACGAGGTAAAACATATAAAAAAATGAACTGGATCACCAATAGACAAGGTTCCCATTTCTAAACGAAATGTCTGGCCAAAGGATTTTTCTGGAGATGCCCTATCAGATATAAACACTGTAGGACATCTCTATCGGATTAACCAATGGTATTACTTTCACACTCTGAATAAATTTTTCTGAATGTCGCTTTCAGAAAAAAATATAGGAGAATGTTGTCACAATTGTTGATAGGGGAACTCCATTTTTTTAATCAGAAGTTTAATATTTTTAATGGAGGTTTCTTTGGTAGCTTTTTCCGTCGCTCTGGCACATTCAATTTCTACGATTTCTCTTACTATATCACTCATTTCGTTTTCTCCTTTCGGTGTTTCTTTGAATAGGCGTTTCCGTGCGGAGGTATACGGAAAGCGTTGGTCATCATAAGCATCATCTTCGGTGAAAAATGGTCATCAGGCGTGAAACATCGGAGCCATCTTTTACTTTCGTATTTAAGAAGACGCGTTTCCAACCATCATTGATGATTTCTCCGGTTTCACGAATGACACTATCCACATGGTACAAGGGATGATTTCCTTTAAAAATATCGGATCTGGATATAAAGATGACACATACGTCTGGCACCTGTTTAAATTTTGATCCGGTATTTGTAATATTTACAGTAATACAGGAACCGTTGTACCGGACACGGCGGATATGGTCATCATCATTTTCTTTCTGGACTTCAATATTGCAATGCTGGTTGTCTGATGTCTTACAGAAAGAATCCAGAATCACGGAGCGTCCCTGCAGATTTTTCACGCTGTTCTGCGGAATCAGCTCCTGTACGATAAGACCGGGATCCTCCATTACGATACGCAGTACTTCCTGACAAAAATTCGGGTCCTCTGCCATTTTCGTAAAAAATTCATCATCAATAGGGTTCAGGTGTTTCATCTTGTCGGCATACTTCCAACTGTTCATAGCTCTCCTTTCGTATCACAGGAGAAAAGGCAGTCATCTTATGCAATATCTATAGTAGATGCTGCATGGAAGAATAGAAAACACCTTACATACGGGTTCAAACATTCAGAAAAAGTATGAGTATCCTGAAAAATCTCCTGCTTATTAAAAATAAGTAAATTGGAATAGTTAAAGCATAGACTTTCTATAATGAGTTTCTGGAAGATAAAAACAGCGGATGCTGTTCTGTCATAAATGAAACAAAAAGAATGTATGAAACGGTATGCTTTGATAAGATATTAACACAAAATATATGGAAATAGCAACAAATTTCACAAAAAAAGTGGATAGAGAAGTTTGAGGTGATTTTTTGTAACCTTTTACCATAGTGCAGGGGACCAGGAGTGAAAAAAAAAGATAATTACATGAAATGATTAAAATTGTCATATCTTATGTATAATTTTTGGCATTTGTGTTGTATGGTTATTTTATTTACGTTAAAAATAAATCTTATAGAAAAAGATTATATCACTTTCTTGTGGGGAACAGGGAAAATACAGATGAGGGGAACTGTACTATGAAAATTTATGAAATTCTTTTTAGGAATTATTATGCTGGGATAGACACAGCTAAGTCAAATTCCAGCAGATATAGGGGTAAACGATGTTGCTATGGAATCTTGGAGGAACGAACATGAGAAGTACAATGATTATTATGAGTCTGTTATTTGCTGCATGGGTTGGATATGAAAAGCCGGAAACACAAATCGTAAAGGATTATGAATATACAGAGACAGAAGCAGAGATGGACGCAGCCGAACAGGAAAAACAGGAAGTGGTTTGAGAGTGATGAGGAGTGGGCAGACAGAAGAACGAAAAGTAATTCGACTCTGGAGGTTACCATAGAGCGTACAGATCATTCTGTTTTCAATGAAGAAGGCTTGCTGTTGGCTAGTATTTATTATGACAGACCGGTTGTTACAGGTGATACTGTTGCGGCGGAGAAAATCACGGAATTTTTTGAAGATGAGGAGGTGGAATGGTTTTTGAGTTTGAAAAGCCCATTAGCCTTTAAGGAAGATGCTGCCAACTATTACTACTATGAGCTGGGAGACTTTTTATATACCGTGATGAAAATGCGTCGATGGTATGGTGATAAGGATGTGGCTGAATGGCCGTGCGTATATAGTATAGAAGCCAGAATCGTATATATGGATGATGATATATTGAGTATTATGCAGATTATGGAAAAGCGTACAGAACGAAGGGAATATAATTATTTTGGAAGTACATTTGATCTGAAAACAGGAGAACTTCTGAAGCTCACAGATCTGACAGATATGAGTAGTGAGGATGTGGGAAATATCTTATCCGAAGTCGGATATCCTGCTCCTTTTAATGAATTATCAGATGATTATACTCTTGTAAGTTATGGAGAAGAAATTAATATGGCCTATCAGTTTTTTGTGGATGAGAATTACCTGTATCTGTTAGATAACACAAGGCGGAATTATAACGATGGGATCATATACCGGGTTGATGAGACAGGAGAGCCGGTCATACTGGAATGTAGGATCGAAAGGAAAGACAATAAGAATAGAATCCGTTCAAGGATCATTACAGATTATTAAGCGTATCAGATGAAAAAACAACTGTAAAACAGGACATGCTTATGAAGAACGGGAAAAGATGAGGGAAACTTTACAATGAAAGTTTATGAAATTATTTTAGGGATTATTCTGATTGGAATGACGCAGCTAAGGCAAATCCCGGCAGATATAGAGGTAAATGATGTTGTTGTGGAATCAGATTATTCGGATACAGAGGAAAATAATACTGTTACGGAGTCAGGCTGCCACTGCACAGAGAGAAGTGATGCTGCTACTGAGTCAGATGATTCTGCCACGGAGGTAAGTGATGTTGCTACTGAGTCAGATGATTCTGCCACGGAGAGAAGTGAGGCTGCTATAGAAGCAGATGAACAGGAAAATATGGAGTGGCTTGAGAGTGATGAGGAATGGGAGGACAGAAGAACCAAAAGTAATTCGACTCTGGAAGTTACCATAGAACGTACAGATTTACTCCATTTATAATGAGGAAGGATTGATGATAGCCGGCATTTATTATGATAGACCGGTTATTTCGGGGGATTCTGTTGCAGCAGAGAAAATCACACAATTTTTTGATAAAGAGGAACAGGACTGGGTTTCGGGAACAGGAAGGCTTGTGGATCTGCCGGGAAATAGTGGGGGCAATGGTTTAGTTGCTTTTTTAGATGATGTAGGAGAACTGCGTGAACAACATGGTGATGAGGACACGGCAGAATGGCTGTGCTTATATAGCGTAGAGGCACGGATCATGTATATGGATGAGGATATATTAAGTATTATGCAGATCAAGGAATGGCGGGCGTCACGAGTTGGGTGGAATTATTTCGGATGCACATTTGATCTGAATACGGGAGAACTTTTGAAGTTTACAGACCTTGCAGACATTAGTGTGAAGGATCTGGAAAACATATTATCCGAGGTGGGATATCCGGATGCTGATAATGTATTATCCGATGATTATACCATTGTAAGCTATAGGAAAGAAATGGATATGACATATCAATTTTGTGTGGATGAGAAGTATTTGTACCTGCTCGATAATACACAGCAGCATTATCGTGATGGGGTTATATATCGTGTCGATGAGGCAGGGAAGCCGGTCATGCTGCGATACTGGGTGGAGCGGGAAGATGATAAGAACAGAATCCGCTTAGAGGTTATCCAGCATTAGTATGGAAATGATATGGGGGGGGAAAATAGATAATTTATATGGGTAAACAGACAAAAAGAAATACGATTATTTTTATTAGTGCTTAGTATTATGCTGTCTGCCTGCGGAGCAGCGGAAGTTCAGAAAGAAAACGATGCATATGTAGAAGAAACAGAAAATGAAGCTTCTGAAAATGCCCGGGAAGAGCCGAAAACAGAAGCTGTTCCGGAAGAGCAGGAAACGGCTGAAAGTATAACAGAAGAAGCAGAAAGTCAAATACCGGAGGATGCCAGGGAATATCTGGAATATCTGTTTGATTATCTGCATCCGGACAGGTCGCAGATGGTGGATCTTAAGCTGTATGAAACAGAGGACAAGCTGTATTATGAGTGGAAATCCATAGACGAAGCAGGGGAACTGACGTATCCTATTGTGCTTGCCTATGAGGCGTATAAGCGGATAAGTAAGGATGAGGAGCGTTATGGTTATACGGAATACATGCGGGGATCATATTTTATGATTATACATTGCGGAGGATACTGGGAAATTGATCCGGACACAGGAGAGATTATACCTGTTGCAAAAGAACTTCTGGAATATCTGTTTGATTATCTGCATCCGGACCGGGAAGGGATAGTAGATATTGAATTATATGAAACAGAAAACCGGTTGTGTTATAAGTGGAAAATTGAATTTAAGTCGGGAGAGATTTCGGACCCCGATGTTCTTGCATATTATGGTTTAACACAGGATGGATTGTATCATCTATATGCCATATACGATGAGATATGGGACACGCATTATGATGAGAATGGAGAGACGTATAAGGAGCATACCAGAGACTCCTATCGGAATTTCTGGATAGTAAACAGTGAGACAAAAGAACTAATTCCGAGAAGTATTTTCAACAAGGAATCAGAGGAGGAGTATATTATCTGGAATGAAAGGTATTTGGATATGCTGCGTTTATATCCAGAGGAATCAGAGTAGCAGGAATGATGTGGATAGTTGTGGGTCGTAGAAGGAGGGTAACGGAAGTGCTTCATAAAAAATTAATCTCCATATTAGGCTGCGTATTTCTGGTTATGATTTGCGGGTGTGCGGACAATCGTGCCGAAAGTGATTCGCAGGTTATTGAGCCGGAAGCATATGAAGATGTTAAGATACTTGATGACAATTTATATGCAGTAAAAGATTCTTCCGGGCAATATGGATTTGTGGATGGACAAGGAAGTCCTGTTGGGGAAGGACGATTTTTTTATGTTATGGATGCCGGAGAACAAATGGTCCGGGTGTTAGATTTTGAACATAAAGTGTTATTTGTGGATTATGAAGGAAATCCAATTGGAAAGGAAACCTTTGAGGCAGCTTATGCATTTCAGGAGGGACTGGCGGCTGTCAAAAAGGAGAATCAATGGGGATTTATCAATAAAGACGGAAAACTTGTCATTGATTGTCAATTTGAAGAAGTTGATCAGGGATTTCAAGAAGGTGTTGCAGCAGTAAAACAGAATGGTGCCTGGTACTTTATTGATCGGAATGGAGATCCTGCGAGTGATGCAATACAGATGGATGATCAGGAAGATTTCAGGATAAGCAGCGAAGCGGTAGAAGTAAATGGAGGCTTAACGAAAAAAATACAGAGTCCGATACCGGAAGATGCGAAAGAAAATCTGGAGTATTTATTTAATAGTTTGTATGCAGACCGGTCGGATATGGTGGGTGTTGAACTATATGAATTTGAGGATAGATTATATTATAAGTGGAAATGCGTAAACGAAGCAGGAGAACTGTCTGATTACAAGGTGCTTGCTTATATGATGGTCAGTGAGGATGGAGAGCGGTATGCTTATACTGCATATTCACAGAAGCCGTCCACTGAGGATGATGAGGCGGGGGAATATGTACCGTGTTATAGTGGTTACTGGGAAGTTGACCGTAACACCAAAGAGATAGTACCGGTTGCCAAGGTGCTTTTGCAATATTTGTTTAACTATTTGTATCCTGACCAGTCGGATATGGTGGATCTGAAATTATATGAAACAGACGACGGTCTGTATTATAAGTGGAAATTCAGACTCGATAACGGTGAGACAGGAGATCCCGTTATACTTCAATACAGATTTTCAACCAGTGATGGATTGTACTTTCAGTACGGGATATATCAGGAGGTATGGGGGACTTATTACAATCATGCCGGGATGAAATGCAGGAAACATATCAGAGACTGTGAAGTTGATCAGATACTGGTTAATAAACAAAACTATGATGTGACAAGGCATTGGATACAAAATGAAGATAAAGAGGCAGAATTCTATTATGTAGAACTTTATTATCCGGAACTTTATAACATGGAAAATGAAGCATATGTAAAAAAATACTGGATTTGTATGGATTAGGAAATGATAGTCTAAATTAATGGAGGAAATGTAATGGAAAAAAAGTGTTTGAAGATGAATTTATGGATTTACAAACAGCGTTAATATCGCTTTGTTTGGAGGTGACTGAAGAAAAAAAGTCAATAAAGTATATGTATATTGTTCTAATGAAAAAGAGTAAAAATGTTTAATGCTTTTTTTCGATGTAAATGGAGAAGTAAAAAAACATTATATCAATTAGGAGTACCAAATGAGTTAGCATTTCAGTTTCTGAAACTTGGAACAGAAGATTTAGAAAAGGTAGATGCTATTTGCATCAAGCACAATATGCCGATTCCAACTGAGATGAAATTGTATTATGATGTAACATCAGGAAAGTATGATGCAGAATACAAATATGAAGAAGTGTGTTCGGCAAAGACGGGAAAGAATGCGGGAGAAGTATTTTCAGAATGGATTTCGCAAATAAAAGATAAAGCTTAGTAAGAGGATGATCGGCAACACACGAAATAAGGGGAGCCAATAGTAAAATAAGTTTTAGAAGTCACGGAGAAGAGCATGTCAGGACACATTAAATGGAACAGGGGTGGCAGGTTAGTAATAAGTAGTATGCTGCTTCTTATAACGATGGGATGCGGCCATAATATGAGGATAGAAAATACGGTTGAAATACAGAAAGTGGAAGATCATGCAGGGACAATCGTGTTGCCGGAGGGGCAATTTTATGAAATGATCAGAAGTAATCCCATTGATCAGGATTATAAATGGGAGGATACAGGGGTAGAAGATAGAATTGTGAAGGCTGGTAAATGCTATCAGGCCTGGTGCGCAGAAATTGAAAATTCCCTGAACCATTTACAAGTGTATTTAGATTCCGAAGATTATGAACAATTGTATTCATCCTATGTAGGTTGGCAGCAGTATATGGATGGGATGTTCTACGTTGAGCAATCAATATATTATGTGGGAAGTAAGTATATGACAAGTTCCGATCTTGCCGGAGGCAGTATTACTTATCCTGTCGTTATGGAGGTCAAGGCAAGACGGGCGAGAGAATATGCGATCCAGTTAATGGCTTTGGAATATACTTTTTCGCAGGATATACAATTTGTAGAGAAGTACTTTGATAAGGAGAATGTAGGAAAGAGAGAAAAATGTTTGATGGAATAATTAAGTTGGAATAGTTATTGTGATTTGTTTATTATATACTGATAGTTATAATGACAAATTAATGGTATATTCCGCGAGATCACGTGAGAACCTATACTAATAGTATTAAGTGATTACTATTCAGAAGGTGAGCTATGGATTTTTCATGTGTGGGAAAACGAATACGGGAAGCGCGGATACAAAGATCATGGAAGCAGGATAAGCTTGCAGAAAAAACGGGATTAAGTGCAGCATATATTGGAATGATTGAACGAGGTGAAAAAATACCTAAATTGGAAACGTTTATCCGAATCATTAATACTCTTGAAATTTCGGCAGATATAGTATTACAGGATGTTTTGGTATCCGGATATAAAGTCAGAATGAGTACCTATTTTGATAAAATGGAAAAATTACCAAGACAGAAAAAAGATCAAATTATGGATGTTGTGGATGTAATGCTTAAAGGCTAATAAAACTACATGACAGGAAAAGGGTATGTATCAGATTGCAATTTGTGATGATTCATCTATAGATAG
Organism: Lachnospiraceae bacterium; assembly: GCA_021628825.1. Classification (GTDB taxonomy): domain Bacteria; phylum Bacillota; class Clostridia; order Lachnospirales; family Lachnospiraceae; genus Suilimivivens. The sequence continues at coordinate 29,413 of JAJXRY010000002.1, read as the reverse complement.
AGGAATTCTACAGAAGAAAAATATATAAAATTGAAAAAAATATGTGGGTATGTTTCGGATTTATGAATATGCATCAGGAACAGACTTACTAGAGGCAATGGAAAGCATTAATTTTTCTCTTGTTTTTCTGGACATTCAGATGAACGGAATGGATGGAGAAGAAACAGCTGCAAAAAAATTCGGGAAATTAATAATAGAGTCGTGTTGGTGTTTATCACCGGATATGCAGATCCTACTCCCAAAACATTTTATGTTCAGGCTTATCGATATATCAAGAAGAATATGCTGGAGTGTCAAGTCTGTAAAGAAATTGAAGACTCTCTTGATAAAATGGCACAAGCAACACAAATGCCTGTTGTCTGGGGAAAAATAAATGAAAAAAAGATGTGTATTCAGATTGATGATATTGTATGGATTGAGAAAATAAGAAATGGAGTATTAATTCATTTAAGTCAGGGAGTAAAAACAAAAATATAAAGTATATGATGTATCTGGAAAAGGAATGCCCAGTTAGAGGAAATTATCATTTAAAAAGAATTGTATGAGACTTTGAAATATTATGGTTATGGGAATCCTCATGATAGCTATATTATTAATTTTATGTATCTTGACAGTGATACGAAAAAAAGGAAATTACGGTCAGAGGATATGATGAGGTCTTTAGTGTTGCCAGAAGTAAGGCGGTAGAATTTAATTCTTTGAAAAAAACAATATTTTACAGGAAAGTACGGTAGAAGATCATGAGTGCTATTGGAGCAGCAATAATACAAGTTTTGCTTTGCATGGCAGATGTATATATGTTTTATATTTTTTTATAGATTCTCTATTCATAAGACATGTGGGAAAGTATAGACAGCAGGCAGGAATTGTTCTGCTGTTTTTGTGTTTGATTGTTGTAAACCTTGCGAAAAGTCCATGGTTAAATTTAATAGTAATTCCGATAGCTTTCATATTATTTATTATTTGTTTGTTTGAAGTATCGGTGAGAAGATCTATTCTTTTTGCTTTAATTTACTATATTATATTTGCAGGTAATAAAGAAATGGCCTTTGAGATGCTGATCCGTTTTTTTACTCATCAGATTTCCCCGGATGGAAGCAGTGCTTCATGCAGATGCCAATATATTAATCATAATAGTTGAATATGCTTTTTCCCTGATGTTAATGCAGTTTATTGTAAAACATACCAGAAGGATTTCTCTGGATAAGAAAAGTCGTGGAGAATGGTGCCTGTTAATTTCGCCAGTCGCATCTATTATGATTCTGTTTAGTTATGTTTATAATGATTTCCCCCAAGAGCATACCATTCAGTTATTGGTATGTGTTGGAGGATTTCTTTTATATATCGCTAATGCAATTATTTTTTTGTTATTCTGGCAAATTATACAGCAACAATGAACCAGATGAAAAAAATACTGAAATGGCGATGCTAAAGAAAGACCTTGATGCCTTTCATTTCCAAAGTGTAGAAAGAGCGAATCTTATTTATCGCAAGTGTATGCATGACATACATAATTACTTTTATCAAATTAGAAATCTGGCAAAAAGAAGGCGAGGATGGAAGAATTGTAAGTATTATTGATGATGTGGAAGGAAAAACTCAAAGATGAAATTAATGGAACCATATATATTAATGATCCAGTAATAAATGAACTTTTATTGCAAGAACAACGTATGGCCATGGAGCAGAAGATTAAAGTTAAGGTTTCGGTAGCAGATGGAGTTTATGTTGATTTTATCAAGGATGCAGATAAGATTTCTATGCTGGGAAATCTGTTAAATAATGCTATAGAAGCGGCACAAAAAAATGTAATGAAAATAATCGAAAGATAAATGTTGAGATATATATGGCAAATGATTATCTGCTATGTTTTTAAAAACTAGAAATACATGGGATCGGATGCCGAGTAAACAAAAAAAGGGAAAATATTTTTACTACTAAGCAGGATCAGAAAAAAATCATGGCTTGGGAATTCAAATTATTGAGGAATTGGCACAACAATATGGTGGATCTTTTGAAATCACAGAAGAAGGAGAGTGGTTTGTAGCAACATTGATATTGTCAATTTCAAAAAAAGGACGTTAAATAGGAGATGGTTTTATAAGATGTTAAGAAAATTATCTATACGAATTGTAAACTGGCAAATAAAACAAGGAAATCTGAAACAAGAAGAACAGGCAATCTATGAGTATGCATATGAAATACTCCTTAATCAGATGATTAATCTGATATTCGCTTCCTTAATCGCATGGTATTTTCGGATGCCTATAGTAATAGCAGTCTTTCTGGCAATATATATTCCACTGCGATCTTATAGTGGAGGATATCACGCAGCAACAAATTGGGGTTGCACGTTGGTATCAGCATTTATTTTGGTATTGATATGTGGAATTTATCAAAATATCTCCCAGGAAATAGCAGTATTATATCCGGTCTTATTTGTAATTTCGGGAGTGTGCATTTTTCTTTTTTTGCACCAGTACCGGATATTAATAAGCCATTGGATCAATTAGAAACCAAAAAGGTATAAAAATATTTAGTCGTATTATCTGGGGAACCGAAAGTTTACTCGGAATTTTTGTACTGTATGAAATTGCAAATTGGCTTGGTAATAGCAATGGGACATGGTGTCTTTACGATCATGTTATTACTGGGAATTATAAAATATAAGTTTTTTTATTTACATGCAAAAAACGACATATTTAATGTATAATTTTGACATATCCCTTGCTTAGTAATAATATTTTCGCTACAGTTTAGGAAAAGAAAAAGGAGGGAAATAGTATGAAAAAGAAAATTAATTTCATGGCTATTGCAAATTTATTTGCATTTGCACTGATGATTAGTTCAGTGAATTCTACCTGTCTGTGGATTCATCATCAGCCGGAAGTACCGGATAATGCCAAAAAGTACAGAAAATTCTAATTACAAGTAAATAAAAAGAGTATATTTAAGAGACTAGATAAAGAACCCTGCGGGAAGAAAATCATTATTAAAAAGTATGATTTATCTTCTCATAGGGTTCTTTGTTTTTAATAAAATGCAAAAACGACATATTTAATGTGCAATTTCGACTATTGTATTGTGTATAAAATCCATTTCCGATACTGTTTAAAGGGTAGTACTAAAAAGTATGGGAAGGACAGATATATGGAAAGATACAAAAAATTATGGAAGACCGTAATATTCCTTCTGGTAATATTTCTTCTTGGCATGGGAGCAGGAATGGTCCTTTCACATAAGGACATATCAGATACGAAGAATTCTGTGCTTGCCCATACAACGACAGTACAGGAACTCAGAACAGATAAAATTGCTGTTGCAAATCTGGATACGGGTATTGCGGTAGGAGATGAAAATATAAATTATGCGGGCAGTCTGCTTGTTAATCTGCCGGATAATTTTCTGCTCACCGGACTGGAGGATGCCAGACAGGGATTAAAGCATGGATTATATGCAGGATATTTAGTTGTTCCTGCCACCTTCTCGCAAAATATTGTAAGTCTGAATGAAACTCCGGTAAGAGCTGAAATCAGCTATATGATAAATGATGATTTGACTGCTGAGTATAAGGAAAAGGTGATTTATAGCGTATTGGAGTTTGTTTCAAACTTAAAATGATAATGTCAGCTATATGTATCTGAATTCCTTAATGGATGAGTTTCACGATGCACAAAATGAGTCGGAAACGATCATGAAAAATGATCAGGGAGAAAGAGAGGCTATTGATGCAATACAGGCAAAAGATCTGATTTCACTGATTCCGGTGACGGAGGTAACGGAAGTCGAATATGACATACAGCCGGTGGATATTACAGAATATATGACCAAAAATGCAGAATTAACCGGCCAGGTTGGAACAAAATACATGGAATATCTGCAGGCGAGTGAAGTGGATCATCAGAAGCTTATTGTCCAATCAACGGCGCTTATGGAAGAGATGCAGAATATGGACGGCATCATTATGGGAGTAAATCTGGCACTGGATGCGGAAGGTAATTCCGTTTATCAGACAGGAGAAGAAAAGCTCTCCACCTTGTTTGAAGAACACAATCAGAAGCTCATGGAAAAAGAACAGGCTCTGGATGAAGGTGTACTGCAAATTTATACCGATGTGCAAAATTATCTGTCTGAATATGAAAGATCCATAAATGCCTATCAGGAAGAAAATCAGGAAAAATATCTGGATACTTTAACGGCTTTGGAAAATCTGTTTCATGAATATCAGTCTTCTTATGTATTAGTACCGACTGAACAATATGTGCAGATGAAAGATGCGCTGGCGGTAGCAACGTTTTCTGTAGAAAATGGGGATCAAACAGAAACACCGGAACCTCCGGTTGAAAGTGGCACGGTAGAACTGAGTGAACTGCAAAAGCAAATGCAGGATATTCTGGTAGATCACTATTATATATACAGTGATTTCCAGATTGATGAGGATGGAAATATCAGGCAGGATGAACAGGGAAATAACCTTAAACTAACGGATCTGCTTGCTGAATATAAAAAGGATCTTAACAACGAAGAAATAAAGAAGGAAATATTGGATAGCCGGGTGGGAGAAATAGAGAAGATGGATATTGCGGAAGTCAGGAATATCGTTGATTCAGATATTTTGCAGCCAATCCAGAATAATACGGATACATTTATTCAGAACGTATCCACACAATATGCAAAAGAAAAAGAACAGCTCCGGGAATTTGGGGAAGCAGTTGTAAATTATAATCCGGTTAAATATATCAATCATGAAGAGATTCAGGGATTGACAGGAGAAATGTATGAAAATGGTACAGAGTTATATAAAGCAATAATAGAGACAGATATCCAGCAGGAGGAATATGTACGTGATGTATATGAAGCAACAAGAGCCGATCTGGATACCATGCAGGACAATGTTGTACAGGCAAAAGAAGATTCTGACCAGGCGGTGGAAAAGGGACTTGAGGAATTAAAACAGATTAAGCATAGTAACAGCGTTGAAAATCAGCAGATATTACTTGATTTTTCAAAAAAACTACCATATACAAGGCTTGGAAGTCTGGAGTACCGGCAGGCCTATGAGTTTATGGCGAATCCTGTTGGATATCGGGATATTGAGGACAAAGCGGAAAACGTGCAGCCATATGTTGAAGATACGGTTAAACAGGAAAAGGACAGTGTATCGATAAAGGAGTATCAGGATAAGGATATTGAAAAAAATAGTAACCGTGATAATGAGTATGATCTGTGTGATAATTGTTATTTCAACAGTTAAATATCACTTTCATAAGAAGGAAGAACCTTATGAGGTTTAAAGGAAAGGAGGGAGAAAATGGCAGCATTGATGATTGACTATGAAGCATTAGCAGCAGAGGCAGCGAAGCTTCAAGCAGAGGGAGACGCCATGAGCGAGTGCATTGAAAAGATCACATCTATCGTAAATGCACTTCCGGAAATCTGGCAGGCTGAGACCGGAACCAAGTATGTGAGCAGTACTTTGATCTGGAACCGGGATTAAAAGAAACCGTTGAACTGATCAGCGATATGGTTACTCAGATGAATCAGATTTCTACGAACTTCCAGGATACCGATACCGGTATGGCTGGGCAGATGTAACACATGGGAGTACTGTGTATGCAGATTATGCGTGCACAGTACTCAGATGGAGTGATGCAGGTTATTATCAACATTTGGAAACCCGACATAACATCCAGTATGGCGGATTATGATGATACTTGGAAGACCACAGCTGAGAACATTTTAAAAGATATATTGGAGAGTGAAAGATGAAATATAAGAATGTTGGATTAATACATGCTATTGCAATATGTATTGTGGCGTTTAATGTGATGGCCTGTAGTAATGGCGATAATAAGGTGCTACAAGCAGATGGCAAGGAAAGTATACAATCAAGTATTGCAAAAAGTATCTCATATAGCAGAGGGGATAGAGAAGACTTATGAGCAATCTATACAAAGAAAAATGTATGGATAATAATAGAGTTGATTATTCGGATCAAGTACTAATAGAGAAGGTGGATCAGTCTGTTTATGATGAACAGGGGCGGTTGATTGCTCAAATTTATTATGCCAAACCGGTAATTCAGGGAGATTCAGAAGCCGTAAAGAAAATTAATGCTTACTTTGACAATGAAGCTAATGCTTTTTTTATGACCAAGGGACAAGTGTTACATGGTTTTCTAAGGATGCATTTCACCAGTTTAAAGACGGCTTGGAATTGATGAAGGAAAGATGGGGAAATGAAATATTGGCTGAATATCCACCCCGTTATGCCATGGATACCAGCGTTTGCTATATGGATGAAAATATTATTAGTATTGTGCAGGTTCGCAACTACATGCTGGAGCATAATTCGTGGTATTGTTATGGAAGTACCTTTGATTTACGGACGGGTGAACTGATTCCGATTACAAAACTCATTAACATAAAGCCGGAAGAAATGAAGGCAATTTTTCTTATCGCAGGAAATATTATAGATATCGGAGTATATGAAGTCCTCAAGGATGATAATTACGTTATAGATTTTTATGAACATCATATAGATATGAAATATGAGTATTTCTATGATGGGGAATCGTATTATCTGATTAATGATTTTGCATTGGAGTTTCGGACAAGTTCCGTGCTTAAGTGGAATGGAAAATTGGGAACAGAATTTTCGATTACAAAACTTGTGTATGAAGCAGATCCTACGAATGGGGAAATAAAGTGTCGTGAACCTGGAATGTCATAAGAACAGGCAACATTTTTGGGCAGATCATAGATTAGTATGTTTATTGTGGAGGTTAAGCGTATGTCAGAGTTACGAAGTAATTATGAAGAAGCAGAAAAAGAAAGCAGCCTGATGGAGAATAAAGGATCCGAAATTCAAGAGCATTTTACCATTCCGATATATCAGACAAACTTACCTGTAGTTGCCAATATGCAGAATGCAATGAATTGTTTGGGGGCAACTAACCAAAGATATCGGGTGTTGATAAGCGGAAATGCAGATGCCATTCGAAAGCTGGGACTTGAATTTCAGCAGTTGGATGAGGAAATGGCGGAACAAATGGGAACAGATCTTAGGTAAAGGAAGCAGTCATGATTGGAAGACCAAAGGTAATGATATGCATTGGCATGATATGTCTTGGAGCTTTTTTGATACACAGTTCAGATGCAAGAGCGGCTGAATTGCGGGAAAGTGAAGTGGAAGAGGAACTGCGGGAAGACGAAGATGCGGACACAGAAATTGTTTTTGATGCAGATACAGCAATTAACCGGACCGCAGCAAAGTCTGCCTTAGCAGATTTACATGGAGTTTTTGTGTTCCGGGATGCATTTATCCGGCAGGAACAGCTCGTTAAGAGTCAACAAAAACAGAATTATGAAAAAATGGAGCAGATCGTATTGACAAAGCAGCAGCCCGATTCCGGTTACGAGGAGCTGGTTGATCTGGTATTAAATTCCGATGATACGAAATACATCAAGGATATGTATTATATGGAAGACTCCCATGAAGCTTTTTTATGGGTTCTTTGCATAGTGACCAGTGTTTGTGGACTATGTATTGCCATCTGGATACAGGATTATAGGAAAAAACAAAACAGCGATAAGAGGAACAAATAGAAAATGCAGGAACTGGAAGATGAAATTTATGAGAAACTGGAAGAATTAAGGCAGAGAGAGCAACAAAAATAGTGAATTAATGAAAAAGTTTGAACAAATTGAAGATGAGACTTATCGGCAGGCACGGAAAGCAAAGGAAATCAATGACGCTTTATTCGATGCATATGCCAAGGATAAAAGGCTGATTAGTCTGTTGACTGAGAAAGAGGAAGAATTACATCAGAAACAGATTTTAGACCGGCTGTTTTTTGCGGATATGCGGGATGAACTTCGGAAACAGCAGATGCAGATAGAGGATAGTAAGATAGCCTGTCAAATACAGCTTGAACAGAAAGAGTAATACTGGAAGAGGGAGAATATTATGGGATTGATCTTAAGACCATCGGAAATAGAAAGCGGAGTACAACAGATCCGATCAGAATTGAATAACATGAAGGATGGTTATTCAGGAGTGATGCAGGCTGTTCTGGGATTTTCGGGGAATGAAGCCCTGCAGTCTCAATCGTGGAACGGGGCAAAAGAGAGAATATGGGAAACACATCAGTGTATTGTACAGGGAATGTGGGCAGTTCAAACCATAATGGGAAAGGATCTTGATTCATTAGGAGCAAGTATGGATGGGGCAGAGGATCTGGATGAGGATGAATTGCTTATGCAGATCGAAAATCTGGCTAAAGAATGTGAATTCTATGAAATAATGATTAGGATGTACCAAAGTATGCAGGTTATTAACAACATTTGCAAACCTGACATAACATCCAGTATGGGGGATCAAATTGAACATTATCAGAAGCTGCTGAAACAGACAGAAGAAGAATTGGAGCTGTTGAAAACGAAACTCCAGATGTTGTTTGATAAAGCAGACGAAACTTCTGGACTATTTCAGGAAATCAGTGCATTATTGGGTGCCATTGACTGTGCCATTAATGATGCCGTGTTCTATATTACCGGACGGGGAAAAACTTTCTGGGGAAAAATTGGAGAGAAATAATATCAACCGCAATCAATGAAATTAATATATATAATAGTTTAAATGAAGTTTTTTTCAGGTGGAACTTGGGATCAATATTGAAGAGCTTGAAGCTTTATATGGGAAAAAAATGAAATAGAAATTATAAAAAGAATATATGATAAATAATAGTGTGAATGTTATAAATAATAAAAAGTAAAAAAAGTTGGTTGTTATAAAAAAACATTAGAACAATTGTCTGGTAATTCGGTTAAACTTGATGGAAAAAAACTATCAATTTAAGAGAGGCGATTCAACGGTTGTCTATGAACTTACTGCTGATAAAGTAAAACCAAAAAAATTAAAATGGGGAGTATAGGATGGAATAATGTAGAAGTTATTATTCCGCAAAAAGTGGATGGAATTATTAATGATCAGAGAATAACCTTTTATCCATTAGAAAAATTGGGGGACAGTTGGAAAAGGAAATTATGGAGAGGGTGTTCAAAAAGGATCTAGATGGTAAATATAAAAATAGCTGTAGGGCCTAAAAATATTAGACCCCAATTATCCATCAAGTGGTAAATTATGGAAAGATGATTTTGTTAATTTACCAAATGAAATAAATTTAGTCTTAGAGAATAAGAATACAGGTGAAAAAAAGGATTATTGAATGTGTGGTAAACGATTGCAAAGCACATACATATAATACATATCCAGACGGGCAGTCTTATGATACTGGAGATCATGCATTGTTTAATATAGATAATGGCTTAATTCAAACTGGAATTGCATATCCTAATAGTGTTAATGCGTCAAAGAACAAGTCGTGTTCAGTAGAAACAATGTCAGGAACAGTAATTGAATTTACGGGTCAGGAAATTGATTTTTAATATATATGATTACAGATTAGAAGAAATCATAATTTTGGAGAATTAGGAAATGAAGAAATTATTATTATTATTATTTATAATATTGATATGTATGTGTGGCTGTGAGAAAAACCATTCAAAATACGGGGAAATATGTTATAGATGGAATTGCTATAGGTGATGTGATATATAACCCAAAGGATTTGAAAACAAGCTCTTATGTAAAAAGCTATTTAAGCACACGAGATTTTCCATATGAAAGTATGAAGGTTGTAAGTGATGAAGTTTATGAAGTTCTTAAAGATGCTTATGGGAAAATGGACTTTAGTGTTGAATTTAAAGGAGGGAATATCGAGGATAATTCCGAGTATATTTATGCCGGTCTTAAACGGACAGAACAGGAAATGAAAAAAAGTTAGATGAGCATTTTGATCCGCATGAATATATATACTATGTATTTGACATGGATGGTGATTTGCTCCCGGAAATCTGTGTCTGGAAATATATGACATATATTTTTTTAAATATGACGCGGAAGAGGATAAGGTTCATTTATGGCATGAAATAAAGTCGCCGTGGGAGCAGGTCTTTGGAACAAACAAGGTAGGATGGAACTGGGAAGGAGTGCGTTGCAGTATGTGTGAATTAGATCAGAATGGAGATACTGTCTCCGGAGTCTATTTCATGGAAGAGGCAGCATGGAGTAATGGAAAAGTAACATTTCTTGTGACTATGCCATTTGACCTGTCTGATGATCAAAAATTTGTATGGACCGAGAAAATGGAAAACGAAGCATATTATAGTCAGGAAGATGATTTGCTCTTCTTTCCGGTCTTAAAAGAGCAGTATCAGCAACTTACAAAACAATTTTTATGAAGCAGAAACACTGGCAGATCAGGGAAGAAAAAAAGGTAGGTTATACATACGATGAACTTTTAGGTAAAAATGTGTGAACAGTGTACAAAAAAATGAAAAGCAATCTATTTGTAGATTTTATTGAGAAACAAATACAAAAATACTACATTCTTATGGGAAGAGGAAAAATAGATGAAGAGGAATTTACAGTGAAAATTTATGAAATTCTTTTAGGGATCATTGTACTGGGAATGACACAGCTAAGTCAAATCCAAGTCAGTGTGGAGGAATACAATGTTGTTGCAGAATTAGATTATTCTGACACAAAGGTGAGTGATGTCGCTATAGAAGCGGATGAACAGGAAAATATGGAGTGGATTGAAGGTGATGAAGAATGGGCAGACAGACGAACGAAAAGTAATTCTACCTTTGCAAGTAACCATAGAGCGTACAGACCGTTCAATGGTTAATGAGGATGGATTGACGATAGCAATTATTTATTATGACAGACCAATTGTTTCTGGAGATACCGCTGTAGCAGAGAAAATCACAGAATTTTTTGAAGAAGAAGAACAGGACTGGTTTGCAGGAACGGGAAGATTATTAGATTTTCCCGGAAATGATTATGGTAATATATTCGACCACTTTTTTTAGGTAGAGTGGCTGATCGGCGAGAAAGGTATGGTGATGAGTATGTGGCAGAAGAGCCGTGCTTATATAGCCTGGAAAGCAGGATTATGTATATGGATGATAATATTTTGAGTATCTTGCAGATTAAAGAAAAAAACGAGCGGAACGAGGGGGACATTATTATTATGGCTGTACATTTGATCTGCATACAGGTGAACTTCTGAAGCTTAAGGATCTGGATATAAGTGCGGACGATATAAAAAATATATTCTCAAAAGATGAATATCTGGATCACTTTAGTGAAATGTCGGAGGATTATATTGTTGTAGCGCATGAAGAAGAATATGATATGTCAGGCCAGTTCTATGTAGATGAGAAATATCTGTATCTGCTGGATAATACGCTAAAGAAATATAATGATGGAATCATATACCGGATCGATGAGGCAGGGGAACTGGTCACGCTGCGATATGTAGTGGAAAGGGATGGTAATAAGAATAGAATCCTTACATGGATCACGAAAGACGGCGCATTGTGGTAGGTGCTGGCTGAATCGCAGCTTGAACAGCAGGAAAGAAGATAAAGGAGCCTAATGATGAAGCTTACGATAACAATAAGAATACAACAGAAATCCTATGATATTCAGGTCTCGGATTCGCAGAAAATCATGGAAACCTTACAGATATTAAATGACAATCTGGATTTTTTCTGCATGGACAGCATTCCGGAATATGTGCAGGAAATGGATAGTGGGAGAAAGATCAGTACACGATGTACTTATGAGCAGGCACATCTCTATTCGGGAAGTGAACTTTTACTATAGGTGTGGTGAGTGTTGGATGCATTGTCACAGTAGTCATTGTATGGGAATAGAGTAGGGAAGAGAAAAATGAGAAGTATGAGTAAACAGAGAAATAAGATCATTTTCGTTATAGTGATTAGTATGGTGTTGTCTGCCTGTGCAGTTAATGAAGTTCCAAAAGAGAACGAGAGATATATAGAAGAGACAGGGGATGAAGATTCTGAAAATGCCCGGGAAGAGCCGAAAACAGAAGCTGTTCCGGAAGAGCAGGAAACGGCTGAAAGTATAACAGAAGAAGCAGAAAGTCAAATACCGGAGGATGCCAAAGAATATCTGGAATATCTGTTTGATTATCTGCATCCGGACAGGTCGCAGATGGTGGATCTTAAGCTGTATGAAACAGAGGACAAGCTGTATTATGAGTGGAAATCCATAGACGAAGCAGGGGAACTGACGTATCCTATTGTGCTTGCCTATGAGGCGTATAATCGGATAAGGAAGGATGAGGAGCGTTATGGTTATACGGAATACATGCGGGGATCATATTTTATGATTATACATTGCGGAGGATACTGGGAAATTGATCCGGACACAGGAGAGATTATACCTGTTGCAAAAGAACTTCTGGAATATCTGTTTGATTATCTGCATCCGGACCGGGAAAGGATAGTGGATATTGAATTATATGAAACAGAAAGCCGGTTGTGTTATAAGTGGAAAATTGAATTTAAGTCGGGCGGGATTTCGGCACCCTATGTTCTTGCATATTATGGTTTAACACAGGATGGATTGTATCATCAATATGCCATATACAATGAGATATGGGACACGCATTATGATGAGAATGGAGAGACGTATAAGGAGCATACCAGAGACTCCTATTTGAATTTCTGGATGGTCAACAGTGAGACAAAAGAACTCATTCCGGAAAAGATATTCAACGAGGAATCAGAGGAGGAGTATATTATCTGGAATGAAAGGTATTTGGATATGCTGGATTTATACTCAGAGGAATCAGAATAGATACAAAGATATAATTTGGGGATAAGAAGAGATGAGGACGAAGGACATGGATAATAGAGCAAAGATTTTTAGAAAAGAAAAATAAAGAAATAATCATTAAGAGCGGATAATATTTTTTTGAATATGAATATTTAATGAAAGAAACCAGGGGATTGTTACCATGTCATATAACAGAAGAGGGAGAGGACGTTCGTTTTGAATTTGACCTGACAGGAATGCATCCGTTAAGTGAACTTAAGAAAGAAGAAATGGAATACCGTCTGCGCTTTCTGCAGAACTTTTTATGAGATTTATCGTATCTGGACAGAATATGACTTGCCGCTGACGGAGGAAAACATATATTATGACCGGAATTACGTGCCTTACATAGCATTTCGTGATATGAAGCAGTTAAAGAAAGAAGATGAGGAGGAATATGAATTTCGTAATGCCTATCAGGAACTGGCAGTAGGAATTCTTGGAAATAAATACAGCTATACGCAGGTAAGAGAAAGCGGTTTAATGATTGCGGCAAAAGACAAAGCATTGGGTTATATTCTCGCCTGTAAAACAACAGAGGAAATGTACAAAGAGATCGGTGAACGTGCAGAGCAGATTCACAGGGAAAACAGTGAGGAAAAGATCCGGCTTGATAAAAGAAAATATGAAACCGGTAAGAAAATACTGGCAGGTATATTGTGCGTATTTATACTTGCATTGTTTTATATGGGATATCAGACCTTTGTTATATTGCCAAGGGATCAGGCAGTAATACGGGCAAGCAGGGCATATACGGTACAGAATTATGTGGAATGTATCGATGAACTGCAAAATATGCAGACGGACCAGATGGACACATATACGAAATATATTCTGGCATCATCTTATGCGAGATGTGAAGCATTGGAGAAGACAGAGCTGGAAAATGTGTTAAAAAATATCAGTATTTATTCCAACGAAGCAGAATTGGGATATTGGATTGCAATTGGGCGTTCTGATTTTACGCAGGCAGAGAATTATGCGAAGGCGCTTTCCGATGATAAACTTCTTATCTATTCTTATATGAAAGAATTGAATTACTTAGAAGGTAACATTAACATGGACGGGGAAGAAAAAGCAAAAATCGTATGAATGAACTTGGAAATGCGATTACAGAAATCAGCAGTAAATATCTGGAGGAATAAAACAACACGAAGGAGAACTTGTATGGGTGACACTTACTATTATGTGCGAAAAGAAAAGATTCTGATTGGAAATTCCAATGCAGATATTTGCATTCCCGATATGGAAAAAAAGAATATCTGGTGACAGAAAAAAAGAAATATATGTCCGGGGTGAAAAAAAGAAAAGGAGGTTGCAATTCATAAGATTGAAATCGGAGAAAAACATCCTGGATACCGGCGATTTTCGAATTATTATTTACGATGAAATGATTGCGGTAGAGGGGGACCACAGTAAATATGCCTGTAAATTACAGCCGGTCAGTTACAAAGAGGTTCCGTTCGAAGGCTTTCCATATTATAAGAGGTCACCAAGAATTCATGTTAAAGTGAATCCGGAAACAATTAAAATCAAAAATCCACCGCAGAAAGCAGCTTTAGCGAAAGGGTCATTGATGCAGGTTATGATACCGCCGCTTGTAATGCTGGCCGTTACCATCTTTATGAGTGTATATCTGAAGCGGGGACTTTATGTAATTGCAAGTATTTGCACAACGATTGTGACTATTATTTTTTCTGTTCAGAAGTTCTTTAGCCAGAGAAAGGAAATCCGGCAGAAAAATGAAACACGAGAGCGGGTATATATGGAGTATCTCGTTAAGGAAAGGGCACGGATCCGTGCATTGAGAAAAAAGGAAAAGGATGCCATAGAGTATCAGACGCCGGATGCAGAACAGATTGAAGCCATGATGCTGCATTATGACAGCAGATTGTATGAGAAAAGCATGGGAGAAGAAGATTTCCTTGAAATCTGTCTTGGATATAAAAATGGACAGTCAGGGATCCGGGTCCAATGTGAAAGTGATGAGTTAAATATGGAGGAGGATGCACTCCGTGATGAGGCAGAGAGTTTGAAGGAGGAATTCGGTTCTGTGCATCATATGCCGGTAGTGGTTAATTTATATAAGAATCATCTGGGCATTGTAGGTGAAGAAAAAAACATTCACAATCAGTTAAAAATACCTTCTGTTACAGATTTGTTTTTTTCATAGCTATCATGATGTGCAGATTATTTTTATCGGAAAGGAAAAGAGCAGCAGCGAGTTTTCCTATCTGAGATGGTATCCGCACCTGAGAATACAGTCAATTAATGTAGTTGCAGAAATTTTTAACCAGATAACCAGAGACCAGATACTGGGAAGCGTTCTGCAGATGGTTAAAGACAGAAAACAAAGAGTAGAAGAAAGCAATAAAGGAGAGAGGTTCTGTCCTCAACTGCTTTTTATCATAGATGAACCGCAATTAATACAGGATCACGCAATTATGGAATACCTTGAAGGTTCATCCGGAGAATTGGGGATTAGTATTATTTATACAACAGATCAGCGGGCAAAGCTCCCGGAAAATATTCAGACCGTGTGTATTCTGGAAAATTCGGAAACGGGAAGGGTTATGTTACGAGAAGGAATCCGCTGTAATGAACCATTTGAAATTGTTTCCATGAAAGAAAGGAATGTCGAAAGGGTCAGCCGGAAGTGTGCGGCTGTTATTCATGAAAAAGGAATGGTATCCCGTATTCCGGAAAGTATTACCTTTTTTGAAATGTATCAGATACAGCATCCGGAAGAACTGAATGTACAATCCAGATGGAAAAATCACGCTGCTCATAAATCACTTGCTGTTCCGTTGGGTGTGAGGGAACAAAAACAATTATGTGGAGTTGAATTTACATGAAAAAAGCGCACGGTCCGCATGGACTGGTGGCAGGTACAACAGGATCCGGAAAATCGGAAATTGTTCAGAGCTATATTTTATCTCTTGCGGTTAATTTCCATCCATATGAAGTGGGATTCCTGTTAATTGATTATAAGGGTGGTGGAATGGCAAATTTATTTAAAAATCTGCCTCATTTACTTGGAACGATCACGAATCTTGATGGAGCAGAAAGTCATCGCGCCATGGTATCCATTAAAAGCGAACTGGCGAGAAGACAAAGAGTATTTAATGAATATGGCGTTAATCACATTAATGGATATCATAAGCTATATCAGCTTGGAAAAGCCCGGGAACCGATCCCGCATCTGTTTCTGATCAGTGATGAGTTTGCAGAACTGAAGAAAGAGCAGCCGGAATTTATGAAAGAACTTGTGTCAACTGCACGAATCGGACGAAGCCTGGGGATTCATCTGATTCTGGCGACACAAAAGCCATCCGGTGTAGTGGATGATCAGATTTGGACAAATTCAAAATTCAAACTGTGTCTGAAAGTCCAGAATGAAGCAGACAGCCGTGAGATGCTTAAAACGCCGGATGCAGCATCTATTGTACAGCCGGGACGGGCATATTTACAGGTGGGAAATAATGAGATTTATGAATTATTCCAATCGGCATTCAGTGGAGCCTCATATCATGAGGAACAGGAGAGAGAGGAAGGCGATCAGAGAGTTTACCTTGTGAACCGGATTGGGCAGGGCCAGCTTATCAATCAGGATCTGGGAGGAAGTCTTGAAAGCAACCGGATTCATAAGACGCAGCTGGATGTTGTTGTCGGGTATGTGAAGAACGAATTTTTAAAGACAAAGCTTCCAAAGGTAAAGAGCCCCTGGCTTCCACCATTACAACCGGTTATGGTATCGCCATTGTTTGAAAGAATTACGGATAGTGCAATACATAAGGAACTGAATTTGAATATCCCTGTTGGAATTGAGGATATACCCGAGGAACAAAAAGCAGATCGAATATCAGATTCAGTTTTTTTGAAACAGGGACATGTCATTTTCTTTGCATCTTCCGGATATGGGAAAACCGTTTTCCTGGAGACACTTTTTATTGGGATTATGTGCATTAAATAGTGTGAAGAATTTACATGCATATCTTCTTGACTTTGGGAATAATGCATTATTGCCGTTAAAAGCATTCCCGCATGTAGCAGATTATATTACCTATGACAATTTGGAAAAACAGCAGAAACTGATGGCATTATTATTTAAAGAGATGAAACAGCGTAAGCAGCTGATGGCAGATGCAATGGCACAGAATTTCGAAATATATAACCAGATGGCAGAACAGCCTCTTCCTGCGATTGTCCTGTTTATTGATAATTACGATGTTGTAAAAGAGCTTGAGATGGATGAAAACTTTTTTGTTCAACTGGCACGTGACGGCGTTAATCTTGGAATCTATCTGGCAATTACAGCTTCCAGAAGCAGTGTTGTAAAGTATGCGCTTATGAATCAAATCAAGACCAAAATTGCGGGATATAATTATGAACCGACAGAACCACGCAATATTGTAGGAAGAAGTGAATATGTGCTTCCGGAAATTAAGGGGCGTGTACTGGTGAAGGATGAAAATGTGAATATGATGCAGATCTATACGCCGGTACCTTACTCATCCGGCCTGGAATATAATCAAAATCTGCAGGAGCTGATTGGAAAAATTGCCGGAAGCAGTACGGAAGAAAAGGCTGTGGGAATCCCTGTTCTGCCCGAACAGTTCCGGGTCGGAATGCTGAAGAATTATGGGGCTGCAGAACCGGCAGATGTTTATCTTGGATTAGAAAAACAAAGAGTATACAGGATAGGAATACAGACCACAGATACGCCATTCCTGATTATTGGTCCTGTGCGCAGCGGTAAGAGCAATACCGTACGCATGATGCTACAACAGATGCTGCATTTTGAGAGAATTTATGTGTTTGATGCAAAAACATATGAATTACAGGATATGCAGAAATATGAAAATGTAATGTATGTGGATAATCCGGATAAACTGGACCGTTGTAAGGAAGAATTAATGGATCTGACAGAAGAAAGACGGGAAGACTGTCAGGCAGAACGTGGAAACAGGACAGTTACACAATTCTATGGTTCCTTAGAAAAGTATGCAGTTGTGATTAACGAATTATCTGATTTTGTACAGTTTATAAATGATGATAAGAATATGATACAGATATTAGGCAATGCTGCAGACACAGGTATTCTGGTAATACTAACAGGTCATTCTGCACATATGCCGGTACGAAATGAAACAGCAAAACTGGTTAAGAAAGCAGAGAACGGTCTGCTATTAGGGGATCCGGGCATTAATTCACCTTTTCCTACTTTTCGGGGAAAGGAGCTTCCGGATTGCGTAGAAGACGGACTTCTATATCAGAAGGGAAGCAGTACGATGATCCGTATTCCCAAGGCATAAGCAGGGAACAAACAGGATGTGAAAAATAAGGGAGGGAATGAGAATGTCAATATCCGGGGCATGGCATGCGAGAAACATGATAGGGAAATGCAGTAATGTAATCAGTTATCTGGAGGGGGCGATTTCCAGTCAGCAATCCGGCATAGAGATGGTAGACAGCGCTATGCAGCAACTAAATACGAATTTAACGGCAAACCCGGATTCTGCATTGGGCTTTATGATTACCACATTTGATGATAAAGAGGCAGAATGGTATGAACGGACGCAGAATATTATAAGTGCATTGAATGCCGGAGTGGACAGCCTGGTACTGAAAAAGGGAGAAGTGGAGCAGAAGAAAGAAGAATGGGAAGAAATTTTACGCAGGGAGGAAGAGGAAAATGCAGGATTTCTTTTGTGAAACAGATGCTATTGCAGAGATTAAGGATAAGGTTATAGGTATTAAGGAGATATTGGACAGTACTTATGAAAAAGCAGAAGCTGTCATGCAAAGTGTGAGTGATGAGAAAATTTGGAATGGAATGTCTCAGCAGACGGGAATGGCATTTCTGGATCTGACAATGCAATATCATAAAAGTCTGGCAGGTGATCCTCTTTCACAGGCACAGGCTGCGCTGGAAAAGTATCTTTCAGCAAATCAAATTTTTTATGATAATTGGGAAGATTATCAGGAACTGCGTAAGTTATAGGAGAGAGTGTCAGTATGAAATTTTCGGATTCAGAAATGATGTTTATGATCAGTGTATCGAGGGGAAGAAAACCGTTGGGAATTGATATAAAAAAATACCGGAAGATTCTCAAAGGGAAGAGTACATAAAAGATGCCATTTATTCTCTCAGGAATAAAAATATAGTGGATGAAAATTTAAAACTTACCAAAGAAGGAGCAGACCTGTTGTTTTTTTCTTTGAAACATATAGAAACAGCTACAGGCATGTTGTATTGGATCAGATATATGCAGCGGTGCTGCCAAGGGATCGTCTGATTACGGTCATGAAAAAAAGAGGATGGTTATGAGTTTAATTGTATAAGTTCTTCTGTCTTATTAGAGGCATTGCTTGGTTATTCTGAGTTTTTTTGAAATGCGAAGACCATCATCCGGGAAGAGGAAATTGGGAAAAATACTACGGTGGAAGAACTGTATCAAAGAATTCAAAAATAGCACCGGAGGGGTATGGGTAAAAAAAGGTTTACCGGGGGAAAACCGGATGGTGAAAAGTTTTATGGCTGGGATAAGCAGCAGGGATATGTTGTAAATCTTGAGAGAAACAGAATCCGAAGTTTATCACCTTTGTGGATGCGTAAACAGCTTTGTCAATTGGTCAGGGAGGGAGAATGAGTGGCAAAAACGAAAGAAACAACGGTATGTGATCAGCCGTCCATGTTGGGAATCACAATTATGCTTGCGGATATGATGCAGCAGCTTCAGAATGCAAAGGAGATGGCAGAGCAGGCACAGGAAAAAATTGCAGATTCCTATGAGGGAGAGGCAAAAGAGGAAATGGAATTGTTTTTTGGAAGTCTTCCGATGCATATAGAAAGACTGACATTGTTCTACGGTAAAATGGAAGAATATGTATGGACAACTGCGGAATCTTTTATGAAGAATGATAGGATGATGTGCGAAAATATGGAAGGAAAATAATGTGGAAACGAAGAAGATGATGCTGATCTTTGCAGATCGGGGAATTCAGTCGGGGTGGAGTGCTGATTCCATACAAAGTACTTTGGAAGGGATTGAAGAGAAATTTGAGAAGTGTAATGATAAGCTGGCGGGTGTTTCCGTGGGACCATGTAGTTATCAATTTCAGGCAGACAAGATTGAAAGGATGACACAGGATCTTCAGCTTCTGCAGAGTTATGCCAGTTCCGCACCGGATTATGTATGGGAAACGTTGGATAACCCATTGTATATGGACTTTAAAAATAATGCAACAGAGAGCTTAAGCCAAATTATACTGGATGATTTCTATACAGATAATACGATAGGAATGGAAGAGCATTTTACAGTATCGCAAAAAGGTGCTGTATATAGTCAGAAGAGAGTAAAAGAAACATTAACATTTTCAGATTTTCTGGGTCTTCCCGCAGTAGAACATGAAGACAGTATGGTTACACTTGAAAAATGTGGAAACAGTAAATGAATTTGCTTCCCTGTTCCGCAAGGATTATGATAAAATGAAAGAAGCGGATATTGAGACATGCATCCGTAACTATCTGACGTCTGGAGAATTCAATCATGAGGCGTATCATCCGGCACGGGATTTCCTGTCCGGGTTATTGGATATAACCATCGTGAAGCCTGTGATCGAATTTTTTTACAGGAACAGATCTGATTACCGGAGAAAGACTGACCGAGGCACAAAAAAATACCAGAAGATGGCAGGAGCGATTGTCGATATGTTTACCTTCGGGCAAGGACTTGTAGCCATGAAGGGAGCCGGTCTTGTCGGAAAAGAACTGTGTAAGGCATTTGGTAAGACGATGTTAGTGGAAGTGGCCTCTTCGGCAAGTGCATATACGGTAGGTTACGGTGTTGAAGCAATGGGACTTCCTCCGCAGATTGCATGGATGCTGGGAGCAGCAACCGGATGTATTGTATCGACAGCCGGAATGAATCTGGTATTTCGCAATCCCAAAACAGGGGTAGTACGGGAATGTTCACTGGAGGAGATCACTTCACTTGAAAAGCTGGATGCTTCGGAAATAGATATTGCGAAGCTGGGAAAAGAAGTTCCTACGGACGATCTGGAACTGTATATGCGTTACCAGAAGGAAGGATCAATAGAGCACTTCACGGATAGCGAGAAGAAAACAATCAGCCGGATTGAAACGATGGGAATTAAGGGCGATGAGTGCGAAGAGATCTTGCGAGCGAGAGGAAGAGAGTTTAATCGTCCTCCAAGAGAGGAACCAGAGGTGGTATTGCCTCCGAGAAAAGAGAGTGAGGGAATAGAGAGTGGTAAAGATACAAAACTATTCTTACCAGATGAGTATTATCAAAAATTGGATGCTAATATAGCAAAGGCTATCGAAGCAAGAGATGCAGAGATTGCCAGGATTAAAGGGCTTAGTAAAACTCAGCAAAGTAATGTTGCTGCTGTTGTAGCTGGTGTGGACCTTCGAACAGGAGAAGTATATGTAGGGGTAAAAAATAGTAGAGTTTACAAAGGTAATGCTACATGTGCAGAGGATATTGTATTTAGAGGTTTAGGTGGAAACACAAATGCTAATATCATTATGACTCCTTCTATTAGACCAAGAAATAATGAGGTTATACCAGTTTGTACTAGATGTCAAACAAAGTATCCTAAAAATCAATTTGTGAAAGGAACAACATTTCAATGAGTGAAAAATATAAGGAATACTGTATGAAGTTCAGTAATGAAGAAATAAGAGCGTATATGGTAGATTATTTGATTAGTAATTCGATGGATAATAAATTGATTAAATATTTGTCAGAAGATGGCAATGAAATTCAATTTAATACATCGGAAAAAATAGTAACTATAGTATTTGATGGATATAACGAAAAATTTATTTATTAATTTTTTTATGGTATTCATACATCAATTTTTTTGTGAATGATATAGAAATAATGTTTATTGATGAAAAATTCCAAAGGAATATATACTTCTAGTGATGTTTATAATAATGTTGTATATGAAGGTAATTTGCGAGATATGAGCCATGAAGAGATGTTAAAGATGTTTTCTGATATTATTTTATGTTTTTTTATGATGCAGAAGATATATCAATATTTCAATTGGATGTTCCGGAGAATGCATATAAAAAAATATAATTATTATGAACCTCATAGATTTATTATTGAGGTGAAAAACAGCCATGAAATACAGAAAGAAAGTATATATGAGAATATAACTATCAAACATTGACTAATACAGAAGTAGAAGAGGGGATAATAGAGAAATATCCTGATTAACTAAGCCTGCAAGAATGATAGGATTCTTGCAGGCTTTGACATTTGTTACTTCAGATCTGTTAATGCCATAATTAATCCAATGATTTATCACTTTTCTCTGCTCATCAGATAAATCAAGATTGTCATACGGGTCACTGAATTTCTGTTCCTGCTGTGAAAAACTTCACAGTCGGCTTTGGGAAGTGTATTCATTTTTTTCGAGGGAGGGAATCGGCTTGGATTGTTATAAGTGTAAAGACTTTATGTCAAGAATAGTAGTAAACCTAATCAAATACATTATTTTTGCCACAAATAAGAGTAAGAAATATACAAGTTAGTTTGAAAAATATGGGTTAGACTTACTAGAGGAGGATTACGGAATTACTGAAATTCCAGAAGGTTATATCGTACATCACGATATTGAAAATGGAATATTGCAATTAGTGGATGAAAATATCCATACAGAATTTACTCATATTGGACATAGTATATATAAATAGGATAATTAGAATGTTAATATCAAAAGTTTTTCAAATTGTAATGTAGAAGAAAAAAATTATAGATATTGAAAAAAACAATATAAAAATCATATTGCCTACGCAATATAAAAATTTTTTGCATAAATACAATGGGGGGATATACGCCAAAAAAACTAAATTTAAAGTAGGGAAAAATTTCTTCGGATTTGCGAGGTTTTTTTGGCATAGGCGATGTTAAGCTGAGTTTAGATGATATTGAGTTGGGAGATTGGTTAGAAAAAACGTTTTCCCTATTGCTTGTGATTCGTTTGGAAATTATATTATGATTGGCTTAGGCAATGATGATACAGGTAAAAATATATTTTTGTGACCATGAAAAGGGGAATAAAGTAGAGTATATTACAGAAAGTTTTTAAGAAATTCATTGAGTGTTGTAAGAGCGAAATGATCAGTGAAGCTTCAAGACGTTCAATAAAAAGAGAGGGAAGATGCATTAATTGCAAAAGGAAGAGGCAATATCATCACTGATGATTTAAGAAAAAAATGTGGCAAGCAGAAATAGATAAATATGGAAGTATGGTACAAGAAGAGGTATTAGTAGATTAAACAAGATAAAAAAATAAATTTATATTGCTAAAAAAATGTAATAATTTTGTGACATTTACCTTGGCACTCTTGAAATACCCATGCTACAATGGCACGCGCCAGAGGGTATAAGGGGGGAAAGCTTTCTTTGCATAACTAAATAAAAATACAGTATCAGCGGTATTCCAAGACCTAAAAAGTATTTGAAATACCGCTGATTTTTATGTATTTTACAGACCTTCCAACAACATCATCTTGCTTTTACATTCTGATAAAAAAATTATTGTACACTTGAGAATGTGAAAAACAGTAAATGAATTTGTGTCTCTGTTCCGCAAGGATTATGATAAAATGAAAGAAACAGATATTGAGACATGCATCCGCAATTAGCTGACGTCGGGAAAATTCAATCATGAGGCATATCATCTGGCAAGGAACACTTCGCTGATGGAGAGAAGAAGACCATCAGCCGGATCGAAACGATGGGAATTACGGGCGATGAGTGCGAAGAGATCCTGCGAGTGAGAGGAAAAGAGGTTACTCGTCCTCCGATAGAGGAACCAGAGAAAGTATTGCCTCCGAGAAATGAGAGTGAGGGAAAGGGTGGTACAGTAACAGGTACAGTATGGGATAATATAAAGGCAACGCAAGATAATTACCCTAATACTAATATACCTAGATCATTTGAAGTTGAAGTAAACGGTCAAAAAATGTGGGTTCATGGGAATGCTACTGAACACATGTATGACGATGTATATGCAAAGATAATGGCAGGAGAAGGTACAGCATATACTAATCCAAACTTATACACACAAGAACTTATGAGTGATTTTCATGGCTCATTGGAGCAAGCAACGGCTTCTGGAATTAAGTATGGAGAGTTGATTTCTGCAGGTAATTGGGAATTTATGTTTGCTCCCCCTAGAAGAGAAGGTCAGTTGCAGGTAATAAAAGCATGCACAGTTTAATGGTTGGTAAAGAGGAGGAAACCGTGGAAAAAAATAATAAAAAAACCAAATAGTAAAAAAACATCAATAGAATTGGAAGAATATATTCCTTTGAAAGTGCTGATTGAAAGAAAAGATGAACCTATTAAAAATTTGTTGTATTTAAAAAGATAAAAACCTCTGTTTTTAGAAATTTCTGTAGGAATAACAAGTGAATTAATAAAAAAAGAATTATATTATTATTGAGTAAAAGAATATGATATAAATAATAGCAAATTAAACATTGATGTTTATGACATGGGAGATATAAAGGTAAACGATGAAGTGAAAAAAACAGTTGTTCTTATTTCAAAACACATTTGTATGAGGATGGGATAAGAATTGTGATTTCAGAAGAAAAAGGTCTCTAAATATGTCAAAAATGGATAGGTTGTATGTTGGTTTATCGAATTTGGGTAGTATTATAGAAATATGTCTATGTCAATTAGCACCAAATGAAGTAAATCATATAAGAAAAAGAATTGGATTATCAATAGACGCATAACTGGTTATTCAAGTATGCTGGTAAAAATTGAAAGCTCCGTGCTATGATTTTGCCAGCATTTTCTATTAGAGCCCTATTCATGCAACGCTAAGTTGACGAATGTTTCTGTGGAACCATGTAGTTATCAATTTCAGGCAGACAAGATTGATAAGATGACACAGGATCTTCAGACTCTACAGAGGTATGCCTGTTCCTCCGCAGATTGCATGGATGCTGGGAGCGGCAACCGGATGTATTGTATCGACAGTCGGAATGAATCTGGTATTTCGTAATCCCCAAACAGGGGTAGTACGGGAATGTTCACTGGAGGAGATTACTTCACTTGAAAAGCTGGATGCTTCGGAAATAGATATTACGAAGCTGGGAAAAGAAGTTCCTGCGGACGATCTGGAACTGTATATGCGCTATCAGAAGGAAGGATCAATAGAGCACTTCACGGATAGCGAGAAGAAAACCATCAGCCGGATCGAAACGATGGGAATTAAGGGCGATGAGTGCGAAGAGATCTTGCGAGCGAGAGGAAGAGAGTTTAATCGTCCTCCAAGAGAGGAACCAGAGAAAGTATTGCCTCCGAGAAAAGAGAGTGAGGGAAAGGGTGGTACAGGAGAAAGACTAATACCAGGAGTGGAAGGTGTAGTTACTGGTGGAGATTCTACAAAATTAGGGAAAAACATGATGGAATCCATGGGATTGCCTAGAGGAACTAATTGGACAGGACATCAAGCGCAACATATTATTCCAGCAGAAATGGCAAATCATCCAGTATTACAAAGAATTGGAATGGATTTAGATGATGCTTCAAATGGACTGTTTTTAAGAACTCCTGCAGATGATGTAAGCGATATGTCAAGGCATAGAGGATATCATTCAACATACAACGAATTTGTTAAAACTCAATTTGATGCAATGGATATTAGTCAAAGTGTTGACGTATTGCAAAAACAAGTGTATGATTTGCAACAAAATCTAAAATATTTACAGCAGAGTGGATTGCCATTATATCCTAGCCAAGGTGCAACTGTAGATTTGTGGCAACGTAGCTTAGAGAGGATTCAATAAATGGATGAAAAATAAAAATTGTAAAAAGTAAAAAGCATTATTGTACGATACTGATACCGATGAAGTAAAAAAAGAATTATTTCTCAAATGAAAGATCAAGAAATTTTATATGTCTATGCTTATAATTATAACTGGGATCATGGTTTTGATATTCCACAAACAGTTTTTAGATAATGAAAAATGTGATTTAAGTATAGCATTATTAATTTTTTTATAGGGCTGATGGATTAAGTTATTTAGAGGACAAATCTGATAATGCTAATTTACCCCAATGGTCTTCTTTTATAAAAAGATTATATGATTCAATATTAACAGGACAATATCAAAGAGGAGAAATTGAATTTAAAAGTACCATTGTCAAAAAGTTCAACTTTTTAAATTGAAAAAATGTAACAACAGAGGAAGAAAATATTTTCACTGAAAATATTGAGGGAAAAATGCTTGGATATTGATCTATAGTGTTAATTTATGCAACAAATTTTCGTAAATTGAAACATAAAATTAATATTTTCTAATCTTTGTGAGTTTTAGACAAGAAAAACGGCTTTTTGCTTCTCATGATCGAGAGCGAAAAAGCCGTTTTTTTATTGATGATTTTTAACAATGGATATTTTGGAGCGCATTTAATAAAGGTCCTTTTACGTGCACCATTTCACACCGTCCCCTTTCCGAATCCAAAGGGGCTATGATGCTATGCAATCATTATTTCTTTTTCTTTTCGGCATTGGTTACTGGAGATACCGCCTAAGATTTTTCGGGGATAATTATTAATCCAGTTTTCAACCATAGCGATTTCATGCTTGCTTACTTCATCAAAATTTACTCCTTTTAGAAAGAACCGCCGTATCATCCCGTTTATATTTTCGTTTGTGCTTCTTTCATAACTGTTATAAGGGTGGTACGAGTTTGGATTTTCTTCATCTTGGCAGTGCTGATTCCATACAAAGCACTTTGGAAGGGATTGAAGAGAAATTTGAGAAGTGTAATGATAAGCTGGCGAGTGTTTCCGTGGGACCATGTAGTTATCAATTTCAGGCAGACAAGATTGAAAGGATGACACAGGATCTTCAGCTTCTGCAGAGTTATGCCGGTTCCGCACCGGATTATGTATGGGATACGTTGGATAACCCATTGTATGTGGACTTTAAAAATAATGCAACAGAGAGCTTAAGCCAGATTATACTGGATGATTTCTATACAGATAATACGATAGGAATGGAAGAGCATTTTGCAGTATCGCAAAAAGGTGCTGTATATAGTCAGAAGAGAGTAAAAGAAACATTAACATTTTCGGATTTTTTGGGTCTTCCCGCAGTAGAACATGAAGACAGTATGGTTACACTTGAAAATGTGGAAACAGTAAATGAATTTGCTTCCCTGTTCCGCAAGGATTATGATAAAATGAAAGAAGCGGATATTGAGACATGCATCCGCAACTACTTAACGTCGGGAGAATTCAATCATGAGGCATATCATCCGGCACTGGATTTCCTGTCCGGGTTATTGGATATAACAATCGTGAAGCCTGTGATCGAATTTTTTACAGGAACAGATCTGATTACCGGGGAAAGACTGACAGAGGCACAAAAATACCAGAAGATGGCAGGAGCGATTGTCGATATGTTTACCTTCGGGCAAGGGCTTGTAGCCATGAAGGGAGCCGGTCTTGTCGGAAAAGAACTGTGCAAGGCATTTGGTAAGACGATGTTAGTGGAAGTGGCCTCTTCGGCGAGTGCATATACGGTAGGTTACGGTGTTGAAGCCATGGGACTTCCTCCACAGA
The DNA here is from genome assembly GCA_021628825.1 of Lachnospiraceae bacterium. GTDB lineage: Bacteria > Bacillota > Clostridia > Lachnospirales > Lachnospiraceae > Suilimivivens. Next base: position 2,024 of record JAJXRY010000002.1, on the reverse strand, counting down.
TTGCATGGATGCTGGGAGCAGCAACCGGATGTATTGTATCGACAGCCGGAATGAATCTGGTATTTCGTAATCCCAAAACCGGGGTAGTACGGGAATGTTCACTGGAGGAGATTACTTCACTTGAAAAGCTGGATGCTTCGGAAATAGATATTGCGAAGCTGGGAAAAGAAGTTCCTACGGACGATCTGGAATTGTATATGCGTTACCAGAAGGAAGGATCAATAGAGCACTTCACGGATGGAGAGAAGAAGACAATCAGCCGGATCGAAACGATGGGAATTAAGGGCGATGAGTGCGAAGAGATCCTGCGAGCGAGAGGAAGAGAGGTTAATCGTCCTCCAAGAGAGGAACCTGAGGCGGTATTGCCACCGAGAAAAGAGTGGGAGGTAATAGAGAGTGGTAGAGAGGCACCATACTCTTACGACGGAGTAAAGCAAGCATCGGGATATCTACAGAGTCAAGGAGTTCCAAGGGCATATAGAAAGCAGATATTGGAGTCTTTTGATGTAGAAACAATAAAGCTTCAAACTGCTGGAGATAGTACATATGGTTTGAGATTTTTATGGTGGAAATGCAAATGCAGAGGGAAGATATTTATTCGAGACATTTTCACCTTTAACCAATCGACAGAATTTGGCTCTGCCTTATGAATGGAATAGTATGACGGGAATTCAACAGTTTCAGGTTAAAAAGCGGAACGACTATGATTACGGGAAATACCGCGGCTCAGAAGAGTTTTGGTAGTCAATACATTGGTGGTGCCAAGCAATGGTATATTAATAATTTGGAGGATTTAATAAGATGTCAATAGAAGAGAATTTTAATAAAAAGAAATAGCAAATTGCAGCAAAAAAATAGAGTTGGAAATAGAAAAAAAGTTAAAGTGGGACAAAGTAAGAAAAAAATATGGTTCAGTTGCAAACTATATTGGCAGAACTTCAAAAGAGCAATATGCAAAAATGTCATTTTAAGTTATCCTCGGATTATAGTGGATTCATGGGATTATTCAGACGAGTTAGGTGTGGAGTTGTTGGAACTGGCAGAATTGTATAGAAAAAAATATAACAGTTGTTCTTATTTACCCAAAAATCACATGATAATATAACAAAGGCTATCGAAGCAAGAGATGCAGAGGTTGCCTGGATTAAAAGGCTTAGTAAAACAAAGCAAAGTAATGTTGCTACTAAAAATCCAAATCTCTCTGATGTAGACAGAGCATTATTGCAAGAGGGACTGGATAAAGCAAATTTTTATATTAATAAAATAGAGGAATTGTTTGATCCCTATGGAGGTATAAATTGATGGAAGATAAGAGAAAAATATAAAAAGAAATATATAATTGTATATCTATTACCTCTAATGAGGAATTGTATCCATTGCAGAAATGGTATAATCAATTAATAGAAAAAACAATTGCTGAAATTACTGTGGCAGACGTTTTAAGAATGGTACGTCAAAAAGAGTTTACAAATCTTGCTATGTCAAAGGCAATAAGTTTTTTGCAAGAGGATGTATTTGCTGGCGAATCATATGAAGGTGAGCTTCTTGAAAAAAAGTATCAGAAATGGATAGTTCATTTTTAATATCTTATGCAGATGACTTAAAAAAATATTATTAACAATGCATTAGTAAAAAAAGTGAAACACGTGACTGGACATATGATGGAGAAGAGGAAGAATTTAAAGATATGATAGATGCTTTATCCACAAAAGTAATGTGATATTGCAACCAATTCGTAATATTTTCTTGACGATTCTCAAACACCCATACCACAATGACACGCGCCAGGGGGTATAAGAGGGAAAAAGTTTTTGTATAACTAAATAAAAAAACACAGTAACAGCGGTATTGCAAGACCTTAAAAAGTCGTGAAATACCGCTGATTTTTGTGTATTTTTACGAGCCTGCTAGCGGCATCATCCTGTTTTTACATTCTGATAAAAAAATTATTGTACACTTGAGAATGTGGAAACAGTAAATGAATTTGCTCCCCTGTTCCGCAAGGATTATGATAAAATGAAAGA
>JAJXRY010000001.1 GCA_021628825.1 Lachnospiraceae bacterium | reverse complement strand
AAGCGGATATTGAGACATGCATCCGCAACTACTTAACGTCGGGAGAATTCAATCATGAGGCATATCATCCGGCACTGGATTTCCTGTCCGGGTTATTGGATATAACAATCGTGAAGCCTGTGATCGAATTTTTACAGGAACAGATCTGATTACCGGAGAAAGACTGACAGAGGCACAGAAATACCAGAAGATGGCAGGAGCGATTGTCGATATGTTTACCTTCGGGCAAGGACTTGCAGCCATGAAGGGAGCCGGTCTTGTCGGAAAAGAACTGTGTAAGGCATTTGGTAAGACGATGTTAGTGGAAGTGGCCTCTTCGGCGAGTGCATATACGGTAGGTTACGGAGTTGAAGCAATGGGACTTCCTCCGCAGATTGCATGGATGCTGGGAGCGGCAACCGGATGTATTGTATCGACAGCCGGAATGAATCTGGTATTTCGTAATCCCAAAACCGGAGTAGTACGGGAATGTTCACTGGAGGAGATCACTTCACTCGAAAAGCTGGATGCTTCGGAAATAGATATTGCGAAGCTGGGAAAAGAAGTTCCTGCGGACGATCTGGAATTGTATATGCGCTATCAGAAGGAAGGATCAATAGAGCACTTCACGGATAGCGAGAAGAAAACAATCAGCCGGATCGAAACAATGGGAATTAAGGGCGATGAGTGCGAAGAGATCCTGCGAGCAAGAGGAAAAGAGGTTACTCGTCCCCTGATAGAGGAAACCCGAGGTGGTATTGCCTCCGAGAAATGAGAGTGGGGTAAAGGGGGGGACTGGTTCAGATAATGTACAACAATTACTAGGAAACAGACCAGAACTGACTGGAAATACTAGAGACAAACTTCTTTCTACAGTTCAAAGCCTAGATTTATATAACATTATAAATGAACTATATAGACCAGGAGCTACTGTGGGAGATGGTGGAACGGCATCAATTCTTATTCAAGAATTTAATAATGGAGCATCAAAACATTTAATAAAGGCAAAAGAACGTGTAAAACAATTAAAGAATTTATCAACATCTGGTAAACTTGGATTAAATGACCTAGATGTTGTTGATGCGCTAATTAATGATTTAGAAGATGCAATTAATTTATTCAAATAGATGGAGATTTAGTTGATGATGAGTAAGCAGTTTTTTAATAAAATGGTAGAATTTTTCCCAGATAGCGAAATGGATTATAATAATATAATTGAAGAATATGGTGAACTCCTTGAGACTGTAGCTATCGAGGATGTGTTAATGCCGAGAGTGATACAATTACTAATAGAAAAATCAAGAAGTAGATAAATTGAAAGTTTTTTTCAATTATATAGAAGAAGTAGTAAACACTGATTCGCATTTGAAAGATATTTTGTCTATAACTATGATGGAAAAAGTTAGGAGATAATGATGATGTTCTTGCTAATGCTAAAAAAATATTTGGGGGCTACATCAAAGGAGTTACAAATAGAGGCAGATAGAGTTATTGGACGGATTCGTTAATTCTATCAAAACAAAAGGGGAAATGCTCCAACAAGTAATTGTATCGCGTCAAACTGAAATCAAAACTTAATATTGTTTCTTCAAAAAATAGAACGCATTGTTTTCATGGAATTTAGTGCTTGAGGAATAATGCGTTTTCTTTATCCAATAACAACTTCATAATGCGGTATTAAAAACATAAAAATCAGTATTGGATATTGAGACATGCATCCGTAACTATCTGACGTCTGGAGAATTCAATCATGAGGCGTATCATCCGGCACGGGATTTCCTGTCCGGGTTATTGGATATAACCATCGTGAAGCCTGTGATCGAATTTTTTACAGGAACAGATCTGATTACCGGAGAAAGACTGACCGAGGCACAGAAATACCAGAAGATGGCAGGAGCGATTGTCGATATGTTTACCTTCGGGCAAGGACTTGCAGCCATGAAGGGAGCCGGTCTTGTCGGAAAAGAACTGTGTAAGGCATTTGGTAAGACGATGTTAGTGGAAGTGGCCTCTTCGGCAAGTGCATATACGGTAGGTTACGGTGTTGAAGCAATGGGACTTCCTCCGCAGATTGCATGGATGCTGGGAGCAGCAACCGGATGTATTGTATCGACAGCCGGAATGAATCTGGTATTTCGCAATCCCAAAACCGGAGTAGTACGGGAATGTTCACTGGAGGAGATCACTTCACTCGAAAAGCTGGATGCTTCGGAAATAGATATTGCGAAGCTGGGAAAAGAAGTTCCTACGGACGATCTGGAACTGTATATGCGCTATCAGAAGGAAGGATCAATAGAGCACTTCACGGATAGCGAGAAGAAAACAATCAGCCGGATTGAAACGATGGGAATTAAGGGCGATGAGTGCGAAGAGATCCTGCGAGCAAGAGGAAGAGAGGTTACTCGTCCCCCGATAGAGGAACCAGAGGTGGTATTGCCACCGAAAAATGAGAGTGAGGTAAAGGGTGGTACAGTAACAGGTACAGTATGGGATAATATTACTAGTACGGCTGACAATATGCCTGCTACTGAAATACCTGCTACATTTAAAATTGATTTGGATGGAAACATTAATTATGTGAATCCTAAAACAGGAACGAACACATTATGGACAAATTCAAATGCAACCAAACATATGGGTGAGTATGTAAGTAGATTTGGAGAGGAGAGTTGGAGCATTGGAACTAGAAGTCAAGTGATGTTAGAAAGTTATTCTGCATCACTTAATAAAGCGATGGAAACGATAGGTATAGAGGCATCTGGAAGATATTTTGGTACATATGGTAATTGGGAACTTGGTATTAATACTGAGACTGGTATAGTATATCATGCAAGGATGATTAATTAGAGAGGCGAAAAAAAGTGAAGTTTGAAAAAAAGTAGTTAATAATAAAAAAATATATTCGAAAAAAATAGAAGGTATGGGAGAGGGGCTTGTTTTATTTGAAATATCAGTTGTTGATAAAAAGAATAGGACAAAATTACCATTTGTTTTATGCGGACAAGCGCAAGCCTCCGTTGGACATAGCAATTAATCCGGAAGATGGAATGATAGAGTATATTAGCTATTTTGTTCAAGATGAAATAATTAATAATATTAGTGATGCTCCCGTAATTATAAATGAGGGTATGGGAATTAGTATATGTAATAAGGACTTCGACGAGAACAATATGAATGTTACCGTAGATGGAAAATTTAAATTTTGGAAGTCAGAAAATGCAATTTTAATATTAAAAGATAATATTGAAGAGCGTGTTCTAAATGCATATAGGATTAATGAATTAAATAATTTATTGTTTCTGGCAGATGATTTTGTTGGGATAGAATTTAAAAATTTGAATCAAGAAGAAATGATAGAAATTAAGAATTCGAAATGTTTACTATAAAATAATGTTTTTAAATTATTAGATTAAAGGAGCAGTTTTAAAGATATTTCAACAAATAGGATGGTATATTTATAATCCACAAGGGGATAAGGGGAAAAGATTTCTTTGAATAACTAAATGAAAACGCAGTATCAGCAGTATTTCTATAACTCTAAAGGCCATGAAATTGAGAATCACCAGAGTCAGTTGCATAGGTTAGAATTGATACTGCTGTAAAGCCACAATGGATAAATCAAACTACGGGCGAATTGACAGGAACGTCCATACTATGTTGCAGGAAGAGGTAACGGTATACAACTTCCTGGTAGAAGACGGGCATACATATCATGTTGGTGAGATGAAAGTGGAGTGTAGATAATTGTGCAAAAAGTGACAGAGGAGAGACTAGTAAAAGCTGGTTGGGATGAAAAAAGAACAATAGATATATCTAATATTAAAGATGTGTATCAGAAGGTTGGGCTTGTCATGCCGATGAATGTAGAAAAATTTTTGACGGTATACGGTATGCTTGTTTTTGAAGATGATGAAAGAAAAGAAAATTTGGAGTTTATCCCAGAAAAAGCACTGGGATGCAATTTGGATAAAGTATATTTTGAAGAGCTACTGGAAGAATATGATATTAATGAAATGGTGTATCCTGTAGGGGTTGCGTGTAGAGGAAATTTAATGGTGTTAATGACGGAACAAGATGTGTTTTATTGCTATACAGATGGGTATTTAGAAAAAGCAGGAGAGAATGTTGAACAAATGCTTGACTGTTTAGTAGGAGAATGCAATGAGGCAGTAGTAATAAGTTAAAGATATAAAAACAATATTACCTGATGAATTAATAGAAATATGGGAAGATAATGGATTGGCAAGATTGATGGGAGGATATAATTTTAAACGTTTTATACAAAACCTTGGAGATGACTATTTTTTTAGAAAAAGTATTTTCAGATACCTCAGTATATAGAAGCAGTAAATAAATTAGGTAAACTGGAGCAGGATGAGTGCTTTGGTTATGTGCCATTATTGGGATTAGGTGGTAGCGAAAAGGTTCAAAAATCTGAAAAAAAGTAAAAAAATTATAGAACACATTGAATTAATATCACAGCTGGTAGGAAAAAAATTGGAATGATAATTTATGATTAGAGGTGATGCAATGATGTTTTCATTAGAAGAAAGATGCTTTATTGGTAAGATGATAATATAGCAAAAGGCTATCAAAGCAAATATACATATAAATTTTTTGCCTGAATCGGAGAGATTGATATGCAATTAATTAAAGAGGATGAAGCGGAGTTGTGTCAATATATTGATGATGAAATGTATGGTACAATTTTGCATTATTAGAATAATGGTGTATATGGTGAAGATGTGTAAAGGTATCTATTGGCTGAACTATAATGGAGCAAACTCAGGTGGTCAAATAAAAATGATCTTATTATTCAAGAGGTAATTATAGATGCAAAAATAGTAAAGCTTATGATTGTTTAATAAAAACAATTGAATGCAAACGGGGCAGAAAAAGGATGGATATTATCCCAGAGTGATGGAAGAAATATACAATTGGGAGAGAGAAGAAGTAGAAGATATTATTTGGGATGCTTTTTAATAAAAAAAGAAATAGAATTAGCACAATTCCTCCCCAAACTAGAAAAATATGATGGTATAAAAGCTTTAAAAGAAAGCCCTTATTTATTACAAATACCAAGTGAAGCAAGTGTTGAAATTGGTAAAATATTGTATGAGGCTACGGGAGATGAAGAGTACTTGGATTTGATTAAAAGAAATATTGATGCATCTCCGGAAACCATATCATTTGTTTCAATTTTGTCATATTGTAAGCCTTGTCAGCGATTATATAACATTCTTGTAGACATTTATATTAATAATAGTAATAGGGTCAACAGAAGTACTGCTGTTATGGGAATTTTATATAATAAAGGGATAATTAAAGACAGAAGCAGCATTAAAGAATCAAATGATGTAATAAGTTTGCGTAAGAAATTCAAATCCGAAGATATTGCGGAACGTAAAAAGATTCTTGAAAAGTTTGAAAACGGAGAATTAACATTGTAAATTTGGTTAGTGTATCCACAACTATCTGACGTTGGGAGAATTCAATATGCTTACCTTTGGACAAGGACTTGCAGCCATGAAGGGGCCGTCTTGTCGGAAAAGAACTGTGCAAGGTATTTGGCAAGACGATGTGAGTGAAAGTGGGGTGGTTTCAATGAATCAATGTGATTGTGATGAGAGAATAGGAATTGAAATAAATTCATTTGAACTGTATGAGGAACTTAGAAAATTTTTTGAATATCAAGTCCAAGAAGGTGTGTTTTGTGACATACCTGTAGAGTCACCATATTTTTTTGTGGTTATGGTTTAAAGCCTGAAGAAGTAAAAGATGAATTTAAGTGGTATGCTGATAAGTGGTATAAATGTAAATGTTGTGGAACATTATGGGAATTTCAATATCCTGACTTCCCGGCAAAAGGATTTGTCAGGAAATTTCCTGATGGAAAATATAGAATTAAAGAATAGCATTACGAAGAATAGATTAATTAGTATTATTTTGATGTTTCATTTGATGCAATTGAAGCAATTGAAGCAATTGGATGTAATCTGGATGGTTCATATTTCAAGGAGTGCTTAGTGGAATATGATATAAATGAAAGAGTATATCCGATTGGAGAAGCCTGTAGAAAGAATTTATTAGTACTAATGACATTAACAGAGTCATTTTATGGTTTCACAGATGGGATATTATTATTTTTGGTAATTCAGTTGAGGAAATGTTTGATTGTATAGTGGGAGAGAGTAGAAAACCAATAGAAATTGAATAGATGTTAAAAACCTTATTGGCATGACATGGTATTCCGGCAGTTAAGTCAGAATTGCAGAAAATTATACAGGAGGTTATTGTAATGAATTTTTATATAGGCAATTCAATAGATGAGATTGATGAACAAGATGTCAATATAGAATTTAGTGATGAGTTGATTGACTTTATCTATAAGATGAGTGGACGAGTGTCTTTTGATATGAGTAAATTGTATAAAATTGATCCTTATGATGATGTTGAAGTCTCAAAAAAATGATTTGTCCCCAATAGCTAAAATATGCAAATATATATTAGACTCAACGTTGCTTCAGGATTATGAGGAACCAGATGAAGGCAGACAAATGTTACAAGATTTATTAGAGATTATCCAAAAAGCGATGACAAGAGATGTGGGACTGGTTTCAATAGGAGATTGATAATTTGTATTATGTTATGGTTTCGCAGATGGGGGATTATTATTTTGTGGAAATTTGGTTGAGGAAATGCTTGATTGCGTAGTAGGAGAGTGCAGAAAATCAATGGATGCACTATGGACTTTTGAAGTTGTAGGAAAAACACCGTTACAATAGATTTGGAGATAGAAGAATGATAAGAAATGAAGAGTTTATGCAGTTGCGAGAGGCGTATATGGAGCTGGGAAAAATGGTACATAAATATGGATACGGACAATATAACGGGATATTAAGAATTGTTATGGGACAAATTAATTGTATTGACTCGGATGAGAGCAATGATGAAAAAAATGAAATACTTGATAGAAAGTTATAGTAAACTGTTTACTTCGAGAGGCGGATTAAGTGATTTCATTATTTATGATACAGATATTCAATTAAGAAATCAGTTGAATGAGAAATATAATGACGAAGTAAAAAAAGGGTTTGGAACATTATGAAAGACTATATTTAATAATGACTTTGTATAAGAACATCTGAAATTTTAAAGGATATTACTGAACAAGTGAAAAGGGGATATTACAATTGATGCGAGTATTAAACGGCATTTTATCTACAGACAAATGTACAATTAGTGAAAAAGATCAAAAAAATAGTTATTATGTCTTCAAATTCAACATTCCCGGAAGATTATGTAGAGGCTGATTATAGTGAAAAAGCCAATAAAAAAATAAAGGAAATACATCGAAGTAATGAAAAAAATAATTTTAGAAACAGAAGATGCCGATCGAGCATCTTTGGTAGCCTGTGTTCTTGCATTAAGGCTTTTTTGCCCGTCCAAAAGGGACGAGATTGTTGAGCAATTAAGAATTTTAATTAAAGATAATTTCTATGAAGATGCACATCGATTATTAAATACTCACCTTTCGCCGGACAGTTATTCAGTTGGAACAGAATATTATGATAAAGTATCATTAATCGAAACAGGAGATACTGCCGATGTAAAAATATCATTCTGAGTATTTAGCAAAAGGTGCGGGATTACCTCGGGCATATGCTGTTTTTATATAATTATTGTAAAAAGAAGAGTTTTATAGAAGCGTGGTGTATTGAAAATGCAGCCGTAGTGGAGGGGTCTGTGGATGTTAACGAATTAGTGGAATTGTATATGCTTGGCTATATTAAACAAAAGAGGTAATCTGATCATACATTGTCTTAGGAATAGAGCAAAAATATAAGGAGAGGTTATGAAACTAGAGTAACTGATTGGTGAAGCAACTGAATATGACAAAAAAGGCAATGCTAGAGGTAAAAAGACCAAAGAGTTGGTTGAAAAGTGTAAGTGCTTTTGCCAATGGTGTTGGTGGTGTGCTTATTTTCGGCATTGCTGATAATGATTCTGTGGTGGGGATTGATGATGTAAAAAAGCCATGGAAGTTATTAGTGAGCAGATAAAAGTAAAAATGGACCCGGCTCCAGAAGTTTTGTTAAAAGCACATCTTATAGATAGCAAGGAAATCATAACGTTGGAAGTATATCGGGGAGAAGAGACACCTTATTATTATGTGGGCGAAGGGAATTATACGGCCTATGTCAGAATCGGCAATGAGAGTGTAATAGCCACTGCTACAGATCTGAAGAGACTGGTATTGAGAGGAAAAAATAAGACATATGATAGTCTCGTTACAGATTATAGTTTTGATGATTATTCCTTTTCCAAGTTAAAGGCAGCATATTATAAAAAAACGAAGAAAAGCATGGAAATGAAAGATTTTGAATCGTTTGGTATTGTTGACAAGAGCGGTATGTTAACAAATGCTGGTGCGTTGCTTGCTGATGAATCGCCTATTTATTGCTCAAGACTATTTTGTACCAGATGGAATGGTATTGATAAAGCATCAGGGGTCATTGATGCATTGGATGATGAGGAGTATACAGGAAGTCTTATATTACTCTTGGAAGAAGGTATGAGCTTTACACGCAGAAATTCAAAGAAAATGTGGAGAAAAGAGTCTGATAGACGAGTAGAATATCCGGAGTATCCAGAGAGGAGTATTTTTGAAGGACTGGTTAATGGATTAGTGCACCGTGATTATTTAGACATGGGAAGTGAAGTTCATATTGACATTTTTGATGACCGGTTGGAAATATATTCACCAGGCGGGATGTATGATGGGACACTTATTCAGGATAGAGATATTGATAATGTTCCTTCGAAACGTAGAAATCCAGTAGTTGCGGATATCTTTAGTAGGCTTGATTATATGGAACGAAGGGGAAGTGGTTTTAAAAAGATCATGCAGGCATATGAAGTCGAACCCAATTATACTGAAGACAAAAAAAGCCGGTTTTTTTATTCAAATGCAACTGAATTCAGAGTCATATTGAAAAAAACCTTAATTTCACAGATGAAGTTTTGAGAGAAGAAAAATGAAGTTTTGGATGAAGTTTTTGAATGAAGTTTTTGGATTCAAGAAGAACAGAAATGGAAATAAAAAGTAATAAAAAGCAATATTGGTTTCACCAAGAATTAAACAGAAAGAATTAGCTGAGCAGATAGGAATATCTGTAAGCACTATTCAACGAACTATTAAAAAAATTTGGTAAAAAGAGGGCAAAATAGTTCGTGTGGATGGAAAACCAGGGATGGTTATTGGAAAAATTTTTGTAAATTTAGGGAAACCAGTGATTTCATAAAAATTTTCACAGTTCCTTTATTTCTTTTTTTATGGAATAATCGAAAGAGCTGTGCTACAATGAAAAAAACGATATGTCAGGTTTCAAAAAGAGGAGAATGGGAAACAATTATGAGAGTGGGATTTGATAATGAGAAATATCTGAAAAATGCAGTCAGAGCATATTGAAGAGCGTATTAATAAATTTGGCGATAAGCTTTATCTGGAATTCGGTGGAAAAATTATTCGATGATTTCCACGCATCCAGGGTACTTCCGGGCTTTGAGCCGGACAGTAAGCTGCGTATGCTGATGAAGCTGGCAGACCGCGCAGAGATCGTCATTGTCATAAATGCAGCCGATATTGAGAAAAATAAAGTACGTGGTGATCTTGGAATTACCTATGATGTCGATGTACAGCGTCTGATGAAGGAGTTTGAAAGCAGAGGACTGTATGTGGGCAGTGTTGTTCTGACCCATTATACCGGTCAGGCAGCAGCAGATGCCTTTAAAGCAAAGCTTGAGAAGAAGGGTGTGAAGGTTTATCTTCATTATATTATTGAAGGTTATCCTTCCAATATTAATAAGATTGTCAGTGACGAGGGCTTTGGAAAGAATGAATATATTGAAACCACCCGTCCGCTTGTGGTGGTAACAGCACCCGGACCGGGAAGCGGTAAGATGGCCACCTGTCTTTCCCAGTTATACCATGACAATAGGCGTGGCATTAAGTCCGGCTATGCAAAGTACGAGACTTTCCCGATCTGGAACATTCCTTTGAAGCATCCGGTCAATCTTGCCTATGAAGCAGCAACGGCAGACTTAAATGACGTGAACATGATTGACCCGTTCCATCTGGAGGCTTATGGTGTGACAACGGTCAACTACAACCGTGACATTGAGATTTTCCCGGTGTTGAGTGCTATTTTTGAAGGAATTTACGGAGAGTGTATTTACAAGTCACCTACCGATATGGGCGTAAATATGGCAGGAAATTGTATCATTGATGATGAAGCCTGCTGTGAAGCCTCCAATATGGAGATTATCCGTCGTTACTATACCGCTCTTAATAACGTGGTAAATGATAAGGGCGGCGAAAACGAAGTATATAAGATTGAACTGCTGATGAAGCAGGCAAAGATTACGACCGATGACCGTAAGGTGACTGTAGCAGCCAACCAGCGTGCAGAAAAGCTCGGCGTTCCGACTGCAGCGATCGAATTGCAGGATGGTACGATTATTACGTCAAAGACTTCCGATCTGCTCGGTGCATCGGCAGCATTATTGCTGAATGCATTAAAGGCATTAGGCGGTGTGGATCACGATACGCATCTGATTTCTCCAGAAGCAATCGAGCCGATTCAGGTGTTAAAAACGAAATATTTAGGTGGAAAGAATCCGCGTCTGCATACCGATGAGGTGCTGATTGCATTAAGCATTTCCGCACTTACCGATGAGAATGCGAAGAAGGCGTTAGAGCAGCTTCCAAGGCTCAAAGGATGTCAGGTGCATACTTCGGTGATGCTTTCCAATGTGGATATTAAGACATTTAAGAAATTAGGGGTGGATTTAACAAGCGAGCCCCGTAAAGAAAGAGGATTTTAAATGAGCGATCAGAATTTGAATCAGTTTGACGGGGGACTGGGCGGAGGAGATAATTCCTCCGGCGATAAGGGAAACGGAGGAGGTCCTTCCAAGAATCCCAAGAAACAGAATATTATTCTGTTTGTGATCGCAGCGTTGATTTCCCTGTTGCTGGTCAGCGCCTTTATGAATTTCATGACCGGATCTTCCGAGCGGGAGATCAGCTATAATGAATTCATTCAGATGCTTGATGAGGATAAGGTGGCATCAGTTACGATTGACTCCGACCGGATTTATATTCAGCCGAAGGTCGAGCAGAGTCAGCAGAATCCGTTGATGAATCTGTATGGAATGAGCTCCAGTGTGACCTTCTATACCGGTAAAATTGAGGACAATGATACCCTGACGAACCGTCTCTTAGAGCACAGCGATGTGGAAGTGAAGGGCAAGGTGGCAGATGGCTCCGGTGCAATTCTGGGCTTCCTGCTTACCTATGTATTTCCGTTCCTGCTGATGTGGGTATTGTTAAGCTTCCTGTTCCGTAAGATGAGCAAGGGCGGCGGTCCCATGGGTGTTGGAAAGAGTAATGCGAAGGTTTATGTGCAGAAGGAAACCGGAATTACCTTTAAGGATGTAGCCGGTGAGGATGAAGCGAAGGAGTCCCTGCAGGAGGTTGTGGACTTTCTGCATAACCCGATGAAATATGCCTCGATCGGTGCAAAGCTCCCTAAGGGAGCACTGCTTGTCGGACCTCCCGGAACCGGTAAAACCTTACTGGCCAAGGCAGTGGCCGGAGAAGCAAAGGTGCCGTTCTTTTCGCTTTCCGGATCAGACTTTATTGAATTGTATGTCGGTGTCGGAGCTTCCCGTGTAAGAGATCTGTTTAAGGAAGCAACCAAGAACGCACCATGTATTATTTTTATCGATGAAATTGATGCCATTGGACGGAGCCGTGACAATAAATACGGCGGGGGCAATGAGGAACGTGAGCAGACGCTGAACCAGCTGCTCTCCGAGATGGATGGTTTCGATACGTCCAAGGGTATTCTGGTACTGGGTGCTACGAACCGTCCGGAGATTCTGGATAAGGCACTTCTTCGTCCGGGACGTTTTGACCGTAGAATTATTGTAGATAAGCCGGACTTAAAGGGACGTGTAGAGATCCTGAAGGTTCATGCAAAGGATGTACATCTGGATGAAAGTGTGGATCTGGATGCGATTGCGCTGGCTACAAGCGGTGCGGTTGGTGCGGATCTTGCCAATATGATTAATGAAGCGGCCATTATGGCGGTGCAGCATGGCAGGGAATATGTTTCCCAGAAGGATCTGTTTGCAGCCGTAGAACAGGTGCTTGTCGGTAAGGAAAAGAAAGACCGTATCATGAGCAGAGAGGAGCGCAAGATTGTTTCTTACCATGAGGTCGGGCATGCACTGATCAGCGCATTACAGAAGAATTCCGAACCGGTACAGAAAATTACGATTGTTCCCAGAACAATGGGGGCTCTTGGCTATGTTATGCATGTGCCGGAGGAGGAAATATCTGCAGACGAAGGAAGAACTTCATGACCGTCTGGTAAGCCTGCTTGGCGGACGTGCAGCTGAAGAGCTGATCTTTGGCAATGTTACAACGGGCGCAGCGAACGATATTGAGCAGGCAACGAATATTGCCACCAACATGATTACCCGTTTCGGTATGAGCGACCGGTTTGGTCTGATGGGGCTTGCAACCGTAGAGAGCGAGTATCTGGGCGGTGGCGCAAGACTGACCTGCAGTGATCGTACCGCAGCCGATGTGGATACCGAGGTCATGAATCTGTTAAAGCAGTGCTATGATGAGGCAAAGGAAATGCTTGCCGGAAACCGCGAGCTGATGGATAAGCTGGCAGCGCATCTGATCGAGAAGGAAACCATCAGCGGTAAGGAATTCATGAAGATTTACCGTGAAGAGAAGGGACTTCCTGATCCGGAGGAAAAGAAGGAGCAGGAACAGACCGCGGAAAAATTCTACAGAAACCACGGTAGAGGCAAAGACAGAGCCTGCAGCAGAACCGGCAGAGCCGCCGGTGCAGGCACAGGAGGACGCACAGAAAGAACCGCAGAAGGCCGTGGAGCCACAGATAAAAGATACACCGAATTTTGCAGAATCGCAGGAACCAAGGACTGCACAGAATCCGGCAGAGCCACAGGTACAGAATCTGGAGACAGCTCCGAAACAGCCAACATCTGGAGCAGGTAATTCAGAGGGAGCACCCAAGGGAAGATTTTCCAACGTGCCGTCTGACCGGGTGTAGAAGAGAAAATATAATAATAGAAAGAAAGCAGCCGTAAGTCGGAAGACGTGCGGCTGTTTTGTCCAGAACACTTAACGAGAGCAAGCCAAAGGCGCAGCTTGAGCTTAGGTGCGAGCGACAAGCAGAGACAGAGAGAGAATACGATGTTTGACTTTCAGGAAGAATTAAAAAAAGCTCCCGCACAGTCCCGGAGTTTATATTATGCATGATGCCCAGGATGAAATCATCTATGTGGGAAAGGCCATTGACCTTCACAACCGTGTCAGGTCTTATTTCCGTAAGATCGTGGGAAGAGGCCCGCAGATTGACAAGATGGTTTCTTTGATTGCACGGTTTGAATATATTGTTACGGATTCCGAGCTTGAGGCACTGGTATTAGAGAACAATCTGATCAAGGAAAACAGTCCGAAGTACAATACCATGCTTAAGGATGATAAGACCTATCCATACATCAAGGTGACACTCGGAGAGGATTATCCGCGGGTATTGTTCAGCCGTCAGATGAAAAAGGACCGTTCCCGGTACTTTGGGCCATATACCAGTGCGGCAGCAGTTAAGGATACGATTGATCTGATTAATAAGCTGTATCAGCTGCGGACCTGTAATAAGGTTCTACCGCGTGATTTCGGGATCGACCGCCCGTGTCTCAATTTTCATATTCACCAGTGCGTAGCACCCTGTCAGGGACTGGTCAGTAAAGAAGAGTATGGTGAACGGGTAAAGAAAGCGTTAAATTTCCTGAATGGAGATTATCAGGAAACATTGAAGGATCTGAATGCCAAGATGCAGCAGGCATCCGAAAATCTGGAATTTGAGGAGGCAGCCCGTTACCGGGATCTGTTTAACAGTGTCAAACAGATTTCAGAGAAGCAGAAGATTACCGATTTTGACGGAGAGGATAAGGATATTATCGCATTAGCGGTTGAGACAACAGATGCGGTTGTCCAGGTATTCTTTGTCCGCGGAGGCAGACTCGTTGGCAGAGAGCATTTCTATATGACACATGTGTCACAGACTCCAAAGGAACAGATCCTGCAGGATTTTGTGAAGCAGTTTTATGCGGGAACTCCGTTTGTACCGAGAGAAATCATGCTGCAGACGGATATTGAGGACCGGGAAGTGATTGAACAGTGGCTGACAGGAAGACGCGGCTCGAGAGTATATTTACGCGTCCCCAAGATTGGCTCCAAGGAAAAGCTTGTGGAGCTTGCAGCAAGAAATGCGGAACTGATTCTGAGTAAGGACAAGGAGCGGATCCGTAGGGAAGAAGGGCGTACGATCGGCGCAGTAAAGGAGATAGCGTCTCTCCTGTCCCTTTCGAATATATCCCGTATGGAGGCTTACGATATTTCCAACATCAGTGGTTTTGCGAATGTCGGTTCCATGGTGGTGTTCGAAAAGGGAAAGCCCAAACGCAGCGACTATCGTAAGTTTAAGATTAAAACCGTGTCAGGACCCGATGATTATGCATGCATGCGTGAAGTACTGACAAGGCGTTTCCTGCATGGTATGGAGGAGCAGAAGGAGCTGGAGGAACAGAATAAGGATGCAGAGCTTGGCAGCTTTACGAAATTTCCGGATCTGCTGATGATGGATGGAGGTAAGGGCCAGGTGAATATTGCACTGCAGGTACTTGATGAGCTGCATCTGGATATTCCGGTCTGCGGTATGGTGAAGGATGATAACCATAATACGAGGGGACTTTATTATCAGAATGAAGAGATCCCGATTGACCGCCGTAGTGAAGGCTTTAAGCTGATTACGAGAATTCAGGATGAGGCACACCGCTTTGCGATTGAATTTCACCGGTCGCTCCGCTCCAAATCGCAGGTACATTCGGTACTGGATGAGATTCCGGGAGTTGGACCTGCCAGAAGAAAGGCATTGATGCGGCATTTCCGCTCTATAGAAGAAATCCGCGCCGCCGAAATGGAGGATCTGCTTGCCGTGGATGGAATGAACCGGCCCGCTGCCGAAGGAATTTATCAGTTCTTCCGTACGGAAAAAAACGTCAGAACAAAAATCTCTAATTGTCTAAGAATTATGGATATGATATGATAAAAAGCGTTGAACAGGATCACTTTTGGGTAGATGCTGTGATATTCAATACGAAGGGAGTATGGGTATGGCAAGTGTAAAGCTGGAAAAAAATTGTTGAGAAGATGAAACTGGAGAATCTGACTCCGGAACTGGATATTTCCAAGATTAAGATTAAACAGCCGGATATTAACCGTCCGGCATTGCAGATGGCGGGTTACTTTGAGCATTTTGAGGATACACGTCTGCAGATTATCGGTTTTGTAGAATATACCTACATGGAGGGCTTACCGCAGGCGCGTCAGAAGGAGATCTTTACCAGACTTCTTTCCTATGACATTCCGGCAATCATTTTCAGCCGTGAGCTTCAGCCGAACCCATTATTTTTACAGATTGCGCTGGAACACAAGATTCCGCTTTTTTCCACGAAAAAGGCAACCTCTTCCTTTATGGCAGAGATTATCCGCTGGCTCAATGTGATGCTGGCACCCTGTATTTCCGTGCACGGCGTTCTGGTCGATGTCTTTGGTGAAGGTGTTCTGATTACCGGTGAAAGCGGAATCGGTAAATCCGAGGCAGCCCTGGAGCTGATTAAAAGAGGTCATCGTCTGGTAACCGATGATGCTGTTGAAATCCGTAAGGTGTCCGATGATACCCTCGTTGGTTCCGCACCGGATATTACGAAGCACTTTATCGAGCTTCGTGGTATCGGTATCATCGATGTGAAGACATTGTTCGGTGTATCAAGCGTTAAGGATACCCAGAACATTGATCTGGTAATCCGTCTGGAGGACTGGGACAAGGAGAAGGAATACGACCGCCTCGGACTGGAAGAAGAATATACCGAATACCTGGGCAATAAGGTGGTGTGCCACAACATCCCGATCCGTCCCGGACGTAATCTGGCAGTCATCTGTGAGTCTGCCGCAATCAACCATCGTCAGAAGAAGATGGGTTACAATGCCGCACAGGAACTGTATCGTCGTGTACAGGAATCCCTCACAAGAAGACGTGACGAGGACGAAGACGAATAAAGAGAGGATATTCTCAACGGATACACATATTTATAAGAAAATAACATAAGAATAAAGAGAGGTATAGAAACAATGAGTCAGTATGTATTTGGTGTTGATATCGGTGGAACGACCGTAAAGCTTGGATATTTTTGATGCAGAGGGTAACGTTCTGGATAAGTGGGAAATCCCTACAAGAAAAAGAAGACAACGGAAGCAACATTCTTCCGGATATTGCCGCAAGCATTGAGAAGAAGATCAAGGAAGCAGGAATTGACCGTAAGGATGTAGTTGGTGTCGGTGTTGGAGCACCGGGACCGGTTGACAGTGAAGGTGTCATCTATAAGGCTGCAAATCTTGGATGGGGTGTATTCAGTATCAAAGAAACTCTGGAAAATATCTTAAAGCTCCCTGTTATGGCAGGTAATGATGCTAACGTTGCTGCACTTGGTGAAATGTGGAAGGGCGGCGGTCAGGGTTATAAGGATCTTGTCGTTGTGACACTTGGAACCGGTGTCGGTGGTGGTATCATCGTCAATGGAAAGATGCTCACAGGAGCAAACGGAGCCGGTGGTGAAATCGGACATATTCATGTGGAAGATGCCGAGCAGGAGACCTGCGGCTGCGGAAACAAGGGATGTCTGGAACAGTATTCCTCTGCAACCGGTGTTACCCGTCTGGCAAAGCGCAAGCTGGAAAAGACTACACAGGATTCCGTTCTGCGTACAACAACACTTTCTGCAAAGAGCGTATTTGATGCAGTAAAAGCAAAGGATCCGGTTGCAATGGAAATCGCAGAGCAGTTCGGACAGTATCTGGGAGAAGGACTTGCAGCAATTGCCTGTGTAACCAACCCGGAAGCTTTCGTTATTGGCGGCGGCGTATCCAAGGCAGGCCCTGTTCTCATTGATTATATCAAGCCTTATTATCAGAAAGCCGTTTTCCATGCAAGCAGGGATGCAAAGTTCGAGCTTGCAACGCTGGGAAATGATGCCGGTATTTTCGGAGCAGCCAAGCTGGTATTAGATCGTTAGTAACAAATAAGAAAAGTAACATGCAGGAGTGCGGTTTGGAACTTATAAATCAAGCAGTTTATGAATATATCAGTCAATATGTAGATCCACAGGATATTTTGGAAAAAAACGAACCGATGAGCCGTCACACGACATTCCGGGTGGGCGGCGAAGCGGAAGCGTTCTTACGGATCCGCAATAAGGAACAGTTGGAAAAGCTGATCCCGTATTTTAAGATGGTCGAGCTTCCGTATTTTATTCTCGGAAACGGGAGCAATCTTCTGGTCGGGGACAAAGGCTATCACGGTATCATTCTTCATCTTGGAGACGGGATGGATCAGATTCAGGTGGATGGAAACAGATTGACGGTTCAGGCAGGATGTCTCATGTCCCAGATTGCCCGGGAAGCCTATGAACATGCCCTGACCGGTTTTGAATTTGCATCCGGAATCCCCGGATCAATCGGCGGCGGCGTGGTCATGAACGCCGGAGCCTATGATGGGGAACTGAAGCAGGTAATTACGAAGGTGTGGGTCATGAATGAAGAGGGCGAAATCCTTATCCTTGATAATCAGGATATGGAATTCGGGTATCGCACCAGCGTGATTAAGAAGCGTTCCTTTATTGTAGTGCAGGCAGAGATTGAACTGCAGCCGGGCAATAAGGAAGAGATCGCGGCGAAGATGGCAGAGCTGAATCAGCGCCGCAGGGATAAGCAGCCCCTGCAGTATCCAAGTGCCGGAAGCACCTTTAAGCGGCCGGAGGGGTACTTTGCCGGAAAACTCATTATGGATGCGGGTTTACGGGGGTATTCGATTGGAGGAGCCTGTGTTTCCGAAAAGCACTGTGGCTTTATTATTAACAAAGACCATGCTTCCGCAGCAGATGTGGCAGAGGTGATCTGCGAAGTGCAGGAGCGTGTGAAGGAGAAATTCGGTGTCACTCTGGAGACAGAAGTGATCTTTTTGGGAGATTTTTAATATGCGTTTTGTAATTGTTACCGGTATGAGCGGTGGGGGAAAAAGTACAGCACTCCGTATGCTGGAGGATGCGGGATTTTATTGTGTAGACAATCTTCCGGTGCTTCTGATTGAGAAGTTTGTGGAACTGATTGCCATGCCAAATAGCGAGGTTACCAAGGTGGCGCTTGGTCTTGATGTGCGTGCGGATCAGTCCTTTGAGGATGTAGAAAAGATCCTGCACAAGCTCCGTGACAATGGCTATTCTTTTGAAATCCTCTTTATGGAAGCAGGAGATGCCGAGCTTTTAAAACGCTACAAGGAAACAAGACGTGTTCATCCGCTTTCACCGGATGGACGAATTGAGGATGGAATCCGTAAAGAGCGGGAAATTCTTAAGAATATGAAGAGTCAGGCGGATTATGTCATTGACACCTCCCGCCTTTTAACAAGAGAATTAAAGGAGGAACTGGATCGCATTTTCGTGCGGAATGAGCGTTATAACAGTCTCATGGTAACGATTCTTTCCTTTGGATTCAAGCATGGTATCCCGGCAGATGCAGATCTGGTATTTGATGTGCGTTTCCTGCCGAATCCATTCTATATTGAAGAATTGAAATATAAAACCGGAAATGACAAGGAAGTTCAGGATTACGTGATGAGCTTTGAAGAAGCCCATATTTTCATTGACAAGCTGACGGATATGATTAAATTCCTCATTCCCAATTATGTGAAGGAAGGAAAGTATCAGCTCGTGATCGGAATCGGCTGTACCGGAGGCAAACACCGCAGCGTCACGCTGGCGAACCGCCTCTATGAGGAGTTGAAGGATCAGGGCGATTACGGACTCAAAATTGCACATCGTGATGTGGGACAGGGTATTTAGGAGAGAAACATGTCATTTTCGTTACAAGTGAAGGAAGAGCTGGAAAACGTGGTGCCGGGAGCCAGACATTGTCAGCTTGCCGAGCTGGCGGCAATCGTCACGTACGGATGTGTCCTGAAAAAGGACATTTCCGACACACAAATTGAACTAAAGTCTGAAAACGAGATAATAGGGAGAAAGTACTTTACATTACTGAAAAAAACCTTTATGATAAATGCGTGTGCGGATAAAATACTGCAGGCGTTAAAATGCTGGATGAATCGGGCAAGCCTCTTTTTCCATTGGAAGGGGTGAACCGGATGCTGTTGAAGCAGAGCTGTTGCAAGAGAGCTTATTTACGAGGCGCTTTTCTGTGTACAGGTTCCATGAGTGACCCGAAGAAGGGGTATCATCTGGAATTTGTCTGTGAACAGGAGAAGCAGGCACAGCAGATCCGGGAAACGATTGCAGACTTTGAACTGGATGCGAAAATTATTTGCAGAAAGAAGCACTATGTAGTATATATGAAGGAAGGGGCGGCAATCGTCGATCTGTTGAACGTCATGGGCGCGCGCCTGTCCTTAATGTATCTGGAGAACCTTCGTGTAGAAAAGGAGGTTCGTAATTCTGTAAACCGTAAGGTGAATTGTGAAGCAGCCAATATTACGAAAACGGTGAATGCTGCGAGCAGGCAGATCGAGGATATCCTTTATCTGCAGAAGCATTACGGAATGGAAAAACTGCCGGAAAACCTGCGTGAAATGGCGGAAACCCGACTAGAATATCCGGAAAGTTCTTTGCAGGAGCTCGGAAAGTTCCTTAATCCGCCAGTAGGGAAGTCCGGCGTCAATCATAGATTACGCAAACTGAGCGAACTTGCCGATAAGATTAGGGTTTAAAGGAGGAGAATATTATGATGGAGAAATCGATCAAGCTTCAGTTGGATGGACAGCTGGAGGCAAGACCCATTGCGATGCTGGTACAGGTTGCAAGCCAGTATGACAGCACGGTTTATCTCGAAACCGAAGGAAGAAAGGTCAATGCGAAGAGTATTATGGGTATGATGAGCCTTGCATCGAGCTTAGGAACGGAAATCAGGATTATTACAGATGGATCCGACGAGGAACAGGCGATGGCAGGTATGGAGGCTTATTTAAGCAATCCTGAAGGTAAATAATGAAAAAATGAGGGCCATTGTGTTGTCGGGGGGCAATACAGTGGTCCTTTTTAGTGAGAGGGACAAGTAGAGCATAATTAGGCTGAACAGGAGAGATGACGGGACGATGAATGAATGGAACCGGAAGAAAAAGCTTCTATTTATATATAACCCGAGAGCCGGAAAAGAAAAAATCCGGAGCAATCTTTTAGACATTATTGATATCTTTGCAAAGGCAGATTATGAAATTACGGTTTATCCCACACAGGCACAGGGCGATGGAAGAAGAGCAGTCGTGGAACGGAAAAAAAGGGTTACTTTGACCTGATTGTGTGCTGTGGCGGGGATGGTACGCTCGATGAAGTGGTGAGCGGAATGATGTACAGCAGCGAGAAGCTTCCGATCGGGTATGTCCCGGCAGGAAGTACGAATGATTTTGCATCAAGTCTGGGAATTCCGGGAAGAATGAAAGCAGCAGCCTCTTCCATTGTGAACGGCCGCCGGTTTTTCCTGTGATGTGGGTGCTTTTAATAAGAATTATTTTATTTATATTGCAGCGTTTGGTCTGTTTACCGAGGTTTCCTATGCAACGAAACAGGATGTGAAGAATGTCCTTGGCCATATGGCCTATCTGCTGGAAGGCGTGAAGAGTCTTTCCAATATTAAGGCCTATGATCTTAAAGTGGAAAGTGAAGACTTCTCCGGGGAGGGAAGCTTTTTGTACGGAATGGTGACAAACTCGGTGTCCGTTGGCGGGTTTAAAAAAATATTACCGGTAAGCATGTGAAGCTTGACGATGGCGAATTCGAGGTAACCCTGATTAAAAAAACCCAACAGTGCGATCGAACTGAATCACATTATGGCGGCACTGGTCAATCGTGACATCAGTACGGAGAGTATGTACTGCTTTAAGACGAAGGCACTGACGATAACTTCGGAGGAAGGCGTTTCCTGGACACTGGATGGGGAATACGGAGGGATTCATAACAAGGTCGAAATACGGAACGAAATGCAGGCTTTGCAGATTATTGTCCCTGAACAAAGCTGTTAAAAGCAGGAATTTCGTGATTTTGGAAGAAATATTCATTTTTTAGTTCCCATTTTGAGGGGAATCGGTTATAATGAGTGAGGTTGAAGAAGTTATAACAAACCTATAAAGTATACAATAAAGAAAGGATGAACAAAAAAATGGCATTAGTTACTACTACCGAAATGTTCAAGAAAGCGTATGACGGCGGATACGCGATAGGCGCTTTCAATGTGAACAACATGGAGATCATTCAGGGTATTACAGAAGCAGCCGGTGAGCTGAAGAGCCCTGTTATTCTTCAGGTTTCAAAGGGAGCTCGTGCATACGCTAATCATACTTACTTAGTTAAGTTAGTAGAGGCAGCTGTTATCGAGAATCCTGACATTCCGATCGCACTTCACCTTGATCATGGTGACGGTTTCGAATTATGTAAGTCTTGTATCGATGGCGGATTTACTTCCGTTATGATCGATGCATCTTCCAAGTCTTTCGAAGACAATATCGCAATTACCAAGCAGGTTGTTGAATATGCACACGCTCATGGCGTTGTTGTAGAAGCAGAGCTTGGTACACTTGCCGGTATTGAAGATGAAGTTGTTGTAGAGGCTGGTAAGGAAGCATATACTCATCCGGAAGAAGTAGAAGAGTTCGTTGACAGAACAGGTTGTGACTCACTAGCAATCGCTATCGGTACTTCTCATGGTGCTTACAAGTTCACTGCTGCTCAGTGTACACGTAATGCAGATGGTATCCTGGTTCCCCCTCCACTTCGTTTCGACGTTCTGGAAGAGTGTATTAAGAGATTACCCGGATTCCCGATCGTACTTCATGGTTCTTCTTCCGTTCCTCAGGAATTCGTTAAGATGGTGAACCAGTACGGCGGAAACATGCCTGATGCAGTTGGTATTCCGGAAGAACAGCTTCGTAAGGCTGCTGAACTTGCTGTATGTAAGATCAACATTGACTCCGATATCCGTCTTGCAATGACAGGTAACATTCGTAAGTACTTTGCAGAGCATCCGGATCATTTCGATCCCCGTCAGTACTTAAAGCCGGCTCGTCAGGCTGTTAAGGACATGGTTGCTCATAAGATTAAATATGTACTTGGATCTGAAGGAAAGGCTTGATTGAGCTGATTTTTCAGATAGATTCGACAAACGAGAAGCAAAATGAAAGGTGTTGTCCACTGGACAGCACCTTTTATCTTTACTTTATAGAAAAATTCCGTTGGAATTACTTATAAATTAAAAAGCTCCGCATGGATGCGCAGCTCGCGGAAAAGAAATTAGTTGCTTTGCAACACCACTCGCGCGCGAAGAGTTCGCAAGCGAACTCTTATGTTAAAAACTAAAAAATCCCCATAAAAAGGGAGGATGCCAAGCAAAACCAGTTTGCTTGGCATTTATTATGAAAAAGTTATTAATAAATCAATTACTTGATATAAGCGTTTTAAATTTCTTTGTGTGTTTCTCTTGTTCTGTATCTTATGATCTTAGTATATGATTGAGAAATGTCTAAAGAATGATTGGGAAATGAAGTTTTTTTTGAAATAAATTGTGAATAAATTGTAAACAACGAATAAAAAGACATGGAAATCCGGCGTTTTTTTATAGAATTTGAAAAGGAATCTATGATATGATGAGGCTAAAGAAAAGTCAGGCGGCTGCGGGGGAAATATGAAAACAATAGGAATTATGGGGGAACCTTTGATCCACCCCATTTCGGACATCTATATGCGGCAAAGGCGGCCTATGAGGCGGCAAAGCTCGATCATATCCTGTTTATTCCAAACGGAACACCGGCGTACAAGACATCGGAAGGAAGCGTGACGGATAAGGAGCACCGCCGTAGGATGCTGCAACGATTAATTGAAGGGGAATCCTGGTGTGAATTATCCAGAATGGAATGTGAACGGGAAGGAAACACCTATACGGCAGATACGCTTCTGGAGCTGACCAGGGAACATCCGGATATCCGGTATGAACTGGTTGTCGGAAGTGATTCCTTAAAGGCTATGGCACATTGGTATCATCCGGAGGTCATCTTCCGGCTGGCAGGAATCATTGTGTTATTACGGGATCAGGATACGGCAGAAACACTTGCAGAAACCGTGAAAAGGTATGAGACAGAGTACGGGGCAAGAATCCGTCTGGTTCCCTTTGAAAAACAGGAGATTTCCTCGACACAGATCCGTGAGAGGGTAAAGAACGGGGAGAGACTTACCGGTCTGGTTCCGGAAGGAGTGGAACAGTATATTGCAGAACACAGACTGTACCGTTAGTGGTACAGGTTACACATAAACAAGAGGGAGGATTACGATGAATCCATATTTAACAGCTTATATGGAAAAAGAATTTGATGCAGGAAAGGAAGCGGAGCGGGTCATTGAATGGATCCGGGACTGGTTTGTGAAGAACGGTCCGGATTCTCCGGCCGTGATCGGACTGTCCGGAGGAAAGGATTCGACACTGGTTGCAACGCTTTGCGTGAAGGCACTTGGGAGGGACCGGGTATTCGGAGTATTGATGCCGGATCATGTGCAGTCAGATCTGCAGGTGGCAAAGGATATTGCGGAGTGGTTACAGATTCCGTATGCCATCGTGGATATCGGGGCGGCGACCGATGGACTGAAGAAATGCTTAAAAGAAGCGGCTCATTTTGAAACAGGATGTACTCCGGCAGACCGGGAGTTTGCGCCTGGAGCAGCAATGCTGACGAATATTCCGCCGCGGATCCGGATGACGACACTCTATGCCGTGGCGCAGTCGATGAACGGCAGAGTTTCCAATAACGGAAACCGTTCGGAAAAGCATGTGGGCTATTGCACGATTTACGGAGATATGGCAGGAGATTTCTCAGCGATTTCTGCGTTTACGGTCACAGAGGTCATTGCGATTGGAGAGTATCTTGGTATCCCGGAACGATTCATTCGTAAGGATCCGTCGGATGGACTTACCGGAAAGACGGATGAGGATAACTTTGGCTTTACCTACGAGGAGCTGGACACATATATTCTTACCGGAGTCTGCGGGAAGGATGAAGTGAAGAAAAAGATTGAGGAACGCTATCAGAGAAATCTGTTTAAACAAAGCCCTATGGCAGCCTATCGCAAAAATGACAGAGAGTAACCATTTAAAGGCAGTTATAGCAAGCAATAGAATCATATAAGAAGAGGGTCCCGGAAGGGAAGAGGGTAAACAATGAATACACAATATCATGAACGGAACATTTCCATGGTAATGGATATGTATGAACTCACGATGTCCAATGGCTATCTCAATCAGGGCTGGCACGATACGTGGGTGGCATTTGACGTGTTTTACCGGAATAATCCGGACAATGGAGGATTTGCTATTTTTGCAGGTCTGCAGCAGGTGGTGGAATATATTGAGAATCTGCATTTCAGCGAAGAGGATGTGGAGTATCTCCGGTCGAAGCAGCTTTTTACGGAGGAGTTCCTGGATTATCTGCTGCATTTCCGGTTTCGTGGCGACGTCTACGCCATGAAAGAGGGTACGGTAATGTATCCGAATGAACCGATTATGACGGTGGTGGCGCCTCTCATTGATGCGCAGTTGATTGAGACAACCATTTTGCTGGAGATTAACCACCAGTCACTGATCGCCACAAAGACCAACCGCATTGTGCAGGCGGCGAACGGAAAGCCGGTGTCGGATTTCGGGGCGAGACGTGCACACAATGTGGATGCTGCAGTATATGGTGCTCGTGCCGCTTATATCGGAGGGGCAGCAGGAACAGCAACGGTGCTTGCCGGAAAGATGTTCCATATTCCGATCTCGGGAACGATGGCGCATAGCTGGGTGATGACCTTTGACAGTGAATATGATGCATTTAAGGCCTATGCAGAAAGCTACCCGGATGGAACAGTATTATTGGTTGACACCTATGATGTGTTAAAGAGTGGTGTTCCGAATGCAATCCGGACGGCCAGAGAGGTTTTAGAGCCAATGGGTAAAAGGCTGATCGGAATCCGGCTCGATTCCGGGGATCTTGCCTATCTGTCCAAGGAGGCAAGGAAGATGCTGGATGAAGCAGGGCTTTCGGATTGTATCATCGTGGCATCCAACAGTCTTGATGAGTATACGATTTCTTCACTGAACCGTCAGGGTGCAAAGATCGACAGCTATGGCGTGGGAGAACGGCTGATTACGTCTTCCTCAACACCGGTATTCGGTGCGGTGTATAAGCTTGTTGCAGTGCAGAAGGATGGAAAATTCATACCAAAGATCAAAATTTCGGAAACAGCCGAGAAGATTACGAATCCTGGAATCAAGGAGGTTTATCGGGTATACGATGAGAACGGAAAAGCCGTCGCAGATTATCTTGCAGTTAAGGGAGAGCAGATCAATGACGCCGACCCGGTGCGCTATGTGGATCCGGTGAGCTACTGGAAGAACCGCAGCTTCGTGGAATGTCGTTTTAAGAAGCTTCAGGTGCCTGTTTTTGAAAAGGGAGAATTGATCTATGACCTTCCGGATATTGAGGAGATCCGCCAGTATGTGAAGGACCAGCTTAAGAATGAAATCTGGGAGGAAGAGCAGCGTTTTGAAAATGCGCATACACATTATCTGGACATGAGTCCTGCAATGTTTGAATTAAAGATGAGCCTGCTTCATGAAGAAAATTAAGGAAAAATTTACCCCGGATGTTTCTGATCAGGCATCCGGGGTTCGATTTTTTTCAAAATTTTCTTTTGAAATAGGTTAAGATCCGTACGATTAGTACTTCTCCGGTTCGGGATAGTCCACACCGAAGGTCTCAACGGTAACGGTCTTCATACGCTGATCCTCTAACGGACGATCATTGTAATCGGTAGCGGTTTCCGCAATCTTATTTACCACGTCCATACCCTCGATAATCTTACCGAAAGCAGCATAAGAACCATCTAAGTGCGGACTGTTCTTGTGCATAATGAAGAACTGGGAGCCTGCGGAGTTGGGCATCATGCTTCTTGCCATGGAAAGCACACCTTCCGTATGCTTTAAGTCATTCTTGAAGCCGTTCTGTGAAAACTCACCCTTGATGCTGTATCCGGGACCGCCACAGCCGGTACCTTCCGGATCGCCGCCCTGAATCATAAAACCGCGGATGACACGATGGAAAATCAGGCCATCGTAGAAGTTTTTCTGAATCAGACTGATAAAATTGTTGACGGAAGTGGGTGCAATTTCGGGATAAAGTTCTGCCTTCATCACATCGCCGTTTTCCATAGTAAATGTAACAACAGGATTCTGTGCCATAATTGTATTCCTTTCTTATCATTAAAAATAGATTTAAGAGATCTGTCGTTCAGATCTTAAACAGCTATTAGTTTAGCATGATTTGGGGAGGCTGACAATATATCTTGCATGTGGAATGCCCTCAAGGAACTCCTCACCTGCGTAAGTAAAGCCAAGCTTTTGCAGAAGATGAAGGGAGGCCGTATTTTCCGGGTGGCAGAAAGCCTGTACCTGTGGAAATTCCAGATCTTCCCACGCATAACGGAGGATGGCTTCACAGATTTCGTAAGTATAGCCCTGATGCTGAAAAGCGACATCCGTTACAAAACCAAGCTCAGGAAGCTCATAGCCCTCCCGGACACTTAAGCCGGCACGCCCGATGACGGTTCCGGTAACCGTGTGAATGACACTCCATAGACCGAACCCGTAAAAGCCGTAAATCTTCTGAATGTAATCCCTCATATAAGAACGTTCCTCGTTCCTGTCCGGAAAAAGATTCTCCATATATTTCGTGATCGAGGGATCCTGATAGATCCGGTAGAAATCCTCTACGTCCAAAACCGTGCTTTCCCGCAAGGTAAGCCGAGGGGTTGTAAGAATCTGCCAGGGAAGTCCGGCAAGCCGTTCGTAGGCTTTTTTTCATAAGAATCATAGGTCATGGAAAACAGATCCTCCACGGCATAGGGAGTTCCGGAGAAGTCTTCGGAATGATTCGTTTCGTGATAAAGAGCAATCGCATAATAACCCTGCGCCAAAAGCCGGTGCAGCATAACAGAAGAATCCGTAACCGCAAGGAGATGTCCCCTGTCAGAGACCTTTGGGTCTGAGCACGCATCGGAGGATGGTGTACACTCACTTTCGGAGATTGTGTCAAGGGAAATCTGAAGGACAGCTCCTTCCGGTAATCCGTTCATGGCAGCAGCACGTACCTCATCGAGTCCTGGTTTTAGGAAATCGTAATATTCACTTGTCAGGAAAAAGCGGATCTGCTGCAGCATCGTTCCGTAGGGGCTCCTTTGCGTATGATTGGATTTCGGTATTACATGTCTGTGCTTATCAGATTTAGTATAATGCATCCGGTAAAAAATGCAAAGTTTCTGTTTGGTTATCTTGAACAATGATTTCTGCATGGCTGAACGGTTGTGGCAAATTTCCGCGGAAGAATTGACATCATCGGGCATTTTCGATAATATTAAGTTAACTATGCAGAGTTATGCAGGCTTGCCTTGTGGGAATGTTTGCAGCTTTCGATCTGCATAGTTGCGTAATGTGTATAAAGAATACACAGGAAAGGAACGTTATGGGTAATAAAGGAAAGTATTATATTACGACTGCGATTGCGTATACCTCAGGCAAACCGCATATAGGAAACAGTTATGAAATTGTCCTGGCAGACAGTATTGCCAGATTTAAGAGAAAAGATGGCTATGATGTGTTCTTCCAGACCGGAACCGATGAGCATGGGCAGAAGATTGAGATCAAGGCACAGGAAGCCGGAATTACACCGAAGGAATTTGTAGACCAGACAGCCGGAACAATCCGCAAATTGTGGGATTTGATGGATACTTCTTATGATAAATTTATCCGTACTACGGACGAGCCCCATGAGAAGCAGGTACAGAAGATTTTCAAGAGACTGTATGATCAGGGCGATATTTATAAAGGATCCTATGAAGGAATGTACTGTACACCGTGTGAATCCTTCTGGACCGAATCCCAGTTAAAGGACGGCAAGTGTCCGGACTGTGGAAGAGAAGTAAAGCCTGCGAAGGAAGAGGCCTACTTCTTTAAGATGAGCAAATATGCCGATCGTCTGATTGAGCATATCAATACCCATCCGGAATTTATCCAGCCGGTATCCCGTAAAAATGAAATGATGAACAATTTCTTATTACCGGGACTGCAGGATCTGTGTGTATCGAGAACCTCCTTCAAGTGGGGAATTCCGGTAGACTTTGATGACAAGCATGTCATTTATGTATGGCTGGATGCACTCACGAACTATATCACCGGTATTGGCTATGACTGCGAGGGCAACAGCTCCGAGCAGTATAAGAAGCTCTGGCCGGCAGATCTTCACCTGATCGGTAAAGATATCATCCGCTTCCATACCATTTACTGGCCGATCTTCCTGATGGCGCTGGATCTGCCGCTTCCGAAGCAGGTATTTGGTCATCCGTGGTTATTGATGAACAACGATAAGATGAGTAAGTCCAAGGGAAATGTGATTTATGCCGATGACCTGGTAGACTTCTTTGGCGTCGATGCCGTCCGTTACTATGTACTGCATGAGATGCCGTTTGATAACGATGGTAACATTACATGGGAGCTTGTAACGGAGCGTACCAATGCCGAGCTTGCCAATACCCTTGGCAATCTGGTAAACCGTACGATTTCCATGAGCAATAAATATTTTGGCGGCGTGGTAGCAGATAAGCAGGTTACCGGTGAGATGGATGAAGACCTTAAGGCAGTCGTAACAGGTACCTATAAGAGAGTATCTGCGAAGATGGACGAGCTGCGTGTGGCAGATGCGATTACCGAGATTTTTGCACTGTTCAAACGCTGCAACAAATATATTGATGAAACAGAGCCGTGGGTACTTGCCAAGGATGAGGCCAATCTGGACCGTCTCTCCACCGTTCTGTACAATCTGGTAGAAAGTATTGCCATCGGCGCTTCTTTACTTGAGCCGTTCATGCCTTCTACCGCAAAGAAGATTGCACAGCAGCTCAATACTTCCGTAAGAAGCTTTGAAGACTGTGAGAAGTTCGGTCTTTATGAAAGTGGAAATAAAGTAACTGCGGAACCGGAAATCCTTTTTGCGAGACTGAAGGTCGAAGAAGTGATGGAAAAGGTCAATGCCATGTATGCAGAACGCAAGGAACAGGCCGCCGGAGAAAACAGTGAAGCAGCAGAAGAAAACGTTATTGATATCGAACCGAAGGAAGAAATTTCCTTTGATGATTTTGCCAAAATGCAGTTCCAGGTAGGCGAGATTATCAAGTGTGAGGAAGTTCCGAAGTCCAAAAAGCTTTTATGCTCACAGGTACGGATCGGCAGCCAGGTAAAGCAGATCGTTTCCGGCATCAAGCAGCACTACAGTGCAGAGGAGATGGTCGGTAAGAAGGTGATGGTTCTGGTGAATCTGAAGCCTGCGAAGCTTGCAGGAGTCCTTTCCGAAGGAATGCTGCTTTGTGCAGAGGATGCAGAGGGTAATCTGGCACTTCTGACACCGGAGAAGGATATGCCGGCAGGAGCAGAAATCAGCTAAAACATCAGGTTGCGGGGGCGCTTATGGTTAAGAAAAGAAGAGTTTTTATTTGATTCAAGGGATGGAAAATCCAGGATCCATGCAGTACGCTGGGTTCCGGAGGGCAAAATCTGTTGTATCTTACAGGTTGTTCACGGGATGGCGGAATTCGTGGAGCGTTATGAGCCGATGGCCATGTATCTGGGGGAGAAGGGGATCATGGTTACCGGAGAGGATCATCTCGGGCATGGTAAAAGTGTCGGTGAAAACGGGAAATACGGGTTTTTCTGTGAACAGGATCCGGCAACGGTTGTTGTACGGGATGTACATCGTCTGAAAAAGATGAATCAGGAAGAGTATCCGGGAATCCCGTATGTGATCTTAGGACACAGCATGGGTTCCTTTATCACCAGAAATTATCTGTTCCGTTACGGCACGGGAATTCAGGGAGCGATTATCTGTGGAACCGGTTCACAGCCGAAAGCTTTGGTGAAGCTCTGCCTGATGATCGAACGTGTACAGCGTCTTTTCCTCGGAGCCGATCATGTGGCGAAGGGAATCGATAAGCTGGCATTTGGTAATTATAATAAGAAAATCGTGGAAGCAGCAACAGCCTTTGACTGGCTTTGTACGGATGAAAAGGAAGTTAAGAAGTATCTAGATGAACCGATGTGCGGTTTCACCTTTACGTTAAATGGCTTCCGGACTCTGTTTACCCTGCTGGACCGCCTGAACAAGGAAGAAAACCTGAAGGAGATGCCGAAGGATCTGCCGGTTCTGTTTATTGCAGGAACGGATGACCCGGTCGGAAATTACGGTGAGGGTGTACGCAAGGCACAGGAGGACTTTAAGAAGGTCGGAATGAAGCGGACTTCCTTGAAGCTGTATGAAGGCTGCCGGCACGAAATCTTGAATGAGCCCATAAAACAGCAGATTTTTGATGATATCTATGCATGGGTTATGGAGCGCGTAGAGGAGTATTAGTGAAAAAGTTTTTCTTATGTTTATTATTTGTCCTGATGCTGGGAACAGCGGGCTATATGGTCGTGCTCGGACAGCGTTATACGGCACAGAAGGAAAGCTCTTCCGTGGATTATTCTGCAGCCGTAGGAGAAATGACGGGCCAGTTCGGGCAGCTTGTGAAGAACGTGGATGCGGATACTGCGAATCAGGTACTTGATTTCGTCAAGGACAAGATTGACAGTGGAGCACTCGATTCACAGGAGGGCCTTAAGGATGCGCTGCAGGAAGGCAAAGAGCAGTTTGGCGTGGAAATCAGTGAAGCGGATGCACAGAAAATTGTGGATACGGTGGATCAGCTCGAGCAATTCGGCTTTTCACCGGATACCGTGATTGATGAGGCAAAGAGCCTTTATGAAAAATACGGGGAAGACTGTGTGGATCATGTGAATGAAGCCGTGACGAATGCCGTGAAGGATGCTGCTTCCAATGCGGTAGACAGCTTTGCGGATTATCTGAAAGAGTCTGTGACGGATACCTTACAGGGAATTTTTTTAAATAAGAGTAGAAAAATTGCTCTAAACGAGAAAAATAATAGGACTAAAGGACTAGACGTATGGTTGAAAAAGGACTATAATATAATGAGGGAAAAGGACACATCCTATGAGATCCGTTTTATCGGGCAGAACGAATGGGATGACGCTATGGCGCTGGCCTGGAAAAACGTTTTTAAAGTTTGAGGCTGCGGATTATTCAGAAGAGGGAATAGCGAATTTTAAGGACTTTATCACCGATACGAATCTGAAGAGAATGTTCGACAGAGGAATGTATCAGGTGATGGGAGCTTATGACGGAGAGCATATGGTCGGCATGATTGCCCTCCGGAATGAGAGTCATATTTCGCTGTTATTTGTAGATAAAGAGTATCATTATCAGGGGAATCGGACGGAGCCTCATCATGGCAATGGACGATTATGTAAAACAGGAGCTTGGTAAGACGGCCGTGTCGGTGAATTCATCACCGTATGCTGTCGGGTTTTACCACAAAATCGGGTTTCGCGATGTTGGACTGCAGACACATAGCAGCGGCATCATCTATACCCCAATGAGACTAAACTTGTAAAGGAAGTGAAAATGGGACGTTTTTTTAATTTAGACAGTCCGGTCATGGTTGCGTTAACCAAAATGGCCGATCTGATTATTGTGAACCTCTTGGCATTTTTCTGCTGTCTGCCGATTATTACGGTAGGGGCATCCATGACAGCACTGCATTATGTGGTACTTAAGATTGTACGTGATGAAGAATGCTATATTGTCAAAAGCTTTTTTAAATCTTTTAAAGAGAATTTCAAGCAGGCAACCGGAATCTGGCTGATTGAAGTGGTACTGATCATTATTTTTGCAGCGGACTTCTGGGTGATCCGGAATGCAGAAAACAGCCTTCCGTCCTGGATGAGCCTTCTGTTAATCGGTGTTGCCATTCTGGCGGTGCTTGCACTGACGCTGGCTTTTCCGTTGCTTGCAAAATTTGATAACAGCGTGAAGATGACACTTAAGAATTCTGCACTCATGGGTATTATGATTCTTCCCAAGACTGTTTTTAATGGTAGCGTGTTGGGCACTGCCACTGATTATTATTTTCTGGGTGCCGCAGATCATGCCGGTTACTTTCTGTTTCGGAATGTCAGGTCCGGCGTTATTGAATGCGTTTTTGTATAATAAGACCTTCAAGAAGTTTGAGCCGGAACAGGAAGTGAAGGATGCCGATGACTGGACCGTGCTGGTGGAGGAAGGTACAGAGGGTTCAGAAGCGGCAGAGAAAACAGGGCCTCAGGAAAAGGATGAAACAGCAGAAGAGGGTTCTGCTGGGGAAATAGAAGAAACAAAGGAAATGTCGGAAGAATAGGGATAGTAGGAACTGGGAAGGCATAAGAATAGCTATCCGGTGTGTATGGGGGAATATCATGAAGAATGAATGGAAAAAGATTTTATTCCAATGGATCTGCCCATTAATTGTTTTATTTTCCGTACTGGCTGTGCTGTTTGCAAATTTTTCCAAATCTTTAAATGCGGGAATTGCCAGCAATTTTGAACGGAGTATGCAGAATGAGGTAGAGCTTTACGCAGCAAAGCTTGGGCAGGAATTTGAAAAATCCATACGGTGGGGAAAATGATCTGCTCGATCACATCATCCGGTACCGGACAGCCCGGAGAGGTAAAGGAGTTGCTGAATCTTGCAGTCGAACAGACCGGAGTTTACGAAGCACTGGTGTGCCGGCCCGATGGCAGTGCCATCCTTCATGACGGCAAAACCTTACTGCTTAAGGATGCTGACTACTATGAGTGGGTAAGCGAGGCAACACAGTTCTCCTACCGCTATGTAAGCAATGACGGGATTACCGGAACAGATGCGGTTTTAATGGTTGCTTCTGTGGAGGGGCAGGAACAGAAGATTGTGATGTATTATCCGATTCAGAAGATCCGCAGTATGATCGTTATGAAGGATACATTTAACAGCGCGACATTTGCAGCGCTCCTGGATGAAAACGGACACGTGATTGTTACTACGGATGAAACTTCTCCATTCTTTAAAACGAGAGATTTCTGGGGAAATGTGGATAAGACGGATCTGACAAAGGCAACGATTGCCAGACAGAAAGCAGGCGATGGTCAGACAGGATGCCTTGCAGTTGCCGTAGATGGAGAACAAAGAACGGTTGTTTATGCACCGGCAGGCAAATGGACATTGGTTGCATGTGTGCATCAGAGCTATGTGAACTATATGGAACAGCGTCAGGCGAAGAAGCTGATGATGAAACTGGGCTGGATTATTATTACCATCACCCTCGGAATTCGACTGATTGTAATAATTAACTTTATGGCCCGTATTACTGCAGCAAAGAGCAATAAGCAGCTTAAGGAAAAGGCAGACAGCGATCTGTTGACCGGCCTTGGCAATAAGCTTGCAACTGAACGCCGGATTAAGGAATACATGGCAAATTACCCAAATTCACTGGCAGTCATGTTTGTGCTGGATATTGACAACTTCAAGAAGATCAATGATACGATGGGGCATGCTTTCGGTGATGAGGTACTGCGGGAGCTTGGAAAACAGATCGGTGTGAACTTCCGGGTAACCGATATTATCGGACGGACCGGTGGTGATGAATTTACGATCTTTTTGAAGAACCTCAAAGATGACAGTAATACGATTCGGGAGGCGCAGAAGCTGGAATACTTTTTCAAGCATTTCCAGGTTGGCGATTATGTGAAGTATTCTGCGACAGCCAGTATCGGTGCAGCTGTATTCCCGGCGAATGGCGCTGACTTTGAAACTCTGTATAAGGCAGCCGATGCCGCACTCTACAAGGCAAAGAAACGGGGCAAAAACCAGCTCGCATTCTTTGATGACCGTGACCGGAAATAGTACATGTACAATCTGCCTATGAAAAAAGTACTTTTTTAGTCAACTTGCTGTGGCGACCGGAAAACCCACTGGATTTTCAACACTTTTTACAATGGACAGAAAAATATTTGTGGAATAGTGGCATAGTCAAAAAGTACAATCTCATGTATACTAAACATAGATTTTAAAGACGTAATCAATTTTTTTAAGGAGGCAAATAAAAAAATGTCAAGTTTATCATTAAAAGAATATTTGTAAGATTTATCCTAACGGATTCGAAGCTGTTAAGGATTTTAACCTTGAAATCAAGGATCAGGAGTTCATCATCTTCGTCGGACCATCAGGCTGTGGTAAGTCTACTACACTTCGTATGATCGCAGGTCTGGAAGATATTTCTTCCGGTGAACTGAAGATCGGTGACAGAGTAGTTAACGATGTAGAGCCGAAGGACAGAGATATCGCGATGGTATTCCAGAACTACGCTCTGTATCCTCATATGTCTGTATATGACAATATGGCTTTCGGTCTTAAGTTAAGAAAAGTACCGAAGGATGAGATCGATAAGATGGTTAAGGAAGCAGCAAAGATCCTGGATCTGACAGCTCTTCTTGATCGTAAGCCCAAGGCTTTGTCCGGTGGTCAGAGACAGCGTGTTGCTATGGGACGTGCAATCGTTCGTAATCCTAAGGTATTCCTTATGGACGAACCTCTTTCCAACTTGGATGCTAAGTTACGTGTACAGATGCGTATTGAGATCGCTAAATTACATCAGAGATTAGGTACAACCATCATCTATGTAACACATGACCAGACAGAAGCTATGACACTTGGTGACAGAATCGTAGTTATGAAGGATGGTGTTATCCAGCAGGTTGATACCCCTCAGAACTTATATGAGAAGCCGACCAACTTATTCGTAGCAGGATTCATGGGATCACCTCAGATGAACTTCTTAGATGCTACTGTAGAAGTAAGCGGTGATACTGCAAGCCTTAAGGTTGCAGGAAGCAGCATTCCGCTTCCTCCGGCTAAGTCCAAGAAGCTGATTGAAGGCGGCTACGAAGGAAAGACCGTTACATTTGGTATTCGTCCTGAAGATGTATATGATTCCGAAATGTTCATCGAAACATCCAAGTGTGTATTCGAATCCGCAATTAAGGTATATGAATTACTTGGTGCTGAAGTTTACTTATACTTTGATCTGGCTGAGTTCCCGATCACAGCAAGAGTTGATTCCCGTACAACAGCTAGACCTGGCGATACCGTTAAGTTCGCTTTCGATGTTGAGAAGATTCATGTATTCGATAAGGAAACAGAGCAGGTTATTACAAACTAGTATGATGTATATGAGAGGGATGCCTTATGGCATCCCTTTTGCGTAGAGCACTTAGCGAAAGCGAGCCAGAGGAAAATGTAAAGGAGTAAAGAGATGATATCTACTCAGGTTTTGGCAAATTGTATTGAAGAACTTCATAATATTACCAAAGTAGATCTTTGTATTTATGATGCAGACGGGATCGAGGTAGTTTCTACCTTTGATAATGAAGAAGTTACGGGAGACATGATCCGGAATTTCATTGCTTCTCCTGCGGACAGTCAGGTCATCGGAATTCATCATCTTTTGAAAGTATCGGAAGAGGGGGAAT
Organism: Lachnospiraceae bacterium; assembly: GCA_021628825.1. GTDB lineage: Bacteria > Bacillota > Clostridia > Lachnospirales > Lachnospiraceae > Suilimivivens. The sequence continues at coordinate 1,908,286 of JAJXRY010000001.1, read as the reverse complement.
TACTTTATGCGCTGGTCGCACGTGGAAACGGCGATGAAAGCTATATGGTGGGAAAGATTGCGGTCAGCCAGCTACAGCAGCTGCAGAGTGCTTATAAGGAGCGCTTTGACCGGAATAATTTCTTCCAGAATCTGTTAATGGATAATTTACTGCTTGTTGATGTATACAACCGGGCGAAGAAGCTTCATGTAGAGGTTGCTGTACCGCGTGTTGTACTTCTGGTAGAAGCAGATAAGGAAAAGGACGGCACAATTGCAGAACTGCTACGCAGTATGTTTTCTTCACAATCGGGAGATTTTGTTACTGCGGTAGATGAGAATAGCGTTATTCTGATTAAGAGCCTGGAGCCGGGAGAAGGCTATGAGGAGATTCATCAGGTGGCGCAGAGCATTGTGGATACAATCAGTGCTGAGGCCATGACGAATGTCCGTGTGGCATATGGAACCATGGTACAGGAATTAAAGGATGTTTCCAAGTCTTATAAGGAAGCGATGATGGCAATTGATGTCGGCAAGATCTTTTATGCGGAGAAACGTGTGAATTCCTATGCGACACTTGGGATTGGAAGACTGATTTATCAGCTTCCGACAAATCTTTGCAAGATTTTTATGGAAGAGATTTTTCGGAGACACGGATCCGGGCAGTCTGGATGATGAGATTATATCCACAGCATATAAATTTTTTGAGAACAATCTGAATGTATCAGAGACCTCCAGACAGTTATTCATTCATCGTAATACACTGGTATACCGTGTTGAAAAGCTGCAAAAGGCAACCGGGCTGGATGTTCGCACCTTTGATGATGCACTTACCTTTAAGATTGCCATGATGGTTTATGATTACATGTGTTATCTTGAAGCACAGAATGAGATTTAAGGTTTATATTTAAAAAAGAACAGGGAAAGATTTCTCCATACAATGAATATAGTAGTACAGACTATAATCATTGTATGGAGATTTTTATGTTAGTAAGAAAAAAATTATTATCTTTATTCAGCAAACGATGAAATGCAACAGGGAAAAAAAGAAAAACTGCTGGGAAGTGTCAGGCCCACACGGAACGGAGAACAGTGGGCAATGGAAATCCAGTGGAAGAACGAAAGCGAAGCGGAGGCACTGGTTACAAAAAGCCGGGGAAGGAGAATTGCAACTGCAGATCTGGGGAGAAGGAAATCATTCTTGGACAGGAGCGGCAAAAAGAGAGAATTTAGCCAAGAGAAGCAGGAGAATGATGAGAGGATCAACAAAGCACAGCAACATATAGAAGTATCGGAAGAATATAATCCGGAAGTGGATGGAGCGCAGAATAAAACAGAATATAGAGAAGAAATACATGGGGAGGAGAAAGAAATATCGGAAAATACAGGGGAAGGTAGAGAGAAAGAATTGAGTGAAAATGCAGCAGATGCGAATGAAGATGAAATAGAAGAACAGGAGTTGCCGGTTACTGCTACAGAGAGTGAAATGGAGGAGGATAGACAGGAAAAGGAGGAGCAGCAAAGGAAACTACATAGTCAGACAGCCGGAGAAGACAGCGGTCATGAGGTTGATCAGGAATGGGAGCTGGTGCGCAGATCCTGTCACAGGATAGAGTCCTGCAGGGAGCTGGGAGAGGTCTATCGCGTTAATAAGGGAGAGTTTGCAGTACTTCCAGAATCCATTAAGAATATCCTGCAAAACAGTTTTTTGGTGCATGGACTGATGAATTACGGGTATTTACTCCTGTTCCGGGCGGATGAAAAGCTGAAGCAGCTTGGAGTAGGAGTACCCGGTGTGTATTATGAGAAGGAAAAGCTTGTTGCGGAGATGTTTGGTTTCCCAAAATTCTGGTGTGATGGAAAATCAAATAATGGAAAATTTGGTTATTACTTGCGAATCGTGTCATAGAATTGTATAATAAAAAAATAGTAAGAAAGAACCATCTTACAGTAGAGGGATTGCTATGAAAATTGCGGTTATTATGGGTGGAATCCGTTTTGACAGTCAGAAACGGATTCTTAATGGAATTATAGAGAAGGCGAAAGAGGATCAGACCGACATCTATGTTTTTAGCTGTGATGCATGGTCTTATTCCACAACGCAGTTTATTACCGGAGAGATGGAAATTTATAAACTCCCCGATTTCAAGAGCTATGATGGTGTTATCATCCATGGCGATACATTATATAATCCGGAGACAATTGCGAATATTGTTCAGAATGTAAATAAAGCCGGAGTACCTTGTGTGAATCTGACCCTGGAGGTTGAAGGCATGGTGAATCTTGGGATGGAGAATGCCAATGGTATTACGTTGCTGATTGATCATCTTGTTGAAAAGCATGGAGCGAAAACAATTAACTTTATCTCCGGTCCTCGGGGGAAATTCTGACGGAGAAGGTCGTCTGAAGGCCTATAAGAAGGCTTTGAAGGAGCACGGAATTGAAGTTGAGGAGCATCGCATTTACTTTTGGTGATTACCATCCGAAGAGCGGTATGGAGGCGGTCGAGTTTTTTGAGGATTGTGGATTGCATATGCCAGATGCGATAATGGCAGCCAATGATGAGATGGCACTGGGAGCGTTATATGAGCTTGAAAAGAGGGGCTACCGTATTCCAGAAGATATTATGATTACCGGATATGATAATATTTATGAGGCACAGAATCATGCTCCCCGTATTACGAGCGTACAGCGTCCGGAGGAAGAGCTTGGACGCAAGGCATACACTTATCTGATGGACGAGATTGCCGGCAAGCCGAAGATTGGAAATGAGCAGCTGCTTTCCTGGCCGGTGTTTGCGGAGAGCTGTGGATGTAAGTGCGATACGAAGGAAGACTTTGCAGAGGTTCGCAGGAAGCTTGCGCAGGATCGTGTTGAGACCACAACCTTTACCGAGATTATCAAGGCATCCTCCGCAGACTTTGTCGGTGTGGAAACACAGAAGGATCTGTTTGAGAAGATTCGTAAATATGTTGCTATGTTAGATCCGGAGGAGTTTTATCTTTGTCTTGGATATAATACCAATTCGATCAATACGGATATTATGTCTCAGTTGAATACAGAGGCCGGAAATATGAATTTACTGACGTATCCGAAGGATGCGACAGTTCCGATTGCTTACCGGAATGGACATTTTGAGACTTATGGACGTTTTCATGTGAATGAGTTACTTCCGGAGAAATATAAAGAGCATGACGGCGGTATGCTTTATACCATCGTGCCGGTACATTATCAGGAAAGAACCTACGGATACTGTGTATTAGGAAAGAGCCGTCTGTTGATTGACAGCTCCTGGTTCCATTTATTTATTATGAATATCGACAATGCTTTGGAGAGTGTACGGAAGCAGGAGGTCATGAATGCGATGGTTGAAAGACTGAATCGTATGTGGGTCTATGATACACTGACGGGTATTTTTAACCGTGCGGGATTCTTTAAATTCTCTTCTGCAATTGTGAAAGAGGCACAGGAACGTGGTAAGTCCCTATTTGTACTGTTTCTTGATCTGGATGGATTAAAGAAGGTCAATGACCAGTATGGCCATGACGAGGGCGATGCTTATATTAAGGCTATGGCGAATGTGCTGAATCAGGTGCGTAAGCATGGCGAACTTCTGATGCGGTACGGCGGAGATGAATTTGTTATTTTGTCCAAGGGATACACGGATGCGGACGCGAAGAATTATATTTCACAGATTCAGACCGGAATTGAGAATTATAATGCAACCTCGAATCATGAGTATACACTGGAAGCAAGTATGGGATACACCATTGTGGAGCCAACACCGGATCTGGATATTGAAGAGATTATTGAAGTAGCCGATCAGGAAATGTACAAAATGAAAAATGCCAAGAAAGCGGCACGAAGAGGTTAAAATAAGTACCATGGAAATAAAAGAAACCGTGGTCTTTGTCCATAAGGAACTGCTATGCGTTACCAAAGCAGTTAACTGAGATCAGGCACCCTTACGGCACATGGAAGGTTCTGCTTAGTGCTGCTTTGTTCCCAACCTGACACGGTTCGCAGTTTCCATTGCGTAAGACCCAATCGTTAACGCCACTTACTCTGGGCAGCCATAGCAGCTCCTTACAAACAAAAGCTGCACGGTTCAGACCTATTTAGTATATGTGTTTTTGTGATTCTTTGTCAATGGGAGTTATACAATGTTAATCAGTGGCTTAAATAAAACGACATTATTGGATTATCCTGGAAGAGTTGCAGCAACGGTATTTACCGGAGGCTGCAATTTTCGTTGTCCGTTCTGTCATAACGGAGGACTGGTATTAAGCCCTCTGACGCAGGAGCATTATACGGAAGAGGATATTCTGGATTTCCTTAAAAAAACGCAGAAATATTCTGTCCGGCGTCTGCATCACCGGTGGAGAACCGACCATTCAGCAGGATCTTCCGGATTTTATTCAGCAAATTAAGGAATTGGGACTGGCTGTAAAGCTTGACACGAACGGATCACACCCGCATATGCTGGAGGAGCTGATCGGGAAGAAACAGATTGACTATGTGGCAATGGATATCAAGAATACGCCGGGGAAATATCAGGCAACAACAGGATTGATGGGAGAGAGAACAATAGCAGAAACATCCGGAAATACGTTCCCGGTGAAGGCGGTGCAGCAGTCTGTGGAATTGTTGAAAAAAATGCGAACATTCCTTATGAATTCCGGACAACCGTTGTGAAGGAGTTTCATACCTTAGAGGATCTTCAGGAGATCTGCGCATGGATTGCCGGAAGTCCTGCCTATTATTTACAACAGTTTGAGGACAGTGGACAACTGATTGCAGAAATGGATGGATCTGTGGAAAAGGGCATGATGTTTCATGCCTATAAGGAAGCAGAGATTAAGAAGATTGCAGAGAGCCTGAACAGAATTCCGGGAATGGAGGGCAAGGTTCATCTGCGTGGATTGAGCGGAGTATAGATGCAGATATTTCAATTATATTTATCAGATTTTGCATGGCTCTGAACAGTTACAGATAGGAGATTTTTGTGTGAAAAACACAATTAACTGAACAGGAAAAAGTATATGAAGGAAGCTTTGCGGCAGGCAAAGAAGGCCTACGCGTTAGGCGAAGTGCCGATTGGCTGTGTGATTGTGCATGAAGGAAAAAAATCATCGGAAGAGGATATAACCGCCGGAATACGGACAAGAATACGCTGGCGCATGCAGAAATTACCGCAATCAATAAGGCAAGCAGAAAATTAGGAGACTGGCGGCTTGAGGGATGTACGTTATATGTGACACTGGAGCCCTGTCAGATGTGTGCCGGAGCGATTGTACAGGCAAGAGTCGATGAAGTGGTTATGGCGAGCATGAATCCAAAAAGCGGGCTGCGGAGGATCTATCTTAAATATTCTGGAAATGCCCGAATTCAATCATCAGGTAAAAGGTGACGAGGGGGATTTTGGAAGAAGAATGTTCCCATATGCTGACACAGTTCTTTAAAGAGCTCCGCATCCGCAACAAGGCAGAAAAGGAACTACGTAAAGAACAGGAGCAGCAGAAAAATCTGAATGAGGATTTATCATCCGGTCAATAAGAATTCACAATGTTCTGCAGCCAGACATTACTCTTAATCATAAAGAGGCCGATGATGACCTTGATGATTTCTGTAAAGCTGACAAGGAAAAATACCATCGTGATGGAAAGCGTGGTAAAGCGTGACAAAACGAAGGCATAGGGAATCATGACCACCCAGGTAAAGACACTGTCAAACAGAAAGGTTATGATGGTTTTGCCACCGGAGCGCAGGGTAAAAGTAGCTGCAGTGGGAGAAGGCACACAGAGGCATCGCCATTGCAGAAATAATAATAAAGTTCTTCGCAAGAGCCTTGATGCCGGGTTCTGTCTTATAGATTTCAGGAAAAAAAGACCGCCGAGCAGGATCATAATGACAGAGATACAGGCACAACACGCCACATCAAAGAAGATGATCTTATTGTCGGCATCCTTTGCTTCTTCGAGCTGACCGGCTCCTAATTTCTGGCCAACCACAATCGAAATACAGTTTCCAAGCTGTAAATAAACAATGTTAAACAGATTGGAAATCGTCGAAGAAATATTCTGCGCGGCAACCACTTCAAGTCCACGTACAGCATAACATTGTGCGATTACAGCCATGCCAACCGCCCAAAGCATTTCGTTAAACATTAAGGGCAGTCCTTTACGGAAAATATCGGCAAGAATGGATCCGGGGATGCGCAATCCTTTATACACACCAACAAGATAAGGATTCTTATCCAGGTGGAGGTGGGCCCAGATAACAACAATCAGGCATTCCGTGTAACGGGCAATTACAGTGGCGATGGCAGCTCCGGCTACACCGAGCTCAGGGACTCCGAAGGCACCGAAAATCAGGATATAATCCAGTACCAGATTGATAATAACCGCTACAATACCGGAAACCATCGGTACAAAGGTCTGGCCGGTTTCACGGATCGTACTTACATAGGTCTGGGAAACAGCAAAGGGGAGCAGTCCAAGAATCATAATAGCAAGATATTCCTTGCCATAGGACAGGGCAAGCCGGGTATTGCCGACAGAACCTTCATCACTTAAGTAGAGGGAAATCAGCGGCTCATCCAGAAAATGAAACAGCACACAGGCAATTGCAGTAATCAGCAGACAGGCATATAACTTGAAACGGAAGGTATATTTCTGTCCCTCGTAGTCCCCTTTTCCAAAAAACTGTGCACTGAAAAATACCTGCACCGGAGACGCCTCCAAAGATGCAGATATTAAATACGAAAAAAACAACTGATTCACAATGGCAACGCCGGACATGGGCTCCGTTCCGATCTGTCCGACCATAATGTTATCCAAAAAACTGACAAAGCTTGTGATTCCGTTTTGGACAATCATCGGAAAGGCGAGGAAAATCAGATAACGGTAAAAGGCTTTATCTCCAATAAATTTCTTCTTTGCTTTGGTTAAAATTTCAGTCTGTCTCATAAGGTACTCCAATTGTATAATATTCGTGCATTTACTCTGCTTTCATAGCAGAATCCGACCAGTGAAGACGGTGAAGCTCTCCGGTAAGCTGCATGCTTTCAAAATTCTGCTGGCGAAGTGCTTCGTATAAAACAATTGATACTGAATTCGACAAGTTTAGGGAACGGATCGCAGGTAACATCGGGATCCGGATGCACGTATCTGGATATTGTATCAGAATTTCTTCCGGAATACCAGCACTTTCTCTTCCGAACATAATATAATCGTCCGGTCCAAAGGAAACGTCCGTATAGACATGCCGTGCCTTAGTGGTAGCCATCCAGATTTTTGCACCCGGATGCCGGGATTTGAAATCCTCAAAATTGATATAACGGGTAACATTCAGGTGCTCCCAGTAATCCATGCCGGCACGCTTAATGGACTTCTCGTTAAGCTGGAAGCCAAGCGGCTCAATTAAATGAAGATCTGTGCCTGTAGCAACGCAGGTTCTTCCAATATTTCCGGTATTTGCCGGAATTTCCGGCTGATGTAAAATAATATGCATGTCTTTCCTTCTTTCTGTAATGAATCGTAAATATGGTGCTTTTTGATCTATGCGAAGAGGCTAGTCTTCATCCTCTTCGTCCGGGGCAACCGGAAGGGTAAAAATGAATTCCGAGCCAACCCCTTCTGTGCTGATGACATTAATGTTTTCGCCATGGGAACGAATGATTTCCCGGGTAATGGAAAGTCCTAAACCGGTGCCCTTTTTATCTTTGCCACGGGACAGATCCGACTTGTAAAAGCGTTCCCAGATCTGCTTCAATTCGTCCTTTGGAATACCAATACCATTGTCTTTTACGGAGACAAATACTTTATTGTGCTTCTCGGTGGTTTCAATTTTAATAATGGAATCCTCATGGCTGAATTTGATGGCGTTATCGAGGAGGTTATACAATACCTGCTGAATCTTACCGACATCGGCCTTGACATAAAGCTCGTCCCCGGTAAGGATGAGTTCAATGGCAATCATTTTTCCGTTTGCAGGTACCCTCGAAAGAGGCAGTTGTGTTACGGATGACCGTATTGATGTCGAAGCGGCTGATATCCAACAGCATACCCTTTGTATTCAGATTATTTAAGGTCAGCAGGCTGTTTGTCAGCTTGCGGAGACGTTCGGTTTCATTCAAAACAATGTTCAGATATTTTTCGTAAAGCTCCGGGGGAATCGTGCCATCGAGCATCGCTTCCAGATAACCCTTGATTGAGGTTAAGGGAGAGCGGAAGTCGTGGGAAACATTCGCCACGAACTTCTTCTGATCGTCTTCGGAACGTGCAATTTCACCTGCCATGTAAGAAATGGTTGCACCAAGGTATCCGATTTCATCTTCACTGTCGATCTGAAATTCATAGTGCATGTTACCGGAAGCATACTGCTCGGTTGCTTTCGTAATTTTGCGCAGGGGCAGATAGACCAGTTCTGTAAAAAAAATCAGAATAATCAGTGAGAGTAAAAACAGAATGATGAGCATAATATAGGAGATGTTCAGCAGACTGTTGCAGGATGCCGTAAGGTTACTCACCGGATAGTGAATGACCACATATCCGCGTACCTTGAAATCGGAAGTAATCGGAGCAAAGACACTCAGTTGTTCCTCCGTAAAGGTATCAAAGAAATATCCGACGGTATAATAGGAGCCTTCCGTAATGGTTGGATCAAAGTTTTCAATGACAATCTCGTTTTCGACATTAATTGGTTCGGAGGAACTAAGCACCAGACGTCCGGAAGGATTAATAATCCACAGGGAAGCCGAAAGATAAGCATCCAGTGCATCAAGCTGATCCTGCACACTTTCCATAGTGGTTTCATTGTTGTATAGGTCAGAGGCAAACGTGTTGGCAATCAGTGTTGCTTCCTTATATAATGCATCTGCTTTTTCACGCTTCAGATGCTCCATGGTCATACTGCTTACGAAGGTGGCAACGACCATAAAGCCGAAAAAAACCGAAAAATAATATATGCAAGAATAAATTTCAGATAAAGTGTCTTTTTTTCATAAAAAGCCTCGCTGCTCATCATGACGACAAGGGTTCATGGATTATTTCGTTTCAAATTTGTAGCCGATACCCCAGATGGTGGCAATTCTCCAGTGCTCGTGATCGTTGATTTTTTCACGCAGACGCTTGATATGTACATCAACGGTACGTGTATCACCAATGTATTCATATCCCCAGATCTGGTCAAGAAGCTGTTCACGGGTAAATACATGGTTGGGAGAAGAAGCAAGGAAGTAGAGAAGCTCCAGCTCCTTCGGCGGCATTTCTACCGTGCGTCCCATATAGATGACGGAGTAGTTGGTCTGATTAATAATCAGATCCGGATATTCCACACAGCGGATATCGGCAGCCTCAGGCGCGGCAGCAGCCGGTTTGTAACGGCGCAGAACTGCCTTGACACGGGCCACCAGTTCTTTGGAGTCAAAAGGCTTTTCCATATAGTCATCGGCACCGAGCTCCAACCCCAGAACCTTATCAAAGATCTCGCCTTTGGCAGAGAGCATGATGATCGGAATGGATGATTTCGAACGGATTTCACGGCAGACCTGATAACCGTCGATGCCCGGAAGCATGAGGTCGAGCAGGATCAGGTTGGGCGCAAAGCTGTCGGCTAACGTAAGTGCAGTCTCGCCGTCACCTGCAATCATGGTTTCAAAGCATTCCTTTGTAAGATAAAGCGAAATCAGTTCTGCAATATTGTTGTCATCATCTACAATTAAAATTTTCTGTTTAGCAGCCATATATTATTCTACCTTTCCTGAAATGATTCATCTCATAATTTTTTTGACAAACCATTAAAAATAAATAGTTCCAATTGTTTTGTAATTTTAACGTTATTCCTTAAAGGTGACGATGGTCACACCGGCATCTCCTTCTCCATATTCCCCCAGCCGGTAGCTCTTTACATATTTAATGCGCTTTAAATGGCTCTGCACGGCACTGCGGAGAGCACCGGTTCCCTTGCCGTGTACGACACGGACGGAAGGAAGATGGGCAAGGTAGGCATCATCCAGATATTTATCAAGCTCGGCAAGCGCTTCGTCCACGGTTTTGCCAAGAAGATTGATTTCAGCGGAAACGTGCATGGATTTGGACATCTTCACACTTCCGGTATGGCTTCTTTGTAAAACCGGTTTTTCAGGCTCTGCTTTGGCTTCCCCGTAAGCAAGATCCTTGATATTTGTCTGGGAGCGCATGATACCGCACTGTATGAACAGATTTCCTTTGTGATCCGGAAGCGTGCTGACGGTTCCGACAAGTCCCATGGAGAGGATTTTCACGGTGTCACCGAGTTTGAGGTCCTCAGCCCTGACCTTTTTTCCGGATCTGGTGGGAGCCGTTTTCAGTGCCAGTTTGTCGTTCTTCTTACCGATTTCACCTCGGAGCTTTTCACGCTCCTTTTCCAGCGTTTTCAGAGAAACATTGGGACCGGCTTTCTGGAAAAATCCGGATGGTTTCATCGGCCGTTTCCTTTGGCATCCTGCAGGATCTCACGGGCCTGTTCATTGGCTTCACGTAAGATGCGGTCCTTTGCCATATCAATTTTTTTCGTTCTTCTGCTGCAGCTTTTCGCGGAGTGCTTTGATTTCTTCCTTATAAGAAGCAATCTCGCGGCGTTCCTTCTCAATGGTGATCCTGCTTTCCTCAAGATCGGAGAGCAGATCCTCAAAGCTTTTATCCTGTGTACCGATCTGTGCGGTGGCAGCTTCGATGATATGATCGGGAAGCCCGAGCTTTTTGGAAATCGCGAAGGCATTACTTTTTCCGGGAACGCCGATTAACAGGCGGTAGGTCGGAGAAAGGGTATCTACGTTAAATTCACAGCAGGCGTTCTCCACAAAATCGGTAGAAAGTGCATAGACCTTAAGCTCACTGTAATGGGTAGTGGCAACCGTGCGGATTCCGCGCTCATGCAGGTAGTTCAGAACTGCAATTGCAAGGGCGGCACCTTCGGTCGGATCGGTTCCTGCACCCAGTTCATCAAACAGGCACAGTGAATCGGCATCGGCTTTCTGCAGGATGGAAACAATGCTGGTCATATGGGAGGAGAAGGTACTGAGACTCTGCTCAATGCTCTGCTCGTCACCGATATCTGCAAATACTTCTGTAAAAATAGATAGCTCGCTGCGGTCGAGCGCAGGGATGTGAAGACCTGCCTGACCCATGAGGGTAAACAGTCCGATGGTTTTTAAGCTTACGGTTTTACCACCGGTATTGGGGCCGGTGATGACCAGAAGGTCAAAATCCTTTCCGAGATGGATATCAATCGGAACTACCTTTTTCGAAGGAAGGAGCGGATGACGTCCTTTCCGGATCTGGATATAGTGATCGGTATTAAAAACCGGCTTCGTTGCATTTAAGTCAAGTGCAAGGGAAGCCTTGGCAAAAATAAAGTCAAGCTGTGTCATCAGATGCTGGTTGCGAGCAAGCTCTTCCGTGTGTTCGGCGCAGAGCTGACTTAAGGAAAAGAGAATGGCTTCGATCTCTTCCTTTTCCTGAATGGAAAGCTCTTTCAATTGATTGTTGAGGTTAACGATGGCCTCCGGTTCAATGAAAAAGGTAGAACCGGTCGAGGACTGATCATGTACCATACCTCTGACCTGTCCCTTATATTCTGCCTTGACAGGAATACAGTAGCGGTCGTTACGCATCGTAATAACGTTGTCCTGCAGGTAGGTTCGGTAGGAGCCGTTCACCATGCTGTTCAGCTGGGAGTGAATTTTGTCTCCGGTTAAGACAATGGAACGGCGGATGGATTTCAGCTTCGGACTGGCATCGTCTGCAATTTCCTCTTCGGACAGAATACAGCGGCTGATTTCCTCCGATACTCTGGTAAGCGGTTCCAACGCTGCAAAATAGGGTGTTAACGAGGTATCGGCATCCTCCTCGCGGGCTTTGCGTCCATAGGATTTGATGCGGGCGGTATTCTGGAGAAGACCTGCGATGCCGAGAAGCTCCGGGATGGAGAGGGCGGAGCCGATCTCCAGACTCTTGATGGCAAACTGCAGATCCTTGTTGCCGCCAAAGGAAGTAGAGCCCTTCGTAAGCAGCATGGAGAGCGCATCGCCCGTTTCCTGCTGGGCTTCCTCAATCGCAGATAAATCCGTGGAAGGAATAAGCCTGCGGCACAGCTCCCGCCCAGGATTGGAGGTTGCTTTGTCTATGAGTAATTGAATAATTTTGTCGTATTCCAGGGTGTGTAAAACTTTGGTGTTCATAAAATAATGTTTAACTCCTTGACATTTGGGTGAGTACAGTGGTTTTGTTCCATTAAAATGGACAAGTATACCACTTATGGTATATTTTAATTAAGTATAACATATTTGGAAGGGGAATAGATAGAAAAATAGTTACGGTTTACTCGTACCTGGCAGGCGGTTGCAATTATGACGGACAGTGCACGTATGTATGGTTACGAAGATGAAAAATTATAAAAGAAACGAAGAACAGGGGAGATATGATATGTTTGAAAAAGCTTATGAAGAATGCAGGCTTTGTCCGAGAGAGTGCGGGGTGAACCGGAAGGAAGGACAGACCGGGTTTTGTCAGATGGATGGGACACTGCGGGTGGCAAGAGCGGCCTTACATATGTGGGAGGAACCATGTATTTCCGGAAAAAGGGGTTCGGGCGCCGTGTTTTTTTCGGGATGTAATTTAAGGTGTGTCTATTGTCAGAACTTTGATATTGCAGCCGGTACAAGAGGAAAGGAAATCAGCAGGGAGAGGCTGTCAGAAATCTTTCTGGAGCTGCAGGCACAGGGAGCAGCCAATATCAATCTGGTGACGCCGGATCATGATCTGCCGGATATTGTATGGGCGCTTCTCAAGGCAAAGGAGCAGGGACTTTGTATTCCGGTTGTGTACAATGGAAGCGGATATGAAAAGGCCGATGTGATTGCAGCATTAGAGGGTCTGGTGGACATTTTTCTTACGGACTTCAAATATATGGATGGAGAACTGGCAGGGAGGCTTTCCCATGCAGGGGATTATCCGGAGGTGGCGAAGCGCGCGTTAGAACAGATGGTGAAAATAACAGGAGAACCTCTTTTTAATGAAGAGGGAATGATGCAGAGAGGGGTAATTGTCCGGCATTTACTGCTGCCGGGACATAAGAAAAATGCGAAAGCTGTTTTGCGGTATTTGTGGGAAACCTATGGAGATAAGATTTATATCAGTCTGATGAACCAGTACACGCCGATGCTACAGCTTACTTCGCACAGCGGAAATCAGAAGGAACTGGAGGAGGCCGCACAGCAGGAGCCGCAGCTCATGCGTAAGGTAACCACACGGGAGTATGAGCAGGTGGTGGATTATGCATTGCAGCTTGGCATTACCAATGCTTTTTATCCAGGAGGGAGATGTGGCGAAGGAGAGCTTCATTCCGGATTTTGATACGACCGGTGTGTAATAGATTTTCTATTGTATCAGTTTTATAAAGAGCTTCAGTAATGTGTGGATAATTCAATATCTTATGTGAACTCGAAAATGATTCACCGGATCATTTTGTCATATATATGACAACCAAAAGCAGCCTTTTTCTACAAGATGTGGAAAAAAGTTGCTTTTTTTAGTGTTATGATGTAGGATGGTTTACATAAGGGAAATATTATGAAAACCACTACAACAAAGTTGATGATCGACAGATTATAGGAGGGGTATTTACGATGAAGAAATGGACAGGATGGAGAAACTGTCTGGCAATGTGTCTGGCAGTGACAATGCTGTTGGCACCGCTTTTACAGACAGAGGTATATGCAGCAGAAACTGCAAATGTACAGGGAACGGTTGCATCCGGAACGACAGCAGAGCTTTTAATGTTATCCACGAAGGATGGCAAGATGGAGATTAAGATTGACAGCAGTACCGATGTCAGTGAGGCGAGAATTCTTCTGCCGGAAACAAAGCTTTCTGTAGCAATTTCGCATGGCTCAGACGGTTACTGGCATGCAACCAAGATTACTTATAACGGAGCAGCTGTTGGAATTACCATTGATACTTCCAAGACCTCTGTCATAACAGGAACGATCAGTGATAAGACAAATGGCGATGTCCTTTATGTGGATACCGCACAGGGCGAGATGCAGATTAAGTACGACCAGACGACCAACATCAACGGATGTTCCGTACTGGTAGCCAACAGAAAGTATAACATTACCTGTGCACGTGGTTCCGATGCCTATATGCATGCGATTTCGATTGCAGATGCGTCCAATACCCAGAATAACAGTAGTAGCAGCATGGGTGGAACCTATGTAAATGGTACGGTTTCCGGCAAGACCACAAGTGATGTCCTGTTTCTTGATACCAAGGACGGAACGATGGAATTTAAGATTGATGGAAATGCTGATACCACGAATGGTAAATGGAAGACAACCGGAACGAAGCTGACGGTATGGTTTTATCGTGGAGGTGATGCGTACCTTCATGCAAACCGTGTTGCAGAAGGTACAACGACAGGTGGAAATAACAGCAATACCACAGGTACGGTGACCAATACTTTTACGGGTACGGTTTCCGGTAAGACAACAGAAAGCGTCCTGTTCCTTGACACTAAGGATGGTACCATGGAATTTAAGATTGACAGCAATGCCAACACGATCAACGGATTGGTAACAGTTGCAGGAAACAGGATGACTGTTGGAGGATATAACGGAAATGACGGTTACTGGCATGCTTCTACCCTGACCGGGGAACGTGGCAGCAGTTCTGCATCTGTGAACACCTCTGCAACGATTACCGTAACCGGAACAGTTTCCGGTAAGTCTACAGAAAAGGTTTTGTTCCTTGACACCAATGGTGGAACGATGGAATTAAAGCTGGATGCATTAAGAAGTGTCAACAACTGCAAGGTTTTTGTTGTTGGAAAGAAGCTTACCGTAACCTGCGGATCCGGAAATGACGAGTACTGGCATGCACTGGATATTACTGCATAAAACCGATAAAAGGTAATATGGGATGTGTCAGATTCCCATATTATTATAATAAATAAGAATAGGGATAAACCAATCGGAAAAATAACAAAAAAATCCGAGACGGTTTGTCCTTATTTTTTTCTTGTTTTTCAACACATTACGGGGATAGAATATAATTAAATAAAAACCGCTCATTGGGAGGGCAGAATATGTGGATTAAAGGAAACTACAGACGAAACTTAATGGACATGCATATTGATGACTGGAATCCGGAGTTTCTTTCCAAAATCAATGTGAAGGAGTAAGTGGAAGCCTTGAAGGATGCATGGGTGCAGACCTTATTACGCTGGCTTCCATGCTTCGAATTCCGGTTGTTATGCACAACGTGGAAGAAGAGAGGATCTTCCGCCCGCATGCATGGGGAAGTTTTGGAACCAGGGATACCGAAGCTGCGGACATGGCAGCATGCAAGGCTTACGGACCGTTGTACGGTTAATTTTCAGAGTAAAATATATCACAGAGGAGACGGTGACAGGTCTCTTCATATTCATTAAATGAAAGGTTGGTCAGGACAGGAACAATGGTAAGGAAATATATCTTTGGAGAACCGATTGAGACGGATGCTGTGGTAAAGGAGCTCGCATCCTCTGCATGGAGCGATGGCGTTTTTCAGAAAAAAGAAGACGGTTTTCATTATTCCTTGAAAGAGGATGAAATCGTGTATGGGCTTGGAGAAAATGTGCGTGGCATCAATAAGAGGGGATGGCGTTATATCAGCAACTGCAGCGATAATCCGAATCACTGCGAGAATACTAATTCACTGTACGGAGCACACAACTTTATTATGGTGGGTGACGGAGTACATGAAACCTATGGCTTGTTTGTGGACACGCCGGGCAGGGCGACCTTCGATATTGGTTATACCGACATTGATGACCTTAGCATTTCCATGGAAGAGGAGAACTGTAAAATTTATCTGATTGAGGCAGCTTCCTACAGGGATGTAGTGAAGGAATTCCGTGAACTGATCGGAAGAAGTTATATTGCACCCCGATGGGCATTTGGCTATGGACAGAGCCGGTGGAGTTATGATACAGCGGATGAAGTGCGTGAGGTGGCAGCGGAATATAAAAAGCATAACATTCCCATTGACAGTATCTATCTCGATATTGATTATATGGAACGGTATAAGGACTTCACGATTAACCGGGACAGCTTCGCTGATTTTGAAGAGCTTGTCGAAGAAATGAGGAAGGAGAACATTCATCTCGTTCCCATTATTGATGGTGGTGTAAAAAAGGAAGACGGTTATGACGTTTATGAAGAAGGCAAAGCGAACGGATACTTCTGCAAGGATGAAAACGGAGAAGATTTCATTATCGGGGTATGGCCCGGGAAATGCTGCTTTCCGGATATGCTTGATGACAAGGCAAGACAGTGGTTTGGTGATAAGTACCGGATTCTGATCGACAAGGGAATTGACGGCTTTTGGAACGATATGAATGAACCGGCAATTTTTTATTCCGAAAAGCATCTGAAAGAGGTCTTTGAGAAAATGGAAGACTATAAGAAGATGAACCTTGACGTGAATACCTTTTTCGAAATGACAGGAATGATTGGAGGCATCTGCAATAATCCGGAGGATTATGCTTCGTTTTATCATAATTATAAAGGAAAGCGTTACCGCCACGATCAGGTACATAACCTGTTTGGCTATTATATGACGAGATCTGCTTCCGAGGCGTTTGAGCGTTATGTGCCGGAAAAGAGAATTCTGTTATTCTCCAGGGCATCTTATATCGGAATGCACCGGTTTGGAGGAATCTGGCAGGGAGACAATGCTTCCAGGTGGTCTCATTTGAAAATGAATGTGAAAATGATGCCCTCCTTAAATATGTGCGGTTTCCTGTATACCGGAGCAGATGTCGGTGGATTCGGGGCAGATGCAACTGAAGATCTGGTGTTACGTTGGCTGGAATTTGCAGTGTTTACGCCACTTTTACGGAATCATTCGGCAAGAGGAACCAGGAGACAGGAGGTATACTGTTTCTCCCATGTGGAGAAATTTGCGGATGTAATCGGTGTGCGTTATCAGATTCTTCCATATATTTACAGCGAATATATGAAGGCAGCATTGCGTAATACGATGATGTTTAATCCGTTAGCGTTCCTTTATGGTGAGGATGCATTGGCAAGACAGGTGGAGGATCAGCTTTTTATCGGCGAAAATGTCATGGTGGCACCGGTCTGCGAGCAGAATATGTCGGGCAGAGTCGTATATTTCCCGGAAAGAATGAAGCAGTTCATTTTTAAAAACGGTATTGTGGAAGAAGGAGAGGTATACGAAAAAGGCTTTTTCGTATGTGGAAATGCCGATGGGAACTGTGCATGTTTTCCTAAGGGAAGGATATCTGTTCCCGGTGGCAAAAGGCGGAAAGTGTGTCGAAGATGTTGATTTTGAAGACCTGACGCTGTATTCCTTTGGAGAAGAGATCAAACCGTACGAGTACTATCTGGATGATGGCGAAACGAAAGACTTCACGATCGAATCCCATATCCGTATGTTAAGCTGCTAAAAGCGAAAGGCTGGCAACAGATTTTGTCAGTGGAAGGGAGTTGATGCAATGAGTGAAACCATAGTAACTTTGAAAAAGGGCGAAGGCCGGACATTGAAAGCCGGCGGCATGTGGGTTTTTGATAATGAAATTGAGAGCATCACCGGAAGATTTGAGAATGGAAGCATCGTGACTGTACATGATTTTGATGGCTATCCGATGGGAAGAGGCTTCATTAATCAGAATTCCAGGATCCGCATCCGTCTGATGACGAGAAATGTCCATCAGGAAATCGACCACGAATTTTTAAGAGAACGCGTGAAGACCGCATGGGAATATCGGAAGAAAACTGTCGATACCGGAAGCTGCCGTGTGATTTTCGGTGAGGCAGATTTTTTTACCGGGACTTGTGATTGACAAGTTTTCGGATGTGCTGGTGGTAGAGTCACTGGCACTTGGAATTGACCGGTTTAAGCTGGAAATTGTCGATCTGCTGAAGGAGGAGCTTCGTAAGGGCGGCATCGAGATCCGCGGTGTCTATGAGCGGAGTGATGCGAAGGTACGGCTCAATGAAGGTATGGAACGGATCAAGGGCTTTCTCTCCGAGGAGTTCGACACCAACGTACAGATCGAGGAAAATGGCGTGAAGTATCTTGTTGATGTAAAGGACGGACAGAAGACCGGATTTTTCCTTGATCAGAAATACAATCGTCTGGCAATTCAGAAGCTGTGCAAAGATGCCAGAGTCCTCGACTGCTTTACCCATACCGGATCCTTTGCGCTGAATGCGGCAGTTGCCGGAGCAAGAGAGGTTACCGGTGTGGATGCATCGGAGCCTGCTGTTGCACAGGCTGTGAAAAACGCAGAACTGAACGGTGTGCAGGATAGGGCGAAATTTATCTGCCGTGATGTATTCGAGATTCTGCCCGAGTTGGAAAAGCAGGGAGAGAAATACGATGTAGTGATTCTGGATCCACCGGCATTTACGAAGTCAAGAAACTCTGTGAAAAATGCCATCAAAGGATATCGTGAAATTAATCTGCGCGGCATGAAGCTTGTGAAAGATGGTGGTTTCCTTGCAACCTGTTCCTGCTCCCACTTCATGACCTACGAGCTGTTTACTGAAACGATCGGACAGGCGGCCCGTAATGTGCATAAGCGTCTGCGTCAGGTGGAATTCCGTACCCAGGCACCGGATCATCCGATTTTATGGGCGGCGGATGAATCGTACTATTTGAAGTTCTACATCTTCCAGGTGGTTGATGAAAAGTAATGACTGGAAAGTGGCGGGAATGCTTGATTTATAAGGGATTAACGGCATTTGATGTTTACAGAGAAAACCTCGTAAAGTATCGTAAAATATCACAAAACCGTGATTCAAAGTGGTAAGAAAAGTGGTAAGTCTGAGTGGTAAGCACCTGAAATGTGACGAGTGGTAAGCTTATGGGGAAAACGGTATGTTCTATCCTTTTCTTTTTTTCAAATAAGAGTTGATATTATTATGGTGGACAGAAAAAAACAACTTACAAAAAAAGTTACAAATATATACGGAATGACTACGGTTTGACTACGGTATTGAGACTTTTTTTGAAAAGGAAGTTATGATATTATTATCATGGAAGTAATGAACAGAGAGTGATCGAGATAATTCGGTTGCTCTTTTTTTATTGTGAAGGGGGTTACATGTGCTATAATAAAACAAATTAACAAATTGATACGTGAACAATCGGCGTCAGGACAGAGAAAAAAACAGCTTACCATCTTTTGATAGCTGCCCTTTTCTCTGGACTGCACACCGATTTTTACCGATTGAACAAAATCGCGTCACTCCAGCCGATACAGTATGGAGCTTCAATCGATTTCCTTCTTCTTGATTTTACCAAAGAATCTATGCATTGGAAACTGATTCCATCGTATATTCAAAAATAGTAACTTGTCTTATCGAATGAAGGGTGCACTTAATAAGCCTTCATTCAGACGGCTGTTTTTTTCAGTATTCAGATTCCTTCGTTCAAGTCAACATGTAGTGTCCTCGAAGAGATAGCGAAAGAAGATTTCCTCCACAGGCTTCACACTTACAGATATCCTTTTTTTGTAAAGGATCATCAGCTTCTCCGCAGAGGTTTTTGCCTCGGAGTTTTGAAATATATTGAATGCCGTTGAGAAGCTTCCGGCAGAGAGTCATCTTTTTCTTTCTTGTTCCTACAGGAAAGCAGGCCATAGTGACGAATTCGGACAAAAACCTTTAGTGGAGCACATGCATCAGAAACATTCGC
The DNA here is from genome assembly GCA_021628825.1 of Lachnospiraceae bacterium. Lineage (GTDB taxonomy): Bacteria > Bacillota > Clostridia > Lachnospirales > Lachnospiraceae > Suilimivivens. The sequence continues at coordinate 1,888,560 of JAJXRY010000001.1, read as the reverse complement.
AGAAACTCTGTTCCTTTGATGGTTTTGCTCGATATATTTACCACCATTTTTTTGTAATCCTTTACGAGATAGGTAACCGTCTCATCTGTCATACTGACGATTCTGCGATTACTGATAGCGATACGATGAGTGTAACGGCCAAGGTACCGGATCACAGAATTAGCTCCATTGAATGCCTCTTTCGTATATACAACCCAGTTCTTTTCGTAGAGGGAATTCAGTAAAGCTTTGAATTCATAACGATTTTTTAAATGTGCAACCGTTCCATGATACTCAAGTTTTTTATCTTCCCAGAGTTGTTTCAGTTCACGAAGATAATACTTTTTTTGAAGACGGCAGACATGACCTTAACCGGAAAGAAAAACTTCTTTCCTTTATCCTTCCACTTGTTTGCAGCATCAAGTCCACCGCCGAGAACAATGGTGTGGAGATGAGGATGATAATTCATTCTGGAGCCCCAAGTATGAAGTACACAGATATATCCAATCCTTGCTCCAAGATGTTTCGGATCCGCAGACAGCTCTGTCATTGTTTGATGTGCTGCATGGTACAAAAGCATCATAAAGGAGTTTCTGATTTGAATAAATCAGGGAATATAATTCTTCTGGAACTGTAAAGACCGTATGAAAGTATGGAACATCCAGTACATTTTCCTGCTGTTTGTCAATCCATTCATCGACCTCCATTCCTTGACACATGGGGCAGTGACGGTTCTTGCAGGAATTATAATGAATATATTTCTTGTGACAGCTTTCGCATTCGCTTAAATTGGCTCCCATTTCAAGAGTATGGCATTTGGAGATACACAGTGCCGTTAGTTGCTGTTGTGGAGAAAAAGTTGTGTGTCTCACAGTATTGCGGAAGAAATCGATGGAATATATCCTGAATGGTGATATCATGATTCATTTGCATCACCTGCGTTTCTCTTAGCTTTACGCCCCCGTTTTTTCTTAACAGGATGATCAAGCGGACTCTTTATTCCCATAACAGTTTTATTGGATATGTGGATGTATACCTGTGTTGATTCCAGACAGCGGTGTCCAAGCATTGCTTGTACATAGTTGATTGGGACACCTTGCTCAATCATGTGACTTGCAAAGGAATGTCGAAGCGTATGCGGATGTGCTTTAATGCCCGCTGTTTTTGCAACTGCCCTGAGCATGATTTCAACACCACTCACTTTTAGTGGGTTATGAGGAGCATCTAAAGAAACAAAAAGGTACTCTCTTTTTACCGGATAACTTCTCCAGTATTCCTTTAGTAAATCAAGGGCTCTTTCTGAAAGAATTGTCCATCTGTCACGATGATTCTTCCCTTTGGAAATATATACCTGCATAGTGCTCATATAGATATCTTCAGGTCTAAGAGAAACAAGTTCTCCTACACGCATTCCAGATGAATAAAGCAGGGCAATGATTGCTTTGTTACGAATTTCGGTTGCAGAATCGATTAACTTTTCAATTTTTTCAAGAGAGAGCACTTTCGGAAGTTTTACATCCAATCGCATTCTTGGAACAATGTCCTGATTCCATGGGATGTGTAAGACATGTTTGTATAGGAAACAAATGGAAGAATTATAAAAGTTGCAGGTTGCAGATGAAAGACCGGAATTACGTTTTTCCAGTATAAATGATCTGGCATCCTGAAGGGATAAATCTTCCATTGGTTTATAGCCTGTCCACTTCATAAAGTGACGTATGTTGATGATATAGGTATCTGCAGTTCGGGAGGACCTGTTACGAATCAGGCATTCCTCTCTGAGCTTGTTAAAATATTTTTCGTACATAATAAACCTCCATGATACTAGTAACGTTAATGAGTCACTGCCATCATGGAGGTCCACGTATTAAAGATACCCTCTTGAGAAAAAGAGATTCCGGTGTTATTCTATTCATGGCAGTGTTAATGATGATCCTGTTCGATTGTTATTTTGTGGTGATTTAACAATACTACTTTTAGGGCTCATTATCTACTGCCTTTTTAAGTTAAAGAGAAAAACTGCGCCACAGCCTTGGCAGGCCATCGCGCAGCGATTTTGTTCAATCGAGATTTGTGGAGGTAAAATATAGATGAATCAAGGTAGAATTATTGTAATCACAGGTGCGCCGGGGACAGGAAAAACTACAACGGCATCTGTTGTTGCAAAAGAATCAGATTTGGAAAAGTCTGTGCATATGCACACAGATGACTTTTATCATTATTTGATTAAAGGGGCAATACCACCGCATTTGCCAGAATCAAATGAGCAAAATTTGATTGTCATTGAAGCGTTTTTAGAAGCTGCGAAGCGATATGCTCGTGGTGGATATGATGTAATTGTAGATGGCATTGTAGGACCGTGGTTTTTAGAGCCGTGGCTCAACATTGTTCAAGAGCATTATGAAGTACACTATATCGTTTTAAGGGCAAGTAAAGAAGAAACTATGAAGCGAGCTATCGAACGCTCAAAGTTAGACAGAGAAACAAATATTGAATTAGTTGAAACAATGTGGAAGCAATTTTCAATTTGGGAATCTATGAATTAAATGTTATAGATACAACTACGCATTCAATCAAAGATACTGTTTCAGCAGTAAAAGAAAAAATAGTAAGCGGTACGGCTTACTATTTTAGACAATTCCAGTTTGTCGAACACATGAAAATTTGAATTTCTCTCACTGTCTGGTTGATATGAGAAATTAATTATTTGCGTAAAAAATTAAAAAAATAACGCAGCGTGATATATTGCTTGTCACGCAGCGTTATATACTAATATGGACCTTGAAAGGAGGCAGGATATGTCATTATATACAACAGGAGAACTTGCAAAGAAGTGTAATGTTTCAGTAAGAACCATTCAATACTATGATGAAAGAGGTATTCTTGTGCCAACGGATTTGACAGAGGGAGGACGAAGACTGTTCTCTGAAAAGGATGTTGCTACATTGGAAACAATATGCTTTTTGAGAGACTTAGATATCTCTATTAAAGATATTGCTGAAATATTGGAATCTGATGAGTCTAAAAAAAGTAATTGAACTTTTGCTTGATGAACTGAATAAAAAAACCTTCAGGCAGATATTAAGAAAAACAGAGCAATTAGAAAAAAATAAAAAAATATAAGAAATTTTTTTGACTTCTTTCAAGGATGGGTCGCAAAAAAACAATTCATGACATATCATCGATTATGGAGGAAAAAAAGAAAAGCGAAAAGAAAATGTACAAAAAAATGCTGATCGTAGGAATTCCTGTAGAAATCACAGGAATTGTAACTTTTGTTATTGGTATATTACAAGGAATTTGGATACCATTTTTGTAACTACGGCAGTGTATACTATTTGTGCTGTCTTTTTTTAGCAAACTATTGGTACAAACGGATAGAGTATATTTGTCCGGAATGCCATACCAGATTTCAACCAAGGAAAAATGGAAACTCTGTTGGCAAATCATAATCCAAAAGATGAGAAAGTTAACTTGTCCTAGTTGTAGGAGGAAAAATTTGGAGTTTGGAAGTATATAGAAAAGAGGTGGATGCATAATGGAAACAATTAATTTGAGTAAGAAACAATTTGTGATATACATGGCAGTCGCATTTGGACTAGCTTGGATTTTAGAAATGATAGCAAGTGTTTTTAGTAATAATGGAAATCAGATAGTGTTTACTGTTATAGTGATGATTACCATGTTTATGCCGTTCCTTGGTGTACTGGTAGCCAGAATCCCGCTAAAAGGTATGGGATGGGTACCACATTTAAAAGGGAAACTTCGTTATGTATTCTTTGCCCTTTGGATGCCGGCGTTATTAAGTATCCTTGGAGGGGTCTTGTTTTTTGTGATTTTCCCGGATACATTTGACTCTGAATTTATGACGTTAAGAGGTCTTTTAGAGGAAGCGGGAGCGTTGGAACAGTTCGAGGCACAGGGGTATCACGATACCAATGTATCTGCTGATTACGTCTGTTCAAGCTGTGACAATTGCACCATTTCTGAATATGTTTGTCGCATTAGGCGAAGAGGTTGGTTGGCGAGGTGCACTGTATCCGTATTTGAAGAAAAAGTTTGGTGACACCAAAGGCCGTATTGTGGGTGGTGCAATCTGGGGTGCTTGGCACTGGCCGATCATGATTTTTTTGCCGGTTATGAGTATGGAAAAGAATATATCGGCGCACCGGTACTTGGGCCAATCGTATTCTGTATCTCTACTATTATGATGGGTATTTTACTTGATTATGTATATGAAAAGACAGAAACCATTTGGTTGCCATCCCTTATGCATGGTGCTATCAATGCATTTACCATCTTTGCATATCTGGTAAAAACCTGAATATTCCAATATGGCAATACTGGGACCGGCATATATCGGTATTATCAGTATGATTCCAATGATTATTGTAGCAGTCATCATTTGCGTAAAGACGAAAAGGAATTGAGTATTAAAGAGATATTCAATCTCACCCACAAATTTCAGTAATACGCTCTGTTGCTGTGCCTATTTTTCTGCGATATACTCCTTCAAAAAGGAGTGTGTTCTTATGGGTAAAGAGATTTATAACATTATCAATGATATGGCAGAGGTATTAAATGCATACACAGATGCAGAAATTACAGGAAGTGTTAGTTAACCGTTTGTCAGAAAATAATCTAGCTGACTATTTGCAAACGGATAACGGAGAATTTCTGGATATGTTTTTGACAGCAAAGCACCTAGAAGGATGCTCTGACAAGACAATACGAATAGGAACACAGGTGATTATTTGAATTTGTAAGGATAGTAAATTCCTATTTAATAGTTGATTGATAATATGTTTGTGAAAGAGTTCAGTACATTTAGTATTGAACTCTATTTAGTTGACAAAATAAACAGTTGACAAACGCAACTAATTAACGTATTATTCAAGCATAAGGAGTGATGTTATGGATCAAGTTAAATTATTTAGGGAGAATACACGTAGATTAGAAATGAATCTTGGGAATATCAACAAATCTGATTGCTGTTGTTGTGGAATAAGCGACACGCAGTGCTTCATACTTGTTGAAATAGGACGCAAACCAGATATTTCTGTAAAAGAACTAGCAGGAATATTGCGACTTGATAAAAGTGGTATTAGTAGGATGGTTGAGGAATTGGTTCAAAAGGAGTTTGTAGAAAGAAAGCCATCAAAAGAAGATAGAAGATATGTGGTATTGAATCTTACTGTTAAAAGGAAGTGAAAGATTTAACCAAATAGAGAATAATATGAATATAAAATTTAAAAGTATTCTTGATAGAATTCCAGAAGAGAAGAGAAATCAGGTGATTGAGGCCCTTGAGTTGTATAATGTTGCTTGCGAAGCAAATGAATTAAAAAGATTGAGGTGAGAACGATGAATCATGCAGAAAAAAAGCAGTTGAGTATTATAGTAATAATTTTAATTGTTCCCAGGGAGTATTTACTACTTATGCTACGGAAATGGGAATGGATGAAAAGATGGCATTGATGTTAGCAACTAACTTTGGAGGTGGGGAAAGAAAAGGTGAATTATGTGGAGCTGTGGCGGGGGCTCTGATGGTTTTAGGATTAAGATGTGGACATTATGATAGTAACGATATGGAAAGTAAAAGAAAAGCATATGGTATATCTGAAGAATTTATGAATCGTTTTATCAAGAAAAATGGTAGCGTCGTATGCCGTGAATTATTGGGATATGATTTGACCAAGGAAGAAGATATGAAGATTATCAAGAAGGAAAATTTGTTTACAACATTTTGTCCTGCAATGGTACGAAGTGTGGCTGAAATACTTGATGAAATGATAAATGAAGGAATATGTTAGGGGGATTGTACTATGGAAGAACAAAAGATATATGAACTAATTAATGAAAAATTTAGGATTTTATTTAGCAACAATGGATGGTGATCAACCAAGGGTAAGAGGTATGATGTTATTTAGAGCCGATAAAAATGGGATTGTGTTTCATACAGCTTCAACAAAAGATGTTTTTAAACAACTTCAGCTTAATCCCAAAGCTGAAATGTGCTTTAATGCAAATGGTGTACAAATCCGGGTGACAGGAGAAATTGAGGTGTCTACAGATGAAGTTTTACGCCAAGAAATTTTCGGACATCCTACAAGAAAGTTTTTTTACAAGCATGGAAGGAGAAAGGAATTGATGATCTACTTACAGTATTGATAATGAAAAAAATTGTGAGGCTGTAACATGGACAATGGAAACAAATTTTGCTAAAAAAATCACCAATCAGTATTTGTAATGGATAGACAGGAAAAGTGTTATTTTCTCTATGTAAAGAACTTATACAACTTCCAATTGAACAAAAATCGCTGCGCAATGGCCTGCCAAGGCTGTGGCGCAGCTTTCTTTTTCTCAATAATAAAATAGGCAATGGAAATTCTTACCAGTATTTGATATTGTAAAGTTACCACACAAAACAATTCAATACAGAAAGACACCACTGCCTATGAAAAGAATACCATTTGACCGTTTTTCTGACAAGCGGTTTTATTATGCTAATGCACCTCCATGTAAGCAGGTTTTTTCATCAACTACTGATTTTACATGGAGGATTTTATTATGTACGATGAAATATTTAGCCAGATTACAAATGCTGCAAACAAACGGAATCTAAGAGATTCTACTATTCATGCTTACTGTACAAGTATTGCTCACTTTTTTTAAAAATATATTGATAAGCCAATAGATGCTCTGACAACAGATGATGTTGACACATTTCTGACCGAAAAAAGACTTTCCGGGATTTCACCGGAGACATACAACCACTATCATTCCGGTATTCGTTTCTTTTATAAAAAAGTATTAAAAATGAATTGGGATGACGATGATATCCCACGTATGAAAAAGAGACAGGAGCCTGCCAATCGTACTTACGAAAGCAGAGATATCAGCGATTCTGGATGCAACGTCAAACCTGAAACATAAAGCCATGATTGCTACAATGTATTCAGGTGGTCTTCGGGTATCAGAAGTCACACACCTTCACTAGGATGACATTTCACGCACCAATAAAAACAATACACATCCGTGATGGCAAAAAGCCGCTTTGACCGTTATACCCTGCTTGCTGACCGTACACTTGAGATACTTACAGAATACTGGTTTAAATGCGGCATACCAACAGGGATTCTGTTTCCAAGTTCATGGTCTGGCGATTATCTTGTGAAGGACAGTGTCATTCAGTTCTTCCGTAAAAGTGCAAAAAGGTCTGGAATTCAGAAGCATGTCTCTACACACTGTTTGCGCCATAGTTTCGCAAGCCATCTTTTTGAATCCGGGTGTGACGTGAAATATATTCAGGCCCTTTTGGGACACCGTGATCCAAGATCAACAGAGATTTATCTTCATGTAAGCAATAAGACTCTGCTCGGTATCAGAAGCCCATTTGATGAGATGGGTGGTGAGTAATCGTGGAAAAATCTTGTACGATACAGGATGTCTTTGAACGGTTTTATCCTGTTTATGAAAAACATGAGCTTCCTGCTTACCACAGAAAAAAGCAGCTTTTTCACATCATGAACTGTAAAAACCGGGGCTTTTGGTGTGAACATAAGTGTCTGTGAGGACTGTGGATGTATCAGCATTCACAATAACTCTTGTAGAAGCAGGTGTTGCCCTATGTGTCAGGAGTTTCCGAAAGAAAAATGGATTGATGCCCAGAAGGAGAATGTACTGGATGCACCCTATTATCATGTGGTATTCACAGTCCCTGAGGAATTGAATCCTATCATTTATAGCAATCAGAAACTTCTGTATGATGCACTGTATCATGCTGCATCATCCACTCTGAACGAGCTGGCGAAAAGATTCAAAGTACCTGGGAGCTAATATAGGGTATATCTGCATTCTTCATACCTGGGGTTCTGCAATGAATTATCATCCTCATATCCATACCATTGTTCTTGGTGGCGGACTTGATAAGGACAGCAAATGGAAAGATACCGGTGGGAAGTTTTTTCTCCCGTATGGGGTCATTGCAAAAGTGTTCCGTGGGAAATATTTGTGCGAATTAAAAAGCCTGTGGAATGATTCAAAGCTTGAGTTTCATGGTACAGCGGAGAAATATCAAAACCACTATTGCTTCAAAGAACTTCTCGGTGAGTGCTATAAAAAAGACTGGGTTGCTTATTGTAAGGAGACTTTTAATGGAGCACAGTCAGTCATAAATTATCTTGGGAAATATACTCACAGGATAGCAATCAGTAATCATCGGATCAAGTCCATGACGGAAGCAACTGTTACATATGCTGTAAAAAGACTATAAAAAAACAAAGGTCAGTGGAAAGAGGAAAACAGTTCCGGGCGAGGAATTCATCCGTCGATTTTTTTAATGCATGTTCCTCCAAAACGTTTTGTCAGAATCCGGCACTATGGTTTGCTGTCGTGCCGAAACAAGAGCAAAAAGATGGCGCACTGTAGAAATCTGCTTGGATGTAAAAAAATATATTTCTGCATTGAAAAAAATCGAAGTGCCGCTGAAATGATAAAGCTGCTATATAACATAGATGTATGCAGGTGTTCTTCCTGTGGCGGAAAAATGGTTTCACATCTTCCAGATAAGCATACACCATCTGTTTTAGCGCATATGAGATGTTAAAAATATACAACTGAATACTTCAAAAAAACTTCCGCAAAGGGAGTCTGTTTGTCATACCTAAAAAAATAATTCTTTTGGGCACAAAAACCAGCTTTCAATAAAAACACGAGATATGATAAACTTATAGAAGAGAGCAAAGATTGAATTCCCATAGATAGTGGCGAAAGGGACGCGACTTTGTTCACCAAGGAAAAATCGAAATTGATGTAAACGAAAGGGCAGTTTGATAAAACAGCAAGACTGCTTTTTCGTTTACACCAACTCCGATTGTTTCCTTAACAATTTGTAGGGAACAGAAAATTTGAAGTTTATGAATATTTGTGGGAGTATCTTATATGAATAATCTAGTTGTGCCTAAAGTGATACGGAAAGGTGACACTATAGCATTGATATCTATATCTGGTGGACGAGCCGGTGATGAAGATATGCTATATAGATTTCAAATCGGAAAACAAAGATTAGAAAAAAATTTGGAATGTGAATGTCGTTCCAACACCTAACGCCTTAAAGGGGAGTCAATTTTTTTATATGAGCATCCTGAAGCAAGAGCAGACGATTTAATGTGGGCTTTAAAAAAATAATACTGTGAATGGAATTATTTGTATGATGGGAGGAGATGATTCCTATCGTGTATTTCCATATATAGATTTAGACGTTATTAAGAAAAATCCGAAAGTATTTATGGGATATTCTGATATTGCTTCATGGATGGCTGTTTTTGCAAAAGCCGGAGTAAGAGCGTACTATGGTCCCAACTTGTTGACTCCGATTGCACAACCTATAAAACTGGATGAATATACGCAAACGGCAATTACCAAAACTATTTTTTTCTACGAATATTATCGGAGAGGTTACTCCTTGTGCAGAGGTTACTAATATTGAATGGAGAAATGTGGATATAGAAGACATTGTGTGGACGCCGAATACTGGCTATAAAGTCTTGCAGGGCAAAGGTACTGTAAGAGGAAGACTTTTTGGTGGTACAGTAGGACCATTAAGACAAATTATGGGAACAGAGTATTTTCCAGATAAAGACTTTTTTTAAAGATTGTATTTTAGTTTTTAGAAAAATTGTGCACCATATGGTAGCATGCTGGCAAGTTTACATGACCTAAGAGCGTTAGATGCTGCCGGCGTATTTCAAAATGCTGCCGGCATTATAACCGGAAAAACTAAATGCTGAAGAAGAAAGTATGTGGTTAAAATTTATGAAGTATGAGGCAAAAAGAGAAGATATTCCCATATTAACTAATGTCGATTTTGTACATAGAACACCGATGACCGTTTTGCCAATGGGCGCTTTGGCAGAGATTGATTGTCAGAACGAAAAATTTGTAATATTAGAAGCAGGCGTTGTTGAATGAATGAGAATTTAGGGTGCAATTTTTATTTAGCAACACACCCGAAACTTTCAGTAATATGGAGAGATTAAAAGCTCACGAAGCTTTGGAAGTTGACGGAGAGAATGTAGATGAAAAAAATTATATAAGAACAAATATTTTCCCAATTATCATAGAAGTGATATTTATTTTTATCGTGCTTTATTGTTCCGAGAGAGTATTACATATACACAAATTTTTTTGCTTTTTATTTGATATTAGCAATATATTTTTGGTGTAGAAAAAGATTTTTTTCGTTAAAGAAATGGTTACATAACCTAAAAAAAGCGGAAAAAAGTTTTGGAAGCATGTTATATTGACGGCATTAGGATTTATTGGTGCGTTTGTAATAACAATGGTTTTTAGAGAGTATATTCCCGAATTTTAATACGGGAATGATAGGATTAAGGAGAAATTCGTGGATAACATTGATAATATTTGCTATATCTACGGTTTTTACTTCCGCCAATTGTAGAAGAAACTTTTTTTAGAAAAAAATATGATTTTTTTTGAAAGTAAAGTTGTACTAATCATTACAACATTATTGGGGATGTTAATGTATGCTCTTGAACATTCGCTTGCCGTTTGGGGAATTTTTTTCTTGACAATGATTTGGGCGTTGCCTTTAAGTATTTCATATATAAAGACAAAAAAATGTTTATGTACCGATGACTGCACATTTTATAGGTAATTTATTTGGTAATGGAATAGATATTATTTTTTTACAATTATTGCAATGATTTCAAATTAAGTAAGTTATGCGGAAATTTCAGTCTTTCGAAGAGATTGATGGAGTGAGAAAAACTTTGAAGCTTGCGGAGGTTTTATGATATGAAGATTCTTGAATTTGGTGATACAAGTAAAAAGTAAAATCATTCTGATACATGGATTCCAGTGCCCTTGGCAAGTATGGAATAAATACATAGAGTATTATAAGAATAAGTTTCATATCATTGTGCCTATTATGTCAGGACACAATCCTGAAGTTAAAGACGATTTTATTTCCTTTGCATCTGATGCAAAAGAAATCGAAGAATATATTCTTTCTCGCTACGGAAAAGAGATATATGCGGTGTATGGAATGTCAATGGGTAGCGTGTTGACGGCAACTTTGTGGCAGAATAATAGATTATCCTTTGATAAAGTGATTTTTGATGGCTCGCCGTTAGTGTCTTATAATTCATTTATGAAAGTATTTATGAAAAAATTTTATGTTGATATTACGCATAAATCACAGCAACGGGATAAGAAAAACAGTGGAGCAGGCTACAAAAAGTAATTATTTCAGAAGATAATCTGGAATACTTTTTGAAAGTGCTTGATAATATGTCCGACATAACTGTAGAAAATAGTATAGATGGAATAGCTGATTTTTAAATTAAGTCAGGGCATATATACTCCTGATACAGTGGTATATTTCTTTCATGGAACAGCAGTTAATGAAATGCTTGCAAAGAAATCTGCTAAGTTTGTTAAGAAACATTATCCGAACACAACAGTTAAATGTTTCAAAGGTAAATTTCATTGTGAAAAATGCATTGTTTCATCCGGAGATTATGATTGAAGAACTAGATAAGATATTTGATAAATAGAGATACGAATTTGAATTTTTTTAGGAGAAAAACGGTGGAGAAATGGACAAAAAAATATTGTTGATAATAGTTATAGTTATTTTACTTTTTGTTTGTGGGAATGTCCTATTTTATAGGGACGAAAGTTTTTCATGGGGTCTACTCAATTGGTTACTTGTGAAGATACTTCAAAAAGTGAAAGATAGTTTTTGGGAAAGATATAATATGGATTATGATGTTTTCTGCAGTACATATACTATAGAAAAAAGTTGAAATCACTTCAACTTTTGATGAACATATGATACCGGCAGATTACATATATGCTCTTGGTGAAGAAGGAGATAAGAATAATCCAACAGTTATTTTAGTGCATGGTCTTGGTGGAAATCGTTATACCAATTATCCTTTAGCAGAAATGTTTTTTTGCAGAAAGGATATAATGTATTGACTTATGACCAGAGAAGTAGCAACGAAAAATACAGCTCAATATACTACATTTGGATACTGGGAAAAAAATATGATTTGATTGATTACATTGATTATGTCTATAGCCATGCACCGGAGCAAGTGATAGGAATATGGGGTACATCGTTTGGTGGAGCAACTGCAGGATTAGCAATGGGAGATAAGGATGTTGAAAACAAAGTGGATTTTCTGATTCTAGATTGTCCGGTTAGTGATATGAAATGGATGGTAGAAGAAGAAATGAGAAAGATGGATATTGGATTGCCTATATCTTACATGACATTCTGTGGCAACATTATCAACAAAATGGAATTGGGATTTAGTTATGATGATGCAAATGTATGTGACAAAATTGCAGATATTGAAATTCCGGTTTTGGTAATAAACAGTGAAGCAGATACATTAACCCCACAGTTTATGGGACAAGAAATATATGATTCAATACAAAATGAAGAAATTAAAATGATTTGGACGGTAACTGATAGTGAACATACAGAAATGTGGTTAGATTACAACCAAGAATATCGAGAAAAGGTTCAAGAATTATTGGATTTTTACTAAATAATAGAAATAGGGAAAAGTAAACTTTCAGCTTTTCTAAGAGTTGAAAGCAATGTATTGTTGAAGTTTGCGTTCTTGTGAGTGAAACCAAGACTAGGAGGAATAAATAGTGAGAGATGTACATGTACACTTTTTACATGGAAATCCTGTAGGCTATAACATTGAATTTTTTGAGGGATTTATTAAAGTTGCTCAAGATGCAGGGCTTGATGAAATATATATGCTTGAACATACCCATCAATTTACTGAGTTTGAGAGAGTATATGAACCAATAAAGGCATATAACGATTTTTCAGAATAACTGGATAACAAAAAAAGAATGAACGGTTCGATAGACGAGTACATCCGATTTATTAAAAAGAGTAAAAGGATATCAAGTACCCTGTAAAAGTGAAGTTCGGTCTTGAAGTCTGTTATATTCCTGAAACTGTTGACCTTTTGGCGGAGATTCTTCATAAATATGATTTTGATTTCCTTACAGGCTCCGTACATTGGATTGATGGTTGGGGATTTGACCATCCGGGACAAAAAGAAATTTGGGAAAGCAAGAACATAGAAGAGGTATATAAAAGGTATTATAATATTATATTTCAGTTATGTGATAGTGGTCTTTTTAACGGTCTTGCCCATCCTGATTCAATTAAATGTTTTGGATATAAAACCAGACATTGATTTAACGGAATATTATAATAAATTGGCTGTTTTGCTAAATAAGAATGGTATGTATGCTGAGAACAGTGGAGGGCTGCAACTAAATTATAGTCATGATATTGAACTTGGCTTAAATCCACAATTGTTATCTGTTTTAAGAAAAAAACAATGTGCAAATTGAGACAGCTTTCTGATGCGCACAAACAAAGTGATGTTGGTGCAAATATTCTGGAACTTGCAAATATGCTGGTATAACGATAAAAAGCTCGCGAAGCTTTGAAGTTTACGGTCTGTAAAAGACCTTTGACACACGGAAAACATAGATGTCAATGCACTTTGATAGCGAAAATAAGACCTTTCGATTAGTATGAGTATGCAAGGAGGTGACGAGATGGAACTTGGAAAGCAAATAAAAAAATGCATCGTCAGGAAGCACATTTATCCCAAGAGGAGTTAGCCAATCGTGTTTATGTTTCAAGGCAAACAATCTCAAATTGGGAAAAATGATAAAAAGCTATCCAGATGTGAATAGTTTGGTATTACTGAGTGAAATCTTTCAAATTTCCCTTGACAATCTAATCAAAGGAGATGTTGATGTTATGAAAGATGTAATTCAAAAAGAAGAAATTGAAAAAGATGAATCGCTATGGAAAAATCCTACACTATAATGCTAATTGCAACTGCTGTTTCTGCAGTTCCGCTATTTATGTGGCTTGGTGTTTGGGCATTCATTCCTTGGGGAATCATTTGGGCAATCTCTATGTACTTTGCCTTTAAGGTTGAAAAGGTAAAAAAAGATAATGATGTTCAAACCTATAAAGAAATTGTCGCATTTTCTGAGGGAAAACTTTTGGATGATATTCATAAGCAACGAGAAATAGGCAAACGTCCTTATCAAAAAATTCTTTTAGTTATAGGTACTGCGTTGACAACATTTGTTGTTTGCGTTTTAATTGGTTTTCTGATGCACATCCTTTTGAACTAATAGTGATGGAACGCCAAATTTCAGTTTGTGGAATTGACAGAAACGGAGCAGGAATATGTTGTTATGCTATTATTGGGAAGAGAGGATTATGATTATCTCTTCAACACAGTGCCAGAGGCATCATGGAGAGTATTTGATTCAAGAAATGAAATCAGTGATTATGAGATATTTATAATACCATATATTACGTTGAGTGAGAGGCTTTTTGGAAAAAAATACGAAATTTGACCTATCGGTATATGCCTAATCAGTTAACGCTTTTTTTCCAACGGAAACCAAACGATATGATATGTGGCTGCTAAGAGAGTTACTTAACAATTGTATTGCTCATTCTGAATATACCTTGGGTGGAAGAATTTATTTGAATGAATTTGAAGATAAAATCATTCTTACAAATCTAGGTTCTTTTTTGCCAGGAAAAATAGAAAAGGTGTTGGATCCCGGATATAATCAAAACAGATTCCGAGAATCAGTAGAGGTCATCTTGGATACTTGTCAAGGATTTAAACAAGTAAGAAGCAAATTTTATCCAAGATTTATCCAAGCTGATGCGAAAAATCCTTTAAAAACAAGGGTTTTCTTGGTTAAATTGAAATGATCAAAGTAAAAAACAAGGTTTAACCAAGAAAGTTGACTTTATAATGGCAATTATTATGTTTGCTTTTATCACTTATTGGTGGATATAAAAGAGAACATTCTGGCATTGTATTATTCCGAAGAGAGAATCCTCCGCATCCAGAGATCTGGATTAATTATTTTCTGCGAATGGTGAAACTGTATTCGGGAAAGTCTGTGACTTACAGTTGGCTTCTGAGGAGGAAGATATTGCAGGATGAGTGAGTTGATTAAGGCTGATAATGAATATAAGGAGTGGATTGCCGGAATATCCACTGATTTTAGAAAAACCAGATCAGGGCTTCTATAAAACGGTGAGTGACGATTTGAAATCCATTTTGCCAGATTTGAAATCATTTATAGAATTCCATGGGGACATAACAAAAATAATACTTGATAAATGCAAAGGAAATCTAATACACTTCCGACAGAACAGAGTGATTTAGCACAAGCAATTACGAAGGATCCATATAATTTTGATTTTTTGACTTTGCGTGAAAGGTATGATGAAAAGGAACTAAAGGATGCGCTTATAGAGAAAGTTAATAATTTCCTTATGGAGTTAGGTACTGGCCTTGCTTATATGGGCAGGGAAGTGAGAAATTGATCCCTTTTTTTCTTATGAATGAGTTGATATAAGCAATAATAAAAGGGGCATGCGGCCATATGAGGCAGTAGCAGTTCTTGGCAATTCATGATACAGCGTAAAGCGAAAATTGGAAAGCATCTGAAATGCAATGAAAGCTAAGAGTAATCGGGCAAATCCGGTTGCTCTTTTTATTTTGTATAAGATATAATGAGGATATCTGGATCACAATCAGGAGGAGCAAGTTTATGGATATTTCTGCTTTTATAGAAATTGCGAAAGAACTTCATGTTCTTGGAATTAAAAATTACCAAGGATGGTGAGCTTATGAATGAATGGTATAGTGAAGAGGAATGCCGTAGAAATATTTATTCGGCGGCGAAAAAGCTTTACATCCTGTGCAGTCGGTTTTGCAGTTCAGGAAGGATTAATATCGTTAGATGAAAAAAACTGACAGACGCTTTTTCAGAAGATTTACCTGAGGTAATTGATGAGAATCTGCAAATGGCAACCGTTCGAGATCTGCTCACTATGTGTCTTGGACAGGAGCAGGGGAGTCTTATGGGAGCGCAACGTCCGCTATACCAGGAGGATGACTGGGT
The DNA here is from genome assembly GCA_021628825.1 of Lachnospiraceae bacterium. Lineage (GTDB taxonomy): Bacteria > Bacillota > Clostridia > Lachnospirales > Lachnospiraceae > Suilimivivens. Next base: position 1,872,558 of record JAJXRY010000001.1, on the reverse strand, counting down.
GAAAATGGCTTTAGCTATTCCCTTTAAATACAAGCCGGGGACACATTTTGTATATAACAATGTCGGTCCATATCTTGCAGGAATTCTTGTGCAAAGACGTTCAGGCTGTGACCTGGTGTCCTATCTTATGCCCAGACTTTTTACACCTCTTTTCATAAAACGTCCGACCTGGGAGATTGATCCTCTTGGAAATAATTTTGGTGCCGGTGGATTGTTTCTTACACTTTCTGAACTTCATAAATTCGGACTGTTTTATCTTAACAAGGGCAAATGGGAGGGCAGGCAGATTTTTGTCTGAAAAAAATGGATAGAAGAAAGTACAAAGGCATCGGATACCGATTATTATGGCTATCTTTTTCTGGAGAGGAGAATATAATTCTTTCAGGGCTGACGGAAAAATATTCCCAGATTACCATGATTCTTCCGGATAAGAATGCAGTTGTATCTCTTGTCGCAGAATGCCGTCAGGGTGAAAAGCTTATGCGGGCATTATATGATCTTGTCTGCGCGATCATACCGGCATGAAAATGACAGTAAATCATATTTGAATGTTAAATATTTCATACAAAAAAACAGTGGTTTTGGCAGCAGTATCTGCTCTGATGTTTATTATTGGAGGATTTCTGGTAAAAAGAATATAAAATAAATACATTGGGAAATAGGAGTATAAGAATGTTAAATGATAAAATAAAGGTACTGAGCTCAAAACACGATGTGATCAGTGCAGCCACATTGCATCTTGCTGCCATGTTGTTCATGCTGATGGATCATCTTTGGGCGACACTGCTGCCGGCACAGGACTGGATGACCTGTGTCGGGCGGCTGGCCTTTCCTGTTTTTGCCTTTATGGCGGTAGAAGGTTATTTTCACACGCACTGCTTTAAAAGGTATGCACTCCGGCTGTTGGTACTGGCTGTGATTTCCGAGGTCCCCTTTGATCTGATGTATGGTGGAACATGGTTTTATCCATTTCATCAAAATGTGATATGGACACTTTTAATGGGACTTTTGGGTGTCCGTATCATGGAATCTGTGAGGAAAACGCAAAAAAAATGGGTATATGTGATTGTGGTGGCAGTTGTCCTTATGGCAGGAGCAGTGCTTGGAACTGTATGCATGGTAGATTACTATGGTGCAGGTGTCCTGACCGTATTTGTTTTTTATCTGTTCCGGGGACGGAGCTGGTGGTGTCTGCTGGGACAGGTTGCTGCGTTGTACTGGATTAACGTGGAAATGCTTGGAGGTCTGATGTATCCGGTTTCCCTGTTTGGAGCAGAGCTTGAACTATGCCAGCAGGGACTTGCCCTCCTTTCCCTGCCGCTTGTCTGGCTGTATCGCGGAAGGCAGGGGTATCACAGTAAAAAATTCCAGTATTTTTGTTATGCTTTTTATCCGATGCATATGCTGATTCTTGCACTTGTGCTGAATTATATTAATCGGTAAAGGTTTACGTGAACAGCAACATCCCGTCGAATTCCGTCGGTAACTGAATAAATCTTAGTATAGTGTTTTTTTAGAAAAAAATGATGATATACTGTAACTATTCAGAGCCATGAAAATCATGGAATCAGGTACGTCGAATGCTTGCATTTGTAAGAACCTGCGACATGATTTATATGGCGAAGTAACCACATGAGTAAACTATGCTGCGTTGGCATCGGTTTTACGAATGGCTAAATAGTTACACTGTACATTTTAGAATGCAACAATTGTACAACAGAGGGATGAAACATGGCGCCTAATAAACATAGAATCAAATTGAAAGGCCGGTTAAAGAGATATACACAGACGTCCGTGTATCTGGGCATACTGCTTATTTTAATTAATCTGGTGATTTATTTGCTGAGTATACCGGCAGGGCTGCTTCTTACCTGCTTTATTTTGATATACTTTGCGCTTGTACTGTCCATGCAGTTTTATAATAAGCCGGTGATCCTGAATGAGATGGTCAGCTTTGCCACGCAGTATGGACAGATTCAGAAGGTATTGTTGCAGGAGCTTGAAATCCCCTATGCCATTCTGGATGATGAAGGGCATGTGATCTGGATGAATGTGGCGTTTGAAAATGTGGTACATAAGGATCGCAGCTATCACAAGTCCATTACCTCCATTTTCCCTTCCATTACGAAAGAGAAGCTCTCGGATGCAGAGGAGCATGTAGAGATTAATCTCATCTATGGGCAGAGCAATTATCTTGCGAAGATGCGTAAGATCCTGACCGATCAAATGGTACGGAATAGCGATGTTTTTGCAAGTGAAGATTATCAGGGATATCTGATTGCTTTTTATCTTTTTGATGAAACGGCACTTCGTCTGGCGTTACAGGAAGTGGATGATCAGAGCCTTGCAGTCGGCATGATCTACCTTGATAATTATGAGGAAGCGCTTGCTTCGGTAGAAGAGGTACGAAGATCACTGCTTACGGCATTGATTGAGCGTAAAATTAACAAGTACATTTCTTCCTTCGACGGAATCTGTAAGAGACTGGAGAAGGATAAATATATGGTGGTTCTCCGAAAGAAATCCATGGAGATGATTGAGCAGGACAAGTTTGATCTGTTAGAGGATGTGAAGACCGTTAATATCGGAAATGAAATGGCGGTTACCGTCAGCATCGGTATCGGTCTGGATGGTCTGACCTATGCGCAGAATTATGAGTTTGCACGCAATGCGATTGACCTCGCACTTGGACGCGGCGGAGATCAGGCGGTTGTAAAGACACCGAAGAATATCGTTTACTATGGAGGCAAGAGCCAGCAGGTAGAGAAGAATACCCGTGTCAAGGCTCGTGTGAAGGCGCAGGCTCTCCGTGAAATTATTTCCGGTAAGGAAAATGTACTCATTATGGGGCACCGTATCCCGGATGTGGACAGCTTTGGCGCAGCTGTTGGGATTTACCGGGTGGCAAGTACGCTGGGGCGTCAGGCACACATTGTTCTTAATGAAGTCAGTACCTCCATGAAGCCGATGGTGGATCACTTCAGACATCATCAGGATTATGCGGAGGGGCAGATTGTCAGCAACCAGCAGGCAATGGAGCTTGCCGGCAGTAATACGGTGCTTGTCGTTGTAGATGTGAATAAGCCAAGTATTACCGAGTGCCCGGAGTTGCTCCGGATGTGTAAGTCCATCGTGGTGCTGGATCATCATCGTCAGGGAACTGAGAGTATTGAGAATGCAACATTATCCTATGTGGAAGCATATGCCTCTTCTACCTGCGAAATGGTTTCAGAGATTCTGCAGTATATTGGAGAGACGATCCGCATTACACCGGAGGAAGCAGATTGTATGTATTCCGGTATTATGATTGATACACAGAACTTTATGGCCAAGACCGGTGTCCGGACCTTTGAGGCGGCTGCGTTTCTTCGGCGTAACGGTGCAGATGTGACGCGTGTGCGCAAGCTGTTCCGGGAGGATGCCCTTCAGTATAAAGCGAAGGCAGATGCTGTCAGTCAGGCAGAGATTTACAGGAATGCATTTGCAATTTCTACCTGCAGCAGTGAGCATCTGGAAAGCCCGACGGTTGTCGGAGCACAGGCAGCGAATGAGCTGCTTAATATCAAGGGTGTGAAGGCCAGCTTTATTATGACCGAATACCAGAATCAGATCTTTATCAGTGCCCGTTCCATTGATGAAGTCAACGTTCAGATTATCATGGAAAAGATGGGCGGCGGCGGTCATCTGAATACCGCAGGATGTCAGCTGGAGGGTGTATCGATTCCGGAGGCTATCGGTATTCTGAAAGGCACGCTGGATAAGATGATTGATAACGGAGATCTGGTGGTAGACTAAAGAAAGGGAGCAGACAGGAATGAAAGTTATTTTATTGGAAGATGTAAAGAGCCTGGGTAAAAAGGGAGAGGTTGTTAGTGTAAATGATGGTTATGCAAGAAACTTCGTGCTTCCGAAGAAGCTTGGAGTAGAAGCAACCGGTAAAAATATGAATGATCTGAAGCTTCAGAAGGCCAATGAAGAAAAGGTTGCTAAGGAGCATTTAGAAGCAGCACAGGCCTTTGCCAAAGAGATGGAGAATGATCATGTGGTCGTTTCCATCAAGGCCGGAGAAGGCGGCAGAACCTTTGGCTCCGTTTCCTCCAAAGAAATTGCAACAGCATATAAGGAGCAGTGCGGCAAGGAAATTGATAAGAAGAAAAATCATTCTTCCGGAACCTATTAAGAGCTTTGGAGTTTATGAAGTTGCTGTAAAGCTTCATCCGAAGGTAACCGGAACCCTGAAGGTCAAGGTACAGGAAGCATAGATGAAAGATTTATGCTGCTGTTTACCAGGCAGTGAACAGCAACAGATTTGAAACAGTTACCAGGAGAGTTAGCATGCCAGCAGCAGAAGAAGCGCTGTTAAAACGTGTTCTTCCACACAGTATCGAAGCAGAGCAGTCCGTAATCGGCGCAATGATCATGGATCGGGAAGCGATTACCGTCACTTCGGAAATCATCAGTGGGGATGACTTTTACAGCAGACAATACGGCGTCGTATTTGATGCCATGGTAGAACTGAATGACGAAGGAAAGCCGGTAGATGTCGTTACCCTGTCGGATAAGCTGAAGGAAAAGGATGTACCGCCGGAGGTCAGCAGTCTGGAATTTTTTTAAAGGATCTGCTGAATGCCAACTTTACATCGGCGAATGTCAGGTATTATGCCAATATTGTGGCAGAGAAGGCAACCCTGCGAAAGCTGATCCGGTTAAATGAAGAGATTGCGAATACCTGTTATACCGGGAAAGAGAGTCTTGAAACAATTCTGGAAGATACGGAGAAGCGGGTCTTTGAACTGGTTCAGAAGCGGAACACGGGAGAATTTGTACCGATCCGTCAGGTCGTTATGAATGCGATGGACAAGATCGAACAGGCCTCCAGGAATAGCGGAAATGTCACCGGTCTTGCAACGGGCTTCCTGGATCTGGACTTCCGTACTGCAGGAATGCAGCCATCAGATCTTATTCTGGTTGCAGCCAGACCTTCCATGGGTAAAACGGCGTTCGTCCTGAATATTGCAGAGCATATGGCATTTAAAGAGAATTATACCGTTGCCATATTCAGTCTGGAAATGAGTAAGGAACAGCTTGTAAATCGTCTGTTTTCCTTAGAGTCCAGAGTGGATTCCCAGCATCTGCGTACCGGTAATCTGTCCGATGCAGAGTGGGAGAAGCTGATTGAAAGTGCCGGTGTGATCGGAAAATCCAATCTGATTATTGATGACACGCCGGGTATCAGCATTTCGGAGCTTCGTTCCAAATGCCGTAAATATAAGTTAGAGCATGATTTAAAGATTATTATCATCGACTACCTGCAGTTGATGTCAGGTTCCGGACGTGGATCGGAATCCAGACAGCAGGAAATCTCCGATATTTCCCGTTCGTTAAAGGCGCTTGCAAGAGAGCTGCACGTGCCGGTTATTGCACTGTCTCAGTTGAGCCGGGCTGTAGAACAAAGACCGGATCACCGGCCGATGCTCTCCGATCTCCGTGAATCCGGAGCAATCGAGCAGGATGCGGACGTGGTTATGTTCATTTACCGTGATGATTATTATAATCATGATACGGAGAAGAAAGGAATAGCAGAAATCATCATAGCCAAGCAGAGAAACGGTCCGATCGGAACCGTGGAGCTGGTATGGCTGCCGGATTACACCAAATTTGCAAATCTAGAGAGAAGTTAACAGGTTACTGGAACAAGGTACGAGTGAACAGTAACGTTCATAGAGATCAAAATAATTACGAAAGAGGACAGGCTGGGATCAGTTTGTCCTCTTTTAATGTAGAACACTTAGTGTATCATGGTAATATAATAAGGAGGGAAAAAGAATGCAGACAGAAAAAATCTATATGATTTCAGACGCAGCAAAAAATGTTAAGGTGGAGGCACATGTATTACGTTACTGGGAGGAAGAGTTAAAGCTTCCGGTCAAACGTAACGAGATGGGACACCGGTTTTATACGGAGGAGGACATTAAGCTCTTCCAAAGGATCAAGGATCTGAAGGATCAGGGCCTGCAGCTTAAGGCAATCCGGAATCTGCTGGCAAGGGAAAGAGAGCAGGAAGGCCAAAAGGAAGGACAGGAGCTGTTGTGTGATCCTTCACAGGAAAAAATGAACCGGAATGAGGCAGAGGATATGGGGAAACGTCATGTGCTGATGGTACATAACGGGGAGGTAATGCCTGTTGAGGAGACAAAGACAGAGAAAAGCATGCGCCTGCAGAAGCTGTTACACAGCATGATTGCCGATGCAGTACAGAGTAATAATCAGGATATCTGCCAGGAGATTATACAGGAAGTAAAAAAAGCAGTATCCTGAAGGAGCTGGATTATCAGTTCCGGATGCAGGAAGAAAAGGATGATGAGCGTGAGGCAGACCGTGATGCCCGGAATGAGGAGCACTACAAGAAACTGGATAACATGTTGCGGAACTACAGTATTAAGAAAAAAATCATCTATTTTTCACTAAAAATTAAAAAAATTTTTAACAAGCAGAAAGTTGAAAAGCAATAGAATAGGATAAGATAGGACAGGATATGAAATGCAAAATTAAAAACAGGAGGCAGATCCTTATCGGATTCGCCTCCTCTTTCATTCGTAAGAAATCTTATTCTTCAGAAATAGCACCTACGGGGCATCCGCCTGCGCAGGAACCACAGCTGATACATGTATCTGCATTGATTTCGAACTTGCCATCTCCTTCAGAAATAGCACCTACAGGACACTGACCTGCACAAGATCCGCACTGGATGCAGGAATCATTAATAACATATGCCATGGTAAAAACCTCCTTCATAAAATACATAAACCTGTGCTTGGTAATTCTTTATCAATCGTCTATATTGTAATATAAACCTGTCATATTTACAATGTCTAAGCGCGTTTTTTGGAAAATTTTATTGCCAAATTTATCATCCCAATTTAACATTTTTGAAGAGAAAAAACGGAAAGGATATGGTATAATACAACAAAAATGGTACATATTGGGAATTCGAGGAGACACAAGAGTGAAAAAAATAGGAGTTTTCATGGGGTATATTACGCAGAACTATCAAAAAGGATGTTCTGCAGGCTATTTTTAAAGAAGCAAATGAACTGGGTTATACGGTGTTTTGTTTTTGCCAATTTCGGGGCATACGGGGATAAGGTGTTATATGCGGAAGGTGAGCGTGGCATCATGTATCTGCCGGATCTTACACAGCTTGACGGGATTATTGTCGGGGAAGATATGATTGATGTGCCGGGAAAGGGTAACGAAAAATATTTTGATGTGAAGGAAAAAACGCAGACTGTCCAGTGGTTTATCTGCGCATGGCAAGAGAGGGATTTTATCGTGTGGTGATGGACGAAGGAGAAGCGATCAGGAACATGACCCGGCATTTTACACAAATCCACGGGTTTCGGGATGTCTGTTTTATGACAGGAGCCTTTGACCGGCTGGATGCCAGAAATCGTTATCAGGGTTATCTGGATGTAATGCATGAGGAAGGAATTGAAGTTACGGATCATATGGTTTTCTTTGGAGATTACTGGCGCGAGAAAGGGAAGGAAGCAGTGGACTGGTTCCTTCAGGGGAGAAAACCCGGAAATTACCCACAGGCGATTATCTGCTCAAATGATTATATGGCGCTTTCCGTGTGTGAGGAATTACAGCATCGGGGGATCCGGATTCCGGAGGATGTGTGTGTGTCCGGTTATGATGATATTACAGAGAGCAGGGAGTATCATCCGCCGCTTACTACGGCTAAGGTTCCATTTAATGAAATGGGAAAGAGAGCCGTACGGATTATTGAAGAAGCTTTACAGGGAGAAAAAAACCTGAGCCTGCTACAACATTTGTTCCTGAATTGTGTTTTCGGCAAAGCTGCGGTTGCCATGAACAGGAAGTGGAGAACCATAGTTGGCGGCGGATGTATAATAAACTGGATATGGCAATAGAAATTTATAACCAGTCTCTCTTTTTAAATGCAGATTACCAGGAAGCTTTTCGGGAAGAGGATTATCTGAAGGTGACCGAGCGTTACTTTGGAAATCTGGGATGTGGCAAGGGATACCTTTGCTTATGCCAGGAACCTGAGAATGGTGAGAATACTCAGTTACCGGGAGCCTTTACAGAGAATATGATTTTGCGCAAGATCTTTATCAAAGGCAGACCCTCGAAGGATTATCATGAGGTCTTTCCACGTGGAATGCTGCTTCCTGAATTGGTAAACAGTGCCGTGCAGGGACAAAAGCATGATAGTATTTCCAATTCATTTCAAAAATCGGATCTTTGGATATCTGGCGTTGGCGGTCAGAGAATCGGAGTGGCCGACTCCCTTTGTACAGGCATATATGATGGCACTTGCACTTGCCATGGAAAACAGTGCCGCACAGAAGGAGATTGCAGACCTCGAACAGTTCCGGAATCTGTACCGCAGGGATTCCCTGACAGGACTCTATAACCGGCGCGGCTATGAGCACTTTCTGCGGATTCTGTATAGCAGGAGCAAAGAGGAAAACCGTCATTTTACCATTGTAAGTATTGATATGGATGGACTGAAATATATTAACGATAATTTTGGACATGCAGAAGGCGATGCGGCATTGACACGGCTTTCCGTGGTATTGGCAGAACTGGTACAGGAGGATGAGATCTGTGCACGGACGGGGGAGATGAGTTCATGGTTCTTCTTTATTATAATAAGGAAGGACGCGAGGAGCAGTTTGTAAAGGAGCTGTATAAACTTCTTGAAGAGGAACAGAATCGTAATCCGAAGCCGTATCCCGTACATGCGAGTGTAGGCTACTGTTGTGTAAGCAAGAGCTCTGATATGTCACTTGCTGCATGTGCGCAGCTTGCCGACAGCAGGATGTACGAGAATAAAAAGGCGTATAAGGAATCATTGAAAGCAAAAATAGAAGAATGACAAAGAAAAAATCATTTTATAAAAGCCCCTGCAATTCCAACTGACCGGAATCGCAGGGGCTTTTTGTCTGCCATACATATGAGAAATCTTCTCAATTATAATGCAGCAATCTGTTCCATTAATGCTTCAATGTCCATGCCATGAACCATAGCAGCTTCTTCAAGGCTTTCGCCCTGTGCGGAAGGACAGCCTAAGCAGTGCATTCCTGCTTCCATAAGAATCGGCGCCACATTGGGATTTGTTCTTAAAATTTCTCCGATGGTCATATCCTTGGTAATATTTGCCATGCGTATTTCCTCCTTACTTCTTATTCGTTCATAGGTTTTAACCTACTTAGTATAATACTTTCCCCAATTTCTGACAAGCTAATCTGTTTTTTTGAAATTTATTGGACAAAAATTACAGGTTTGTCTATTGCTTTTTCTGTACAAAAAAATATAATGCTTTTTATAATAAAAATGGACAAATGATTCTGAATTTTAAGAATGGTTAGGAAAAAGGTACGCATATGAATGAAACAATGAATGAGACGAAAGTAACGCCAATGGAAAAAAACTGGCAACTTTTATTGTGGACAAAAAGAAACCTGTTTTTTTCCTTCTTTATATCTTCGCTCTGGTGTTCTGCTTCTTTTCAACGAATTGGGTTAATGTGGAAAAATGATATTACGAAATACCTGCCCGACAGCACCGAAACGAGACGGGGGCTTACGGTAATGAATGAACAGTTTGTTACCTATGGAACAGCGAAGGTAATGATTTCCAATATCTCTTACGAGCATGCGTTGGAGCTGCAGGAGGATATTGAGGGAATCGAGGGTGTTGCGAGTGGAGAGATTGATCATACGGAAGATCATTATCACGATTCGAGTGCCCTGTTTGATGTGACCTTTGATGGAACATCAACTGATGACATCAGTTTGCAGGCGATGGATCGGATGAAGGAGCTGTTAGCAGATTATGATGTGTATTATGATACTGAGGTCGGAGATGATACGGCGGGAGATCTGGCAGCGGAAATGCAGGTCATTGTTATTATTGCGGCAGTCATTATTGTGATTGTACTGACATTGACATCCCGCTCTTATGCCGAGGTTCCTGTATTGATTATGACCTTTGGTATGGCAGCTGTTCTGAATATGGGGAACGAACTTCCTGTGTGGAACGATATCCTTTATTTCAAACTCAGTTACGGTTGTATTGCAGCTGGCACTGGCAATCGACTATGCGATTATTCTGTGTCACCGTTTTTCGGATGAACATCAGACACTGGATACGAGGGAAGCCTGTATCGCAGCGCTAAGTAAGGCAATACCGGAAATTTCAGCTTCTTCCCTTACGACGATTTCCGGTCTGGGAGCTCTTGCATTTATGCATTTTAAAATTGGTATGGACTTATCCGTCGTCCTGATTAAAGCGATTATGTTAAGCCTGTTGTCCGTGTTCACTCTGATGCCCGGACTTCTTGTGTTGTTCAGTAAATTAATTGATAAGACGAAACATAGAAATCTGATTCCGAAGATTACTGCAATCGGTAAATTCGATGTGTTTACGAGATTTATTGTACCGCCGATCTTCCTTGCAATCGTAGTTGTTGCATTTTATTTTTCCAATAATTGTCCGTACTGCTACAGTTATACGGATCTGACAACTGCAAAGCAGAGTGAAAGCCAGATTGCTTATCAGAAGATTAAGAATACGTTCGGAACTAGCAATATGGTTGCCGTGATCGTACCGGCGGGAAATTACCAGAAGGAAGAAAAGCTTTTAAAGGCGTTAGAGCAGCATGAAGAAGTAAAATCCGCGATGGGACTTGGCAATATTGAAGCCATGGACGGTTATGTGCTGACGGATGCGTTGAATCCAAGAGAGTTTTCCGAGCTTGCCGGTGTGGAATATGAAATTGCGAATCTCCTGTATTCGGCTTATGCCGTTAATGAAAATCAGTACGGTAAGATCGTGAATGGCATTGAAAATTATCAGGTGCCGCTGTTTGATATGTTTATGTTCCTAAAGGATCAGATGGAAGAGGATAACATTACCCTGGATGGTGAGGTGCAGGATACCCTCGATGATCTATTTGACCAGTTAGAGAAGGCAAAGCTGCAGTTAAAGACCGACGATTATTCCCGTATGGTTGTATACTTAAATCTTCCGGAGGAAAGTGAAGAAACCTTTGCATTCCTTGAAACGATGCATCAGGACATTGCGAAGTACTATGACCTTGATGCTTCCTATATTGTAGGTAACTCCACCAGTGACTTTGATCTGTCTTCATCCTTTGGAACCGATAATATTATCATCAGTGTGTTATCTGCATTATTTGTTATCATTGTTCTGCTGTTTACCTTTAAATCCGCAGGACTTCCGGTGCTGCTGATTATTGTTATCCAGGGCAGTATCTGGATCAACTTTTCCATGCCGTACTTACAGAAGTCTCCGTTGTACTTCTTAAGCTACCTGATTGTAAACTCGATTCAGATGGGTGCCAATATTGATTACGCAATCGTTATTTCCAGCCATTATTCTGATCTGAAGACGAGAATGAAACCGAAGCAGGCAATTGTGGCTGCGTTGAACGAAGCATTTCCGACCATCTTTACCTCGGGAACGATTCTGGCGGTTGCCGGTGCGCTGATCCAGCAGTTGACAACAAACCCGATTATCGCTTCGATCGGAAGCTGCTTAAGCCGTGGTACCATTATTTCCATTGTGCTTGTACTTGCTGTATTACCGCAGATTCTGGTTGTAGGTGATATTATTATTGAGAAAACAAGCTTTCAGCTTAAGAGTAAAATCAATCTTACGCCACAGAACTTTAGCGGTCTTACCCGTGTGAACGGTCTGATCCGGGGACAGGTAAACGGTACGCTTGAGGGTAACTTTTCCGGGTTTGTACGTGGTGATATGAGTGTTACACTGATTACCGGTGGCGCGGAGAGTGTGAGCGATGAAGAGGATCCGGGACCGGATGCAGTAGAGGTATCTGCCATAGAGGAAAAGAATCCGCCCGGACTGCCTCAGAAGGACGACAGGACAAATGATCATGCAAAGTCCGAAGAACAAAATAAAGAAGAGAAAGGAAGTGCGGAAGATGAAGAAGTTTAAGAAAAGAACATTAGTCGTTTGCTTGATTACTGCACTGATCCTTCCTTCTTTGCAGATATCCTTAAGTGCGCATGCAGAAACAATTAATGAAGACAATGAAATTGGAACCGATGACGTTATGGAGCATCTGCAGGATGCAGCGGAGCAGGATGGAGCGCTTACCTATGACGAGGATCAGGTGATCTGGATCCGCGGCAATGAAGATCTCAAAGAACTTGCAAACAATTGTACACTGGATATCTGGTCACAGGATAAAGTGGTAATTCTGGATACAGACCTTGATTTTACAAACGAAGGAGTTACGTTGATTCCGACCTTTGGCGGGATTTTTCTTGGACAGGGACATACAATCAGGGGCTTTGCTATAGAGGGAACCAGTAATAATATCGGACTTTTCCGTTATATTCAGGAGACAGGACAGGTATGGAATCTGAATATCCAGATGGATGCCACAGCGGGAACGGGACATTCCGGTATTGGTATTCTGGCAGGTCAGAATAAGGGACTTATCAGCGGATGCAGCGTCAATGGCAAAATGAATGTAAACAATGATGCCGGACTTCTTGTCGGAATAAATGAAGTAAGCGGAATTATTGAGGACAGCACCGCAAATGGCATGGTTTCCGGAAATCACCGTATTGGTGGTCTGGTTGGAACGAACAAGGGCGGTATTACCAACTGCACAAACAATGCATTGGTAAACACCAATGCCAAGGATAATAAAATTGATATCCAGTCTCTGACTGTACAGGAAATTTTAAGTACGGAAAAATGCAGCTTCCGTAACGGATATTGGCGGAATTGCCGGTTCCAATGAAGGAGTCATTCTTTATAGTAACAATAGCGGCAGTGTAGGATATCAGCATGTCGGTTATAACATTGGTGGTATTGCAGGAAGCCAGACCGGTTTTTATTATGAGCTGCGAGAACCACGGACGGCTGAACGGACGTAAGGATGTCGGCGGAATTGCCGGACAGATGGAGCCGAGCAGCCAGATGCAATATGAAGAGGACACGATGGAAAAAGCTGTCCAGGGAATTTCCGAAGCTGCACGACCTTGTAACGAAGCTCGATAACGATGCAAGTGATATGTCTGCATCTTTGTCCGATCAGATTAATGTGCTGCTGGATGCTGTAGCAGGTGCACAGAATGCAGTAGATAATATTATGTCGGATATCAGCGGTGATTTTGATAATATGTCCAATTCCCTGTCTATTTCAGGGTTGAACTCACCAAGACCGGTATCATTGGATTTTCTGGATAAGCTCCCTACATGGAGCCCGGGTGCATCTCCAACGGAATCTCCGAGTACGACACCATCTACGACTCCGAGTACAACACCGACAGGAACACCTACATCCACGCCAACGCCTACTCCGAGTGGTACGACAACGGAGGGAAATGGAAACGATGAAGGCAAGGGTCAGACCCCGACACAGAATCCAGGCGGACAGAGTGGCACTGAGGATTCTACACAAGATTCCGATCAGAACTATGCAGAGGGAGAAAAAGGTGCAAGAACTGCCATTCAGGATCTGAGAACTCCCAAAGAGGAGATTGCTTACCAGATTCCATACAGGCTTTCTGAACCGGCGCCGGGTATAACGGAAACGAAGAACCTGTCACAGGATGATACTAATAATGATACCAAGGGTGACACCAAGGATGACAGCAAGGGCGACACTAGGGATGATACTAATAAGGATCCCAAGGATGATACAAAGGATGATGGGGATAGTTCAGATAATCTTCCGAGTCTTCCTCTTGTTCCCACACCAAGCGGTGGATATGACTTTTCTTCCTTTAATATCTGGGATCAGATTGACCGGGAAGCACTGGAAAAAGAAATCAATGATGCACAGAAGGCGGCTTATGAGAATGCGAACCGTACGATTTCCGATACCGAAGGTGAGATCCGTAACCGGGCAGATCGGGCAAAGGTACGGGTTGATTCTGCACGGATTTCGTTAAGCAGCAGTTTTACGAAGATCCTTGATCAGACGCGTACCCTGAATAATATGGCGGATGATCATAATCAGCTTCTGCTGGATGATTTACAGGCAATTAATGATGAAGTTCAGGTGATTACTAATATCATTACCGATACCGATACGCCGGAAACAGATGAAATCTTCATGGATGTTTCCGATGATGATACGGTTAAGGATACCGAAGGAAAGGTACTGAGCTGTACCAATTACGGAAAGATCAGTGGTGATCTCAATGTCGGTGGTATTGCCGGAACCATGTCCCGTGAGAACAACCTTGATCCGGAGGATGACTTAAATCTTTCTTCCGATAACGCAACACTGAATGTCAGGTACAAGGAACGAATTGTTATCCGGGAGTGCTTCAACAGTGGGAAAGTAGAAGGAAAGAAGGAATGTGTGGGAGGTATTGTCGGAGAAATGACCCTCGGCAGTATCATTTCCGGTATGAATACCGGAAGTGTATCAAGTGATGAAGATAAGGTTGGCGGTATTGCCGGAGAAAGTATGGGAACGATCCGTCAAAGCAGTTCCAAGTGTGCTCTTTCCGGAGATAATCAGATCGGAGGTATTGCAGGAAACGGTAAAACCATCACGGACTGTTACAGTATGGTAGAGATTCAGGAGGGTACTTATTATTTGGGATCCATTGCCGGACAGATTGATGATTCCGGAACCGTGGAAAATAACTACTTTGTAGAAGGATGCCCTCCCGGAATTGACGGAATCAGCCTTGCAGGTGAGGCACAGCCGGTTTCCTATGATGAATTTCTGGAGCTCCCGGATATGCCGGATTCGTTCCGCGCGATCCATCTGACCTTTATGGCAGACGATTCACAGGTAGACCGGATCACCATTAACTATGGAGAGAGTTTTGATGTTACGAAGCTTCCGGAGGTTCCACAGAAGGATGGATATTCCGGTGTGTGGGAGGAGTTTTCCCAGGAGAACATTACCTTTGACCAGACAATCGAAGCCGTATATACAGAATATATTACGACGCTGGAGGCAGACCTTGATGGGGCAAAGCTTCCAAGGCTTTTAGCAGAAGGAACGTTTGATACGGATGATACCTTAGAGATTAAGAAGGTTGAGCTTTATCCGGAGGATGCACAAACCAGAGCGGAAAGTTATCAGGTGCGTCTGCAGACTTCAGATATGGGAACACATCTCTATCGATTCCTGCCGGATGCCTCTCTGGAAATGGAAAATCCTTCGATTGAGATTTACAGGGATAAAGCATTTGTCCCGGTAGAGACCGGACAGGATGGCAGCTATCTGGTATTTGAATATGAAGATGATGCATTCACCTTTACCTGTGTGGATCGTCCAACAGAGCCTGTACCGGTTGTGTTAATTGCGGTAATTGCCGGTGTATGCCTTGTGGTGATCTTTATAATAATCATAGGAATTCATGGTCGTAAGAAAAAGAAAAAGGCGGCTTAGCAGCGAAGAGGCTTTTGCAGTTGCAGAAGTCTCTTTTATGTGAAGCAGTTTATGAGTTCGTTCTTGTCAAATATTGTATACCATGATACAATTAGTTGTCGATTTTATACGAAAGGAGTCATTAAAATGGATTTTTATGCAACTTTCTGGGCTTTGGTGCCGCCAATTGTAGCGATAGCACTTGCCCTCATCACCAAAGAGGTGTACAGTTCCCTGTTCGTAGGTATTCTGGTCGGAGGTCTGCTGTATTCCGGATTTTCTTTTGAAGGAACGATTACTCATATTTTTTTAATGATGGTTTTGTAGGCGTTCTGTCGGACAGCTATAATGTCGGTATTCTGATTTTCCTTGTTATTCTTGGTGCAATTGTCGCATTGATGAACAAGGCGGGAGGATCCGCTGCATTCGGACATTATGCAAAGAAGAAAATTAAAACAAGAGCCGGTGCACAGATTATGACCATTGCACTTGGAATTCTGATTTTTTTATTGATGATTATTTTAACTGTCTTACTGTAGGAAGCGTTATGAAGCCTGTTACGGATGAGCACAAGGTATCACGTGCAAAGCTGGCTTACCTGATTGATGCGACTGCAGCGCCTGTCTGTATCATTGCCCCGATTTCATCCTGGGCAGCAGCAGTTGCGGGCTTTGTGGAAGGGGAAGACGGATTTTCTATTTTCCTTCGAGCAATTCCGTATAACTATTATGCATTACTGACTATTTTGATGATGTTTCTGATCGTACTTTTACATATTGATTTCGGACCGATGAAAAAGCATGAAGAGAATGCATTAAAGGGAGATCTCTTTACTTCCGGACACCAGGAGGATCAGACAGCTGCCCCGGTGAATGAAAAGGGAAAGGTGATTGATCTGGTAATTCCGATTATTACCCTGATTATCTGCTGCGTGATCGGTATGATTTATACCGGTGGGTTCTTTGGTGGAGCGAACCTTGTAGAAGCGTTCTCCAATTCCGATGCTTCGGTCGGACTTGGCATGGGAAGTATCTGCGCACTGATTATTATTGTGATTGTATATATGTTCCGCAGAGTAATGTCCTTTAAGGATTGTATGGCATGTATTCCCGAAGGTTTTAAGGCCATGGTTCCGGCAATCCTGATTCTTACTTTTGCATGGACCCTGAAGGCAATGACAGATAGTCTTGGAGCAGCAGAATTTGTGGCAAATGCAGTAAAATCTGTAGCAGGAAGCTTTATGAGTCTGCTTCCGGCAATTATCTTCTTAATTGGATGCTTCCTTGCTTTTGCAACCGGTACATCATGGGGAACCTTCGGTATCCTTATTCCGATCGTTGTTGCCGTATTTGCAAACTCTGATCCGACCTTAATGATTATTTCCATCTCCGCATGTATGGCAGGTGCGGTCTGCGGTGACCATTGTTCACCGATCTCGGATACAACTATTATGGCAAGCGCAGGTGCACAGTGCGATCATGTGAATCATGTTTCCACACAGCTTCCGTATGTTGTCGTGGTAGCGGCTGTATCTTTTGCAACCTACATTATTGCAGGTTTTGTCAGAACTGCATGGATCGTGCTTCCGATTGGTATGGTTCTGCTGGTTGTAACCTTACTGGTTATTAAGTATCTGGGAAGTAGAAAAGCAAAGCACATTTAGTATCAGACAGGAACTGCTTATAGAAATATCAGATTTTGACGGCTGAGTCAGAATGTTGAGTTAGAAAATTGAACTTAGAAGATAGAACTAAGAAAAAGGACCGCAATCGTTGGATTGTGGTCCTTGGTTTTTATCTCATTATTTACAGATTAGATTTAATCGGCTTTATAAATCATTTCTGCATTGGCAGATATCAGATCCGGGCAAGGGACTGTAAAGCCTGATCGCGCAGGATTATTTCAAAGTGTTCTTCCAGATAAGCTTCGGAACCCGGAACGGTACGCAGTCCAACCGCATATTCGGAAAGAATGTTGCAGACCTTGTTAAATTCTGCAGGAGAGTGATCGCTTTTGGCAACGGAAAGAATATAGCCGCCATCCGGATCTTTGTACAGGGAATTGGATCCCTGATAAGCATTTACAAGAATGTGGGACAGTGCAGTTAAATCACGTAGACTGTCAAAACCATAGATGCGGACAAGATCCATGGCAGGATTGATGTCTGCCAGCTTCTTCTTCAGGGTTTTGTTGAGAGAGGACTTCTTGGAAGAACTCTCTGTAGTGGATTCGCCGGAATTTCCTGCGACAGAGGCCGCGGCTTCCCGTGCGCTTGTAATCTTTTTAAATAAATCAAGAACATCATCGGCACCGGCTCCATTGACGACAGAATCCATCATTTCGTCAAGGTCTTCTCCATCTTCACGAACGGAAGGGGCAAATTTCGAAAAAAACGGGTATCCAGTTCGTCCGGATCTTCTACCTTTGTAATTATCAGTACAATACAATCTGCATTTAAAGGAATTGCTTCAATCATCAGAGGAATATCCTCTGCTTCAAATCCAAATTCAAAAGAAGCCTGCTGCATCATGTCACGGAATAAATCCTTGGCTTTATCCGTACCGTAAGCAAGCTCACTCAATTTAATCTCTCTATCTGCCAGATCCTCTTTGGTAAGAGTACAACGGATCTGGTGATCATTTACTTTTTCTATTTTCATGAGTTGCCTCCATTTTATATTTAGTTACTTTGTTACATTGATATTGATGATATACGAATTGCTCCGTTGCGTTGCAACTTCCGCAATTCTACACCCATTCGCATTCCGTAGATTTCATAAATGAAATCACTACATGCTCATGTGTGTTGGGTCACTAAGCCAAAACTCTTTTCCTGCAAGCAGGAAAGAGTTCTGCCTTCTGACCTTTATATCATCTTATACTCTACCTAAATCTAAGTCAATATTTTGAAAAAAACGGTTTATGAAAAAAATTTAATATTTATATGTGACTTTTTAATTATATTTTTGGTAATTTTCAATAAAAAAATAAAAATTTCCTATTGACAAATTTGGTAAAAAAACAACCATAATAGGATGCGTAAGGTGCTTCCGGATAAATCTGTATCAGGAGGAGGCATGACAATTGTTTATAACTAATTAATAATATTGAAATGATGATCTAGCAACATATGCCCCGCATCAGGTACATTACATTCTGTATGAGAACTGATGCAGGTGGTCTCTCAGGCTTGTGTGCCTAGTCGCGAATATTCGTCACAGTAAATACACCAATTATAATTCAAACGCGTATAAGTTATTCAAAGAAAGAAATAAAAATGATACTTATCCGATGCATCTTACCTACTCAGTTATCGTCAGATTTAAAAAGTATAATCAGTTTGGAATTTATTTATGCATATCACGGTGCTTTTGGTCTTTTTATAAAATTCCGGACAGATGGGAGAATGGTATGTTATCAGAAAAAGAAGCTTATTTATCATCTATAAAGAAACGCCTGCTGCATTATGAGAAAGCCGGAGTGAAGCTATACCTCGATGGAAATCCGTCAGACACGGATCACATTATGAAGAAATGTGTTAAGGAGGATGCTGCTTATATGGCAGACTACATTGCAGACGAAGCAGGAAAAGTTAAGGAAATCCGATATGATCTGATTTCCGAATCAATTATGGATCCGGTTTCTGACACAATCCCTTTAGACCCTTTAGAATATTAATATGCCAAATAGTTAAAAAAATGATTTTTGGAACCCCCTTATAACAAAAACATTTGAAGCAAAAATTTTAATGACGATAGAAGAATAGTCTGCTATAATATAGGACGATTGGAGGTTAAATACATGAAGAAAAAAATTATTCCGGTGTTAATTGCCATCGTCCTTATTATAGTGGTGTTTGGCGTAGCATTTGGGGGTAAGATTATTGATAGATATTCTTATTCAAAAGAACGGGCAGATCTGAATGAAATTTATGCAATCCAGGACGAGACGGATACCGCGATCGTTCTGCAGGATGAAATGATTGAACAGAGAGCGAAGTTGTTAGACGGTACATATTATGTATCCTTAAGTACCGCGCAGGAGCTTTTTAATGACCGGTTTTATGAGGATGCTGGAGAAGGACTTCTGCTTTATACACTTCCGGATGCCATTGTGAGAACGGTTGTCGGAACAAGTGAAGTCAGTATCGGAGAGGAGAATAAGAGCTTTGATTATGTCCTTTCCCGTTATGTGGGAGATACTCTGTATGTGGCACTGGACTATGTGAAGCGGTATTCCAACTTCTCATATGAAGCATTTACCGATCCGAATCGTCTGCAGGTATACACTTCCTGGGATCAGAGACAGATCGGATATATTAAGAAGGATACGAAGGTACGCCGTCTGGGCGGTGTGAAGAGCGAGATCTTAGAGGATGTGAAGGCAAACGACAAGGTGATTGTTCTGGAACAGATGGAAACCTGGACGAAAGTGAAGACGGCAGATGCCGTTATTGGTTATGTGGAGAATAAGCGGCTGCGTGATATTGCACCGGAGCTTCCGATTCCGGTCAATGATTATCAGGAGCCGGAATATACCAGCGTTACGAGAGATCATAAGATTAATCTTGGCTGGCATGTAGTTGCCGGAGTGGCAGGAAATGATACCCTGTCAGAATATGTGGCGAATACCAAAGGGCTGAATGTAATTTCCCCGACTTGGTTTAAATTAAATGATAGTGAAGGAAACTTTGAAAGCTTTGCTACACAGAAGTATGTGGATCAGGCGCATGATATGGGGCTTGAAGTGTGGGCACTGGTTGAAAATATTGAATACAAGGACAGCATTGATATGTACAGTATTCTGTCTTCCACAACACATCGGAAGACACTGATTGACAATCTGGTCAATGAGGCATTGCAGTATGGAATCGACGGAATCAATGTTGACTTCGAGCAGATCAGCATGGACTGTGGAGAACATTATATAGAGTTCATCCGTGAACTGTCCATTCCGTGTCGTGCAAACGGCATTGTATTATCCATTGATAATTATGTTCCGACGGGTTATACCAATCATTATAATCGTAAGGAACAGGGAATTGTGGCCGATTATGTGATCATCATGGGATATGATGAACATTATGCCGGAAGTGCGGAAGCAGGAAGCGTTGCATCCATTAATTTTGTGGAGGAAGGTATTAAGCAGACCGTAGCACAGGTGCCTGCCAATAAGATCATCAATGCAGTTCCATTCTATACAAGAATCTGGTCTACGACAGGTACGGATGTAAGCAGCCAGGCAGTAGGCATGGCCATGGCACAGGAGTATATCAGGGCTCATAATATTGAAACGGTATGGGATGAAGAAACCTGTCAGAACTACGGAGAATACATGGATGGAGATACCTATAATCAGGTATGGCTGGAGGATGCACAGTCCATTGGAGTGAAGCTTAATGTTATGCAGAACTACAATATCGGAGGTGTGGCATGCTGGAGGCTTGGCTATGAAACTTCGGATATCTGGGATGTGATTGAGGAATACCTCAATAAATAATTTGTAACTATTCAGAGCCATGCAATTATGGCAATAGGGACGATGAATGCTAAGACTGAACAGCCATAAAATTAAAAACAGAAAATAAAAGGAAAGAAGCTGGTGTCCGGAAAGGGATACCAGCTTTTATAAACTGAAAATTGCTCCATATGCCGGGTACTTTCTTGAAAGAGGACTGCATAAATATATAGAAATACTTTCGGAAAAGAACAGCGATATGGAATTAAAGATCGGAAAACGCGGTGAGAAAATTCTGCAGCTGCTTATGCTGGGAATTCTCATGCTATCCATGTTTGTCATATCAAAAGAGGGAGCGTTATTTATCAATACCTCATCGACACAGGTAGTAACCGAAAAGAAGAAGGTCATTGTAATTGATGCCGGGCACGGTGGAATTGATCCGGGGAAAATCGGAATTCATGGGGAACAGGAAAAGGAAATTAATCTGAAAATTGCAGAGATCTTAAAAACGTTTCTGGAACTGGACGGGTATGAAGTCGTAATGACACGAACAGAAGACGGAGGACTGTATGATGAGAATACCTCAAATAAGAAAGTGCAGGATATGAAACGCCGTATCGAGGTCATTGAGGAAGCAGATCCCGTTCTGGTTGTCAGCATTCACCAGAACAGTTATTCCGAAGAATATGTAAAAGGCGGGCAGGTCTTTTATTATGGAACGAGTGAAGTGAGTAAAAACCTGGCAGAGTCGATACAGAAACAGTTGAAGCAGTTGGACCCGGAGAATAAGCGGGAGGCTAAGGCAAACACCAGTTACTACTTATTAAAGAAGACTTCAAGACCCATTGTTATTGTGGAATGCGGTTTCCTCTCCAATGCAGAGGAAGCCGATAAATTATCGGATCCGCTTTATGAAGAGCAGCTGGCCTTTCGGATTTTCATGGGGATTGTACAGCACATTAATGCAAATTCTTGATTTTCTCATATAAAATCACGGTTTCGCCCTGTTGTCATACTACAAATATATGGTATAATGAGCCTCAAAGGAAAGCAAGCGACTCTGAAAGAGGCATTTGCTTTCCTGGGCTCATTAACGAACATGCATCTGTCGAAGACAGATAGAGAGTGCGTAGCATGGGCATGTGAGTTATATGTAAATTTTATCAATATATGATATAATGAGCCTCAGAGAATAGAACTAATAATTGGAAAGAAGTTTTTCATGAATACAAAGGTGGTAACCATAAAGGAAGATCATATTGATGAAGAGGCGATACAGGAAGCCGGACAGATTTTTGAAGGACGGCGGGCTGGTTGCATTTCCCACAGAGACCGTTTACGGACTTGGCGGGGATGCATTGAATGCCGAATCTTCCGCGAAGATTTACGCAGCGAAGGGCAGACCGTCCGACAATCCGCTGATCGTCCATATTGCAGATATGGATGCACTGCCATTCATTGCGGCAGAGATTCCTGAGAGCGCTTATCTTCTTGCGGATGCTTTCTGGCCGGGACCGTTAACCATGATTTTCAAAAAGACAGACCGCGTACCAATGGCAACCACAGGCGGACTTTCTACTGTGGCGGTGCGGATGCCTTCCAATAAAATTGCGGCAGCACTCATCCGGGCAGCCGGAGGATATATTGCTGCACCCAGTGCCAACCGTTCCGGAAGACCGAGTCCTACAGTAGCCAAATATGTGATTGAAGATCTCGATGGCAGGGTAGAGATGATTATTGATGGAGGATCCTCCGATATCGGACTGGAATCAACAATTATTGATCTGTCTGAGGGAGAGCCGATGATTCTCCGCCCGGGATATGTGACCCAGGAAAAGATGATGCAGGTGATCGGAAATGTCGATGTCGATAAGACGATCTTAGACGCATCCTCCAAACAGGCGCCGAAAGCACCGGGCATGAAATACCGTCACTATGCACCGAAGGGGAATCTTACGATTGTGGAAGGACCACTGGAAAAGGTCATTGCCTGCATCAATGAAAAAGCTGGCAGAAGGCCATGAACAGGGATTGAAAACGGGTGTTATTGCAACCGATGAAACGATAGAGCAGTATCAGGCTGATGTGAAAAGAAGTCTCGGAAGCCGCAAGAATGAAGACGCAATTGCACATCATCTGTTTGAAGTGTTACGGCAGATGGATGATGAAGAGGTACAGCTTATTTTTACAGAGTCATTTACAGAAACCGGATTGGGACAGGCTACGATGAACCGCCTGCTGAAGGCAGCAGGACATCAGGTGATCAGCCTGTGAAGAGAATATAGATTCAAAGGAGGAGCCTATGATAGCATTAGGAAGTGATCATGGTGGTTATGATCTGAAATGCCAGATTGAAGAGTATCTGGAGGAGAAGGGATATGAATATCAGGATTTTGGATGTTTTGACAGGAAATCCTGTGATTATCCGGACTTTGGAAAGGCAGCCGCAAGAGCGGTTGCAGACGGACAGTGTGATCGTGGTATTGTAGTCTGCACAAGCGGAATCGGGATTTCCATTGCAGCCAATAAGGTACCTGGAATCCGTTGTGCACTTTGCACCGATCCCTATATGGCAAAGATGACGAGACTCCATAATGATGCCAACATGCTGGCTCTCGGAGGAGGAATTGTCGGAAAGAATCTTGCCATTGAGATTGTGGAGACCTTTTTAAACACCGAATTTTCCGAAGGCGAAAACCACGTCCGCAGAATCGCAAAGCTGGAAGATTAACGAAAGAGGTTTTATTACTTTGAGAAAAAGCTTTCCCAAAATGAATAAACGGAGACGGAAGACAATTGCCGGAATTATGGCAATTGTCCTTTTGGCGTGCGTTTATCCTTCTCTTCCGGTATATGCGGACAAGGTATCAGAACTGGAGCAGAAGCTTAAGGAAGAAAAGGAAAAAAAGAAGGATACGGAAAACAAGATCGGGGAAAGCCAGAACGAACTGGACAGTCTGCGGAATACCACGAATGGGCTTAAGGGAGAGCTCAGTGACCTCAACGATAATCTGGAGGAAGTGAGCGCGAATCTTGATGATCTCGAAGGAAAGATTGCTGCAAAGAATGAGGAAATCGAGAAAACACAGGCAGAGCTGGAAGAGGCGAAGCAGATTGAAGCCGATCAGTATGCAGCGATGAAGAAGCGGATCCAGTTCATGTATGAGCGTCAGGATTATGTGCTGATGGAGACATTATTCAGTTCGGCAAATTACGCAGAATTATTAAACCGGAGTGCATATATTGAAAGCCTTGCAGCCTATGACAGGCAGCAACTGGAGGCATTTAAGCAGACCAGAATCGAAGTAGAAGAAACAGAAGCAAGACTTCAGAAAGAAATGAAGGATCTGGAGGCCCTGAAAGCAGAGGTAGAAGCGGAGCAGAGCCGGGTATCCGGTCTTGTCAGCAGTGTACGTGGCAAGATTTCCGGATATCAGAGTGATATGGCGCAGACTGAAGACGAAATCAAGGCATATGAGCAGCAGCTTGCCGACCAGAATGCGAATATTCAGGAGATTCAGAAGCAGCTGGAAGAGGAGCGGCGTTTGTCCGCACTGGCAGCAAGATCGGCATGGAGAGATATTTCGGAAGTAACCTTTGCAGAGGGTGACCGATATCTGCTGGCCAACCTGATCTATTGTGAAGCCGGAAACCAGCCGTATGAAGGGCAGGTTGCGGTAGGCGCAGTTGTTATGAATCGTGTCATGAGTTCGGTATTTCCGGATACGATTGTAGGGGTGATTTACCAGAACAGGCAGTTTGAACCGGTAAGCACCGGACGGCTGGCTCTTGCCCTCGCACGGGATGATGCAACGAGTGCCTGTTATCAGGCGGCAGATGCTGCCATGGGTGGACAGACTACGGTTGGAAACTGTCTGTTCTTCCGTACCCCGATTGAAGGACTGACAGGACAGCAGATCGGCGGGCATATTTTCTATTAAAAACATCGTATTATTAAGACATGATATTAAGAATAGCCTTACATAAATGAGAGTTCAATCATCATTTGTGTAAGACTTTTTGAACGATATCATGCAATATAGTAAATCATGTGGTAATAAAGCGACCGGCTGAAATAATCCTTTGACATAATTCTTTAATTCTTCAACGTAATTCTTCAACATAACGCCGCAGCTTCGGAAACTCACCTGCATAAATGATCGTAAGGAGTCTGTTCAGCTTCAGAAGGCTGGATTTCAAGTTTTCGGTAGACAGGCGTCCCTCATCGGAGGCCTGTACCAGTTCGTCAAGATCCACAACCTTCACAAATCCATCGGGATAAATAAGGACATCAGCGAGCAGATCAATCACGGTCAGTTCGTTTTTGTCTTCTTTGTAATCAAAATCCACAATGTCACAATACCAGTAAAGAAGAGAGCCGTCCTCACGGCAGAACCGGCTGACCTTAAAGCCCTCCTTCAGAAAGTAACAGGACCAGCCGTGATGCAGGTCTTTCTTGGGATGGAGGGTGTTCCATGCTGTCACAATATGATCTTCATCACAGGATAAAAATACGGTCGTCCTTTAATAGAATACATTCTTCGGGGATAATTCTTCGACGGTACAGGATGGGATTTTTTTCATACAACACCTCGATTTCTTTGGTAAGAAAAAAATTGATAATCTAAAAAAATACTATTAAATCTATGTAAAGTCAATGAATTTTCCTAGACAGAAAAGGGAAAAAAATGGGTATAATTGTATCTGTTCAGAAAAGTGATGTGAGAACTGCATAATTACAGTTTGAATATGCGGATTCTGAAGTAACATATTATAAACGACAGGTGGAAAGGGGCAGAATGTGAAGTTCAATCGTAGTGTATTTCAGGCATTGACTATGATAGGACAATTTGGAATTAACATGATCGTCCCTATTTTTATTTGTGCCTTTCTGGGTAATTTACTGGACCGGAAGCTTGGAACGGATTTCTTTATGATTTTTTTGTTTTTCATCGGGGCTGTTGCAGGCGGTTATAACGTATACCGGTTTTCACGGCAGATTTATCAGAGAGGAAGCGAAGAGTCTGCCTATCTGCATGGTGGAAGGAAGCGTAAGAAGAAGCCGGATGAAAGAAAGAATCACAAGAATTAACCGCAGTCTGTTTGAACTTGAGACCGGAATTCTGATCTATGGAATTGCTGGACAGGTTGTACTTCTCTTTTTCCCGGGAAGAGGGCTTTTATTCCGCAGCCTGGTGGATCGGAATTGCCACGGCGGCGGTGTGCGCCATTGATATGTGGTGGGCGCTTGACCGGGGACTTGATTTAGGACAGCAGGGCGCGACGAAGAAAATGCTGATTCACTATATGATCCGTTATATAGGGATTGCCATTGTGCTTGTGGCCGCAGCACTGACGGATACATTAAACCCATTGATTACTTTTTGCGGGAGTCATGGGACTTAAGATCGGAGCTTATCTCAATTTCTTTGCTAAAAAAAGTGAGTACATGGATTTATGGCGAAGAAATTTTACCTGATTTGGTAGAAATACCGGAAGAAGAGATGTAAGGAGGTGATATAGGATGGAACAAGGAATTTTGTTGTCGGGAGGAGCTGACGTCGATTTCATGATTCATGGAGTATTCTCTTATGAATTGTTTGGCCAGACGCTCTGGATTACGACAACCCATGTGTGTGTGCTGATCGTGTTTTTAAGCTTATTTCAGCGTTCTGCATTGCCGCAGGTCATATGGTAAAAGCATGCCAAGGAGGTTCCTGAGGGTTTCCAGAATGTTGTGGAACTGATTGTGGAAAAGCTGGATAATATGACAGCCGGTGTTATGGGCAAGCATGCAGTAAGATACCGGAACTATATCGGAACGATTTTTATTTTTATCCTGTTCAGTAATTTTTTTCCGGATTATTCGGCTTACGGCCGCCGACAGCAGACTATGGAGTAACCTTTGGTCTGGCGATTATTTCATTTACATTGATCCGGTACAATGAATTGAAGTATCAAAAGCTCTCAGGCGTATTAAAAGGACTGTGTGATCCCTGGCCGATCTGGGCTCCGATTAATATTATCGGTAACCTCGCAGTCCCGATTTCGTTATCGTTACGTCTGTTTGCCAATATTCTTTCGGGAACAGCCATTATGGCACTGATTTATACGCTGCTCAGCAAGATCGCCTATGTATGGCCTGCAGCGTTGCATGTGTACTTTGATCTGTTCTCAGGAGCAATTCAGACGTATGTATTCTGTATGTTGACTATGACATACATTGCAGATGCATGTGGTTCATCTGAACCATAATAATTAATCATCTATTTTATTTATTTACAATGTTTTTTTATTAAGGAGGACATTACAATGGAATTTAACGAGAATTTTATCAGAGGTTGTTCAGCAATCGGTGCGGGTCTGGCGTTGATCGCCGGTATCGGACCCGGTGTCGGACAGGGTATTGCAGCAGGACATGCCGCCGCCGCCGTTGGTAGAAATCCGGGTGCAAAATCTGACATTACTTCTACCATGCTTTTAGGACAGGCCGTTGCCGAAACAACCGGTCTTTATGGTTTGCTGATTGGTATCATTCTGCTGTTTGTTAAACCGCTGATTAAATAAGAGCCTTAAATAACAGAAAACAGAAAGGAGGCTCAATATGGAACCAAGATTGTTCGACCTTGACTTTCAGCTCCTTGCGGATTCCGCACTGATGATCATTGCAGTATTTGCATTGTTCCTTGTCGCATCTTATTTTCTGTTTAACCCGGTTCGTGAAATGATGAAGAAGCGATCCGACAAGATTAAGGGTGAACTCGATGATGCAGCAAAGAGTCAGGAAGATGCAGCGGCTCTCAAGGAAGAGTATGAAAATAAGCTGAAAGATATCGACAAAGAAGCAGAAAAGATTTTAAGCGATGCCAGAAAGCGTGCTCTTGAGAATGAGAATAAGATCGTGGCGAATGCAAAAGAAGAAGCGGCAGCCATTATCGAGAGAGCGAGAACAGAAGCTGAACTGGAGAAACAGAAGGCAGCTGATGACATGAAGCGCGAAATGGTAGTGCTTGCATCCATGATGGCAGGTAAGGTAGTGAAGGCATCTATTGATACAACTGTACAGGAGAGCCTGATTAATGATACTTTGAAGGAAATAGGTGAGAGTACATGGCAAAGCTAGTTTCGAAAACATATGGAGAGGCTTTGTTCGAACTGGCTGTGGAAGAAGGAAAGGAAGAGGAATTCTTACAGGAGATCGAATCCTTAAAAGAAATTCTTGATGCCAATCCGGATTTCGGAAAACTCATGAACCATCCCAAGATCCTTAAGGAAGAAAAGCTTAAGGTCGTAGAAGAGGTATTCAAGGGACATATTTCCAAGGAATTACTCGGATTCCTGCATATCGTTGTGGCGAAGGACCGATATCCGGAAATCGATGCCATTCTCGATTATTTTATTGATGAAGTGAAGAAGGAAAGAGGCATCGGAGTTGCGTATGTATCCACAGCATGTGGTATTAACGAGGCCCAGAAGAAGGAAATCGAAGAACGACTGCTGGCAACCACTCATTTTAAGAAGATGGAAATGCATTATCAGGTGGAAGATGACCTGATCGGTGGCATGGTGATCCGTATCGGAGACCGTGTTGTGGACAGCAGTGTAAAAGCAAAGCTGTACGAGCTGCAGCGTCAGTTGCTCAGGGTACAGTTGTAGGAACTGTGAGGATACAGTTTCTGTTAAGTGACTTGAATCATCGCAGCTGTGAAGGCATGAAATGGCTGCGAATAATAAAGAAAGGTGCGTATGACCAATGAATTTGAAACCGGAAGAAATCAGCTCCGTAATCAAAGAGCAGATTAAACGATACGCTTCAGATCTTGAAGTGTCAGACGTTGGTACCGTTATTCAGGTAGCCGACGGTATTGCCCGTGTGCATGGTCTGAATAACGCTATGCAGGGAGAGCTTCTGGAATTCCCCGGGGAAGTATACGGAATGGTACTGAACCTGGAAGAGGACAACGTAGGTGCAGTACTTCTCGGGAAGCCACAGAAACATCAGCGAAGGCGATCAGGTTAAGACAACCGGTCGTGTAGTTGAGGTTCCTGTAGGTGACAACATGTTAGGACGTGTTGTGAATGCGTTGGGACAGCCGATTGATGGCAAGGGTCCGATTCAGACAGATAAATATCGTAAGATTGAAAGAGTAGCATCCGGTGTTATCACCAGAAAATCCGTAGATACGCCGTTTCAGACGGGTATCAAGGCAATTGACTCCATGGTACCTATCGGCAGAGGTCAGCGTGAGCTGATCATCGGCGACAGACAGACAGGAAAGACCGCGATTGCGATCGATACCATTATCAACCAGAAGGGACAGGGTGTAAAGTGTATTTATGTCGCAATCGGCCAGAAGGCTTCTACCGTTGCATCCCTTGTTAAGACCTTGGAAGAAGCAGGCACTATGGCGTATACAACGATCGTTGCAGCAACTGCCAGTGAGCTTGCTCCGTTACAGTATATTGCTCCATATTCCGGATGTGCTATCGGAGAGGAATGGATGGAGAAGGGAGAAGATGTGTTGGTAGTATACGATGACTTAACCAAGCATGCGGCTGCATACCGTACACTCTCTTTGCTTCTTAAGCGTCCACCCGGACGTGAGGCATATCCCGGGGATGTATTCTATCTGCATTCCAGACTGTTAGAGCGTGCAGCAAGAATGAGTGATGAGTACGGCGGAGGATCCTTAACGGCATTACCGATTATCGAAACGCAGGCAGGTGACGTATCTGCTTACATTCCGACCAACGTTATTTCCATTACAGATGGACAGATCTATCTGGAAACAGAGATGTTTAACTCCGGATTCCGTCCGGCTGTTAACGCAGGACTTTCTGTATCCCGTGTTGGTGGCGATGCACAGATCAAGGCAATGAAGAAGATTGCTTCCCCGATTCGTGTGGAGCTGGCACAGTACAGAGAACTTGCTTCCTTTGCACAGTTTGGTTCCGAGCTTGATGCCGATACCAAGGAAAAGCTGGCACAGGGTGAAAGAATTAAAGAGGTATTAAAGCAGCCTCAGTACAATCCGATGCCGGTTGAATACCAGATTATCATCATTTATGCAGTTACCAATAAGTATCTGCTGGATGTTCCTACCGAGGAAATTACCCGTTTTGAGTCAGAATTCTTTGACTTTATCAAGACAAAGTATCCGGAAATTCCGTCAGGCATTGCACAGGAGAAGGTAATTTCTGATACAACCGAGGAGAAGTTAAAGAAGGCAATTGAAGAATTCAAAGCAGAATTTCTTAAATAATTCGGAAGGGAACAGGTGATATTATGGCCTCAATGAGAGACATAAAGCGGCGTAAGGGCAGTATCCAGAGTACCCAGCAGATTACCAAGGCCATGAAGCTTGTTTCTACTGTAAAGCTGCAGAGAGCCAAGCAGAATGCCGAGAAATCCCAGACCTATTTCCACTGCATGTACAATACCGTACATTCGATTCTTCGAAGAACGCAGAATCTGGAGCATAAATATTTAAAGTCCGGTGAAAGCGGAAAGAAAGCAGTCATTGTGATTACTTCAAACCGTGGACTTGCAGGCGGCTACAACTCCAATGTGATCAAGCTGATTACCCAGGGAGAGCTTGCAAACGAAGATCTGGCAATTTATGCAATTGGTAAGAAGGGAAAAGATGCCCTTGCAAAGAACTATGAGATTAGAGCTGATTATTCAGATGTAATTGAAGATCCTGTTTATGCAGAAGCCATGAAGATCAGTAAGGAAGTTCTCAGTGCCTTTGAAAATGGTGAAATCAGTGAGATTTATCTGGCCTATACCGGATTTAAGAACACCGTTGTTCATATTCCGACCCTGTTAAAGCTTCTTCCGGTGGAGGTTTCTGAGGAAGAAGAAACTGCTCAGGAGGACGATCATGTTATGATGAACTTTGAGCCGGAGGATGAAGAGGCTTTGAATTTACTGATTCCGAAATATATTACCAGCCTGATTTACGGCGGTATGATTGAAGCGATTGCCAGTGAGAACGGAGCCAGAATGCAGGCCATGGACGCTGCAACAAGCAATGCAGAAGAAATGATCGAGGATCTGACGCTTCTTTACAATCGTGCCCGTCAGGGCTCCATTACGCAGGAACTGACCGAAATTATCGCAGGCGCAAACGCGATCTCATAAACAAATAAAATCGAGAAAGGATGAAAGAAATGGCAGATTCAGGAAAAAAATCACTCAGGTTATCGGTGCCGTTCTGGATGTGAAGTTTGCCGGTAACAGACTGCCGGAAATCAACGAAGCAATCAAGGTTCCTCTGCAGGATGGCGGAGAGCTTGTTGTGGAAGTTGCCCAGCATCTTGGTGACGATACTGTCAGATGTATTGCCATGGGAACCACAGACGGACTTGTCCGCGGAATGGAAGCAATTGCTACCGGAAAGCCGATTTCCGTACCTGTTGGTGAAAATACCTTAGGACGTATCTTTAACGTACTGGGTGCTCCCATTGATAATAAACCGGCTCCGGAAGGAGTTTCCTATGAACCGATCCACAGAGCTGCACCCGAATTCGTAGAGCAGTCTACCCAGCAGGAACTTCTGGAAACAGGTATCAAGGTCGTTGACCTGCTTTGCCCTTATCAGAAGGGTGGTAAGATCGGTCTGTTCGGTGGTGCCGGTGTAGGTAAGACCGTACTGATCCAGGAGCTGATCCGTAATATCGCAACCGAGCACGGCGGATATTCCGTATTTACCGGTGTTGGTGAAAGAACAAGAGAGGGAAATGACTTATATCATGAAATGACCGAGTCCGGCGTTATTGATAAGACCACCATGGTGTTTGGTCAGATGAATGAGCCCCCCGGAGCCAGAATGAGAGTAGGTCTTACCGGTCTTACCATGGCAGAATATTTCCGTGACAAAGGCGGCAAGGATGTGCTTTTGTCATTGATAATATTTTCCGTTTTACACAGGCTGGTAGTGAGGTATCCGCACTGCTTGGCCGTATGCCTTCAGCAGTAGGTTATCAGCCTACCCTGCAGACAGAAATGGGTGCACTTCAGGAGCGTATTACATCAACGAAGAATGGATCCATAACTTCCGTTCAGGCGGTTTATGTGCCGGCCGATGACTTAACTGACCCTGCTCCGGCAACTACCTTCGCACATCTGGATGCAACAACCGTACTTAGCCGTTCTATCGTAGAATTAGGTATTTACCCTGCGGTAGATCCGCTCGAGTCCACATCCAGAATTCTGGATCCCAGAATTGTTGGTGAAGAGCATTATGCTGTTGCTCGTGGTGTACAGGAGATTCTCCAGAAGTATAAGGAATTACAGGATATCATTGCAATTCTTGGTATGGATGAATTATCAGAAAGCGATAAGCTCGTTGTAAACCGTGCAAGAAAGGTACAGAGATTCTTATCCCAGCCGTTCTTCGTAGCCAGCAAGTTCCTGGGAATTGACGGAAAGTATGTACCGATTAACGAGACAATCCGTGGCTTTAAGGAAATTCTGGACGGTAAGCATGATGATATTCCGGAGAGCTACTTCCTGAATGCCGGAAGCATCGATGATGTACTTGCCCGCGTGAAATAACGGGAGGTGGTCAGATGGCAGACAGTAATTTATTTTACCTTAAAAAAATTATTACTCCGGACCGTGTCTTCTATGAAGGTGAAGTTTCCATGGTGGAATTCAATACCACCGAGGGCGAAATCGGTGTGTTAAAGGGACATATCCCGTTAACGGTTATTGTAAGCCCCGGTATACTTACAATCACAGAGGCAGAAGGAACGAAGGAAGCTGCATTACATGCAGGTTTTGCAGAAATTCTGCAGGATCAGCTTGTAATTATGGCAGAGATCATTGAGTGGCCGGAAGAAATTGATCTGGATCGTGCAGAGCATGCAAGAGAGCGTGCCGAAGAAAGACTTCGCAGCAAGACTCCCGAGACAGATGTTCTTCGTGCAGAAACCGCTTTACAGAGATCTCTCGCACGTATTCATGTATTAAAATCATAAGTATTGATACATCAGATGGTTGAAAAGTCCATTCCTTTGACAGGGATGGACTTTTAACTCTATTCTCACGACTACAGAGGGAATGCATATCATAACAGTAAAGAAACAAGGATGTTATGGTTATGTATGAACGCAGAATTATGCCGTTTTATATGGCGTATCCCATGCCGATGTTCGGGCAGCAGGAAAACACTGTGATGCGTGATCTGGAATATATGCAGCAGATGTACCCGAAGGAGGCAAAGCACTATCAGAAGCTGATCGCCGGGATTTTAGACAAAATGGACTATGAAGGAAGCATGATCTATGACGAATATCCGGACCGGCTCCGGTTATACCGGCTTGCCATGGATATTCTGGATCGGGTAAAAAGAGAAGAGAACAGTAACGAAGAGTCTGCAATGGATGCGGATTCCCCGGAAAAAGTGGCAGAGAATCGGGGATCTCATACAGATTCTTCTGTTTTATGAAATTTATAAGAGAAGACACAGGGATGAACGATTTACACACTTATTTATCTGAATTATGCAATGAAAGACTCTATCAGATGATCCTGAGCAACCCACGGGAAAAGAATGGAATTTCAAGGATTAAGATCCGCCCGGTGATGGTAAAGCAGGAGCTGATGTTTCAGGAGACCCGTTTTCGGGGAACGCAGGTTTTTCATAAGAATTATACGGCAGAGGACCTGGTATCCCTTGTGGAACGTTACATGGAAGAGGAATTCCGACAGTTAGAGGCTGAGCACATGGAGGGCAGACTCCATGTGCTTGTAAGTAAAAAGGGAAGGACAACCATCAAGTTCCAGCCCTCGAAAGTCGGGGAGAAAACCTTGAAACCGGTCATGGAGCATAACCGTGAGAAGCGTTATATTTTAAAGGAAGGAATTCCGGTTCCGTTTCTCATTGATTTAGGAGTGCAGACCCCGGAGGGGAAAATTGTACATGCCCGGTATGACAAGTTCAAGCAGATTAACCGCTATCTTGAATTTGTAGAGGATATTCTGCCTACACTGCAAAAGAAGGGAACCGTGCATATCATTGACTTTGGCTGCGGAAAATCCTACCTGACCTTTGCACTGTATTATTATCTGCATGAACTTAAGGGACAGGATGTAGCGATTACGGGGCTGGACCTCAAACAGGATGTGATCCGGCACTGCAATGAACTTGCCCGGAGCTATGGCTATGAGAAGCTGCAGTTTCTCCATGGGGATATCGCAAAATATGAAGGCTGCGATGAAGTGGATATGGTGGTGACGCTGCATGCCTGTGATACGGCAACGGATTATGCGCTGCAAAAGGCAATGAAATGGAATGCGAAGGTCATCTTTTCCGTGCCGTGCTGTCAGCATGAGGTGAACCGGCAGATTCAGAATGACATATTGGAGCCAGTATTGAAATATGGTATATTAAAAGAGCGTATAGCAGCAATCCTTACCGATGCAGTCCGGGCAGAAGTGCTTGAGACGGCGGGATATGACACACAGATACTGGAATTTATTGATATGGAGCACACACCGAAGAATCTGCTGATCCGTGCGGTGAAGAGAAATCCGTCGAAGCAGACATCCAGTGTGCAGCAGAACGAAGCGGCAGGGAGAGGGTCACAAATTGAAACGGAGCTTTTAAGGATGACACAGGAGCTTCACATTCACACCACGCTGCAGAAGCTTATGGAACAGGAAAATTGTAATTCGTAATATAGGGAAAAGGAATGAAGAAACTGATCATTAATATTGCAATTGTGATTGCGGTATTTTTCATATCACTGTTTGTTGCGGGCAGTATCATTAATCAGGGAACGACCGATATGACAATGGAGATGGGCAAGGCGACATTTCCGGTTGTGACGGTGCGGTTTAATGGGATTGAGATGAATCCTATGCACGGATACCGCAAGGAAATGAAAACAAATCTGATGCGGGAATCCATCACACCGCTCATGTCAGGACGAAAGGTGGCCCTTCAGATTGACCGCTTCGGGACAGAAATTGACAGCATTGCATTCGAAGTCCGGAGTGTGGATGGAGAGCGTCTGATTGAGAATACGCAGGTTCCGGAATGGGAAGAGCGGGACGATGGAACGCTGTTTGCAACACTGGAGCTGAAAGACCTGATCGACATGAATCAGGAATATGAACTGATTGTGCTCATTACCCCTGCTTCCGGTGACACCATCCGGTATTATACGCGGATCATCAGCCAGGAGGATTATCATGTGACGGATAAGCTGGAATTTGTGAAGGATTTCACAACAAAGACCTTTGATAAGGAAGCGGCCAAAAGCCTTACCAAGTATCTGGAGTCCAATTCCTCCGGAGATAATACCAATCTGGGAAAGGTAACGATTCACAGCAGCTTTGACCAGATTACTTATGCGGGACTGCCGATCACCGCGAAAACGGATCCGCAGATTACGATCAGGGAAATTGATGAACAGACAGGCAGCTTTGTGACGGACTTTTATGTAACAACCTCCGATGCAGAAGCGGAGAATCTGTATCATGTGCAGGAATATTACCGGCTGCGTTATACCTCAGAACGGATTTACCTGCTGGATTATGAGCGCACCATGGATCAGGTTTTTCAGGAAGACGGAAATGTGTATGCCAACAATAAGATCATGCTTGGCATTACGGCAGATGACATCCAGATGGAAGAAAGCGATGATGGAAACATTCTGGCGTTTGTATCCGGAAACCGGCTGTTCAGTTATAATACGGTAGATAACAAGCTGGCCTATCTGTTTGGCTTTTATGATAAAGATAACAGGGACGCCCGTACCTTTTACAATATGCACCGGATTAAAATTCTGGATGTGAGTGAGGGCGGTAATGTTACCTTTCTGGTGTATGGCTACATGAATCGTGGCAAGCACGAGGGCGAAGTCGGGATATCTGCCTTTTATTATGACAGTACCGTCAATACCATTGAGGAACTGGTTTATATTCCGAGCGAGGATCCGCAGGATGTGATTATGGAAAAGGTGAACCGGCTTTCCTATATCAATCGTGACGGAATCCTGTATCTGATGGATAACCGGCATATTTATGGCATCAACTTTACGCAGAGAACCTATGAGGTGGTGGCAGACAATCTGCATTATAATGGTTATGTGATTTCGGACAGCAACCGTATGATTGCATGGCAGGAGGGCGAGAGCCTGGAAAACAGCCAGACAGTGGTGCTGATGAACCTGAATACGGGCGTACAGAAGCGGATCGAAGCAAAGGCTTCAGAAACGATTGTTCCGATCGGTTTTATAGAAGAGGATCTGATCTATGGCATTGTGAATAAAAATGACATTGTGACAGACTATGCAAGAGAAACGGTTCTGCCGATGTATTGTGTGAAGATTGAGAATGAAAATGAAGGAGTCCTGATGACATATGAGCAGGAGAATGTGTATGTTTTGTCAGGCAGTGTGAATCAGAACCAGATCACGTTGCAGCGTGTGTCAAAATCAGAAGACGGCACTTATGTCGAAATCGCTGAAGATCAGATTGTGGACGCAGAAAGTGTAAGTCTGGGAAGAAATACCATGGAAGTCGTGGTTACGCAGAACTATGAGAAAAATCAGGCAGATTATACTGCGTAAAGAGATTGACGTGAATTCCATGAAGCAGCTTACACCGAAGGAAGTGCTTTTTGAAGGGGAAAGAAGTGTTTATCTGCGAAGCAGCGATGAAGAGCAGGAGCAGTTTTATGTGTATGGCAAATATGGTATCCGCGGCATCTATGGTAATGAGGATCAGGCAGTTGATGCAGCTGAAAGCGGGGCCGGAGTGGTGCTTAACAGTGCCGGAAACTATGTATGGAAAAAGACCATACGCAGTACCAGAAATCAGATTATGGCAATCCAGCCGGATATGGTTACGGAGGAGAGAGATTCGCTTGCAGTTGCATTAGATACCATGCTGTCCTATGAGGGAATCATGCGTAATTCTGCATATATGCTGCAAAGTGGAGAGACTATTCGCTCCATTCTGGAGGGTGCTTTAAGCGAATGCCAGGTGCTGGAACTGTCCGGATGCTCCCTGGATGCAGTTCTTTATTATGTGGATCGTGACATTCCGGTGCTTGTGATGCTGCAGGATGGAAATGCCGTGCTGCTTATTGGATTTAATGAAATGAATACAGTGATTATGAATCCACAGACCGGGACGATTTATAAGATGGGAATGAACGACTCAAAGACCTGGTTTAAGGAAAACGGAAACCGGTTCATTACGTATATACGAAACGAGAATTAACAGGAAGGGGATTGAAGATGTATCAGGAACAAAAGCTTTATATTGGAAAATCAGGAGAGGGAAAGGTCTATATTTATCCGAAGATGGCAAACCGCCACGGACTGATTGCAGGTGCAACCGGTACCGGAAAAACCGTGAGCCTGCGTGTACTGGCAGAGTCCTTCAGTGATTGTGGCGTTTCCGTATTTCTTGCGGATGCTAAAGGAGATCTGGCTTCCATGAGCCTTAAGGGAACCGGCGAAGGAAGTGTCGGCGGACGTGTGGAAAAGCTGGGACTTGAAAAAGAAGGATTTGCCTATCATGCTTATCCGGTAACCTTCTGGGATGTATTTGGAGAAAAGGGTCTGCCGCTTCGCACGACCATCACCGAGATGGGTCCACTGTTGCTTAGCAGGATTCTGAATCTCAATGATACGCAGAGCGATATTCTGACGATTATCTTTAAAATTGCAGATGATGAAGGTCTTCTTCTGATTGATACCAAAGATCTGAGGGCCATGCTGCAGTATGTATCCGAAAATGCAAAGGAATTAAGTCTTACCTATGGAAATATAGCAAAGCAGAGTCTGACTGCCATTATCCGTGCCGTGATTACACTGGAGGAGGCAGGTGGAGAGCAGTTTTTCGGGGAACCGGCACTCAGTATCAGTGACTGGATCGGAACGGACTGCGACGGCAAGGGCAAGATTCAGATCCTGGACTGCCAGAAGCTGATGCAGAGCCCGAAGATGTATTCCACCTTCCTTTTGTGGCTGATGTCCGAATTATATGAAACCTTACCGGAAGCAGGAGATCTTCCAAAGCCGAAGATGGTGTTTTTCTTCGATGAGGCTCATATGTTGTTTGATACTGCAAACCGTGCCCTGCTTGAAAAGATTGAGCAGGTGGTAAAGCTGATCCGTTCAAAAGGGGTTGGTATTTACTTTGTTACACAGAATCCGAAGGATATTCCGGATGGGGTTCTTTCCCAGCTGGGAAATAAGATCCAGCACGCATTGCATGCTTACACACCGGGTGAACAAAAAGGGGCAAAGGCAGCAGCACAGGCGTTCCGTGAGAATCCGGAATTTAATACTTATGAGGTTTTACAGGAGCTTGCCATTGGAGAGGCACTGGTTTCGGTGCTCAATGAAGAGGGAATTCCGACTGTGGTGAAGAGATGCACGATGCTGCCTCCACAGAGTAACTTAGGAACGCTTGATGACCGGACCAGAGAGGAACAGATCAGGGGAAGCATGCTTTACAGTAAATATAATGAATATTTTGATCGTGACTCGGCGTATGAATTTTTGCAGAGAATGAACCTTCAGGCACAGAAGGAGGCGGAGGAGGCGGCAGCACAGGCCGCAGCGCAGAAGGAGGAAGCTGTCCGCCAGAAGGAACAGGAAAAGCTGGAAGCAGCACAGTTAAAGGCGCAGGAAAAGGAACAGCTAAGATTGCAGAAGGAGCAGGAAAAAAAGAGGCAGTTCGGATTCAGAAGGCGAATGAAAAGGAAGAGGAAGCAAAGAAGAAGAAGGCAAACAGAGTTGCCGGAAGTGTAGCGCGCTCCGCTGCAGGAACCGTAGGACGTGAACTAGGGAATTCCCTTGGCAAGTCGATAGGTGGTTCCTTTGGAAAGCGGCTGGGCGGAAACGTAGGTGCATCCCTCGGAAGAGGAATCATGAGTACGTTGTTTAAGCTGTAATAGTTATATGATAATAATGCTTGCGCACTTGATATCAGAGGCAAGAGCATAGATCTGACCATGGTTCAAAGTGATCACAGTTGGGCGTGTAGGATAACCGGGGATGTTTTGCACAATTTTTGGCAAACTCTCCGGTGCTTAATTTTATTATGGAATCAACGGGATAGAGAATCACACTGTTTAAGAAACTCTGGATCATGTGAATGTCAAGATCTCCGGTCATTGCCATAATCATTTCCACGGCATCACGAGGAGAAAATGCATCTTTATAGGGACGCTCTGTGACAAGGGCATCATAAATATCGGCAACCGAAAGAATCCTTGCAAAGGGAGTAATCTGGTCGCCCTGTAATTTCAACGGATAGCCATTGCCGTTCATCTTTTCATGATGCTGCAGTACACCAAGCTTTGTGGCTGTAGAAAGCTCCGGCTTATCCTTAATCATGTTATAGCCAAGAACGGGATGAGTCTTCATTACTTCAAATTCCTCCTCCGTCAGCCGTCCCGGCTTATTTAAAATTTCATTCGGGATTCTGGATTTACCAAGGTCGTGCAGAAGTCCTGAAACACCAATCTGCTGCACTTCCTTCGGGGAAAGTCCACGGTTTTTCGCAATAATCATTCCCATGGAAGCAACATCCACACTGTGCTTGAAGGTGTATTCATCGCTGACTTTCAAAGCACCGACATCGACTGCCAGGGCATCATTCTCTTCCAATGCTTTCATAAGCTCACTGGAAACATTGTTGGTTGCATCCATGAAGCTTGGAGAGTCCGGATTACTGTAAAGGAACTGGATTCCTTCTGCAACTCTTTTCTTCACACTTTCATGTAGTTCAATCTTCGCACGGTCGGGAACCTTCACCTTCTCGATCTTCTCCATAACTTCCGGAGAAATGTTATAGGTGATTTCCTCATCGCTTTCTTCGCCTTCGCGGATATAAACACCGCCAATGTTCATTTTGCGAAGGGAATTAATCATGTAATCGTCAAGTGTCGTCTTCCGGTGAATCAGGACACGTCCGGTTCCATCAATGATGGACTGGTCAATGACCATGCCGGGAGTTAACAGCCTGACACTGATAAATTTTCGTTTAATCATGGCTTTGCCTTTAGGGGATTCATTTAATATAGTAGTGTATAATACTCACCATAGTATAACATAAACCAAGGGCAACATGCTAGGGATTCAAGCATGTATACACGATTTTCCAAGGGGAATGATAATGTGATTTGAGAAGGGGCAGTCCATAATGAGAACGTAGAAAATAAAAGGTAGGAAATACATTGTGTGACTTCTGAAATATAAGGGTAGATGGTATAATTAAATCATAATGAACCGGATATGCCGGTAGAATGAGAGAAATACGAAATGAATTGGATGAATCTGTTTGAACCACATATTCTGAATCGAGGTATGGAGTATTATGAGGACGGCTGCGTGTCGGATTTACAGATTATTGGGAATACTGTGGAGGCCGAGGTTGAGGGCAGTGAGTACTATCAGGTGTCTGTTGAATTAGATGGTGGGGAAATTATGGATATGTTTTGCGATTGTCCGTATGCTGCGAAGGGATACAATTGTAAACATATGGCAGCGGTACTCTACAAATATGAAGAATATCTTGCTGATGAAAGTGAGAATGAAGCGGAAGTATATCATAAGGACTCCATGAATATAGTTATGGCTTCTACAGTAAATACCAAAAAGACAGGAAATAGAAAGATTATTAACAAAAAAATTCCTGAGCAGGATGCCAAGGAACTTCTGATAGATATGCTGTCGGAAAATGAAGGGTTAAAGAATGAACTTCAGCTAAAAATATGATTTCCAAATGAATGCAATTCAGATGACAAATTTGAAAAAAAGAGATTAAGAATATTATTTACCGGTATGGTGGCGGCAGATTTATTGATTGGCAGTATGCCTATGATTTTTTTGCAGTGATTTAAGGAATTTCCTGGATGACAAAAGTCCCCTTTGATGATAGAAAAAAACGGTGTTATTTACAAGCTTTTTGAACTTACGAATATTGTGTTCAGGGAAGTTGGTAATACAGATATGGATGATTCAGATGGTGGATCTTCCATGGTTGCTGAAACATGTTATGATTATTGGAGAAAAAAATTACTGAAAAATTGTAATGAAAAATGACAGAGAAATAATAAAAAAACTGGTTTCGGGACCATAAAAAAATACTGATTTTGTGATAGATTATATGGAAGAATATGTCAATGAATTCTTTTGAGCAATATTTCATGTCAGAAGATGAAATCTGGGGAACGGATGAATGCTTTGGATGAAATAATTGAATTACACAGAAAGCAAAATGATGCTGGAACAATTTATTCTATCAGATATGGTTATCGGGATGTTCTTTTGCAAAGGCTGGAGTATATGCATCGACTTCATATGCCGGAACAA
Organism: Lachnospiraceae bacterium; assembly: GCA_021628825.1. Classification (GTDB taxonomy): domain Bacteria; phylum Bacillota; class Clostridia; order Lachnospirales; family Lachnospiraceae; genus Suilimivivens. The sequence goes on along the minus strand of JAJXRY010000001.1, from coordinate 1,831,320 downwards.
GACATATTAAAAATACCGGTTGATGAACAGACATTTTTTTTCTGTGTTCGGGAACTGGAAATTTCAGAAGCCCTTGAAAAACGGAAATAAAAGAACTGGCAGTTCAGATATTGGAAGAAAAGCAAAACAAATGGATACAGAGTATCCGGAAAAGATAAAGAAGTATAGCTTACAATTGATTTCGTTATATAAAGAATCAGGAAAAAGAAGATGAATATAGGGAAGAATTAATCTTTCAGCTTCTTCATTGCTATCAGAGTGATTTGTCCTGCTATAACGAATTAAAAAGCTTGTATTTCTTCAGAAGCAGAATGGGACAGACTTACCAACCTCATAATAAATGCAAGTAAAAAAATATTTATTTTACCTGTGATGTTTTTAAATCAGGAAAAAAAGATATGAGCAACTCATGCAGATTATTGAAAGAGAAAACAGTGTTAATCTGCTGGATAAATATGAAAAGCAGTTACGAAAAACTCATTCGGAGAGGATGCTTCGTATTTATGCAAACTATATTATTCCAGAAATGGATCACGCAAACTGCCGCAAGCACTATAGACAACTGGTACAATATCTGAAAAAGATGGTAAAGTGTGAAAATGGGAAAGCAGAAGCAGAAAGCATAGCCAGAAAATGGAGAATGGAATATAAGCGCCGGACGGCACTTATGGACGAATTGAGAAATGCCGGATTTTAAAGAGTAATATCCTGGCAGACCGCTAACCTGTATATGAAAAAAAGGAGAAAAACATATGGCATACCCTAAGCCGTTGGCTGAAAAAACAATATCAAGAATGTACGCAGATGCGAAGATAAATGATGATAAGAGACAATTTTTACATACTTTGTTTCAGGCATCCGCAAATTTATATGGGTCGATAGAAATAGGTGAATTATGGTCAGTCTATCAGGCTCTGGCGAAAGAGGTACCAATTATCAGATTGACCAAGAAGGAAATGATTGCTTTTTCAGGTATTGTACGAAGAGAAGATGTTCCTTATTATATTTTCGAGATTGATGAGGTCTACTGCGAAGAAAAAAGCGTAAAGACACAGAACGCTTTCTGGTGACAAAGGCAATGGTAGATGATGGTTACGGAAAGTTCCGTTCATTATGGAATTTACATGAAGTTCAGCTGGATAAAGAACCCTATATCCCGGAAAATCTGCTTGATTATGCCTGTGATGCAATGACGGATGGACAGGAAAAGCTTCTGGCATTTTTTTGGGAAATCTTAAGGTGTCGGCAACAGAATATACAGACAGATGGGGAAGAGTGTATCCGTGTGGGCATGTGGGAGAGTACTTAAAAGAATTTTTGAATATCTTGATCCGGGTGAGCAGTTTGAGATCAGATATCTGAGTGGTGAATTTAAGGATGGACCAAAGAAAAAAATGAAAAAAAGCTGGCAGCGTTTCTTGAAAAAAATGTAAAGGTCCAATTGCTGCCAGAATCTGTGAAGACTATATCTGGAGAATTAAATCCGGTTGGGTTGATCCTAAGACCGCTATGGAAATGTTGTTAGAAGATATCAGTGAGACCGGTGTTGTGATGACAGAGGAAGAATTGGAGAAATTTATCAATTTAATCAACTGCGTTCAAAAATACAACAAATCTATGGTGTAATATGGGATGGACACCCATGGATTTATCAGAAAAAAATGTTTTTCAGAAGGAAAGACCCCATCGGTAATCAGTTTTGGACCGGGAATTGAAAAAGCAATCAGTGAAGGAAAAATAGACAGAGAAGAATTGCTTAAAATGCTTGAAGAGAAGGGATTTAAGGTAATGGAATAAATAGAAATATAGTTCAGAGACTATGAGTATTGGTAAGGGGAGATACAAAATGATAGGAATATATGATTGTTTTGGCTATGGTCCGGGATATGATGTTTCTTTTGAAGAGAGATACAAATTGATTAAAAAAGTGGGATTTGATTGTGTAATGTTATGGTGGAGCAATCAGTTTGGCAGAGGAGACGGTTATCAAGAGGATGTAAAACTAGCCAGAAATGCAGGACTATTTGTAGAAAATATCCATGCCCCTGTGCATGAACAGGATGATTTGTCACTGGATAATTTGAGAGGAGAAAGCGTATTTCAAAGTTATCTGCAATGTGTAAAGGATTGCTGTGAATATGATATACCAACCATGGTGATACATCTGCCAAAATGATCATAATCCTTTAAATCAGACAGGAATCGGACGCTTGGAGCAACTTATAGACAAGGCAGAACATAAGAAGATTCAGATTGCCTTTGAGAATTTAAGCAATATTAATAACTTGAAAAATGGTGTTAAATAAATTCACTTCAAAAAAATGTTGGCTATTGTTATGATAGTTGTCATCATATAAATTATGCACCCGATGAAGACTTGTTAGGAATGTATGGAAATCGGTTGATGGCAATTCATCTGCAGGATAACGGAGGTAGCCATAATCAGCATCAATTACCATTTGACGGCAATATTGACTGGAATACAGTTATGAAGAAAATTGCCAGTACGGGATATCAGGGAGCCACAATTTTAGAACCTATGAATTGGGACTATTCTCATTTAAATATTTGTCAGTTTTTGGAGTTGGCTTATGAAAGGGCAGATAGGCTGGAGCATTTGCGGAAATAATGGGGAGGTATATACTATTGAAGAAGCATGGGAGGAGATAGACAAGATATAGTACATGGATGAACCTAAAAATATAATTAGGTCATAACCTTTCAGACTATTTCATAGAATGTAAAAAAGCGTTCTGAGGGGTTTCCTTTGAAAGATTATATTGAGGAACGGGCAGTTCATATAGCGAATTATATCATCGAAAACAACGCAACCGTAAGACAGACCGCCAAGGCATTTGGCATTTCAAAAAGTACAGTACATAAGGATGTAGCGGAGCGATTGCAGCACATCAATCTGGCACTTGCGAAAGAGGCGCGAAAGGTGCTTGATGTGAATAAAGCGGAGCGACATCTGCGGGGAGGTTTGGCTACCAAAGAAAAATATGCGCATCAGCATGAAGAAATGAATAAGTAAGATCAAGATACGGTACAGTTTGTGCCGTATTTTTTTACAATGATTTTTAAAATATAGTGTTTTCGACAAAAATTTTTCCCTCAATTTACAAAAAAATCGACATTACAATTATATATGTGAGATATATTCTCGAATATCGCTTGCAAATATCCGCCATAAGAATATAATAAAGGTATAACGGAGGGTAAAAAGATATGTTATGTCAGTTTACAGTGAAAAAAATTTTTAAGAGCATAAGAGATGAAGTGACATTTGATATGCAGGCGGCTGCAATATCAGAGCATGAAGATCGGGTTATTATAGACAAAGATAAGGAAAAAAATATTTGCCGGTATCCGCTATTTATGGACCAAATGGAGGAGGAAAGTCTAATGTTTTGGCAGCATTACATACGTTGGTAGCAAAAGTGTTGCGTCCCCTTCTGGCTACAGAGGATAGTGAGGAGAAAGTATTGCTTCAAAAGAAAATAATTGTGGAGCCGTTTGCATTTTCGGAGAGTAAAGACGAACCGACAGAATTTGAACTTTTTTTTCGAACGGACCAGTCAGAGTATAGGTATATTCTGCATGTAAAGCGGGATATCGTTTTATATGAGAGCTTGGATAGGGTAAAACTTGAGACCGGAAGAAGATCAGCCCTTTTTATCAGAGACGAAAATGGAATTATTTTAAAGGGAGCTTTTGCAAGGTTGAAAGTTAGTAATGAATTGTCGAAAACACTTACATTGCTTTCTTATCTTGGAATTGCATATAAAGAAAATGCAGTGGTGAAGGATGTATTGAGCTGGTTTGAGTATAGAATTGAATTCCTAAACTATGGAAATCCAGTGCAGGAGCTAAGAATGGCTGTGTCCACATCGGAAGAGGTAAAACAATTAATGCTTCAGATGATTCAGGAGATGGATTTAGACATTGTAGATTTCAGAGTGGAAGAAAAAAAGAGAATGAAAGAATAGATATATTCACGAAGCATTGTGTAGATGATGTGGAAACAGAAATCAGCTTGTTTGATGAATCCAGTGGAACACAGAAATTATTCGGATTACTTCCGTTTATTGCAGAAAGCCTGATTACTGGAACAGTGCTTGTAATTGACGAACTGGACGCAAAAATCCATCCGGTTTTACTTCGGCACATTATTATGATGTTCAATGATATGAGTATCAACAGACATAAAGCGCAGTTGATTTTCACGTCTCACGATCTGTCAACGATGAATAGCGAAGTATTCCGCAGAGATGAAATCTGGTTTGTGGCAAAGGGAAATGCACAGAATTCTAAACTTTATTCTTTAGTGGAGTTTAAAAATGAAAAAAAGGGGAATCTGTCAGAAAGGATGCCAAGTTTGACAAGCAATATCTGGAAGGTAAGTATGGAGCTGATCCGTACCTCAGAAGAATCATAGATTGGGGGAAAGTTAATGCCTAAAAAAGCTGGGATGGAGAAATGGAAAAAGAAACGCCGCCAGGAATATTTGGAGATGAAACAATATAGGTACTATATCTTCTGTGAAGGTCAGCAGACGGAACCCAAGTATTTTGCGGGTTTCAAAAAGCTGATAGAAGAAAATCCAATCTACAAGGATATGGTATTGATTGAAATTGAACCATGTCAGGCAGAAACTATGCGTGTGATCGGGATGTCAGAGGACTATGTCAAGAAGAACAAGATTCAGAAGGGACAAGTCTGGTGCGTATATGATAAGGACAGTTTTCCAGCAGAACATTTCAATGGTGTTGAAGAACGGGTCAATAATCTGAATAAGATCAATCCAGAATTACAATACCATGCGGCGTGGAGCAATGAATGTATTGAGTTCTGGTTTCTTCTTCATTTTGCATATTACACAGCTAATAATCACAGAACGGAGTATATTTCGTTCTTGAATGATAAGTTCAAGGTGTTGGGAATCGGAAAATATCAAAAGAACATGAATGATATTTTTACAATTCTGATGGAATATGGGAATCCTAAGCTGGCGATTCGGTATGCAAAGAGGATTATTCAAGATGGAGAGGGAAAAAAACACCAGCGGAAATTGCGCCGGGAACAAAGGTGTATGAGCTGGTGGAGGAACTGGCGAAGTATTTGCCGGAGGAAATGAAACAATAAACATATTTAGCAGAATTATATTTTTTTAATTAGAAAGGGTAAAAAAATGAGCGAAAATAATGTATTGAAGATGACAATTCATAAGATAAAATCAATTCAACATGCAGTACTTGAATTTCCTGTTGAAAATGGTATACATGCTATTATTGGAAATAACGGAACGGGAAAGAGTACAATTATATACACTATGGCACAGCTAATGAACAGTAAAAAGTTTAATTTCTTTTTGGTGTAGATGTTCGAGATGGAGATTCCTATGTCGAGTTTGACTATAAAGGTATAAATAATAGATGGGAAATTCTGGAGGATAAAAAAGGAAAAAGGGAAAAGGTGTATATGCCGATACCTGAAAAATCAAATACGAATAAATGGGATGTATGAAGGAAGTCTGTTTTTTTGGATTTAGATTTAAAAAAATTATGATAAAGTAAATGAATTGCTAAGCAAGTCATTGATAACAGATAATATTTTTGACAGATGCGGATGATTATATTATCGAACAACTAGGATATGTACTTCATGGAGATAAGAAATACTATAAAACTTCCAAAATTGTACGAATTATAAACAGACAGACAGTGAAGAAAATGGGGTTAAGTGAAACACCATATTTTATGATTACGGAGAATGGAAATTTGGTTTCGCAATATAGCATGAGTTCAGGGGAATCACTAATGCTGTCATTGTTGCATTTTATTTATAATTCTATAATTAGACGTTCGTTGGATATAAAGCAACCAGCATTAATGCTAATTGATGAGATAGAGGTTGCATTACATCCGATTGCTGTTTCAAGGTTATTAGATTTATTGAGTGAATTAGCTTTAGAACGTAGTAATTTGACCGTATATGTAACATCACATTCTCCTGAAGTGATACGCAAAAATTAGACCAAGAAACTTATATAAAAATTGAGCCTGAGATTTGCGAAGGAATATGCACCTTGAATGTAGTAAATCCATGTTATGCAAGTTATGCGATAAGAGATGTTTTTTTCGTCACGATGGATATGACTGGTTGGTGTTAGTGGAAGACGAATTAGCAAAAATAGTGGTAGAAAATGTAATAGGACAATTAAAACTATCTGATAGTAAATTAATCCATGTTACACCTGCGGGTGGGTGGAATAATGTCTTGGCATTACAGTACGATTTATTTAAGCATAATGTTCTAGGTGTCGGTAAGAATATAATAAGTATTTTGGATGGAGACATAAAAGAAGAGTGTAATAGCCATACCTTATATAAGCAGATGCCAAAAAGATTTTTTTGCCTATTTCATGCATAGAAAAAAATATTTAAAAATCTGTTTTAATTGACCAAAAGAATACTAACATTTATAAAAAGAATAAATGATAGTTTATTCCAACTTACTTCGTTAAATGAGGTGATTTCAGATTATAAAAAAATAAATTGTCACCGCATGAAGAAGACAGGAATGGTAAAAATTTTTTTACAGAAAAATTACTTTCCGCTGTGCAAGAGAGAAATGTTAGTGAGGAGCAGTTTGTTCACTTGATTTCTGATATTATTATGGAAGAGGTTGATTTTACAGATTTTAATAAAGAAATGAAAAAAATATTATCCTAGGATGATTTGTTTAAATGTTATAAGATGATTCACTAAATACATTAGAGGAAAAAAACAAGGAAATCGTGGATTATTTGTCAATGTTTCATTATTTTTTTATGCAAATAGAGTATAACAAAAAGATTGGACGAGAAAATTGGCGGGATGCGAAAAGGGATTGAACGGTTGGAGGCAATTCTGAACAGTACATTCAAGCAATTGGAAGATATCACGGATGTTCATGAAATGACAAATGCACAGTTAAAACAACTGATCAATAAAATTGAAGTGGACAAGGATGGTAATGTAGATATTTACTTGGTGCTTGATGTGAATAAAGCGGAGCGGCATCTGCGGGGAGGTTTGGCTACCAAAGAAAAATATGCACATCAGCATGAAGAAATGAATAAGTAAGATCAAGATACGGTACAGTTTGTGCCGTATTTTTTTTATGTTGCCAAGTATATGAAAAAAAGATCCGGTGGATCATTTTTTTGAGTCATCATTTTTGAGTGGAAAATTATTTTGACAAGGCATAGGCGTGTCATTATAATGAAAAATAGTACTTTATGTAACTATTAAGAACCATGGAGAATAATTATGGAAAAAGAAATGGTCATCGTTTTGGACTACGGCGGACAATATAATCAGCTGATTGCCCGAAGGGTCCGCGAATGCAATGTTTATTGTGAAGTAAAGCCTTATAACAGTCCTATTGAAGAGATTAAGAAATTATCTCCCAAGGGAATTATTATTACCGGCGGTCCGAACAGTGTTTATGCAGAAGATGCACTGCTTTGTGACAAGGAACTTTTTACAATGGGAGTTCCGATCCTCGGCATCTGTTATGGATCCCAGCTTATGACACATATGTGTGGAGGAAAGGTCGCAACCGCGCCGGTTTCAGAATATGGTCATACCGAAGTTACCATTGATGCTACTGACAGCGAGCTTTTTACAGAGGTTCCTGCAAGCACAAGTTGTTGGATGAGCCATACCGACTATATCGCAGAAGCACCGGCAGGTTTCCGTGTGACGGCACATACTCCCGTATGTCCGGTAGCAGCAATGGAGGATCAGTCCCGCAAGCTTTATGCAACCCAGTTCCACCCGGAAGTCGTACACACCAAGGACGGACAGAAGATGCTGTTCAACTTTGTACGCAAGATCTGTGGCTGCAAGGGTGACTGGAGAATGGACTCCTTTGTGGAGACAGGCATTCAGCAGCTTCGTGAAAAAGATCGGAAACGGTAAAGTGCTTTGTGCCCTGTCTGGTGGAGTAGATTCTTCTGTGGCAGCAGTACTTTTGTCGAAGGCTGTTGGAAAGCAGCTCACCTGTGTATTCGTTGATCATGGTCTTCTTCGTAAAAACGAAGGTGACGAGGTAGAAGCGGTGTTTGGACCGAACGGATCTTATGATCTGAATTTCATCCGTGTGAATGTACAGCAGCGTTTTTTTATGATAAACTGGCAGGTGTAACCGATCCGGAGAGAAAGCGTAAGATCATCGGTGAAGAGTTTATCCGTGTATTTGAAGAAGAAGCAAAGAAAATCGGTGCCGTAGACTATCTGGTACAGGGAACGATTTATCCTGACGTGGTAGAATCCGGTCTTGATAAGAGCGCAACGATCAAGTCCCATCACAATGTTGGAGGACTTCCGGACTGTGTAGATTTCAAAGAGATCGTCGAGCCGTTACGAATGCTGTTTAAGGATGAAGTCCGCCGGGCAGGTTTAGAGCTTGGCATTCCGGATTATTTGGTATTCCGCCAGCCATTCCCCGGTCCCGGACTTGGCGTTCGTATCGTTGGAGAGGTTACCGAAGAAAAGGTGCGTATTGTTCAGGATGCAGACTATATTTATCGTGAAGAGCTTGCCAAGGCAGGCTGTGATAAAGGACTTGGTCAGTACTTCGCAGCACTTACCAATATGCGCAGTGTTGGCGTTATGGGTGACTTCAGAACGTATGATTATGCAGTAGCACTCCGTGCCGTAAATACCACGGACTTTATGACTGCTGATTGTGCAGAGATTCCGTTTGAAGTCCTGCAGAAGGTAATGAACCGGATTATTAACGAGGTGAAAGGAGTCAATCGTGTACTTTACGATTTGACCAGTAAGCCACCTGGTACGATTGAGTTTGAATAAAAAGGTAAATCCCTACAAAGCCTGTAATTATGGGCTTTGTAGGGATTTTTAGTGTTAATGGGTACGTTTTTGGGTACAAAAAAATATTTAAACATTATTCATATAACGTAATATATTTTTGAAAGCTCGTTCATTTGCTTTTTCGATATAAAATGACAAATGGTTCATTGGTATTGTTAAAATTATTTGTTTTATTATAAAAAAATCAGAAATATCATTTTGAAATTCTTCGGCAGAATAGTTTGGGGGTACCATTTTGTTTTTTTGCACGCCAAAAAAATTCACGCATTTTTTTGTTCCGCTACTGTTGAACTATTTTTTTATATTCAAATAACGCATTGTAAATTTCTAACACTTTTTGTATTTTCTTCCTTCTTATAAATATAAAATTTTGATCAAACAGTGCAAATTCATTTCTAAAAAAAGCTCATTCATATTATATACGGCATTATAATATGAATTTATATGTTTCTCTTGATCAGAAATTGTAGATAGAACAAGTGCTCTGCTTTTCAATTTAGATAAGTTCCAGTAAAAGGAATATACGGATTTTTTTTCTTCAGAAATATAACCTGTGCAGGAAGTGATAAGACATAACAAACTGCTAGAAAATATTCCAATGAACACGTTTTCTAACCAGTTCATATAACTGCAAGGTTTATCAAGTAATGCAAATGAAATAATCAATGATAATATTGAAATGATACCCATAATCAAGATAGTTTTTTTATATATTTTCAAAAAGAAACGACTCCTTTCAAGTTTGTATGATTTTTTTACTTTATGTTCAATCCAATCTTATCCAAGGTTTCATCATGTGCTTTCTGAATCTTTAATCTATCCTGCCATGCCTCCGATTCCGGATAAATATCCATCCAAAGATTAAAAATCAGCTTCCGCTTTCAGCAGAGCTTCGCCACGTTTTTTTCACATCTTTGATTTCATTACATTTCTCGACTTCATCCATATATTTTTCATAGCGTTCCAGCCATGATTGCATCAGCGCTAATGTTCCAAAGCTGATTGCTACCATATCATTTCCGTCTTTATCCTGATATTCAAATAATGAACCGTCATACTGGCGAAATACCTGAAACAGTCTATGCATGGCTTTTTACACCATCAAAAATCTGAATTTGCAAGTACTTCGGGATTGACCGCAAGTGCCTCTGCTATTTTTTTCAAGAGATGCTGGTTTGGGGTTTCTTCTGCCACTTTCATAAGCACGAATATAGGCTTCGCTTGCACCAACCATTTCTCCTAATTGTCTTTGAGTTAGGTGACGTTCCTGACGGATGCGTCTTATATTTTCACCAACTGTCATTGTGATTTCCTCCTGCTTTAAAGCTATGGATGTTTCAACATCATATATAGCATACCACACAAGATAAAAAAATGAAAGAAAAAAGATATTGACACGAAACAAATGTTACGATATTATAAAAAAACGAAACAAAAAAAGATACTATGCAGAAACAAAGAAAGGAAAGAACACTATGAACGAAAAAATTTACTACAGTGCAGAAGACATTGCAAAGATGCTCGGTGTGAGCATGGGAAAGTCCTACAAGATTTTGCGAGAAATGAATAAGGAGCTTGCCGGAAAAGACAATGAAAGAACGCTTGGCGGAAAAGCAGAAGGTTGTGAAAGAGCAAACACAACAAAAATCTATGCATACACAGGAACATGGCACATCGAGAAAACACAATATCAGTACCGAATTGTAATTCGTGGAAAGAGAGGTTGTTTATGAATATTACATACGAAAAAAAATGGAGATTATTTGATACCAAACTTAATTTCTGATCCAGAGCCGGAAGGGGAATTGAGAAAGTTTGGACTTATGAGAAGACATTATCTGAAAGAGCATCGGAGCGGTATCTATCAGGCGATGCTATTAAGTGGAAAAACTAAAGGAACATTTGCTTATGATGCAGGAACAGGCAGAGGCGCAGTTTGATTTGCTTGTAAAGCAAATGGCAGAACAAGAGGGCGTGACTGAACATCTGAAAGAGAAAAAAATCAGATGCTTTGGCTGCAGAGGATGAATAATATTCGAGAGAGAGCGGAGGAGATTGTGAGAGCAACGTTATTACAATGATGATTACACACTACAACAGAAGGCTGATTTTATCGAATCAGCTTTCTGTTGGTTATATGCCAATATGCATGCAAATACTAGACCTAAGTAGGAGAAATTGGCAGATGGGAGGCAAAAATACATGGAAGATATAAATATTTATGGATATATGCGAGTGTCATCTAAGGAACAAAATGAGGATAGACAGAAAATCGCATTAACGGAGATGGGAGTACCTGAGAATAACATTTATATGGATAAGCAGTCGGGTAAGGATTTTGAGAGAACACAATATAAGCGGTTATTGCGAAAATTAAATGAAAACAGTGTGCTGTATATCAAGTCGATTGACCGCTTAGGCAGGAATTACGGGGAATTGAATGAGCAGTGGCGCATTGTTACAAAAGAGAAGAAAGCAGATATTGTTGTCATAGATATGCCGCTGTTAGATACCCGCAGAGAAAAGAATTTGCTTGGAACATTTATCAGTGATGTCGTTCTGGCATTGCTTAGCTATGTTGCAGAAAATGAACGCACCAATATCAAGCAAAGACAGGCGGAGGGAATTGCAGCAGCGAAAGCAAGGGGTGTAAAGTTCGGCAGACCACCATTACCAATCCCACAAAACTCTTATCAGATGCACAAAGACTGGCGGGCAGGAAAATTACAATAGAAGAAGCTGCTAAGGCTTGTAATATGTGCCCTAAGACGTTTTACAGCAAGGCAGTAAAATATGAAAAATCCAGTTAAATAGTTCATGCGTTCTAACTGAAATGGTATACATTTCCAGTAATCATATACATAAAACATTCTTACATATTGTATCACGAAATCAGTCGAAATTCAGTAATTTTCTGTCAAAACTTCGTGAAATTTCACAGTTACAAATCCAAATTTTTCTCATGAAAAAAAGTATACATTTTTTCCAAGCTGGCTATCAAGGATAGCCAGCTTTAGAAAATGAGGATAAAAAAATGGATAAGTTAATTGATCTGAATACTTATCCGGTCAGTAAAAAAATCTTAAAGCATTGCTGAAGGATAAGACAACAAAGAAAAAAATATTATATTTGCGACATCGGTATATAGTTCCAAAGGTACTCCAATCAAGGAAACGGAGCAAATGACGGAGGAAATCTTAAAAAGGATTTACGCAATATGAGATACAGCCGAGGGTGCTAAAGAATAAGGAACAACAGCAGGAGCGTACCAGAGCCAAAGCCGAGGTGTTTACTCCATCGTGGATATGCAACAAAATGAATAACCACTGTGATGAGGAGTGGTTTGGAAGAAAGAATGTTTTCAATATTGAACAGGATCAGGGGTGGCAGGTAAACACAGAAAAGGTTGAGTTTGACACAGAGGATGGATGGAAAAAATATGTCGATTCCAAAAGACTGGAGATTACCTGTGGCGAAGCTCCCTACATCGTGTCGCGTTATGATGCCGCTACTGGAGAATTGCTTGAGGTTAAGCAACGTATAGGGATTTTGGACAGAAAACTGCGTGTAGTAAATGAAAACACAGACAATGAAAACGAATGGTTCAAATGGGTGCTTCGAGCATATCAGAGTGTGTATGGTTATGAATTTCAAGGAGACAGCCTTCTGGTTGCAAGAATCAATTTACTCATAACTTTTGTGGATTATATGCAGGACAGGTGGGATAGAGTTCCAACAGATGCGGAACTGCGAAAGATTGTAAATGTTATTGTCTGGAACCTGTGGCAGATGGATGGAATATCAGGGACAATCCCCTTTGGAAAGCCCAAAGAGGAATATCATCAATTCAGTCTATTTGACTTTGTGGTTGCAGATGAGCCAGAAAAGCAGGATACAGAAGAACCAGAAGAAGTGTACTGCCGGATCTATGACTGGCGCAGCGATAAGTCGCTGACGTATAAAAAGCATGAAGGAAGGTAGATGAGATGAAATTTGATTTTGCAATAGGGAATCCGCCGTATCAAGATAATGCCATAGGAGAAAATGATACATATGCACCACCGATATATAACAAATTTTTAGATGCGGCTTATGCGGTAGCAGATGCTGTGGAAATGATACATCCGGCAAGATTTCTATTTAATGCTGGATCTACTCCGAAGGCATGGAATGAAAAAAATGCTAAATGATCCACATTTTAAAGTAATGCATTATGAGGAGGATGCTTCTAAGGTATTTGCCAATACGGATATTAAAGGTGGAGTAGCTATTACTTATCGAACTTCTGATGCTAAGTATGAACCCATTGTTGTATTTACTAAATATCCAGCACTCAATCATATTCTTCATAAAGTAAATAATACGATTAATTTTGATCCGATGGATACTCTTGTAGTTACACGTACCGCTTATCGTTTAACTGAAAAGTTACATCAAGAACATACGGAAGCGATGGATCAGTTAAGCAAAGGACATCCATACGACATGTCAACGAATATATTTGATCGGCTTCCTCAGTTCTTTTTTTAATGAAGCACCTAATTACGGTAATAAATATATTCGAATTTTGGGAAGAGAAAAATTCTCAAAGAGTATATAAGTATATTCGTGCCGATTATGTTAATCAGCCTAAAAAAATTTGTTTCAGTATAAGATTTTTTTACCAAGTGCAAATGGAAATGGTGTTTTTTTGGAGAAACGCTTACTGCACCTGTATTAGGTATTCCGGGAATAGGATCTACGGAAACATTTATCAGTGTGGGATGCTTTGATAGTAAGGCTGAAGCAACAAATCTGTTGAAATATATAAAAAGTAAGTTTGCCAGAGCTATGTTAAATGTATTGAAAAATTACGCAGCATTTAACGCCTGATGTATGGAAATATGTCCCTCGTCAAGATTTCACTGAAAAATCCGATATCGACTGGTCTGTATCCATAGCAAACATAGACAAGCAGCTCTATAAAAAATATGGACTTTCCGAAGAAGAAATCGCATTTATCGAGAATAATGTAAAGGAGATGGAATAGCATGAATAAACCTAATATTCAGACAACTAAACAGGTAGTTCCGATGCTTTATGGCTATTCCACTCCGGAAGTGGTTCGTCATAATGGCTGGACGAAGATAGGATACACAGAACACGATGTAGAAACCCGTATCAATCAACAGACACATACTGCTGATATCAGGTGGCAACTTGAATGGAAAAGGAAATGCCACTTTTGATGATGGTTCTGGACAGACATTTATAGATAAGGATTTTCATGCGTATCTGAGAAAAATCAGGTATAGAGCAGGAAAAAGGAAAAAATAATGAATGGTTCCATGTGGATGGTGTCATATCGAAGCAAATGTTTCGTAATTTTAGGGAAGATCATGGCATTTTAAAAGCGACAGAAACTGTGATTCCGTATAAATTGCGTGAGGAGCAGCAGAGTGCAGTTTCCATGACGGTTGATTATCAGGCAACTCATAAAAAAATGGAGAGTTCCTCTGGAATGCCAAACCGAGATTTGGGAAGACATTATCGGTCTATGATTTTGTGCAGAAAATCGGGGCAGAGAAAGTGTTGATCGTCACAAATCGACCGGCGATTGCAAATTCATGGTTTTCAGATTATGTCAAATTCCTTGGTAGTGAATCGGGTTATCTTTTTGTGAGTGAAGTTGATGCATTGAAAGGGAAAAGAGGTGTGCTGACAAGAGAAGAATATACACATTTTCTTTTAGGAAAAGACAGTGAAAATGTAAAATGTATTGAATTTGTATCCTTGCAGGATATGAAAGGTTCCATTTATTTTGGAGGTCAGTATGATAAATTAGGTGAGGTCGCAAATATGGAGTGGGACATCCTTGTCATTGATGAAGCACATGAGGGTGTAGATACCTACAAAAACAGATGTTGCGTTTGACCGTATCAAGCGTAAATTTACGTTGCATCTGTCAGGCACACCGTTTAAAGCACTTGCCAATAATAAATTTGCTGATGATGCTATCTATAACTGGACTTATGCAGACGAACAGAAGAAAAAACGTGACTGGGATATTTCAGCAGAGGAAGAAAATCCGTATGCCACATTGCCGCAGCTTAATCTGTATACTTATCAGATGTCAGAAATTATCAAGGATGAGCTACAGCAAGGCATAGAGATTGACGGAGAAACGGAAGAATATGCTTTTGATTTGAATGAGTTTTTTGCTGTTACCAATGGTAAGTTCAATCATGAATCTTCCGTTGATAAGTTTCTGGATGCCATGACCAGGCAGACTAAATTTCCATTTTCTACGGAAGAATTGCGGGATGAATTAAAACACACATTTTGGCTACTCGATAGGGTAGATAGTGCAAAGGCACTGGCAAAAAAATTAAGGGAACATCCAATATTCCAGGAATATGAAGTTGTTCTTGCTGCTGGCGACGGAAAACTGGACGATGATGATGAAACCATGAAATCTTATGATAAAGTGGTTGCCGCCATTGCCGAGCATGAAAAGACCATTACATTGTCAGTAGGACAGCTTACGACAGGAATTACTATCCCGGAATGGACAGCAGTGCTGATGCTTAGCAATATGCGTTCACCGGCACTTTATATGCAGGCGGCATTCCGGGCACAGAATCCTTGTCTGTTTAAGGTGGGGACATCCTTCAAGAGAAAAGAAAATGTTTATGTATTTGACTTTGATCCGGCAAGAACCCTTACTATTTTTGAGCAGTTTGCCAACAATCTGAATCCTAATACAGCAAAGGGTGGCGGTTCCGCAGAGGAACGTAAGGAAAAATGTAAAAAGAATTGCTCAATTTCTTTCCAGTGATCGGTGAGGATGAACAGGGAGAATTGGTAGAGCTGGATGCGGAAAAAGGTACTGACAATTCCGAGAAAAAAATTCGTTCTGTTGAGGTTGTAAAGCGTGGGTTTATGAGTAACTTCCTGTTTCAGAACATCAACAATATTTTTGGAGCACCGAAGGAAGTCATTGATATTATCACAAAGTTTGAACCGATAGAAGAACCTAAAAATAAGGTAAATCTGACAGAGGAAGTGCAGAAAGATTTAGCGTTGGATGAAAACGGAGAAGTGACGTTGAGCAATGAATTTGTGATTGGCAGAACGCAGGATGTTTTTGGCGATAAAATCTACGATGTGACTTCTCAGGTACAGGAAACAATGACGCAGATGAAGCAGGCACCGGACAGGGCACAGAAAGCTATCGAAAAGCTGAAAGAGGCAGTAAAGCAGAGTGCAGTTAAGGCAGTTGTGGACACAGCACAGTCCACCTACGGCGCTGATATGAAGGCTGTGGATAAAAGACAGATTGAATCAAAACTGAACCACGAAGCTGATCGGATGATTGATAGGCTGCATACCAATTATGAGATTGAGCGAAATGTCATAGAAAATCAACGTGTTGCTGAACAGCAGGCAAGGTATGAAACCGGAAAAACATCAGAGCAGATTGATAAAGAATTTGAGCAGAAGCAGAAAGCCGCTATGGAGAAATTCAACGAGGAGCTTACAATAGCTATTTCTGATTTTGCAAAAGAATCCACGAAGGAGACAGTCAAGACCGTAGAAACAAAGAAGAAGGAACGGGAAAAGGAAACAATTGAGGATGGCGTCAGAGACCACCTACGTGGATTTTTCAAGGACAATTCCGTCATTTCTAATGGCGTACGGAGATAATACCGTTACGCTTGCCACCTTTGATACTATCATCCCGGATAAAGTTTTTTTCTGGAAGTGACAAGCATCACGCTGGATCAGTTCAAGTTTTTGCGTGATGGTGGTGACTATGTGGAGGAAGAAACTGGACAGACCAAGCATTTTGATGGACAGCTATTCGATTCGGTGGTGTTTGATGATTCTGTAAAAGAATTTCTTGCCTTAAAGAAAAAGCTTGCTGACTATTTTGACGAAAAGAGTGTAGAGGATATATTTGATCATATTCCACCGCAGAAAACCAACCAGATATTCACACCAAAGACAATGGTTAAGAAAATGGTGGATATGCTGGAGCAGGAGAATCCAGGATGTTTTGATATGCCGGATAAGACATTTATTGATCTGTACATGAAATCTGGTCTGTATATTACAGAGATTGTGAAGCGTTTATATCAGAGTGACGAAATGAAAAAGCAATTCCCGGACAATAAGGAACGCTTGAAGCACATCTTTGAAAAGCAGGTGTACGGACTTGCACCAACAGAAATCATATATAAGATAGCAACTAGTTACATATTGGGATTTGATGAGGATACGAAGAATATCAAACATAATTTCAGACAGTTGGATGCTTTGCCTTATGCAAAGGATGGAACGCTGGAGCAGATGTTGGATGAGCTGTATTCTGAAGATGAGTAGATGAGAGGATGCACCCGAAACAGGGTGCATTGCTTGTTGTTAGGAAAAGAATATTGTGATACTATTAAAAAGTGTTTTATTTTTAGGTACAAATATCAAAAAAATAAATTAATCAGTTAGGGTTAATAGAATAAGATTATTATAAAAATAAACAGAAAGTATAGAGATGGAGAATGAAAGATAAATTAAAAAAATTTGTAAGACAACATTGGATTTTTTTATATGGGCTTTGCTAAGTGTTGTTTATGCGGCTATAGTTCAATTATTGTTTTCATTAAAAACATCAAATCAATTTTTTGTGGCACATTGGGGGAGCAGGAGATATATTGACATATGCATCAACTATTTCCCTTGGTTTTGCTTGCAATGTGGCAAAAATAAAAAAAGCAGCAAGAGGAAAAATGATATAACGCAAGAGCGAATGGAACGAATTATAATTCATGTAAACGAGTTGAGTATAATATCTAAAAATGATAGAACATGAAGAGCGGCGCGTTAATGAACTTGATAAGTTGTTGAATAGATTTATGCAAAATTGCGATCCGCAGGCAGTAGCGATAGCGTATAGTTCTGATGATAAAATAGTGTGTATGACACAAGTGACTGAGTTGGAAAGAACAATAGATAAAGATTTTTTTGCTATAAGTAGATTGTTGGCTGAAGATAAAGTGCTAAAGTTGGATCCTGATAATGCCTTAAAAAGTAGCTTTTGCTAAGTTGTATCAAACTGTCAAAAAAGACATTGGTGATATACGTCAGGAGAAAATAGATATGTGTGACATACATGCGGTTGGAAAAAAATGGCAGGGAAATTGTCGGCAGAGCGAGATACATTTATGAAAGAAAAAAAGAGGAGTATTTGGAGAGTATTCAAAGTAAATTAAGAAAAATTGTTGTTTGAAGAAATTGCATTAGAAGATGCTAGAAAGATGTATAATTAAAAGCAGTGATATAAAACAACATTCACAGCAGATTGACTTTTAGCATACGATAGTGTATATTTAAATTACAAAGAGAAGATACTACAGTCGGAACGGAGACTTAAAAACCCGTTTCCAGTGGTCGGGATGAAGACCTAAAAACTCATTCCCATTACAGAGTAAACTGCTAAAAAAATCAAAGGCGGATGGCTTCGGTCATCCGTCTTTTTAACAAAGGAGATGAAATGGCAGAGGAAAGTTTTAAGGAACGTGCCCGACAGGAAATGATAAAAAGCTGCAAAAACAGTATAAGGACATCTATGTAGATTATGAGTATCTAATTTGCTCGGTAACATTTGAGAAAAAAATGATTATTATATAATTGCTGCAGAGGAAGATAATTTTTCAGCATTTAACAGGTGTGCAGTCCAAGATAGATGCTAAGACATTTTTCCGCAAATGTTATGATGGAACGCTTGCGGAAGTGGACTTTGATTTTGCAAAAGCAGGACACAATGAGAAGTCGGCAAAAGGTACAGTAAGAAGAAAAAAATACAGGTTTTGCCGGATATGATGACACTAATGAAATCGGATGTTCAAGTAGAAGAAGGCTTTCGGAAAAAAATCGGGTAGTGTGTTCGCTGGCAACAGCGGATGGAAACTGCACATTAGGTTTTTCAGAATCAAAGAAAGCACGTCCGAAGTCCTTGATAAAAGGAAATGAATTGAAGAATCCGGGGACTGTAGATTTGATTCTAAGAAAAAAACAACTGGAAGTTTATTCTTTGATGAAATTATTGTTGGAGATACAGCAATGCTTAAGCAGTTCAGAGAAAAAATTGAGGATATTGTGTCAGCAAAGTTGTTTGAAGATGTGACAGGAGAATAAGACATATGAATGATAAAGATCATGTTTTGTTAAGTGAAAAAAATTAGAAGATCAGCTTAAGGCTGTAGAGTGGGCGCGTGAACAGAAGAAGAAAATTCTTGATGACAAAAGCAGACGTATCGCGGATGCACTCATGGAAAAAATGACACCTTTGATAATGAAGAATAGTGTACAGAAATAGCGTGGGTACAATTTGGGTACACCAGAAATGAAACCGTATAAACGACATATGAAACCGTACCAAAATGATGCTGTTTTGAAACATAATAACAACAAATTTACATGAAAAAACAAACCCGAAAAAGAGTTTGAATAACGGACAGAAATGCCGAAAGCCTGTATTTATGCGGGTTTCAGGCATTTGTTTTATAAAATGGCTCTGGTTTGGCTCTATTTGTGAATTGAGTAATGGAAAGTTTTTTATGGTTTTTATGGTTTGAAATAAAAAAATTTTATTGACACAAGAGAATATGGATAGTATACTTGTCACCAAAATTACAAGGAGAGCATACAAATGAATCAGAACTTACATTCAAGACGTTATATGTACATGTATTATAGACATACTGTGTTATAAGCTTTGCAAGGTTAATGCATTGACTTATAGCCGGTAGGTCTATTAGTTTAGTGCATAAAACCAGAATGTAAGTGATGTGTTAATATATATTACATTGTAAATTGGAATTATCGCACTGGACAATGAATGTTTGGTGCGATTTTTTTACGTGAAAGAGGTGTATGGAATGAATGATTTAATTAAATTGAAATTGGTAACAGAAGATGAAGCAGAGTGTCTGCACAGACTACAGGTAGAAGCATTTATGCCATTATATGAAAAATATCAAGATGATGATACAAGTCCGGCAAAAGAAAGCCTGAAGAGAGTAACAGAAAAGATTATTGATACAAATTCAGATTACTACTTCGTTGTATTTCATGGAGAAAAAAAGTTGGAGGTGTGAGAGTCAGCAGGCATAAAGGTGAAAAAGGTGTATAAAGACGTTAATTGGATATCTCCTATTTTTATAATTCCCGAATTTCAAAATAAAGGGATTGCGAGCACGGTGATAGAACAATTATTTGATATTTATCCAAATACAATAGAATGGCGTTTAGATACGATTAAGCAGGAAAAAAAGGCAATTGCCATTTATACGAGAAATGCGACTTTGTCAGGACTGGAGAGGAAATAGTTGTAAATAAAAAAAGATGACATTGGTTAAGTATGTAAAAAATTGTATTAGTGTACGAAGATTTACAGAAGAGGATGCAGAAGGGGTTAGCAAGTTAGTTGTAAGGAATTTCTTAGAAGTTAATAGCAAGGATTATGGAATTGCAGCTATGGAGAAACTTGCAAAAGTTTATGATTCAGGGAAAGTTCTAAATATTGCCAACTATGCACATATGTATGTATTTGAATGGAATGGTAAAATAGTTGGCACGGGATCGATTTCCAGTTTTTGGGGAAGTAAGACAGAAAGTATTTTGCTGACTATTTTTGTTTTGCCGGAATTGCATGGGAAAGGTATCGGAAGAAAAATCATAAATACATTGGAACAGGATGAGTTTTATGTAAGAGCAAATCGTATTGAAATACCTGCTTCTATTACAGCAACAGAATTTTACAGAAAATTTGGATATGATTATAAGAATGGTGTTAAGGAGTTGGATGAAGAATATCATTACAGGTTGGAAAAATTTAAGGAGGTGTCGATTTAAATGATAACAGACGCATTTGATAAATCAGAGGTTTTGTTTGGACCAAAGGACTTCTACGGTGAGAAAAAGAATTTATGTGATAAGTGTATTATAGTCTTTTTCAGAGGTCATATTTGAATACATGCTTGAAACATATGAACATGAGCAGGCAGGAGTTATACGATGCTGCAATGGAGTGACAGCAGTATATGTTTTTTTGAAATAGAAGGAATGAAGATTGCAGGATATTTGAGCCATATAGGATCTGCATTGGCTGGAAGTGATGTGATAGACGCAAATTGGCTTACGGGTGCAGATAAATTTATTATGTTCGGTTCAGCCGGTTCTTTGGACAGCAATGCGACGGATGGAAAGTTTGTTATTCCAACAGCAGCTTATCGGGAAGATGGATTGAGTTATCATTACGCTGCACCAACAGATTACATAGAGATTAAGAATACAAAAAGCAGTGAAAGAAATTTTTTTGATGAATTGAACCTTCAAGCGTGACAGGTAAAGTTTGGACAACGGATGCAATTTATAGAGAAACAAAAGCAAAGCTTGAAGCAAGGAAAAAAATGAAGGCTGTTTGGCAGTAGAAATGGAACTTGCTGGAGTTCAAGCTGTATGCAATTTTTATGAATGGAATTTGTATGATTTTTCTTGCAACAGGAGATGTACTTGATCAGGCGGTGTATGATGTTTCGGGACTTGCAGATGCGAATCATAATATGGACAAATTGTATATTGCCATTGAAATTGCAAAGAGAATTTGAAGAGAAAGGTAAAGTTAAGTATGTTAAGATTAAGACCATACAATAAAGATGATGCAGAAACAATTCTGACATGGATAAAAGACGAGAAAGCTTTTTATAAATGGACAGCAGGAGTTTTAGGTGAATATCCAATTTCTGCGGAGCAGTTTAATACGGTAAGTAATCTTATGGCATTTACTGCTATTGATGATGAGAAAATAGTGGGATTTTTTACTATGAGAAGACCAAATGATTCCTTTGAGGAATTACGGTTTGGATTTGTAATTGCCGATTCAGAAAAACGTGGTCAGGGTTATGGTAAAAATATGCTTAACTTAGGGCTGAAATATGCAAAAGAGATATTCGGTGCAAATAAGGCATCATTAGGAGTTTTTAAGAATAATGAACCAGCGTATTATTGCTATAAAGCAATAGGATTCGAAAATGTAGAAATGGACGAAGCAGAAAAATATGCCGTCATGGGAGAGAAATGGGACTGCATAGAATTAGAAATGAAGTTATAAAGAGAATTAATGTGATTGCTTGAGTTTCCGCAGAATGTAATTCTAAAATGAACACAGCTTCCCAAAGCACCAATCTGCCGAATTTTTTTGAAGCGTTGAGAATAGCAGTTTTACGAATAGAGGTACTTTAATAAACCCCACCGGAGCCGGGCTTTGGGAGAAATATACTTTTATCTATCTAAGCGGTCAGCTTAAGGCAAAGTTGACGGTATGACGGACGTTTTGTCCGAAACCACAGCCTGATGCCTTCTTTTGCATACGAGAGTATGCCGGAGATACCTTTAGCTAACCGGTAATAGCTGAACTGAACTTTTTCTTTTATTGGGTCTGCTTTCTGTATGATTGCAGCCTTCAGGGCATGCGTTTCTGATTTCATGGACATATGTGCCAGAAATGCCATGCACATGGTAATATAAAAATTCAGGGCATTGATTGCAGCGAGCTTCCTCACACGGAAGTTTTCAAACTGAAACATCTGCTTTTTACAGCGGAAATATTCCTCAATGTGCCATCTGGAAAAAGTAAGTCAGGGCGATATTTACCACGTCTTCTTTGGATTTGATTTTTCTTATTGGTTGCAAGCATCATGGGATGTTCCGTAATGCCGTAAACCAGTACGAGATAAATATCTTTCTTTGAAGCGGTAATCTGCACTTTCACATGAGAAAGATAGGCATCGTGCTTTTGACCCTTGTAAGTCAGGGCAGTTTTGATCTTATCCTTTCTCTGATTACGAAGCTGTATGGCAGGAACCCATTTTCCATGGAAGAAGAGTTTTCTTTTGGCAGTAAGACGGATGACATAGTCCTGTTGCAGTTCATCAAGTTTCAGAAACATCTTGTTGTCATCATAGCCTCTGTCCATGGCAAAGGTTGCTTTGCCAAAGAGAGCTGCACCACGTTCCATTGCAGAAAAGATTACATCATTGTTGGACGTAAAGTTCTTTTCCTTTGAGGAATGAATTTTTGAGAAGATACTGACAGGATGATTATTTTTAGTGAGAACACAGGCTTCCGTTACATGATATCCTTTTTCATAAACTGTTTTGGAAGCAGTACTTTTAGAGCCATCCCTGACAAGTCCGAGAGCTTCAAATTTGTAACCATCAGGCTTTACAACATCGCTGTCATCAATGTATATGACAGGTTCTTGCGGAACCCATCTACGGATGGTAGTAAGATAAGATTTAAGTGCAGTGGAGGAAGTGCCATTGTTTAAATGTCTGGTCAGCCGTTCAACAGAATTGACCTTTTTAGTATCTTCATGAAGCTGATCCACAACATCGGTTAAAAGACAGCTTCGGAGGCAAGCATACCGTAAGTCATATCGGCAGAAAAACTTTTTGTCCGGCCTGGACAGGTGTTTTTGAAATTTTATTTGAAAAAAAGATAAAATTTCCCGTTTCATTTGATAAGTATTTGATGTAAAAATTAACCATAGGGAATCCTCCTCTTTTTTTGTTTAGTACAGTTTTGTTGTGGTGACTTAATTTTTACATCAAAAAGGAATAGGATTCCTTATATTTTGTGTATTTTTTTGAAAGTTGTTTATAGCAGAGCCTGTGAAAGCAGAGAAGTGTGGATAAAAAGTACGGAAACTCAAGCGAGTAGATATTGACATATGGAAATTAAAGAGTTATATTTAAAGTGCCTTATATATTAGATATAAGGGAAAGGAATTGTTGTCAATACCTGAAAGAGCTCTTTCAGATATGACTGGTGTTCTGGTTGCAAACTTATGAATAACCACATAAGAATGTTAATTAGAATCATCTCCTTCTTATCTATTCTAACATAGATATGTATTGAACGAATAATGGATAGCTGGAACCACATCAAAGCTGTCGAAAGACAAAATTGAATACCACGTTAAAAAGAAGACCTATCAGTCAAGAGATGCTATCCCTCATACTGGTGGGTCTTTCGCTAAATAGGGAAACTGCATGGATCTATATGAATGGAAAGTTAAAAAAATGCAACTGCCAGAAAAATACGCACATTTTGACGAAAAAAAGTTTCGTTAGACAAAGTATGGAATTATATTAGTAATCCAGATAACATAATGAAACATGGCTTTTATCCTTTTTATTCATTATGAAAAAGAAGTTTAACAAATTTACTAAAAAAGATGGTATGGGCTATATTAAAGAAAAAAGTCCAGGCACTTATGTTATTCTGCACATATTGATAGATATATATATTCATACTATGGGTATCTTTTGAATCAAAAAAATATAATAAATATTTGGAAGAACGTAATATGGATATGGTTGCAGTTGCATATAGAGATAATTTGCATAAAAAGTAATATTCACTTTGCAAAAAAAGCTTTTGATTGTATTAGAGAGACAAGAGAAAGCTTTGTGATTATAGGAGATTTTTTTCACATTTTTTTGACTCCTTAGACCATGCTTATTTAAAGAAACAAATATGTGATATTTTAGACGTTGAGATATTACCACCTGACTATTATGCGGTTTTTAAGAATATAACAAAAATATTCAATTTGGGAATTAACAGAGTTGCTGAAATTAAACAACTTAACAGATACGGAAGAAGATATACAAATTTTAAATTCAAAACGTAGAGTATTATCTGAGAAAAGAGTTTAAAAAAAGCATAAAAAAAGAAATTTATCATCAGACATAAAGAGAATTATGGAATACCACAAGGTTCAGCAATTAGTGCGGTTTTTGGCAAAATATTTATATGACAACAATAGATGAGAAAAATGGATAAGTTGGCAGGTAAATTTAATGGCTTATATATGCGCTATAGTGACGATTTTATTATTATTTTGCCGAGAATATCGGAAGATAGCTTTAAAAATTGTATTAAATGATATAATGGGTGAAATTAAATTGATTCCAAATTTGATTTTGCAACCAGATAAAACGCAAATATATAAATATAAAGATACAACATTGAAAAAGTTGTAACTCGTTGTTTTTAGATGATATGGTAAATGGAAAAAAATGAGATCGATTATTTAGGATTTACATTTGATGGTAAAGAAGTAACAATAAGGGATAAAAACTATATCAAAAATATTATTATAGATTATATCGAAAAACTTAAAACTATAGTAAAAAAATGAGGGCTATACTTCTTCGGGAAAGAGAATAAGTTGTAAAAAAATTTATATGAGAAGTATTCTGTTAAGGGGGCACGTTTAAAAAGATTCAAATGGACATATTAAGGGAAATTTTATAACATATGTTCAACGTGCTCAAAAGGTTTTTGGGGAAGATGAACCTATAGATAGAAAAACACAAAAAAAGGCATATGATAAAAAAATTCGTCGGATATTGGATGATGTTTTTTTCATAGGTTTGTTGGGAATTTCAGGATATTTATAGACAAAAAGATTGAAAAATATTTTATCATATCTGTGGCAACATATTGGCAACAGAAAATCAGTAAGCCAGAATAATTGATGTAATTGAAGTAAAAAACGGTGTGTATTTGCATAAAAACTTAAATAAATATAGTTAAGAATAACAAAGGACACGCCGAGTTCGAATAACGGACAGAAATGCCGAAAGCCTGTATTTATGCGGGTTTCCGGCATTTGTTTTATCGGATGGCTCTAGTTTGGCTCTATTTGTGGAGAGAGTAGTAGCAAGTTTAAGGAGAAATTATGAAAAAGATAATTATATTAAGAGGTAACTCTGGAAGTGGAAAAACAACAGTAGCTAGAGCGTTGCAAAAGAAATTTTGATACAATACAATGATGATTTCACAAGATGAGATTAGGAGAAATATCTTGTGGGTTAAAGATGGCGTTGATACTAAGGCATTACCACTTATGATAGAACTTATGAAATATGGGTATGAGCATTGTGATGTGGTTATTTTAGAGGGCATCATGTATGATGAGTGGTATAGTCCTTTGTTCAAAAACGGCAAATGAATTGTATGGAATGGATATATATGCGTACTATTTTGATATACCATTTGAAGAGACGGTCAGGCGGCATAATACACGAGATAAAAAACAGGAATTTGGTGAAGAAGATATGCGTAGATGGTGGAGAGAAAAAGGATTTTTTTCATCAGTTTTTTTAATGAAAAAAATTATTACATCTGACATTGATGCAGACAGTATTGTTGAAATGATATATATAGATTCAACAAATGAAGGATAAGGGTATTACGTATGGCGAGAACAGAAAAAAAGTGATAATGACAAATATGTGTATGGTGTTTAGTGAAAATAGGGTACTTGTCCAAGATAAGACTGATGACGATTACTCTGGAATAACATTTCCGGGAGGACATGTGGAAAGAGGAGAATCATTTACAGATGCTGTGATACGCGAAGTGTGGGAAGAAACTGGATTGAAAATTATCAGAACCAAAAACTTTGTGGGATAAAAGACTGGATGAAGGATGAAGAAACAAGATATATAGTGTTATTATATAAGACAGATAAGTTTGAAGGAATAGTTACTTCGTCTGAAGAAGGGGATGTATTCTGGCTGACATTAGATGAAATGAAGCAGAGAAAAACTTGCTTATGGAATGGATAAGATGTTGGAAGTATTTTTTTAAATGACAATATTAGTGAGTATTTCTTTTTTTGAAGAAAAATGGCAAATGGATAGAAGAGTTGAAATAGTTTAAATAAAATGCAAAGGAGTTTTAAGTGGATATTTTATTTAAGAATGATCATTTTTGTGTTTTCATACAGAGTTGGCGGTATATTGAAACATAATGGTAAAATCTTGTTACAGCGTCCGAAGAATGATGATTATGCCATTATTGGAGGACATGTTGCGGCTATGGAGACAAGTATGGAAACTCTTAAACGGGAATTTGAAGAAGAGCTTCATGCTAAGATAGAGGTAGATAATCTGCTGGCAATCGGAGAAATCTAATTTCCATGGGGGAAAAAAAGACCCTGTCATCAGATATGCCTATATTATAATGTGCATCTGGTGAATGATAATATTCCGTTAGATGGAGTGTTTCATGGATATGATGAGCTGGATAATGAAAGAATTGATTTGGACTTTTGCTGGGTTTCGCTAGAGGAATTAAAGAAGGGTACTAAGGTATATCCTTTAGAGTTGATACCATATATCCTTGAGTCAGGGAAAGAAATTGTACATTTTGTTTCAAAGCAGATTTGAGGAGATAGTCAATGATAGAAAATATGAAGGTAGAATTTGGCAGAACATCAGATATTGATTCATGGATGCGATTAGTGAGAAAAAGTAAGTTGGAATTTTCCAGGATTAGAGACAGAGCAGAGTATAGATGAACACAAAAATAATAGTACTGAAATTTATGAATGACAAACGTGCTTTTGTGCGTGAAGAACGAACAAGAGATTGTTGGCGTACTTTTTATATTCAAGGAAGTATAATATGATATGTTGTTTGGCTGTTGATCCAGCTTATCGAAAAAGGGGAATTGCTTCGCTTCTTTTAAGAGAAGCAATTGATAAGCTTGACAGAGATAAAGATATAACTGTGTCTACATTTAGAGAAAAATGATGTTAAAGGAATTGCACCTAGAAAAATTATATAAGAAATTTGGATTTGAAGAGGGCAAGCTGATTGAAGAATTTGGATATCCTAATCAAAGGTTTGTGTTGCATGCCGAAAAAAAGTGTTGATAATGTAATAATTGGTACAAAGAGTTATATTGAGGTACACTGACCTTATCAATATTTATGTCAAAGATGACAAGCAAAAGCTCAAGGTTTTTGACAGAAACGGGGTGTATCTGCCTACGAAAAAGATTGGCAAGAATAACCCAAAAGCGGAGCAGATACGCACAGATAATCAGTACCGTGCAAGGGGTATGGTTATAAGAACGTGAAGGAGTTTTTAATTGAATATAGAGCGTCTAAAGAGGAATACGGCGATCATCAGTCGGCAGTTGCAAAGTGGGAACAGCAGACCGGAAATAAGGTGGATGATAGCTTTAGAGCGAAGCTACAACAGATGCAAAAAAACGAGTAAAAAGAAGAGAAACCGCATAGAAGCAATTCGTATCAAAGGAAGAGCGATAGAGGAGCAAGGTAATTTGAGAAAGTGGAGTGGGAAACTGCTCCGCTTTTTGTATTACACGAAGAAGGTGATTAGGCAAACGTGCTATACAAATTGCGATATAATCATTACGTCTAGTGAAAATTTATTTGTTGAAAATTTTGGTAATTATAAATTGATTTATTTGTCACATAATGCATGTTTCAAGTGTCTAATAGACAGAAACAAAGAACTTGATATGAATTATATTTTAGTGCTTATCAAGTTTGGAAAGGAGAGGGCGATGAGTCTTATTGAAGATGCTAAAAATAAGAATCCGGATGCGTTTGAACAGCTTATACAGCCACAATTACAAAGAATGTATCGTGTTGCAATTTCTATGCTACATAATGAAGAAGATGCTGCAGATGCAATACAGGAAACGGTTCTTAAATGCTGGCAAAAAATTGGACAACTGAAAAAGTGAAGAGTATTTTTGGAACGTGGCTCACTAGAATAATAATAAATCAATGCAAAGATATTTTGAAAGGAAGAAAAAGTTGTTCCACTTGAAGAGTTTCCGGAACTTATACATGAGGATCATTACTTTACCAATGAATGGAGAAAAAAATATTAAGTAATTTAAATGGAAAGTACCAGATTGTTATGGAACTGTATTATGTGGATGGGTTTTCTACAAAAGAAATTGCAAGGATGCTACATATAACAGAAGTGAATGTCCGTAGTAGAATGGTCAGAGGGCGGAAGCAACTGGAACAGATTCTTACGGTAAGAGCAATGGATTAGTTGGAGGTTTGTTTATGAAAATAGATGAATACAAAAAAATTAGTGATAATGTGCAGGTGCCTGATGTTGTATGGGAAGGATATCAGAATGCTATTAAACAAATTAAAAATGGAAAAAAAGAAACAGATAAAAAAATATTGTGAAAAATTTCTAAATGGAAAAAAATGTGAATGCTCTTGCTAAAATTGCAGTTGTATTCGGGGCAGTTGTATTGTTATCGGGTGGTACTTTTTATCTGTAAAAAGCCTATATAAGTCATTTAGAAAAAAATAAGAAACATGGAAGCTGAAGAAGTTACTGATTTGTATGAGAATATCTTCCAGTATGATAGTAAATATATGTCCAGATCTATGTCTGCAGATGAGGAGAGACGTTTTAGCGAATTATATGATTTGTATTGTAGAGATATGGCAGAGCCGGAGGGAGAAGTTGCTGTTATTTCTTCAAAAAGATGAATACAATGGAGAGGGAATTGCGTTTTCTAAAGAAGAGGGTATCTTAAACCTTCCTATGCAGGAAATGACGGACGAAGAAATCCTTCAGCTTGTGGTATTTAATCTGCTGGGACGATATGTTGATTATGAGGCATATGTGAAAGCGTGCAACCCTTTGTACTATTTGAATGCTTTAGAACAAATGACCATGCAGGAGGTTGATGAATTATACATAAATTATAGCTCTGCCAATACAGAGACTAGCTTTTACAATAGAGAGTTATCCTTTGATGAATTGGGAAGAAGAAAAGTTCTGAAAATGCTTTATAAAAGCGGAGAAAAGCAGCCGGAGAACACAATGCCTATCATTCAAAAGGAGAGTGAATATAGTGGGGAAGATATAGCGTTTTGTGTTAATAATTGTACTTTTTTTATTTTTCCGAATGATGAATTGAGCGATGAACAGCTTTTTAGAACTAATTGATTTTCAAATAAAAAGTTGATTATTGTAGACAAAGAATAGAGGATGAGATAGAGCGTGGGATAAGAAGTGATTGGCCTTATATAGAATATGTGGAAAGAGAAAGGATTATAACCTTGGATTCCGATGTAAAAGTAGATGATGAAATCTTATCCCAGCAATGGTTAAAAGCTTATGAGGATATTTTGAGGGAGTATTATAGAGAAAAATAGTATCTATTATGAAAAATCCCGAACGCTACTATGCAAATGTCTGTTTTATATATCTGAATGATGATGAAATTCCAGAAATGTTATTTAGTCACGGATGTACGGATTCGGATTATGATGATAGATGTAATTTGCGAAATTACTTATACACTTATAAAAATGGAGAAGCGGTACTTCTGACGCCGGGTGCAGAAACGATAGATGATTTCTACGGATATAATAAACCTTTCAGCTATGTAGAACGAAAGGGTATGGTTTATTGCGATTATTATTATATATATGATTTTACAACATATAATAGCGAGACAGATATGATTGATAATGTAAATGATTACATGTCTAAAATGGATGTATGGGATTTGGATACCTTGACCTGTACCT
Organism: Lachnospiraceae bacterium; assembly: GCA_021628825.1. Taxonomy (GTDB): domain Bacteria; phylum Bacillota; class Clostridia; order Lachnospirales; family Lachnospiraceae; genus Suilimivivens. Next base: position 1,800,999 of record JAJXRY010000001.1, on the reverse strand, counting down.
CGTCGAATGCTAATATTGAAATGTTACATGCTATTTATAATTATGTTGAGGAAGAGTATGCAGACGCCACATTTAATGTTGAGTATTATGTCAATGTTTCGGATATTATACGAGATGAAAAACACAGGTTATGTAAAAAGAGATTATTGGAGAAAAAGGTGGATCACCAAACTTATGAGAAAAGTGAGGCGAGTCTCTGGAGTGGAGAGCAGATTACGACTCTTTCTATTAGTGATTATGATAAGATATACGCTGATGACAATCTGTTAGAGGCACTTGCGCAATGCTACTTGAAAAATAGAATGTGATTTTTCGGGAGAAATTACTATGAATAAAAATCAAGTAGAAAAAGTGATTTGGTGGGCATATATTATTCTACTATTTGCGATTGTTGTTAGATTTAAAGGATCTTTTGCTGAATTGAGGGATAGAATTACCTCATATTCATCGCAGGAAGCGGTAGTATTTAATGTCATTCCCTTTCGGAATATAGGAGTACAAATTAGTCACATTACGCAGTGGTGGGCATTAAAAAAATCTTTTTGGGAAATCTGTTGCCATTTATTCCTTTTGGTTTTCTTTTTGCCTATTGCATATCCCCGAATTAAAGCATTTTTTTCAAAGCATTTTTTTAGTAGGAATGTTTGCAGTATTGTTTATAGAAATCTTTCAGTATATGACACGATTGGGAAGTTTTGATATAGATGATATAATTCTTAATATGGTTGGTGTTTTTAAGTGGATATGGGACATTTGGGCTGGTTAACCATGTTTTTGCTAAAAAGAGAGATAAGGTTTTAGATTAAGTTGCATTTATTGAAATGTCGATTGATTTTATCACGTCCTATGCTATAATATCTTCATGGCAACACTTTGGCAACAGAAAATCAGTAAGCCAAAATAAAATGTGCAAATGAGGTAAAATATCGGCAGATTTTAAATGAAACCTAAACAAAATAGGTTAAGTTAAAGCATCAACTTGCCGAGTTTGAGTAGGAGAAAAACGCTCAGAATGACCGAAAAACACTGGGTTTTGGGGAGACGTGGTTGCAGAATGGTTGCAAAAAAATGTGTTATCAATTTGTTATCAGAGTTATATGAATATGTTTATTTTTGAGTGCCGTAGAGAAATCTGCGGCATTCTTTTGTATAGATTTTTTTCTAAGCGGAGGTGAGTGAAAATTCGCTCCGCGGTTGAATTTATTCTCAGATGTTTACTGCGACAAGGTGAAAAATGCTTAGTATAATGTAGGTGTCAGGAGGTGTTAGAGATGAAAAAGATTAATTTGCGCATTTCAGAATTGAGACATAAAAAGAGAAAAATAACACAGCAGGAGTTAGCTGATGTCGTAGGCGTTTCATTTCAGACAATTAGTAAATGGGAAAAATGGCAGTGTAATGCCGGATATTACATATTTACCTATGCTTGCTGAGTATTTTGAGGTGTCTGTAGACCAGTTAATAGGAATAGTACCATTAAGTGAAGAAACATATAGTGCAAGCAAGACAGGTACAAAAGAGTTCTGGGAACAGAAATTAGAGTACCTTCTTAGAACCAGAAATAATATGTGGAACAGTGACTATATGGAGTTCTTAATTACAAAGGTTTGGAAGATAGATAAGCCTGTTAAAGTGTTGGATTGTGGGTGTGGTTTTGGATTTTTAGGTTTGCTTATGATGCCTTTTTTACCTTCGGGAAGTACTTACACAGGAATAGACATGGTAGATAACTTGATAGAAACAGGACATAAGTTATTTGCATCGGGTGGATTACAAGGAGAAATTATACATACAGATGTTTATGATTATAGCGAGGAAGAAAATTATGATGTAGTAATATGCCAGGCGGTGCTTCGACATTTAGATTCTCCGGAAAGCTTCTTAAAGAAGATGATTGGTTTTGCGAAAACGGGGGCGTACATTATTTGTATTGATTCCAATAGAGAATTTGAGTGCGACGGGCTGTACATAGATGGAATGGACTATTTCAGACTGTGTGAGCATGAAGGAATGGATAAGCATTGGAGAGCAGAGCTGGAGCAGCAGGGAAGGGATTATGCGGCAGCAATCCGAAATGCGCATATGATGAGAAAATTGGGACTCAGAGAAGTGGATGTCAGGATGAATGACAGAGTAGATTTTGTTACTCCACAGAGAAACGACTATGAGCAGCGAAAAACAGGATTTTTGTGGAATATAATGATTGGAACCGTGGTTTGAGTAGAGAACAAAAGGAAAAAACGATTCAACATCTTTTGACACATGGAATGACAAGGAAAGAGGCAACAGATTTTTGTGACCGGAATGTGGAAATAGCAACTTTCTTTCAAGAACATCCGGAAGCTGGGTATACATTTGTGAAAGGAACGATGATATCATATGGAAAAAAATAGAATGAGAAACTGCATGGAATATGTCTTGCGTGATAGCAAAATTAATTCTTCTTTGGTGTATGTAAGCGGACCTTTTGATGCAGAGGAAATTACTTACGATACCGTGTATCGCAGCTTTTGGGAGGAGAAAAAACTTTGGAACAAAGACTCCGGCAGAATGTACGCCCACAATATTATTTCGTGGCATAAGGATGAGGAAATCACACCGGAGGAAGCATATGAGTTTGGTAAGGAATTTGTAGAGCAATGGTTTGCAGGATTCCAGACACTAATGGCAGTGCATGTGGATCGTAACCACATTCATCTGCACATGGTTACAAATACGGTCAGCTATATTGACGGTCACAAACTTCATACCACCAAGGGTGAGCTGGAAGAGATGAAACAGCTTACCAACCGAACCGGATGTGTGAAGTCAGGGGCTGGAGTGTACCGGAGAAGGGTAAGGATTTTTATGGAAATGATTTGGAGATTGGGCACGTCCGGGCTTGGAGCAAGGACAAATACCACATGCTACTACATAATACCAAGGAAAGCTATGTTGCTGCCTGTGCACTGGCAATATTAGAATCCAAAGCTGATGCATGCAGTCAGGATGATTTTATCCGCAACATGAAGCAAAAGGGCTGGCATGTGATATGGAAGCCCTCACGAAAAAATATCACATTTGTAAATGAGGAAGGCAAGAAGGTGAGGGATGGGAAGAATTATAGCAGCTTTTATGATAGCAATCACTTTCATGATTTTTTTAAAAGCATGAGAATAGAGCCAGAACAGAAACAAGAACAAGTGGCAGAAGAAGACGATATTTTCTGGTAAAGCATTATTGTGCAAAAGAGGGGATTTATTTGGTTGAAGGCTACAATGTATGACTTCAAAACGCACGCAAAAAGCACAGAGATCCGAATGGAGCTATGGCTTTGATTGCTAATAAAACAGTGCCTTCGCTATCCGTGCGTGCTGAAATTATCGAAGAAGAAGGAATTGAGGTCCTGCAAATCCAAATTCCTATGAGCAAGACGATTATTGCGACATCGGATGGGAAAATACAAAGAAGACGTTTGAAACCGGATGGAAGTCCGGAAAATGTTCCGATGTACCCTTATGAAATTCCGGGAAGATTATCAAGTCTCAGCCAGCTTGATTATTCAGCACAAATTCTTTTAGGCGCGACTATGGATGATTTGGATGGAAATGAGAGAGATAGGCTTCGTAATATTATCAAATATCGCAAAGGTGATAAGACGCTATTAGAGCTTACGGATGAAGAACTTGATAAGGCATTGCAACTTGTAAAGGAAGAAGCGGGAGTTTTATATCCAACAGTTACGGGAATGTTGTTGCTGGGAAAAGAGGATAGAATCGCCGAATTATTACCTACAGCGAAAGCTGTATTTCAGGTTCTTGAAGGTACAAAAGTTAGAAAAAACGAGCAAACATCAAAGCCTTTGCTTGCTACTTTTGAAATGTTTGAAGAATATATGAAAGCGTGGAATCCGGAAAGAGAAATGGAATATGGCTTATTTAGAGTGCCAATTCCTGAGTTCTCAGAAGCTGCATATCGTGAAGGTTTAGTTAATGCTTTCTGTCATAGAGATTATACTGTAATTCAAGCTGTGAGAGTTGCTATAGAAGATGAGGGATTAACAATTAGTAGCCCGGGAGGATTTATTGAGGGAGTAAATTTGAAAAATTTGCTAACAGTAGAGCCTCATGGGCGTAATCCGGTATTAGCGGATGCATTAAAGAGAATAGGTCTTGCTGAAAAAACAGGCAGAGGAATAGATAGAATTTTTGAGGGTTCTATTCTATTTGGTAGACCGTTACCAGACTATTCAGAAACAACATCAACTTATGTAAAGTTGTTTATTCAGAGGGCAGAACCTGATTTGGCGTTTACAAAAATGATTTCCAATGAAGAGAAACGATTGGGAAGGTCCTTGCCGATTAACTCTTTATTGATTCTCTCAGCCTTGCAAAGCCAGCGTAGGTTAACAATAGCTGAAATTGCAGAGGTAACAAATATTGGGGAAATACGTGCTAAAGCAGTTGTCGAAAAGTTAGTTGAAGCCGGTTTGGTTGATGTTAGTGGTAATAATAAAGCACGCTTTTATATACTTAGTTCCAAGGTGTATAAAGAGCAGGATAATATCGTGGGATATGTTCGACAGACGGGAATTGATGCGGTGAAATATGAAGCATGGATTATGGAATTAATACAGAAACAAGGCGGAAAAAAATTACCAGAGATAATGTTGTAGAGTTATTAAATGTTACTCCACCGCAAGCTTATCGTTTATTGAAAAAAATGTCTGATAAAGGCCGGATTAAGCTTGTTGGAAATGGGCGATCAGCATATTATGAATTGGTTAAATAAACACACAATAAACGCACGCGTGCGTTTCGTGTGTTTGTAATCATATGAGTCTAATATAGATTATGGTATCCGTTATGCAAGCAGCAGGGAGCATAGCGGACGGATGATAAAACTAGAGCTTATGAAACTGATATATGTATGAGAAGAGTGCGAGCGTAATGCTCCGCACTCTTTAAAATATGGATGTGGGATAACTGATGTTATGGTATAATCATTGGTATATATTGAATTTGTCGGCTTGAAAAAAATATAGGGAGCATAAAAAAATGATTCATTTTGGATTTTTCGTATATGGGGGTTGATATTTCTGTTAATGTTGTTTATTCCCAATATCATTTGGACAAAGCACAAACCAAAGGATTATGAGCAGTATGTTGTAAAATGAAAATAAGGTATTGTTACTGTTTGAAAGAATCGGAGAAATACTTATCTGTGGTATTGTGTTGATCTTCTCTGATTTTAATTTGCGGAAACCGAATCTTTGGACAATATGGCTGATTCTGGCTGTTTTGTTGATGCTTTGCTATGAAGGTTATTGGATCAGATATTTTCATAGTGAACAGAAAAATGACGGATTTTTATTCGACTTTTTCTTGGAATACCGGTTGCTGGAGCAAGCCTGCCGGTTGCAGCTTTTTTCTTTTTAGGGATTTACGGTGCTAACTTTTTCCTACTTTTGGCAACGGTTATTTTGGGAATTGGTCATATAGGTATACATATGTCTCATAAAAAGGAAGTTTTTAATGACGAGAAAAAGAAAGGGATTCTTTCACGAATTTTTCGCGTAGTATTTATAGCTGCGCTGGTAATTGTTTTCGGAGGGATTACTATAATAATCGGAGCCAGAAACTATAATGCAATCAGGGGATGTATACATAGTTCCAATGGAATTGAGGAAGAAGGCTATATTGATTTATGTGGGCAGGAACAGTATTATCTGATTCGAGGAGAAGATGTAAGTAATCCTGTAATTATTTGGATTCATGGAGGTCCGGCAAGTCCTGATACAATGGAAACATATGCATTTTCAAATTATCTTAAGGATGACTATACTGTAGTTGCATGGAATCAGCGAGGCTGCGGAAGAACCTATTATAAAAATAAAGATAATGATCCTTATAATGATACGGCAACTTTTGAGCAGGCACAGGCAGATTTGGATGCCTTGGTCGATTATGTTTGTGACAGATTTCAACAGGAAAAATGTAATATTGGTAGGACATTCCTACGGTACTATGGTCGGGAGCAAATATGCAATCGAACATCCGGATAAGGTAGCAGCTTATGTTGGTGTCGGACAAATGGGGGCAGGCGGGAGTGATATTTATGCTTACGAAGATGCTCTTTCTATTGCCAGGGAAAAAGGAGATGATACAACTGCCATGATTGCTGCTTTTGAAAAATATCAGGCAGATGCAACATTAGAAAATATGCTTGCGTTAAGAAGTTATGTGTCACCTTATCATGTACCGGAAAAGGAAAACAATTATATAATGACTGCACTGACCTCTCCTTATCTGGGGAGTATATGATGTGTTCTGGTTTGGAAAGCAGTTAGAGAACCTTTCAGATTTTGTAGAGTTAAACAGCCAGCTTTTTTTGATTATATAAGTACCGAAGATGTATATGCGTATGGAACAGAATATCAAATTCCGGTAGGCTTTATTTCGGGGGCGTGTGACTGGATTACTCCGGTAAAGTATACCGAAGATTATTTTCATACAATTACAGCGCCGAAAAAAGAGATGCAGTTAATTGACGGCTGGGGTCATACTGTACCGCAGGAAAGTCCGAAAGAATTTGCAGATACTCTAATGCAGGTATTAGAGACAATTACAAATTAAGGATGGATATGTGATGGCGTAAATAAAACTCGCACCGCTGGTGCGAGAAATTAGCTGGAGCAATAATATCATCATTATGGAAAAATGTAAGGATGATTTGCAACGTGAATTTTACATTTAAATGACGAAAAGAATGGAGACTATGCATTCATAGGAAATCAATATCATCTGATGGCGGGGAACAGAGATTTATATATTGATTTATTGCTATTTCATAGAAGACTGAGAAGCCTGATAGCCATAGAATTGAAAATCGGTGAATTTGAAGCAGAATACGCCGGAAAGATGCAACTGTATCTGACAGCATTGGATGAACAGGTTAAATTACCAGACGAGAATCCATCTATTGGTATTATTATTTGCAAGAACAAGGATAAAACTTATGTAGAATATGCCTTGAAGAATATTAGTGCACCGATTGGTGTGGCTACATATCAGTTAAGAAATACGTTACCGGAAGAGATGAAAGCATTGCTTCCGGAGCCGGAGGAGATTGTGAGGAGATTGAGGATATTTGAGTGAGATATTAATAGAAAATCGTAACACGTGGTTTATAACAAAAAGCGAATCAAATAAATGATGTTAAATCAATAGCAGTAAAATTGTAAGAACAAATGTTGCACGTTCATCGATAGAAGATAATGCAGGAAAAAGATGAACTATTGAGTATTATTTATTTAATATACAAAAAGCAATGTAGAAAAAAACAGATTAATAATTTTTAAGGGAAAAAGGGAAATCACAGTCTTGGATTGCTTCAGAAGCAAGATATTTAACGAATCAATTATCAAATAATGGTTTTCGGTAGTGAACAGCAGGCCTGAAAAATTTCGTCACCGAGTGGCTGGAACGTGTACCGTGCCCGGTGATCCGCATCGATGGAACAGCTCCGGTTGAGGAGAATGTCGACTATCTTTTTGAGAAAAATTGTAAATACGCTGGAACAGGATGAATTTTTATGTAAGGGTAAGTCGTGTGGAAATACCTGCATCGATCACAGCAGTGGAATTTTACAGAAAGTTTGGATATGATTACAAGAATGGAAAAAAAGGAGCTCGATGAGGAACATCACTATCGGTTGGAAAAAGATTGTGAAAGCAGAAAAAAATATGAGTATAATAAGGTTGATCATAAGAATGATATAGGATAAGGATAAAGGAGATCAAAGTTCATGCAATTCATATGTTATCCGAAATGTTCAACCTGTCAGAAAGCCAGGAAATGGCTTGAGGCAAATCATCTGGAATTCACGGAACGTCACATTGTAGAGGAGAATCCTTCCTATGAAGAACTGAAGGAATGGTATGCAGAGAGTGGACTTCCATTAAAGAAATTTTTTAATACCAGTGGTATGTTGTATAAAGAGATGCAGCTTAAGGATAAGCTTCCTACAATGAGTGAAGAAGAACAGTTGAAGCTTCTTGCAACGAATGGCATGCTTGTGAAACGTCCGCTTATCGTGAATGGAAACATAATACTGACCGGTTTCAAGGAAGCGGAATGGGAGAAAGCGCTGTTATGATTCATTTCCGGGTCATGTGACTGGGTTATGCCGGTGAAATACACGGAGGATTATTATAACGCCATTACAGCACCACGGAAGGAAATGCAGTTGATCGAAGGCTGGGGACATACTGTTCCACAGGAAAATCCCAAAGAGTTTGCGGATACGTTGAAGAAGATGTTGGAAGACATGGTAGAACAATAAATTTATTTATAAAAGTTGAAGGTAAAAAAATAGTCAACAATTTCTGTAAAAAGTAATGGTAAGATATTTTATATGTAATATTAAAAAGGAGGGTTACCAAATGCAAATTTACGTTAATGCAAAAGCCAGATGTGATGGCGATGGATCAAAGGAGCGGCCGTTTAAGAGAATCAATGATGCGGCGAAGATTGCGATGCCGGGGGATGAAGTGCTGGTTCTGCCCGGCGTTTACCGGGAGTATGTGAATCCCATCCATAGCGGAACGGCAGAAAACAGGATCGTATATCGGTCCGTGGAGCCGCTTGGAGCAATCATCAGTGGTGCGGAGGAAGTGAAGAACTGGAAGCATTTCTGCCAGGATATATGGGTTACGCACATTCCGAACGGAGTATTCAATGACTACAATCCTTACAATACGCCGGTTTATGGGGACTGGTATTTTGCGAAGGACGAGCGTCACACAGGATGCGTCTATCTGAATGATAAAGCGATGTATGAGGCGCTGACTCTGACAGAGTGCGATCATGCTCCGGTTTATGAACCATCCTGGGAGCACGAGTGGACCAGATACAAGTGGTATGCGGAGTGCGAGCGTGATGAAACTGTTATTTATGCGAACTTCCAGGGAAAGGATCCGCGTGAGGAAAAGGTTGAGATCAATGTCCGCAGGGAGTGCTTTATGCCCAGTGAAGAGCACGTGGATTTCATCACCCTGTCCGGCTTTTATATTGAAAAAGCAGCTACGACCTGGGGCACCGCCGGCAGCTTATCAGGACGGCATGGTGGGTCCGCACTGGGCCTATGGCTGGATCATTGAGGACTGTGAAATCGTCAACAGCAAATGCTGTGGAATTTCTCTTGGCAAATATTATGATGCAGAAAATGATCATTACTTTACCCGTAAGCATGTAAAAAGTGCGACCCAGATGGAACGTGACGCGGTATGCCGTGGTCAGTATCATGGGTGGTTAAAGGAAAAGGTCGGTTCCCACATCATTCGTAGATGTAACATTCATGACTGTCAGCAGACCGGTATTGTGGGAAGAATGGGATGCGTTTTTTCGACCATTGAGGACAACCATATCCATCACATCAATAACATGATGGAGCTTGGTGGCGCGGAGATCTCAGCAATTAAGCTGCATGCGGCAATTGATGTTGTGATTCGCAGAAACCATATTCATCACAGTACGATGGGAATCTGGCTGGACTGGGAAGCACAGGGAGCACGGATTTCCCAGAATCTGCTCCATGACAACGATGTTCCGGAAGGCTCGACAAAGCTGGAAGGCGGCATGGAAAGTCAGGACATTTTCGTGGAAGTCGGTCATGGGCCTACCTTAATCGATAACAATATTATGCTGTCACGCTATGGACTTCGTGTGGCAACCGAGGGTGTTGCCATGGTACATAACCTGATTCTTGGAGCGTTTACCATGGTCGGCTCCGGTGTGGACAACTGGGTAGACGGAAGAGAACAGCGCAGATATACGCCGTATCATATCCGCCACAGGACAGAGGTTGCAGGCATGATGACGATTCTGCATGGAGACAATCGTTTTTATAACAACATTTTTGTACAGGGACATCCCATTACGAATGAGGAGCCGAAGGAATCTCCGTTCTATCAGCAGGTTGGTACGCATGTATGGGACGAATATCCGACTTATAAAGAATGGATTGCGAAATTTGACATGGAAGAAGAAAAGCCGGATATGGGCAAGCTCGAACCGGCGCACTTCAGCCATCTTCCGGTCTGGGCAGACGGCAATGTTTATCTTGCCGGGGCAAAGGCATGGAAGAAGGAAAAGCATAATCTGGTGAAAGATGATGCGGATGTTCAGATCGAACTGCTGGAAGAGGATGGACAGTACAGGCTATCCACCAATCTGTACGATTATCTGGACGGATTTACCACAGGAATTATCAATAGCGATGTCCTAGGCAAGGCATTTGAACCGGAACAGCGGTTTGAGGAACGGGATGGATCCGATATTGTATTCCAAAGTGATTATCTGGGAAATCATCGTGGCGTTTCTACGATTCCGGGACCTTTTGCAGATGTGAAGGAACTGGATGAAGTGATCTGGATTGATTAATGTGTATACCGCATCAGATATTTTCATCCGGTGCGGTATTTGCTATAATGTAATGAGTAAAAAGTCACAATGAAGGACTGTTTGAGAAGGAGAGAATATTATGGATTTTTTCAGTTCACAGAAGATAACGAATCATATTACAAGGATTTACCTTCCGGGGGATGTTCAGGCATATCTTGTGGAGGGAATGGATAAGTCGGTTCTTATTGACACCGGCTGTGGTATAGGTGACCTCAAAGCCTATGTGGCAACACTTACCAACAAACCGATTACGGTTCTGCTTACACACGGACATCTCGACCATGCACCCGGAGCCGCACAGTTTGACACGGTATACATGAATTTGGCAGATCGTGGGATTTATGCAGCTCATGATCTGATCCAGCAAAGAATTGATTATGTAGAAAACACTTCTTTTGCCGGAAAATATAAAAGAGAAGATCTGCTCCCGGAGAATAGTGCAGATGTATTTCTGGATCTGCAGGATGGCATGCGTTTTGATCTTGGAGGACTTCATATTACGGCATATGCCTGTCCGGGGCATACACCTGGCTCCATGGCATTTTTTTAATAGAAGAGGACAGAATGCTTCTTTTTGGGAGATTCCTGTAATCCATTTACGTTTTTTTATTTGATATTACATGTCTTGGGGTCTCCTCATATGAGAATAGCCTGAAAAGCCTGTTGGCAAAGGTGGAGGGGAAGTATGATGATGTGCTTTTATCCCATGAAGCAGGCGGCATACCGTCTATCAATATGATTCAGGATAATATTGCAGTCTGCGAAGCAATTAAAGAGGGGAAGACAGATAATATCCCTTATGAGTTTATGGGAAGGAAGGCTTTTTCTTGCTTTTTAAACAAGGTGCCCAGAATGAATATGGACAGATCAGGGGAAATATCGTTTACAATCCGGATCGTATTAATGAATAATCATTCTGAAACAGGAGATAAAAAGCCGTGGGAGAAATGCTTACGCTCCAGGTCACCATCTTTTCAGTGATGGCAATAGGGTTTTTTTGCTAAAGAAAAATGAAACTGATTTCAGCCAGGGGACAAAAAGGAGATTACCGATCTGGTCATTAACCTGATTCTCCCGGCGAACATCATTACCAGTTTTATGACAGAAATCAGCACGGACACCATTTCTGACTGTGCGTGGATTGCGGTGATTTCTATTGGCATACAGCTTATAGCATTGTTTTATGGTAACCTCTTTTTTCATAAAGAAAATGAGAACCGGCTGAAATGTCTGAAATATGCCATTATCTGCTCCAATGCCGGATTCCTTGGGAATCCGGTTGCGGAGGGAGTATTCGGTCCGGTCGGTCTGATGCTTGCCAGTGTGTATCTGATTCCGCAGCGTATCATGATGTGGTCCGAAGGAATTGCTATTTTCTCCGGGGTATCCGATAAGAAGGCAACCCTGAAAAAGGTAGTGACGCATCCATGTGTACTTGCCTGTTTTATTGGTTTTATTCTGATGGTTGGACAGATTAAATTACCGGCTGTGATTCTGACTCCGGTTCAGACGCTTGGCAGATGCAACACAGCACTTTCGATGATGGTGATTGGCATGATCCTCGCCGATATTGATGTAAAAACAATCCTAGACAAAACCGTGATCCGCTATACGATCCACCGTCTCGTCATCATTCCAATCATGGTATACCTGGTATGCCGGCTTCTTCCTGTCAGCAGACTGGTCTGTGGAGTCAGCGTGCTTCTTGCAGCAATGCCTGCCGGTGCAACGACCAGTATGCTCGCCGCGAAGTATGACCGTGATCCGGAATTTGCAACAAAGCTTGTGGTATTTTTCAACCCTGTGCTCCATCCCGGCAATTATGATCTGGAGCAGTGTGCTGATGTAATGAGCGGTAAGTACAATTATCAATGCAGATCCTGTCAGCAAAGGTGATTTTAAATGGATTTTACAGCATAATTTCGTGCACTGAAAAGCTACGAAAAAGAAAAGAATAAAAATAGTTCGGAATAGTTAAAGAATGAATCAGGACCGTCTGATGCAGGAGACTGTGGAGGACGGTTCTTTTTCTGTTTTCAAGGTGCTGATTTCGAAGTTCATATTGCAAAAAAATAATTCAAGCAGAGGTTGCCTTTTGCAAAAACGGAAGTTAAATTTGCTATTTACCGTTGAAAAATGCTAATTTGTGAAAAACGGGGCAGAATCGACATATAAAAAAATGTAAAAAACGGGGCAAAAATATAACAATAATAATTGAAAAAACGGGGCAAAAGTTGTATTGTAAAATTGGAGGTACAGGTTAATGTTTAGAAAAGACTCTATAACAATAGAAGAATGGATCAAAAAAATTCTAATAAGGCACTTTTTAGTCACCGGGGCAAGACAGATCGGAAAGACCTGGCTCATAAGGGATGAAATTAAAAAAAGCGGATATACAAAGTTTGAAATTAATTTTTATTGATCAGCCAGATATGGTTCATTATCTCGATGCTGAAATGAGTGCGGATGAGTTTCTGGTAAAAATTGCGAATGATTATGCCGGAAGATTGCAAACCTCATGAAACCATTGTTTTCTTTGATGAGATTCAGAAATGTCCGGAAATTGTAACCAAAAATTAAATTTCTGGTTGATGAAGGAAGCTTTAAGTACGTCATGAGCGGATCCTTATTGGGAGTGGAATTGAAAGGAATTGCTTCAGCTCCGGTAGGATACTTATCGGTATTAAGGATGTATCCTATGGACTTTGAGGAATTTATGATAGCAAATCTTGTTTCGAAAGCAACCTTGGAGATGCTGAAGGATAAATTTGAAACCGTCCGGCCAGTGGATGAATTTATCCACCAGAAACTTCTGGCATTGTTCTTTGTATATCTGATTGTAGGTGGAATGCCCGATGCGGTAAAGACCTATATTGCTACGAAGGATATACGGGAGGTTGATAAGATACAAAGAGATATCGTAACGCAGTACAAAGAGGATTTTTCCCAATACGAGAGTGAGGATAAGAAATTAAAGCTGATATCCATATACGATATTATTCCTGCGGAACTGAACAAGCAAAATAAAAAGTTTGTTTTTACGATGCTGGACAAAGAACTCAAATTTGATCGATATGAAAACAGCTTCTTGTGGTTAAAGGATGCAGGTGTTGCATTGCCTGTTTATAATGTAGAAGCTCCGGTAATTCCTCTTTTGGCAAGCAAAAGCAGTAATGTATTCCGGCTCTTTTCCAGTGATATCGGCCTGCTTACAAGTGCGTATCCGGCAGCAACCAAAATAGAATTAATAAATAAAAATGGGGAAGTAAATAATGGAGCCCATTTTGAAAATGCCGTTGCACAGCAATTATTGTGTAATGGGTTTGAACCATATTTTTGTGTAAAAAAAGAAGAATATAGGTGAGCTGGACTTCTTAATTGAGATGGATGGAAAGGTTGTTCCGATTGAAGTGAAATCAGGGAAAGCCTATAGGACACATAAAGCACTGGATCATTTCATGAATGTTTCGGACTATCATATCGAGAAAGCATATGTTTTTTTCTATTGGAAATGTAGAGAAAGATGGAAATGTGACGTACCTTCCCATATATATGTGCTATCTTGTCAAAGAACAGAGCATAGGGCAGTTGATCGTGGATCTGGATATGGAGGGGCTGTGAGGAGCCGAGGGTTCATCAAAAGAACAGAAGTTTTGTTATAAATCTATGGAAATATGACAAGTCAACAGACAAAAAGATGAAAATATAGTAATATATTTATATAAACAATCATTTTTCGATATTATAGACATTGGTCAGGTAATACATAGAGGATAGAAATGGATCAAAATACATTAAAAGAACTACATAATGGTTTTCAGACTGCTTACATTAATAAGGATTTTTCCTTCTAGTTTGGCGTATAAGCCCCAATTTGTTTCAAATAATTATAAAATGGGAAAGAAAGTGATGGCATCGATAGAGGATGAATTGTTAGCATGTGATCATTTTCAAATTAGCGTGGCATTTATTACAATGGGAGGTATAACTCCTTTATTGCAAACATTAAGTGAACTTGAAAAAAGAAATATTAAAGGGGAGATTCTTACAACAAATTACCAGGATTTTAGTCAGCCCTGGGCGTTAAAAAAGTTGCAGAGTTTTAAAAATATTACGCTTAAAATGTATGATTCTCATGCGGCGAATGACAATTTTCATACGAAAGGATATATTTTTGAGAATGCAGAAATTTATAGAATCATAATAGGAAGTTCTAATTTCACGAAAGCAGCACTTGGCAGTAACCGAGAATGGAATATTAGAATCATATCTACTGACAAGGGAGAAATGGCACAGGAAATTCTTGAAGAATTTCAAGAACTTTGGAATTCCCAATATACTATGGAGTTTGATGATTTTTATGAAGAATATGCAGAACGTTACAGAATCATTAAACAGCAACAGAAAATAGCACGTCAGGAACAGATTCCATCTATTGAAAAATACAGCTTACAACCCAATAAAATGCAGGTTGGATTTATTACTAATTTGAGAAAGATTATTGCATCCGGTGAAGACCGGGCGTTGCTTATTTCTGCAACAGGAACCGGTAAAACATATGCGTCTGCATTTGCAATGAGAGAACTTGGATATAAAAGAGTTTTATTTTTAGTACATAGAGGGCAATTAGCCAGACAGACTAAGAAGTCCTATGAGAGAGTATTTGGAAATACGGTTTCAATGGGACTAGTAGGTGCTGGAGCTTATGAATATGACAAGGACTATGTTTTTGCAACTGTTCAGACATTGAATAGAGATCGGCATTTGATGGAGTACGCACCGGATGAATTTGATTGTATTATTTTAGATGAGGCTCACCATTCAGCGGCGGACACTTATCAGAAGATTATGGGGTATTTTAAACCGAAGCTGTGGCTTGGTATGACAGCTACACCAGATAAGAGAGATGATGGCGAGATAGGAAAAAAATATATACGAAATTTTTTTCATTATCAAATAGCATATGAGATTCGACTTCAACAAGCTATGGAGGAGAATCTGCTATGTACATTTCACTATTTTGGAATTAGTGATATTTCACTGATTGATGATAGATTGAGCAAAACAAAAAAGATCTCAGAAAGAGATTTTAATCAATTGACAGGGGATCAGAGGATTCAACATATTATTGAAAAAGCTGAATTCTATGGCTACAGTGGTGAGCGAGTTAAAGGATTAATTTTTCTGCAGTAGAATCGATGAGTCTAAAATTCTTTCTGAAAAATTTAATCAATTAGTAAATCCAGCCACTGGAAAAATATTTCAGAACCATTGCATTGAATGGTGATGCCTCGGATGAACAGCGACAGGAAGCATTTGAACGCCTGGCAATGAATGAAGAGGATGGTACAAGTGATAGGGAACCGCTGGACTATATCTTTTCCGTTGAAATCTTGAATGAAGGTGTTGATATTGTTGAGGTGAATCAAGTAATTATGCTTCGTCCAACACAATCTCCGATTGTATTTATTCAACAACTGGGAAGAGGATTACGAAAAAGCAGAGGGAAAGGAATATGTGGTAATTCTTGATTTTATTGGAAATTATAACAATAATTTTATGATCCCAATTGCGCTATCCGGGGATCGAACCTATAATCCGGATAATATTCGTAGATACGTGATTAGTGGAAATACGACCATTCCCGGAGCGTCATCTATTCATTTTGATGAAATTGCCAAGGAAAAGATTTTCACATCTATTGATAAAATAAAGGGTATGCCGACAATTATTCGTGAAAGCTATCTTACATTGAAAAATCGACTTGGACGAGTACCGTACTTACTTGATTTTTTTATGAAAATGGTGAGATAGATCCACTTGTAATTATTCGAGAGTACAAAACATATCAGAAATTTTTAGAGCTTGTGGAAAAAAAGATAGCTATGTGGGAAGGATTTCTGAGCAGGATTTAATAACATTGGAGTATTTATCCAAAAACAATTTTTAAGTGGAACGAGACCTTATGAGCTTGAAATGTTAAGGAAGATCTTGCAGCAACCGTCCATTAAGATAGATGAATTTGCAACTGAAATCCAGAAAAAGTATGGTCATGAAATAGATTATATATCTTTAGCAAGTGCAGTGGATGTGTTGCAAGGTAAATTTGTAAGTAAAGCCGAAGAGTATGAAAAGTATTGCCATATAGATATTGTAGACGCGAAAGAAAAGTCTTATGTATTACGTATGGCAGAATTCGCGGAGCGATTGAATCACTCAGAATTTTATAGACAGATGGAAGATATTATTGATGTAGGATTAAGGCGATATGTGGATAAGTATACGGATCAGAGGGAATGTAATACGCCATTCGTACTGTATGAGAAGTATTCACGACGAGATGTGAGCTTTTTAATGAATTGTGGAAAGGATTTATCGTCAACAATGTATGGAATGAAGCGAATTGGTGATGATGTATTTATTTTTTTATTACCTATCATAAAGAAAGTTCTGAAGATAAAAATTATGTTGACGGAAAGCCGGATTATGCAGATACATTTGAAGATAATATGATTTTTCGATGGGATTCTCAGATAGGAAGAGGGATCCATAGTTCTTATGTGCAAGAGGTAGTAACAGCATTACATAAGCATCTTTTTGGTAAAAAAAGAGTGATGCAGAAACAAACTTCTATTATTTAGGGGAATTTGAGATTATGGATGTTCAACCGGCTCATAAAAAAATGATAATAATGGTAAAGAACGTGATATTACAAAAATTTGTGCTGAAGATGCATCATGCGGTAAGAGATGATTTGCTACGATATCTGCAGAGTAATATAGAAACAGTGGAGGAACAGGCAGGATGAAAACAATAAGAGTAGTTGCAGCAGTGATTAAAGCAATGAATGAGAAGGGTGAAGAAATTATTTTTGCAACACAACGTGGATATGGAGACCTAAAAGGCGGATGGGAATTTCCAGGAGGAAAAATCGAAGAAGGAGAAACTTCACAGGCTGCGTTACAGAGAGAGATTATGGAAGAATTGGATACAGAAATAGCCGTAGGGGAGTTGATCGATACCATTGAATATGATTATCCGACGTTTCACCTCTCGATGGATTGTTTTTTTGGTGTGAGATTATAAAAGGGGATTTGGTACTCAAAGAACATGAGGCCGCTAAGTGGCTGACAAAAGAGAAGATGGATTCTGTTGAGTGGTTGCCGGCAGATATTACCATTGTAGGGAAGATAAAGGAAGCTCTTTAGGGGAGATATGAGGCAAATGCATGAAGAAGTTGATAGTTGCTGTTTTTTCATTAATGGCTCCAATTTTATTAGAACGTATTTTTTCGGGATTTCTTGAAAAAGGAATCCAGTATATGGTTTCAAACGAATGTTTTTTTATTCAAATTGGGTTTATAGAAGGATTTCAGAAGGAGTCCGCGTTAATTTAGGATTTTATATTATTTTAATTTTGATTATATATTTTACTATATTATTTGTTACAAATCATAATAAGAAAAAGAAAAAGAGTGGCAAAAAAATTGTAAAGGAAAGTGTAAAGAATGCCAAAAAGAATCATACTTTTCAATGTGTTTCTAGTAAAAATATGTGATTGGTATAAGCATTCTGAGGGATATGTTGCAATAATAGCCGCAATTTGGATTGTAACGATAGCTTTTCTTTCTCTCACAAATTTTGTTAATCATACTATGATTCGTTTAACCAATAATATTGAGATAATAGCACCATATGTAACAGATGAAGAATATAAATATTTAAAGAGTGATTTCACATTGATGAAGAACTATAATGATTTTTTTGTGAATTAACCAATGCATTAAATAAATATGCATCAGATAATAATGTTATTTTTGAAATGATAGAAATTAAAGTGTTAAAATGATTTTATCGGAAAGATCAGCGCAACATAAAAGATTTTTTTGACATTATCCTCTTTTTAATTTATTATTTATTATTAAGGGAAAATACACTATGCCTACAAAAACCAACAACTCTTGAGATATTAGACAAACCGGGCTTACAGAAATCAGGAATAAATCCCCCATCCGACTGCACCATTCCAATTGATAATGGTCTTATTAATATCCGGGTAGGAGCAGTTATAAGAAAGGAAAAATCAATTCCTTATGGTTGGCAATGACCGGCAGGATTATTTATATTCTGTGGGTGGAAGAGTGAAATTTGGGGAAACGGCAGAACAAGCAGTGATAAGGGAAGTATTTGAAGAAACGGGAACTGAAATGGAAGTAGATCATCTTGGTTTTTATTCAGGAGAATTTCTTTTTATGGAGATACTGGAATAAAGAAAAGATAAGCTAATTTATGAAATCTCTTATTACTTTTATATGAAAGTACCGGAAGACTTTCAACCGAAATGTGAAAGTTTTACCGATGATAACAGCAGGGAAAATTTAGTCTGGGTGACGACAGACTGTAAGCAGATGTTGTATCCGGAATTTTTCCGGACAGAACTGGAAGATCCAAAGCCGTATGTGATACATATTGTGACAGATGAGCGGCAGGCTGGGGAAGGAAAGAAAGACCATGGCACTGTTTAAGAAAAAACTCATTCTGCATACCTATGATAAAGAAAATGAAAAGCCGCTGATTAAGGCAAGTATCTGTAATGGAGAGCAGGTTGCAGGATTTAAGAATCTGCATACAGGTGAATTCAGGGAAGTGATGCTGATTCGAGGCTTTGAGGATCTTGAAACATTTAAGAAGCAGTATGGAATTCAGGATCAGATCACAAAGGAATATTGAAAATCTGGATGCATTCGCGTTCGAACGCACCCAGACATTAGCTGCCGGTGGAGAAAATGTGATTTTGCCTGCAAAAAGATGATCCTAAATCGTGCCGTCCTTTTCGGCCTGATCGACTTCTATGGCAAGCTTCTTTACATGGCCGGAAAGCATGAGCAGGGCAATCAGGTTGGGGACTGCCATAAGTCCGTTGAAGGTATCGGAGATGTCCCAAAGCAGTCCAAGGTTCATGGTGGCACCAACGATGGAAACGAAGGAATATACTACGAGGAACGGACGGACGAATTTTTCACCGCCGAGGAACTCGATGCAGCGGGAGCCGTATAAGCCCCATCCGATAATGGTGCTGAATGCGAAGCAGCACATGGCAATCGCTGTGAGGATGGATACCCAGCCGCCATAGGTTGCCGTAAAGCCGGAGATGGTTAATTCTGCACCGGCTGCCTGTCCATAGGAAATATTCGGAGCGGCAAGCAGAATGACGAGTCCGGTCAGGGTACAGATTACAATGGTATCCATGAAAACTTCAAAGATTCCAAACATACCCTGGTGAACTGCATTGTCAGTATCGGCACAGGCATGGGCGATGGATCCGGTACCAAGGCCGGCTTCGTTGGAGAAGATTCCTCTTGAAACACCCTTTTTCATACTAAGGAACATCGATCCGATGATACCGCCGGTTGCTGCTCTGGGGGTAAAGGCACCACTCACAATCTGGGCAAAGACTCCGGGTACGCGTTGGATGTTCAGGATAATTACGCCCAAGGCAAGGATGACATACAGAACTGCCATAAAAGGGACGAGCTTTTCAGATACCTGTCCGATTCGCTTGATTCCGCCAAGCAGTACCATGGCAACCAGTGCGGCGATAAAGATGCCGAAGATCAGGTTAACATTGCTGTTGGGTTCGCCCTTTAAAAATATTAAAAATTCATAAGTGCGGTATTTACAGAAGAAACAATGGTATTTACCTGAGTCGCATTACCGGTTCCAAAGACAGTCAGTACGCCGAAGACCGCATAAAAGACAGCCAGGAAATACCATTTTTTAGACAGGCCGTTTTTAATGTAATACATAGGTCCGCCAACGTACTCGCCGTTTTTATTTTTTTCACGGAAATGGATGGCGAGGGTTACTTCAGAAAACTTGGTACACATGCCTAAGAATGCGGAGCACCACATCCAGAAGATGGCACCCGGTCCGCCAAGTGCGATGGCACCGGCAACGCCTGCGATATTTCCGGTTCCGACGGTTCCGGCAAGGGCCGTACATACAGCCTGAAAGGGACTCATGGAGCCATCCCTGGCCTGCGTTTTGTCAAAAATCTTTCCGATGGTGTTTTTCATGGCAACGCCAAACTTGCGCACCTGAATACATCTCGTTCTGACGGTTAAAAGGATGCCGACGCCGATGATGCAGATCATGGCGGGAACACCCCAGATGAAGCTGTTTACAACACTGTTAATACTTGCAATTTTTTTCTGACATTTTCCCTTTATTCCCTCGTAAATTTTTTTAACACGACAACTTAATTATTATGACATAGAATCGTATCGGTTTACAAGAAAATTTTTGAGGATAATTGGCGGATGGATAACAGGCAATAGAAAATTAACAATGTGAATTGAGATCTGTTTCAGTCCGTGATACGATAAGAAAGAAATCAGATTGGATTAGGAGGACAAACCATGGCTTACTATGTGGCAGAGGGTGCAGTTATCAAAGGAAATATCACAATTGGAGAAGACTCGGGCATCTGGTACAATGCAACGATTCGTGGCGATTCCAATCAGATTGCCATTGGCAGCAGGACGAATGTACAGGACAATGCCGTGGTGCATGTGAGCTCCGGCTATCCGGTGAGTATTGGAAATGATGTGACGATCGGACATGGAGCGATTGTTCATGGCTGTACGGTTGGAAGCAACACACTCATTGGAATGGGAGCTATTATTCTGAACGGAGCAGTGATTGGGGACAACTGCATCATTGGTGCGGGAGCTCTTGTGACACAGAATACATATATTCCGGATGGAAGCCTTGCCTTTGGCAATCCGGCGAAAGTGATCCGCAGCCTTACTCCGGAGGAAATCAGGGAAACGGGGAATAATGCACAGCGATATGTGAATGCGGCGAAAGCTCAGCTCCGGGAAGTGAACTGTGAATAATTACTGTAATTGTTGTAACTATTCAGTACAGGTCGAAGCATTTACTGCTGAGACCGTAAGAAAATGATTCAGTAATGCAAAATCCCATCGGCGAAGCCGATTTAGAATGGATTTTGCATCGTAACTGTGAAGGTACTGAACAGTTACTAATTGTTCAATTATGCCATTCGTATAGTGGTAAAGCGTACGAAAAAAAGGAGACAAATAAGATGGAACATTATTCGGTTTATGAACTTTTGTGGCTGTTTTACATTTACTCGTTTCTTGGATGGATTTTTGAAGTGGTACTGGCAGCCTGCAAGCAGCGGAAATTTGCAAACCGCGGACTGGTGAATGGTCCGTTCTGCGTGATTTACGGTATTGCAGCGGTGCTGATGTCCGTGGGCTTACGGGAAATGTCGGGACCGTGGCTGTTCCTTTTTGCAACCGTATATGCAACGGCTGTGGAATGGGTAGCCGGTCATCTGATCGAAAGGGCCTTCAGGGAGCGTTGGTGGAATTACTCCGACATGAAGTGGAACCTGGATGGCTATATCTGTTTACCGATGTCTCTTTGTTGGGGCTTTCTGGGATTTGTGACCGTGCGCTGGGGCAATGGACTGGTGCTGCAGCTGATTTCCTTATTCCCGTCTCTTCTTATGAAAATACTGCTTCTGGTGCTGATGATTGCGCTGGCAGTGGATGTACTGGCCTCTTATATCCTGTTAAAAGGAAGAGGAAAATATCTGGCACAGTGGGAGGCTGCCAATGAACAGCTTGACAAGGTAAGCTTCCGCCTGCGCAAGACCATTACCGGAATTATTGACCGGCGAATCAATAAGGCTTACCCCAAAGCGGTCAGGACAACACATGCAGAAGCTGCCGGTGAGATGGCCGGAGCGAAGGTGTTTGCGGCAGGCTGCGGGTTCTATAAGGTGGTGATGCTGTTCTTCGTGGGTGCTTTCCTGGGAGATATTACAGAAACGATCTTCTGCCGGATCACGGCCGGAGTCTGGATGAGCCGGAGCAGTGTGGTCTGGGGACCCTTCAGCATTGTCTGGGGACTTGCCATTGCACTTGGAACAGCAATGCTTTATCGATATAAGGATCGCAGTGATGGATTTTTGTTTGGAGTAGGAACTCTGCTTGGCGGTGGCTATGAATATCTGTGCAGTGTGTTTACGGAGATGGTATTTGGCAAGGTGTTCTGGGATTACAGTAAGCTTCCGTTTAACCTGGGAGGACGAATCAACCTGCTGTATTGCTTTTTCTGGGGCATCGCTGCGGTTGTATGGTTTAAGAAGATTTATCCCTTTGCCGCCAGGTGGATCGAGAAGATCCCGATGAAAGCAGGCAGGCTTCTGACATGGGTACTGATCGTGTTTATGTGCTGCAATGTGGCAGTTTCCTGTGTGGCACTTGTCCGTTATGATGAACGCAGTAAGGGCATCGCAGCAGAAAGCTCCTGGCAGCAGTGGGCAGATGAGCATTACGATGATGCGAAAATGGCGAAGATTTATCCGAATGCGAAGGTAGCTAAGTAACCACATGAGATAAACCTATAGCAGTGGTTTTACGAAGGCGGTTCTGGATAGTTATGATTATGATATGATTTAATGTAGTGTAATTAAGCCGGTTCCTAAGAACCGGCTTAATTGGTATATAAATGCGTGAATAGAATTTCATTTGAATTTTGACGTATCTATTTTTTTCTTGACTGGTATAATCTTGTATTTCATATGGAGAAAAAAATGTGTAAATCCTAATTTCAAAAAGATGGAAAAAAATGTGCAAAAAAATATCATTAATAATTGCAGAAAAAAATGTGTTATACTATAATCATCCCATGGAAAGGATGGAGGCTGCCATGAAACGCAATGCAATTCAGAATATGATAAACTGGAAAAATGATGAGGAGCGGAAACCGCTTGTATTGCGAGGGGCAAGACAGGTGGGAAAGACATGGCTCATGAAAGAGTTTGGCAGGAGCAGTTATGAAAACTTCGTTTATTTCAACTTCGATGAGGAGGAAGAACTGAAATCCATTTTCGAGACGAACAAGAACCCTCAGCGTATCATAGAACTGCTTTCCATGATATGCGGTGAGAAGATTATGCCGGAGGAAACGCTGGTTATTTTTTTGATGAAATCCAGGAATGTCCGGAAGCATTGAATACGCTCAAATACTTTAAGGAAAAGGCAAATGAATATCATGTCATAGCAGCTGGAAGTCTGCTAGGGACTCTTTTAGCGGAGCCGAAATCCTATCCAGTTGGCATGGTCAATCTGTTAGATATTTATCCGTTGAATTTTGGAGAGTTTCTTGAGGCAACCGATTCTGTACTTTATGGTTATTATGCAGATATTCAGAAAGAGCAGCAGATTGAGGAAATTTTTTTCATACCCGGTTGTTGGAAGCTTATAACAACTATCTCATCATTGGTGGTATGCCGGAATGCGTGGAGTCATGGGTCAGACATAAAGATCCGGCGCGGGTTTCACAGATTCAGCGTGAATTGCTTGAGGTCTATGAAAATGATTTTTCCAAGCATAATGGAAAGGTTAACAGTGGGCGGATTCTCATGGTGTTCCGTAGTATTGTTGCACAGCTTGCAAAGCCGAATGAAAAATTTATGTATGGTGCTGTTCGTGAAGGTGGAAGAGCACGTGATTTCGAAGAAGCGATTGAGTGGCTTGTATCTGCAGGAATGCTCAACCGGGTTTATAATGTTTCCAAGATGGAGCATCCCCTGTCTGCATTTGATAAACTGGATCAGTTCAAGCTCTTTGTTTTTGATACCGGACTTCTTAAACATATGGCTGGCATCGATAACAGTGCAATCCTTTTTAAAAAGCGGATTACCAGTTCAAAGGGCCATTGACTGAGAACTATGTCCTGCAGCAGCTTCGGGGACAGTTTGAGGTAGAGCCGCGATATTATTCTGATAAAAAAACAGTGAGATCGATTTTGTTTTGCAGAATGGGACAGAAATTATTCCTGTTGAAGCCAAAGGTGGGGATGACAAATCAGCTCCCTCGTTTAAACGATATATTACCGAACACCATCCGGAGCATGCGCTGCGTTTTTCCAAGCGTGGTTATCGCAAGGATGGTGCATTTATCAATATTCCCCTTTATCTTGTTGGAAAAACAAGAAAACTTCTTTAAATAAAAGCTCGTCATAGTCAAAAGGACTACGGTGGGCTTTTTGACATGGTAGAAAAGGTTTTTAAAAAAATATTTTTTTACTGTTTGCAAATCAGAATTGTTGGATATTGTATACTCAAGCCATCGTATTGAAGAAAATGCAAGTGCCGGTGCCGAAAATGGACATAATGCCGCAATTCTTGGAAAAAAAGTCCAAAATTCATTGCCTGCGACTACGAAAAGCAAAAAGGATGCAAGTGAAAATGGACATAATAGAGCTTCCTTGTGTAAAAAAACCCCCAAACCCCTTCAAGAATAGTTATCTATATCCAAAAACTCGTCCCAACCCGTTCAAACCCGTCCAAGGTAGTTACATATTGACGAAAAAAACGAAATGTGATACGATGCAGACAATTAAGGCAAAGAGGCTGAACATGACCTCTTTGCCTTTTGCTTTTTGTAGAGCAAAGATCTGGCATACCAGTGTGCGAATGGAGGGTAAGTCATGAGGAAAAATGGAAACGAATGACTGGATGATATTGAATAACATTATCTACAAAATTTATACGACAGAGTGCTTTAATGACATGAGATATGAAATTCTGGATCAGTTGAAGATGATCCTGGATTTTGACAGTGCCGATTTTTATATGGCATCCAGGGAGGAAGGGAAGCTGTTGTGTAATCCTGTTACTTATAACTGTGATGTTGATCTGTCAGAGATGTACGAAGATCTTGATTACAGCAGGGGAATTGTGGCAAGCGGCAAGATGCTGATCTACAGGGAGACGGACATCATATCGGATGAAGCAAGGGTGCAGACGGATTATTATAAAAAGGTATATAAGCCAAATAACTGGCATTATGCACTTCAGATTGTAATTGCAAGACATAAGAAATTTTTTTAGGAGCGATTACCTTTTACAGAACCATCGGAAAAGAAGACTTTCACTATGATGATATTTTTTTGTGCTGGATATACTGAAGGATCATCTGGCCTACCGGCTGGAGCAGTTTTATCAATCCGGGGGAGACCGGTATGGATAAGCTGACGGTATCGGAGGCTGTAGCAAAGTATGATTTAACCAGACGCGAGCATACCATATTAAAAACAGCTTATGTCAGGAGCGGACAATGCGGAAATGTGCAGTGAACTGGTCATTACGCCCAATACGCTGAAAAAAAGCATATCCTGAATATATACCGTAAACTGGGAATAAAAAAACAGGGTACAGCTGTTTAAAATGGTAAAAGAATTTGAGTGATTACCACTTTTGGAGTAGAAAAAAATGGTACAATATGAGAATTGAATTAGACAACTTTATGCGCTATATTCAGAGAAACAATATAAAAGACGTAAAAGCAAAGGGGCTTATCCAAGTGGATAGGCTCCTTTTTGTGTAGAGCACTTAGTGAAAGCGAGCCAAAGGCGAAGCTTGAACTTAGTGCGAACCAGTCCGGAACACTTAACGAGAGCAAGCCAAAGGCGCAGCCCGAGTTTAGTGAGAGGGACAAGTAGAGTAGTCTAAGTGAAAGCGAGCCAAAGGACAGCTTTCACTTAGTGCGAAGGAGTCCTACACACTTAACGAGAGCAAGCCAAAGGCGCAGCCCGAGTTTAGTGAGAGGGACAAGTAGAGCAGTCTTAGTGAAAGCGAGCCAAAGGACAGCTTTCGCATAGCGTAAATAAAGGTGAAGGAGGAAGGAAATATGAAAGAATTAGTAATCTTAATCAGACCGGAGAAACTTGAGGATGTAAAGAAGATTCTGGATGACATTAACTGTGGGGGCATGACCTTATCCACGGTCATGGGCTGTGGTACACAGAAAGGAATATCTTCCGATACCGAGGAGACGGTGAATGAGATCAGAGGCTTTAAGACAACCATCAATTTACTCCCTAAGGTAAAAGTCGAGGTTGTCATTGAGGATAAGGATGTAGAAACAATTGTTGAGAAAATGCGTGAGACCTGCGCGACAGGACATGTCGGGGATGGAAAGATCTTTATCAGAGACATCGAAGATGTGATCCGGATCAGAACCGGTGAGAGAGGAACGAAAGCACTTTAAGAGATGGAGAGGTGATTCCATGGGAAAGATTGTTGAAATAGAAGGTGTAAACAAAAATATATGGAACCAATCATGTGGTGAAGGATCTGAATCTTTCCATAGAAGAGGGAGAATTCCTGACGCTGCTGGGTTCCTCCGGCTGTGGAAAAACAACGACACTGAGAATGATTGCCGGTTTCGAAGAGCCGACAACGGGAACCATTATGGTGGAAGGTGAGAGAGTTGAGGATAAGGAGCCATTTGAAAGAAATGTCAATACGGTATTTCAGTCCTATGCACTTTTTCCACACAAAACAATATATGACAACATTGCATATGGATTAAAAATGAAGAAGGTACCGAAGGCAGAAATTAAGAAACGTGTCTGTGAAATGATGGAGATGGTCCAGCTGAGCGGGTTTGAAAAAAGATATCCGGCGCAGATGTCCGGAGGACAGAAGCAGAGAGTTGCCATTGCGAGAGCACTGATCAACAGACCGAGGGTACTTCTTCTGGATGAACCATTGGGAGCACTGGATCTGAAGCTGAGGAAACAGATGCAGCTTGAACTGAAAAGATTACAGAAGAAGCTGAATATTACATTCATATATGTCACCCATGATCAGGAAGAGGCGCTGACCATGAGCGACCGGATTGCTGTAATGCACGATGGTATTATCGACCAGCTGGCAACACCGGCAGAAATTTATGAGCATCCTGCAACAAAGTTTGTAGCAACCTTCATAGGTGAGACCAACATCTATGATGGATGTATTACCAGAATAGATAATGGCATCGCCACACTGACACTGGAGAACGGAGCGGTATCCGTGAAATGCCCGGAGGACTTTTCCCTGCTGGAATATGCTACGATTTCAGTGAGACCGGAGAAAATGAAATTTGCCATGGAGCCGGTAGAGGGCTTTGAACTGACGGCACAGGTAAAGGATTACATCTATGTGGGCTCTGTATTGAAATGCATCGTATCCCTTCCGAATGGAAATGAGTTGAAGATTGAACGTCTTGCAGGACAGGAATTACCGGAAATAGGAAGCAGGTGTTTCCCCTATTGGGAAGCCGGGGATGCCGTATTAATTCATAATGAAAGCCATTATATATTTGAGGAACTGAATAATATCCGGTTGGCTTAGGAGGTGTGTCCTATGAAGCAAAAGAAGACAAATCATGAATTTCGTTCCAATACCCTTCCGGCGCTGATTACCGTCGGACCGGTTACACTGCTTATGGTACTGCTTATTGCGGTCCCCCTGATTTATGTGGCAGTGATGAGCTTTTGCTCAATTGATGAGTTTTATAATGTGACCTTCCAGTTTACCGTACAGAATTACGTGAGACTGGCCAATACGGATTATTTAAGAATCTATGCACAGTCCATGGGTATTGCGCTTATAACAACGTTGATCTGTATCCTTGTCGGATACCCGTTTTCATACATCATCGCGCGTACAAAGAGCAGAAAGAAAAAGATTTTATATATGCTTGTTATTATTCCGTTCTGGACGAATTCCCTGATCCGGATTTATGGCTGGAGAAATCTGCTCGGAACCAGTGGCTGGCTGAATGGTCTGCTGATGAAGCTTCATCTTATAAGCGAGCCGGTTGATCTTCTTTACAAGCAGGGAACCACTATTCTTGGTATGGTGTACTGTCTGATCCCGTTTATGATTTTGCCGTTGTACACTGCCATAGAAAAACTGGACGGTTCCTTATTAGAGGCTTCCTCCGATCTGGGAGCCCGTCCTGCAGCAACCTTTTTCGAGGTCATACTTCCACTTACATCGGGGGGCATTTTCTCAGGAAGCCTGATGGTGTTTATCCCCTGTCTTGGATATTTCTTCGTATCGGATATTCTGGGTGGCGGCAATTCGGACGTGATCGGCAATCTGATTGAAAGGCAGTTCCAGAGTGGAAATAACTGGCCGCTGGGAGCCGCGTTATCCATCATTCTGATTGTAGTAACACTTATTCTGGTCAAGATCTACCAGAAGCTCGGCGGAGATATGGACGCTCTTGGTGTATAGGAGGGGTGCTTCAATGAAGAAAAAGAAGAAAGAAAAGAGAAATCATAGACTAAGCATTGTATTTTGTACCCTGGTTTATCTGTTCCTGTTTCTGCCCATATCGGTTATTGTGGTAAATTCCTTTAATGCAACAACTACAAAGCCATATATGAGCTGGAAGGGCTTTACCCTTGACTGGTATGTGAAGCTGTGGGACAACACTTCCTTACTGGAAGCATTTGGAAATACCATGATCATTGCGGTGGTCAGTACCTTACTTGCCACAATCATAGGAACTCTCGGTGCAATCGGAATGTACCGGTATAAATTCAAGGGAAAGGCAATGATTGATGGACTTTTGTATATACCGGTCGTGATACCGGAGATTGTACTTGGTATTTCCTTGCTGACGATATTTGCCAGGGTTAATATTCCGAGAGGTATGCTGACCCTGATACTGGCGCATGTAACTTTCTGTGTCCCGTTTGTCATATTTAATGTCAGGGCCAGGCTTGCCGGGTATGACAGCTCCATAGAGGAGGCCAGTATGGATCTGGGGGCAAACAGACTGGTAACCTTTTTTGAGGTTACGCTTCCGGTACTTGCACCGGGAATTTTAGGAGGAGCACTGCTGGCATTTACCTTATCCATAGATGATGTGATTATCAGTTATTTTGTGTATGGTCAGACGAAGACCTATCCGCTCAAGGTTATGGAAAGTGTAAAAAGTGGTGTTGCACCGGATGTCAATGCCCTGTCGACACTGATTCTGGTGGGAACCATCCTGTTTGTATTACTGACACAGGGTGATTTGTTTAAAAAGAAAGTACGTCAATAGTTTTGAAAAGGAGGAGAAGATTATGAAGAAAAGATTATTAGGTCTGGTAATGACAGGTATCATGGTATGTTCCATGCTGACAGGATGTGGAAGCAAGGGAACGGATAGTGCAAAGGGTGAGGTAAATGTGTTCGTATGGACCGAATACGTTTCGGACTCAGCATTCAGCGGGTTTGAGGAAGCTACCGGCATTAAAGTCAATGTGTCCACCTATTCTTCAAATGAGGATCTGCTTGCAAAGCTGAAATCCGAATCAGAAGGCACTTATGATGTGATTCTGCCTTCCGATTATGCGGTGGAATACCTGATTGCACAGGATAAGCTGGAAGCGCTTGATAAGGAGAAGCTTACCAATCTGTCCAATATCGATCCCGCTTATCTGGATGAAAGCTATGATCCCGGCAATGTGTACAGTGTTCCGTATGAGGGCGGTGTGGCCTGTATTGCAGTGAACACTTCAAAGGTAGACAAGGAAATTACATCCTATGCAGATCTGTTTGATCCTTCTTTGAAGGGACAGCTGGTTGTCCTGGATGACTACAGAGCGGTAATCGGCATGACGGAGCGTTCCATGGGCTTATCCATGAACGAGACGGATCCGGATACTCTGGCACAGGTGGAAGAAAAGCTGCTCACACTTAAGGATAATGTAAAATTGTATGATTCCGATTCTCCGAAATCAGCACTTAGTTCCGGGGATTGTACCGTAGGAATGGTGTGGTCGGCAGAGGCAGCGCTTGCCATGGATGAAAATCCGGATATCCAGATCGAATATCCTACAGAAGGCGCCTATGTGTTCCTGGATAACTGGGCAATTCCCAAGGGTGCGAAAAATTATGATGCAGCAATGGAATTTATTAATTACATGCTGTCAGCAGAAGCAGCCAAGATGAATATTGAGGATTTCCCTTATCTGTGCCCGAACAAGACTGCACTTGAAATGATGGGAGGAGACTATGTGAAGAATGAAGCAAAGAATGTACCGGCAGAAGTGATTTCGAGCGGTGAATTTGTCAGCTATCTCGATACGGATACCCTGGCAATCTATGATGAAATGTGGACGAAATTAAAGAAATAAGGCTTCACTCAAAATAATAGAAAAGTGAGGAATTGCAAATGGGTTATCCAAAGATTGATTTTCTGTATCTGAATGAAAAGGACATGATAGAAGCCGGAGTATTGGATGCAGCAGGATGTATAGAAACAATGAGAGATACCATGGAGCTTTTTGGAAAAAAGGATTTCTTACTGGGAGGTCCCAATGCAGATGAGCATGGCCTGCAGATGAACTTCCCACAGAAATCCGATATCGAGGGCTTTCCCCTGGATGACGGACCGGACAGAAGATTTATGGCAATGCCGGCATATTTAGGCGGAAGATTCCATATAGCAGGGCAGAAATTTTATGGCTCAAACAGCCACAATGCTGCTCTTGGGCTACCCAGATCCATTCTGATGGTAACCCTGTCCGATGTCGATACCGGAGCTCCTAAGGCGATTATGTCGGCAAACCTTCTGTCCGCTATGCGGACGGGAGCGATGCCGGCCATGGCAGCCACTTATTTTGCCAATAAAGATTCCGAGGTGTTGTCCCTGCTTGGACCGGGCGTTATCAATAAGTGTGCCCTGATGTGTTATATGGAAGTCCTTCCCAATATTCAAAAGATTAAAATAAGAGGAAGCTCTTCAAAGTCAAAGACAGCGCTTGCAATGAAGGAATTTATTGAGGAAACCTATCCGCAGGTAAAAGAGATTGTCATCTGTGACAGCTTAGAGGAAGCCTGTCGTGATGCAGATGTGGTATCGGAAGCCATGTCTGTTACCAAAGAAAACATGGAAGAATTCAAGTTGGAATGGTTCAAAAAGGGAGCAACGGTATTCAGTATGGGTTCCTTCCTCTATCGGAAATATGAAGATTTTAAGAATACCACAATGGTGGTAGACAATTATGGAATGTATCAGAAGTATCTGAATAATTTTATCGCAAGAGGACCGGTGGATGCGTTTGGAAATAAAAGGGAATGGGTAATCATGGGAATCCATTTCGTACATCTGGTAAAGACGGGACAGGTACAAAGAGAGCAGGTCATTAACCTGTGCGATATTGTAAACGGAAAATCCGATGGCAGAAAAGATCATGATGAAATCGTGATGTGCTCAATCGGAGGTATGCCATTGGAGGATCTGTCCTGGGGCTACGACTGTTACCAAAGAGCCCTGGAAAAAGGTCTGGGCACTTCACTGAATCTTTGGGATGCACCGTACATGAAGTAAAATCCGGGCAATTATCAGAGGAAATAATAGTCTTTTTGCAGAAGGGAACAACGATGAGAAATGTAAAGGTAGCAGTAACCCAGATGAGCTGCAGTTGGAATACGGAAGAAACACTGGTAAAGGCAGATGGGCTGATCCGTCAGGCGGCAGAGCAGGGAGCGAAGATTATTCTGCTTCAGGAACTGTTTGAAACGCCATATTTCTGCCAGCTTCAAAAATTTGAATACCTGGAACTTGCAAAACCGCCGGAGGAAAATCCGGCGGTAAATCATTTCAGAAAAGTTGCCAGGGAGCTTGATGTTGTGCTTCCGGTCAGTTTTTTTGAAAGAGCCGGAAATACCCAGTTTAATTCGGTTGCAGTTATTGATGCAGATGGGGAAATTCTTGGAGTATACAGAAAAACACATATACCGGATGGTCTGCCATATGCTGAAAAATTTTATTTTACACCGGGAGATACGGGATTTAAGGTCTGGAATACAAAATACGGCAGGATCGGTGTCGGAATATGCTGGGATCAGTGGTTTCCGGAGACAGCAAGAAGCCTGGCACTGCTTGGAGCTGAAATCCTGCTTTTTCCGACCGCCATTGGTTCAGAGCCGACGCTCGGGAAGGATTCCCACGTACACTGGAGAAATGTCATGGTGGGACACGCAGCAGCCAATATGATGCCGGTAATCGCCTCGAACAGAATAGGAAAAGAGACAGAGGAAGAGTCAGAAATGACCTTTTACGGATGCTCCTTTATTGCCGACAATCATGGAGAACTTGTGGAACAGGCAGATGATCATACAGAGACTGTGCTTGTACATGAATTTGATTTTGATGCGCTGGCAAAAGAAAGAAGAGAGTGGGGAATATTCAGGGACAGACGGCCGGAGATGTACAAAACGCTTTTAATACACGGAAGGTAGGAGAGTGAAGGAATGGCCGGGAGAATTACGGATACAACTCCGAAACAGGATGGCTATCGGATGCCGGGAGAGTTTGAACCGCAGGAAAGAATCTATATGATATGGCCGGAAAGAACAGATAACTGGCGCGATGGAGCAAAGCCTGCACAGGAGGCTTATACCAATGTGGCAAAGGCGATCAGCCGTTTTTACTCCGGTGACAATGCTGGTAAGCAGCAGGCAGTATGCAAATGCCAGAGCGCGTCTCCCGGAGAATATCCGGGTGATTGAAATGAGCTCGGATGATGCCTGGTGCAGAGACTGCGGGCCTACATTTCTGGTAAATGACAAGGGTGGAAGGCGCGCCTGTGACTGGGCATTTAATGCCTGGGGAGGGCTTGTGGACTGCTTGTATTTTCCATGGGATGCCGATGATGCCGTTGCGGGTAAAAATCTGTGAACTGGAAGATACGGACAGCTACCGGCTGGATGATTTTTGTGCTCGAGGGCGGCAGTTTTCATGTTGACGGGGAAGGAGCCGTTCTGACTACGCAGATGTGCCTGCTTTCCAATGGGAGAAACCCGCATTTATCCAAGGCAGAGATTGAGGAAAGACTAAAAGAATATTTAGGCTGTGAGAAGGTACTGTGGCTTAAGGATGGAATTGATCCGGAGGAAACGAACGGTCATGTGGATGATGTGGCATGCTTTGTAAGGCCGGGTGAGGTTGCGTGCATTTATACGGAGGATCCGACAGATCCGTTCTATCCGGTGGCACAGGAGAATTACCGGGCATTAATGGAAATGACGGATGCAAAA
The DNA here is from genome assembly GCA_021628825.1 of Lachnospiraceae bacterium. GTDB lineage: Bacteria > Bacillota > Clostridia > Lachnospirales > Lachnospiraceae > Suilimivivens. The sequence goes on along the minus strand of JAJXRY010000001.1, from coordinate 1,767,643 downwards.
GGACGGAAGCTTAAGGTACATAAGGTGTGTACTCCGTTAAAACCCGTTCTTTTGGAAGGGGCGGATACGATTGACAGGGTTGCCGGAACGATCCCACGGAAAAACGGTGAGTTATGCATTGCATCCTATCTCAATTATCTTGTCACCAATCAGGGAGTGATTGTGCCCCAATACGATGACGGGAATGACGCACTTGCGATTTCACAGCTTAAGGCAATTTATCCCGACAGGGAAGTGGTAGGAGTCAGAACCAGGGAAATCGTATTTGGTGGAGGAAATATTCACTGTATTACCCAGCAGTTACCGGCTGTTACATACAGACAGGAGTATGGTTTTGTAATTAAAAAGTATTAGATATAACCTGAAAGTAGTAGAAAAATTGGCAAAAACGTGGTAATTGAACAGGTATGATTTTTGAAGTAAAGTAAGTACATCAAAAGCAACGGAGCTGACGCATGATATCAGTTCCTCTGCTTTTGTTTTGCTTTATAAGAAATTAGTTGCTTTTGCAACACCGCTCGCGCGCGAAGCGTCCGCAGGCGAACTCTTTATTTTAGAAAGAGATTAAATCACGATAGGAGGAATCAGATATGGCATATCCAGAAATTGACTTTGTTTTTTTGTCAGAGGAAGACATGATAAAGGCTGGTGTAAAAGACATGCCGGCATGCATTGATGCCATGGAGGAGGTAATCAGGTGCCTGAATGTGGGAGATTATGTGATGGGTGGTGAGAATCACAATTCCCATGGAAGTCAGGTATCCTTTCCGAAGAAATCTCCGTTTCCCAATATGCCGCTTGATGAAGGGGATGACAGAAGATTTATGGCAATGCCGGCGTATATTGGAGGCTCTTTTGATCTGGCAGGAATGAAATGGTATGGAAGCAACAGCAATAATAAGACCAAAGGACTTCCCCGTTCCATTCTCACCGTAATGTTAAACGATAAGGACACAGGTGCACCCATTGCACTGATGTCTGCAAATATTTTAAGTGCAATGAGAACCGGTGCAATACCGGGGGTAGGAGCACGGTATCTGGCACCAAAGCATGCAGCAGTCTGCGGAATCTGCGGACCGGGAGTTATGGGAAAAAAACATCACTCGCTGCGATCCTGGCCGAGTGTCCGGATATCAGGGAAATCAAGGTAAAAGGAAGGGGACAGAAATCCCTGGATGCATTTATAGAATATGCAAAAGTAAAATATCCCGATATTCCGGTGATACGGGCGGTAGATACCGTGGAAGAGCTGGTAAGGGATACAGATGTTCTATCCTTTGCCAATTCAGGAAATACCGATCCGAGCACGTATCCGCTTGTAAAGGGTGAATGGATCAGGCCGGGAGCCCTGATCATCGGAGTCAGCTGCTTTGAGCTGGATGCAGGATATATGGCAGATACCGATAAGTGCAGGCTTGTTGTGGATAACACGGCTTTATACGAAGCCTGGGCCGAGGAATTTCCGTATCCGTCCTTTGGGGCAAATAACATTATAGGCTCCAAGTTTACCGATATGATCCATGACGGACTTATTGAAAAAAGTGATATGTATGATCTGGGAGATATTATTTCCGGTAAGCGGAAAGGAAGAGAATCCGATGAGCAGGTAGTGATTTTCTCGGTCGGAGGAATGCCGGTTGAGGATGTGGCATGGGGAAAGCGTTGTTATGAGAAAGCCATGGAGCTTCATCTGGGACAGAAACTCAGACTTTGGGAAAAGCCGGATTTGGCGTAGATAGAGGTTAGCAAAAGGAGGTCTGTTATGTCAGAGAGAATAAAGGAGCACCCGATACTTGGAGTTCAGGAAAAGGGTGAATTAGTAAAGTTTACATTTGATGGAAAAGAGATCGAAGGCTATGAGGGGGAACCAATCGCCGCAGCATTAAAGGCAGCAGGTGTGATGGTGCACAGATATACCCAGAAGGAACACAAGCCAAGAGGAATCTTCTGTGCAATAGGAAGATGTACGGATTGTGTCATGGTTGTGAACGGTGAGCCCAATGTCAGAACCTGCATTACACCACTTGCAGCGGGAATGGATGTACGTACTCAATACGGGGGTATCGGATCACCCGTTTGATGAGCAGTAACCGAAAGGACTGGGGAAGGAGATTGACATGAAGAGATATGATTTGATCATAGTAGGAGCCGGACCTTCCGGATTATCGGCAGGGATCGAGGCTGCAAAGAGAGGACTTAAGGTAGTTATTTTTGACGAAAATGAAAAGCCGGGAGGACAGCTGTTTAAACAGATCCATAAGTTTTTCGGCTCCAGGGAGCACCGGGCGAAGGTCAGGGGCTTTGTCATCGGGCAGCAGCTTTTGGATGAGGCAGATGAAGCGGGAGTCGAAGTTGTACTGAATGCGACTGTAATAGGTCTGTATCAGGATAAGGAGGTTGTTGTTAAAAGAGGCGGTGAGATAGAGCATTTTAAGGGGAATGCAATCATAATTGCAACCGGAGCCGCTGAAAATATGGTTACCTTTCCGGGCTGGACCTTACCGGGGGTTATTGGAGCAGGGGCAGCGCAGACGATGATGAACCTTCATGGTGTACTTCCCGGAAAGAAGGTTTTAATGCTCGGTTCCGGAAATGTAGGACTTGTCGTTTCCTTCCAGCTTGAGCAGTGTGGATGTGAGGTCGTAGCACTTGTTGATGCCGCACCGAGAGTAGGCGGCTATGGCGTACATGCCGCAAAGGTAGCACGTACCGGAGTACCGTTTTATTTATCTCATACGATTGTAAAGGCAGAGGGAGAGGAATGCGTGACCGGAGTCACCATTGCAGAGGTAGACAGCAGCTTTCAGTTTATTCCCGGTACGGAAAAGCATTTTGATGTAGATACCATTTGTCTTGCGGTCGGACTTTCGCCTATGTCACAGCTTTTTGAAGATGGCAGGCTGTAAGATGGAGGACAATCCCAAACGTGGAGGTCAGGTACCTATCTGCGATGAATATGGCAGAACCTCCCTTCCGGGAGTATTTGTTGCAGGAGACGTATCCGGAATCGAAGAGGCTTCCTCAGCGATGATTGAAGGACGTATGGCAGGGATTGCAGCTGCGGAATATCTGGGATATATAGAAAAGAAGGATCTGGATACGGAGCTTGCAGCACTTGATCTGGCGCTTGACGGACTCAGGCAGGGAATGTTTGCACCAAAGAACAGGGGAAAGGCAATTGAACAGACTGAGGAAGGAATTGCAATTTCAGAGAATTTACTGCTGCATGGCTATGTGGCAGATGAGGAAATAGAACGGTTCCCGGGAGTAACGCACAGGTCAGGAGTACATCCTGTTATCGAGTGTACACAGAATATCCCCTGTAATCCGTGTCAGGATGCCTGCAGGAAAGGATGTATCTCAATTGGAGCAAACATTACCTCTCTTCCCATCGCAGTGAAAGGGGCGGATTGTATCAACTGTGGAATGTGTGTGGCGAGCTGTTCCGGTCAGGCAATCTTCCTTGTGGATGAGGATTGTGGAGACGGTACGGCAACGGTCACGCTTCCCTATGAATTCTTACCATTACCGGTGGAGGGTACTAAGGGAAAAGGACTTGGAAGAGACGGAAAGGTCATATGCGATGCTGAGGTGGTTTCCGTGAAGAGTCTTAAGGCATTTGACAAGACCAGCCTTTTAACAATGAGAGTTCCTAAGGAATATGCGATGAAGGCAAGATTTTTTAAGGCAGTTTAGGAGGAGTGTACTATGAATTCAGTAAATGATAGATCAAGAGATATCGGTCCCTTTGTTCCGGGACCGGATGATGATATGTTAATCTGCCGCTGTGAGGAGATCACTAAGGGAGAAATCCGAAAGGCCGTACATGATGGAATGTGGACACTCACAGAGATCAGGAGGTACTTAAGAACAGGTATGGGACTTTGTCAGGGACAGACCTGCAGCAGGCTTGTCAAGGGGATTGTGGCAAGAGAGCTTGGAGTTTCCCCGGCAGAGCTTGAACCGGCAACAAGCAGGGTGCCGATGCGTCCGATTGAAATGAAGATATTTGCAAATGAGGCACCGGACGAAAGGGAGGACGGATAGTATGAAGACAAAAAGCAGAGGTCGTAATTATCGGTGGTGGAATCATCGGATGTGCCACAGCGTATTATCTGGCAAAAATGGGAATTGAGGTAATCGTCCTGGAAGGCTCTGACCATATTGGAAATGGTGGTTCATCACGAAATGGCGGAGGGGTAAGACAATCGGGAAGAGATGTCAGGGAGCTTCCGCTTGTTATGTATGGAATCAGAAATCTGTGGCCGACATTATCCGAGGAACTGGAGGTAGACTGTGAATATCATCAGGATGGAAATCTCCGGCTTGGTAAGACGGAAAAGCACAGGGAGATCCTTACAAGGCTTGCAGACAGCGCAAGAAATGTCGGACTGGATGTCCGGATGATTGATGGAGATGAGGTCAGGGCGATCAACCCGTATTTGTCTGATGAGGTAATCTGTGCCAGCTGGTGTCCTACCGACGGACATGCCAATCCGCTCACGACCACACTGGGCTATTATAAAATGGCAAGAAGGCTCGGTGTCACATTTATAACAGGAGAGCCTGTAACAGAGCTTCGGGTGATAAAAGGGAAAATAAGGCAGGTCATCACTCCCAATCATGTTTATGAAGGCGAGAACGTGCTTGTTGCAGCCGGTCTTGATTCACGGGAGATTCTTACAACAGTGGGGATCGACATTCCGATGACCAACTCGTTGTTGGAATGTCTGGTAACCGAAGCGCAGCCTCATATGTTTGACCAGATGCTTGGTACTGCGGAGGCGGACTTTTACGGACATCAGACAAAGCATGGCTCATTCGTATTCGGAGGATCCTCAGGCTTAGAGAGATACAATAAGGATAATGGAACACCGGTAAACTCCTCTAAAACAGCACCCTGTATCTGCCGCGGAATCATGAAATACTTCCCGGATCTTGCCAATGCAAAGATTGTGCGTACCTGGGCAGGATGGATGGATGCCTCTTCGGATGGTGTACCTTCTCTTGGAACAGTGGATGAAATTCCGGGATTATATGTGGCATGCGCCTTCAACGGACACGGCTTTGGAATTGCACCTGCAGTCGGAGAGCAGCTGGCAAAGCTTATTGTGACAGGAAAGACGGATGTGGATCTTGGGGAATTACACTATGACCGGTATAAGGCCAAGATTTAGAAAGCTGTGTGACTATTCAGAACTTCATGAGTAAACGAAGGTTACGTTGACAGTGGTTTTTATGATTGAAGTTCTGAACAGACAGGTGCTTAAACTTTATGATTTCAGCAGAGAAAGGAGATCTTATGAATAATTTCACATTTCATATACCAACAGATATCAGATTTGGTAAGGATCAGGTACAGTGCCTGCCTGCAGAACTAGCAAAATATGGAAACAAGGTTCTGCTTGTTTATGGTGGCGGAAGCATCAAAAGGAGTGGCCTTTATGATAAGATCAGGGAGCTTCTTGCGGATTTTGAAGTGTCAGAGCTTCCGGGAATAGAGCCGAATCCGAAGCTGACTTCCGTGGAAAAGGGAGCGGCCATCTGTAAAGAAAAGGGAATACAGGTCATACTGGCTGTCGGAGGTGGGAGCACCATCGATGCATCCAAGCATATTGCGGCGGCAGCCTGCTATGATGGAGAGCCATGGGATCTGGTTAAGGACAGAGGTCTTGTGAAAAAGGCGCTTCCGGTTGCGGTAGTCCTTACGATCTGTGCGACCGGTTCGGAAATGAATTCCGGAGCGGTAATCAGCAATGAGAAGACCCATGAGAAGCTGGAGATCAACCATCCTCTTTTATATCCCGTGTTATCGATCTGTGATCCGACCTATTTATATACCCTGCCTTCAAAGCAGACAGCAGCCGGTGCGGTTGATATATTGTCCCACGTAATGGAGCAGTACTTCCAGCCGAATGATGAGGCATATATCACGGATGTGCTCAGTGAAGCGGTAATGAAAACCGTAATAAAATATGCCCGCAAGGCCATGGATGAGCCGGAAAATTACGAGGCACGTTCCAATCTGATGTGGTCATCCACAGTAGCGCTGAATCATCTGCTTACCGTTGGAAAGGGTGGCGCCTGGAGTGTTCATCCCATTGAACATGTAATCAGTGCCTATTATGACATCACACACGGAGTAGGCCTGGCGGTACTGACACCGGCCTGGATGAGCTATGTATTATCGGACACAACGGCACCCCGTTTTGCAAGATTTGCAAGAGAGGTATTTGGCGTAGAAGAGGCTGATAACCGGAAAGCGGCAGAGCTTGGAATCCAAAGGGTCAGAGAGTTCAATCAGTCACTTGGAATGCCGGCAACACTTTCTGAGGCGTGTGTACCGGAGGACCTGTTTGATGAAATGGCAGCAGAAGCAGTAAGGACAAGCGGAATTGCCTCAAGGGCATATGTTAAGCTGGACGCTTCTGATGTAAAGCAGATCTTGCTTAGCTGCAGGTAGGGAAGAATTTGCAGGACGTATTGATTATAAGGAAGACAGATATTGTGTCAGGCAGTATCTGTCTTTTCTTTTTTTGTTGTCCTGCACAGGGTAAACTTTACTATTTTTTTAGTGGGGGTTATGTGGTATGGTATGTATAAAGGAGGGGAAAGGTATGCCAGCTTTATCTATGTTTTATGGAATTATTGTAAGAATGCAAAGTGAGAAAGGTGGACGGCATAACAAGCCTCATATACATGCAATTTATGGAAATGAGGAAGTTGTTGTTGGAATAGATGGAGAAGTTTTAGAAGGAAAACTTCCGAATAAACAAATGAAATTATTATTAGCGTGGATGGCAATTCATGAGGAAGAATTGAATGCAAACTGGCAACTGTTAAGTCATGGAGATGGCTATTTCAAAATTGAACCTTTACGGTAGGAGGTGGAATTATGTTACGTCCAACGGCAGTTAAAGTGGAAGCAGTATGTGCTTATCAGATATTAGTAGAATTTGATAATGGAGAAAAAATATTTTGATGTAGAGCCTTATATTCAGGGAGAATGGTATGGAAAGCTGCGGATACTTGAATATTTTAAGAAGGTTACTACGGATGGTTTTTACGGTCGTATGGCCTGATGGTCAGGATATTTGCCCGGATGAGTTGTATGATTTAGGAAAAACTGGTGTCCTAGTCCCACGGATTATGAATTAATTATTTTTAAAAACCAAAATTGTGAAAGGAAAGCAACATAGCCCACTTGATTAACAGAGAGGAGACAAGAGATGATACGATTTAATAATGATTACAACCATGCCGCGCATGAGAGTATTTATGAAGCAATGAAGGCCGATCGGGCGAACAATTATCCGGGATACGGAACAGATGAATGGTGTACGAAAGCTGCCGAAGAGATTAAAAAGCTGATTGGCAGGGAAGATCCGGCCGTATATTTTTTCCCAGGGAGCAACACAGGCGAATTTTTGTGGTGTGTGCCGCAGCATTGAATCCGATCCAGAGTGTCGTTTGTCCGAAAAACAGGACATATCAACTGCCATGAAGCCGCTTCCATCGAAAACACCGGACATAAGATTATTGAACTTCCGTCAACGGAAGGTAAGATCACGGCGCAGCAGGTGCGGGAATGTGCTTCTTCCTATTTTGAGCACGGAGAGGCAGAATATCTGACCGAACCGAAATTGGTATATATTTCATTTCCAACGGAATATGGAACGATTTATTCGTTAAAAGAATTACAGGAGCTTCACCGGGTATGTAAGGAATATGGAATGTACCTGTTCGTGGATGGCGCGAGAATGGGATACGGACTGGGCGCATCGGTGAATGATGTAACCTTAAAGGATCTGGCAGAGCTTACGGATGTGTTTTATATTGGAGGAACCAAGTGTGGTGCGATGTTTGGGGAAGCCGTTATTCTGGTGAATGAGGAGCTGAAGCGCCACTTTAAGACCTATATGAAACAGAATGGCGCAGTTCTTGCGAAAGGCTGGCTGCTGGGATTGCAGTTCTACACGCTTTTGAAGGACGGAACCTATTTCACGATTACGAAAAAGGCAGATGAGCAGGCAATGCGGATTAAGGAAGCCTTTCACAAGAAAAGAGATCCCGGAATACATGGGAAGCTACACGAATCAGCAGTTTGTGATTTTGTCGAAGGAGCAGGAAGAAAAGCTTTCGCAGAAATATATTTTTGAGCTGGATGGAGTGCTGCCGGATGGACGCAGCGTGGTGCGCTTCTGTACAAGCTGGTCCACCACAGACGAAGAAGTAAACGAATTGGTGCAGGATATTCTGGCACTGTAAGATAGGAGATTTCAATGTATACAATTGGACAAGTATCAGAAATGTTCGGACTGCCTGTTTCGACATTGCGTTATTATGATAAGGAAGGACTTTTTCCAAATATGAAGCGGGAGTCCGGGATCCGTAAATTTGATGACCGGGAAATTGAGGCACTTCGCGTTATCGAATGTCTTAAGAAGTCCGGGCTGGAAATCCGGGATATCAAGCAGTTTATGCAGTGGTGCACCGAAGGAAGTGCAACCTATGAAAAGCGCAGGGAGTTATTTTTAAAGCAGAAGGAAGTTGTGGAAGCCGAGATTGCGCGCATGAACCATGTAAAGGACATGATCGCTTATAAATGCTGGTATTACGATGTGGCAATTGTGGATGGAAATGAAGACCGGGTGAAGTCGATGAGGCCGGAAGAGGTGCCGGAGGAAGTGCGGGAGATGTTCAAGGAAGTACGGGGACTGGAATAGCGGTAATGTTGTAGCATTTGCAGAAAGGAGAGTCTGTGATGAAGAGAAAGATTTTGCTCTCGATGCTGGCAGTGATGACTTCGATTTGCATGATGACGGCATGTGGAAATTCTTCAAATTCTGTACAGGATACGAAGAGTATGGATGAAACAGAGAGCGGTTCGACGGTGCAGGATGAGGAGAAGCAGACCACAGAAGAAGTGGATGCAGATGGTATATCAAGAAATGTTGCTTATCGTTCGGATGAGTTTTATCTTTCGATTGGTCTGCCTACCGACTGGGAGTACCAGATTTTATTAGAAGAGGATCTGGAAAAAGAGGATAATCTGTATTCCTGCGCGATCCGTTTCTGGCAGAAAGATTATCCGGAGGATATTTTCGTGCTGGGATATCAGCCGTCGTTTGGCATGTGTGGAACCGGCGTGACGATAGACGAATTGAAGCTGGAGAATGGGATCACCGGATGGCGGTATACAGAAGAACTGGATTCGTCGTTGTGGCTGACAATTACATTGAACAATCCGGAAAACGATGTGAGCGGTGGAACGTATCTGATTACAGCAAGTCCGTCTCTGGAGGTTTGGAAGGTGCTGGAGCCTGCCTTTGAAGAGATTTTTGCAGACTGTGTGGGTTGGACCAAAGAACGGGGAAGAGGAACTGCTGAAAGGAACTGCCGAAGATCTGCTCGAAGAAGGTGCGGACGTTCCTTCGAAAGAAACCGTTCTGGAACGGCGGAATGCCTGCCTTCAGGGAATGTCGGAAGAGGACATTACGCGGCTTACTGAGAATATTAAGGTTGCCAATCTGGCAATGGAATATAGTTATTTGTATGACCGGTTGTTTGAAAGAATGGCAGACCCGGAGGATCTTTATTGGAATTATGTCGATCAGAAGGGAGACATCCAGATTGGTTATTCGCTGGAGCAGGAGGCAGTGGATGCGTGGAAGGAATATTCGCAGAATGCCGAAGAGATCACGGACATGGATTCCTACTGGAAGGACTATCAGCAATATGAGGAAGAGCACGGGCAGCCGGTATATACCTACAACCGTTTTGACGCGGATAACTTTATCGCTTTGATGGAAGAGATGAAGGGATTGCTTAAGAATGATATGCTTACCGCGGATCTTAACCAGTTGATCGAGAACACGCGTCAGGCAAAAGAGACACATGATGTCACTTATATTAAGGAAATTTATTACATTCTTCACGATATGGATTATTATCTGTTGCGGTATGCTCCTGATGATGTAGCATCTTTTGTACAGGATAAAGGAACAATCGCAGTTTATTACGGAGCTTTACAGGTGTACGGGTAAGTAGGATAGAACAGAAGGAAGAAGCATATGGAATAAGAAACAGGGCATTCCTGCAGGAATGCCCTGTTTCATTTCCCGAAAGACAGAGTAAAAGAAGTATTCATTATTCACTTCATATATAAGCTTATATAACTTTTAATTTCTTATATAACTGTATATAACTTTTGATTTCTTATATAAGTGTATATAACTTTTTGACAATCTGTTTTTAATCCCTGGTTCGCTCTTTAGAAAAGATCGAGTGGAACTTTTGAAGTTGATGTGGCATAATCTTAGATAGATTGAATCAATGAAAGTAGAGGAGTGTAGAGTTATGACGATTTTAAATCAGTTGAACAGCGCGCCCATGTACCTCATTTGTGGCGGCATCATTGCATTTGTGGCAGTTGTCTGCGTGATTTTCCTCATCAGGGCTTATCGGGCGGGCAAGGCACTGGGAATGGATGAAACGAAAATGAAACGGACCATTATTTCAAGTGCAACCTTTTCGGTACTGCCGAGTATTGGAATTTTACTGGGAGTCATTGCACTTTCCGGAAGTCTGGGAACACCGTGGCCGTGGCTTCGTCTTTCCGTGATCGGAGCGCTTCATTATGAGACACAGGTAGCGCAGGCGGCAGCGGAGCAGGTAGGAATGACGACACTTTCTGCAGCTGAAATGACAGCAACGTCATTTTCTACGATTGCCCTGTTGATGAGTATCTGTATTATGTGGGGTATGGTCTTGTCCATCTTCCTAAATAAAAAGTATACACAGAAGCTTACGAAGAATTCTTCTTCCGGTAAGTCAGGCTCGGCCGGTTTTGCAGATCTTGCGATGACTGCAATGTTTATTGGACTTGTAAGTACCTACATTGGCCGTTATATTGGTGGGTTTATTTCTGAAAAATGGTCTGTTCACCTTTAACGGTGACATCATTCCGCTGGTGGTTATGGTGGTTTCTGCATTGGTAATGGGAATCTTCGTATTTTTATCAGAAAAGAAAAAGATTGGCTGGGTGGACAGCTTTTCCATTGCAGGAAGCATGATCGCCGGTATGGCAGCCGCTGTGATTGTCGGACTGATCTAAGCTTGAATTTTACAGTCTTGCTTTGAAAATGAAATGTCAGAAAACCGAAAAATAAGCAGCCATAGGAGCAGACAGCAACAGAGATATATGACTATCGAAGCAGATGGTGATAAAAGCAAGCAGCTATGAGGCAGATAGCAATGAGAGTAAATAGTAATAACAGCAGAGCCATAGAAGTAGATAGTAACAGATAAAGATAGTAATTAAAAAGTAAATGGTAACAGTAGCAGCTAAGAGTAAGCATGATAAATAGATATATAAATAAAAAGTAGATACATAGAAATGAGTAATAATTAAGAAGGGACACGAAAAATTATGGAAGAAAAATAAAACAAGTGCGTGGGAAGAATACCGGAAACGCACGCATGTAATCGGAAGGATAGTAAGTGCGGTTACGTTAGTAATGCTGGTTGGCGCACCGTTTCTGATAGGAAAAAAATTTTAGGAGCCTATCCGGACCTTAAGGCTGTGGCGAGAGCCTTTTTGTCTGTAGGACTGGTATGGCTGGTAAGTAGTGTGGCAGAGTTTTTTTGATCTATACACCGATGCTGGGTTCCGGTGGCGGATACCTTGCATTTATTACAGGAAACTTAATTAATATGAAGATTCCGTGTGCTGTCAATGCACGTGATATGGTGGGAGCGAAGACCGGAACACCCGAAAACGAAATTATATCTACGATTTCGATTGCAACCTCATCGCTGGTTACAATTCTGGTTCTGGCCGTCGGCGTTCTTTTGATGGTTCCGCTGCAGCCGATATTGCAGAGTGAAGTATTGCAGCCCGCGTTTGAAAACGTGGTTCCGGCATTGTTTGGAGCAATGGCGTATAAATATTACCGTAAGAATATGCACATTGCCGTATTCCCGCTTGTGTTGATGAGTGTGTTGTTTATTTTTGTACCGGGATTGATCGGATCGACCAGCTTTATGATTATTCCGTCCGGCGCAGTTGCCATTCTGGTAGCGTGGATTTCCTTTAAGAAGGGAAAGAAAGACCAGGCAGAGTAAGGATATTATTTTGATCAGATTCAGGTTGAGAATTTTGAATAGTTATACTCATTTATTGATAAAGCAGGAAAGGTAACTGCAATAAAAAAAGAAACGGTTACGAAGAAAGAAGGAAAGAGAATTATGAAATATGTAGGATTGGTTTTTACTTGGAATACTTCTGATCATCATTTTATTGTTACTGATTGCAATAATCCGGACTCTTCTGATGCCGGACAAAACTTCCGATTATCAGCCGGAAGCAGATGAAAAAGAGGCACTCCGGCTTGCCGAAAAGCTTTCCAGGATGGTACAGTGTGACACGACCTCACATGCCGGAGAGGCGGAAGTAGAGAAATATCTTGGATTTCATAAGGTTTTAGAGGAGCTTTTCCCATTGGTACATAAAGAGCTTCAGAAAACCGAAATAGACGGAAATCTGTTATATTATTGGAAGGGAAAATCGTCCGAAAAGCCGATCCTTCTGATGAGTCATCAGGATGTCGTTCCGGCAGAGGGAGAGTGGATTCATGCTCCTTTTTCCGGCGATATTGCAGATGGTAAGGTATGGGGACGAGGTACGGCGGATACGAAGTGCACGGTAATGGCTTTTCTGGAGGCAGTGGAAGAACTGCTTGCGGAAGGCTTTGTGCCGCCGACGGATGTGTATCTGGCATCCTCCTGTACCGAAGAATGGGCAGGAGACGGAGCACCGAAGCTTGTAAAGGAACTGCAGCGAAGAGGAATCCGGCTGTTCCTTCTGTGTGACGAGGGTGGAGCCATCATTACGGAACCCGTTGGAGGAATTCATGGAAACTTTGCAATGGTGGGTGTCTTTGAGAAGGGCAAAGCCGACGTGAAGTTTACTGCAAAAAGTAATGGAGGACACGCCAGTGCACCGTCCAAGGGAACACCGATTGCACGCCTTTGTGCTTTTGTAACCGAAGTAGAGAAGCATTCACCGTTCCAAAAGAAGATGCTTCCGGAGGTTTCTGCCATGTTTACTTCTCTGGCACCATATGCCTCTTTCGGTTTAAAGCTGGTGCTTGGAAATATGTGGCTGTTTAAGCCGCTCTTAAAAGCAGTACTTCCGAAGATCAGTGCACAGGCAGGAGCCATGCTGCAGACAACGATTGCATTTACCATGCAGTCCGGTTCCGATGCCTATAATGTGATTCCGCAGGAAGCAACCCTTGGAGCCAATATGCGTTTTATTCCCCATCAGGGAGAAAAGGAAAGTCTTGAAATTATCAGGAATCTGGCTTCCAAATACGGTTTAGAGACAGAAATTATCCATTCTAATGACTATACAAAGCCCGTAGATATCCATGGCGAGGGGTATCGTCTGATGGAACAGGTGATTGCACAGACCTTTCCGGGACTGCCATCCAGCCCTTATGTAATGACCGGGGCTACCGATGCACAGTTCTATAGTCCGGTATGTGACAACTGCATCCGCTTTGCACCTGTGGTTTTCGGACCGGAGCAGATGAAGGGCATGCATGGCCTGAACGAGTGCATTGAATATAACTGCCTGCCCGGCGCCGTGCAATTCTATAAGAATCTGATCTGTGCGGAGAAGTAATTGAAATTGAAACTGTAACTGTAACTGAAACTATAACTGAAAACTGTAACTGTCAGGGTTATGTGACAAAAAAATAGTAGTACTGGGTATGGAAGGAGAAATTGAAGCTACTGTACCCAATGAAAGAGAAAGTATTGGGTATGAGAGATGAAAAGTAAATCGAGTACCCAAAGAAAAGAAGAAGTATGGGTATGGAAGACAAAATAAAGTTACTGTACCCAATGAAAGAGAAAGTACTGGGTATGAGAGATGAAAAGTAGAACAAATACCCAGGAAGAGAAGAAATAAGCAAAGATACAAAACAAGAAACAAGATTATACACATGATTGATTTGTACAAGGTAATATCAAACAATGGAGATTAAAAATAAGAAAAATACGAGAAGAAGGATCTTCCTGAGATGATCCGCATCTGGAATGAAGTGGTAGAGGACGGAGTTGCATTTCCGCAGGAAGAATTACTGGATAAGGTAAGTGGAAGAGAGTTCTTCGCACAGCAGACATATTGTGGAGTGGCAGAAGTCATTGCAGACCCAATGAATATCGAAGAGCAAAAAAACCGGAAGATGCTTTCCTAAACGAAGGAGCTAGAAATGATTTGAAATCCGGAAAGATTTATGGATTGTACATTCTGCATCCCAACAATGTTGGCCGTTGTGGACATATCTGCAATGCAAGCTATGCAGTTTCCGGGGATTCCCGTGGCTTACATATCGGGGAGCAGCTTGTTAAGGACTGTCTGATTCAGGGAAAAGAGCACGGCTATGGAGTGCTTCAGTTTAATGCGGTTGTGGCAACCAATGTTCATGCGCGGCATCTGTATGAACGGCTTGGGTTCACACAGCTTGGAACGATCCCGAAGGGATTCCGTATGAAAGACGGACACTATGAGGATATTTGTCCTTATTATCATGAACTGTAGGGGAAAATAAAGTGAAGATTTCAAAAGAAACATGGAAACTGGCATTTGTGAAATCACTGCCAATTATGTGCAGCTATTTTTTTCTGGGTGCAGCCTATGGAATTATGATGGAAGAAACCGGATTTCCGTGGTATGTGGCTCTGTTATTGAGCATGACCGTATATACGGGTGCATTCCAGTTCGTGCTGATTACCTTTTTAAGTACAGGGGCATCCTTACTGACGATTGCGATTACAGCACTGTTGATGAACAGCCGTCAGAGCTTTTACAGTCTGACATTCTTAAATGATTTCAAGCGGATGGGAAAGCGGAAGCTGTATATGATTCATAGTCTGACGGATGAAACCTATGCCGTGAACTGTACGCTGGAGCTTCCCCGGAAGGAAAAGGAAGACACGATGTTCGGAGTTGCACTTCTAAGCCACTGCTACTGGATGGCAGCAACGGTGGCCGGTGCGGTGCTGGGACAGTTGATTCCCTTTGAATTGGAAGGAATTGACTTCTGTATGACGGCATTGTTTGTGATTATTTTTATGGATCAGTGGAAAAAGGCATCCAGCCATATACCGGCACTGGCAGGTCTTACCTGTGGAATTGTGTGCCTGCTGATCTTCGGACAGAGCAGCTTTATCCTCCCGGCGTTACTTCTTGTTTCCGGGATTCTGTTCTTTGCAGGGAGAAAGGAGGCAGCAGAATGAGTACACCAATGCTTGCGGCCGCCATTGTGTTATCCGCGGCGATTACGTTTGGACTTCGAGCCCTGCCGTTTCTGATTTTTTCCGGAGAAAGGAAAATGCCGGACTGGCTGCAGAAGCTGGGGGAAATGCTTCCTTCTGCAATTATGGCGGTTCTGATTATTTACTGCCTGAAGGATGTGCCCGGTGACTTTACCGGAATCGGCATCCGGAAGCTGCTTGCGGTACTGGTTGTTGCTGTCAGCTATCATTTTAAACGAAGTACCTTTTTAAGCATCTTTCTTGGAACAGCGGCGTATATGCTGTTGTTGTATTTCTTTTAAAATGGATCTGAATTCGAAAAACATAAAACAAAACACTCGAAAAATATAAAACAAAAACACTCGAAAAATATATAAAAATTACATGCTTAAGCCGTTAAAAATATATTAGAAATAAGGCACACAGGTCAATTCCTGTGTGCCTTATCCTGTATTCAAATCCTCTTTATAGATTGAACATACATCTTGAATTATTGCCGTTCTGTAACCGTTAATCCAAGCTTGGCTGCAACTCCATAGAAGCCATACATGGTGTCGGTATCTGTCAGAATCGGAGTATAATCGGTTCCGGCAGGGAAAGTAATCTGTAATTTCTGATTCTTGTACTCAAACTGAATAGTCACAGTGGCATCGCTGCGTTCTGCCATTTTTCTTCAACAGATAATCGCTGATGGTATGGAGCTTACCAAAATCAGTTGTAACAGTTCCGTTTTCCGGAGCGTCCTTAATGAAGCCGTACAGGTTTTTGACCGTAGCCATACCTGCTGGAATGGGCTGGGATTCCTTAACCATACCGCAGGTTACACACTTATATTCTACCAGACCATCTACACCGGGCTGCGGTTCTACTGTCGTTACCCATTGGAAGTTACATTCGTGGGATGGAGCATAAGAATTGGAGGTAGAAGCTTTGGAAACTGCTGTTGTATCCGGCTTCTCTTCAGGATTGGGATCCGGCTCTGCTTCGCTGCAAACGTCAAAGTATAAATATAATATGCGATAGTTTTGAAAAGTTGAAAGGAACTTGACTGAGGTTAATTTCCATTCCGGATTTATATAGGTTTTTTCACCGAGTGTATATTTATCAGGGAAAAACTAAGCAGTTATCAAAAATATGATATGCTACCATAACTATGCTGATTAATACTAGCAGAACCATTTCTGAGATAAATTACAATTGTATTAGATCCTATTTCAGAACTTTTATAAGTTATACTATCCCCAGGTCCAAATATGATATTTTCTCCTGCACTTTGTATTTCATCAGCAGATGCTGTAATATCAACATTAAAGTTTTGAGCTGCTGCCAAAACATCCATTGTAGTACCGATAAATGTTCCAATCGCCAATGCAAACATAAGTACCAGTGTTGTTAAATTCCTGTATAGTTTCTTTCTCATTTTCTGTTGTCCTCCTTTTTACCGTAATGCATTTTTCTCTAAAAATTATATATATCCTATATATACTTAGGTACAAAAATTTTGAAAAAAACTCTCTCCATCATTTCCTTTTTTTACTGACCAAAATTAAAAAGTGCCCGTTCATTTTCTATCATTTATAATAGGAAGAAGCTGAAATTACAATATTTTTAAAAAGGTATAAATTAGTAGACATTCAAAAAAATGAACTTTATATAATGAACTAAAGCAGTCGGGGCGGCTGCGGAGGGGATTTGCTGGAAGGAATACATTACTTATGATGAAGGATTTTTTTCAATGCAAAAAGGATGAAGACTTATACAGGCAATACTTAAGCGGGGATGAAACAGGGCTGGACAGCCTGATGCAGAAGTACGGCAATTCCCTGACTTTATATATCAATGGCTATCTGCACGATCTTCATGAGGCAGAAGACCTGATGATTGATGTTTTTTTCCTATTTGTTTACGAAAAAAAGCCATCCATACGGGATGGCGGACTTAAGGCATATATGTATAAGGCGGCGCGTCATATGGCGCTGCGGCATAAAAGCAGGCGGAGGCACTCCTTCAGCATGGATGATCTGGTTGAGGAACCGGAAGGAAAAATCTTAGTGGAGGAGGTTGTACGGACAAAGGAGCGCAACCGGATCCTTCATTTATGTATGCTTGAGTTGAATCCTGCCTATCGGGAGGCACTTTACCTGATTTATTTCGAGGGCATGAGCTATCTGCAGGCGGCTGAGATTATGGGAAAAAAACGGTAAAGCAGATTACCAATATCGTGTACCGGGGAAAAGCGAGCCTGCGGGGATTATTGGAACGGGAGGGAATTTCAAATGCGGAGTAATGAGGAACGTGTTGTTGAAGTAAAGCGTCGGATAGAACAGAAGAAGAGGAAGGACAAGCTGCAGCGGAGCCGGATTGTTATGGCTTCAGTTGTGGCAGCAAGTCTTCTGGTTATTGCAGGTCTGTCCGCTTTTATGCCGGGGATTGCCGGTCAAATCAGTACGGACAGCTATTCCCACTATGGGATGACGGCAAGCATCTTCCATAACAGCAATGCCCTTTCTTACATAATCATAGGACTGGTGGCATTCCTTCTTGGTGTGTGCGTTACGATTCTCGGCGTCCGTGTCCATCACTTGAATAAGACACAGCAGAATACCGGGGATAAGGGGGATGAAGAGGATGGAGCTGATTGAAAATGTTTTGCAGTTTCTGGTTACGCTGCTTGGGGTTTGTCTTTCGGGGATTTATTATCGCCGGAGCCGTAAACAGGTATATTTTCTGCTCACCTGTTTTTATGGATGCTTTGCATTGGGCTCTCTTTACTGGACACTTTATCTGATTTTATTTTTGAAAACGCCCCAGGTGTTCTATGTATCAGAGTTTGGATGGATTGCAAGTATTATCTTTCTTCGTATTCTACAATATACTCTGTCAGATGAAACAGAACGTACCTTTCCGTGCCGGACAGCATGGATTTCAGTATTGCTCGGCGCCTTTTTGTGTGTATTTTACTGTTTTTACGGGGATATTCTGTCAAACCTGCTCTGGTGTGGAATGATGATGGTCATTTCCTATTGCTCTGTTCGGGGACTTATTTTCACGAGAAAAACAGGTAGGAGTGGCACGCAGCAGACAGTACTTTCATATAGGGGTTCTCTGGTATATTGCCGCAGAATATGCCTTATGGACAACAGGCTGCTTCTTTAGCAGCGATTCCATAGGAAATCCATATTTCTGGATGGATATTTTGCTGACAGGCAGCCTGCTGGGATTATTTCCGGCAACGAGAAAGGCGGTGGAAGCATGACTTACATAGAAAAATGTATTTATCTGTATGGTATCACCGTTGCTGATTGCCGCGCTCTGCATGGGGAAAAAGCAGCTCCGCTTCTTCCTGTTTTGTATTGCCGGAATGGGAGTGTGCCTGTTTTCTGCCTATATTAATACCTTCTTTGCTGCAATTTATCAGTCGGATGAGCTGGCAGCTGCCGTGGAAATTGCTCCGGTGACGGAGGAAGTGATGAAGCTTCTTCCACTTCTGTTTTATCTGCTGGTGTTTGAACCGGAACCGGTACGCATCAAAAATGCGGCGATTACTATTGCAGTTTCCTTTGCAACATTTGAAAACATCTGTTATTTGACCCAGAATGGAGCAGGTCATTTTTCACTGATCTTCTTCCGGGGATTCGGAACGGGAGCGATGCATGTCGTCTGTGGCGTGATTGTCGGAGCCGGACTTGCATATGCGTGGCAGCGTACATGGCTGAAGGTGGCCGGAACCTGTGGACTATTAGGGGCTGCCATCACGTTTCATGCAATCTATAATCTTTTGATTGCCCATGGCAGCACGGCACAATATATTGCCTACATTCTGCCGGCTTTGCTTATGGCAGTCGGAAAAAGCAGTTTTTTTGGAACAAAAAAGGGTGTGATCCCGCATTCCGGATTCCAGATTCTGGATTCCGGATTCTGAATTCTGGGAAGGTTACTGTTATTCTGACTTATGAATTTCTCTTGCCGATAAATGATAGTTAACCTTTTCCGCCTCAGTGCAGCTTTTCGTAGTCCGCAGTCTTCCGTACTCTTCCGTATGGACATAAGACCGAGAAAAAGCAGAGAAAAAAAGTCCAAAAATGAACGTGAAGCGAGAGAGAAATACTGAACTGAACAGGTGAAAATGGACATAAAGCAAAGAAAAAGCAGGAAAAAAAGTCCAAAAATGAACGTGAAACCAGAGTGAAATACCGAACTGAGCAGATGAAAAATGGATATAAGGGAGAGAAAAAGCAAGGAAAAAAAGTCCAAAAATGATTGAGAAGCCAGAGGGAAATACTGAACTGAGCAGGTGAAAAGGCGTGAGTCATAGAAATGTGGCTTGCGTCTTTTTTTCTGTCTGGAAAAGATGTGGAATACAATGGCACAAAGTTATTTCAGCTTTAAGGATAGAGCGACTGGAATTTACTTTGGCAATTGAGGGGGAAAATGAGACCACCAATTTTTTATAAATGTGGGTGAGAGTTTTTGGAACTTTTTGTACCTAAATATATATAGAACAAACAGGATCTTAGAAAATGCGTTACAAAAAAAGGACTTGGCCTGTATCCGGGATATCGGAATGGTAAGAAAATAGCTAAGAAATAATGTGAGATGGAAAACCTTATAAATAAGGCTTTGAAAAGGAGGTTGCACGTCCTATGTACAATAACCAAAAGCGGGTGGAACTGGTAAAACGGCGTATTTATGAAAGAAACTGTCAGCAGCAGAGGCATGGAATTTACGGACGGTCTGCGGCGTGCATGGTTTTATTTGCCTTTCTTGCAGGAATGCTTCATGTGGTGGCAGGACATACACAGATGGCGGCTCAGGGCATGTACGGTTCTGTCCTGCTGTATAAAGATGCAGGAAGCTATGTGCTTGTGAGTGTTGTTTCCTTTGTTCTGGCAGTTGCCGTCACATTATGCTGTATCAGACTGCGGGACAGGGAACGTGGAGCAAGGGATAAAAAAAGAGATAACTCATTACCGGAAGGGGAGGACAGCGCAGAATGAGAAAAGGGACAAAACGAATTTATGGAATATTATTGTGTATGAGTATGCTCCTAACGTTATTATCGGTGCCGGCAAGGGCGGCAGAACCGGTTGAAACAGGGGCTGGATACGAGCAGAAACAGGAACAGCAGCAAGGGCAGACGCAAAATCCGGAGCATGAACATACGCAAGGCTGTTATATGCTGATAGAGAACTGCGTGCATGAACATACATTGGAATGTTATCCGCAGACCACCGGAGCCGGTACTGTGTCCGGAAATGATGTAATGGAAACCGTAGAAGATCAACCGACTGAATGTACTCATGTATGCAGCGAGGAAAGTGGCTGCATAAGCCGGAGATTAAGCTGCCCATTTGAAAAGGAAAGCAGTGGGGAATTACAGGAGGAGACATTAGAAGAAAGCTCCGGCATAAATGTTGAAAATACGTTGCGAGCAAATGGACTGCCAATTGTTATGGCTCCCAATAACCTTGGAGATGAGGAATTGAAGCAGGATACTATTGGGAAATATAGAGAGTCAACTTCCGGAGACGATATTTATAGGCTTCCGCCTGGAAATTACCGTCTGGGAGAGAATATAACGCTGGATAAAGAGCTTAAAATTGGGGAAATATTTAGTCCTTACACTGTTTCATTGGATTTGAATGGTCATAAGCTGGAGATGGGCGACAATGTAATAACACTGCGAGCTTCAAGTGAACTGAATATAAAAAATACAGGTCAGCAGGAAGGGGAAATCATTAATGGATCGGAGTATGGAATTCAAATTAATTGGGATGCAAAACTCAGGATTTATGGAGGAACGATAGATTCCATCATCACGTATTATGGTAGTGCTGAATTCTATCTGTATGGAGGAACAATTAAACGTAATATTCAATTTGATGAGAATAGACGTAGTATTCCAAATGCAGTATTATATGCAAATGGAGGAATTGTGGAAGGAAAACTGTATATATGGAGCATAGATAGGGATAAGCTGACGATACGTACTGAGGATTCTGCTGCTTCAATGACAACTTTCAAGGGATTCGTGGTGAACTGTAAGATAGAAGGCGGTATATTTAGCGGCACCGTGGATGGGAGTTGTCAAATCGAGAACAGCGCAAAAGTTACGGTTAAATTTGATACAAAAGGAGGCGGATCAATTCTTCAACAGGAAGTTCTTCGTGGACAGAAAGCGCAGGATCCCGGAGCTCCTGTGCAGGACGGTTATGAATTTGAAGGCTGGTATGTGTCTGGAAATCCAAATCCTAAGTGGGATTTCAGTGATAATGTTACAGATAATCTGAAGCTTGAGGCTCATTGGAATAAAGTTTATCAGGTGACAATGCAAACAAATGGAGGAACAATTGCACCTGGTAAGGAGATTAAAAAAGCTATACCGGGGGAAATCATTAACTCTACCGGGAGCAGGTGACATCACCCGCGGAGGCTATACTTTTGCAGGCTGGTATGAGGACAGCGGCTTCTCCGGCTCTCCTGTTACGGAAATCAGCAGTACTGATACAGGAGATAAGACCCTCTATGCAAAGTGGTCAGCAAATATTTATACAGTAAAGCTGGAAACAAATGGAGGCAAGATTGCAGACGGAAAAGATGTAACCGTCTATACCTGTGGCATAGGTGCAGCTCTGCCGACGAAAGACAACATCACCCGCGAAGGCTATACTTACGAAGGCTGGTATGAGGATAGCAGCTTTTCAGGCTCGCCTGTTACGGAAATTACCGGCAGTGATACAGGAAATAAGACCTTCTATGCGAAGTGGAAACGAAATACAGTACCGGTAATTCCCGCTCAAACAGAACATAATGACACGAATCATGATAATGCAAACCATGACAATACAGGTGATGCGAATGAAAGCAGTGGCACAGCTCCGGTTATCTATCCTACCCTGACTTTTGATACCTGTGGTGGAAGCAGCATCAAAGAAGTTCGCGCATTCGAAGGACATACGATCAATCTTTTCGGCTACCTCCCAACCCGTGAAGGCTATCAATTTAGCGGCTGGTATGCGGATCAGAATCTGACACAGCCCGTTACGGAGATCCGGCTGAATGGAAACCGGACGGTTTATGCAGGCTGGATAAAGCAAGCAGAGCAGGCTGGTGAAAGCTCCAAACCAAAGGCAGCTCCGGCACAGCTTATAGTGAATGATAACGAAAAGACCGCAAATAAAGACAGCAGTCAGCCTCTTATCGAAGATTATGAGCCGGGTTCGACGGACACACCGGAGGATCAGATTACAGAAGATCAAAGCCCAGAGGATACCGGGGATAACCAGAAACCGGCAGTGGATAACAGTCCCGCGGACAATGACTCAGAGCCGGATGACAGTGCTGATCTGGCGCCGGAGAAAACCTCCGGCAATAATGTGGGAATTCTGATTGCCTGTGCTTTTGCAGGCACCGCATTGATTGGAGTTATCATATATATCATATATCGGAAGGGAAATAAAGGCAGAAGGCTATAGAAACTGTAAAAATCATAATATTGCGAAATGTGTGTTCGCAAAAATGTTCACAGAAAGTTCACAAAAAAATTAGCACTCACCTCTTGACAGTGCTAATAATAGGTGTTATATTACATTTAGAACAAAGGAAAGGAGATCAATCAGAAGAGATCTTCCAAAAGGAAGTTCCATTCCGATGAATCAAAATCCTTCGTTCCGTAATAATAACAACAATAAGACATAGGTTTCATGAGTACTGTGAATGGATTGCACAGTTACTGGTGTCAAGAGAATGGAGGAATGACTTATGATGATGCCTAGCGTATTTGGTAGAGATATTTTTGATGACTTTATGGATGGATTTGCATTTCCGGATGTAAGTAAGGAACTGTATGGTAAACATGCAAAGAACGTAATGAAGACCGATGTCCGTGAACTGGATAACGGATATGAAATTATCGTAGATCTGCCTGGTTTCAAGAAAGATGAAATCGAGGTTCAGTTGGAAGACGGCTACTTGACCATTTCCGCAGCGAAGGGTCTTGATAAGGACGAAACCGATAAGAAGGGTAACTACATCCGTCAGGAGCGTTACACCGGTTCCATGAGCCGTAGCTTCTATGTCGGTGACGGTATTTCCGAAGACGACATTCATGGTAAGTTCGAGAATGGTATCCTGCAACTGGATGTTCCGAAGAAGGAAGCCAAGGCAGTTGAAACCAAGAAACGGATTTCCATTGAAGGATAACAGGAACGATCAGGTTCCCAAAGCAGCATAAGGAATGAGCAGACAGGGGTGTTCTTTAAATAGAGCACCCCTATTCATTTGCTTTTTTATAATATGGTGTCGTTTTATGACGGTACAGCATCAATAGTCCACGGACGCACAATTCTGTTGCCATGGCAATCCACACGCCTTGAAGTCCAAGAGGACCGACCAGAAGCAGAGCCAGTCCGATTCGCACGATCCAGATGCTTCCGAGGTTCATCAGGCTTGGGACAAAGGTATCTCCGGTTCCGCGTAAAGCACCGGCAGCGACGATAGAAACTCCATACAGAGGCTCTGCCAGCAGTCCGATCCGCAGAACCTGTGCTGCCAGCTGACGGACATTGGGATCTGGAGTAAGCACACGGAAGACAAAAGGACACAGGAACATCATCAGAAGTCCGGTCAGGCCCATAAAGACAGCACCCATAACCGTGCAGATGATCCCATACCGCCGGGCAAGGGGTTTCTTTCTTTGCCCCGATGCTTCTTCCAACCAAAGTGGTAGCGGCAGATCCGATTCCGTAGCCCGGCATATAGCAGAAGCTTTCAGCCGTGACAGCAAAGGAATGGGCGGCAATCGCAACGGCTCCTAAGGGGGGCAATAATGGTGGTTGCCGTAACCTGTGCTCCACTCATGGCGATTTCCTGAATAGCGACAGGGAGTCCCGATTTTCAATGCTTTCTGTAAAATATTCCGTTCGAAGCATCCCTTTTCCTTACGATTCAGAGAAAGAGCAGGATTGCAGAAGTAGCAGCGCCACGCCATCGTCAGGCTGATTACGGCACAGGCAAGAGCCGTTCCCATACCGGCACCCATAACGCCAAAGTGTGGAATCAGCAGAGCGTTGAAAACCACATCGAGGACGCACATCGCAGCATTTAAGATACTTGGCGTCACCATATCTCCACTGCATTGCAGGAAGGAAGAGGACAGGGAATTTAACTGCGAAAAAAAGGAACCATCAATGCAAACACCAGAAAAATAGGCGGAGGCATCCCGGATAATATCCGCACTGCCGCCCAGCCAGGTGGGAAGATGCGGACTTAATAAAAATTCCGGTCAGACACAGAATTCCCGACAGGCAAAAAGCCGTGAGCAGGCCGTGACGCTCCACGTTACGGGCTTCTTTTTCCTCACCGGCACCAATGTGGTGGGCAACCTGTACCGAAAACCCGGCAGAAACCGCGTAAGTAACGCCGCCAAAGAGCCACGTTGTTGTGGAAACGAGTCCGATGGAGGCAGAGGCATTGGCCCCCAGTGCGCCCACCATGGCAGAATCAATGTATTGCATCACTATCGTGGTGATCTGCGTGAGAATGGCAGGAAGACTCAGTTTCCATACCTGCAAAATATGCTGTTTTAATTCGTAACGATCCAGATTCATCTTATCGTAAATTTCCTTAAATTCGTATCTCTTAATTGACTAATGATCCTGCTGTGAAATGACCTTATAAAGAAGTCGTTTTCGCAGGCAGTTTACTCGACCGTATCACATCCCCCTATCCATGTCAAGCAATGGCGATTCCGACAGGACACATATTTTTCACAAAATCTTTGTTCTTTTATCACATTTTTCCAATACAGTGTTAACAGACCAAACTTGTAAAGGAGGCTTTTCGATTGATCGAAGTAGAAAATCTGACAAAAGTGTATGGAAAGCATATGGCACTTGATCATGTGACTTTTCAACTGGATGAGGGAAAGATTTATGGATTCTTAGGTCCCAATGGTGCAGGAAAAAAAGTACGACCATGAATATCATGACCGGCTATATTGCACCGTCGGAGGGGACGGTTCGGATCAATGGGTTTGATATGATGAAGGATGCGCAGGAGGCCAGGCAGTGTATTGGTTATCTGCCGGAAATTCCACCGGTTTATCCGGATATGACGGTGGCAGAGTTCCTGACCTTTGCTGCAGAAATTAAGAAGATTCCGAAGCAGGAGCAGAAGACGCAGATGGAGGAGGTCATGCAGATGACCGGGATTGCAGACATGGGACACCGCCTGATCCGCAACCTGTCAAAGGGGTATCGGCAGAGAGTCGGCTTTGCACAGGCGATACTCGGTTATCCTGACATTATTATTCTGGATGAGCCTACGGTTGGCCTTGATCCGAAGCAGATCATTGAAATCCGTGAGCTTATCCGGAAGCTGGGGGAAAAGCACACGGTGATTTTAAGCTCCCACATTTTGTCCGAGGTGCAGGCAGTCTGTGATGAAATTATGATTATCTCGAAGGGGAAAATGGTGGCAAGAGGCACCTCCGAAGAACTGATTCATCAGATGGAGAAAGATGTTTTACTGGAGCTGGAAGTGGAGGGCACGCCGCAGGAGCTTACGGAACTGCTTCAGCAGTTTGAAAAAGTGGAATCCTTTGAACTGATTGAGGGAGAGCATCCGGATATCACAAAGGTAAAGATCCATACTTCGGCAGAAAACGATATCCGCCGTGAGCTGTTCTTTGCACTTGCCGATGCCCATATGCCGATCATGTCACTTTATCGTAAGGAAGATTCACTGGAAGAAGCGTTCCTTGAACTGACCGGAGGTGCCGCTATGAAGGAGACACTGGAGAAGGAGAAATCCGGAAGGTCAGGTTCATTTTTACATAGGAAGAAAAAGGAAAGCAATTGGGTTGATTCCGGACAAACGACAGATCACGAAAGAATAGATCAGGAACCGGGAATCAAGGAAGACGTTCAGGGAGGTGAGGAAGATGCTGGCAATTTATAAGAAGGAATTAAGGTCTTATTTTCATTCATTTGCAGGACCGCTGTTTATCGGTGTGACGTTATTTTTGTTTGGAATTTATTTTACCGCGTATGATTTGTTCATGGGCTATCCGTATATCGGATATGCATTGTCGGCAGTCATTTTCCTGTTCTTTTTTTCAGTGTGCCGATCCTGTCCATGCGGATTCTCGCCGAGGAGCGGAAGCAGAAAAACTGATCAGTTTTTACTAACGGCACCGATTGAGGTTTGGGATATTGTGCTGGGTAAGTTTTATGCACTGGCCACATTGCTTTTCATTCCGGTTGTGATTATCGGTATTTATCCGCTGGTTCTGAGTGCGTTTGGTGAGATTTCTTTAGCAGAAACCTATCTGGCAGTCGGGGCATTTTTTCTTTACGGTCTTGCCTGTATTGCAATTGGAGAATTTGTATCCTCCATTACGGAAAGCCAGATGATCGCAGCAATTATTTCCTTCGGCATTCTGTTTGCAGGTTATGTAATGAATGCAATCTGCAACATGATTTCCTCTACGGGAAACTGGCTGACAAAGCTTCTTTCAGCATTTGATATGTCGGGAAGATTTGATGAGCTCATGGACGGAAGTCTTTCGCTTGCAAGCTGTGTATACTTTTTAAGTGTCATTCTGCTGTTCCTGATTTTTACGGAGCAGTCCATTCAGAAGCGGCGCTATCATGTTTCAAAAAAGAATTTCAGCCTCAGTGCCTACAGTTCTACCGTAATTGCCGGAAGCATTGCCGCTGTGGTGATCTTGAATCTGATTGTTGCAGAGCTTCCTGTCCGGTATACCGTTTTTGACCTGACCGCAAATAAGTTGTATTCGCTTACAGATGATACGAAGGAGCTGGTAAGCAATATTGGTGAGGATGTCACGATTTATGTACTGGCCAATGAAAAGCAGGCAGACAGCACATTGGCAAACACCCTGGACAGCTATGAGGGCTTAAGCCCGTATATTAAGGTGACGTATGTGGATCCGGCGGTGAATCCGAAGTTTTATACGAAATACACGGATGGAAGCATCAGTTCCAACAGTGTGATTATAGAAAGCAGCAGGCGGAGCCGGGTCGTGGATTATAACGATCTTTATGTTTCGGAATTTGATTACTCCACGTATTCCCAGAACGTGACCGGGTATGACGCAGAGGGACAGATTACCAGCGCGATTTCTTATGTGCTGTCAGAGGATATGCCTAAGCTTTATATGGTGACCGGACATGGCGAGCTCGAACTGGACGCTGCCTTTACGGACGTCCTGCAAAAGGCGAACATCGATACGCAGACGATCAATCTGATGGATTATGATGCAGTTCCGGAGGATGCGGTGGCTGTATTTGTGAATGCACCGACTGAGGATTTGTCTTCGGATGATGCACAAAAGATATTGAATTATCTGAACAACGGTGGTGATATTTTTATTAATATGGCCTATACCGGAAAGGATATGTCGAATCTGAATAAGCTGCTTGATTTCTACGGGGTGCAGGTTTCCAAGGGACTCATTATCGAGACGGCGTCAAACAGCTATTATCAGGATCCGTTTTATCTTCTGCCCTCGATCGAATACGATACAGTCACATCGGATATTTATTCCGGTAATTCCTACATTTTCGCACCGTATTGTCAGGGCTTAACCTTTACGGAAAAAGAGGATGTGGAAGTGACTCCGTTGCTTGCTTCATCAGAGGAGAGCTATGTGCGGGAGGATATCGAAAACAGCACCAGCTATGATAAACAGGAGGGTGATGTGGATGGACCATTCTACATCGGATTATCCTGTACAGCACAGATAACAGACGGAACCCCGGATGAACAGGAGACGGATGAGCTTAGTGAAACAGATGTGTCTTCGGGTGATGCAGCAGATAATGAGTCAGCTGCAATGATCTTTTCCTGTGAGAATCTGTTTACGCAGGAAGCCGATTCCATGGTTGCCGGAACGAACCAGAAGCTGTTCTCCGGAGTGCTGCAGGTATTCGGAACGGAAGAAGGAGAAAGCAGCAGTGTGGTTATCCCGGTAAAGAATTATGAGGTAGAATACCTCACGGTTTCCCAAAGCTGGATTTCAGTGCTGGCGCTGGTGACCGTTATTGTGATTCCGTTTGGATTCATTGTTACGGGCTTCGTGATCTGGTTCCGAAGGAGAAAGCTGTAAGCTTTATGAGTCTGCCCGGTGCATGGCGATGTGAAGCAGACTGGGCTGAAATGACAGAATCAAAGGAAAATTCAAGGATGGAAACACTCAAGAATGGAAACGATCAAGAATGGAAATATTTAAGCAGAAAAAAAGAATTAAGGTAACTATTCAGTACAGGTCGAAGCACATGCTGCTGAGACCGTACGAATATGATTCAATAGTGCAAAATTCCATCAGCGAAGCTGATTTTAAATGGATTTTGCATCGTAACTGTGAAGGTACTGAACAGTTACGAATTAAGAAAGCAGGTGACCGGGAATGAACAGGAAAAGTAAGAGAAACTTAATTGTGCTGCTGATACTCATTGTGGTGCTGCTGGTAATCTTCCTCTTCTTTAAAAAGAATGAGGATGCAGATTTCATGCAGGAAGAGACCGGCACCACAGAGGAAAGTGTACCGGTAGTCAGTATCAATAAAGAGGAAGTAACGGATATGGAGTTTATCCGCAGCGATGGTGGCTCATTTACCCTGCATAAGCAGGAGGATACATGGAATTATCTGGAAGACGCTGCCATAGATACGAGCGAAGCCACCGCCGAAGATATCACCGAGGCTGCAGCTGAAAAATACTGCTGGAGACACTGCCGAAGATACCACCGAGACTGCAGATGAAGATACCGCTGGAGATACTGCCGGAGATATCACCGGGGCTGCAGCTGAAGATGACACCGAAGACACCACTGAAGACACCGCCCAGGGTACAGGCGGGGAAAATGCAGAAACCATCAGACAGGTTAATCAGGATACGGTATCTGCGTACCTGGACGATATCTGTGCATTTACGGCAAAACAGGAAATTACCGATGTGACGGATTATTCGGATTATGGAATCAGTGATGAATCCGATACGGTCACCTTACAGCTTGCCAATGATCTGTATGTATTCCGGATCGGAGATTACAATTCCCTCGCAGGCGGATATTATCTTACGGTCAATGACGGCAGCAGTGTTTACCTGATTGACAGTAGTACCTATTATCTGCTGCATAAGGATTCTTCCTATTTTGAAGCGGCGGATGAGGAAGAAAGCACGGAAGCCGCAGATCAGGAATAAATATCTCAGATCAGGGATAACTCAGATCAGGGATAACTCAGGTCAGGAATAACTCAGAGCGGGAAGCTCTACTGCGATGGTGGTGCCCTGCTTTGAGCTTTCCGCTACCCGGACGGATCCGCCATGGAGGTCTGCAATTTCCCATACCAGAGAAAGCCCTAGTCCTGCACCGCCGTATTCCCGGCTGCGGGATTTGTCTACCCGGAAAAAGGGCTGGAAGATACTCCGCTGAAATTCTGCAGGAATGCCACATCCGGTGTCGGTCACATAAATGTGGATATTCGTATCCTCCCGGGTTACACAAACCCGGACGGAACCGTTCGTGCGGTTGTACTTGATGGCATTTTCTGTCAGGTTAAAGAGCAGCCGGTAGATTAAGGCATCGCTGCCAGTCATGACACCATCGCCATCCTGCTCCAGCGTGATGCCGCGCTTCTCAGCCAATGGAGCAAGATCTGTAAAGATTTCCTCAATCATTGGAGCAAGATGGATCTGATCATTACGTGCCACCTGTTGAAGACTGCTCATTTCCAGAAGTGTCTTTGACATCTGGGTCAGACGTTCCGTCTGTTCTCCCAAAAGCCGGAGAAATTCTGCTGTTTCCGCATTGATATCGGGATGCTCTACGGAAAACAGCTCCAGCTGTGCCTGCATGAGCGCAAGGGGGGTACACAGCTCATGGGCAGCATTACCGGTAAACTGCCGCTGGGCTGCAAAGGCCTGATTCAGCCGGTCCAGCATCTGATTAAAGGAATGACTCAGCCGGTAAAACTCCGGCAGAAGCTTTTCGTTCATTTTCATGTCTGTAAGATTGTTGATCTGTACCTTTTCTACCTGCGCAGAAAAGCTGCGTAAGGGCTTTAAGGCATGTCCACTGACAAAGTAGGCCAGAATTCCGCTCAGTACGATCACGATAGCTGTAATATACCAGTTGGTTATACAGAAGCTTTCCTGAGCGCCATAGATGATGATGGTGAGATCCTGATCCTGATCTACCGTTTCAGGATCGAAAAAGTCTGTCTCTCCCCCCGGGGTTAAGTCCTGAAGGGATTCGCCGATGGAATCCATATAATGGATGCCTGACCTGCACAGCAGAAGCTCCATGGAAACACAGGCAATACCAATGAGCAGAACGGTCATGAGTGTGATACGCCATTGCAGGGATAATTTTTTTCATATGGTATCACCTCCAATCAGATAGCCTTCTCCGATGCGGTTACGGATGGGATCATAGCCCAGTCCGGAGCGTAGCTTTTTGCGCAGGGAAGAGATATGCACCCGGATGGAGTTGCTGAAATTGTCTACACTGTTGTCCCAGACATGTTCCATCAGCTCCTCCTGGCTCACCGGCCGTCCCTGATTTGCCATCAGGTATTCCAGAATGCCGGTTTCCTTACGTGTAAGAGACAGGCTCTGTCCCTTTACGCTGGCAGCTCTTGTACGTGTGTCGAAGGTCAGAGCTCCACAGGTAAGAAGTACATCCTGCTGGGTGAACTGCCGCAGGGTCAGGCTGCGGATCCGTGCTTCCAGTTCTGCCAGGTGAAAGGGTTTGGCCAGATAGTCGTTGGCTCCGGCATCCAGTCCGGCCACCTTATCCTCCACTCCGCTCCGGGCAGAGAGGATCAGAACCCGTGTTTCGTGGTCAGTCTGCCGCAGAGTACGCAGTACCGTCATGCCATCTTTGCCGGGCAGGTTCAGATCAAGCAGTACCAGATCATAGTGTTCCGTATATAACAGCTCCAGTGCTTCTTCTCCATCGTGACAGAAGTCTACGCTATAGGCAAGACGGCGCAGGTCACGGACAATGGTTTCGCACAGGGCGCGTTCATCTTCAATTACTAAAAGGTGCATGAAAGAAGTCCTCCTTCTTATAGGATAAGAATCCTGTGATTCGAATCTGATAGAACAGTTCAGTTACATTATATCAAAGATAAATAAATTCCGCGTTAAATTTCTATTCTTAACAGAAACTTTAATTTCCATATGCTATACTGGGATCGTACCTGCAGCAGAAGGTGTAAGATAACAATAAACCTTTGCCGGCAGGATGGATCATTCCTTACAGACAGTAATGGGTATGAGCCATAAATATATTGTAGTAGAAAGGATAAGAACAACACATGAAAAAAAGAAATTTAGCCGGCAGACTGCTGGCAATACTACTTGTTGCTTTGCTGGTGCCGGCTATGACAGCCTGCAGCGCAAAGGATGGAGATCAGCAGACAGAGCAGAAAGAGCAGAGCGGAACCGGCTCTGTCACGAGTGACGAACCGCAAAACGAAGAGGAAGCGCTTGCTCTGTACAGGGAACTGATGGATCAGGAGAACAAAATCCTCTCAGAGAATACAGATCTCTGGGAAAAGGTGTATCTGGAGGCTGACAAGGGAATGGCTATGCTTGAGGATGGGAAAAACTACGGTGAATTTCTGCTTAAGACCATTGAAGCAGCGAAGGATCAGTTTACAGAGGAGGAGCTGAAGACGCTTCAGAGTGAGGCGGAGAAGATCAGTGAGCTTGAAAGCAGACTGACGATGCTGGAGGAAAAATATCCGGAGGTTGCCCAGAAATATCTGGATAGCGCAATGAATATGGAGGCAGACAGCGATGATGCGGACGGCGGAATGAGTATGCCGGCAGACAGCGATGACAGCAGCGACAACAGCACGGAGACATCATCCGATGACAGCAATGCGCAGAAGTTCCCTGGCTTTGAGGGAAAGGATCTGGACGGAAATGAAGTAAAGAGCAGTGAGCTGTTTGCAGGTAATGCCGTTACGGTTGTGAATTTCTGGTTCACCACCTGTGGACCCTGTGTGGGTGAGCTTTCAGAGCTGGATGCACTGAATAAGGAGCTTGAAGGAAAAGGAGGAGCGCTGATCGGCGTGAATGCCTTTACACTGGACGGTAATGAGAATGAAATCGCAGAAGCAAAGGACGTGCTGGCGAAGAATGGTGCAGCTTATCAGAACGTGTACTTTGCGTCTGACAGCGAGGCAGGAAAATTTACAATGAATATTTATGCCTATCCGACTACGTATGTGGTTGACCGCAACGGCAACCTGGTAGGTGATCCTATCGTAGGAGCCATCACGGAAAAGAAGCAGAAGAAGATGCTTGAGGATCTGATTGATCAGGCACTTGCAGCCGATCAGCAACAATAGTTGATAGAGCCTTACCTTTCGTGCTAAAATAGTAACGGTTCAGAGAGTAACCGCAAGCTGCAGATTGCACGGAAACAGAGGTCAAAATGCCAGAAGAAACAACACATAAGCGCCGCGTGCGTTATAAGGGAACACATCCCAGAACATTTGAAGAAAAGTATAAAGAGCATGATCCTGAGAAATATGCCGATACAGTAGCAAGGGTAATTGAGAAGGGTAGTACTCCCGCAGGAATGCATATTCCCATCATGGTAAAGGAGATCCTGGACTTCTTACAGATCCGTCCGGGACAAAGGGGACTGGATGCA
Source organism: Lachnospiraceae bacterium (assembly GCA_021628825.1). Lineage (GTDB taxonomy): Bacteria > Bacillota > Clostridia > Lachnospirales > Lachnospiraceae > Suilimivivens. The sequence continues at coordinate 1,734,619 of JAJXRY010000001.1, read as the reverse complement.
ACACTTGGCTACGGCGGACACACCCGGAAGATGCTGGAAAAACTGACAGAGATGTCAGGGGCATCAGAGCTGACAGATGAAGTCTATATAAAGGATGACGCTCAGACAAAGGATGATTCATGGGACAATCCAGCGGACAATCCAGAGGACAATCCAACGGATAATCCGGCGGACAATCCAGGGGACAATTCAAGGGATAATTCAGCGGAAAATCCAGGGGACAATTTAAGGGATAATCCGGCGGACAACTCGGAGAATAATTCAGAGGAAGTGTTCAGAAGGAAAGCTCCGGAGGGGCATCTGTATGCACTTGATGTTGATCCCATCGAAATTGTAAAGACCGGAGAACGGCTTCAAAAAGCAGGATATGGAGAAGAAATCCTTACGATTCTTCAACAGAACTTTGCCAATCTGGAAACGGTAGCCAAGGAATATGGTCCGTTTGACTTCATGCTGGCGGATCTTGGTGTGTCCTCCATGCAGATTGATGATCCGAAAAGAGGCTTTTCCTATAAAGCAGACGGGCCGCTTGACCTGCGTCTTGATCCGCAGCACGGGATTCCGGCTTCACAGAGACTTAGGGAGCTTAACAGGGAGGAACTGATCGGAATGCTGGTGGAAAAATTCCGATGAACCCTATGCGGAGCAGATTGCATCCGAGATCTGCAAAAACGTTCAAAAAAAGGGAGGAAGCATGGATACCACAACGGCATTACATGAGGCTATTGAACGTGCATTGTGTTTTCTTCCGGAGAATAAAGAAAAGAAGGATATTTTAAAGAAGACCTGTCAACGTGTATTTCAGGCACTGCGTATTGATGTGAACAGTGAATTTGAAGTTCTGGAGGCGTTTCTGAATGCGCTTCCGGAGGCATTGGCGGATGGGGGAAGAGTAGCAATTCTTACGTTCCATTCCGGAGAAGACCGTCTGGTAAAAAAGGCATTCCAGCAGTACTATCGGGAAGGAATTTTTGAAGAGATTGCAACGGATGTCATCCGTCCCACTGCGGAAGAATGCCGTCAGAACGGCCGTGCCCGCTCCACCAAGATGCGCTGGGCAGTCCGTGCAGGGCGGTAAATTATCTGGTAACAGTACAATCATTTATTCATACAGAATAGTAATTTTATATGGCGAAGTAACCACATGAGGTAAACTACGCTGCGCGATAGCCTGGCTGGGCTGTGGCGCAGCTTTTTGTTTTTACGAAATAATTCTCACCAACTCCGTTTCTGGCGTGATCAGCGGCCATGAGATTTCCCAGAACCATTCTGTCATAAGATTTCCAGGAACCATTCTGTCATAAACTTTGCAGAAATCATTCTGCCACAAGAATTGCAGGAGCCATTCTGTCATAAGATTTCCAAGAACCATTCTTGACATAATGTATGATACACAGTATACTATATTAAAAATAATAGTGTGCGACACACAATACTGTGTGATTAATATTGCATTTTAAGAAACGATGATTTGAAGGAGGAAATAGGGTGAATTGTGATGAAATTGTTTCAGGATTAATTTTGGAATTCCGAAGAGGAACACTCATCATGGTAGTGTTGGCACAACTGAATAAACCAATGTATGGATATTCACTGGTAAAGGAATTAGAGGGAAAAGGTATTCCGATAGAAGGCAACACATTATATCCTTTACTGAGAAGACTGGAGAGTCAGGGGCTGCTAAAAAGTGAATGGGAAACTGACGCAGCGAAGCCGAGAAAATATTATATCATCACGGAAGACGGGAAGCTGGTTTATAAGAAAATAAAAGGCACACTGGGAAAAGGTTTTTCCCAGTCAGTCAATGCGTTTATGGAGGAAGAATAAATGGTAAAAAGTGATTTGATCGACAGATATATTTATGCAGTTACGAAACATATGAAATCTGCCATGAAAAAGGATGTGGCAGCGGAATTAGAGACAATCATACAAGATATGCTGGAGGAACGCTGCGGGGATGTTACTCCAACTGAGCGTGATATCAAGGTTGTCCTGACGGAACTGGGAACTCCGGCTGAGCTTTCTTCGAAATATAAGGGTGAAACACAGGATTGTCTGATTGGACAGCCATATTACAGTTTATATGTGTATGTACTGAAAATTGTGACAGCCTGCGTCAGTGGGGGAATGCTGCTTGCTCAAATTATGGCAGCATTAACATCGCATACGATCTGGTATATAGCTATCTATAATACTATTGGCGGAATTTTGGGCGGTATATTGACAGGATTTGCATTTGTGACATTGCTGTTTGCATTCTTTTATAAAAAAGGAATCAAGGTGGATGGGTTAAATGACGGAATAGATAATTTGCCGCCTGTTCCACAGAAGCGGAATCGAATTTCGAAAGCAGATGCGATTGTTGGCATTATTTTTTCTCGGTTATCTTTACAATTGTATTTCTTGTATGTCCACAGATTTTATGCATTGCATTTGTGAAAAACGGGGTCGATGTGTATGAACCGCTTTTTAATCTGGAATACATCAGACAAACATGGTATCTGATTCTTGCATTTGGAATTCTGGGTGTTGCAAAGGACAGTGTGAGACTTATTGATGGCAGCTATACCAAAAGAGTGATGCTTACTACCATGATCACCAATATTATTGATGGTGCATTAACCACCACCTGGTTGTTAAATGATAAGGTTATGAATCAAGATTTTTTCGATGGTATTGAGCATTTGTTCGGAAAAGATGCAGAAGTTATTTCGCAGGTTTTTATACACTTTAACATGGTATTTCTTGCAATCATCATTTTCGCGTTAACAATTGATTGCATTGAGACAGTTGTAAAAACAGTAAAATACAGTCATCAATAGGAAAAAGAATTTCAGAAGGATCATAAATCTCCATTTACAAATAATAGCAGCAGTTTTTCCTTATTTGAAAAAAAGATAAAATTTCCCGTTTCATTTGATAAGTCTTTGTTGTAAAACTTAACCACAGGGAATCCTCCTCTTTTTTTGTTTAGTACAGTTTTGTTGTGGTGACTTAATTTTTACATCAAAAAGGAATAGGATTCCTTATATTTTGGGCAATTTTTTTGAAAGTTGTTTATAGCAGAGCCTGTGAAAGCAGGGAAGTGTGGATAAAAAGTACGGAAATTCAAGAAAAAAAGATGGATTATTGAAGACTAAGTGTAATAAATTCAAATTCGGAGGTACATATTATGATCAGGGAAGTGAATGAAAAAAAGATGTTTCTGAATGTGTAAAAAGTAATCCGAGATAGCTTTGCCACAGTTGCAGATGAATTTGGCTTTACTGTTGCAAACGCCCCTGGATTCACTGCGTTTGCAACAACAGAAGATAGATTAAAGTATCATTTACTTGAAGAGCATAGACCGATGTATGCTTTTTTTATGACAAAGAGGATATCGTGGGATATTATTCTCTATCTGTGCAGGATAACAAAGAGTGTGAGTTGAATAATTTATCGGTAATACCGGCATATAGACATCGAGGAATTGGAGAAGAACTTTTTAAATCATGCTTTTTAAGATTGCGAAAAGAATTAAATTGTAATAAGATTAACATCAGTATTGTGGAAGAAAATAAGGTATTAAGAAAATGGTATGAATCGTTTGATTTTTGTACATACAGGTACAAAAAAATTGATTTCTTCCCATTTACATGTGGGTATATGGAAAAAGAATTTGTAATATTCCAGTTCGCCGGACTGACAAGATACAGAAAAACTATATAGGGATAGACAACAGGCAGGTAGTCTTATAACGAGACTGCCTGCCATTTTTTCATGCCCGCAAATTTTCTAAGTGGATTGGATGCTTTCCCACATTTCTTTTGTCATAATGTTTGTATGACCAATCCGGGTCTCATTTAGTAAAGGTACAGGAACGGCATCACAGGTATGATGGTACTCAAAGCCAAGCTTTTCCTGTACTCTTTTTGACTTCTGGTTTCCCTCATAGTAACCGCACCAGATTGTTGTCATGCCAAGCTCCTCAAATCCTCTTCGAAGAAGCTCTCTGGCAGCCTCCGGCATATAACCTCGTCCCCAGAAGGGCTTACCCAGCCAGTAGCCTAGCTCACATTCGTCATCACGATCGGTCATGTCGGTGTGCCCGTTGAGCATTAATTCAACCGCACCGATAGCAATATTATTTCCTTTTTCGCAGACGGCATAACATTCCGGACCATGAAATACCTGCTCAATTACGTTACGACTTTCTTCGATGCTTTGATGAGCAGGCCACCCGGCAATCGGTCCCACATCGGGATCCCTGGCATATTCAAATAAACTTTCGGCATCTTCTAAAAGTCCATTTTTCTTAAAAATCAGACGTTTGCATGTCAGCATGAGTGATAATTCCCTTCTGATTATATAATTTCAATGATATAAGATGGCATTAGTATATCATAAGATTTTTATATCATAACAGATTTTTTTAAGTTGACCTTAGGTAAATGTCAACATCAACATTAATTTAACAATTTGTGAATATTCTTATGCGGCAGAGCATTCTCAAAAGTTGATCATACAAAAAGTTGACCATAGAAAGAAAAATGTATTGCATCTATATGATTTTTCGTGTTATGTTTTTATATAAAAATAAGTAATTTCTGTGGCATCTATTTATATTTGAAATCAGATAGAGAACTCTGTCAGAAAAATTCGAACTCAAAAATTCCACAAAATGATCAGAACCATATTGAGATATTAGAAGTATATCGAAACAATCATACCTGTAATGATATTTGCAATAATATTTACAATAATATCTGCAATGATATCTGTATCCTAATGATTGGACTTATATCAAGTTAATTATAACTATATTGAAATATTTAAAATGATATGGAAGGACCATTTTAATTCTACAATAAACAATTATTGCCAAATTTCCCGGTATAGCTATATCAAAAAAGAAAGCAGCGATATATCAACTTTTTAAATCACATCCATTAAAGTACTAATATTATGATGTTGGGGTCAAAAGGTATTTTGTCCTTAGATTGATATCCATGAATTGCTCCACTGCGAAGCCGCTCCCACAATTCTCAAACATTCGAAATCCGCTGATTTACTACGTAAATCGCTACTTTCTCATGTTTGGCGGGTCCCAAGTTCAAAAAGTCTTATCGCGCAAGTGCGAATAACTTTTTTTGACCTTTTTGATCCGGATATCATCATATTATTCAGACATAAAAATATGAATCGTTCATGTTCAAAAATATCTATATTAAAAAAATATACATCATAAAGGGAGTATTATGTCATACGAAGGAATGAAAAATAAAAATCAAAAATTAAAGGAAGAAATTACCGAGTTGCAGCTGAAATTAGGAGAATGTCCGGAAGGGAGTCTCAATTGTGTAAACAATAAAGGGTATTATAAGTGGTATCGTCACAAAGATAATATGCAGCTTTATATTCCAAAGAAGCAGCGGAAATTAGCAGAACAGCTTGCCGTTAAGAAATATATGTCAGCACTTCTAGAGGATAAAAAGAGAGAAAAGGAAGCAATAGAGCTGTATTTAAAACATTGTGTTGCGAATGATGGATTGGCAGAAAAGCTTTTGAGTAATAAGGAATATCAAAAATTTACTATCAAATTATTTCCGACCGGTAGATTCATCGTTATCAGAATGGATGCAGGCTTCTTATGAAACAAATAATAAATATCCGGAGCAGAAGATTTTGAAATCATGCTCCGGAAATATGGTTCGATCAAAAATCAGAAATGATGATAGATTCAAGTCTCTACATTCACAAGATTCCTTTTCGATATGAGGATACGTTGGCACTGGATGATATTATACTGTATCCTGATTTTACGATCCGGCACCCGAAAACAGGAGAGTATTTTTATTGGGAGCATTTTGGTTTAATGGATGATCCTGTTTATTGTAAAAATACATTTTCCAAACTTCAGCTTTATACAACAAATAATATTGTTCCAGATATTAATCTGATTACAACGTATGAAACCAGGGAAAGACCATTGAGTATGGAGAAGATTGAGAGGATTATTACAGAGTACTTTATAGAATAAACTATGAAAGAGCGTTACAGAGTATTTTGTAGAATAAGCTATGACAGGGGCGTTACAGAGTATTTTGTAGAATAAGCTATGGAAGGGTTATTACAGAGTATTTTGTAGAATAAATTATGGAAGGGTTATTACAAATTGTTTACAGAATAATTATAAATGGGGTTATTGCGGAGGAATGTCATTTCATTTTTTTCATATCATTTTCAGATAGGGACAAGTAATTGGATATAAACAAGGTAATTGTGAGAAATATGTCCAAAGGAAAAGGGAATCAGGAGGCATAAAATAGGATTTATGAGAGAAATTGGACATAAGGAAGCTTCAAGAAGTGAATATGTCCAAAAAAATAAGCCATGTCGGAGGAAATCCGAGAGCCAATGATGAGAAAAAAATGGACATAAAGAAGTAAAAAAACAGGAAATATATCCAAAAATCAAGGGAAATCAGGAAAAAGCAGGAAATATATCCAAAATCAAGGGAAATCAGGAAAAAGCAGGAAATATATCCAAAATCAAGGGAAATTAGGAAACAAGAGATAGAGTCTATGAGAGATATTGGACATAATGGAGCTTCAAGAAGTGAAAAATGTCCAAAAAAATAAGCCATGTCGGAGGAAAAACTAAGAGTCCATGATGAGAAAAAAATGGACATAAGGAAGAAAAAAGCAGGAAATATATCCAAAATCAAGGGAAATCAGGAAACAAGAGATAGAGTCTATGGGAGATATTGGACATAATGGAGCTTCAAGAAGTGAAAATGTCCAAAAATAAGCCATGTCGGAGGAAAACTAAGAGTCCATGATGAGAAAAATGGACATAAGGAAGAAAAAAGCAGGAAATATATCCAAAATCACGAAAAATCAAGAGACAAGTGATAGAGTTTATGGGAGAAATTGGACATAATGAAGCTTCAAGAAGTGAAAAATGTCCAAAAAAATAAGCCATGTCGGAGGAAAAACTAAGAGTCCATGATGAGAAAAAAATGAACATAAGGAAGCAAAAAAGCAGAAAATATATCCAAAAAATCAAGGGAAAAATCAAGAAACAAGTGATAGAGTTTATGGGAGAAATTGGACATAATGGAGCTTCAAGAAGTGAATATATCCAAAAATCAGACCATAGTATAGAAGCCAGCATAAATAAGAAAGCTACAATGGAAAAGACAACAACGTGAGTGGAGGGCGGACAAAATTCTGGACACAACAGAGTAAACCCAACAGCACAAACTCAACAGCACAAACCCAACAGCACAAACACCCAACAGCACAAACTCAACAGCACAAACCCAACAGCGTAAACACAACCGCGTAAACTCAACCGCGTAAACACAACCGCGTAAACTCAACCGCGTAAACTCAACCGCGTAAACTCTACAGAAAAATACCCCCGTACATCGACCGATGTACGGGGGAAATCTACAAATTAATTACATTTGATCTGCAGGTACTTACTGAACGCTTACAGAAGTGATGTGAGGGTTAACACCTTCATACCAGTATAAGAAGCCTTCCATGTCAACAACATCGCCAACCTTGAGATTCTGTACTGCTTTGTAAACATCGCTGTCCTTATCGCACAGATAAGATTCAACAGTGAAGGTGTAGGTATTTCCGTCAAGGGATACATTGAAGTATAAGTCGTCGCCTTCTGTACCGGAACCATCCCACTTGTAAAGGAATGCATCACCGGCATCGTTAGCAGCTTCTACGGTCATACCCTTGAAGGATACGAACTGGTTCTGGTAATCAATTAATTCGTCCTTGCCAAGTAAATCGGTAACATCCTTAGCATCAGCAACGAAAGTATCGGTATCTTCGATTTCGTAAGTAGCATCAGTGATTTCTACTTCACCGGACCACTCGGACTTGAAACCGGTAACTTTGATTTTGGTTCCGGGAACAAGCTTGTCATAATCTTCCTGAGAGCAGGGAAGGTTGTAAACGAAGAAAGCACCGTCCTGATTCTGGGTGTAGAAGGTAGCCTGTCCAACACCGTTGTCTTCCCACCATGCCTGCTTAGCCTGTACATAAGTTTCGACACAAACTTCGGTATCAACAGCAGCAGCAACATAATCTGCGTAGCTCATAACGCCTTCAGCAGTAGCAGCGTTTTCGGTGTCAGCCTCTGCTTCAGCTTCAGCAGTGTCAGCTTCAGCAGTATCTTCTGCTTCAGTAGCGTCTTCTTCAACAGCTTCAGTAGCATCTTCTACTTCGGTAGCAACTTCTTCTGTTGTATTCTCTGTAGTCTTGGAGCAGCCTGCTGCTACAAGTACAAGAGAAAGTGCGAGTGTTACAAGTAATGATTTTTTCATAAAAAACTCCTCCTAAATAGATGTGCTATCACACATGGTGATAACTTCATTAGTAAAAGTTCTTTCGGCAATACATCGGGTAATATGCATACCTGATATTGTGCATAAGAACTTTTGGTTGCAACTGATAAGGTTGATAAAACCTTTATCAATTAACTGCAATTCACATTATACCTTAATATTCTGATAAATCAATGGTGAATTTGCCTATTTTTCCGCTTTTTCAACGCTTCGGATATAACATATAGTAAAATTCCTGCCCATGTAACGGCGAGAGCAGTCAGCAAAAGCACTGCTGTCTGGGGCAAAGGTCCTAAATCCGTCCTGCCGGCAGAACTCATATTCTTCTGATCAAGACGGTAAAGGGAGGTTACGTCCTCAAACATTTTTCTGCATAAAAGCATCATCTACCGTCTGTTTCCGACGGGTGGATTTCGTAACAATTTCGATCATCTGGCCGGCTGCGTCACGAAGGGAGGCAGAGCCATTGAATACCGGAGTTACAAAGGTGTGATCCGTATTATCAAGCAAAAGCCTGGAAGCCTTGATCTTCACATCGTAGTGCACATTGTTATCCTCACCGGCACGGGATAAATAATCCTGATATTCAGCAGAATCCTGAGCCTTTGAAGTAACAGGCACATAACCTTCGGTTTCGGAATATGCGATCTGCACGTCATTGGTGAGCAGATACTGGGTGAACAGCCAGGAAGCAAGCACTTCCTGTGAATCCTTCTTGTTGAAGACGCAGACGGAGGGCCCCTGGGAAATCATCTGCGGGTTCTCAGGATCAAACTGCGGAATCATCATAACTTCGGTGTCGAAGTCAATGAGGGCGTCTTCGCTGATGTCGGAAAGCGGGGCATGGGTTCCCATCCAGGTAGCACCGGCAGTTGAGTCAATGGCGAAAACACATTGCCCTGCATTCAGGAAGTTCGCCGGATAACTGGAAATCTTGAAGGTGGAAAAAGGCTCCTGTTTTTCGCATGGGAAGCTATGGTATAAAAGCAGCTCTGTGGTAGTATCGTTAAAAATTTCAATATCGCCGTCAGCGGTCGAATAACCGGCGCCCTTTTGCTTCAACATCTGGATCATCATGTTGTCGGTGGACTTGTCAATAAAGGGAATCATGACCTTCTGACTGTTAAGGGCAAAGGTTCCATCCGCATTCTGCTTTGTCGCAGCCTCAGAAACCTCCCAGATGAAATCCCAGGTCAGGGTTTCCGGCAGGGTATAACCAAGCTTTTCCACATAGGTCTTATTGATATAGCAGGCTTCCGTGGAGCGCATATAAGGCAGGGCATAATAATGACCGTTAAACTCACATTCCTTCAGGAATTTCGGAATGATCTCCTCCTGTGTCGGACCGTCGAAGAGAAGCTCCGAACCGTCCAGCCCGTATTTTTCATTGGTAAAAAGAGTATCTAACGGAACCACGACGTTGCTTCCGGTGAGGTAAGTGGCGATGTGATCCGGATAGGTAATGCAGACGTTGGGGGTGGTGTCCGTTGCAATGTTCGTGATGACATCGTTATAAATCTTGCCATAATCCGTGTAGAGACGTAAGTTTACGGTAATATTGGGGTACAGCGCCTCAAAATCCTCAATCGCTTTCTTGTAGATTTCCGTCTGGGTTTTATTCGTATCATTCTTTGCCCAAAAGGTAATTTCATAATTCCGGGAGGTGTCGAAGTCTTCCGGAACGGTGAAGCCACTCTGCCCCCTGGAGCCGTGACAGCCGGTAAGCCCCAGGACACCGGCAATCAGGGAAAAAGTAAGCAGTAGCTTTCCAATGGTATGTTTTCTCATCCCTTTGTACCTCCTCTCGATACACCTGCCATGACCTTTTTACGGAAAATCAGGAACAATACAATAAGCGGCAGGGAGATAACCACAACCGCAGCCATCATGGCGGGGATGTTCTCACGTCCGAAGCCGTTTTCACGGATTTCCTGAATGCCGTTGGAGACCAGATAATAGTTCGGATCATCGGTAATCAATCGCGGCCATACATAGGAATTCCAGCATTCAATGACCTTCAGGATAATGATGGTAATGAGGGTCGGGCGGCAGATCGGGATCATGACCTTGCGCAGATATCGCAGATCAGAAGTACCGTCCACCTTGGCAGCATAATACAGCTCGTCCGGAATCTGTGCGAAATTCTCCCGCAGCAGATAGATATAGAAAACCGAGGTCACGGACGGCAGAATCAGTCCTAAAAAGCTGTTGCGCAGATCAAGGTTTGTGATGGTGACAAAGTTCGTGATGATGACAAGCTCATTCGGAATCATCATTAAGGACAGGAACAGGGCAAAGGCAATGTTTTTGCCGCGGAATTCCAGCCTCGCGAAGGCAAATGCCGCAAGAGTGATCACGATCAGCATAATCGCTGTAGTAATCACGGTAAAAATCAGGGTGTTCCATAAATATCTGCCCAGAGAAACCGTGGTAAACGCATCGATGTAATTCTGCATTGTCGGTGACAGGGTGAAGAATGACGGAACGTATTCACTGTTGTAGGAGCTGTAGCTTTTTACGGAGGTCAGGATCATCCAGTAAAAAGGAAACAGAACCATGACCGCCCAGAGGATCAGCAGGGTATAAATGACAACATTTCTGACAATGCCTTTTGCTTTGGCAGATTTTTCAAGCTTTTCGTAGTCCATGGCAGTGTCCTCCTTAATAATATACATGCTTTTTGCTGACCAGCAGATTAATGCAGGTAATGGTCAGAACAATGGTAAACAGGATGATGGCGGCTGCCGACGCATAGGAAGGATAGCCACCGCTGTTACCGTAAAGCATGTCGTAAACATAGCCGACGATGGTGTTCATTTCAGCGGCATTCAGATCGGTACCGAACAACGCAACGGCATCACTGTAGGCCTTGAATGCACCGATGAATCCGGTGATGACCAGATAAAAAATCATGGGAGAGATCATCGGAAGGGTAATCTTACGGAAGATCCTCGTACGTGAGGTGCCATCCACCCTGGCGGCATTGTAATAGGTCTGGTTTACCGAAGCCAGTGCGCTTGTCAGGATCAGAATTTTTAAAGGGAAGAACTACCCATATGGTGTAAAAACAAAGCACGAACATTTTTGCCCAGTAGGGACCATCAATGAAATCCACGGAATGTCCGCCGAAAGCCTGGATCAGAAGATTCACCATTCCATCTGTGTAGGCGGTCTTTTTGAACAGAATCATAAATACCAGACCGACAGCCAGGGTGTTTGTTACATAAGGCAGAAAGTAGATTGTTTCAAACAGCTCCTTCAAGGGTTTGATGGAGCTTAAGCCAAGCGAAATGAACAGTGCAAGGAGCGTGGACACCGGAACGGTGATGATAACCAGGATAAAGGTGTTCTTAACCGCCTGCAGAAAATAAGTATCATGCAGTACATAGGAATAATTATAAAGTCCGACGCCAAAGTAGGTCTGGGATGCGGAATTATAGCCTTCCTCAAAGGAATATACAAATACATCAATTAAAGGATAAATCATAAATACGCAAAGAAACAGGAACGCAGGCAGCAGATAAAGCCACCCCTTGAGGTTGTTTTTTTCTATCATGTCGGGAATCTCCTTCCTTATCCAACCGGTAAGTGATTATAGGGTATACAGGCTGCAGAATCAGGATCCGGTGTAGGGAATCCTTTCCTGCGTATCCTTATGGAACAAAAATACCTTATTGGGCTTCAAATCAAAGGAAACAACCAAAGAGCCGGTGTCTACAGAGTTCTCGGCACTGATAATGGAACGGATGGTGGCATTTTCGGACTCTTCTTTGGTAGAAACGACACTTACGTCACGTCCCATGACTTCAATACGGCTCAGATTACAGTGGAGCGCACCGTTTTCGTTCAGGATAAAGCCCTCCGGACGAACGCCGACCCAAACCTCCTGATCCGGAACATTTCCAGCCTTCAAAATGGCATCCTTTCCTATATATAAGGTGTGATCCTTCACCTGTCCACGGAAAACATTAATCGGAGGAGTCCCGAGGAACTTCGCAACGAACAGATTGGCAGGATTGTCATAAACCTCCTGCGGCTTTCCGATCTGCTGGATCACGCCCTCTTTCATGACAATGATCATATCGGAAATGCTCATGGCTTCTTCCTGATCGTGGGTGACGAAGACCGTTGTGATTTTTGGTTTCACACTGGATCCGGCGCAGCTCCTCACGGGTCTGCAGGCGGAGTCTGGCATCCAGATTGGATAAAGGCTCGTCAAGGAGAAGAACCTTCGGCATTTTTACTAACGCACGGGCAATGGCAACACGTTGCTGCTGACCACCGGAAAGCTCACTGGGCTTACGATCCATCAGCATTTCAATCTGAACAAGCTTTGCAGCCTCTAATACGCGGCGGTTCATTTCCTCTTTGGAGAGCTTGTCCTTTCCTTTTAAATTTTCAAGAGGAAACTGGATGTTCTGCTTTACTGTCAGATGCGGGTACAGGGCATAGTTCTGAAAAACCAGTCCGACGCCTCTGTTTTCTGCAGGAAGATTAGTTACATCATCCTCTCCGAAGAAAATTTTGCCTTCACTTGGCTTTAACAGACCGCTGATTAAATTCAAAGCAGTACTTTTGCCACAGCCGGAAGGGCCGAGAAGTCCGATCAGCCTGCCGTCCGGAATTTCAAAGGAAAAATCGTTGACGGCAATGATATCCTCGCGGACTTTTTTGTTGCGGTTAGGAAATCTTTTCGTTAAGTGCTCTAATACAATTTTCATAGGGTCCCCCTTTTCTTAAATCCCGTAGGAATCTCGTAAGTCGCTGGAAATGTGGTCCAGATCCGGATAAATGGATCCCTCCGTGATGCCGAACACCCGCAGGCTGTCGATGAAGTATTTCTTGCGCTCACATGGAATAATAATCTTATATAAGGTATTCTCGTCACAGATATCTTCGAGTCTCTGCAGAGAATTGTGTACGGTGAAGTTTGACTGCTGCGCATACATACGCAGGTTGTTGTCGGTAGAGCTGCAGGCGAGGATGCGGTCGGCAACCTCCGGATTGTGATGATTGTGCTTGAAGGCCGGCAGCAGCATTTCCTGTGTGGTGTCCGCATCAATCGGATAAATACAGTGTCCGAAGCCCTCCCGTTCATTGAGACGGGCCGGAACCAGAACCCATACGCAGGCATCCAGTGTCGGCTGTACCTTATAGGTTTCGGTTGCAAAGAAGGATGCAATCAGCGGTGACTGGCTCCAGTCCAGCATCCGTGTAGGAAGTCCGTAGTGCTGCATAATGGAAACCCAGGCAGCGTAGTTATGTTTTTCCGGGGGATTCTTCATAATCTGTCTTGCCCGGATATAAAAATCGTTGGTGATGTAACGCTCCACGTCAATCCGCTTCTGGCTCCGCTGAATCGAAGGGATTAAGGACAGCTCCGAATTCTCTTCGCCGCGATACCACAGCTTCAACCCATGCTTTTGGGTCAGGCCGCTTACGAAATGAAGCAGCTCATCCATGGTATGAATATCCTGAATGATCATGATCAAGTACCTCGTGTGATAAATAATAAACAATACCAGTCTGATTATAGGCTATTTCCATGCATTTCACAAGTCGGAAGTCGATAAGGAATTGTGTTTCTTACGATTTTATATTATGATGTAAGGAGTGCAAAGAAAAACAAGCGGCTGCGAAGCAAAGAAAACTTTTATTCTGAACAAACGTAATTATTCAGAGTAACTGCATAGCTATATATAAGGAAAGGATGGAAATCAGGAATGAAATACGATGTAATCATCATTGGAGCAGGTCCGGGAGGGATTTTTTCTGCATATGAGATGGTACAGCGCAGTAAAGATGTAAAGATTGCAGTTTTTGAGGCAGGTCATGCACTTGATAAGCGTCACTGCCCGATTGACGGAGTAAAGGTAAAGAACTGCGTGAATTGTAAGAGCTGCTCGATCATGAGCGGTTTCGGAGGAGCAGGTGCTTTTTCTGATGGAAAATACAACATCACCAACGCATTCGGCGGAACCTTATACGAATATATTGGCAGAAGCCAGGCGATTGATCTGATGAAATATGTGGATGATATTAATATGAAGTTCGGCGGTGAGGGGACGAAGCTGTATTCGACCTCCGGAACGGCCTTTAAGAAGATCTGTCTGCAGAATAAGCTGAATCTGCTCGATGCTTCCGTACGTCATCTGGGAACGGATATTAACCTGATTGTATTGGGAAATCTTTATGCAGAGCTTAAGGATAAGGTGGACTTTTATTTTGATACACCGGTTCAGACGGTAAAGGCGCTCGACGAAGGATATGAGGTTGTCTGTGAAAACGGATCCTATTATTCCGATAAATGCATCATTTCCGTCGGACGAAGCGGAAGTAAGTGGATGGAGCAGATCTGCAAGGATTTACAGATCAATACCAAGTCGAACCGTGTCGATATCGGTGTGCGTGTTGAACTTCCGGCTGTCATCTTTTCCCACCTGACGGATGAACTTTATGAAAGCAAGATCGTGTACCGCACTGAAAAATTTGAGGATGCGGTCCGGACCTTCTGTATGAATCCACATGGTATCGTGGTAAATGAGAACACGAATGGAATCGTTACCGTAAACGGACACAGCTATGAGGGTGCCGACAAGCAGACGGAGAACACGAACTTCGCACTGTTGGTTTCCAAGCATTTCTCTGAGCCGTTCAAGGACAGCAACGGATATGGTGAAAGTATTGCAAGATTGTCCAATATGCTGGGCGGAGGCGTTATTGTACAGCGTTTCGGAGATCTTGTAAGGGGACGAAGAAGTAACGCAAAGAGAATCGAAGAGGGACTTGTGGAGCCGACTCTTTCTGCAACACCGGGGGACTTAAGCCTGGTACTTCCGAAGCGTATTCTGGATGGCATCATCGAAATGATTTATGCACTGGACAAAATCGCACCGGGTACGGCAAACGATGATACGCTTCTGTATGGTGTGGAAGTGAAGTTCTATAATATGGAAGTAGAACTGGATGAACATCTGGAAAGCTGTCACAAGGGACTGTACATCATCGGAGATGGCAGTGGGGTGACCCATTCCTTATCCCATGCATCCGCAAGCGGTGTTTATGTTGCAAGACAGATTGTGCAGTAGTTAAGTAAGGTCACCGTGAAGGGACAGAACGGTTGTGAGGAGGAGCAGTATGAGTAGGAAAAAGCAGTCACAGTATGACCGCATGACCGGGCAGCCGGTAGAAAAGCTCATTTTGGAGCTGGGTCTGCCGACAACGATCAGTATGCTGGTTACCAATCTTTATAATATGGCAGATACTTATTTTGTCGGGACACTGGGCACCTCTGCGAGCGGGGCGACCGGAGTCGTGTTTGGGCTGATGGCGATTCTGCAGGCTTTGGGATTCATGTTCGGAAATGGGGCGGGAAGCATTGTCAGCCGGAGACTCGGAGCCAAGGACGTGGAAGATGCCAGACGGTATTCCGCAACAAGCTTTTATGCAGCATTGCTCTCTGGTATACTGGTGCTTGTTTTGGGATTGTGCTTTCTGACGCCGTTAGTGAGGCTGCTTGGAAGTACAGATACCATTCTTCCTTTTGCCAGGGGATATGCGTTTTATATTCTGCTTGCAGCACCGGCTATGGTGAGCAGCTGCGTGATGAACAACATCCTGCGCTATGAAGGACGGGCATTTTTTGCCATGATCGGACTTACGAGCGGTGGGTTTTTAAATATTTTTCTGGATGCCTATTTCATCCGGGTGCTGCATATGGGAATTGAAGGAGCCGGACTTGCAACTGCAATCAGTCAGTATCTTTCCTTTGGAATCCTGCTTAGTATGTTTTTGCGGAAAAAGACGCAGACAACATTTGCGATCCGTTATATCAGTTTTACGATTAAGACGCTAGGTGAGATCGTGACCACAGGACTTCCGAGTCTGGCACGTCAGGGGACTTGCCAGCATTTCCACGATGGTGCTGAATCATGCAGCAGGTGTTTACGGGGATGCCGCGATTGCTGCCATGAGTATTGTAAACCGGATCAGTATGTTTATTTTTCAGTGTCGGACTTGGCATCGGTCAGGGCTTTCAGCCGGTTGCGGGCTTTAATTATGGTGCCGGTAAGTTTTCGAGGGTAAAAAAGGGATTTTATTTTACATGGATCTTTGGAACGGTGATGCTGGGTGTATTTGCCATGGTCGGCTTTTTTACGGCAGGAACGGTTGTGGCATGGTTCCGGAATGATCTGCAGGTCATTGCCATTGGAATTCCGGCGATGAGGGCGCAGTGTCTGGCACTGTTTTTCGCTCCGTTCAGTGTCTGCAACAATATGCTGTTCCAGAGTATCGGATATAAAAGGAATGCAACCTTTTTGTCAACATTACGAAACGGATTGTGTTTCATTCCGCTGATTCTTGTGATGCAGGCATTTCTTGGAATTGCCGGAGTGCAGTATGCGCAGGCGGTGGCAGATGTATTGGCCGGGCTGATCTGTATTCCCTTTACAGTCGCTTTTTTCCGGAAGCTGCCGGCAGACCGGGAAGGATGAAAAGGCAGAAGTAGTCCGGATATTATAATATAAATATAAAGCACAGAAAAATGTGTAAAGGATGCGAAAGGAGAGAAAAGGTGAAAAAAATCAATCTTTTTCAGGGAACACGTTAAAAAGAGGAATCAGTGCATTACTGGCAGTATGCACGGCAGCAGTGTTGTTTTTATCCCCCTCCGTGGGAATGGAAGCACAGGCGGCAGGAAAGGGTGACCTATCATCGCAGGCCTGTCAGTTGGTTGACCGCAAGACGATCGAGTATCTGGCAAACTTTAGTACCCTGCCATCTTCCGATGATGGGATGTTTTATCTTTATCAGTTAAAAAAACCTACGAATATGCTATTCCGGATGAGGCAGCTCCTGTTGCATCCTGTGAGCAGTCATTGAATACGGTGATACATTTTCCGCTGGATTCTACCGCATCGAATGGCAGACTGTATGCGAAGTTTGCTTTGGTGGTATTACAGGGCGGCAGGAAGGTGATGATCGGCAATCCACAATACATCAGTAATCCGGAAATGATGGCGACATCCTCCCGGCGTGTGCCTCGTCCGGCAAAGTCCACACAGGGCATTGAAACGACCAATATCATCATTAACGGAAGCGGAACCGGCAATGTTCCGGTAACGCATGTCAACCGTACCGCACAGATTCTGGTCGGGGCAGGAACGGTTGTAACGCATCCGAAGGCAAGCGACGAAGTAAAGGATCCGCATCCGTGGGATCATACCTATTATATGATGAATGCAGCCAATGATGAAGGAATTGAGGGACTGGTGAAGGATCTGCAGAACTATGCAGCCAATTCCAGGGCACAGGATTTCATCATCGGAAACGAAGTGAATGAAAGAAAATGGAACTATATGAACTGGACGGACTGGAATTCCTTTGTCAGAGAGTATACACAGGCATTCCGTGTATGCTACACGGCGATCAAGAGTGTGAATGCACAGGCCAATGTCTATGTGAGCCTTGACCAGTGCTGGGACAGGAACCGTCCGACCAGTCATCCGGAATATTATTCGTATATTGATGTCAAGGATTTCCTGATTAAATTTAACAACAACATCAGCAGCACCGGAAATATTGACTGGTGTCTTGCCATTCATCCTTATACCGTCCCGCTTACCTATGCAAAGTTCTGGGATATGTCCGGTGTAACGGTAGAGACGCCGGAATACTGCCGTTCCCAGGTGGCCAATAATCATATGGTAAGCTTCCAGAATGTAACGGTAATTACCGACTTTATGAGTAAGCCGGAATATGCGAACCGTTCCGGACAGGTACGTGACATTATTGTAAACGAATTTGGTGTGAGCGCAACGCAGGGTGAGGACGTGCAGATTGCGGCTTTGTGTGCAGCCTTCTATTCCTTTGAAAAGAATCCATATATCACTCAGGTGATTTATCTGGATAATTTGGGTGATGGTGTGGACTCCCGTCTGTCCGAGCGTGGATGGGCAGCCTTTAACAGCTTTGGTACACAGGAAGAAGCCGCTTATATGGACTGGGCAAAGCAGTATATTGGTATCAGCGACTGGTCGAAGGTCATCCGGTAAGAGCGGCAAAAGAGAGAAAATCAGACAGCATCAGGAGGAACAGATATGAATCCCGCAGCAATGTTTAAGATCATGCAGGCCAAAAATACATTTACGAAGAATCATCCGAAGTTTGAGGCATTTCTCAGGAACGTGATGGCAGACAAGATTGTGGAGGGGACGGTGATCGAGGTATCGATCCAGCGCCCCGGCGAAGAAGCAATTACAACAAATATCAGAGTACAGCAGTCAGACATTGATCTGGTGCAGAGCCTTAAGGAGTTAGGACAACTATGAGAACGATACCCTGTAATCCCAATGCCCAGCCGGAAGTAAAGGAAGTGCTGGAATATTTATCACAAATTGAAGGAAAAGGAATTCTGACCGGTCAGCATACCCAGACGATGGAACAACCGGAAATCTGGAGAATTGAGAAGCTTACCGGAAAGCTCCCGGCAATCTGTGGCTTTGAGCTGTTATCGTATTCCCCGAATATCCGCAGGGAGACGGCAGATGAAGAGTGCCTGAAGGAAGTGGACGAGAATACCGGTACACTGGAAAAGGCATGGGAATGGGCAGAACGTGGCGGACTTATGACCTTTACCTGGCACTGGTTTTCCCCGCTGGGAGGAAACGATAAGTCCTTTTATGCAGAAAAGACAGACTATGATGCCGCAAAGGCTGTGATGGAAGGAACACCGGAGCATGAGGCTCTGTGTCATGACCTCGATCATATGGCAGGTGTTTTACAGCCGTTCTGCGACCGTCATATCCCGATTTTGTGGCGTCCTTTCCACGAATCCGAGGGCGAATGGTTCTGGTGGGGAGCAAAGGGACCGGAAGTGGCGGCAGAACTGTTCCGCTTCATGTTCCGTTATTATACCAGGCAGCATCATCTGGATAACCTGATCTGGGTGTGGAATTCTCCGCTTCCGGAAGGCTATGTTGGGGATGAATACTGTGATATCATTTCCAGGGATCTTTATACGGAACCTCATGTGCACGGGGCTTATGAGGAGCAGTATGAAGAACTTTTGAAGGTGACGAAGCAGGATAAGGGAGCAGCCCTTGGAGAAACCGGTATTCTGCCGGATCCGGAAATTCTTATGGAGAAGAAGGTACCGTGGCTGTGGTACATGACCTGGAGCTTTGATTTTGCTTTGAATGAGAAGTTCAATTCCGATACAGCACTTAAGAAATTATATGAAAGCAGTTATGCGATTGACCTTGAAGGATATAAAAGAAGGCAACGGTAGAATTTATCATATGATTTCTTGTATCATAAACTATTCTATGCTATAATGCCCTCGTAGAAATATATTATGAGGGAGGACTCACAAATGAAGAAATTTTCCGTAAAAAAACAGTAGTTGCGATTGGTATTGGAGCTGCATTATTCTTTGTATTAGGTAAGATTGCAATTCCGACACCCGTGTCGAACACCAACATCAGCTTACAGTATGCAATCCTTGCAATGTTTGCTACCCTGTTTGGACCGATTGCAGGAGCACTGATCGGATTTATCGGACATACCCTGATTGATGCTACAAGCTATGGCCCCTGGTGGAGCTGGATCATTGCATCCGCAGTTGTAGGTGCGATCATTGGTCTTATGACCATGAAGCTTGACTTGAGCGATGGCTTTGACAAAAAGAAGATGATTAAGTTCAACATTGCACAGATTGTTGCCCACCTGGCAGCATGGGCTGTTGTTGCACCGGTTCTTGACATTGTGATTTATTCTGAACCTGTTGATAAGCTGTTTGCACAGGGACTTATGGCATCTGTTGCGAATATCATTACTACCGGTGTGGTTGGAACGTTACTGTTATTTGCATATTCCAAGACCCTTGTTAAGAAAGGTTCCTTAAGCAAGGAAGACTAATCCGTATGGATCAGAGCTGCTGCTTAGATGCAGCAGCTCTTTTTTGAGCAGGCAGAGTAGAGTACTTAATGAAAGCAAGCCGAAGGCGCAGCTTGAATTATATTTAGAAAGGTTTTTCCATGACTTCTCCAATCATTTCATTTCAGGATTTTGGATTTCAATATGATGCACAGGCAGAACCAACGCTGCATCACATCAATCTGGATGTATATCCCGGCCAGAAGATTCTTATTGCCGGGGCGAGCGGCAGCGGGAAGAGTACTGTTGCAAGCTGTATCAATGGTCTGATTCCCCATGCATATCCCGGTAAAATTACCGGTAAGGTTCTGGTGGACGGTAAAGATGTGACACAAAGCAGCGTCTTTGATTTGAGCCATACCGTAGGAACGGTTCTGCAGGATACGGACGGACAGTTTATCGGACTGACCGTGGCAGAGGATATTGCTTTTGCACTTGAGAATGACTGTGTGCCGCAGGAGGATATGAAGAAAACGGTGCAGAGAGTGGCACAGCTTGTGGATATTGAGCATCATCTGGATCATGCACCACATGAATTGTCCGGAGGACAGAAGCAGCAGGGTCAGTCTTGCCGGTGTTATGGTGGATGATGTGAAGATTCTTCTGTTTGATGAGCCGCTTGCTAACCTGGATCCGGCAGCAGGCCGGGCTGCGATTGAGCTGATTGATGAGATTCAGGAAAAACCGGAGCGGCAGTTCTCATTATTGAGCATCGTCTTGAGGATGTCCTGTGGAGGCATGTGGATCGCGTGGTGCTGATGCAGGACGGAGCCATTGTGGCGGATTTACCGCCAGGAGAACTGCTTTGTGGGAATTTCCTTATGGAGAGAGGAATCCGGGAGCCGCTTTATCTTACGGCACTTCGGTATGCGCAGATTCCGGTGACACCGGAAATCTGCCCGGAGCATCCGGATACGCTGAAGCTCACCGATGCACAGAAGCAGCAGGTAAAGAACTGGGTTTTAGAGCAGCAGGAGGAAGTAAAAGAACAGCAGCCGGGTACAGAGCTTTTAAAGGTGGAGCATCTTTCATTCAGCTATGGAGAAGGAAGGAAGAGTCTTGAGGATATAAGCTTTACAATTTATCCGGGGGAAATGGTCAGCATTGTCGGAGAAAACGGTGCCGGAAAGAGTACGCTTGCCAAGCTGATCTGTGGCTTTGAGCATCCGCAGGAAGGAAAGATTTTCTTTCAGGGAAGAGATCTGGCTTCAGATACAATTAAAGAGAGAGCCTCTTTTATTGGTTATGTGATGCAGAATCCTAATCAGATGATTTCGAAGCCGATGATCTGGGATGAAGTGGAAATGGCGCTTTTACAGACCGGGATGACACCGGATGAGCGGAAGGAGCGGGTAGAAGAGACCTTAAAGATCTGTGGTCTGTATCCCTTCCGGAAATGGCCGGTTTCTGCATTATCCTTTGGACAAAAAAAGCGTGTGACGATTGCAAGTATTCTGGTGCAGCGCCCACAGGTGATTATTCTTGATGAACCTACGGCAGGGCAGGATTATCACCATTATACCGAAATTATGGAGTTCTTAAAAGAACTCAATGAACAGGGATTTACGATTCTGATGATTACGCATGATATGCATCTTATGCTGGAATATACAAAGCGGGCGATTGTATTCTGTAAAGGAAAGCTGCTCGCAGACACGACATCTGCGTATGTGCTGAATGATCCGGAGCTTGTGAAGCGTGCAAGCTTAAAGGAGACAAGCCTTTATACGTTAAGCTTAAAATGTGGAGTGGAACCGCCGCAGAGACTGACGGAGCGCTTTATCGCCCAGGAAGAACATACACAGGAAAAGGAGGTTCCGGCGCATGGCTAAGGTTGCAATTTTAAGCTATATTAAGCGGCAGAGCTTTGTACATGAACTGACCGGAACAACAAAGCTTCTGTTTTTTTCCTGATGTGGAGCAT
This sequence comes from Lachnospiraceae bacterium, assembly GCA_021628825.1. Classification (GTDB taxonomy): domain Bacteria; phylum Bacillota; class Clostridia; order Lachnospirales; family Lachnospiraceae; genus Suilimivivens. The sequence goes on along the minus strand of JAJXRY010000001.1, from coordinate 1,712,408 downwards.
TGCGTCCATGGTAACGTATGATACCAGAGTGCTGGTTGTCATGCTCTGTTTCAGTTTTGTCATATTTAAGCTGAGTAAAATTAAAAAAATTAAGGATATCAGCTTTGTGCTGGGACTTGCAGCGGTATTTTTACTGCTGAATAATTTCTTTGTGTATCTGTTTTCTCCCGAATACGGGGTAAAGCTTTATGAGAGCCGTGATGTGCTTTTCACGATCGCAGGTCCCTATACGATTACGGCACAGCAGCTCTTTTATCATCTGAATATGACGATGAAGGTGGTCTGTGTGATTCCGGTGGCACTGCTTTTTATTGCATGTACGGATCCGAGTGAGTTTGCGGCAAGTCTTTCAGGAATTGGTGTGAATTACCGGATCGGCTATTCGGTGAGCCTGGCACTCCGTTATATTCCGGATGTGCAGCGCGAGTATCATAACATCAGCCAGACGCAGCAGGCCCGTGGTGTCGATCTGTCCGGCAAGGATAAGGTGCTGACAAGAATGAAGAATTCGGTGGCCATTCTGCTTCCACTGGTTATGTCGAGCCTCAATCGTATCGAAACGATCAGTAATGCTATGGAGCTTCGTGGATTTGGAAAGAAGGAGAAGCGGACCTGGTACCGGAAGCGTCCCATGAAAAAGAGTGACTGGATTACACTGATCATTGGAACTGTGATTCTGGTTGGCGGACTGGTCATCACCTTCTGGGATGGAAGCCGGTATTATAACCCGTTCTTATAATTAAGAAGGCATGGGAATGATTCAGAATGGTTATTATGTATCGCAGGATTTATTTGGATGAGAAAGGTGTTAAGGAGTGTATCATATGAAAAAAAGAAGCAGACTCTGATTGGAATCCTGATTATGATTATTGCAATCGCACTGGATCAGCTGACGAAGCAGTGGGCGGTAGCGGCATTAAAGGGAAAGGAAAGCCTTGTGCTGATTAAGGGCGTACTGGAATTTTCCTACCTTGAGAATACGGGCGCAGCATTCGGATCCTTCCGTGGACTGCAGATTCCATTGATTCTTGTCACACTTGTGATTATTGCATTTGTGGTCTATAAGCTGGTTACCCTGCCGGATAATCCGCGATTCAACCCGATCCGGATCTGCGGTGTTTTTCCTGATCAGCGGGGCAGTCGGAAATCTGATCGACCGTGTGATGAATCGTTACGTGGTAGACTTTATTTATTTTGTTCCGATTGATTTTCCGAAGTTTAATGTAGCAGACTGCTATGTGACCGTTACGGTTTTTTTGTACTGATTTTCTTGTTTTTGTTTTATTACAAGTCTGAAGAGACAGATATAATCATTTCTTTGAAGAAAGATTCAAAGGCAGAGGCTAAGTAACAGGAAAAATATCAGAAGATATCATGAATTTGTTCTGGATGAATAAAGGAGGACGGACTGATGGCAAATCCTATTTTACCTTTCTGGGAGTATATTCCGGATGGCGAACCGAGAGTATTTGGAGACCGGGTATATCTGTACGGCTCCCATGACCGCGTAGGCTGTGGATATTTCTGTGATTATAAGCTGAAGGTGTGGTCGGCTCCGGTCAACGACCTGAATCATTGGCAGTGTCACGGAACGAGTTTTCAGACCAGGGATACGGCGAATCATGCTTCGAACACACCCTGGACGGATCACGAATTGTATGCACCGGACTGTGTCGAGAAGGATGGCAAGTATTATTTATATATGTATATTTTCGGTGCGAAGGGATGCGTGGGCGTAAGCGATCATCCCGAGGGACCGTTTGAACTGCTGTCTAAGTATGAGTACCGCCCCGGAAACGAAGGCGATGAGGGAATCTTTAATGATGTCGGCGTCCTTGTGGATGATGACGGCAGGGTATATTGCTATTATGGCTTTGAGCATTCGCATATGAATGAGATCAATCCGGAGAACATGTATGAGATTCTTGACGGAAGCCTTAAGGAGCCGGTCATTGATGACAGGGAATGCATTCCGGAGGAGATCCGGTTTTATGAGGCCAGCTCTCCGCGGAAGATCAATGGACTTTATTATCTGATTTATTCTCCGAGAAAGGGAAGCAGACTGGCTTATGCCACGTCCGAGAGCCCGACAGGACCGTTTACCTATCGCGGGTACATCATTGATAATGGTGTGGATTATCCGGCAGGCAACAATCATGGATCGGTCTGCAACATTAACGGACAGTGGTATGTCTTTTATCACCGGATGACGAACCATTCGATCATGTCAAGACGTGCCTGCGTGGAAAAGATCGAAATTTTGCCGGATGGAACGATTCCACCGGTTGAAATGACATCCCTTGGCTTTGAGGATGCCCTGAATCCGTATGCGCTGACTCCGGCAGAAATTGCCTGTGTGTTAAAGGGAGAGGGCTACATTATTGAAAAGGATGCCTTTACCCGGGTAATTACCAATATTAAGGCAGATAATGTGATTGGATATAAATATTTTGACTTCGGACAGGATTATGGCACAAAGACGATGATTCTTGCCTTACAGATTAAAGGGTACGGGCAGCAACTCTATTGTGCATGTCCATATCGATGCCGAAGACGGACCGGAGATCGGGGCCGGGGAAGTCGGACTTTCCGATGGCGTTTATAAGATCCGCTGCGAGGCGGTGACCGGACGGCATGCCCTGTATCTTGTTACCGAGCTTCCGGTTGAAGGATGGACGAGAGCCTTTTTTTGAAGAAAAAAACCTTGTTTGAACTGCAGACCTTTACGTTTTTTTAAATAACAACAGCAGAGTCGGGCAATACTAGATACTGGATATGAATATCCGGCAGTTGGCTAAGTAACAGAAGAAAGACAGCCGGATCATCGGTAGAAGCAGGAAAGAAGGGATGCAGTATGAAGATTGCAATGTATGATACCAAACCGTATGACAAGGAATGGTTTGAAAAAGAAGAAACCGGAAGGTTATGAAATTATTTATTTTGAGACGAAGCTGCGCTATGAAACAGCGGCACTGGCAGAAGGCTGTGAAGTGGTGTGTGCATTTGTGAATGATGTGATTGATGCGCCTACGATCGACCGGCTTTGCAGGCATGGAGTGAAACTGATCGCATTGCGCTGTGCCGGCTTTAACAATGTGGACCGCAAGGCAGCCGCAGGAAAGATACAGGTCGTGCGTGTGCCGGCGTATTCGCCGTATGCCGTTGCCGAGCATGCGATGGGAATGCTGCTTTGCCTGAACCGGAAGCTCCACAAGGCTTATAACCGGACGAGAGAAGGTAACTTTACATTGAATGGACTGACCGGCTTTGACCTTCATGGAAAGACCGTCGGCGTCATCGGGACCGGTAAGATCGGTAAGACCTTTATCAACATCTGTCAGGGCTTTGGCATGAAGGTACTGGCTTACGATCCCTACCCGGATGCATCCCTCTCTGTAACCTATGTGGAAAAGGAAGAACTGTTCCGGAATAGTGACATCATTTCCCTGCATTGTCCATTGACCACGCAGACCCATCATATTATTAATGAAGAAAGCATTCAGATGATGAAGGATGGCGTGATGCTGATTAATACATCGAGAGGAGCACTGGTGAAGAAAGAGGCGCTGCTTGGTGGATTGAAGGAAAAGAAGATCGGGGCGGCAGGCCTGGATGTATACGAAGAAGAGGCAGATTACTTCTATGAAGACTGCTCGAATGAAATTATCGAGGATGATGTCCTGTCACTGCTGGTTTCCATGCCGAATGTGCTGCTGACTTCGCATCAGGCGTTCCTTACGAATGAGGCATTACAGAATATTGCAGAGACTACTTTTGAAAATATCGCGGCTTACGAACGTGGTGAGGAACTTGTGAATAAGGTAGAATAGATGGCGTTCTGTCTGAAAGCATGTATTTATAGAAAACAATTTTGCATGGTGCTGAATAGGAACAGAGAACAGCAGGTCAGTCCGGTGTTTCGCGGCTGGCCTGTTCCTGTGTTGTAGGAAAGAGAAAAAAATGTGGTACACTGTAACCACATGAGAAAAAAAGAAAGCTGTGAAGCAGCAACTTTGCAAATAAGCTCTGAAGAGTTAATATGAAGTTGTAAAAAAATAACTGAGGATAGACCATGAAATTATTGAGTGCGATTGTTCCGTGCTACAATGAAGAAGAAAATGTGCGGGACTTTTACGACGAGTTTATCAAGAATCAGCCCTTTTTTGAGGAAAAGGATCTGGATTTTGAACTGATTTATGTAGATGACGGTTCAAGAGACCATACCGTTGCAGAGGTAAAGAAGCTGATCGAAAAAAAGACAGCCGGGTACATCTGCTGTCCTTTTCCCGCAATTTTGGCAAGGAAGCGGCAATTTATGCAGGCCTTGAAAAGTGTCGAGGCGATTATGCCGTATTCATGGATGCCGATCTGCAGGATCCGCCCTCTCTTCTTCCGGAAATGTTTTCCTATATCGAGCAGGGATATGATTCGGTTGCAACGAGAAGAGTTACCAGAAAGGGCGAACCGAAGATCCGGTCGTTCTTTGCCAGATGCTTTTATAAACTGATGCACAAAATTTCAAAGACCGAAATTGTGGATGGTGCCAGAGACTACCGTTTAATGACCAGACAGGTAGTGGACGCCATTCTTTCCATGCCCGAATATAACCGTTTTACGAAGGGAATCTATGGCTGGGTTGGCTATGAAACCAAGTGGCTGGAATATGAGAACATTGAGCGTAAGAAAGGCGAAACGAAGTGGTCCTTCTGGAAGCTGTTCATATATTCCATCGAGGGAATTACGTCGTTTTCGACGGCTCCGCTGGCACTTGCAGCCCTGATGGGAGTTCTGTTCTGTATTCTGGCATTTGTTTTCCTTATTTTTATCTGGGTAAGAGCCATGATTTTCGGGGACAAGACCTCCGGGTGGCCGTCGCTTGTGTGTATTATTCTGCTGATCAGCGGCGTGCAGTTTTTCTGTATGGGCATTCTTGGACAGTATCTTGCCAAGACCTATCTGGAAGTGAAGCGCAGACCGATTTATCTGATTAAGGAAGACCTGTAAATAGTGAGGTGTGATGTGAGACGTTTGGAATCTCTGAAGCGAGTATGTGTATTATGGCTGAGCCTTGTCGGCCTTCTGTTTGAAACAGCAGTTTATGCTTATATCTGGTTCCGGAATTACTACCCGATTGTAAACCGTTTTAATCTGGGACTGAAATTCTTCTTTAAGGGACATTTATTGATTGTTGCCATTTATTTTGTACTGCTGTTTTTCTTTACAAGCACGTATGGTGGACTGAAAAATCGGTTATCTGAAGCCGGGGGATGTTTTTCTTTCCCAACTGGTGTCCCTGTGTATTGTGGATGTGATTACTTATTTCCAGATTTCCCTGATGAGCAACCGTCTTGTGCCGGTAGTGTACTTTGCACAGGCTCTGGTGGTACAGCTCCTGATTTCCGGAATCTGGACGGCGTTCTGTAACTGGGTTTACCGCAGGGTATTTCCACCAAGAGAGATGCTGCTCGTACATGGACACCGCAGTATTGAAGATATTTTACGGAAATTTGAGTCCCGCAAGGACAAGTACCGCATTACGAAATGTGTGAATATTAAGGAGGGAATCTGGAAGATCCAGGAAGAGATTGATTCCGGATTCCGTGCCGTTGTATTATGGGATATTTCCACTGAAGACCGGAATAAGCTGCTGAAATACTGTTACAGCCGGTCTGTTCGTGTTTATATGATGCCGAAGATTCCGGATGTACTGATTGCCGGAGCCGATCAGCTTCATTTGTTTGATACGCCGATTTTCCTAACGAGGGAATATGCACTTACCGTAGAACAGCGCATGGCAAAAAGAATGATCGACCTTGTTCTTTCTTTGATATTGACGGTTATTACTTCGCCGATTATGCTGATTACGGCGATCTGTATCAAGTGCTATGATGGCGGTCCCATTCTGTATAAGCAGACGCGGTGCACCTGTGGCGGAAGGGAATTCAAGATCATGAAATTCCGCAGCATGAAGGTGGATGCAGAAAAGGACGGCGTGGCGAGGCTTGCTTCCAAGAATGACAGCCGGATTACGCCGATCGGTAAGTTTATCCGTATGGTGCGGATCGACGAGCTTCCGCAGTTGTTTAATATTCTGATAGGGGATATGTCCTTTATCGGACCGCGTCCCGAACGTCCGGAGATCATTGCACAGTACGTGGAGCAGATGCCGGAATTCGTATTCCGCATGAAAGTGAAAGCCGGACTTGCCGGATATGCGCAGGTTTACGGGAAATATAATACGACACCGTATGACAAGTTAAAGTTGGATCTGTCTTATATTGAGAATTATTCCTTATGGCTGGATTTGAAGCTCATGCTGTTAACGATTAAGATTCTGATTAAACCGGAGAGTACCGAAGGGGTTGACAGCAATCAGACAACAGCCATGAAGAACGGGGAAGACCGCAAATAAAGGAAAGTGAACGCACATGAACGAAGATTACAAGAACCGGGGAATGGATCTGAAACGCTTCACCCTGTATTTTCAAAAAAAAATATGGATTATTTTACTGCTGATCCTTGTGGGGGGAATGATCGGTGCGATCTCGTACCGGATGATCCGGACCATGAAGATGCCCGTGGAATATGAAAGTGTTTCCAAGCTGTACATCACCTTTAATCAGGATGAAAACGGGGATGTGTATCAGTATTATAATGGTTACACCTGGAATGAACTGCTTGATACCGATCCCATTCTGATTGCGATTATGAATCATCTCACGGGGTATGAGGAGGAGGAGGTCAAGGATGCAACCTCGGCGGAGATTCTGTCTGATATCCGTCTGCTCACCATAACGGTAAAGGGTGACAGCGAGAAGATGGTACGTGAAATTCAGGCGGCCGTGCAGGAAGGACTTGCCGATTATGCAGATCAGAGTGAGGAGCTTCGTAAAATTGTAACCATCCGGTCCGATATGCCGAAGCGTATTTACTGGAGCGATGATACCACGAAAGCATTGATTGCAGGGGCACTTCTGTTTGGTGTCGCTGGGTTCCTTGTTTTCGGATTTATGTATGTACTCGATGACGGAGTATATGTGCAGGCTGATGTGGAACGCAGATATCCTTATAAAGCACTGGGCATTATGACGCGGAACCAGAAGGGACTGCAGCCTTTTGTCAAGGAATTGAAAGCAGATCTTCTGTATGTGATGGGAGATTCCCGGAACATGCTGCTGCTTGATATGGATAATCACGGAGAACTGCGTCAGGCAGATATGGATAAGCTCTTAAACTGGGATGAGGGTGGAACCCTCGGCGGTGATAAGGATATTGGTGGCGAGCTGGTATGGCATGTCCGTAAGGAGGATGAGGACGAGGAGGATGAAGATCTTCTTCCGGAGCCTAAGGAATGGAATATTACCGTATTTAATGAAAGTGACATGGGAGAAGAGCAGTGTGCAGCCATCCGTAAAAATGGCGGTGTGATTCTTCTGATCCCGTTTGGAAATGATGTGAGCCGTAAGACGGAGAGAATGCTGACCTTCTTAAAAAATCAGGATTGCAATGTTTATGGCATTATTGTGACGGAAGCAGACGAAGAGTATCTGAACCGGTACTTTGCATAGCGTTAAGGCGTCACGGACAAACACGGAAAGCAGGACAGGTTATGAAGCTTCAATTACTGGTATCGGCTGTGAAGGAAGAGGTTACGACACTGGCAGAACGTATGAATATCCGGACGGATGCATGGATTGTGAATCAGTGTGACCAATTTGATTATCAGGAATATGAATACAGGGAACATACCATCCGGTGTCTGTCGATGGCAGAGCGGGGCGTGGGACTGAGCCGTAATACGGCACTGATGCGTGCCGATGGAGATATTCTCCTGTTTTCGGATGAAGACCTCATATATCAGGATGACTATGAACAGAAGGTGCTGCAGGCATTTGAACAGCATCCGGAAGCACAGGTCATTACCTTTAACTTTGAAGTGGACGAACGGCGAAGAACGTATTATAACGAAGCCGGACATTGGGTTCACTGGTATAATTACGGAAGATATCCGGCGTATGCAATTGCCGTACGGCGGGATGCTATTTTAAAAGCAAACGTAACCTATTCCCTGGTATATGGCGGCGGTGCGAAATACAGCAACGGAGAGGACAGCCTGTTTTTGCATGACTGTCTGAAAAAGGGGCTGCGGATTTATGCAGATACGGCGTTACTGGGCAGAGAGGTATACCGGGAGTCGACCTGGTTTTCGGGGTATCATGAGAAATTTTTCCTTGACAGAGGGGTATTGTATCATGATCTTTACGGATGTATGGCGAAGCCGTTTTCCATCCGGTTTTTGTGGAGCAACCGGAAGAAAATGCTTACCACAATGGATTTCCGGACGGCTTATGGGCTGATGAAGAAGGGAATCCGGGAAGGAAAGCTGCGATAGGCGGAGAGGACGCTTATGATTTTATATAGTTTGGTAGCGGTGCTGGCGGTAGGAATTACACTGCCGGTCGATAATCATTATGAAAACAAAGGATTTCTATATACACGTCAACAGGTACTGAACAGGCTTTGTCTGGTATCTGTTTTTCTGCTTTTATTTCTGGTGTCTGCACTTCGTCTGAATGTGGGAAATGATTACGCAAAAATATGTGGAATTTATGCATCTGATCCGGTGTGATGCGGTGGTTCCTACGGAATTCGGTTTTAACTGGGTAGTAAAAATTCTGTACGGAATCAGCGGATTTGAGAATTATCTGCTCGTCTTTGCCGTGTTTGCATTTGCGACCATTTACCTGTTTTTAAAGGCGATTTATCAACAGGCGGATTCGTTCCCGTTCAGTTTTTTTCCCTGTTTATGGCATTGGGATATTATTTCCAGACCTTTAACACCGTGCGGTACTATCTGGCACTTGCGATTGCCCTTTTTGCCATTCCCTATGTGCTCCGGAAGGAGTGGGGGAAGCTTGTTCTGCTCATTCTGCTGGGGGCGACGATGCATAAGTCGCTGCTTGTCGTGATTCCGTTGTATTTCCTTGCTTCCCGTTGCTGGAAAAAGTGGCAGCTGGTCCTTGCGGCCCTGTTCTGCTCGACCTTTTTCTTCCTGCAGGATTTTTACTTAAAGCTTGTCGTATTCCTGTATCCGACCTATGAGGATACGGAATACTTAGAGGGCGGTACCAGCATGATTAATATTCTGCGCTGTGCAGCCGTGCTGGTTCTTGCGCTTCTTTGCTATAAGAAATGTGTAAAGTAGAATATAAGGAACCGCTTTTATTTTTTTACTGTAATCTGGGCGCATTGGTGATGTATGTGTGCTGCTCGTTTTTTTGCCGATTATTTCAAGAATCGGGTACTATCTGACGATTACCCACATCTTCTTTCTTCCTGCATTGGTGAATGGAATTGAGAATGAAAAAAACTTAGGAAGCTGTGCCGCGTGGGTGTGATTCTGGCGGGAATTGTGTATTTTGCGGTGTTTATTCTGATGAAAGCAGGGGAAAACGGGCTTCGTATTCTGCCCTACCAGACCTTCCTGTTCCACGAGATGGTGCCGATTCTGTCAGACGTAACGTAGCAGTTCAGCCATGCAGAAGTGTTAGTATAAGTTCAGGAGGTGTGATATGACACCGTTTTTCTCGATTATTGTGGTATGTTTAAATCCCGGTAAAAAGCTGCTGCAGACCCTGCAGAGTATTTGGAAGCAGGAATTCCGGGATTATGAAGTGATTTTAAAGGATGGCGGGTCGACGGATGGCTCGTTACAGGAAGTGGATTTGGATCAGCCGGGCTTACGTGTTGTGACGAAACCGGATCAGGGAATCTACGATGCCATGAACCAGGCCGTAGAGGAGGCAAAGGGACGTTTTGTCTTTTTCTTAAATTGCGGAGACTGGTTTATGGATGAGCGGGTGCTTGCCAACATGCATGACCAGATCATGGCAAGGGAACAGACCGGTGCAGTGCAGTCTGCGATTTACTACGGAAATGTGTACGAGCGTGTGACCGGACAGCTCGTTTCTTCAAATCCGAAGCTTAATGCATTTGGATGTTACCGGAATGCGCCGTGTCATCAGGCATGCTTTTATGAACGGGAGCTGCTTTTACAGCATCCGTTTGAACTTAAATACCGGGTACGGGCCGATTATGAGCAGTTTCTGTGGTGCTTTTTTGAGGCGAAGGCGAATCCGTTTTATACGGGGATTACAGTGGCAGATTATGAAGGCGGGGGATTCTCGGAAACGAAGAGGAATCTCGCCCTTTCGAAAGAGGAGCACAAGAAAATTGTACAGAAATATCTGTCGTTCGGGCAGCGGTTTACCTACCGGCTGATTCTGTGCCTGACACTTGCACCATTGCGGACCCGGATTTCGAAGAATGAGAAGACGGCAGCGCTTTACAACCGGCTGAAATCGGCACTTTACCGGAGATGAGTGTGACAGAGAACAGACAGGAATGACAGAGGATGTCAATAGGTGATCCGAAGCAGGAGGAAAAGGGGGACTGGCAGATGAAGAAGGTCTTATGGATTTGTAACATCATGCTTCCGGCGATTGCAAGGGAACTGGGGATGCCCTATTCAAACCGGGAGGGATGGTTATCCGGAATTTATGAAAAGACATTGCAGGGAGAAGTTCCGTTTGAGATCACGGTCTGCTTTCCGATGAACAAGGAGGACCTTGGCAAGGTCCCGGTGACGAGCATTTTAAGTTGTGATGCATCGCAGGCAGAGGAAAAAAAGCAGGAACCGGAAGAAGTGGGAAGAGTGGAAAAAACGTGGGATTTTTGAAGCTTAAGGGATCCCGGACGCCAAGTTATGCGTTTGAGGAAGATTTATCGAAGCCTGAAAAACTATGATCCGGGGCTGGAAGCACGGATTCAGGGAATCCTGAAGGATGTAAAGCCGGATATGATTCATATTTTTCGGTACGGAGTTTCCACATTGTCTGGCAGCAGTACGTGCCTTTCACAATCCACAGAAGACACTGATCGGGATACAGGGGCTGTGTGGGGAAATTGCAAAGACGTATCGTGCAGGGCTTCCGGAGAATGTATTTAAACAGGCATCCTTCCGTGATGTGGTACGCCAGGATTCCATGCGGCAGCAGCAGAATAAATTTTATCAGCGTGCCGAGAATGAGCGGCAGGCGCTTCTTCTTACCGATCATATTACAGGAAGAACCGAGTTTGACCGTGCGGAGACTGCCAAGATCAATCCGCGTGCCAATTATTATTTGATGAATGAAACCATGCGTCAGGAATTTTTATACTGGCGAGTGGAAAATGGAACAGACGGAACGCCACAGCATTTTCCTGGGACAGGGCGATTATCCGCTTAAGGGAATGCATTTTCTGCTTGAGGCGATGGGAAGGTTAAAGGAAAGCTATCCGGATCTGAAGCTTTATGTTGCCGGAAACAGTATTATTTCCCATGAAACGGCGAAGGACAAATGCAAGCTTTCCGCATATGGAAAGTATCTGCTTGTGCTGATTCAGCTATATGAGCTGCAGGATCAGGTCATTGTGCTTGGTAAGCTGTCTGCCGAAGAGATGAAGGCACAGTTTCTGCGTTCGAGCGTTTTTGTATGCCCGTCGGTAATGGAAAAATTCTCCCAATACGATTGGAGAGGCGATGCTTCTTGGGGTGCCGGTGGTAGCGTCCCAGACGGGAGGGATTCCGAGCATGGTCGAGGATTGCGTGACGGGACTTCTGTTTCATAATGAGGATGCCGAAGATCTGGCAGATTCCATTGACCGGATCTGGTCCGATCAGACACTGGTAAGGGAATTGTCAGTACACGAACGTATCCGGGCATCCCATATCCATGATGCGAATAAGAATTATGAGCGGTTAATGGAAATATACCGGGAGATTTTAGAATGACCATAACGTTTGTTTCAAATTATATCAATCATCATCAGATTCCCTTTTCCAATGCGATGTATGCGCGGTTGGGGGAGGAGTACTGCTTTATCCAGACAGAGCCGATGGAAGAGGAACGCCGTAACATGGGCTGGTCTTTAGAGGAAGAGAAGATTCCTTATGTGCACTGCCTTTATGAGGAAGAGGATTTCTGCATCCGTAAGATCATGGAAAGTGACTGTGTGCTTGCCGGCTGGAGCGGCAGGGAAGATCTGATCGAACAAAGGCTGAATGCCGGGAAGCTGACCTTCCGCGTCACCGAGCGGATTTACCGTGAGGGACAGTGGAAAGCCATTTCGCCCAAAGGGTTATACCATAAATATAAAGAGCATATCCGATACCGGAACGCACCGGCCTATCTGCTTTGTGCCGGGGCTTATGTGGCATCGGACTTCCGGCTGATTCATGCCTACCCGGGGAAAATGCTGAAATTCGGGTATTTTCCGGAGCTTCGTACTTATGAAGGGGATACCCTCTGGGAGAAAAAGAGGAACGACGGAATCGATATTATCTTCGCCGGGCGATTTATCCCATTGAAGCATCCGGAATACATGATCCGGCTGGCAGCAGACCTTAAGAAGCTGCGGGAAGATGGTAAGAGTAAGGAGGATACAGAAACAGCGTTTCCGCCGGTCCGGATTCATATGGCAGGAAGCGGTCAGATGGAAGAGGAACTGCGGCAGATGGCAAAGGACCTGCAGGTCGAGGAGGAGGTCATCTTCTATGGCTTCCAGTCTCCGGCAGCCGTACGTGACCGGATGGAACAGAGTCACATTATGGTGTTCCCAAGTAACCACTTAGAGGGTTGGGGAGCCGTGGTGAATGAAGCGATGAACAGTGGCTGTGCAGTTGCTGCCTGTGGACAGGCGGGAGCCGTGCCCTATTTAATTCAAAAATGGGGAAAAATGGATTTATTTTTTTAAGAAGGATTATCAGGAGCTGCTTCAGGAAGTAACAGAGCTTGTGAAGAATCCTGAACTGCGACTGCGTATGGCAAGGGCAGCGAATGAAACCATTACGACCTGTTGGAATGCGGGGCATGCGGCCTCGGAGCTGCTGCGTGTGATTAAGGAAGTGCAGAAAAAGCGGTAAACTGGTTCCTGCGAAAGAAGGACCTTTAAGCAGAGCGTAAAGTAATGGCTGCAAATAAAGCTATATGATGCCTGCTTGTGATGAATGATTCAGGAAATAAAGAAGCCAAGTGATAGTAAGAGCCTTAATAAGATACAATTTAGTAGAAAGGATTTTGAGATGGATCAACCGATAATAATCAGTGTGATTGTGCCGGTTTATAATATATTTGACTATCTGCCAAGATGTGTGGATTCCATACGGAAGCAGACCTATCCTTACCTGGATATTATTCTGGTGGATGATGGATCGACAGACCGTACCGGTGCACTGGCAGAAAAGATGGCACTCGAGGATCAGCGGATCCGTGTTTTTCATAAGGAAAACGGGGGATCTTCTTCTGCGAGAAACTTAGGGATCGCACAGGCAAAGGGTGAGTATCTGGGCTTCGTGGACAGTGATGATTATATTGAGCCGGAGATGTATGAACGGCTTTTAGCGGCAGCGCAAGAGGAGAATCTGCTGATGGTACAATGCTCGCGGGATGAGATTGATGAGCGGGGGAACCGGCTTCCGGATGTCTGTGAGCCACCGGAGGAAGCGGAGATCCGGGATAGTCAGTTTATTATGAGGGAGCTGCTGCTTCATCGTGGCGACTGCTCCTTTTTGTACAAGACTGACACACCGGTCCCTGTTTGAAAACCGGAGGTTTCCGGAAGGAGAGTTGAACGAGGACTTTTATCTGCTGGTGCAGATGCTGCCGGAGGTACCCGGGATTGCCGTACTGCCGCAGCAGGATTATCACGTATTTTATCGATATGGAAGCAATTCCAGAACGCATGATGAAAATTATTTTCCTCCCGTGTTTACGGATATTGTAAGGAATGCAGACCGGGTTTCGAAGATTGTGGAGGAGCAGTACCCGCTTCTTGCACAGGAAGCAATGCGGTTCGGGTTGTTTCAACGGCTGGATTATATGCTGCATATTCCTGTTACGATGATGAATTCCGACAATGAGTTTTATCAGCAGGTGAAGCAATATCTTCGTAAGCATAAAAAGGAGATCAGGAAGAATCCTTACCTGACAAAGAAGAATAAAACCTATCTTCTTTTTGCTCGGAACGGCGCCGAAGCTGGTACGCAAGGTGCATTGGGCATTACGGAAAAACAAGATTCAAGAGGAGAACTTGCGTGGAGAAAAAGAATAAAAAGATTTTTTTCATAGGAATGGCACTGCTTCTGTGTCTGCAGATCATTGTTCTGTTTTTATTATGGAAGCCGCAAGGCCGGATTCCATGAGGATGAACTATATTCCTACTATTCCTCCAATAAGACAGCGGGTCTTTTCGTAAATGACAGGGAATGGACAACCGGTGAAAGCTTTCGAAATGAACTTGTGGTGCTGCCGGGAGAGCAGTTCCGGTACGGGGTGGTGAAGCAGATGCAGTCGTGGGACGTGCATCCTCCGCTTTATTATTATCTGCTTCATACGGTGTGCTCCCTGACACCCGGGATTTTCAGCAAATGGCAGGGAATCAGTGTAAATCTTGCAGGGTTTGTGATTTCCTTTATCCTGCTTGCCTATGCCGGTTATCTTACAGCGGTATATCCCATGAGCAGGCAGCCGGAGCTTTCAGACAGTCAGAAGCAGGCTTACCGGAAAGGGGGATATGCCCTTGCCGGAACTGTCTGTGCGATGTGGGGGCTTTGGTGCTGCGGTGATTTCAGGCGTGATGTTTATCCGGATGTACCAGTGGCTGACCGTGTTTGTACTGTTATGCCTGTGCCTGCATCTGCGTGCCCTTGTCCGGAAAAGGGAGAGCTGGAAGTTTTATCTGCTGCTTGCTGTTACGGTGTTTCTCGGATTCCTGACACAGTATTATTATATTATTTTTCATTTCTTCCTGGGAGTCGGATTCTGCCTGTATCTTTTGAAGGAAAGGAAATGGAAGAGCCTTGTGGCTTATGTGGGAACGTGTGCAGCAGCCCTTGGCGCAGCGCTTGTTTATTATCCTTCGGCACTTTCCCATATTTTCAAGGGATACCGTGGAACGGAGGCGGTCGGTGAGTTCGCCAATGCTTCCAATACCCTGGAACGAATACAGTTTTTTGCCGGACTGTTTGATAAATATATGATGGGCGGTTTTCTGGCAATCTGGCTCCTTTTGATCTGTCTGATTGCCGTGACCAACCGGTTTTTACAGAAAAGGGCGAAAAGGTCAGGCAGAGAACAGAAGCGGGAGAGGATTCTGACACCGCCGGTCGGACTTCTGCTGTTTACCGCAGCAGGATACTTTTTCACGGTTGCGAAGACGGCACTGCTGCTTGGAGAAACTTCAAACCGCTATGAACTTCCGATCTACGGAGTCCTGGTTCTCCTGCTGGTATATAGCCTGTATATGGTGCTGAAAGAAATGGAACAGGGAAATGCACAGGCTGCTGAACGGATCGCATTGATGGCATCCCCAAATCTGCCGCAGGAAGAGAACGGAAAACAGAGTGCACCGGGTAAGAAGCAGAAAATCACAGGTAAAGAGGCGGTGCTTGTAGTAGTTTTGATGGCGGCACTGAATCTGACCGGTAATAAAGTATTTTTCCTTTATCCGGAGGAAGCAGGGGTGCAGGAATTTGTCCACCGGAATGAAACAACGCCGGTGATTGTTCTGTATAATGAAGCTTCCGAAACGCATATCTGGTGGCTGTTGGATGAACTGAGTGAGTATGAGAATATTTACCTTGCCTCCATTTCGGGAGAGGGAGAGATTCTTACCAGTGAGAACTTCCTGAATGGAAATGCCGCAGAGTCTCAGAAATACATTATTTATATGGCAGATTGTGAAAATCAGGGGGAGGAGCTGCAGCGGCTTCTCGGGACAGAATTCCCGGATGGCTCCGATGCTTCCGGGGAGATTTCATATGAAGAAGTCGCCCGGAAGAATATGTGGACGATCTATGAAATCTGTTCAGTTAAATAAGGATTATGTTAAGGGGTCTGGGGTCTGCCAGTTAGTGTTTGAAGTTATCACAGATATGTGATAAGATATAAGCGTATGTACAGCGAATAGTAAGGAGATTTAAATTATGTTATTGGATGACAAGACCATACTGATTACCGGAGGAACAGGATCTTTTTGGTAAATGTTTTACGAAATATGTGCTGACCCATTATCATCCGAAGAAGATTATTATTTATTCCAGAGATGAGTTCAAGCAGTTCCTGATGGCAAATGAATTTAAAGAATATGAGGACAAGCTCCGTTTCTTTATCGGAGATGTGAGAGATAAAGAAAGAATGATGCGTGCTTTTGAGGGTGTGGATTATGTCATCCATGCTGCAGCCTTAAAGCAGGTTCCGGCATGTGAATACAATCCGAACGAGGCAATTAAGACGAATATCCATGGTGCCCAGAATGTCATTGACTGTGCACTGGATTCCGATGTGAAGAAGGTGGTTGCTTTATCTACCGATAAGGCGGTCAATCCTGTGAACCTTTATGGTGGTACGAAACTGGTTTCGGATAAGCTGTTTATTGCAGCGAATGCGTATGCCGGTTCCAAGGACATTAATTTTTCCATCGTGCGTTATGGAAATGTGGCAGGAAGCCGTGGCTCCATTATTCCGTTTTTTTCCATAACATTATTAAAAAAATGGCGGTAACGAGCTGCCGATTACTGATTACCGCATGACCCGTTTCTGGATCAGTCTGACAGAGGGCGTAGAGCTTGTGATCAAGGCTCTTGAGGAAGCAACCGGTGGGGAAACCTTCATCAGTAAGATCCCTTCCTTTAAGATTACGGATCTTGCAGAAGCAATGCTTCCCGGATGTAAGATGCCCGAGGTTGGCATCCGTCCCGGCGAGAAGCTGCATGAAATCATGGTAACCACCGAGGACTCTGCTACCACTTATGAATATGACAAGCATTTCATCGTATATCCGCAGGTGGTATGGAATGATAAGCAGAAGATCAACGAAAGCGGACGCAAGGTAGAAGACGGATTTTCCTACAGCTCCGGTAACAACACCGAATGGCTCAGCGTGGAGGACATCCGGAAATTACTGGAAACACTGGATCTGGAAAAAGTAGGATTTGCGGAACAGAAAGATTTGCAGGAACAGAGATAAGATAAATAGATAAGATGCTGAATGTCAGACACCCTCATGAAAGTCATGAGGGTGTTTTTTTAATATGTAACATTTCTGTTGACCTTGACGTAAGGACAATGTTTATAATGAAGATAATCTTACGATAAAGAGATGGAACAATTACGGATAAGCACGGGAAAGGGGAAAAATGGAAACGGAATGGAAGAAAAAGAAGATCTATACCGCAGGAGAGCTTGGCAGACTTGCTGGCGTGTCGGCACGGACTATCCGGTTTTTATGATAAGAAGGCATTGCTGCAGCCGGTTGGTTATTCGGACAGTGGATATCGGCTTTATAATCAGGAGTCTGTTTTACAGCTTCAGAGAATCCGGGTGCTTCAATATATAGGATTATCACTGGACGAAATCCGTGAACAGATCAGGAAGGAGCAGAATGAAAAATGGGAGGAGACGTTGTGGCGGCAGAAGCTGATGCTGGAAGAAAAGAAACAGCAGATGGAACAGATGATCTCCCTGTTGGATGATACGATTTATGAGTGCAGGTCCGGAGAAAAAAACGACATACAGCAGATAACCGATCTGCTAAAGCTGATTCATATGGAAAAGCCGTTTGATTATGGTTATTACTTTTACCAGCAGCATACGGTAAGAAATGAGGAATGGTATCAGTGGACCTTTGATAAACTGGCGTTGACGGAAGGGATGCACATTCTGGATATGGGATGCGGACATGGAAATCTCTGGATTAAGAACTGGAACCGGATTCCGGCAGGAACAACTATTATGTTGGTAGATAAGAGAAATGTCTGCATAGAATATCTGAAGGAATTCTACCGGGATCATAAGCGTTTTTTTACAGGATCATGTTACGTTTCGATTTATGGTTACGGATATGGAAACAAATTGGAAAAATAGAAGAAATTTATGACCGTGTTGTAGCCAATCACCTCTCGAGATTTATTGCACAGCCGGAAAAATACTGATGTAGCGTGTGAAAAAGGTTCTTCGTCCCGGAGGCTTTTTTTGCTTTCTACTTATTCGGCCTATGGATTACTGGAAGCCATGCAGGAGGTGCTGAACCAGACGGGAATTCCGCTGGATCTCAGGGGACGTACCCTGCAGAAAAAAAGGGAAGAACGGCTGATACTGGAAGATCAGATGAGAAGATGTTTTTGAAAGAGTGGATCTGGAGACATTTTCAAACCGGGTAGAGGGGCTGGATCATCCGGAGGATCTTTTAGCTTATATACAGAACTGTGAAGGCAGGCTGGCAGAGGAGCACCGTGCATCTTTTAAAGAATATGAACAGAAGCTGAAAAAGGAATGGAAGGATTACGCTGTGTGGAAAGCTGAAATAATCACCCCATTATACCGATGCTTTGCTGAAAGCAGATAAGCAGGAACAAGGAGAAAAAATGAAACTGGCAGTTTTATCAGATATCCATGGAAATGACATTGCCTTTGAAGCGTGCCTTTCCTATCTTAAACAGCAGGACATAGATGCCTATTGCCTCTTGGGAGATTATATCGGAGAACTTCCGGGCATACGCCATACGATGGAGATGCTATGCCGGCTTAGCAAAGAGGAGCGGTGCTATATCGTCCGCGGCAACAAGGAAGAGTATCAGTTAGGCAGTCTTGTGGACGAGCATCCCGAGTGGGATGCTTATCCCAGCACGGTCGGGATGCTGCGGTATGGAAAAAAACACAGCTGCAGTCCAAAGATCTGGATTTTCTTAAAAAGCCTGCCCATAAGCAAGATCGTAAGAATAGAGGGTCTGCCGGAACTGATGCTTTGCCATGGCTCTCCGCGTAATGTCCGGGAAGATCTTTATGCTCATAATGAGAAGAATGAGGAGATCTTCAGGGAGGTAAAGCAGAACTATATTTTAAGCGGACATACACATCGCATGACCAGCTTTGAGGAGTATGGAAAACTTGTATTCAATCCGGGTTCGGTCGGACTTCCGGTCCATGGCACAAAAGGGGCACAGATCATGATTCTTCATGGTGACAGAGGATTCTGGGTACCGGAATTCCTTACCATTGATTATGATGTGGAGGACGTTATCCGGGAGATGCACCGGAAGCATTTATATGAAATTGCCCCTTATTGGACCAGAATTACGGAATGGATGCTTCGGGGAGCCGATTCTTCACATGGAAGCCTCCTTGCACAGGCCATGGAATTGTGTACCCGGAAGTATGGCACGTGCCAATGGCCCATGATTCCTGAGGAGTGCTGG
This sequence comes from Lachnospiraceae bacterium, assembly GCA_021628825.1. GTDB lineage: Bacteria > Bacillota > Clostridia > Lachnospirales > Lachnospiraceae > Suilimivivens. The sequence goes on along the minus strand of JAJXRY010000001.1, from coordinate 1,693,114 downwards.
CAGGAGGTCTATGAAAGGTTCATGGCTGTAAAAAATTTACCAGTATAATTTCATGTCTTCCATAGCTTCGTCATCGGATAAGGAAAAGCTGTCTTTGATACGGGTGAGAGTATTTTCAAAACTACAGCCAAAGTCCTTGCAGACGAGGATCAGAGCCTGAATGCCTTGATTCCGACCTTCAATCAGTCCAGAATTGTGGCCTTCGATCAGTCCAGAATTATGTCCTTCGGTTATTCCTTTGGTATAATAAGAATTAATTAAATCACACACGGTAGTCTCTCCTTTCTTAGCAGGTGAAGTAAATAGTGGAATAGAGTCTAAATATTGATTATCGCTGGTCAGGGCATGGAGCATCCGGATCACCTCTTCCGGGCGCTTCATTGTCTGGTTCCGTTTCAACAGGCTTTCACGATCACATAAGTAGTCGAGGATGATGCGTAGGTCTCCTTGAAACAGTTCACGTAGTTCCTTTTTTTAAGAAAAATCTGAATGGGTGGCTGGGAATTCCTGAAAACAGATACCACAAATAAAAACTGAATAGATCACAGATCGTGAGTACGACACTGCAAATGCAAACATCGAAGAGATCTTCACCGCAATCAAATAAAAACTTTAAATTCATACTTGGAGTATATGCTTGGAATTCTGAAAAAGAATTTGATATAGATACCACAGAAGTTGTATGCTTTTTCTATGAAATAGCATGAAAAGAAAAATGGATGCAATAGTAAATCGAAAAAAATATTCCCGAAATATGAGAGTCACTTCTCCATATTTGATAAATACAGTGAACAAAAAAACTATGATAAAGTTTAGGTAACAACAAAGGAGGGGAAGGCAGGAGATGAACTTTAAGTTAGCGGAACTGAGAAAACAAAGAGGAATTACGCAGAAGGAACTGGCAGAAATTTTACTGGTGTCACCACAGACAATCAGCAAATGGGAGAATAGCATGACATATCCGGATCTGGAAATGCTTCTTCGACTCACTGAGTATTTTGGAGTGACAACAGATATGTTATTGGGAATTGCGCCGTTGGATATCAGTTATGAAGCCGCTGACACAGATAAAAGGGAATATTGGTCAGAACAGGTTTTATATTTGCAAAGGCGTGAAAAGAATAAATGGAACAAGGATTATCTGAAATTTCTTGTTCAGGATATATGGAAAATCCATGAACCGGTAAAAATATTGGATTGTGGATGTGGATATGGTGGATTGGGAGAAAGAATCCTGCCCATGCTGCCGGATGAAAGTACCTATACAGGGATCGACTTTTCGGAAGAAATGTTACGCGAAGCAAAAAAGAAGTACAGGGGAAATAAGCAAAGAATAAAATTTATTTTAGCAGATATTATGGATTATCCTGTGGAGCAACGGTATGATCTTGTAATCTGTCAGTGTGTGCTGCGACATGTAAATCATGGAAATAAGATGTTAAAAAGGATGACGGAGTTTTTAAAGCCGGAAGGCTTAATGATCTGCGTGGAGTGTAATCGTGAATTTGAGGCAGGTGGTTTGTATATTGAGGGAATGGATTATATGAGATTGTGTCAGCATTCAGGGTTGAACAGCTTATGGGAGCATCAGTTACAGACGCAGGGAAGAGATTATGCGATTGCTATGAAGCTTCCCCAATATATGAAGCAGTGTGGGTTAAAGGATATTGATTGTCGGATGAACGATAAAGTATTATATCTGGATCCTGACAGCCCCGAATATCTTAAGGAACTGGACAATTTGATAGAATTAGAACGGTGGACAGGAAATGCATTAGAAAAGGAGATGGTATCCAACCTTATGAAGCACGGAATGAGTCTTCTGGAAGCCAAGGATTATTATTGGCAGCAGAAGGAAATTGAGCAATACATAAAGGTAGGAAACCATCCTCTGATTATTAAAGTAGAAGGAATGATGATTATATATGGAAGAAAAAGTATAAGTTACCAGTATAGCTTCATATCTTCTAACGCTTCGTCATCGGATAAGGAGAGACTGTTCTTGATTCGATCAAGCGTATTTTCAAAGCTGCAGCCCAGATCTTTACAGTTGCTGATGAGAGCTTGGATAACCTGATTACGACCTTCGATCAGGCCAGAATTACGGCCTTCGATAAGCCCAGAATTACGACCTTCGATAAGCCCAGAATTATGTCCTTCGGTTACTCCCTTGGTATAATAAGAATTAATTAAATCGCACATAGTAGATGCTCCTTTCTTAGCAGGTGAGGTAAATAGTGGAATAGAGTCTAAATATTGATCATCGCCGGTCAGGGCATGGAGCATCCGGATCACCTCTTCCGGGTGCTTCATTGTCTGGTTCCGTTTCAACAGGCTTTCACGATCACATAAGTAGTCAAGGATGATGCGCAGGTCTCCCTGAAATTTCTCACGGACATCTCTGCTGAGAAAACACATATTAAACACCGGCATTTTGCTATTATTGAAATATGGATATGCTGCCGGATTAGGTTTAAAGTGTAGTGCCTCCAGGATAGAAGTTACCTTATTCCATGGTTTTCTACTGCTATTTAAGACAAACGTAAATACAGGGTAAGTTTTATATGTGTTTTTTTACGGTCGTTGCATTGTGATCGGTAAGCAGCACCATCATAACCTGCACAGCGAAGTGGCATATAGGCATCTATGGTACTTTGGTTTTCGAGGTTATAAAGTGCATGAATCTCTCCGTCATGCAGTTCGTACATGCTGCAGTCACGAAGCTGCTGATGAGTCTGCTTGTCCGTTCCGATATAAAGACTCTCCGTTGGACCGGTTAACAGGTTGGCCTCGTTCAAAACTTTTTTGCCGGAATAGACTAAAACGTTGATTAATTCTGCAAAAACATCCCGGCATCCAATCAGCATTTTCTGGGTATGATCTTTTTCTCCCATTGGTCCTCCTTTTCAGATGCAGTCAGACAGAAATGAAAACCTTCTGCCTTTAAATAATGAACGTTACTGGAATTTAAAAGCATAGATTTTCTGAATGGGTGGCTGGGAATTCCTGAAAACAGATACCACAAATAAAAACTGAATAGATCACAGATCGTGAGTACGACACTGCAAGTGTCAATATCGCATAGATCTACACTGTAATCATTTAAAAACTTCAAATTCATACTTGGGGTATATGTCTGGAATTCTGAAAAAGAATTTAATAAGATACCACAGAAGTTGTATGCTTTTTCTATAAAATAGCATGAAAAGGAAAGGGATGCAATGGAAAATTTATGAATACAGATAAATATGATCGAGTAAATGAATCATTTAATACATCATTTAAAGATACTTCAAAACTCTTGACTTTGACCTAAGGGAAAACATTAAACTAAATACAGTGGACAAATTTTCGGGGGGGGGGTAGTATAATGTACCTGTTACACGGCAGATCCGGTGGATAACCGGTCCGTCATCCGGAGTTACAAAAGAAAAGTTCTTAGAGGGGGAAATCATGGAGAAGAAAAAACAATCCTTACGCGAGGTGTATGTAAACAATATCTATGCAGTTCGTCTGACTGCATCTGCAAGCAAAAGCAGAGTGATCCACTCGTTTTTTGGAAAATTGATCGGAAATTTGGAATGGGTATTTTTCAGCGGATTTTTCATGCGGTACATTGTTGACCAATTAGAGCAGGGAAAAGAATTTTCTGAAATTTTTGCTTTTATTCTGATATGCGGAGCTGTGTTCTTTTTGCTTGCGATTTATCAAAGTTATGTTGAAAATGTTGCAGTTCCACTCGCGGAACCTGCAATCTACGGAGAAATCTATGAGAAGATTTATGAAAAGGCCAGGAATGTGGAATTAAGATGTTATGAGGATCCGGATTTTTACAATCGGTATACGATGGCAGCTGATCATGCGGTGGAGAGGGTAACCGCAATTACAGATAACATATGGGGAGTTGTAACTGGGATTATGGCATCGTTTCTGGTGCTGTGGACGATGTACCGCATTGATCCGGTGTCGGTTTTGTTTGTTTTCTGCCCGCTTATCGGCAACTTTTTATTTGGAAATCTGAAAAATAAATTTGAGTATATGCGCTATCAGGAGGAAGCACCGAAGGATAAGGTGCTTAACTATGTGAACCGTGTTTTTGTATCTGCCGGACTATGCAAAGGAAATACGATTATCCGAAGTATTTCGACTGTTGAAACGGCAGTATAATGAGGCAACGGATGAAAAATCCGATCTTGCCGGAAAATACGCATGGCGTATCGGAAGCATGAATGTTTTGTGGCATTTTTTTACCTTTACAGTCATGTTTGAAGGTGTGTTATTGTTTGCCATATATAAGAATCTGGTTATTGGAAGTATGTCATTGGCAGATCTTACGGTCATGAGCAGCCTGATGGTGGCGGCTACCTGGATATTGATCGGATTATTCAATAGTGTGATGGAGACGATGAAAAATGGATTATTTATCTGCAATCTGAGGACATTTCTGGAGTATGAAGAGAAGATTCCAGAGGATCAGGATGGCATTTTGCCATCGAAGGAACTGGAAAGCCTGGAATTTGAAAATGTTTCTTTTTCCTATAAAGAGGAAGAAACAATTCAGGGATTGTCTTTCCGGATAACACATGGAGAGAAGATTGCGCTGGTGGGACATAATGGGGCCGGAAAAAAACAACGATTATTAAATTGATGCTGCGCTTATATGATCCTGCAGAGGGAATGATCCGGGTAAATGGGATTGATATCCGGAAATATAATCTACGGGCATATCGGGAGCTGTTTGCGACCGCGTTTCAGGATTATCAGCTTTTTGGAGTGACCATCCGGGAGAATATTCTTATGGGAAAGCATCCGGAAAAGGAGGAGCAGCTTGTTGCCGAAGTGCTTAAAAAAAGGTTGGAATGTATGAGAAAGTAGCAGCTTTATCGAAAGGAATCGATAGTGTGGTAACCAGGGAATTTGCAGATGACGGCGTGGTCTTTTCGGGAGGGGAAGGACAGAAAATAGCGGTGGCCAGGGCGTTTGCCAAAGAATCTCCGATTCGGATTTTTGATGAACCATCAAGTGCGCTGGATCCGATTGCAGAGTATCAGTTGAATCATTCGATGTTGGAGGCAACGGAGAATAAGACAGTGATTTTTATTTCCCACAGACTGTCTACGACGCGGCTTGCTGACCGGATTTATCTGCTGGAGCAGGGAAGAATTGTGGAGCAGGGATCACATGAGGAGCTTCTTGCGAAGGGCGGCAGGTATGCTGCAATGTGGAAAGCCCAGGCAGGGCAGTATCGTGGCGTTTCCTAGTTACCAAATGCTTCATATCTGCATATGCTGATAACAGAAGGCGGTGTATGGAAAGCAGGAATGGGGCATGGCAGCAGGTATAGGTCATACTGATAACACAGATATGAAAATTGAGGACCGGTATTTAGAACAGGCGATGCGGCTGCACAGGGAGTATCCGGTTGTGGATATGCATCTGGATCTTGCAGGAGAAATGCTTTTAAGGCATGAACTGGGCGAGCAGAATGTCCTGTATCATCGATACCTTAAGAATTTTTTTGAGGCAGGTCTCCGGGTGCTGGCCTCTTCCATTTATGTGGCAAATTGTGATCTGGATCATGCATGGGTCAATGCCAGAATGCAGATTGCACTGATTAAGGGAGAAATTGCCACCTGCAATCTGGAGATCCGGTGTAATCATGAGGAGCAGACTTATGACAGGGTACGCCTCATCCGCAGCCGCGAGGATCTTCAGAAGGTGCTTGAAGGAAACGAACTGGGGATTTTGCTTTATATGGAAGGTCTGGATTGCATTGGCAGCGATCTCTGGAAGCTGGAGGAGCTTTTTGAACAGGGAATCCGCGGGGCGGCGCTTACCTGGAGTAGAAAAAATGCACTGGCCACCGGCTGCTGCAAGGCTTCGGAGCATCGGCAGATACCGGGAGGGCTTACCGAAAAGGGGATAGCTGTCATGCGGAGACTGGAGGAGTTATCCATGTTTCTGGATGTGAGCCATTTAAACGATGAAGGATTCGCAGATGTCTGCCGGATTACGACGCGCCCCTTTGTGGCAACGCACTCCAACAGCAGGACGGTATATGACAATTATCGGAATCTGACGGACGGACAGATGCAGAAGCTCGCGAGACAGGGCGGTGTGATGGGGCTGAACGGGTGCCGGTATATCACAGGTTCCTTAAATGGCGGTCATCTTATAAGAATGTGTGAGCATATCGAATATGAGACAGCAGGAATTGGCAGGGAGCATGTCGGTTTTTGGTTTTGATCTGTGCGATTCTTATGACGAAGCGCGTGCCGGATTGCAGGGAAAAGAACCATTGGTACAGAAGGATGACTGCCTGTCGGATCATGCACAGATTCCAATGGTGACCGCAGCCCTTTTGCAGCGCGGCATGGCAGAAGAAGATGTGATTTTCATCATGGGAAAAAGCTGGATTTTGTATTTACAGGAGGTGCTTCCCTAGGGGAGGCATCTCTTCCTTTTACCGCAGAATTATTGCAATAATTCAACCAGTAATTTGCGTGCATCTGCTTGACGCAGAATAGGTTTAATTTTTATAATCAATTATCAGATACGAATGTGAAAAACAGTGATCTCGTTTCCGGGAGGTAGTCTATGAGAAAAAAAGAGTGTTACTGCTTTTTTTGTTATTGATAAGTATAATCCTTTGCTGTGCATGCGGACGGAAATCCGAAGGGAAAAGCATGCAGGAGCTTCCGGTCATAACCGTTGGCGGTGTGATTTATGAGCCCTATTTTTATCAGAGGATTGATGGAGAATATACCGGGATTGATATAGAACTTGCAGCAGAAGCATTTTCGAAGAATGGGCTATCGGCCCGTCTTTTTACAATTGGATCTGGAGCAGAGAGAACAATTTCTCGAAGATGGAAGGATTGACTGTATATGGAGCTGTCTGACCATGGAAGAGCGGAAAGAAGATTATCTCTGGGCAGGTCCGTATCTATATACACGTCGTGTCGTGGTTGTTCCCGAGGAAAGCAGAATTGAACAATTATCGGATCTTAAGAATAAATCCGTTGCAGTACAGGCGAATTCTACTTCTGAGGCTGTTTTTCTGAATGAGACCATAACCGAGCTCAGCCAGGTGGAACAGATATACAGTTATCGTGCACTGGGGCAGGCATTTACGGCTCTGCGCAAGGGGTATGTGGATGCGGTTGCGGGTCATGAGGCAGCACTGCTCATTTATACGCAGGAATATCCGGACCAGTACCGCTATCTGAATCTGAGTGCTGAGAGGTCGAAGCTGGGTGTTGCTTTTTCCAAAGAGGGAGATGCTGCGCTTGCAGAAGAACTGACGAAGACCCTGCAGGAGATGACGGAGGACGGAACGGTCGCAGAGATCATTGCAAAATATGGTCTGGATGTGGAAAAGAATATTTATACGGAGGAAATAGCGAATGAAAAGTGAGCAGCGGGACAGGTTCCGGATTCATACGTATTTCCTTATTATGCTCCTGGTGGTGCTTGGAAATCTTGTGATGTTTGGCGTGTATAATATCGTGACAGGGGCAGAGAGAAGAAGCATGGAAGTGAATGCAGGGGAAACGCTTGACTTCCTGCAGTCTGTCTGCCAGAGATACGATGATTACCAGCTCGGAAATACAACCAGAGATCTCCAAAGTACAATCGGCAAGGTGAGGGTGATCCGGGATTACGGTCAGTATAAGGAGATTACCAGTGATTCCTATTTGCTGTCACATGCGAGGAATCAGAACCTGACGGGAATTTTTGTACTGAATAAAGAAAAAGAAGTTGTTGCGCATGCGGATCGCAGAGGAAATAGTGCACAGGAACTGCTGGATATGCTTTTTAAGTGAAACCAATGTAGATAGTATCCTGCGCTATCCGAAGAAGATTTATGCGGATCAGGCAACCGCAGCAGGCTGTCAATATAATTATGCCATTCTTTCCCTGCGTGATAACGATGGAATTCTGATTGGCTATGAGGATATTACAAATCTGATTAATGATGTGAATGAACTGTCTTTGAACTCTCTGCTTGCACACGATAATTTCCAGTATAATGCAATAGTTGCAATTACGGACGGGAACAAGGTTCTGGCATCCAACAATGCCGGAATGGTAGGACTGGCGGTTCAGGACTGCCCCATTCCGGATGTCAGTGCTCTGGCAGAGAATGGAACGTGGGGTGACCGGGAGATAATCTCCATCCAAAGCGGAATCAATGACTGGTATGCAGCGCATGCTCTGTACTGGCAGTATTATCTGTATGCCTTTTATTCTTCCAAAATTGTATTTCAGAACCGACCGTTGATCCTGATGATTACCGGCGGTATTTATGTCATAATTGTGGCGTTTGCGTGGATTTTATGGCAGTATTTGCAGAAGTCGAGATTCCGGCAGATGGAACGGGAATATCATCTGATTAATGCAATCGGCAGTATTTACCGTGTTAATATTGTGATCTCCCTTGAAGATGCAGCATGGGAGACAATTCTTGATCTGAAGGAGCTAAAGAATATTCTGGAGCCGTTTCCAAATGCAATTGAGATGCTGGAAAATTATAAATTGAAGAGAGTATTGGAACCGTATCAGGAAGAGTTTTCGAAATTTATCTGCCTCGAAACCATGGAAGAGCGGCTTAGGTCACAGAAATTTATTGGTTTCAGCTATGAAAATGTGAAACACGAATATGCACAGATGCTGTTAATTCCGGCTACGAATAACACAGACGGAAAGTTGAAAAAGGTGATTCTGGTTATTCGTGATGTGACACAGCAGAAGAAAAAGGAGATGGCTTATCAGGAAGAACTGCGGCAGATTGCCCAGGAGGCTAAGAAAGCCAATGAAGCCAAGTCGGATTTCCTGCGCCGTATGAGTCATGATGTGCGCACTCCGATCAACGGGATCCGTGGACTGGTCAATATCGGAAGGGCTTCCGTCGAGGATCGCTCGAAGGTTATGGACTGCTTTGACAAGATTATGAGATCTTCGGATTTCCTTCTGGATATGGTGAATAATATTCTCAATATGAGTAAGTTAGAGAGTGGCAGGATTCGTCTGGAGGAAAAGAGCTTTGACCTGAAGGATCTTCTGGATGAGGCCAATGCGATTATGGAATCCCAGGCGGTAGAGAGGGGAATCATATTTCGGAGTTCGGATATTGTAATTGAGCATAGTCATCTGATCGGAAGTCCGACGCATTTACAGCAGATCATTCAGAATGTTATTGTCAATGCAATCAAGTATAATAAAGAAAAACGGCTCTATTGTTGTAGGCTGTAGGGAGCTGTCATGCGATGATACATATGCATTATTTGAGCTTAGCTGTAAGGATACCGGTATTGGTATGAGCCCCGAATTCCAGAAGCAGGCATTTGACATTTTTACACAGGAGCACAGTTCTTCGCGGACGGATTACGAAGGAACCGGTATCGGACTTTCCATCGTGAAAAAGCTTGTGGATCTGATGCATGGTGAGATTGAGCTCGAAAGTGAAGTGGGGAAGGGAACTTCCTTTACGATTACGATGAGCTTTGCGGTAGATCAGGAGTATTACCGGGCCGGTAAAGCAGAGGTAGAGGAAAGCGATTCCCTTGACGGAATTCATATCCTTGTAGTGGAAGATAATGAGCTTAATATGGAAATTGCGCAGTTTATGCTTAACGAAAAGGGCGCAGTAATTACAGAAGCAGGAAATGGGCAGGAGGCAGTTGAAATTTTCCGCAATTCCGGAGAAGGAGATTTTGACATTATCCTAATGGATATTATGATGCCGGTAATGGACGGCTTGGAAGCTACGCGAACAATTCGTGCGTTGGATCGCGCAGATGCAGCCTCAGTTCCGATTTTTGCAATGTCTGCAAATTCCTTTGATGATGATATGCGCAAAAGCAGGGAGGCCGGCATGAATGAGCATTTGTCCAAGCCTCTTGATGCAAAGAAGATGGTCGAAACGATTCTTTCCTATGTAATGAGATAGTTGTTTAAATATCCGTGAGACCGGTAAATATTTGCATAATCATGGGTAATACTCTATAATCGAATGTATGAGAAGGGGAATGCTGCACTTCGGAATATAGGGCAATTTCGAATCGGGAAAGAGCCGGAAATGGAGGGAAGGTATGAATTTTCAGGAAGCAAAGGACAAACTGTATAAGGCAGGCCAGGAGCAGGTTTTAAGATATTATGAGGAGCTTTCCGGGGAACAGAGGGAAGCACTGTTAAAGCAGATTGAGGATACGGATTTTTCGATTCTGGATGCTGTGAAGGCTGGAAAGAAAGAACTACAGAGGGGCGTGATTACTCCTCTTGCCGCCATGCAGCTTAAGGAGATCGAAGAGAAAAGGGCACAGTTTAAGGAAACCGGCTTACAGGCGATCCGTGAGGGCAAGGTTGGCGCGGTATTGCTTGCAGGTGGAATGGGGACCCGGCTGGGATCCGATAATCCAAAGGGAATGTTTAATATTGGTCTCACAAAGGAGGTTTATATCTTCCAGCGTCTTATTGAAAATCTGATGGATGTCGTGAAGGAAGCCGGAGTATACATTCCGCTTTATATTATGACCAGTGACAAGAATCATCAGGCAACAACCGCGTTTTTGAAAGAGCACAATTACTTCGGCTATGCAGCGGATCATATCACTTTCTTTATGCAGGAGATGGCGCCCGCCACCGATTATGAAGGTAAGGTTTATCTGGAAGAAAAGTGGAAAATGTCCACATCTCCGAATGGAAACGGCGGCTGGTATCTGTCCATGCATAAATGGGGCATTGCACAGAAAGCAATGGAAGATGGTGTGGAATGGCTGAACATCTTTGCGGTAGATAATGTGTTACAGCGGATTGCAGATCCGGTTTTTGTTGGTGCGGTTCTGGAAAATCAATGTGTAGCCGGTTCGAAGGTGGTAAAGAAGGTAACACCGGACGAAAAGGTTGGTGTCATGTGCTTAGAGGATGGCAGACCGTCTATCGTGGAATATTATGAACTGACAGAAAAAATGCGTGATGCAAAGGATGCGGCAGGTGATCCGGCCTACAACTTCGGGGTGATTCTGAATTATCTGTTCCGGATTTCCGAGCTTGAGAAGATCCGCGAGAAGAATCTTCCCCTGCATGTGGTAGAAAAGAAGATCCCTTATTTGAATGAACAGGGAGAAAAGGTGAAGCCGGAAGCTCCCAACGGATATAAATTTGAACAGCTTGTGCTGGATATGATCCATGAAATGGAAAACTGTCTGCCATTTGAGGTAGAGCGCAGCAAAGAGTTTGCACCCATCAAAAATGCAACCGGTGTGGATTCTGTGGAGAGCGCAAGAGAGCTGTGTAAGTTAAATGGAATTGAATTATAATTGCCTCCAGACAACATTTTGACAGATAAGGGTAACATTTCTGTATTGTGAATCTGTTTCGGGAAGCATATAATGAGGCCATAGAAAACAAAGTCCTTAAGGAAAGCGAGGAGAGAAAAATGTCAATTTTAGTAACCGGAGGTGCCGGATATATCGGAAGTCATACCGTAGTAGAGCTTCAGAATGCCGGATATGAAGTGGTTGTTGTGGATAACTTAAGCAATTCCAGCAAGGAAAGTTTAAAAAGAGTGGAGAAGATCACCGGAAAGCCGGTTACCTTTTATGAAGCAGACATCCTTGACCGTGAGGCACTGAATCAGATTTTTTTGAAAAAGAGAGCATTGATTCCTGTATTCATTTCGCAGGTCTTAAGGCCGTTGGGGAGTCTGTACAGAAGCCCTGGGAATATTACGAGAATAATATTGCAGGTACGCTGACCCTTTTGGATGTGATGCGGCAGCATGGCGTGAAGAACATCATCTTCTCCTCCTCGGCAACGGTTTACGGGGATCCGGCGATGATCCCGATCACAGAGGAGTGTCCCAAGGGACAGTGCACCAATCCTTACGGCTGGACGAAGTCCATGTTAGAGCAGATTCTTACCGATATGCAGAAGGCAGATCCGGAATGGAATGTGATTCTGTTAAGATATTTTTAATCCGATTGGCGCACATAAGAGCGGATTGATCGGCGAGAACCCGAATGGTATTCCGAATAACCTCATGCCATATGTGACACAGGTTGCGGTTGGTAAGCTGAAAGAGCTTGGCGTATTTGGTAACGATTATGATACCCCGGATGGAACCGGAGTACGTGATTATATTCATGTTGTCGATCTTGCCATCGGTCATGTGAAAGCGATTAAAAAGCTCGATGAGAAGGTCGGACTGGCAATTTATAATCTGGGAACCGGAAAGGGCTACAGCGTTCTGGATATTGTGAAGAACTTCGAAGCTGCTACCGGTGTGAAGATTCCGTATGTGATTAAACCGCGCCGTGCCGGAGATATTGCCACATGCTATTCCAATGCGGATAAGGCAAAGAGAGAACTGGGATGGGAAGCACAGTATGATATTAAGGATATGTGCGAGGATTCCTGGAGATGGCAGAGTATGAATCCCAATGGATATGCGGATGTAAAGTGATTTTAATATGACGTGATGAAGTGGTTGTGGGAAGCCCAAAATACTTGTTCATGTTCGGGATTCCGGAACTAAGAAGCTCTAACTATTTCGATGTTGATTGTTGATAAGGTACGCAACCAACGCAACGAACCATCCGGGTTCGATTGCGTTTTGCCCGGACATCCGTGTCCGGGCATTGCTGTTTTTTGGACGAAATAGAAGAACTTCTAAGTCCCTCCATAGGAACATGAACAAGTATTTTGGGCTACTGATGTAACTGTTTGATTCGATATGATATGGGATAATGTTGTTCTTAATAGTATTATGGAATGCTTATGAATATAAAAAGGACCCATACGGATCCTTTTTTTGCATTATTTAATCTGTAAAATTTAAAAATAAGATGGTAGAAATTTATACAACACTAAGCCACATAGCAATACATGAAAAATAAAGTGGCAGAAGCTCCCGGCCATGACGAAGAGGTGGAAAATTTCGTGGGAGCCGAAGAACTCATGCTTTGCATTAAATAAGGGGAGCTTTTAAGGCGTAAATCACACCGCCGATGGTGTAGATGATGCCACCGGCAAGCAGCCAGAGGAAGGCAGCAGTGGGAAGTACCTGAAGGAGTGGACCGAATACGGCAACACAGGCCCAGCCCATGGCAATGTAGATCACAGAGGAAAACCACTTGGGACAGGTGATCCAGCAGGCTTTCAGGATCATGCCGAACAGGGCAAGACCCCAGATAACGGCAAGCAGGGTATAACCAAGCTTCCCACCAAGGACAGTCAGGCAGATCGGGGTATAAGAACCGGCGATTAGTATGAAAATCATCATGTGATCAATCTTACGGAAGATGCGTAAGGGGCGCCCGGACAGGTTCAAGGAGTGGTAGGTTGCACTTGCTCCATATAAAAGGATCATGCTCACGCAGAAAATACTGAGTGCGATAATGGATTCCCGGCTTGCATAGAGCGCTGCCTTGGTTAATAACGGAGCAGCAGCAAAGGCTGCCAGTAACATTGCTATAAAATGGGTAAGAGCACTTCCGGGCTCACGAATTGTAATTTGCATAATAAAAACCTCCTTTAATGACGACACATAGTATTCAAAAACTACATTAGGAATAAATAAATACTACTACATAAGATATGCAGTGTCAATCGTTTTATTCACAAACAGAAAAAGGGCCTGTGCGGAAAAAAATCCTGCACAGACCCTTTAAAAATCAAATTTTAATCTTCTTCAATGACCTGAATTTCGAGATAATCAAAATCAATATGCTCAATGAAGCTGTCCTGTGTAAAACGTGTTTTGGAATGGCGTTTAAAGTCCCTGATATTGAGATCCAGCCAGATAGGACGGGTAAGATCCAGTTCATAACAGGCCTCATCCAGTGCCTGAAACACCTTATGGGTACGGGTATTCTCCTGATCATTGCAGATCACCACGTCTTTGATTAAATGATTCTCTTTAAATATTTTAGCCCATAAACGAAACATTTCAGGATCTCCTTATATAATCTTGACAGTATCTGTTTAAAATTCCTCTTCCATATTCTGAATGGCTGTGGTCTACCACTGATTCCAGGTAAGCAGAACCAGTGTGATGAGGATGACAAAGGCAAGTACCAGATATTCCAATATGGCTGCACAGATCTGATGTACCCTGCTTTCCATGCGGGAGCGGTCACAGAACTGGATCAGTCCGATGACGGAGAACAGAAGTCCGACCACCACGTAGCGGAAGTTGGCACTGCAGGTATAAGGGTACTTGATAATAAAAAGCAATAAAGGTCAGTACAACGAGAACGTAACCAACCAGCAGGAATACGCCAAGCTCACGGTTTCCTTTGCGGATTTCCCGGATTGCCATGAGGATGTTGATGACAAATAATAAAATACCGAGCGTCGCTGCAAGAATCAGGGCAACACGGCAGCACTGTAAAAGGAAATCGGATAATTCCGGACGGACTTCGTCAAAAATGGAGGTCCGGAACAGAATCTGCCAGGTGTTGCAGATGGTATTTCCGTTGATGGTGTGGAACGGATAAGCAAGCTCCATAGAGGCAGGAAGTCCGAAAATCTGCTGGTAGGAGAACTTGCCGATGTACTGCTCGGATTCCGGAGGCAGAATCGGTACACCCGGATTTGTATTGTAGAAAACGAGGTTCCGGATTACCCAGGAAAGACCGATCCCGGCAGTCAGGACACCGAAAATGGCAAATTCGCGGATGGATTTCCAGACGCGTCCGGCTTTGCATTCTTTCACAAAATGCATCAGGAAAACGGCCGCCAGAGGGAATGCCATCACGGCAACATTTAATTTGGTAATCATTCCAAAGCCTAACGATAAGGCAATAAGAATGAGATTTTTCAGAGATTTATGCTCCATCCAGCACAGGGCAAAGTAAAAGCAGGTAAAGGTAAGCAGTGTCGATAACATATCGTTATTGACACTTGCAGACATATAGATCATGCCCGGGTGGAACGTGAGCAGTGCCATGGCGAGTACCATACAGGTATCGGAGCACTTGATTTTCTTTAAAACACCATATCCGACGGTAAGACACAGACTGGAATATAAAAGGGTCAGAGCCTGGATGTTTTCAAACGCCAGACGGTCACCGGCACCAAACAGCATCTGCAGATCAATGAACAGGCAGGAAAGGATGTGGTGAAAGGGCGGATGATAATAGGAGAACAGCTTATAAGGGCTGAAATCCGGAAGATGCCCGAACTTACACAGGTATTCGATATAGCCGAGGTGGCCGGGATTAATCAGATCATCGGACAATCCGGAGAAGTAGCCTTCGTCATGCTGGCGGTCAACCACGCCGGTGCAGATCACATAATAGCTCCGCAGAATTACGCCGCCGGTAATCAGCAGAAATACCTTATCGTCTGTGGTAAGGTGTTTTTTCTTTGTCATGAAAAAGCACCCTGCCAGATAAAGAAGCAGGATTACAACAAACATGCCGGTTTTATACTCATGGGATAAGCCGGCAAGAGAAGGGCATGCCTGCATGAATACAGTATACAGAAAGAATATGCCGATCATGATGGCGGTACGGTGCTTTGCAATGTCCTGAAAAAAATGGAATGCTTTTTTACTCATGAATGATTCCTCGCTCTACGCTTACTATTTGGTTCCTGCATCATAACAGGATTTTTTTCATTATGCAATAGATCGTCATTGCTGTCAAATTTCATTCCAAACCTATTGAACTCCATGGACGGATATGCTAAATTGTTATATAAGAAAGCTATATTCAATAGGGGGGGAGATGGAGATGGAAAAGAAGGTATTATTTCAAAGAATGAAGGGATTGCTTGCACTTGTGCTTGCATTTACGATGATGTTTGGAACGGGCATGATGGTGCTGGCGGATGAAGCTAAAATTGATTTTGAAAAAAATTAATGTAGGTGACAACATTCATGGAGGAACAACACTTTATCATTCTTATAAGTATAGTGGAGACATAGCTGTCTATATATATGATGATAAGAATGAGGATAAAATTGAGGAGGATTTCAACAACCAGACGAAATCTCCTTGGCCGGAGCCGAAATATAGTGTCAAGATTCTAGAGAACTCTGCTGGATCATTTACACCCCCTGTATATGTATCAGTAACACTACCTGCTGGGTATACATATTCTGTTAAGAAAGCAGTGTGGGGGAATACTTTTTGGATGGTGAGATATCCTCTGAAATCAAATGAAGAAGTGCAGCCGGTGCAGCCGGCGCAGCTCGTAGCAAGCCACGAGCACAGCTTCCAATGGGTGGAAACGCTGGAAGCAACGCTTGAGAGCGACGGCCTGATGCAGCATAGGTGCGAATGCGGAGCGGTAGATGATGAATACCGGATATCAGCTTCACTTGTTTATTTCCATAAATATTGCGGGGCAATACAGAATGCACCGCAGAATGCGGTTGTGGAATGGAATTCGGATCCGTTCCGCTGCTATACCAGAAGAATGATGGAAGAGCTTGCGAAGAGACCGGATGTATCGCTTAAGACGACCTTTACCGATACGGACGGAAGCAGAAAGAGCTTTACGATTCCGGCAGGACAGGCACCGGCAGACAGTGAGCTGTTCTATGGATTTACCTATCTTGGCAATTTGTACGGATGGAACTAACCCTTTTCCCTGAACGGAACAGCCTGAAAACAGAATAAACAAATATGAGGACGAAAAGAACAGTGGAGAAGCAGTGGAAATCTTTGGTTGGTATGGCAGGAGTTGTAATAGCAAGCATTTTGTGTGCGATGCTGCTCCTTATGATAACCGGATGGATTCCGAAGAGCATGATCAGGGAGTCCTGCGTGGAGAGCGGGGCTTACTTTGAAGAGCACGAGCTGTTTCCTCTATTACTGGAGGGACAGTTTAATACCAGACAGGATAATTATGCAGATTGTATTCTTGTGAATATTTTTATATCATATCGATAAGAAGGATCTGCTGCGTTCCCTGATAAAAGCTTCCTATTATAATCCGGAGCTTCAGTCAGTGGAGGTAAGCCTTGCCGAAAGCCTCGCAGGTGATAAAACACCTGACGTTGATTATTTCCGCTACTGGCACGGAGGAATGGTTCTTCTTCGTCCTCTTTTTGTGTTTACGGGAATACGCGGAGCGAGAATCATACTGGGAGTCGTGCTGTTATTGCTTACTCTTACGGTGATCGCACTCATGTGGAAGCAAAAGGCAAAAACACTGGCGGTCTGCTATTTTCTGGGAAATGTCATTGTTCAGACCTGGATGTGTGCATTCAGTATAGAATATATTACAACCTTTCTTCTGATGAATATTTTTCTGATTCTTTTGCTGCTTTGGTTTCCACACAGAACCGATACCGGCTCCTTCTACCGGAGAGTATACGCAATTCTGTGCGCTTCCGGTGTGTGGACCTGCTTTTTTTGACTTTCTGACAACAGAGACACTGACGGTGACCATGCCGATTTTTGCTGCTGCTTGTCCTGCGTTATCAGGCAGGAGAGCTGGAAAGCATCCGGCAGGAAAGCAGACGTCTGCTCTGTGGTCTGCTCTGCTGGGGAAGCTCTTATGTCATTATGTTTATTACCAAGTGGCTTCTTGCTGTGGCGGTGCTTGGCAGGCAGGCATTTGAAGAGGCAATGAAGGCAGCGGGAGAAAGGATTGGAGGAACGGTATATCTTGGCAATACGAATCTTGATCCGGAGGCATCCGGAATGCAGCGGTTTCTGGGAGCGGTCATCCGTAACCAGGGCAGCCTGTTCCCCTTCCGTAATACGATGGGAATGGGAGTAGCCGCAATCAGCTTTCTTGCGGTGTTGTTTGTCTGTCTGGCACTTATTTATCTTTTCCGGTCAAAACAGTTTGACGGACGCCTGTTGCTGCTGATCCTGATGATTGGTGCAGTGCCGTATCTGCGCTATATAGTGCTTGAAAATCATGCTTATCTGCATTACTTCTTTACGTACCGTGCACAGCTTGTAACCGTTACCGGGGTGCTGTTCGTTACGTATGAGCTGGGAATCCGGAATATCCTGCGAAAGAAAAAAATAGTGTTATTCGGTTATATCAGGGAAGAAACCGCTGTGGAAAAACTACAGCGGCTTTATTTATTGCTTTGTTTTTCCGGGGGATCATGTTAAGATAAATAAGTGACAGATCAGAGTACTGCGTAGGAGAAATAGGACGCAGGAGATTAATGTGGGATATCAATTATGAGGATAATACATAAGCTTATTTTGGGAACACCGGAAGAAAAATGGAAGAATGGCTGCGGAATTCTCTTTCTGATTCTGGGAATTCTTTCCTTTTTTGTATGTCTGTTTCAGGCATTCGGACAGGATATCTGGTATGACGAAGTATTTTCAGTGAATTTTATACAGCATAGTTATAAGGAAATTGCAGTCCTGACAGGAAGGGACGTGCATCCACCGCTTTATTACTGGTATTTGAAGCTCTTTCATGATATTGGAAAGGTACTGGTTCCGGCGGCTTCTTCAATCGTACTGTGCAAGATAGCATCGATGCTTCCCTTTGTGGGAATCTTTGTTTATACATTGACGGCGATCCGGAAGAATTTCGGACTGCATGTTGCAGGACTGTTCTGGTTTCTGGTAATGACCATGCCGCAGATCTCCAACTATACGGTGGAGATCCGGATGTATTCCCTGGCATTATTCTTTATTACAGCGGCTTTCTTACATAGCTGTGAACTGGTCCGGGCGTTTCCAGTGAGAAAAATATCTGATGGGGAAAATGGTATCACAAAATGCTGGAAGGATAATAAACACTGGGTTTTATTCTGGGTTTATGGAATCCTCACGGCATATACCCAGTATTATGCCTGTGTGGCTGTGATTGCGATTTATATTGCAGTATTCGTATTCTACGCTGTTATGGTACACAGAAGCAAAGCTGGGAAATCTGTCTGTGATAAGGTGCAGGTAAATCAGGAACAGGCAGAAAACCGGAAAACAATACAGAACGAAGAAACAATACAGAACGAAGAAACAATACAGAACGAAGTAACCATACAGAACGAAGTAACCATACAGGCGCAAAACAGGATATGCGCCCGGAACGGAATCTGGATGGTTCTGCTCTGTGCAGGGTTATCTATACTTGCCTATCTTCCTTGGCTTCCGTTCTTTTTCTCGCAGGTGCGGACGGTAAGCAACAGTTACTGGATCCAGCCACTTACCTGGAAGAGCATTTTCGGATGCATGAAATATATTTTCCTTCCGGTTTCCTATGCGGTAAAGAAGAATTACGTGCTGGCCTGTGTAATGATTTTAATTTTTGGTGCAGCATTCCTGTACTCCTTCCTTATGAAAAGAAAGGATGCGGGGGAGCGTTATTTCCTGCTTGCCGGATTATGGATTGCGGTATTTACCACCTTTGTCGGATTTGTATGTTCGATCCTGAACCGCCCGATTTTCGTATACCGGTATCTCATCCCCTGTCTTGGCGCGATGTGGCTTGTGGCAGCAGTGGTATTGTGGGATTCCGTGGAGAAAAATTGGGGTATTCTGTTATTCGTGCCTTTCCTTCTGGCAGGACATTCGAATATGCAGGGCTTTTTACGGAGAAGAGCATAAGAAGATCGTAGAGATGGAAGCAACGCAGAGCTTTCTTGCAGACTTTCCGGAGGATGCTGTGGTACTTTGTAACTTCGATCACGTGCAGGCTGTGACCGCTTGTTACTTGAAGGATTCGAATGAGATCTGTTTATATGGAAGTAATCCGGAAGAGCTGATCGCAGAACTGCTTCCCCAGTGCCGGGGATTGGAGGGTATCACAGAACTCCCGCAGCTTGTGCAGGAAAAGGATGTTTATTTCTTCGGCAGCTTTAACAGCAGGGAAGATCTGTTGAAGGAATGGGAGACCGAAGGGATTACTTATACCGAAGAGGGAACCTATCTGCTGGAGCGGTATTACTTTAATGTTTATCATCTGGTAAGTGTTCGGAACCAAGTGTCATAGCTTTTTCGGGAATACCGGTATTCATACAGAATAGAAATATTTATTGTCTATATTGGGGAGAAAAAGGAATTCATATGAAAAAAATCAAAGCATATATAGTTGAAAATAAATTATTCAGCCTGTTTTTCTTAGGCATGACGGTTTATTATGCGGTCAGTATGTTCGTAATCAAACCGTGGTATGATGAACTGTATACCTACTATTCCTTTATTTCAAGGGGGCCGGTTTACGCGGCGATTCACTGGCCCGTGCCGAATAATCATGTCTTTTATTCGGTGCTGTCGGCATTCCTTGACTATCTGGGAAATCCCTATATCGGGCTTCGGGGAGTTTCGTTTCTTTCGTCCTGCGCCAACATGCTTCTTCTGTATCAGCTTGCAAAGAAGTTCCTGAACCGGTTCTTTTCCGCAGGTGTCGTATTTCTGTATGTGGCAGTCTGGCAGGTCAACAATCTTTCGGTGCAGGGGCGCGGCTATACGCTTGCGGCAACCTGTTATCTGATTGCCCTGTTAAGCCTTTTCAAGATCTGTAAGGAGCAGGCACGGAGGAGAGATTATATCCTTTACACGCTTTCCCTGACGGGGGGACTGTATACGCTTGTAAGCTCGACATTCTGGGTTATCCCGGTCTGCATTGCAGGTGGAATTACCCTTCTTTTTACGAAAAAGTACAAAACGCTGTGGAAGCTGATTGCTGCTTCCGTTGTGGCAGCCGTTCTGACTGTGGGATTGTATGCGGTGATCTGGCTTGCGATCGGATCAAACCTCATGTCGAAGGATCCGTCCAGCATTTATTATGGAATTTATCAGGTGAAAATCATTCTGAAAACGCCGTTTGAAGCATTGCGGACCGGTATGGAATATATGCTGGCCACTCCGTACATTCAGGGGGATGAGCGGAGTTATATTGTAAAGGAGCTGTTCCATTATCTTACGGGCGTGTTCAATCTGTTCTATGCAGGACTTGGCGCGGCACTTGTGGTAATCCTTGCCATCGGGGGCGTGCTTGCCATTGTGAGTGCATGCTTTTCCCGTAAAAAGGACGAGGATTCGTGGTTCTTCCAGGTCTATCTGGCGGTATCCGCGGTGCTGGTTCCGGTGATGCTGGTGATTCAGAGCGTGCAGCCGTATTACCGGGTATTTTTCGTTCCTTGCCGTTCCGGTCAGCCTGATGCTGGTATGGCTGCTGAAGCGTCTGGTGGAGTTGGTGCTTCGATTCCCGGAAGATACGATGGTTGCTGCAGGGAGGTACTGCTGTCTGCTGCTTTTTGGGTTTTGCGTTGTTTGAACTTTACGGACCCTCGTATCATTCTCAGTATGCAGAGCGCGAAACAGAAATTGCGGATATTTTCCGGGGACATACGGAAGATTTGCAGACTTGCTTTACGGTAGATGATTACCAGAAGTATGTGCTGAAATTTTATTATGATAAAGAACTGGAAGAAGTGGCAGCTGCGGATGCACAGTGCGTCCTGATTCCGAAAGAAATCTATGACGAAACGAAGGAAATTCCGGAATGGCCGACACTTTATGGCTATGGTGCGGTGGATACGGCTTATATTAAGGAGCATTTCACACAGGTTAGCGAAAGCGAACATTATGAACTTTATATCAGGAGCGAATAGAGGAAAAGAGTCGATAACTTTATTATGAAAAAAATGTATAAAAAAATTTTTATAAAAAAACATGCATTTTCCTGTGAAAATATGCTATTATATAAGTGGAGTATGGGGACTCCCGAAGAGGGAGAGGAAGGGTTACTTATGGATATTATCACAGGACGCGACGGCGATGTGGATAACTGGAAAGAGGTTATTCTTATTTATAGTTCGGCTCTGAAACAGATTGGTACGAAGCTGGAGATTCTGAACGATGAATTTCAGCACGTACACAGCTACAATCCGATTGAGCATATTAAATCCCGAATTAAGACCTCGGAGAGTATCGTTAAGAAATTAAGGCGGTATGGCTATGAATCGACGATTTCCAATATGGTCGAATATATCAATGATATTGCGGGGATCCGCGTGATCTGTTCGTTTGTGTCGGATATTTACCGTATTGCCGACATGATCAGCAATCAGAGTGACATCAAGGTGATTTCGGTGAAGGACTATCTGAAGAATCCGAAGCCGAGCGGCTATCGCAGTTATCACATGATTGTGACGGTTCCGGTATATTTATCGGACCGGATTGTGGATACGAAGGTGGAGATCCAGATCCGGACGGTAGCGATGGACTTCTGGGCAAGCTTAGAGCATAAGATTCATTATAAATTTGAAGGAAATGTGCCGGAGCATATTCAGAGTGAGCTGATTGAGTGTGCGGATATGGTAGCAGCACTCGATGATAAGATGCTGTCGTTGAATGATGAAGTTCTCAGTATGAACAATCTGGAGGCCGAGTGATAAGGGATACAGGAAGTGCAGTTATAAAGATCAGTTTATATAAAATAGAACATTACGAAGACAGAGCGTAGTAAGAGATCACAGAGAAAAATGAATAAAAACTGTAATCAGAGATGAGAGGATAAGATTATAAAGAAATTTTGGAAGAAACGAGTAGGATCATATAAGAAATTATAATAAAAAAATTAGAAATTAAAAATAACAAAGACTCAGAAAGTTGTGTTATCTTTTTATATGTTGTTATAAAGGATCATACCACATTTTGAGTCTTTTTTTCTTTCGAATGAAATCGGAGGAAGGTTTTTCTGGATCATAACCGATTTTTTTCTATAAATTTTTCTGCTATAATTTTGCCATAAAATGAGGAGTGCCCAGACACATCGCTGCGCCTGGGCTATTATGAAAAAAATTTATCTATGTGTGTAATGAAAAAAACATTACATGTTTCCGTTGCTATGTATATATAGTACAATACAATTATGAACAAATTATGAACAAGCTATGAAATTGCTGTTAATTTTTTTACAACGATGTAAAAAAATGGAGATAAAAATCTATACAATATGCACAAAAAGCGACAGTAATTGTAAAAAAATGTAAGAGTTATGCTATAATAAAGCGATTATAAACAGATATTTGTTTTCGTGAAAAGAGGATAGGTATGGATAATTTTATGGACGAAATTGTACAGAAATTTACCCCGCAGGAGATGATCCGGGCCAATGCGGCGGCGGATGCAGCAGAGATTGAAAGTCTTGAGAAACAGCTTACCCTGTTTAAAGAACAGATGGAGAAATATGACGATTGCCTTCAGGAGATGCGTCAGGTCAATCTGAAGAATATAGAGACAGCACAGGATGTTCAGCAGTTGGCGGACAAAATGGGACAGCATCTTGGAAAGACAGCAGGAGAAGTAGAGGCTGCTTCGGTTTCCAAAATTTAAAAGAAACCTCAGATCTTTCCATAGCAGGAATTCAGAAGGCGATTGATGAGAGCCTTGCGAAGATCGCCGAGATTAAGGAACATGCAGACAATACCCAGCAGATTGCGGAGATGGTGGACGAGCTCCAGAATAAGACCGAGAATGTCATTAAAAATCTGGAAGATTTTCTTCATACCGATAATGTGAAGGTGTACCGTAATGTTCAGGCCTCCATGGTGGAGGAACTGGACCGCCGGGCAGGGGAACTGAAGGAAGAACTGGAGAAGACACAGAAGAAATCTGGAGTGTTGTTCCCACTTGTCTTAGTAACCATGATTCTTTCTGCACTGAATCTGATTGTAAGTGTTCTTGGATTACTTGGAGTCTTTTAAATTTAAAATAGCAGCAGGAGTATAGGATATATGGCAAAACAGACATGGAAACCGGGGAATATGCTCTACCCGCTTCCGGCGGTTCTGATTACCGTGGCGGATCAGCAGGGCAATCCCAATATATTTACAGTGGCATGGGCAGGCACCATCTGCAGTGATCCGGCAATGGTATCAATTTCCGTCCGTCCCTCCCGTTATTCTCATCACATGATCGAAGAGACGGGAGAATTTGTGATTAATCTGACAACAAGGGATCTGGCGTTTGCAACCGATTATTGTGGAGTGAAGAGCGGCAGGGATGTGGATAAATTCAAAGAGCTTGGACTTCATATAAGTCCTGCAGAGGAAGTAGGCGCTCCTCTTTTGGATGAAAGCCCGGTAAACATTGAATGTAAGGTGACGCAGGTGCTTCGGCTCGGGACACACGATATGTTCGTGGCGAAGGTCGTATCCGTGCATGCGGATGAAAAGTATATGGATGAAAATGGAAAGTTTTCTCTTGAAAAAGCAGATCCGATTGCTTATTCACACGGAACGTATTACACGCTCGGAGAAAAGCTTGGAACATTTGGCTACAGCGTAAAGAAACGATAGGCTCCGGAAGGGCTCTATCGTTTTTCTTTTTGAGTAGAGCACTTAGCGAGGTTATTTCGAGCTTAGTGCGAACCATACAAGTTCACTTGGCGAACCAAAGGTGAGTCTAGTGAACTTGTTGGGATAAAAGACTTCCTCGCACAATCGCATCCTTGCCGTATTTATTGCGGATCGCATCTAAGGCGGTATCAAGGGCATCCAGCTTTTCACGGGATGGACCTGCAGATTTTTTTCCGGCTGGCTGGGAATCTGGTCGAATAAACTTAACTGCACCGGAGCATCCATATCACTTAATTTGGTAGTGCGAACACCCAGCAGACGGATCGGGGAACCGTTCCACAATTCGTCAAATAACTGACAGACGTTTCTGTACAGGAGAGTGGTCGCATTCGTCGGCTCCGGGAGATTCTTCTGGTGGGAAGAATTCCGGAAGTCGGCGTATTTGATTTCAACGCTTACCATGGAAGCAGACTGGCTCACATGACGTAACCGTTCCCCGACACTTTCACATAAGGATAAAAGAATCGGATAGGCCTCTTTGGCGGTTGTGAGGTCTTTAGAAACGGTCGTGGAATTGCCGATTCCTTTTGCTTCCGCGGGTACGGAGGTAACTCCGGAGTCATCAATGCCGTTGGCATACTGCCACAGGAGGACTCCATGGCTTTTGAGGTGGGAGGCAATAATGGACACATCGGTTGCAGCAAGATCGCCAATCGTGCGGATTCCTAAATTGTGAAGGGCCTGCACGCTGGATTTGCCACACATATATAAGGAAGAAACAGGCAGAGGCCACATCTTTTCCCTGATTTCATGCTGATAAAGGGTATGTACCCTGTCGGGCTTTTCAAAATCGGAAGCCATTTTGGCAAGCACACGCTTATCGGAAATACCCACATTCACGGTGAACCCAAAACGGTTCCGGATCTCGTCCTTGATATGGAAAGCCGCTTCCATGGGAGAAGCGTAGCGGTGCCGGATGGGCGTATAATCCATGAAGCATTCATCGACACTGAGCTGTTCGATATCGGGACAGACAGAACGTAGATAGTTCATCAGCTCTTCGCTTTTCTGATGGTAATAATGCATGTCCGGACTTTCCATGACGAGGGTGGGACATTTACGGAAAGCACTGACAATCGGCTCGGCAGTCTGGATGCCGTATTTCTTGGCAGTGATTGACTTGGCGAGAACGATGCCGTGCCGTTTCTCCTGATCACCGCCGATAATGGAAGGAATGGTGCGCAGGTCGAGCGGATCGCCATTTTGCGGACGGCGGATGGCACTCCAGCTTAAGTATGCAGAATTGACATCAATGTGAAAAAAATCGTTTCGCTGCCCATGGTTCCTCCTATTCCCCTTTTTTTTCTTATTATAAACGGAAATACATGAAAAGAACAGGCTCTTTACAAGTAAATTTAGAACTGTTAAAAATAAAGCCGTTACCTTTTGAATATGGAAACAGAACAGGAATAGTTTATGATACATTTATCATCACATTATAAACGGTTAAAAATGCGCTTTTTAAAGATTGCATTGCTGGCAGTTTTTGTCAGTATTTTTTTCATGCCGTCTTTTGTGAAATTCGTGAAAACCGGAGACAATATGTTTACGGTCTTTTTAAACGGACAGGAAGTCGGTGTGGTGGATTCTGTTGAAAACGCGAAGAACTACGCAGTGGAAGCACGAAGAAACGTAGCGTCCCGGAACAATCATCTGGTTCTGGTGGAGAGTGAGATCGAAACCGTCGGACAGGAAGTGTTATGGGGCAAAGTGGATTCACCGAAGCTTGTGATTAACAACATGGAGAAGGTCTATACCTCCGACATGAAGGAATCCAAGATTAAGTCCTATGAAGTCAAAAATTAAAGAAATAAATCACCAACCATGACAATCTGGATGAGGTGGTTCCACTGTTACAGGCAGCAGTAAATAAATATGATGCGCACAAAGACTATCAGGGTGGAGCTGCAGCTTGATCCGGCAAGAGAACTTCCGGTTATGAGCGCTACCGTTGCAACGCGCGAGGAAGTGCAGGAACAGGAAGAGGCAGCGGAAGCTGTAGCGCTGGAAGCCGGATTTCAGGCAGATATGACGGTATTGTTTGACCAGATTGAGCCGGATGTGGAGAAGGACTTTGAGGATTATCAGCTTGGTATAATCTCCATGAGTTTCGGGGATGATATAGAGGTAGCTGAGGCGTATCTGGATGAGGGTGAACTGACGGATATCAGTCTTGCCATCAATGAAGTGACAAGTGACGAAGAGAAAAATGAGATTTATAAGGTGGTTTCCGGTGATACCCTGTCAGGAATTGCCATTAAGACGAATGTTCCGCTGGACAAGCTGATTGAAATGAATGAGTCCTTAGAGGATGAAAATTCAATGATCCATCCGGATCAGGAGTTGATTGTAACGGTCGAAGAACCGATGCTGGCTGTCCTGCGTCAGGAAGAAATGTATTATGAAGAAGATTATGACGCGGATGTCATTTATATTGATAATGATGACTGGTATACAACAGAAACTGTGGTGCATCAGCAGCCGTCTGCCGGACACCGCAAGGTAGTTGCGGTTGTAGCCTTTGAAAATAATACAAAGGTTTCGGAGGAGATTATCAAGGAGGAGATTACTTATGTGGCAGTTCCGAAGGTTGTGGAACGCGGGACTAAAATTCCTCCGACCTATATCAAGCCGATTTCCGGAGGACGTCTGACGTCAAACTTTGGACGACGCAATCGTCCGACCAGAGGCGCAAGCTCCTATCATAAAGGAGTTGACTGGGCAACACCGACAGGAACCGCAGTTTATGCTTCCTGTGGTGGTACCGTTGCAAGAGCCGGCTGGGGAAGCGGCTACGGATATTGTGTATATATCAATCATCCGGATGGCAGACAGACCCGGTACGGACACTTAAGCAAGGTGCTCGTTTCTGTGGGACAGACGGTTTCCCAGGGACAGAAGATTGCTTTGAGCGGAAATACGGGTGTCAGTACAGGACCCCATCTGCACTTTGAGATCCTGATTAACGGATCCCAGGTGAACCCGCTGAAATACCTGAATTAGTCCTAAACAGATGTTTGGGTTTACAGACTTTTACATTATGTTATAATGATAAAAGAGTTTTCGTACCAGATTCCGTTTGAGTTGATTGAAATAATGCAACCGTGAAGAGATGAAACAGTTGCAGAACTACTGAAATATTACTACGTATGATGATAAATACCGGATGGAATATATCAAACGCATTTCGAGGTATGCTATGGAACAGTATGCAATCAGAGGTGGTAATCCGTTAGTTGGCGAAGTCGAAATCGGTGGCGCAAAGAATGCGTCCTTAGCGATTCTGGCAGCAGCCGTTATGACGGATGAAACCGTATTAATAGAAAAATATCCCGGATGTCCGTGATACCAATGTGATGATGGAGGCCATTGAAAGCATTGGAGGCACAGTGGAGCGGGTAGACCGCCACACCGCCCGGATTTCCGGCAAAAATATCAAGGATCTTGTAATCGAAGGGGATTACATCAAGAAGATCCGTGCTTCTTATTATCTGCTGGGGGCATTGCTTGGCAAGTATAAGAAGGCACAGGTTTCCTTACCCGGTGGCTGTAACATCGGACTGCGCCCCATTGATCAGCATATCAAAGGCTTTCGTGCACTTGGCGCGGACGTGAAGATTGCCAATGGGTTGATTTTTTTGCAGAGGCACAGAAGCTTGCAGGAAGTCATATTTATATGGATGTGGTTACGGTTGGAGCAACAATCAATGTGATGTTGGCAGCCGTAATGGCAGAAGGACAGACGATCATTGAGAACGCAGCGAAGGAGCCGCACGTGGTTGATGTGGCGAACTTCTTAAACTGCATGGGAGCCAATATCAAGGGCGCCGGTACGGATGTGATCCGTATCAAGGGTGTTTCAAGACTTCATGGCACAGAGTATACAATCATTCCGGATCAGATCGAGGCAGGAACCTTTATGTTTGCTGCAGCGGTAACAAAGGGCGATGTAATCGTTAAGAATGTCATCCCGAAGCATTTAGAGTCCATCAGCGCAAAGCTCCTTGAAATCGGATGTGAAATCGAGGAATCAGATGATGCCGTACGTGTTGTGGCATCGAAGCCGCTTACCCATACGCATGTAAAGACACTTCCCTATCCGGGATTCCCGACGGATATGCAGCCGCAGATTACGGTGACACTGGGGCTTTCCAGGGGAACGAGTATTGTGACTGAGAGTATTTTCGAGAACCGGTTTAAGTATGTGGACGAGCTTACCAGAATGGGTGCGAATATCAAGGTTGAGGGAAATACCGCAATCATTGACGGAGTTCCCAAGTATACGGGTGCCAGTATCAGTGCGCCGGATCTCCGGGCAGGAGCAGCACTTGTAATTGCCGCTCTGGCCGCAGAGGGAATTACGACGATTGATGATATTAAATATATTGAACGTGGATATGAGGATTTTCATCTGAAGCTTGCATCCCTTGGAGCCCAGATTGATAAGATCAGTACGGGAGCGGGAGCTGCAGAAGTTCCGGCTGAAGACAGGCTGATTGGGATTCTCAGGAAATGGTGGAAGGCTGTTGCTTCTGTACGTTGGAAGCGATGGTCTTTTTTGCTTCCGGAGAGAGGAGCATGCGCCCGTAACCGGTTGCTCCCGCTGGAACCTTCCGATTTTTCTAACACCCTGTGCAAGGTCAGTGTGGTGGTGTTGAAATCGAACGCAATCCTCTGCAAGAGAACATCCATGTTCTTTGCAGAGTAAGTCGTGCATCCGAGCACGACTTTTGCTGACTGTGTCTGCCCTTGCAGATGATGTAAGAAAAATCAGGAAGAACCCATAGGGGAGCAACCTGGTTACGGGCGCATACCTTTGGCAGACGGAAGCTAATCGGGAAGATTAAATTCAAGTCGCAGGGAGTGAAAACGCTGTTGTTCATGTTCTTTTATTTCAAATAAGGGATTATATAAGACATGCTGCATAACATCGGCATCTTTCAGAATTTCGTCCAGAGCATCATGAACGCTGAACTTATCGCTGTGATTGTAGATTGCCGTACAGATGGAATTTATTTCTTCTTTGTTAAATAAGTCTAAAGAAGCTAAGAGCTGGTGTGCCAGCTGTGCACCTTTGTGTGCATGATCCTGTGAATCCATGTTGGCATAGGAATAAATGTCATGCAGCATACCTGCAATGACAGCCAGTTCAACATCTTCACCACGCTTTAAAGCTAATAAAAGCACAGGCCTGTGCAATACCGTATAAGTGTAAATAGGCACATCTCTGCTCTACAGGATCGGACATGTTCAATAAAAATTTCATCCACAAGTTCTCTCACTTTTTTTCAATTCTGATGCCATCTGGCAGTGATTTGGTTCCTAAAGAGTTCATAAGTTTCTCCCTTACACTGTATTTTTCAATTTCTTATTTATTTTAACATAAAAAAATGATGTGATAGATAAAAAAATAGTAGAATAATGAGTCTGACAAAAAATAAGCGTTCAGAGATGTGCAAATCGTTAGTTATGAAACGCTGGTTTAACATATGAAGTTCTTAATGATTAACATATGAATATAGGAAAGGTGGAACTCAATAATGGAAATAAGAAGTATCTTAATAAAGGACACAACAAAAGAAGAGCGGATCCGCATCGTGCAGGAAGGGCTTAGCCAGTGTGGCGGTGCCTGCGATTTTTGCAACGGATGTGATAACCTGGGTGGCGGCATCGTAGACTCCTTTTTATGAGCCGTATATCAATGGAGAAAAGGAACTGCGTGAACTCAATGAAGAGTACAGGAGCAACGCGGGTCTGGTGCGTTAAATCAGTGCCTCAATCTGCAGATTGGACTGTGTGCTCAGGTCTACAAAACCGCCGGCAGTCCGGACCGTCGGCGAAGAAAGCTTATCCTTATGAATAAAAAAACAACAGTTCCGACAGTTCCGTTGGTGAGACGGACGTTATTGAGCAGATAGGTATTTACTACATTTTCCAGGAAAGTCATGACAAACCTGGGATCGTATTTTTGCAAACCTTCCTCTTCGAAAATGGAAATTGCAGAGAACGGGCATAAGGGGCCGCGGTAAACTCTGGCAGAGGTGGTTGCATCATAAACATCGGCAATGGCAACCATTTTGGCATAGATTCCGATCTGGTTTGCCATAAGACCCAAGGGATAACCGCTTCCGTCACATCGTTCATGGTGCATTAATATGGCATTTAATACGTCCTGATCGAGCTTGGAGTCAAGTAAAAGCCGGTAACCTTCCTGTGGATGACGTTTAATAATGTTAAATTCCTGTTTGGTGAGCTTGTCCGGCTTCTTCAGAATGCTTTCCGGAATCTTGATTTTACCAATATCATGGAGAAGACCGCTTGTCGTAGCCTTCACGATTTCCTCTTCACTCATACGCAGCCAACGGGCAAAAATGTTACAGATCAGTGCTACATTCATACTGTGCACATAGGTTTCGTCATCGTATTCGCGCATACAGTGCAGCATATCGAAAACATTTGGTGTGGTTGCCGCAAGGTCCAGAATGTTCAGGGTATGGTTCATTAATTTATTGACATCCAAAGGAGATCCCTTTTCAACGACATCGTTCATGACGCTTCGGAAGGAATCTACATCATTTTCAAATTCTGTGCGGAATCTGGTAAATTCAGGACTGTGCTTGATCCTGTCCGCATAGGACGTGGTGTAGTCATCCGTCTGGGTAGACTGTACCACAAGCTGATCTTCTACGCGCACGGTAAGAACCGAATAAAAGGCAAGCTTCGTAATCGTAGAATCCGTCAGAATGATTCCACGAGGTAAAATAAGCTGATTATTGAAATTGTATACGTCCTCGGCAGTAACCATGCCGGGAACGAGATCGGATGTATTGACTCGTTTCATATGTCCCCCTGAAAGCGCCCCAACGCTTCTTTTATTATAAGACAAATGAAGGAGTTATGTCAATAAACAGGCGGGATATAACCAAATGTGTGACAATTTATCGGGATGATAAAAGTTATCGCAAATACAATGTTTTTTTCATTGACAAAGTATCCGGGATGGTGTAGCCTATGTTCAGATATGAAAAATTCAATATTGTGATGAATCTCTTATTCAGAGTGGTGGAGGTACATAGGACCTATGAAGCCACGGCAACCCCTGATAAGGAAGGTGCCTACCTGAGCGAGCAGCGAGCCTAATGGCGATCGAACAATAAGAGGATTTGATTATCGTGTGTCAGGTCCGCTTAGTTAAGCGGATTTTTTTATTCCAATCAAACAAAAAGGAGAAACCAAATGGAGAAAAGATTATTTACTTCCGAATCTGTAACAGAAGGACATCCCGACAAGGTATGCGATGCCATTTCCGATGCGATCCTGGATGCCTGCATGGAAAAGGATCCGATGAGCCGTGTCGCATGTGAAACCGCAGTATGTACCGGATTTGCATTAGTAACCGGTGAGATTACAACAAACGCTTATGTCGATATTCAGAAGATTGTCCGTGATACCGTTAAGGAGATCGGTTACACCAAGTCTGAATATGGATTTGACGGCAATACCTGTGCGGTTTTAGTAGCCATTGACGAGCAGTCTTCCGATATTGCAATGGGTGTTGATAAGGCCCTTGAAGCAAAGCAGGGAGAACTTCAGGATGATTTAGATACCGGTGCCGGCGATCAGGGTATGATGTTTGGTTATGCAACCAACGAAACCGAAGAATATATGCCTTATCCGATTTCTTTGGCACACAAGCTGGCATTACAGCTTACCAAGGTTCGTAAGGACGGAACCTTAAAGTATTTAAGACCGGACGGCAAGAGCCAGGTTTCTGTTGAGTATGATGAAAACGGAAAGCCGCTTCGTCTTGAGGCTGTTGTTCTTTCTACTCAGCATGATGAGGATGTCACACAGGAGCAGATCCATGAAGATATTAAGAAGTATGTGTTTGATCCGATTCTTCCGAAGGAATTACTGGATGAGGATACCAAGTACTTCATCAATCCGACCGGACGTTTCGTAATCGGTGGACCTCACGGTGATGCAGGACTTACTGGACGTAAGATTATCGTAGATACCTACGGCGGATATGCCCGTCACGGCGGCGGTGCCTTCTCCGGAAAGGACTGCACAAAGGTAGACCGTTCCGCAGCTTATGCAGCACGTTATGTTGCGAAGAACATTGTTGCAGCAGGACTTGCTGACAAGTGCGAAATCCAGCTTTCCTACGCAATCGGTGTCGCACAGCCTACTTCCATCATGGTTGACACTTTCGGAACCGGAAAGGTTTCTGATGAAGAGCTTCTTAAAGCAATTCGTGAGAACTTCGACCTTCGTCCGGCAGGAATCATCAAGATGCTGGATCTTCGCCGTCCGATCTACAAGCAGACTGCTGCTTACGGACACTTTGGACGTAACGATCTGGATCTGCCCTGGGAGAAGCTTGATAAGGTGGATGTATTGAAGAAGTACTTATAATCCACCTGAGTAAAACTTGAGTTGCGAAGCAACGGTTTTACGAATGGGGTTCTGAATAGTTACAAATATCTGCAATAAAGAATAGAGTTAATGTATAAGTGAGATAATTGTCAAAAATCAAACTTATGTATTAACTCTATTTTTGTGTTATGTGATACTGCATCATATTTATACAGTATTGTATGGTCTTGTATGTATGGATAGTGTTATGCTTGTTTGGCGTGGTATTGGGTATAGATGTACATTTTCTTTAGTAATACCCAGTCGTTGGGAGATGAAAGGGTATATAGAGTAAAAAAGTCCTGCTATACCCGGTGTCTTGGAGAAAGAAGGGTATACAGAGTGAAAAAGTCCTGCTACACCCATTAGCTTGGAGAAAAAAAGGGTATACAGAGTGAAAAAGTCCTGCTGCACCCATTAGCTTGGAGAAAGAAGGGTATACAGAGTAAGAAAATCCCGATATACCCAGTCGCATGGAAAGAGAGGGTATGTAAGCCGTATATGGCATATAGTACCCATATGTTACGAAAGAACAGGGACAAATCAAAAATTCATTGCTTGCATCACCTCCCCATAAAGGGTAAACTGTAACTACATGAAATAAACCACATGAAATAAACCGCGTGAAATAAACCACATGAAATAAACTACATAAATCACATGAAATAAACGGCATGAGATTAACTACATTGTGAATCAACAGTTCTATAAATGGGGTTGAAAATTCAACCATGAACATAGTACATAGAAATTCCGGAGGAACACCATGGCATTTACGCATCTGCACGTCCATACTGAATACAGCCTATTAGATGGATCCAATAAAATTAAAGAATATGTGAAGCGTGTCAAAGAACTTGGCATGGACAGTGCGGCAATCACGGATCATGGAGTCATGTATGGCGTGATTGATTTTTATAAGGCATGCAAGGCAGAGGGCATTAATCCGATTCTTGGGTGTGAGGTCTATGTTGCACCGAATTCCCGGTTTGATAAAGAGCTGACCGGCGGGGAGGACCGCTATTACCATCTGGTGCTGCTTGCGGAGAATAACAAGGGCTATGAGAACCTGATGAAGATTGTGAGCCGCGGATTTACGGAAGGATATTATTACAAGCCGCGTGTCGATATGGAGCTGCTGCAGGAGTACCATGAGGGAATCATTGCATTGTCAGCCTGCCTTGCAGGGGAAGTGCAGCGTTATATCCAGAAGGGGCTTGTGGATGAAGCAAAGAAGGCAGCACTGAAATATCAGGACTGCTTCGGAAAGGGTAATTATTTCCTGGAGCTGCAGGATCACGGACTGCCGGAGCAGAAATTAGTCAATACCACACTTTTACAGATGAGCAGGGAACTGGATATTCCGATGGTCGTAACGAATGACGTGCACTATACCTATGCGGATGACGTGAAGCCGCATGATATCCTCCTTTGTCTGCAGACCGGAAAGAAATTATCGGATGAAGACCGCATGCGTTATGAGGGTGGTCAGTATTATGTGAAGAGTGAAGAAGAGATGAAGGGACTGTTTCCCTATGCGTGGGAGGCAGTTGAAAATACCCAGCGGATTGCGGACCGGTGCCATGTGGAGATTGAATTCGGAGTGACGAAGCTGCCGAAATTCGATGTGCCGGAGGGGTATAATTCCTGGACTTACCTGAATAAATTGTGTTACGACGGTCTGAAGGAGAGGTATGGGGATGAAAATGCACCTGCCGGAGAGACCGGACAGACGTTGAAGGAACGCCTTGATTATGAGCTGAATGTCATTCAGACAATGGGATATGTGGATTACTTTCTGATTGTCTGGGACTTTATCAATTATGCTAAGCAGAACGGCATCATGGTAGGACCCGGACGAGGATCGGCGGCAGGAAGTATTGTTTCCTATTGCCTTAAGATTACCAATATTGACCCGATCCGTTATAATCTGCTGTTTGAGCGTTTTTTAAATCCGGAACGTGTATCCATGCCGGATATTGATATTGACTTCTGCTTCGAACGGCGGCAGGAGGTTATCGATTATGTAGGGCGTAAGTATGGGCAGGAAAAGGTGGTACAGATCGTTACCTTTGGTACCCTGGCGGCAAAGGGCGTGATCCGGGATGTGGGCAGGGTGATGGATCTGCCCTATGCCTATGTGGATTCCCTTGCCAAGATGATCCCGAATGAATTAAATATCACGATTGATAAAGCGCTTCAGATGAATCCGGACATGCGCAAGCTCTACGAAACCGATGAGCAGGTGAAGGAGCTGATCGACATGAGCCGTCGTCTTGAGGGGCTTCCGAGACATACCTCCATGCATGCGGCGGGTGTAGTCATCTGTTCCCGTCCGGCGGAGGATCTTGTGCCGCTGTCAAGGGGCGCCGATGGTTCCATTACAACCCAGTTTACGATGACGACGATCGAAGAGCTCGGACTTCTGAAGATGGACTTCCTGGGACTACGAACTCTTACAGTGTTGCGTGATGCCGTGAAGCTTGTGAAGCAGAGTACCGGAAAAGAGATTAATCTCGATCAGATTGATTTTGATGATAAAAAGGTTCTGGCATCCATCGGAACCGGCAAAACAGACGGCGTGTTCCAGCTGGAAAGTGCCGGAATGAAGAACTTCATGAAGGAACTGAAGCCACAGAACCTTGAAGACATTATTGCCGGGATTTCCCTGTACCGCCCGGGGCCGATGGACTTTATCCCGAAGTATATTAAGGGAAAGAGCAATTTTGGAACGGTTACCTATCTGTGTCCACAGCTTGAGCCGATTCTGTCACCGACCTACGGCTGTATTGTTTATCAGGAGCAGGTAATGCAGATCGTACGTGATCTGGGTGGCTATACCCTTGGGCGAAGCGATCTCGTGCGCCGTGCCATGAGTAAGAAAAAGCAGGCCGTGATGGAAAAGGAGAGGGCGAATTTCGTCTATGGAAATCCGGAGGAGGGCGTGCCCGGATGTGTGGCAAACGGCATCCCGGAGAATGTCGCCTCGAAGATTTATGATGAAATGATGGATTTTGCGAAATATGCGTTCAATAAGTCCCATGCGGCATGCTATGCGGTGGTTTCCTACCAGACCGCATACCTGAAATATTATTATCCGGTAGAATTTATGGCAGCCCTGATGACTTCCGTGATTGATAATCCGGAAAAGTGGCAGAATATATTATGGTCTGCCGGAGTATGGGTATTACGATCCTGCCGCCTGACATCAATCAGGGAGAAAGCGGCTTTTCCGTAAACGGCAACAGTATCCG
The DNA here is from genome assembly GCA_021628825.1 of Lachnospiraceae bacterium. Classification (GTDB taxonomy): domain Bacteria; phylum Bacillota; class Clostridia; order Lachnospirales; family Lachnospiraceae; genus Suilimivivens. The sequence continues at coordinate 1,657,142 of JAJXRY010000001.1, read as the reverse complement.
TTATGCACTGACTGCCATCAAAAGTGTTGGACGTCCTGTGATTGATGCGGTGGTGAACGAACGGAAGGAACGTGGCGCCTACACGAATCTGCAGGATTTCATCACCCGTATGGCAGATAAAGATATCAACAAAAAGGCGATTGAAAACTTTATCAAGGCAGGCGCGCTTGACAGCCTTGGCGGAACACGGAAGCAGTTTATGAGTGCCTATGTGCAGATCATGGATCACATCGTACATGACCGGAAGAATAATATGGCAGGGCAGATAAGTCTGTTTGATATTGTGGACGAATCAGAGAAATCCAGCTATGATGTCCAGCTTCCGGATGTCGGTGAGTATTCCAAGGATATGATTCTTGCTTTTGAGAAGGAAGTGCTTGGGATCTATGTCAGCGGCCATCCGTTAGAGGAGTTTGAGGATCAGTGAAGAAGAGGCATCACGAATACGACTGCGGATTTTTGTACTGGAAGAGGAATCCGGTGAAACGAGAGTGAGGGACAATGCGCCCTGTACGATCGGTGGAATCATTTCTAATAAGAAGATTAAATATACGAAAAAAATGATAAAAATCATGGCGTTTCTGCAGATTGAGGATCTGGTCGGAACGGTAGAGGTTATCGTTTTCCCGAGAGATTATGAGAAGAACAGCATAAAAGCTTTTTGGAGGATAATAAGGTCTTTATTAAGGGACATGTTTCCCTGGAGGAGGATCGCGATGGCAAGGTGATCTGTGAGGGAATTACTGCTTTTGACGAGATTCCGAAGAAGCTGTGGATTAAATTCCCGACGATGGAGGCTTATCAGGCTTCTTCCAATGAACTGCTGCAGACCCTGCAGACCTCAGACGGGCATGACAGCGTGGTGATTTATATTGAAGAAGCAAAGGCAATGAAAAAGCTTCCTCCAAGCTGCAGTGTGCAGGCCGGTGAAGAGCTGAAGGCGCAGCTTTGTGCAAAGTATGGGGAAGACAATATTAAAATTGCATGGGATATCCGCAAAGAAGTATAAAAAAGATTGAAAATGGAAAGGAAAACCAGTACAATAAAACTGTTCCGGAGCTTTTAACCGGGGTTCGGAATATGAGAGGCAGAATTAAGGAAACATCGTAACGGTGAAGGACGGATCTGTTACGAAACAATTACCAATATAGAAAATGGCGGCAGGAGCTGCCGCATGGAAAGGAACGGAGAGTTATGGCTAATCACATTAATACAATCGGAGTGCTTACAAGCGGTGGCGATGCACCCGGTATGAACGCAGCGATCCGTGCAGTGGTGCGTAAGGCACTCTGCAATGGTGTTAAAGTAAAAGGAATCAAGAAGGGCTATCAGGGACTTCTGAATGAAGAAATTGTGGAGATGGAGAAGAAGGATGTTTCTGATACCATCCAGCGTGGCGGAACCATTCTCGGAACAGCCAGATGCCTTGAGTTTAAACAGGAAGAGGTTCAGGAGCAGGCAGCAGAGATCTGCCGGAAGCATGAAATTGACGGACTGGTAGTCATTGGCGGTGACGGCTCTTACCGTGGTGCCCAGGCACTTTCCAGACATGGAATCAACACGGTCGGACTTCCGGGAACCATCGACCTTGATATTGCATGTACCGACTATACCATCGGATTTGATACCGCAATTAATACGGCGATGCAGGCCATTGATAAGGTACGTGATACCTCTTCCTCCCATGAGCGATGCAGTATCATCGAGGTAATGGGACGTAACGCCGGTTATATCGCTCTGTGGTGCGGTATTGCCAACGGTGCCGAGGATATCCTGCTTCCCGAGAAGTACGATTACAACGAGCAGGCACTCATCAACAATATTATTAACAGCCGTAAGCGCGGCAAGAAGCACCATATCATCATCAATGCCGAAGGAATCGGCCATTCGACTTCCATGGCGCGCCGTATCGAGGCTGCAACCGGAATGGAAACCAGAGCAACCATCTTAGGGCTACATGCAGCGTGGCGGATCCCCGACCTGTAAGGATCGTTTCTACGCCTCCATTATGGGTGCTTATGCGGCAGATATCCTCTGCGAAGGAAAGACCAACCGTGTCGTAGGCTATCGTCATGGCGAGTTCCAGGATTTTGATATTGAGGAAGCATTAAATATGCAGAAGGAAATTCCGGAATACCAGTATCAGGTAAGCCGTCTGCTTTCCCAGTAAAATGAGCCTGCGAATCGTTACTGGAGCGAGATATGAGTGAACAGTAACTGCGAAAGGAAGTTTTATGATTACAAGTCTGAATAACGGGCGGATCAGGCATGCGATCCAGCTAAAGGAAAAGAGCCGGACACGGAACGAGGAAGGGCTTTTCGTAGCGGAAGGATTCAAGATGTTTGAGGAAGCACCGCTTTCAAAAATCAGGGAAATATACTGCCGGGAGGATGTCTGGCAGAGAATGGAGGAGTCTTATCGAAAGGCTCCTCTTGATAAATTATCAGGAATTTACGAAAAGCTCATGACCTGTCAGAAACAGGGAACTGTTGTGGAAACCGTGACGGAGGAGGTATTCCGGAAGCTGTCGGATACCCAGACCCCTCAGGGGATTTTTTTCCTGATGGAAAAAGATGACCTATGACCTGTCTGATCTTCTTAGGGGAGCAGGCGAACGGAAGGCCCAGGAAGGGAAAAGACCATTGTTCCTTATCCTTGAGGACATTCAGGATCCGGGGAACCTGGGAACCATGATCCGTACCGGAGAGGGGGCCGGAGTTGATGGGATCCTGATGAGTAAAGGAACCGTAGATATTTATAATCCGAAGACCATCCGCTCCACGATGGGATCCCTTTACCGAGTACCGTTCCTGTATACCGGGGATCTTACACAGACCATAGGACAGCTGCAGAAGACAGGGATCCGTGTCTATGCGGCACACCTCAAAGGAACGAAATCCTACCGGGAACCGGACTATGCAGAAGGGGCGGCCTTTCTGATCGGAAACGAGGGAAACGGATTAAAGGAAGAGACAGCGGCGCTGGCAGATGAATACATACGGATTCCCATGCAGGGGAAGCTGGAATCGCTGAATGCGGCTGTGGCAGCGGCTCTTTTGATGTACGAGGTGGCTGTTTGAGGAATCTGCATTTGGCTAAGACAGAGTAAGAGTGAGAAACACAGGCATGTGAGATTATGCAAAATTTGTCATACATGAGTAAAATGCAGAAGACAGAATAAAAAGCGTGAATCATGAACATGTGGTTTACACACGGATTATCAAAAATAAGATAAAAAAATATGACATATAAATGATAATATATAAGTGGAAAGAAGGGATTGACATGAAGCTTGGATTTATCGGACTTGGCAATATGGCAAAGGCAATGATTGGCGGCATTCTTAAAAAAGAAGTAGTGTCTGCCAAGGACATTATGGGATGTGCAAAAAGTGAGGCTTCCAAAGAATATGCCTCCGGGAACTGGGGTATTCTGATAGGTGAGGATAATATTCAGGTGGCACACTTTGCGGAGATTCTTGTACTTGCCGTAAAGCCGCAGGTTCTGCCCCGGGTGGTTGAGCAGATTAAGGATGCGGTTTCAGAGGATACAGTGATTGTCAGCATTGCTGCCGGTGTATCGATGGACAGCCTTGGCAGGATGTTTGGCAGAAGCTTAAAATTTGTCCGCTGTATGCCGAATACTCCGGCACTTGTCGGAATGGGATGCACCGGGGTGTGTTGTAATGAGCTGGTAACGAGGGATGAGATGCAGCAGAGTCTTTCTCTGTTACAGAGCTTCGGACTGGCAGAGGAAGTACCCGAGAAGCTGATGGATGCCGTGGTCGGGGTGAGCGGAAGCTCACCGGCGTATGTGTTCCTGTTTCTGGAGGCACTCGCAGATGGAGCAGTACAGGCAGGAATGCCGAGAGCACAGGCCTACCGGTTCGCTGCACAGTCCATTATGGGAAGCGCAGCCCTGGCACTTGAAACCGGGAAGCATCCGGGAGAGCTGAAGGATATGGTATGTTCTCCGGGTGGAACAACCATCGAAGCCGTACAGGTTCTGGAGGACCGCGGATTCCGCAGCAGCGTGATGCATGCGGTATCTGCCTGCGTGGAAAGATGTAGAGCACTTAGCAAAGACGAGACGTAGTCGAAGTTTGAGCTTAGTGCGAACGCTACCCGAACACTTAATGAGAGCGAGCGGAGCGAAGATCGAATTTAGTGAATGGGTAATCCCGCAAACTTGACAAGAATTAGACCATTTGTTAATATTATCCACATATTACGTAACAAGTTTGTAACATCTTGTTCATGTATAGTGGAGGAAACATCATGGATCGGAGAAAGAGGCTGTTAGTATGCCTTGCAGGATTAAGTATCTGCATGGGATTCTTACTGACAGAGGAAATAACCGTTCAGGCCGGAGAAAAGGGAAGGACATGACTTCATGTGCTCCGGCGTGGGTACTGTGTTAGATCCCAATGATTTCACCGTGGACGAACCGGAGAAGCAGCAGGAAGAGCTTAATATCTATCAGAAGTTTGAAGCCGAGCAGGCTCGTATGGAAACTGAGCTTGCCATGGCGAATGTCCAGAATGCGCTGAACGTCCGTGCACAGGCGAATGAAAAATCAGAGAAGGTCGGATTCCTGTATAAGGACTGTGGAGGCACAATCTTAGAGCAGGAGAACGGCTGGACGAAGATTAAATCCGGCAATGTGATCGGCTGGGCCAAGGACGAATATCTCGTTTTTGGAGAAGATGCCGAGAAGATGGCAGAGGATGTCGGGAACTGGATTGTGAAGCTCAATTCAGAAGCAGTACGTGTTAGGATGGAACCGAACGAAGAAGCAGAAACGATCTGCTACCTTGCAAAGGATGATGCGGTAGACTTTATCGAAATTGTAAACGATGAGTGGGTCAGCATCGACTATGAAGGTGCAATCGGATATGTCAGAACGGAATACATTCAGATTAATTTTCATATTGATGAAGGAGAGACGATTGAAGTGGTCCGTGCCAGAGAGCGGGAGGCAGCAGAGAGAAAGAGAATTGCGAACCGTGGCGCTGTTTCAGCAGATGCTGATGAAACAAGACTTCTGGCAGCATTGATCTACTGTGAAGCCGGCAATCAGCCCTATGAGGGAATGCTTGGTGTCGGAGCGGTTGTCATGAACCGTGTGAAGAGTCCGGCCTATCCGGGCAGCATTTACGGAGTCATTTATTCCTCCGGGCAGTTCACACCTGCCATGTCAGGAAAGGTGGCAAGGGTTTACGAAGGAAACATTCCGGATGCCTGCATCCAGGCAGCACAGGCTGCGATCAATGGCGAAACTTCAGTAGGGGGAGCAACCTACTTTAGAAGAGCCGGACGCCATGACGGCTACGTTATCGGAGATCACGTCTTCTGGTAAACACAAGACCCTGGGAGTACAGGGAGAGGGAGTAAGTATGAGTTCAATGATTACGATCTGGCTGATCGTGTTTGTCGTACTGGTCATTATCGAGATTATCACGATGGGACTTACCACAATCTGGTTTGCAGGAGGTGCCCTTGTGGCAACGCTGGCAGCAGCAGTCCAAGCACCGTTATGGGTTCAGATTGTGCTGTTCCTTGTCGTATCAGCCCTGCTGCTATTCTTTACCCGTCCGGTAGCTGTAAAATATTTTAATAAGGACCGTGTGAGGACAAATGTGGAGAGTCTGATCGGACAGCAGGCCATTGTAATCAGTGAAATTAATAATCTTCAGGGAATCGGGCAGGTGACCGTGAACGGTCAGGAATGGAGTGCCCGCAGTACCGATGAAGAAGCAGCCATTCCGGTAGGATGCGTTGTTATTATAGAGCGTGTCAGCGGAGTCAAGCTGATCGTTACACCAAAGCAGTAAAAGCAGCAGCTTTTTAATGGAGAGGAGAAAGAAATGGGAGTATTAGCAGTATTGGTTTTATTGGTTTTCATCTTTGTTCTGGTGATTTTAGCATCCAGCATTAAGATTGTGCCGCAGGCTTATGCCTATGTTGTGGAGCGTCTGGGAGCTTATCAGTCCACCTGGTCTGTTGGCTTTCATATCAAGATTCCTGTATTTGATAAGGTGGCCCGCAAGATCAATTTAAAGGAGCAGGTAGTGGATTTCGCACCGCAGCCGGTAATCACGAAGGATAATGTAACCATGCGGATTGATACCGTTGTGTTTTTCCAGATCACCGATCCGAAGCTTTATGCATACGGTGTGGAAAATCCGATTATGGCGATCGAGAACCTGACCGCAACAACACTTCGAAACATCATTGGTGAACTGGAGCTGGATCAGACACTGACTTCCAGAGAGACCATTAATACCAAGATGAGAGCTTCCCTGGATGAGGCAACGGATCCCTGGGGGTATCAAGGTAAACCGTGTTGAGCTTAAGAATATTATTCCCCCTGCAGAAATCCAGAACGCCATGGAGCGTCAGATGAAGGCAGAACGGGAACGTCGTGAAGCCGTTACCAGAGCAGAGGGTGAGAAGAAAGCAAGCATTACGATTGCAGAAGGTAAGCGTGAAGCAGCCATTCTGGAAGCAGAAGCAGATAAGCAGTCTGCCATTCTCCGCGCAGAAGCTGAAAAGGAAAAGATGATCCGTGAAGCAGAAGGTGAAGCAGAAGCCATCTTAAAGGTACAGCAGGCAACCGCAGACGGTATCCGTATGCTGCGTGAAGCAGGAGCAGATGAGGCAGTCCTTCGCATTAAGAGTCTGGAAGCCTTCGAAAAGGCGGCAGACGGTAAGGCAACCAAGATCATTATCCCTTCTGAAATTCAGGGCGTGGCAGGACTTGCAGCTTCCTTGAAGGAAATTATTAAGAACGATTAAACTTTTATCTGTTAATCGTGACAGATGCTCTTATGAAGGAAAACAGATAACGTCTATATGGCCGGAATCTGCATGATGTGGAACAGTTACGGATAATTGAAAACTAAAACAAAAGAAGAGATGGAGAGAGAAGGCAGATGGACTTAAAAAGGTAGAAGCTTTTTAAAAGCTATTGGATTATACACCGGAAGAAATCCTGTATCTGGTGGATCTGGCAGCAGAGCTGAAGGATAAGAAGAAAAAGGGAATCCTTACCAAGGAGATGCATCAGGGCAAGAATATCGTACTGATTTTTGAAAAAACCAGTACACGTACCAGATGCTCCTTTGAGGTAGCAGCACATGATCTTGGTATGGAGGTGACCTATCTGGATCCGTCAGGCTCCCAGATCGGCAAGAAGGAAAGCATTGCCGATACTGCGCGTGTGTTAGGCAGAATGTTTGACGGAATCGAGTATCGTGGTTACGAGCAGACGATCGTTGAAGATCTGGCGAAGTATGCGGGAGTTCCGGTATGGAATGGATTAACCAATGAATTCCATCCGACGCAGATGCTGGCAGATGTTTTAACAATTAAAGAAAAGCTTGGAAGAATCAAAGGTGTAAAGCTTACTTATATGGGCGATGCCCGTTATAATATGGGAAATTCGCTGATGGTAGTCTGTGCAAAGCTTGGCATGCATTTTACGGCATGCACCACGAAGAGCTACTTCCCGGATGAGGCACTGGTGGCACAGTGCAGGGAAATTGCGGCAAAGAGCGGCGGAACGATCACCCTTACCGAGGATGTTACCGAGGGAACAAAGGGCGCCGATGTCATCTATACGGATGTGTGGGTATCCATGGGTGAGCCTTATACCGTATGGGATGAGCGGATCCGTTCCTTAAGTCCTTATCAGGTCAACCGTGCCGTGATGGAAAATGCCGGATCCCAGGCAATCTTTATGCACTGCCTGCCTGCGTTCCATGATCTGAAGACCACAACCGGCAAGGAAATGGGCGAGAAGTTCGGCGTTACGGAAATGGAAGTGACGGACGAGGTGTTTGAATCGGCTCAGTCGGTAGTTTTTGATGAGGCAGAAAACCGTATGCATACCATCAAGGCGATTATGGCAGCTACGTTATAACAGGGAGCAGATATGAAATTTACGATTGATAAACGCGAAGAGATTGATTCTACCAATCTTGAAGTTATCCGTCGGGCAAAGACCGGTGCACCGGAAGGGACACTGGTTCAGGCAGAACGTCAGATAAGCGGCAGGGGAAGAAGGGGAAGAGCCTGGGAATCTCCTGCCGGTTCTAATTTATACATGACGCTTCTGCTTCGCCCGGATGTGACGATGGAGCAGGCTTCGGTGCTGACACTGATTATGGCACTTGCCTGTCAGGAAGGAATTAAAGAGGCAACAGGACTTGACTGTCAGATTAAATGGCCCAATGACCTCGTGCTTCATAAGAAAAAAAGGTGGTCGGCATTCTGACCGAGGCAGCGATGTTAGAGCAGGATGAGGCTTTTCCGGAAGGAGAGACACAGAAGGAGCATCCTTATGCACTGGCCTGCGGAGTCGGGATCAATGTAAACCAGAAGGAATTTCCGGAAGAGATTGCGGACAAGGCAACCTCCCTTTTCATCGAAAGCGGCAGACACTGGAAACGGGATGAGGAAAAGCATACGGAGGAACGTCCGGAGGATGTACGTGATGCGGTACGGGATGATATTCTGAGAGCATTTGCCGTCCGGTATGAGCAGTTTTTACAGACCGCAGATCTGTCACTTATGAAGGAGGATTATATTTCCCATCTGATCAATCTGGATCAGCCGGTGCGGGTTCTTGATCCGAAGGGAGAGTTCGGAGGTATCGCATTGGGGATTGACAATCATGGACAGCTTCTGGTAAAAACAAAGGAGAACGGTGTCGTACCTGTTTATGCAGGAGAGGTATCGGTGAGAGGATTGTATGAGTATGTCTGAAGCAAACAAGCCGGGACAGGATGTTCCGGAGGAAGAACGTGTTGTGCTCTGCGGAGCCAATGCGTATGATAAGAAATATTATTTTAATGAACTGTTCAAGGGAATTCCTGCTTCAATACAGGAAGAGCTCCATATTATCTGTGTGCTTTTTACCGAAGAGATCGGCGGCATCTTCACGATTGAATTCGATGAAAATGGCAATGTAGAGCTGCGGACGGAATATGCGCCGGAGGATTATCTCTATGACGATATCGGAAGCGGACTGTTAATCAGTGAAGTAAGAAGGAAACGGCAGGAGCTGTTTGAGTCCTTAAGCTTATATTACAAGGCAGTTGTGCTGCATGAGGATATGAGCGAACTGCTGGATGAAGAGGGCTTGTAGGCGGATCTGCTGTTTGAAGTCATGGTAACGATTCAGATCCTTATTCTCCAAAAAAACTTGAATATATAGAAATGTGTGAATAGGAAAGGAAAGAATATGCTGCTGGTCATTGATGTTGGCAATACAAATATTACAATGGGCGTTTATGACGGAAAGAATTTAAAGACCACCTTCCGGATGATGAGCAAACAGCCCAGAACCTCCGATGAGTATGGAATTACGCTGCGCGAGCTGCTTCGTACGAATGAGGTGGAAAAGGAAGAAATCGAGGGAGTCATCATGGCAAGCGTTGTACCGAATGTGATGCATTCCCTGGTTAACGGCATTACGAAATATATTGGAAGATCTCCGATGATTGTCGGCCCCGGGGTAAAGACCGGTATCCGTGTGACCTCCGAGAATCCGCGCGAAATCGGCGCAGACCGTATTGTGGATGTGGTGGCAGCCTATGAAAAAAATATGGCGGGCCGGCCCTTGTTATTGATTTCGGAACAGCAACGACCTATGACCTTGTCACCGGGGATGGTTCCTTTTCCGTAGGGATTACAGCTCCCGGAATCCGGATTTCTGCGAAGGCACTCTGGGAGGATACGGCGAAGCTTCCGGAAATCGAGATTAAGAAGCCGAAGTCCATTCTGGCACAGGAAACCATCAGCAGTATGCAGGCCGGTCTTGTATACGGACAGATCGGACAGACCGAATACATCATCCGTCAGGTGCGTAAGGAAAGCGGCTATGACAACATGAAGGTGGTAGCAACCGGCGGACTTGGAAGAATTATCGCAGACGAAACGGACGAGATCCAGATTTATGACCGGGATCTTACATTGGAAGGACTTCGAATTATTTATGAGAAAAATACAGATCGGAGAGGTAACTCTTCAAAATAATACGATACTGGCACCAATGGCAGGAGTAACCGACCTGCCATTTCGTGTGTTATGTGCAGAACAGGGTGCCGGCCTTGTCTGCATGGAAATGGTGAGTGCCAAGGCGATTTATTATAAGAACCGGAATACCGAAGAACTTATGGAGACTGATCCGGGGGAGCATCCGGTATCCCTGCAGCTGTTTGGCTCGGATCCTGTAATTATCAGTGAGATGGCAAAGCGGATTGAGGAAAAGCCATTTGATATTCTGGATATCAACATGGGCTGTCCGGTTCCAAAGGTGGTAAATAATGGTGAGGGTTCGGCACTGATGAAGAATCCTAAGCTTGTCGAAGAGATTATCAGCCGTACCGTAAAGGCGATTCACAAGCCCGTCACCGTGAAATTCCGTAAAGGCTTTGATGAGGAGCATACAAATGCTGTGGAGATTGCGAGGATTGCAGAACAGAGCGGCGCCGCAGCCGTAGCGGTTCATGGAAGAACCAGGGAACAGTATTATGCCGGCAAAGCGGACTGGGATATCATTGCGCAGGTGAAGGCTGCCGTGTCCATTCCGGTATTTGGAAACGGCGATGTGACGGATGGAAAAATCTGCAGCAGCTCTTTTGCAGCAGACCGGCTGCGATGGGGTGATGATCGGGCGTGCCGTCCGTGGAAATCCATGGATTTTCCGGGAGATCAATCATTATCTGGATACCGGTGAACTTCCGGAACGTCCCACTGCGGATGAGGTATGTAATACAATTCTGCGTCATGCACAGATGGAGCTTGAATTAAAGGGAGAATATACGGCAGTGCGTGAAATGCGTAAGCATATTGCCTGGTACACGGCAGGCTATCCCCGTTCGGCAGCACTGCGCAGAAAGGTGAATGAAATCGAAGATTTTGAGACCTTAAAGGAGACGGTGCAGCAGATATTTACAGAGTAATTCAATCCGGGTGGGCTGGTAAATGTGCCAGTGACTCTGGAGGTAATATGCCAATCCGGCAGAATGGACTTCTAATTTAAGAATAACCGGCATACTCTTATTCATAAGTGAGGGGGATTGTTTCCGGTTCCAGGGTAACAGCCGGAGCGGATAGGCCTGATCCCCGCCCGGTGAACAGGAGCTGTAAATGTCGAAAAGACAATATCATATCTTTTACCTGATGATGCAGGCAGATGGAATTTATGAAAAGTCCGTAGAAATTCATGAAGTGAAAAGGCATCTCCCGATTCCTTCCGGCAGTGTTTCTCTCTATTATGCGCTTTGGCCGGAGTACCGGAGGAAGAGCCTGTTCGGAAGAAGCCCAAGGAATGGAAGGTTTTTGGAGCTGCAAAAGGAACTGGAAAAAGCTTAAGGGAAGAGCGGAATGTGATTACGATTGTTGGGAAATGCTTTATAGCAGGCAGTTTCAGGAAAAAGCGTGGCCGATGGCAGCGCAGGACCTGCCCTTCTGTATATTGCAGGCGTGGCTCTATGCGCAGCGTCCGTTTGACACCCTTTATCTTCCGGAGGAATGGAATCAGGGAATGCAGGATGCAGAGCAGTTGATGGAGCTGCTGATTCCTTATCTGCCAAGACTTAAGCAGGTTGTCTGGACGGGAGAGGAAGGAACGGTTTCAGAGAGCCTTCAGAATTATCTGTATGAAGAATATGGGATGATACTGCTTTTTGACCGGAGAATTCCGGACGGTGCGGTGGTAATCCGCAGGGCGCAGGCGTGGAAATTCCTTGACGCTACAGTGAAAAAAATGGGTATAATACATTAGTTCACTATGGAAATATAAGACGTATATAACTATTCAGGACTGTATTTTGGGTAGTTACAATAGAAAGATAGAATGAAAGGGCGATTGTGATGGAAGAAAAGAAAAACATACTTACTTACGAAGGTCTTCGTAAATATGAGGAAGAGCTTCACGATCTCAAGGTAGTCAAAAGACGTGAGATCGCACAGAAGATTAAGGAAGCAAGAGAGCAGGGAGACTTGTCCGAAAATGCAGAGTACGATGCAGCGAAGGACGAGCAGAGAGATATCGAAGCAAGAATTGAGGAATTAGAGAAGATCCTTAAGAATGCAGAAGTTGTTGATGAAGATGAAGTTGATCTTGGCAAGATCAGCATCGGATGCCGTGTGAAGATCCGTGACCTTGAGTTTAACGAAGATCTGGATTACAAGATCGTTGGTTCTACCGAAGCAAACAGCCTTAAGGGAAAGATTTCCAATGAATCCCCTGTAGGCAAGGCCCTGATTGGACATAAAGTAAGGGATATTGTTGAAGTAGAGACCCAGGCAGGTGTTTTAAAGTACGAAGTATTGGAAATCCAGCGTTCCAATTAAGTAACAGATAAGGAGTGTTATCGTGGCAGAACAGAATAAGCAACCACAAAATAATCAGAAGCCGGAGCAGGATGTAAATCAGCTTCTGAAGGTTCGTAGAGAAAAGCTTGCAGCTTTACAGGAAGCAGGCAAGGATCCCTTTCGGATTACCAGGTATGATCAGACTCATCATACCGATGAAGCGAAGGAATTATATATTGCACATGAGGAAAAGCTTCTTGCAGGACATGCAGCTCCCAATGTAGAGGGCATGGAGGAAGCAGAAGCAAGGGAAGTGCTGAATGCTGATTACAATGAGAGAAGAGCCATCATGGATGCAGACCCGATTATGGTATCTATCGCAGGACGTATGATGTTCAAGCGTGTTATGGGCAAGGCTTCATTCTGTAATATCCAGGATTTGAAGGGAACCATCCAGGTCTATGTAGCGAAGGACGCCATCGGCGAAGAGGCCTATGCGGACTTCAAGAAATCCGATATTGGTGATATTTATGGTATTAAGGGATATGTATTCCGCACAAAGACCGGTGAAATTTCCATTCATGCAGTGGAAATGACCATGCTGACGAAAAGCTTACAGATTCTGCCGGAGAAGTTCCATGGACTGACCGATACCGATACCCGTTATCGTCAGAGATATGTCGATTTAATCATGAATGCCGACAGCAAAGAGGTATTCATTAAGCGTTCCCGGATTATTAAGGAAATCCGCAAGTTCTTAGATGGCAGAGACTTCATGGAAGTTGAGACACCGACTCTGGTATCCAATGCCGGCGGCGCAGCCGCAAGACCTTTTGAAACCCATTATAACGCACTGGATGAAGATGTGAAGCTTCGTATCTCTTTGGAATTATATCTGAAGAGACTGATCGTTGGTGGTCTTGAAAGAGTATATGAAATCGGACGAGTATTCCGTAATGAGGGTGTAGATACCAGACACAATCCGGAATTTACCTTAATGGAGTTATATCAGGCTTATACCGATTACGAAGGAATGATGGAGCTGACCGAGTCCATGTTCCGTTATCTGGCAGAAGCAGTGCTTGGTACAACCAGATTTGTATATAACGGCATTGAACTGGATTTTGGCAAGCCGTTTGAACGGATCACCATGACTGACTGCATTAAGAAATATGCAGGGGTTGACTTTGATGCGGTAACAACCGATGAAGAGGCCAAGGCAATTGCCAGGGAACACAACGTTGAATTCGAAGACCGTCATACCAAGGGCGATATCGTGAACCTGTTCTTCGAAGAATACTGTGAGAAAATCTGATCCAGCCGACCTTCGTTACCGACCATCCGCTTGCAATCTCTCCGCTTACCAAGAAGAGACCGGATGACCCGAACAAGGTAGAGCGTTTCGAGTTGTTTATCAATACATGGGAGATGTGTAATGCATATTCCGAGCTGAACGACCCGATCGATCAGCGTGAGCGTTTCGCTGCACAGGATGCTGCATTCGAGGCAGGAGATGAGGAGGCCAACCATACAGACGAAGATTTCCTGAATGCTCTGAGCATTGGTATGCCTCCGACAGGCGGTATCGGATACGGCATCGACCGTCTGGTAATGCTGCTCACCAACAGCCAGGCAATCAGGGATGTGTTATTGTTCCCGACAATGAAGTCCTTAGATGGTGTAAATAAGAAAAATGATGTAAATAATACAGCTTCTGAAGCACCTGAAAAAAATGTAAAAAAACTGAGCCTGAAAAGATTGATTTCTCAAAGGTAAAGATTGAGCCTTTATTTGAGGAAATGGTAGACTTTGATACATTCAGCAAGTCAGATTTCAGAGCTGTAAAGGTAAAAGAGTGTGTTGCAGTACCGAAGTCAAAGAAACTCCTTCAGTTCACTCTTGATGATGGAACAGGCACAGACAGAACCATTTTTAAGCGGTATTCACGCCTATTACGAGCCGGAAGAGCTGGTCGGTAAAACACTGATCGCCATCACGAATCTCCCGCCGAGAGCGATGATGGGCATTGACTCTTGCGGTATGCTTCTCAGTGCTATCCACGAAGAAGAAGGCGAAGAAAAAGCTTCATCTTCTGATGGTTGATGACCATATTCCGGCAGGTGCAAAGCTCTATTAAAATGATGCAAAGATGTACCGTTTTATCAAATAGACGGGACGTACTTCATTTGATAAAAAACTGAAAAAACAGCGATTTACATCAAACTTACATCAATTGATGCAGAAATCGGTGCAGAGCAAGAAAAAATCGCATAATTAGTGCAATGAGTGGGCAATTCCAATCGGAGTTGCCCATTTTTTTAAAAACAAACAGAAATACAAATCGGAATTGACAGAGGTAATGAAATGTTTGAAGAATTAGGAATTAGTTTTGGCACAGCACTAATCGTCTTACTTGCATTATATTTTATAATTAAGTGGGCGGTCAAAAAAATGGAATAAAAAGAAGCCTATAGGGATATTACAGGGAAAGTCATTACCGAGGATATTGAGGCAGAACAAATATGTAACGAAGAGGAAAAATAGTTAATAAAGAGAGGTGCATATGCTATGCCAGGTATACTCGTGGTTGAAGATGATGAAAATTTAAATCGTGGAATTACATTTTCACTGAAAAAATCCGGATATGAGGTTTTTTCAGCAGAATCAGTGAAAAAAGCGAAAAGAATTGCAAGTGATAATAATGTGGATGTTGCCATTTGTGATGTGAATCTTCCGGATGGGAATGGACTGGAATTTGTAAGGTGGATGAGATGCAATTATAATACATACATTATCTGCCTTACAGCACTAGATCAGGAGATGGATCAGGTTATGGGATATGAAGCAGGGGCAGATGATTATATTACAAAGCCGTTTAGTCTTTCAGTACTTCTTTTGGAAAAATAGAAGCACATTTCCGTCGTAGACAAAAGAAAAACGGAAGTCAGAAAGATGATTTCGGGAGATATCGTATTTATCGCAGGAGAAATGAAAGTCCTGATAAAGAGTCGTGAAATCAGTCTGACAAAAAAACGGAGTTAAAAAAATGCTGACTTTTTTTCTTCAGAATCCGAAACAGATTCTTTCAAGAACACAAATATTGGAAAAATGTGTTTGATCTGGAAGGGGATTTTGTGGATGAAAAATACAATCGCTGTCAATATCAGAAGACTCCGTGAGAAAAATTGAAGACAATCCGGCTGCACCGGTCTATATAAAAGAATATCAGAGGTCTTGGGTATATATGGAATCAGGAGGTAAGGCAGTGACAAAGAGATATCGCAAGAAGATCTCAGTAGTGCTCTCCTTGGTATTACCTGTCATATTATTGTTTGTAATCTTAAATTGCTTTACCACGTATGTGTTTTTATGAAGATTATAAATATAAAAATGAATCTTATGACAGACATTGCTGCAAAGGAAGAATTTTTCCGGGCTGGATGCTGTTTCGGAATTGCTTAAGGATAAGGATATTGAAACTAACGAACAGGGGAAGGCGATTATTGGAGCAATATGGATACTGGGGAAATAAAGGGAATGCATTTTTATTCGCAATTCCGGCATCAGGTTATGGTGATTGGTGCTGTAAGCACTGTGATATGCGTGCTTCTTTTGACTTTTTTACTTTATTGGAAGAAAAAAAGAAGATGCGTGTCATCAGAAAAATATTAGACCGGTTGGAAGAAATTCTGATCAGATTCCGTGAAAATAAATTTGATGATTTACTGAAAACGGAAAAATCATGCAGAACTGGAAAAAAATTGAATGACCCGCTTGAAGCAATCGGACATCATATTCAGTTGCTAAAGGAAGAAGCGCGGACAGAAAAAGAGAGCACGAAAGAAATGGTTTCTGATATCTCTCACCAGCTAAAGACACCGGTTGCAGCCTTGGATATATGTTTTTAGTGTGCTGATGCAGAATGACTTAAGTGCCACAGAACAGGAGGAGTTTCGTATCCGGTGTCGGAGTGCTCTGGATGGACTGGAGACATTATTGCAGTCGCTTCTTGAAATATCCAAGATGGAAACTGGATTGATTCAGATGAATAAGAAAAAAACTTCCGCTTATGGATACTGTCATATCTGCTATGAACCGTACTTATCCCAGAGCGGATGAGAAAGAAATTGAATTCGTTTTTGACTATGAAAAAGAGCTGGAAACATGCACGATTATGCAGGATAAAAGGTGGCTTGGCGAAGCTGTGATCAACGTTTTAGATAATGCAATCAAGTACAGTCCGTGTGGTTCAAAAATATTTATCCGGTTACAAAAAAGAAACGATCTTGTAAGAATGGAAATTGAGGATCAGGGAATTGGTATTCCGCAGAATGAGTATCACAAAAATTTTTTTCAACGATTTTACAGAGGAAGTTCCAGGGAGGTCATGGAAAAAGAGTGGTACAGGAATCGGACTTTTTTTCTATCGAGAGAAATTATCGAAAAAAACACGCAGGTACGATTACGGTAACCTCCGGCAAAAAGAGAAAAAAAGGAAGCACGTTTGTGATTCAATTACCATATGTTGGTTAAATTTTAAGTGAGCAGAAATCTTACAATTCTGTAAGATTTCTGCTCGTTTTTTGAAAGTGGAATGAAAGATTGCCCTGATACAATTTGGATGTAAGATGAAAAGGAGGCAACACATGAGTGTGATATTAGAAACCAAGCAGCTTTGTAAGTTTTATGGCACAGGTGAGAATCAGGTCAAAGCGGTCAATCAGGTGGACATTCAGATTGAACAGGGAGAATTTGTCGCAATTGTCGGAAAGTCAGGTTCCGGTAAAAGTACATTACTTCATATGCTTGGAGGGCTAGATACTCCGACAAAAGGCAGTGTTACTTTAGCAGGGAAAGATTTATACAGGATGAAGGAAGATGCCCTTGCTGTTTTCCGCAGAAGAAAAATCGGATTTGTATTTCAGGCATTCAATCTGGTTTCATCTGTTAATGTCTGGGAAAAATATTGTACTGCCACTGGGGGCTGGATGGAAGAAAAAGTGGATGAAGCGTATGTAAATGATATTATTGCAACTCTGGGGGATTGAAAAACCGGATTCATAATCTGCCAAATCAGTTATCCGGAGGACAGCAGCAGAGAGTAGCAATTGCAAGAGCACTGGTGAATCGTCCGGAAATTATATTTGCAGATGAGCCGACAGGAAATCTTGATTCCAAGACAAGTGACGAGGTGATCGCGCTGCTGAAAATGACAGCAAAAAAATACGGACAGACAATTGTAATGATTACCCATGATGAGAAATTGCACAGGTCGCTGACCGTATTCTGGTGATTGAGGACGGACAGGTGGTGGATTTCAGATGAAGACAATAAGCAGAATTGCATATAGCAATGACAAAAGAACATGACAAGAAGCATACTGATCATGATGGCAATCTGTCTAACCACGATGCTGCTTGTTATCATCAGTACTGTGGGAAATGGGGTAATTCGTTTACAGAAAAGTCAGGCGGCAGGCTCATATGGAAGCAATTATGGTCTGTTTGTCGCAGCAGACGGATCGCAGTTAAAGGAAGTAAGCCGCCGTGCAGAAATAGATGCAATAGGAATTATGTGTACAGAAGGCATAATTAGGCAATGAAAAAGGCGGGTTTGTCTGCATGGATGAGACTGCAAGAAAAATGCTTCCCAATAATAAGGAATATGAGTTAAGGAAGGAAAGTATCCGGAAAAAATGCAGGAAATTGCCGCCGGAAGAGCTTTTTTCGTGCAATGGGATATGATGATGTAAAGGTCAAAGATACGGTTACACTGGATTACCGTGCAGGGATGCGGTCAGAATATAAGCCGGAAGAGTTTGTTGTCAGCGGAATCCTATATGACCGGGATGAGTATACCATCGAGGCATCTTATGTTGCTTTCGGGTCACAGGAGTTTTATGATGAGCACGTCGCAGAGAATGACAGACAGTATAATATTTATTTTACTTTAAATGATTCTGCAAATGTATCTATGAATAATATTGAACCTGTTTTAAACAGATTGCAGCAGCTTGTGGGATTGAAGAAAAAAACGTTATAGTCAATGATCTCTATTTGCAATGGGTCTTGCAGCCGAGTTATGAAACGATTGCGGTATGCGGGGTTTTGATTCTTGCAATTGTACTTTTCTCTGTTGTGGTCATTTATAATATTTTTCAGGTCGGTATTGCCAATAAGATACAGGAGTATGGAAAAATCAAGGCTCTGGAGCGACAAAAAAGCAGATGAAACAACTGATCTTCAGAGAGGGCATTTTTGACAATTTTTTCAATACCGGTTGGATTGCTTCTTGGTTTCTGATTGCAAAATGCGGTTTTAACTGGATGGTAGAACAGGGAAACCTTGTATCAACCGGAACGGGCTCTATGGAGTCCAAAATCAGCAGGTGCCACTGTTTTCCCTGCCTGTTATACTTCTATGTATTTTCGTATCATTTCTTACCGTTGCTTTGGCACTGCACAAACCAATGAAAATTGTTTCACGGATTTCACCTATCGAAGCAACACGGTATTTAGAAAATGCAGAAACGCACAAAAAAGGAAAACGAAATGGCAGAAAAAATGTCACCGTGTTTTCTATGGCAATGGCAAATATGACGGGTAATCCAAAAGAGCCATTGGTACCATTCTCACCTGGGGCTTTCCTGCGCATTGTTTGTGATTATTTCTAATTATGTAGGAAATATTGATACGGAGCATGAAGCACGTCTTTCCGTTAATCATGGACAATTTGAACTGCAACTTGACTATTCTGCTGAGTATGATGAAAGATATCCGGAGAATAATCTGGATACGATTCTGACGGATAATCCATTGAATGATTCGCTGATTGAAGAAATCAAAAGCATTCCGGGAGTGACAGATGTCATGACGAGAGAGATTGTCTCTGTAAATCTGAACGGAACAAGATTTCCTGCTGATATTGTGAGTAAAAATGATTTTGATTTTATGCGCCAAGACGGGGATATTGGCTCTATGGACTATGATCAGGCGGTAAAGAATGGTGATATTTTCTTTGGCTGGTCGGCGTGGATGGAACAAGATGGATATGCTCCGGGTGAATCCATTGCATTTGACTTTGAGAATGGAAGTGAAACCTATACCTATCAGGGAAAGATTGCAGGATCCTTTGTAAGCGCGGACACTTATCTTGTCATTCCGGAAGGTGTATACCGTTCCATGAATCCGAGGGAACAGCCTATGGCTATCTGTGGGTGGACTGTGATAAAAAAGATGTGGCATCTGTGGAACAGAGTCTGAATACTTTGATTTCGAATACTTCACATATAAAAATGGATACCTATCATGCACAGTTACAATCTGCCGAATTTGCAAGCAGCATGATGAAGCTTGGCTGTTATCTGTTTATGGCGGTTGTAGGACTCATCGGTTTTATGAATATGGCAAACACCATGATCATGAATATTACGACAAAAAAGCAGGAATATGGTATATTACAGGCTGTGGGTATGACAAATAAACAATTAAATTTATGTCTGCAGTTACAGGGACTGATTTTTACGGTTGGCACCATATGCGTAGCTTTGATCATTGGTCTGCCGCTCGGCTATGCGCTTTTTTCCTATGCAAAACATAATGGAATATTTGGAATGAATATCTATCATGTTCCAATCGTACCAATTTTTATTATGATTTTTTGGTCGGTCTGTTGCAGATTGTACTTTCCTGCGTTTTAAGCAGTAATCTGAAAAAGGAAACGCTGGTAGAAAGAATAAGGTATCAGGGATAGCAAGCCTTGAGAAAAATCAAGGTGTATGCAAGAGGATGGCTTAACTACTACGGAATTGCAAGTATGAAGAACAACATAGATGACATCAACGGATGGCTCTATCACAGAATACGCATGTGTATATGGAAACAATGGAAGTTACCCAGAACAAAGAAGAGAAATCTGATAAAAAAATGGGAATCCATGAATACTATGCGAACATGGCGGCAAACTGTCGAAGGGGGACACTGGTATTGTGCCAATCTGACGACAGTTAGTCACCGCCTCCTACTCGATTGGATTCTATGCAATATTTATCTCGAATTCGAGCATAAGTTGTCCAAAAATTATTTAGAAAGTAAGTATATTGAGCAGGATGTGTATGCTTTAGTTTTTTTGATACCTATTGCAGTAGGGAGGTTCAAGATGAACACCAAAACCACAATACATACAACCATTCCTTGTATATCCTATTTTTGTATAGTTTAGAGATTTTTTTACATTATACCGTTCTATATATTCAAGAATATCTTCGTCAGTCCAAAAGGATAAGGGTCTGCTTTGATTATCTTTTTGTTCATGAAAAACATTGCAACCGTATTCTAGCCAATCTTTCTCACGTTGGTAGCTTTCAGAAGCTAATATTCCTAATATGGCACAATCGAGACCAAGTTCTTTGGCTTTTCTTCGAAGGGGTTCTTTTTTGAGCTTATCGCAACATTTATCAGATATAGGGAGGTCTTTGTATTTCGCATACTTTTTGAAGTTTCGATCTATATATCCTTGAGCATTCGCTTTTGTGCGAGCTGATAAAGCATGTTGGTAAGTTCTTATGGCATTTGATACCCTTTTTGAATACATAGGATAGCCGTATCGTTCTACAGCCTTTTTAAATGTCCATACTTCTCCATGGGCATTCTTGGGAATTACTGTAACAATGTTGGTTCTGTTTTCTTCTTTTTCCCATCGTATGATTCGCCGGTAAAGAAAGAGAATACACACGCTCCTATCAAATCAGTAGGCAATAGCACTACAACACCAAGAGATTTGCTGGCGGATGAGGATGTAAAAATAATCATATATATGTTGGCAGAAAGTGTCTCGTCCAGACTCAGAAAGCATGGGTTTAGGTGCAGGGTAGTTGAAATCAGTGTAAGAGATAATGAGTTGTTTTCATTTACCAGACAGCACAAGATTGATCATGCAACCAATATCACGACGGAGATTGCAGAGGAGGCTTACCGGAGTTTCAAGGAATGCTACGACTGGAAGAAACCAATCCGAAGTGTGGGTGTGAGAGGCGCAGACCTTGTAACAGATTATTTTTGGGAACAGATTGATTTATTTTCTAATATGGAATTTAGAGAAAAGCAGATGGAAGCGGATGCAGCAGTGGATGAGCTGAGAAAACGCTTTGGATATTTCAGTGTGCAGAGGGGACTTATGTATTTTTGATAAGATGCTTTCACAGTTGGATTGTGAGGCATCGCACACGGTTCATCCGCACGGATACTTTGGATAGAAGGAGTTAAAATGGAAGCATGTAAGATTTATGTGGATGTAAACGCCACATTTACAAAGGATGGCAGGTTATTACCGCGAAGCTTTATTTGGATCGATGGGCACAGATATGATATTCAGAGGTTTAAGCATATCTGCAGAGCTGCCAGTCTAAAAACAGGGGGAGCCGGTATACGATACACATGTATTATTGATGGTAAGGAAAGTCATCTGTACTATGAGGACAATAATATGTGGTTTGTGGAGGGGCGCTAAATTTCTAGAATGGTTTTATATAGGATTAAAGGTCAGCAAGAAGCACTTAAGGTAAATGGTGCGAGCTTCGGCACATCGGAACTCATTTGCCGTTTAATAGCAATCATCAATGGTTTTCCTTTCCCTTTTCCGTTGAATTGTAAGAATCAACAGGAGCAATCTGATGGTAGATAGAAAAGATAAGAGATATGTAAGCTGCCCGGTATGTGGCAGGATCCTGATGAAGTGTCAGGGACAAGGTAATATAGACATTACCTGTGGGAAATGTAACAGAGAAATTGTGGTTCTTGTAGATGAGGAGAGAGTCATGGTTCTGGAAAACAGACGAGGTTCTGAAAAGGACGGAAGAGCCGGACGGGTCCGGGTGAGTGTTCAGAAAAAGTAAGGAACCGGGGAAAATGAAACCCATGAAAAGAGCTGCAAATTATTAAAATCAAATAAGTGAGATAGCAGTTGAACCGTCAGATTTGGCAGGAACCATCAGAGCCGGCGCTGCATATCAAGAGTTTGTAACGAGCTGGAATTAGCATAGAACTATTAGGAGCCGACAAAACGGAAATAGAGCCAGGTGGCATATTATTAGCTACCGGTCTTATTGGTATTCGTTTTGTCGACTCCTTTATTGCGTCTGCTTCCGTTTTGCTCCGGAAATGGAGAGAAAGATGGAGAAGACAATTGGAATGAGAATCAGAGAATGCAGAATGAAGATGGGAATGACACAGGAGGAACTGGCAGAGGCACTTTTGACAAAGAAATCTACAGTGTCTGCTTATGAAAATCGATAAGATTTATATCAAGATTAGTATATTAAAGCAGATTGCAGCATTACTTGGTACAACGGTTGCTTACCTGGCAGACGATGAGAAAACAGAAATCGGTGAAGATGTGATGCAGGTGGCATTGCTGCTACAGGGAATGCAGAATGAGGAACTTAGGAAAGTTGCTGTGGAGCAGGTGAAATTGTTGACGGGAGTCAAATAAGAGATAATAATTTTGGTATCTGGTTGATGGGGATGAGAATGATATAGCCCCTGAGATAATGCAAGTTGATACAAAAATCATAATACTTTTTTTGTATCAAGTTGATTTTTAGACGAATGTCTTCGTTTATTTTGAAAAAAATAAAAAAAGAGTTTACTTTCTCGCTTTCAAATCATATAATTAAAGCGTAGAGGTAAAGTGAAGAGGTGAATAGAATGACTAAAAAAAGGGAAAAAATTGAAAAATTTTATTGAAAAAAATATAACGGTTATCTTATTACCTCTTTGGTGTGTAGTGAAGATATTTCTAAGACCTATGTTGCAAAATATATTAAGGAACACGGTATGGAGAAAGTCTCAAGAGGTTTATATATAACGGATGATGTGTGGCCGGATGAGTTGTTCATTTTGCAACAAAGAAATGGTGCGATTATTTATTCCGGAGAAACAGCACTATATTTGCACGGTTTGACAGATAGGGAGTATTCATCTGTGTGTGTTACTGTGCCACAGGGATATAATGCGAGCCATCTTAAGGATAATGATTTTGATGTTTCGGTGAAATATGCGGCACCGGATTTATACAAAATAGGAATTTGTGAGATTGCATCCAGCAGTGGAAATTTAGTTAAGGTTTACGATAAGGAGCGTTGCATTTGCGATTTGATAATGAATCGTAATAAGTATGAAGTACAAGTATTTCAAACGGCTATCAAGGAATATATGTCATCGAAGGACAAAAAGCTATCGCAGCTGATTGTATATGCGGATATGATGGGAATTCGAGATGAAGTGATGAAGTACGTGGAGGTGTTAGTGTGATTAGTTCATCAAGACAATTAAAAAGATAAGGTGAGAAATATTTCGGATGGGAACAGTAATAAAGCGTCTACGCTAATTCGAAATTTTATGATGGAAAGATTTCTGGAAAGAGTATCTATATCATCATATCGAGATAATTTTATTCTTAAGGGTGGGATGCTGGTAGCGTCAATTGTTGGGGGTGGATATGCGAGCTACGATGGATATTGATACAACGGTAAAAGCATTACTACTAAATGAGGCTGATGTACAGAGGATAATTGAAGAAATTTGTAACATCCCGCTGGAAGATAATGTTAGCTTTCAAATTAAAAGCACAAGAACTATTATGGAAGAGTTTGATTACCCGGGCATTCGCGTAATGTTGGAAGCTACGTTGGACAGGATGCGTCAACCAATTAAAATCGATATTTCTACAGATGATGTAATCACACCAAAGGCAATAGAATACGACTATAAATTGATGTTTGAGGATAGAACGATTTCCGTTCTTACATATAACAAGGAAACATTGCTTGCTGAAAAAATGCAGACAATAATAAATAGGGGAATCGCGAATACCAGATTAAGAGATTTTTATGATGTTTACAGTATCATGAACTTCTATGAAGAACAGATAGAGAAGCGGGTTTTATATGATGCATTTTCTGCTACCTGTGAAAAGAGGAAAACTATTTTTACCAAGGATGATATAGAAGCTACATTACATTTGATATCTGATGATTTACATATGGAAGAACTTTGGGAGCAGTTTAAAAAGAGCAATTTTTATGTAGGGGAACTAGAGTGGAAAAGTGTGATTGATTATGTAGAGAAAAATAATGAAGAAGAATTTACTATGATTTATATAAGAACTATGAATATCGCACCCAACCGCCTGGACAGGGCGGAAACAGGAAAAATATATGGTAACATATATGGAATATGTCGGAGTGAAATAGAATTTATGCAGAAGGACAATCAGAAATGGTTGTCTTTTTTGTGGGAGTAAGAAGATTAAAGTCCATTCCCACTGTACTTTTTGTCCATTCTTTGGGGAACGACTTAATCCATAGAAAGTCGTAGAATACTATTTGTAAGGAAGAGCAAAACCGGTTTCGCTGATGCTTACGTCAAATTCAAACAAGGAGGATTCGATGGTGGCAAAGGCAAGTATTATTGAGATTTACGCAAGGGCAGATGCTGCCGGAAGGGTGGATATCATCTGTATGAATTATTCGAATTTTATTGGAATCGTAGATGGCTACACGGAATGGCTTCGCTACATGATTGAGAGTGAAAAAGCTTATAACCGAAAGAAAAATCATGGAGATCTGGGAGTATGGGTGCAGACATCGGGCATTCATAGTGATATTACGGCGGATACGGCAATCAGTAATGTCATCACCCGAGACGCGATTATTGCCTGTGATTTTTCCGGAGATGTACTGGAAGGTGTTGACCGTGGCGAAAAATATCGGAAGGATGCATACACGCTTCGCAGAATGAGGGCAGATTATGAACTTTTCAATCAGCAACTGTGTATTCTGGGAAGAAACGAGTTAAGAATATTCAGAGGGTATCTTTCCTGGGAGAAGGATATCGGAGAGATCGCAGAAGAGGAAGGGATTCAGTATGAATCCGCGGCACAGAGGGTAAGACGTGCAAAGGTAAAGATCAAGGTTCAGATGGTTGGAAATATTTGATAATTACATGTAGCAATTTAGACAACCTGCAAGACCATTGAAAGAGCCGTTATACGGGCAGGAAGAAGGTGAATTGAATGAGTAGTTCATATAAGTTCTATTCAGATACAAAAAGATATTATGAAAAAAATATGTAAATGCCACTGAGGGAGCCATTATTTATGGCATAAGTAAATCAAGGATTATGGTTTTGGCTTCAGAGGCTGGGGCAGTGTATAAGGTTGGAAATTCAGCGTTGATTAATACAGATATCTTTGAGATGTATTTGGAGAAATTTAAGGAACCGACAAGACCATTGCCAAAAGCATATTTGGAATAAATTATCAGATGCAGATAAAAAAGACTGCAATTGTACCTGTTTTTGGTAAAAAAGACCCGTGATTGTCACTTTCGACATTAAAAAAACTAATGTAATCAGTGGATAAGCGATAAGTTGCACACCGATGACACAGAAGATGATCGCAAGCCGAGCGGTATCACAAAAAGCAGACCGGGAAGCGAGAAAAATCAGACGACCTTCTCGACGCGATTTTCCCTTGCGGTAAATGTGTCAACTTGAATTGACAAAAATCATTGCTATATGGTAGTATAATTCAATTTACAAAGTCGAAAACCAACTAAGTCAATATATTAATAGGAGTTACTATTATGAATTTCTATCTTTCCGAGGTCCCGTTTTTCTCGATTCGGCTCGTATATGGCTCTCGCCGAGCTGCCGGATTGGTGGCAAGGGCATAAAATTGAACACGGTATCTATTTGAAGAATGTCAGCGGGTCGACGCAGAACCCTATCGTCGCTAAGTTTATTTTTTCTGGCGACGAGCTTTCCGCAGACTTAGACGGCGGTTCGCTGTCCCTCGTTTCGGGAGATTTCAAATGTGATTTTTTTGCTTCCCCGACCCCGAAACGCTTATTATTCGTGGGGGCAGATCCGCTGTATTGACTCTTGACTTTATGACCGAAAGCGGACCTTATGACTACATTTATGAGTTCGACGCGGACGGACGCCATTGCTATGCCGAAAAACTGTTACAAAAACAACACGAGCTATGTCGTATGGGCGCAGGAGGGAGATATTTATTTAGAACAGAATTGGTCTGAGCAGTCGTCGGAGTTTTCAAGGCTGAATATTGCCGGTACGGACGGCTTTTTGCTGATAATTAAGGAGACGAAGATAGAGTGGGACAGAAAAATGTCCCGAGTACGATTTTGAAGCCTGTCGCGAGAAAGTCGCGCGTGAGTTTTCGGAGTTTTTACAAAAGCTATCCCATACTTCCGAAAGAATATGAAGAAGTATCAGTTCTCGGTGCGTATATCAACTGGTCGGCATATGTTATGCCGCGAGGGTTCTTAAAGCGCCATGCGATGCTGATGTCAAAAAACCACATGACAAATGTCTGGAGCTGGGATCACTGCTTCAACGCGCTTGCGCTGTCATACAAAAATCCGTCTTTGGCATGGGAACAGTTCATGATAATGTTTGATTTTCAGGATAAATCGGGCAGACTTCCTGACAGCGTGAACGATTCAAAGGTGATATGGAACTATGTCAAGCCGCCGATACACGGATGGACGCTCAAGAAAAATACTTGAAAACGGTATGACGCTCACTAAAAATCAGCTTACAGAGGCATACTCTGCACTTGAAAAGCAGACGCTTTGGTGGAT
Organism: Lachnospiraceae bacterium; assembly: GCA_021628825.1. GTDB lineage: Bacteria > Bacillota > Clostridia > Lachnospirales > Lachnospiraceae > Suilimivivens. The sequence continues at coordinate 1,630,154 of JAJXRY010000001.1, read as the reverse complement.
AAATTACCGCGACTTTGATGGCGACGGTGTCTGTGAATATGTCCACGGAAATGATTCGGGCTGGGACAACTCGACGGTATTTGCAACTGTTCCGCCGATAGCTTCTCCAGATCTGCAGGCGTTTTTTTACTTGTGCAGATGGCTATGCTCGCTGAACTTGCAGAGAGCCTTGGTATGCCTCAAGAGAGCGACAATTGGAAAGCAAGATTCGAGAAGGCCTCAAGCAATTTTTTGGAGAAGTGCTTTGTAAACGGTCTGCCGACAGCATTTCAGAGCGGTACTCACAAGGTTGTTGAAAACCAAAGTCTTCTGCCGTATCTATGCCTGATTTTTGGGCGACAGATTGCCGAAAGAGTATCGGAAAAATATGATAGACAAGTTAAAATGCGGAAGATTCATCACTGATCACGGCTTTGCGACGGAGAGCCTTGACAGCAATTGTTACCGACCTGACGGCTACTGGCGCGGTCCGATATGGGCACCGTCAACGGTTATTTTGTGCGACGGACTGAGCAGGTGCGGCGAGATTGACCTCGCCAAAGAAACCGCCCGAAAATTCCTTGAAATGGCAAAGCAAAGCGGCTTTGCTGAGAATTATAACGCCGTAACGGGCGAGGGCTTACGCGACAGGGCGTATACTTGGACTTCAAGCGGGGTGTTTATTCTCGCGGAGGAATACTTGAACAGTCGTGCTTGAATAGATACAGCAGTACATGCAAAAAAAGACGTATTTTAAGGCGAATGGCATCTTTTGGACGTACATAAGTCAAAAAAACATCCAAGAGTGACCAAGTATATAGAATCCGGGAAAGCCCATTTTCCAAGGGCTTGCAAGGATATACAAGAGTAACCTGAGCAATCAAAAAAATTCCCGACGATGAAAAGTCTCAATTAGTGTACGGATTCACTGAGAATTATGGAAATCCATAGACGTTCAAATGCGTCCAACCTTGCCCCGAAAGTACCACAAATCCATTGGTTTTGGATGGTTCTCTACGGAGCGCAATGGATTTAATTGAAAAAATCAACTTGCCTCTATGGATTGTCATTGACGTGGTAAAGTGAGGTTTAGCCGGTTCAATTTTGAATTTTAGGCACTCGTATTTAGTAGAAATACTGAATATGGGTGCCTTTTTGCGTGTATCTACGAGCAGTGTAGCGGATTGCAATAACAGGACGAGCAAGCTTGCTTGCAGAGGACTGGTGTTGCAAGACGATATAGTGCGACAGCACGACATGAGCAAGATGCGAAGCTTCTGCGAATGGAACTGCTCATTACACTTCGTACATAAAAATGCATACTCAGAAAGGAGCTAATAATACTGAGTATAGTGATACTTATCTAATCTCATCTGCAGATAGCGATGCCGGATTGGATGAGTATACAACTTATGCAGAAATTATTAGAGAGAATTTGGATTGGGAAATCCTATGTGACAGGTATCCTTACGACAGAGAACTTCTTGAGGGTATCTATGACCTTATTCTTGAGACAGTGTTGTGTAAGAGCGATCCGTCTTGATCGCCAGAAACGAATACCCGGTACAGCTGGTGAAATCGAAATTCCTTAAGCTTCATTCTGGGCATATTGAGTATGTAGTGGACTGCTTTAAATGGAATACCTCAAAGGTTCGCAATATCAAGAAATATCTGTTAGCAGCACTGTTTAATGCTCCGACGACGATTAGCGGGTATTATCAGGCAGAGGTAAATTATGATATGCCAGAGTTGGCAATGAGACAAAAAAGTATGTAGATTTAAGAAGAACGATGGTATAATGGAAGTGATGGAAATTTGAATTTTACGCACTATTAACTTTTGGATATAAAGTGCCGATATTACAGATATAGAAACGGATTTCTGTATCAATTTTCAAGGAGGATGATACCATGATTAGAGCAGCTAATTTAACACAGGTAACAGATTATTATAAGAGCAATACTGTTAGTAAGCAAAAATAACACAGAGAAAGCAAAAAGATGTGCAGCCCAATGCACAGAAAATTAAAAATCCAGCGAAGATAAGTTATCTTCTAAGGCACAGAAATATCTGGAAACATTGCGTAAGGATAATGCGGATTTCGATTTTTATTATTGCTGATAAAGGCGATGATTTCAGAGGATTAGTAGACCAAAGCGATAAGGAATTTACAGTTGTTTTTTTCAAGTGCTGAACTTGAAAGAATGGCATCCGATGAGAAATATGCACGGGAAAAAAATTGTCTACGGTAAAAAAACTGCAGTTGAGATGTCAGATAAAAATCAATGAACAGTTTGGGTTTGAACGTGCTTGAGGGAACGACAGACAATAGTGGAACTGTATTAAATAAGTTAACTATGTCCTTTGATGATGATGGAAAGATGACACTTTTTTTGCTGATTTGGAGAAGATTACAGAAAAAGCAGAAAGAACGGCTTGAAGAATTAAAGGAAAAAAACGTGCAGAGGAGAAAAAAAGCAGGAAAAAGAAGGATGTAACTGTTAAGCGGACTACAATTCAGGCAAATTCAAAAAGAAGAATTACTTGAAAAAGATTTCTGAACTGGATTGGAGTAAGATAACAGAAGAAAAAGGCAACACAGGGTATGAAGTTTGATATCACTATTTAATCGTAGCATTAACCGGGAATTGGAGGTGTGCTATGATTGCAGGTACAATACGAAACGCTGTGAATCAGATGCAGTTAGTAAATGATTGGGAGCAAAAGAAGGCTACCGGGGATGTTGTAAAGAAGCAAGAGGGTATGACTGTAACAAGTCAGGAAGAAAGCATGATTCAGCATTTCCGAGAGCAACTTGAGCGAGACAAAGAAAGTTCTGCATATAGTCAGATTTATAACAAGATTGCAAGCGGTCAAGAATTAACAGCTTCAGAAGAAGATGCTATTCGTCAGAAAGACCCTAAAGCCTATATGGAATATAAAGCGGCAAGAATGGAACAAGAAGCTTATGAGCGTAGGTTGGAGAGATGTAAGACAAAAAGAAGAGGCTCAAAGGCTTCAAGTAAATGAGATGAATGGAAATTTGGCAGAACTAAAAAAAGTATCGTGAATAATCCAAATATTCCAAAAGAGTGAAAAGCTTTAAGGAAGCTCAACGTATCATGGGAAATACTTTTTAGAGCTGTAGAGTCATTCACAAGATTTGTAAAAAAAGTACAGAATATAGGGATTTGCCAACAGAAGAGGAAATTGTAGAGACATCTATAGAAAAGGGGCAGGTTGCAGAGGATTCAAACGATACTGAAATGTCTGAACAGTTAACATCAGATACAACTGTTTCAGTAGATGAGGCAGCAAAAAAATAGTAAATGATTCGAAGCGAGATTTACAATTAAGTGATGTTCACCAAATTGAAAAAAAGATGTTATAGAGGAAATGAAGGATATCGAAATAAAGCATTTTGGTGAGAAGAAATCATCGGTCAGAATAGACATTACGGTATAGGAATAGTCTGCGTGAAATTTCAGCTTTTCTAAGAGTTGAAAGCAATGTATTGTTGAAGTTTGCGTTCTTGTGAGTGAAACCAAGACTAGGAGGAATAAATAGTGAGAGATGTACATGTACACTTTTTACATGGAAATCCTGTAGGCTATTACATTGAATTTTTTGAGGGATTTATTAAAGTTGCACAAGATGCAGGGGCTTGATGAAATATATATGCTTGAACATACCCATCAATTTACTGAGTTTGAGAGAGTATATGAACCAATAAAGGCATATAACGATTTTTCAGAATAACTGGATAACAAAAAAAGAATGAACGGTTCGATAGACGAGTACATCCGATTTATTAAAAAGAGTAAAGGATATCAAGTACCCTGTAAAAAGTGAAGTTCGGTCTTGAAGTCTGTTATATTCCTGAAACTGTTGACCTTTTTGGCGGAGATTCTTCATAAATATGATTTTGATTTCCTTACAGGCTCCGTACATTGGATTGATGGTTGGGGATTTGACCATCCGGGACAAAAAAAGAAATTTGGGAAAGCAAGAACATAGAAGAGGTATATAAAAAGGTATTATAATATTATATTTCAGTTATGTGATAGTGGTCTTTTTAACGGTCTTGCCCATCCTGATTCAATTAAATGTTTTTGGATATAAACCAGACATTGATTTAACGGAATATTATAATAAATTGGCTGTTTTGCTAAATAAGAATGGTATGTATGCTGAGAACAGTGGAGGGCTGCAACTAAATTATAGTCATGATATTGAACTTGGCTTAAATCCACAATTGTTATCTGTTTTAAGAAAAAAACAATGTGCAAATTGAGACAGCTTTCTGATGCGCACAAACAAAGTGATGTTGGTGCAAATATTCTGGAACTTGCAAATATGCTGGTATAACGATAAAAAAAGCTCGCGAAGCTTTGAAGTTGACGGAGGAATTATGGACAAGAAAAAAAGTATTGGATAATCCGATTATTCTTTTGTGCTTTTTTTACAATATCCGTATCTGTTGCAATACTTCCTTGTGGAATAATAAATGTTCATGGCTTATTTGGTGAGGTAACTACATATGTAGTGGTCGAAGATAAAGAACAAGAAATTGTCAGTATCGAAGACGTAGACCATAAAAAAGTCCAAACTGTAAAAGGCATAAACATTCTCAATATTTGGTTTGAAATTCTGATAACGGTTGTATGCATCAGCTTTTTGTGCTAATTTAATCCAACTACCACGAGGAGATACCATAGTTACATTAAAGGTTCGCATGGACGATTAAATCCTTTCTGCAAATAGAAAGCAGAAAGGAGAATAATTGTGTTTGAGCAAGATTATGTAATGAGACTCATTAAAGAAATGGTACGAGCTATTTTAAAAACTATTGTTCAACATTGATACGGAGTCCCCAACAGTAGAATTGTTGGAAAACAAAGAAGAACAGGAAACATTGGAAAATTGTTAGACATGGTTGACGCCGGGGAAATCAATGAAGCAGAAAATAGATTATATGATTTGACCAGTAATACAGATGTGAATAGTTTAGAAATTGCACTATTATTTTTATTCCTATTTGAATGACAAAAACAGACGATTTTTTTAGAAGTAAATAACTTCAGCAGAGATGAAATCAAATTAGGTTTAGAAAAATGTTGCTGATAGCTTTGGTCTAAGCAGTATTGCAAAAAAATGTTTTTTTAACAGACTTTTTAATAGAATTGTCTGGTTGTCAGTTGAATAAGATGACCAGACAATTCAAATTTACACATAATACAAAAATTCCAGCTTTTATAAGAGTTGAAAGCAATGTATTGTTGAAGTTTGCGTTCTTGTGAGTGAAACCAAGACCAGGAGGAATAAATAGTGAGAGATGTACATGTACACTTTTTACCTGGAACTCCTGTAGGCTATAACATTGAATTTTTTGAGGGATTTATTAAAGTTGCACAAGATGCAGGGCTTGATGAAATATATATGCTTGAACATACCCATCAATTTACTGAGTTTGAGAGAGTATATGAACCAATAAAGGCATATAACGATTTTCAGAATAACTGGATAACAAAAAGAATGAACGGTTCGATAGACGAGTACATCCGATTTATTAAAAGAGTAAAGGATATCAAGTACCCTGTAAAAGTGAAGTTCGGTCTTGAAGTCTGTTATATTCCTGAAACTGTTGACCTTTTGGCGGAGATTCTTCATAAATATGATTTTGATTTCCTTACAGGCTCCGTACATTGGATTGATGGTTGGGGATTTGACCATCCGGGACAAAAAGAAATTTGGGAAAGCAAGAACATAGAAGAGGTATATAAAAAGGTATTATAATATTATGTTTCAGTTATGTGATAGTGGTCTTTTTTTAACGGTCTTGCCCATCCTGATTCAATTAAATGTTTTGGATATAAACCAGACATTGATTTAACGGAATATTATAATAAATTGGCTGTTTTGCTAAATAAGAATGGTATGTATGCTGAGAACAGTGGAGGGCTGCAACTAAATTATAGTCATGATATTGAACTTGGCTTAAATCCACAATTGTTATCTGTTTTTAAGAAAAAAACAATGTGCAAATTGAGACAGCTTCTGATGCGCACAAACAAAGTGATGTTGGTGCAAATATTTTGGAACTTGCAAATATGCTGGTATAACGATAAAAAAAGCTCGCGAAGCTTTTGAAGTTGGCGAGGTGCGATAGATGAAGGATGTGAAGCGAAAAATCAGTAGGAACTCACTTTTCAATGTGTGTTCAACCAGCTTTTATCGTTGGTACAAACAATGAAGATGGAACATATAATTTTGCTCCGATTACATGGGTTAGCGTTACAAATGAGAAGGAAAAACGATTATTTATTAGTTATCAGTATGTTTGGGACTAAAAGAACTAAACAAAAATGTAATTAGAACGGGGGTTTTGAGTGTTAACCTTGTCAGTACAGATATGCTTGGACTTATGGACTATTTCGGTACACATCATGCAAACGATGGGATAAAAGATGGAATTTCTTATGACGTCAGCAGAGGTGATGTTATTGATGTTCCTATTTTAGATGCAAGTAGATGGATATATGAATGTGAGGTAGTTAAATCTGTTGAACTAGGAGAGTCTACAACTTTCTTTTTGTAGAATAAGGAATATTCAAATAGATGAACAACTTTAATGTATGGACACTTTTTGATGTGAATCTTACAAAAACTTGAACCAGTGATTTATTCGGGAATGTATCATAGTATTGGAAAGTTGCTTGGTAAAAATAGGAGATTTTTTTCTGAATAAACAATTGATACGTGAACAATCGGCGTCAGGACAGAGAAAAAAACAGCTTACCATCTTTTGATAGCTGCCCTTTTCTCTGGACTGCACACCGATTTTTACCGATTGAACAAAATCGCGTCACTCCAGCCGATACAGTATGGAGCTTCAATCGATTTCCTTCTTCTTGATTTTACCAAAGAATCTATGCATTGGAAACTGATTCCATCGTATATTCAAAAATAGTAACTTGTCTTATCGAATGAAGGGTGCACTTAATAAGCCTTCATTCAGACGGCTGTTTTTCAGTATTCAGATTCCTTCGCTCAAGTCAACATGTAGTGTCCTCGAAGCGACAGCGAAAGAAGATTTCCTCCACAGGCTTCACACTTACAGATATCCTTTTTGTAAAGGATCATCAGCTTCTCCGCAGAGGTTTTGCCTCGGAGTTTTGAAATATATTGAATGCCGTTGAGAAGCTTCCGGCAGTGAGTCATCTTTTCTTTCTTGTTCCTACAGGAAAGCAGGCCATAGTGGCGAATTCGGACAAAAACCTTTAGGGGAGCACATGCATCAGAAACATTCGCAGAAACTCTGTTCCTTTGATGGTTTGCTCGATATATTTACCACCATTTTTGTAATCCTTTACGAGATAGGTAACCGTCTCATCTGTCATACTGACGATTCTGCGATTACTGATAGCGATACGATGAGTGTAACGGCCAAGGTACCGGATCACAGAATTAGCTCCATTGAATGCCTCTTTCGTATATACAACCCAGTTCTTTTTCGTAGAGGGAATTCAGTAAAAGCTTTTGAATTCATAACGATTTTTTAAATGTGCAACCGTTCCATGATACTCAAGTTTTTTATCTTCCCAGAGTTGTTTCAGTTCACGAAGATAATACTTTTTGAAGACGGCAGACATGACCTTAACCGGAAAGAAAAACTTCTTTCCTTTATCCTTCCACTTGTTTGCAGCATCAAGTCCACCGCCGAGAACAATGGTGTGGAGATGAGGATGATAATTCATTCTGGAGCCCCAAGTATGAAGTACACAGATATATCCAATCCTTGCTCCAAGATGTTTCGGATCCGCAGACAGCTCTGTCATTGTTTGATGTGCTGCATGGTACAAAGCATCATAAAGGAGTTTCTGATTTGAATAAATCAGGGAATATAATTCTTCTGGAACTGTAAAGACCGTATGAAAGTATGGAACATCCAGTACATTTTCCTGCTGTTTGTCAATCCATTCATCGACCTCCATTCCTTGACACATGGGGCAGTGACGGTTCTTGCAGGAATTATAATGAATATATTTCTTGTGACAGCTTTCGCATTCGCTTAAATTGGCTCCCATTTCAAGAGTATGGCATTTGGAGATACACAGTGCCGTTAGTTGCTGTTGTGGAGAAAAAGTTGTGTGTCTCACAGTATTGCGGAAGAAATCGATGGAATATATCCTGAATGGTGATATCATGATTCATTTGCATCACCTGCGTTTCTCTTAGCTTTACGCCCCCGTTTTTTCTTAACAGGATGATCAAGCGGACTCTTTATTCCCATAACAGTTTTATTGGATATGTGGATGTATACCTGTGTTGATTCCAGACAGCGGTGTCCAAGCATTGCTTGTACATAGTTGATTGGGGACACCTTGCTCAATCATGTGACTTGCAAAGGAATGTCGAAGCGTATGCGGATGTGCTTTAATGCCCGCTGTTTTTTTGCAACTGCCCTGAGCATGATTTCAACACCACTCACTTTTTAGTGGGTTATGAGGAGCATCTAAAGAAACAAAAAAAGGTACTCTCTTTTTACCGGATAACTTCTCCAGTATTCCTTTAGTAAATCAAGGGCTCTTTCTGAAAAGAATTGTCCATCTGTCACGATGATTCTTCCCTTTGGAAATATATACCTGCATAGTGCTCATATAGATATATTCAGGTCTAAGAGAAACAAGTTCTCCTACACGCATTCCAGATGAATAAAGCAGGGCAATGATTGCTTTGTTACGAATTTCGGTTGCAGAATCGATTAACTTTTTCAATTTTTTTCAAGAGAGAGCAATTTCGGAAGTTTTACATCCAATCGCATTCTTGGAACAATGTCCTGATTCCATGGGATGTGTAAGACATGTTTGTATAGGAAACAAATGGAAGAATTATAAAAAGTTGCAGGTTGCAGATGAAAGACCGGAATTACGTTTTTCCAGTATAAATGATCTGGCATCCTGAAGGGATAAATCTTCCATTGGTTTATAGCCTGTCCACTTCATAAAGTGACGTATGTTGATGATATAGGTATCTGCAGTTCGGGAGGACCTGTTACGAATCAGGCATTCCTCTCTGAGCTTGTTAAAAATATATTTTTCGTACATAATAAACCTCCATGATACTAGTAACGTTAATGAGTCACTGCCATCATGGAGGTCCACGTATTAAAGATACCCTCTTGAGAAAAAAAGAGATTCCGGTGTTATTCTATTCATGGCAGTGTTAATGATGATCCTGTTCGATTGTTATTTTGTGGTGATTTAACAATACTACTTTTAGGGCTCATTATCTACTGCCTTTTTAAGTTAAAGAGAAAACTGCGCCACAGCCTTGGCAGGCCATCGCGCAGCGATTTTGTTCAATTTGAATTTATGGATTTGGCAAATACGAATTAACTGAGATAGGGAGAACAAGTGATGTTATTAGAAACAGGCAATTTATATATACGATCATTAGAGCCAAATGATGCGCAGACGTTTTCTCGAATGGCTAAAGATGGAAGTCTATTGGATGTTGGATTTGATGCTGATTGCGAAGAGTGGATTGATCAGTGGATGAAAGAAGCGATTGCGTTAAGCGAAATTGATAATCCAAAGAAGGAATACATAGCTTGTACTGTTTGTTTAAAGAAAACGAATGAAATTATAGGTTCTGTTGGATGCTCTTTCTACAAGGATCTTGATGAGGTTGGTATTACCTATTTTATTGGTGAGAAATGCATCGCAGATGCAGAAACTACAAGAGGTGTTGGTAAAACGGTTATCTGAAAATACTGTATCTGATTATTTGCAGACAACGAATATGGACTTTCTAGATATGTTTTTAACTGCAAAGCATTTAGAAGGGTGTTCTGACAAAACAATACGCTATTATAGGTGTAATATTGAAAAGATGTTGGATACAATAAATATTCCTGTCATAAAGATAACGACCGAGATGCTACGAAAATATCTTGTAGAGTATCAAACGATAAATAATTGTGGAAAGGCAACTATTGATAATATTCGTAGAAGTCTTTCCACATTTTTTTCGTGGCTAGAGGAAGAGGATTATATTATAAAAAAAGCCCAATGAAAAAGAATTCATAAGGAAAAAGACTGCCGTTATTGTAAAAGATACCATTCCGGATGAGAAAATAGAAATTCTTAGAGATAATTGTAATAATCTGCGTGATAGGGCAATGATTGATTTTCTGCTTTCAACAGGAATTAGAGTAGGCGAATTGGTAAGGCTGAACATTGATGATATAGATTTCTCTGAGCGGGAATGCGTGGTTTATGGCAAAAGGAGACAAAGAGAGGAAAGCATATTTTGATGCTAAGACCAAAAATTCATTTGTTGAATTATATTGAATCAAGGACAGATAATAATATAGCGTTATTTTTGTCGTTAAACAAACCACACAGTAGACTTACTGAAAGCGGTGTGGAGTTACGATTACGAGAAATGGGGAAGAAGTTAGGTGTAGAAAAAGGTACACCCACATAAGTTCAGAAGGACTATGGCCACCAGAGCAATTGAGAAAGGTATGCCGATTGAACAGGTACAGAAAATTCTGGGACATGAGCAAATAGATGCAACGCTCAGATATGCAATGGTTAATCAAAACAATGTGAAGCTATCGCATCGAAAAATATATTTCATAGATTGACTTGTAACGCAAAAGACGTTACAATAAAAAGAAAGATGGAGGTGTATTCTATGGGAAAAAAACAGCAACATTAAATATAAGAGTGAATCCAGATGTAAAAAGAAAATGCAGAAAGTGTATTGGCACAATTAGGGATACCAATGGCTACTGCTATAGATATGTATTTAAAACAAATATCATTAGTAGGAGGAATTCCCTTTCCTATTGTATTACCAAAAAGCAGCTAATTCAGTGAATGCAGATATGATGTCTGTTACACAGATTCATCAAAAGTTAGAAAAAAAGGATATGCCGATATAGAGAAAGGAAATGTTGAGGATGCAGCTAGTGCGTTTGTGGCATTTAGAGAGAGGCATTAATGAAGCAATATAAGGTAGAGATTACAAAAAGAAGCTTTGCAGGATATGGAAGATATATACAATTATATTGCTATAGATTTGCTTGCTCCGGATAATGCAATGGGGGCAATATAATCGCATTGCTGATGAAATACTTACATTAGACACTTTCCCGGAACGATTTAGGATTATGGATTCTGAGCCGGAAAAAGAGAATGGTGTTGCGTAGAATGCTCGTCGATAATTATTCGGTGTTTTACACAATCCGTGACGAAAGGGTAATTGTAACGGATGTGTTATACACGGCATCTGATATAGAAGCATCGTTTGAGAGGCGAGCTATAAAATGCACGCGTTTATTTGAATTTAAAGAGGAGCAATAATGCAATGAACTTCTTTGAAAATACTCGTAAGCCACAAGGCTTCGGCGGAAAATTGATGACGAAGATGATGAACATCGGTCACGCCAAGTTATCACAATGGGGATTCTCAAATATCTCAGTGAATCCGGACGCTGCGGTACTGGATGTTGGTTGCGGAGGCGGTGCAAATATTATTGGATAAGTATTGTTGCAACGAAATAGCCAATTTCAAGTTTGGAGAATTGAGGAAATCGAAGTTTGTGATGGTAGATAATATGGAATGGTTTAATGTTTTTGGGCTGATTTTTATTGCAGTCATTATGATACCCAATGTTGTATTTGCGATTAAGTGCAAAGATGGATTTGATAATAAGTGGAACAATAAATATGTTGAGGTCACAGAACAAGTAGGGAGATTGGGTTGTTTCGGATTCATGATAATCAATATTCCGGGAACTTGGTTCGGGTGGTGGTCTGACGAAGCATTTGCACTATATCTGATTGTAGATACCATATTGGTAATGCTTTATTGTGCTATTTGGATTATATGTTTTAAGAAAAACAGCGTTTTCAGAGCATTAGCACTTTCTATTATTCCTTCAATGTTGTTCTTATTTAGTGGGATTATGAGTAGGTCAGTGCTATTGATTATTGCATCAGTATTATTTGCACCAAGTCATATTGTGATTTCATATAAAAAAATGTAAAATGATATTTACAAATTCCAGTTGTGCGCCCAGCCAAGGGTGTGTAGCCTAACCGGTGGGAATCCGGTATATCCAAGGCCTAACCAGCCAGATATTAGCGAGTCTTATTTCATTTATGATTGGTCGTTCTTATGGCGTTTTGGTGTGATGTCAATATTGGGTCAATATTTGGTAGATAATCGGTCAATGTTTTGTCGATATTTTGTCGATATCCGGTCACTTTTATTCTGTTTTTAGGTGTGATATTATTATCATGGGCAAACGAGAGAGGTCAAGAAAACTTCCCTCGTTTTTCTTTTGCAAATGAATACAAAGGTTCAGCGTCAGCTTACTTGGGAGAGTAGGTCTGGCGCTTTTCTTTTGCCCGAAACCGGGTGACGACTCGGAACAACAAAATAAGAATAAGAGAGGTAGAAAGATGGATTTTGAAGATTTCAAAGAACAGTTTACAGAGGATGTAGGGAAAGCCCTTTATGATAGGGGCATTGATGCAGCTGCGACTACCAATACAGTCGAAAAGATGAATGAGAGTTCCGGTGCCAAGGGTTACTTCCATCTGGAAGAGAAAGGTGATAAGAAGACCAAGTATCTGGTTCCGACACATAAGGGCGAGATGCTGATCACGGTTATTCCAGAAGCAATCCAGTCTGCATCTATGACTGCCGAATGGGAGCAGAAGCTCCTGGAGGTGGAGAAGGAATCCTACAGTGCTGATCAGTTTATGGACGAGATCGAATCCATGGTAAAAGAGCTGGTTGATACCTATGAGATTGTGCAGGATGCAGAGGTTTTGATGAAACCGGCATATGCGCCGCTTGGGAAATGTCCTCACTGCGGAGCTGATGTCATTGAGAAGTCCAAGGGCTTCTTTTGCGAGAACAAAGACTGTAAGTTCGCACTCTGGAAGGATAATCGGTTCTTTGATTCGCTCTCAAAGAAACTGACCAAGCAGGTGGCAGAGCAGCTCTTGTCCAGAGGCAGGGCGAAGCTTAAAAAGTGCAGATCCGTGAAAACGGGAAAGACCTATGATACCACAGTCGTTCTGTCTGTATCGGATAACGGAGCGCCACAGTTTACATTAGATTTTACGAAAGGAGCGAAGTGATATGGAGAAAAAGAAGAAGACGAAGATCCGGAAATGGGATGAGGTTGGCGGAGCGGTTGAAACTGAGATCGAAGAGGTCGCCGGTTCCTTTGATGAGACTCCCGGTGCCAGCCCTTCGGTAAGCAGAAATCCCATGAGAGGCATCGAGGATATGGTTGAGCAGAATGATAATTCCTTCGACGGAGTCATCAATAACCTACCCGAACCAAAGCCCGTTTGTCAGGTAAGCGCTGCCGAAGTGATCGAGGAAGAGCAGAAAAAGAAATCGGTCTTAAAAAGGCTGCAGGAGCCGGTTCCTGTACCTGAAGGTGCAAAGCCTGTGACCGGATGCGTGCTGTGCGGAGACCGGGAGAGAATCTGAAATGTCAAGGCAGGGCGGAATGGTATATGCCCATGTCACTCCCGAAGAATGGGATCTGATTCGTGAGCGTATGCGCGAAGCCGGAATGACAAATACCAGTGCTTACATCAGAAAGATGGCACTGAACGGTTACGTGATAAACGTTGATCTGGGAGATGTGAAGGAGGTTCTTCGCCTCCTTCGCATCAATTCCAATAATCTCAATCAGTACGCAAAAAGGGCAAATGAAACCGGCAGCATCTATGAGGCAGATATAAAAGATCTGCAGAAAGGACATCAGGAAATCCTCGCCCGGATGGGTGAGAACCTGGAAAGATTATCGAGTATTTAGGAGGCATTCATGGCAGCTACAAGACTGATCCCCTTACATGAGAATAAGGGCAAGACCGTCTCGCAGTGCTTAAAGGACAGAGTCGATTATGCGAAGAACGGAGAAAAAACTGAAAAGGGAGAGTATGTAACTGCCTATGAGTGCAACCCGCAGATCGTTGACCAGGAATTCTATTCCGACAGGAGTCAGTACATCAGAAACCACCGGGTACCCACGAATGATGTGATCGCTTATCAGATCAGGCAGTCCTTTAAGCCGGGAGAGATCACACCGGAAGAAGCCAATGCGATCGGCTACGAACTAGCGAAGCGATTTACAAAAAGGCGACTATGCATTTATCGTTGCGACTCATACAGATAAGGCTCACATCCATAATCACATTATCTTTAATTCCACAAATATCTCCGGTACAAAAAAAGTTCAGAAATTTCTTTTTTTATCATCCTTGGTGGTCCGGCATCTGAGCGATACTTTGTGTCTGGAACACGGGGTATCAGTCATCAAACCAAAACTGTACCGGGATCAGGAAAAACGGACGGATTATCCCAAAAGAGAGTCCTACCGTGATGCGATCCGGGACGCGATCGACAGGGCAATCGCGAGAAATCCGAAAGATTTTGAAGAGCTGCTTCGTCTCCTGGAAGAGGAAGAGTACCAGATAAAACGTGGTCAGAATCCTGCTATCAAGCGAAAAGACCTGAAGCGGTTTATCCGCTTTAAGTCCCTCGGGGAAGGATACAGACCTGACGACCTTGAGAAAATTATCTCCGGTGAGATGGAGCGTGACCCTGAGATCCGGAAGCAGAACGCGAAGCCTGAAAAGAAAGTGGATATGCTCATCGATATCCAGGCAAAGCTTGCCCAGGGCAAAGGTGCCGGATATGAGAGATGGGCGAAAGTCTACAATGTGAAGCAGGTGGCCAAGGCGCTTCTCTTTCTGGAGGAGCATGACATCAGGGACCTTGATTCTTTAAATCAGAGAGCAAAGGAAGCTGCTGATCACTTCAATGAACTGTCCGCTACGATCAAGTCAGCTGAGAAAAGGATGGCTGAGATATCGGTCTTAAAGACGCATATTTTGAATTATGCAAAGACCAAGGATGTCTATGTGGCCTACCGAAAGGCGGGGTACAGTAAAGCCTTCTTTGAGGCTCACCGCGAAGAAATCACTCTTCATAAAGCGGCGAAGCAGGCATTCTCCGAGCTGGGAGTGGAGAAACTTCCGACGGTAAAACAGCTGAACGAAGAGTACGCCGAACTCCTTGCCAGGAAGAAAGAGGCGTACCGGGAATACCGAAAGGCCAAGCAGGAGATGACGGACTTTGCTACGGCAAAATATGATATCGAGCGGTTCCTGAATCTTGAAAAAGATGAGGAAACCAGAGCGAGAGAAAAAGCAAAAACAAAAGAAGAGACACTTTAGTTCCAAGGGGCATTTCATCGGAATCACATCCGGTGGGGTGCCCCTCTTTTTGTTTCTCGAGTTCGCCGAGAAGTACTCAGCACCGTGAGCGGGGCGTAGATCAGCAGATGAAAAATCTGATGTTTGAAGGGATTGGGAGCAACTCCCAACAAGCAGGTCTGCGCATTTGTCGGACAAATGCATTGCTTGCCAATTTTGTACCGAATTCAGTACAAAAACTGGTTATACCGAAAAAATAGTTATACCGAATTCTTTGCCAGAGCCCAATTTATTAAGGACTTCCTTTCAAGAATTCGGTATAACTTTTCTAAGCCTGGCAGTGTTTCCGATTCAAAAATGCTTCGAATACCATTAATCTTCGGTATAACTTTTTTGTTCATTCTCTAACTGATACCATGGTTTTAGCAGACTTATGTCTAGCAACAGAAAGGAGGCTAAACGCCATGGAACAACAAAAAGTAACTATCAACGAACTTGTTAAAAGGCTTACTGATGAAATGCTGCGGATTGGGTATAGTAAACAGACTATTTACAGAAACTTTATCCCCAACATGATGCATGTAGTTCATTTCTATGAAGCCACTGGAACAGTTTATTATTCACCTGCGTCATCTGCTGAATATCTTTCTTATAACATTGAACGCTGTAAACGTGGGGAAATCACTGACCATTACGTCCGTCAAATCAGATCTACCATTTCTAAGATGGATGAGTTTTTTACTACTGGAACACTTCGGATTCGCTCAAACAAGCATGGGACTACTTATATAATCAGTGCAGAAAATGAGCGCCTTATTGATCAATTCATTGGTTGGAAAAACTATGGTCCTAACACACGTGATGATGTACGTTGGGTGGTCAGAAAGTATCTCTTCTATCTCGAAAGTCGTGGTTTTTCTTCTTTAGCAGATGTGTCTGTTGATGCAGTTAAAGATTTTATTCTTCAAACTGCATCTGATGTGAAGGCTGCATCACTCCACAACATCCTGCTTTTACCTGAAATACTTTCATATGTTTTTTTAAAAGAGAATAGCATCTCGGCTCCAGACTGTGTTGAACTCTTCTCATACAAAGTTTATAGAGAAATGCCTATTCAGAGTTATGTTACAGACGAAGAACTTAGTTGCATTTTTAATGTAATAGATAGAGACACTGACGCCGGAAAGCGCGATTATGCCATCATTCAGCTTTCTGCAACGACTGGTCTAAGAGCATCTGACATAATAAATATCAAGCTGTCCGATATAGACTGGAGAAAAAGGTGAAATACGCATAAAGCAGAGAAAAACAAACCGCGAGATCGTAATACCTTTGGTTAATGAAGCTGCAGCGGCAGTTCAGGATTATATATTAAATGCCCGACCTGCATCTGAGAATGCCGAACTGTTTCTCAGAGTAAATCCTCCCTGCTATGCCATTATGGACGCTGCAGCCATAGGCGATATGTTCAAACGTTATGAAAGAAAAGCCGGAATTGAAAGACAGGCACTTGATGGAAAAGGATTTCATGGCCTAAGAAGACGACTCGCCAAAAAGCTTCTCATATCCGGCAGTCCTACAACAGAAATCGCCCAGATACTTGGACACAACGATGTCGATTCAGTAAGACAGTACCTCTCTCTTGATACTGCAAATATAAAGGAGTGTGCTTTAGATTTCAGTGGTATTCCACTTTCAAGAAAGGAGTTCTGCTAATGAATTATGAATTTAAAAGCGAAATGGCTTCGGATATGAACGGACTAATAGAAATCAAAGTAGCGACACATCATTGCGAAAGTACTTATCTGGATAGAGCAAAAATCCTTTGATTCTTTTTGGGCAGAGCACTATCCTGATGCAGACTTGGTAACCCAATCCATTGTTTTAGAATGGATAAAAGATGCTCTTGATTCACATACAAGAAATGTAGCTTATACAAGAGTTGCATTTATTAGAGCCTTGGCGGAATATCAGAAAGCTATAGGCAAAGATCCTTTCATTCCTCCAAGTGGTATGCTCAATGGTAAAAACTATTTTTTTGTTCCATATATTTTTACTGATGATGAGCTTGAAAAATTTTTCCATGAGGCTGACTGTAATAAAAGTGGTACTGTTTTTGAACAGATGAAGTTTTGCACTTATTTTCGGCTGACTTATACCTGTGGGTTACGTCCACAGGAAAGCAGAACATTAAAGCGTATAAATGTAGATCTTAATTCCGGTGAGATAAGAATTGTTAATTCCAAATGGAACAGAAGCAGAACCGTTATCATGTCAGATGAGATGCTTACTCTGGCAAGAAAATATGCGACAAAAAGAGATATCAAGTTTCCGGAAAGTGAATATTTTTTTCCAACCAATAGCGGCGGCCTGCACACCGCCGCACATATGGCTTACAGGTTTAAAAAAGTTCTATGCGGCGTCCCACCCAGACATACCAAAAGAACTACTGCCTGCAGTTAGAGTTTACGATTTAAGACACAGATTTGCAACAGCAGTCCTTAATAAATGGTTAGATGAAAAAAATAGATATCAATGCCCGACTTCCATATCTTCAAGCATACATGGGGCATAAAAATATCAGTTCTACTGCTTACTACATTCATCTCTTGCCCGAGAACTTAACGAAATCTGCAGGAGTTGATTGGAAACATCTGAATGCAATGATTCCGGAGGTGGAGCCATGGGAAGAGTAAGAGATGTTCAACTGTTTACATTATTTAGGAATTTTCTGACGATGTATCTGCCTGTTCAAAGAAAGGTCAGTGAGAATACCGTTGTTGATTACAGAATTTCGCTGAACCAACTAATAGAATTCATTTCCAAAAAACAGCAGGTACCGTACATGTCTGTAACATTTGAAATGATCACGAAGGACAATGTTAACTCATTTTTGGACTATCTCACAGAGGAAAAGAAGTTCGCGCCTGCAACCAGAAACAATCGCCTTGCAGCTATTAAGTCCTTTCTTTCATATGCCTCCGGCGTTCACCCTGAATATATATCACTAATGGGTGAAATATCAACGATAAAGATTCAGAAAGATGATCCGTTTTCAAAAGTTGAATATATGTCTGAACTTGCTGTAGAAACTATTCTGAAAATGCCGGATACCAGGACAAGAATAGGATTGCGGGATCAGTTTTTTATGATTCTGCTTTATGATACAGGTGCCAGAATACAAGAGATCATAGATGCAAAAATCTGCGAAGTTAAGATTAGTTCAACATCCAGTATTCAGCTTCATGGTAAAGGCAATAAGATTCGAATTGTCCCACTGATGGAAAAATACAGTTAAACATTTCAAGAATTATATGAAAGAATTCCACAGCGGAGAAACATGGGAATCCCAGAACTATATTTTTTATGCTAACCATCATGGAGTCATGGAAAAAATATGTGATGATACCATCAGAGTCAGAATGAATATCTATGCTGAAATGGCAAGACAAGAATGTAGTGAGGTTCCCGAGAGAGTGCACCCGCATTTATGGAGACATTCCAGAGCCATGCATCTATATCAACATGGAATGGATCTTACACTTATTTCACAGTGGCTTGGGCACAAACAGTTTACAACTACCTTGGTATACGCTCATGCTGACACGGAAACTAAAAGAAAGGCAATAGAAAAGGCAATTGGCGGGACATCTCCCATAGAACAAATATCACAGGCTACTTACAAAGTAGAAGATGAAGAAACTTTAAAGAGACTATATGGTCTAAAAATGATACATAAAAAGAGCTGATTTGGCATGCAGTTCCCTTTATTGTCCAAAAAGAAAAAAATTTATACCGAAGATTAATGGTATTCGAAGCATTTTTTTGCATCGGAAACACTGCCAGGCTTAGAAAAGTTATACCGAATTCTTGAAAGGAAGTCCTTAATAAATTGGGCTCTGGCAAAGAATTCGGTATAACTATTTTTTTCGGTATAACCAATTTGTGAAAAAAACCAGTTGAAGTCCGTTTTTTTAAGGACAGAATATATATTACAATCAGATAAAGTGTGGAAGAAAAATTACAAAAAAATCAAATTTCAAGTATGATTTTTTTTGCTGAATTGTGATAAAAATATATCCTGGTATGTTATAGGAACATTAACTGTGTTTTTTTGACGGAGGATATGCTTATGGCAGTCAGCTATAAGAGATTATGGCACATCTTACTTGATAGGGATATGGATCGAAAAGATTTAGAAAAAGAGGCTGGAGTTAGTCATTATGTCATGACTCAGATGGGAAAAGATAAAGATATTAGCTCCGAAGCTTTAAGAAAGATATGCGCCGTTTTTAGACTGTAAGATCGATGACATTATGGAATATGGTCCAGATAGCGATAAATAGCGAGCCCTATATATTTACGAAAGGGAATGATTCGGATTAATACAAGGATTTGCTCATGTGCATAAAGTATTATCCGAAAAAAGAGTGCAGAAATGAGAATTAAGTGGGATCAATATGAAACTGCATTATTAATTGAAACATTCTGGAAAATTGAAGAAGCTCACGAGAAGAAAAGTGAGTTAATTGAAAAACTATCTCATACTTTGAGAAAAATAGCTGTTAACAGGGGAATTGAGATAGATGCTGTATACAGAAATGTCAATGGGATATCAATGCAACTAGCACCGATCGCACATGCTTTTTTTCCTGACAGGCCTACACTTACTACATCGGCTATGTTTCAGAAAATGGTTCAAATGTATAACAATGATAGGAAAGGATTTAATAGTATTCTATCTGAAGCTCATAAGCTGGCAGGCGATGAAATGGGCATGGAAGAATTAATAACAAATAGTTTTCGGGCATGGCTTGAAAGCAAAGATATTAAAAGATATTCGGTGCAATCTTTAATTCAGAGCCTTGAAAGTGTATCGAATTATTGCATTCGACGTGGTTTGATAACAATAGCAATTTGGAATATGGATAATCCCGATGAGTTCATCAAGGCTATGTATAAGATGCTGGCTGAGAGATCGTTCAATATTGTGTATAGAGTGGATAGACCAATAATCGAACGAGCAATTTCGTTATATAAGTCTTATCTTGAGGAAGGGAAAGTACAGGAACAAGCAGAAGAATCTCTTGATGCTAAAGTGACTGATTCAGTGGCAAATGATGAAGAGGGTTTGCTGCAAAGTACAGAGATAGAGCAGGTTTTTAGATTCTCATTATCCGTATGGGTTTAATTACAGCTCACCGATTGAATTGATGAGATTTAGAAAGAATTATGCCAATGATATTGGATCGGAATGTGTAGATGAGTCAGAGGAACTGATAAAAAAAGAATCAAAGGAACAGGTATCGAGTTCTCGGGGAAAAATATATGTAGTAAAGAAAGAAACCATACAACATATTGTCGATATTATT
Source organism: Lachnospiraceae bacterium (assembly GCA_021628825.1). Taxonomy (GTDB): domain Bacteria; phylum Bacillota; class Clostridia; order Lachnospirales; family Lachnospiraceae; genus Suilimivivens. Next base: position 1,609,543 of record JAJXRY010000001.1, on the reverse strand, counting down.
GACCAGCAGATAGACTTGGGTCGAAGCATATTTTATTATGAATCTTTATTCTCAACAAATGAAGAGTGGATGTTTGACGAAAGAATAGTATCAGAAGAAATGCTTAAAAGCGTTTTGATTAAGGAATTATCTGATTTTCAGTATAAGTCAAATTATTTCTTGACGCAGAAGAATCGTTGCACTGAAAAGGAAGCTTTGATCAGGGAAATAAGTTTTGTGGGGGGGCTTATACACTTAGAACATTTAGTGAACTTGACAACGAATTACCATATGTTCCACTTCACAAAATTAAAAATATGCATTAACCGTAGGAGAGGAGTTTGTTTGGAATTCATTCGAAACATATACAAGAATTGGCCAATTTGTAATAACTGAAAACCAATTGGAAGAAATTGAATCAAAAAGCTGCCGCTTTATGTGACGAAAAGGGAAGTGCATCTTTTGATGAAATAATTACGGATGATGTGGTCGCAGAGAATTTCGAATTATCTGAGACTGCTTTGAATGATATCGTGTTTTCAAAAATAAGCAATCTCTTTTCCAGAAATGGTAAGGCAGTTACTAGGAAGGGGGAGAATAACAATATTGCATTTCAAGTAGAAAATTATTGTAGAGCAAGAGAAACATGCACAGTTGAGGAATTAAATCAGTTAATGATTGATCTCACCGGAGAAATACGATATCCCGTTATAGTTGAGGCGGCAAATTCAGTTATGGTTAGAATCGATAAGGATTCTTTGGTGGCAGATAGTAAAATCACCTTCGATGTAGAAAAGATAGATGCGGTTTTGAATAATATGGTTGAGGGGAATGTAATGGGGCTGAAAGAGTTCTCGTCGTTTGCAACTCTTCCATATTGTGGTTTCCCATGGAACCATTTTCTACTGGAAAGTTTTTTTGCAGAAGGTTTAGTAAACAGTTTCGCTATGCATGCATGACGCCAAATTCAAACAATGCAGGAGCGATAGTACGAAAGGAGTGTGATGCGTCGTATCATGAATTGATGGCCGAGGCAGTAGCCCATGCAAACGTTGGGCTTAATGAAAAAGATGTTATTTTGAAAATCTGATTTCATCCGGACTGCTATTGAGAAAAAAATATAACAACATGGATGATTTGATTCAGAGATCAAAGGATATCCGTGAAGGGAGAATTTAAAAATGTATTCATATACATATGATGAAAAGACAGGGGGGATAGTTCTAAACTCAACACCTACTGTTTTTTCCAAGGAGCCAAGGCCAGTGTATGCAGATGAGTTGGATATGCTTGGATTCGATAGATTTTGGAAATATGATAAGCAAAATGAAGTTCCATATATGTGGGCTGAGTCGGTTAACTATTGGTATAGAGGAAAGCAAGTCGCCAAACTGAAAGGTGGAGATCTGTATCATGCACCTGAAATTATTCTTAGTACTGATGACGAGGGAAGAACTATTGAGCCAGAACCCAAAGGTGGTAAGTTGCAACCTATTGACTTGCATGCCATGATTTTGGCGAATCAGGATTTAATGGATGTAGTTGAAGGAAGTACGGTAAAAAAAATAGTTGCAAACTATGAAAAATACAAGAATAAGCTGGATATTTTCCACGTAGCTTTCTCTGGAGGAAAAGACAGTGAAGTGCTCTTAGATTTAGTCAGAAAGGCTCTTCCCCAAAAAAAGCTTTGTTGTTGTTTTTTTGGCGACACGGGTATGGAATTTCCTGATACATATAAAGTGGTTGATAAAATAAAAAAGTCGTGCGAAGAAAGCGAAATACCGTTTTATACTGCAAGATCGCATTTTTAAACCTTGTGAATCGTGGAGACTTTTTGGACCACCTGCGAGAGTGTTAAGATGGTGCTGTAGCGTTCATAAGAGCACTCCGCAAACGCTTAGACTTCGAGAAATAACTGGTAAGGATGATTATATAGGGCTGGACTATGTGGGGGTTCGGAAGCATGAGAGCACAGCCAGGAGTGAGTATGAATATGAAAATTTTGGTAAGAAGCAAAAGGGTCAGTTTAGTTTTAATGCAATTCTAGATTGGACTTCTGCAGAAGTTTGGCTGTATCTGTTCCGATACAGTTTACCGATTAATGAAGCATATAAGAAAGGCAATTCTAGGGCTGGTTGCTTATTTTGCCCGATGGGAGGAAACAAAGGGGATTATATTCAATATAATTCTTACCGCGAGGAAATCACTCCATATATAGAGATGATAAAGGAGATGAATCGACGCGATCAAGGTAATGAACAGAAACTGGAATCGTATGTTTCTTGCGGTGGTTGGAACGCAAGAAAAAATGGAAGAGATTTAACTATCAATGAACAACATTATAAGGATGAGATTATTGATGGGAAATGTGTAATTACAGTTACGAAACCTAAGACGGATTGGAGGCAATGGATCAAAACATTAGGTGATATTCCGTTTAACTATTATTTTGAAGAATTGGATAATGGTTACCGAGTATCGTTTGATGCAAAGCTGGCAAAACAGATACCAACAGAAATAAAAAAATTCAAACAGGTATTTCATAAAGCTGCATATTGCTTAGAATGTCGTGTTTGCGAAACCAATTGCCGCTTTGGTTGTATTTCGTTTAAAAAAACGGATTAGAGATAATAAATTGTTTACATTGTGGTCAGTGCCATGAAATAGACGATGGATGCTTGGCATATCATTCGTTAAGAACATCGAATGGAGGATCAAAAGTGAAAGAAGGAAGTATTAACTCATTTGCAAATCATGCGCCAAAACTTGATTGGATCAGGGATTTCTTTGAACAAGGAAATGATTATTGGGAATTCAATGGTCTTGGACCTAACCAAGTAAAAATGTTTCAGCATTTCTTGAGAGATGCCGGGATTATTGATACTAAAAACACAAAAACAACTGAGTTATTTGATTTAGGACAGAAGATTGGATGGCAAAGCAATGTGCTTTGGGGATTGATTCTGGCAAACCTGGCTTACAATGCGCAATTTGCATGGTATATCAACAATTTAGATATCGGCGTTTTTTTATGAAAGAGAGAAAGTCAGTGAGTTATTAATGGCAGATGGCGTGAGCAAAAAAATGATGCCACCTCAGTCATTAATTCCTACAAAAAGATTTTTGTGAGACTCCACTTGGTACGGTTCTGGGCTGGGGAAGTGCGTTGGATAAGGGAAGACAAATTGAGTCAGTCGTCAGATCTAAATGTTTTATATCAAACAATATTGTAATATTGTATTCATTAATTAAATTTGCTGAGAAGTGTAATGATTATAGGGAGTTTACCTTGGCATGGTTAATGAGTACTGGAATAGAACGTACAGGTATTAGCCCTACATTGATATACGGTCTTGACTATGAAGAGATGAAATCTGTTTTTGCTCGGATTGTCAGCCAAATATCCAGATTATCTTGATGCTTCATTCACAAATGATTTGGATAAAATCACGATAAAGGATAAAACTTCTATGGATGTAATGAAGTTGTGTGAGGAGGAATAGAAATGGCTACTGAAGAATTAGGAAAATATCGCCAGTTTTTTGATGTTGATGAAAAATACTTTCCTTGCATTGATGATTCTGCGATTGAGGCAGGTGCTCCGTGGAAGAATACATATCCACATGAGACATTTATAGCATTGCTCAAGAATGTAGAAAGAATGTTAGGAGGAACTACAAAACGTTCGGTATGGATTCATGGTGCATATGGAACGGGAAAATCACAGTGTGCTTACGCATTAAAGAAAATATTGGAAGTTTCAGAGGAAGAAGTAAAAGAGTATTGGGATATGTACGAGCCTCTGAAGAACAATAATGATTTGTTGCAGAAAATTCTTGGACACAAAGATAGAAAAATCATCACCGCTTATCGATATGCTTCTGGCGGAATAACTACTCCGAGAGATTTGTTTTTTGCGGTTCAGGAGAGTATTAAAGCTGCAATAGAAGTTGATGATAGGATAAAAGTATCGTGGTGAAAACTACTTTGAAGGAAAGTGTTATCGCATGGATAGATGACCCTGCTCACAAGAATTTCTTTAATGAACTATTAAAAAAGCCTGAGTGGAATTCTGCTTTTTCACAGAATTCTGCAGATGAGGTATTAAATGCACTCAGAAAAAGCGCTGATATAAAGAGCTTGATGGAAAACATCTTTAGCATGGCTGATAAAGAAGGCATAACGGCGATGTCTCTTGATGCTGACAAGCTAAAGAATTGGATTAAGGATATAATTGCCCATAATGATGCAAAAATAGTATTGGTTTGGGATGAGTTTAGTGGTTTCTTTAAACAAAACAGAAACTCATTGGATGAATTTCAGAAGATTGTTGCACTATGTGAAGAAGTTCCATTCTACTTCATAGTAGTTACTCATCAAACCGATTCCATCATTAATAGTGAAGATCAGTCATGGTCTGTTGTCCGCCAAAGGTTTGATTTCTCTCAGATTACCCTACCGGATAATATTGCTTTTGACTTAATCGGACATGCATTTAACGTGAAACCAGCAGCAAAAGAAACATGGGATATTTGTGCAAATGATTTAAATGGTCGCCTGACAGACTCAAGACGTGAAGTGATGAAATCGGCAAAAATCAATAACCCAAAAAGTAATAAAGGATATTATGCCGTTACATCCGATGGCAGCTCTTGTTTTAAAGAATATTGCATCTTCTTTCCAATCGAATCAGAGAAGTATGTTTGACTTTATAAAAACATCTGATACTGAGGGTACGAAGGCGTTTCAGTGGTTTATTGAAAATACTGGACCTGATGATGACTATCCGCTGCTCACTATTGATATGCTTTGGAATTTCTTTTATGAGAAAGGAAGAGATGATTTAACTTCTGATATTCGAATGATTCTAGATACATTTCCTCAACAGCAGAATCTAAGGGATGAAGAAAAAAGAGTATTAAAGACAATCCTAATTATGCAAGCTATCGATAAGCGATTAGGAGGAACAATCGAACTGCTCAAGCCTACTGAGCAAAACATTAGTTATGCTTTCGAAGGCATTTCATCGGGTCTTGATGTTACATGCAAAAATATTGCCAAGGCCTTAAACCAAAAAGGCATATTAGTTCTGAACCCTATAGGGGATAACAAATATGCTTACGGTGCGGCAGTTCTTGCGGGAGATCAAGCAAAAAAATAGATGAATATAAAAAGACTGTTAAACAGACTAGTACTACTGCAAAGTTAGTATCAGAGGGAAAACTTTCTACAGCATTATCCTTGAGTCCTGCATTGAAACTTCGTTTCGCGGACAATATTGCAGAAGGCACTATGGTTACGGTAACAACTGCAGACTTTACAAAAATCATTAACGCTATGAAAGATAAGGAAAGTCCTTGGCATATGAATGCGGTACTAGCGCTTGCCAAAGATGATGATGAAGCTGTTTCATTGCGGAAGATAATTAAGGAAGCCGCAGAAAAGGAAGAGTATAAGAATATTCTATTTATAGATGCTCTTTCAACACCGTTGGGAGAAGAGGATTTTAATTCATATATAGAGTACTCTGCAATGTCTCTTTATTATCAGGGGAATAACAATCAGTCAGCTAAAGAAAATGCTAATAAAGCTGCGCAGGTTCTTTTCTATTATCTGGAAAAAAACAAGATATATAATGGCCCATTTGTTATCTATCATTCTGATTGTAAGGAAGGAGAGAAGGTAATAGGTGGGCAGGCTGTCACAAATACTTTACAGTCATATGTCATTAGCCGCCATAAATTTGTTTTTGATTTTTCGCGTGGATTGACTGAAAACCAACTTAAATTAACGCAAGGGAAAGCTGCAGCAAAATGTGGCATTATAAAGAAAAACAAGTGGAACTGTAGCAAATGCAGAGAAATCTGTTCTTCATGCTGTTTGGGGATGTGGAAGATTACTGGACCAATCCGGCAACAAGTGCACAGAATATTTCTGAAATAAAAAAAGAAGTATAGAAAAAAACTGATATGTGACCAGTTTGAACGGGATGGACAAATAGCTATCGGGGATATATATGACTTTTTGCAGGATAAATATGGGTTTGCACCGAGTAACTTATCTGCATTTCTTACAGGATTTCTCTTGAAAGAATATGGTGGAGAACCCTATCGATATTGCGATACAAGTGGTAGTCATGAACCTATGACTGTTGAAAAAAACTATCAGAAATGATAGGAAATTATATCGGCAGAACTCCTGATCCTACATATATTGTAAAGATGACCCCAGAAGAAAAAGGCTTTCTATGAGACAACAGAGAAGGCTTGGGAAATTGCGCCTAACTCATGTTCCTCAGCTGTGCAGGCGGCAATGAGTGTCAAAAACAAGATGCAGTTATTTGGATTGCCGGTGTGGTCTCTTGAAGATGTTGACACAACTGGAGCTTATGACGTTGTTAAAAAGTATATAGAACTTGTTCAAAAAGAGGGAAGTGAAGCGCATAAGCTGGCAATTATGATTGGTTCAGCTTCAAGAGTAAAAACAAATTTGGGCGATCAATTACATGACTTGCTCACTGTTGAGAACTGCCAAAAGGGAATGAAGTTGTTCCTTAAGGATTTCGAAAAATGGAAAGTTGTTGAATTTAGCTAATGAGATTGGTGCTAATGAAACTTTACTAAAGGATATTAGTAGCCTGTTTAGTGTTCAATACTCAAGTTTGTGGAATGCAGAAACAGGCAAAGAACAAATCAAAACGCTTATAGTAGATTATTCATTTGTAAAATGTACAAATTATATCCTTGGAACAGCTGCAAGTTCAAAGAAAGCCGCTTTTTGACGAATGGAAGGAAAAATTGAAATTTTCGATGTGTTCCTGTGAAGGAATACAGTCAATATGCCCATCATTAGCGGGAAATTTTGAATTCCTTTTGAAGATTGTCAAAGAAGAAGAACTGTTGCCTGATCACCTCAATTCATATACGGATGATCTAATAAGAAATCAGGACGATATTAAAAAGTTATTTTGATAATGAAGTAAGCTTCTTTAAGAAATTATATGCGGATTATCTAGAAGATATTGAAGAAGATGATATTCTTAAGCTTAAAAACACAAGATTTAATTGGCATTTTCAAAAAGTCAAAAACAGATGGAAATGCTGTAGTTAAGAAGGTTGCGGAGGAATACAAAAAAAGTCAAAAGAAAACTCAGATGTTTGAGCTGTGGAAGTCCAAAACAGGAACAAAGAATCCTGCTGATTGGTCTGCGAAGCATAGGACACCAATTCTGAAAATGGTGGACAAATCAGAATACGATGATGCTAAAAAAAGGCATTTGAGACGCTTAATCGTACTACATCCACGGAAATAGAGATTGAAAAGACTTTGGAATTTCTGCAGAATACGGAAGTTTATTCTAAGCTAAGCAACCAAGATCTTGTAGACGAAGCGTTTAAGAGTTTGCTTGGAAGCTACAAAGCAATTCTTACCGATATTGAGAAGGTTCGGGATGCATTAGAGAAATTGGCCGTCGATCCATACGAATGGGATACGCATCCTGAAGTTCGCAGCAAAATTCAGAGTTTAGCAAAGGCGGAATATAATGCGGGCGGAAGCAATAAGGTTATTGCTAAAAATAAACAGTATGGAAAAACGAAGAACTGAAAAAAATATTTAATAAAAACAAGTCCAAGATAATATGAAATTGGGAATCGAAATAATTAACGGAGGAGAGTGATTTTATGTCAATGTCAGCGATAGAGAGATACTTCAAATCGAATATCTATAAGCCATTTTTTATGGCAGTTGGAGATATCGATTATAAAGTGATCAAAAACAAACTCGCTGAATTAGGTGAGGTGGAATTCTTTTATATGAGCAAATTCTGTCGTTCTGAGGACAAAAAGCCTGATTTAGATAAATTGAAGGAAACTCTCCGTATGGCTGATGTTGACTGTCAGTCCAATAAAATTGTTTTACTTGGACTTGGGGAATATTTAGCCTTGGAAGGTGCAAACAAGGCTATAGAAGTAATAGATGAGTTATTGTCTTTTTAATCTTGGAAGTGCACATGCATTATTTCTACTTCGTGGAATAACGCCGCAATTACAGGTAATTTCTAAAGGGGATCCAAGATTAAAGGACAGACAAATAGCTTTCTCTGATGATACGAGTTCGACACTTAGCTTTATGTTTTCGTCTGTGGAATTGAAAATGTATCCTCAAACCGGCATAGAGAAAGCATTAATGCTTGCAGAAGAAGGAATGGAAGAACAAATATGCGTAAATACTTCTTTGGAATTTCCTAATTCCCTGTATTATGTTCAAAAAAGTACAGAATCCTTATGAAGCAATTAGAAAAAGTTGATAAAAAGTTTTGACATCCCTAAGAGTTATGGAAACCATGAAAATTGGACTCAACTTCTTATTGAGGTTAACCAAAATAAAAGAATATCGGAAGTGTTTAGACAGCACAAGTTTGATGATTCATTGTCAAATTTTTACCAAATGATTTCTGGGTCTGGATATGTGAACTGGTTATACTATGTTTTTCCTTTATGCAAATAGAAATAGCGAAAAAGAACCCGTATTTAAAAATATATAATAGGGAAAAAGTAAAAGATTTTGAGGAATTCAAGACTGATATTCTTAATGCCATATCTGAAATCTCTCATTCTGACAAGATGTTTGAGGATTACTATTGGGCAAGAAAAAAGCTTGTTAGTCAATATCCGGATGCAGATATAGCGGTTTTTGTTTCAAATAATAGATTTAATGCATCAGAAAGCATTTATAAACTTACAGACAACACCAGAGTTGAGCGGGAAGAAATAATAGCTGATATAGCACAGCATGGATTGCCAAAGGAGCTGGATAAGATTTACCCTGATTTGGCATTGTATTTAAATCAGTATCATTTTAATGGTGACACATTGAATGAATTACTCACAAAGTATTTCCAGAAATATAAAATGCAAAAAAGTGCTCAATAAAAATCGAACCGGAGTTTTTTTGGAAGAAGTCGACAAGCTCGCAGTAAGTCGAGAGTATAATCGACTAAGAACAAGAGATGAACTTGTAGCTTCAATAGATACTTCCGGCAGTTTTTTTTATGCTGGATAGATGCTTTGGGTGTAGAGTATTTAAGTTTCATTGTGGGATTGGCTCAACGAAGAGGATTAGCAGTTTCTGTTAATGTGGGACGTGCTGAATTGCCAACATTGACATTTATCAATAAGCATTTTTTTATGATGCATGGCCCGAGGAATCAAAAAGAGAAAAAAATTGAAGCTTTAGACGATACTAAGCATAGTGAAAGTGGTGGATACAAATATGGACCAAGCAATCAGTACGCTATTCACCTTGCAAAGGAGTTGCAGATAATATCTGATGCAATAGATGAGGCTGCAACAGATCTTGGATTGAGAAAATATGATCGATATGTAATAGCTAGCGATCATGGGGCTTCTAGGCTTGCGGTTTTAAGAAAAAAAGAAGAAAAATACGAAACGGATACCAAAGGTGAACACTCTGGCAGATGTTGTAAAAACATTTCCGGATTATGACTTACCGTTTGCCACAGAAGAAAAATGGATATATTGTCTTGGCCGACTATGGAAGATTTAAAGGAAGTAGGGCTGCAAATGTAGAAGTACATGGTGGCGCTTCTTTGGAAGAAGTTGTAGTTCCTGTCATTACATTATCTCTTAAAGATTCTAGTATTGAAATCAAGGTGGTTGATACAGTAATAAAAAGCAGACTATAAGACGGGTGCAGCTATCAACCTATTTGTTAATAAAGCCATTTCTCAACAACTGCTTGTTGAATATAAAGGTAAGAAATATGCCGGTGAATCAATAGATGAAAACCACTATAAAGTGTCGGTACCTGAGATAAAAAGAGCTGGAACTGTAGAAGCAGAGATTTATATCGGCGAAGATTTAGTCTCACATATCACAGTGAAAGCTGTTGGAAAGAGCGCATCAATGAATTCAGATTTTGATGATTTGGTATAGATGGGGAGGTTCTCTGATGATTAATGAAAAAGTTAAGAAGTTGTTTTTGATGAAATGGTTGTTTACAAGGACTTAAAGAAAAGCAATTTCTTTAATGCACTTAGTCTGCCTTCATTTATGAGAGATTGGATTCTAAAAAATTTGAAGATGAAGAAGGTAATTTTGATACAGAGCAGGTAACGGAGTTTGTAAAAAAATACTTACCGAAAAAAGAAGATTGGAATTCAATAAAAAACCGTGTTGTTATTGAGCAAGAGAGAGTTAAGTTTCTTGCAAAGGTATCAGTAGATATCGATATCAAAAAAAGTGAGGTATCTTTTGCACTGCCTGATTTTGGACTCTCATACAAGGATACAATTATTGAAGATTCGGTGTGGCAAGAGTGTAAAGAAGATCTTATAGGTCAGCATGAAACCTGGGGGGATGGTGGAACTGGGGTATAGAGCTCCTGATGACTTTGATTGGTCTTTTGAGTATGAGAAAAAAAGGGAAGTAAATCGAAGGATGGGAAGCAAGGAAAAAATAAAGTTGGTGTCATTTAAGACATTCTGTCCTTACCATATAGACCTCGATTACTATAAAGAAGCTCGTAACGAGTTTACGGTAGATGAATGGATAGATGTACTGCTTGGAGCAGCAGATTATAATGCAGAAGGATACGAGGGCGATATTGAAAAGAAACTAACAATGCTTACTAGATTATTACCATTCCTGGAAAAGAGACTGAATCTTATAGAATTAGCACCTAAAGGGACTGGTAAATCATATTTATATGGTCGAGTTAGTCGATATGGATGGTTATCTAATGGCGGAGTAATGAGCCGCGCAAAGATGTTTTACGACCAGAGTAAACACATGGAAGGTCTTGTTGCCGCAAACGATTTTATAACGCTGGATGAAGTTCAGACTATATCTTTTACGGATGTGGATGAAATGCGTGCTGCATTAAAGGGATACCTTGAGTCCGGTATTTACACAGTAGGTAATCATGAAGGAACGGCAGATGCGGGGATGATTCTTTGTGGTAATATTCGCAAAGAAATAATGGATGCTGATGGATATAGCAATATGTTTGAAGAATTGCCTAAAGTATTTCATGAATCGGCACTGATTGATCGTTTTCACGGTTTTATTAAAGGCTGGAATATTCCGAGAATGAATGACGATTTAAAAGTGTCAGGATGGGCTTTAAACTCAGAATATTTTTTTGCTCAATTATGCATGAATTAAGAAATGATATGAGTTACCGAGCTGTAGTAGATGAATTGATACAAGTTCCCGAAGCGGCAGACACGAGAGACACTGAGGCGGTAAAAAGGATCGCGACTGCTTATTTAAAATTACTATTTCCAAATGTTCAGGCTCCTGGAGATATTTCTGTCCGTGACTTTAAGCGGTACTGCTTAGATAGAGCAAGAAAGATGAGAGATACAATAAAGTACCAGCTAGGTATTCTGGATGTTGAGTTTCAAGGGAAAGACATACCAAACTTTACTGTTACTTCTCAATTTGAAGAATAAGGTGAAGAAAAAAATGGCTATATGTTATGTTTGTAGTAAGGAATTATCGAAGAATGAGATTGGACTTACTAAAAAAACTAATTAATAAAAAAATGCAAAAGATTATTATTGTATTAGTTGTATGGCAGAATATTTAGAGGTAACAGAAGAAGAACTTTTTGGATAAGATTGAAGAGTTCAAAAAAATGAAGGTTGCACATTGTTTCAATAAGGATTCATATGAATGATTATATTTATGCGGATAATGCCGCTACGACAAAAACTTGATATAGATGCATTTGAAGCTATGAAACCATTTTTTTGTTAGAGGATTATGGGAATGCTTCACAACCATATTTCTTCGCAAAAAAAGCCAAAGATGGCTCTAAAAAAAGCGCGTAAGGAAATTGCAGACTGTATTGGAGCTGAACCTGAAGAGATCTTTTTTACATCAGGAGGAACAGAAAGTGACAATTGGGTAATAAGAAAATTTGGATTTGCGACTGATATAAGGCATGTAATCACATCCAATATAGAACATCATGCGGTTCTAAATACATGCGAACAGGAAAGCCTGAATAGTAGATGTGATGTACAGTATTTGAGCGTTGATAATTTGGGCTGTATAAATCCCGCTGATCTCCGAAGTGTTTTGAGCGAAGAAAAAGAGGCGTACGCATCTTCTGAGACCACATTGGTTTCTCTCATGTTCGCAAATAACGAGATTGGTACAATAGAACCGATAAAGGAACTGTGCGATATTTCACATGAATATGGTGCAATGTTTCATACAGATGCAGTTCAAGCTATGGGGCATGTCATAATAGATGTTAAGGCTCTTGGAGTGGATTTTTTATCGGCTTCTGCCCATAAATTTAATGGACCTAAAGGAATCGGCTTTCTATACCATAAGGGAGGTCTTCTTGATCGGTATCATACAGGTGGAGCTCAGGAAATGGGTATGCGAGCTGGAACGGAAGATGTTGCATCTATTGTTGGGATGGCAGTGGCACTAAGAAAAAAATGTGGACGCAATTGTAGCTAATTCAGAGCACTTAAAAAGATTAGAGTCTATATTAATATCTGATTTGCGAAATGCAGGATTAGATTTTGTACGAAATGGAACAAATCAACTTCCGGGGAATGTGAATCTCTCATTTGCAGATGCTAGTGGCGAAATGCTTCTCCATAGATTGGATTTGAAAAAGATTTTCATTTCGACTGGATCAGCTTGTGACGGAACAAAAACGCAGGTTTCACATGTAATAAAGGCAATTGGTGTGCCAGAAAAGTACGCCGAGGGGACGATTCGTATTTCGCTTGGAAAAGATAATACAGAGGATGATGTTCAGCGAATAGCTAGGGAGATTATATCTATCCTGCATCACTAAAAGGATTATATAAGAACTAAGCAGGTATTTGAGAATGAAAGAGAATAAGAAAATCAGCTCATGGCATGTTGGAGTGTCTGCTGAAGCATATGCAGCTGCTTTGCTTGCCAGGTGTGGTTATGATGTTTCAGTCCAGTACAGAGCCAATCAACCAGAGTACGATCTTATAGCTGTATCGGGTGACAAGATGCTGAAAATATCCGTCAAAGGAAGCCAGGATGGCGGCTGGGGATTGACACAAGGTTTTAAGAAAAACTGCGATTACCACCAAGCAGTAGAAAGATGGCTCAATGCGCACCATAAGAAAACAGTATTCTGTCTTTTGCAGTTTAAGGATACAAAAATTAATGAACTTCCTCGGGTATATTTTGAAACGCCAGAAGAGATTGCTGCCGAGTTGAATAAAGCTGCTGGAGGAAGAGGTGAAACGGTTCTTAGAGAATATCACGAGTGGGGACCCAAAGCTGCTGGAAGAGGAACTGTAGATAAAATCCCAGACGAGTGGAAGTATTCAGAAGAAAGACTTGAAGCGTTATTTGAGAAATACGGGGTATAGCTCAAGGAAGTAACCTTTGGAGAAGAGATAAATGGGAGAATATGCAGAAATATATACAGAAAATCTGGCGTTATGCTGGTTTAAAAAAACTATTTAAAGAGTGATTTGGTGAGCTTATTCTTTTCAGAGAAAGATCTAATAGTAACAGAGAATTATTATCTTGATACTGAAGATGAAGATTGCGAACCAATTACAAGATATGAATATAAAAACAAGTGTGAAAAAAAGCTCGTGAGCGCCTCGATGCGATGGGATACGGTATAAAGCATCTAGAGAATTTGTTTGAAATAAATAAATATGAGGCAATTAATTATTTTCCTTTTTCTGTCAAAAACTTAATGTGGATTTAGAAGATGAAGAGTTAAGAGAAAGAATTGATAAAAAAAGTTACGTTCAAGAAATGGACTAATTCGATTAAAAAAAGATAATCGAATATGAATTGAAAAAAACGGAAGTATTGATACGTTTCATAATCGGAAACCAGAAATAATTACAACAGAATGTGATAAGGTAATATTCTATGATCGCATATCTGATTACGGAGAGTATTTATATGCGTTGGATACAGAAGTTATACATGAAGGATACATATATAGGCTTATATTAGAATACTGTGATGAGGCAGAAGAAATCCAACTTGATTTTTACTAATCTGGGTAATTGGGATTCCGATTGTATTCCTAAAGGAATTGAAGCTGCTAAACAAAAACGAGAAGACTATAGTAATGGTTGAAGGAACGAGCGATAAGACCATATTAGAATTTTGCTTGCAAAGAATATATCCTCATCTGTTCGATTTGTTTTATTTCATGGACTTTGATGATGGGCATGGGCACAAAAGAAGCAATAGCGGTGTTTCGGAGATCTCTAAGTGCATGGAAACATTTTATTATTCTAGAATCAAGAATAAATTCATAGCTTTATTCGATAATGATGCTGCGGGATATAGCAGTAGTTTAGAATTAATGAACAAAGTAAAAGTCTGGCCAGATAACTTTAGAATAATGTGTTATCCTCCAATTGATGAATTCAAAAAATATCCAACACTTGCGCCAAACGGTAAGATACTAGAGGATGACATTAATCATAAAGCTTGCTCAATTGAATTATATTTGCCCGATTCCGTTATTAGTGATGATGGCGAATACCTCCCGATTGAATGGGAGGCGAGAAAGCAAATCAAACAGGACAATAGGCCTAGTAAGTATTTGTATCAAGGCGTAATCTCTGAAAAAAAGATACTGTAAAAAAAGTCGGCTTATTGATTTGAAAAGATCGATTGAGGCTGGGAAAACAGAGTTCAAGTTGGAAGAATGGAAAAGAATGCAATTGCTATTAGAAAACATTGTTTATGCTTTTGCCAATTGAAATGTAGATCCCTAAATAATTATCAGTTGTTGATATAGTAAATAGTTTAAAGCATCTCTGGTAGTACAGCCTTATCATCAATATAATAATCGCAGGTGATCTTCCGGGAATTGTTGCCGTACATTTCGATAACTTCCGGGAGATTGTCATTTATGGCATCGAATTCCAGCTGATGATCACGGCACCAGGAGACTGCTTTCTCTAAGGCTTCATCGGCTCTGCAGGTCCAGAGGATGAGCTTGTTGCCGGATTTTTTCTGATCGATCAGGTATTCGATCAGTGGTCTGTTTGGTTCGCCGAGCTCAGGCCAGTTGCTGTAGCAGAGGGTTCCGTCAAAGTCTACGGCGATGATCTGATATGTTGTTGTACTCATGACGGGCCTCCTTTCTTCAAGCTATGTATCAAGCCCTGCTTTATGTGCCTGAGTGTGCTGCAGTTTTCTGGGTATGTCGTATAGTTTTCCGTCTTTTATAAGCTTTGCTCCGGTCTGATGGTAGTTGAAGCTTATCCCGTTTTTGATGCACTGTGCATGAATGGCCTCTACCCAGGAATAATCACAGATCCTGGCTCCGGGCCCGGATTCACCGCCGACGGATACGTGCTTGATGACAGGGGTTCCATCAGATGAGCGGTATCCATCGATATATGGCTGCAGATTCACGGCGGTCAGCATCGGTTCGATCATCACGGAGTGGTGGAAGAGAGGGAGAGATAAATATATCGGGAGCCTTTTATCAGCCATCGCCTGGTTCTCACAGGTAACAGCGATCGTGACATGCTCCCAGCCTTTGCCCCAGTTCTTTGGCAGATGGTCTGCGATCCGCTCCGGCCTTTTGGTGATCATGAAGAAGGAACAGTCGGATCGTTCATGCATCATATCCCAGGCGTCTTCTCTCCATTTATCTGCATCGTCATGAAAGAAATCGGATGAAAAGCATGTCCAGATGTGTGAACCGAAGGGGATCTTATATCTGCCTTTATATTTGCCGGATCGTAAGATTTTAACCGGAAGGTCGAAGTTCTCTGTCTTTTGTACGATGGAAGGATCCTTTCCTATGGATTCATCCCTTCGGTACATATAGCAATGCAGGCATCCGGTACTGGCCTTCGTGCATCCGTGCCACAGATTCCAGCCTATCGATTCCGGTGGTCTTGGATCTGTATTTTCTTCCGGGAATAAAGACAACTGTTTCATGGCGTATTATCATCACACTTTCTACGTGGTATGTTCTTCCTCCAGATGGAAGATATCTTCCACAGAGACTTTAAAATATGCTGCAAGGCGAAGAGCTGTTTCAAGGCTGGCCGGATTCTTTTCAAGCTCGATGTTGCTGATGCTTTTTTCACACATACCGACAGCTATTGCAAGATCAGCCTGCTTTAAGCGCTGTTACTTGCGCAGCTTCTTCAGATCATTTTTGACTGCCATATAATCCCTCCTCTTTTGGTTGACCTTGTTGCGGAGAGCAATTACCTTGAATGAAAAACTAAAACCCAACTGAAAATACGTCTAATAATCAAAAATTCTGTTCCGAGGTCAAATAAAGCCCTAATAATGGATGTTCAAATTCAAATATCATGCTATAATTAAGGCATCCCAGATAGCAGGTATATATTTGTTTGCATGATTAACAGACGGCTGGCTACTTGTTATGCAAAAGTAAATGCGACCCGTCTATTTAATACCTATTGACAAATCGATTACTATCTGCAGCTTCGGTCTAATTACTTTTTTTAACGAATAAATCTGGCATTAAATGCACTTCATCTGGCGGGATGAGGTGCATTTTTAATAATGACATTAATGCTTTGAAATCTTCATCATCCTCTTCTACGAGCTCGTATGGACTTTTATTTCCAAGTCCAGGACGTTTTACACTATTGATATGATTCATTAATAAAGTCATATCTTCTTGCGTGTATGGGTTTAAGCTTTTTCCTTTTGGCACGGCATAACGAATAAATTCATGATTCTTCTCGATACACCCTTTTTGCCATGAAGCCATTGGATCACAGTAATAAAGGCTTGTTCTATAAACTAGGAAGCCATCCTCATCCGGCGTAAGTTCTAACTCATCTACCTTCTTGAATTCACTTCCATTGTCGGTCAAAATAACCGGAAACAACCGTCTGAAAAACATCTATTCCCAATCCTGTCTCGAGATAGTCAAAAAAACCCTTTTTTTACAGATTCTGCTTTTCCATCTGGCATCAGGAATAGTAGCATTACGTTGTTCTTTCTAAAGATCATTGTAAGCAAACGCTTTCCAGATTTTCTAACGCCTTTTACAGTATCCATTTCTGTTACTTCATCTTCTGAATATTTGAATTTCATCGCATATTCAAAATCCTCATATGTCCTACACTGTCTATACTCCATTGAGTGAAATCCATTGATATCGTTGTACTTTTTCTTTCGTTGTTTGTAGCCTGTCTTTCTTCTTAAATCTATGTTTTTTTAATAGATAAGGCACCTTCATCGATATAGTTATAAAGTGTTCTCAAACACACTGGCATTTCATTTTTCATGTTCTGCATATATGTGTGTTAAAGGCTGGCCTTTCTTAACAAGTCGAGTCACAAGTTCATCCAATTCTTCCTTCTTTTTCATCAGAAAGTCTAACTCCTTGTCGACTCTCCGATCTACGACGAGTTACAGCTGCATCAGCGAATTTCGCACTGTAAATATACTTATCTTTGTTGCAAAAGCTTTTTTTATCCTTACAGTTATTACAAACATACGGAGAAGAATCAAACTTATGGCAAGCAACTGATACATATCTATCGCATACCTTGGTACAATCCACTCCTCTGCAAAGTCTACACTTTGTATTACAGTCTTCTTCATCACCCCCGCATAAATTCTTTACCGTACAATGTCTTACCTTGCTACAATCCTTTCCATTAGGATAATTACCTTTTATGAAAGTTCTGTTTTCTTTAACTTCATGAGCAATAGTAGATGGATGTCTTCGAAGTCTTTTTGCTATTTTTTTGAATGACTCCCCGATGCATATCCCAGTTTCTATTGCTATTCGATCTGACAGGTCCATTTGTCCACTAGCATTGTAATAATTCATATCTGCTCCTTTCCCAGCAGATAGTAATCGATATAACCAATATATCATGCCTTGGAAAGGGCTGTAGAAAAAGTAAACTAGACCTTTTATAGCCATTTTCAGTTGTCAAAGTGCGGGTTTAATTTTTCAATCTAGTCGGAGAGCAATTATATTGTAGCAATCAACATGTACAATAATCTGGACTCTAACTCACAACCCGGCCAAAAGTCTTAAATGTTGATCCTTCGGCAATCTCAATAGGTTCGTACTTATCATTCAGTGAAATGAGGTACGTTCCTTTTTTATTGCATAGAAGCTTCTTACAGTAGGCGTTTCCGTTGTAGAAGAAGATCCCGATCTCTCCATCATTCAGTTCATCTGTCTTCTGGATCCACACGATCTGTTTATCCAGGTATCTCGGCATCATGCTGTCTCCGCTGATGCGCACTCCAAAATCAGCTGTCTCCGGAACCTCAGGTCCGACTTCAACTTCTTCATAGCTGTCGTTGTCAAGAAACTGACCGGTTCCTGCGGATACAGGCATATCATACAGATTGAGTACTCTGACAGGTTGCAGGATACGGACAGGAGCTGCCTGATATTTTTCGGAGCCCTTCAGCAGGTCAATGTAATTAAGTGCCATTGTCCTGCCTTCCTCATTTAGCTCAGCCATTGGATCGTCCGGATTATATCCTCCTATAAACTGATTGAAGATATCCGTGATCCCGAGGATCTTGCACATCGCAAGAAACTGTACTGCGTTCGGAATGCTGTTACCGGTCTCCCAGGTGCTGTATGCTGCAGGCTTGGTAGGGATTCCCATTCCGGTAAGCTTATCGCAGATATCCTGTTGTGAGTATTTCAGGTTTTTTTCCGATATGCTGCAAATATGTTTCCGATATTGACCATCACCGAACTATTTGCTGGGGATGGAGGAATATGAAGAGGACTTATTGGAGATAATTACAGTATATAAGAACCTGAAAGGTTCTAAAACAAAGCAAATCGCATTGGAACAGATGAAACTACTGGCGACTATGAGCTCGGAACTTTGATAAAAAAATGCAGATATCCGCAAAAATTTCATGAACATCATTGACTTATAAGAGGAGAGAATGCTATATTATACATGAAATAATTGCGGATAACCGCGAACAAATCATGTGAGGTGTTTGGATGTATCCGAGGGAACAGTATTTGAAAGAGATCATCTCAAAGAAAGATAACGGACGTATTAAGATCATTACGGGACTGCGTAGAAGCGGCAAATCGGTACTATTGTTTCAGCTGTATCGGGAATGGCTTCTGGGAGAAGGGGTGAAGGAAGACCAGATCATCGCTTTGGCTTTGGACATATTGGAAAATGCCAGATATCGTAATCCTTTGGAATTGGATAAGTATGTTCGTGATCATATGGTCGATCCTAAGAAGAGGTATTACATTTTCATTGATGAGATCCAGTTTGTATCCGAGATTCAAAATCCTTACGTGGATAATGAGGATGCCAAGATAACGTTTATCGATGTTATTCTCGGATTCATGCATATGGATAATGCCGATGTGTATGTAACCGGCAGTAATTCCAAAATGTTGTCTTCGGATATACTGACTCAGTTTAGAGATCGGGGTGATGAGATCCGGGTATATCCGTTGTCATTTGCGGAGTTTTATAACGAATATGAAGGGGATAAGAGAGGAGCCTGGCAGGATTATTACACTTATGGCGGAATGCCGCTTGCAACTTCACTTGAATCACACGAGGAGAAAAGCAGGTATTTAAGGGATCTCTTCGACCGGACTTATATAAAAGACGTACTTGAAAGACATGAAATCAAGAATGATACAGAGGTGCTGGATATATTGCTTGATGTCCTTGCATCGGGGATCGGATCACTTACCAATCCAAGCAAGCTGGCCAATACGTTTAAAAGTGAACGGCAGATTGGCATAGGCTCTGAAACGATCGAAAAATATATCGGATATTTTGAGGAGTCATTCCTTATAGAGAAGGCTGTACGTTATGATGTAAAAGGCAGAAAGTATATCGGAACTCCCGCTAAATACTATTACACCGATCTGGGGCTTCGCAATGCAAGGCTCGGGTTTAGGCAACTGGAAGAGACTCACATCATGGAAAATGTATTGTACAATGATCTCATCCGGAGAGGAATGAATGTTGATGTGGGTGTGGTGGAATACAATACGAAAGATGCTGACGGTAAGAAGATCCGAAAGCAGTTGGAGGTGGATTTCGTCGTAAACCAAGGCGGCAAGCGGTTTTATATCCAATCTGCCTTATCTATAGCCGACCCGGACAAAAAGGAGCAGGAGATTGAATCATTGAAAAGGATACCTGATTCCTTCAGCAAGATGGTTGTAGTTCGGGATTATCTTAAACCGTGGCAGGATGAAAACGGGATCACATATGTAGGAATAGAACAATTTCTTCTGAATGAAGAACTTTTGAAATGATATTTTTAGGATGCCGTTAAAGACACGTACTTTGATGTAGGTGTCTTTTTTTGATGTTTGTTTCGAAAGTACAATGTCGTTGTACTTTTTGGGGCGAAAAAAAGTACAAGGTCTGGGGAACGACTTTTTTTACATGGAGTTCCGTAGAATTGCATGTGTAAGCAAGAGGTGATGCAAGCCGGCAAGCACTTTATGGATATCATGAATGGAAGCTATGCCCAAACACATTTCCCTTGCAAGTTATGGGATGCAGGAGAAAAGGGACTTACATTATCTGCTTTTGAATGGGAGAAGGATAGAAAAACGCTGATATATGGGCAGGTAGACTATATGTATGGAGAAGCACTTTATAAGCCTGAAATGAAAGAAGGAAATCCTATAAGGTTATATAGTTTGGATGAAATCACGGAGATATTCTGTAAATTAGGACTTCGTATTTGTAACAGCTTTGCTGATTTCAGTGGAAAGCCGAGTTCTGATAATGATATTCAATTGATGGTTTATTCCATACGGGAATAAATCTTCATCAAATCTTTATTTTTCTGTTAGGTTATATTTCAGTAAGAAATGAAATATAGAAGGAAGGATAGTAAAGATGGAAATGATGTTACAGACGCAAAAATCTATGTAAATATTTTTAGAAAACAGAAAGCGGTAAATAATGTTTCACTTAATATCGAAAAGGGACAGATTTATGGACTGCTTGGACCGAATGGCGCTGGTAAATCTACCACATTGAAAATGCTGACCGGTATGATGAAACCAACTGCAGGAAAAGATTTACTTTGATGGAAAACTTTGGGATAGGAAAGATTTATCAAAAATAGGAGCGTTAATTGAGAATCCGCCTATTTATGAAAATCTTTCCGCCAGAGAGAATTTGAAGGTAAGACAATTATTGCTTGGTACAGATGAAAACAGAATTGATGAGGTCTTGCAGATTGTATCACTTACAAACACCGGAAAGAAGAAAGCAGGACAGTTTTCTTTGGGAATGAAACAAAGACTAGGCATTGCAATGGCATTGCTTGGAGAACCGGAACTTTTGATATTGGATGAACCTACGAATGGATTAGATCCAATAGGAATCGAGGAATTACGAGAGCTGATCCGGTCTTTTCCGGAACAGGGAATCACTGTAATTATCTCCAGTCATATTCTCTCAGAGGTACAGTTACTTGCAGATAAAGTCAGGGATTATTTCAGGTGGAATCTTAGGATACGAAGGAGCATTAAAAGCAGGGAGATAATCTTGAAGATTTGTTTATGAATGTGGTAAGAAAAAAACCAGAAAGCAGGTGAAATCCATGGTTAATATTATAAAAGCAGAACATCAAAAAGCCAAAAGAACCATGCGAAAAAAGTTTATCTGGGGATTTCCTCTTCTTACATTTGTCATGGCATTTATATTTACTCTTGGGATGATAAATGCTTATTCAGAAAGTGTTTGGAACTGGTGGTATACACTTTTGCTGCCGGGGATGATTGCTCTATTTTGTTATCTTTCTGTGGCGCAGGAGAAAAAAAGATAAAAATACTATCATTTAATGACTATTCCCACAGACAGAAGAAAAATTGTTGCTGGGGAAAAATTATTTATATTGGGTGCATGATTTTGTTTTCTAATGTGATTGTGTTTGCAGGAGCAACGCTTGGAGGCTTTCTTCTAACGACACATGTTCCAGTTGGAGGAGCGTTGATTGCAGTATTGTTTCTGACGGTTTCTGAGTTATGGGAGATTCCGGTAGCTTTATTTTTTTAAGTGAACGATTTGGAATGATTGTAAACCTGTTCGTCTGCCTGTTTATTACCGTCAGCGGTGTGGTAATATCACAAACCAGAATCTGGTATGTACTTGTTTCTGCAATCCCTATGCGAATGATGTGTCCGTTGCTTCATGTTTTACCAAATGGACTTGCCGCAGAAGCAGGGAATCCTCTTTTGGATACGGGAGTCATTGTTCCGGGGATGTGTCTCTCAATCATCTGGTTTGTTTTTGTAACGGTTCTGTTTTTGAAATGGTTTGAGAGAAGAGAGGTGAAATAAGATGATTGGAAGATCTCTTAATGCAGACTTGCGAAAGATGAAAGGAACATCTGTGATTCTGGCACACTTACTGATTCCGATTCTAACCAGCGTTATATTTTTAGTGTATTACCTTTTTTCACCATGGAATGAAAATATGAGAGTGATTGCATTTTATCAGGCAATAGGAGCAGGACTTCCGGTACTTATTGGAATTTTTACAGCAAGTGTGATGGAACAGGAACAAAATGCAGGTGATTTTCAAAATCTGTTGTCTTTACCGGATAAACCTGCAGCATTTTTATCGAAACTGTTGATGCTACTGGTTTTGTGTCTGTGCTCTATCCTATTGACAGCAATCATATTCGGAATTGGATTTGGAAGAATCGCATCAAGCGATATCGAAATCATGAAAGGATGTATATTTGCAGCATTGCTGCTGTGGGGAAGCAGTGTTCCACTTTATCTATGGCAGCTGATTCTGGCTTTTCAGTTTGGAAAAAGGGGTATCCATTGGAGCAGGGATTATATCAGGACTAATTAGTGCATTGATGCTTACCGGACTTGGAGATTATGTGTGGAAATATGTATTTGTCTGCTGGACGGGTAGAGTACCATATACTTATCTGCAATCTGTATTGGGAGAAACTAGTGTAGGTGAATGGTTGTCATTCATACCAGGTTACTTAATATTTACAGGGATTAGTATGGTATACTATTTTTTTGGTGGGTAAACCACTGGGAAGGAAACAGAATATCGGAATAGAATCGAGGGAAACTATGGCAAAAAAATACTGGCAGTTGATGATGAACCGGCAATTTTGGAAATGATAGAAGGCATTTTTGAATAAGGATGGACATCTGGTTACCAAAGTAAGTAATCCACTAAAAAAATTAATATGGAAGAATTACATCGTTATGACCTGATTTTACTGGACATTATGATGCCTGGAATTGATGGCTTCGAATTATGCAAAAGAATCAGGGCACTTGTGGATTGTCCGATTTTGTTTCTTACGGCAAAAACGGAGGAAAACAGTCTGGTAAACGGACTTTCTTTAGGAGCAGATGATTATATTTCAAAGCCATTTGGAGTGATGGAACTTCGGGCAAGGATCAATGCACATCTTAGAAGAGAGCACAGGGAACATTCTGTCCGGATGGTTTTTGGGGAGGGTCTGTATTCAAATATCTCAAAAGAAACTATTGGTTGATGATAAGGAACTTCCTCTTACGAAAGCGGAGTACGAAATCTGTGAATTTCTGGCTAAAAAAACAGAGGACAGGTTTTCTCGAAGGAACAGATATTGGAAGCGGTCTTTGGTTTTGACAGTGAGAGTAATGACAGTACCATTATCACGCATATCAAAAATATAAGAGCAAAATTTGCGGATTATGATTATACACCGATAAAAACAGTCTGGGGGATTGGATATAAATGGGAAGAGTAAAGAGAAGCAATGCACTCAGCTGGATTTTTTTATGAGATATGTACTGGTCATGCTTGGATCATTAGTAGGTTTGGTGATTGTTGCTTGGCTGCTGCTGTACCTTTTGATTAGTGTGGGCTGTATCTATCCGGCGAATTATGCAGAGCAAAAGATTAATGAAGCATATGATACGATTTTACGTGCGGATAAAGTAACTGCTGAGATGATTCCTGCACTTTGTGATTATGTAATCTTTTCAGAGAATGGAGAGAAAATAGGTGGAGATCTGTCAGAACAATACGAACAGATAGCATGGAATGCTGCAAAGTACGGAAACGCATCCGGGAAATATTTTTTTATAAAGTAATTGTAAGGGAAAAATGAATATGTTGTATTGCAATATCGCCTGACACCTCAATATCATTCCGCTTTTTTGAGGGAGCATTTTATAGGACCACAGAATGTGATGAGTATTATGTCAGTGATTGGAGCGGTAGCGATTATCATCATTCCGTCCATACGTTTTGGAAAAAGAATCAAAAAGCAGATGCAGCCTGTATTAGACGCAATCAGACAAATAAAGGATCAAAATCTGGAATATGAGACATCCTGTTCCGGTATCAAAGAGTTTGATGACTGTTTATCGGCAATCGATGATATGCGAGATGCATTGCGAGAATCTTTAGAAAAGCAGTGGAAAACAGAGCAGGAAAAGAAACAACAGATGTCTGCTTTGGCGCATGATATTAAAACACCTCTTACGATTGTACGGGGAAATGCAGAACTACTTTCAGAGACTGAACTGACCACAGAACAGAAGAATAATATCACTTATGTTTTGAACGGCACAACACAGATACAAAGTTATGTAAAACAGTTTATAGATTTCACAAAATCATGTAATTGCAGTGATTTTACCTATACAACGGTGAGGTTAGAAGATTTTTTCGCAGATATAAAGGAACAGGCACTCGGACTGGTAGAAATCTATCACCAGAAAATAGATTGGAAGGCGGGACAAAGTGATAAAAAGGTAACGATTGCTTATGATCCAATGTTCCGGGCCGTAATGAATATGATTCAGAATGCAGTGGAGCATACAAAAGAAAATGGAATCATTTATATTGACGCAAAGGAGCAGGATGGCCGGCTGACATTCATTGTGGAGGATAGCGGATCAGGATTTACAAAAGAAGCATTATTGCATGGCACAGAGCAGTTTTTTTATGGATGACACAAGTAGAAATGGCGAAGCCCATTATGGGATGGGACTATTTTTTTTGCAAAAAAACTGTGGCTGAAAAATATGGTGGAGGTATTAAACTTTCAAATTCTGAAAAATACAGGTGGGGCGAGGGTAGAAATATTTTTTTCCTGAGTAGTCAGGAAACAAGCTAAATAGACCGCAATTAAGCTATGAAAAAGAAATTTTACATGCTTTTTATCTAATATGTAAAAGTCTTTTGATAGACGTTACTACTACATTTGCTGTAATCTCATGGAAGAAGGAGGCATACAGAATTATGATAGCTGATAAAATTTAAAAAAATGCTCGTACTATTCTTTATTACATAACTACAAGAAAAAAATCTGATACCAATACTATAAACAGCATAAGAAAAATTGCTTCAACCCAAAAATATGAACACAAATGTTTTTTTGAGGGATACGGAAATAATATTCTAATTGCTCCAAATAGAACTTGCACTGAAATTGCATTTGAGCAATGGTGTGAAGATGATAAGCATCCTGTAAAAACATGTTTATAAGAATGGTGATAAGGGTGATGAATATTTTGGAATCGTTTATAGAAAAGCATTTAGAAGAAATCATTTCTATCCAGATTATATCGTTCAAACTGAAAATGGTGATGTTTGGATTATTGAGGCGAAGGGTGGAATAACTTCGGATGGTAGTTCCAACAATATTGATGGATATGCAAGTAAGAAATTTGAAGCGTTGAAGCATTATGCAGAGAGAGTTGCAGAAGTTAAATGGGGATTTGTAAGAGCTGTTGGTTCTCAAATATATATATCAAATACTGAATGGGATGAAAAATGTCATGAATAATGATATTTGGAAACCTATTGAAGATATTATAAGATAAGAATAAAAAAAGCGGAAATGGATCTGAAATAAATCAGTTCCATTTCTTTTTTTATTCTTATTTTTTTCAAGATATTTCTCTAGCATATGAACAAAAAAAGTTGTCCGATTTAAATGTTTGCTTGAGTATAAAGGTTTATTATCTCAATGGAAAATAAATGAACTTAGGGCTTCATGATATGGGGGGCATGACCCACCGCGGACGCATGAAAAGATAACCGGTAAAACGGATTCTTTTCGTGCGTTTTGTTTTTGTCCAGCGACACAACAGTACATGCCTTTTTCCGGTTCGCCCGGAAAGAGGAGAAGATGAACATATCTATTAAGGAAGAAACATTAGGACAGAGGATCAGAGCACAGAGGATCAGACTTGGAATGACCCAGGAGGAACTGGCAGAAGCATTATATGTAGAGAAGTCTATAATCTCCTACTACGAGAATGATAAGAAGGAGATGAGAGCCAGCGGTCTGGCAGAGATCGCCAAAGTACTTCAGACTACGCCGAATTATCTGCTGGGTTTTGCAGATAATAATGATGGATTTGCGGACGAAGCGCTTGGTTTGTTGCGAGATGTGAAGGATCAGTCTGTAAGAGAGATTCTTTTGAAGCAGATCAGGGCACTGATTTGAAAAATGTATTGCTTTTGTCCGTACATTGACTTATAATATGGGTAAAAGAAAGGGGCGTGATGATATGGCAGCTAAATCAGCAAATCTTTATGCAAGAATAGAGCCGGATGTTAAAGAACAGGCTGAGGAAATTCTGGCTACTTTGGGGATCCCGGCATCTAATGCTATCAATATGTTTTATAAGCAGATCATTCTAAATAGGGGGCTTCCGTTTGAGGTAAAGATTCCAACTGCGAGACCTGTTGATATTTCGAGAATGAACGCAGAGACTTTGGACATGGAACTTGAGAAAGGATATGCGGATATGCAGGCAGGGCGTACCAAATCTGCAGCTCAGGTTTTTGCGGATATCCGAAGGGATTATAATGTATGAAATATGATGTTACCTTTACGGAGCAGGCTGAGAACGATCTTCGCGGTATCTTTGAGTATATAGCATTTGATCTTCTTTCGCCTGAGAATGTAGCCGGACAGCTTGACCGGATCGAAGAAAAAATCCTTTCCTTGGGAGAGTATCCGGAGAAGTTCCGGTAATATGAAAGAGAGCCCTGGAAGAGTCGAAATACACGAGTTGTGCCTGTTGATAATTATGTTATTTTTCTATATCCCCGATAAGACAAAGAAATTGGTTACAGTGATTCGGGTTATGTATTCCGGAAGAGATGTAGATAAGCAGCTTGATGAATTTTTCAAAGTTATAATCATAAATCCTATGAGGCGTATGAGACATTTGGTTTCATACGTCTTTTTTTTGATTTTTTTGAGTTGACTACCGGTCAACAGAAGTTGACCGTTTGACGAACGATTTATTCCGTGGCGTTCCGTAGAATTGCATGTGTAAGCAAGAGGTGACGCAAGCCGGCAAGCCTAACCTCCAAGAAAGAAAAATGGAGGTGCGAACATGTGCATTACAGAAGATAAGTTAGTGGAAAGCTACGGGAAAGCACTTCCCCTGGCAGAATTCAAGATCACCTACAGTCATCTGCATGACGGGAGAAAGCTCGTAGAGATCGCGGAGGAGGAAGACAAGGCGTATCAGACGATTCTGAATATCGTATCGAAAACAAGAAAAAAGCTGGAAGGCAAGACGATTGCTTTCTTCAAGGAAACCATACAGGAGGGTTAGATCATGGGATATAAGAGAAAAGAATATGAGAATATGGAAAACCTTTTTACGAACGGCAAGAAGAAGTTCGTAAAGTATGAAGAAGGTGCAGCAATGTACTTCATGGGGATCCATGCATTTACCGAACTTGCCAAGGAAGCGAAAGCAATCTACCGCATCAGGAGGATCGTTCTGGTAAATACGGAGATCATCGACGAGTATATCGAGAACTTCAGAGACATTTAATGGAACAGTATGGAATGAAAATCAGATGCACAGCTTTCAAAAAAACATTGTATTTTTGTGGGGCATAAACTATAATGGGGACATAGATTCGGAAGGGAGCAGGTTATGGCAAAAAGTTGGAAGACCATCGGTAGAAGATAAGAAGTATATCAAGGTTGGCTTCAGAGTCACTGAGGCAGAACGTGACAGACTATTTGCCTACTGCAAAAAGATGAATCTCACCCAAGCACAGGTCTTTAAGGAAGCGCTTGAACTCCTTTACAAGACCAAACCCTAAGAAAACTGT
Source organism: Lachnospiraceae bacterium (assembly GCA_021628825.1). Classification (GTDB taxonomy): domain Bacteria; phylum Bacillota; class Clostridia; order Lachnospirales; family Lachnospiraceae; genus Suilimivivens. The sequence continues at coordinate 1,581,435 of JAJXRY010000001.1, read as the reverse complement.
GCCTCTCCAAAAAGGAGGTAAACAGATTGGCACAGAGCAGGAAGGACTCCAGCGGCTATGCGCTCAGAAGCGGTGAGTGTCAACGGGCAGACGGACGTTATTCGTATTCTGAGAAAGATATAGACGTTACGGATAAAAGGTGATGTATATGAGGATTTTTTTACATTGATTATGAAAATGTAATGGATAGTGGTTTGAATGGTATTGCAAAGCTAACTGCTTCTGATACTGTGAAAAATTTTTTTATAGTGAAGATGCTCAGAGGATGTCATTTGGAACACACAGAAGAATTATTGAATCAAAAAGCAGTTTTTTTACATATCAAAAAGATTAGTCCGGATTTGAAGACTGTTAAGAATGCGTTGGATGTGCTGATTTTACAGGATCTTGAAGCAACAATGAAAACTGATAAAAGCAGTGATTATTATATTGTTTCTAAAGATAACGATTTTGATGGCTTTATCGATGAGAAACTTAAGAAAAAAAGTATAAAATCAAAAAGAATTTTTTTGAGGTTTGCCAAGCTTCGACATCTAAGGATAGTAAAAGTAAATCAAAATAGTAATTCATCCGCGAATAAATCTAAGGATACAAATGCTAGACAGAAAAAAACAGATATAGAAGCAGCTAGCAAGAAAAAAAGAGCAAGTAATCCGTTCACATATTGGTAGGTACTTAAAGGAATATAATGAATGGAAAGAAGATATTGTTGAGGCTTACATGGAATCTAGTTCAAGACAAGAGCTTAATAACAGACTTCAACAAACTTTTGGAAAAATGAGGCAGTTAGTGAGATCTTATCTGCTTTGAAAAAAATATTATAAAAAGACATGCCCGGAAGATAGATGAACTAATGAGCCTTACTTTTTGATGAGGAACTGCTTATGGCAGAAGAAAAAGACAAAAACAAGATAAAAAAAGGCCGGCTCCTGTCACTTAGGGATCAGAGACTCAGAATCGGTCTCATCAGTTGGAATTTGCACAATTTCAATGGATAAGAGTGCAATGGACAGAAAACGGTTTAATGCGTCGATTCTTTTTGGAAATTATTTATTAAATATCCGTCGCAACTCTTCAATATTCTGATCGCAGATTAATGCATGGTTTGGAAAGGAAACAGCCTTAAGGTATGCCTGAAATGGAGTCCCTTTTGGATTTAGTATTGCTGATATCAGGACATTTGTATCAATTAGTATTCTCATGCATTTGTTTCCTCATTTCTCATTTCGTGAACCATAGCGAGAATATCTTCTTCGGAAGTTAATCCGGCAGTTTCGGCCTCACCTGCCATTTCTGCCTGAAGGATCTGCATGGCATAGACAGCAGAGTTGACAATTCGTACAGAATTTCCTTCCACAATGAAGCTGACGCGATCGCCGTTGGCAACGCCTAATACGTCACGTACATCTTTGGGAATGGTTACCTGTCCTTTGGACATTACTTTTGCATTATCTACAAATGCTCTTGAAATCATGATATTCACCTCCTGTAAAAGTAGGAATTTTCCTACTTTTATTATACGTAGGACACCGTGAAAATACAATGGAAAACATAGGATAATGCTCTTTTGCTCCTTTATTCATGTATGAATGTACAGATAAAGGAGTTTTTTGCGCGCATAACATCGGAATCAGTCGACGGGTTTCGATATCGAAACTAAAAAAATAGAAATGGGGGAAAAGGAAAATGGCATTTTTTCAGAGTGCAGTAGGAACACTGCAGACACTGGTGGTTGCACTTGGAGCAGGTCTTGGAATCTGGGGCGTAGTAAACCTTATGGAAGGTTATGGTAATGATAACCCCGGTGCAAATGCTCATGTACGGTAAGGAAGCAAGCAACCGAAAACAAGAGATAGACCGCCAGCACTACACTATTCCGAACCAAAGACCAAAAGATAAGCATTGTGGGAAAATCTAAACTTTTGGATTTTCCTACAATGCCAACTACGGCGGAATCCCTCCCACTCCTTATATCTTTCTGTATACATTGAATTTGTATTTAGTAAAATGCAGACAACACCACGGATCGGCTTTTGGTTGGACAATTCCAACCAAACACCACAGCAGACAGCAGAAAACATTCTGAACGCTAGGAAGCCGGTATGATTGTTACATATAAGGGGAAGAAAAATTTCTTTTAGGTACTTGCTTTCCTAAAACTGATGTGATACAATGATTTAATCCAGAAAAGGAGTAAAAAATATGCGGCAAGGTATTCTTAAATAAAACTATAATCAAATAGTGGGAACAAAGGATTATGATAGCTCCTTTTGTAGGGGCTTAGTTTTTTGTACCCAATTTAAGAATACTTTTGCCTTATCAATTTTGACATATCCCCAAAAACAGCAATCACAAACAGGTGTATGCTGTATATGTGTATGTCCGCAACTTATAATCCCCAGTGGTAAAAGTATTTTACTGCTGGGGATTTTTATGCCCTTTGGGGCTGTAAAGGGAGGACAATCACATGAAAATAATCAATATTGGAATTCTTGCCCATGTAGACGCTGGAAAGACGACCTTGACGGAGAGCCTGCTATATGCCAGCGGAGCCATTTCAGAACCGGGGAGCGTCGAAAAAGGGACAACGAGGACGGACACCATGTTTTTGGAGCGGCAGCGTGGGATTACCATTCAAGCGGCAGTCACTTCCTTCCAGTGGCACAGATGTAAAGTTAACATTGTGGATACGCCCGGCCACATGGATTTTTTGGCGGAGGTGTACCGCTCTTTGGCTGTTTTAGATGGGGCCATCTTGGTGATCTCCGCTAAAGATGGCGTGCAGGCCCAGACCCGTATTCTGTTCCATGCCCTGCGGAAAATGAACATTCCCACCGTTATCTTTATCAACAAGATCGACCAGGCTGGCGTTGATTTGCAGAGCGTGGTTCAGTCTGTTCGGGATAAGCTCTCCGCCGATATTATCATCAAGCAGACGGTGTCGCTGTCCCCGGAAATAGTCCTGGAGGAAAAATACCGACATAGAAGCATGGGATGCGGTCATCGAAAAATAACGATGAATTATTGGAAAAAGTATATCGTAGGAGAACCAATCAGCCGGGAAAAAAACTTGCGCGGGAGGAACAGCAGCGGGTTCAAGACGCCTCCCTGTTCCCAGTCTATCATGGCAGCGCCAAAAATGGCCTTGGCATTCAACCGTTGATGGATGCGGTGACAGGGCTGTTCCAACCGATTGGGGAACAGGGGGGCGCCGCCCTATGCGGCAGCGTTTTCAAGGTTGAGTACACCGATTGCGGCCAGCGGCGTGTCTATCTACGGTTATACAGCGGAACGCTGCGCCTGCGGGATACGGTGGCCCTGGCCGGGAGAGAAAAGCTGAAAATCACAGAGATGCGTATTCCATCCAAAGGGGAAATTGTTCGGACAGACACCGCTTATCAGGGTGAAATTGTTATCCTTCCCAGCGACAGCGTGAGGTTAAACGATGTATTAGGGGACCAAACCCGGCTCCCTCGTAAAAGGTGGCGCGAGGACCCCCTCCCCATGCTGCGGACGACGATTGCGCCGAAAACGGCAGCGCAAAGAGAACGGCTGCTGGACGCTCTTACGCAACTTGCGGATACTGACCCGCTTTTGCGTTGCGAAGTGGATTCCATCACCCATGAGATCATTCTTTCTTTTTTGGGCCGGGTGCAGTTGGAGGTTGTTTCCGCTTTGCTGTCGGAAAAATACAAGCTTGAAACAGTGGTAAAGGAACCCTCCGTCATTTATATGGAGCGGCCGCTCAAAGCAGCCAGCCACACCATCCATATCGAGGTGCCGCCCAACCCGTTTTGGGCATCCATAGGACTGTCTGTTACACCACTCTCGCTTGGCTCCGGTGTACAATACGAGAGCCGGGTTTCGCTGGGATACTTGAACCAGAGTTTTCAAAACGCTGTCAGGGATGGTATCCGTTACGGGCTGGAGCAGGGCTTGTTCGGCTGGAACGTAACGGACTGTAAGATTTGCTTTGAATACGGGCTTTATTACAGTCCGGTCAGCACGCCGGCGGACTTCCGCTCATTGGCCCCGATTGTATTGGAACAGGCATTGAAGGAATCGGGGACGCAGCTGCTGGAACCTTATCTCTCCTTCATCCTCTATGCGCCCCAGGAATACCTTTCCAGGGCTTATCATGATGCACCGAAATACTGTGCCACCATCGAAACGGCCCAGGTAAAAAAGGATGAAGTTGTCTTTACTGGCGAGATTCCCGCCCGCTGTATACAGGCATACCGTACTGATCTGGCCTTTTACACCAACGGGCGGAGCGTATGCCTTACAGAGCTGAAAGGATATCAGGCCGCTGTCGGTCAGCCGGTCATCCAGCCCCGCCGTCCAAACAGCCGCCTGGACAAGGTGCGCCATATGTTTCAGAAGGTAATGTAAAGATACATAATCGTCAAGACGGCAACAATCAGAAGTTATGGAGGGTAACAATGGAATATAGTAAGGAAGATTTAATGGAAGCAAAAAAGCAAATTTGGGGAGTGGGAGAGAACATGGGAACAGAGGAAAGTAAAAAAATCTGGGAGGAGAACGCACAATTTTGGGATAATGCAATGGGTGACGAATCTAATGAATTTCACAGAGAGGTAGTGCGTCCCAAAGTAACGGAACTTCTATCTCCTAATCCTGCGGATTACATTTTGGATATTGCGTGTGGCAATGGAAATTATTCTTCGTATCTTGCACAAAGAGGCGCTTCGGTTGTCGCTTTTGATTACAGCAAAAAAATGATAGAATTGGCTAAAAGACGGCAATCACAATATGCAAAACAAATTGAATTTTGTGTGGCGGATGCGACCGATAGAAAAAGTATATTAGAATTAAAAAGAAATCGAGCCTTTACGAAAGCAGTTTCTAATATGGCAATTATGGATATTACGGATATTGAACCACTTCTTATGGCTGTTTATGAACTGTTGCAGGAAAGCGGAATTTTTGTCTTTGCAACGCAACACCCTTGTTTTGTCACGTTGACTGAAAAATATATGACACCGCACAGTTACTATGATATAGCGATTGAAGGGCAACCGAAAGAGCAGATTTATTATCATCGTTCCATACAAGATATTTTTAACCTTTGTTTTAGAGCTGGATTTGTCATTGATGGATTTTATGAAGAATGTTTTAAAACCAACAAAGAAATTCCTATGGTAATGATAGTAAGGCTTAAGAAGGTAAAACGTGATAGCTTAAAATAAATTCAAGTTTGTCGGGTAAATAGCAAACCCAGCCGAGCCAGTCAACGGTCAAGATGAACGGCGCATATGCGCAGCCGTTGACAGCCCCGCCCGCCTTTGCTGGTAGGCAATCAAGGGGCGACAGCAAGAAGTGCCACCGCCCCGCACTATTATTCAGAAAGGGGAATTTCCATGACCGACCAGATAGCCTATCAAGAATATATCCAGCGCAGGTACAACGCCTTTTGCAAGACTGTTATCCGCTGTGCCGCCTTGGACAAGATTTTGAAGCTTAAACGGCAATGGGAACGGCAAGTTTCCCTTGACTATCTGATGAACGAGAAGTTTGTCCAGTTTGCCGCGTCGGAGCCGGACGAGGAATACCCATTTACCGTCTGCGGTCAGACCGTCCTGCTCTGCAACGCCGCCCTTGCCGACGCGATCTCTGTTTTGCCGGAGCAGACGCGGGAAGAAATCCTGCGCTATTACTTTCTGCGCCAGCCGCAGCGCGTGATCGGCGCGTGTATTGGCCGGTCACGCAGCACAGCGGGGCGGCATATCCAGCTTGCCTTGCAGCGGCTACGCGAAGAAATGGGGGTGAGCCGGTATGAGTAGACTTCTCCCCTATGAAACAATCCTCAAAGCCCGTGAGGGCGACCCAGAAGCCGTGAACGCTGTCCTGCTCCACTACGCCGGATATATCCGCTATTTCTCAAAAGTGAACGGGCAGGTCAACGCCGAGGTGGAGGACTATGTAAAGCAGCGGTTAATTGACTGTCAATTCAAGTTCCGGCTTGACGAACCACCGGACAAGTCATAAAAACTGAATACCAGCCGCCACCGACGCGGCCAGCGAAAGCAGTAAGTCTTGAAAAAGATTTACTGCTTTTTTTGTTGTCCGGCTCCGCTCCCGGCCATTTTGCCCCCTGCCGGTTGTAGTAGTAAGCGAGGAGGGAATTTTTCTGCCCTGGTGTTTGGCATTTGGAGCATTTACCCGTAGTAGAGGGCAAAGAGAAAGGATTTCTCCAACACCGGGTAGAAACCACTGCGTCCGGTGTCATTTTAGCGAAAGCGGGCAGGAATGCCCTTTACAGGATTAGTAGTAGCAGAAAAAGAGAAACAAACTTTTGTGGTTGCAGTTTTCCAAAAAAGTGGCGGACGGAAGTGAGAGAAAGTTTGCAGTCACGGAGAGCAAGTTTCTACCACGGTGCCAAAATCCGCAATTCTGCGGTTTTGTCCCTCGCGGGAAACTTGTTGGGGAGTGCCTTCCCCAAACCCTGCTATGGCGGCTTGCGCCGCAAAAAGATTTCCGTTCGGCAGGCCGTTTTTTTGCGAGAACTGCCCCGGAAATACCTAACAGACCAGCCTATTTTTTGTGATAAGTGAAAGGAGGTTTACAGCCCATGCCGAAGCGATACAACACGCCCCACCGCAGCCGCGTTGTGAAACCCGGCTGTCCGAAGATGAATACGCCGACTTCACAGCGCGGCTTGCGCCCTATGGTATCAGCCAGTCCGAATTTCTCCGGCAGGCGATACGGCGCACCGCCATACGCCCAATTATCCATGTGTCGGCGGTCAATGACGAGCTGCTTTCCGCTGTCGGGAAACTGACAGCCGAGTACGGCAGGATTGGCGGCAACCTCAACCAGATTGCCCGGTATCTGAACGAGTACGGCGTACCCTACAATGCGTTGTCCGGCGAGGTACGCGCCGCCATAGCCGACCTTGCCGCCCTCAAGTATGAAGTCTTACAGAAAGTAGGTGATGCGGTTGGCAACACTCAAGCATATCAACTCTAAAAACGCCGACTACGGAGCCGCCGAACAATACCTGCTTTTTGAGCATGACGAGTTTACCATGAAGCCCGTCCTTGATGAAACCGGCAGGCTTATCCCCCGCGAGGACTACCGGCTGTCCACGCTGAACTGCGGCGGGGAGGATTTTGCCGTTGCGTGTATGCGGGCAAATCTCCGCTACGGAAAAACCAACGGCGGGAAGATGTGAAAAGTCACCACTATATCATCAGCTTTGACCCACGGGACGGCCCGGACAACGGCCTGACCGTAGACCGGGCGCAGGAATTGGGCGAGAAGTTTTGCGCCGAGCATTTCCCCGGCCACCAAGCCCTTGTATGCACCCACCCGGACGGGCATAACCACAGCGGAATATCCATGTGCATATCGTTATCAATTCGCTGCGGATAGAGGAAGTCCCGTTCCTGCCCTACATGGACAGGCCAGCCGACACGAAAGCCGGGTGCAAGCACCGCTGTACTGACGCGGCCTTGCGCTACTTCAAGTCCGAAGTCATGGAGATGTGCCACCGGGAGGGGCTTTACCAAATCGACCTCTTGAACGGCAGCAAGAACCGCGTCACAGACCGGGAGTATTGGGCGCAGAAAAAGGGACAGGCCGCGCTGGACAGGCAGAACGCCCCCATGATTGCAGGCGGTATCACGCCCCGGCAGACCAAGCTTGAAACGAACAAGAGAAGCTGCGGCAGACCATACGCGCCGCGCTGTCTGCGGCGGCCTCATTCGAGGATTTTCCTCTCTGCTGCTGCGGGAGGGCGTGACCGTCAAGGAGAGCCGGGGGCGGCTTATTACCTCACGCCGGACAGGACAAAGCCCATTTCCGCCCGCAAGCTGGGCGACGATTTTGACCGCGCCGCTGTCCTTGCCGTTTTGGAGCGGAACGCCGCCAGAGCCACAGAAAAGGCCGCGGCTATACCCGAATATCCCCGGCAGGAGAAACGGCATACAGCCCACAAAAGCCCCACAAACCGCCCCGAAACAGGACGGCGTGCAGCGGCTTGTTGACATAGCCGCCAAACGGGCCGAGGGCAAAGGCCGGGGCTATGAACGCTGGGCGACCATGCACAACCTCAAACAAATGGCCGCGACGCTGAATGTGTATCAGGAATATGGCTTTACTTCCCCGGAGCAGTTAGAAGCCGCCGTTGATACCGCCTATCAGGAAATGCGCCAAACCAGCGGCGAACTGAAAGCGCTGGAAACGAAGCTACAAGGGAAAAAGGAGTTGCAGCAACAGGTACTTGCCTATGCCAAGACCAAGCCCGCCCGCGACGGGCTGAAAGCGCAGAAATCCGAGAAAGCCTGCGCCGCATACCGGCAGGCAAACGAGAGCGATTTTATCATAGCTGAAGCCGCCGCCCGGTATTTCAAGGCGCATGGCATTACCAAGCTGCCCGCCCGAAAGCGTTGCAGGACGAGATCGAGCAGCTTATCTCCAAGAAATCCGGCCTGTATAACACCTATCACGAACAGAAACAGCGGTTCAAGGAGTTGCAGACCGTCAAGCGGAATATCGACCAGATTTTGCGCCGGGAGGAACCCCACCGCAGAAAGGAGCAGAGCCATGAGCGATAAGCTGCCCCGCATGGACTACCGCCAGCACCGGCGGGCGCGGCGGCTGGTACATGAGTGCTGTAACTACGACGGGGGGAAACTGTCTGCTGTTAGACGACGGGGAGCCTTGCGTGTGCGTCCAGAGCATTTCCCTTTCTCTCATGTGCCGCTGGTTCCGTGTGGCTGTCCTGCCCCTTGACGGGGAACTGGCCGCAGCCCTTTTGTACCGGGGGAGCCGGAAACGGTGTGAGGTCTGCGGCGCGGCATTTGTCCCCAAATCCAACCGGGGAAAATACTGCCCCGACTGCGCCGGACGCATGAAGAAACTCAAAGCCGCCGAGAGAAAGCGGAAACAAAGGCATAGAATGTCACGCTTTAGAGCCTTTCAAACCCGCATAAATCAAGGCTTTTTTCGTGGGTGTCAAAGGGTACGCGATACATTTATCCTTTTCCCCCGTAAACGGCGTTCTAAATGCGTACAAACGCCCCAAATCCACCCAAAGGAGGAACCATGTCAGACAACCGAAAATACTATTACCTCAAGCTGAAAGAGAATTACTTTGACGAGGACGCTATCGTACTGCTGGAAAGTATGCAGGACGGCATCCTCTATTCCAACATTCTCTTGAAACTGTACCTGAAATCGCTGAAAAACGGCGGGAAGTTGCAGCTTGATGAAAATATCCCCTACACCGCGCAGATGATTGCCACCATTACCCGCCAGCAAGTCGGCACCGTAGAGCGAGCCTTGCAGATTTTTATGAAGCTGGGGCTTGTGGAGCCGCTGCCAAGCGGCGCGCTGTATATGAGCAACATTGAACTGCTGATCGGCCAATCCTCTACCGAGGGGGAGCGAAACGGCGGGCAAGGCTGGCTTTGCAGGAGCAAAAGCCTTGCCAAAGGCCGGGGCGGACAAATGTCCACCATATCAAGCGGACATTTGTCCACCAGAGATAGAGATAGAGAAAGAGATAGAGATAGAAAAAGAGAGAGAGCGAGAGTTAGATACGGGACAACCCACCCGCGCCGCCTATGGCCGGTATGAAAATGTCTTTCTTTCGCAATCAGAACTGGACGGGCTGAAAGCAGACCTGCCCGACAAATGGAACTACTACATTGACCGGCTATCCTGCCATATCGCGTCCAGCGGCAAACGATACCGAGCCATGCCGCCACAATCTACAAATGGGCGCAGGAGGACGCAGCCAAGAAAGCCCCGAAAAAGGGCATACCAGACTACTCATGCAAGGAGGGTGAGAGTTTATGAAGAACGAAATCAACGCTGTTTTGGAGAATATGACGGCCACCACCCCGGAGCCGGAGGACTACACCGGCGAGGACGGTTTACTGTACTGCGGCAAGTGCCGCAAGCCGAAAGAAGCCTATTTTGCGCCGGATAAGGCCGCTATCTTCGGACGTGACCGCCACCCGGCAGAGTGCGACTGTCAGAGAGCCGCCCGCGAGGAACGGGAGGCCGCCGAGGAACGCCGCAGGCACCTTGATACCGTGGAAGAACTGAAACGCCGGGGCTTCACCGACCCCACCATGCGGGACTGGACTTTTGAGAACGACAACGGCAGGAACCCGCAGGCGGGATTGCCCGCCGGTATGTGGAGCATTGGGAGGATATGCGAACCGACAATATCGGCTGCCTGTTCTGGGGCGGCGTTGGAACCGGGAAAAGCTACCTTGCGGGCTGTATCGCAAACGCCCTCATGGAGAAAGAAATCCCCGTCCATATGACGAACTTTGCCCTTATCCTCAACGACCTTGCCGCCAGCTTTGAGAACCGCAACGAGTACATTTCCCGCCTTTGCCGCTATCCGCTGCTTATCATTGACGACTTCGGCATGGAGCGCGGCACCGAGTACGGGCTGGAACAGGTTTTCAATGTGATTGACAGCCGTTACCGCAGCGGCAAGCCGCTGATCGTCACGACCAACCTCACGCTGGACGACCTGCGGAACCCGGAGGACACCGCCCATTCCCGGATTTATGACCGGCTGCTTTCCATGTGCGTCCCGGTACGCTTTACCGGCGACAATTCCGGCAGGAAACCGCGCAGCGGAAAATGGAGAGCATGAAGAAACTGATTACCGACTGAAAGGAGTATTGCCTATGACAGATAACAAGCAGCACGACACCCGCACCGCCCGCCGCCCCGACTGCGTGACGGAAATCCGCATGGGCAATTCCGTCCTTGTCGTGTCCGGCTATTTCAAGAAAGACACTACCACCACCGCCGCCGACAAAATGGCGCGGGTACTGGAAGCGGAAGCCGCTGCTACACAAAAACCAGCGATTTGATAAGCTGTAAAGAAGCAGATTTGACACTTTTGCCGCTATACAACCAGCCCTGTTCCGTGGTACAATGAAACCACGGAATAGTGGGGCTGGCTGTCGGAAACGGAGGATTTTATGTTAAGACAAGCCACCCAAAACCTCATTACCGCCCTTTATCCGAGATTGTCCCATGAGGACGAGTTGCAAGGCGAGAGCAATTCCATATCGAACCAGAAAAGGATTTTGGAAACCTACGCCAAGCAGAACGGCTTTACCAATCTGCGCTGGTACACCGACGACGGCTATTCCGGCGCGAACTTCAAAGACCCGGTTTTCAAGCCATGCTTGCAGACATTGAAGCTGGGAAAGTGGGTACGGTCATCGTCAAGGACATGAGCCGGTTAAGGCGAAACTACTTGCAGGTAGGGTTTTACACGGAAATGCTGTTCCCTCAAAAGGGAGTGCGGTTTATCGCTGTCAACGACAATGTGGACAGCGCAAACGGCGGCATGGACAACGATTTTACCCCTCTGCGAAATCTGTTCAACGAATGGCTGGTGAGAGATACGAGCAAGAAAATCAAGGCAGTAAAACGAGCAAAAGGCATGAGCGGCAAGCCCGTTACCAGCAAGCCGGTATATGGCTATCTCATGGACGAGGACGAGAACTATATCGTTGACGAGGAAACCGCGCCGGTTGTCCAGCAGATATACCAGCTTTGCCTTGCCGGGAATGGCCCGACCAAGATTGCCCGTATGCTTACGGAGCAGCAAATCCCCACGCCGGGGACGCTGGAATACCGCAGGACGGGCAGCACCCGCCGCTACCACCCCGGCTATGAGTGCAAATGGGCGACGAACACCGTCGTTCATATCCTCGAAAACCGGGAGTACACCGGCTGTCTGGTAAACTTCAAGACGGAGAAGCCCTCTTACAAGACCAAGCACAGCGTAGAGAACCCCATCGAGAAGCAGGCCATTTGAGAACCACCATGAGCCTATCATAGACCGGGAAACATGGGAGCGCGTGCAGGAGTTACGCAAGCAGCGCAAACGCCCGAACCGCTATGATGAAGTGGGGCTGTTCTCCGGTATGCTGTTCTGCGCCGACTGCGGCCATGTGATGTACCAGCAGCGGTATCAGAACAAGACCCGTAAGCAGGACTGTTACATCTGCGGCAGCTACAAGAAGCGCACCCGTGACTGTACGGCGCACTTTATCCGCACCGACCTGTTGACCGCCGGTGTCCTCTCCAATCTCCGGCAAATGACCGAGTATGCCGCCAAGCATGAGAGCCGCTTTGTGAAGCTGCTTATCCAGCAGAACGAGATCGGCGGCAAGAGAAAGACCGCCGCAGCCACCAAGCAGCTTGAACAGGCGCAGGAGCGCATTTCCGAAGTGAGCCGCATTATCAAGCGGCTGTATGAGGACAATGTGAACGGCAAAATCAGCGACGAGCGTTTCATGGAACTGTCGGCAGACTATGAGCAGGAACAGCGGGAACTGAAAGACCGCGCCGCCGCTTTGCAGGAGGAACTTTCCAAGTCGCAGGCCGCCACCGTCAATGCGGAAAAGTTTATGGGTATCGTCCGAAAGCACCTTGCCTTTGAGGAATTGACCCCCACCCTCTTGCGGGAGATGATTGAGAAAATCGTCGTGCATGAGTGCAGCTATGACGAGAACGGCATCCGCAGGCAGGACATTGAGATTTATTACAGCTTTGTCGGCAAGATTGATTGCCGGAATAACCGTCCGACCTATCCGACACAATGGCCAAGTGCCGGATAGGAACGGCAAAATTTTTTGCACTTCTATTACTTCTTTATCACACATAAGCAAAGTCACAGGGCATTAAGCAGCTTATGGCTAAGTAGATGTAATCAAGAAAAGAAAGGAAAAGCACAATCCAGACGGAACCGGCGGTTGTGTCAAGAAATATTGTGGAAACACAAGAATTCTGATATAATGGGTGCAGAACACATGACGATGGAAAGAGAGGTGGGACGCCTATGCACATCAGCTATCAGCCGCTATGGAATACCCTAAAGGATCGCAGCATGAGGAAAGAGGACTTGCGGCTGGCCGCCGGTCTTACCACCAACATGATCGCCAACATGGGCAAGGGCAAGCATATCAGCATGGAAACGCTGACGAAGATTTGTGAAACCCTGAATTGTGGGATTTTGGATGTGATTGAGTTGAAACAGGACGAAAAAGATTCATAGGAGGAAACACAAGATATGGAGTATCAGGAAAATGTATTATGCTATGAAGATTATTGCCGACTGAGGGAAAGCGTTGGATGGACTAACTTTTCTAAAGAGCAGACACAGGCTGCATTGAGTAATAGCTTATATACCGTTGCAGTTTTTGAAAGTAGTCAGGCTGTTGGGATGGGCAGATTGATAGGCGACGGTATGTATCTGGTAATAGCTGATATTGTAGTCAATCCTGTTTATCAAGGGAAAGGGATTGGAAGCAAAATTGTCAGTATGCTTATAGAATATACCACTAAGGAGCTGCCAGACGGAGGACGAACCAGTATCCAGTTGATTTCAGAAAAAGGAAAAGAGCCGTTTTATGAAAAAAACTGGGCTTCAAACGGATTCCGAATGACTTTTGCGGTTCTGGCATGAAAATGGTCATTCGCAAGTAAAAAAAGAGAGTGGAAAATGGATAATTGGTTTACCATTGAGCAAATAGACCGTGATACATTCTCTATTAGCGAATACAAGCACTGGGAAGAAACACATTGTTATCTATTATGTGGGGAAAAATGCTATTCTCATTGATACAGGTTTAGGCGTTTCCAACATCAGAAAAAATTGTGGACTCTCTGACAAAGCTGCCTGTTATGACAGTTACAACTCATGTTCATTGGGATCACATTGGCGGGCATAAGTATTTTGATAATATCGCCGTACATGAAGCGGAAAAGGACTGGCTATCGGTCAGGTTTCCGATACCATTGCAAGTTGTGAAGAATAATTTGACAAGGCTTCCTTGTGATTTTCCAAGAGATTTTGATATTAACGCTTATCAGATTTTTCAAGGTATCCCACAAAGAATTTTACACGATGGCGATTTTCTAAATTTAGGCGGGCGGGAAATTCAAGTTGTTCACACGCCGGGACATTCTCCCGGACATTGTTGCTTTTACGAACCAGAACGAAACTATTTGTATTCCGGGGATTTGATATACAAGGGAAGCCTGGACGCATTTTACCCAACTACCGACCCGAAGCTATTCTATCAATCTATAAGGCGAATACGGAAATACAATATAAAAAAAGTTCTGCCCGGACACCATCAGTTGGATATTCCCGTTTCTTTGATAGCCGATATTGAAGCCGGATTTGCACAATTAGAGAGAGCCGGAAAACTCAAACAGGGAAATGGATTGTTTAAGTTTCAGGATTTCCAAATTCATATATAATCAAACTGCCGTTGCAGGAACAACCATTCCCACAACGGCAGTTTTCATTTCCACGGCCTGCGCCGGAAGTTCATACCGGAATGTTTTATCAGCGGCGATCTTTTGAACAGCCTTTTCAGGGTCGTTCTTTCCTCATCTGTGAGCCGCTTATATTTAAGCTGAAACGCCTTGCAGAAGATTTCCAGAAATTCCTGCACCCTATCGCCGGGGGATTGCATGGCCTTTTGTACTTCCCGTATCAGTTCATCGGCGGGCGTGGTATCCGGCGCACTTTCACTGTCATTTTCGTGCGCCTTGCGTATGTCGTGGAGAATGGCATCCCATGTTTTGTGCGTCACATGGCAGAAGAAATCTTCTTCCTCTACCTGACAGGCTTCCAATACTTTGATTGCCCGGTCTGCCGTAGCTTCGGGATGTTCTTCCAGTATCATAGCCCGTAAAGCAGCCAGTGAGCTGTTTGTGTCATGGAAGCGCATGGTAGCCATTCCGTCCACATAGATTTCTGCGTCAGCCATCAGCTCCGCAAATTTTTCGTGGGAAATCATCTCACACAGCAGCCGGTTATTGATCCGTCCGCTTTTCAGAAGCACCACAGCTTCATCGGTCAAATGCAGTTCGGACAGCGGGGTATTTATCTGCTCTCGGTTTTCTGTCCGGCAGAACAGATAGTCAACGGACACCTGATAAAAGTCTGCCAGTGTGATAAGGTTGCCGTGATTGATTTCTTTATTTCCGTTTTCTTCATTTTCATAGCTGGCTAAAGCAGATTTTGAAATGCCGGTTTTTCCGCCAGTTCTTCCAGATTCAAGCCCTGTTCCACCCGTAAATCTTTCAGGCGTTCCTGCAAGGAAACATGGTCTTTCATCGGTTTGCCACTCCCTTCCCATGTGGTTTTTCGAGCATATATAGCCATTATGCCATATTTGATTTGTAAATAAAAAAATGGTTTACAAATTAAAAAAAGGATGCGTTATGGAAAAAAATATCTTACTGAAATGCTTCATATGGATACTAAATTAGTCGAGGCTACAGAATTATATGATCATCTCCCGCTTTTTATTTAAAGGGACTTATGTTATTTACAAAGTAAACTCAGGCGGAGTTGAATGGATAGCCTTGCAGCCCCAAACGAATGTAAGGCTTAAGGAAACTATATAATCTGCCGATATAACAAGTAGCGATGGAAGCGTGTTTTTCAATGGATTGAATTTCATTGAAAAATGCGCTTTTTCTTTTGAGGATAAACATCGTATTACATATATTTGGAGAAGCCTTATGAATATTTGCATGAATCTAAAAAAGGAAGAGCCTAAAAAGATTACGACTACAAAAAGAACTGGCTCAGTATATCTTAGAAAGCGGAAATGACGTAGAAAAGATGTCTGAAGAAGACCGCTCAAGGATGGATGCCCAGATAACTGCCAAGCTTCAGTCGGGGAAAAAGCTTTCGCAGAAGGAAATGGATTATTTAAGAAAAACCAATCCCATCATGTACGCACATGCTTTGAGGGTACAAAGAATGGCAGAAGCTGTAGAAGAACAGCTAAAGCATGCAAAGAGCAAGGAAGAGGCTGACCGGATCATATCTTCTGCCCTAAGTGGCATATCAAAAAATGATCCTGATAGGGAGTACATCTTTGCGGCTGTCAACCGTATTTCGACAGAATTTCATAAATCAGGTGCTTATGAGAAACTCCCGAATACAGTTGAAGAGGGAAAAGAAAGCGGAGATATTTTTCCTGATGCGGACGATAAAGAAGACGATGGCTTTGATTTAAAGAATTGGAGCCCACTTAGAGAAGTATATGACAGCATGCCCACATTTTCTGTAGGGGTGTAAATGTAAGCAGGGTATCTGGGATGGAAAATGGCAGATCCTACGATGAGGTCGTAGATAAGGCCGTTGAGGTCGTGAACAGCGGCATCACCCAGAGACCTGACTTCGATATCGATTCCTTAGGAGAAATAAAGGTTTGTGGTGCTTTTTGTGCGTTTTTGTGGCGCATGTCGGAATTCGTTTGATAATCAGATATACAAAAAATGTGTTAATTCCACTTAGAGCTTATGACTTCTTTGAGTGCATCTTAGAGGCGGTGCTTGACGAGGTACATTATATCGCTGTCGGCGTGGTGCATGAGGATAAAGAGTTGCGCCATACCGTGATGATCGTCTAAAAATGTGTGAAGTGTTGAATAATTCGCTCATGAAATGTGAAAACAGAATTGATAATCACACATGATTTGTGTATAATAAGACTGAACACTTTTTGTGGGGGATGATTACTATGTATTTGAAAAGAAAGGTTGACTTCTTTCTTGAGGAGTGGAAAGCGGATAAAAACAGAAAACCGCTTATTATTAAGGGAAGCAGACAAATCGGAAAGACGGAATCCATTCTGCACTTTGCCAAAGAGCATTATGAGAGCATCATTGAGGTAAACTTTGTTCGTGATAAGAAATACAAGGGCATTATTGCCGATGGTTATGAGGCCGCCGACATTATTAAAAACATTTCACTGATTGACCCGTCAAAAAAATTCGTGCCCGGGAAAACACTTATATTTTTTGATGAGATTACAGAATTTCCGGAAATCGCTACATCTCTTAAATTCTTTTGTATTGATGGTCGCTTTGATGTGATTTGCAGCGGATCCATGCTGGGTGTCAATTACAAAAAAATTGAAAAGCAACAGCGTAGGATACAAAAAGGACTACGAGATGTTCTCCATGGATTTTGAAGAGTTTTTGTGGGCAAAAGGCTATGGAAATGAAACAGTGGAAAACCTGCTTTCCCACATGAAAGCATTTATACCTTTCAGTGAATTGGAGATGGATGTTTTCCATTCCCTGTTCTTGGACTATAATATCCTTGGCGGTATGCCTGCGGTTGTCCGTGAGTATATCGAAAGAAATACCTTTGAGGGCACGCTTGATATACAAAAACAGCTTATTGCAGACTATAAAGAGGACATTCGCAAATATGCCTCTGGCGTTGATCAGACAAGGATTATCAATGTATTTAATCGGGTTGCACCTCAGCTTGCCAGAGAAAACAAGAAATTCCAGATTTCCAAGGTGGCCTCCGGCGCAAGATTTCGGGATTACAGGGGGTGTGCTGAGTGGCTCTGCGATGCCGGTATGGTAAATATCTGCTACTGCATGGAGTTTCCCGAACTGCCTCTTGGCGGCAATTACGAGCCGGACACCTTTAAGTTGTATTTTTCCGATACAGGTCTTTTGGTGTCGATGCTGGACGATGAATCTCAGGAAGATTTAAGAGCCAACAAGAATCTTGGGGTTTATAAGGGAGCACTCTACGAAAATATGGTGAGTGAAGCCCTAATTAAGCAAGGGTATAAGCTGTTCTATTACAAGAAGGATAATTCCACATTGGAAGCAGATTTCTTTTATTCGTTCAGCAGCATCCCTGATTCCCGTTGAGGTTAAGGCAAAGAGTGGACGTGCAAAATCCATGAAAACACTGATTGCCTCCGAACATTACCCAGATGTCCGATACGGTATCAAGCTGTCAAAAAAACAATATTGGACATGAGGACAAAATATATACCTTCCCATACTTTTGCTCTTTCCTGCTCAAAAGGTTTATGTCCGGTTTCCATGCAGAGGAAGAAGCGGAATAACAAAGTAAGATGGGGTATTTAGCCAGGAATCTGGAAGCATTTCTCAGAAATCTGCTTTTGAACGAGAAAAATGAGCTTCATAATCGAAATCTCCATATAAGTGGACTTTTGAACGAAGAAAAAGTGGATATTGGGGATACAAAAGAGGATATTGGGGATACAAAAGCGGATATTGAGAATGCAAAAGTGGACATTCAAGACCGAACAGTGGATATTGAAAGTGTACTTTCCGAAAAAGGCAGCGACTTCTCAGTAAAAACGACGGTTCATATCCATAGACTCTTTGAAAAGTTTGGTTTTTGATGAGGTGTTTGGAAGAAGTGCAGTTATGGAAATTCTTGAGCTGAAAGGTTCAGGTGCTTCAAAAACTTCTTTCCAATTTGGTGCAGGCAGATATTATTGAACCGGTATCCGGTCATGGAAAAAGGAAGATATAAATTCAAGAAGTAGTTTATAAGATTTTTTTCTTGAAATTGTCGACACGGTGTGTAGACAATTCAATCAGGCAGTTTTCGTTGATGTTGGTGTTGTTTACGCAAGGACACTCAGTGAAAAAGGCAATTCAATTCGTACTCCAAGGGAAATAGATTTTGTCGTAAATTCAGGAGGAAAACGAACCTATATCCAGTCGGCGTATGCAATGCCTACTGATGAAAAAGCAGAAGTAGAACTCAGACCATTTACGCTTACAGGAGATTCTTTCCTAAATTGTGGTAAGGAAAGATATTGGAAAGCGTTGGTATGATGATAACGGTATTTTGAACATCAATGTGATTGATTTCCTTTTGGATAAGGAGCTTATATAAAAAAAGAGCATATGATTATTATGAAGTTAGATTTGGTAAGAATCCCTACTACGTTATTAAATAATTCCATTATAGATTATTGCTCAAGACCACAGAAGGAGTTTCTTCGTAAGCTTGAAATGTCAGGATATGCAGAGAATCTTGTTTTTGAAAGGTGGGATGTTCTTATATACTATTTCAATTATGAGGGCAGATCAACTAAAAATTATAGGTTGAATTATAGCTATAAAAAGTGATATACTATAGTCAAGAAATGGAGGTGTTCACATGACGATAGATACCAATACAATGATTTCCATTACGGAAGCAAATCAAAATTTTTCCAAGGTTACTAAACTTGTTGATGAAAGAGGAACAGCTGTCATTCTTAAGAATAATGTTCCGCGATATCTCGTTATTGAGTTTAGTAAGGCGGAAGAAAGTGCGGTTGCACCGGATGAGGATGTGCTTGCCATATCAAAAAGACTGCTAAAGAAAAATAAAGAAGCGTATGAGGTACTTGCCAAATGAAGAGACTGAGTAAAGAGCAAATACTAATGCTCCATTCTCAGCTTATAGAAGAATACGGCGGAAGCGATGGGGTAAGAGATTATAATCTCTTGGATTCATCATTAGAGAATCCGTTTCAATCCTTTGGTGGAGAAGAATTATATCCTACGCTTCAGGCAAAGTCGCAAGATTGGGATATGGACTGATAAAAAATCATTGTATGATTGATGGAAACAAACGCATCGGCACACATGCAATGCTTGTTTTCCTTGCCATAAATGGTATTGAGCTCGATTACACGCAAAAGGAATTATATGAAACGATCCTTGCTATAGCGGATGGAAGCCTTGAATACGAATACCTTTTGAAATGGATCTTAGAGCATCAGGTGTGATGGATAGAGTATTGAGCAAAGCAATGAGTCAGTCAATCACATAGAGACCAGGGATATTCTGGGAGACACGAAGAAAGACCTATTGTGGAGTTATTATCCACGATAGGTCTTTCATATTCAATCCGTTAAAAAATCTTCCTACATTTTTTTATAGGCGTTACCCCATTCGACCATTGAGTCGAGAATAGGTTTCAGAGTAAGTCCCAATTCGCTGAGACTGTACTCAACTCTGGGGGGAACCTCCGGGTAAACTGTGCGAATAATGAGACCATCATCTTCCATGGAGCGCAAACTGTCGGTGAGAACTTTCTGACTGATCCCTTCAAGATTTTTTTCTTTAATTCATTGAATCGCCAGGGGCGTTCCAGCAGATTTCGGATAATCAGCAATTTCCATTTACTGCCGATGAGCGAAACTGTGGTTGCAACCGGACATTCCGGTAATTCTTCTTTTGTTAACATATGATCGCCTCCCTAATATAACGTCCTTTTTTTATTGTTATATTTAATTTTAATCTAAGAGGAAGATGAACGACTCTACAAACAGTTACTCGGATAAGATATTACAGATAAAAGAAAAAATCAGTCAGGCAGATGCTGTTATCATAGGGGCAGGTGCAGGACTTTCCACATCTGCAGGATTTGTATATACCGGAGAAAGATTTGAAAAATATATTTTTTTCAGATTTTAAGGAAAAAAGTATGGATTTTCGAATATGTATTCAGGTGGCTTCTATCCATATAAAAACATTGGAAAAACACTGGGGATATTGGAGCAGATATATTTATGTGAATCGTTATATGGATGCGCCAAAAACCGGTATATCAGAACCTGTATGAGCTAGTGAAAGAAAAAGATTATTTTGTTCTGACAACAAATGTGGATCATTGTTTCCAGAAGGCCGGTTTTGATAAAAAAACAGAATCTTTTTATACACAGGGCGATTATGGTCTGTTTCAATGTAGTGAGCCTTGCCATAAGAAAACTTATGACAATGAAGATGCGATTAAAAAAATGGTGCTGAGTCAGGGATTCCAGATGAAAAGACGGGGAGCTGCTAAAAACCGGAAGACGGAGAAATAAAGCTTACGGTTCCGACGGGGCTGATTCCATATTGCCCACACTGCGGCAAGCCGATGAGCATGAACCTCAGATCGGATCAGACATTTGTTGAAGATGACGGATGGCACCAGGCAGCAGAACGGTACGAGAAATTTATACAGGATCATAAAAAGCAGAAAATAGTGTTCCTTGAACTAGGTGTAGGATATAATACCCCTGGTATTATAAAATATCCGTTTTGGCAGATGACAAACACATTTCAACATGCATTTTATGTGTGTCTGAACCAGAGTGAAGCATATGCACCGGAAGAAATAAGGGAAAAGTCTGTCTGCATGAATGAAGATATTGGAGAAATTCTGAAGGGTTATTTGATGATGGATGTGAAAGAATTTGATCAACCATGATCTGCTTTAAGGTACAGCAACCTTTTTCTTCTTTTTACCCATGAACCGGAAGTTGTAAAGGTTTTTAGTAAGGAAAGCGTAGTAGTATTTACAAGAGCCATTGTACTAGCGGTACAATGACAAAAGCATAATTCCTCTCTTAAAAATGATTTCAGTGAGATTATTTTAAGAGAGTTTTTTTATTATGAAGAAAAAGGGCAGTGGTGGAGAATGAAGGTATTGAAATCTTTTGAGGCAATCACGGTGGAGGAGCATTCTGAGATTGAAGAAGTTTTGATAAAAAGCAGTTAATGATCAATTTCGTAAGGAAAAAAATTTCTGAGAACTATTTCAAATATGAAGTTGTGCTACAGGGGAATAAGTTTATCGCAGCAATGTCTGTGGATGAGGTTGCAGAATCTGCTAAGCTGACGGTAGATATTCTTGAGGAACTTAAAAATATTAATAATAGCGGAATCAATCGTGATGAATTAAAAAGGATTGAAAAGCAAGAAGACAGACATGAAACTGATGGTGATAATGTTATGCAGATTTTAGGCATATGGAATAGTATCAAAACAGAGCAATTATTAGAACTAATATCTAAATTGGATCGTGTGAGACGTGTAGGAGGAGCATGGGCGATGCTTATTGCTAATCCTTGTCTTATTAGTGCAATTTATGCAGTTTATGACCGGATAGTAGATTCCTTTGACAATGATGATCTTTATATGCAAAGTGTATTTTTTTTGATGAGAGCAGTTATGCAAATGAATAGTGATGAATGTGAGGAAGAGAAAAGGTGAATTTATATACAAGTGATTTGCATTTTGGACATAAGAATGTAATACAATTTGATCACAGACCTTTTTCGAATGTGGAAGAAATGGATGCTTTTTATTATGCAATGTTGGAATAAACGGGTTCAGCCTGATGATATTGTATATATACTTGGAGATTTTTTTGTCATCGAAGCGAAAAAAAGAACCTAGCTGGTATTTGAAAAGATTAAAAAGGTCATAAGATTTTAATTGTTGGAAATCATGATGGCAAGCTTTTGAAAAACCAAGTGGCGTTATCTTATTTTGACAGAGTTGAAGATATGATGGAGGTTGAAGATGGAGAGAATCATCTTTGTTTGTGCCATTATCCAATTGCTGAGTGGAATGGTTATTTTCGTAAATCATGGCATGTCTATGGACATATTCATAATAAGAAGGAAGAAACGTATGATATTATGAAAAAAAGAAGGAACGCGCGCTGAATGCAGGCTGTATGATTAATAACTATTCGCCAGCTTCATTGATTGAACTTGTAAGAAACAATACGGTTTTTTTCAAGAAAAGTAGTATGGATTATACTAGCAGTACAATGACAAAGCATAAAACCTCTTTTAAAATGATTTCAATGAGATTATTTTAAGAGAGGTTTTTATTATGGAGAAGAGAAAACTTGCATCAGTGCAATATGTACACCACATAACTCCGATAGAGGGAGCAGACAGAATAGAATGTGTGCATGTTTTGGGGTGGCAGTGTGTTGCTGATAAAGGCCAGTTCAAGATAGGAGATCATTGTGTATATATGGAGGTTGACTCTTTCCTCCCGATATGTAGCCGGTTTGAATTTTTGAGAGAAACCAGCTATAAGAAAAGTGAGATTCTTGGAGATGGGTTCCGGCTTAAAACTATGAAATTTAGAGGGCAGATTTCACAGGGGCTGGTTCAACCTTTATCCATTTTACCGGCAGGAAATTATGCGATTGGTGATGATGTTACAGATTTGCTCAGAATCAGAAAAATGGGAGATTGAAGAAAAAAAGTGACAAGTAGCGGTACTGTGATCGGTGATTTCCCAGAGTGTATTTCAAAGACGGATGAGTTACGGGTTCAGTCTTATCCGGAACTGATAGAGGAATTCAAAGCAGTAAGAGGATATTATATCAGTACAAAGATGGATGGAACCAGTGTAACTATGTATTGGCTGAATGGTCATTTCGGAATCTGTGGCAGAAATTATGAATACGCAGATGATGACAAGTGTGCTATGTGGAAATATGCGCATGAGAATAGAATTCCTGAAAGGATAGCGGAAATCGGTTTTTCTGACATCGCGATTCAAGGTGAGTTCTGCGGGGCTGGTATTCAGAAGAATCGTTTAAAACTTATAAAACCGGAATGGTATGTATTCACCATAATTGATTTAAAAACTCACAGAAGGGTATCCCTTGTAAGAATGAGAGAACTTTGTGAGCAGTTAAAACTGAAGATGGTTCCTATAGAAGAGGAAAAAGAAATCTTTCAATATGATAGTGTGGAGGATCTGCTTGAGAGAGCCAAGGGAAAATATGTTTCCGGAATGAATAAAGAGGGAATCGTTATTCGACCAATAGAACCAGTATACTCGAAAACTATTGAGGGTCCATTGTCTGTGAAGGTATTAAATAATGATTATCTGTTAAAGGAATAATTGGATCTCAGTTTTGGATCTCAGTTTTTACTAAATATATTGATGGAGTAAAAAGGACATGATAAAATTTTTTCACGTATATGTAAAGGACAGAAAATACACGCAAAGAGGAAGAGGTCAATGCGAACAATTGATGACTATATGAAGTTTCCATATAAGATGGAAATAGTCCCTGACATAGAAGAGGGAGGATATGTGGTATCTTTTTCAGATTTATCAGGGTGTCTGTCAGAGGGGGGATACGATAGAAGAAGCAATGCATAATGCAGAGGATGCAAAGCGTACATGGATTGAAGCAGCGATTGAAGCGGGCATAAAGATTAATGAATCGGATGATTCTGCATATGTGGGATGATTATTGAAAAGGGGAATACACAGTTATGAAGAGGAAATATCCTGTAATTGATATGGCAGGAACAGGACAGGAAATAAAGCGAATTATGAAGATGAAAGGACTTACGGTGAAAGAAGTTCAGAAGTTCTTGGAGTTGAACACACCGCAGAGCATTTATCATTGGTTTGATGGAAGAAGTCTGCCTACTATAGACAATCTGTATGCACTGAGCGAACTTTTTCAGCTTCCGGTGGATGCATTGTTAGTTGGTGATCGGAAATTTGAGTGTAAGTATGAAAATGGAATGTATCGAAGAGTACTTCTGTATTTTGAGAAGTTTTTGGAATTGCAGGCGGTATAGCAATTCCCTCTATTTCTGCTTTGATGATTATTTTGCGAAAACCAATATCGAAGACGGTTACTTTACAACACAGGAACCAATTTCCGAAGAAGAGAAGGAAGAACTGGAAGCAGGATATGATCTCACGTTGGAAAAGCAGCAGTATGTGGATCTGGAATACCATGATACGAAGCTCCGGCTGCACACACAGACGCAGAACGTGGATCTTTATACCATATCGGAAGGACGCGATATCGAGTCCGGGGATGAACTGGTGCTCACCTACAACTATGCCAAAGCCAATAGCATTGCGGTAGGTGATAAACTCAAACTTGCCGGACGAGAGTTTACGGTCTGCGGACTTGGTATGAAATCGGATTATGCCATTATGCTTTATGACCTTTCGGAGACTATACCGAATAAGTCCGGATTTGGAATCGGAATCATCACGCAAGAGACGATGGCAGAACTTGGCACACCGATGGAGTTTTATTCGGTCCGCTACGGAGATCCGGAACAGGAGCGCGCCTTTCGTGAGGAGCTTTATCAGAATTACGGAACGCAGGAATATGTGGAAAAGCAAGCCAATTCCAGAATCAGCCTGATCTATAACGAGGCAGATGACTTGGTTGCGGAGTTTACACTTTATGCGCCGATTATTATGGTGGTAGTCATTGCCGTCATTGCAATGGTTCTGGCCAGGACGGTCCGCCGGGAGGGAAAGACGATCGGCACGCTGATGGCACTTGGCTATCGGAAAAAGGAACTGATCCGTCATTACATGGTTTATGGAATGATCCCGGCTTTTGCAGAAGATGTACTGGGGATCCTTTTCAGCATTCCTTTTGCAAAGGCGTTCTGCAGCTTTTACTTCGGGGACGCAGAGCATATTACTTATGTGGTAAAAATGCCGTGGAACTGGATGGTGGCAGCCCTTTTCATACCGGTACTTGCCTACGGACTGGTATCGTGGCTGGTTCTGAACCGGGTACTGCAGTCAGATATCATCCCGCTTCTTACCGGCGTGCAGAAGCAGAAAAAGTCCCGCATTTTCAATGGAAGCAACGCAAAGCTGCTGGTCATTTACAGTATCCGTTCCTTGACTATAAACGGGTTCCGGAGTCTGACCTTTGTCATTGGAATTGCGATTGCCACGCTTTGTATCGTGCTGGGTGGTTCCTTTCAGGATGCGTATGATCATCTTTTGAAGGTAAAAGTGCCGGATGCCATGCTGGGTGGACAGTATGAATATGGCTTCCAGTCCTTTCAGACGGAGAATTCTTATGGTGGAGCAGCCGTTTTTGACATCAGCTTTGGGGCCAAAAAGGATGATTTCCGGTTTAATATGATCGGATACGAGCCGGACAATGGAATCCTCAATACGCAGACGGTTGAAGGAGCAGAGTTGGAATATGGAAAAATATTATATGACAAGCGCGGCGGCCAACAAATATGGAGTTGCAAAGGGCGATTCGTTCTGCTTTTATAATACGGTTACCATGCAGGAAACGACAGTTACCATCAGTGGTATTGTGAACAATGATATCCTGCCACTTGTGCTGACAAGTAAGGAAAATGTGGCGCAGCTCCTGAACCGGCCGGTGGAGGAATATAACGTGATTATCAGTAAAGAGAAACTCACGATCCCCAATGGACTGCTAAAGAAAAGTGCATCCCTTCAGGATTACGAAGCACAGGTAAGGAGTCTTTCTACAACGGCAGGAATTGTATTAAAAACTGCTGAAGGTTCTAGGAATGTTGATCTGTCTGTTGATTGTAACCATGATGTCCGGCTTTATCATAGGAGAAAGCCGTCGGAATATCTCCATGCTGGAGGTCCTTGGATATCGGAAGGGGGAAGTGAGACGTTTCATTCTTACCGTGAATCATTTTTCTCGTTCCGGTTGGATTTATTCTCGGAGTGCCACTGGGGTATCTCGTGGCATATTCGATGATCCTTTCGGCAGCGCAGTCCTCCGGAATGCTGATGAGCCTTCCGGTGCGCCCCGCTACGCTGCTTGGAAGCTTTGTCTTTGTGCTTGCTGCGTATGGGATTGCCATGGACCTGACCGGACGTGAGTTAAAAAAAGGTGGATATGGTGGAAAGCCTCAAATGTCCAACTGAATAAGTGGAAAAAGATTGCAAAGAAGAAATTTAAACAGTTGAAATAAAGTCCCGTTTAAACTGGATGGCAGTAATTCCTTCATAGCGTTTGAACATTTTGCAGAAATAGCTGGCGGTGCAGAAGCCGGTCTCTTCGGCAATTTCTTCAATCGTCATGGAGGTACTGGTAAGGAGCTCTTTGGCAACCTGGATCCGGCGTTTGGCAGCATATTCCATCGGGCGTGTATGGAGCAGGGTGCGGAAAAGCAGGCACAGATGCTGTTTGCTGACACCACAATAATTGCATAATTTTTCCATGGTGATGGAAGACGGGTAATGATTGTTGATATAATCAATGGCCTTGACTAAGGCCGGATGATACGTGTTGCAGGATTCCTTCTGGGAGATGGAGAGGTTGAACTCCACAAGGAAGTTGTATAACAGTCCGGAGGCGCGGTAATTACCAAGCAGACTGTCCGAGCGCAGTGCATCATGCATGGAACGGAACCAGTATTCCAATCGTGTGGTTTCCTGCAGATGAAAAATGCCAGGTTCCTCCATAGACAGATTCCCGAGTAACTGTGGCAGTGCCTCTCCGGCGGGCACAATCCAGTGGATATTCCACACGTCTTCATTCGGATAATATTCATGCGGAAAATCGGCCGGAAGAAGGAGGGCCGTATTGGCCGGGATCAGATATTTCTTATCTTCATAAAGCAAGGTACCGCTGCCCTTTGTGCAGAACAGAATCTGTGGACAGGGGTATCCGTTCTTGCGGATCACGTGATCCTGACATTGCTGTAATCCCATATTAATTAAATAAACAGGAAGGTCTTTTTCAGACCCGATAATCGGGTAGTCGCAGAAAATCATAGGGGAACCTCGCTTAAAAACTTAAAAATGTGTCGTGGCTTTAATGCCGTGTAGTTTCAATGTGCCGTGGCATCAATAGGCGTAGTTTCGATGTGTCATGGCTTTAATGCGTGTAGTTTGTTATGTACCATTGTGTGCTATTGGGTATTATTACTGTTTGTGATACTCAGTACCCAGCAATTATGGTTAGTCTGGGTATGGAGGTTATTAATGCTTGGTAATACCCTCAATTGCTTATTGGTGTGGGTATGTGGATTATTAATGATCTGCTATACCCACCATTTCTCGTTGGTGTGGGTATGTGGATTATTAATGATCTGCTATACCCATTAATTTTTAGCAGTGAGGGTATACGGATGATTAATGTGCAATCATACCCACTTTTTTTGATTGAGCTGGGTATAGGAACTATTATTGCTCAATCATACCCACTGTTTTCGATTGAGCTGGGTATAGGAACTATTATTGCTCAATTATACCCATTATCTTTTATCAGCGTGGGCATAGAAGTCATTATTTCTTGACTGTACCCATCATCGTTCATTTACTGGGGTATTTTTTTGAACTGTTTTTGTGTATTGTACCCAATGTAAATAGAGTATTCATGAAATAAAAAAATGAAAAAAATAAAAGCAAGACATATTCATATCGTTATATTTCTATAATATGGTTTCATGACTTTTGTGTCAATCCATATTATAATAAGCACATAACAAAAAGCAAAAATAATATATTCATATGGTGAAGTATTAAAAAAAGAAACCAGTACAAGACAATAATATAAAAAGTAAAGTGACAGTAATGATCAAAAATCAGATGAAAGCTACAATAACAGCAGTAACAACAGAAATAATAATAACAACAAAAAAATAACAATAATAGCGACAACAACAAAAAAACAGTAACAATAGAAACAAAAAAATAATAACAGCAACAACAAAAAAACAACAATAACAACAATAACAATAACAACACCTCACCCTCGAAAGGAGAATCAACAATGAGAATCGAAGAGATTGCGGCTGCCGGAAGCCCGAAGAGCAAGATGATCTACCACGAAAATCCGGAAATGTTACATGTGAATACCTTAGCACGGCATTCCTATTTTATCCCGTTTGCGAAGGAGCAGGATCCGTTTGCAGAAAGAGAGGAATCAAAAAGCTTCGAACTGCTGAATGGAGATTGGAATTTCCGGTATTTTGACAGCATTCTGGATCTGGAGGACGATTTTCTTTCTGTGGAAAGTGAGAAGACGATTCCGGTACCGTCCAACTGGCAGTTATATGGATATGACAAGCCGCAGTATACGAACGTGGCCTATCCGATTGTGTTTGATCCGCCGTTTGTTCCGGACGATGATCCGGTCGGCATCTACAGCAGAGAGTATTCTTATGTAAAAGATGATAAAGACCGTATTCTGGTATTCGAAGGTGTGGATAGCTGTTTCTATTTATCTATTAATGATACATTCGTGGGATATTCGCAGGTATCTCATGCAATTTCCGAGTTTGATATTACCGGTTTCCTTAAAGAGGGCGAGAATAAAAATTACTGTAGCTGTCCTGAAATGGTGTGACGGCACTTATCTGGAAGATCAGGACAAGATCCGTCTCTCCGGTATATTCCGTGATGTGTATGTGTTAAGCCGTCCAAAGGAAAGACTGGAAGACTATCAGGTAAAAACCATTCTTTTAAAGAAGGGAGAACCGGCGCAGTTTGAGATTGCGGTAAAGGGCTGTGATGTGCAGGCGGTGCTTTCCGATCCGGAAGGAAAAGAGGTCTGCCGGTTTGAGGTAAAGAATGGAGAGAAGATTGCTGTACCGGTTGCAGATCCCGCATTATGGTCCGCAGAAGATCCGAAGCTGTATACTCTTACCCTGACAGCAGGAGAAGAAGTCATTGGAGATAAAGTAGGTTTCCGCAGGATTGTTGTTGAAAACGGTGTGGTAAAGATCAATGATGTACCGGTGAAATTCCGTGGTGTGAACCGTCACGACAGCTATCCGGAAACCGGATATGTCTGTTCGGTTGCACAGATGGAGAAGGATCTGGTGCTGATGAAGCGACATAACATCAATGCGGTAAGAACTTCTCATTATCCGAATTCTCCGCTGTTTTATCAGTTGTGTGACCAGTATGGTCTGTATGTGATTGATGAAAATGATATGGAATCTCATGGCTGCGTGGAAGTTTATAATGATCTGACCGGTTATGGAAGCAACGGTTACCGCGGCATTGCCCTGCTGGCATCCGATGAGCGGTTTAAGAAAGCTATCCTGGACCGGATCGAGGCGCTGGTAACGAGAGATTATAACCGTTCCTGTGTCGTGATGTGGTCATTGGGAAATGAGAGCGGCTATGGAACCAATATGCGGGCTGCCGCAGAGCTGGTGAAGAAGCTGGATGATACGCGGCTTGTACATTATGAAAGCACGTTAAAACTGGATGAAACCTCCGATGATGTTCTGGATCTGGTATCCGAAATGTATACATCTACAGAGGATATGAAGAAATATCTGGAAAGGGAAGAAGAGAAGAGGCCGTTTATCCTCTGTGAATACTGTCATGCGATGGGAAATGGGCCTGGCGATCTGGAGGACTATCATCAGACATTCCATTCAAGTGAGCGGTTCTGTGGAGGTTTCATCTGGGAATGGAGCGACCATTCCGTGATTCTGGGCGAAACACCTGCTGGTAAGAAGAAGTATGGTTATGGTGGTGACTGGGGTGAAAAACATAATGACGGCAATTTCTGTATGGACGCGCTGACCTATCCGGACCGGACACCACACACTGGACTTCTGGAAACCAAGCAGGTTTATCGTCCGATCCGTGTGGAAAAGGGCGTAAAGACCGGTGAGTTTGTTCTTCACAATTTATTGGAGCATGTGGACCCGGGAACGTATCTGGAAGGAACTTATGAGATCTCTTATGACGGTGTTGTTGTTTCCGGTCCTGTTTTTACATTCCATATGGAGCCGCTTGGCAGCACCACGATAGAAGTTCCGGAGGTAAAGGATTTTGAGGAAGAGGAAGCTTATATCCGTTTTATCTTCCGGACAACGAAGGCCCTTCCGTATTGTGAAAAGGGATATGAGGTCTGTTTTGACCAGTTATCGATCAGCGAATCGGGAACTGCAGAACTGACAGCAGATAAATCAGCAGCTGAGAAGGTATTAGCAGAGAAAGCAGCAAAAGATCATGCAGCAACAGATAATATGGTAACGGAGAAAGCAGTGTCGGATGATACAAAGGTCACAACAGAGCCGTTTACCGTTACAGTAGATTTTGGCAGTGTTTCTTACCGATTCAATAAGAGAATTTCCGCGATCGATTCCATCAGCCGTGAAGGCAGGGAAATTCTGGAAAAGCCGGTAGAATTCAATTTCTTCCGTGCACCGGTAGATAATGATGTCATGAAGCAGGACTGGTACCGCGCACACTTAAATGACAGTATTGCAAAAGGCTATGGCGTGAAGGTAGAGCGGGAAGGAGACGAGGTGATCCTCACACAGCGTCAGTCCTTTGGATGGAGCATTTACCAGCCGATTGCCTATATGGACGTGAAGTATGTCTTTTCAGAAGAAGGCGTGGACATTCACTGCGAAGTAGAAACCGGGAACAAGGTGCCGTTCCTTCCTAGATTCGGACTCCGGATGTTTGTATCGAAAGCATTTGAGAACGTATCTTATTATGGATATGGTCCTTATGAAAGCTATATTGACAAGCATCAGGCAAGCTATATGGGCAATTTCGAAGCAAAGGTGAGCGAGATGCATGAGGATTACATCCGCCCGCAGGAGAATTCTTCCCATTATAATTGTAAGCATATGAGTATTTCGGATGGGGATGTGAAGCTTACCTTTAGGCATCCGGACGGCTTCTCTTTCAATGCCTCCAGGTATACGCAGGAAGAGCTTGCTGCGAAAAAGCATAACTTCGAACTGGAAGAATGTGGACAGCATGTACTCTGCGTAGACTATAAGATGGCAGGTGTCGGTTCCAATGCCTGTGGACCACAGCTTGCCGAGAAGTACCGGCTGCCGCTGCCGAAGTTTGAGGCTGACTTCCATATGACGGTTGAAAAAAACTGTAAAAAAATACTCAGATAAAAACAAATATTTGAAATTAAAAATATAAGAACTATTCAGATATATGAAAATAGGCTGCCGGAGAGAAATTCTCATCCGGCAGCTTATTCGTTCTATTCATATACAACTGCAAAATTTGCAGCTATTCCGTACAGGTTGAAGCACTTGCTGCCATATCACTCGTGCACGAAGAGCCTGCATGAGCACTCCTTGTTCCGTATGTGGTTTCTGAATATTTAAAACTGAATATCCACCTCCACAGGGCAGTGATCGGAACCGAAAACCTCGGTATGGATGGCTGCCTTTTCCAACTGGTCATCGAGGCGTTTCGAGGTGATGAAGTAGTCAATACGCCATCCGGCATTCTTTTCTCTTGCCTTAAAGCGGTATGACCACCAGGAATAAATGCCCTCGGCATCCGGATAAAAGTGACGGAAGGTGTCCGTGAATCCGGCATTTAAAAAGGGTTGTCATTTTGCTGCGTTCTTCATTGGTAAAGCCTGCATTCTGACGGTTGCTCTTGGGATTTTTCAAATCAATCTCTTCGTGTGCAACATTTAAGTCGCCACAAAGAATAACCGGCTTTTTCGCATCCAGTTCCTGCAGATAAGCAAGGAAAGCATCCTCCCAGGTCATACGGTAGGGGAGGCGTGCCAGCTCATTCTGGGAATTCGGAGTGTAGCAGGTGACGAGGTAGAACTGGTCGTATTCCAGTGTGATGACACGACCTTCGTGATCATGTTCTTCGATTCCTATGCCGTAGGAAACAGACAGCGGAGTTTCCTTAGCAAAAATGGCCGTGCCGGAGTAGCCCTTCTTTTCCGCATAGTTCCAATATTGATGATAGCCGGGGAGATCAAGGTCGATCTGTCCCTCCTGCAGCTTGGACTCCTGTATACAGAAGAAATCCGCATCAATTTCGTTAAAAAAATCAAGAAAGCCTTTTTGCACACAGGCGCGAAGGCCGTTTACATTCCAGGAAATAAATTTCATAATGAGCACTCCTTGTCATTGGATAATAGGATTAACCGTAGTTACAGGTTATTGGAATTTGTGTTATGAACCTTACATATTCCTTATATATTATATAGGAGGTCAGAGGAGTTAGGCAATAGAGGGAATAAAAATACTTTAGTAATATCTTAAGTGTGAAAAAAATGTGTAATTATGCAATCAATGCTTGCATTTTTTTTATTTGAAGTAATATAATTATGATGAGAAGTACTAAAGTACCAGGCACTAAACCATGCCTGACAACCCGTAATTGTAGTTTTAAAGAGTGAGGGATTCCAGTGAAAGATCAGGATGTAACAAAAAGAACACTCCTTATTATTGAAGATGATGAAATTAACTGCCAGATTCTTACCGAAATATTGGAAGAGAAATATTCCGTGATCACCGCACAGAACGGGAAGGAAGGTTTGGATTTGTTAAAGAGATACGGACAGCATATATCGGCCATTATGCTTGATATCCAGATGCCGGTTATGGATGGCTATGAATTTCTGGAGCTGGTTGGATGTGATGCTGTTCTTTGCAAGATTCCGGTTATCGTAACGACCGTTCTTGACAACATTCAGGATGAAGTACGATGCCTGGAGCTTGGCGCGGCCGACTTTATTGTGAAGCCTTATAACCCGAAGCTGATTATGGTGCGTGTGGAGAACATTATCCGGCTTCGTGAATGTGACTGCCTCATTTCTGAACTGGAAATGGATGCGCTTACCGGATTTAAGAATCGTAAGGCTTATTACCAGGATATTGAGAAGATTGAAAATGATGAGGTAAAGAGCGGAAAAACATGTCGGAGTTGCCTTTGCCGATATCAATGGATTGAAAAAGTACCAACGACCGGTCAGGACATGAAGCAGGGGATAAACTGATCTCCCGCATTGCTGAAATAATTGCTGAGGTGTTCCCGCATGCGAATAAATATCGTCTTGGCGGTGATGAGTTTGTGGTTTTATCCTTTGAGGAAAGTGAAGAAGCTTTCAGGGAGAAAAATCAGGCAATTGGAATCCAGATGGAAGGGCGGATGTTCCGCAGCAATTGGAAGTGTATGGCTGGATGAGGCGAGAAAGCTGGAACAGAACGTGGCACTTGCAGATAAGGAAATGTATCGTGATAAGAGCCGGTATTATGAGAACAAGATGCATGACCGGAGACGTACACTGAATGTAAACACCGAAGATATCCTGAAGCGGGTAGAGGCTGTTGCAGAGTTCCTGCCGGGAGGTTTCTTTATCTATCGTGCTGATGAAAAGGAAGAGCTGATTACCATTAATACAGAGCTCCTGAGGCTGTTTGGATGTGAGACAGAGGAGGAATTCCGTGAATTTACAGGCAATTCGTTCAAGGGAATGGTACATCCGGATGATCTGAAGCTTGTGGAAAGTGATATTTCCGATCAGATCAAGAAAGAGAATGATATCGACCGTGTCAGATACCGGATCCTATGCAAGGATGGAACGGAGAAGTATGTAATTGATTACGGAAGATTCGTCCATACAGAGATGTATGGCGATGTATATTATGTATTTATGAATGATATTCCTCAGGACTAGAAAATTGACACATTTCTTTATAAATTATTCCTATCCGGATCAGGGATTATCCGTTACAATATAGTCAGAAAGACTTTGAGGTGGCCAGAATGATCCGGATGGAAATTGCATTGATACTGATTCTTATATTTGTGGCATGTATGTATTTTAGTGCGGAGAGAAAGCACTCCATGCTGCATAGAACGTTTTCTGTACTTCTGGTTGTCGTAATCGGACATCTGATTTTTTTGATGCGGTTACGATCTATACCGTAAATCATCTGAATACCGTGCCGAGAATATGGAATGATATCTGCCACCGGATCTTTGTAGGTTCGATGGCTTTTTGTGGTGTATATGTTTTATGAGTATATAGCGGTTCTGGTACAGGAAGAGACCGGAAAAAGACGAAAGCTTGATTTGGCGGCGCAGATATTTCTGATTGCGGCTGAGATTGGAGCAATGATACTTCCGATAGAATATACGGAAACTCCGGCCGGTAATTATTCTTCCGGATACTATGCTTATGTAGGCTATGTCGGCGTTGCATTTTTATCTTGCGTTATGTATAGGAATGCTGTTTGTAAACTGGAAACAGCTTCATCCGAAAAAGCGCTTTGCCATAGGGGCTGCGCTGAGTGTGGAGTTTACGGTCTGCCTGCTGCAGGGACTGCATCATACCTGGCTGATCAGTGGAATGGGAATGACGCTGATGACGCTGGCCTTTTATCTGACACTGGAGAATCCGGATATTGTACGGGCAGAGCTTACGGAACAGAAGATGTCCATGCTGTATCTGAAGAGTCAGGTGAATCCGCATTTCCTGTATAACACGCTTGATACAATCCGTATCCAGGCACAGCTCGATGGAAATAAAAAGGTTGCGGATCTCCTGATGAAGTTGGTTGATTTCTTCCGGTTAAGCGTTAAGGTAGACCAGTCTATGGTGACTCTTGATGATGAACTGGAGCTTCTGGAAGCATATATGGATCTGATGTGTTACCGTTATCCGAAGCTTTACTGTACCTATGATATTGATCCGGAGCTTGGAGGAGAGAAGGTCCCGAATTTTATTCTGCAGCCGATTGTCGAGAATAGTCTTCTCCATGGGCTGAAAAACAAGGGGTATCAGGGGGAACTTCTTATTTCGGCGAAACAGATCGCAAAGGGCATGGAAATCTGTATTCGTGACAGCGGAAGCGGATTTGAAGAAGGAAAGAAGAAGGAGATCGATGAAATGCTGCTTCATTATAACCGTCAGGAGGCAAGGCTCGAGGGAAACAGCATTGGGATCCTGAATGTCCAGAAAAGGATCAAACTGTTGTGTGGAAGGGAATATGGACTCTGGTACACAGAGAATGAAGATGGCGGTGTGACGGCACATCTGACATTTCCGGTAAAAAGGAGCAGCCGATGAAAAGATTACGCGTACTGTTGGTGGATGATGAGATTATGATCCGGGAGGGTTTTAAAAAGCTTTTTGACTGGGAAGCACATGATTGTGAGGTGGCAGGGGAAGCTGCCGATGGAATGGAGGCATTGACTAAGATTGATACCCTGAAGCCGGATATCGTAATTATGGATATTAATATTCCAATTATGAACGGACTTAAGGTCATTCAGACGAGCCGCCTGAAATATCCGGATATGGCATTTGTGATTGTGTCCGGATATGATGACTTTACCTATTGCAGAGAGGCACTCCGGCTGCAGATTACGGATTATATGCTGAAGGCGGTGAATTATGATGAGTTTGGCAAATGTATCGATAATCTGAGGATTTCCATGTTTGAAAGCAGGACAAGGAAGGGAGATCCCGATATGGAGGAACAGCCGATGCTCGGGATTGTCCGGTATATGCAGGAGCATCTTTCGGAAGAGATCAGTCTTACGGTGCTGGCCGAAGAATTTCATCTCAGTGCACAGTATATCAGCCAGCTGTTCAAAAATGAAATCGGGGTTAATTTCCTGACTTATCTGACCAGTATCCGGATGGAGCAGGCCAGAAAACTGCTGTTGTCCACATCTCTTTCCATTGCGGAGATTTCAGAGAAAACCGGATACAGTGATTACCGTGTGTTCACGAAGGTTTTTAAGAAGATCGAGGGAGTGACACCATCCCAGTACCGGCAGAATTTTCTGGATTAAGGAAGTATATGGATTTCACATGGGAATGTGTCAATTTGAAATATCAGACCTATAAAATTGACACATTTTGTCAAAAAAAGTACCTATTTCCTATATGCTATATCTGATAAGATAGGATTATACGAAGCCGTATTACAAACACAGAGGCTTTATGAATGGGGAATACAGGATGTGCAGCATTACAAAGAACTGGTTAGGGGAAGCAACCATACGGAAAATTGTGGAAAATACCTTTGGGCAGAATCAGCTGTCCGGTTATCAGGCATTAAAAGGGGGATTTTGTAATGCTGTATACCGCGTTATTCTGGCAGATGGCCGTACGGTCATTCTGAAGGTTGCACCGGCAGCAGATATACAGCTGATGTCTTGTGAAATTGCCATGATGCACACGGAGGCGGGAGCAATGCAGCTCGCAGTCCGGAACGGTATTGAGGATGCGCCTGAGGTTTATGCCTATGACGATACCTATCAGATCTGCAATGCCAAGTATCTTTTTGATGGAAAAACAAAGAGGGTACTCCGGTAAACGAAGTCAAAGGAATCTATGACAGAAATGGAGAAGGAGCAGATTGACCATAAGATGGGGCAGCGTCTTAAACAGATTGACTCCATTGAGGGGGAGAGGTTTGGACACTTCTGTGTGGAGGAATTGCAGAGGGAGAACTGGTTCGAAGCATTCTTCCTATTGATGAAAAGGATCATCCGGGACGGTATGGATGCGGGAATTAATATCGGAGTTTCCTATGAAGATATTCTTCGGAAGCTGCAGGAGCATAAGGATTTTTGCAGAGGTGACAAAGCCTGTCCTGATTCATTTTTGATTCCTGGGACGGAAATTTTCTGATGAAGGATGGAAGGATTACAGGGAATCATTGACTGGGAACAGGGCCATGTGGGCGGAAGGACTCATGGAGGACCGGTTCCGGTTCCACAGCAGGTCGGAGGCATTCCTGACAGGATATGGTAAGGACACATTCAGTCATGCAGAACAAATCCGGTGCTGGTGGTATGACATATATCTGTATCTGATTATGATGTTTGAAGTGACCTATCGCCGGTATGAAACACAGGATCAGTATTACTGGGTGCATGGTCTGTTTGAACAGGTGTGGGAGAAGCTAAGCAGAGAATAGTTGTTCAATAAGAGGCTGTTCGAAATATATAAATCTGAAGTTAAATGAATAGGGTAAAAGGGATTAAGGAAAAGCTGCCTTTTATTACAGCAGGAGATGCTGTAGTAAGGCAGCTTTTTAAAATTACTTATTGTTTAGATTATCCCGGTATCTGGTATACTTCAAAGTAAATTGAAGTTAGATTGAAGTGATTTTGAAGTTGACTTTGAAGTGAGTTTGAAGTAATCTTGAAGTAACAGGAGTGGGAGGTAAGCGCATGTATTTGGAAGAGATCGTAGAAGGCATACAGCTTGAGAATGATAAATTTGAATGCAAGAGTATCCTTAACCGTGAGGATGTCGTAGGCTGGTTGAAAAGTGTTGCAGGATTTGCCAATGCATCCGGTGGTGATTTTTATATTGGAGTGGAAGATAAA
Source organism: Lachnospiraceae bacterium (assembly GCA_021628825.1). GTDB lineage: Bacteria > Bacillota > Clostridia > Lachnospirales > Lachnospiraceae > Suilimivivens. The sequence continues at coordinate 1,543,933 of JAJXRY010000001.1, read as the reverse complement.
ACAAATAAATTAATAGGTTTTGACCGAAAAGGTGCAGATAATGAGCGCAATTATTTTAATAATCAGGTGAACGAGCATCTGACTCCGAGACCACAGATGAAGATTTCTTTTATCCGGTATGAAACAAAAAATGGAGAACGGTTCATTATTCGTGTATCCATTCCGGAGTCTGTCGTAAAACCAATTATTTTGAAATATAAAAAAATATTCCATCCATTTTTTTATGCGGAGAGACGGGTTTACCAATGGAGCAACTTACGAAGAAATTATCGAGATGAGTATCAAAAAAAGTAAGAATACGCAGTATGACCTTCTTGTTTCCGATATCTCCTATGAACCAGATCAGTTTTCTACTTTGCAGGCGTTTTATCAGGATCACAATAATGGAAAAGAGCTGAAAGAAAAATTTTTAAAATCCGTTGGCTTCTATAATGAGGAGGGGTTTCTGTTAAATGGGGCAGTGTTGTTTAAGGATGATTATTCCGGAGAAAAAAACAGGAGTCCAGTGTTCAGTTTTTGGAGGCTTTAATAAAGGGAGTGAACGAATTATAACGATTAATCGTTTTCAGGGAAATCTCATTGCTACCATTCAATATATGATGGATTTTGTAAATCAGAGGATGAATCATTCCATGATAAAGCTGGATGATGTAAGAAAAAAATATTGACTCCTATCCGCAGCGTGCTTTGTTTGAAGGAGTCATTAATGCGGTAGCTCATCGGGACTATTATTTGGACGGAACCCGGATTCAGGTGGATATGTTTAAGGATCGTCTGGAAATTTCTTCTCCGGGAGGTTTTTACAGAGGAGAAAAGCTGGGAAAGACGTATGACTTGTCCGGAATTATTTCAAAACGAAGAAATGAATTGATTTCCGGTATTCTTGTTGCCTGTAATGTAATGGAGGCGGCCGGTACAGGATTTGACAAAATTATTGAGGAATATAAAGAGGCTGATGAGGCACATAAGCCATATATTTATTCTTCTTCGGATCATTTTACGTTAGTTTTACCGGATCTTACTTATGAAAATGGAATTAAAGACAGTAAGATCCCTGTATTGGAGTTTGCACCGGTTCCGAATGGAACGGAAATGGATGAAAAAGTTTTATCCTTCTGTTATTATCAGGCTCGTAAAGTGGCGGAAATAGCAGAATATCTGAAGGTCAGTGATTCCACCTATCTTCGTAAACAGGTATTGGGTAATCTGGCAAACAACGGATATTTGGAAAAGAGCAGACTTTCACGGGCTATGTTTTTATAAGACAAATCCGGAAATGGTGGAAATAAGATAGAATCTAAACAAAGAATCTGAAAACGTGTTATAATGTAATGAGCGCAAAAGAAAAACAACCATAATAAAAACGAGGTAAACACTTATGGATTCTACTTTAAAACGAACCTGGGCAGAAATCGACTTAGATGCCCTTTCTCATAATTATCATATGTTACGCAATAAGATTGGTTCCAATGTCAGATTCTTAGGCGTTGTAAAGGCGGACGCCTACGGACATGGATCGGTTCAGGTGAGCCGTCTCTTACAGGAGCTAGGTGCCGACTATCTTGCGGTAAGCAGTATCGATGAAGCCGTTGAGCTGCGTCATAATGGCATTACGATGCCGATTTTGATCCTCGGACATACTCCGAAGGAGCAGGTCAGCCAGTTAATTAAATATAACATTACACAGGCGGTCACCTGTAAAGCAAAGGCTTTGGAATACAGTGAAGAAGCCGTTCGTTGTGATAGCACACTTAAGATTCACATCAAGGTTGACACCGGAATGTCCCGGCTTGGTTACCTTTGTGATGGGGATTACTTTGAAAATGGTGTGGAGGGAATTTGTGAAGGGTGTTCTCTTCCGGGACTTGATGCCGAAGGAATCTTTACCCACTTTGCTGTTTCGGATGAACCCGGAGAACAATGCCGTGCTTATACGGAGCATCAGTTCCGGCTCTTTACCGATGTGATTAAACAGGTGGAGGAACGCCTTGGGAAACGATTCGCTATCCGTCATTGTGCCAATACCGGGGCCGTAGCCCGTTATCCGGAAACCTATCTTGACATGGTTCGCCCCGGACTCCTGCTCTATGGATACGGAGAATTTGCCGAAGAATTGAATTTGAAACCGGTCATGAGTCTGAAAGCAACCGTCAGCACGATTAAAATCTACCCTGCCGGTACTGCGATCAGCTATGGCGGCATTTATGTCACACCGCATAAGACACGTATGGGCGTCATTCCTTATGGATACGCCGATGGATTTTTCCGCTGCTTATCCAATAAATGCAGCATTATGACCTCCGAAGGTCCCGCTCCCCAGCGTGGAAAAATCTGTATGGATATGTGTATGATCGATCTGACCGATAAGATGGGCGTGGATGTCGGAAGCGAAGTGGAAATCTTCGGAAAGCAGAATTCCATCAACGATTTAGCTGCCGTTGCAGGAACGATTCCCTATGAACTCACCTGCGCCGTCAGCAAACGTGTTCCCAGAATTTACTACCGGGATGGAAAAAGTGATTGAGAAAGAATTGTTGTTACGTGGATAAGATGAAGAAGCAGGAGCGCTAATGCCCCTGCTTCTTTTCAGCCATCGGGGAATTTAGATTCTTTGACAGATCCAAGTACATTCAGTATAGTAATCTTAAGGGTATAGAATGATCTTAAGGAGGGTTACGGAGATGTCCCATATTACTTTAAACACAGCCATTCATGAAATTTTCCATCATCCGGAGATTGGGGATCTGAATCAATATCTGATTTACTGTCTGAACAGGGATCTCTGGCTGAATGAACATGTAAATGCCATCATGGATCAGCCGCTTACGGCAGCAAAGGAGATTAACTGGTCGCCGGAGGGGATCGAGAGAGGAATGAATTTTCTTCTGGATGAATTGGAACAAGATAGGGTGAGGCAGCATTTTATTTATTCGGAAGAGGAAGCACAGGAAGATCCACAGAAAAAGGAAGTCTGTCTGCTGGAACTCCAACCGGAAAAGGTACATCCGGAGAAACCGGTGATTGTCCTTGCATCGGGTGGTGGATACAATTCGGTCTGTAACATAGCAGAGAGCTTCCCGACAGCAAGTCACTTTGTGGAGAAAGGGTATTCAGTGTTTGCATTGAGTTACCGGGTGTCCTGCCCAAGGACAATGATCGCGGCACTGGAGGATTTAAAGAAAGCGGTTCGCTGGCTCTTTCAAAATGATACAAAGCTTGGCTATGATCTGAAACAGCACGGCTATGTGGTTGGCGGTTATTCGGCAGGCGGCAATCTGGTGTGCAATTACGGCGCACCGAATATTGGATGGAAGGCAGCAGACTTACCGAAACCAATCTGCCTTTTCCCGATTTACCCGTTTATTGATTTGTTTGAATGGGGAGACAGACCAGAAGGAGAAGCCGAATTTCTGATTCGCCGGTTGGGAGAAAATTATAAAGATCTGCAGCATCAATATAATGTGGCAGAGCATGTGGATGGTGACTACCCACCCTGTTATATTGCCTGTGGAAGGGATGATGCAACGGTTGGTATTCGGGATTCAGAACTCTTAAAAACGTTACTGGACCAGGCAGGCGTTCCGGCAGTGTTGGATGCGGCAGACCATGCCCCACATGGCTTCGGAGACGGGACAGGCACAGAGTTAGAGGGCTGGCCGGAGCGGGCACTTGCCTTTCTTGAAAAAAATGAAATAAGTTTGCGACCGATCATGATAAACAGGAAGGTTGATGTGGCAATACAATGAAAATATTTGATGGTAAAAGTGTGTTTGACGGAGTTGCGATTGGGAAGATTCACATTCTGAAAAAGGAAAAACGTAAGATCCTTTGTACGCATATTGAGGATGTGGAAGAGGAGATTGCAAGAAAGAACAGGGCCGTTGAGGAGACGGAACAACAGCTTAAGGAATTTTATAAGAAGGCACTACAGGAGGTTGGAGAAGCCGGTGCAGCTATTTTTGAGGCGCATCAGGTCATGCTTCGGGATCATGAGTTTCAGGACATGGTGGAGAGGCTGATCCGCACGCAGAAAGTAAATACCGAATATGCGGTTGCAAGCACATCCGAGCATTTTGCGAATATGTTTGAACAGATGGACGATGATTACATGAAAGCGAGAGCAGCGGATGTACGGGATATTTCCGAGCGGTTAATTGCCGTGTTATCCGAAGAAAGCGTGGATCTGTCAAGTGGAGAGGAAGCCGAGATCATTGTGGCTGAGGATCTGACACCCAGTGAAACGGTACAGATGGATAAGAGCAAGGTGCGTTCCTTCGTGACCCGTCTTGGTTCTGCCAATTCCCATACAGCGATTCTGGCAAGAACCATGAATATTCCGGCACTCATCGGAATTGATTATGAGGAAGAGATCGATGGAAAGACGGCTGTTGTGGACGGCTTTCAGGGAACCCTGATTGTGGATCCGGATTCGGAGACCCTGCTTTCCTATGTGAAGAAGGAAGAAGAGGAGCGCAGCAAGCAGGAGCTGCTTCTTACCCTTAAGGGCAAGGAAACCGTTACAAAAAGCGGCAAGGCGATTCAGTTATATGCCAACATCGGCGGCTTATCCGACCTCCAGTATGTCTTACAGAATGATGCAGCCGGAATCGGACTTTTCCGCAGTGAGTTCCTTTATCTGGAAAAGTCGGACTATCCGACAGAGGAAGAGCAGTTCCAGGTTTATAAGTCGGTTGCACAGACGATGGCCGGAAAGAAGGTCATCATCCGTACCCTCGATATCGGTGCGGATAAGCAGATTGATTACTTTGATCTTAAGAAGGAAGAAAACCCGGCAATGGGCTTCCGTGCGATCCGGATCTGTCTGAAACGGCCGGAAATCTTTAAGACACAGTTAAGAGCACTGTATCGTGCAAGCGTTTATGGCAATATTGCGATCATGTTCCCGATGATCACTTCCGTGTGGGAAATCCGTAAGATTAAGGAGATCGTGGAAGAAGTCAAAGCGGAACTGCGTAAGGAAGACATCCCGTATCATGAGATGGAATTAGGCGTGATGATTGAAACTCCGGCCGCCGTCATGGTGAGTGAAGAACTGGCGAAGGAAGTGCAGTTTTTCAGTATTGGAACGAATGACCTGACACAGTATACCCTTGCGGTAGACCGTCAGAACGGCGAACTGGATGACTTTTACGATGCACATCATCCGGCAGTCCTTAAGATGATCCGCATGGTTATTGAGAACGGACATAAGCAGAATATCTGGGTTGGAATCTGCGGAGAATTGGGCGCAGACCTGACACTTACCGACACGTTCCTTGACATGGGAATTGATGAGCTGAGTGTTTCTCCCTCCAGAATTTTACCGATCCGCAAGAAAATAAGGGAGCATTCGTAGAATATATGGCGTAGAATGATAGGAGAAAATACCTCTTTACGATGCTTATGGATTGTGCTAGAATGCATGATAAATAATTACGTGAATGAAAACAAAGCCGTTTTCCAGGTAAATGCCCGGGAGACGGCTTTTTCATGTAGAGCACTTAACGAAAACGATCCGGAGGCGAAGTTTGAGGTTAGTGCGAACGGTATTTATTATGTTTCTTAAGGGTGGGTATAGAGAAATGAAATCTTTATATATACCCAGCCAAAATCCAAAGAGAGGGTACAGCAATCAGAAAAGCCTGATAATACCCACACAAATGATAAAGCAAGGGTACATTTAACACAAAAGATAGCATATACCCACACATGAAGTAAACAGTGGGTATGACAAGTCAAATTAACAGAATATACCCATATTACGAGGGAGGAAGGACAACATGAGCAATAGCGAACAAGTAAGGGAAGAAGAGCAGCAGGAAAATCAAAGAGAGGAACAAGAACAGAAACAAGAGCAGAAACAAGAACAGCTGCAAGAAAAGGAGCAGGAACAGCAGGGCTGTACCGCCGCGGAGGTCCTTGTGAAGTGTCTGGAAAAGGAAGGCGTGGAATACGTTTTCGGAATTCCGGGGGAGGAAAATCTGGATATGATGAATGCACTGGAAAAATCGGACATCCGGGTGATCGTGGTGCGGCATGAACAGGGAGCCGCATTCATGGCAGATATGTACGGACGGCTGACCGGAAAAGCGGGCGTGTGCTTTTCGACGTTAGGACCCGGCGCGACCAATCTGATTACCGGTACGGCAGATGCAAATTCGGACGGCGCGCCGCTGATTGCAATTACCGGACAGGTGGGAACGGAGCGGATGCATTTGACGTCCCATCAGTATCTGGATCTGGTGGAATTGTTTGCACCGATCACGAAGCGGAGCAAGCAGATTGTGAATCCGGATTCCGTCAATGAAATCATGCGGATTGCCTTTAAATATGCAGAGAGTGAAAAGCCGGGAGCCTGCCACATCGACCTGCCGACCAACGTAGCAAAGATGAAGGTGACACCGGGACTTGCGGAAGAGCCGATTAACAAGCCGGTATGCTCGAAAGAGTATGCTTCCTTCAGCAGTATTGATCAGGCAGCAGCCATGATTTACAAAGCAAAGCATCCGGTAGTGCTTGTCGGACACAGCGCAGTGAGGAATCATGCCGGAGAGGCACTGACAAGTTTCGCGGATGAACTGAAGATTCCGGTCGTGAATACCATGATGGCAAAGGGAATCATTTCCTATAATAATAAATACTCCATGTGGACGGTGGGCATTCCACAGAAGGACTACCAGAATAAGATTCTGGATATGGCAGACCTTGTGATTGCGATCGGCTATGATATTGTCGAATTTGCTCCGGGAAAGTGGAACGCGGGAGGAAAGCATAAGATCATACATATCGACCAGCGTCCGGCTCACATCAATATGCTTTATCAGCCGGAGGTACAGGTGGTCGGAGATATTTCCTATTCGCTGCAGCAGATTCAGTTCCGCTGTGAGCAAAAGGAGGAACCGGAAGAAATTCTGGAATTGAAGAAGGAAATGGTGAAGGAATATGAAAGCTTTGCAGACGATAAGTCCTTCCCGATGAAGCCGCAGAAGATTCTGTATGATGTGCGGAAGTTCATGGGAGAGGATGATATTGTGATTTCGGATGTGGGTGCTCATAAGATGTGGATCGCCCGTGAGTATAACTGCTATAAGCCCAATACCTGCATCATTTCAAATGGATTTGCGACGATGGGAATTGCGGTTCCGGGTGCGGTAGCAGCGAAGCTGATCAATCCGGAGAAAAAGATCCTTGCAATCTCCGGTGATGGCGGCTTTATGATGAACAGTCAGGAATACGAAACGGCACTCCGGGAGGGAACGCCGATTGTGACCCTGATCTTTTCGGATGCCAGCTATGGTCTGATCAAGTGGAAACAGATCGATCATTTTGGAAAGCAATGTTATGTGGATTTCACGAACCCCGATTTTGTGAAGTATGCGGAAAGCATGCATGCCAAAGGATACCGTGTGGAAAAGGCAGAGGATCTGATCCCGATTCTGGAGGATGCCTTTAAGCAAAAGGTTCCGTGCATCATTGACTGTCCGGTGGATTACAGTGAGAATACGAAGTTGTCCGAGTACCTGCAGGAAAAATTTGAGTAGAATTCGGGAACCCTTTAAAATGTTGGTGAAGCTTACCACGTTTTAGAGGGTTCTTTTGACTTTCAGGCTGGATGCGGTTGTTGAATTCTTTATGGTTGTTCAGAGAAATTGCAGCGAGAAACTGTGGTATGGAGCAGCAGGAAAAAAAGTGTATGATGTAGAGGATTTTGTATTTGCTTATAGAAGGAGAAAAGATTAAACTAAAAGAGACAGAATTATTTCATATCATATTGAAAAATGGTTTGGATAAATGATTATGCAGATCAATTATGCAAATCAATTATGTAAAAACGAGTTCATTTATAAACCTTGTTGCGAAAGAAATCAAAAAGGAAGCCTTTATGAGTAATAAAAAAATATAGTCTGTTATATCCGCTTGAATCGTCAGAATATAAGAAACTCAGTCCGACGGCGTTGCATGATCTGGGACTGGATCAGATCTGTAAGCAGTTGACGCCGAAGGAGTCGGAGCAGAATCTGATTATGAATACGATGTCGAAGCTGTGTGCGGATCCGTTTGTCACGCAGTACCGCTGTGATATTTTCGAGGACATGATTCATCATAAAGAAATGCGCGAGTCTCTGATGAAGATTCTGGATAAGATTAACTTCCTGAAGGACTATGGGTGTCTGAGCAAGGAATATGAAGAGCATGCAACGGTCTGGGATCTTCTGCACCGTCTGGATGAAATCAACGATTATATCCAGTGTGTGGACGCCATTTATCATTGTCTGGAGGATAAGGAAATCCATTCACAGGGTCTTGCCGGACTGCGCGATTATGTGAAGGAGCTTTATCACAGCAACGGATTCGGGGAATTGAGGAAAGATATTTCCGAGCTGAAAAATCCATACTTCCCGGGTGAGGAGTATCACAGTTGGCATTAATCTGAATGACCGGTTCGAAGCAGATGCGGTCGGGCTTTTTATCCATCAACAGCAAGCCGTTTACGAAAGCCGGTGTGCTGGGAAGCTTTTTATGATCATATTACCTCGAAGGATAAAATTAACGAGAGCACGGAGTGGAAGGAGAATTATAAGTTCCAGCAGGTAGAGGCCGGAGACTCCAATGCCGTTACGGAGGCTATGTTCAAGGTTGGAAACCTCAATGCCATGGCAAGGAATCCGGTAAATGCAGCGATCGGGATTTCGACGATTGCGGATAATGATCCGTCCAGGGATGTTACCCGGTATATGGATCGAATTGTGAATCATATGATTTCCGGAATGGTGCGTAAACTCCGGGAAACTCTGAATAAATATGTCTCGATCACAATAACGGACATGACCGATCTGATTCCGGAATTGCTGTACTATATCAAGTGGGCAGAATATATGGAGAAGCTCCAGCAAAAGGGAGTCCGGCTCGTGAAGCCGACAGTGGCTTCAAAGCAGACAGGAGAAGCCGATACGGACTTTTTTATGAAAGCAGTTGGAATTTATAATCTGAAGCTGGTGGCAGCAGAGGATGCCGACATGACGAATGTGGTAACGAACGATCTTCTTTTTGACTGGGAGCATCGGGTCTATATCCTGACCGGTGCAAACCGCGGGGGCAAGACAACGATCACACAGTCCATCGGACAGTTGTTTGTGCTTGCACAGGGCGGCATTTATGTTCCGGGAGAAGAGTTCTGCTTTGCCCCGGCAGATAATATCTATACGCATTTTCCCGCAGATGAGGACAAGACCTTTGACCTGGGGCGGCTCGGAGAGGAATGCAAGCGGTTTAAGGAAATGTATGCCGATGCGACGAAGCACAGTCTTTTCCTTATGAATGAAACCTTTTCGACCACGTCGTTCGAGGAAGGCTATTACATTGCACGGGATTCGGTCAGAGCCATCCTGAATAAGGGAATGCGGACCATCTACAATACCCATATGCATAAGCTGGCGTTTGACATTGATGAGATCAATGAAGAAGATTACGAGGGAAAAGCCTTTTCGCTTGTGGTGCACAATGAGGGAGAAAAACGCTCCTATAAGATTGAAATTGCGCCTCCGATTGGAAAATCCTTTGCAAGTGATATTGCCAGGAAATATGGCGTGACGTATGAGATGCTGACACAGGAGGGATAAATCATGTTTGGAAGACCGGATCATACCTATAATGATATTCGTGAAAAATCGCTGATGCAGTGGCTTAATGAAATGGAGCAGCATCCCGATGTTGCGGTGCACGGAGGCGTGAAGCTTGCCAGGGAATATGTGGATCATCTGAAAACGGAGATCGCACGTCTGGAAAGTGAGAATGCGTTAAAAGCAGAATATCTTAAGAAAATGAAAGAAAAGAAATAGAAGAAACAGGAGGTTTTCTTTTTACTTCTCAAGCACACTAACGGTATCAAAGCGTGTAACCTGATATCCCAGCTGTTCGTAATTGGTTTTATCCTCTTCGGACAATCCGTATAAGAGATAAATGCCATTTTCACCCGTCGGATAACTGTGAAAGATGTAGTTCTGGCATTGGCTGATGTCTAAAAAGGCAGCCGGATAATTGGTATATTCCACGGAGGTTTTGTATTCATCCGGGGTGATTGTTGAAAATACCAGAATCTGCTCATAATTAAAGGAATCTCCAACATGGATGGACTGACCTGCGTCATGCTGGTTTTCAGCGTAGAGAACGGCCGGTTCTATACCCTTTTTAAAATATTGACTGATATTGTCTGCATATGTTGTAAAGTAAAAATGCTCAAAAGAAATAAATGCCACAAGATATAATGCAGCGATCACCACATCTATATGAGGAAAAATCTTTTTAAACAGCCGGATGTACTGCTCGATTCCAATCGCCATAAAAATCAGAATCCATGTATGAATGCAGTTGATCCGGTTCACATTGACGTGGATCAGCATTCCGAGAATCACGGCCAGCAGGAACTGGATCATGAAGAACGTATATCCATGATATGTTCGAGTTTTCAGACTCTTCCAGGTCCGTGTCACGCAGACGGCAAACCCAGTTACGGTAAATACCAGTCCATATTTATAATAAAGTCCGAATTCGGCGGTGCTGTTCCAATAGCAGTCATCTTTTTTTCCGTTAAAAAGAAGCTGAAGCAGAGCGTTAAATTTCCCCGGAATATCCAGAATGGAAAAATTCCGAACCGCGGAAATAGATCAGACGCGGAACGGAGAACCACGGCGTTACAATCTCCGGCAGGATGTCCATATTTACGAGATAAAAAAAGAAGAATGGGGATCGCAAACAGGACAAAGGTGATCATCGCAATCACAATATATTTTGTGATCTTTACTTTATGTACATATAAAAGGTACAATCCCTGCAACAGGATCATTATGGGAACAATTGGCCATATTGCAGCATAGCAATACAGGCTCAAACCATAAAATACGGCAGACAGAATGAAGAAGGGTTGTTTTTCCGTTCCATAAATAAAGAATAACAGTCCGAACAACAGGAATCCCACGACCAGATTACAGTCCAACGCCCATCGGGAAAGCATGATATGCCAGGGACTGATCGCTAAAAGGAACATGGCAAGTAAGGAACATTTCCAGTTGGATACTTTGCCCACAATTTCTTCTATGGCAAACAGGGATAAGATGCCAATCAGCATCTGTGGCAGACGGAAGACCCAGGTATGCATGCCGAAAAGTGCAATAAATGGTATCATCAGATAGGTATTTAAGGCGCTCATGCCGCTTCCCCATGCCATCAGATACATGGGACAGGAGTATCCAAAGGAGTCCTTTCCGTAATGCAGCAGGGACCATGCTTCCCGTGCAGCAAATGCCTCATCCTGATTGATTCCACCCGGTACATCACCGGACATCCATAACCGAGCTCCGATCCCAAGGATCAAAATGAGGATAAATAATAACTTCTGTATTTTCTCATCGGATAGATGCATCGTTTCATAGATTCTTTTGTTCATATCGGGATCCTTTCTTCCCGAAAAGCGTAGCATAAACAATTCGAAAAAAAGCAAATGTCAATATTGTGTCAGAACAGTAAAAAAATAATTAAAGAATGGAATAAAAACATTATATGCTATCATTATAATCGAAATGGGTATGATCCATACCGGAAGGAAACAGTAAATAATTAAGGAAACAAAAGCAGCAACAAAAACGAAAAGAAAGGGTAGGTAACAACATGAAATTCAGTAACGGATGCTGGTTACAGAAGGAAGGCTGCAGCTGTTTTTGCACCTGCAGAAGCATACTTCACCAGGATCGAAGAAAAGAAAGTCACCATCTGCGCACCGACCGCGCACATCGTGACAAGAGGAGATACCTTGGGCGGTATCAACCTGACACTGGAGATTACCTCTCCGGCACCGGAAATTTTAAGAGTGCGTACTTATCATTATAAGGGAGAAGTGGTGAATACTCCTTCCTTTGAACTGGAGCTTAAGGAAGAGCTTCCGCTGGATGTAACAGACAGCGAAGAAGAGATCAGCATTAAGAGCGGCGAGCTGACCTTAGTCATTACGAAGAAAAACTGGTCCATGACCTATTACCGCAATGGCGAAATGATTACCAGAAGTGCAGGACGTGACCTTGCACTTATGAAGACTGATTTCAAGGGCTTTGCCTATAACGATACGGACGCAGAAGAAACCTATATGCGCCAGATGCTTTCCTTATCGGTTGGCGAACTGGTTTATGGTACCGGAGAGCGTTTCACTCCTTTTGTAAAGAATGGACAGAGCATTGACATCTGGAACGCTGATGGTGGTACCAGCACCGAGCAGTCCTACAAGAACATTCCGTTCTTTATTACCAATAAGGGATATGGTGTCCTTGTTAATCATCCGGAGAAGGTTTCCATCGAAGTTGCAACCGAAATGGTAACCAGAACCGAATTTTCCGTACCTGGTGGCTATCTGGATTACTTCCTCATTAACGGACCGACCATGAAGGAGGTACTGACACGTTATACCGACCTTACCGGTAAGCCGTCTCTTCCGGCACCTTGGACCTTTGGACTGTGGCTCTCCACTTCCTTTACCACGAACTATGATGAAGCAACTGTTATGAGCTTCATTGATGGAATGTTAGACCGTGGAATTCCGCTTAGAACCTTCCATTTCGACTGCTTCTGGATGAAGGAATTCCATTGGAGTGATTTCGTATGGGATAACCGTGTATTCCCGGATCCGGCAGGACTCCTTAAGAGAATTAAGGCAAAGGGACTGAACATCTGCGTCTGGATCAACAGCTACATCGGTCAGGAATCCGTACTTTTCAATGAAGGTATGGAAAAGGGCTACTTTATTAAGAGAACGAACGGTCAGGTATGGCAATGGGATATGTGGCAGCCGGGCATGGCAATCGTAGACTTTACGAATCCGGAAGCTTACAAGTGGTTCCAGAGCAAGCTGGAGGTTCTGCTTGATATGGGGGTTGACTGCTTCAAGACCGACTTCGGTGAGAGAATTCCTTCCGAAGGTGTGGTTTACCATGATGGCTCCGATCCGAAGAAGATGCACAACTACTACACTTTCCTTTACAACAAGTGTGTTTACGAATTATTAGAGCGTAAGAGAGGCAAAGGACAGGCTGTTCTCTTTGCACGTTCCGCAACTGTTGGCGGTCAGAAGTTCCCGGTACACTGGGGCGGTGACTGCTGGTCCGATTATGAATCCATGGAAGAAAGCCTTCGCGGCGGTCTGTCCCTGTTAATGAGCGGATTCGGATTCTGGGCACATGATATTGGTGGATTTGAAAATACCTCTACCGCAGATGTTTATAAGCGCTGGGTAGCATTCGGACTCCTTTCTTCCCATTCCAGACTGCACGGAAGCTCCTCTTACAGAGTACCGTGGGTTTATGATGATGAAGCGGTAGATGTGGTTCGTTTCTTCACCAGATTAAAGGCGCGCCTAATGCCTTACCTTTACAAGACCGCGATTGAAACCTCCGTTACCGGTGTTCCGACCATGAGAAGCATGGTTCTGGAATATACCGAGGATAAAACCTGTCATTATGTGGATAAGCAGTATATGCTGGGTGATAACCTTCTGGTTGCTCCGATCTTCAACGACCAGAGCATGGCTGAGTACTATCTGCCGAAGGGAACCTGGACCGACTTCTTTACCGGAGAAGAAAAGGAAGGCTGTGGATGGATTACCGAAAAGCACGGCTACTTAAGCATTCCTCTTATGGTGAAGGAGAACTCTATCGTAGCAATAGGTGCACATGATGACAAGCCGGATTACGATTATGGCGATGGCGCAGAATTACGGCTTTATGCATTAAAGGATGGCAAGAATGCAGAAGCAGTTGTTTATGGCATGGATCAGAAGGAAGAGATTGCTATGACGGCAAAGAGAGAAGGAAATCAGATCCATATCACCGTTAAGAGTGACAGGAACTACGCTGTCCGCCTTGTAAATGTGGCTGCTGCTTCCGTATCTGCAGGTGATGTGAAGACCGAAGGCAAGGATACTGTAATCAGCCTTTCCGGAAATGCAGAGGTTACTGTTACCCTGTAGGCTGTTGCCGGAATAAGTTGTGAAAGTAGTGATGAAACAATTTCCATATAAATAGTAACATTAATATTAATCATATCATCACAAAGTCGGAATACCTCCGGGAGAAAGGAACTCATTTTTCTCCCTGAGGTATTTTTTTAGATGTTATCATGACTGATGAAATGATAACTCATGGTACTTTTTACAGTATTGGCACGATATTTCAGTGGGGGTACAACCCATAACTTCACGAAAAGTCCTGGTGTAATGACTTGCACTTGAAAATCCGACAGCGTAAGCAATATCGGTAATGCTGTCGCGGGTGTAGGTCAGGAGATCGAGACTTTTTTGAATACGGTAATGGATCAGGTATTCACCGGGAGTCTTGGAGGTATAGGTACGAAAGAGTTTTGCACAAAGTGTTTTCCCCACACTTCCTGCAGCAGAAATTTCTTCCAGAGAAACTTTTTCATGGTAATGCTCCTGAATATAAAGGAGCATGGATTTAAACGTGCTGGTCTGCGAAGAAGAAACCGGAGAAGGCAGAGTGGTCTTTTCCAAATGGGCATAGAGGATCTTAAACATCCGGATAAAGGATTCCAGAATTTCCAGTTCAATGTTTTTTTAATATCAGGAGATTCAAACATACGTATAAGCTCATCAATAATCTGTTTTGTCCAGTCCCCGGATGATAATAAAAGGTAGTCAAAGGAATTGGGGGAAATTATGGGAAACAGATAGGTCTGCTGGATATATCGGGTGGAACACAGCAGGCATGGATGAACAATGGCACAGTAAAAGGCACAGCTTTTTCCGGGAAGAGACCGGTTGGAGTGAATTCTTTTGGAATTAACCAGAATGCCCTCGCCGGCGTGGATGATGATGTCTTGACCGTTTACGTGATATTCCAGTTCCCCTTCCACAACATAGAGGTATTCCAGATCTTCATGCCAGTGATCAGGAACAAAAATAGTGCTGATTAGCTGAAAAGTAGGAACTGCATGAAAAAAACATTCAAACTGCGGGTTATTGTATTCAATAATCTGGGAGTGATCATTTCGTTTTGTAAAGAAATCGTTCTCTTTTATCATTATATCCCTCCGATGCGATATATTTTTGACATAAATACATGGTTTCTATATAGAAAAAAAGGTTCTGTACAAGATATTATTATATTACAGGATCGAATAAACAACAAGGAGTATGTTTGTAAATGTGGGAACGGCACAGTTGTAAGGGAAGAGAGGAATGGCAATGAGAACGAGGATGAAGGAACGTTTTTGGAAGCTGGAGCTTTTTATAAGGAGGCACTGGCAATTGGAATACCCGTGATGCTGCAGGCATTGATTCAGAGTCTGGTATCACTGATCGACAGCTTTATGGTAGCAGGCCTTGGTGATGTGAAGATGTCCGGAGTGAATATTTCCGGGCAGATCTGCTTTATTTTTATGGTAATGCAGAATATGATCTGCGCATCCGGAGGAATTTTTCTGACTCAGTATTTTGGAGCAAAGCAAAAGGAAGGAATGCGGCAAAGTGTTGCGTTTAAGGTGGTTGCCTCACTTTCCACCTGTATTTTTTATTTTCTTGCAACGTTTGTATTTACCAGACCTGTCTTAAGCCTTATGGTGATTGGCAATTCACAGGCAGATCTGATCCTGGATGAGGGACAGAAATATATGTATCTGATGGGATTTATAGGAATCCAGATGATGATTTCCTCCATTCTGTCTTCTTCCTATCGGGAGATCGGAAAGGTGCGCGTTGTTTTAGTTGTTACGATCATGGCAGCCGGACTGAATGCGATCCTGAACTGGATTCTGATTTACGGAAATCTTGGAATGCCGAGACTGGAAGTAGAAGGTGCAGCATATGCAACCATCATTGCAAAGACAGTGGAAATGCTGCTCTTAATTGGTTATACCATCAAGGAACGCCCGGAATTTATCAGCTTCTCCGTCTTTAAAAGAATTGACTGGGCATTGTTTGGACGGATTTTGAAGAAAGGGTCACTCCTGATTATATCCCAGATGATGTGGGTTCTGTCAGAAAGCTTTACGGCTGCAATTTATAATGGAAGGGGAAATGCAGCAGTCGTATCCGGTATGGCAGCAAGCTTTTCCATTGCCAATCTGTTCTTCATTTCCTTTGATGGGATTACGACTGCAACAGGAGTCCTGATTGGTAAATCATTGGGAAGGAATGAACTGGATGATGCCCGGAAGGAAAAGACGTGGATGCTTTCTGCAGCAATCATATTTGGATGTATAATGTGTCTTGTCGGAGTGGTGACCGTTCTGCTTGTACCGGTTGTTTTCGGAAATTTAAGCATTGATGCACAGAATATCTGCCGGGCAATGCTTCTGCTGATGGCACTTTTCATGCCATTGTGGACCTTTGTGAATACACAGCTTGCAGTATGCCGGGCAGGAGGAGATACGAAGGTCGGTTTTCTTGTAGACGGCGGAACGACGGCTGTCATGATTCCAATGCTTCTCATTCTGGCATTCTTTACCAATGCCAGTCCGGTTATGATGTACTTTGGAGTGAAAGCACTGGATGTCGGCAAGATTATCGTTGCCACACATGAGATGAAGAAGGAACGCTGGGTCGTAAATCTGTCGAACTGATAAAATGCCACAGAAATTAACATAGATATGGGATTGATGTTAACGATAGTTGATAGCACTTTTGCACATAACTTGCTATAATTGTTAAAAAAGATAGCAAAGGTGGGAAATAAATGCGAAAATATTACATAGATCATATCCGTTCCTGTACCATTCTGCTGGTGGTGGTTTACCATGTCATTTATATGTTTAATTCGGTGGCAACGCCCGGAGTGATTGGGCCGGTAACCAATTTCCATGGACAGGATGTGGTGCAGTATCTGCTTTATCCCTGGTTTATGATGATTCTGTTTCTAATAAGCGGAATGTGTTCGAAGTATTATCTGGATCATCATACGGACAAAGAATACCGGCGTGCGAGAACACGCAAGCTCTTCGTTCCGTCAACGCTTGGGGTGCTGGCAATCGGCTGGATACAGGGATATTTCAATATGGCGCTCAGCCACGCCTTTGATCAGATGGATCTGTCCGCAGTACCGAAAGCAGTGCTGTATCTGATCATGTGTGTGTCAGGAACCGGAGTGCTGTGGACGATACAGGTCATGTGGATTCTGTCTATGGTGCTGCTTCTGATCCGCAAGATCGAAAAGGAACGGCTTTCCGGGTGGATTGAACATGGGGTGGATCGATGGAATCATGGGATATTACTGCTGATTCTGGTTCTGCTTGTGATCCCGGCATGGGGATCTGCACAGATTCTGAATACACCGGTCATTGCAGTGTACCGGTTTGGAATCTACGGATTTGCTTTTCTGCTCGGGTATTATGTATTTTCCTGTGAAAAGGTTACGGACTGTCTTGCAAAATTCAGTATCCCCCTTATGATCGCTGCCGCAGCTCTTGGAATCGTCTATACTTGGCAGGACTGGGGACAGAATTATGCGGTAGCTCCCTCTGTGGACAGTCCGCTTGCTATCGGCTATGGCTATATCATGTGTCTTGCTGTTCTGGGAGGCATGAAGCGGTGGTGCAACAGGAAATCGGAACTTGGAAACAGGCTGGCATCGAAAAAGCTTTGGATTGTATGTTTTTCCATTATCTGCCGTTATCTGCCTGTGCTTATTTCCTGTATCAGTACACGGAATTACCAGGGTTGGTTCTTTATCTTCTGACAGTCGTTGCGGCTTTCGGAGGAGCGCTTTTATTATATGAGGTTGTTTCACGAATTCCGGTGCTGCGTTTCCTGATTCTTGGGATTACCAAAAAGAAGAAAGCTACATGATAAGAACGTACAAGAACGGATACGCAAAAACCTGTTGACGATTTTGCATATTTGCATTATGATAAGGTTACATATTATAAAAAAAGGCTGCCACAAGGCAGCTTTTTATATAAAGTACTTTGGTTAGCGCAAACTAACTAAAAGCGATTAGAAACTAACCGCAGAACTGGAAAAACAACACAATATACCAAATGGTCAACAAAACCAGAAGAAAGGGGGAGGTCGTGCATGAACATTTCATTAAAGAATTATCGTAGAAGCTGTCTGCTCGGTGCAATTGGAGCATTTCTGATGCTGGTAGGGGATCTGTGTTTAAGTGTGATCCCGGCAAGTCAGAGTGACAGTGGTCTTTTTGCAAGAGAGGCGTATTTAAGCGGAGCCTATCAGACATGGCGGTTTCCGCTGCTCGTTGGAACCGGAATAATTGGCATTGCATTGTGCTCACTGGCAGTTCGGAGTGTGTATGAACAGATTCTGCCCGAGTATCGCAAAACACGTATGCTGATCCGGATCAGCGGTGTGATTTATCTTACCTCTGCAATGGCGATCCATCTTCTGATTGGAAGCCTTGCGGACTGGACCAGTCAGTTAGCACCGCTCCTTGGCAGAGAGCAGACTTCGCTCATGGTGCAGGCGCAGTATAACCGGGTGATGCCGGCGATGCTGATTGCTTATGTTGGAATGATTGTGCTGATTTTGGCGAGTGCCTATGCTGTTGCGACCGGTAAAACATTCCTTCCGAAAAAGATGGTGCTGGTCCATATGCTGACCTGGCAGATTCTGTTTGTGCTGGTTCCGGATATCTGCCAGATGTGCGGAGCCCGGATTTCCACTCTGGACTTTGTATTCAGTCAGGGCTCCGGGAACGCCGCATTCTGTATCTGGATGATTATTCTTTATTTTTCAAGTAAAACCTTCCGGGCCGCTAAAACCAGGAACATATAATCAGAGGAACCACCGCCGAGGACGTATTCGCCCTGCTGCCAGAGGTAAGGAAACTCAAGCAGCTCCGGGAAGTCAGGACGGATCAGAGCCGTACCGGAGATCACGCCGCCCGGAATATAGGAATAGTCGGCACGGTTCATTCCATAGGCAACGGTAGCGGAGCGTGCCCCGACGCCGGATGCAAAGGAAGAGGTATTCGAGCCGGGATGGCAGCCTAATATGAAATTCAGTGCACACAGGATCAGATCCGGTTCAAAGATGTCCGGAAAGGCTTCATGCAGGAAATAATATTCGACTCCCATCCGCTGAATCCCCCATCCGGCGCCCCAGATGAACGGGCGGTAGGGGATTCCGTAAGGAGTTTCTTTACTCTCATCATCGATAGAAGCCTTCAGCCCAGTCAGGGCTTTGCGGATTTTTTCTGTGAAATCCAGGTTATCCAGTTTATGAACCACGCGGCAGATGATCCAGCCGAGCGTCTTGATATTTTCTACAATAAAATCACACCGGTTAAGCAGATAGGTCTTATAGGAATCGTCTCCTGTCGTTAAGAAAAGCTCGACAGCAGCATGGATTCTCGCAAGCTCCGTCTTGCTATTTCCATCGGTGGCAGCAGGGAAGGAGGTGCAGTTTTCGATTACCGGATGATCTCCGACAGTACTTTCATAAAGTTCGATGGCATCCTGTAAGGCTTCTCTGCTTAAATCATCGTTAAATCCCTTTAATGCACGGGATGCACCGGCAAGCTGTGAAGCCGTCATAAGCTGTCTGGAAGAATTGTCTTCGGTAAATACCCACCGGTCATCCTCATCACCTGCGATATTTTTGGTCATGGCAGAAGGATCACCCAGAAGGACATACTGGCGCAGATCATTGCAGATGATGCCGCGATACAAACGTCCCAGAGCGCGGTAGCCGGAAACGACACTTAACACGCCATGTTCAATCTGTTGTAAAATATCATTCTTGCCATCCGGCTGATGGATTTCGGTAATTTTATGCTCCTGATCGATGGTGGTTGCATCGTAATCCACGTGGAATGCTTCAAAGGCAAGAGCGAGATTGTAAGCTTCTCCAGCCTGGGATTCCACACGCAGATCGAAGTCACCGGCATCGTGCCAGCCGCCTACATTGAGTCCGGGAACCCTGTCACCGGGCTGGTATTTCGTCAGTGTAGAAGGTCCCTGTACATAGCCGTCAAAATGGTTGTAATTCACAGGTGCCATGCGTGCGTCGTCATCGTGGCACAGATCATGCCATACCCGGTACTTTTCACTCACACGCATGTGACACATCTGGATCGGAAGGAAATATTCCAGTACCGGCTGCCATACACCACGGTCATAAATGTCGCTGGCAATACGGAAGATCGCAGAAGTGCTGCTGCCGTAAACAACCTCGTATAAGCCCTCATCCTGAATGTCGGAAAAGTCATATTTCAAATAATGATAGCGTAAAAAGTCACCCCATTCTTTCGGAGTACCGCGCTGAATCTCCACAGGTCCGTTTTCCGTGATCTGATAAAGCACGGCATCCTCACGGCTGTTTTCCCGTTGATCCAGTTCAATCACGGCTGCCTTCGAAGCAGCCGGATGATAGCCCACCTGGGAAACCTGTACCACAGGAGAATACATCCAGTTGTCTACAACGTGAGGTGTGATAATCCAGTGAATCGCATCCCTGGTTTTGCCGGCAGGAACCTCACTGCTTAAGACAAACCACCCGTTGTTATGGTTCATGCGGCCGTCATACAGCTTCAAATCCGCACCGATACTTTCAACGGTAAAGCGCCGGTAAGGATCATCCGGACGGGAGGTGAACCGTCTGCCAACCGCATAAGGCTCTGCAATCAGGGTATCTGCGGTTGCCGGATTATAAGCGGACCGGTTATGTGTAAGCTTCTCAAGCGGCATACGCATGGTAGTATCCGGCTCCTTGTAAGGGTGTAAATGGTTACCGGCAGTCTGCAGGGTCGGACCGTTTGGCTGTGTCGGGAAAATCCCCTGCTTCTTATCCATGATCCAGGGTTTTTCCGAACAGAATATGAGGAACCAGTTCCAGATTGAAGCATAATTTTCCCAGGAATTCTTCCGGAACAGGGCGGTCCAGATCTACGGATATGACAATGTGACCACCTTCCCCATGAACCCTTACCTCATAGGTAAATTCAAAAATCCGGATAAAGAAGGGGATTAAAGCCGGTCAGATGCTGATCCTTATCGGGATAGCATAATTTCGTGGTGATGGTATTACTTTTTTCATCAAGTGTCCGGTCAAGCTGCTTCGGAACGGCCTGCCACTGCCCGGGAGTCGGTTCAAAACGGAGATCTCCGTTCGTTGCAATTCGTTTTCCGTGCATAATCATGCTGACACCCGCCTGATGTCCGACCGGATAGATGTCCATGAATGCCATGACATCCACACCGTTGTTTTTAAAATAGCCTGTCCGGCTGTCTAATTGAAAGCCTGTATGTTTTTCCATAATTGCGCCTTTCCCTACAGATATGAGTCTTATAATACTGTAGAATAAATACCGGAATAACCGGCAGCTTCTTTCTATAGACACAATATACAGGAAAGGGGCTTTTATTTATAGAATGTTTCTATTTCAATATTGGATAATTATCGTTGGGCTGCTGAAGAATAAATAATTGCTCCAGATCCTGCTTTGCCTGTTCCAGGTAGTCACGCTGATCATAATCCTGCCATTTGGGATAGGGAGTTTGATGGTCCAGGGAATCCTTGATGGCATGATAGAATTCCACCTTGCGGAGCAGATGGGCATAGGCCTTGATTTCGGCATGGAGTCTTTCGAGTGTATTTTTTTCTGATAAGAATTAAGCAGCTCCAGCATTTCATTAATATGAGTCTGTTCATTGGCTTCATAGGTGAAAAAAATTTTTTTGAATATCAGCAATGGACATACCGGCATTCTTAAAACAGAGAATGGCATGAAGACGGTCGAAATGTTCTTCTGTATACACCCGCTGCCCGGAAGTATTTCTTAAAACAGGCGGCAGCAGTCCGATTTCCTCGTAATACCGCAGCGTAGGTGCGGTCAGGTTCAGGGTTTTACTAAGCTCAGCGATCGAATAAGCAGACATAAAGGTTCCTCCTCTTCTAAAAAAAGATAAAGATGAAAAAACTGTTGACTTCAAGTATACTTGAAGTGTTATGTTGATGTAAAGAGGAAAATGTAAAACAGAAGATAACAGAGAAAGAACTGTGTGGATCAGAAACACAGAAAAACAAAAAACAGGTAAAGAATAACAGGAGGTAAAGAAATGTATATTGCAAGCGATACAAGATATGAAAAGATGAAGTACAACCGCTGCGGAAAGAGCGGTCTGATGCTCCCGGCGGTGTCGTTGGGGTTGTGGCACAACTTTGGGGATACCGGTGTTTATGCGAAGATGGAGGAAATGTGCTTCACAGCGTTTGACCATGGAATCACCCATTTTGATCTGGCAAATAATTACGGACCAAAGGCAGGGAGTGCGGAGAGTAATTTTGGAAAGATCTTAAAAGAGCATTTTTATGCCGTATCGTGATGAGATGATTATTTCTACAAAGGCCGGCTATGATATGTGGTCGGGACCTTACGGTGACTGGGGAAGCCGTAAATACCTGATCGCCAGTATCGACCAGTCCTTAAAGCGGCTCGGACTTGACTATGTGGACATTTTTTATCATCACAGGATGGATCCGAATACCCCGCTTGAAGAAACAATGGGAGCACTTTCACAGATTGTAGCAAGCGGTAAGGCTTTGTATGTCGGCTTATCCAACTATGACGGTCCGACTCTCGAAAAGGCATCTGCTATTCTGGATGAACTGCATGTTCCGTTTGTAATTAACCAGAACTGTTATAATATTTTTGACCGGACGATTGAGCAGAATGGTCTGAAGGCAATGTCAGAGAAGCTTGGAAAGGGTATCATCTGTTTTTCACCACTTGCACAGGGAATGCTGTCAGACCGTTATCTGAACGGTATTCCGGAGGACAGTCGTGTGAGGACAGACGGAAGATTTCTGCAGGAATCCAGACTCAGCGAAGAGGTGCTGGGTAAGATCCGGGCGTTGAATGAAATTGCGGAAGGAAGAGGACAGACTCTTGCGGAAATGGCACTTGCCTGGCTTTTAAAGGAAGAAGTGATTACTTCTGTGCTTGCAGGCGCATCAAAGCCATCCCAGATCCTTTATAACATTAAGGCAGTCGAGAACACGAGCTTTACGAAGGATGAAATAGAGACAATTGACCGGATCAGCAGGTAGGGGCTGATATCAAGGCAGCAGCATTAATCAGGAGGACAAATTAATGGACAATTTTTCATTTTATGCACCAACTTATTTTGCATTTGGAAAGGATACTGAGAACCGTGCAGGTGAATTGGTAAGACGGTTTTGGGGGGTAGTCGGGTTTTATTACATTATGGTGGAGGTTCGGTCATCCGGTCTGGACTTCTTGACCGGATTAAAGCTTCTTTGGAACAGGAAGGAATCAGTTACGTTGAACTTGGCGGTGTGAAACCCAATCCAAGAAGCGGACTTGTTTATGAAGGAATTGAATTGTGCCGGAAGGAGAATGTGGATTTTGTTCTTGCTGTCGGTGGAGGAAGCACAATCGACTCTTCCAAGGCAATTGCGGCAGGGGTCGTATATGATGGGGATTTCTGGGATTTTTATGAAGGTAAGCCAGTAGAAAAGGCACTTCCCATCGGAACAGTGCTTACGATATCCGCAGCCGGCTCGGAAGGCTCAGGAGATTCAGTCATTACGAAGGAAGAGGGAATGATTAAACGTGGAGCAGGTGGAGAAGCGTTCCGGCCGAAGTTTTCTATTTTAAACCCGGCGTTGACACAGACACTGCCCGCTTTCCAGACGGCCGCCGGTGCAACCGATATTATTGCGCATCTATATGAAAGATATCTGACGAATACGAAGGATGTAGAGGTAACCGACCGGCTGATCGAAGCCCTGATTCTCACAATGAAATGTGAGACTCCGAAGGTCATTGATAATCCGGATGATTATGAAGCACGTGCCAATATTATGTGGGCCGGAATGGTAGCTCATAACAATATCTGTGGTGTGGGCCGATCCCAGGACTGGTCAAGCCACGCAATTGAGCATGAACTGTCTGCACTGTATGATTGTGCACATGGAGCGGGACTTGCGGTAACGATGCCGGCAGTGTTTACCTATGTGATGAACCATGATGTGATGCGGTTTGCGCAGATTGCCGTTCGTGTGTGGGGATGCGAGATGGATTTTGCCCATCCTGAGAAAACTGCAAGAGAGGGAATTGAGGCCTTACGGAGCTTTCTGATTTCCATTGGAATGCCGAAGAATTTCGAGCAGCTTAAAGCCAGGGAGGAGGACATTCCTAAGCTTGCCCATGTCTGTTGCTACGGAGACGGACAGACCGCTCATACAGTTGGAGGGTTTGTTCCTTTGGAACAGAAGGATGTGGAAGCAATTTACCGGTTGATGTTATAGAAGGATAACGATAGAGACTGATCGTGCAGAGAAATCCGATAGAGGAATTATACAAAGAAATCATAAAGGGCGAAGTCCATATGGACTCCGCTCTTTAAAAATGGTAAATTAGAAATGATCAAGATTGACTATGCAACAGGAGAAAGCAGAAGCTATAAAGGATGGATAGAGATACTTTTTTACCAATATATACAGGACATCTGAATGAGAAGCAGCTTGCCGCAGTGCAGACGGTGAATGGGCCGGTGCTGCTGCTTGCCGTTCCGGGAAGCGGCAAGACCACCGTTTTAGTCACAAGGCTTGGGTATATGCTCTATTGTGAAGGAATAAGGCCGGAAAACATTCTGACCCTGACGTATACAGTTGCGGCAACGAATGACATGGCACGCCGGTTTCGGGAGATTTTTGGTGAGGAATACAGCAATGCACTGGAATTCCGGACAATTAACGGAATTTGTGCCAGGGTGATTGCCAGATATGGGCAGATGATCGGAAAAAGCGCCTTTGAGCTGCTTACCGATGAAAAGGTGATTTTAAGAATGCTGACAGAGATTCTGGTCCAGAATCTGTCGGAATATCCGACCGAAAGCGATGTGAAGAATGCACGCACGTTGATTACCTATTGTAAGAATATGCTGCTTTCCGAAGAGGAGATCCGTGAACTGGGGAAAGAAGAGGGCATTCCTCTCTGGGAAATTTACAGTGCATACAACAGGTATCTAAAGCAGAACAGCTTCATGGATTATGATGACCAGATGATTTATGCGTACCGGATGCTGAAAGGGAGTCCGGAGCTTCTTAAATTTTATCAGGGAAAATACCGGTATATCTGCGTGGATGAGGCGCAGGATACGTCCAAAATCCAGCATATTATTATCGGGCTTTTAGCAGGAGAGCAGGGAAATCTCTTTATGGTGGGAGACGAGGATCAGAGCATTTACGGGTTCCGTGCAGCTTATCCGGAGGCACTTCTTAATTTCACAAAGGAGCATCCCGGTGCAAAGGAGCTTGTGATGGATCAGAACTACCGCTCCAATGCAAGGATTGTGGCTGTGGCCGATCACTTTATCCAGCATAACAAGCTAAGGCATCGCAAGCATATGGTTCCGACGAAAGCAGAAGAGGCGGAGATTCATTATATTTCCCTGAAAAACCGTGCGGCGCAATATACTTATCTTCGGAAGGTGGCACAGAATCATGAGGTGGAGACGGCGGTTTTGTACCGCGATAATGAAAGTGTGCTTCCTCTCATTGACCAGCTGGAGCGGCAGCAGATTCCGTACCGGATCAAAAGCACGGATATGGCTTTTTTTACCCATCGTGTGGTAACGGATGTCACAAATATTATGCGGTTTGCCCTAAATCCATATGATACGGAGCTTTTCCTGCGGATTTATTTTAAATGCCAGACCTATCTGAAGAAGAATCAGGCACAGCAGTTATGCCGGATCAGTGAGGAGAGGCATATTCCGGTACTGGAAGCGGCAGAATATGCGGAAGGCCTGAATGGCATGGTGCTTGGAAAGTGCCGGGCTTTTTGCGACACACTTGCGAAATATGCTGAAAGAGGCTCCTTCCAGGGTGCTTTTCCGGATTGAGACTCCGTTGGGATACGGGGAATATCTGGAACGCAATAATATGGATGACAACAAGCTTTTTTTATTCTGAAGATGCTGTCCTATGAAGAGGTGTCGATTGGCAGTTTCTTAGGGAGGCTGGAATACCTGCAGAATATGCTGCGTGAGAAACGTCCGGATTATGACAGCAATTTTATCCTGTCTACTATTCATTCCTCCAAGGGACTTGAGTATGAGGAGGTTTATCTGATGGACGTCTGTGATGGCGTCTTTCCGGATAAGGTGGTTTACTCAAAGAAGGCAACACCGCAGGAAAAGAAAGAATTTGAGGAAGAGCGGCGGCTGTTTTACGTAGGCATGACGAGAGCGAAGAGTGTGCTTCATATATTCAGGCTGTCGGAGGAAACGTCATCCTTTATCCGGGAGATGACGCCTGTGAAGGTGGAACGGGTGGAAGGTGTGAAGAATCTTAATAGCATGGAGCCGGATAGAGTAAAGTCTGTAAGTGTGAAGCAGGATAGCTTGAAGTTTCCTGATCGTATGAAGCTGCAGAATGAGAAGCAGGTGGAAGGAAAGACGTTTGCAGCATTGCAGCCGGATCAGGGGAAGATGAAACTCAAGCCTAAGAGTTTAGAGACGGATCCGGGGGATCACGGAACAGAGATTCAGCTTGTCATTGGAGAGAGGGTTGAACAGATCAAATATGGAATGGGAGTCATCAGCGATGCAGTTTATCATGCAGATGGGATTACAGGGAAATTTACAGTGATCTTCGACTCCGGACTTGAAAAGAACTTCCTTTATCCGGTTGCCTTTCAGATGGGAATGCGGATTGTAACGGAGGAAGAAACTTGATTTTATAGTTCTTGACGGTTGTTACTAGGTGTATTGGGTATGGGAAGTTAAATGTCATTCAAGTACCCAGTTAATTTGAGAATAGAGGGTATAGCAGGAGAAATATAGACTTAATACCCAGTGAAAAGGAAATCAGAGGGTATGGAAGAAGAAAAGCAACCTTGGTACCCAATGAAAATTGATCCAGAGGGTATGGAAGGAGAAACATAAATCTGATACCCAATGAGAATGAAATCTCTGGGTATAGGCGAAAAAAAAGACCGCCAGTACCCGGAGCAAGAGAAACGGCTGGGTATGGTGAGAAAAAAAGACAGTCAGTACCCGGAGCAAGAGAAACGGCTGGGTATGGTGAGTAAAAAAGACAGTCAGTACCCAGAGCAAGAGAAATGATTGGGTATGGTAAATAAAGAAGCATGAAAATACCCAACAGCAGAGAAAGAGAGCGCAGAGTGACCCTGCATAAACAAAAATTCAGCCAGTAATATCATGAGGAACAGAAAAAGGAACAGGAAGAAACAGGAAAAGAGGGACAGGTATGAAAGAAAAGTCTGAAAGCAGCAGGATTTTATATCGAATGCTGATTGAAAAGGGGTATTCTCGAGGAGTTCAGCGATTTGATTTCACAAAATTCTGAATACGGATTTCACTGCGGGAAGGATGATCGGTTATCTGTCGCATTATACCAGTCTGCCGGAAGCGGAGATTGTGGACGAGATGCTGTCGATCTTAAGTGACCGGAACCGGATCATGCATAAGAAAGAAATGGAAGCTGTCAATGCCAGGTGGAACGAAATGACCTGGAACAGTCCATTGTTTGAGGAGGAAGACGACAGATCTTAGAGCAGATGTGATTGGCTTACAAAACAAATAAAATAGAGTAACTATTCAGAACCTCATTCGTAAAAACCGCTGCTAACACAGCTCAAGTTTTACTCATTGAGGTTACTTCGCCATATAAAAATTGCTATTCTGTATGAATGCGAGCATTCCCAGAAAGCAATTTTGCATGGCTCTGAATAGTTACAAAATAGATATAAAACAGGAGCTAATGATGTGGAGAATGAAACAGATTTTTGATGGAGAATACGGATGTGAAGAACGGCCGGATGGGGAAAAAGCCAGATGTGTTGTAACGCTTGAAAATGAACTGGGAGAAAAACGGGAACTGAGCGTTTATGATGACTGGCTTAAGGAAAAGCATCTGGAAGAGGAATCGGAATGGACAGCGGAACTGTTCGATATTTGCAATGAAGAAGGACAGCCAATCGGAGGAATCGTAGAACGAAGTCATGCCCATGCCGAAGGTATTTGTCATAGAACCGTCCATGTATGGGTTGTCCGTATGGTAGATGGGAAATATCAGGTTCTGTTACAGAAGCGGACAGAAAACAAGGAATCCTTTCCGGGATGCTTTGATACGTCATCTGCGGGACATATTCAGGCAGGGGATGAACCGCTTGAATCGGCGATACGGGAATTGGAAGAGGAGCTTGGTATCCATGCATCTCCGGAGCAGCTGAACTATGCAGGAAAGTTTCATATTCATTATGAAATGGAATTTCATGGACATCCCTTCAAAGATAATGAAACCTCCTTCGTGTTTTGTTATCAGGAGCCGATAGATATTGCGAAGCTTACCCTGCAAAAGGAAGAAGTGGAGGCTGTGGAGTGGTTTGACTTAGAGGAGGTTCATGAAGCCTGCCTTACCCGGAATCCTAAGTTCTGTGTACCGATTGAGGGACTTCAGACGTTGATGAAGTATCTGAATCTGCCAGTATCCTGTTAAGCGGTGCAGCCAGCCATTTGGTGAAAAATTTAACGACCATACCGGTGCAGAGCGCAGAAATGATGGTTCCCTCTCTGGTTCCTACGATTTTGAACTGGAAGAATACAAGGGACAGAAGAACGGAAATTACCACGCAGGCAACATCAAAAAAATAATTTTCATATTGGAAAAAGCTTATATGGGTAGTGTCGGAGACGGCTTTTACAAAGGCTTCCCCGGAATTGAGGATGACATTGGCAATGGAGGAGGTCGGTGATACCCCCAGTTCTCCGTGCTTGGTAAAAAGAAACTCCCAACGCGGAAAAGGAAAAAGACTGATAATAAATAGTGTATAGCGTTTGATCAGTTCTGATTTTGTCATAAGAATTCCTCTGTTAAATAAATATTGTGCGAATATTTCTACTATGCGGCGAAACAGGGGAATTGTCAAGTACGGCCAAAGAAGATAAGTATTTAGAAAAAAATGACAAATTGTTTAGTGAAAAATAGACGTATAGTAAAGCACAAATGAAAAAAATAAGAGAGTATTGCAAAGGAGTTATCTTACCATGTCTGATCATACAAAAAAATAATCCAAATATCAATTCAAACCGTAAATCGGATCATGCATCGAATTCTACATCCAATCGTACATCCAACCACAATCAACGGAATTTACTGCTGTTAGCGGTAATTGTACTTTTGTTGCTGTTCCGTGTGTTCGGGAACTTTTCAGAGGAAGAAAGCAGCATCGCATCGGATCAGACCTATGTGCAGGAGACCTATACCGAAGATACCGGGACGGCAGAAGTATCAGAAGAAACGGCGAAAGAATCCCCCAAAGAACCAGCGGGTGAAGCGGACGGAGAGCCAGATAAAGAACGCACTGAAGAGGAAAAATCGGAGCAGGATGATACGGCGGATCTGGTGGAAGCCTACAATGAGTACATGCAGCAATTGCAGGGTACGCAGAGTACACAGGGCATACAGGATACACGGGGCACACAGGATACACAGGGCACGCAGAGTACACAGGATACAACAACCGTACGGTTCCGAAACACCAGACTCCGGCAGGAACATTATGAAAAGCATGGTATCGAAATGGGGTTTCCCTCTCCGGAGGCTTATGAACAGGCGGCAGCAGCGGTGGTACAGAATAAGGATGCGCTTCATAAGTTAGAGGAAGAGGACGGCGACGATGTTTATTATCTTGAGAGTACGAATGAATTTGTGATTGTATCAACGGATGGTTACATCCGGACCTACTTTTATCCATCCAACGGAAAAGATTATTTTGACAGGCAGTAGTGCAGCAGGCATTACTGCCTGCCATTTCATTTACAACAGCTCTGCATCATAATGAGCACGTTCGCCACCGATAAATTTGGGACGGACTCTGGCAGCAGTGATATGAGCCTGGCCGATTTCGTGATTGGTAAGGCGGACCGGAACGGCAACCTTTTTAAGGTGCATGCCGATGAAGGTATCGCCGATATCAATTCCGGCATCGGCCTTGATTTCTTCCAAAGCGACCGGATGCTCAAAGGTCTGGTACGCGGTGGTTGCAAAGGAACCGCCGGCTTTGGGCTGGGGAACGACATTGACGAATTCCGCACCAGGAACGGCAGCCTGTTCAATGATAATGGCACGGTTCAGATGCTCACAGCACTGGGCGGCAAGATAAATGCCGCGTGCCTTTGTCGTTTCATAAATTCCGGAAAAAACAGCCTTGGCTACATCGAGGTTTGAATTGCTGCCGATCTTATCTCCACACACTTCGGAGGAAGAGCAGCCGACTACAAGAATCTGACCTTTATGGAGCTTTGCTTTTTCACATAATTCGGCGGTAACATCAGCCGCCTGTTTCTTAATTTCTTCGTACAAACTGATCACTCTTTTCCTTTACAAATGATTGAATCAAGAATACAATTGAATTGGTAATACCGAAATAACCAGAAAAGGAGTATCTGATAAGACCAGATGAACTATTCCATTACAAAGGACAGTGGAGTGCCTGCCTATATTCAATTATATAATTATCTGGTGCAGGACATTGTAGCAGGGATTTATCCGCTGGATTCGCGGCTTCCGTCCAAGCGGATCATTGCAGAGGAAACTGGAGTCAGCCTTATTACGGTGGAGCATACCATGAATCTGCTAAGTGACGAAGGATATATTGAAACAAGACAACGGAGTGGATATTTTGTGATTTATCGGGAAGCGGATTTTCAGGTAATTCCGGAGATCCGTCATGAGGAGCTGCCGGTGACCCATCCGCAGGTCCAGCAGACAGGAGAATTTCCGTTCAGTGTGCTTGCCCGGACGATGAGAAAAGTACTGCTTGATTACGAGGAGCAGATTCTGGTGAAGTCCCCCAATCACGGCTGTGAGGAACTGCGTGCCGAGATTTGTTCCTATCTTGGAAGAAGCAGAGGAATCCAGATTCATCCACGACAGGTCATCATCGGTTCCGGTGCGGAATATCTGTATGGACTGGTGGCACAGTTTTTTTCG
This sequence comes from Lachnospiraceae bacterium, assembly GCA_021628825.1. Taxonomy (GTDB): domain Bacteria; phylum Bacillota; class Clostridia; order Lachnospirales; family Lachnospiraceae; genus Suilimivivens. The sequence continues at coordinate 1,512,936 of JAJXRY010000001.1, read as the reverse complement.
GCGCGGGATGCATCTTTGGCATTGAGAATCCTTCTTATGAAAAAATCCGCAAGGTTTATGAATCCATGGGCATTGTGTGTGACCCGCTGACGCTTTCCGCGGAAGGAATTCTGTCCTCCGAACTTACCAGAACGAAAGCATCCGTATTGCATGTGACACCGTTTAACAGTTATCCGAGCGGGATTACCATTGGAATTTCGCAGAAGCGGGAGTATCTTTACTGGGCGAAACAGCGCAATGCCGTAATTGTGGAAGATAACTATGATTCGGAGCTGACGGTTTCGAGTAAGCCGGAGAGTCCGTTATTTTCGATTGCAGACGGCGTCAAAGTGATTTATATGAATACGTTTTCCAAGACCATTGCACCCTCAGTGCGTATCGGCTATATGATTCTGCCGGAGACTCTGGTGGATTCATTTGAGCATAAGCTGGGCTTTTATTCCTGTCCGGTGCCGTTGTTTGAGCAGTATGTGCTGTCCGAGCTTTTGCGGAGCGGAGACTATGAACGGCATATTAACCGTGTCCGCCGCAAGCGCAGGCGGGAGCTGGGAAGTAATTAAAGTAGTGGATACAGACAGGAGGGCAGATCATGGGCAAACCAATTACAACATTATGTTACATCGAGCAGGATGGGAAGTATCTCATGCTGCATCGTACGAAGAAAAAGCAGGATATCAACGGTGGAAAATGGATTGGTGTCGGCGGACATTTGGAAGAAGGAGAATCACCGGAGGAGTGTCTGGTGCGGGAAGTCCGGGAAGAAACCGGGCTTACACTCACTTCCTATACGTTCCGGGGACTTATCACGTTCATAAGTGACCGGCAGGAAACGGAATTGATGTGTCTGTTTACCGCAGATGGTTTTGCAGGGGAACTGGGAGCCTGTAACGAAGGAGAGCTTGCATGGATTCCGAAAACAGAAGTTCCCTCTCTTCCGACCTGGGAAGGAGATGCCGTTTTTCTTGAAATACTGCTGCAGGATGATCCGCACTTTTTCACGTTGCGGCTTGCCTACGAAGGTGATAAGCTGATAGATAAGAAGCTGCAGTTTTATATGGCAGACACGGGCACGGAGGAAACGGTGTGAGCATCATGGAAATCACGGACTTAGAGGTTCCGGAACTGGAAGTCTATATCGATAAGAAGGAAGTACAGCTCCTGCATTACTATGAGCCGGAGCCGGGGATTTTTATTGCAGAGAGCCCGAATGTGATTCTGCGGGCATTGGAAGCCGGATATGAACCGCTTTCCCTTCTTATGGAAAAGAAACCGCTCGATGAAAAGGAGAGAATGATTCTTGACCGGTGTGGAGAGATTCCGGTTTATACGGCTTCACTGGAGGTTCTTACGAGAATTACCGGGTATCAGCTTGCACGCGGAATGTTATGTGCGATGCGGCGCAAAGCCCTTCCCTCCTTAAAAGAAATCTGTGAAGGAAAGCGTCGGATTGCAATTCTGGAGGATGTGGTGAATCCAACAAATGTAGGAGCCATTTTCCGGTCGGCAGCAGCACTTTCCATGGATGCGGTGCTTCTGACGAAGGGCAGCAGTGATCCGCTATATCGGAGGGCGGTACGCGTCAGCATGGGAACCGTTTTTCAGATTCCGTGGACGATCATGGATGCCGGGGACTGGCCGGAACGAGCCATGCAGGAGCTCCGGAGCATGGGATACCGCACAGCGGCGATGGCACTTAAGGAGGACAGTGTATTTCTCCGTGATGAGCACCTTAAGAAGGAAGAGAAGCTTGCGATTGTGCTTGGAACCGAGGGCGATGGCCTGGCAGGAAGAACGATTGCAGACTGCGATTATACGGTCATGATTCCGATGACGCACGGAGTGGATTCCTTAAATGTAGCGGCAGCGAGCACCGTGGCATTCTGGGAACTGGCCTAAGAGTAATTTTATATGGTTCTGAATGGTTACACAATTTAAGAAGAATTACAGTAGAACCAGTAAAAGCAAGGGATAGAAAGAAATAAGGAAAGGAAAACAGGCAAAACAAATGAAGAAAGCGTATATTCATGGCATCATTCTGGATGGAACCGAACAGATGGAGCCGGTGACCGGCAAAGCCATTCTTGTGGACGGTGAGAAAATTGCCGGAATTGTAAAGGAAGAGGAAGTTGGAGAAGACTATCAGAAGGTGGATCTGAACGGACAGTACATCATGCCGGGACTCATTAATCTGCATGTGCATCTTGCCGGTAACGGTGAGCCAAGCACGAAACCCAGAGACAATGAGGGCATGGTGAAGAAGATTATGAGTAACGGATTAACCCGTGCCATTGCGTACAATCTGGTGTGCAATTATGCGAAGCTGGAGCTATTAGGCGGGGTGACGACAATCCGTACCGTTGGTGGACTGGGCGATTTCGATACACGCTGCCGGGATGATATTGCAAAGAATAAGAAAAAGGGGCCCAGAATCCTCGCATCGAACGAAGGAATTTCCGTGCCTGGCGGTCATATGGCAGGATCGGTAGCCATTGCGGCAAGCTCGAACGAGATGGCGGTTGCACAGGTGCACAAGGCGAAGGATCAGAAGGTGGACTGGATCAAGCTGATGATTACCGGAGGTGTCATGGATGCGAAGGAAAAGGGAACACCGGGAGAGTTGAAAATGTCTCCTTCCATGGTGAAAGCGGTCTGTGACGAGGCACATAAGCTTGGCTATAAGGTAGCAGCGCACACAGAGTCTCCGGAAGGAGTACGTGTTGCGCTGGAAAATGGCGTGGACTCCATTGAGCATGGTGCGAAGATGGACGAGGCAACAGCGCAGTTATATCTGGAGAAAAAGGCATTTCTGTGTACCACGTTGTCGCCCGCACTTCCATATGCCCTGTTTGATCCGGCTGTATCCGGTGCTTCTGAAAAGGAACAATATAATGGAAATATTGTGTTTGAGGGAATTATTGATTCCGCGAAAGAAGCCTTAAAGCATGGCATTCCGGTCGGACTTGGCAACGATGTAGGTTGCCCGTATATCACCCAGTATGATTTCTGGAGAGAACTTTTTTACTTCCATAAATACTGTGGCGTAACGAACCGGTTTGCATTGTATACGGCAACGCTGCAGAATGCGCGTCTGATGGGAATTGATGACATCACGGGTTCCATTGAAGCGGGCAAATGTGCAGACCTCATCGTGACAAAAGGAAATCCGTTAGAGGATCTTAAGAGCCTTCGTACCCTGGAACGGGTGATTTACCGCGGTCATGAGATTGTGAATCCGAAGGTAAAGAGAAAACAGGTGGTGGATCAGGAACTGGATCCGTTTTTAAAAGAGTAATCATACAGAGGGAGAGATGGAATGGTAGTCTATGAATGGTTCGAAAATCTGATGCAGCACATTGTGGAGGTTGCAATTCTGTTCTTTGAATTTGTCGGAGTGACTGTCATTATCATTTCGGGCTTAAAGGGATTTTATTATTATATCCGCCGTAGGCCCGATATGAAACTGACACTTGCACAGGGACTTGCTGTGGGACTGGAATTCAAGCTTTGCAGCGAGATCCTGAAAACCGTTATCGTGAGAGATTTCAAGGAAATCGCGACAGTTGCCGGAATTATTGCACTCCGCGCGGCTTTGACCTTCCTGATTCACTGGGAAATCAAGCAGGAGAATCACGATCATAACCAGTCAGAATAATATCCGTTACTTTATTTCCGGAAAAAAGCGGCAGCAATCACGCCGGGACCGGTATGGGTGCCAACGACACTGCCAACTGTGGTGTAGTTCAGGGTATCCGTACCGTTTTCCCACAAGGCGCTGCTGTCTTCGATGTACTTTTTCAGAAGCACATCGGTTAAGCCGGTGTAGCCTAAAAGGATTGGCATGGTGAAGTCGATACCGCCAGCTTTCCGGATTTCCTGAATCAGCAGATTGTTTCCCTGTTTGGAACCCCTTGCCTTTCCTAAAATATGAATGTCCCCATTTTCAATATTGACCACAGGCTTGATATTTAAGAGCCCTCCGGCAAAAGCAGCGGTTGAGGAGATTCTTCCACCCTTTTTCAGATACTCCAAGGTGTCGAGCATGGCAATCAGGCAGACATCTTTTTTCTTTTCCTCCAGAATGGATGCGATTTCTTCCGCAGATTTTCCCATATCAACCAAACGAAGTGCATGTTCGGCAAGAATTCCGCTTCCAATTGCGGCAGAGCTTCCGTCAACGACATAGACGTTTGGATATTCGGCAGCAGCAATCAGAGCACTCTGGCAGGTTCCGGATAGCTTTGAGGAGATCGTGAGAACGACTGCACTGTCATCCGGACCTAAAACCTCATCAAATACCTTCATAAATGCAGAAGGGGAGGCCTGGCTTGTGGTTGGAAGAACGTCGCTTTCCACCAGCTTTTCATAAAACTGGTGATGGGTGATGGTTACACCATCCACATATTCTTCTTCTCCGAAGCAGATGGTTAAGGGGACAATGGCAACCCGATCCTTTATGGCTTCATTCAGGTCTGTTGTGGAATCGACAATAATTTTAACACTCATGTTGAGATCCTTTCGTAAGTGGTTATAGTTGTATGCTTATTCTGATTTCCTTGTCACAGGAGACAAATGGGATTATCTTGTGTGCATGGTTTTAACTGTGAAAGTATTAAACGTTACCATTTATCTCAGGAAGAAATGCAGCAGCTTTTCATACAGGTGGCTGGTATAAGGCTGGTAACGCATCGGCAGATCCAGCCAGGTTTTCTTATCGACAATGCTCTTATGGTGGGAAAAGGCATCGAAGCCGGTCTGTCCGTGATAGCTTCCCATGCCGCTTTCGCCGACACCGCCAAAGCCCATCTTCGTTGTGGCAAGATGAATAATCGTGTCATTCATGCAGCCGCCGCCATAGGACAATTCTTCGTTGACCCGTTTCTGGTGTGCTTTATCGCTGCTGAATAAGTAAAGAGCAAGCGGCTTAGGACGGTTCTTCAAGGTCTGAATCAGTCCGTCAAAAATCGTCAAAGGTCAGGACGGGAAGGATGGGACCGAAAATTTCCTCCTGCATGACGGGATTTTCCCAAGTGACCTCGTCCATAATGGTCGGAGCGATCTGCAAGGTCTCTTCGTTTACCTCACCGCCGGCAACAACCTTGGCAGGATCCATAAGACCGCTGATCCGTTTAAAAATGTGTTTTTCGTTGATGATCTTTCCGTAATCTTTATTTTCAAGCGGAGCGGAGCCAAACTGTGCGGTAATCTGCGCCTTGAGTTCAGCAATCAGCTTCTCTTTGATGCTGCGTTCACAGAGAAGAAAAATCCGGAGCCACGCAGGTTTGTCCACAGTTCAGATATTTACCGAAAAACAATCCGGCGCGCAGCCAGTTTCAGATTCGCGGTGTGATCGACGATACAGGGGCTTTTGCCGCCAAGCTCCAAAACAACCGGAGTCAGGTAATCAGCCGCATGCCGCAGAACTTCTTTGCCCACCGACTGGGAACCGGTAAAGAAGATAAAGTCGAACTTCTTCGTTAACAGATCCGCATTTTCTTTACGTCCTCCTTCAATGACAGCAACGTATTCCGGAGGAAAGCATTCGGTAAGCATGCGTTTCAAAACCGCGGAGGTTGCCGGTGAGTAGGCGCTTGGCTTTAAAATCACCGTATTTCCGGCTGCAATCGCATCGGCCAGCGGATCGATGGAGAGCAGGAAGGGATAATTCCAGGGACTCATAATGAGGGTGTTCCCGTGTGGTACCGGCTGGATGTAGCTGTGGGAGGCAAACTGTGCCAGCGGAGTGGCAACCGTTCTTTTGCGGGAAAGCTGCTTCGTATGGCGGATCATATAGCTGATCTCGGACTGTGCAAGCCCGACCTCACACATAAAACCCTCAAAGCCGCTTTTGCCAAGATCTGCGCAAAGAGCCTTCTGAATATCGTCTTCGTGCTTTTTTACGGCGAAATAGAGCTTTTTTAACTGCCGGATCCGGAAATCAACCGGAATGGTTGCACCGCTCTGGTAAAACCGGCGCTGCTTTTCTATGAGTTCATCAATCTGTTTACTTTCCATGGTTTCGCTCCTCATATGATAAGTTTGCAGACCTCTGATAGAGGCTGCATAATTGTTTTCTGTTCTGTGTTCTGTTTATTATATTATAAACCGTTCCGCGCGATTCTTTGCAGGTTTGCGGTGATAGTGTCAAGTGCTTCATAAAAGATGGCGCGTTTTTCATCTGTCAGACCTTCGCCTGCCTGTTTCACAGCGAGTTCTGCCCGCCCGGTGATCCGGGCGGCAAGGATCTTTCCCTGCTCGGTGAGCTTCAGGGTGCCGCCATACAGCTTGGCATGACGCCCCTCCTTAATAATCAGCCCCTTTGACTCCATAATGGACATCATCCGGGAAACATCTGCCTTATCCTTGCCACAGATTTCCGCAAGCTGGGGGGCAGTGATGCCGTCCGGATAGCGGTACATGGTCGTGAGGTAAACGGCATGAGTGCTTTTTAATTCATAGGGTTTTAGTTCTTCGGCTGCAATCTTGTGCCAGTATCGTGAGATCTCGGAGATTGCCAGTGAGAACTTTTCCAAAAACGGTCAACCATAAAAATTCCTGCTTTCTGGTATAAATTCGTTGGAAATGAATCGATACAGGAGCTGTGATGAATCCTGTACTATTTTCATATCCGAGAAGTTGAACGTTCAACATCTCAAAATTTCTTATATCATACTGGAAAGATGTTGAATTGTCAACATTTGATTGGAAAATATGATTTAAAGTGTAACAGTTCAGCCATGCAGAAATAATTGTACAATCCGGCAGCTTATGAATGGGCAAGGCTGAACTGTTACTTTAAAGTTCCGGGTTTGAAGCTGCTTAATGAGCTGTTTCATGAAACTTGACATTAATCCGATTTCGGATTAGAATAACTGCTATGCGAATCTGATTTCGGATTCGTCGGGAATAAAGTTGGAGAGCTGGAAGGCTTCATTTTATTATAGAAGAAATATAGTAGAGGGATAGAAGAAGGATAGAAGAAGTCTGGAATTTGAGAATATAGAAGCAAGAAATATGGATATAAAAATATAGAGCGTCCATTATGGAAAACAGAAAGAAAAAGAGGAAGGAAATGAACCGATGATGATATTGCGGAAGGAAATGAAAGAATTAAATAAGCAGTACCGTGAAACCGACCGGATTTATCATGAGATCAGCACGAAAGCCGGACTGTCGGACAGTGCGTTTATGATTTTGTATGCGATTACCGAGCTGGGCGATGGCTGCCAGCAGAAGGATATTGCGGACATTTATCTTTTCAGCAGACAGACCATAAACTCTTCCATATTGGGCCTGCAGCGGAAAGGCATTTTTGCAGTTGAATAAGGGAAGCGGAAGAGATCTGCACATCTCATTAACCGAAAAAGGTCGGCAATTCGTGGAGGAGAAGATCTATCCGGTCATGGAGCTTGAGAACAGTGTCTTTGATGAATTGACGGAGCAGGAGAGTGAAGTATACCTGCATCTGATGCAGAAAAACGACGCGGCTGCTTCGTGATAAGGTGAAGGAATTATAAATATAGAAACAATTTTATAGCGCATATTTTAAGAATGATATTATAGAACACCCTGAGATATTTTTAAGAAAAGGAAAAAAATAAAGATTAAAAGAGGATAAGAGGAAATATTATGAAAAATACAATTATCAGATCATTTTACTTATAAAAGGCTGTTACGCTTCGTACTGCCCTCCATTTTGATGATCATCTGTACATCGGTTTACAGTATTGTGGATGGATTTTTTGTGTCAAACTTCGTTGGGAAAACGCCGTTTGCTGCTGTAAACTTAACGTTCCCGGTGCTGATGGCAGTATCATCCATTGGTTTTATGGCAGGAACAGGTGGAAGTGCGGTCGTATCAAAGACACTGGGCGAGGGCAAAAAGGAATTGGCAAATGAATACTTTTCCATGATTATTGCAGCCCTTTTTTATCGGTGCCGTAGTACTTTCCGTAATCGGGTTTGCATTGGCAAGACCAATTTCCATTGCGCTCGGTGCCAACGAGGAAGAACTCCTTCGGAACTGTATCATTTATATCCGGATCGGATTCCTTTCCATGCCGGTATTTATTTTGCAGTTTGCGTTCCAGAGCTTTTTCGTGGCGGCACAGAAGCCGGGCTTAAGCCTGAAGGCCAATGTGGCAGCCGGACTTGTGAACGGAGTTCTGGATTATGTGCTGATCGTTGTTTTTTTCACTGGGGGCTGGCAGGAGCAGCCATTGCAACATCCGCAGGACAGATTGTCGGAGGGCTTGTACCGGTTATTTATTTCATGAGAAAGAACGACAGTCTTTTGCAGCTTACGAAATTCCACATTGATTTCAAAATTATTGGAAAGGTCTGCACTAATGGATCTTCGGAAATGGTAACGAACCTTTCTTCCTCCATCGTGAATATTTTATACAACTTTCAGTTGATGAAGCTTGCCGGAGAGGACGGAATTGCCGCTTATGGTGTAATTATGTATATCAACATTATTTTCATGTCTATTTTCCTGGGGTATTCCATTGGAAGTGCGCCCATTGTCAGCTATCATTATGGAGCAGGAAATCATTCGGAGTTAAAGAATCTGTTTCATAAGAGCCTGACCTTCCTTATGATATCGGGAGTGCTTTTGTTGGTGGCATCCGAGGCACTGGCAAGACCGCTGTCTGCGATCTTTGTCAATTATGATGCGACATTGCTTGACCTGACGGTCCGGGGCTTCAGGATCTACAGTCTGGCATTCCTCATTATGGGCATTAATGTGTGGGGGTCCTCTTTCTTTACGGCATTAAACGATGGGCTGGTATCGGCGGTTATCTCCTTCTTAAGAACGCTGGTGTTCCAGATTATTGTGATTATGGTTTTGCCCGCATTGCTTGGCGTGGACGGCATTTGGTTTTCCATTGTAGCCGCAGAAGTGATGGCATTATTTGTGACATTGGGCTTCCTTTTCACGAAGCGAGGGAAGTATCGTTATTGAGCTATATAACGTGCAAAAAAATGTAAACTATTTTGAAAAAAAGAAGATTGTCGGTTTATGTAAATTGTGATACACTGACAACATGAGAAGTAATCATGTACAGAGTGGTAGCCTCCCATACTAGAGATAGAGGGGAGGTGGTGTTGATGGATATGTATGAAGTTTTAAGCCTGTTATTTTTAGGCGGTTCATTTCTAATCGCACTGCTTGCCTACATAGATAGGAATAACAAGCGAAAATAAATAAGCCACTCTTGTCTTAGCGGACGAGTGGCTTATCTAATAACCATTTATGAGGCTAACCACTTTGTGGGCGGTTGCTTCTCTTTTATTTATTATAATATGCAAAGGATAAACTTTCAAGAAGAAAAATCGAAAAAGTCTACGAATATTGCATCATCATACAGATGCTGTCTATGTCACTTTACACAACACTTACAAAAATTTATACAAAACTATTCTTTCACTTCCTCACAAATTTGTCTACTATAAAGAGTAAACAAAAAGAGGGAGAAATCATGAACGAACAGAAAAATAAGGAAAAAAATAAAGAAGTACTGGCTCTGATCCGAAAGGGAAATGACAATCTTGGGGCAATGGGATATACGGATCATTCGGAAGCGCATGCGGCCATGGTGGCAGACCGCGCCGCCTATATTCTGAAAAAGCTGGATTATACCGAGAAGGACATTGAGCTTGTGAAGATTGCGGGTTGGATGCATGACATTGGAAATGCGATTAACCGGACGCATCACGCAGAGTATGGGGCACTGCTTGCCAATGATATTCTAAAGGAAACCGATATGAGCATGGAGGACCGGATTACGGTGGTTTCGGCAATCGGACATCACGACGAATCAACAGGAGGGGCAACCGATCCGGTTTCCGCAGCATTGATTATTGCAGATAAGACGGACGTGCGCCGCAGCAGAGTCCGGGAGAAAAATGAAGCGACTTTTGACAAGCATGACCGGGTGAACTACGCTGTTATCGATGCCAAGCTGAAGATTGATACCGAGAAACATGTGATTGCCTTGAATCTGCAGATTGACACCAAAATCTGTACCATGTATGAATACTTCGAAATCTTTTTTTGGGACGAATGATGATGTGCCGTGGGGCAGCGGATGTTCTGGGGATGACCTTTAAACTGACCGCGAACGGTTCCAAAGTATTATAATTATTGAGAATTATTGCCGAAATGCAGTCTCATCCCATGTATACGAACCCCATAAAATGTGGTATACTCTCTTTAGTGCGGCAAGAAACAGATGCTTCACATGAATGTAAGAATAAGGAGAGAGTAACATGTCCTGTACAACCATTTTAGTAGGAAAAAACGCATCTTTTGATGGCTCGACCATGATCGCCAGAAATGACGATTCCGGTTCGGGCCATTTTATGCCTAAGAAGTTTGTTGTGATACATCCGGAGGAACAGAAGAGAACGTACCAGTCCGTGATTTCGCATGTGACCGTGGAACTGCCGGAAAAATCCCATGCGCTACACTGCCATGCCGAATGCGATTGAGGGAAAAGGAATCTGGGCAGCCTGTGGCATGAATGAAGCAAATGTTGCCATGACGGCAACCGAAACCATTGCCAATAATCCAAGAGTACTGGGAGCCGATCCGCTGGTAGAATACCTTCCGGCGCAGAATGGACAGGAAGAACAGATCGGTGGAATCGGGGAAGAGGATATTGTCTATCTGGTGCTTCCTTATATTCACAGTGCACGCGAGGGCGTGGAGCGGCTTGGAAGCCTTCTTGAGAAGTACGGAACCTATGAGATGAACGGAATTGCCTTTCAGGATGTGAATGAGATCTGGTGGCTGGAATCCATAGGCGGACATCACTGGATGGCGAGAAGAGTGCCGGATGATGCCTATGTTGTCATGCCGAATCAGCTGGGCATCGATTTCTTTGACCTTGACGATGCGTATTCGGAGAAAAAGAATTTCATGTGTTCCGCAGACTTACGCGAATTTATGGAACAGTATCACTTAAATCTGTCACTGGATGATACCTGGAATCCGAGAGATGCGTTCGGAACGCACGATGATTCCGATCATGTGTATAATACGCCGCGCGCCTGGTTTATGGAGAGGTACTTGAACCCGCATACGAAGGTATGGGATGGAGAACATGCCGATTACACGCCGTTTTCCGATGATATTCCGTGGTGCATGGTGCCGGAAAAGAAGATCACAGTCGAGGATGTGAAGTATGTCCTTTCCGCACATTTTCAGGGGACGCCGTATGATCCGTATGCTGCTTATGGGGATAAATCCATGAAGGGCGCATTCCGTTCCATTGGAATCAACCGGAATGACTTTGTAGCTGTCCTGCAGTTACGTCCCGGTATGGAGAAGGATTGCAGTGCGGTAGAATGGATTGCGTATGCTTCCAATGCCTTTAATACCCTGGCACCGTTCTATCCGATGGTGGATGAAACGCCGGAATATTTAAGCAATACCACAGGGGATGCTTCGACGGAGAATTTCTACTGGGCAAGCCGCATGATTGCAGCCATGACCGATGCTTCTTATGGCAAGTCGGTTTTCCATGCAGAGCGTTATCAGGAGAGCGTGATGGCAAAGAGCCACCAGATTTTGAACCGGTACGATGCTCTTTTGAATAAAGAAAGCGATCCTGCAAAGCGTCAGGAAATCCGTCAGGAGGCCAATGCGGAAGTGGCTTCCATGCTCAAAAAGGAAGCAACTGATACCTTAAACAAAGTATTATACGAACTCAGTAACCAGATGAAAAATGCTTATTCCAGATCCGACGCATGAGAACCTTTAGTAAATAGAGAGATATAGGAGAGGCTGGATGATGAAGGAATCATTTTGCAGAGTTAAGGAGAAAACAGATGAAAATTACAGATACCATAAAATATGTAGGTGCCAATGATGAAACGATTGATTTGTTTGAAGGACAGTATCACGTACCGCATGGCGTTTCTTATAATTCCTATGTGATTCTGGATGAAAAGATCGCCATTATGGATACCGTGGATCAGCGGGCAACTGAGGAGTGGCTGAATAATCTTGAAAAGGTACTGGACGGAAGAACGCCGGATTATCTGATCGTGTCCCATATGGAGCCGGATCACGCAGCCAATATCCAAAGGATAGCTGAGAAGTACCCCGAAATGAAGATCGTTGGAAATGCCAAGACTTTCCCGATGATCGCACAGTTTTTTACATTAAATGTAGAAGGACGTGAGGTGATCGTGAAAGAAGGCGATACCTTAAGCCTTGGAGCCCACACCTTACAGTTCTTCATGGCGCCGATGGTACACTGGCCGGAGGTCATGGTAACCTATGAGCAGTCGGAAAAGGTGCTTTTCTCCGCAGACGGCTTCGGTAAATTCGGAAGCCTGTCGGTTGAAGAGCCGTGGGAGGATGAAGCGAGAAGATATTTTATCAATATTGTCGGTAAATATGGGGCACCGGTACAGACGCTGTTGAAAAAGGCGGCAACACTCGATATTGCCATGATCTGCCCGCTTCACGGACCGGTTCTTACTGAAAATCTTGGCCATTATATTGGTCTGTACGATACCTGGAGCAGCTATCGTCCGGAGGAAAAGGGTATTCTCATTGCGTATGCTTCGATCTATGGAAATACCCATAAGGCAGCAGAAGCACTGGCAGATGAGCTTACCCGTGCAGGACAGCAGGTGTGCGTGATGGATTTGTGCCGCTGTGATCTGGCAGAGGCCGTGTCGAATGCATTCCGTTACGACCGTCTTGTACTGGCCTGTGCAACCTATGACGGCGGTATGTATCTGCCGATGGAAGACTACCTCCATCATCTGAAAGCAAAGAATTTCCAGAAGCGTAAAGTGGGGCTTGTGGAAAAACGGAAGCTGGGCACCGATGGCTGCGAAAAAGATGAAGGAAGTACTGGAAGGCATGAAGGAGATGACCTTCTGTGATACGGTTGTAACGATCCGTTCTGCCATGAAAGAGAATGATCTGCCGCAGATTCAGAAGCTGGAAGAAGAGCTTTGTGCAGAGTAGATAAAAAGGATGATGAGGAAGGAACACAGAAAAACGATGGAAACATTTTATTATGAAGTGGTAAGTATTGATGGCGATTATGCCAACCTCAAGCGTACCGATATCGAATCAGAGGATTTAAAGCTTGTGGCACGCGCACTGCTTCCGGCAGAGATCTGTGAGGGAAGCAGACTCAAATACGAGTGGATGCAGTATCAACTGATCTGATACATGGATTTTGAAAATGTCTCATTTTGATATACTATGGGAGGAAGGAATGATGAAAAGTAATTTAATCGCAGATACCACGAAACAGGAACGGATCGCATTAATCAAGCAATGGATTCCGGATGATGATGGACTCAATGACTGCGATATGGATCTTTGGGATATCTATGCCGATTATATTAATGGAATCCGTGAAATTTCCGACATTAATGCATCGATGACAGGAACCTTTTTATACGGAAGATGACCTGTAGATAAGATATTTGCAGAGAAGATTCAAGATGCGGTGTGGAAGCAGACAGTTGAAGCAGACATTTATAGAACATCATTTTACATGGCATGAAGTAGTTATAGGTACTAAGTGGTTAGTGATAAGAACAAAAGAAATACAGGAGGAATTTATGATGGGGACAAATGAAACAGGTTACATTAACAAGGTGGCCATTGGAGGGCACATTGCACTGGATACGGTACTGCTGATTTCGTATCTGGTGGAATTTTTAAAGGGCTCCAGAATGCTTTCGTATTTTCTTGTAATAGCAGCATTCCTGATTATTCCGGTTGTGGTGGAACTGGTAATTTACTTTAAGAAAAAGGATGCAGTCTGCATCCGGCATATTTTGGCCGTGACATATGGTATATTTTATCTCTTTGCGATCTTTACAACCAATTCGATCGGAACATTTACGTATATCCTGCCGTTTTTTATCTTGCTGACGGTATATTCGGATATCCGTTATGTATCCACCATTGCATTTTGCGGTATTACATCAAATATTGCATGGGTGATCTGGCGAGCGGTGACAACAGGAATTCCGTCGAACGAGATGCCGGATGTGGAGATCCGGCTTGCCTGTATGATTATCTGCAGTATCTTCTTACAGATCAGTACGAAGGTGGTTAAGAAAATTAACGACAACAAGCTTCATCTGGTTGGGGCACAGCAGGAAAAGAATCAGATTCTTGTTGATCACATTGTAAAAACTTCGGAAAGCATGGTCGATGAAATCCATAAGGCTTCCAATAAAATGGAGACTCTTTCAGATTCCATGATGAAGATCCATGATTCCATGGATGAGGTTTCCAAGGGAAGCAGCGAAACGGCACAGGCGGTTCAGATGCAGCTCCAGCGTACCGAGCAGATTCAGGATCATATCGCACGTGTCAAGGAGGCGACAGGTGGAATCGAAGAAAGTGCGAAGAACACGGTTCAGAGGGTCGAAGAAGGAAAATTACATATGGAGACTCTTTCAGAACAGGTGGAACAGTCCATTACCGCAAACCATGAAATGGTATCCAGGATGGATACGTTAAACGAATACGCCGATCAGATGAATACCATTATCGAAACGATTACCAGTATTGCGAACAGCACCGGAATGTTAGCCCTGAATGCAAGCATCGAGGCTGCACGTGCCGGAGAAGCAGGCAAAGGCTTTGCAGTTGTGGCACAGCAGATTTCCGGACTGGCCAGCCAGACCAAGGATGCAACCGTGAATATCACGGAGCTGATCGGTCACATTCATCAGGAATTATCTTCGGTAGCGGAAGCGGCGCAGGTGGTAACAGACAGTAATGAGTCCAATGCAGCGAATGCACAGGAGGTTGAAAATAACTTTACTGCCATTTCCCGGGGCACAGAGAAAATCAGCAGTGTGACCGGTGAACTCATGGAAATCGTTAAGGAATTAGAAGCAGCCAATTCCGATATCGTAGAGAATATCCAGACAATTTCTGCCGCAACCGAAGAGGTATCGGCACATGCCAATGAAACCTTCGAGGCATGCGAAGTGAACAGTGAGCTGGTAGATTCTGTAAGCGGCATTGTTTCTGATATTTCGGATAAAGCATCGGAACTTCATGTGGCAGAGTAAGCTGTTTTTAATCATATAATATAGGATTTTATTGGAAAAAGATGTATGGACAGGAGAAAGAGGAACACCTTGGACGGATCATTCAAACGACTTAAAATACAGCAGATCAACGACCATATCTGGCTGTTGAACGATCACGATGACGGCACCGGCTATTTAATTACAGGAAGTGACAGGGCACTGGTGATTGACACCATGTATGGTTTGGAAAATTTAAAAGAAGCGGTAAGGACTCTCACGGATCTTCCGCTTATGCTGGTAAATACGCACGGACATTTCGATCATACCTACGGAAATCTTTACTTTGATAAGGCGTATCTCCATCCTGCGGACATCGGGATTGCCGGAGCGTATTTCAAAGCAGATGGATTTGTACAGATGATGAAAGAAACCGAACGGAAGCCCGCAGAATTTGAACCGATTACCGAAGGCACGGTGATTGACCTTGGAGGTATCCAATTGGAGGTATATGAAACACCGGGACATACGCCGGGAAGTATCGTGCTGCTTGACCGGAAAGACCGGATTCTTTTTAGCGGGGATACGGTAATTGAACAGACGTGGATGCAGCTTCCGGAATGTTGTGAAATGAGCGTGATGCTACAGTCCTTAGATAAGATTCAAAAGCTCCGCCCTTATTTTGATGATATTCTGTGCGGACACAGCCATGGCCTGGAGGATGCGTCCCTTTGCGAAGCACAGCGTCAGGCTGTATGGGAGATCTGTAACGGACAGGTGCAGAATGATGAACCTTATATTTTCTATGGAGGAACATGCAAAGCACATCCTTATGGGAAGGAACCGCGAAGGATTGTTTATGACCCGGAGAAAAAGCGTGTGGATCTCGAGCACCTGATTATGCCGGATGAATTGTTAGAGGTCATCCGGAGTTCCATGGAGTAAAAAGTAAGCCGTCAATAAAATAAAGTAAGAGCAGAAACAAAGCAGCCCGGTAAGCAATTTACATTTACTTATCGGGCTGATTATCTGCTTCTATTTCTTATCTTATTCTTAACTTATGCTTATTTTTTTATTCCGTTTCTTACTTCGTTCCGAAAAATACGGTAACCGGCATCACCGAGACCGGGACAGAAGTAAGCGTGGTCATTGAGGCAGCGGTCAAGATGTCCGACATCGATCTGGATATCCGGATGATCCTTACGAAGTCTCTCTAATCCTTCCGGAGCAGCAATGATACACATGAACTTAATGTTCTTGCCGCCGTGCTGCTTGATGAAATCAACCGCTTCGGAGCCGGATCCACCGGTTGCAAGCATCGGATCTAAGACAACGATGGTTCTCTGATCAATGGGTTCAGGAAGCTTGCAGTAATATTCATGAGGCTCGTGGGTCTCGGGATCACGGTATAAACCGATGTGTCCAACCTTGGCAGAGGGAACTAATGCAAGAATACCTCCTACCATACCAAGTCCTGCACGAAGAATCGGAACGATTGCCATTTTCTTGCCGGCAATCATCGGAGTCTTACAGGTTTCGATCGGAGTCTTGATTTCGACATCCTCCATCGGAAGATCACGGAGTGCTTCATAACCCATGAGCATTGCAATCTCTTCGATTAATTTGCGGAATTCGTTGGTTCCGGTGTTCTCGTCACGCAGACGGGAAATTTTATGCTGAATTAATGGATGATCCAGTATAAATACGTTTTGCATATCTGACATTTCTAATCCCTCTCTTTTTGTAATATTTTTAACTATTGCCATTATAGCATAGAGAAGTTCATTTTTGAATCTGTTTTTCGTCTTTATTTTACAAAAACTCCTTTACATTTTGAATAGATGATGCCATAATAGGAAAAGTTAGTGTGATAGATCCTTTAAGTTCGGTACAGAGATGCCGGCAAGGAAACGAACCTGATGAAATTAGGTATGTGAGCCCGCCGTGTGTCATGGTGGGCTTTTCTTTTTTGCAGGAAATTCTTTGTTGTGTTCAGGAAGGTGCGTAATATGGCAGGATATAAGGCAGTATTAATGGATGAGGCAGCGGTAGGAAGAGCACTCAAAAAGAATTGCCCATGAAATTGTAGAAAGAAACAATGGCTGTGAGCAGATATGTCTTGTTGGAATCCGGAGAAGGGGAATCCCGCTTTCGGAACGCATTGCAGAGAATATCTATTTAATAGAAGGAATTCATGTTCCATGCGGCAGAATCGATATCCAGTTTTACAGGGATGACCGCAGACCGGGCGAGGCTCTGGAAGAGGGAGAACGGAATCCGGCGCAGGAACCGGTGATCGGAGAATCGGAAATCCCTTTTGATGTGACGGGAAAGACCGTTATTCTGGTGGATGATGTTCTGTTTACGGGAAGAACCGTAAGAGCAGCGCTGGAGGCACTGATGCAGCATGGGAGACCGGAAAGGGTCCAGCTTGCAGAGCTTATTGACCGGGGACACAGAGAACTCCCGATCCGGGCTGACTATATTGGAAAGAATGTGCCGACAGCCAGAAGTGAGCATATCGAGGTTCACATTCCGCCTTTTGAGAAAGAAACCCTGGTGGCACTTTTACGACGGATATGTCGATCAGGCAGAGGATTAATCCGGGGATACCCGTTTTAATAAAAAATACAAATGCGCACCGTACGTGCGAGATGGAGGAAAACTATGAAAATGATCTACAACGTAGAAGACAGACCGCCGTTTGGCAAAACTCTTGTCTTTGCCCTGCAGCAGGTACTTGCAATCCTTGCAGCAACCATTGCTGTTCCTGCAATTATCGGAAACGATATGTCCGCTTCCGCAGCATTGTTCGGTGCCGGTGTCGGAACCATTATTTATCTGTTATTTACCAAGTTTAAGAGCCCTGTATTCCTTGGATCTTCCTTTGCTTTCATCGGATCCATGTTCTCTGCTTTTGCGGGCGGTGTATCCATGTCCTTAGGATACTTCGGATTGATTATCGGTGCTGTTTTTTTGCAGGTCTTGTTTATGTCGTACTTGCCATTGTGGTTAAAGCAGTTGGCGTTAAGTGGATCAACAAGCTGATGCCGGCCGTTGTAATTGGACCTACCGTTGCCATCATCGGACTTTCCCTTGCCGGAAATGCAGTTGGTGACCTGACAACCGGTAAGGTATTCACCGCAGACGGTGCACAGGCTGCTTCTCCTTATCTTTGTCTGCTTTGCGGACTGGTAACCTTATTTGTTACCATGATCTGCTCTGTATATGGTAAGAAAAATGCTCAAGATGATCCCGTTTATCATCGGTATTGTATCCGGTTATGCACTTGCAGCAATTTTTTTACCGTAATCGGTAATGCAGCAGGTATTGATGCTTTAAAGATCATTGATTTCTCCGCATTCGCAAATATGCAGTGGTATCCGAACTTTACCTTCGTAACCGCATTCGGCTCTCCGTTTGGCTATGGAGAAGTCGGATCCATGGGTGCTTATTTAGGAACGATTGCAGTTGCCTATGTTCCGGTTGCTTTCGTTGTATTCGCAGAACATATTGCTGACCATAAGAATCTTTCTTCCATTATTGAAAGAGATCTGTTAGAGGATCCCGGTCTTCACAGAACCCTGCTTGGTGATGGTGTCGGCTCCATGGCCGGTGCATTCTTTGGAGGCTGCCCGAATACTACATACGGTGAGTCCGTAGGATGTGTTGCAATTTCCGGAAACGCTTCCGTAACTACCATTTTCGTAACGGCCCTGATGTGTATTGCAGCTTCCTTCCTGGCTCCGTTCGTTACCTTCCTTGCAACCATTCCGAACTGTGTCATGGGTGGTGTCTGCGTAGCTCTTTACGGCTTTATCGCAGTATCCGGTCTTAAGATGATTCAGGATGTGGACTTAAACGACAACACCAACCTCTTTACCGTATCTGTTATTCTGATCTGCGGTATCGGTGGTCTTGCCGTAAGCTTCGGTTCCGTTACCATTACCGAGGTAGCATGTGCCCTGATTCTTGGTATCATTACCAATAAGGTACTTTCCATTAGAAAGAAAAAAAGTAAAACAGACAGGGAACGGATTGTCTGACAGATAAGAAGAATGAAGGTGTCATCCATGGAAGGCTGCAGAGCCGGTGGATGACACTTTTTAATTCTTACTAAAGTTCTTTTTGAAAACTACCGATAATTATATCAAAGAAAAAAATTATTCTATGTAGAACGTAAGGGATGGAAATCCACGGAAGGAGGTATCCATATGCGTATTGAAGCATATACCCAGGTACAGCAGCTTTATAATACGAAGAAGGCTTCAAAGCCGCAGGTAGCAGCGAAGAAGGGATTTTCCGATCAGCTTCAGATTTCAAGCATCGGTAAAGATATCCAGACAGCCAAAGCCGCAGTTGCAGGCAGCAGTGACATCAGGGAAGATGTGATTGCACCGATTAAGGCGAAGCTCCAGAACGGAACGTATGAAGTAAGCAATGAAAGCTTTGCAGATAAATTATTTGCAAAATATGAAGAAACGAGGTAATTCAAGTGGCAAGTTTAATGGAGAACCTGATTGATGTATTGAATAACGAAAGTCAGGAATATGAACAACTGCTTGAATTATCTACGAAGAAGACACCGGTTTTGGTAGCCGGTAACTTAGATGAATTAGCCCGCATCACGGATGAAGAACAAATCGTTGTCAGCAGAATCAGCCATTTGGAACACCAAAGACAGGAGGTATTTGCCGACATCGCCAATGTAATTAACAGGGACGTTAAAACAATGCTGCTTCCGGATCTCATTGAGATTCTGGCACAAAGACCGGAGGAACAGCAGAAGCTGGCTAAAGTGCATGATCGTCTGCGCACCGTCGTCCATGAAGTAAAGAGAGTGAACGATCAGAACCGTATTCTGATTCAGAATTCACTGGAGATGATCGATTATGATCTCAATATGCTTCAGTCGATGAAATCCGCTCCGGAAACGGCGAATTATAACCGCGGAGCATACAACACGGGAGCACAGATGGGTGTAGAGGTAAGCGCATTTGATGCGAAACAGTAGAACTTGTTAATAAGTAGGTGATGATATGTCTTTGATGGGAAGCTTATATGTGGGACAGAGCGGTCTTCAGACCGGTCAGAACGCATTAAATACAACTGCACATAATATGTCAAACGTGGACACGATCGGCTATACCCGTCAGCAGGTACAGCAGACGGCCCGTTCCTATAGAACTCTTTCAAAAACCAATTCTGCCAATGCGTATCAGCAGGCAGGTCTGGGCGTTCAGTATGCCCAGGTAAAGCAGGTCAGAGATTATTTCCTTGATAAAACTTACCGCCGCGAATCCGGTCGTAGTGCATTTTATGATACGACCTATGATGCCGTTGGCGAAATTGAGAACCTCTTTCAGGAGCTGGAAGGGGAAGCTTTTGCGGACGCAATTAAGAATCTTTGGGAATCTGTACAGGAAATTGCCAAGGATCCTTCCAATGCAGTAAACCAGGGAGTATTTATCCAGCGCTGCAGCGAATTCACCACAAGAGCCGCTGCAGTATACGAGGGACTCTGTGAATATCAGGATAATATGAATTATACAGTGAAGCAGAAGGTTGACCAGATGAATAAATATGGCGCCAGAATTGCGGAGCTGAACCAGCAGATTCTCAGAATAGAGGCTGCACAGGTAGAGAAGGCCAACGACCTGAGAGATGAGCGGAACCAGTTAACCGATGAACTCTCCAAGCTTGCGCATATTAATTTAAAAAGAAGATATTGATGGTAACTTTATTATTTCTGTGGAAGGAACTGAATTTGTCAAGGAAGACGGAATTAATGAGATTGCTCTTTTACAGGATGAAAATACAGGATTCTATACCCCGTACTGGAAGCACTTTGCACAGACGGATGCTGCCGGAAACCTGGATATTTCCCGTGCAAAGGTGTTTAACCTGGATGCAGAGATTTCCACAGAGATGAATACGGATATCGGTGGACTGAAGGCAACTTTGATTGCCAGAGGCGATCACCGAGCAACCTATAAGGATCTTGAGAATAAGGATGTATACGATAAGAGCATTGCACCGTCTATTGTGATGAACATTCAGGCAGAATTTGACCAGTTGATTAACAAGGTAGCAACGAAGCTCAACGAAGTGATTAAGAATGCAGCCGATGCAGCGAAGGCAAAGGATCCGGATACCCATTATATGCGGGATCCGAACTCGAATCCTCCCTATAGTGCGGTGTTGAAGATCTTCGTTACGAAATCGGGAGATGAGATGACGGTATCGAATCTTATGGTAGATGATACGATCAAGCAGTCCCCCTCCTTACTTGGCTTTATCAAGGATGACAAGAAGGTCGATCAGGAAACAGCCGATGCGTTAAAGGATATTTTTACACAGGAAAATTATACACTCAATCCCAATGTCAAGACGAAAACGACCTTCCGGGATTATTATAACAATCTGATTTCCCAGGTATCCAATACCGGTAATGTTTTAAAGGGAATCAGTGAGAACCAGCAGCAGACGGTAGACAGTACCTATGCTGCGCGGGAACAGATCGTAGGTGTTTCGGCTGACGAAGAAATGAGCAACATGATCATGTTTCAGAATGCATTCAATGCATCCAGCCGTTACATCAATGTCGTAAGTGAGATGTTAGAGCACATTTTAACAACACTTGGAAGATAAGAAAGGAAGTGACCCCTTATGCCGTCACAATTTTTCGGACTGACGATTGCAGGATCGGGCTTACGGGCTTCGAACGCTGCATTAAATACAACTGCAAACAATATTGCCAATGAGCAGACCAAGGGTTACAGCCGTCAGGAGGTTACCCAGCAGGCAAGCGATGCGCTGCGGACCTTTACTACATACGGATGTGCCGGTGCCGGTGTCGATACGATTGCGATTGAGCGTGTACGGGATGGCTTCTATGATGTGAAGTACTGGAATAACAACTGCAAATATGGGAATTATTCCGTGAAGCAGTATTACATGAAGACCATTGAGGACTATTTTAAAGACGATGGCTCGGTAGGAACAAGCGGTTTCAAAACCATTTTTGACAACATGAGTGCCGCTTTACAGTCTGTTACCACGAACTCCAGCTCCACGACCAGTAAGGCACAGTTCATTTCCACAGCCAAGTCCTTAACGGATTACTTCAACAATATGTATGGTAACCTGCAGGAGCTGCAGAAGGACATTAACCTTGAAATCAAACAGAATGTAGATCAGATCAATTCCATTGCAGAAAAGCTCTCCACCCTGAATAAACAGATCAATGTCATTGAAATGTCTGGCTCCAGAGCCAATGAGCTGCGTGACCAGAGAGAAGTGCTGATTGATGAGCTTTCCGAAATCGTAGACGTGGATATCACGGAGCATGATATTCTGGATTCCAGTGGCGGCAAGACCGGTGGAACCAGATATATCGTTAAGATTGGCGGTGGACAGACACTGGTCGATGCGAACGATTACAACAACCTGACTTATGTCGCAAGGGCATCGGATGAAAAGCTGAATCTCACCGATGCGGATGGTTTATATAATATCAAATGGGAAAACGGCAATGACTTTTCCCTTGCCAATGCTTCCCTGAACGGTAAGCTTAAAGGACTTTATGAGCTTTGCTATGGTAATGATAAGGCGAACTTCTCGGGAACGGTGAAATCGGTGGATGAAACCAGAAATGAAGTAACAGTTTCCATTACGGATGATAAATTAAAGAATTTAAAGGAAAGCATGCTTTGTAAGGCAGGCGGTGAAATTACGATCGGTAATGTGAAGTATCTTTATACCGACTGGAGCTTCGATGAAGCAACGAATACCTATACCTTTCAGTTGAGCAACGATACAGCACGTTCTCCGAAGATTACCGCAGGAATGTTTGGAAAGAGCGTCCGTACCTCAGAAAAGGTTGCCTATCAGGGAATTCCTTATTATATGCAGCAGATGAATACCTGGATCCGTGGATTTGCTGAGAAGGTGAATGAAATCTTCAACGCAGGAACGAATGCCTACGGAGACAGCGGCGCTGCCAACAAAGGAAACATTCTTTTTACCGGATATGACAATGTATCGGGTAAGCAGTACACGCTGGGTGAATTGATGAAAGGAACCGCCCAGAATGGTTACGGCGGTTATTATCTGCTGACAGCCGGCAACTTCAGTATTAATGAAGCATTGCTTAGTGAATACGGCGGTGATGCAGACCTGCTTGGAACCAGAAGCAGTGATAAGGTTGGTGTGGAGGAATGCGAACAGGTGAAGGAAGTCATCACCATGCTTACCAGTAAAGAGAAGTTCAGCTTCCGTAATGCTTCTGCCAATCAGATGCTGGAACTGATTTTATCCGATATTGCATTGAATGCAAGCAATGCCAATACCTTCCAGAAAAACTTACGAGGGATTGAAAACCTCGATTGATAACCAGAGATCATCGGTATCCGGTGTGGATAAGGATGAAGAGGCAGTCAGCCTTGTGAAATACCAGAATTCCTATACACTGGCATCCAAGATGATCCAGACGCTTACGGAAATTTACGACCAGTTGATTTTAAATACGGGAGTATAAGTATTACCGGTATTTGGATTTGATGTTTTTGATTTTCAGGTATGCGGAGTGATATCTTAATTATGGCGGAACGGATTCCCTGAAAGGAGAAAGGTTTACTATGAGAATTACGAACAAAATTATGCAGAACAATTCCTTGTACAATATCAATAACAACAAGATTCTGCAGGACAGGTTAAGCACACAGATGTCTACCCAGAAGACAATCACAAGACCTTCGGATGATCCGGTTGTAGCAATCCGTGCGCTCCGTCTCCGGAGCAGTGTTTCCGAACTGACCCAGTTTTATAAGAAGAACGCCCCGGATGCCCAGAGCTGGATTGAAGTAACCGGAAAGGGGCTTTCCACGGTAACCGATATTCTTACCGATATGAATAAGCAGGCGAACAAAGGTGCCAACAAGGATTATACGTCCAGTGAACTTTCCATTATTATCAAGCAGTTACAGTCTTTGAGAGACGAGTTTTATGCAACCGGAAATCTGGATTATGCCGGAAGATATGTATTTACCGGCTACCGGACAGATACCACCATGACTTTTACTAAAGGCGAGGTGGAAGAGACCAAGCCGAGCTATGTGATTCACGAACAGGGAATCATGGCAGATTTTGACAGTATTAATTACACCTATACTGCAAATCTGGATGGGATGAATGCCAGCAATTATGATAAGAAGGATGTCATTGAACAGGACGTTGTGAATGGGGATATCCACCGGATCCGTTTGGCATACAATCAGGTGGAGAGCTTTGACAGTATTCAATTAGTAGATAAGGATGGAAAAACCGTAAAGGCAACTTATAATCCAACCCAGATTTCTACTACGGCAGATCCGGATCCGTACAAAAACGATTCAGAATGCAAACCAAAACGGAGATAAACTGATTGTATTCGTACCGGAAACCGGAGAGGTTCTTTTCTCAGATAAAGCATATGAAGAAATGAATACGGCAGCAGGTGGTATCTCCGGATCAGAAACCGAAATCCGTATGAATTATACGAAGAGTGAATGGCAGGTTGGCGACCTCCGTCCGGAACATTACTTTGCCTGTGAGGGAACGACAACCAAGGACGGCGTACCAAAGACGGTTTCCTATAATAAAGAGTATCTGGACGGAACGAAAGAAAAGCAGAGCATCGAATACGATGTGGGATATAATCAGAAGATCGAAGTAAATACCACCGCAGATGAAGTGTTTAACCACAATCTGGATCGTGATATTGATGATCTGGTTAACGCATTGGCATCCTTAGAGAAGATTGAGAGCACCCAGACGGATCTTAAGAATGTACTTTCCGGACTGGAAGAAGGAACCGATGACTATAAGAAGGTGCAGACGAAGCTGGAGGCAGCGGATAAGGCATTCAGTTATATCCGTCAGAATATCCACGATCTCATGCAGCATACCATTACTTCCACGCAGAATTATCTTGATGATACGAACGTGGCAATCACCGATAATGGTACGAGAGAGGCAAGACTTGACCTTATCAGTAACCGTCTGATGGATCAGCAGACCACCTTCAAGACACTGCAGTCTGAGAATGAAGATGTGGATATTGCAGATGTAACAATCCAGCTTACCAGCACGAAGCTGACCTATGATGCTGCATTGATGGCAACCGGTAAGATTATGCAGACATCGCTCATGAACTATATTTAAAAGGGAGAAGATTATGAATATAAAGACGAAAAAAATTTCGGAAAAATTACAATCGCAGATGAAAAAGATCATTGAATTCCCGTCCGGAATCATCGGATTCCCGGATCTTACCCAGTTTGCCCTGATTCATGACGAGGATAAGGGCGTAGGCGGCATTCACTGGCTGCAGTCCGTGCAGGAACCGAACTTCGCAATGCCGGTTATGGATCCGCTTCTTGTAAAGGAAGATTATAACCCGACTGTAGAGGATGAACTGCTGACTCCGATCGGAGAAATCATTCCGGAAGAAATCCTGGTAATGGTTACCGTAACTGTTCCGAGTGACCTGACTAAGATGAGCGTGAACCTCTGCGGACCGATCGTGATTAATTCCTCAACCCGCAAGGCAGTACAGATTATTGTAGAGGGCGAAGATTATCAGGTGAAGTTCCCGATTTATGATATTCTTAAGAATAAGAAGAAAGCAGGTGAATAGATGTTAGCTTTATCCAGAAAGAAGGGCGAATCCCTCGTACTTAACAACAACATTGAAGTAACCGTTCTTGAAATCAAAGGCGAACAGGTAAAGCTAGGCATCAGTGCACCGAAGGATGTTCCGATTTACCGTAAAGAAGTCTATACCCAGATCCAGGCAGCCAACGAAGCAGCAGTCGATACCGACGGCATGGCAGCATTGAAGGATTTGCTGGGATAATGAATGAAAACGAAATGGAGAAACAGCTTGCATGAAAAGGTGGATACACACCCTGTGCAGGCTGTTTTTTTGAACGTTTTTGCTTGGAATGCGACTATACATTTGTTCGAAATTTGGATATAATGATATAGGTAGTTTATAAAAGGCAAAAATAGTTAGAGGGAGGAGATCATATGGATTGCGTCCTGATGAACAAGAATATACCTGTTGTTAAATTGGAGCTGGACGAGGACACAGCAACGATCTTAAAAGTAAAGCAGATCCATGAACTTCATTTCCTTCCTGTTGGAATATCGATTTCGGCTGGAATTCCGAATAGGAAGGATCTGAATGACTGGTGGCTTGGAAGAAGCATTCCGGCAAGCAGATCTGGAATTCGAACAGCGTTGGAGCAGCTGGGAGTACCATATTCGGAGCAGCTGCTATTAAGATGTTATGGTTTGAGTTTGTCAGATCAGTACTGGATGAAGCCACTGCATAGCGAACTGGAATGGAAGAATATTAATTTCTTTGAAAATGACTTTTCGGATGATGTGGGAAACATCCTGTTTGGACAGCCGGCAATCGGCGATGTTGATCTGATGTCACCATGTAATACTTCTGATGGATGGCTTAAAAAGAAATGGAAAATCATGGATTCCAAAAGATGCTTGATCAAAGGCGGTAGTAATCCATATATGCAGGAACCGGTAAATGAGGTATTCGGGACAAGACTGCATCAGCGGCTTCACTGTGAAAAGTATGTGCCTTACTGGCTGATGACGGAGAAGGGGATTCCTTATAGTGTCTGCGAGAACTTCATTGATCCGCATACTGAACTGGTAAATGCCGTGAGTATTAATCGGAGCATGAAGAAGAAAAGCCAGTTTTTCTTCTTATGATCATTTTATAAATGCATGTGAGCAGCTTGGCATTACAGGAATGAAGAAATTTTTTTGGATTACATGTTAGTGTTTGATTACCTGATGGCAAATACGGATCGACATTTTGGCAACTTTGGAGTAATCCGGAATGTTGATACTCTGGAATGGGTTGGTCCGGCACCAATATTTGACAGTGGGACAAGTCTGTGGCATGACAAACTTACAAAAGCCATTACGCCATTGTCGGAGGTTGAGACAAAACCGTTTTATGCGGAAGCCTCCAGACAGATGAAACTGGTTTCGGATCTTAGCTGGATCCCGTTTGAAGAGTTAAGAAATATCGGGGATGATGTAAGGGAGATCTTTGTGCCTACGGAATTCATTGATGAAGAGCGGATTGAGACTCTGGCCCGCGCAGTGGCCGGAAGAGCAGAGGAACTGGAAGATATGGCGAATGACCGTTGAAACAGCCTCTGGCAGGATGAGAAAAATTTCTATAGGGGGTTAATCTTTTACTACCGAAAACCGATATAAACTACAAGAAACCGTTAAATATGAGATTGTGACCATGTCTGAAAGACATCAGGGAAGCACAGGGAGGTGTACACAATGGCAATTGAACCACTAAGCAGTGCCATGACATATCAGGCACAGAACGTACAGCAGGCAAAGCCTGTACAGAAAGCTGTAGAAAACACGGACGTTTCCTATACAGCAGAGCAGACCGTCAGCTTTGATCCGACAACTGTTAAGATCAAGGACGTAGAGGGTAAGGGAGCAGAGACCGGAAATCAGGGCTCTTCCGAGCAGCAGACAGCAAGCAATGAACAGATTAAGAAAGCTGTCGAGCAGTTGAACAAGAACATGTCTCATTCCGAAGCAATCTTTGGAATCCATGAGGCAACAAACCGCGTAACAATTAAAAATCGTAGATAAGGACACCAAGGAAGTGATTAAGGAGCTTCCGCCGGAGAAGACCCTTGACATGATTGCCAAGGCATGGGAACTGGCCGGTATTCTTGTAGACGAGAAACGATAGAAGGCAGGAGGAACAGAGCATGGCAATGCGTATGACCGGAATGATGTCCGGAATGGATACAGAAAGCATTATCCAGGAACTCGTTGCTGCCAAGAGAACGAAGGTCGATGATGTTAAGAAGAAACAGACCAAGTTAGAGTGGAAGCAGGATGCCTGGAAGGAATTAAATACGAAGCTTAAGAATCTCCAGAGCAAGTATGTCAGCAATATGCGTTTCAGCACTGCATATATGAAGAAGACCACGAAGGTGACTAACAGTAGTGCAGTCAGTGTAATCACCGGAGAGAACGCAGTTAATGGCGTACAGTCTCTTCAGGTAAAGCAGCTTGCTAAGACCGGTTATCTGACCGGTGCTGAAATGAAGAGAAAGAGCACAAGTGGCGGAAGTCTTACCGCTTTGTCCAAATTGAGTGATCTGGCCGGCAGTGAAAGTATTACCGGTTCGGGGCAGATTAAGATTAAGGCCGGCTCGAAAGAAGTCAGCATGAATATTACAGCAGATACAACGATTTCTGATGTGATGAATCAATTAAAAGATGCCGGACTGAATGCAAATTTTGATGCGAAACAGCAGCGTCTTTTCGTAAGCGCCAGAGAGTCCGGAAAAGCTAACGATTTCAGTATCGCAGGACTTGATGCCAACGGACAGGCAGCTCTGAACGCACTGGGAATCAGTGCATCATCGGATGGATCATCCAAGATTGATGGACAGGATGCAATTATTTACTTAAATAAGGCAAAGTTTACAAATTCCACAAACTCCTTTGAGATTAACGGGCTCACAATTACTGCATTAAATGAGACAAAGGATGGCGAGGATGTAACGATCACGACACAGGATGATACCGATGGCATCTATGACATGATCAAGAACTTCTTTAAGGAATACAACTCCATCATCAATGAAGTGGATAAACTGTATAATGCAGACTCCGCTTCTAAGTATGAGCCTCTTACCGATGAAGAAAAGGACGCATTAACTGATTCGGAAGTAGAAAAGTACGAGAAGAAGATTAAGGATTCCCTGCTTCGCCGTGATTCGAATCTTTCTTCCATTCGTACCAAATTTACCAGTACGATGAGCGCAGGCGTAGAAGTGAATGGAAAGAGAATGTATTTAAATGATTTCGGCATTGATACTCTGGGCTATTTTACCGCAGCGGATAATGAGAAGAATGCATATCATATTGATGGTGATCCGGATGATGACAGTACATCCGGCAACGCTGACAAGCTGAAATCATTGATTTCGTCGGATCCGGATACGGTGGTATCCTTCTTCAGCTCTTTGAGCAGAGAATTATATTCTGCCATGGATAGTCTGTCATCTGCAGTACAGGGCTACCGTACTTACGGAAGCTTCTATGATGACAAGAAGATGAAATCAGATTATGCGGACTATACGACCAAGATCGCTGAAATGGAACAGAAGGTCAACGATTACGAAGATAAATGGTACAAGAAATTTAGTAAAATGGAAACGGCACTTGCAAAGATGCAATCGAATTCCAGTGCGATTTCCGGCTTACTTGGAGGTTCATAAAGATGGCAATACCTGCAGCATATGCACAATATAATAACAGTAAGGTTCTGACAGCTTCTCCGGCAGAACTGACACTGATGCTTTATGAAGGCGCGATTAAATTCTGTAATATTGCCATTATGGCAGTTGAGAAGAAGGATGTTCAGAAGGCTCATACGAATATTGTGAAGGTGGAGAATATCGTGAATTACCTTCAGAGCACGTTGGATATGAAGTATCCTGTTTCACAGGATTTTGATCGCATTTATGTTTATCTGCAGCAGCGTCTGACACAGGCCAATATGAAGAAGGATCCGGAAATCCTGAACGAAGTATGTGAGCATCTCCGGGCACTTCGTGATACCTGGAAGGAAGTTATGGCGAAAGCACAGCATAAGGGAGCTGAATAATGGAAAATTATTTATCCATATTGGAAGAAAGTCTGAGAAAGAAACTGCAGATTCTGGATGAACTGACCTCATATACAATGGCACAGCAGGATTTACTGAAGGCTGAAGAACTGGATTATGAGGCATTTGACCAGCTGGTAGAGAAGAAGGATCCATTGGTTCAGATGATTATGGAGCTGGATCAGGGGTTTGAAACGGTCTATGGCCGGATTAAAGAGCAGCTGATCGGACACAAGGAATTGTATGCAGTACAGATCCGGACTTTGCAGAATCTGATCAGTGAGCTTACGGATAAAAGTGTGAAGCTGCAGGCTATGGAACAGCGGAATAAAACCGCCGTGGAGCAACAGTTCCGTAAATCCCGGGAAAAGATCCGTCAGGGAAGACATAATAAACAGGTAGCGCTGAATTATTATAAAAAAATATGAATCGTTCAGAGTATGTACCGCCACAATTCCTGGATGATAAGAAGTAGTATGGACTGTAGCATGGCAGATTCGAAATAACATCAATAAAAAAATCAAATATTAGTTTTTACACAAAAATGCAAAAAAAGGGGTTAAGTATTCCGAATACACTCCGATATATATTACAAATAAAAACAAAAACAAACATTTAAAAAAATAAAAAGTTTTTGTTTTTAGAAAATTGCAGAGCATCTTTTCGAAGGCGTACGATTTCAAAAAGAAATCTGCACTATAAATTAAACACTCACTGCATGGAAGCAGTGAACAATTTCAAGGAGGAATGAATTATGGTAGTACAACACAATCTTACAGCAATGAACTCTAACAGAATGTTAGGACTCACAACTAAGACACAGGCTAAGTCCACAGAGAAGTTATCTTCCGGATACAAGATCAACAGAGCAGCAGATGATGCAGCAGGTCTTTCCATCAGTGAGAAGATGAGACGTCAGATGAGAGGCTTAACACAGGCTTCCGCTAACGCTCAGGACGGTATCTCTTGTGTACAGACAGCAGAAGGTGCTCTTGCAGAAGTAGAAGATATGCTTCAGAGAATTAACGAACTGGCTGTTAAGGGTGAAAACGGAACTCTTACCACTCAGGACAGAAGCTACATCGGATCTGAAGTTTCCCAGTTAATGCAGGAAATCAACCGTGTTAAACAGACAACAACCTTCAATGAGCAGAGCTTATTAAATGGTTCTTTCAATGCTAAGAATCTTCAGGTTGGCGCAGAGTCTAACGTAAATAACAAGATTTCTGTTACTATTAAGAACATGGGCGTGTCTACACTGGCTACTACATTCGATACTATGAAGAAGAAGATGAGCGCTGTGACTTCTCTGGATACAAAGGAAAGGGTTGTAGCTAAATTCCTTAGCTTCTGCAAGTTATCAAGCGCAGCTAAGATTAGTGAAAAAAACTTACTTAAGGCATCTATGTTTGCAGGCCTGAATGTTTGGGCTAAGTCCGCTATTCAGGATGTATCCGAACAGAGATCTGACCTTGGTGCTATTCAGAATCGTCTGGAGCACACCATCAACAACCTTGATAACGTTGTAGAGAACACAACAAGTGCTGAATCTGCTATCCGTGATACAGATATGGCATCTGAAATGGTTAAGTATTCCAACAACAATATCCTTGCACAGGCTGGTCAGGCAATGCTTGCACAGGCTAATCAGTCCAATCAGGGTGTTCTGTCCTTACTTGGCTAATTTCTGTAGAGAATGCAATGAAACAATGACTACCAAAAGGAACCGGACAACATCCGGTTCCTTTTTTCGTAACAGGAGGTTCTTATGGAGTTTTCGGATTCCTATTTTGAAGAAGAGGTACGGGACGGTTTTTATATCAGTTCTAAGATGAAATGCTGTTGGGCAGCCCAGTTGGAGGTGCTTCTGGTCGTGGACGAAATATGCCGGAAGCATAACATTCAATACTTTGCGGAATGGGGGTCTTTGCTAGGCTGTATCCGGCATGGTGGATTTATTCCGTGGGATGATGATATGGACATTTCCATGAAACGTATGGATTACGAGAAGTTCCAGAAAATTGTGGAGGCAGAATTGCCGGAAGGGTACACCATTCTCTGGTATGGCAATGACGAGAATTACTGGGATGTCATGATGAGGGTGATTAACAGCTATTTCGCAAATTTTTTTCGCCCGAATTTCTGGATGAATTCCATAATTGTCCCTATCCTACGGGAATTGATATTTTTTTCCTCTGGATTATGTGACGAATAATAAGGAAGAGGAAGAGATTCAAAGGGAACTTGTGGAGCTAATTAAAACAGTAGCGGATACAAATGGACAGGGTCATCTGCAGGAGGGGGATCTTGAAGGACTGCTTGTTCTCATTGAAAATATGTGTGGTCAGAAAATTGAACGTGATGGAAATATTAAGAACCAACTATATAAGCTTCTTACGGCTCTGTATGCGCTATATGGAGAAGAGGATGGGGATCGGATTGCATTGATTCCCCAATATCTGGA
This sequence comes from Lachnospiraceae bacterium, assembly GCA_021628825.1. Taxonomy (GTDB): domain Bacteria; phylum Bacillota; class Clostridia; order Lachnospirales; family Lachnospiraceae; genus Suilimivivens. The sequence continues at coordinate 1,480,714 of JAJXRY010000001.1, read as the reverse complement.
ATCGGGAGCCAGTGTTTATCCGAAAGAGTGCTATGCGGATTCCGTGCAGATGCCCTTTGATGTGGTTACCATGCCGGTGCCTATGGGCTATGACGAGATCCTTAAGCTTAAGTATGGAGATTATATGCGCAATGTCAGAAGTGGTGGCGGACATGATTATCCTTATTTTGATGCACATGACGAATTCCTAAAAAGAGCGTGGAGCGGAGATCCCGACTTATCAGTATCCGGAAGGATTATTGGAACGGACTAAGGCACCGGATTTTAAGCAGAGCCTTTTGCAGAAGCTGCAGCTCCTTAGCCAGATACATGAAAAGCTGGAACTGCTGATACAGAGTGGAAACCGGGAACTGGTACAGAAGCTGTTTGAAGAACTGCAGAATGTAGCGGTTGTCATTGGCAGCTCCGTTGAGAAGAAGCTGGGAGAAGGAACGGAGATTGTTTCGTTACTGGAGCAGTATTGTGAAGGAGTATTTGAGTTATATGGCGTAATATCCTCGAATATGACGGTGGATGGAAAGGAAGTCCGTGCTATTTTGGACGATGCCTTACAGGTAATCATTGAGAAGGCAGAGGCTCTTTCTGTTAAGAAAGAAATTGTTTTCATGCCATATCATGCTTCCCAATGGAAAGCAATTGAAAGTGTGTGGAGGAAAGCCTGTGAGGAAGAGGATAGTATTGTCCGGGTAGTGCCAATTCCCTATTATTATAAAAGACGGATGGGAACAGCTCTGAGCGAGAGACGTTATGAGGGGGATCAATTCCCGGAATATGTGGCGATTACGGATTTTATGAAGTATGATGTTGAGAACAATCATCCGGATCGCATCTATATCCAGAATCCACATGATAACTGGGATTATGTGCTGACCGTTCATTCGGATTATTATTCGACAAACCTTTGGAAAAACACAGAACAATTAATTTATATTCCATGGTTTTAAAAACCGATGAAATTACAAAGCAGGATGAACGTGCCATCAATGCCATGAAATATTATGTGGCAATGCCCGGTGTAGTGAATGCCGATCAGGTGATTGTCCAGTCGGAAACAATGAAGCAAAGCTATGTGGAATACTTAAGTCAGTGGGCCGGAGAAGAAACACGTCCGATCTGGGAAGAAAAAATTTCAGGAGCCGGTTCTCCTTTAGATGATGTGAAGGATCAGGGAGAGCAGCGTCCGGAGGAATGGCAGGGAAAAAAGGTGCTGTTGTATTATGTCAGTGGAAATGGCCTTTTGGAGCATGGAGAAGAAATGCTTGCCAAAATGCAGAATTCCATGGCATTGTTTGAAAAACAGGCAGACAGATTACAGATTATCTGGCTGCAGGATCTGCAGCTTAGACAACGGCTTCAGAAGAGAGCACCGCAGCTTCTGAAGGAATATGAACAGGCAGTGCTTAATGCAGATCAAAAGGACTGGATTACCATAATGGGGGATTCCGATAAGGAGAGAGCGGCGAAGCTGTCAGATGCCTTTTATGGTGACGGTGGCAAGAGTGCCCAGCTTATGATGGTTGCTAAAAAGCCGGTCATGCTGCAGAATGTAGAGATACGATGAGAGTGACAACTGTTATTGAGAAGATAGCGTTGAATGAAGATCAGATGAGGAAGCTTTAGGATGAGTGTAGAGGAAACATTTCTGTTCGATGAAGTCCGGTGTGGGTTTGTAGTTCCTACTGCTATTAAGCAGGCGTGGGCTGCAGAACTGGAAGTTTTGATGGAAATCGACAGAGTATGCAGATTACATGATATTACCTATTATGCGGATTGGGGAACCCTGCTTGGTGCTGTGCGCCATGGAGGGTTTGTTCCGTGGGATGATGATCTGGATATCGTTATGAAGCGTACTGATTATCAGAAATTCATGGAAGCTGCCCGGTTTGATATGGAAGAGGGATTTGATGTTCAGACCTTCCGTAATCAGCCGGACTTCTGGCTGTTTATGGGAAAGGTTGTTAATAAGAAACATTTCTGCTTTGAAAAGGCGCACCTGCGTCGTTTTCATAATTTTCCTTACATCGCCTGCGTGGATATCTTTGTGTTGGATTATGTCTATAAGGATCCACTTAAGGAAGAAGAGAGGAAAACCATCTGCAAATATATGCTGGGAATCGCAGACGGGATCGTAGAAGGACAGATTAAGGGTGAAGATCGGGAATGGCATCTTCGTAGACTGGAGCAGATGACGGGGCAGCATTATGAGCGGATTACAGATCCGGTGGCGATGGGAAGGTATCTCTATGGAGAGGTGGAGAAGCGCTTTGCAGAGGTTCCGGAACAGGAGTCAGATCATCTGGTGCAGATGTTTCCCTGGGGATTGAAAGAAGCACCTCGTTATTATCCAAAGGAATACTATAGAGAACCTGTATATCTGCCATTTGAATATACAGCAATACCGGTTCCACCACTGTATGATAAAATGCTTCGGGAACGATACGGAGATTATCTGAGGCCTGTTAAGGATGCCGGAGCACATGACTATCCCTTCTTTGAAGGACAGAAGAAAAATCTGCAGAAGGTGCTTGATTTCCCATTGCCGTCATTTCAATTCGATAGTTCCAAAATCGAAAGAACGCAAGAAGAGCTGGAATATCAACAGAAATCTTATAAGGAATTGGGAGAGGAATGCCTGCAGGAGCTTCTTGTCCTAAAAGAACAGATTATCAATGCATTCCTGGATCAGAAACCGGAAGTGGCAGCAGAAACAATATCGGTAAGCCAGCAGCTGGCAATAGATTTCGGCACAATGCTGGAGCAGGTAGGCTATGAGAAAAGTGAAATTGTTAAGTGTTTGGAACAGTATTGTGAGAAACTGTATCAATTATATCAGATACACGTTACAGCGGAGAGTGAAATACAGGATAAAGTGGTGACAGGGCAATGTTCAGACACGGATTCAATGTATACAAAACTCAACAAATTGTCGGATATTATGCAGATGATTGAGAAGGAATGGAGCCAGAATGCTCGGTCCAAGAAAACGATATTATTTCTGATTAGCCATTCTGTAGAATGGGATAATATCCAGTTGTTATGGAAGGAGAAGCTTGAAGGTACGGACAGTGTACCGTATCTTGTGATTTTGCCCTATTATGATAAGGATTATGATGGATCACCGATGAAGTGGCATATGGAAGAAATTCGCTTGACTGAATTGACCGGTGTGAATCCCAATCAGATTTTAGATTTGAAACAGTTCACTGTCGAACATCTCGAGCTGCTGCATCCGGAACAGATTTATATCCAGAACCCATATGATGAATGGAATCCGAATATCAGTATTCCACCCTTGTTTTATGCGTCGAGCATTCGAAAGTATACAGATGAATTAATTTATGTGTCACCATATGGAGCAGGAGAATTATACGGAAAGGATTCCAGAGAATACCGGAATATGCAGTACTATGTAACAATGCCGGGAGTGATGTATGCAGACCGGATTCTGCTTAATTCCGAGAATAAAAAGAAGTGGTATGTTGAAAAACTGACTGAATTTGCAGGAGAAGAAACAAAAGAAGCCTGGGAAAAGAAAATTCAGGTGTGGAATACACAAGTAAATTTCAGAACGCAATGTGAACATGAAACGAATGGAGCTGCAGATAAAAAGAGATTGCTGTATGGAATCAGCCTTGGCACCTATGTAGAGAATCCGGAGGCAGCGAGACGAAAGATCAAGGATAACCTGCATATTTTTGAAGAATATAAGGATAACATAGAGGCTACGGTGTATTTGTTTCCTGAGAACGTAAATGATACATGGAAAGGAATAAAAGAGGAAATTGAGGATTTATTCCGGAATCTGCAGTACAAATCCGGTAGAATGAGCACGGACTGGCTGCTGGTGAAAGAACAGCAGGTGAAATATAGTGAATATGATGCTTATTATGGGGATACAATGCCTGCTGTTATGAAGTTCTGTGAACAGAAGAAGCCGGTTATGATTCAGAATATGTTAATAGATTAGGAAGAAGGCATTGAAACCTATAGAAAGATATGCTATGGTAGAAGTAATAAAGGCATACATTTCTGAAATCTAATTTTCTATATATTCCGTTATGACTTAGGCGGATGATGCAGCTGTGCTTTTTCCAAAACAACTATTTGAATAAGTAAGAGATGATATGAATATATAGGTACATTGTCTTTCGTGAAAAAGGCAATTGAGAGTAAATGTGTGTTGTTATCAGAACATAAAGACAGGTTTATAGGTGACAGAATGAATGATAAACAGATTACCAAAATATGTATCGATGGCTTCAAATCCATTAAGCACTGCGAATTAGAGCTTAATATGATTAATGTTTTGATTGGAAGTAACGGGGCCGGAAAAATCCAATTTTATTTCACTGTTTAAAAATGTTGCAGAGCATGATCGATGGTGAATTTCAGTTATATGTTGCAAAGCATGGAGGATCCAATGCCTTTCTGTTTTCGGGGAGTAAGAAAACGGAAAAAGATCAGTATAAAATTTTATTTTTGGCGCTAATGGCTATGAGTTTGATCTGGTACCTACAGTAGGGAATCAATTTTTATTTGAAGGTGAATGGTTTTATTGGGAAACAAGCGGAAATAAGCTGGTAGCACGAGGGCATGGAGAGTCTTTGTGGAACAAAGGAACAGGAACCCGTATTGATAAATTTGTAAAGCCAATTTTAAGTAATCAGAAATGGAGGGTATATCATTTTCATGATACCAGTGATACGGCACTTGTAAAGCAGATGTGTGGTATTAATGATAATCAGGAACTGGCAGTAGATGCCCGCAATCTGGCCGCCTTTTTGTATCGTCTTAAGATGAAGGAGGAAGGATGCTATAGACGAATTGTAAGTACGGTAAAAATGGTGGCACCATTTTTTTCTGATTTTGTGTTAAGACCGGATCCGTTAAATGAGTCACAGATCATTTTAGAATGGAGGGACATCAATAGCGAAGTGCCTTTCCTGGGAGCGCAGCTCTCTGATGGAACATTACGTTTTATATGTCTGGCAACATTGCTTTTGCAGCCAAGGGAGTTAATGCCTGAAACAATTTTGATTGATGAACCGGAACTGGGGCTGCATCCGTATGCAATTTCATTGTTGGCAGCCTTAATAAAGAAAAGCATCCGTAGAGAAGCAAATTATTATTTCAACGCAATCGGTAGAACTTGTGAATGAGTTTTCTGCGAATGACATAATCGTAGTAAATCATCATGATGACCACTCTGAATTTGAAAGACTGGATGCTGATAAGCTTCAGACATGGTTGGAGGATGATTATACATTAGGAGACCTTTGGAAAAGTAATATTATAGGGGGAAGACCATAATGAAAAGAGTGCTCGTCTTCTGTGAGGGACCAACGGAAGAGACATTTGTAAAAGAAATAGCAGCGCCCAGGTTTTATGGACAGGGAATTGCGCTTATTCCTATACCATGTGGTGGTGTTTCTAAGTACAGCATTATTAAAAAGCGATTGTCGGATTTGTGTAAAAGCGATAAAAATGCACTGGTTACCACAATGTTGGATTATTATGGATTGCCTGAAGAAACACCTGGAAAACGGATTAATCATGGAGGGGACATCTATTGTCATATCAGAGGAATAGAGGATGCGATTTGGCAGGATATTAATGCGCCAAATCTACTGCCGAATTTGATGTTGCATGAGTTTGAGGCTCTACTCTTTTCAAAGCCGGAGTGCTTTCAATATTGTGAAATATCGAAAGGAAAGTTGGATGAACTAAAAAAGATCAGTGAAGAATTTGAAAATCCGGAATTTATTAATAATAGTCCGGAGACAGCGCCTTCAAAGCGTATTTTAAGAATATATCCGGATTATAATAAGGTTTTGGATGGTTATAATATAGCCAAAGAGATTGGAATTGATACAATGCGAATGAAATGCCGGCATTTTAATGAGTGGATGCAGAAAATGGAAGCTATGTCAAATACTGGTCAAATGACAGAGTGAATTCCGGTTTGACAAAGTAAATCTCCAGTCGATCCCTGCCCGACAAGCGGGCAGGGATTTTTTTCTGTGCGAAAACTGCTTAAAAAAACAGATGATTTTTTTCTGAAAAATATAGCGTTGAATAGACCTTAAGCAGGGAAAAAAAGGGCATAGTAAACCGCAAGTTACATAAGGTATACTTTTTTTGGAAGCATGGCATTCTGTGCAGATATGGGATTTCTGACAGGAGATACGTCGGGCACAGTTATTGTAGGGAAGATGATAACCCCCTATCCTGCGGTACTGAAGGTGGTTGCGGATCTCCTTTGAAATAGTAGTTGGATCTTTTCCCAGCGCAGTGGCAATCGAGGAAAAGGACTCTTTGTTATCGAGCATCAGCTGAATTTTACATCTGTCATCCAGATTCAAGTGTTTATTTTTTTACTCATAAGAACACCTCCCGAAAAAGAACCGGGACACCGCAGCTAAACTATAACATGAAATAAGCCAGAGATGTAAAAATTTGCAAGAGTAACTTCCGCGTAAGGATTTGCCAAAGTAACTTCAGCCTTTGTGTTAGAGCGACCGGAATTTACTTTGACAATTGAGAACAATTGAGATGCAAAGAGACTGAGGTAAAACAGGGTAAATAAATAGCAGAATATGCCGATATATAATATGATGGGTAAGATTCAGGATGAATCGTGATGATGCATGGAGGCATAGTAAGGTGGTTAAGCCGGTTGGATTGTCAAATTCAACCGGCTTTTTGATAAATAGGGTATTAAACATTTATTAAAAAAACTAATAACTTTTTCTGACGGATCAAGAAAAAAATGATTAGTTACATAAAAAGGGAAATTATAATGAGAAAAATTATTCTTACATATCATAGAGTCGGAGAGGTGGCGACAGACTATAATAATACATGTATAACAAAGCACAACTTTAATCGACAAATGATACAATTAAAGAACCATTTTTTGGTTTTGCCTATGAAAGAATTTCTTCAGTATAAGGGAGATAAAAGCAATAGCAACGGTAACTTTTGATGATGGATATAGTAGTTTTTATGATGTGTTACCCATTTTGCAAAAAAATATGAAATTCCAGTCACACTATTTATTACTTTGCATCAAGACAATAGTGAGTTTTGGATGTCTGATATTATGAGAATGGCTTTTTGAAGGGGAATATAAAGACGGATATATGAGACTAAACCTATGTGATCAACAAATTAAATTATCCATGAAAGATGTTAGAGATCGTGTGGTTGCATATAATTTTTTGCGAAGAGTATTTAGGCATAACAGTATATCCAATGTTTCTATAATTCTGAAAGATTTGCATGAGCAGACACAGATTCCGTGGAAATCACGAAAAAATTATCGACCACTTTCTATAAATCAAATAAAACAAATATCGGAATGTGAGTATATTACATTAGGAGCACATACTATTAATCATTTTTTTCACTGGGATATATGGACGGCCAGGCTCAAAAAGAAATAATTGGGTGTATAAAGAAATTACATGAAATATCAGGCAAAGATATAGAGTATTTTTTTCATATCCATTTGGTAGCAAGGATGATTATAATGAGATGACAAAAGCAATTCTATTAGAAAAATGGTATTAAAGCTGCGTTTACTACAGAAACACGATTCCTAAGTGAGGTAGAGGATGAATTTGCAATCCCACGTATAAACTGTGAAAATTGTGATGGGGAGGAATGGCTGCGTTACATTAAAAATGTTTTTGAAACAGGTGGAAATACGGAAGGAGATGTATATATAGGACAGAGGAGCAAAGACAAGAGAATAGAATTGGCAAATCGAATCGTAATATGTGGGTATGGACGTAGAGCTGAAGAAATATATAATTTCTTAAAAAATAGAAAACTACATGACAGAATAGAGGCTTTTGTTGATAAGAATTATCTGAAAATAAAAGAGACAAAAATATGATAATTTACGGATACAATCATATGATGACTATATTGGTGATAATTCGATAGATTGGATAGTACAAAATCAATATGATTTTTGAAATAATAAATTTTTTTAATAAATAAAAAAACATCCATTGGTGGATAGACTAGTGATTGGAGGGAGTAGAATATGGAATCTATAGTTCCTGTTTCGAGAGATTATGGAATTAGTCAAGGGGGGTCAATTGCCAGACGATATATAGATATGTATGTACAAGAACAAATTAGTAAAAATAAACTTGTATAATAAAAAGTGTTGTTGAAATTGGAAATGATAGATATAGTTGTTGTATAGAAGGATGTAAGAAGATAATTATTAGAAATGTAGTTACAGATGACCATCCAGAAATACACTTTGCTGATTTGGAAACTGGTGAAGGTTGTGATCAAAATATTGCAGATCTAGTCATTTTAACTAATGTTTTATCATGTCTATATGACGTCAAAGCAGCTCTTAAAAAAACACTAATAAAATGTTAAAGAAAAATGGGGTTGCGATTATAACAGTTCCTGAAATTGCGCATTTATGTCAAAAGGATTATCAAACATATGGGCAATTTTGGAGATTTACACCTAAGTGTTTAGAAAGATTGGTGGGCGATACATTTGATATATTTGAGTATAACTATAAAGCATATGGTAATGTGAAAGCTGCTACTAAATTTTTATATATGGGGGAATCTGTTAAGGTATTGAGTGAGGAAGAATTGATGTTTATAGATGAGGATTATCCGATGGTGATTGGAGCAACGGTGAAAAAAATGCTAATTGAGAAAAATAGGTGATGATTGTACGGGATGTGCGGTTTGTAAAAATATATGTAAAAAGAAACTGTATATCTATGGTGCAAAATAGGGAAGGCTTTCTATATCCGGTCATAAACCGTAGTAATTGTATAAGATGTGGGGAATGTGAGAGGAAATGTGTGGCGTTACAAAGAAAAAAAATGTCTGAATTAGAGACAGTACCGATTAACTCCACCTTTTTGGGATATAGTCGAAGTGAAAGTGTCAGAAGATATAGTACATCTGGGGGGATATTTTTATGAGTTGGCTCACAAAAATATTGCTCATGAACGGAGTGGTCTATGGTGCTTCTTATGATGATAATTATCGAGTTATTCATACACGTGTTACATGCATACAAGAATTGTACAAGTTAAATGGTAGTAAATATGTGCAAAGTGAGATGGGTAATATTTATAGAAAAATTAGAGGCAGATCTGAAAAAAATGGAAAGTTAGTATTGTTTTCAGGATGTGGATGTCAAGTGGCTGGCTTAAAAAGCTATTTAGGAAATAGATATGATAATCTATATACGGTTGCAATCATTTGTCATGGAGTACCATCTCCTGGGGTGTGGGAAGCATACATCTCAAAATTCGGTAATATTCAGAAAGTGAATTTCCGAGACAAATCCAATGGATGGTTAGATTATGTTTTTACAATTGTAACAACGAAAAAAATGTATATGTGGAAGGAACTAGAGAATCCATATACGTATGCATTTGCGAAGGACACGATAATACGCGAATCATGTTATAACTGTAAATTTAAAAAGTTATAGATGCGAAGCAGATCTTATGATAGGAGATGCCTGGGGAGTACAGTATGGTTACAGAAAGATGTATCATAAAGAAGGTACATCTTTAATAATAACTTATACTGCCCATGGTAAAATGTTGCTAGACAATATAGCAGATAATATAAAAATAGAGCAAGTATATGGGATTGACTTATACAGGGCTAATCCTAGAATAGTTAGGTCAATTCAAATGACAAATGGTAGAAAAGAATTTAGAAAAATTGTCTAATTACTTTTTCATTAAAAAAACAAGTTTGTATATTTTTGTTTTGTGAAAGGAAAAATGGTGTGAAAAAAAGAATAGGAATCTTAACATATCATAGAAGCATTAACTATGGCGCATTCTTGCAAGCGTATGCACTATATCAGACTGTAAAAAAAATATTTGGGAAATATGCATTGGTAGAGATAATTGATTATGAATCAAAACGTGCATACGAAATATATCGCAATACATATTATGATACTCGCCATGAATTATATAGTGCTTTTCGTAAATGCTTATTTAAAATTAATAGATCAAGACCGTATATAAGAACTGATTCATTGACAGATATTACTGACTACTTACAAAGACATAAATATGATTTAATAATTGTTGGTAGTGATGAAGTATGGAAAATAAATGGAATGAGAGGATTCCCCAATGCTTACTGGCTGCATGATATTTGTGATATTCACCGAGCAGCATATGGAGTATCCTCGAGGAATACTGAAACGGATATTTGTGATAATAAAAAACAATATATTAGAGAAGCATTACGAACATATGAATATATAGGTGTTAGAGATAGAATAACTAAAGACATGATAGAATGCGTCTGTAATGTTAAAGTTAATATGAATTGTGATCCGGTTTTTTTCTGTTTGATTTTAAATTAGACAAAAAAATATAAAGAGAAACTATATACTAAAAAAATAATTTGGACAGAAGAAAGAAGAACTTTCTTGTTATGCTTCCCGACAATAGATTAGTTCAATTAATAAAGCGGAGATTTGGGGAAAGAATATAATATAATTTCAGTCTATGATAGAAATAGTTATGCTGATTTGAATTTAATAAATATTGATCCGTTTGAATGGATAGATGTTATTAATTCAGCGGATTTTTTTCGTGACTAACAGATTTCATGGTACTTGTTTTTGCTATGAAATGTAATACTTCATTTATAGCATTAGATACATACGATAATCAGAAAACAAGTAAAATATATGATATGTTACAAAGATGTAATATGGATATAGCATATTGGCCATATCAGGGCTATCAGAGTGATGAGAAAAAGAAATAATGTTTTTAAAATTATATAGAACAATATCTTGATGTCTCATATGATTTTTTTCGAAAAAAATAGAATACTTAAAAAAAGATAGTGATAATTTTTGCTTATTTAAATGGAGTAAAGTATGATGTATAGACTGGTTAGTATAGCATTATTAGCATTAGTAATAATTGATACAATTATTATTTTATATATGAAAAAAAGAGAATTAAATATAAAACAACGATGATAGATAAAAAAACAGCAGATGGCAACTAAGAATGATCGACTTTTTAGAATGGCCTTAAAATGGGCAGAGAAAAAAATACGCAAGAAAAAGTGTGTATATTCATTTTTTTAAAGGCTAGAGGATATAGCACTATCTTAGTGTATGGAATGCATTATGCTGGTGAATTGGTTGTTGAAGAATTAATGAATAGCGATATACAAGTAGTGTGTGGTGTAGATCAAAAATGCGGGAAAAAGATTGTGTCTTTTGTGAAGACAATACATCCACATGATGAATTCCCTGTAGTTGATGCTATTATTGTAACTGCAGTTGATGCATTTCCCTTGATAGAGGAAAAAAATTAATAAAAAAAGTAAGTTGTCCTATAATTTCTCTTGAAGATATTATATATGATTAATAGTAGAAGTATACATTAAGGAGATGATTTGAAGTGTTGTTTGCAGATTGTTTAAAAAAATAACAATTTATTATATGCTTTTCCAATAGATTATAATGTACTGATAGAATATGATTTAATAAGTAGAAATGCCAATGCAATTGGAACAATTCCAAAGGAGCCATTTTTCGAAAAAGATGGTTAGTTAGTAAGATGTTTATTTATAATGAGAAAAATATTGTTGGTTCCATGTAATGCAACAGATATATGGATATATGATTTAAAATTGCATAATTGGAATATATGTGAGATTGATAATAAATCAGTACGATGGAAGTTTGCCAATGCCTTTATGATTAACAGCAGGGTGTATATGATAGGATGCTGTTATGAAAGTATGGCAATATATGATTTTTGAAATGGATAGCTTATATTATTATGAGGAACCTTATAATATTTGGAAAGTCAATAAAGAAGATATATTCTGCAGAGATTATTTCTTGGAAAATAAATCTGTATTATTTTTACCGTGCTGTACATCTAATACGGTTGCTGAAATTGATTTGCGTAATATGAAGTGTAAAATGCATATCGTAGGTGAGAAAGACAATAGATATGAAAGTATTGGAATTTTTGATGGAGAATGTTGGCTTACACCTAGAAAGGGGAATAAGTTAATTGTTTGGAATATGAGAGATTCCATTAAGTCCATAAACATGCCGATACAAAATAAGGCAGAGTGGGGACGGTATTGTGGAGTTACCAAGCATCTAAATAAAATCTTTTTTTTGGCAAATAAAAATGCTAAGAGTGGTTGGTGCTATAGTGAGCCAAATAAGATAGAATGGAACAATCAATTGTATTCGTTTTGCCGTAAGGAAGAAGCATATGAGATTGTTCAGACAATGACGGGAGAAATATATTTTATAAACGATGCTGGTGTAATGCCAATAGTAATTAGCGATATCTTTGTTGAATGTTTGTTTGCATTCAAAAAAATGATGATGCTTTATCATGAAGATAGCGTATTTACATTGCCATCTTTCATAGAAAAGTTATTGATAGAAGAATGATGCAGTTTGGATAGAATATCAAACTACGTATGTTTTATTAAGTAAATTTAGGGGAGGAATGGTGAATTTGAAGGTATCAGTAGTTATGCCGGTTTATAATCGCGAGGAATCTGTGAAGGATTCTATTTTTAGCGTTTTAAGACAAACAATGTCCCAATTTGAATTGATTATTGTTGATGATGGATCTGTCGATAACACTGTTGATGTGATAAAAACAGTTAGGGATGACCGTATTCGACTTATATGCTTGGAGGAAAATAAGGGGGCAAGTTATGCCAGAAATATTGGGATAGAAGCTGCCTGCGGTCAATATATTGCGTTTATCGATAGTGATGATCAGTGGACAATTGAGAAGTTAGACGAACAATTGAAATATATGGAAGAGAATGAGTTGGAGATTTCATTTACACCATATATAATTGATAAGGAAAAATAGAATAGTCCCTAAAAGATTTTGAAAGATATTTTATATATAATAATATTAAAAAAGTATATTGCAAATACATAATATTATAGGAACACCTACATTAATAGTTAATCGAAAAATAATACTCGCTGTTGGTGGTTTTGATGAATCATTACCAAGATTACAAGATTATGAATTAGCTATTAAGTTAGTGCAGGAATATAAAAATAGGTTGTTGTAATAAAAATCCTATTGCATGTAGGAAGTGATAGTAGTAATCGCATTACCTATAATACGGATAAATTATTTGTATCATTGGGGATGATTTTAGACAGACATTTTGATTTTTATTAATTTGTATGATGAAAATAGTATTTTTTTGTAAAGTCTTTTTTTGATGAGAATGGGTTATTGAATAGTAAGCGGATAGCTGAAATTGAAGGATATAGTAAGTATCATGCATTAGAGTGGATGAAAGCGATATTATTAGAGGTTAATAGAAGAGGAAAAATATGCTACGAAAATAAAAATATGGTGAGAAATTACAATATCAGTAAATTAGTAAATACAGATTCGGATTATGTAATATCGGGAGCAGGAACAAAGGGAAAGGAATTTTACTATACAATGAAACCTAGAGGACTTCGTCCCACATATTTTGTAGTATCAGAAAAGGGTGAAGAAGAACAAATTGATGGGATAGATGTAGTTGCAGTGAATGAACTGGATACGATAAATTATGAAGTAGTGGTTGCAGTTGCACAAGATAAACAAAAATGAAATACTAAAAAAATACAAAGATGTGATTTCCAAATGGTTATTATTTTATAATTGATTAAAAAGAATATTATTTATAATATAATAAAGGAAAGAAGATGGAACAGATTATATCGAGAACGTATAAAGTAGCTATTGTGATTTTAAATTATATGAATTATCAAGAAACAATGTCGTGTGTTGAAAGTGCTTTGCAGCAGAAAAATGTGAAATTTCATATAGTAGTAGTTGATAATGGGTCATCCAATGATTCATATTCGATTCTTAAAAAGAGTTATAGAAATAATTTGTTAGTTGATGTTATAAGAACTAAAAAAATATGGGATTCGCTAAGGGAAATAATATTGGAATAGCATATTTGAAGCATAAATATATGACAAATTTTGCTTTTGCTAATAAATAGTGATACAATATTAGTTGATAAGTTATATATTGCTAAAAATGCTAGGAAATTATAGACCTCCAATAGGAGTTATAGGAAGTGCTATAATATCTCGCGATGGAAAGATTCAAAAAAACGATATTGCGAATATGTGGATTTTCCTGTTACTTTGGTTAATTATATCAAAATGTTAGGCTATTCGAGTGGGGTGATTAAAAGTGAAGGTAAGCTAGAACATAAATTGAATGTTTTTCTTAACCAACGTAGTAATACAGAAATTTTTGCATGGATGTGCTATGATGCTCACTCCATCTTATTTAGAAAAAAATATAGTGGGTTATATGATAAAAACTTTCTTGTATTGTGAGGAGATTTTGTTATATTTATTATGTGAAAGAGCTGGCTTACAACAGTTATATATTTCGGATATAAAAAAATTATTCATAAAGAAGATCAATCATCAAAGTATTTATTTGATAATGAATCAGCTGTGAAAAAAAGTATATTCGAAAGTCATATAAGTTTGTAGTTATAGAGAGTTTGATTAATTATTATTTACAAAGAATAGGAAAAATGTAGATATGTTGAAAAAAAGAGTGATTAATATAGGAATGTGTTTGGTAAGTATAGGGATAGGCGTTCTTATTAGGAGTAAATTAGCGCAAAACAAGACCAATTACTGGCAAAAATCTGCAGACAAGTACCATAAGCTGTTTATTATGATGAATCATTGGGTTAATTGTAAACAGGATAACAAGAGTATTAGTAATTATTTAAAAAGAAAAATGGATATAAGGATATAGCTATATATGGAGTGGGATGTGTGGGAGAGACCTTAGTTGAAGAACTTAAAGATTCGGATATTCATATAGCATATGGGATAGATAGAAGCGCTAATGTTATACACACAAATATTGATGTATATACCTTGGATGAGGATCTTACATGTGTAGATGCTATTGTTGTTACGGCCGTAACATATTATGACGAGATAAAAAAAGGAATTAGAAAGAAAAAGTAAATTGTCCTATAATTTCGCTAGATGATATTTTTGTATAATATATAATAAATTAGGATTATAAGTATTTCATTAGGAATTGATGGAATCAGATAAAAAAATACTATGGGAACCTAAATGAAAATTTAAAAATTTCAATCATTATTCCAATTTTTTTAATGCAGTTCAATATATAGATAATTGTTTAACTACATTATTAGCTCAGGGTAATAAGCAGTTAGAAATTATATGTGTAGATGATGGATCTACCGATGGCAGTGCAGAATTGATTAGAAGTTTTGGCAAGCGTGATCGCCGGGTGAAATATCTATATCAACGTAATGAAGGAGCTGGTAGTGCGAGAAATTTGGGAATGCAAGTAGCAACGGGAGAGTATTTGCTATTTTTTTGGATGTCGATGATATTTTTGTGAAAAAGAATATGTTATCATTACTTGTTGAGAATATAAATGATCAAGACATAATCGTATTTGATGCTGATCAGTTTGATGCAACTTCAAATAAAGTAAATGGAAATTGGTCTGCAATACATTTTCTTCCTGAAAAATAAAGATTTATTCTCAGCTGAGGAGGTTAGAAATTCCATTTTCAATTTTACAATTCCAGCTGCTTGGAATAAATTATTTAAAAAGAAGTTTTATTGAAAGTGAAAATATATATTTTTCAAAAATATTCGTAGTTCAAATGATCTTTTTACATATGCATCATTGTGCAAAGGGAAAAATTACAGTTATAAATAAAAAGTTAGTGCATTATAGATACAATAATGAATTTAGTATACAGGGAAACTCAAATAAAAAAATATTTATGATGCATTTGATGCATTAATGAAACTAGATAAGTACTTAAAAAAACTAATAGTTTATATAAGCCATATGAGAAGAGCTACATAAAAGATGGCATGTGATATTGTTGTATATACACCATCAAGGGCAAAAAAATACTCAATTAGTTGAATTAAGAAATGATCCAATAATTAAATGTTATATAGAAAAACTTGATAAAAAAACAGCGATTTTATACATAGACATATACTAGAAGATCAAATTATTATTTATGGTGCAGGAGTAGTTGCACAGGTATTTGTAAGATATATAACTGAAGTTATGAAGATTAGTAAAACGAAAATATCAGTATTAATTAGTAATGAGCCAAATGACGGAGAAATGGTATGCAACATAAAAAAATACAATCAATAAGAAGTTTTTGATCCGTTTCAAATAGGCACTATTTATATTTGTGCCACAAGTGAAAAAAATCTAAAATTGAGATGATAAAAAAATGCAAAAAAAGTACCAAATAGAAAGAATAGAATGTATTTCTGATGTGGAATTGCTGAGCATGATGTTTAAAGCATAGATGCTGTTTGATAAAGTTATGTAGATTTATCAGGGTGTATTTTATAAGGATGAGTTATGAAAGTATTACTATTCGGAACAGGTGAATTTTATCAGCGTTATAAAGTATGGTTTGAAGATGATGAAATAGCTGCTTTAGTAGATAATTCTAAAGATAAACAGGGGACATATATTGACGGTAAAGAAGTTATAGCAGCGAATAATATTCTTAAATTACAATATGATGCCATATTTATATTAACGTTTTTCATTTACGGATATTACTAAACAGTTAGTTTCTTTAGGCATTAGTGAAGAGAAGATATTTTTCATTTAATTATATCCATGATTTGCTTTTATAAACCATGGAAACGTAAAAAAATCAGTATTTATGGAGAAATAGGACGCAAAAAAAGAAATTGCATTGCTTAGTCAGGATCTCACTTTAGGAGGACCAGCACTTGCTTTGTATAATGCAGCTAAAAATATTGCAAGGCTTTGGATATTCGGTTACTTATGCATCGATGGTGGATGGGCCTTTGAGAGAATTGCTATTGAAAGATCATATACCGGTTGTTATTGATCAGAATATGCTTGGGGAAACTATGCAAGATAATGAATGGATTGCTGAGTATTCCCTGGTTATTTGTAATACAATTAATTTTCATGTCTTTCTTTCAGCCAGGAATACAGAGATACCTGTCATCTGGTGGCTTCATGATGCAGATTTTTTTTATGAAGCAGCAAACATGTCGGCATTAAAATGTGTTTCCAATCAAAATTTAACAGTTGTTGCAGTGGGATCAATAGCTGGAAAGGCAATGAACAAATATAGACCAGATTTTAAAAATTGACAATTTATTATATGGTGTGGAAGATATATTGTTACAAAAAAAGAAAGAGAAAACAAATAACTTAATTCAGTTTGTTACAATAGGATTTGTGGAACCACATAAGGGACAGGATTTACTGGTTCAAGCAATAAAAGGATTACCTAGTGACATACGGATGAAGTGCCAATTTCTATTTGTTGGAAAGGATATCTCCTTATTTGCAATCAAATTAAAAGAGGAAACAAAGAGCATACCGGAAATTCAATTTGTTGGTATAGTGGATAGAGATAAAATTCATTCTATTTTAGATAATGCAGATGTGCTCATATGTCCTTCTAGACAGGACTGTATGCCAACGGTATGCAATGAAGCCATGATGCATTACGTTCCATGTCTTGTATCGGAAGCGACGGGGACAGCCTCGTATATAACTGCAGAAATGGGACGGGTGTTTAAAACAGAAGATGTTATAGATTTGCAAAAACAAATTATTTGGTTTGTAGATCATCAAGATGAGATTGCTTCTATGGGGGAAAAGTCTAGGGCAGACATATGAAAGATTTTTTTCTCAATGGAGGCATTTGCAAAAATCTTTACGAGAACTTATTGATAAGAAAGTGCAGATTAGAATTTAGAGGATGAAGTTAAATGAAACAGAAAATTGCGGTATATGGACTAAGTTTAGAAACAGAGAAGCATCTACCGGAACTTGCAGGTAAATATGAAATAGTAGGATTGCTTGATAGCTACAGAAACGAAGGAATTGAATATGGATATGCTATTATTTCTATAGATGAAGTGATTTCCAAACATATTGATAAGATCATTGTTGTGGCAAGGCCTGGTTCCTGTAAGGCAATTGCAAAGAGGATAGGGAACATTTGCCGCGAAAATTAAAAATTGAATTGATTGATATTCGTGGAAAAAAATCTGCTACAAACAAAAAAACGAGTACTTTTGATTTTAAAGCTGTGAAGGGCTATACAAAAAAGCAACTCTTTCAAAAGATCGATGAAGTAGAAGCAGTTAGCTTTTGATTTGTTTGATACGCTTGTGATGAGACGAGTAATGACGTCAAGTGATGTGTTAGAGATCATGAATGCGCAACTTCAGATGGAAGGGGTGTTTATTTGTGATTTCATAACGAGAAGAATGGCGGTAGAAAAAGAGATGTCCCAAGGTTATGCACCCAAATTGGAAGAAATTTATGCAAAAGTGTTGAGGGATGAGAATGTTAGTATTAGTAGTGAGAAATTAGCAGCAAAGGAATTTGAATTGGACAAGCAATTATTGATTCCCCGAGCTGATGTGTTGAATATGTTGTGTTATGCAAAGAAAAAAAGCACAAAAAGATTTATATAACATCAGACAGTTATTATACAAAAAGATCAGATTATGCAAATACTCGTCGAAAAATGGGGTAGAAGATTATGATGATATTTTTGTATCCTGTGAATATGGTATCTCAAAGCAATCGGGATTATTTGGTGAATTAAAAAAAGTTGCTAATACTGATAAGTTGCTTCATATTGGAGATGATGTTGTAGCAGATGTGGAGAGTGGGGAGAAGAATGGATTAGAGACATTTCATATATATAATAGTGCGGAACTATTTGATCTGGTGGGAGAATTTGGATTAAAAAAACAGATTCAGAGGAGATAGCCGACAGAATTAAAAATAGGGATGTTTTTTTAACACATATTTTTTTAATAGTCCCTTTCAATTTGAGGAGGATGAAAAGAGTATATGTATAAATGAAGATACAGAATTAGGATATCTCTTTTTTTAGCACCATTGATATTTGATTTTTGTAGAATGGTTTGGAACACAGATAAAAGAAGTGTAATTGTAATAATGTATGGTTTTTGTGCCAGAGATGGTTATTTGATCAAAAAAATATATGAATTGATTTATAAAGGCCAGCAATCTGAGTATTTCATGACATCAAGGACAGCGGCAATTAGGGCCGGAATAGAGAATGAAGATGATATTATAAATATCGATACTATGAAATATTTTGGTAGTGTAGTAGAAAATTTTAAAAAAAGTAGATTTGGAATTGATGTAGCAGAAATTCAAGAGGGGGATATTAATACAAACAAAAAGGTTTATTAAGTTATGAAAAAAACGATTTTTGAAAGTTGCTGATTGTAAAAGAGAAAATAATAAAAGATATATTTCTACTTTGGCAGTTGAACAGGGGAAAATAGCTTTTTTTGATTTTGTTGCCAAAGGCACATGTCAGGCTTATACCAGAAGACTAGTTGATAATCCACTTTTGGGATTGTATTTTTTACAATTGGAACCTGAATATGCACAGAAGGAAGGCATAGAAATTATTCCATTTTATACGGAGAATGAAAGGGAAAAAGAGTGTTGTTTTCGATGACTATTATATTTTGGAAACAATTCTTACATCTCCGGAGCCTTCCTTGAATGAGTTCGATCGGAATGGAAGACCTATTTATGCACAGGAAACTCGAAAAAAGAAGATATTGAATGTTTTATGAATGTACAGCAGGGAATTCTGGAGTATGTGAGAGATTACTTGGCAATATGTCCTGATTATAGAAGGATAATAAACAAACCACTTGATGAAAGCTTGTTGAAGTTGTTGCATTGTTTTTAAACTTAATAATCCCAGATTTATAGAGTTAAAGATAGAAGATCCTTTCTTTAACAGAGTTACTAATATACAGGACGTGATTTAGAACCACCTATAGTCAATCCTCCGATAATTTGCTATACTGATAGGTAATGAACTGTTACACAGTTTGTAAGGAAACAAATCAAATCAGTAACATCGTTGAACAGAATGGTGGGTGTATGAATCAGGTAATCAGTATCGGCAATCAGGAATTTGACAGTATTCGTCAGGAGCAGAGCTTTTATATTGATAAAACAGCGTTTATTAAAGAGTGGTGGGAGTCGAGAGACAGTATCACCCTGATCACGAGACCGAGACGCTTTGGCAAGACATTGAATATGAGTATGCTCAACTGCTTCTTCTCCAATCGTTACGAAGGCAGAGGGGATCTGTTTGAAGGACTTGTGATCTGGAAAGAAGAAGCATATCGTAAGCTTCAGGGAACCTTTCCGGTATTGTTCCTGAGCTTTGCAGCAGTAAAAGCAGATAATCTGGAAGACGCCAAGCAGCAGTTGAAGGCACAGATCGCAGGACTTTATGAAGAAAATCGTTTTCTTCTGGATGGAACACTTCTTAGCGGGAATGAGAAGGAAGAATACAGGAAGGTTACTATGTATATGGGCGATGCAGAGAGCTCGCTCGCATTGAACCGGCTTTGTCTTTATTTGAATCGGTATTATGGTAAAAAGGTGATTATTCTTCTGGATGAGTATGATACACCGATGCAGGAGGCTTATGTTCAGGGATATTGGAAAGAGTTTACCTCTTTCGTTCGAAGCTTGTTTAATGCCTCCTTTAAGACGAATCCCTGTCTGGAACGGGCGGTTATGACCGGGATTACGAGAGTGAGCAAGGAATCGGTATTTTCAGATCTGAATAATCTGAATGTGGTGACTACTACTTCAAAGGAATATGCGGACGCCTTTGGATTTACGGAAGAAGAGGTTTTTGCAGCTTTGGACCTGTTCGGGATGGCAAAGCGTAAACAGGATGTGAAGAAGTGGTACGATGGTTTTACCTTTGGAAACAAAAAAAGGATATCTATAATCCTTGGTCGATTACGAATTTTCTGGATAAAAGGGAGCTGCGTCCTTATTGGGCATCTACCAGCTCCAATAGTCTGGTCAGTAAGCTGATTCAGACGGCTTCTCCCGAGATTAAAGAGGGTATGGAATCGTTGCTGCAGGGAGAAGAGATCGTAGTAAGCTTTGATGAACAGATAGTATTTGACCAGTTGGACAGGAGCAGAAATGCGATCTGGAGCCTTTTGCTTGCAGGAGGATATTTACGGACAGAAGAAGTTGAGTATCGCGGAATGATGCTGGAACCATGGTATCATTTAAAGATTACGAATCTGGAAACCTTTAGTGCGTTCAGCAGTATGTTGAAAGGATGGTTTGAGAACGAAGCCTCCAATTACAGTGAATTTGTGGAAGCATTGCTGGATGGAAAGCTGAAAGAAATGAATGCCTATATGAATGATGTGGCATTAACTACTTTCAGCAGCTTTGATGTGGGAAATCATCCATCGGGACGGACACAGCCGGAACGATTTTATCACGGTTTTGTATTAGGACTGTTGGTAGAATTACGGGATCGTTATGAGGTCTGTTCCAACCGGGAAAGCGGTTATGGAAGATATGATGTCATGCTGGTTCCACGTTTCAAAAAGGATGATGCAATTGTAATGGAGTTTAAAGTACATGATCCGGAGGAAGAAGGTTCCCTGCAGGATACGGTAAAGGCAGCGTTACAGCAGATTCAGGAGAAGAACTATGACGCAGAACTTCAAGATCGTGGGATTTCACAAGGCCGGATCCGGCATTACGGTTTTGCATTTGAGGGGAAGAAAGTACTGATCGGGGAATAGGGATCAGTCGGTTTGATTTTCAGGGAGGAACAAATGAATTTTGAATTAACAGCATCCATGATGTGCGCGAATTACGGCAATCTGGAGAAGGAAGTCAGGGATTTAGAGCAGGGAGGCATAGATTCCTTTCATATTGATATCATGGACGGACGTTATGTGCCGAATTTTGCCATGTCACTGAATGACATGCGGTACATAGCCGGGGCAACGAAGAAGCCACTGGATGTTCATCTGATGATTGAACATCCCAATAATCATATCAGTTTATTCTTAAAGAATCTCAGAGAGGGAGATACGGTTTATATTCATCCGGAAGCGGAGTATCATCCATCTACAACACTTCAAAGCATCATTAATGCGGGGATGATTCCCGGTATAGCAATTAATCCGGGGACAAGTATTGAGACGGTAATGGAGATGCTCCGCATTGTTAAAAAGGTACTTGTAATGTCGGTGAATCCCGGAAATGCAGGTCAGATGTATCTTCCCTATGTTGGAAAGAAAATAACTAAGCTTCTCGCACTGAAGGATGAGATGGATATCCAGATTTTCTGGGATGGTGCCTGTGGTGCTGATAAAATTATAGAATATGCACCCAAGGGTGTGGATGGCTTTGTCCTTGGAACGACACTTCTGTTTGGTAAAGAAGAGCCATATGGAGAAACGCTGAAGAATATCAGGGAGTTGAAGTTCTAGGATGAATATTGCACTTATTTTATCGGGAGGAGTCGGAACACGACTTGGTGGTGATGTTCCGAAACAATACCGGATGGTTGGAGGAAAGCCGGTTATCGCGTATTGTCTGGAAACACTTGCGCAACAGAAAGAGATTGAGGCAATACAGATTGTGGCAGAGCCATCCTGGCAGGAGTTTATAATGGAAAACGGCAGAAAATCTGTATCAGACGATTCTGTTTTGAAAGCATCTGGTAAAGGGGAGCCTGATTCGGCGGATTCTGTATGGAAGTTGAAGTTCCAGGGATTTTCACTTCCGGGTGACAATCGCCAGTTATCGATCTGGAATGGATTGCAGGATATCCGGAAGTTTGCAGGGGAAGAAGATGTGGTATTGATTCATGATGCAGCCCGGCCATTATTATCAGCAGAATTGATACAAGCCTGTTTTAAGGGGATGGAAGGCTATGAAGGAGTTTTGCCGGTACTCCCAATGAAGGATACGGTATACTTAAGTGAAAATGGGCAGGAGATTTCCGGTCTCTTGGATCGAAAGCAGATCTTTGCAGGGCAGGCGCCGGAAGCATTTCGGATAGGGTCCTATTATCGTGCCAACCAGTCTTTATTTCCGGATCGGATCCGGCAGATGAATGGATCGACGGAGCCTGCTATTCTGGCAGGAATGAAGATCCGGATGATTCCGGGGGATGAGAGGAATTTCAAGATTACAACAAGGGAAGATTTGACACGTTTCGAGGAGATCATGAAGAAATGAAAGCATATGTGCTGAATGGCGTCGGACAACTGGATCTGATGGAGGTTGACAAACCGGAGTTAAAGGGTGGAGAGGTACTGCTTGAGGTAAAGGCAGCTGGCATCTGTGGATCGGATATTCCCCGTATTTTTTTGTGAATGGAACCTATCATTTACCTACGATTCCGGGACATGAATTTGCAGGAATTGTAAGAGAAGTAAAGGATATTAAGGATCAGCATCTGGTCGGGGAAACGGATGGGGGTCTTTCCTTTGATTCCCTGCAGGGAGTGTGACCCCTGTCAGCAGAAGCAGTATGAAATGTGTATGCATTATGACTATCTGGGCTCCAGAAGAGACGGGGGATTTGCAGAATATGTGGCTGTTCCGGTAAGAAATCTGATTGAACTGCCGGATACCATTTCTTTTGAGGCGGCAGCAATGCTGGAGCCTTCCGGTGTTGGGATACATGCATTGCGCAGAGTTGGTTTCGAGGGCGTCTGTTCTGCAGCCGTTCTGGGGACAGGCACGATCGGAATGCTGATCGCACAATGGCTGAGAATCCTTGGAGTAGCAGATATTTATCTGGTTGGGACGAATGACAAGCAGAGAGAACTGGCAGAAGGACTTGGAT
The DNA here is from genome assembly GCA_021628825.1 of Lachnospiraceae bacterium. Lineage (GTDB taxonomy): Bacteria > Bacillota > Clostridia > Lachnospirales > Lachnospiraceae > Suilimivivens. The sequence goes on along the minus strand of JAJXRY010000001.1, from coordinate 1,456,914 downwards.
TTGACCACTTTTTATAATACGAGAGAGTGTGATGCAGTACAGCACATTTTGAAGGCTACAGGCGGAAATGGCACGGATCTGGTTGTTGAATGTACCGGATTCAATGATGTATTGGAGGAATGCCTTGATCTTGCCAAACGTGGAGGAAAGGTATTGCTTGTTGGCAATCCGCATGGAGATATGAATCTCGGACGTGATGTTTATTGGAAGATTCTTCGTAAGCAATTACAGCTTTCCGGAACGTGGAATTCATCTTTTATACCGGAAGAGGCTGAGGATGACTGGACGAGAACTCTGGATGCTATGCAGCAGGGACTGTTACAGCCTGAGAAGCAGATTACGCACAGGCTGGAGTTCGATGAACTTGCCCATGGACTGCAGATCATGAAGAACAAGAGTGAATATTTTAATAAAGTTATGCTGGTCAGGTAAATTAGGAATAGGGAGACGGTTACAGGCGAAGAGAGAGCCATAGTATACAGGTTCAGGAGTTTAGACAGTTTCCTATCGTACGAATCATTTCGGCAATTCTTTGATCATAGATATGGAATTGCTTTACTTTCTCATAGCCATTGTGGGCAATGGCTAGGCGTTCCTCCTCATGACTTAAGTAATAAGCACACTTATCCGTAAGTTCATCAAGGCTTCCATAGGCCTCTAAGTCCTCACCAATGGTAAAATATTCCGTCAGTTCAGGCTGGAAGTTTGTCATTAAGAAGCCGCCACACCCCATGATATCATAAACACGTAAGGAGAGTCCGGTCTGGATGGGACGCATGGTAATATTCATGTTGATTCTGCTGTTAGCAAAAACAAACGGCATTTCGGTCAGGGTCTGTACACCATCTTTGATCTGGACATTTTGGAGGGAACTGGTATCACTTCGGGTATACAAGGTTACATCAAAATGCTCGGCAAGCAGATTAAGAGTGCGGATTCGTTCTGTCTCTGCCAGCTTGAAGCCAATATAATCATGGGCGGCAACAAAGGAGTCCGTATTTGTGAAGGTGTTGTCCGGTGCATAGAAATGGCTGTCGGCAGTCTTGATTTCCCGGATGACCTGTGGAGTGAGCGCACTTTCAATAATATTGCATCCATATAAATGAAGCTGGGCCTCCATTAATCCAGCGAGAAAGCCTTCTGTATAAGAGGAGAGCTTCAGGTCGTTGTATTTACACTTCTCAGTATATAAGGAGCCCACAAAGGAAATCTGATCCTGATAAGGATATATTTGTGAAGAAGAGGATAATGCATGATCCCAGCGGTTTACATTCGTAGCCAAAGGGAGGTAGAAGATATGATCCGGATTCTGCGGCTGGAAATACTCGTACTGGGCATAATCAAACAGAAAGATAAAGTTGGTATCATATTTGATAGAATTTGAAAACAACTCCAGTACCGGACAGTCTACCGTCCAGCAGACATAGGGAATCTGTACAATATGACAGAATTCAGCAATGGCCGGAAAGTAGTTTACACTGAAAATAAATAAGAAAGGCTTACCGGCCGGACAGGATTGATACTGTTTTTGCAACAGATCTACCTGCTGACCGGGAGTCAGAGACTTATCGCTCATTTCAGTGCATTCTTCGCACACGTTAATATTCAGCTTTCGAAAAGCTTCTATGATATCCGGTTCACATATATTTCCATAACGGTAAAATAGTAAATTCATTGGCTGCTCCTACAACATGATTAATTATATTTTAATCTTTTTTTCTCATAGGTGTCAATTTTATCTTCTCACATCAAAAAAATCTGTCCGCGATATTTTCTGCAGAACGGTACGCAGCAGCATACCTAAGATGCCACAGGAAATAATTTCTCCAATACCGACGGTCAGCATGAGGTAGTAAATTGCACCTTCCACATGATAAACATAGGCAAGTACGAAAGGCACGATAACGGTGTTTGCAAGGATGGGGGGGAGGGGGGCCAGCCATTTTGCCTTATTGCGCAGGAGGTAGGTGCCGACTGCACCGATCAGCGTGGCAATACTCCCGAAAATAATGTCTAACAGCATGCATCCGGTCAGGGTATTACTGATGATGCAGCCTAAGAATAATCCGGGGATGGCGGCAGGGGTGAATACGGGTAGAATGGTCAGGGCTTCCGAGAAGCGGACCTGAATGGCATAGTTTGCCAGTCCCAGGGCATTGGCTAACAGAGTCAGCACAACATAGAGAGCAGCGATCACTGCCCCGTGTACAAGGTACAATACTTTTTTGTTCATTTGTTTTCTCCTTTAGTTTTGTTTTACGAGTGGAAGGTCTCGAACACTCGATGTAAATAGCTTGTATAACATATCACAATACTGTCCGGATTGCAAGGATAAATAAAGGCACCGGAACAACATATAGGAATAGCTGTGAGAATGCAATATCAATAAGTAATAAGTACAGTGCGACATAAATTATGAGACTGACAATATCATAAATTAAAGAAAAAATTTAATTTGTGAACCGTTAAAAATACACGAGTTCGGTCGAAATTCGATAGACATTGTTTTCGTTATATGATATACTAGCCGTGCGAAATGCATAAGATTTGATCAGATGCATACGTGTTTGCATGTGGTTTGCAGAACACTTATCTATTTTTTTACATTTAATGGAGGCTATGAAATGACGAAAGCAGAGATTTTTAAAGGCAGAGATTTTAAAAGCAGTATAAGAGTGTCAGACAGTTCGCAATCGATATGGAGATTCCGTATAGTACACTGGTAACTGCACTCGACAGAGGAATTGAAGGAATGGCATATGGTACGGTTATTCGTATCTGTGATAAATTAAGCCTGAATCCGGTAGACTTTTCTTCTCTGGAGAAGGGTGAGGTTCTTGGCGAGAAGTTACTGGAGAACAGAGTAATGCAGTATTACATCCAGTTAAATAAGAGAGGACGCAAGAAGATCCTTGAAATGATGGAGGATTACGTTCAGCTTGACAAGTACAAGGAGGCTTAATGAATAAGCATTACGATTATCTGATCGTAGGGGGCCGGGCTGTTTGGCTCGGTCTTTTCTTACGAGATGAGACAAAAGGGGAAAACCTGTCTGGTGATTGACAAGAGGGATCATCTGGCAGGCAATATTTATACGCGTGAAGTGCGTGGAATCCAGGTGCATGAATATGGAGCGCATATCTTTCATACCTCGAATCCGAAGGTCTGGAATTATGTGCAGCAGTTTGCAGAGTTTAACCATTTCGTGAATTCACCGATGGCAATTTATAAGGATGAGATCTATAATCTTCCATTTAATATGAATACGTTCAGTAAGCTCTGGGGGATTAAAAACACCTGCCGAAGCAAAGGCGAAGATTGAAGAACAGATCGCAGAGCTGGCTATTGATGAACCACAGAATCTGGAAGAGCAGGCCTTGAAGCTTGCCGGCAGGGATGTCTATGAGAAGCTGGTGAAGGGTTATACCGAGAAGCAGTGGGGCAGAGACTGCCGTGAGCTTCCTGCCTTTATCATTAAACGGCTTCCGCTGCGCTTTACCTATGACAATAATTATTTCACCGATCGTTATCAGGGAATCCCGATTGGCGGCTATACAGCTATGATCGAGAAGATGCTTAACGGAACCGAGGTCCGTCTCAACACCGAGTATCGTTCCTTTGTGAAGGAGCAGGAGACAGCTTTTGCAAACGGAGCAGATGCCATTACCTATGATAAGGTGCTTTATACCGGAATGATTGATGAGTATTTCGACTATTCCCTTGGTAATCTCGACTACCGTTCCCTGCATTTTGAGCAGGAGGATATGCCGGAATGTGATAACTACCAGGGAAATGCCGTAATCAACTATACCGAACGCGAAGTTCCTTACACCCGGATCATTGAGCATAAGCATTTTGAGTTCGGTAAAGGAGACGGAACACTCATTACCCGTGAGTATCCGGCAGACTGGCATCCGGGCGATGAACCGTATTATCCCGTCAACAATGAACGGAATAATGCGTTATACCGGAAGTATCAGGAACTTGCTTCGAAAGAGAAGAATGTTTTATTTGGCGGCCGCTTAGGTCAGTACAAATACTATGACATGGATAAAGTCATTGAAGCAGCATGGGAAATGTGCGAAGCGCAGAATTAATGTGATAAAATTAACTTAATTATGGAAAACAGCTCAGAAGACAAAAATATGACAAGCAGACCTTTCGCGAGGCTACTTGTTATATTTTTTTCTTCTGAGCGTCCGTCTGATTCTATCTAAACTTAAGTCAATTCTAACAATAACTATTAAACAACATCCCACTATAATTACTGGTTACATACGGTGACGAGAAATTATGTCCGGGATTCTTATAGGCCACAATGGTCTTGTCAATATACACCATTGGATTCAGCGAAATCTGGTTCGTCTTCCGCAATACCGCATTCGTAAAGTCCTTCATGCTTGAAAGTGAAGAGAAATCCTCGTCGGAAAGAATTCCCTGATGGAACGCATTTTCATCCATGGATAACTGTCCGTCTTCCTCAAAGGACAACCCAAGCTTCTCAAGTTCCGGAAGGTAATGGGAAGACATCCGTTTCATTTCACTGATGAGCTGGCTGCTCTTCGGATGCAGCTCCTGATATTGGGAAGCAGAGCGGATGAAAGAATTGTATCCGCCGATCAGATTACCGACATTTTCGGTTAAGGATTCCAGATCGGTCTTCAATCCGACAGTAGCAGCATCACCGTCTGCGGTATGAACACCCTTCAGGGTGAGTTCGTAAGTATTGTCAATTGTAAAGTGATTCGTGGATGCGGTTCGCGGTTCTCCATTTAACAGGAATTCTGCATTGGAGGGTTTGCGGGAAACAAAGTCAAGCCCCAGGTAATCTACTGTTCCGGCCACCTTACTGGTATGATTGTCGGATACGTGGAAAATGGTATCGCGTCCGGCCTTCACGCCATCGGAAGCGGAGGTTAAGCGCAGGGCGCTGTTTCCTTTGCCATCCTCCAGAATATCGGCACTAACACCAATGTCTGCTTTATTAATCAGCCGGGAAAGACGTTCCTGAACGTCACGGTTCGTCTCACCTTCGTGAATGTTATACTGAAACTCATAGCTGAGATCGTTAATCGTAATATCAAAAGAGTAGGTGTCCGGAGCCAGCGTTATTTTGTCATCAGAAGGAAGGATGCTTCCGAGATTCTCCTGACTGGTTGCGAGTCCGGTTACTTCTATTGTAAAGGAAGGAACTTCGGTATTTCCGTCCGGCTCACCGATATAGGAAGCATCGACCATATCCGGATTGCTGGAATAAGCCGTTTTCTTCTGGAACATTTCGTCATCCCCGACACCACCCAAGGAAACAATGGTGTTGCGCAGGAGACGCGCATTTTCCTTCAAGCCCACTGCAAATTCACGAGATTCTCTGCTTGTATCAAAAAGATACAGGGGAGCGTCTTTATTTAATTTGACCATGGAGTTATAGATACTGCGGAGTTCGCTTTTCTTATGCGTGTCATACTGCGAAGAAGTTTTCTTCGGCGCATAAGTCGTCAGATAATGGTTATAGACGGTATTCATAATGGTATTGTATGCCATAACTGCCCCCTCCTTTCATCCGTGAATTCAATGCACCGGTCCGGTCCTGCAGAAATGACCGGACAGCCTGTAATCTACTTGCAAATACGAACCATCCGTGTTATATTTGCTAAGTCAATGTGTGCATCAGGGCATAAAAAAACCTACTTTTATGAGTAAAGTGTAACACGCTGACACACAGATTTCAAGTAGTGCAATAGAACTAGCAATTTCCTATTATTATATATCGGTTTGTGATTAGAGATTATTAGCCGGAATTTACAGGAAGTTTTTAAACAAATTCTAATAAAAATTTTTTTAAAAGCAAAAATTTAAACATTGAAATATTCGTTTTTTTATATTGACGGAAAGGCTTGACTGTGTTATAGTTATCAAACGAGATGCAATTTAGGTCTTTTTTTGTGCTTAAAAATTCGGATATTAGATTGGAGGAATAGAGAATGCGTACGAAGATCACATTAGCTTGTACAGAGTGTAAGCAGCGTAACTACAACACTACGAAGGATAAGAAGAATCATCCGGACAGAATGGAAACCAAGAAATATTGTAGATTCTGCAAAACTCATACTTTACACAAGGAAACCAAATAATTACGCTGTTGTTTGAAAGGAGTTATCATGGCAGAATCCGCAAAGAATGAAAAGACAAAGAAACCCGGTTTTTTCAAAGGCGTTAAGGCTGAGTATAAGAAGATCTCATGGCCTGATAAAGACTCACTCGTTAAACAGTCTGTTGCAGTTGTGTGCATTTCCGTAGTAGTAGCAGCTATTATTGCGGTACTTGATGTCGCAATGCAGTACGGCGTTAATTTCCTGACAAGTCTGTAGAATGAGGTGAATGTATGGCAGAAGCAAACTGGTATGTAGTACACACCTATTCAGGATATGAGAATAAGGTTAAAGCGAATATTGAGAAAACCATTGAAAACAGACATTTAGAGGAAGAAATCCTGGAAGTCCGTGTTCCGATGCAGGATGTTGTTGAAATGAAGAACGGTGCACGCAAGACGGTTCAGAAGAAGATGTTCCCGGGCTATGTTCTGATCAATATGGTAATGAATGACGATACCTGGTATGTAGTTCGTAATACCAGAGGTGTAACCGGATTTGTGGGACCCGGAAGCAAGCCGGTTCCGTTGTCCGAAGCAGAAATGAAGCCACTTGGAATCAAGGTGGAGAACATCTCCGTAGATTTCAAGGAGGGCGATACCATTGCGGTTGTTGCAGGTGTCTGGAAGGATACCGTTGGTGTGGTTCAGAGAATGGATTACGGCAAACAGACAGCTACCATCAATGTAGAACTGTTCGGCAGAGAAACACCTGTCGAAATCAGCTTTGCAGAAGTAAGACTTATGTCTTAATGAAGTTTCTGCACAGGCAGAACTTCAGGAAACATTTTTTTAATAGGTTCACACTTGTGAGCCGTGGAAGCAGGAGTCATCCTGCGCCATACCACAATACAAGGTGTTCTTTTTCCTGGAACGCTCTTGTAAATATAGGAGGTGCCAAAATGGCAAAGAAAGTAGAAGGATACATCAAGTTACAGATCCCTGCTGGTAAAGCTACACCAGCTCCCCCGGTTGGTCCTGCACTTGGACAGCACGGGGTTAACATCGTTGAATTCACAAAGCAGTTCAACGCAAGAACAGCAGACAAGGGAGATGTGATCATCCCTGTTGTTATCACAGTTTATGCAGACAGAAGCTTTAGTTTCGTTACAAAGACTCCCCCTGCAGCAGTACTTCTTAAGAAAGCATGCAACATTAAGTCCGGTTCCGCTACACCTAACAAGACAAAGGTTGCTACAATTTCCAAAGCCAAGCTTCAGGAAATTGCTGAATTAAAGATGCCTGACCTTAACGCTGCAAGCATTGAGACTGCTATGAGCATGATCGCCGGAACAGCAAGAAGTATGGGCATTACTGTAGAAGACTAGTGCCATAGGAGGATAACGAAATGAAACATGGAAAGAAATATGTAGAAGCTGCAAAGCTTGTTGACCGCGCAGTTGCATATGAGCCTGCTGAGGCAGTGGCTCTTGTTAAGAAGACCGCGGTTGCTAAATTTGATGAAACAATCGAAGTTCATATCCGTACAGGATGCGATGGACGTCATGCAGAACAGCAGGTTCGTGGAGCAGTTGTACTGCCGAACGGAACCGGTAAGACAGTTAAGGTTTTAGTATTTGCCAAGGGTGACAAGGTTGCTGAAGCAGAAGCTGCCGGAGCAGATTATGTTGGCGGCGAAGAACTGATCCCGAGAATCCAGAACGATGGATGGTTTGATTTTGACGTTGTTGTAGCAACACCTGATATGATGGGTGTTGTTGGTCGTCTTGGTAAGGTTTTAGGACCTAAGGGCTTAATGCCTAACCCTAAGGCTGGTACCGTAACAATGGATGTAACCAAGGCTATCGCTGATATCAAAGCCGGTAAGATCGAGTACAGATTAGATAAGTCCAATATCATTCATGTACCGGTTGGTAAGGCTTCCTTCGACGAAGAAAAGCTTGCTGAGAACTTCAATGCTCTTATGGAAGCAATCGTTAAGGCAAAACCCTCTACCTTAAAGGGTCAGTATTTAAGAAGCATCACTCTTACCTCTACCATGGGACCTGGCGTAAGAGTAAGTGTTGCTAAGTACTAATTACAGAATTTAACACAGAATTAAGACTATGGAGCGTGTCGAAAGACACGCTCTGTATTTTTATATAAAAATCTGTCGAACACCACTGCCTTGCATCAAATGGGCAAAGTGTGCTATCCTTATCCTTATGAATAGATCAAAAAAAAGAAACAAGAAATCCTCACAGAAAGGGGCTCAAAAACCTGTACTGGTGTTCCTGCTTACTCTTGGGGGAATCACATTGGCAGGACTTTGCGTCCTTTTAGTGCTGGCAGGCTTTCAGAAAAATTCATGTCGATGTGAAAAATAAATATGAATCTGTGCAGAGCAGTATTTTTAAGGAACGGATTCCAATTAATCATACCGATTCTTCCAATGGAGGGGAAGCAGAGGTGACTTCGGAGCTTCTGAAGGAAAACCCACGCTATGGAAACGTTCTGGCAGATGAAGAATATATGGCACAGAACCGGATTTATCCGTGGGAGGCTTCTTCAACGGAGGAAGTGACGCTGTGCTTTACCGGAGATATTCTTATGGACGATGAATATGCCATTATGTCGAAGTTAAAAGGCCGTGGCGGAAGTCTGGATGAAGGAATATCGGAAGATCTCCTGACGATTCTGCGCCGGTCGGATATTACGGTGGTAAATAATGAATTCCCGTATACCAACCGGGGAACGCCGACAGAAGGAAAGACCTTTACCTTCCGGGCCGATACGGATACGGTATCGTATCTGGGAGATATGGGAGCAGACGTGGCAATTGTTGCGAACAATCATGTGTATGATTTTGGAGAACAGGGACTGTTGGATACCTTGGACACCCTGGATCAGGCATCCATTCATGCGCTGGGTGCCGGGAGAAATATCGGGGAGGCTTCGGCACCGGTTTATTTTATCGTCAATGACATGAAGATTGCCCTGATCGCAGCAACCCAGATTGAGCGTCTGGACAACCCGGACACGAAGGAGGCAACCGAAAATTCGCCGGGTGTCTTCCGGTGCTTTAATCCGGAGAAGCTTTGTGAGGTAATATCACAAGCGAAGGCGGAGAGTGATTTCGTGATCGTATGCGTTCACTGGGGAACCGAGAATGAGAGTGATCCGGACTGGGCACAGACGGATCAGGCACCACTGTATGCGCAGGCAGGCGCAGATCTGATTGTGGGGGATCATCCACATTGTCTGCAGGGGATTACCTATTGCGGGAATACACCGGTGCTTTTACAGTCTTGGTAATTTCTGGTTTAATTCCAGAACCATTGATACCGGACTTCTCAAGGTCAGCATCGGACAGGATGGGATCAAATCCCTGCAGTTTGTACCCGCAATTCAGTCGGACTGCCGCGTGAAGATGGTTTATGACAGCGAAAAAAAGAACGGATCCTGTCTTATTTAAGAAGTCTTTCCCCGGAGTACAGATTGATTCCGACGGATATATCTCACAAAAATTAGATGTTTACATTAGTTCTGTGAGTTTACAAAAAGTGAATTTCTTAAAAAGTAATTTGCAAAATAGGATTGACAAAAGAATCCCGTCTATGCTATTCTACTTAAGGTCGTTTTGACCATGCCGAAGACAGCAGGGCCATGAGGCGTAAGAGCGTAAGCCACCTGCCGAGGAAAGAGTTTACATGAGAGATGTATTTTTCTGCCCTTTCGTTTTTCGGAAGGGCTTTTTATAATACCGCCTGTAAGCAGGCAGATGTTCAATAAGCTCATTTCGGCACCAAAATCTAATAGGAGGTAAGAAAAGTGGCAAAAGTTGAACTGAAAACACCGGTTGTAGACGAGATTTCCGCTAACATCAAGGATGCGCAGTCCGTAGTATTGGTTGACTATCGTGGACTTACTGTAGAACAGGACACTGCTCTTCGTAAGCAGCTCCGTGAGGCAGGAATTACTTACAAAGTTTACAAGAACACAATGATGAACTTTGCGTTCAAGGGAACCGATTTCGAAAGCCTTGCTCCTTATCTTGAAGGACCGAGTGCAATCGCAATCTCCACTACAGATGCAACAGCTCCTGCCAGAGTAATTAGCAATTTTGCTAAGACTGCTCCTGCTCTTGAAATCAAGGCTGGTGTGGTAGAAGGTATTGCATACGATGCAAAGGGAATGGAATCCATCGCAAAGATCCCTTCCAGAGAAGAATTACTGTCCAAGTTACTTGGAAGCATTCAGTCTCCGATTACGAACTTTGCTCGTGTTATGAACCAGCTTGCTGAAAAAGGTGGTGCATCCGCATGCGAAGCACCTGCAGCCGAGGCAGCTCCTGCGCAGGAAGCTCCCGCTGAAGCACCTGCAGCAGAATAATCTGATCTGCACGTGATGTAACTAATTATTGATGAAAACAAATTAAATGGAGGAAAAGAAAATGGCAAAATTATCCACTCAGGAATTAATCGACGCTATCAAAGAGTTAACTGTATTAGAATTAAATGATCTTGTAAAAGCATGTGAAGAAGAGTTCGGCGTATCTGCAGCAGCAGGTGTAGTCGTTGCAGCAGCAGGTGCTGATGCTGGCGCAGCAGCAGAAGAGAAGGATTCCTTTGATGTAGAGCTTACTGAAGTAGGCACTGAAAAGGTTAAGGTTATCAAGGTTGTTCGTGAAGCTACCGGTCTTGGACTGAAGGAAGCTAAGGACGTAGTTGATTCTGCACCGAAGATGGTTAAGGAAGGCGCTACCAAGGAAGAAGCTGAAGAGCTTAAGAAGAAATTAGAAGAAGTTGGAGCAAAGGTTACATTAAAGTAATTTTCGCCACGAATTCTGATCAAAAGAATAGAGAGGTTCCCGGATATTTCGTCCGGGAATCTTTTTTATTTATTTGTTCTTGACGATCAAATTTTCTTGTGGTAATATGGATAGTGCACTATTGTGGTGTGGTAGGCTTTTTACGACACTAAATCATAAAGAACGGGGTGAATAGTCGATGGAAAAGAACAGAATACGTCCCATTACCGCAGGCAAGAATATTCGTATGAGTTATTCACGACAGAAAGAGGTTCTGGAAATGCCAAACCTGATCGAGGTTCAGAAGGATTCTTACAAGTGGTTCCTGGAAGAAGGCTTGAAAGAGGTATTTGATGATATCTCTCCAATCGCTGATTACAGCGGTTCCTTAAGTCTGGAATTCGTAGATTTCGAACTTTGCGAAGACGATGTGAAATATTCTATTGAAAAGTGCAGGGAAAGAGACGCAACATATGCAGCTCCCCTGAAGGTTAAGGTACGTCTTTATAATAAAGAAAAGGAAGAGATCAGTGAACATGAAATCTTCATGGGTGACCTTCCGATCATGACAGAGACCGGTACATTCGTAATTAACGGTGCAGAACGTGTTATTGTCAGCCAGTTAGTTCGTTCTCCCGGTATTTATTATGCAATTGATCATGATAAGATCGGTAAGAGACTGTTTTCTGCTACCGTAATCCCTAACCGTGGTGCATGGTTAGAGTATGAAACAGACTCGAACGATATTTTCTATGTTCGTGTTGACAGAACCAGAAAGGTTCCGATTACGGTTCTGATCCGTGCTCTTGGTATTGGTACCAACGATGAGATCAGAGAGCTGTTTGGTGACGAACCCAAAATTGAAGCAAGCTTTGGAAAGGACGTTGCAACGAATTATCAGGACGGCCTTTTAGAGCTGTACAAGAAAATCCGTCCCGGTGAACCTTTAAGCGTTGAAAGTGCAGAGAGTCTGATCAACGCGATGTTCTTTGACCCCAGAAGATATGATTTAGCGAAAGTCGGTAGATATAAATTTAATAAGAAGCTGGCATTACGCAACAGAATCCGGAATCACATTCTGGCAGAAGATGTTGTGGATGTACAGACTGGTGAAGTTCTTGCAGAAGCTGGAACCAAGGTAACTGCTGAACTTGCAGATCAGATTCAGAATGCAGCAATTCCTTATGTCTTTATTCAGACAGAGGAACGTAATGTGAAGGTGCTTTCCAGCATGATGGTAGACCTTACCACTTACGTGGACTGCAATCCCAAGGATTTTGGCATTACAGAGCTTGTATATTATCCGGTATTAAAGCAGATCATCGAAGAATACGGAGATGATGCAGAAGCCCTTGGCGAAGCTCTTAAGAAGAATGTACATGAGCTTGTTCCGAAGCATATTACCAAGGATGATATTTTAGCATCCATTAACTATAACATCCATCTGGAATACGGTATCGGTAATGACGATGATATCGACCACTTAGGAAACAGACGTATCCGTGCGGTTGGTGAACTGTTACAGAACCAGTACAGAATCGGTCTTTCCAGACTGGAGAGAGTTGTTCGTGAAAGAATGACAACCCATGATGCAGAGGAAATTTCTCCTCAGGCACTCATCAACATCAAACCGGTACAGGCTGCCGTGAAGGAATTCTTCGGTTCCTCCCAGCTGTCCCAGTTTATGGATCAGAACAACCCTCTGGGCGAGCTGACACATAAGAGACGTCTTTCCGCATTGGGTCCCGGTGGTCTTTCCAGAGATCGTGCCGGATTCGAGGTCCGGGATGTCCATTACTCCCATTACGGAAGAATGTGTCCGATTGAGACCCCTGAAGGTCCGAACATTGGTCTGATTAATTCTCTTGCATCCTATGCAAGAATTAATGAATATGGTTTCGTTGAGGCTCCTTATCGTAAGATTGATAAGTCCGATCCGGCGAACCCGCGTGTAACCGACGAAGTTGTTTACATGACCGCAGATGAAGAGGATAACTACCATGTAGCACAGGCGAACGAGGCTCTGGATGAAGAAGGACATTTCGTGCGTAACTCCGTATCCGGACGTTACAGAGATGAGACCTCCGAATATCCTAAGGCAATGTTTGACTACATGGATGTGTCCCCGAGAATGGTGTTCTCTGTGGCAACAGCGTTGATTCCATTCCTTGAAAACGACGATGCAAACCGTGCGCTGATGGGATCCAACATGCAGCGTCAGGCGGTGCCGCTTCTGACAACCGAAGCGCCTGTTGTAGGTACCGGTATGGAACCGAAGGCAGCGGTTGACTCCGGTGTCTGTGTGGTAGCAAAGAAGTCCGGTGAGATTACGCATGTGGCTTCCAACCTGATCAAGATGACCTGCGACGATGGCGAAAAGGTGGAATTCCACCTGACCAAGTTTGCCCGAAGCAACCAGAGTAACTGTTATAACCAGAGACCGATCGTCGTAAAGGGTGAGCATGTAGAAGCAGGACAGGTAATTGCAGATGGTCCTTCCACCTCCGAAGGTGAGCTTGCACTTGGTAAGAATCCGCTGATCGGATTCATGACCTGGGAAGGTTATAACTACGAGGATGCAGTATTATTAAGTGAACGTCTGGTACAGGATGATGTTTATACATCCGTACACATTGAAGAATATGAAGCAGAAGCACGTGACACCAAGTTGGGACCCGAAGAAATCACAAGAGATGTTCCGGGTGTCGGTGATGATGCGTTAAAGGATCTGGATGATCGTGGTATCATCCGTATCGGTGCAGAGGTTCGCGCCGGTGATATCCTGGTTGGTAAGGTAACTCCCAAGGGAGAGACAGAGCTTACCGCAGAAGAAAGACTGCTCCGTGCCATCTTCGGTGAGAAGGCAAGAGAAGTACGTGATACTTCCTTAAAGGTTCCTCACGGCGAATATGGTATTGTTGTAGATGCAAAGGTATTTACCAGAGAGAACGGCGATGAGCTGTCTCCGGGTGTAAATCAGGCAGTCCGTATTTACATTGCACAGAAGAGAAAGATTTCCGTTGGTGATAAGATGGCCGGACGTCATGGTAACAAGGGTGTTGTTTCCCGTGTGCTCCCGGTAGAGGATATGCCTTATCTTCCTAACGGCCGTCCTCTTGATATTGTATTAAATCCTCTGGGCGTACCTTCCCGTATGAATATCGGGCAGGTATTGGAGATTCACCTTTCCCTTGCAGCAAAGGCTCTTGGCTTTAACGTTGCAACACCGGTATTCGATGGCGCGAACGAAGTAGACATTATGGATACGCTCGATCTGGCAAACGATTATGTAAATTTAAGCTGGGAAGAATTCGAAAAGAAACACAAAGAAGAACTTCTTCCTGAAGTTATGGAATATTTATCCAAGAACCGTGACCACAGAGAACTGTGGAAGGGTGTTCCGATTTCCAGGGATGGTAAGGTAAGACTTCGTGACGGACGTACCGGCGAGTACTTCGACAGCCCGGTTACCATTGGTCACATGCATTACTTAAAGCTGCATCATCTGGTAGATGATAAGATTCACGCACGTTCAACCGGTCCTTACTCATTGGTAACACAGCAGCCTCTGGGCGGTAAGGCACAGTTCGGCGGACAGCGTTTCGGAGAGATGGAGGTTTGGGCTCTTGAGGCGTACGGTGCATCCTACACGCTGCAGGAGATCCTGACAGTGAAGTCTGATGATGTGGTTGGCCGTGTGAAGACATACGAAGCCATCATCAAGGGCGACAATATTCCTGAACCCGGTATTCCGGAATCCTTTAAGGTATTACTTAAGGAATTACAGTCTCTTGGTCTTGATGTTAAGGTTCTCCGTGAGGATAACACCGAGGTTGAGATTTCCGAGACCATTGACTACGGTGACACCGATTACCGTGCAGAGATGGAAGGCGAGAACAGAGGTTATGATTACGATCAGAATTCTCTTTCCGACATGGGTTATCAGAAACAGGAATTTGATGCAGACAGCGGTGAGCTTGTAAGTGCGGATGAGGATGAAGATGCAGATGGAGATTTCGATGACGATTTCACATTGGACATTGATTCAGACTCATATGATGAATAAAACCGGAAGGAGTACCCAAAATGTCAGAAACAAAGCAAGAAGTGTATCAGCCGATGACATTTGATGCCATCAGAATTGGTTTAGCATCTCCTGAGAAAATCAGGGAATGGTCCAGAGGCGAGGTAACAAAGCCTGAGACAATCAATTACAGAACCTTAAAGCCTGAAAAAGACGGTTTGTTCTGTGAAAGAATCTTTGGACCAACCAAAGACTGGGAATGTCATTGTGGTAAATATAAGAAAATCAGATATAAAGGTGTTGTCTGCGATCGATGCGGCGTTGAGGTTACGAAATCCAGCGTACGTAGAGAGCGTATGGGACACATCGAACTGGCAGCGCCGGTTTCCCATATCTGGTATTTTAAGGGAATTCCGAGCCGTATGGGATTGATTCTGGATTTATCACCCAGAGTACTGGAAAAGGTATTATATTTTGCTTCCTATATTGTACTGGATGCAGGCGAAACCGATCTGGAATACAAGCAGGTTCTGTCTGAGAAGGAATATCAGGATGCAAGAGAGACCTGGGGCAACAAGTTCCGTGTAGGCATGGGCGCAGAAGCGATCAAAGAGCTTCTCGAAGCCATTGATCTTGAAAAAGGACGCAGAAGAGTTAAAGGCAGGATTAAAGGATTCTACCGGTCAGAAGCGTGCCAGAATTATTAAGCGTTTAGAGGTCGTTGAAGCATTCCGTGAATCCGGAAATGAACCTTCCTGGATGATTATGGATGCAATTCCGGTAATTCCTCCGGATCTTCGTCCGATGGTTCAGCTGGACGGCGGACGTTTTGCAACATCGGATCTGAATGATCTGTACCGCAGAATTATCAACCGTAACAACCGTCTGAAGAGACTTCTCGAGCTCGGCGCGCCTGACATAATCATGCGCAACGAGAAGCGAATGCTTCAGGAGGCAGTTGACGCTCTGATTGACAACGGCAGAAGAGGAAGACCGGTAACCGGACCCGGTAACCGTGCATTAAAGTCTCTTTCCGATATGTTAAAGGGTAAATCCGGACGTTTCCGTCAGAACCTGTTAGGTAAGCGTGTGGACTATTCCGGACGTTCCGTTATCGTCGTTGGACCGGAGCTGAAGATTTATCAGTGTGGTCTTCCGAAAGAGATGGCGATTGAATTATTCAAGCCTTTTGTTATGAAAGAGCTCGTATCAAGAGGTACTTCACAGAATATTAAGGCAGCAAAGAAGTTAGTAGAAAGACTCGACACCCAGGTATGGGATGTGCTCGAGGATGTCATTAAAGAGCATCCGGTTATGTTAAACCGTGCTCCTACTCTTCACAGACTTGGTATTCAGGCATTTGAACCGATCCTTGTAGAAGGTAAGGCCATCAAGCTTCATCCGCTTGTTTGTACCGCATTCAATGCCGACTTCGATGGAGACCAGATGGCAGTGCATCTTCCGTTAAGCGTAGAAGCACAGGCAGAGTGCCGTTTCCTTCTGCTCTCTCCGAATAACCTGTTAAAGCCTTCCGATGGTGGTCCGGTTGCCGTTCCTTCCCAGGATATGGTACTTGGTATTTACTATCTGACCCAGGAGCGTCCCGGTGCAGTAGGTGAAGGCAAGTTCTTCAAGAGCGTGAACGAAGCAATCCTTGCTTATGAAAATGGTGCCTGCACCTTACATTCCAGAATCAAGGTCCGTATTACCAAGAAGAACGCAGAGGGTGAAGAAGTTACAGGAATCGTAGAATCCACATTGGGAAGATTCCTCTTTAATGAAATCCTTCCTCAGGATCTTGGCTATGTAGACCGTACGAAGCCGGAGAACTTCCTGCTTCCCGAAATCGATTTCCATGTAGGAAAGAAGCAGTTAAAGCAGATCCTTGAAAAAGTAATTAATACACATGGAGCATCCGTTACTGCAGAAGTACTTGACCTGATTAAGTCTACCGGTTACAAGTATTCCACCAGAGCAGCAATGACCGTATCCATTTCCGATATGACCGTACCTGCGCAGAAGCAGGAAATGCTGGATGCCGCACAGGCAACCGTTGATAAGATCGCACAGAACTTCCGGCGTGGTCTGATCACCGAAGAAGAGCGTTATCGTGCCGTTGTAGAGACCTGGAACGAAACCGATAAGGAACTGACCGAGGTACTGTTAAAGGGTCTTGATAAGTACAACAACATCTTCATGATGGCTGACTCCGGAGCCCGTGGTTCCAATCAGCAGATCAAGCAGCTGGCAGGTATGCGTGGATTGATGGCCGATACAACCGGTAGAACCATCGAACTCCCGATCAAGTCAAACTTCCGTGAAGGTCTGGACGTACTGGAATACTTCATGTCCGCACATGGTGCACGTAAGGGATTGTCCGATACCGCACTTCGTACCGCAGACTCCGGTTACCTGACAAGACGTATGGTTGATGTATCACAGGAATTAATTATCCGTGAGACCGACTGTATGGAAGGCTCCGATAAGATTCCGGGAATGGAAGTTAAGGCTTTCATGGATGGTAAGGAAACCATCGAAGGATTAAAGGACAGAATTACAGGAAGATTTACCTGTGAAGATATTAAGGATAAGGACGGAAACATCATTGTAAAGCGTAATCATATGATTACACCGAGCCGTGCTTCCAAGATCTTATCCGTAGGCGTGGATGAATTAGGAGATCCCATTGAGAAGGTTAAGATCCGTACGATTCTTACCTGTCGTTCCCACAATGGTATCTGTGCAAAATGTTACGGTGCCAACATGGCAACCGGTGAACCGGTTCAGGTCGGTGAAGCAGTTGGTATTATTGCAGCACAGTCTATCGGTGAACCCGGTACACAGCTTACCATGCGTACCTTCCATACCGGTGGTGTTGCATCGGTGGACGATATCACACAGGGTCTTCCGCGTGTCGAGGAGCTTTTTGAGGCTCGTAAGCCGAAGGGACTTGCAATTATTGCAGAATTTGGCGGCGTGGCATCCATTAAGGATACCAAGAAGAAGCGTGAAATCGTCATTACCGATCCGGAAAACGGAGAGTCCAAGACTTACCTGATTCCTTACGGATCCCGTATCAAGATCACAGACGGTTCTGTACTGGAAGCCGGTGATGAACTTACCGAAGGTAGTGTAAATCCTCATGACCTTCTGAAGATCAAGGGCATCCGTGCCGTACAGGATTACATGATCCGTGAAGTACAGAGAGTTTACCGTCTGCAGGGTGTTGATATTTCCGATAAGCATATCGAAGTTATCGTCCGTCAGATGTTAAAGAAGGTTCGTATCGAGAATAACGGCGATACCGAATTCCTTCCGGGAACACTCGTTGATGTACTTGATTATGAAGATATGAACGAGAAGCTGATTGCTGAAGGTAAAGAGCCTGCAGAAGGCAAGCAGGTAATGCTGGGTATTACCAAGGCAGCACTTGCAACAAACTCCTTCCTGTCTGCTGCATCCTTCCAGGAAACAACGAAGGTTCTGACAGAAGCAGCCATCAAGGGTAAGGTAGATCCGCTGATCGGTCTGAAAGAGAACGTTATCATTGGTAAGCTGATTCCGGCCGGTACCGGTATGAAGCGTTACCGCAACACCTATCTCAACACGGACTTTAAAAAGGAAGAAGCTCCTGCAGAAGATCCCGAAGAGATTCAGGTAGAAGAAACAGAGGAAATCATTGACGATATCGATGAAGGTGCAGAAGATGCTGAGGCAGAAGCTGCGGAAGAAACTGTTTCTGTAGAAGAATAAGAAACACCGTTTTGTAAAGCATAAGGAAGTCATTACCTGAAAGATTTGGAAACAAATGAGGGAATGGCTTCTTTTTTGTCAATCTTTTTGAAAGGAAGATATTGACAAGGGAAAATCCATTGTTTATACTAGTTTAGTGTGCATTTCCAGGTATAGTATGCAGATTTGTATAGCTTATCCGGAAACTGCCATATAATATAACATATTTTATATACAGGAGGTGAAACAGAATGCCAACATTTAACCAGTTAGTCAGAAAAGGTCGTCAGACATCCGTAAAGAAGTCAACTGCACCTGCATTGCAGAAGGGATGGAACTCTCTTCACAAGAAGGCTACAGATACTTCCGCTCCTCAGAAGCGTGGTGTATGTACAGCTGTTAAGACAGCAACACCGAAGAAGCCGAACTCCGCTCTTCGTAAGATCGCCAGAGTTCGTCTTTCTAACGGAATTGAAGTAACAAGCTACATTCCCGGTGAAGGACACAACCTTCAGGAGCACAGCGTTGTTCTGATCAGAGGCGGTAGAGTAAAGGACTTACCTGGTACAAGATACCATATCATCAGTGGTACCCTTGATACTGCGGGAGTCGCTAACAGAAAGCAGGCCCGTTCCAAGTATGGTGCTAAGAGACCGAAAGCAGGCAAGTAATTTGGAACAAATTGGACCCACAAACAGAACTAATTTAGTGTTGGAATTCTGTTACAATATAGAATTGCTCGTCAGTTCATTGTAATGAGGACTACCCGCACGTACACAATTGTGAAATTAGAACGACACACTGTGAGTACCGATGATTTATTATTTCATTTTAATAAGGAGGGAAGAACCGTGCCACGTAAAGGACATATTCAGAAAAGAGACGTATTAGCAGATCCTTTATACAATAACAAAGTGGTTACCAAGCTTATCAATAACATTATGTTAGACGGTAAGAAGGGTGTAGCACAGAAGATTGTATATGGTGCTTTTGAAACCGTTGAAGAAAAATCAGGTAAGCCGGCTCTTGAAGTATTCGAAGAGGCCATGAACAACATCATGCCTGTTCTTGAAGTAAAGGCAAGACGTATCGGTGGTGCTACCTATCAGGTACCGATGGAAGTAAGACCTGAAAGACGTCAGGCATTAGGGACTTCGTTGGTTAACCATGTTTTCTCGTAAGAGAGGCGAAAAGACCATGAAGGACAGACTGGCTAACGAAATTCTGGATGCTGCAAACAATACCGGAGCAGCAGTAAAGAGAAAAGAAGATATGCACAAAATGGCAGAGGCAAACAAGGCATTCGCTCATTACAGATTCTAATCGGATCTGTGGAGAAGGTCTTGCTTGTGCCTAGACTAATATAAGGAGGAAAAACTTGGCTGGAAGAGAATATCCATTAGAGAGAACCAGAAATATCGGAATTATGGCTCATATCGATGCCGGTAAGACAACACTTACAGAGCGTATTCTTTATTACACTGGTGTTAACTACAAGATCGGTGATACTCACGAAGGTACTGCTACCATGGACTGGATGGAACAGGAGCAGGAAAGAGGTATCACAATTACATCTGCAGCTACCACATGTCACTGGACTCTCGAAAAAGAAACCAAGCCCATGCCCGGTGCATTAGAGCATCGTATCAACATCATTGATACTCCGGGACACGTTGACTTCACTGTAGAAGTAGAACGTTCCTTACGTGTACTTGATGGTGCAGTCGGTGTATTCTGTGCAAAGGGTGGTGTTGAGCCTCAGTCAGAAAACGTATGGCGTCAGGCTGACACCTACAATGTACCTCGTATGGCTTTCATCAACAAGATGGACATCCTTGGTGCGAACTTCTATGGTGCAGTAGAGCAGATCAGAACCCGTTTAGGTAAGAATGCCATCATTCTTCAGTTACCGATTGGTAAGGAAGACGAATTCAAGGGAATCATCGATCTGTTTGAAATGAAGGCTTACATCTATAATGATGATAAGGGTGATAACATCACTGTTACAGATGATCTCGGAGATATGAAAGATGATGCGGAAACGTATCGTGCTGAACTGATTGAGAAGATCTGTGAATTAGATGATGATTTAATGATGATGTATCTGGAAGGGGAAGAACCTTCTGTAGAAGAAATGAAGAAAGTTTTAAGAAAGGCAACCTGCGAATGTACCGCTGTTCCGGTATGCTGTGGTTCTGCATATCGTAACAAGGGTGTTCAGAAGCTTCTGGATGCTGTTGTTGAGTACATGCCGGCTCCTACCGATATCCCTCCGATTAAGGGTACCGACCTGGAAGGCAATGAGGTTGTAAGACATTCTTCTGATGAAGAGCCTTTCGCAGCGCTTGCATTTAAGATCATGGCTGACCCGTTCGTTGGTAAGCTTGCATTCTTCAGAGTATATTCTGGTACAATGAACTCTGGTTCCTATGTACTGAATGCTACAAAGGATAAGAAGGAACGTGTTGGACGTATTCTTCAGATGCATGCAAACAAGAGAGCAGAGCTTGAAAAAGTTTACTCCGGTGATATCGCAGCAGCAGTTGGATTCAAGTTTACTGGTACCGGTGATACCATTTGTGATGAACAGCATCCGGTAATTCTGGAGTCCATGGAATTCCCTGAACCGGTTATCGAGCTTGCAATCGAGCCTAAGACAAAGGCAGGCCAGGGTAAGATGGGTGAAGCTTTAGCAAAGCTTGCAGAAGAAGATCCTACTTTCCGTGCTCATACAGATCAGGAAACAGGCCAGACCATTATCGCCGGTATGGGTGAGCTTCACCTGGAGATCATCGTAGACAGACTTCTTCGTGAATTTAAGGTAGAAGCAAACGTTGGTGCGCCTCAGGTTGCTTACAAGGAAGCATTTACCAAGGCTGTTGATGTTGATTCCAAGTACGCTAAGCAGTCCGGTGGTCGTGGACAGTATGGTCACTGTAAAGTTAAGTTCGAGCCTATGGAAGCAAACTGTGAGAAGTTTGAATTTGATCCTAAGGCCAACATCCTGATCAATGATCCGCCTACACTGTTATTTGAATCTACCGTAGTCGGTGGTGCAATTCCGAAGGAATACATCCCTGCAGTCGGTGAAGGTATCCAGGAAGCAGCTCAGGCCGGTATTCTTGGAGGATTCCCGGTACTGGGTGTTCATGCGACTGTATATGATGGATCCTATCATGAAGTCGACTCCTCTGAAATGGCATTCCACATTGCAGGTTCCATGGCATTCAAGGATGCTATGCAGAAGGCAGCCCCGGTACTTCTTGAGCCGATCATGAAGGTTGAGGTTACCATGCCGGAAGAATACATGGGTGATGTAATCGGATCCCTAAATTCCAAGCGTGGTCAGATCCAGTCCATGGATGATATTGGCGGTGGTAAGATTGTCAGAGCACTTGTTCCGCTTGCTGAAATGTTCGGTTACTCTACAGAACTTCGTTCTTCCACACAGGGACGTGGTAACTACTCCATGTTCTTCGAAAAGTACGAGCCGGTTCCGAAGAGTGTTCAGGAAAAGGTACTTGCTGCAAAGGCAAAATAATTTAACGTGCTTTTAATTCATGAGAGTACGAAAAAAATGCTTGAAATATGCACAGCTATTTAATATAATTAAAGGTAGCTGATTAAAAAAGGAAAAACTAATTGTTCAATTATTTAAAGGAGGACTTAAAAAATGGCTAAAGCGCATTTTGAAAGAACCAAACCACATTGTAACATTGGTACCATCGGACACGTTGACCATGGTAAAACTACTTTAACTGCAGCTATCACAAAGGTACTTGCTGCAAGAGTTCCTGGTAATGAAGCAACAGATTTCGAGAACATCGATAAGGCTCCCGAAGAAAGAGAAAGAGGTATTACCATTTCTACCGCTCACGTTGAGTATACAACTGCTAAGAGACATTATGCTCACGTTGACTGCCCGGGACATGCTGACTACGTTAAGAACATGATCACTGGTGCTGCTCAGATGGATGGTGCTATCCTCGTTGTAGCTGCTACTGATGGTGTTATGGCTCAGACAAAAGAGCACATCCTTCTGGCTCGTCAGGTAGGTGTACCTTACATCGTTGTATTCCTGAACAAGTGCGATATGGTAGACGATCCTGAGCTTATCGAGTTAGTAGAGATGGAAGTTACCGAACAGCTTGAAGAGTATGGATTCGAAGGATGCCCGATCATTAAGGGTTCCGCTCTTAAGGCTCTTGAAGATCCGATGGGAGAATGGGGCGACAAGATCATGGAACTTATGGATACTGTTGATTCCTATATTCCGGATCCTGAAAGAGCAACAGATAAGCCTTTCCTTATGCCTGTAGAAGACGTATTCACTATTACCGGACGTGGTACTGTTGCAACTGGTAGAGTAGAGCGTGGTGTTCTTCATCTTAACGAGGAAGTTGAAATCGTTGGTATTAAGGAAGAAACAAAGAAGACCGTTGTTACTGGTATCGAAATGTTCCGTAAGCTTCTTGATGAGGCTCAGGCTGGTGATAACATCGGTGCTCTTCTTCGTGGTATTCAGAGAACTGAAATCGAAAGAGGACAGGTTCTTGCTAAGCCCGGTACTGTAACCTGCCATAAGAAGTTTACAGCTCAGGTTTACGTTTTAACAAAGGATGAAGGTGGACGTCATACTCCTTTCTTCAACAACTATCGTCCTCAGTTCTACTTCAGAACAACTGACGTAACAGGTGTCTGCAACCTTCCTGAAGGTACAGAAATGTGCATGCCTGGTGATAACGTAGAAATGACTATCGAACTGATCCATCCAATCGCTATGGAGCAGGGTCTTACATTCGCTATCCGTGAAGGTGGACGTACTGTAGGATCAGGACGTGTTGCTACAATCATCGAGTAATCAGAATATAGCATAAATTAAGGACTTCCAGAAATGGGAGTCCTTTTTGATACTATAATGATACTATTATTTGGTTCAGCTTGTCGGCAACCTCTTTATGCTTGGTAGGGTAGAGGTGCCCGTAAGTGTTGTTTACCATCTGGACAGTGTCACCGATCCGCCTCCGCTATGAGGTGGGGACTGAATCCCATATCAATGAGAAGTGATACATGGGAATGCCTGAGATCATGGATCCGAATAAAGGGAACACCTGCAGAAGTAGATCCATGCTTCATATTGCCACGGATAAGGCTCTTGGTAAAGGTAAATACCCTGTCATTGGCTGATATACCATAGATATGATTGGTATAGTCTTTGATGGCTATCATGATAGATCGGGGCATAGATATGATCCTAATGCCGTTGTCTGTCTTTGGAGGTGTGATAAGATCCCCAGCCTTTGCCCTATGCTGCAGAGATTTTGATATACTGATTGTATCAGCTTCAAAATCAAAATCGGAATAGGTAAGGGCAAGCATTTCACCGAATCTCATACCGGAATGGAATAGCAGTAACAGAGCTGTTCTTGCGGATGGATCCGTTATATGAGTCAGGACAGAGTTAAATTGATCCAGTGTCCAGAACTGCATAGAGCGTGTACGTTTCCCCATATGTCCCGCTTTATTACAGGGATTGACTGGCAAGTTATAATAGTTCACAGCATAGTTTAATATTGTTGTGAGCATATTCTGCATACGGTCCAGATAAGCATCTGAATAGTCTGCGGAGATCTGTACATTCTGCCAGTCTCTTATATCCTTTGCTGTGATCTGATTAACAGGCTTGTCTTTGAAGTATGGCAGAATCCGATTCTTGAATACGTTCTTCTTGCCTTCTATGCTGTTCTCCCTTAGGCGGTGACTCATATCCTCTATATAGAGGTCATACAGAGCTTGAAAGGTTATGTCTGGGGTGCCCTGCTGCCGCTCCAGAAAGGCTCTTTCCCATTCCTTGGCCTCCCGCTGCAGCTTAAAGCCCCGCCTCATTTTCTGCTTTTTTTGGCACCGGTATAGTCGGTGTAATAAGTTTTTACATAAAAAAAGCATTTCGTTCTTCATCCTTAAATACTGGCATTTGTTTTCCCTCTTTCCATGAGCTGGCAGCGGTATGGTAAAAGAGAACGTGTATTTGCCTTTTCTGGGACGGTAAAGTATATTTATGGTAAATAATTGCACCAGTGCAACCGTTAAGTTCCTGTATGGTGGCAAATTTCCATTGCAAATAAGAGATTTAAGCAGTATAATAAACCTAACAAGAGAACCGAAAGCTAGATTGAGCCTAGCCACCGGTAAAATAATTGGTTACAAAAAGTAGCGCATCAGTTTACCAGACGAGAGCGCTACTTTTTGCGTTGTGTATAGATAACAAGAGTTATAACCGCGCAAAGCATAATTACAAACTGGATCAGATCCGTATATGTAACCATTGACACCAGCTCCTTCCGTATAGCATCCGGTAGCTGACATATCGCCCCTTCGGTTCCCTGGGTAGGTTTATTATATTGTCAAGGTGCGACATTGCAACGTCGCAATAGATTACATATGGTGCAGTCTATAAGACAGTCTATAAGACAGTCTATAAGACAGTACCTTTCATTGTGGAAAAAGTATTTTACCACTAAAATGTTGGCTCAAAATCGCTACTTGGTTCTTGTGGTTCTAGTGCTTTAAATGGTTCCTTTCGATATTCAGGTATTTTTGTGAGGAGATCTACCTGATCAATGGCTTTGGCTTGTCCTTTTGGGTTTAATAATTTGAAACGGTTGACCATTTCAATATCAATCGGTTCCCAATGGATGTCCATAGTTAATTGTCTTTGTATATAGTCATTGTATAATGAACTGCTGGTTGTATCGCCACTTCGTTTCAGGGCACGATAAAGAGGACTTTCGTTAAATTTATCTTCCCATCCTAGTAAATAATCTAGTGGTACATCCAACGCATCAGCTATTTTCTGTAAGGTTTCTATTTTTGGGATTTGCTTTTTCCATTCTCATAGCGTCTTATGGCAGAATCCGCCATACCACACAAATCACCCAATTGTTTTTTTGCGTAAGTCCTTTTTGCTGGCGAATTTCTTTTTATTTTGGAACCTGTTGGCATTTCTTCACCCACTTTCTACTGATAGAGTATCATATTATCAAAAAAGAAAAGAACAAAAAAATGTTCTAAAAATGTATTGACAGAACATAAAACATCTGATATAACGATAGCATAGAACAAAAAAAGTTCTGCAGCGGGAAGAGAGGTGAGAAAAATGAAGATTGATACAAATAAACTGTATCTTGCAATGGCTCGCAAGTGCATGGGTCCAAAGGATCTGGCTGCTGTGGTGGAGTGTTCAGTAGGATCCATTGTTTAAATTTTGAGCAATTGGAGAAATGTTCCGATTAAGAAGCTTGGAAAAATTGCAAAAGCTCTGGAAGTGGATCCAGAGGAATTACTTATCAACTAAACGCCTGGCAGCGGTATGGTAAGAGAGAAAGGAGCAAAGGAATGAAAGTATTTAAAGACTATGCAGAAGTAAATGAGAAGATCATGGAGGGCTACACAGTGGCAGCCGTTACATCTGGGATCAATGAGGGTGAAACCGGTATGCTTTTGGAGCTGGAGCGCAAGGGGACAATGTTACAATTGGCATTGATGTGGTATATAACGCGGAGTGCGGAGAAAATGAAACAGCGTTGATGATCTCAGAAGAATATGTAAAGGAGAAATTAAAGAATGAAGGTATTGGGTGAACAATTTATTAGGATATCTATTTGGGGTATATTGCCTGTTTTCTTAGCATTTATAGTATTTCTATGTACTGTCCTAATTAAGTGCATGAAAAAAAGGAAGTATTATCTCCGATAGAAGAATTCTGCGATAAAAAAAGAAATTTCATAAGACTGAAAAAGATATATTCTAAGGTAGATTATTTATCTGAGATATATCTTTTGACAGGTGCTACTTTTGCAACGGTTCCGTTTGTGTGTTTTTTTCAATGCAAGATATGATGCATATATCTATGAAATGATTAAGAAGATAGAAGTGGTAAGTAGCATTGTTATTGGATTAACAACAATTGCAATTACTATGGCAGTTGTTATTATATTATTCGACAAACGATATTACATTGTTTTTTTCAATTCGTGAGGTTTTACAAAAAATATAAATTTTCTGAATGCCTAATTGTTGTTATAATTTGTTGTATATTAGTGTCGGTAACTTCGATGACGTTACTGAATGGACAAATAGATTCATCTTTTGATGTTGCAAGATTTGTGATACTCGAAATTGCAGCAGTATATAATATTGTGGGGGTTACATACATATTGTGGGTTATCATTAATATTATGTTTCTTGAACGAAAGAATGAACTTTGCCTTTTGGGACAGTTGTATAGAAGATTTTCGTTACATAGGATTGATACAATGCATTTTAAGTCTAAAAAGAACTGGAGCAAAGAAGCTGTAGAAATTAATATAGAGTATTTGATAGAAAGATATATAAATATATGCAAGCGGAAAAAAATTGTGCGGATTAAGGATATTGAGTTTGTAACAACGATGGATTGTTATAAAGAGAAGTGGTATGGAAAGGCAAGAAATAAATTTGTACGAATGATGATAAGCTTTCTTTTTATAAGCATTATAATTGATGGCATAGTATTGCAGGAGAACTGCTTAGAGGTTATTTTTGTTTAATGTAATAGTAACAACGATTTCAATAATATTTTTCCTATGCAAATGTGCAAAGTTTTCGATTAGTAATTATGCGTTTTTTTATTCAGATACTTGGGGATATTATATGCATATAAACGATGATAAAGAATTATTGATTCCGAGAGCTGCATTACGAAAAAATATTTATGACAAGTATATAATGAGAGTAAATAGTTTGAATGCTTTTTATATTTGGATAAATTATGTGGATAAAAAAAGAAAAAAATATTATAAAATATGAGTTTGAAGAGGTTCTACTAGGCTTAGAAGAGTTGGATAATAAGAATATGGTAACATATTTTCCTATTTTTTTACTATTGGTTTTTTTCTGTTTAATAAGGAGATCAAAAATTAAAAAAATTAAAGATATTTATAATGAAATGGTGGTGGCAGAAAAATAAGCAGTATTCATTTGAAAGAATGATGCATAGTCAAATTTTCTATCTAACTAAGAATTTTAATAAAGAAGTATTTGAATATAGAAGCAGATTAAATGAATATCTAAAATGGATAGAAAAACTGAAGAATGAATTGGAAGCATACATATAATAAGTGGATGAAAGAACATAAAAACTGTAACAATCTTGATACTAGAACGAATTAAACCAGACTGTAAAAGTGTCCGGAGAGTGTTTACACTCTTCCGGGTATTTTTGTTTATCTGAATCTTATTGAAACCAAAATGCGGTAATACACGTCTAATATATGTAAAGCGAAGGAACGGGCGTTTTACCTTAGAATTACATATACGCGCGTAGGAGAAAAAAATGAATAACGAAAACATATTTTTTTAGTCAAACGGGCACAAAGGCGTGATAAAGAAGCTTTTTGCAAATTGATAAACTTGCATATGAAAGACATGTATCGTACCTCAATCGCGATTCTGGCCAATGAAGAAGATGCCGGGGATGCGATGCAGGATACCATATTATCGTGTTGGGAAAAAGATAGACACATTGAAGAAAGCACAGTACTTTTAAAAACCTGGCTTACCAGAATATTGATCAATCATTGTTATGATATTTTGAGACAAAAAACAGTTTATGTAGACCTGAATCAATGTGAAGAAGTATCAAAATATGATGAGTATAATGTGGAATTCAAGGAGGCACTGAGGTCTTTGGATGAAAGATATCGTCTGCCGATGGAATTGTACTATGGACAGGGATACAAAGTGAATGAAATAGCAGATCTTACATCTTTGCCGCAAAAACACGATAAAAAAACATATCTGTCAAGAGGAAGAAAGCAGCTTGCAAAAATATTACAGAGCGGAGGTTTAATGTGATGGAAGAAAAATTATTACCGGAAGAAATTGAATTATCAGAAGTCGTATTAAGCAAAACCAATCATGCCTTTGATTTGATCAGACAGGAGGATTGTGTTGCTATGAAAAAAAGAAACAATAGAAGGTGGAAAGTTCAGGTCGCTGCAATTGTGGGTGTGTGTTTATTGGGGGTCAGCAGTATCAGTGTCGTTGCCGCAATTCATCATTATTGGGGCAGAGGAATGAATGGTAATATACAGGCAGATGTTATCCAGCAACAGGAGCTTACAGATAATGGCATTGCCGAAGTTTATCCGGAAAAAGAAGATTATGAAGCATTAAAAGTTACACAGAATGGGGTAACAGTTGCTCCCCATACGGTTATTGTTGAGGAGCGGTTTGCATATATGTCGTTTACCGTCTCCGGATACAGTCTGGACGAGGGGAAAGAACCGGGATTTGAGAACGTCAGTGTTGATTCCGGGACAACGAATTTGGACATGTTTGGTTCTATGTATGATGGAATCATGTCGGATGAGTATGGCTCACCCGTTTATGAAGACGGAAGCGCAATTCAGTTTACAGAGGATGGGGAAGTTATTAGTCACTATTTTGACGAAAAACGGGGACCTGGAATATATCATAAAAACATTTGTTTCGGATGAAAAAGATACCATTTTAGGAAAGACGGTAAAAGTAAAATTTGAAAACTTAGGAACCTTGTATAAAACAGAGTTTACCAGTGATAAAGACGGGGTATGGGAATTTGAAATGAAGCTTCCGAATGTCAGCTCCGCAGAATATTTTGATCTGAATAAAACGTTGGATGGAACGAGTTTTACGGTTTTGAATGCGGAAATTTCACCGATATCCATGAAAGTAAACTACACAACCTCTGCCAAACCGGAAATGAGTGAGGATGAGATTGGAGTTCCCGAAGTTAAGGGAGTAATTTTAAAAGATGGAACACGCATCCCATATCTGACAGATGGAGGAAGTGTTGGTTATACGGATGATACGCATGCATACAATATTTGGGGATATGACCGGGTCATTGATGTGGATGAGGTGCAATCTTTATTGATTCTGGTAAAGCCGGGAGAAGAGCCTGTCACGGTAGATATCCGCTAAAGAAGTATAACATAAATTCCAGATGGAGTTGCCAGAGCTGATTGATAAAAATAGTAAATATAGATCATGGTTTTTAAGTAAAAAAAGGACAGTAAAAATATGCTGTCCTTTTTTTCAGGTTTATAGCAGAATTGTTGAAATTTTTAGTTTGTAATAGGGATAGATTCATTAATCAGTATGTTATAATGGTTCCATAGAAAACAAATTTGGTATTATGGAGGTACATAGTGAAAAAGTTTAATTGTGTTGAGGGGAAATTCAGGGAGTGGAAAAAAACTACGATTGCGAAAAGAATTGCAACATAAATTTGGTGGTAATACAATGTACATTTCTCAAGATATGATTAGAAGAGAAATGCTTTGGGTTAAAGATGGAGAGAATACTTTAGCAATTCCTCTTTTTAAAAGAACTATTAATATACGGAAACAAAAAAATAGCAATGTTGTAATACTTGAAGGAATTATGTATGCGGATTGGTATAAATCGTTGTTTGAACTGGCTAGGGAATTGTATAGAGAGAATATATATGCGTATTATTTTGATATTCCTTTTGAAGAAACAGTGAAGCGACATCAGACCAGAGCAGAAAGTGAGGAGTTTGGGGAAGAAGCTTTAAGAAGATGGTGGAGAGAAAAGGATTATTCTGATGTATTAGTGGAAAATGCTATTACTGCTGAAAGAGATCAAGCTGGTATTGTGCAGGAAATTTATAATACAGTTATGGAAGGATTGGAATAGAAAGTATGGTGGAGTGTTTTTGCTCCACCTTTTTTTCTATTTACAGCAAAATTTATCTGGTGAGTACAAAATGGTCTATTTGGAAAAACTCATTCTTGACATATATAGACAGCCTATATTTACTATAGATGACCGATATATAGATTATCTACATAAGGAGGGTTCACTATGGCGATTGATAAGTCGCTGATGTCTGGAAGTATAACCATGCTTATACTCAGACTGCTTGCGGAAAAGGATATGTATGGTTACGAAATGATTGATACACTGCGGAAAAAATCCTGCAATGTCTTTGAACTGAAAGCGGGAACGCTGTATCCGTTATTGCATGGACTAGAGGAGAAAGGTCTGCTTAACGTATATGAGCAGGAATATGCAGGAAAGACGAGGAAGTATTACAGTATCACGAAAGAGGGACGGGCTTTGCTGGCTGCGAAGCAGGAAGAATGGAAGGAATATCAGTCCGCAGTAGCGAATGTCCTTGCAATGGGGGTGTAGGCATGGAACAATATTTAGAAAAACTGTTATCACAGATCCGGTGTAAGAAAGCAAGACCCTACATTGCCGAGGAGATCAGGGGCCATATGGAAAGCCAGATCGAGGATAATATGGCGCATGGAATGACATACGAAGAAGCGGAAAAAGAACGCAGTTGCGGACATGGGAGATCCGGTTACGGTTGGCATTTCCCTGGATAAAAATCTATAAGCCGCAGTTTGCATGGAAGTTACTTATTATTGTGGGGATCTTAAGCCTGCTTGGAATTTTATTACAGCAATCCATTCTTTATCAGAGTGGCTATCACAATCTGGAACCATATATGCAGGAGATATACCGGCTGGAAAGCGAAGGCTTTGCTTATTCTGTTTTGTATGGATTTATCTTCATGTGCGGGATTTATTTTGTGGATTATACGGTCATTGCCAAATATTCGAAGATCATCGGTTTATTCATTATTTCTATGGGAATCTTGCTTCTGGCCGGTTTCTTTGGTGGTGTGATCAATGGATCGAGGTATAGTATCGGATTCGGAATGTTCAGGATTTCTGCGGTTTCGCTGATGATGTTTTATGTACCGGTCTATGGAGCGATTTTATATAAATACAGAGATGGCGGGCCTGCTGCATTGTTTAAAAGCGATTGTCTGGCTCATAGTTCCGGTTTTTTTATTATGTTCCGGATACCGAGTCTTGTTGGGGCAATGATTATACTGATCAGTATGCTGGTTCAGCTTACCGCAGCAATTTTAAAAGGATGGTTTCACGTACCGGTGAAAAAGACATTGGCGGTTTTGTGGAGCATTTTCCTGATTTTACCGGCTATTGCATTGGCTGGGATGTACCTGTTTCATTGGATGGCAGAATATCAGGAAGAACGGATCCGGGCTTTTCTGACTGGTTCGGGAGATGGATTTTATCTTACCTCGGTGCTTCGGGCATTGAACCAAGGAATCTTACCTGTTGGTAATAGTGGAAACGATGTGTTTGGCAGTCTGCCGGAGTTTAATAGCGATTATATTTTTGCATATATTCTGAATAGCTATGGAAGCATTGCAGGGGTTCTTGTGATTGCTGTCTTGGCGGTATTGGTGATGTTCATTTTCGGAGCAGCGATCAAACAGAAAAAAATGAACTTGGCTTGGTCATGGGATTTGGATGCGGCATGCTTCTGTTGTTAAATATTGTGGCAAATATATCAGGTGCTTTAGGTCTCGTTCCACCGGCAGCGTCTTTCCTGCCTTTCCTTTCGGTTGGTAAAAGTAATATTTTACTATGCTATGGTCTGGTTGGAATGATTCTGAGCATTTACCGGTATAAGGATGTGTATCCTAAGAAAATCAGAGCATCACAGATTGTATTGCAGAAGAAATTCACAATAAATATGTAAGGAATGATAAAGTCTACATTTTAATTATCAAAAGGAGACAGCAGCTATGCAGCAGGAATTCATTACAGTAACCTTTAATCGTACTAAAATAGCCATACGGCGTGCAGATATTCTCTATGCGATTATGTCAGATGATCATTGTACGATTCATATGCTTGATGGAGGTGCTTACCGTTGCCGAATGACATTGAAGGAATTAAAGAAGCAGCTGGATGAAGGGTTCATGGAAGTAAAACGTGGATGTATGATCGCAGTGTCTGCAATCAGTGACATTGGGGACAAAATTTTTGCTGTGTAATGGTGAAGAAATCGCCTATACAAAGCGGAAGAAAAGGGTTCTCAGAGAAGAACTGCAGAAAAAACAGGAGCTTATGATTGCAAAGCTCAGTAAAAAAAAGCTGCCGCTGACAGAAGAAGAATATCGCAGATATTATAAGCTATGCGATGATCTCCCTTTTGCATTTACGGATATAGAAATGGTATTTAATGAAGAAAAAAGGGCGGTGGACTGGATCTTCCGATATGGGAATGAGGCATTGGCTGTTCTGGAAAAGCTGCCGTTAGACAAGCTGATTGGAAGTTCCTTTTTCCAGCCTTTTTTTCTAATATGGATGCAAAATGGCTTCGTTGTTATGAACGTGCAACTCTGTATGGTGAAACATTGGAAATCATGGATTACAGTCCTGAAATAGATAAGAATTTGAAAGTTATATGTTTTCCGACATTTCCAGGACATTGTGGATGTATTTTGTTTGATACAGACAAGCTGAGATATATAAGGGAGGGAAATCAGCCGGCGAAACCGGTTGTAGTTTCCATGAAGCAAATTTAATTTAATGAAAATGTCGTTTTTACCGCTTCTGACGCTGATTTGCCGCAATAAAAAAATGTTGTTTCACGATAGTTTTTCTTGTTCTCTCGATCTATTCATGATATATTCCTATTGATTATCATTCTCGCGATTAAAATGAAAATTTACAGCAGGGAATATTTGAAATCTTGAGAGGAGAAATATATTATGAAGAGAAAAAAACAGTGGCTTTGACCGCCGTTGCATTGACACTTACCATGACTGCCTGCGGCAGCTCGGCCGCAATTACCGAATCAGTATCAACAGAGGAAAGCGCGTCGCCCACAATTACCGAATCCGTATTAACAGCGGAAAGTGCGTCGTCCCCAATTACCGAATCCGCATTAACAGCGGAAAGTAAGCCGGCTACCCAGTATACGATTGATGCAAATCAGGAGGTTTATGCACTACTGGATTTCAAGGATACCGCAGAGTTTGAGAATGCGACGAAAGGCCTGATTGCTTCTCCGGATACACTGGATATTTATGATGAGAACGGGAAGCTTGTATGGAGTCAGACGGCATATGGCTTTCTGGATCAGGATGCTCCGGATACAGCCAATCCGAGCCTTTGGAGAAATACACAGCTGAATCATATCTATGGTCTTTTTGAAGTAACTGACGGAATTTATCAGGTGCGTGGCTATGACATGTCAAATGTTACGTTCATAAAAGGTGATACAGGATGGATTGTAATAGATCCATTGATGAGTGTCGAGTGTGCGGCAGCGGCTTTTTCACTGGTGGAAGAGAATCTTGGTACTTTCCCTGTAAAGGCAGTGATTTACAGCCATTCCCATGTTGATCACTTTGGTGGAGTCAAGGGGATTATTTCGGAAGAAGACGTACAATCCGGTGATGTGCAGGTAATTGCACCGGAGGGCTTTGAGAAGTATGCTGTCAGCGAGAATATTTATGCAGGTACCGGTATGGGGCGAAGAGCAAGTTATCAGTATGGAACATTGCTCGAGGCCGGTGAAACAGGATCTCTTACCATAGGTATTGGTATGGGGCAGTCCAGGGGCAGCGCAAGCTATATTTCTCCTACACTTGAAATTACACAGACTGGTGAAAAAGCATACCATTGATGGAGTGGAAATGGAATTCCAGCTTACCCCGGGTACCGAAGCACCGGCAGAGATGAATTTCTGGATTGAATCAAAAAATGCTCTGTGGATGGCTGAAAATTGTACGGGAACACTCCACAACCTGTATACACTTCGTGGAGCCCAGGTGCGTGACGGAAACGCATGGGCAGAGTACATTATGGAATCACTGGCTCGCTATGGTGATCTGGCAGAGGTGGTATTCCAGTCCCATAACTGGCCGCATTGGGAAAATGATACAATTCAGGAATATATGATCAATACTGCAGCGGTATATAAGTTCATTAATGACCAGACATTACTTTATATTAATGAAGGTTATACGGAAACAGAGATTGCCAATATGATCCGGCTTCCGGAGGAGCTGGAGAAAAATCTGGTATACGCGTCAGTATTACGGTACCGTTTCCCATAATTCGAAAGCGGTATATGAGAAATATATGGGCTGGTATGACGGGAATCCTATCCATCTTGCAGAACTTACACCATCGGATTATGCTCAGAAGCTGGTAGAATATATCGGTGACACAGATGCTGTTATTGAAAAAGCAAAAGAGGATTTTGCCAAGGGTGAATATCAATGGGTTGCCCAGATTACCAATACGCTGGTTTTTGCGGATCCGGAAAATATGGATGCACGTTATCTGTGTGCAGATGCTTTAGAACAGTTGGGATATCAGGCAGAAGCAGGTCCATGGCGAAATGCCTATCTTTGTGCGGCACAGGAGCTGCGAAATGGCACCAATACCGATGATGCAACAAGAGCTAATGGTAACGGTGATGTTATTTTACATATGACACCTGATATGATTCTGGATTATCTGGGAATTCTTATGGATACAACGAAGGTTCCTGATCTGACCTTTACAGCAAATTTGATATTACCGGAAGGGAATTACGTACTCCGTGTGAAAAACGGTGTACTGCTTTATCAGAAGGATACCCAGGATGCGGATGCAGATGTGACCTGGACAACGAAACGTGCAGGACTATTGTCTATTGTCCAGAAAAACGCAGAGAATGCTGCAGCTTTGGTTGAGCAGGAAGGTGATGAGACCTGTCTGACACGATTGATGGACGCCGTTACGGTTACCGCAGAGTATAAATATTTTAATATTATTGAACCATAAGTTTTATACCGGAAACTGGACATGTCTGTTGGGGCAGACATGTCCGTTTCATCTATGCTGCCATGCATATGAGAAAATGATCCAGTGGATCATTTTTGACTTTAGGGGGATTCTGATATGCTTATCGTGCGTTGGTAGCAATTGCCGGTCTTGGTGCCAATACAGTTGAGGTTGCATTGTATCCCAAGACAGAGCAGGATGCACGGAGGATACGATAAACTGGCTTCCTGTAGGTGATGCATTAGAGACATGGACGGTACCGACCATTACGGAGATTGATTCATAAAATGTGCATTTCAGGGTGTCATAGATTATATTGTGGAAGAGATTTATAATAAAAAAATAGATAAGGATTGTGTCACGAAAGCCCCTTTGTATTAATGCAAAAACTATGATAAACTATTTATGGGTTAGAAAAAGCTAACTACATAAGGAAGAAGCGCGGAAGGAGAATCGTGAAATCATGGCAGGTAAGGGTAATCAGGATAAAATTAAACCGGTATTGAATGGGGCAGCCGAGACGATGCTACAGAGCTTTTATGCACGGGCAATGTACAGTAAGAATCCCAAGCATAAGTTTAAGGATGAAAAGGCAGAGGAAATTGTGGCAAAGCTGGATTATGACTTTTCCAAGGCATCCAGGGACAATACTATGAGCGCCGGAGTTATTGCACGTACGGTAGTATTTGATGAACTGGTGTCTGATTTTATTAAGAAAAAAATCCGGACTGTACGGTAGTAAATATCGCCTGTGGTCTGGATACGAGATTTTATCGTATGGATAACGGA
This sequence comes from Lachnospiraceae bacterium, assembly GCA_021628825.1. Classification (GTDB taxonomy): domain Bacteria; phylum Bacillota; class Clostridia; order Lachnospirales; family Lachnospiraceae; genus Suilimivivens. The sequence goes on along the minus strand of JAJXRY010000001.1, from coordinate 1,420,756 downwards.
AAGATTACCTGGTACAATCTGGACTTGCCGGAAACCATTGCGGTGCGGGATTCGGTATATAATGAAAAAGGCAGAGTATCCACAATCGGATGTTCGTGCTTTGATCCGGCGTGGGCAGAACAGGTAACCGTAAGGGGAAAAATGCTTTTTATCATTGAGGGGCTTTCGATGTATCTTACGAAGGAACAGGTGCAGAAGATGCTTTCGATTATTTATGATAATTTTGATAATGCCTGTGTCATGCTGGAATGCCTGTGCCCGAAATTTGTGAACAAAGAGAAGGTTGAGAAATCGATCCAGTCAACCGGTGCTGTGTTTACCTGGGGGAGCGAACAGTTTCGAAGAAATGGCCGATCTGGCAAAAAGGATTCCACAAGGTGAAAAAAACGACAATATTGTCCGTGGTATGGCCGTAGTGAATCCGGTTTATAAACTGGTAACCTGGATGCCTTTCGTGAAGAAAAATAGCCCAGAAAAATTATTATCTTTAGTAAGTAATATCTTGTAAATAGGGAAGACAACAGATATGGGAAAAAGATTTGGAAGAATCAGACGGTTTATCATGATCGCAAGTATGGGGATAGTATGCTTGGGTCTGGTGGCCTGTGCAGGGGAAGAGGTTTCTGCGATAGATGGAGAGAGAACAGAACAGGCACAGGACAAGGCAGAAGAAGCTCAGAAAGACCAAAAGGGATCAAAGAGCGAACTGGAAATTGATGAGATGGATGACATGGAACCTGACATGTTGGAAGAGCAGAAGAGATCAGGGAAAGATGATGAAAATATAAAAGATCAGAAAAAAATCCCAGTGATGCATCCAAGGAAGAAGATAATCGTGTGGTAAAAAATGGGAGTTTTGTTTTAGCACATCCGTCTCAAAATGGGGCGTTGTCTGTGAAAGGAACACAGCTTGTTGATGAAAAAGGGCAGGCGGTACAGCTTCGTGGTGTCAGCACACATGGAATTGCATGGTTTCCGGATTTTGTGAATCAGGATGCCGTGATACAGTTAAGCAATGACTGGGGAGCCAATTTGTTCCGGATTGCAATGTATACCGATGAAAATGGCGGCTATTGTACGGATGGTGATAAGGAAAAGCTGAAAAAGCTCGTAGCAGATGGCGTCGGATACGCGAAGCAGGCAGATATGTATGTGATTGTGGACTGGCATGTTCTGCATGACCAGAATCCTTTGACGCATAAAGATGAGGCAATCCGGTTTTTCGATGAAATGTCAGGAAAATTTAAAGATGAAAACCATGTGATCTATGAGATCTGCAATGAGCCAAATGGCGATACCACCTGGGAAGACGTGAAGGCCTATGCTGAAGAAGTGATTCCGGTCATCCGGAACAATGCAAAGGATGCGGTTATCTTAGTGGGAACGCCCACCTGGTCGCAGGAGATTGACAAGCCACAGAAGGATCCGATTACCGGGTACAATAACATCATGTACACCCTTCATTTTTATGCTGCAACACATAAAGAGGATCTGCGAAATAAAATGAAGGATGCCATAGCGGCCGGGACCCCGGTTTTTGTCAGTGAATATGGGCTGTGTGACGCAAGTGGTAACGGTGGAAATGATTTGGCACAGGCGGGAATCTGGGTGGATACCATGGATCAGTTGGGAGTCAGCTATGCAGTCTGGAGCTTCTGCAATAAAAATGAGACCTCTGCGCTGATTGCTTCTAACTGTCAAAAGACTTCCAGCTTTGCAGAGGAAGACTTAAGTGAAAGCGGTAAATGGATTTATGCGTTGCTCCATGAGGAGGAGAAGGATCAGGAGAAGAAAACTGAAACTTCGACCATATGTGATGCAAGTGCAGACAACAGTGCGGATGTACAGAATCTGGTCTATGGAGATTTTGCCGTGGACGCACAGGTAATTGGAAGCTGGGAGTCCGAAGGAAAGAATTTTTACCAGTATCAGTTAACTGTGACAAATGAAGGAACAGAAGCGGTAACGTCATGGGAGATTTCAGTGATGTTTTCCAAAAATATTATGCTTTCAGACGGTTGGAATGGAGAATATACAGTGGACGGAAGGAAACTCACGATTCGTTCCAAAGATTATAATGGGAAAAATTGAAGTTGGGGGAACTGTAGCAGATGTCGGATTTATTGTAAGTGCATCTGGAGAATTGTTCATGCAGTAGATTTTGAAGGTTTACGCAAATGATACAAAAAAATAACAGAATTATGTTTGCAAAAAAATATAACATATTGGGTATAATATGTTTAACAAGAGAACCGAAAGCTAGAGTACACCTAGCTGCCGGTAAAATGGTTTATTGCTAAAAGTAGCGCCTTACTTTACCAGAGCGAGGGCGCTATTTTTTGCGTTGAGTGTAAATGACAAGAGTTATTACTGCGCAAAGCATAATTACAAACTGGATCAGATCCGTATATGTAACCATCGCACCAGCTCCTTTCGTATGAGTGTCCGGTAACTGGTATATCGCCCCTTCGGTTCCCTTGGTAAATATATGATATTGTCAATGTTTCCTTTTAACCTTGGTAATAGTTTACTGATATTCAGGAATTCTAGTCAGCATTTCAAGTTGATCTAAGGCTTTGTTTTTTCCATCTGTATTAAGTTTGTCAAATAAATTAACTAGTTGAGCTAATGTCCTCAAATTTTGTTAACAGTAATGCATAGTTTGTTATTCTATGAATTTGATCAGATGCATGATCCTGTAGGTTAGTAAGTTCCGACAGCGTTGATTCCTTATCGTTCGTATTGAGATAAACCTCAAGATCAGGAGAAATAATGGAACCATATAATAAGTAAGTTAATGGGATTTCCAAGGCGTCGGCAACTTTTTGTAAGGTGTTGATTTTAGGCATCGCAGAAGGGTTTTTCAAGTTGAGCAACCATCTGCTGGGAAATATTGAGTTTTTTTGTCCCAATTCCTTTTGGGACAGTCCTTTCTTTTTTTCTGCTTTCCTTTATGCGATCTCCTACGGTCATATGATCTCCTGTTTATGGTAATGATGTTATTTGTTATTCAAAAAGAAACAAGAATTTACTTGTAATTAAATGATAATACAGCTATATACATGTGTCAATAAAGATTTATTAACTAAAGTTTTCCACCCATCATGTCGATTTAACTATTAGAAATGCGGTAGTATCATATCGGGGAACTGATACGCACAGTTCTTGTTTGACTCACGGAGGAGGAAAACAGACATGAAAGGAATCAACGTCGGAATACAGAGTCAGCAGAAGTCCTATATGGCTTCTAATCAGACTGGTTCACATACTTATATAGGTCAGATCGGACAGAAACAGAGCACGCGGCAGAATAGTAATATGAGGGATATCAGGAGGAGTCTTTCGACTTCCTGGGAGGAATCGTCGGGGGCACCTTCGCAGATATCGAGTTCGAATTCGATGTCCAGCAGTACGCAGAGCTATGGGGAATCCTTAAGGACGCAGCGGCAGCAGGCGAAGAATACTTCCTTAAGCCTGAAAAAAAGCTGAAATATCAGTTTAAGAATTTATCCACGAAAATTCTGCGCAGCAAAAACTTCCCTTGCAGCGAAGCAGGTGGCAGGTCAGGCACGTCGTGAGGTTCTGCGATTGAAAAGCAAGAAGCAGAGTGGCGATTACGACAGTGAAGAAATTCAGGCAGCGATTGACCATGCAAAGGCAATGGAGCGTGTTACCAGGAAAAAAAGGCAAGGCATCTGGAAGAAGAGGAAATGGCGAAATGCACGGGTGGTCCGTGTGCCGGAAGCAGGATTGATGAAGAAGAGAAGCTTTCCGGAGAAGATACGAAATCTGCCGGGGAGAATCAGAAGGAACCGGACAATGCAGAGGAAAGAATGGATCCGGTGCAGAAGGAATATACGATGACCGATCCGGATCTGGCGATGCTCCAGATGTATGCAAACTGTGGTACGGCATTGGACAGTCTGAATGAAGTTCTTTCGAGCCTTAATGAGTTTTTCGGATGAGATTCTGAATCAGTTTTCAGAGAGCATGAAGGACCTGTTCAGTGAAATGGGAATGGATGAATTATCGGATTCCCTGATGTCGGTTCAGAGGGATATGGATCCGGCAGATCTTAAAATGATGAAGATTAAGCATCGTAACAAAGAGATGAAGGATATTGTCAAGGCAGATGCAGAGTATCTGAAAGCCGTATTTGACCGACTGGAAAAGATGAAATCCAGTGGGGTGATACCGATGAATAACGGAAGCCTGTCCTTTGGATCTTCAGATACCATGTCTGCTGCGGAGGTCTCAGGTGTGAGTGCACCGGCAGCAACTCCCATGCCGGTCATTAATGTTACCTGCTAACCGAACGCGGGTGTTACATGCATTTGTCAAAGACAGATCGGGAGTGCGTAGCATAGGCATGTGAGTGATGGATAGATATTATGGATATAGGATAGATAGAACATGGTGGTGATGAAAATTACCATCATGTTTTATTTTGGGACAATTATAGCGATTTTGCACAAGTTATGGTATACTTATTGCCAGGGAATATGAAAATTACACAAAAGGTTTATGAAAGTTTTTATTAGGAGGGTCATTATGGAGCAAAGACTGGAACCGCTGTTTACCCCGTGGAAGATTGGCAATTGCGAGATTAAGAACCGTATTGTGCTGACCTCTATGGGCGGAACAAACCTATTAGGCTGGATGGAGGTGAACCACTTCGACAAGGATGGAGCGAGGTTCATCATGGAAGTGGCGAAGAACAATTGTGGACTGGTGCTTCCGGGCTGCCAGCCGGTATACAATCCCATGTATGGGAAGCGGCTTTATAAGAATGAAAAGATGTATCAGGATCTGGCAAAGTGGATGCCGGAATTTCACAAGACCGGTGCGAAGCTTTTCGTGCAGCTGACGGCAGGGTTTGGACGATCCTTTACGATCAGCAGCATGATGGAAACGTTGTATACGAATAAGGCACTTCGTGTTCTGGCTAAGCCTGTTATGGATCTTGATAAGATTACGGCAGCACCGAGTCCGTCACCGAACCGCTGGTCCGATAAGGTACCGTCAAGAGAGATGACCGTGGAGGAAATCGAGGAGTTTATTACAGCATTTGGCAAGACCGCGAAGCTTTTAAAGGATGCGGGAGTGGATGGCGTAGAAATCCATGCAGTACATGAGGGCTATCTGCTCGATCAGTTTACGTTAAAATATGTGAATAAGCGTACCGATGAATATGGTGGATCCTTTGAGAACCGTTACCGGTTCGCTGTGGAAATCGTCAAGGAAATCAAGAAGGTCTGTGGAAAAGACTTCCCGGTATCGTTACGTTACAGTGTGGAATCGAAGACCAAGGGCTTCCGAGAGGGAGCATTACCGGGGGAAGAGTATGTGGAAGCCGGACGTGATATGGCAGAGTCGGAGAAGGCGGTTAAATATCTGCAGGATGCCGGATATGACATGCTCAACTGCGACAACGGAACATACGATGCCTGGTATTGGGCACATCCCCCGATTTATATGCCGGAAAACTGTAACCTTGAGGATGTGGAGCATATCCGTAAGTTCGTGGATATTCCGGTGGTGTGTGCAGGACGTATGGATCCCCGTGTGGCAGCAGATGCGATCCGGGATGGCAGGCTTGACGGTGCCGGGTTTGCGCGTCAGTTCCTCGCAGACCAGGAATGGGTAACGAAGCTGATGAAGGACAGAGAGGACGATATCCGTCCCTGCATTCTCTGCCATAACGGATGCTTTAACATGTGTCATTACAAGGGTGTTCCCAACGATCAGGCACTTTCGGATTCCCTGCACCTTGCAAGATGTGCGGTGAATGCGGAAACGATGCAGTGGGAGAAGCATAAGCTTGTAAAGACCGCAAGTCCGAAGAAGGTACATATTATTGGCGGCGGTATTGGTGGTATGGAAGCAGCCAGAGTGTTAAAGCTGCGCGGTCATGAACCGGTGATCCATGAAAAGAAAGGGGAGCTTGGAGGAACCTTTATCGCAGCAAGTGCGGAAAGCTATAAGGGTAAATTACGTGACCTCCTGACCTGGTACAAAAAGCAGATGAAGGATCTGGATATCGAGATTCATTTTAATGAAGAGATCAGGAGCCTTGAGCCGTTTGCCGGAAGTCCGGTGATCGTTGCAACCGGTTCGGTTGCGCGTGTCCTTAAGAAGGTTCCGGGACATGAGAAGATGGTGGAAGCCTGTGAGTTTCTGACCGGAACACCGGTGGGTGAAAAGGTAGCCGTTGTCGGCGGTGGACTTACCGGATGTGAAATTGCATATGAACTGGCTTTACAGGGCAAAAAGCCGGTGATCGTGGAAATGAAGGATGACCTGATTGCGCAGACCGGTGTGTGTCTGGCGAACAGCTCCTATTTAAGAGAATGGTTTGCATGGCAGAAGGTGCCGGTTTATCTTGAAACCACCTTACAGTCCGTAGAAGAAGGAAAGATCATATGTAAGGATAAGGAAGGCAGAGAGATCACCATTCCGTGTGACAGTGTTATCAGTTCTGCCGGTTATCTTCCCAATCCGCTTGCCGAAGAGAGCCGGAATGTACATCTGGTCGGTGACTGTAAGCAGGTCGGTAATTTAAGAAGTGTCGTATGGCGGGCCTATGAAGTAGCCATGAAGATTTAAGGAGTGAGGTGATCATTTTGAATTTAACGAAAGAACAACAGGAAATTCTAGATGGAAAGCAGGGAGACATCCTTGCCAGAATTATGAAGACGCTGGTGAGGTACGGGGAATTGTTCGGAGCAGATTCCATGGTACCGGTAACGAGTCAGTATAACCACCTGGTAACCTCGTTTGGATTAAAGGCACTGGCCCCGGTTTATGAACTGATGGACCGCCTGATTGAATCCGGGAATGTATCGAAGCAGAAGTTTTCGGCAGATCCAAGACCGCTTGATCCCAATGTGCCGAGTTCCTTTTTACAGAATATTGTGTTTGAAAATTTCATGTATTCCAAGCAGGAGGATTATGAGAAGCAGCTTACCAGACTAGGAATCATGGAAAAGGATGCATATACCTGCACCTGCTATATGAAGGAGGTGGGAAATACACCGGCGATGGGCGAGGTGCTGTCCTGGTCGGAATCTTCGGCAGTGGTATATGCCAATTCCGTACTGGGGGCAAGATGTAACCGTAACTCCGGAATTATTGATCTGATGGGTTCGGTTGCGGGCTTTGTGCCGAACTTTGGACTTCTTACCGATGAAGGAAGAAAAGCGACCTGGATTGTCAGGATCGAAACGACGAAAAAGCCGGAGGCACAGCTTCTCGGCTCTGCAATCGGAATGAAGGTTATGGCGGAGGTTCCTTATATCGTAGGACTGGATCAGTGGCTTCCGGGAGGGCTGGATGAGGATGCCAAAACCTATCTGAAGGACTTTGGTGCAGCGACTGCTTCTAACGGAGCCGTAGGACTTTATCATGTGGAGAATATCACACCGGAGGCGGTTCAGTATGGTAAGGATCTGATTACAGAGAATGCGAAGGTTTATGTTGTGGATGATGCGGAGCTTGACCGGGTATACCGCAGTTACCCGGTTATCTGGAAAAAGAAGGATGCGGCTCCGAAGCTCTGCTTTATGGGATGTCCGCATATGAGTCTGAACCAGCTGATTGACTGGACAAAGAAGATCGAAGAAAGCCTTAAGAAATACGGAAAGACAAGGGTCTGTATTCCGACCGTATTTACGGCAGCTCCGGCGGTGCTTAAGAAGTTTGAAGAAACCCCTTATGCAGCGACGTTGAAGCAGGCGGGAGTCATTACTTCCTATATCTGCCCGTTAATGTATATGAATAATCCTCTCAGCGAGAAGATGCCGGTCATTACTTCCAGCAACAAGCTGCGGACCTACACCAGCGCAAGATATTATACCGATGCGGAAATTCTGGAGCAGATCACAAAAGGAGGAACGGCCCGATGAAAGAATTTAAAGGAAGAGTTGTAGCGAACGGAACGACAACAGCAAAGGCACTCGTATCCCACGGAGGCTTAAATACGCTGGCATCCTTCCAGAAGGCATTGCAGTTCGGGGACAAGAAGGCAACCTGTGGAGATCAGAACAATCCGGATCTTTATGGAAAGCAGATGGCAGGCAAGGCCTTGTGTCTGCCGACAACCATCGGATCGACGACGGGAGGACTGGTTCTTTACTGTGCATGCTCCATGAACCGTCAGCCTGCATGTATGCTGTTTTCAGAGCCGATTGACTCCCTGGCAGGAGCCGGAGCCATTCTGGCGGATGTGTGGCTTGACAATGTCAGCATGCCGGTTGTAGACAGCCTTGGCGAAGAGTTCCTTTCCTATGTAAAGGATGACATGACCATTACGGTGAAGGATGAGGGCATAGTGGTCGTGGAATAGGGGAAGAAGCAGGAAAAGACCTGAAAAGCAGATAAAACCTGAAAACCAGGGATAAGAAAATCAAAAGGATCAGAATACAAAGATTAGGAGGGGTGATCATATGAAATCCATTAAGACAAAAATTATTGTAAGTATTATTGTATGTACCTTACTTTCAGCCATTCCGATTGGATTTATGAGTCTTCGGAATGTGTATCAGACATCAAATCAGGGGGCTGAACAGGAGCTGGCATTGAAGTGCCGGAACGAGCAGGAACAGATTAATGCACAGATTTCGAAAATCGAACAGTCCGTAGATACCTTAAGCAGTATTGCAATGAATAAGCTTGATTTTTCGAAGTTTAAGAGCAGTGCAGTCTATGTGAAGCAGTATACGGATTCCATTATGAGTGATGTTGTGAAGTTTGGAGAGCACACCGATGGTGCTATCTGCGTTTATGTGCGGTACAATCCTGATTTTACGGAACCGACTTCCGGTATTTTCCTTACCAGAAACAGCACGGACGAGGAATTCACCAGTTCTGTACCAACGGACTTTACCATGTATGACAAAACGGATGTGGAGCATGTCGGCTGGTATTATGTTCCTGTAGAGAACGGTGCACCGTTGTGGATGGATCCTTATCTCAACGGTAATGTGAATGTTTATATGATTTCTTATGTTGTTCCGCTGTATGTTGACGGGGAATCCGTTGGTATTATCGGAATGGATATTGATTTTTCACAGATTACGGGAATGGTTGAAAAAACAAAGGCATTTTCTACCGGATATTCCTTCCTTTATAAGCCGGATGGCTCCATTATGTACCATCCCGAGATGGAAAACGGCGCGGATCTTGAGCAGCTTGGGATGACGGCAGATGAAAAGGCACGGATGTGTGATGCAGCAAATGAGGGACAGGTAGAGGGCTTTAGCAGTAACGGAACAAAGACCAGTGCGGTATTCTATACGCTGGATAATGGAATGATGGTAGCTCTGTCTGCCCCAGACAGTGAGATTACCTCAGATGCTGTAAGCCTGTCGGTCATGATGATCGGTACCTGTGTGGTATGTGTGCTTATCTGTATCGTACTTGCGGTTGTTTTAAGCCGGAGTATTGCTGCTCCGATTACCGGCATCACGAAGGTCATCCGTCAGACAGCGGATCTTGATTTCCAGAAAACAAAATCAGGGGAATCCCTGGTAAAGCGCAAGGATGAAACCGGCGTGATGGCGGGTGCTGTCAGCGATATGAGAAAGGTATTCCGTGAACTGATCGGAGACATTACAGCTGCGGAAACAACCATTCTGACTGATATGGATAAGCTGGATTCCATCATGCAGGCAAACAGTGAAATGGCAGAGGATAATTCCGCAACCACGCAGGAAATGGCAGCCGGCATGCAGGAGACAACAGCAAGCGCATCCATGATTACCGGTAACATTGATGGTATTAAGCAAAATACGGAAGATATAAAGGAGCTTTCAAAGGAAGGACAGGAGACCTCTGTACAGGTTAAGGGCAGAGCTGACCGGCTCCAGAGCACAACCATTTCTTCAAGCAATAAGGCACTGGCAATTTTCGAGGAGATGAAGATAAAAACCAAGGAAGCCATTGAGAAGTCCAGGGCGGTTGACCAGATTAACAATCTGACCGAAAACATTAAACAGATTTCGTCCCAGACCAATCTCCTTGCCCTGAATGCCAATATTGAGGCAGCACGTGCCGGTGAAGCGGGAAAAGGCTTTGCCGTTGTGGCAACAGAGATTGGAAATCTGTCAAATCAGACCTATGCAACGGTGGATGGCATTACGGAAATGGTTACAGAGGTCAACAGTGCCGTTAACAGTATGACCGACTGTATGACGACGATTATGGATTTCCTGGAGAATACGGTAGTGCTTGATTATAATTCCTTCAGGGAGATCGGTAAGGAATATCAGGCGGATGCCAATACCTTTGCGGATGCAATGGGAAGAGTTTACAGTGAGATTACAAAGCTGGATGAGCAGATCAGTGATATTGCAGAGAATGTGACCAATGTCAGTGAAACGATCAGCCAGTCCGCACAGGGTGTCAGCCAGATCGCGGAGAAATCCTCCGATGCTGCTGCAAAGACCACAGAGGGCTATGAGCTGCTTCGTGAAAGCCGTGACAGCATTGCAAAATTAGGAACCATCATTGAACGGTTCCGGTTATATGAGGTCTGCATAAGGACTGGAAAAGGAGTGGATGAAGAATGGCACATTTAACTATTGATTTTTTCTCAAACTGTCTGCGCAGGACGGTGCAGTTTCAGATGATTATTCCGGGAGATTTCTGCAATACCTGGCAGATTGAGCAGAAGCGTAAAGGGAAACGGATGAAGACCCTTTTTCTTCTGCATGGATATACCGGTGCTGCAGAGAACTGGGTGCCGGATAATTTAAGTACACTTTACAATTTCGCAATCGTGATGCCGAGCGGAGAAAACGGCTTCTGGGTAGATGGTCCGGCTACCGGACATCAGTATGGAGCCTTTATCGGAGAGGAACTGCCGGATTACATCCGTAAGACCTTTGGTCTTGCCATGGATCCGGAAGAGACTTACATCATGGGGCTTTCCATGGGCGGCTTCGGGGCGCTGCATACGGCATTACAGTATCCGGAGACCTTCGGAAAGGTGGCAGCGCTCTCCTCGGCACTCATTATCCATGAGATTGCTCATATGCAGCCGGGAGGATCAAACGAGGTCGCCAATTATGAGTACTATCACGGCTGCTTCGGAGATCTGGACCGGATTGAGATCAGCCGCTATAATCCGGAGGTGCTGGTAGAAGAGATCCTGAATGAACAGCGGAAGATGCCGGATATCTATATGGCGTGTGGAACCGAGGACTTCCTGCTTGAAAAGAACCGTGAGTTTCACAGATTTCTCGATAAGTATGAGGTGTCGCATTGTTATATGGAGTCCAAGGGAGAGCACAATATGGAGTTCTGGACCGAATATGCAAGGATCTTCATCCCGAAGATGCTTGAGGAGTAGGGAGGAAAGATGATGTCATTGTGGACTCCAGATATGTTTTGGAGGATTTTATGAATAAGCTTCAGCTTATGTATGCGTGATACGGGTAAGTGCTGTTTATAAAGAAAGTCAGAAAACGAGAGTGCGAAAGAGGCATAATCGTTTTCTGGCTTTTTGTTTTATATATGGAATAGTTACGAAGATTTGCATTTACTGTCATGCGGTGGTGGTACATATATTAAAAAAACTAAGTGTACAAAAAAATAGAAGGTTGACAACTGTCTACCTATATGCTATTTTATGGGTATACAGATGTCTACCTGTAGAAAATGGAAGGTAAGGATTCCGTACCTTCACAGTTACAATCACAGAATGGCTCAGAGAGGAAGAGAAATAATGATTAAAATATCCGATGCGGAATGGAAAATTATGAATGTGCTGTGGGAAGAACAACCAAAGACTATGATGCAGATTACGAAAGAGTTGCAGGAAGAAACGGGCTGGACCAAGCATACGGTTATGACGTACCTGAAAAGAATGGAGAGCAAGAAAATCATTCATTATGTAGAGGGAGAAAAGGCAAAATTATATTATTCCGACCTGGACCGGAAAGAAGCGGTGATTCAGGAAGAGCAGAATTTCTTAAACCGGGTATTCAAGGGCAACCGGGGACTGATGATGACAACCATGTTAGAGCAGGAGAAACTTACGGATGAGGACATTGATGAACTGATCCGTATATTGGAAAAAAACGCAAGGGGGAATAACATTGGAAATTGTAAAATGGGGAATTGTAGTGATGGGAATTCTGCTTCTTCGAAAGGCTGCATGGGGACGCATCAGCAGAAGAATGCAGTATGGAATATGGATTGTGACAGTACTGTTGTTCATGGTTCAGCCATTTATCCCGGTGCAAAGCAGTTTTAGTATTGAGAATCTGTTTTCGGAAAGCATAATATTCCGGGAGCAGAACGGAACGAGCATAAACACCGATATTACCGGCAGTGCACCGATCAAGGCAGATTCGGAAGTACAGGACACTGCTCTTATGGGACAAGTCAGGGAAGAAATGCAGGTGCCATTGCAGGGGGAACGTACGGAAACAGATACTATTTTGCAATCAACAGCCCCTTTTCTGTATCAATGGATTCATACTTATGGAAGTGCCATCCGCTGGGGTGCATCACTGCTGCTGGGATTGGGAATGCTTTTTGTCCAATCTGCGGTTTTACAGATATTGCCGGAGAGAACGAATCTTTTTATAAAAGAGATCCGCATACCGGTCTGCAAATATATGTGCTAAAGGAGCTGCCTTCGCCGTTTCTGGCTGGAAACCGGATTTATGTGGATGCCAGGATGGTTCAGGATGAAAAGAAGCTTTCCTATATGATTCTGCATGAATATTGTCATTACCGGAATGGAGATCTGCTATGGGTGTTGTTGAGAAATCTTTGTCTGGTGTTGTATTTTTATAATCCATTTGTATGGGTTGCGGTCAGATACATGAAGCAGGATTGTGAGCTTGCCTGTGATGAAGCAGTACTGCAAATGCTGCATGAGGAGGCACAGCGTAAGGAGTATGGCTATACGCTGCTTGCGCTGGCGGGAAGACAAAATCACAGGGCTGTGGACTTTACCATTACCACGTCCATGAGTGGCGGCGCGAAGCGGCTGAAGGAAAGAATCGGAATGATTTCCAGACAGAAAAAGATCAGTGGAATGGTGTCAGTATTGGTTCTACTCATTTTGTTCTGTCTGGCCGGATGTACGTTTACGGACAGAAAAACAGTATCTCAGAATGTTTCGGAAATAAAAAGCGTTCCGGATGATCGGCAGGGCGATAGCATGAATGAGGTGATACCGGGAGTTCCAAACTCAGAGGAGGAAAACCGGGAAAAAGAGGATGAGAAGCAGAAGGTGCAGAATAAAGATGGCAGCGATCAGGTGGATTCTACATATAATGTGGTGAAATGGGCAGATGGATATTTTTATTTCCCGGACGCAGAAGGATTGAAGCGGGTTTCGGAAGAGACTGCCAAGGTAGAGAAACTGGCAGAAGGAAATGTAAAGCTTGGAAATTTTGATGGAGACTTCCTGTATTATATCCGATATCCGGTGGAAAAGGATAGTCTTACAGGATTGATACGGATGTCGATTGAAAACCGGCAGGAAGAACAGCTTGCAGCATGGTCCGAAGAATTATGGACATGTCGTAATATTTATGCCTGCGAAGAGAAAAATTTATATTGAGCTTGCAGATTCCTGTGAGGAATATATGCAAAAGGGGGATCATGTCGAGAAGGTACCGGAAGATCAGCAGACGGTATATCAGATATTAGAAAGGTGCGGTTATTCGAAAGAGGATGCTGCAATGCTTCCTGCAGGGTATACCAATGCAATATTCCAATATCATAAGCTGGTATGCCGGGATCCTGCACAGAACCGGATTTTTTTGTGCACGATACGGATACCGGAAAACGGGCTAAAGAAATTACAGATGTACAAAGTGATGTGCTGTTAAGTAGCCGGGGCGTGGTATATAAGGATCTGGCAGAAAATATTTATTTGCAGAGCTGGAACGGAGAGACTGCAGAATTACTTTATGAAGCCGGAGCTCATGATCAGGAAAGTGTAAATTATGGAACCTATGATGAGGAATTTCTTTATGGTTTTGTGGAAGAGAAAAACGCAGTGTACGTTAATTAAACTTTCATGGGAAGGAGGATATGAGAGAAGTAAGACTTTTACCGGCGTGGAAAAGGCAGTGCAGTTGGGATTCAGTGTGAATCATGGATTTGCAGGCTATTGGCAAAAACGGACAGGTGATTTTTGTGAAAAAGGTATGAATGAAAGGGATCAACGTATGAAAAAAACATTTTAAAATTTTTTTGTATTACATTATTAGTAATTGTGGCCAGTTCTATGACATGTTTTGCAGCAGAAAAAAACAGGAGAAAGACAGAAGCATTCCAGAACTGATTCAGGTAGATGGAGGAATGCTTCAACTGGTTGATTCATCAGAAAAATGGATCAGCAAGAGGAGTGGCGCGATATCAATATCATGTTATTACAGATGGTAGTAATCTTAATGTTAGAAGTGGACCTGGAACTAATTACTCTATTATTGGAAAGTTTAGGAATGGACAGATTATTGATGTATCCTTCATGCAAGATGCAGGCATTGGACCGTGGGTATATGCAGGGGGGATGATGCCATAACAGGAAAAATATATAAACGGATATATACATGAAGATTATTATGGATAAATAGAGATAATGTTTGTTTTGCCATATAGATATATAATAGTTCACCGTTCTTTAGGATTAGGAGCTAAGGAACGGTGACTTTTTCATTTATTTATTGTATAATGAGCCACAGAGAAAAAGGGATAATCCCAAGGGAGGTAGCTATGGTCACATGGACTTCAAAGATTTTAATGGTAATTGCAACCGTATTCACATTTTTAGGAGTTGCTTTGGAAATCCTGCTTCATAGTAATCAGGAAAATTTTTTCCCGCTGTTTAGCGCAGGAATTCAGTTGGATGAGCCGGTGGTTCATACCGTGAATCTCTGGTCAACGATTCTGATATTTCTGCTTTATCTGGTAAGCTGCATCGTTTTGATGTGCGCTTCCAAAAGAACCGGCTTTGTCATGAGCATTGTGGCGTTGGTTTTAAATCTGTTGGTTAATGCGGGAGTGAGAGTCGGTGCGATTGTCATGAACCGCTATATGGGAATGAAAGGCGTAAAGTATCTTACGGGAATCACCATACTGGATTCGCTGCATGGCTATGTGGTGGCGCCGATGCTGCTGCTTGCCATCGTATTTTTAGGAATTACGATCGGTACGCTGTCGCAGAACCGGAAAGAGGAAGAAGCCGTAAGAAACAGTTACGATTCAGTTACAGGATTATAGATTGGAGCAGGAAGAAACAGCAATGGAAATAACAGCAAAAAGAACTTATGGAAATGAACCCGGAGGAGCTTCTGATTATCGACATCCGGAATGAATATGACCGGAACTACGGACTGATTCCGGGATCTGTCTGGGCGGATGCGCAGGAGCTTGTGTTGAATCCGCCGGAGGATAGGTCAAAGAAGATCATTCTGTATTGTGCGCGGGGAATTATCAGCGTGGATCTGGCACAGGCCTTGTGCGATCAGGGCTACGAAGCTTACAGTCTGCAGGAAGGGTATCTTGGATGGCTGCGCTATGACATGCAGAACCAGCAGGAGGACGAATTGTGCCGGAAGGTGGAACACAGTCTGCAGAAGAAGTTCCGTACCTCTTTAATGAGTCCGTTCATTAAGGCATTGAAAGACTATGAACTGGTCAAGGATGGAGACCGGGTGGCGGTCTGTATGTCCGGCGGTAAGGATTCCATGCTGATGGCAAAGCTGTTTCAGGAATTGAAGAAATACAGCAAGGTGGATTTTGAAGTCAAGTATCTGGTGATGGATCCGGGCTATAATAAGGAAAACCGTCAGGTAATTGAGGACAATGCCAGAGCACTTCAGATCCCCATTACGATTTTTGAAAGTGATATTTTTGATTCGGTATATACCGTGGAGAAGTCCCCCTGCTATCTGTGCGCAAGAATGCGCCGCGGAAATCTTTATGCGTTTGCAAGGGAGCTGGGATGCAACAAAATCGCGCTTGGACATCACTATGACGATGTGATAGAAACGATACTTATGGGTATGCTGTACGGCGCTCAGATACAGACGATGATGCCGAAGCTCCACAGTACGAACTTTGAG
Organism: Lachnospiraceae bacterium; assembly: GCA_021628825.1. Taxonomy (GTDB): domain Bacteria; phylum Bacillota; class Clostridia; order Lachnospirales; family Lachnospiraceae; genus Suilimivivens. The sequence continues at coordinate 1,404,665 of JAJXRY010000001.1, read as the reverse complement.
GGAATGGAGCTTATACGTCCGCTGTACTATATCCGTGAGGATGATATCAAGGCATGGCGTGATTATAACGGACTTCATTTTATTCAGTGTGCCTGCAAATTTACGGATACCTGTACGACCTGCAACAACGGACAGAATCATTCCAAGCGTCAGGAGACGAAGGAGCTGATCCGCAAATTAAAAGGAAAAACAATCCGGATGTGGAGAAGTGCATTTTCCGAAGTGTGGAGAATGTGCATATTGATACCGTCATTGCTTATAAGGAAAAAGGAGTACGGCATCATTTTTTGGACACATATGATGAAAAAAAGATAGAAGAGAACAGACAATAAAGTTGTTTGGGAGCCTGCTTCAAAGACAAATGAAGCTTGAAGTGCAAGTATGTTATCAAAAAAATACAATTTGGTTAACAAAAAAACAGAGGAAAAATTCATTGAATAAGAAAAACTTTAAAGGAAGAAAAAAATACGAACATATTACCCATCCGTTTCCACCGTTATATGATGCTGATTCAAAGATCCTGATTCTGGGGAGTCTTCCATCGGTCAAATCCAGAGAGCAGATGTTCTTTTACGGGCATCCGCAGAACCGGTTCTGGAAGGTGATCAGTGCGGTACTCCACGAGAATGTACCAACCACGATTGAAGAAAAGAAAACATTGCTGCTAACTCATCACATTGCCTTGTGGGATACGATTTACAGCTGTGACATTATCGGATCGAGTGACAGCAGCATTAAGAATGTGGTGCCGACCGATCTTCGCACCGTGGTGGAACAGTCGAAGATTCAGCATATTTACTGTAATGGCAGGACGTCGGGAAAGTATTTTGAGAAATATCAGCAGAAAAACACTGGGAATGACAGCGGAGGTGCTGCCTTCCACAAGCCCTGCCAATGCAGCATTCGGACTGGAGAAGCTGACTGCGATCTGGTCGGAAGCATTGCAGGATTCATTGGGATGAGAGGAAGGGCAAACAGCAATATAGAGATATAAGAGGGTTCGAATATATAAAAGGGCTTGAATATAGCATGGAAAGAGGTGTCCTATGGTACAGATTGATTTAATTACCGGTTTCCTGGGATCCGGTAAAACAACATTCATCAAAGCATATGCGCAGTACCTGATGAAACAGGGACTGAAGATTGGAATTCTGGAGAATGATTTCGGCGCAGTCAATGTGGATATGCTTCTTTTGCAGGAATTATTAGGAGACCAGTGTGATCTGGAAATGGTTTCCGGCGGGTGTGACAGCGACTGTCACAGAAGACGGTTTAAAACGAAGCTGATTGCGATGGGCATGTCCGGGTATGACCGGGTGCTGGTAGAACCGTCCGGAATTTATGATGTGGATGAATTTTTTTCGATGCACTCCATGAAGAACCGCTCGATCAGTGGTACGAGGTAAAGAATGTGATTGCCATTGTCGATGCCAAGCTGGAAAAGAAGCTGTCACAGGAGGCAGACTTTATTCTGGCATCGGAGGCGGCAAACGCAGGGAAGATCGTGTTAAGTCATGCGGACTTGGCAACGAAGGAGCAGATCGAAGGAACGATCCGGCATTTGCAGCAGGCTATGGAGAACATCCAGTGCAGCCGGAAGCTCACAGAAGATGAGATCATAGCCGGGAATATGGAAGCCCTGACGGATGAACAGTTGCAGGAACTGTCCGGATGCGGATATGTTTCTTCCAGCTATCGCAAAATGGATCTGGAAAATCATCTGGGATTCGATTCTTTGTATTTTATGAATGCGCCGGTTACGAAGGAGACACTTCCCGATAAGGTAAAACAGATCATGCAGGATCCGGGGTGTGGAAAGATCTTCCGTGTGAAGGGCTTTTTGAAGGACGAGACGGGAGCCTGGTATCAGCTCAATGCGTCAAAGGATGCATTCGACTTCCAGCCGATCCCGACAGGACAGGAAGTGATCATTGCGATCGGCGAGAACCTGAATGAAGGAGCAATTAAGAAAATCCTGTTTGGTGATGTCGATGTGAAGAGCTACTGACTCGGAAGGGAGAACGGGATGACGGATCAGCAGAAACGAATTTACTGGAACCGGAACTGGCAGTTTTTAAAAGGTTTTGAAGAGTCATACCTTGGGTTGCAGACGATTGACGCAGCGCAGGAATTGGAGCAGGCAGAGCTTCCGCATACCGTGCAGGAAGTGCCGCTGCATTATTTTGATGAGAGCCTGTATCAGGGGATTTTCACTTACCGGAAGGTGTTCCGGCCGGATGCGGACTGGCAGGGAAAGCGGGTACTGCTTACGATTGAGGCAGCAGGGCACAGTGCATGGGTATACTTAAACGGGGAACTTCTGAACGAGCATCATTGCGGCTATACAGCATTTCAGACCGATCTTTCACCGGCACTTATTTACGGGGAAGAAAATGTGCTGGTGGTGAAGGTGGACAGCACGGAGAGCCAGAATATTCCTCCCTTTGGAAAAGTGATTGATTATATGACCTTTGGCGGTCTTTACCGGGAAGTATATCTGGAAGTGAAGGAACAGGATTCCATTGCCGATGTGTATCCGATGACAATTCCGGTATGGAAAGAAGTGGTCAGTCCGGACAGTACAGGACTGGGAAAGCAGGGTGGCAAGAAAGCGGAATATCTGGAAGAAATCTCTGGTTCCGGTGTGAAATGCAAGGGAGGCTTCTTTAGGAAAGAAATGGAAGCTCCAAAGTGAAATTACCTTACAGCTTCACGGAGAAAAAATCACCCTGAATGCCAAAAATCTGCCCGATTTTCAGGAAAAGCTGTCAAAAAAGGGACTGATGATCCGGCAGACGCTACTGTGGACAAAGGAGGAAGAGGCTTCTTCCAGTGCTTATTTACTCGATCGGAATGTGTTGGAGCATATCTTTGAGGAGATCAACATGTGGGATGTGGAGCATCCGTTCCTGTATACACTGCGTACGGAGCTGTACCGGGACGGTGCGTGCCTGGATTCGGTGGAAACGCGGATCGGGTTCCGGGAAGTGGTTTTTCGCAGGGACGGCTTTTATCTGAATGGAAAGAAGCTGAAACTGCGGGGATTGAACCGGCACCAGAGCTATCCTTACGTGGGGTATGCGATGCCGGAATCCATGCAGAAATGGGATGCAGATATTTTGGAAAAAAACGAACTGAAGCTGAATGCGGTGCGTACCTCGCATTATCCGCAGTCACATCATTTCCTTGACCGGTGCGATGAACTGGGGCTTCTGGTGTTTACGGAGATTCCGGGGTGGCAGTACATCGGAGATCAGGAGTGGCAGGATCAGGCTGTGCGGAATACCGAGGACATGGTGGTGCAGTACCGGAATCATCCGTCCATTATTTTGTGGGGCGTGCGCATCAACGAATCCGAGGATGACGATGCGTTTTATCAAAGGACGAATGAGGCTGCCCACAGACTGGATCCGATGCGGCAGACCAGTGGAGTGCGTTACCTGCAAAAGAGTTCGCTGCTTGAGGATGTGTATGCGTTCAATGACTTTTCGCATGAGGGAAACAACCGGGGATGCCGGAAGAAAAAGGACGTGACACCGGACGTTTCGAAGGGATATCTGATCAGTGAGTACAATGGGCATATGTTCCCAACGAAATCCTTTGACTGCGAACAGCACCGGGTAGAGCATCTCCTGCGTCATGCGAATGTTCTGGATGCCTATTATGGGGAAGAGGAGATTGCCGGGGGCTTTGGCTGGTGCATGTTTGATTATAATACCCACAAGGATTTTGGAAGCGGTGACCGGGTCTGCTATCATGGCGTGCTTGACCTGTTCCGGAATCCGAAGCTGGCAGCAGCGCTCTACACAAGCCAGGGAGAAGAGGATGTGCTGGAAATCACGTCTTCCATGGATATCGGGGAGTATCCGGCGTGCCTCATCCGGGATGTTTATGCCGTGACGAATGCAGATAGTGTGAAGCTATATAAGAACGACCGGTTTGTAAAAGAATTTAAGGCAATAGAGTCCCCTTATATCCATCTACCGCATGGGCCGATTGCCATCGATGATTTTATCGGCGAACTTTTGCAGAACAGGGAAAACTTTTCGAAGGGAAAAGCAAAGGATGTGAAGAAGGTTCTGCAGTCTGTGAGTAAGAACGGACTGAATCATCTGCCGTTAGGAACCATCCTTCTTGCGGCAAAATGCATGCTGCTGCGCGGAATGAAAAATGGCAGATGCAGTTGAACTTTATAATAAATATATTGGTAACTGGGGCGGAACGGCAACAGAATACCGGTTTGAAGCAATTCGTGACGGTAAGGTCGTGAAAACCGTAAAGAAACGCCCCGTGAACAAGCCGCAGTTACTGGTAGACTGTTCCCATACGATTCTTACAGAAAAAACGACGTATGATGTGGCAGCGATCCGGCTGCGTGCAGTCAGTGAGGAAGGAAGTACGTTAAGTTATTGTAACGAACCCCTGACCCTGACAGTAAAGGGACCGCTTTCGATCATCGGACCTTCGACGATCAGCTTACAGGGCGGCATGGGCGGCACGTATGTGCGCACCTGCGGAATGGCAGGAAGCGCAGAGCTTACCATGGCAGGAAGTCTTTTCGGAGAACATACGGTAAAGTTTGAGGTCGTTTGTGCCGGACAGATGGATGCTGAGAGTTGAAGAATAACAGGCTGTCGAAAAAACAGTTGTACAGGAAGCATTTGCAGGCTGGCCGCTTGTGAATTGGATGGAAGAGTTTTCAACATGAAAAGGAGATAGAGGCATGAAGCTGAATGGAAAGGAAAAATTTTCGTATGGATTGGGTGCAGTAGGCAAGGATATGGTATATATGCTTTCTGCAAGCTATGTACTTTATTATTATCAGGATATTCTGGGAGTGAGCGCGGTTGCGATGGGCGTAATCCTGCTTGTTGCGCGGATCTTTGATGCGTTCAATGATCCGTTTATGGGTGTCATCGTGGAAAAGACGAAAACCCGTTGGGGAAAGTTCCGTCCGTGGCTGATGATCGGAACACTTTTTAAATGCAGTGATTCTGTTTTTTTGATGTTTGCAGCGCCGCCCGCATTGTCCGGCAGCGGACTTGTGGCCTATGCGGCGGTATTTTATATCCTCTGGGGTGTGACCTACACGATGATGGATATTCCGTTCTGGTCCATGATTCCGGCCTTTACCGAAAGCGGTAAGGAAAGAGAGAATCTGACGACACTGGCAAGATCCTGTGCCGGTGTGGGATCCGCACTGATTACCGTAATTACCATGATTGCTGTACCGGCTCTTGGGAAGCTTTTCTTAGGAAATACGGAGGCTGCAAGAGAAGTGGAACGGTGCGGTTTCCAGTGGTTTGCATTGATTATTGCGGTATTGTTTGTCATTATGATCGGCATTACCTGCCTGAATATTAAGGAAAAGTCCACCGTGGATCTGAATGCTCCTTCGGTAAAGCAGATGTTCCGGGCACTTGTATCCAACGATCAGGCAATGACGGTGGTGATTACGATTGTGCTCATTAACTGTTCCCTTTACATTACCTCGAATCTGCTGATTTATTTCTTTAAATATGATATCGGAGGAACGAACTGGAATGACAGCTATGTGCTGTTCAATACCTTTGGCGGTGCAATCCAGATTCTCTCCATGATGATTTTTTTATCCCCTGCTGCGCAAAAATCATCAGTGCACTTAAGGTCTTTTTACGTCAGTGCGGTCATGGCAGTCGGAGGCTATCTGGTACTGCTTGCCATGATGTTTATGGGACTTGCCAATGTATATTTTCTGCTGATTCCGGGCTTCTTCGTGTTCGCAGCGTTCGGAATGCTGACCGTATTAACAACCGTTTTCCTTGCGAATACCGTGGATTACGGAGAGTTGAAAAAAACTATCGCAGGGATGAGAGCGTCACCTTTTCCATGCAGACCTTCGTGGTAAAGCTGGCAAGCGGCGTGGCTGCCATGATTGCGGCACTGGCGTTGAATTTCAGTAACATTCAGCAGGATACCGCTGCGGATGCGGCACAGCTGGCGGCAGAGAACAGCTACGGCCCTTCGCTTGTGATTCTCCGCATGACCATGACGATTCTGCCGGTTATCGGCCTCCTTGCCGCTACCTGGATTTTTGCGAAAAAGTATATTCTGACGGATGAAAAGCTTACCGAGATTAATCATACCTTACAGGAAAGACGAAAGGAAGCGGTACAATGATTTATGCGGAAAACGGAAATTTCCTGTTGGAGACAGCACATACGACCTATGCATTCTGTGTGGATCCGGCAGGGAATCTGCAGCATCTTTATTATGGCGAAAAATTAAACTTGGGTGATTCCTGGCAGAAGGCATTGGCGGCACTGAAAATGCGCATCTTCAATTCCAATGGATGCAGCATCATTCAGGATCCGATGCACCCGGCAGTATCGCTGGATGATGTGTGTCTGGAGGTGTCCGGGCGTGGAAAGGGGGATATGGCGCAGCCCTTTGTGGAGCTTACCTATCCCGATGGCAGCCGGACGAGTGACTTCCGGTTTCAGAATTTTGAAATCATGGAAAAGCAGGCTCCGGAAGGACTTCCGGGTGCCTATGATGAAACGGAAAACGCCCGGTCACTTGTTCTTCATATGGAGGACCGGAATGGGGCAGTCCGGTTAACGCTTGTTTACAGTGTGCTGGAGGACTGCGACTGCATTACCCGGTTTGCGGTTGTGAAAAATGAGGGAAGCGCACCAGTGACTCTGGAGCGGCTGATGAGTACCCAGCTTGACCTGCGTACGCGGGGAAAACAGAAGATTTTAAGCTTTCACGGAGAATGGGCGCGGGAAATGCAGCCCTGTGAAACGATTCTGCAATCCGGCAGCTTCCAGATTGAGTCCACAACCGGATTTTCATCCAATAAGGCCAATCCCTTTTTCATCTGCGGAGAGGCAGACACTCAGGAGGACTACGGGGTCTGCTATGGCTTTAACCTGATCTATTCCGGAAACCATCGGGAAACGATCGAGTGCAATGCCCATGGCAGGGTGCGGATTTTACAGGGAATGCATCCGGATTTCTTTCAAAAGTCATTGGATGAAGGAGAAAGCTTTGCTTCACCGGAGGCAGTGTTTACGTTTTCCAAGGAAGGCTATGGAGGGATCAGCCGGAACATGCACCGCTTTGTAAGGGAGCACATTGTGCGTGGAACGTGGAAGAAGAAGGAGAGGCCGATTCTGATTAATTCGTGGGAGGCCATGTACTTTGATGTAAAAGAGCGGAAGCTTTTAAAGCTTGCCAGGCAGGCGGCAGAGGCTGGAATCGAGCTTTTTGTGCTGGATGACGGATGGTTTGGTGAACGCGAAAATGACCAGAAAGCCTTAGGGGACTGGCAGGATAATTTAGGAAAGCTTCCGGACGGACTTGGCGGGTTATCTGCCAAAAATTCATGCAATGGGACTGAAATTCGGAATCTGGGTGGAGCCGGAAATGATCAGTGAGAATTCGAAGCTTTACAGGGAGCATCCGGAGTATGCGGTACGGATTCCCGGGAAGGCAGCAGCCGTCGGACGGAACCAGATGCTTTTAGATCTGACGCAGACTAAGGTGCAGGACCGGATTATTGCAGATATGAGCGATGTTTTCCGAAGGGGACAGGTGGATTACGTGAAATGGGATATGAACCGCCACATGTCCGATTATTACAGTCCGGCGCTCTCAAAGGAGGAGCAGGGAGAATTTGCACACCGTTATCTGTTGGGATTGTACCGGGTATTGGGAGAGCTGACGAGCCGTTTTTCGGATGTTTTGTTTGAAGGCTGTGCCTCCGGAGGCAACCGGTTTGACCTAGGAATGCTGTGCTATATGCCGCAGCTCTGGGTGAGTGATTGTACAGACGCCGTTGCACGGGCGAAAATCCAGAATGGCTGCAGCTTTGGATATCCCCAGTCTGTTATGGGAGCGCATGTGTCTTCATGTCCGAATCATCAGACCCTGCGAGTAACGCCGTTATACAGCCGTTTCGCGGTTGCGTGTGGAGGAATCCTCGGATATGAATGCAATCTTTGTGATCTGTCGAAAGAGGAGCTTAAGAAGATCCGGGAAGAGGTTTCTTTTTATAAAAAGTGGCGCAGGGTATTGCAGTTCGGTGAGTTCTATCGTCTGCATGGTCTCTCACAGGAAGGAGAGCGGGACACTGATGTCATACGGTGGAACTTTTGTAGCGCAGGATCGGGAAAAAGGCAGTTGGAATTTGGCTGAATGGACTGGCTCATGCGAATGACACGCACCGGTTTTTTTAAAAACGAAGGGACTTGACGATACGAAACAGTATCATTTTTACCATATTCCGCAGAAGGTGGAGCTTACCAGAATGGGGGATCTCATCAACACCGCTTCCCCTGTGCATATCCGGCCGAACTCTGTGGTTCATCAGGTTGTGACGCATCTCATAACGATGGAGGGTGAGACGGAAGAGTTTCATGTGCCGGGGGATCTGCTCAATAAGGCAGGAGTAGTGCTTTCTCCGAGCTTTGGCGGCACCGGCTTCGAAACCGGCACCGCACTTTTTCAGGACTTTGATGCAAGGATCTACTTAATGGAAGAGGAGTGTATAAAATCATGAATTCCTTCCCATACTAAAGGATATTGATGAACATATCAGGAAAGGAAGTAGAATCATGATTTTAAAGGAAAAAGAACGGGCAGCACTTGAGGATTTACAGACACAGGAAAAAAGCTGTGTGGAGAAGTATGAAAAGTATGCAAATCAGGCGAGGGATCCGGAGTTGAAGTCTCTGTTCCAGACTCTTCAGAAGGAGGAGCAGAAGCATTACGATTCTCTCGGACAGGTACTTGCAGGAACGGTTCCGGAATGTAACTGCAACGATAGTGCAGGACGTGATTACAAGCCCAAGGCTACCTACAATGACATGACTAATCCGGAGGATAAGCAGAATGATGCATTCCTTGCAACCGACTGTATCGGTACGGAAAAGCTGGTTTCCGGAGAATACAATACGGATGTCTTTGTATTTGGAGAAAGCGGTGTCCGCAAGCTTCTGGCCGATATTCAGATTGAAGAACAGAATCATGCCGAGATGCTTTATAAGTACAAGATGGCAAATGGAATGAAGTAAAGGACAGAGACCATTGACAATCCGGATGCAGGGAAATAAAGGCCGGAACGGAAGGAAGGATTCACAGGAAACAGCAGACTGTGGGTCCTTTTTTAATTGGATTCAAAAATAGAATCTTACAATTATAAAGTGTTTTTTTATATACTTTCCTGTATTGGATAAGTACATTGAAATAAATGGACAGAGATTATACATGTTTGAAAAGAAGGAGGAGAAACCAATGTTATCATCAGCTTTATTAAACAGAACAAGCTTTGGCTTTTCAGCAGAGAATCCGCTGGGGGAACGAAATGGAGGAAGCAGGGGAAAGGATTGTGAAAAGTTAAGACCCTGTATTCAGATCAGGCCACAGGAAGAAGTCGTGTTGTGTGACACGGATGGTCCCGGAATGCTGACGCATTTATGGTTTACCGGTTATGTGGGACATTCCTTTATTCTCCGAATCTATTGGGACGGTATGGAGGTTCCGTCTGTGGAGGCTCCGGTTTCCGCATTTTTTTGGATGCGCATATGATGAGAATTTTGCAGACCGGGATGGAAATTACCCGGTGCTGAATTCCAGCTGTATTCTGGTGGCACCCGGCAGAGGATACAATTGTTACTGGGAGATGCCATTCCGGAAGCATTGTAAGGTGACGATGGAAAATCGTGGCAGTAAGGAAGAAACACTTTATTATATGATTGAAGGATGGCATGGCGAGCTTGCAGATACGGATCTATACTTCCATGCAGCATACCGGCAGGAGCATCCGGTGCAGAAGGGACATGCTTATACGGTCATTGATGGAATTGAAGGAAAGGGTATATTTGCAGGGATCAGCTTTGCTGCAGGTATGAATGGACATAATACCTGCTGGGTAGAGGGTGAACCTAAGATGTACCTGGATGGAGATCAGTATCCGACAATTAACTACACGGGAACGGAAGATTATTTCTGCGGTTCTTATGCGTTCGGAAATGACATTTTATTACATAAGTATCAGACCTTCAGCGGACTATATGCCGGCATGTATGCAATTCTGGGTAATGACAGTCAGGAAATGTATAATGGACAGCAGCGCTTTTTGCTTTATCGCTTTCATGTTAAGGATCCGGTTTATTTTCATACGTCGTTTCGTATGACCATGGATAATCTCGGCTGGACAGGAGCGAGATATGATGATTATACATCCGTTGCATACTGGTATATGGAAAAGCCATCCAGACTGTCTGCAGGGCTGCCGTCCGATGAAGAGATCATTATGAAGTAAACCAGGCAGAATCAACAGAGTAATAGAAGATATGAGGAGAAAACCGTGCAGAAGAATACCAGTTATAAAACAAAAATCGAGCACCCCTTTTTATTGATTCCGGTAAAAATTAAGGAAAACGCTGAGCGCCTGTCTTTCTATATGGAAGAACAGAAGGTTTTAGAGTATCGTGTTTTCCCGTTGGAAGAGGGGGAAACAGTGGATTATTATGCTCCGCTTCCGGTTACACCGTGGATAGGGAAAAACCATTCGTCTGGAGGGAAACTATCCGGAGGCATTTTATACCCAAATTAAGCAGGCTGACGATCCTACGGAATCGGATCAGGTGCATCCGCTGATGCATTTTACACCGGTCAACGGCTGGATGAATGATCCCAATGGACTTGTTTTTGAGGATGGAATTTATCATCTGTTTTATCAGCATAATGCTTTCGGCACAAAGTGGGATAATATGAGCTGGGGACATGCGGTCAGTAAGGATTTATTACATTGGGAACACCGTCCTATGGCGATTCTGCCGGATGAGGATGGTACGATCTTTTCCGGAAGCGGACTTTGTAATGAAAAGGGACTGCTGGGATTACCGGAGAATGCGCTGATCTTCTTCTACACATCGGCAGGCGGCAGCTCGGATAGTCCCTGGAGTGAAGGAGGACAGTTTACTCAGAGAATTGCCTACAGTACCGATCATGGTGCAACACTTCATAAGAAAGGAGACGTGATTGTACCGAATATGACCGAAGGCAATCGGGATCCCAAGGTATACTGGCATGAAGAGAGTAAAGGGTATATCATGTCTCTTTACTTAAAGAATCATGTCTATGCTATTCTGCGTTCTGAGGATCTTGAGCATTGGGAGCTGACACAGAAGCTTCCCTTTATTACAGCCAGAGAATGTCCGGATCTGCGCCCGGTTCCTACAGAAGAGGGAGGGGAAAAGTGGATCCTGTTTACGGCATCGGGAGAATATTTCACAGGAGATTTCGATGGCTTTCATTTCACGAATCTTTCGGAAGGACGCATGGCTTACCAGAATGAGCTGCCATATGCCGGACAGACCTATTCCAATCTGCAGGGGCGTGTCGTCCTGGTGCACTGGATGCGCACAGAAAACCCCGGGAAATATTATACCGGGATGATGGGCATTCCGCGAGAGCTGACACTTGTAAAGGGAGAAGAAGGATACATTCTTCGTCAGTCGGTGATCCGGGAATGGAAGGAGCAGCGCGTTCCTGTCCGGGAAGAGAAGGAACTGGAACAGTGGGAGGAAGAGGCTGTAAGGGATGCTGCACTGGAGCTGCAGTTGAATATACAGGATGCTTCAGCCCTTTCCGTAATGATTTATGGACAGAAGATCTCCTATCAGCGTGAAGAGGGGATACTTTGTGTAAATGGTGTTACCTGCAAAGTGAAGGAGGATCTCCGCAATCTTTTTATTCTTGCAGACCGGGAAATTCTGGAAGTGGCAGCAAATGATGATACCCTTCTGTATTTCTTTGAGACTGATCTGCAGGATCTGGCAGGTAAAATAAGCGTGGAGGCAGATCACAATGTGGATAGCTGGCTGTGGAGGGTGCAGTAGAATTTGTAGATAATTCCCCATACATTCCAATCTGTGTGTTGATGCGTAGAAATAGGAATGATATACTATTCTTATGCAGACCATACAAGCGGGGGAGCGTTATGGATCGATTTGAAGAACAGTATAAAGAGGAATTACATAAGCAGGAAATTCATGCAAATCATTGTACAATGAAAGGTTTTTTGTGGATATTGGCGGGTTTTACCTTTGTGTGGCTTTTGACCATTACGAATGTTTTTATTGTGGATAAAGCGCCCATGACCATTGCCTTTGTAATCTGTGCAGTGATTTGTATTTTTTTATGCGTGTGATCTATCGTAAGGATAAAATGGATGCGTTATGGGTGAAGTACTGGTTTATTGCAATGATCTGCGTGATTACAGGAATCGTGGGTACATTCCTGACCTTTCACGCTACACTTGTCTATGTGCTGCCCTTGTTATTTGCCATTCAGTACCGGGAACGGAGAGTATTATGGTTTTCTTACTTTGCGGACGGAACCGCCATATTAGTGAGTATGCTGTTGGGATTTTACTATGGAATCTGTGATCTGAATATGCTTTATGTAAGCAATCATACGAGGGCGTGGTATCTGGGTAGAATGACAGGAGATGTCATTCCGATTCCGTTTAATGCCGATGTCAATTTTGTTATTGTAGTTTACGGTGTGTTTCCCAGGATGATTACTCTGCTTGTATTTGTAGTCATGCTCCGGTATATCATTATCAGCAATCAGGAGGATGCCACACGTATTGCAGAACTAACTTACCGGAAGGAAATGGATGTATCTACCCGGCTGTTCAACAAAAATAAATATGAGGAAATGATCGAACAGTATTATCCGCAAAAAGCCTGGGTAGCAGCTATTTTCTGGGATGTAAACAATCTGAAACAGATCAATGACCGGTTCGGGCATGCTGCAGGTGATGTTTTACTGGAAACGGTGTCTTCCAAATTGAATGATCAGACGAATGAACGCAGACGAGCATATCGTGTTGGCGGGGATGAATTTATCATGCTGGTGGAAAAATCCGGTTCCGGGAGAGCCGGAAGAAATCATCCGGAATGTGCGGGAGCAGTTGAAGAAAAAAACCGTGAGGATGGTTGATTAAAGGTCTCCAGTGCTGTCGGCTGGGCAGAAGGACCTGGCAGTCAGATAAAGACGATTGTCCGTGAGGCAGACGAACGGATGTATGAAGATAAGGTCAGAAGCAAGCAGGGGAGATAGAATTCGAAATGAGGGAAGTTAATCGATATGTATAAGACTAAGAAACGTGTTTTTTTGATATTATTCAGATTGGAAACCGCAAAGGATTTCATAAGCAGTGCATTTGATATTTTTCATTGTAGTGACCATTGTACTGAATCTGTTCGTGACCTTATTTCAGACCTTCGATGAGTCGGCGCCTTATGCCAATGTATTGGATGTGCTGGAATTCATCACGATACTTATTTTTACAGTGGAATATGTATTGCGTATCTGGACGGCAGATTTGCTGTATCCGAATAAGCCATACTGGAAGGCGGTACTGGCCTTTGTGTTTTTCGCTGTATGGACTGATTGATTTCTTTACGTTCTTTCCTTATTATCTGCCGATTTTGTTTCCGATGGGAGCGGTGGCCTTCAGAATGTTCCGTGTGATCCGGATCTTCAGGCTGTTTCGGGTAAATGCGCAGTATGATGCTTTTAACGTGATTATTAATGTCTTAAATGATAAGAAAAATCAGTTGATTTCTTCGATCTGCATGATCCTGATCTTCATGGTGGCAGCTTCCCTGTGCATGTACAGTCTGGAGCATGAGGCGCAGCCGGAGCAGTTCGCCAATGCGTTTTCGGGAATTTGGTGGTCGGTTTCAACGCTTCTCACGGTGGGGTATGGTGACATCTACCCGGTGACGACGATGGGAAAAGTCATGGCGATTGTCATTTCCTTTCTAGGTGTCGGAATGGTTGCGATTCCAACCGGTATTATTTCCGCAGGTTTCGTGGAGCAGTACACGAAGTTGCGTATGCTGGCATTTCATTCCGAAGAACATGAATTAAAATTTGTCACCTCCGTGATCCCGCAGGGACATTCATGGTGCCGGAAAAAGGTAAAAGAGGTTGCTTTTCCACCGCAGATTATTCTGGTTATGATTATCCGGAACGGAGAGGCCCTGGTTCCGAACGGTGATACGGTTCTGATGGAAAATGACACACTTGTCATCGGAGCAAAAGCATTATAACGGTGAGGAATATATCAATCTGAAAAGAAATCATTGTGAAACAGGAAAATGAATGGGTTGGTAAGCAGATCAAGGATCTGGATATTTCCCGTCAGGAGCTGATCGTCATGATCCGGCGTAAGAACAGGACGATTATTCCCAATGGACTTACCTATATTAAAGAAGGAGATGCGGTAGTACTGTATTCCAAGCTGAAGGATGCAGACTAAGGGGGAAAAGTGAAAAAACTGTGAACTCTTTATTTGAGTCCGGAACACTTAATGAATGCAAGTCGAAGACGCAGCATGAATTTAGTGAGAGGGACAAGGAGAGAGAAAGGGAAGGGAGAATTTACATGGAGGAGATCAAGCAGTACCGGCATGAGAACAAATACCACATAACTTATGCGCAGTATTTATCGTTACGGCAGCGGCTTCGTGCGGTGATGAAGCCGGATCCGCACACCAGACAAGACAGAAAAAAATGTGGAGAACGCATACATTCTTGTTGTGAACTGCGAGAATGAGGAAGCAAAGGAGACGTTATGGACGGTTTTGCAATTACGGGCAGAAAGCGTGCTGGGACAGTTGGACGGTACGATTCCTTCTACCGATGACGGACAGCAGAATGCGCGGGAGACGTTAATTGATGGAAGCGCGATTGATCTGTCCGTCATGGGAGAATTTAATCATTAAACAGTGGTCAGGAATATAATAAAGTCCGATCCTTTTGGGCGATGGCAATATAGGTTTTTCCTTCATTGAGCTGGATTTCATTTCCGTTATCATCGTAATATTTCGTCGGAGAATAGTCTGATGTCTTCTCCCAGGTAATGTGGATACCACGACCCTTGGTAAAATAATAGCCGTCACTTGTAGAATCAATTGTCTGGAAAGCCAGATAACCTTTTGCATCCCGCTTGGACCAGTTGGTATTCTGAATAATCACATTGGAAAAAGTCAGCTGCTCACCATTCATGCCATCTACCTGTGCAGCACCGTGAATGTTTTTCAAATACTGGCCGGAAGCTGCATCATAGGTGAAATAGCTCTTGGTATAGGGAAAGATCTTGGACAGATCAATCACATTTCCTGGGATTGCAGATGCATACTGTTCCAGAGAGTTTACTCCGCAAGCAAAATTGAAATGGCTGGCGTTGTAGTATTCCTGACGGGTAGTCTGGGAATATCCAAGACTTGCACAGGCTGTCTGAATGCCGGAAGCACTGATGTAGGCATTGTGTGGTGCTTTCCGGTCTGAGGTACGATAGAACTGACCGGAACCGGGGCGGTCACCACCGGTGCCATATTCACTTGTACCGGATAAATTGTTGATATCCGGGGCTGTGATGCGGTCCTTCATATAGTAGACACCACCAAAGTGTATCAGAATCGGATCCCATTCGGTAGCAATACTGATGTAGTAATCACGACAACTGCGGATGTTGCCGATCCGCTGAAGATCCTGCCAGTTGTCAATAATGGCAAGCTGTCTGGAAATATTGCCTTCCTCCATGATTTCATAAAGAACCTTGGCACGGCTGATGCCATAGGAAGGCTGGCAGGCTTTATCGGTTGGCATCATGACGGCGATTGGCCGCTGGGATGCCTGGGATGCAGGAATAAGCTCATTGGTGTAGACGCTGTGAACTTCTCCGTCAGCATGGGCATCTGTGCCGCCTATTCCAAGCCAGGGTGTGATGAAAATACCGAGTGAACAGATTGTAAAGGCCGTGACAGAGGCAATGATTCGTTTCAGGGTAGCTGTTTTCATTGGAAATCTCCTTTCTTAAAAAGTAGTTATTCAGAGTCAAAAAAGATCTTTTTTGATTCAAGGAACTGAATCATATATTGATCCCAGAGCTTTTCCGCTGATTTATCCATGACAAAGCTGTGATAGGATACCGCAGTAATGAGCGTAAGAATGCCCTCCTGATATTTGATGTTTAAGACAAGCTGGTCAAGCTCTTCCGGGAGTGCGTCATGCTCTTTGTTAAAGCGTTCGGAAGCAAAGAGTGCTTTGATCTTATCCGGTTTCAGATAGAGTGTAAAATGGAAGCGCACAGGAGTCCTCTTTCCACGGATGAACTGAAAACAAAGCTCCTGTAAGTCCTTCCAGCAGGAAAACTGATAGGAAGCTTCCTCATCCGGCGTATTCACATCTCCCTTGTAAAAGGCGGGAACAATATGTCCGTCAATGGTGAAGGTGTTATACGTCGTAATGGAAGCTTCCGCCAGTAAAAAATCCTCAAAGCAGTCGGATTTTAATAAAATTCCCATAAAGTTTTTGGTTTCGGTAATTTTCAGTGCTTTCACAGATACCTCGTCATATCGTATTGGAACTATTCGGCTTTGAAGCGTTCTGCTTGTTCTGTGATCAGGGCATGATCTTCAAAGTAGTTGATCTTCATGGAATTCTTTACATCAGCAAGTGTCTGTGCGGCTACCTTTTCTGCTTCAATGGAGCCCTTGTGAAGAATTTCATAAACAGCAGGGATGTCCTTTTCCCATTCTTTACGGCGTGCACGGATCGGCGCCAGTTCTTCCTGAAGAACGTTGTTCAGGAACTTCTTCACTTTCACGTCGCCTAAGCCGCCTCTCTGATAATGTTCCTTTAATTCATCCAAATTCGCATACTCCGGAAGGTATTCTGCGAACTGTTCATCATGGCAGAAAGCATCCAGATAAGTAAATACCGTATTGCCCTCAAGATGTCCGGGATCAGAAACCTGTAAATGGGTAGGATCGGTGTACATGGACATGATTTTCTTGCGGACTTCCTCTTCGGTATCGGAAAGGTAAATGCAGTTGCCAAGGGACTTGCTCATCTTGGCCTTGCCGTCTGTACCCGGAAGACGCAGACAGGCCTTGTTATCCGGTAAAAGGATTTCCGGCTCAACTAAGGTTTCTCCGTAAACGGCGTTGAACTTGCGGACGATTTCCTTTGTCTGCTCGAGCATCGGAAGCTGGTCCTCACCAACCGGAACGGTGGTTGCCTTGAATGCGGTGATATCGGCAGCCTGGCTGATCGGATAGGTAAAGAATCCGACCGGAATGCTGGCTTCGAAATTACGCATCTGGATTTCGGACTTTACGGTAGGATTACGCTGCAGTCTGGATACCGTAACCAGGTTCATATAATAGAAGGACAGCTCACAAAGCTCCGGAATCTGTGACTGGATGAACAGTGTGGATTTCTCAGGATCGAGACCACAGGATAAATAATCAAGCGCAACTTCAATAATGTTCTGACGAACCTTCTCCGGGTTCTCGGCATTATCGGTGAGTGCCTGTGCATCTGCAATCATAATGTAAATGCTGTCATAGTTACCGGAGTTCTGCAACTCGACACGTCTGCGGAGAGAGCCTACATAATGACCGACATGAAGTCTTCCGGTAGGACGGTCTCCTGTTAAAATAATCTTTGGCATTGTTTTTACCTCGTTTCTATGATCTTCCATTCATTTTTGACAAATTTTATGGCGCTTAGAAGCGCTTCTTATAGTATACACTATCCGTCCGGAAAAGCAAAGCGTGGAATCTAGGTAAACCACCGGCCGGTGGCTCCGCAGGGAAGCACCAGTCCGTTGGAAGAAACCGGCAGTCCGATTTCGGAGGACTGCACCTCACCGCCACGCTTTTTCCGGATAACGGTGCTTAACATATAGCTTAATACGGCAGGCTGGAGGCCTGTGGTATAGGAATTAATGAGGAAAAACAGGGCGTCATCGCTTAAGAGTTGGGAGGCCAGTTCCACGAAGGGATAAATGCTTTCCTCAATCTTCCAGATTTCTCCCTTGGGACCACGTCCATAGGAGGGAGGATCCATAATGATTCCATCGTATTTGTTGCCACGGCGGATCTCACGCTCTACGAACTTTACGCAGTCATCCACCAGCCATCGGACCGGGGCATCCTCTAAGTGGGAAGCTGCCGCATTTTCCTTTGCCCAGGTGACCATGCCCTTTGAAGCGTCAACATGGGTAACGCTCGCTCCGGCACTTGCAGCCGCGAGGGTAGCACCACCGGTATAGGCAAAGAGATTCAACACCTTCACAGGACGTCCTGCCTCCCTGATGCGTTCACTGCACCAGTCCCAATTGACCGCCTGCTCCGGGAAAAGACCGGTGTGCTTGAAGCTGAACGGCTTTAACCGGAAATTCAGTTCGCGGTAAGAGATGGTCCATTCTTCCGGTAGCTTAAAAAATTCCCATTCACCGCCGCCCTTGGAGCTGCGGTGATAATGTCCGTTTAAGTGGTTCCATTCAGGAACGGTTTTTTTCGGTTTCCCAGATGACCTGCGGATCCGGACGAAGGAGAATGTATCTGCCCCAGCGCTCCAGCTTTTCCCCACAGGAGGTATCTATTACTTCATAATCTTTCCAATGATCTGCAATCCACATGTTGATGCTCCTATTTCATAGTATATATGGTCTATGATGATATAAAAAGAGGTAAAAAAGCAAGGTTTTTATTTGAAATCATATGGCTATATGATATGATAGTCGTGTTGGATTTATAAAACAATGAGAATAAACCGGCTGAAGCTTGGACATTTGTTTTGCCGGTTTGGAGGATGAGATGAACAGAGCATATTTACAGGATAAACAGAGGGTTGTGATCAAGATTGGAACATCTACAATCACGCACACGGATACCGGACACTTAAATCTGGTAAAGCTTGAAAAATTCGTGAGGATTCTTACTGATATTCATAATCAGAACAAGGAGCTTATCATTGTGTCTTCCGGAGCAATCGGAGCCGGAAGAAAGGCACTCGGTATTCAGGGGAAGCCCTCCACCCTGCCGATGAAACAGGCTTGTGCAGCAGTTGGACAGGCGAGGCTGATGATGATTTATCAGAAGCTTTTTGCAGAATATAATCAGACTATTGCCCAGATTCTGGTTACAAAGAACGTGGTTACGAACGGAATCAGCCGGATTAACGCAGTTAATACCATACAGGAGCTGCTTACCATGGGAGTGATTCCAATTGTGAATGAAAACGATGTGGTTTCCACAGATCAGATTCTGGATGGGAATTTTGGGGATAATGATACCCTGTCCGCACTTGTTGCCAAAATGATAGGAGCCGATCTGCTGATTCTGCTATCTGATATTGACGGGCTTTATACCGATGATCCAAGAAGCAATCCGGACGCCCGGTTTATCAGCTGTGTGGAAAAAATTGATGATGAACTGCTTTCCTGTGCCAAAGGACCGGACACCGCGTTCGGCACAGGCGGCATGACAACGAAGCTTGCAGCCGCAGAAATTGCGAATGAAGCCGGAACCGATATGGTGATTGCAAACGGGGACGATCCTGTCAATGTCATCCGTATTCTTGAGGGCAAAGAGGTCGGAACCCTGTTTAAGGCATAGAGGAAATGAGAGGAAGGACGGAACAGTTAAGAGAGGAATAAATAAAAAGAAATGATGCAGTTGATAGAAAGCGTGGAGCGTTCACAGATTTTTACCATGATCCTTGCAGCTGTTCTGCTGGTGGTTCTCGTACTTCTGATTTTCTTTCTCCTACGTAGAAGAAGACCGAAGACGCGGAGCTACGATGAAATGGAAGGGCACGAATTTGAATATTTCTGTGCCGATCTTCTGGAAAAAAACGTGGCTTTGAAGAGGTGGAGGTCACAAAAGGAAGCGGAGACTATGGGGTGGACATTCTTGCGGAAAAGGATGGTGTCACCTATGCCATCCAGTGCAAGCGGTACGATGGGCCGGTCGGCGTGAAAGCGGTGCAGGAGGCTTATGCCGGACGGGATTATTATGATCGTATGGTGGGAGCGGTACTGACGAACCAGTACTTCACCACTCCGGCTGTCGAGGCAGCGAAGAAACTCAAAATTCTGCTGTGGGATGGTGGATATTTAGAGAGCATGATGGAGGAAGAATAAAAGGGCGGGGGGCTGCGGCAGCCTCCGCCATAAGTATTTCTTTAATATAGGTAGTTTCTAAAAAAATAAGCAGTTTCTAAGAATAAGAAGTTTTAAGAATTAATCGAGCTGATGAATAAACAATCCGCTGCGGAGTTTTGGCTCGAACCAGGTGGACTTCGGCGGCATCAAAAGGCCGGCATCCGCAACATCGAGCAGCTCCTGAATGGAGGTTGCATACATGGAGAACGCAACGGTGCAGTCCTCAGCAACACGCTTTTCCAGTTCGGAAAGTCCGCGGATTCCTCCAACGAAGTCGATGCGGTGGTCCGTTCTGGGATCTGCAATCTGAAGAACCGGTCCAAGCAGGTTATTCTGCAAAATCGAAACATCTAATCCTTCTACCGGAGCCTCCACAAGTAAACGTTTGTCTGCGGTAAGCTTGTACCAGCCATCACTTAAGTACATACCGAAGGTGCCTTTTTCTTCCGGGGCAAACGGTGTTTTGCCAAGGTAGGAAACCGTAAATCCGGCATTCCTTACAGCTTCTAAAAAGGCTTCCTTTGTCATACCGGCCAGATCCTTTACCACGCGGTTATAGGGCATGATGTAAAGCTGGTCATCCGGGAAAAGCACGGAAAGGAAACGGTTGAATTCCTCGTCACCGGTGTAGCCGGGATGCTCCTTACGGCGTTTTAAGCCAACCTTTACAGCAGAGGCACAGCGGTGATGACCATCTGCAATATAAGTGGAAGGAATGGCGGCGAAAGCTTCTTCCAGTTCTTTAATGATACTATCGTCAGAAATTACCCAGATACGGTGTGTAATGCCGTCCGGAGAAGTAAAGTTATATACGGGCGTCCTTTTCTTTTCTGTCTCCACAATCTGATTGATGGCATCCACGGAACGGTACACTAAGAAAATCGGACCGGTCTGTGCATTCGTGCGGTCTACGTGGTTGATGCGGTCGATTTCCTTTTCTTCCCGGGTGTTCTCGTGCTTCTTAATGATGCCGTTCACATAGTCATCAATGGAGGAGCAGGCCACAATACCGGTCTGGGAGCGGTCGTTCATCGTAAGCTCATAAATATAGAAGCAGGGTTTGGCTTCTATCAGAAAAGAGCCGTCTGCAATCATTTCTTCCAGGGTTTCCCTGGCTTTTTCATAAACACAGTCATCATAAGTATCGACCGAATCGTCAAACTGGGTCTCGGCACGGTCAATTTTTAAAAAGGAAAGAGGCTCTTTACCGATTTCCTCACAGGCTTCTTTCCGGTTGTATACATCATAGGGCAGTGCTGCAATCCGGTCTGCAAGTGCAGGCTTCGGACGGACACTCTGAAAAGGGGTAACCTTTGGCATAAATTTTCTCCTTTGAATGGTTGTATAATAAGTGCTGGTTTCCTATTCCATAGTTTTTTTCATGAGATGATTATAGTATAATAAGGTTATCAGTGGGTGTCAATAAAGTGAGAGATACAGGAGCAAGACATATGAAAGAGACATCTATGCAAGAATGAAGATGCGTGAAAGAGGTAGGAAACCATGGCGAAGAATGATAAAACAAATGTAATGCGTGTTCTGGAACAGCATAAAAATCCCTTATGAGGGACATAACTATCTGGATTCCGGTGCGGTCAGCGGAACCGAAGTGGCTGCCGCGTTAAACGACGATCCCGAGGTCGTATTTAAAACACTGGTTACAGTCGGAAAGACCGGAAATCATTATGTTTTCCTTGTGCCGGTAGAAAGGGAGCTGAATCTCAAAAAGGCGGCAGCAGCCGTAGGGGGAGAGAAAAATATTGAGATGATTAAGTCTAAGGAATTATTACCACTTACGGGATATATTCACGGCGGCTGTTCCCCGATTGGAATGAAAAAGCAGTTCCGGACCGTGATCCATGAAAGTGCTTCTACGTTGGAAAAGATCTTTTTCAGCGGCGGCAAGATCGGTTTTCAGGTCGAGGTACGCGTCGAGGACCTGAAGAAAGTCTTGAAGTTTGATCTCGCGGATATTGTGGATTAAATATGAAAAATTTGACAAAGAATTTACAAGATCCTGTTTGTAATAGATACGGGTGACTTGATATGATAAAAAGAGGAGAATGAAATGGCAGCAGAAACAACAGATAAGAAAAAGGTACTCAAAGAATACCTGTGGATTACGTTTGCAGTAATCATCATGGATATTGGAATCTATGTGTTTAAGTTTCCCAATAACTTTTCCTTTGGCGGGGTTTCCGGTATGGCGGTCGTGATTTCCCATTTAACGAGTTTTTCCGCTTCCCAGATCAACCTGGTGATTAACCTGTTGCTTCTGGTACTGGGATTTGCTGTTTTGGGCAAGAATTTCGGAGTAAAAACGGCGTATGTAACCGTACTGTCTTCCCTCTTATTAAATGTGTTCGAAATGGTATTTCCTATGGAAGCACCCCTTACGAACGAGATTATGCTGGAGCTGTGCTTTGCCATTCTGCTTCCGGCGATTGCGTCTGCCCTTTTATTCTATGAGAATGCGTCGGGCGGCGGTACGGACATCATTGCCATGGTGATCCGGAAGTATTCCACGATGAATGTTTCCATGGCGCTGCTTTGGACCGACCTTGTTGTCGTTGTCTGTGCGTTTCTGGTGTTCGATACGGTGACGGGACTTTGCTCTATCTTAGGACTTCTGGCAAAATCGCTGGTCATTGACAAATTCATCGAACGCATGAAGCTCAACAAGTATTTTACGATCGTATCCACGAACCCGGATCCGATCTGCCATTATATCACAAATGACTTACATCACAGTGCCACCACCTACCATGCAGAGGGGGCGTATTCCCATAGGGACCGTGTGATCATTCTTACGGTAGTGGATGTGAAGCAGGCCATTTATCTTGAGCGTTTTATCAAGAAGAATGAACCGAGTGCCTTTATCATGGTGACGAAGAGCAGCGAGATCGTCGGAAAAGGCTTTACGAGTTATATCTAAATACGGAGGAAGTACGATGAGCGGACAGAACACTCTTCTACCGAATTTAAAAACGAATGGAAGAAAAGAGTATGTGAAGCAGGCAGATATCAATCATCTGGTAAAGGGAGTCGCACTTCTGGCAGGAGGAATACTGGCAGCATCCTGTATTACGACAGAGTTATCCTTTCCGGTGAGAGGCTTCCTGTTTTGTGTGGGAGTAGCCCTGTGCGTCATCGGGGTTCCGTTTCTGGTGAAGTTTTATAAGGAAGTCAAAGCTTTTAAAGAGTATGTTCCACAGTGGGACAAGGGACGCGGCATTTTTGACCGGATGGCAAAGGAGCTGAATGTCTGGTACGAAGAGGGAGAAGAACCGGTAAGCTGCGATGGCGATACCCGTTACTATTTAAAGCTGCAAAGGGACCGGCTGGAGGACAAGGGACTGCGGATGCAGAACGTGGTTCGTCCGGTAAAAGGAAAAAGCTTCGGAACTGCAGCCTTTTCCCGGAAGTCAGCATGGTATACCACAGACATGCTCTATGAAGAGATCAGCAGGGAGCTTCGGTTCCTGAAAGGCCCGCAGATTCTGTATCAGCGTCAGGTAGAGCAGGTGATGTATGAAATAGTGGTTCATACACCGAATGAAAAAGAAACCGATCATCTGATGATCACCTGCCCGAATTGTGGGGCGGTCAGCCCGGTGTCGCAGCTCGTGGAAGGATGCCGGTATTGCGGAACCCGGTTCCGTATGAAGGATCTTTTCCCAAGAGTAGTGAATACATACTTCATCCGGACGACATCCATTATGAAGCATACCACGAATCAGCGCAGGATCATGGGGATCCTGATGCTGGTCATGCTGCTTGTGTGTATGCCTGGAGTGATGATTTCCAGTGAGGGCGTGATCCCGATTGCATTATTTACGGCTTATCTGACAGCACTCATCTGTGGAGGAGTCGGAGGATTTGTGATTACTTCTTTTATGATGATTGGTTCCTTGTTTCAACGGGATGGTATGAAGCATCTTCCATTGTTTTGGATGTTGAGATCTAAAAGCCGGATCAAAGGAATCATGAAGCGGGTGGATCCGAACTTTTCCTATGAAAAAAATTTGAAGGACAGATGGTTGCGCTGATCCGGATGGCGGTCTTTGCGAAAGATCCGCAGAATCTGACCGCCTATTGTGGAGGAAAAAGAGACGATCGTTTCGCAGACATCATTGAGATGACCTATACGAACGGAATGTGTCTGCAGAAGGTCCGACAGAATGGCAATGTGCTTCATCTGACGCTCCGTACCTGGTGGATCAATTACAGTGAGGTAAATGGAAAGATCATCAAGACCGGAGATCTTATTGATGCGACCTTTGCGAAGAACGTTGCCCGAAGGGAGACACCCGGTTTCTCAATCACCTCCGTAAACTGCCACAGTTGTGGAGGAAGCTTTGATGCGGTCCGCCAGCGTAATTGCCCATACTGCGGAACCGAGTACCATATGGAAGAAGATTATTGGGTGATCGAGGATATGAAATTAGTAAGATAATGATAGAGGATAGTGAGAAAGAGTGTATAGGATAAGGAGATTTTGATGGAGACGTTTACTTTAAATGAGATGCAGGAAATGCAGAAGAAACTTCAGGAGAAATATCAGGGGAAGTGGGAACCGATTGAGATAGAAACCGGTAAGAATAAGATGCTGTGGATGATTGCAGAAATGGGAGAGGTCATTGATATTGTCAAAAAGAATGGTGCACAGAAAGCAGTCACGGAGCCTGCATTAAGAAACGATCTGGTGGAAGAACTGGCAGATGTCCTGATGTTTTATAATGACATCTTATTATGTTATGGGATCACACCGGAAGAGTTAAAGCAGGCTTATGTGGCTAAATTTGAAAAGAATATGACCCGGTGGTAATAAGGTAGAGAAAGATAAATGGCGCGATTAAGGGTATATAAGTTGCCCGGCCTTAACTATCGCCCGGACTTCCAGTGTATCACAGGCAAGGAGCACACAATCTGCCTGCTTTCCGACTTCGATGTTTCCGAGACGATCGGAGACACCGATGGAGCAGGCGGGATTATAAGAGGCACAACGGACAGCAGCTTCTAAGGGGATTCCCACAGAGACTGCTTTTTTCATACAATCCATCAGGTTGGTTACGGAGGCGGCAATTGTGCCGTCCGGGAGAGCGGCAAGAGGTCCTTTCACACCGACCGGCTGACCGCCCAGTTCATAGTGACCGTCGGGCAATCCGGTTGCACGCATGCTGTCACTGATGAAGACGATGCGTTCCTTTCCAAACATCCGGAGGCTGGCTTTCATAACCGCCGGATGGATGTGGATGCCATCACAGATCATTTCCACGAAAACCTCCGGGTGTTCAAAGGCTGCACCGATCGGACCGGGATTCCGGTGATGGAGAGGATTCATGGCATTGAACAGGTGGGTCAGATGGTCGGCACCTGCATCGAAGGCTAAGGCGGCCGTATCATAATCAGCAGCCGTATGGCCGACAGAAATATGCACACGGTCGGAAAATTCCCGAATAAAGGCAAGGGCAGAGTCTGTTTCGGGCGCCATAGTAATGATCTTGAGCAGACCGTCCGAGGCCTCCCACAATTTTTCAAACAATACGGCAGACGGAGGCACAATATTGGATTCCTGCTGTGCGCCCTTTTTCGCAGGAGAAATAAACGGCCCTTCCAAATGGATGCCGACAAGCTCTGCGCATGGCGGCAAAGAAGACGGGGCCTGCACTGCCGCCAGAGCTTTAAGCTGGCGTGCATATTCTGCAGCCGTTTGACAGATGGTAAGGAGCTGCTCTTCCGGCAGGGTCATGGAAGCCGGGCAGATACTGGTAATGCCATGTAAGAGCTCATAGTGTCCGAGCTTTTGCAGTCCCTCTAAAGAGCCGTCACTGAAGTCTGCTCCGTCCCCGCCATGAAAGTGAACATCAATGAGTCCGGGGATGACGTAGCAGTTGGAAGCATCGAGAATATTTTTGATCCATTGTTGAATCGGAAAAACGAGTTTCTTCTATATATATAGTGTCCGGATAGAATCCTTTATCAAGGGAATGAACCAGACCATTTTTTTAATAATCATAAGGGATTACTCCTTCTTCATTTTATAGCTTTATTATGAACGTATTACGCCATGTGTGCAATCCCATTTTAGCTGCCGTGCATATGAGAAAAAGGATCCAGAGTGTCTTTTTGATTGTACAGATGTAAAAAAATTTAAAATTGGCAGCAAAAAATCACAAAATTTTTATCACAAAAATTTTTTTAAAAAAATTTCTTGCAAAAATCCCCAAACATCATGTATACTAACAATTGCTGTGGCATGATAGCGTTGAAGCGTGAGGTTGCTGCCGCGCCGAAAGGCACTGCAGGTTTTCCGTGGAGCGAATGTCAAGAGGCCATGCAAATGGCCAAAGAACCTGACGGCAAGTCACTGTACAAACAATTTGTCTGCAAGATTGCAGAGACACGGGCGTTAAGCGTGCCGGACATAAGAGCGCGGGAATCCGCGCATTGACTTATGAAAAGGCAGGACACGCACGGAGGAGTGTACAGTCACCGCTTGTCGTACTTCTAAGGAATATCATTCCTATTATTAAAAAGTGCGAAAAGGAGGCGACTTTTTTTATGGCAAGTCAAGTAATGAGAATCACATTGAAGGCATATGATCATCAGTTAGTAGATGCATCCGCAAAGAAAATCATCGAGACCGTAAAGAAAAACGGAGCGAAGGTGAGCGGACCGGTACCTCTTCCTACGAAGAAGGAAGTAGTTACAATTTTAAGAGCGGTTCACAAGTACAAGGATTCCAGAGAACAGTTCGAACAGAGAACCCATAAGAGACTGATCGATATCATTACACCGACACCTAAGACGGTTGAAGCATTACAGAGATTAGAAATGCCCGCTGGTGTTAGCATTGACATCAAGATGAAGAACAAATAATCATCCGATGCAATGAAGACATAGGAAGTGCAAACTTCCAAAACAATTTAACCCCTACACTAGAATGACCCGATCGGGTCCGCTGTAGAATCAAATGGAGGTAAAGAAATGAAAAAAGCTATTTTAGCAACAAAAGTCGGAATGACTCAAATCTTCACAGAGGACGGATCTTTAGTTCCCGTAACAGTGCTTCAGGCTGGACCTTGTGTGGTAACACAGGTTAAGACCGCAGAGAATGACGGTTACAGCGCAGTACAGGTTGGCTTCGTTGACAAGAAGGAAAGAATCGTCAACAAGGACAAGAACGGAAAGAAAGAAGTCGTTCACAGACATGGCGTAAACAAGGCTCTGAAAGGACACTTCGATAAGGCAGGCGTTTCCTGCAAGAGATATGTCAGAGAGTTCAGACTTGACAACGCAGAGGAATATACACTTGGAAGCGAGATCAAAGCTGATGTATTTGCAGCTGGAGACAAATTGATGCATCCGCTATTTCCAAAGGTAAAGGATTCCAGGGTGCAATCAAGAGACATGGACAGCACAGAGGTCCTATGGCTCACGGTTCTAAATTCCATCGTCATCAGGGTTCCAATGGTGCCTGCTCTTCACCCAGCCGTGTATTCAAGGGCAAGGGAATGCCGGGACATATGGGTTGCGTAAAAGTAACTGTACAGAATCTTGAAGTTGTAAGAGTTGATGCAGAAAACAACCTTCTTCTTGTTAAGGGTGCTGTACCGGGACCTAAGAAAGCTTTAGTAACTGTAAAAGAAACAGTTAAGGCTAATGCATAATTGAGAGGATGAAAGGAGGACCATTCAGATGGCAAAAGTATCTGTTTATAATATGGAAGGCAAGGAAGTTGGCACAATTGAATTAAACGATGCGGTATTTGGTGTTGAAGTAAACGAACATCTTGTACACATGGCAGTTGTACAGCAGCTTGCAAATAATCGCCAGGGAACACAGAAGGCAAAGACACGTTCTGAAGTATCTGGTGGCGGAAGAAAACCTTGGAGACAAAAAGGAACAGGTCATGCAAGACAGGGTTCAACAAGAGCTCCTCAGTGGACAGGAGGCGGCGTTGTATTCGCTCCCGTACCGAGAGATTACTCCTTCAAGATCAACAAGAAGGAAAAGAGAGCAGCATTAAAGTCTGTTCTTACAAGCAGAGTTCTTGATAACAAGCTGATCGTTGTAGACGAGCTCAAGTTTGACGAAATCAAGACCAAGAAGTTCCAGGCAGTTATGGATAATCTCAAAGTTAAGAAGGCACTGGTTGTAATCGCTGATAACGATGAAAAGATCACCATGTCTGCAAGAAACATCCCTACCGTTAAGACAGCATTAGTTAACTCCATTAATGTTTATGATATCTTAAAGGGTGACACACTGGTTCTTACCAAGGACGCAGTAGCAAAGATTGAGGAGGTGTATGCATAATGGCAGCAGTTAATTATTATGACGTAATCCTTAAGCCGGTTATTACTGAAAAGAGTATGGCTGGTATGGGCGACAAGAAGTACACATTCTTAGTTCATCCCGAAGCTAACAAAACAATGATCAAGGAAGCTGTTGAAAAAATGTTCGAAGGAACCAAGGTTAAGAAGGTAAACACCATGAACCTTGAAGGAAAGAACAAGAGACGTGGTCTGGTAGTTGGAAAGACTGCTAAGTCCAAAAAGGCAATCGTTTGGTTGACCGAAGACAGCAAGGACATTGAGATCTTCGCAGGTTTATAAGATAGGCGGAGAAGATATGCACAAACAAGTGCGATAAGAAATGTAGAACTCGAAAGGAGACAGAATCATGGGAATTAAAACATATAATCCCTATACACCTTCCAGAAGAAATATGACTGGCTCTGATTTTTCAGAAATCACCAAGAAGACTCCTGAAAAATCTCTGTGTGTATCCTTAAAGAAGAACTCTGGACGTAACAACCAGGGTAAGATCACAGTAAGACATCGTGGAGGCGGTACCAGAACTCAGTACAGACTGGTAGACTTCAAGAGAAATAAAGATGGTATTCATGCAACAGTACTTGGTATTGAGTATGATCCGAACAGAACAGCAAACATCGCATTAATCTGTTATGAAGATGGAGAAAAGGCATACATCCTTGCTCCCGAAGGATTAACCGATGGCATGCAGGTTATGAATGGACCTGATGCAGAAGTAAGAGTAGGTAACTGCTTACCTTTATCTGCAATTCCTGTTGGTACTCAGGTACACAACATTGAATTATATCCTGGTAAGGGCGGACAGATGGTTCGTTCCGCAGGAAACAGCGCACAGCTCATGGCTAAGGAAGGAAAGTACGCAACACTTCGTCTTCCCTCCGGCGAAATGAGAATGGTGCCGATCGTTTGCAGAGCAACCGTTGGTGTTGTTGGAAACGTAGATCATAGCCTTGTTAAGATCGGTAAGGCAGGACGTAAGCGTCATATGGGTATTCGTCCTACTGTCCGTGGTTCCGTTATGAACCCGAATGACCATCCACATGGTGGTGGTGAAGGTAAGACCGGAATCGGACGTCCCGGTCCATGTACACCTTGGGGCAAGCCCGCTCTTGGTTTGAAGACACGTAAGAAGAAAAAAGCTTCTAACAAGCTGATTGTAAGAAGAAGAGACGGCAAGGCCATCAAATAATAAGGAGGAGAGAAAATGGCTAGATCACTGAAAAAAGGACCTTTCGCAGACGCAAGCCTGTTAAAAAAGGTGGATGCAATGAATGCAGCAGGACAGAAGCAGGTTATCAAGACCTGGTCCCGTCGTTCTACAATCTTTCCCTCTTTTGTGGGACTGACATTTGCAGTACACGACGGAAGAAAGCACGTTCCTGTATATGTAACAGAGGATATGGTTGGTCACAAGCTCGGTGAGTTCGTGGCAACCAGAACTTATAGAGGACACGGAAAAGACGAAAAGAAGTCTAAAGTAAGATAAGGAGGTTTTCATCATGGCAAAAGGACATAGATCCCAAATTAAAAGAGAAAGAAACGCGCAGAAAGATTTAAGACCTTCAGCTAAGTTATCTTACGCAAGAGTGTCAGTTCAGAAAGCATGTTTCGTTTTAGATGCCATCAGAGGCAAAGATGTGGAAACAGCACTGGGAATTCTCGAATACAATCCCAGATATGCTTCTGCATTAATCAAGAAGTTACTGGAATCCGCTCGTGCAAATGCTGAGTATTTGTACAGCCAGGACCCTACAAAGTATCCGAATCCGGAAAACCTTTATGTTGCAGAATGTTATGCAAATAAAGGACCTACAATGAAGAGAGTACAACCCAGAGCACAGGGAAGAGCTTATCGTATCGAGAAGAGAATGAGCCACATTACTGTAGTGCTTGATGAAAGATAGAAGGAGGACGATTTAATGGGACAGAAAGTTAATCCTCACGGCTTAAGAGTCGGTGTTATTAAGGATTGGGATTCTAAGTGGTACGCTGAAGACGAATTCGCAGATTTTCTTGTAGAAGATCACAAGATTCGTGTGTACCTTAAGAAGAAGTTATACAGCGCAGGAGTTTCCAAGATCGAGATCGAAAGAGCTTCTGACAGAGTAAAGGTTATCATCTATACCGCAAAGCCCGGTGTTGTAATCGGTAAGGGCGGTGCTGAAATCGAAGTAACCAAGAAGGAACTTTCCAAGATGACCGGAAAGAAAGTTCTGGTTGATATTAAGGAAATCAAGAGACCTGACAGAGATGCACAGCTTGTAGCTGAGAACATCGCACAGCAGCTTGAGAACCGTGTTTCCTTCCGTCGTGCCATGAAGTCCTGCATGGGCAGAACCATGAAGGCAGGCGCACTTGGTATTAAGACCTCCGTATCCGGACGTCTTGGCGGAGCTGATATGGCCCGTACCGAGTTCTACAGCGAAGGAACCATTCCTCTTCAGACCTTACGTGCAGATATCGAGTATGGTTTTGCAGAGGCTAACACCACCTATGGTAAAGTAGGTGTCAAAGTATGGATTTACAAGGGTGAAGTACTTCCTACTAAGAAGAATGAAGAAAAAGTGCAGGAAGGGAGCGATAAATAATGTTAATGCCTAAAAGAGTAAAGCGTCGTAAACAGTTCCGTGGCACCATGAGAGGAAAAGCAACCCGTGGTAATACACTTACTTACGGTGAATTTGGTATCGTTGCATTAGAGCCCTGTTGGATCAAGTCCAATCAGATCGAAGCAGCCCGTGTTGCCATGACCCGTTATATTAAGCGTGGTGGTAAAGTCTGGATTAAGATTTTCCCCGACAAACCGGTTACCGTTAAGCCTTTAGGAACTCGTATGGGTTCCGGTAAAGGTGCTTTAGAGTACTGGGTAGCAGTTGTTAAACCAGGCCGTGTTATGTTTGAAATTGCAGGAGTTTCCGAAGAAGTAGCAAAAGAAGCATTACGTCTTGCTACACACAAGCTTCCTTGCAAGTGTAAGATCGTTTCTAAGGCCGACTTGGAAGGTGGTGTATCAAATGAAAACTAATAAGTATGTAGAAGATTTAAAAGCAAAATCAGCTGCAGAATTAGCACAGGATTTAGTAGCTGCTAAGAAAGAACTTTTCAATTTGAGATTCCAGAACGCAACAAATCAGCTGGATAACACAGCAAGAATTAAGGAAGTTAGAAAGAATATCGCAAGAATTCAGACTGTTATCACACAGAAAGCTAACGAAGCTTAAAAGATTGTTGTTCGAATGTCAAAGAAAGGAGACGTAAAGTCGTGGAAGAAAGAAATTTAAGAAAGACACGTACCGGTAAGGTTGTCAGCAATAAGATGGACAAAACAATCGTTGTTGCCATCGAAGAGCATGTTAAGCATCCCCTTTACAAGAAGATTGTGAAAGATACTTACAAGTTAAAAGCTCATGATGAGAACAATGAATGCCAGATTGGCGATACAGTTAAAGTAATGGAAACAAGACCTTTATCCAAGGATAAGAGATGGAGACTTGTTGAGATCGTTGAGAAAGCGAAATAATGGAAGGAGAAAATTAGCATGATTCAACAGGAAAGCAGACTTAAAGTTGCTGATAACACTGGTGCTAAGGAAATCCTTTGTATCAGAGTTATGGGCGGATCTACAAGAAGATATGCAAATATCGGTGATGTGATTGTTGCTACGGTTAAAGATGCAACACCAGGCGGCGTTGTTAAGAAGGGTGACGTTGTAAAGGCTGTTGTTGTTCGTTCCGTTAAGGGCGCACATCGTAAAGACGGTTCTTACATTAAATTTGATGAAAATGCTGCAGTTATCATTAAAGATGATAAGACCCCCAGAGGAACACGTATTTTTGGACCTGTAGCCAGAGAGCTTCGTGAAAAGCAGTTCATGAAAATTGTTTCTTTGGCTCCGGAAGTATTATAGGAGGGAAGAAGCATGGCAAGTTTAAAGATTAAAAAAGGCGATACTGTTAAGGTTATCGCCGGCAAAGATAAAGGTGCAGAAGGAAAGGTCCTTTCCGTAGACGCTAAGAACAGCAAGGTTGTTGTTGAAGGCGTTGGAATGGTTACCAAGCACACAAAGCCTTCCGCAGCGAACCAGAATGGTGGAATTATTCAAAAGGAAGCTCCTATTGATCTTTCAAACGTTATGTATGTTCATAAGGGAAAAGCAACAAGAGTTGGTTTCAAGATGGACGGAGACAAGAAGGTACGTTTTGCAAAGTCAACAGGTGACGTAATTGATTAATTCTAGGAAAGGAGAACTGGAAGCGTGAGCAGACTGAAAGAAATGTATAAAGACGAGATCGTAGATGCTATGATCAAGAAGTTTGGATATAAAAACATCATGGAAGTGCCTAAGCTTGATAAGATCGTTATCAACATGGGCGTTGGTGAAGCAAAGGACAATGCAAAGGCTTTAGAGAGCGCTGTTAAGGATATGGAAACCATTACCGGACAGAAGGCTGTATTAACCAGAGCAAAGAACTCCATTGCAAACTTTAAAATCAGAGAAGGCATGCCCATTGGATGTAAGGTTACTCTTCGTGGTGAAAAGATGTATGATTTCGCAGACCGCTTAATCAATCTTGCATTACCTCGTGTACGTGACTTTAGAGGTGTTAACCCCAACGCATTTGATGGAAGAGGTAATTATGCACTTGGTATCAAGGAGCAGATCATCTTCCCTGAAATCGAGTACGATAAGGTTGACAAGGTTAGAGGTATGGATATTATCTTCGTTACAACCGCTAAGACCGATGAAGAAGCACGTGAACTGTTAAGATTATTTAACATGCCTTTCGAAAAGTAAGGCCGTTGATCTGGAAGGAGGTAAAATAGCATATGGCTAAAACATCTATGAAGATTAAACAGCAGCGTACTCCGAAGTTCTCTACGAGAGAATATACTCGTTGTAGAATCTGTGGACGTCCCCACTCTGTTTTAAGAAAATACGGAATTTGCAGAGTATGTTTCCGTGAATTAGCATATAAGGGCCAGATTCCTGGAGTCAAAAAGGCTAGTTGGTAAAATATTAAGGAGGAAGAAAGAAAATGACAATGAGCGATCCTATTGCAGATATGCTTACAAGAATCCGTAATGCAAATACTGCAAAACATGATACAGTAGACGTTCCCTCTTCCAAGATGAAACTTGCTATTGCTGACATCTTATTGGAAGAAGGCTACATTAAGAAATACGATCTGATCGATGAAGGGAACTTCAAGACCATCCGCATCACTCTGAAGTATGGTGCTGACAGAAATGAAAAGATCATCAGCGGCTTAAAGAGAATCAGTAAGCCCGGTCTTCGTATTTACGCAGGCAAGGATGAACTTCCCAGAGTACTCGGCGGCTTAGGTATTGCAATCATCTCTACAAACCAGGGTGTTGTAACCGATAAGAAAGCAAGAGAGCTTCAGGTTGGTGGAGAAGTATTAGCTTACATCTGGTAAGCAATGGTAACTATAATTAATAGTAAAATATAGGAGGTACGGGCATGTCACGTATAGGAAGAATGCCAATCGCGATTCCTGCAGGCGTAACTGTAGAAGTTGCAGAAAATAATAAAGTGACTGTAAAGGGACCAAAGGGAACACTTGAGAGAGTGCTTCCTGCAGAGATGGAGATCAAGGTAGAAGGTGCTGAGATCACCGTTAGCAGACCCAATGATTTAAAGAAGATGAAATCTTTACATGGTTTAACCAGAACACTGATCAACAACATGGTAGTTGGTGTAACAGAAGGTTATACAAAAGAACTTGAAGTAAATGGTGTTGGTTACAGAGCAGCCAAGGCTGGCAAGAAGTTAACCTTATCCTTAGGATATTCCCATCCGGTAGAGATGGTTGATCCGGAAGGTATTGAAACCGTTCTTGACGGACAGAACATCATTATTGTCAAGGGTATTGATAAAGAAAAAGTTGGCCAATACGCAGCTGAAATCAGAGATAAGAGAAGACCTGAACCTTACAAGGGCAAGGGTATTAAGTATGCTGATGAAACAATCAGACGTAAAGTTGGTAAGACTGGTAAGAAATAGATAAGGAGAGTATAAAGATGGTTAGTAAAAAAAGTCAAGACAAGATGTACGTGTTAAAAAAACACATGAAAATACGTAACCGTTTTAGCGGTACAGCTGAAAGACCTCGTCTTTCCGTATTCAGAAGCAATAATCATATGTATGCTCAAATTATTGATGATACCGTTGGAAATACTTTAGTTTCTGCATCCACTACCGAGAAGGCAGTTAAGGCAGAGCTGGAGAAGACCAATAACGTTGATGCAGCAGCATATTTAGGAACAGTAATCGCTAAGAGAGCAATTGAAAAGGGTATTGATACCGTTGTTTTTGACAGAGGCGGCTTTATATACCAGGTAAGATAGCAGCATTAGCTGAAGCAGCCAGAGAAGCTGGCTTGAATTTCTAGGAAGGGAGAAACGTACATGAGAAAGACAATCATCGATGTCAGCAACATGGAATTAACAGAAAAAGTTGTTACCATCAAGCGTGTAACTAAGGTTGTTAAAGGTGGACGTAACATGCGTTTTACAGCTTTAGTGGTAGTTGGAGACATGAACGGCCATGTTGGTGCAGGTCTTGGAAAGGCAACAGAAATCCCTGAAGCTATCCGTAAAGGAAAAGAAGATGCTATCAAGAATCTGGTTTCCGTTGCAACAGACGAAAATATGAGTATTACACATGATTTTATTGGTAAGTTCGGTTCTGCTTCCGTTCTGTTAAAGAAGGCTCCGGAAGGTACCGGTATCATCGCAGGCGGTCCTGCACGTATCGTCTGCGAGCTTGCCGGAATCAAGAACATCCGTACAAAGTCCCTTGGCTCCAACAACAAGCAGAACGTAGTACTTGCTACAATCGCCGGCTTAAGCGAACTTAAGACACCTGAAGCAGTAGCTAAGAATCGTGGTAAATCATTAGAAGAAGTTATGGCATAGGAGGGAATAAACGATGGCAGAACAGAAAATGTTAAAGATCACATTAGTAAAATCTCCTATCGGAGCAGTTCCTAAACACAGAGCTACTGTTGAATCTATGGGACTTAGAAAGCTGAACAAGAGCATTACACTGCCGGACAATGCGGCTACAAGAGGCCAGATTCAGCAGATCAGACATTTAATAAAAAGTAGAAGAAGTATAATAGATAAGGAGGTGTCAGGAGCATGGAATTATCAAATTTAAGACCTGCAGAAGGTTCTACACATAGTGATAATTTTAGAAGAGGTCGTGGACACGGTTCAGGTAATGGTAAGACAGCTGGTAAGGGTCACAAGGGTCAGAAGGCTCGTTCAGGTGCACCCAGACCGGGTTTTGAAGGTGGTCAGATGCCTTTGTACAGACGTATTCCGAAGAGAGGCTTCAAGTGCCCGAGTCATTTGGAAATCGTTAGTGTTAACTTAGGCTTACTCAATGACAGATTTGAAGATGGAGCTGTTGTAGATGTAGATGCATTAATCGCAGCCGGTATCATCAAGAATCCCAGAGATGGTGTTAAGATCCTTGGAAACGGAGAATTAACCAAGAAGCTTACCGTTAAGGCAAATGCCTTCAGTGCATCTGCTAAAGAGAAAATCGAAGCTATTGGTGGAACTGCAGAGGTGATGTAATGCTTACAACACTCAAAAACGTTTTTAAGATTAAGGAACTCAGAAACAAGATTTTATTTACACTTGGCATGCTGGTTGTGATTCGTTTCGGATCACAGCTTCCCGTGCCGGGAATTCGTATTGAAGAATTTGCAAACTGGTTTCAGCAGAAGGTTGGTGCGGCTGATTCCTCAGGGTTCCTGAGCGCGATTACGGGTGGTTCGTTTGAGAACATGTCCATACTGGCATTGAACATTACCCCGTACATCACATCTTCCATTATTATGCAGTTGCTTACGATTGCAATTCCGAAGTTAGAGGAAATGCAGAAGGACGGCGAAGATGGAAGAAAGAAGATCGTTGCAATCACCCGTTATGTGACAGTCGGACTTGCTTTAATTGAATCCGCTGCCATGGCATTTGCTTTCTGGAACGGCGGTATGCTGGATTCTAAGAATGCATTGAATGTGATTACCATTGTTGCAACATTGACTGCAGGTAGCGCGTTCTTAATGTGGGTTGGAGAGCAGATCACGGAACGCGGAATCGGAAATGGTATTTCCATTGTATTGGTTATCAACATTATTTCCAGAATTCCGCAGGATATTTCCCAGTTGTTTAAGACTTTTGTACTTGTTGAAGGCAAGCCGATTGCCGTACGTGTCGTTGCTGCACTGGTTATTATCGCAGTAATCGTTGCAGTGGTTGTTCTGGTTATCATCCTGAACGGCGGAACACGTAAGATCCCTGTACAGTATGCAAAGAAAATACAGGGAAGAAAGACCGTAGGAGGTCAGTCCTCCTGTATTCCGTTAAAGGTAAATACTTCCGGTGTTATTCCGATTATCTTTGCATCTTCACTGATGCAGCTTCCGGTAGTGATTTGCAGCTTCTTCGGAATTCAGGGAACAGGTTTCTGGGGACATGTGCTTCGTGGATTAAGCTCCAGTAACTGGTGCAATCCCAAAGAGCCGGTTTACTCCATTGGATTGGTGGTATATATTGCATTAGTAATCTTTTTTTGCTTACTTCTATACCTCCATTACCTTTAATCCTTTGGAAATTGCAGAGAACATGAAGAAGTCCGGTGGATTTATTCCGGGTATCCGTCCCGGTAAGCCGACGAGTGATTATCTGACAAAGATTTTAAATTACATCGTATTCATTGGCGCGGTTGGCCTTACAATCGTGTGTGTCATTCCCTTTATCTTTAATGGTATATTTGGCGCACAGGTATCCTTTGGCGGAACAAGCCTGATCATCATTGTCAGCGTTATCTTAGAGACAATGAAACAGGTAGAATCCCAGATGCTTGTCCGTAACTACAAGGGATTTTTAAATGATTAGTAAGTAATGATAATTAGAGGTGCAAGGGAAGCGTCTGCTTCCCCTATGCCTCTATATTGCTGTTTTTAAAAATACGTTTTTGGACTCATTTTTACAATGCAGAAAGGCATGGTTAATAGTATGAAGGTTATTATGTTAGGTGCACCTGGTGCAGGTAAAGGCACACAGGCCAAAATGATTGCAGAAAAATACGGCGTTCCACACATTTCTACAGGAGATATCTTCCGTGCAAACATCAAGGAAGGTACCGAACTTGGTATGGAAGCGAAAAAATATATGGATCAGGGACAGCTTGTTCCCGATGAATTAACCGTCAAGATTCTTCTTGACCGTGTAGCAAAGGATGACTGCAAGAACGGTTACGTTCTGGATGGTTTCCCGAGAACCATTCCCCAGGCAGAAGTTCTTGACAAGGCTTTAAATGAGATCAATGATAAGATCGACTATGCAATTAATGTTGACGTTCCGGATGAAAACATCATCAACCGTATGGGTGGAAGACGTGCATGTCTTTCCTGCGGAGCTACTTATCATATGGTACACATTCCTCCGAAGAAAGAAGGAATCTGTGACGTATGCGGACAGCCCCTTGTCCTTCGTGACGATGATAAGCCGGAAACCGTAAAGAACCGTCTGGATGTTTATCATAAGCAGACACAGCCCTTAATTGATTTCTACAATGCAAAGGGAATCTTAAAGAGCGTTGACGGAACCGTAGATATGAAAGATGTATTTGCAGCAATCGTTGCAATTTTAGGTTAAACAATGGCAGTTACGATTAAATCAGCACATGAAATTGAATTAATGCGTGAATCCTGTCGTCTGCTTTCCCTCGTTTTTTTGACGGGATGGAGAAGATCATAAAGCCGGGAATTACCACGGCTGAGATCAACCAGCTTGGCGACCAGCTCATCCGTGAGTATGGCGGGATTCCCAATTTCTTAAATTATGACGGATATCCGGCTTCGATCTGCGTTTCTGTAAACGATGAAGTGGTTCATGGAATCCCTTCGGATAAGAGAGTGTTACAGGACGGCGATATCGTAAGTCTGGATGCCGGTCTCATATATGAAGGTTATCATTCCGATGCGGCAAGAACCTATCCGGTTGGAAACATCAGTAAGGGAAGCAGCAGATCTGATCGAAGTAACCAGACAGAGCTTCTTTGAAGGAATTAAGTTCGCACGGGCAGGCAATCATCTTCACGACATCTCCAATGCGATTGATGACTATTGTAGGAAGCGGGGATACGGAGTGGTCAGACAGCTTGTGGGCCACGGAATCGGTACACACCTTCACGAGGATCCATCGATTCCCAATTACCACCAGTGGAGAAGAGGAATTAAGCTTCGTCCGGGAATGACGCTTGCCATTGAGCCGATGATTAATATCGGCGGCTATGAAGTAGCCTGGGCGGACGATGACTGGACGGTAGTTACCATGGATGGATCATTATCCGCACACTATGAAAATACGATACTGATCACCGAAGGCGCGCCGGAAATTCTGACGCTTCCTTCCTATCATATGGAATAGGAGACCGATGCAATGCTGGGAATGTTTGCCGTTTCGAAAGCAGGCCATGATCAGGGGCAGATGTATGTGATTTTAAAAGAAGAAGGAGATTCGGTATTACTTGCAGATGGAAGGCTGAAACCCATCGAATCCCCCAAAAAGAAAAAGAAGAAGCATATACAGCTTGTAAAGACGGGGCTTAATGAAGACCTTGTAATTAAAAATCAAAAAAATCAGCAACCTATTAATAATGAAGAAATTAAAGCAGCGATTAAATGCAGAAATAAGGAGGTAGCGCATGTCTAAAAGCCGATGTAATCGAAATTGAAGGAACTGTTGTGGAGAAACTTCCGAATACCATGTTTCAGGTAGAACTGGAAAATGGACACAGAGTACTTGCACACATCAGTGGCAAGTTAAGACAGAACTTTATCCGTATTCTTCCCGGAGATAAGGTAACACTGGAACTTTCTCCGTACGATTTAAGTAAGGGAAGAATTATCTGGAGAGATAAATAAATTGCAGCCCGGGCTGTACTGTGAAACGGTATCAAAATGCAAAGAAATTAGTACTTGCATTTCGATATATAAGATGCTATAATGTAAAACGGTCTTTTTTTGAAAGGAGGGCTTAACATGAAGGTTAGATCATCAGTAAAAACCGATTTGCGAAAAAAATGCAAAAATCATCAAGAGAAAAAGGACGTATCAGAGTTATCTGTGAGAATCCGAAGCACAAACAGAGACAGGGATAATCTGCTGCATATCATGAATTGAGATGTGAGATGTAGGAGGATTCTTGTCTATTTGTATATGAAGCGGCTGCAGTGCCATAGCGCACTGATTTGTATATAAATTGTTCCAAGGAGCCTTAAGTAGATTACTTCTTGATTCGCAGGTTTGCGATGAGATTTGTGTCGCAGTGGCCACAAAGGACCAGGTCACGTGATTTGCGTAAGATCGGAAACGTCCGATTGGGCGGTAAGCCCCAATCAATTAGTATCAATGTATGAAGTATGAAGAATTCATACAAGAAAATGGAGGAAAAGTAAATGGCTCGTATTGCAGGTGTTGACTTACCTAGAGAAAAGCGTGTAGAAATCGGCTTAACTTATGTTTATGGAATCGGAAGAGTAAGCGCTGCGAAGATTCTTGAGAAGGCACAGGTTAATCCGGATACCCGTGTAAGAGAGTTGACTGACGACGAAGTTAAGAGAATCAGCGAAGTAATCGACGCTGAGTACATGGTAGAAGGTGACTTAAGAAGAGAAGTTGCCATGAACATCAAGAGACTTCAGGAAATTGGCTGCTACAGAGGAATCCGTCATAGAAAGGGACTTCCTGTACGTGGTCAGAAAACTAAGACCAACGCAAGAACCCGTAAAGGTCCCAAGCGTACTGTTGCTAACAAGAAGAAATAAGTTGGTAATGTAGTAGCACTGTAAAATTAATTTTTGAAAGAAAGTAGGTTAGTTTAGATGGCAGCAAAAAAAGTTACGAAAAAAGTGACAAAAAAACGTGTCAAGAAAAACGTTGAACATGGACAGGCACATATTCAGTCCTCTTTTAACAATACAATTGTTACATTGACAGATAATGAAGGAAATGCTCTTTCATGGGCAACTGCTGGTGGTCTGGGATTTAGAGGTTCAAAGAAATCTACTCCTTATGCTGCACAGATGGCAGCTGAAACAGCAGCAAAGGCTGCTATTGTACACGGCTTAAAGACAGTAGACGTATTTGTTAAGGGACCCGGTTCAGGACGTGAAGCAGCAATCCGTGCATTAAATGCATGTGGAATTGATGTTACAAGCATCAGAGACGTAACACCGGTACCTCATAACGGATGTCGTCCTCCGAAGCGTCGTAGAGTGTAGTTGTGTGTGCTTTTTATTTCATCAGGGAATTACAACCCTGTGAAATAAAACGTTCCGCAGAAATCCAGTTGGACGAAGGTGCAGCAGCACTGTAAACAATATGTAACTGTTCGAAGCTATGCAATCCTGGCAATATGTCTGCCGGGTGCCTGCATTCGCAAAGACATATAACAGGATTTATATGGAGTTCTGAATCGTTACAGAATAATAGAAAAAGGAGAATAAAAATGGCAGTAAACAGAGTTCCTGTATTAAAGAGATGTAGAGCTCTTGGTCTTGAGCCTTCTTTCTTAGGATATGATAAGAAGTCTAACAGAACCAACGCAAGAGCTGGTAAGAAGGTAAGTGAATATGGTCTTCAGTTAAGAGAGAAGCAGAAAGCAAAATTCATATACGGCGTATTAGAGAAGCCCTTCAGAAATTACTACAAGAAGGCTGACCGTATGCAGGGTATGACCGGTGAAAACCTTATGGTTATCCTGGAAAGCAGACTTGACAATGTTGTCTTCAGAATGGGATTCGCAAGAACCAGAAGAGAAGCAAGACAGATCGTTGATCATAAGCACGTTTTGTAAACGGCAAGCAGGTAAACATTCCTTCCTATTTAATTAAGGCAGGAGATGTGATCGAAATCAGAGAAAAATCCAAATCTTTACAGAGATACAAGGACATTCTTGAAGTGACAGCCGGAAGACTCACTCCTGAATGGGTAGATGTTGATAAGGAAGCATTCAAGGGAACAGTTAAGAACCTTCCTACCAGAGAAATGATTGATGTTCCTGTAGACGAAATGCTTATTGTCGAGTTATATTCCAAATAATAATGTTTCTTGTATTGTTCGTAAAGGAGGGTATTTGCAGTGTTTGATTTTGAGAGACCAAATATTGAAGTGGCAGAAATCTCTGAAGATAAGAAGTATGGCAGATTCGTTGTTGAGCCTTTAGAGCGCGGCTACGGAATTACACTTGGTAATTCCTTAAGAAGAATTATGCTTTCTTCCTTACCGGGCGCTGCTGTAAGCCAGGTAAAAATCGAAGGTGTTTTACATGAGTTCAGCTCCATCGACGGTGTCAAAGAAGATGTGACTGAAATCATCATGAACATCAAGAGTGTTGCTATTAAGAACAACAGCGATACAAACGAACCCAAGACTGCATATATTGAATATGAAGGCGAAGGTGTCGTAAAAGCTTCTGATATTCAGTGTGATCAGGATATCGAAATCCTGAATCCCGACCAGGTTATTGCTACTTTAAGCGGAAAGAATACCAAGCTTTATATGGAACTTACCATTACCAAGGGTAGGGGTTATGTAAGTGCAGATAAGAATAAGACGGAAGATTTACCGATTGGTGTAATCGCAGTCGATTCTATTTATACTCCCGTTGAGAGAGTAAACGTTACTGTAGAAAATACCCGTGTTGGTCAGATTACCGACTTCGATAAGTTAACACTTGATGTTTATACAAACGGAACACTGGATCCGGACGAAGCTGTCAGTCTGGCTGCAAAGGTACTGAGCGAGCATTTAAATCTTTTCATCAATCTTTCTGAGAATGCCAAGACCGCTGAGATCATGGTAGAGAAGGAAGAAGATGAGAAGGAAAAGGTCTTAGAAATGAGCATTGACGAACTTGAGTTATCTGTTCGTTCTTATAACTGCTTAAAGAGAGCCGGTATCAATACAGTAGAAGAATTAACCAACAAGACCTCTGACGATATGATGAAGGTACGTAACCTTGGTCGTAAGTCCTTGGAAGAGGTTCTGGCTAAGCTGAATGAACTGGGTTTACAGTTAAATCCCAGTGATGAAGCTTAAATATAAGTAGCTTGTGAAGCATGATCCGGTAAATCCAAAGAGTACGGATGGTGTTCTCATAAAATGGAGCGTATTCACCCGGTAAGTAAGTCCAAAGAGCGTGGCCGGATGAACCATGAAGGGTATATCCCGTTGAGAAAGGAGCCGAAAAATGGCAAAAATACAGAAAATTAGGTAAGACCTCAGATCAGAGAAAGGCATTACTGAGAAATCAGGTAACTGCACTTCTCCACAATGGAAGAATTGTTACAACCCAGGCAAGAGCCAAGGAAGTTCAGAAGATCGCTGAAGGACTCATCGCACTTGGTGTAAAAGAGAAAGACAATTTCGAAATGGTTAAGGTTTCCGCAAAGGTTCCGGTTAAGGACAAAGACGGCAAGAGAGTAAAAGAAGTCGTTGATGGCAAGAAGGTTACCAAGTTCGAAACCGTTGAAAAGGAAATCAAGAAGGATCTTCCTTCCAGATTACATGCAAGACATCAGATGATCAAGATTTTATATCCTGTAACGGAAGTTCCTGCCACAAACGCTGGTAAGAAGAGAGGCACAAAGGAAGTTGACCTTGTAGCAAAGCTTTTTGATGAGTACGGCGTTAAGTATGCAAACCGTAACGGTGGTTACACCAGAATCATCAAGATCGGACCCCGTAAGGGTGACGCTGCAATGGAAGTTGTACTTGAGTTAGTATAATCCCGTGCGAAGCCAAAGAATTAAGCGCTATGAAGACAGAAAAGTTTTCATGGCGCTTTTTTGTAACAGTTCAGCCATGCAGAAATGATTGTATAAGATGACCGTGGGAGCTTGCTCACTAAGGGCAGCTTATACAATCATTTCTATAGGGCGGACGCCCGACATGAAATAAGCTGCCGGAAAACACGTATATTTGTTAGCCAATCTGTACAATCCGACAGCTTATGAATGCGCATGGCTGAACTGTTACATCTTTTTAGTATATAGCACATAATATCCATGTAAAATATGGTGAGGTATGTTATAATAGATTATACACAAATAAAAACAGAAGGGCTGTGAAAACTATGAAAAATGCAAACCAAATTACTGGCAATGTCATTATTTCCATTAATTGTTCTTGGGTTAATAACCATCATTTTTGGAAATGCCAGAATCAGGGAAGTCGTTACTGATAACATTGAAAATGGCCTTCGTGGTGCAGCAGTAGCTGTCCGGGATACCATTGATTATGCGGATGAAGGTGAGCTTCATGTGGAAGATGGTATTCTATACAAGGGTGAATTTGATGTTACCAATGCAACCGAGATCGCTGACCATGTCAAATCCGCGACAGACATGGATATTACCGTGTTTTATGGTGATACGATATATATGTCTTCTGTTGTCAATGAGCAGGGAGAACGTATTATTGGTACAACTGCACAGGAAGTGGTTATTGATAAGGTGCTCAATGGAAATCAGGAGTACTTTTCAGCTGATGTTAACGTGAACGGAGTTCCCTATTTTGGATATTATGTTCCGGTTACAGAAGATGGTCAGGTAGTGGGTATGGTCTTTTCCGGAATGTCACAGACAGAAGCCAAGACTGAGATCAACAGGATTATCAGCCTGATTGCCGGAATTATGCTTTTGTTTATGTTACTGTTTACCGGTACAACTATTGTAGTAGTTAAAAGTATGGCGAAAGGACTGATTTGTGGAACCAGCGCACTCGAGCAGGTAGCAACCGGTAAGCTGAATGTGGAACTGAACAGCAAGTTTGCAGAACGTAAGGACGAAATCGGTCAGATCAGCCGTGCCGTTCAGAAGCTGAAACAGGAGATAACCACTGTCATTACTGAAATTATGGGCAACAGTAAGGAATTGCATGAAAGCAGTTCGCTTTTAGATGAGAAAACCAGTGCCAGCATGGAGCATATCAATCAGATTGAACGTGCCGTAGATGAAATTGCACAGGGCGCAGGAAGCCAGGCACAGGAAACCCAGAGTGCAACCGAAAATGTCATTGCCATGGGTAACATGATTGAGGATACCTCCAAAGAGATCACCACATTAAATGAAAACGCAAAGCAGATTAAGACCTTAGGTCAGGATGCGGTAACCACG
The DNA here is from genome assembly GCA_021628825.1 of Lachnospiraceae bacterium. Taxonomy (GTDB): domain Bacteria; phylum Bacillota; class Clostridia; order Lachnospirales; family Lachnospiraceae; genus Suilimivivens. The sequence continues at coordinate 1,360,076 of JAJXRY010000001.1, read as the reverse complement.
ATTGAAGAGCTGCAGAAGATCAATCACAAGACCAAGGAATCCATTGATGTTATTTACGATCAGACCAATACGACGAACACATCTGCACAGCGTATTAAGGAAGCTACGGCGCTCATTACGGAGATTGCCGAGGAAACGAACCTCCTGTCCCTAAATGCCTCTATTGAGGCTGCCAGAGCCGGAGAACAGGGCAGAGGCTTTGCTGTTGTTGCCGGACAGATCCAGAAGCTGGCAGAACAGTCGAATGAATCCGCAAGACAGATCGAAGAGATTATTAATTCCCTTCTGGAGGATTCCGGTAAGGCAGTAGAAACCATGGAATCTGTAAAAGAGATTATGGATAAGCAGAATATCAATGTGCAGAAGACCAACGATCAGGTTCGTCAGGTAATTGGTCAGGTAGATGAATCCATTGCTGCGATCGACAGAATTGCACAGCAGAGCGGCAAGCTGAACGAAGCAAGACTCGTAATTACCGATACTGTTCAGAATCTGACGGCAGTAGCAGAAGAAAATGCAGCCGGAACACAGGAGTCCGCAGCATCTGTTGCACAGATCGGTGAACTCATCCGGGATATTGCCCAGATCGCCGGGGGAACAGAAGGAGATCGCGGATAAATTAAAAGGAAAAACATGAGTATATTTGAATTATAAAGGGGAACACGATGGATAATATTTATCAGGCTGTAAAAAGGCTTATGTAAGGCAATTATGAACCTGCTTGTGGCAGTTGTGGATCTGCTTGCCGGAATCCTGAACGGAATTGCCTGCCTGTTTGAAAAGATCAAACCGCATGCTTCCAGACAGTTTCAGGAGATCCGGGAAAACGGAGGATTGAAATTCGGTACATATGCCCGGAAAGCTGATACAGAAAAGAGTTCGGAAAAGCTTCGGAGGGAAACAGGGAATAAGAGCTTTGATGAAGCAAGGGTTCAGGTAATCCGGGAGGAATTAACGAAGAAGGTCGTTAACCGGGATACCTATAATCTGGCATACAGCGAAGCCTCTTACGATGGACAGAACCGTTGTCAGATCGTGTTGGCAGTAATGCTTACTTTAGTTGGAATGTGTGTTTTATCCGGTGTTGCAGGAGTTCCCAATGCAGGCAGGGGAGCACTTATGATTGTGCTTCTGATTGCTGGAGCTGCAGCCTGTGCCGTGATTTATTCCGGTAAAAAAGTTCGGCAGAAGAATGCACTGATCCGGATGATCCTCGAGCAGGAGTTGGCAGAGTATCAGACGGTTGTGGAAGCAGCCGGGCAGAAAGAACAGAGGGAAGAAGAAACCGATACGGTGCAGGAACAGGCAGAGGATTCAACGGAATGTACGGAAGAGAATGAAAAGGAAGAAACTCAGCCTGAGAAGAAAGATCTGGCAGCCGTAGAACAAGAGACGGAACCGGAATCACAGATTAAAATTGTGCCTGACACGACTACAGAACCTCTGAAAGAAAATAAGGCAGTGAATGCCTGATATATCATTTATAAGAGCTGAGAGAGGGGAAGCTTATCAATATGGAGAAGAATGAATTCAATTCCATTGGAATTGACGGACGGCTTGACTGGGCGAGAATTAAGAAGTTGTTTTCCATCGGTCTGTTTGCGGCAATTCTTACGTTGATTGCGGATATGATGCTGGGATGGGGAATTGAGGATGAAAGCTTAAGTGGAATTCTACGGATGTTTTCTGCGTATCGGCATGCCAGCAATCAGATGCTGTTTGCAGTTGCCGTGCTTGGAATGATTGGAATTATCTTGGAAGGCTTATGTTATTTTTGGAGTTTACCGGCTGATGGCAGAAAAAAATCACCGAAGCATGCGCATAACTACCGTACCGGAATTCTGGGATACATTATGTTCGGTCCTTGTGGATTCCACATTGGAGTCTGTGCCACGATGTTTTTATATCGCAGTCTTACCGAAGCCGGTGCTGCGAATGTAATGGAAACCGTAGATCAATTTGTAGATTATTTCTTTGTACCGCCGTTTGTATTGTTCTGGATCTTCTTCCTGATTCTGGTAGTAACACAGATTTCGGCATTTGTGAAAGGCCTGACACCCTATCCGAAGTGGTGTGCCATCTTTTCTCTGCCGGTTGGAATGATCCTTGCAATGGCATTTGGCGTCTTTGGAAATCATGCGTGGGTCAATGCAATCACCTGTGCATGGATTTCGGTAGGAAATATCTGGATGTTTGCCGGTCTGCTGCTTATGATGAAGAAGGCTGAAAATTAGGGCGTTTTCTGGAAGTGCTGGTAATCCTTGCAGGAGTTCCAGTTACCACCCCAGGTAAAGCCGTGCTCCTTAAATAACCGGTAGCACAGATCCTGTTCATCAATTTTATATGCAAAAATCTTTGGAACGGTCAGCGTAGATCTCACTTCCTTTGGGTGAGATGTAATCCTGGCCGTTTCCTGTCTTATCGAATACCACATATGGATTATAGAATGGATTAATATCAATGGCACAGCCTAAAGCATGCTTGGAGAGGCTGGTCGTACCGTCTACAACACGATAATTGAAGCAGGAGGTATTATTGGCCTCCATAGAGGCGGTATCGTCTCCATTATAGTCGTCAATCAGACGGATGCTCTCAATCGGATATTGATTGCAGTACAGCTCATAAAAGATTTCCTTCAGATCCTCTGCAATAAATACGTTACAGATCAGTTCTCCCTCCTTAACATTTCTGTCAAAGTCATAATAAAGAACTTTGAGATACCGCAGGTCATCGTAACTGATCTGCAGGGTAGCAGGATCAGACACTAAGTTTACGGCAGGAACCGCAAGCGAGTCTGCTTCCTCTTCGGTGATCGGATAGGAGATTCCGGTGATTCTTGCTTTGACCTCATCGGTCAACTCTTCATAGCAGAAGGAATCGACAGCAGCGACAGAAGGTGTGGAATTAGCAGTATTTTTCTGGATTCTCAGATGGTGACACACCTGTCATATTGCTGTCTGATTTTTCAGTATTTGTCTTCTTTACATTGGTATCTTTTTGCATTGGTATCTTCTGCATCGAAAGTACTTTCACTGTCTGTTTTATTTCCATTAGCTTTTTCAATAGAAGTGAGACCCTCAGCTTCAGAGTTCTGATCAAGGGCAGATGCTTTCGGTGAAGCGTAGGCAAGCTCCGGATTTTCGTTTGCATAATCTAAAAGCGTTTCGTTCGGAATGGTATACTTCACAATTACAGTACACAAAATAATAATACAGGCAATCATGCCGATGCTTTTTGATAATTTTCTTTAAATCCATGTTCGTTCTCCAAATGTTAAATATTAGTAACTATTCAGCACTCCATTCGTAAAAACCGCTGTTTCACAGTGTAGTTTACCTCGTGTGGTTACTTCACCATATAAAATGCCATTCTGTATGAATGCAGGCATAAACTCAAAAATGATCCACTGGATCATTTTCTCATGTGTATGGTAACAGAAGGCAACTTTGCATGGTTCTGAATAGTTACAGTGTACTGCATAATAGTAAACCGTGCAAGGAAGAACGGTTATAATCTGTGTATTCCTGCCCTGGGATTTTCTGCTTTGTATTTTCATCTGTGCACCGTATAAAAGCGTTGCAAATGAAAACAGAATCCTGTAAAATACAGGTCATGAGCATTGTAGAGACGAAAAACCTTAAATTTGAATATATCCGCCGTGATGACGAGGGTAATGTCGAGGGTATCACGACAGCCATTGACGATGTTTCTTTGGAGATTAAGCAGGGCGATTTTATTGCCATTTTAGGACATAACGGTTCCGGAAAATCTACACTGGCGAAGCATATCAATGCGATCCTGTATCCAACAGAGGGAACCGTGTGGGTCGATGGCATGAATACCACAGATGAAGCACATCTGTGGGACATTCGTCAGGAGGCGGGAATGGTATTCCAGAATCCGGATAACCAGATCATCGGACAGGTGGTGGAAGAAGATGTTGGCTTTGGACCGGAGAATCTGGGAGTACCGACAGAGGAGATCTGGCAGCGGGTGGAGGAAAGCCTGAAGGCGGTAGGTATGTATGAGTTCCGTAAGTATTCCCCGAATAAGCTGTCCGGGGGACAGAAGCAGCGTGTTTCCATAGCCGGAGTGATTGCCATGCATCCGAAGTGTATCATCCTGGATGAACCGACCGCCATGCTTGACCCGAATGGCCGCAAGGAAGTGATCCGTGCCGTGCGAGCCCTGAATGATGTCGAGGAGATTACGGTAATTCTGATTACCCATTATATGGAAGAAATTATTCATGCGGATCGGGCCATTGTCATGGATGAAGGAAAGATTGCCATGGAGGGGACACCGAGGGAGATTTTCAGTCAGGTGGAGAAGCTCAAGAGCTTACGGCTGGATGTCCCGCAGGTTACTTTGCTAGCCCATGAATTAAAGCAGAACGGTGTTCCGCTTCCTGATGGAATTTTAACGACGGAAGAACTGGTTACTGCACTTGGTTATTGACAGATAGTAATGCATTGCATCGTAATTATGAAGATACTGAATAATTACCGTTTTTGTAATATCGGTTTCACAGCAGCAGGAAGCACTGGATGAACCGGATAAAGAAGTCGCAGGAGAGGAATACGGAATGTCCATTATTTTTAGATCATGTCAGTCACACATATGAAGAAGGAACCGCAATGGAATTTCATGCTCTGAAGGACATTAATCTGGTGATCCCGGACGGACAGTTCATCGGACTCATCGGACATACCGGTTCAGGAAAGTCTACGCTGATCCAGCATCTGAACGGACTTTTGAAGCCGACAGGCGGTCATGTGTATTATAATGGCGCAGACATCCATGATGCGGATTATAACCGTAAGGAGCTGCGGAGCAGGGTCGGTCTGGTGTTCCAGTATCCGGAGCATCAGTTATTTGAAATGGATGTGTTTACGGATGTCTGCTTTGGACCGAAGAACCTGGGGCTTGATAAAAAGGAAGTAGAACTGCGCGCCTATCAGGCGTTAAAGCAGGTCGGACTGGAGGATGAGTATTTTTACCAGTCACCGTTTGACTTATCCGGAGGACAAAAGCGACGTGTTGCGATAGCCGGAGTGCTTGCCATGAAGCCGGATGTTTTGATCCTGGACGAGCCCACGGCAGGACTGGATCCGAAGGGACGCGATGAGATTCTTGATCAGGTTGCTGCATTCCGCAAGGAAACGGGGATGACGGTCATTCTGGTTTCCCACAGTATGGAGGATGTGGCGAAATATGTAGACCGTATTATCGTGATGAATAAAGGGGAAGTCCTGATGGACCAGATCCCGAAGGAAGTGTTTAAGCGATATAAGGAGCTTGAGGAGGTAGGACTTGCGGCACCGCAGGTCACTTACATCATGCATGCGTTAAAGGATAAGGGAATGCCGGTTTCTGCGGATGCAACAACGATTGAAGAAGCAAGGCTTGAAATTTTTACATGCATTGCATAGATAGAAGGATATAGAGATGCTGAAGGATATTACATTGGGACAATATTACCAGACCGATTCGGTTATCCACCGTCTTGATCCACGGGTCAAGCTGGTGGCGACACTGGCCTTTATTATTTCCCTTTTTATTGTCAATAGTTTCTGGGGATATCTGATCGCCGCCGTTTTTCTGGCTGTGATGATCCGTTTATCCCATGTACCGTTTAAATTCATGGTACGCGGCATGAAGGCCATCGTATTTCTGCTTGTGGTTGCCGGAGTGTTCAACCTGTTTCTCACACCGGGAGAAGTGGTGGTATCTTTCTGGAAACTGCAGATCACGAAGGAAGGTATTAAGCAGGCGCTTCTGATGTCAGGCAGGCTTTGCTTTCTGATTATCGGGTCTTCCATTATGACACTGACCACGACGCCGAACCAGTTGACCGATGCACTGGAAAAACTGCTGGGGCCTTTAAAGAAGATTCATGTACCGGTTCACGAGATTGCCATGATGATGTCGATTGCGTTACGGTTTATTCCTATTTTATTAGAAGAAACGGATAAGATTATGAAAGCCCAGATTGCCAGAGGAGCCGATTTTGAAAGCGGTAATCTCATAACCAAGGCGAAAAATCTGGTGCCGCTGCTTGTACCGTTGTTTATTTCCGCATTCCGTCGTGCCAACGATCTTGCAATGGCGATGGAAGCACGCTGTTACCGCGGTGGCGAGGGCAGAACAAAGATGAAGCCGCTTCAATATAAAAAGCGGGATTATCTGGCCTATGGTATGCTGGTTTTGTATCTGATCTTAATAGTTGCTGAAAAGCTTGTTTTAGAGTGATTTCAGCTCTGTTTTAAATATTATAATCAGATGGAAGTCCCAATATAGGAAGTAAGAAAATGAAACGAATTATGCTGACCGTTGCCTATGATGGAACGAATTACTGTGGCTGGCAGATCCAGCCGTCCGGAGAAACGATAGAAGGAGTCTTAAACCGGGAGCTGAGCCGCCTTTTGCAGGAAGAGATAAGGGTAATTGGTGCAAGCCGCACGGATTCCGGCGTTCATGCAAAAGGGGCAGTCGCGGTTTTTGATACCGAAACCAGAATCCCGCCGGAAAAGATTTCTTATGCGGTTAACAAAAGTCTTCCGGAGGATATCCGGGTGGTGGGATCGCGAGAGGTTTCACCAGAGTTTCACCCGCGAAAAAAACAAACTGCCGTAAAAACCTACGAATACCGGATCCGTCACGATGCCTTTCCCATGCCGACGGAACGGCTGTATACGCACTGGGTGCATACCGCATTGGATGTGGACAAGATGCGGGAAGCAGCGGCGTATCTTGTCGGAGAACATGATTTTAAATCGTTCTGCAGCGTCCATACGCAGGTGGAGACGACCATCCGCACTATTTATCAGCTTGAAGTGGAAGAGACGGGCGCAGAAATCAGGATCCGTGTGTGTGGAAACGGTTTCTTATATAATATGGTGCGCATCATTGCCGGAACCCTGATCGAAGCCGGACAGGGAAAGTATCCTCCGGAAAGGGTGAAAGAGATGCTGGATGGGAAAGAACGGCAGAAAAGCGGTCCGACTGCACCGGCAAAGGGACTGTGCCTTTTGGGCTACGAATGGGATTCGGCCGTCGAAGAAAAAAATAAATGCAGGTAACAGGTGCCACAAATAAAAAAAGACACAAGTAAAAAAAGTGGTGAAAAAGTCAGTAAAACAAGCAAATTTCCGATGTCAGTAAAACAATCAGTAAAACAATGGTAAATTTCCGGTTGACACACAAGGAAGCGTGTAATATAATATTTCAATGTGGCGAAGTTTGTTAGGTGGCCCGGACATCCGCTTAAGGAACTCGTCAATACAGGTTATCGAACTTTATATGGAGGAAATCAGAATGAAGACATTTATGGCTAGCCCTGCTACCATCGACAGAAAATGGTATGTAGTTGATGCTACTGATATGACATTAGGACGTTTAGCTTCTGAAGTAGCTAAGGTTTTTAAGAGGTAAGAACAAAGCAATTTTTACTCCTCATATTGATACTGGTGATTATGTAATCGTAATCAATGTTGAGAAGGTTAAAGTTACAGGAAAGAAATTAGATCAGAAGGTTTACTATCGTCATTCCGAGTATGTTGGCGGCATGAAGGAAACCACATTACGTGAAATGCTCGCTAAGAAGCCTGAGAAGGTAGTAGAACTCGCTGTTAAAGGCATGCTTCCTAAGGGACCTTTAGGAAACCAGATGTATACCAAGCTTTATGTATATGCTGGACCTGAGCACAAGCATGCAGCTCAGAAGCCTGAAGTATTAACATTTTAAAGGGACTGAAAGGAGATAAGTAAAATGGCTAAAGCAGCTAAATCCGCTAAGTTTTACGGAACAGGTAGAAGAAAGAAATCCATCGCCAGAGTATATTTAGTACCTGGTAAGGGAGATGTTACAATTAATAAGAGATCCATCGATGAGTATTTTGGACTTGAAACACTTAAGGTTATCGTTCGTCAGCCTCTTACCGCTACAGAAACCGCTGATAAGTATGACGTAATCGTTAACGTTAAGGGTGGTGGATACACCGGACAGGCCGGTGCCATCAGACATGGTATCGCAAGAGCACTTCTTCAGGTAGATAACGAATTCAGACCTACCCTTAAGAAGGCTGGTTACTTAACAAGAGATCCTCGTATGAAGGAAAGAAAGAAATACGGTCTCAAAGCAGCTCGTCGCGCACCTCAGTTCAGCAAGCGATAATCTACGCGATGGCCATGAGCCGTGCGACATTAAATATAAAAAGCTCTGCCCATGCTTGCATGGAGCGGAGCTTTTTTATTTGATGTCATGGGGCGAAGCCCGTGACCGAGAAAAACCGGAGGTTTTCGAGGGACGCAAGGCGAATGGGGATTTTTAGTAGATAAATATAGGACAACCAGAGAGCAATTTCAGGGGTATTTTTGAGGGTGATTTTGGCACTCTCAGACACCGGATTTTTCGCTGGTGTTAGAGCCCGGAGGAATCGACCGCTCAGAGTCCGGTAGAAACAACCAATCCGAGCTCATATCTGTTCAATCAGTGTATCATTCATTTCTGTCACCTCCAAAAGCAAACTTTGCGAAAGCAGATTTTGGTGGATCTTCTTTTTCTGAGTGATACTGATCTTTACAGGAACAGAAGGTTTTTTTCTTCTGATCCTCCATGTCAGCACGGATTATCTTCTGATGGGCAGTGAGCCAAGTAAAGAGGAAGTCAAAAATGATCTTATGAGCATTATTTCGGAGCTGTCTACGATTGCGAAGAAAATCTAATCGTACTCTGCGTTTGAAAATGACAAAATAGAGATACTATACCATTGCAAAAAAGAAGTGAGCACGATATAATATGGATAAGAAGGCAAAAGTCACCGCAATGGTGTGAAAATAGATTTTGGCTGTTTCCATAAGGAGTAGATCGAGAGGCGTTATCCTCAGTGGCTGAAAACACAGATGTGTGATGCTTGCAGCAAGCTATTTGTATAAGCCGAAAGGCCGCAGAAATGCGGCTTTTCCTAAATGCGAAAGTTAGCCAAACCTAACTTTCCAATGTGCGCGTGTTGGTTAGATAAATCTAACTATAAAAGGAGAGACAGCAATGCGAGAACACAAGAATTTCTGGGACAGAAATGCAGGTCTGTATGACCGCTTTATGCGAAAAGACAGGGCAGCATACGAAAAATGTATGAGCTGATCCGTCCGGTCGTGAAAGACAAAACAGTGCTGGAGTTGGCTACAGGAACGGGACTAATCGCCAAGCACATCGTAAAAGCAGCGGCACACATTGAGGCGACGGATGCCTCTCCGGAAATGATTACAGAGGCCAAACGGGAGAATTACTCTTCGAAGCTGCATTTTTCCGTGCAGGATATGTTTTCTTTGCCATACGCGAGCAAATCATTCGATGTGGTAATCGTATCAAACGCACTGCACATTGTGCCTCAGCCAGAAAAATCACTGCGAGAGATCAAACGGGTGCTGAAGGATGACGGTGTGCTGATCGCGCCTACCTTTACGCACGCAGAAAACTCATTTCCCGGCAAGGTCAAAGCCTTTTTCATGAATCTGGCAGGCTTTCCTCTCCACAGCAAGTGGACGAGTGAAGAATACCTAAAATTTCTGCAACAGAATGATTGGACAGTGCGAAAAAGTGTTGTTCTAAAGGCCTCTTTTCCGCTGACCTATACGGAATGTGTGAAATCGGAGGTGTGATATGTCCTTCTTTGAAAACACCCGCAAGCCCGTAGGCTTTGGCGGGAAGATCATGGTTGCCATGATGAATCTGGGACACAGTCCCGTGGCGCGGTGGGGGCTTCGCTTTTTAGAGCTTGCGCCGGATGCCAGAGTGCTGGATTGCGGCTGCGGAGGAGGCGCCAATATCAAAAGGCTGCTGAAAAAATGCCCGCAAGGCATCGTCAGGGGTGTGGATTATTCTGCTGTCAGCGTAGAGAAAGCCCGGAATTTAAACCGGACTGCCATTCAGAAAGGGCGCTGTGCGGTGTGGCAGGGCAGCGTGGAGCATATCATCTTTGCAAACGACTGGTTCGATGCGGTAACGGCCTTTGAAACCGTCTATTTCTGGCCCGATCTGCCGCAGTGCTTCCGGGAGGTTTACCGGGTGCTGAAGCCCGGCGGGACATTTCTCATCTGCAACGAAAGCAACGGCGATACGGACAAGGACAAGAAGTGGACGGAGATCATCGGCGGCATGACCATCTACAAAGACATTGAATTAAAGGCGTATCTGGAGCAGGCAGGCTTTCACGATGTGCAGATACACAAAAAGAAAAGTTGGCTCTGCATCACGGCACGAAAATGAGGAGATCAAGCATGAGCATTTTTGCATCCATCCTACGGGCAGTGTATAGACTCTCCGGAGTGAAAAAAAGTCTTTCACACTGCCAGAGAACGAACTGCGAAAGGAAATTGAAAAGCAGAACCGACATCGCAGCGTTTTTACTCCGACCGACCACAAAGCATATTATGAGACGATTACAGTCAACGGATTTCCATGCCTGATCGTCCGTGAAAATCCGAATCCGTCCAAGCGCGCCATCCTCTATTTCTTCGGCGGCGGTATGGTGATCGGCCCGGACAAGGGCGATCTGCCAGTCATGCGTAAGCTGTGCCGGGAGACAGGTTGTGATGTGTGGTTTCCGTTTTATCCGCTCTGCATGGAGCATTGTATCACCGAAACCTACGAGATGGTCTATGAATGCTACCGCAGAATGATCGACTTGTATGGCGGCGGGAACGTCAGTACCTGCGGCTTTTCCTCCGGCGGTGCGCTGGCTCTGGGGATTGCAGCGCACAATAATGCACAGCCGGAGCCGTTGCCGCAGCCACGGCATATCGTTGCTGTATCACCCGGCGAAGTGCCATGGAACGATGGCGAAAAATCGCGGATGAAGGCATTGAATGAAAGAGACGTTTCCATCGATTATGCCTTTATGGTGACGGTGGAAAAGTTTATGCGGCATGGCTGCAAGAATGTGCCGGACTATATGCTCTCCGGCTCCCGGGGGGATTTTACCGGCGTTGGCGATATCCACTTCTTTTATTCTGCCGACGAAGTGCTCTACGGTGCTTTGCCCGATTTTGAAAACGCTTGCAAACGGGCAAATGTCCCTATACGGTGTCCGCCCGCCCGAAGATGGTGCATTGCTACTGTATGCTGCCGATTTTCAAGGAGGCGCGCGAGGATTTCAAGAAAAATTGCGGGTATTTTGGAAAAAAATGAGGCCGGAAACGGCCATAGGATTACTAGGATCTGGAGGAAAGGACATGGAGCGAAAAAGAAGCGATTCGCAGTGCCTATCGGCTAACAGGCGGCAACAATTTTTATGACGGCATTCTGACCATGCCGCTTTACAAGACGCTGCCAAAAGCGGATATTACCTGTCTGGATTACTCGGCGCATATGATGGGACAGGCGCAGGAAAAGGCAGAGCGCCTGCACCTGAAAAATGTAACCTTCCGGCAGGGAGATGTGGGGGCGCTTCCCTATGCAGACGACACCTTCGACATCGTTTTGTCGCTGAACGGCTTTCATGCTTTTCCGGACAAGGAAGCCGCCTATCGGGAGGTTTTCCGGGTTTTGAGACCCGGCGGAATATTCTGCGGCTGCTTTTATGTGAAGGATGAGCATAAGCGGACGGATTGGTTTGTCCGGCATGTTTATGAAAAGACAGGGTTTTTCACACCGCCCTATGAGACGGTTTCCAGTCTGAAAGCACGGCTGGATGGAATGTATACGGATGTGGACATGGGAAACCTGAAAAGCATGGCGTGGTTTGTCTGCCGAAAGCGGGTTAAATCTTAGATGGTCTCATGCACGCAAGAAAGAACAAGGAGGGAGGCAATCAGATGAAGGGCAACGAGCTTATATTCGACCGCAAAAGCCATGTGCTGTATTCAAAGCCTTGCAAGAAAGAAATCCTGGCGAAAATCGCCCTGCACTATCCAGAGGCGGAGCGGGAGACAGTATGGGAAAAGGTGCAGCGGCAGTACGCGGTCTTTCTCTCCGACTGGCGCACCGATTTGGGCGGCAAAAAGAACTTCCACAACGGCGTAGGCGGCACCTACGACTGCATCGCCATCATGAGCTATTATGTGGTCTGCAAAGCAGTTACTTCGTTCCGTGAAATCGAAGAGATGGAGGAAAATCTGATTCTTCCGACCTTCCGCAAGCTGAAATTTGTGGACTGCAACAAGCCGTTCTGGAGGAAGCTGATGTACAGGGCGTTTGTACGGGCGAAAAGCGGCTGCGACAAATGGCACGATTACGAGATGACGGTTGCGCCTTATGAAACCGGCAAGCCCATCTATTATGAGTTTACATCGTGCCCGGCGGCGGAGTTTGCTATCCAGCACGGTCTTACGGATATCATGCCCGCCCTGTGTAATGTGGACTTTGCGTCTATGGAGCTGCTCCATGCAAGGCTTATACGGACGACCACCTGCGTGAACGGCTGCCGGTGCGACTATACCATCTGCGGCGATCAGGACCCGTATGGTAAGGAGCATCCCGAATACCGAGACGAAAAAGGATACAGGAGGAACAAGTAATGCTTTTACAAACGGTTTTGGAGGGTCTCGGGCTGGGGGTCCTGCTGGTTATCGTCTGTGCCGTGGGTATCCGCAAGGGCGCGGTGGGCATGGCGCATCTTTACAGCCCGGAGGTGCAGGAGCGGTGCATTACGCTGGGACTTACAACACACGCAAAAATCAAGCGTATCAAGAGCCTGTATTGGTCAAAGGGCGGCACACTGAAAAAGATTTTGTGGTGTGACGATGACTCCATAAAGCCGTATTTTATAGCCGCAGGGAAAATCTGACCTATACAAATTTGCGGCGGCATATTCCGGACAGCCTGGAGGATAAAGCCTTTCCGTCCCTTCCCAAAGAATTGCAAAGACATATCTATTTCGAGTTTGGCAGCATAGAAGATCATTTCAAATACCGTCAGGCGGTGATGGAAGCCTACCCCTGCGGCCATTATCCCGTGTTTGAGGGATACGAGCATATGCAATATCAGATTCGTGATCCGAAGGGCTTTGCTGAGATGCTGACACACATCATTGAGCATGACGGTATGCCGAAACTACCCGTCATCAGAAAGTGAGAGATACCTATGAAACACAAAATCGAGAAAAACACCGTGCAGGAGACGTTAATTCTTCCGCTGTATTCCCGGAAACTGTGTACCGAACTGTACCCAAACCTCTATCAGGATGAAACAGCGGTGCGCCTGATCGATGAAATCGACTACGACTTTTCGGAGGCAGAGAAAAATTCTCGCAGCCTGATGCAGCGGTTCGGTGCGTTGGAGGTCGCCATGCGGCAGAATGACCTTGCGTGGGAGGTACGGGATTATCTGAAAAACCCATCCCAGCGGGGCGGTGTTCTTTGCCTCCGGGGTGTTCTATTACTTCCTGACCCAGCAGGTCAAGGCGCTGGTGCGAGGGATGGCAGACGCTTTTCCCGGCGGCGTGCTGGTGTTTGATGCGGCCAACCGGACGGCGGTGAAGATGATTGCAAAAACGTGGCTCAGGACTGCGAAAATCAAGGATGTGGGCGCGTATTTTGCGGTTTCGGATGCTCCCAAAGGAGATTGGCGAGTGGGACAACCGTCTGCAGATCACAAGCCGGGGGGTATATGCTGGGTTACAACGATTTGAGAGACACTTCCGTCAGTGGCTTTTTCCGATTTCTTGCAAGGGTCGGTGACAACGGGATGAAAATGCAGATCGTGAAGATCAGATTTGGAGGCAAGGCATGAAAATTCTGGTATATGGTTCGGGCGTTCTGGGCTGCAATCTGGCAAGAAATCTGCTGCGCGCCGGAAAGGATGTCACCCTGCTGGCACGGGGAAACTGGGCAGCGGAGATCAAGCGAAACGGCCTGCGGATTAAGGATAAGTTTTCACCCCGCACTTCGGTCAGCCGCATTCCGGTGGTGACTGAACTTGCACCGGATGCAAAGTACGATGTGATCTTTGTGGTCCTGCGCTATACACAGCTGGATTCCGCTCTGGACACGCTGCGGGCGAATCGGACGAAAAACATCGTATTTGTGGGCAACAACGTACAGACAAAAGCGTTGGCGGCGGCACTGCCGGAAAAGAACGTCCTGTTTGCCTTTGCGCTTTCTGCCGGGCATCGGGAGGCTGACCGGGTGATCTCCATTGACCTGAAGAAGATCACCATCGGGCAGCTGACGGGTGCAAAGTCCAATAAACAGTTGATTGGGCGCATCTTCCACGGCACAAAAGTACAAGGTTGTTTACGAGCCGAACATGGAGGACTATCTGCTCTGCCATGCTGCGTTTGTGATGCCGGCGGCTTTTGCCTGCTATAAGACGGACGGCGACCTGAAAAAGCTCCGGGGCGACACCGCATACCTGAACCGTCTGCTGGATGCCAACATCGAGGGCTATCGTGCCATACGAAACGCCGGGCACGCCATTCTGCCCAAAGCGGATGTGGACTTTGAGGGTGAAAAAGTATCGCAAGACCTGTCTGCGCTTTTTTTCAAGCTGATGTGCGCCACCTCGCTGGGCAAGCTCTGTGCCTCCGACCATGCCATGAACGCCATCGACGAAATGAGCGCACTGAACCGGGATCTCAAAAAGTTTTTCGATGAGCATGGTGCAGCCTACCCAGTGTGGCAGGCGCTGGAAGCGGAAGCCGGGAGGTATCTGCGATGAAGTATGTCGGAATGCCCTTTGGAATGTGGGTGCTGTTTGCTGGCTCCTTTCAAAAGCAGCTGATCGCTGTGCTTGGCTATGATACAGCCACTGCAAGAGCCATTACGAAAAAGGCAAAGCCGCAATACCGGCAGATCATTCGCAGGCTGCCGGAGTTTGAAAAGGCTGACCGCTTCAAAATGAATCTGGTCAACTGCGCCATGATCGGGGCATTCATCCTCTCCATGCCGCAGCACCCGGAGGTGGACAGGCTGACGGATTACTACGCAAGATCCATGATGACAAAGCCCATGCAGTGGTTCTGCCGCAAGAGCGGAAAGCAAGTTTACCGCAAAGGATATTGCCGCCATGAAAGCCACCGCCGCTCTGAAAGCCGCCGACCGCAACCCCTATTCGTGGAACATGGAGTTTTACGAATACCCGGATGGCAGCGGCTACGAGGGACGCTTTACCAAGTGCGGCATCTGTGTGCTGATGAAGGAGCTGGGTCTGTACGACCTGACCCCCGCCCTGTGCCGTCTGGACTACACCATGAGCGAAGCGGGCGGCGTGACAAATTTTGTGCGGCAGTATACCCTTGCCTCCGGTGGACCCTACTGCGACTGCGGGTACAAAAAGAAAGGGTAACGGACGATGAAGAGGAAGGAAACCTATCTTTCCCGTGATTTCCGGGAAACTGCGGCACAGCGCTTTCCCGCGCAGGCAAAGGAACTGAACGCCGCTTTCGATATGCGCCTGAATGCGCTGCTGGCTGAAAATGCAGATGCAAGCAAGGAAAAGCAATACCACCTCAAGCGGCAGATCTTGCCGGGCATTGCGGCCTACGAAACCTTGCAGCGGGTCATGCCGAAAGAGGAGGCACTGCAAACCGTTCACGGCTATGTGGAGCGCTTGGCGAGAACGAGCCACAAACAGCTTGCCGCCCTGCTGCACATACCGGGGCTTTATCGCCTTGTTCCCGGCGTTTTCGTCAAATCCACGCGGAGCGTCTTCGGCCCGGCGGCGGGCTTTGACCCAAAGGAGCTGCAGGCCGGCAACGGCGTATGGCGTGTGGATATGATGAAGTGTCCCTATCACGACACCTGCGCAGAATACGGCTGCCCGGAGCTGTGTCGCTGCTTTTGCGACAGTGACGACATCAGCTATACCGGGCTGCATCCAAAGCTCATCTGGGAGAGAAGCATGACACTGGGGCGCGGCAATGACCGCTGCGATTTTTGCATGAAAACCATAAAATAGATGCACAGGAAGCGAAGAAAATGAAGAAAATGAAGAAAGAAGAATCAAAGCAGTTCATCCGCTGGTGCATTCTTGGCGCGATCGGATGCGGATTTATGGCTGCCGGGGACTGGCTGCTGGGGTGCATTCCGCTTCAGCAAACCGACACCGGTCTTTTCAACAGAGCCTATTATCTGTCCGGCTCCTATGGGCTGTGGAGGCCTGTGCTTACCGTTGGGCTGGGAGCGATCGGGGGCTTTCTTTATTACTTTGTGGTAAAAGCGTTGAACGCGGACATCAACGAAAAATACAGAAAAACAAAAAATATTCAGTTTCTGTGTGGGATATTCACCGTTGCAATTGCCCTGACTATCCATGCATGGGTGGCAACCATGGCATGGTTTGCCACCTATCTGGGGCCGCAGATCGGAGCAGAAGCCGCGCTTGCGGCAGTCACGGCCTATCAGGACGCTATGCTTCCCGCAATTCTTCCGCTGTATCTTCCGATGCTGTTGGTTTTTGCCATCCATTTTGTGATGCTGCTTGCCGGAAAAACGCGCTATCCGAAATGGATGCTTGCGTTTCATCCGGTCACATGGAACCTTCTGCTGGCCGCAGTTCCGGATATTGCACAGGCGATGCAGGTGCCGGTGGCCACATGGATGTCCGTGATGAGCCAGAGCAGCACGAACAGTGCCATCATGGTCTGGTGCTTCGCAGCTGCGGTGTATATGCCCAGATCTTCGCAAAAAGGCATCCGGAACTTGTTCAGGCAATGACCCTGACGACCACCCTGACGGTGGACTCTGATTATATCAGAGAAATCCAAAAAGAGCGTTTTTCAACACCGTTCCTTCTTCTACTCCTGAAGCTGGTTCCTGCAAAAACAGAGATGAAACTGCTGCTGAAAAAGAGTGCGGGATTTTTGAAATGCGAGTCAGAAGCCGACCAGAGCTATGGCAGGGGATTTTATGAAACGGCGGCTTCTGACCTGAACTATAAAAAGCGATTTATCCATAGCTTCCGGTGCGTATATATGCTGAAGGATTACCCGCCCTTCCAGGCAAATGATTTTGAATCTCTGCGGGGAAGGATACTGCTCCTCCTCCCGGAAAATGACATCTTCAAAAAGGAAGATCAGAACCGTTTTGCACAACTGTTCCGGAAACTGGATGCAGAGATCTGCACGGTTCCGGGCGGTCATGTAGGCTTTATCGTTCAGGCGGAACGGTATCTTGATTTGATGGAAACATTTTTGCAGAAAATTTTTTGAAGGAAGTCTTTCCGTGAAAAAGTACACCCAATGAAAAAAGGAGTCTTGCATATGAAACCTGATTACAAAAACTGGATCCCCAAAGGGATGTTGTATTCGTTGATTGCCGGAACAGTGCTGTCACTTGCGCTGCTGCTCATCTTTGGCGTATTCGGAATCGGTGTGAGCGGAAAACTGCGCATTGCGATGGGGGTGGTATTCAGCATCGCCTTTGTCATCTGTGCAAAGTACACCGAGTGGTGCGTGCATGCCTATCGGAGCTTTTTCCTATGACGGCGAACGTAAGCTCTCAAAGCAGATCATCGAAGGGACAGCGCGTTATGTCACCCTGTCGGAGGGCGGCGTTGGGCTGGGTTTTTCAGGTCTGTAAATAAATCAAGGGAGGAAAAGTGATATGAAATATAACGGTTTTTATTTCTGGATGTTCAAAAGCCCGATGAAAAAGGTTCTGGCAGAGAAGTACGGCAGGGAATATGCCGCCGACATTATGAAAAAGAGCAAAAAGGTCTATCGTGAACTGGTAGAGAAAGCTGACGACATCGGCGACGATAACCCTATGGCGTATAACGAGTTGTTCGCCCTTGCCTTCGTTGCGCCCTATGTGGCAAGCGAAAAGAAAATCCCGCCGACGACCGTGCAGGAAATGATGCGCTGCTCACTCTATCATATCAAGTGGTATTTTGCAAAGACCGACTTGAATACCGACAAGGGCAAGGCGGAGAACAAAAAGAGTGTTGTCAAATACGCCAAATGGTACACGCCCGAAAAGGAAGCGAAATACCCGACCTCCTTCAAGGTGGATTTCGTCGGGCAGCCGTATGAGGGTGCCTGCTACTACCGCATTACCCGCTGTCCCATCTGCTCCTATGCGCGAAATCTCGATGTTCCCGAACTCATGCCGTTGTTCTGCGAACTTGATGAAGTGATGATCACGCTCCAGCACGGCATCCTGCACAGAAAACAGACACTGGCCAATGGCGGAGAGTATTGCGACTACTTTATTACAGGCAACAAAGAATAACCTTGAATTCCATTTCCGCTTCATCGGTGATGGTTGGATCGGGAAGTGAGGGCTTCTTCACGATTCCCTTTGCCTATGGCTGCACCAATCCGTGCGGCCGCGATCATACCAGTTTGCATAAAAAAATTATTTGAAGGAGGTCTTTTCGTGAAAAAACAGTCCGATCTTTCCCGGTTGATGAGTTATGCCGGAAACTACTGATATTTTACCTACGCCTCATGGGTGCTGTCTGCGGTCAGCGCGCTGGTGGCACTGGTGCCCTTTTGTGTACATTTGGAAGATCCTGCGGGATGTGCTCCCACCTGTCGGCGTTTCGGGTGGCGACCAATCTGCGGCTGGCGGTGCCGGAACATCTGGCGGTGCTGCCGCTGGGTTTTGCCGAGACCTTCGGCAGCGGAAAGCTGCGCAAGATCATCCACGAGAGTACCTTCAAGTTTTTACGTTAGGGGTATTCTGGGAGAAAGCTACCTTGCCTACTTCCGCCGCAAACGGATGGAAAAAGGCCGCTGCTATGCTGGAATCCACGAACATGAAAGGAATCCAACTTTCAGATGAACTGTCCGACATGAGATATATGTCAAATAAGATTAAGTTTTATTACAAATTGTTCTTTAGTACGCTACGGTGTTAATAAATCATACCGTAGCGTATTTTTTTATGATGCTAATTGATACATAAAGAAGTGCAAATGCATAAAAAAATAGTAATGTATATTGAAGTAAAAAAATAATTTAGTGGTAAAAATAACATTACTAAAAAAATCGTGCAATGCACAAAAAAACAAGGAGCGATATTGTGGAGATTAAAAAGAGATTCATACCTTGAACAGTTAAAGATAAGAAAAAGATAACGGAATGATTAAGATTATTACGGGAATCAGGAGATGCGGTAAATCATTCCTGTTATTTATATTGTTTAAGAAATACTTTACTGGAGAATGGTGTAGATAATGACCACATTATTGAGATTGCTTTAGACGGCATTGAAAATGAGGAACTGAGAGATCCAAAGAAGTGTTATCAGCATATTAAAGATGCAATGAAAGATGACCAAAAGTATTATCCGCTCTTGGACGAAGTACAGTTTATGCCAAGATTTGAGGAAGTGCTGAACAGCTTGCTTCGTATTAGCAATATTGATGTATATGTGACCGGAAGTAACTCTAAGTTTTTATCCAGCGATATTGTAACTGAATTTAGAGGTAGAGGAGATGAGATAAGAATTTATCCGTTGTCCTTCGCAGAGTTCTATACAGCTTTTGATGGAGATTATGATGATGCTTGGGAGGAATATATGATATATGGTGGCTTACCACAGGTGGTGCAGTTCTCTGTGGAACGCCAAAAGGTTGAGTATCTTAAAAATATTTTTGCTAATGTTTATATCAAAGATGTGGTAGAGCGAAATAGGATTCAAAATGTTGATGAAATCGGAACTTTGGTGGATATTCTTGCTTCTGCCATAGGCGCTCCTACCAATCCAACTAAAATATCAAATACTTTCAAAAAGTGAGAGAGGTATCAATTATAGCAATAAAACTATATCCAACCATATTGATTATTTGGCAGAGGCATTTTTGATTTCTAAAGCGGACCGGTATGATATTAAGGGGAGAAAATATGTAGGAGCCAATCTGAAATACTATTTTTCGGATATAGGACTTAGAAATGCCAGACTAAACTTCAGACAGCAGGAGCCGACTCATATTATGGAGAACATTGTTTATAATGAGCTGCTTGTGCGTGGTTACAATGTGGATGTCGGTATTGTGGATGTATTTGCAAAGAATAGTGACGGAAAGAGAGTTCATAAGCAGTTAGAGGTTGATTTTGTAGTGAACCAGGGCAGTCAGAGATATTACATTCAGGTGGCTTATGATATGACTTCCGAGGAAAAGCAGACACAGGAACTTAACTCGTTGAGCAAATATTCCAGATTCATTTAAGAAGATTGTGATAGTAAATGGAATGAAAAAAAGCCGTGGAGAAATGAGGAAGGATTTGTGTTTATGGGTATGAAGTATTTTTTGCTCAATGCGGATAGTTTGGAGTTTTAATAATAATTCCTGATTTTTTTGTGAAATTGTCCAATAGACTCTTCAGTTTATCTGTTGCTTCATCATACTTCTTTTTTTAGCCTTGATTACTTCTGCTTCAGCAGTTTCGATCTGTTGGTTTAATGCATCGATTCCGATTATTCTTTTACCTCTCGCCATTTTTGTATGTCTCCTTCATCATACTTTTCTTCAGTTCTTCACTGATACGGTTTGCTCGGTATTCTATGTTCTTGTCCGTCAATCCAAATGCATTCAGGATATTTTTACCATGATAATAAAGCTACGAAGTAAGTTTTTTTGAGATTTATCTGAAGTGAAAAATTGTGCAACAGGTTGTTGCACAATTTCACCAAGGATACGCAGAAAAAGATGAACAAGAGACAGGTCAAGGAGTGTAGAAGCAAGCATTTTGTCGATCTGCAAGCATCATATGCTTCGTTGGGGAAACCAACGGGGGTATTTTTATACCGAATCAGACGATACGGAGTACGGAAAGGTTAGCTGTGCTGATTTTTTTCGATACAGAAGGAATAGCATAAACAAGAGGATTACTGGAAAAAAATAAGTCCGAATCCCATACCAATCTGAATATTATTTTCCGCATTCTGGGTGATATGACCAACAATTCCAGGTCCAATGCTGCCGCCCAAATCTCCTGCCATGGCAAGAAGAGAGAACATAGCCGTTCCGCCTGTTGGAAAAAGTTTTCGAGGAAATACTGATTGTTCCAGGCCACATGATTCCAACTGAAAATCCACATGCAATACAACCCAAAAGTCCGATAACAGGGCTGGATGACAAGGCTGCAAGAAGATAGCAGATAACACATAATATGCCTGACCCACTCATAAAATTCATTAAATTTAACTGTTCGCCATACTTCCCAAAAATCATACGGCTGATTCCCATTGTTACCGCAAACATACAGGGTCCTGCTAAATCCCCCAGTGTTTTTGACAATCCCAGTGCTGATTCTGCATAAGCAGAAGCCCATTGAGCCATTGAGAGTTCAGAAGCTCCGGAACAGATCATCAGGCATATTGCAACCCAGAAAAAAATGGTTGGGAAAAACAGATTCTTAATTCCCATTCCGGAACCATTGTCAACCAGAGGTTCAATCGGACAGATTAAGAAGTTATAGGCATTAACTGCAGGAATGATTGCCCATATTACGGCTAGCCATTTCCAGTTGTCTATTCCAAATATCAGGAAAAAAATAAACTGGAAATTAAAATTGTTCCAACAGCCCCCCCAGCAGTAAAAACGAATGAAGCAGGCTCATAGTCGCTTCTTTGTTTTTCAAAGGGGCAGGCTTCGATAATAGGGCTGCAAAAGTACCTCTATTAAACCGCTTCCGATGGCATAAACAATAACACTGCATATAATTCCAATAAAAGGATCGGATAACAAATCAGGTAAAAATGCCAGCCCAAGCAGGCCCAATGCAGAAAATATTTCTGATGTAACAATGCACACACGATATCCGATATGATCGACAAATTTGGCGCAGAACAGGTCAACCAGAAGCTGTGTAAAAAAGAAGAAAGTGGATATCAGAGCAATGTTACCGAGCGAAATATGGTAATCACTGTGAAATTTCAAAAAAAGGAGCGGTGTGAAGTTTGCCGCAATAGCCTGTGTGATAAATCCCATATAACAGGCGAGTTTTGTCTTATGGTAGTCTGTTTTTTTTACAACATTCATTTGTTATTTTCCTCTCCGGATATTTTTTTAACAGTTTTATGTTCGATAGAAAGCTGCTTGATTTGATTATATAGCAAATATCAGATATATACATTGAATTAAATTGTAGAAATACTGTATAATATCGTAAAAAAAGGAAAGAATGTGATATGAAAATGGATTATAACAAAACTTATAATAAAAATACTTACAGACGAAGAGTTTATGGAAATCAAACAGCATGGAAGCAGTGATTATCCATTTCAGTATTATTATGATAATCTGGAATTGTTTGATTTTCATTGTATTGAATGGCACTGGCACAGAGAATTTGAGTTTTTATATGTTGAGTCCGGACAAATTATATGCGGGATAGGGGAAAAAAGCAGATTATATTGTCAGAAGGAGAAGCAATTTTTTTATTAATTCTAAAATATTGCACCGTTTTTTTACGCATCATCAGGTGGTATCATTCCTAACTTTGTATGTATGCCGGAATTTATTGTACCGGAGAACAGTCTGATTTATAAAAAAATATATCTTACCAGTTATTTCGTCGAATATATCTTTCCAGCGTTTTTCAGATTGATGAGCCATGGCAGGCAAGGATTATACAAATTATGATAAAAAAATAATGGAAATACAGGAGAATGAAAAAAATAAGAGAACTTGCTACTTTGGCATTGATGCAGGATTTATGGCTGACTTTTTTTATGAAAAATGTAAAGTTATCTGGTAAAAGTAGATGTGCAGACAGTTGATGAAGCTGCACAGAAAAAGAGTACAGCTAATCATGCAATATATACATGAAAAACTATAGTCATAATTTGTCTTTGGATGAAATTGCTTCACATATCGGAATCAGCAAAAAGTACTGCACTTAATTTGTTTCACCGTTTTTTTACATACTACACCTGTTAGTTATCTGATAGGGATATCGACTTCAGGCAGCTTCCTGGTTATTGACAAAAATACGAATAAAAAAAGTAAAAAAACAATTGCTTATGAAAGCGGATTTCATAACGTTGATTATTTTTGCAGATTGTTTAAAAAGCATTATCATTTAACACCATCAGAATATCGTTGCATATGCTTAAAAAGAGTATAATCGCATAACTTCCTGGATAGCTTTGCTGTGGAGCCGCTGACAGGTGAAGTCTTTCGAATGCCGCATGAGACAGAATTAGGAGATACCCATACGATACTATTGCAAAAAAAGAAGTAAGCACGCTATAATATGACCAAGAAAACAAAAGTCACTGTAACGGTGCAGGAAGTTATTTGAATAAGCCGAAAGGCCGCAGAAATGCGGCTTTTTCTAAATACAATGGTTAGCCGAACCTAACTAATAAGCGTGTATACCGTGGTTAGATGAATCTAACCAAGAAGAGATGATGGAGGGCTTTGCCGAGATGCAGGCATATATCGCCGGACATGAATGTACGCCGAAGCTGTCCTTTATCAGAAAGGAGTTGTCTTTATGAAATACAAAATCGAAAAAAATACTGTGCAGGAGACGCTGGTTCTCCCATTGTATTCCCGAAAGCTGTGCTCGGAATTGTACCCAAACCTCTATCAGGACGAGACGGCGGTTCATCTGATCGACCAGATCGACTACGACTTTTCAGAGGCAGAGAAAAATTCCCGCAGCCTGATGCAGCGGTTTGGTGCGCTGGAGGTGGCCATGCGGCAGTGCGACCTTGCATGGGAGGTGCAGGCATACCTGAAAACTCACCCCTGCGCAGCAGTGGTTAATCTGGGCTGCGGGCTGGACAATACCGGCCGAGCCTGTGACAACGGCAGCTGCAAAATTTACAATCTGGATTTTCCGGATGTTATTGCTGTACGGAATAAACTGCTGCCTGCCGGGGAGCGGGAGCAAAATATTTCCTGCGACCTGAAAGATCCTGCATGGTTTGACAGGATCGATGCCACCGGCGGAGCAGTGTTTTTTGCTTCCGGGGTGTTCTATTACTTTTTGACTCAGCAGTTCCGGATATTGCGTAGGCGGTGCAGATGCATGATTCATGCGTTTCTGAAATGACACCTATGTGACCAATGCGAAATGCAGCATTGTGGAACAATTAGGGGGTGTGGTATACTTTAAGCATAACTCTGCAGCCGTAAATGAATTGATCATGGGGAGGCGGCAGAGGAGATCAGGACAGAAGCGAAGAATACAGGCAAAGGAGTCTGAGCAATGGATGGGAAATCAATGGTTGTGACAGAGGAAAAGCATCTTATACCATTGGATAAGGTTAACGGATATGACGTAAGACCCGGGTTTTATGGAATTAACGGAGCAACGGCGCTAAGAGAGGGTGTGAATTTTACGGTGTGCTCTCTGGAAGCAACAGCGGTGGAGCTCCTTTTGTATCATAGAGGAGAAAAGGAACCCTATGCAGTTTTACCGTTTCCGAAGCATTACCGGATCGGTGGTGTCTATTCCATGATCGTTTTTGGACTGGATATTTATGATTTTGAGTATGCTTACCGGGTGGATGGTCCCTATACTCCGGAAAAGGGTCTTATTTATGACAAAACACAGCCACTTCTGGATCCCTATGCAAGAGCAGTTACCGGACAGAGCGTATGGGGAGAACAGCCTAATCAGGATCATGGGTACCGGGCCAGAGTAGTGGTCAATGATTTTGACTGGGGGGATCATGTGGATCCGGTCAGACCGATTCAGGATCTGATTATCTATGAGCTTCATGTCCGGGGATTTACGAAGGATGCCTCTTCAGGGGTTGAACATCCGGGAACCTTTGCGGGGATCCGGGAAAAAAATTCCATACCTTAAGGATCTGGGAATCACCGCAGTGGAGCTTATGCCGGTATTTGAGTTTGATGAGACGATGGGAAGGCGTGAGGTTAACGGCCGGATGCTTCTGGATTACTGGGGATATAATCCGGTTAGCTTTTTTGCACCGAACACCAGCTATACTGCACAAAAAGAATTTAACCGGGAAGGCGATGAACTGAAGGGGCTGATTCGGGAGCTGAATGCCAATGGCATTGAAGTGATTCTTGATGTGGTTTTTTTAACCATACTGCAGAAGGAAATGAAAAGGGACCCTTCTTTTCGTTTAAGGGCTTCGATAACCGGGTTTATTACATGCTTACCCCGGAGGGGTTGTATTATAATTTCAGTGGGTGCGGCAACACGCTGAACTGCAATCATCCGGTTGTGCAGCAGATGATTCTGGAATGCTTAAGGTACTGGACGATAGAATACCATGTAGACGGCTTCCGGTTTGATCTGGCCAGTATTCTGGGACGGAATGAAGACGGTTCACCCATGAATCAGCCACCGCTGTTAAAAAATCTGGCAGGAGATCCGGTTCTGCGTAATGTAAAGCTTATCGCAGAGGCATGGGATGCCGGTGGCCTTTATCAGGTGGGCAGTTTTCCGGCCTTTACCCGCTGGGCAGAGTGGAACGGAAAGTACAGGGACGATATGAGAAGCTTTTTAAAAGGAGATTACTGGTTTGCAGCTGCTGCGGCAAACCGGTTGACCGGATCTATGGATTTGTATACGGGTCAGTATAAGGGCTATGATTCTTCTATTAATTTTATTACCTGTCATGACGGCTTTTCACTTTGGGATCTTTATTCCTATAACGGAAAACACAACGAGGACAATGGCTGGAACAATTCTGATGGGCATGATGATAACCGGAGCTGGAACTGTGGAGAAGAGGGAGAAACATCGGATCCGGAAATACAAAAGCTTCGTCTCAGAATGATGAAAAATGCATGTCTGGCTCTGATGTGCAGCCGGGGAACGCCTATGTTTCTTGCCGGGGATGAATTTGGAGATACCCGTTTTGGAAATAATAATCCCTATTGTCAGGATAATGGAATTTCCTGGCTGGACTGGAACACGTCTTAAGACGAACCGGGAGCTTTACCGGTTTTTCAAAAAGATGATCCGGTTTCGAAAGGAGCACCCGGCAATCCGGAGTGACCAGGCACCGTCAGAGACTGGTTTTCCGACAGTAAGTGTTCATACAGACAAACCTTTTGAGCATGAAATCAATTCTGACACAAAGGCTCTTGCGGTCTGTTATGCAGGAAAGACCGGTCAGGGAGAGGATCTGGTATATGTGGCACTGAATGTCTACTGGGAGGAGCAGAGGTTCGAATTGCCGAAGCTTCCGGAAGCTTATGCATGGAGATGCTTTGCAGATACGTCACTGGATGGAACAGGAGAAGAAAACGGGAAAGTACCCATTACGGAGTATTGGCTTCATCCAAGAACTACAGCAGTATTTGTGGGGATCAGGAAGATCTGAGCAGAGTGCCAAGGAATATAAAATCAGGAAGACCTGAGTGGGTGCGGAAGGAATATAAAATCAGGAAGACCTGAGCGGTTGAGGAAGAAATATAAAATGAGAAAGACCTGAGCGGTTGAGGAAGAAATATATAGTCAGAAAAGACCTGAGTGGGCGAGGAAGAAATATAAAATCAGAAAGCCCTGAGTGGGCGAGGAGGAAATATATAATCGGAAAGATTCGATCAGGATACGAAGGAATATAAAAATTTGGAGGAGCAGGAAGGAGTATGATACATGACACTTGAAGAAACGATTCAGAGAATCAATGAATTGTACCACAAATCCCAGAAGGAGGGACTTTCGGAGGAAGAGAAGCAGGAACAGAAGCAGCTTCGCCAGGTCTATATTGACAGCGTGAAGAACAATCTGCGCGGTCAGCTGGAAAATATGGAAATCGAGCGTCCCGACGGTACGATCGAGAAGGTCACCAAGAAACTCCGGGATAGTAAAGGAGCAAACGAATAATCTGAATGTGAACTATAGAATTAAGTTTTTAGAATTAAGTCATACAATTAAGTTATAGGATTAAGCAATAGAATTAAGTTATAGAATCAAGTTATAGGGATTGAGCTATAAATTCTATATAAGGGAATGGATAAAAATCAGAAAAACTCATATTAAAATCCCACAGAAACTTCCTTATTACAGGAAAGATCTGTGGGATTTCTATTGCTTTTGAATTGCTGTGAATTTGTTTATAAAACCTTAAAGGTATCTGTAAGCGTAACTATTCAGTGCAGGTCGAAGCATTTATTGCTGAGACCGTAAGAAAATGATTCAGTAATGCAAAATCCCATCGGCGAAGCCGATTTGGAATGGATTTTGCATCGTAACTGTGAAGGTACTGAACAGTTACCTGTAAGCAACTTATTTTGCCTGCTCAAGAGCAAGAGTTACGGTTGTGATATCACAAACCTCGGTCGGTCCGTAGTACTGGATTGCACCGGGATACTTGAAGCAGGTGTCAACAGACCACTCTTCACGGTGAGCCTCAAAGTACTTGAACGGTGCACCGTCCAGTTCAACAAGAGCTTTCTTGATAACCGGCTTGTCTTCGCCATGTCTTCTCTCGATGTTCATCATCTTGGTGATCGGCATACCACCTGCAACCCATTCACTGGCCGGAGCAGAAAGATTGGAAACCTTGGATAAGTAGCCATTGTAACCATACTGGATGAGCATGAATGCGTTGTATCCCAGGGAATAGCAGTAGTCGGAGTCAAAGTTTGAAGGGAAAGCACATCTTCCTTCATAACCTAAGAAGTGATGAAGGGCACTGAACTTACCATTGTAGGTTCCGGCTGCTTTTCTTGCGGCTAATTTATCTTTAACAAGAGCGGAGAATAACTTCTCGGATTCGATCAGGGAAACCTGAACATTTCCGTGAGGATCTCTTTCAAGGAATAACTGCTGCTGGATTGCCTGAGGAAGGATTGCGAATACTTCCATGGATTCTTTGGTT
Organism: Lachnospiraceae bacterium; assembly: GCA_021628825.1. GTDB lineage: Bacteria > Bacillota > Clostridia > Lachnospirales > Lachnospiraceae > Suilimivivens. Next base: position 1,332,365 of record JAJXRY010000001.1, on the reverse strand, counting down.
AAACCTTTCTCGATGAAAGCATACTTTTCTTCCCAGGTAGGAAGTGCGTTGAAGGCATCGGCCTTGCTTCCGGCAAGAAGCTCGTTGATTTCCTGAATTAATACGGAGAATTCCGGTACGAATTCAACAACACCTTCCGGGATGATTGCAACACCGAAGTTCATTCCCTTAGCAGCTCTTGCAGCTACGGAGTCAGCAATGTAATCAGCGATTGCGGAAAGGGACATCTTCTTTTCTGCAACCTCTTCGGAGATCAGACAGATGTTCGGCTTGGTTTCCAGAGCACACTCTAAGGCAACGTGGGAAGCGGAACGTCCCATAACCTTAATAAAGTGCCAGTACTTCTTAGCGGAGTTTGCATCTCTTTCGATGTTACCGATGATTTCGCTGTAAGTCTTGGTTGCGGTATCGAAACCGAAGGAGCATTCGATATCTTCATTCTTTAAGTCGCCGTCGATGGTCTTCGGGCATCCGATTACCTGAACGCCGGTGTTGTGTGCTGCAAAGTACTCTGCGAGAACAGCAGCGTTTGTATTGGAATCATCACCACCGATGATAACGATAGCGGTAATGCCATGCTTCTTGCAAACCTCAGCAGCAATTGCAAACTGCTCGTTGGTTTCAAGCTTGGTTCTGCCGGATCCGATGATATCAAAGCCACCGGTGTTACGGAACTGGTTGATGTATTCGTCAGTCATAACGATGTAATCATCTTCGATCAGTCCGCTCGGACCACCCTTAAATCCGTAAAGCTCGTTCTCCTTGTTGGTTGCCTTTAATGCATCGTATAAACCGCAGACAACGTTGTGTCCACCGGGAGCCTGTCCGCCGGAAAGGATAACGCCGACGATCTGCTTCTTCATATCTGAAGTGTTCTGACCCTTTTTCGAAAGTAATTTCCTTCTTACCATAGGTATTCGGGAAAAGTGCCTTGATCTTCTCCTGATCAGCAACACTCTGTGTTTCCTCGCCTTCCTTTACGCAGATATCTGCAATGCCGTGTCTGAGCATGCCCGGAAGTTTGGGAGCATACTCATATCTGGCTTTCTGTAATGGTGAAATGTTCATGTTACGTCTCTCCTTTATTATTCTTGGTAACTGTTTGACACGATGTTCATTGGATCGTGCAAAGTTCCTTCTTTTTGCATACAGCATAATTCTAATATATTTTTAGAAATAAAAGTAAACCGTTGTGTTGAAAAATATTACGAAAGTAAAAGTCCAAAAATAAAGAGATCGTATCGTGAAGAAGGCAAGCTGGCACGTTGTAAATGGACATAATGGAAGAAATCAAGAAGAAAAAAAGTCCAAAAATAAAGAGATCGTATCGTGAAGAAAGCAAGCTGGCATGCAGAAAAATGGACATAATGGAAGAAATCAAGAAGAAAAAAAGTCCAAAAATAAAGACAATGTATCGTGAGGAAGGCAAGCTGGCATGCAGAAAAATGGACATAATGGAAGAAATCAAGAAGAAAAAAAGTCCAAAAATAAAGACAATGTATCGTGAGGAAGGCAAGCTCCCGTGATAAAAAAATGGAAATAATAGATGAAATCATGAAGAAATAATCCAAAAATTAATTATCGGCGATGAACCTCTTAAAAAAATATATTTCAAATCACCGGTATTTTTTTATGGTTACGACGCAGCCCTCATCATTCCGGATTCCCAGTGTACCGCCGTGGGCTTTCACAATTTTCCTGGTCATGGAAAGTCCAAGGCCATGCCGGCCCTGCAGGAGCTCATCCGAATTTTGAATTACCGCTTCGTCTATTCCACAGCCGTTGTCCCGGATTTCAATCCACACCTTTTGATCCTGCACAGCTTCGGAAATGCTTATGGTGCAGCCGTCTGGATTATGAACGATACTGTTATTGATGATGTTAAAAAAAGACTCTGCCAAGCAAACTTTCATCACCGGAAACAACCGCATTTTCTGCACGGAGATCCACATCAATCGAATATGACTCACTGAGATTGTTGTAGATGTCGCAGACCATTTCGCGGAGCAGCGGGCATACAGGTACAGGATGCTTTTTGGAGGGCTGCATGTCATATTCCAGAGAAGAAATTAAATTCAGATCCTCGATCAGTTTTTTGATTTTGATGCTCTGCTTCCTGGCTGACGCAGCCTTTTTCCGGCTGCTTTCCGTAAGCTCTGGCGCATGCTCCAGCTCTTCGGCATTACCCAGGATAATGGCAAGCGGAGTCCGGATGTCATGGGAGATCCCGACAATCCAGTTTACGCGGGCTTTCTCCCTTTCGGAAAGGAGTGCATTTTTGTAGAGCATGGATCTTGAGGTCTGGTTAAGGTTTCGCCGGACGTCACGAAAGATCCCTTTTTCGGGCAGGTTGACTTCCTTTTCGTTCCGCAGATCATTGATTGCCGAAGTTATGGTCTTTAAATTGCCATAAAGCTTCCTGCCAAAGATTAGGCTTAAGAAAAGCGCAATGGCTAGATTGATAAAAAGGATGATCACAAGTCTTTCGGGCAGGGAGTCAAACCATTTCATGGAATAGATCAGCTCATACTTTCCAACCGCATTTTTCGGAATGCCGAGAATAAGAAGTCCATAGCCTTCTGCGCGGACAAAAACCGGATAATCACACAAAAACCAGTGGGTCAGCTTCGCAATGTCCCGGATGGAATAGTGCGTGGGAATATCATTGGGCTGGTTTTCAGACCAGAGGATCGTTCCATTGTCATCCAAGAGAATGCACCAGTAGTCATCCGGAATCGTTCCATTGGAAAGCGTATATCCCGTGTCGGTTTCTTTCAGATTCCGAGCAATGTCTTCCAGAATGGAATTGGGAGAATGCTCCTGTAGCAAAAAATCTGTGTCAGAAGCAAGGATTCCAAGCCCCAACGCATTGATGATCAGAAGCAGCGTGGCAATCACAGCGGCTACGAACGAAAAGCTTAAAAAAATTTTTTTATGGTAGTTTTTATTCATTTTCCGATACCCACTTATATCCCAGTCCTTTTACCGTAACAAGATGAACAGGAGCTGACGGATTTTTCTCGATTTTTTCACGCAGTCTGCGGATGTGCACCATCAGTGTGTTCTCATGTCCGTAATATTCCTCGCCCCACGCCGCAAGGCACAGGGCATCGTTGGTAACAATTTTGTCTTTGTTTTCCCATAATTTCTTTATCAGGATCAATTCTTTCGGTGTCAGCGGAGCCTCTTTTCCGTTACGGATGACCGCAGCCTTTTCAAAATTAACGTATTGATCCCCCACAGAAAACCCGGTTTCTTTATGCACGGCTGCGTATGTCCGGCGAAGCAGCGCCTTTACCCGCAGGGTCAGTTCGGAAAGCAGAAACGGTTTTACAATATAATCGTCTGCGCCCAAATCAAAGCCGCGCACTTTATCCCCGGCCTCACCTCTTGCAGTTAGAAAAAAATGACAGGAGCGTCAGAAGTTTCACGCAGGGGTCTGGTAGAGCATAAAGCCGTTCCCGTCAGGCAGGTTGACATCCAGTAAAAAGAGTGCCACCGGCTGAGACTTCGCAAGCAAAATGGCCTTTGCACAGGTGTCCGCAGTATAAACCTGAAAGAAGCCCGCATCAAACAGGGCGTTCTGTACCATCTGCAAAAGCTCAGGCTCATCGTCCACAATCAGGATTTTCTTGTTCAATAATTCTTTCATAGTAATCACCACAAAGATCGTATCATAGATCCGTCCATGTTGAAACAGGTGAACGCCGGAAATGCAAAAAAATTAAGGTTGCGTTAAGGTTGATTTAAGTTTGTGGAAAGGCAGGCGTGTTACGATCTGGGTATCTTAAAGAAAAGAGGTTAATCAGTATGAAAGAAATTGTAAAAAACAACGGATCTGACGAAACGATATGGTGACCTATGCCCGGTCAATCATCTGGATCTGTCAGTAAAGGAAGGAAAGATTTACGGATTTTTGGGGCCAAATGGGGCAGGAAAGTCTACAACGCTGAAAAATGCTTTTTAGGCCTTGTGCATCCGACAGCAGGTGAAATTGATCTGTTCGGGCAGCGGTTTACGGAGAAAAAAACAGGCTTCTCATTTTTAAGAAATATCGGGTCGTTAATCGAATCGCCGTCCTATTACGGACATCTTACGGCAAAGGAAAATTTAAAAATATATACGACGATTCTGGATCTGCCGGATCGTAATATTGATGAGGTCTTGAAGATTGTCCGTCTGGACAGGCAGGGAAACAAGAAAACGTCCCAGTTTTCCCTTGGTATGAAACAAAGGCTGGGTCTTGCCAGTGCCCTTCTTTCTTTTCCAAAGCTCCTCATTCTGGATGAGCCGACCAACGGGCTTGATCCGTCGGGAATACAGGAAATGCGGGAACTTGTTAAGTCGCTTCCACAGCAATACGGCATGACGGTAATCGTATCCAGCCACCTGCTTTCGGAAATTGACCAGCTTGCAGACGACATTGGGATTATTGCAAACGGAAAAAAATGTGTTATCAGGGGGCGCTTTCGAACCTGCACGAAACCGATCGGAATAAGTCCCTGGAGCAGATTTTTCCTGGATCTGACCGGAAAGGACAGGAGCTTATGATCAGACTGATAAAATGTGAATATAAGAAAACAAAACGGAAGCATCTCTTTCTCACGGTGTTTGCCGCGCTTGTTTTAATGAGCGTGTGGGCTTTTTACGGGAATATGAGCAGTGATTTTATCAGACGGAACGGATATAGCATGTTTCTCTATCAGTTTCCGCTTGTCAATGCGATCTTTTTTCCTTTGCTGTGTACGGTGATTGCATCCCGGCTCTGTGATCTGGAACATAAGGGCAGCAATTTTAAACTGCTCTGTACGATGGAGGACAAAGGAAAACTCTTTGACGCAAAATTACTTTATGGACTGATGATCGTCCTTTCCGGCGTGATCCTGTTCTGGATCGTGACGATAGTATATGGAAAAATATGGCAGGTTTCACAGAAGAACTCCCGTTAAATAATTATCTGCTTTATCTCTTGTTTACGATTGTTCCGACGGCTGCCATCTATACTTTTCAGCACTCACTGTCTATGATTTTTAAGAATCAGGCAATTCCGTTTTTTGTTGGAGTAACCGGAGAGTTTGTCGGTCTGTTTTCCATGTTCCTGCCGCAATTTCCGGTTTTGCGGAAAGCAGTATTGTGGGGATATTATGGAGCTTTACAGTTTGTCGGACTCTTCGGCTGGGATAAGGAGACAAGGTATGACCATGCGTATTTTGCAGTGTTGCCTCTTGACTGGACGGCATTTGCTTTACTGATTGGTCTGATGATTCTGACTTATGTCATTGGAAAATACATTTTTAGCAGGAAGGAGTTTTAAAGATGTTATTTAAAATTAATCAAAAGCAGAAAGATTGAAATTGAAGCGGTCACCGCTCTGGCTGGCATTTTTTTGTTTATGCCGGTGATACCGGCACTGCTCGGGACATTAAATTATATGGCAAATATTGAAATTCTACAAAGTGAATGGTTCAGTCTCTGGACGCAGCATACTTTATTTACGTGCTATTTCTTTTTGCCGATCATGATCGGGATCTATTCCTCTTACATTATGCGGCAGGAGGAAAACAACCGTAACTGGAATAAGGTCTTATCGATGCCGGTGTCCAGGAACCTTGTGTTTATTGCCAAGCTCGTACAGGTCTTTTCTATGATCCTTTTCAGTGAAATATGGATCTGTACCCTGTTTGTGATATCCGGAAAGGTGATTGGCCTGACGTCTGCCATTCCGTGGGGAAAGCTCGTGATCTGGTGTCTTTTCGGAACACTTGGCGGCACGGTAATTGCAGCCATACAGCTTATGATTTCCCTTTTTATCAAGAGCTTTGCACTTCCCGTCGGAATCGCACTCGGAGGAGGCTTATCCGGACTGGTGTTCCTTGCAAAGCATCTGGGGCATATCTGGCCCTATTCGCTTATGGCATACGGAATGAATTCCAATGCGCCGCAGGAACTGATTGAATCGGGATATGTGTGGTTTGTTGTGATCTGCATCGTGTATATCGTCCTGTTTATGACGATCAGCAGTATGATTCTGAGCAGGAGAGATATCTAAGACTAAATCTTAATCTGCACCCACTTTCCCTGTTTGAAGCGTACGGTTGCGAAGATAAACCGTGAAATCTGATCACCGAGGACGCCCATCCAGATTCCGATGATGCCGAAGCCAAGCGTATACCCAAAGAGGTAGGAAACGACGGTACGGATGATGGTGACGCTGATGGTAGAGGCAATCGCGGTGTACAGAGTATCACCGGCACCCCGCAGGCAGCCCATGTAGATGACCTGACAGATCTGGAAGATCACGACAAAGATGATCACATGCATGATGCTCACCCCGATTGCTACAATGTGTTCTTCCCTGAAAAACAGGTGATATAATCCGCTTGCACCAAAGTAGTAGATGCCGACCAGACACACCGCGATAAAGGCTCCGATGAGACGGCAGGTACGTCCGTATTCCTTGGCAAGATCCGGATCACCGGCACCCAGGCTTCGCCCAATCAGCGCAACTGCTGTGGATTGCAGACCGTCCCCGAAGGAGAAGGACAGTGCCATGATATTCATTCCCACCTGATGGGCAGCCATTGCATCGGTTCCCTGGTCGGCGGCCATAATGGCAGTCAGCATGAAGCCGATCCGCATGAGGACCTGTTCGAAGAACACACTGTAGCCAACCTTAATAAGGTTAAAAAAGGCTGCAGCGGTGGGGCTGATTTTATGGCTCATAATATAAGGAATGCTGATAAAATTATCCTTTTTGACGATGGAAGCGATGCTCATAATACATGCCACTACCGTTCCGGAAACTGTTGCAAGGGCAGCTCCTTGGATTCCCAGAGCCGGGAAGCCGAAGTGACCGTTAATCAGCAGATAATTCAGAATGATGTTGATGACATTGGAGGTTACGTTGGTACGCATGGTAATTTTGGTATTTCCCGCACCTCTCTGTGCAGAGTTAATTCCCATCTGAATACAGTTAAAAATCATGCCGCCCATGATGATACGAAAATAAGCAACCGCCCCGTCGTGGGTATCAGCGGTAGATCCGCAGAAGTTCATAATCGGACCGGCAAAGGCAACAAGGCCGATGCTCAGAATGACAGCAGCTACGATAATAAACAGGACCGCCGTGTAGAGAATTTCATTGGCAGAGTCCTGCCGCTGCTCCCCACGTCTTCTGGCAACCAATGCTGAAATTGCCACATTCAGCGCAAAGAATAACGCAAGCCCCAGCAATTTGGGCTGTGTAGTAAGTCCTACGGCTGCGACGGCACTGGAACCAAGTGAACTTACCATCAGGGAATCGATGAGCCCCGCAAAAGCCACGAAAAAGGATTCCACAATTGCCGGCCACGCCATGTCGATAGTGGTCTTTAAGGTTTCTTTGTGATAGTTGGTTTTGAGTTTTTGAAAGTAATTCGTGATGCTGTTCATAGTAATCGTTCCTTAGCTGTCATTCCTGAGTTTATCAAAGTGTAGTTGATTTAAAAACAATTATACTATTAGTTTATCACAAAATTGAAAAAGTGAACGCCTACTTTTTCCCTTTGATAAAATCCGGAATGATAATCGGCTTTAAAGGGATGTTGGATTCCAGTGGCTTCGGAGGAAGAAGGGAAGCCGTTGCCGGAACTTTATCCAGAGGAACGGAATACTTTGGCAGAGTAGAAGGATGTTCCTTTGCAGTGGGTGTGGAAAAAAACCGGTCGCAATCAGAGTAACAGCAATGTCATCCGGATTTTCATCTGTTGAGACGGTTCCCCATATAATGTCAGCATTATTACCAACAATTTCCTGCACATAACTGATTGCAGTGTTCAACTCTACGAGGTTTAATCCTGCACTGCAGTTGATTAATACGTGGGACGCACCTTGCAGGTCGGTTTCTAAAAGAGGAGAGTGGATTGCTTCTTTCATGGCATCCATAATAGCATTACGATCGTTCACATGGCTAATGCCAATGTGCCCCAATCCTTTATGACCGAGAACGGATTTCAGGTCATTGAAATCCAGATTAATTAATCCGCAATTATTGATGATATTAGTAATCGCTTCTATCGTATTTTTTTAGTACGGAATCTGCAAGCTCAAAAAGCTTCCGCTACCGTCAGATTTTTTTATCAGTATTTGTAAAAAAAGCCGGTTGTTTGGAATGACGAAGAGAGTATCGATCTGTTCGGTTAATTTCTCAATTCCGGCTTCTGCAGATTTTTTTCCTTCTTGCAGCCTTCGAAGGAAAAAGGTTTTGTTACGACGGCAATGGATAAAAATGTTCATTTCCTTACATAAGCGGGCTATAACAGGAGTGGCACCGGTACCGGTTCCACCACCCATGCCGGCGGTCAGAATAGCCATGTTGCACCCGCTGAGGATCGATTTAATAGCGTCTTCACTTTCTTCAGCGGAAGCACAGCCGATCTCCGGATTGCCGCCGGCACCGAAGCCGCCGGTAAGCTTTGGACCAATTGTCAGAGTTTGTGCTGCCTGGGAATTGTTTAAGACCATTTGATCTGTATTGATTGCCACGTATTCCAGTGAGTCAGAACAAGTATTGCTGTTTACCATACGATTCACTGCATTGTTTCCTCCGCCTCCAATACCGATCACCAGAATCTTTGGATTGATTGTACTTGTGTTTTTGACCTCAATCATAGTAATCTTAATCTCCTTTGAAATGTCATTTTTTTGGATTTTCATAATGCACTTATGCAAAACAATAATTGCATAAATGCAAATTTATAAATAAGTTATACAGGACATCTGATGATGTGTCAATACAAAAATTGCAAAAATGCAAGATTAATATGTTGCGATAATGCGAAAAAAGTTTTATAATGTGCCTGTAATCAGATATGATTTGCAGGGTAGAAGACTTTGCTTAATGGTTGAATATGAGGAATGGGAAGATGGAATTAGGAGAACGAATTAAGAAAAGAAGAAAAGAATTAGGAATCAGCGTGGACTTTGTTGCCAAAGAACTGGGGGTTTCAGTATCTACCGTATATCGTTACGAGGATTCCAGTATTGAAAAGATTCCGGTTCATGTATTTGACAGTCTATGTCGTATCCTGCAGACAACGCCAACCAGATTAATGGGAAATGAGGTGGATGAAGATACGATATTGCCAGAAAACTTCGGAAGCCCACAGGAAGCGATGGAATTTATCTTGAAATTACCGACCCTCGCAGCCTATGGAGGCTATGATCTGGATAAGTTGGATGATAGGAAAATCATGGAATTTGCCAATGAAATTTTGCAGCAGTTGAAACTGGTTAGTTATAAATATAAGTGATGGGAATAGAAAATGCGGACAAGAGAGGATATTATACGGTACGCACGTGAATTGCGGAGAGAATATCATACGCAAAATCCATATAAACTGGCAGAGCATTTTGGAATCCGGGTGGTGGATGGGGTTCACACAGATGTGTCACGGAAAGCGTTTACTGTTAAAATGGAAGCTTATCCAACCATGATTATGTTGAATGCAGCGTATGATAAAAAGTCCAGAATGGTATTATGTGCACACGAGCTGGGACATGCTTTGCTGCATGAAGAAGGGATGAATCATTTCTCGGTTAACGAAAAGAATGTATTTACCAATACAGAATATGAAGCAAATTTATTTGCGGTAAGTTTGTTATTTGATGATGACCAGTTCAATATGCCGATTTCGGAAATGTCGAACTATATTTTAAAGTGTATACTGGATTGGAATATCAGGGAGAAGTAAAATGGGGTATTTGGAGGAAGATCTTGAGAAAATTTAAAAAGTGAGCATATGGATCAAGCAGCTGAAAAACTCTATCCGGATTCAAAAGATTGCTTTGATAAAAAGAACTAGATGTTATGTAAAAATATCGGGGAAAAATACTTAACGGCAAGAAAAATTGGTTCGCACGGCATTAGAATTTGCTTTGTCAAGAACAATATATAAAAGACGAGGCTGAAGGTACAGGAGGGGAATGGGCTGCTAATTTTATAAGAGATAATTTCCCAGATTTTCACGTAATAGATAAGAATGAAAAATGACGAGATTTGTGAAATTGATGCAGAGACGAGTACCGCGGAGTTAAAAGGCCGGGAAAAGGAAGTATTAGTAAAACATCGTCTAAATCAAGGAGAATTCCGAGATCAATTATTAAAAAAAGATATGATGAAAAATGTTGTCTTTGTAATATGAACATGAAGGAGTTGCTGGTTGCAAGTCATATTAAACCATGGAGTGTAAGTAAAGAAACTGAAAAACTTGATTCAAACAATGGATTTCTAATGTGTCCTAATCATGATAAACTGTTTGATCAGGGATGGATTACGTTTGATGATAGTGGAAAAAAATATGTATCTCAAAGAAGATAGGCAGTGATAACAGAAATAGACTATTTGTACAGGAAGACATGAAACTGAACTTGACAAGAGGCAACCGAAAAATATATGCAATATCATCGAAAATATATTTTTAAAAGATAATGCAAAAAGCATAGACTCTTGAAGCGTTTTTTTGCTTAGAAAAAAAGGAATTTAGCAGGGAGAATATTCATGCAAAAATAATATCATCTATCACGGCAGCAATACTGCCGTAGAAACCCCAAGAATCCTGATTAATGGACATTATAAAGACTTCGGATATGGATTTTATTGTACCAATATAGAAAAGCAGGCAAAGCGTTGGGCATTGACCCGTCGTGGGGCGTCTGTTGTCAGCCACTATCAGTACACTTCAAATGCTCAATTAAAAATATGCCAATTTTCAGAAATGACAGAAGAATGGCTTCAATTTGTTGTAGAATGCCGAAGTGGAATAGAACATGATTATGATATTGTAGAAGGACCTATGGCAGATGACCAGATCTGGGATTACGTGGAAGATTATATGGCAGGAAAAAAATTTCGAAAGCTGCCTTTTGGGGAACTTGTGAAATTTAAGTATCCGACGCATCAAATTGTATTCTGTACAGAACGTGCGCTTGAAACCATACACTTCGAAGGGAGTGATGTTTTATGAAAAAAATAAATATTTTGAAGAGGAAGAAATCACAGAAAAATGATTTATATTTTGTGTGCTATATGATTGAGCGGGTGGCGAGACATCTCAAGCAGAAAAAAACCAATATGTGGTCAATGCGATAGGAAAAGAGGAGTTGTACCATCTGTTAAGCTGCGCGAATGTTTTGCACTGTGAGAATCCGTTAAAGGTTGAGGAGGATTGGATCAACGATTATCATCTGGTTTCCGGAGATGTAGATGTTACTGATGTGGATAAAGAACTGGCAACGGTCGTTCCAAGTGCATTACAGATGGGAAAGGTATATCAGAGATTGATTACAATGACGATGCATCCGGATGAAACAGAGGTGGATGGAATTATAAAGGTGTATAATAATCCAATCTGTGATGTGATCGATAATTATAATTGCAGTGCATTTTACGAGCCGTCTTATGTAATTGCAAGAGCATATCAGAATGGTGGATTTTAGTTGCCATGCATATGAGAAAATGATCCAGTGGATCATTTTGGAGTTTAGACAGAATAAGGAGTATCCATCATGGTTCATTTATTATTGGTAATTATTTATCTGTCATTTATCAGCCTGGGGCTGCCGGATGCACTGTTGGGAGCAGCGTGGCCGTCCATGTATCCGCAGTTTGACGTACCGGTATCCTATGCAGGAATTATTTCGATGATTATAGCGCTGGGTACGGTAGTTTCGAGCCTGCAGAGCGACCGGCTGACCAAAAAGCTTGGAACCGGAAAGGTTACGGCACTCAGTGTCTTAATGACAGCGATGGCATTGTTTGGTTTTGCCACCAGTCATTCCTTTGGGATGCTTTGCCTGTGGGCGATTCCATATGGACTTGGTGCGGGAAGCGTGGATGCTTCCTTAAATAATTATGTAGCGCTTCATTATGAGAGCCGGCACATGAGCTGGCTGCATTGCATGTGGGGTATCGGAGCATCGGCAGGTCCCTATATTATGGGATATGCCCTGACTGCGGGCTGGGGATGGAACTCCGGATACCATATCATCGCTGTTTTGCAGATCGTTCTGACTGCAATTCTGCTCTGCAGTCTGCCTCTTTGGAAGCAAAGACCGGCGGAGGTGCTGCAGGATGGAAAGGTACAGAATGTAAAAGCTCTTTCCATACGTGAAGTACTGCAGCTTGCCGGAGCAAGGGAAATACTGGTCTGCTTTTTCTGCTATTGTGCCCTGGAGCAGACAACAGGACTGTGGGCGAGCAGTTACCTCACCTTACATAAAGGAGTTTCCGCAGATACAGCAGCTACATTTGCAAGTATGTTTTATCTCGGAATTACTGTGGGACGAGCACTAAGTGGATTTCTTACCATGAAGCTCAATGATGTACAGATGATCCGGCTTGGTGAAGTGATTATTGGAATCGGTGTATTGGTGATGCTTCTGCCGTTTGGGCAGAGCTTATCCCTCGCGGGACTCATATTGATCGGACTGGGATGTGCACCGGTGTACCCTTGCGTGATCCATTCGACGCCTGCACACTTTGGTGCCGATAAGTCCCAGGCAATTATTGGAATCCAGATGGCATGTGCCTATGTGGGAACCTGTCTGATGCCGCCGGTATTCGGATTGATTGCCAATCATATTACGGTAGCGTTGCTGCCGGTTTATCTTCTTATCATATTAGTGCTTATGGTGATTATGCATGAGCTTTTATGTAAGAAAACGGCCTGATGGTTTGTTTGAAGAGATATTTTTTGACTCTCATATCATCAATATAAAAATGGTAAAGGACTTTATGATAATTCAGGAATAGGAAATTAAGAGTAAAATCAGGAATAAGAGATCAGGAGGAACAGGTTTATGAAGGTATTAATGATCAACGGAAGTCCCAGAGTGGACGGTAACACAGGCATTGCGCTTAAGGAGATGGAACAGGTATTTTCGCAGGAAGGAATTGAAGTCGAAACGGTACAGGTCGGCAATCAGGCGGTTCGTGGCTGTATGGCCTGTGGTTACTGTGGAAAGAACGGTAAGTGTGTTTTCGATGATGTGGTGAACGAGCTGGCACCGAAGTTTGAAGAGGCAGACGGACTGGTTGCAGCAAGCCCGGTATATTATGCATCGGCCAATGCAACTCTCATAGCAGTTCTTGACCGGCTGTTCTACAGTACTCATTTTGATAAAACTATGAAGGTTGGAGCGAGTGTGGCATGCGCCAGAAGAGGCGGCTGCTCGGCTACATTTGATGAGCTGAACAAATATTTCACAATTTCCAATATGCGGTTGCACCGAGCCAGTACTGGAACTCCATTCATGGAAGAGAAAAGGGCGAGGCAGTTTGGGATGAAGAAGGAAAGCAGACCATGAGAGTATTGGCAAGAAACATGAGCTTTCTGATGAAGAGCATCGCACTTGGCAGGGAGCAATTTGGCCTTCCGGAAAAGGAAGAACGGGTTTTTTTACTCATTTTATCCGGTAAAGCGGGCTTCCTTATAATATCTAATAGCTACTCACAATTTCTGAAACAGAAACAAAACCGGTCAATGAAATATGAATGATTTTGAAATACGAACGAATCAGCCAATTAAATATCAGATTTGTGGAAACCTACGTGCATCGGACGGCTTCCTGCATTATAAAAGAAGTATGGAACTGCACGTTCTGATTGTGGTATTAAAGGGAACGATGTACCTGCGTGTGGGTGGAGAAAATGTGATTGTCCGATCTGGTCAATATATCCTGTTACGTGCCGGAGAAGAGCATGAGGGATGGAAAATGTCCGAAGGAGAGCTGTCTTATTTCTGGGTGCATTTTTCGGAGCAGGCTGCAGAGGGAGTGGAGAATCCGGAGAATTATTATCACTTCCCGATGCTTGGAACGCTTCCTGCTACGCAGCGTGTGACTACACTGTTCCGGCAGCTTCTCGATCTGTCACGGACCTGGCAGGAGGAGCAGGGACAGATGCTTGATTATTGCTGCAGCACTCTTTTGATGGAGCTTACCCTGGAAATGAGCAGAGAAAGTCATAAGGGAGAAGCCATAGAACCGGTAGGACAGATCGAATCGGCGAAACCACAGGTACAGCAGGCAATCCGGGAGGCAATGGATTACATTACCATGAACTGCCATAAGCAGATGGATCCGGCCATGGTGGCACAGCATCTGCACTATAATCCGGATTATTTTTGCTTCACTGTTCCGGAAACAGACCGGCATGACGATCACGCAGTACCTCAATAACATGCGGATCGAGCTTGCCAAGCGTCTTATGGTCAATGAAAAACGTAAGCATCAAGGAAGCCGCATATTCCAGCGGCTTCCAGGATGAAAAATATATTTTTATGCGGATTTTCAAACGTCATGAGGGAATGACTCCCCTCGCTTATAAGACAGCGTTTCAAAAATCATTTATCAATCATTAGATGACAGATCCCATTACAGATCCGAGGGCTTCTTTAAAGAGAAGTATACGGTATAGGTTTCCTCATCGATTTCATAGAGCGGTCGGAAGGTAAAGTTTTCCGGCTGCTTTTTTGTGAGATAAGTACTCTGCTTCCAGGGGAAGACACTGTACATATGCTCGGACTGTGCGTAAAGCGCATCCTCCGGAGTTTCACCATTGGTATAAAGTCCGTGATCTTTGTCACAGATACCGGCAAGAACAACAGGTCCTTCCATGATTGCGGATTTCTCCGGTTGATCCGGTAATGACACATAGGAAAGAGCAGGCGCAAGGAATAAATCAATGGTGTCATCTTTCCATGTTTTCTGGATTTTCAGGCAGCCATCTTCTATCACAGGATTGGTGAGCGCTTCGCCGTTTACACTGACAACCGGTGCACCCTTAACCCATGCGGGCACACGTAAGCAGAGAGTGAATACGGTAGGGGCGGAAGCCTTTACCTTGAACTGTAACTGCCATCTGGAGCTCTGTTCCTGATCCTTCTCATCGAAGAATGCCTGATCGTTGTAATACTTCATATTGGTATCCTGGGAAACCTCAATGAGCTGTCCATGGCAATCCCATTTTGCAATGGAAGGAATGTACTGGCTTATGAGAAGCTCGTTCTGTTCAGGATCCTCATAGTAAATGAGGTCCGGATACAGGGTCTGTGCCTGCACCATGGTTCCATGGCAGCACCAGAAGTCGTGGCGTTTGGTGCCCCATTTCTTATGACCGCCTGCGCTCAAAGGCAGGAAGTAGGTCGGCATGCCGGTCTGTGCATTATGCTGTGCAAGGAAGCCGTTGTAAAGGGCGCGTTCAATGTAGTCGCCATACTGCCTGTCACCGGTCCAGCGATACAGATAGGAAGCCAGACGCACCATATTATATACGGTACAGAATTCCTGGTCGCGGTCGTTTAAGTACTGGCCGGAAAGGAAAGGCGGTACCCAGAATTCTCCGGAGTTGGCACTTCCGGTGCAGAAATAACCGCGGTCGGTAACGGCACATTTCCAAAAAAGCTCTACGATGGTCTTATACTTCTCATCTCCGGTTACTTCATACATTCTGGCAGCACCATGTGCCCACGGGATGCTGGAGTTGGTGTGGCAGTTGGTTAAAGCATCCTTTCCCTCTGACAGATTATGGAAAAGGCTCGGATTGCTGTAACGGGAAGCCAGTGTTTCATAAACCGGATCCTTCGTGGTTTCAAAAAGCTGTGCCCACATTTCCAGCATACCGGATTCCTCACCGCTGTAGACAGCGTGCGGGTTGGTGGACTGTACCTTTTCGGTCCAACGGATATACCAGTCAGCCAGATGACGGACAATGGTAAGAGCCTGTTCATTACCGGCGTAGAGATAAGCATGGGTAAGTCCCATGATTAATTTATGCATGACATACTGGGGAGACCATATATCGAGCTCCTTTTTCCAGACGGGTAAAGTACTTCTCCGGGAAAGGTCCGATCCATTCTCCGCCGTTTAATTCCTGACATCCGGCAAGCTCGCTGATGATTTCGTCAAGCTTTGCCTTTAAAGCGGCATCATTTTCGGATGCAATTAATGAAGAAGCTGCGGAAAGCCAGTGACCTAAGAAATGGCCGCGGAGCTGACAGGTAGGAGCCTCCCATCCCCAGTGAAGCTTTGCAGTTTCCGGTCTTTCGAGAATCTGAAGATCCGGCATAACGATTCCTGCCTCCAGATAGTAGTTCTGTAATAATTCCTGTGTACCCAGTTCCAGAAGATAGTTACGGTTTACAAGCATTCTTTCACGGAATAAACCGGGAAGCATAGTGACATTTTTCTTCTCAAGATGCTGAAGCATAATAAGCCCCTCCTTCACATATGTTGAATAGTTACAATTGTTTTTTAATAAAAGTATAAGAAATGAATCCCTGTTTGTCGGTAGACAAAATCCGAGATTTGGTAGATAATAGAGACAATAGTACGGAGGAGAGAAGTTATGAAGTGTCAAAGATGCGGAGCAGAACTTTTTAGATACAGATACCTTTTTGTGTGAAATGCGGACAGAAGGTTGGAGAACCGGCAAGATGTCCGGTTTGTGGCGAGATTTTTGAGAGAAGGAACGAAATTCTGCCACAAATGCGGAGCTGCGGTTAATAATGAAGATACCGAGCCTCACGATGAGGAGATTCCGGTTACTCCACAGAAGACGATTGATATTCCATTTGATGTGATTGAGAAAAGCATTATTATGGAAGCAGAGCAGGCTGTGGTGAAGCGGGATTTCAGTGAGGCAGAAGCAAGGCTGGAACGGGAAAGACGGGGAGAAAAGCCGGAATATCCGGAGGAAGTGGAGCCGGAAGCAGTTGGAAGTCCGGAAAGACAGGCAGAGGATCAACCGGAAGAGATTCCGGCACCGATTATGAGAGAGCGTCCCTCCAAGGTGGTGGAAGCCGTGAGGGAAGGCCGGATTTATGAGCCGCCGCAGGAGGATTCTGACAGGGAGGAAGAGGCGGCAAGACAGATGAAAGCAGAACGGCAGAGAGTGTCCCGTAGAAGAAAGGATTTATCCTATGAGGATACAGGCTGCGAAGATACAGACTACGAAGATCCGGATTATGAAGAGGACGATTACGAGGATGAGGAAGAATCCTCCGGTGGATTTGATCTGACCAGGGTAACGATGATCCTTGGAATTGTTGTACTGATCGTGATTGTGATTGGTGGTGGAATCATTCTTAAGAAGAAGCTGCATTTTGATTTCGGTAATATAGGAGATACAACGGTTTCTGAGCCGACCGGGGAAAGCAATGGAAATGCAGGAGAGAATACAGGAGAGAATACGCCGGGGAAAGTTGCAGGAAAGCTTCAGATTATTAAGAATGTCAATATGAGAAACCGGCCAAGTACAGAGAATTCCAGTATTCTTGGTGTGGCGAAGACAGGTGAGGTTTATGAGTATTATGAGCTTGTCGGAGATTCGTGGTATCATATCCGTTTAAGTGATGGAAGTGAGGCATATGTTTATAAGGAATATGTGGATGTATTGAATTAAAAATTATTTACCTATTGACAAGGTGGGTAAAAAGGAAGTATACTGCAAACAATCAGTGAGAATACTTATCTTTTGACATCAGTCAGAAAAAGGGAGGAATCGAAATGGCTAAGATTTATACATCCGCAGATCAGTTAATCGGAAGAACACCGTTACTTGAGTTGACACATTTGGAACAGGAATATGGATTAAAGGCAAAGCTTTATGCGAAGATGGAGTACTTTAACCCGGCTGGATCCGTTAAGGACCGTGTAGCGAAGATGATGCTGGACGATGCAGAGAAGGAAGGAAAGTTAACGAAGGACTCCGTGATTATCGAGCCTACTTCCGGAAATACCGGTATCGGTCTTGCATCTGTGGCAGCAGCAAGAGGCTACCGTATTATCATTGTTATGCCGGATACCATGTCTGTGGAACGCAGACAGTTGATGAAAGCATATGGTGCAGAGCTGGTATTGTCCGAAGGTGCGAAGGGAATGAAGGGAGCCATTGCAAAGGCCAATGAGCTTGCAGAAGAGATCCCGAACAGCTTTATCCCCGGACAGTTTGTGAACCCATCCAATCCGAAAGCACATTATGAAACAACCGGACCGGAAATCTGGGAAGATACCGATGGCAACGTCGATTACTTTGTAGCAGGTGTCGGCACAGGCGGTACGGTAACAGGTGTTGGTAAATATTTGAAGGAAAAGAATCCTGCCGTGAAGGTGGTTGCAGTAGAGCCTGCAACAAGTGCCGTATTATCTACCGGTGTAGCAGGAGCACATAAGATTCAGGGTATCGGTGCCGGATTTGTACCGGAAATTCTGGATACCACAATTTACGATGAAATCATCCCGGTTGCAAACGAGGATGCATTTGCACTCGGTAAGAAGATTGGCACGAGCGAAGGTGTACTGGTTGGTATTTCTTCCGGTGCAGCCGTATGGGCAGCGTTGGAAGTAGCAAAGCGTCCGGAAAATGCAGGCAAGAGCATTGTGGTTCTGCTTCCGGATACAGGAGACCGGTATCTTTCCACTCCTTTATTTGCAGAATAATCGTGAGAAGGACAGGTGACGTTTTATGCTGATCTCCACACGAGGAAGGTATGCGCTCCGGGTTTTGGTGGACCTTGCGGAGCAGAATACCAGTGAATATATTCCTTTAAAAGAAATTGCTGCAAGACAACATATATCACAGAAATACAGCGAAAGCATTATGACACTTCTTTCGAAAGCGGGAATGGTGGAAGGAATCCATGGCAAAGGCGGCGGTTACCGCTTAAGCAGGGGGCCTGAGGACTATAAAATCGGGGATGTCCTGCGGCTTACCGAGGGCACGCTTGCTCCGGTATCCTGTCTCGAATGTGGTGCAGAGCCCTGTGAACGTGCCGATGAATGCCGGACACTTCCCATGTGGATCAAGCTGGATGAGATGATCAATGATTATCTCGATGATATTTCGGTGGCAGACCTGATGAAACAGGAAAACAAAGGGTTATTGGAATCCTGATGAATAACAGGTATTGTATCGCAGCTGTGAAGGTAAGGAACAGCAGGCGTCTGTCAGGCAGATGATGTATTTCCCGGATACCCTGTAACGGTATTTCATAGCAATCCGTAGGTACCAAAGTCGGGGGCTTTTTGACCCCGACATCATTTTATAATATGTAGGAGAAACACATGCTGCGGGAGATTGATCTTTCAGAAATTTCAGATGGAAAAATTATATACAGCCAATGATATGGTGCGGATCGAGTGTCAGGAATGTAAGGGGTGTTCCTCCTGCTGTCACGATATGGGGGAGTCCATTATTCTGGATCCTTATGATCTGTATCAGTTGGAAAAAGGTTTACATACATCGTTTGCAGAACTCATGCAGGGAAAGATCGAGCTTCATGTGGTAGACGGAATCATCCAGCCGAATCTCAAAATGCAGGAAGGGACTCTGCAATGCGGATTCCTGAATTCAGAAGGACGTTGCAGCATCCATGAGCTGCGTCCGGGATTCTGCCGACTGTTTCCATTGGGAAGAATCTATGAGGATGGGGATTTCAAATATTTCTGGCAGATTCATGAGTGTGCTTACCCAAACCGCTCCAAGGTGAAAATTAAAAAGTGGCTCGGTATTCCGGAGCTGTCGGTTTATGAAAAATTATATCCGGATCTGGCATAATTTTCTGAAAGAAGTACAGGAGATCATTACCCATACGGAGAATGAAGAAATTGTCCGGAATTTGAATATGCTGGTATTAAATGAGTTTTATGTAAACCAATATGAGATGGGAGCTGCATCTTTCTATGAACAGTTTGAGTCGCGTATTTTTGCTGTTTCAGAGAAAATCAGGATGTATCGGTGAGGAATCTGTCAATAAAATGAATAATTTATCGATAGAAATGCAGGATTTCATGCAAAATGATATTTTACTGTTACGTGTGCATTATTTATTGACAAAACGGGCATTCTGGCTTATCATAACGATGTATGGGCAATGACGAAGACGAGTACCTTGGATTATCGCTTAAAGAGAGCCGGGATGGTGAGAAGCCGGCAGAATGAATCTGAGAGAATAACAGCTTCCGAGCCGTAATTTCATTGGTGAAAGTGACTGCATGGCAGTAAATCAGGTGGCACCGCGGATAAGTATATTCGTCCTGAATTGATTGTGAAATCAATTCAGGATTTTTTCATGTAGAGCACTTAGTGAAGACGAGCCGGAGGCGAAGTGTGAGGTTAGTGAGAACGGTACCCGGACACTTAATGAGAACGAGCGAAACGAAGTACGAATTTAGTGAAACGGGTAGATGTAAATTAAGAAATAAACCAGAAGAAGGAGAAAAGAGATCGAATTATCAACGTTGTATCGTGAATGTACCTTAAACCAGGTATCTGAAAATGACATTGGCAAAGAACGCAGGGTAGCCGGCTGGGTAGAGAATATCCGTGACCACGGCGGCGTATCCTTTGTGGACTTAAGAGACATGTATGGCGTATTACAGATCGTTATGCGTGACACCTCCCTGTTAAAGGGAATCAACAAAGAGGACTGTATCAGCGTCCTTGGCAAAATCGAAAAGCGTGACGAGGAAACCTACAACCCGAAGATCCCGACGGGAACCATCGAACTGGAAGCGCACAGCGTTGAGATTCTTGGTAAGGTATATCGTCCCCTTCCGTTTGAAATTGCGACCTCCAAGGAAATCCGTGAGGATCTGCGTCTGAAATACCGTTTCCTTGATCTGAGAAATCCGAAGGTCATGAGCAACATGATTTTCCGTTCCAATGTCATTGCTTTTCTTCGTCAGAAGATGACCGGGCTTGGCTTCATGGAAGTACAGACCCCGATTCTGTGTGCATCTTCTCCGGAGGGCGCAAGAGACTATATCGTTCCGTCCAGACATTACAAGGGTAAGTTCTATGCACTTCCACAGGCACCCCAGCAGTATAAGCAGCTTCTGATGGTATCCGGCGTAGATAAATATTTCCAGATTGCACCCTGTTTTCGAGATGAGGATGCAAGAGCAGACCGTTCTCCCGGTGAGTTCTATCAGCTCGACTTTGAAATGAGCTTCGCAACACAGGAGGATGTGTTCAAGGTTGGTGAAGAAGTGCTGACCGCCACATTTGAGAAGTTTGCACCGGAAGGCTATGAAGTGACGAAGGCGCCTTACCCGATCATCAGCTATAAGCAGGCCATGTTAGAGTTTGGTTCCGATAAGCCGGATTTGAGAAATCCGCTTCGTATTATTGATTTATCGGAGTTCTTTAATAAATGTACCTTTAAGCCGTTTCAGAATAAGACCGTCCGTGCCATTAAGATCGAAGGACATCAGTCCAAGGGCTTCCATGAGAAGATGCTTAAGTTTGCAACTGAAATTGGAATGGGCGGACTTGGTTATCTGGAGGTTCAGGAAGATCTTTCCTACAAGGGACCGATCGACAAGTTTATACCGGACGATCTGAAAGCAGAATTAAGAGAGCTTGCAGGACTTAAGGCGAACGATACCATCTTCTTTTATCGCAGATAAGGAAGCACGTGCAGCATCCTTTGCCGGACAGATCCGGAATGAGCTTGGTGCGCGCCTTGATTTGCTTGAGAAGAAGGCATACCGCTTCTGTTATATTAACGACTTCCCGATGTTCGAGCTGGATGAGGAAACAAAGAAGATTGGCTTTACCCATAACCCGTTCTCTATGCCGCAGGGCGGCCTGGAAGCGCTGAATACCATGGATCCGCTGGATATTCTGGCTTACCAGTATGATATTGTATGTAATGGTGTGGAATTATCCTCAGGGGCTGTCCGTAACCACAGCATTGACATCATGGTTAAGGCCTTTGAAATTGCAGGATATGATGAAGAAGTCCTCAAAGAGAAGTTCGGTGCCTTATACAATGCGTTCCAGTTCGGAGCACCCCCGCATGCAGGAATGGCTCCCGGTGTGGATCGTATGATCATGCTTCTTAAAAATGAAGACAGCATTCGTGAGATCATCCCGTTCCCGATGAGCGGAACCGCACAGGATCTGATGTGCGGAGCACCGAATGAAGTAACCGAGCAGCAGCTTCGTGAGGTTCATATCAAGGTACGTCAGTAAAGGTGTGTGAACAGTAATCGGTTGTCACCGGTATGAAAAGATAAGCAGCAATTCCTATTGCGAAGTAACTGCAGGAGGAATACAATAACGAATGATTGAAAGAGGGGAGTTTGCAGAAGCGGATTTCCCTCTTGATGTCACATGGGAAACGTGATATTTCTTCTTTATAAGAAATTCCGCCGGAATTTCCTATAGAGCAAAAAGCTCCGCAGGGATGTGCAGCTCGCGGAGAAGAAATCAGTTGCTTTGCAACACCGCTCGCACGCAAAGAGTTCGCAGGCGAACTCCTTATTTATGAATCGTATAGATTTTTGGAGGAATGGAATTAAGATGAATCATCGGGAAGGAAAGAAAACCTTTATTGTCGGTGGTGGTGATATTGGACAGAATCTGGCAAAGCAGCTCGCCCATACCGGACATCAGGTGACATTGATTGACCAGTCTGAGGATGTGGTGGACACCCTGGGGAACAGCATTGATGCCATCTGCTTTCAGGGAAATGGAGCTTCTTATGCAACGCTGCAGGATCTGAATGCGGGATCTGCTGATTTATTTATCGGAGTTACACAGTCCGATGAACTGAATATTTTGAGCTGCTTTACGGCACATATGCTGGGGAGCCAAGCACACGATTGCGCGAATCCGTGATACGGATTATGCAAGCCAGAATCATTTTTTTATAAGGATAAGCTGGGAATTTCCATGGTTATTAATCCGGAGCTGGCAACGGCAATGGAGATTTCACGTACGCTTCGTTTCCCGGTAGCAACCCGTGTGGAAACATTTGCGAGCGGCCGTGCCGAGCTTGTAGAGATGACGGTTAAGGAAGAGTGGCCGCTTGTGGATAAGACCCTTATGGAAATCAACCGGAATCTGGGAATTGATCTTCTGTTCTGTGCAATTGTGCGGAACGGACAGGCCTTTGTACCGAAAGGAGATACGAAGATCCAGGCAGGCGATGTGATTTATTTAACCGGTGCTGCCGAGAAGTTCCGGTCCTCATTCCGGAAGCTTCATTTGTTTAAAAAAAGCCGCTGCAATCTGTGATTATAGCCGGAGGAGGAAGAGTTTCCCATTATCTTACGGGAATCCTGCTCAAACAGGGGCTTAAGGTGACGGTTTTAGACCCCAGACCTCATGTGGCAGAGCGTCTTGCAAGAGAGTGTCCGGGAGCGGCTGTGATGCAGGATGATGTGATGCGGTATTTCGACTCCATGTCGGAAACAGACTTTGCACATACTGATGCGTTTATTGCAATTACGTCTAATGATGAATATAATCTGGTAGCTTCCATGTATGCGGAATCCCAGGGAATTTCCAAGGTGGTAACCCGTATCAATGCGAAGTCCCGTCTGAAGGTATTGCCAAAGACAAGCAAGATCTGTACGGTATCCAGAAATGATGTTGCAGCAGACCGTATTTTTGCCTATAGCCGTTCCCTGATGAATGCATCCGGAGATGACAAGGTGGAATCCCTGTATCGTCTGATGGATGGCAAGATTGAGTTTATTGAACTGAATATAGATGATAAGGATAAGAATCTGAATATCCCGCTGAAGAACCTGAAGCTTAAGCGGAATGTGCTGGTAGCGTTTATCATCCGTGATACACAGACAATTATTCCCCGTGGTGATGATGAAATTCACGATGGTGATACCGTTCTGATCGGTTCCATTAACCATCATATTGCAGAGCTTAAGGATATCTTTTGCAGATTAAGCAAAAAAATCCGGATCTGTTTGGAGGTTCTTATGAATACTGGAAAAAAATTATGAATATTATTGGAAGGATTCTTTTTGTAGAAGTCCTTCTGATGCTGCCATCACTGTTTGTTTCCCTGATTTACCGGGATGGTGATACGAAAGCATTCGTTTATACCATGATTCCGGCTGCGATTGTTTCAGTTCTCCTGATGCTGGTCCGTCAGCAGCAGAAGCGGATGAGCAGCAGGGATGGTTATTTCATTGTAGCAATGGCATGGATCATCATTTCCATTGTAGGTGCATTTCCCTTATATCTGGCAGGCGGCTTTGCTTCCTATTGGGGGGCATTGTTTGAAATTGTGTCCGGTTTTACAACGACAGGAGCATCGGTTCTTGCAGAACCCGGTACACTGGGACACGGAGTGGCATTCTGGAGGTGCTTTACCCATTGGGTTGGCGGTATGGGAGTGCTTGTCTTTGTACTGATGGTCATTCCAATGGAGAACGACAATTCCATGCATCTGGTACGTGCAGAAGTGCCGGGGCCGACAGCCGGTAAGCTGGTGCCGCGTATGCGGACAACATCCATGATTCTTTATGGAATTTATGCAGTAATGACATTGATTTTAGTTGTAATTTTGAAATGCCTTGGTATGAAGGTGTTTGATGCTTTCTGTATTGGATTTGCAACGGCAGGTACCGGTGGCTTTGCACTGAACAGTGCCGGAATTGCCGGATATGGAAGCCCGGCGATTGAAATTGTGCTTGGGATTTTCATGATTCTGTTTGGGATCAATTTCAATACCTATTTTTTATTGTTGTTACGGAAGTTCAAGGAAGCGCTTACTTCGGAAGAGACTGCGGTTTATTTTGGTGTCATTGGAGTGTCGGTTGTTGCCATTTCCATCAATATCCTATCCTGCTTCTCTAATACAGGGGAAGCGGTACGGAGTGCTTTTTTTCAGGTGGCAAGTATCATTACCACGACAGGATTTGCAACGGTAGATTTCAATCTTTGGCCGGAGTTTTCCAAGCACCTGATTGTGCTGCTTATGATTATTGGTGCATGTGCAGGATCAACCGGTGGCGGTCTGAAGATTTCCCGCGTGATCATTCTGTTTAAGTCATTTATTGCTGAGATCAAGCAGATTCTGAACCCGAAGGAAGTTGTCAGTATCCGTCTGAATGGGAAGAATGTAGATAAGAAAACCCTGAATTCCACGAGAATTTATTTTGGGGCTTATGTGATTCTGATTTGTATTTTTACCTTGATTATTTCACTGGATGGGTTGGATCTGACCACGAATCTGACCGCGGTATTGTCGTGCTTTAATAATATCGGACCAGGACTGAATCTGGTAGGACCGATGGAGAACTTTGGGTTATATTCCGACTGGGTGAAGGTCGTACTTTCCCTGGCAATGCTGACAGGACGTCTCGAGATTTTCCCGATGTTCCTGCTTTTTGCCAAGTCGGCACATGACCGCTAAAGACAGAGTGTTTCAATTACAAAAGAGTAAGCATAAGAAAACCTCAGCGTATGTGAGCTGCTTTTTTAAAGAAAGCATCGTCATCAGCGCTGAGGTTTTTTACTCCTGAATTCTGTTCTGACCGTCCTGGCAGTAAGCGCATCATCCGGCACGGGACAGCCACTGTCAGACAACCTGATTTTATCAGATGCGTGGCAGCATATGCTCTACCAGTCTGGCAGAATGCAGGGCAGCTGCCTTTTCGAAGACAGGGTAATCTATTTGGGCGCTGTCATCGGCTTTGTCTGAAATCGCACGGATGATGACAAAGGGGATTTCATTTAAGTATGCGCCGTGTGCAATGGAAGCGCCTTCCATTTCGGCACAGTCTCCATGGAATTCCTGAATCAGACGTTCCTTTACCGCTTTGCTGGAAATGAACTGGTCGCCGCTTAGTACACGTCCGGTACAGGCATGAATGTCCGGATTGACCTCCTTACAAACAGCAACAGCAAGCTTGGCAAGGTGGGAATCCGCAACAAATTCGCGGCAGCCAAGCTGAGGTACTTCCCCTAATTGATAACCGAAGAGGGTAGCATCTACATCATGGTGAAGTGCATCGGTGGATACCAGAATGTCTCCGATATCGAGCTTTGCATTCAGGGAACCTGCAATACCGGTATTGATGATAGCGGTTACCTTAAAGAGATCTGCCAGAATCTGAACGCAGAGGGCAGCGTTTACCTTGCCGACTCCGCTGCGGACAATGACAACGTCTGTGCCATTTAAGGTTCCTTCATAGAACTCCATGTTGGCTTTCTTCGTAACGTTTGCGACAGACATGTGTTCCTTGAGGGTTTCGACCTCTAATTCCATGGCACCGATAATTCCTATTTTCTTCATGAGTTTAAACCTTTCGTTTGTTTTTTAAACTAAAACAGTCCAGCCATCGGTGGATAGTTGGACTGTTATCATTTTTATTCCGGATAAATCAGGTGGCTGTCATCAATGGAGTACAATACCTGATCCAGATAACGCTTAGCTAAGTAATTCGCCATTCCCAGATTCATATCCAGATAATTACCGCAGTCCTTGGGAGAAGCACCGGGTACTTCGCCTTCGTAATCGCGGATAAATTCAAACATTTCAATCATCAGGGGAACGATGTCCTTCGAGCTTAAATCACCTGCTAACAGAAGATAAAAACCGGTACGGCAGCCCATCGGTCCGAAGTAAACCGTTTTGTCCTTATAGACCGGGTGGTTACGCAGGAAAGTCGCTGCGAGATGTTCAATGGTGTGTACCTCTGCGGTATTCATCACGGGCTCCTCGTTCGGACTGGTCATGCGCAGATCAAAAGTAGTAATAACCTCGGCACCAATGTGGTCCTTACGGGAAACATAGACACCGGGCTGTAATTTAATATGGTCAATCGTAAAGCTTGCAATCTTTTCCATAGGATACCTCGTCACTTAGTAAACACAAGCCTGTTCTTCGCCGTTCAGGACACGTAATGCGCCCTGAGCCAGAGCAAGCAGCTCGTCTTCGCCGGGATATACGGTGATCGGAGCGATGAAACCGATTCGTTCTTTCAGACCGTCGGTGACGCTCTTGTTATAAGCGATACCACCGGTCATGATGATCTGGTCAACCTTTCCGTTTAATACAGCAGCCATGGAGCCGATGTTCTTTGCTACCTGCATGATAAATGCCTCGCGGACTTCCTTTGCATGGTCATCCCCATCATTTACCATTTTTTCGACATTACGCATATCGTTGGTTCCAAGGTAAGCATTGAAACCGCCGTTACCGACGATCTTTTTATAAACTTCCTTCTCCGTATACTTGCCGGAGAAGCACATCTTGATTAATGCGCCGGAAGGAACGGCACCTGCACGTTCGGGAGAGAAAGCACCGTCGCCGTCCAGTGCGTTAAATACATCAACAACACGTCCGTTTTCATGTGCACCAACGGAAACACCGCCGCCCATATGAACCACGATCAGACGGAGGGAATCATAAGCAACCTGGTTTTCCTTTGCGTAACGCTTTGCAACAGCCTTCTGGTTTAAAGCATGGAACACGCTGGTACGGGGAAGCTCCGGTACGCCGGAATATCTTGCGATCGGCATTAATTCGTCTACAACGACAGGGTCTACAATATAGGAAGGAACACCGATGGAATCACCGATTTCTCTTGCCAGAATACCGCCTAAGTTGGAAGCATGCTGACCCTGACGGCCAATCTTTAGATCCTCTAACAGGTCATCGGTTACGGCATAAGTGCCGCCAGGAATCGGCTTTAACATACCGCCGCGTCCGACAACAACCTGAAGGGAGTGAATATCAAAATTCTTTTCTTCAAGAAGATCCATGATGATTTTCTTACGGAAGTCTTTCTGGTCTACGATGGAAGCGTACTGGGCGATTTCTTCGGTAGAATGACGAAGGGTTTCTTCAAATAACAGGGTTTCATCCTCGAAAACACCGATTTTTGGTGGAAGTGGAACCGGGATTGATAATTAAACTTTTAATGGACATTTGTTTATCCTCCTGAATTATCTGTCAATCTATTTCATTTAAATTTATTTCATTAGAAAAAAATTTACTGCTGCTGTAAGGAATGGGCAACAATGGCACCCAAAGCAAGGGAGTTTACCTTAACCTCGACAGAGTCGGAACGGGAGGTTAAGATGACAGGAGCCTTGGTTCCGGTAAGGATATTTCCGTTTACAACCTTAGCGGTATGTACCATTGCCTTGTAAACAAGGTTTCCGGCATGGATGTCCGGGAACAGAAGAATATCTGCATCACCCTGGATCGCACGGTCGGTTGCACCCTTATGCTTTGCAGCTTCCGGATCAATGGCAAGGTCTAAGGATAAAGGTCCGTCTACGATACATCCGGTGATCTTTCCGTCCTTGTTCATCTGGGTTAACTCAGCAGCTTCTACGGTAACCGGCATCTTCGGGTTTACCACTTCGACAGCAGCCAAAGGAGCAACCTTCGGGTTTTCGATACCGCAGGCCTTAGTGATTTCAAGGGTATTGTTGATGATGTTTACCTTGTCCTCCAGTGTCGGATAAGGAATGAAAGCAACGTCTGTTAAGAATAACAGATGATCGATTCCTTCGACATCAAATACACATACGTGGGATAACGGCTTGCCGGTACGCAGACCAACTTCCTTATCCAGAACGCTCTTTAAGAAGCCCTTGGTGTCGATCAGACCCTTCATATACATATCGGCCTTACCTTCGTGAACAAGCTTGACAGCAGTTCTGGCAGCTTCGGTAACATCCTCTACATTAACAATCTCAAAATCGTTTAAATCAATATTTAAGGAAGCAGCGATTTCGCGGATCTTTGCTTCATCACCAACTAAGATCGCGTCGGCAATTCTTCTTTCTTTCGCAACTTTGACAGCTTCCAATACGGCAGAGTCCTGAGCAACTGCTACAGCAACTTTCTTGGTGCCGCATTCATTGACTTTCGCAATTAAGTCAGCAAATGTTTTACTCATTTTGGTATCCTCTTTTCTTTATATATATAGCGTTATAAACTCGTTAAAAATAATAACACTATTCGTCTGAAAATGCAACGCAGGAAGCGGAAGTTACGAAAGGTTGATTCTGAACCGTAAATCTGTTACAATAGGGTTTGCGGTTTTTATGTTTTTTGTATGGTTTTTAGTTACCCTGCCGATGAGAAACCGCAGGAAAGGTATAGGTACTTCATATGAATGTTATTCAAAAAGTATTTGGTACACATAGTGAAAGAGAATTAAAGCGTATTGAGCCTCTGGTAAAACGAATTGAGGAGCTGCGTCCTTCCATGCAGCAGCTTTCGGAGCCAGAGCTGAAGGCGAAGACCGAGGAGTTTAAGAAGCGTCTTTCCGAAGGAGAAACTCTGGATGATCTTCTTCCGGAAGCATTTGCGGTTGTCCGTGAGGCCGGTAAGCGTGTTCTGAATATGGAACATTTCCGCGTACAGTTGATTGGTGGTATCATACTTCATCAGGGCCGTATCGCTGAAATGAAAACCGGTGAAGGAAAGACCCTCGTTTCTACTCTGCCGGCATACCTGAATGCCTTAGAGGGAAAGGGTGTTCACATCGTCACGGTAAATGACTATCTGGCAAAACGTGATGCGGAGTGGATGGGAGGAATCCATAAGTTCTTAGGATTAACCGTCGGCGTTGTGTTAAACAGCATGACACCGGAAGAGAGAAGAGCACAATATGCCTGTGACATCACTTATGTGACGAACAACGAGCTCGGTTTTGATTATCTTCGTGATAACATGGTGATTTATAAGGAACAGCTGGTTCTTCGTGATCTGCACTATGCGATCATCGATGAGGTTGACTCGGTATTGATTGATGAAGCAAGAACGCCGTTAATTATTTCTGGACAGAGCGGCAAGTCCACGAAGCTTTATGAAATCTGTGATATCCTTGCCAGACAGATGCAGCGTGGTGAGGATATGGAAGACTTAAGCAAGATGGATGCCATCATGGGTGTGGAACGGGAAGAGACCGGAGACTTCATCGTGAACGAGAAGGACAAGATCGTAAATCTGACCGCACAGGGTGTCGAGAAGGTCGAAAAGTTTTTCCAGATCGATAATCTGGCAGATCCTGAAAATATTGAAATCCAGCATAACATTATCCTGGCGCTGCGTGCACACAACCTGATGTTCCGTGATCAGGATTATGTGGTAAAGGATGATGAGGTATTAATCGTCGA
Organism: Lachnospiraceae bacterium; assembly: GCA_021628825.1. Lineage (GTDB taxonomy): Bacteria > Bacillota > Clostridia > Lachnospirales > Lachnospiraceae > Suilimivivens. The sequence continues at coordinate 1,302,430 of JAJXRY010000001.1, read as the reverse complement.
TGAATTTACCGGACGTATTATGCCGGGACGCCGTTATTCCGATGGACTTCATCAGGCGATTGAGGCCAAGGAACACGTGAAGGTGAAAAGAGAGAGTAAGACGCTTGCAACCATCACCTTCCAGAACTTCTTTAACAAGTTTGACAAGAAGGCCGGTATGACCGGTACTGCCCTTACCGAAGAAAAGGAATTCCGTGATATTTACGGTATGGATGTTATCGAGATCCCTACGAACCGTCCGATTGCCCGTAAGGATTTGCAGGATGCCGTATATAAAACCAGAAAAGAAAAGCTCCATGCCATTGTGGAAGCCGTAAAGGAAGCCCATGCAAAGCAGCAGCCGGTACTGGTTGGTACGATTACGATTGAGGCATCTGAGGAGCTTTCCCGTATGCTTTCGAAGCAGGGCATTCCGCATAAGGTATTGAATGCCAAGTTCCATGAGCTGGAAGCAGAAATTGTTGCCGATGCCGGTGTACATGGAGCAGTTACCATTGCAACCAACATGGCAGGCCGTGGTACGGATATTAAGCTTGATGATGTGGCAAGAGAAGCCGGTGGTCTGAAGATCATCGGTACAGAGCGTCACGAATCCAGACGTATTGATAACCAGTTGCGAGGCCGTTCCGGCCGTCAGGGAGATCCGGGTGAATCCAAGTTCTACATTTCCCTGGAAGATGATCTGATGCGTCTGTTTGGATCGGAGCGTTTGATCAGCATGTTTAACACTCTCGGTATTCCAGAGAATCAGGAAATCGAGCATAAGATGCTGACGAATGCGATTGAATCCGCACAGAAGAAGATCGAGAGCAACAACTATGGTATCCGTAAGAACCTGCTCGAATACGATCAGGTAATGAACGAACAGAGAGAAATCATTTATAAGGAACGTCGTCAGGTACTCGATGGAGAGAGCATGCGTGATGTGATCTACAAGATGATTACCGATATCACAGAGAGCAAGGTCGACATGGTGATCGGTGACGATACCGATTACGATGACTGGGATCTGGAAGAACTGAATTCCCTGCTTCTTCCGATCATTCCGATTGCTCCCGTAAAGAGAGGACGGATCAACAAGCCGAAGAAGAACGCCTTAAAGCAGCAGTTAAAGGAAGAAGCTGTGAAGCTGTACGAAGCAAAAGAAGCAGAGTTCCCGGAACCGGAAGCAATCCGTGAGTTAGAGCGTGTCATCCTGCTTAAGGTTATTGACCGTAAGTGGATGGATCATATCGATGATATGGATCAGCTACGTCAGGGAGTCGGATTACAGGCTTATGGACAGAGAGATCCGTTAGTGGAATACAAGATGAACGGTTATGAGATGTTTGATGAAATGACCGAGAACATCAAGGAAGATACCGTTCGTGCCCTGCTCCATGTCCGCGTGGAACAGAAGGTAGAGCGTGAACAGGTTGCGAAGGTAACCGGAACGAATAAGGATGAATCCACTGTCAAGGCACCGGTAAAACGTATGGATGCCAAGGTTTATCCGAATGATCCCTGTCCGTGCGGCAGTGGTAAGAAGTATAAGCAGTGCTGTGGACGCAAGGCTTAAATGATGCAAGGCTTAAATAAGGAAAGAGGTGACGTGAAGTGGTTCTTTTGGATCAGATGAAGACTGAATTATTATCCTACAAGTCCCCCTTAGCGGAAGTGAGGGATTCACTTTGACTTAGCAAATAAGTCAAAGAGGATAGAAGAGCTGGAAATGGAAATGGAGGCTCCCGGTTTCTGGGATAATCCGGATGTATCCAACCAGAAGATGAAGGAATTAAAGAACCTTCAGGACAGTGTCAAAGCAATGCATGACCTGGAAACACAATATGAAGATATTGAAACATTGATTGAAATGGGCAATGAAGCAAACGATGAAGAAATGGCAGAAGAGATCCGCGAGGAGCTTGACCGCTTTATTGAGACCTTTGAGGAGATCCGGATCGGTACATTATTGTCCGAGGAATATGACAGTGACAATGCCATTTTGAAGCTGAATGCGGGAGCCGGTGGAACAGAGAGCTGCGACTGGTGCTCCATGTTATATCGTATGTACACAAGATGGGCAGAGCGCAAGAACTTTTCGATTGAAGTGTTGGATTACTTAGACGGTGACGAGGCAGGAATCAAGTCCGTAACTTTTCAGGTGAACGGAACGAACGCCTATGGTTATCTGAAATCCGAAAAGGGTGTCCATCGTCTTGTGCGTATTTCCCCGTTTAACGCACAGGGAAAGCGTCAGACATCCTTTGTATCGCTGGATGTAATGCCTGATATTGAAGAGGATGTGGATGTGGAGATTCGGGACGAGGATCTGCGCGTGGATACCTACCGAAGCAGTGGCGCCGGTGGACAGCACATCAATAAGACCTCTTCGGCGATCCGTATTACCCATATTCCCACCGGAATTGTGGTACAGTGCCAGAATGAACGGTCCCAGTTCCAGAACCGGGATAAGGCAATGCAGATGTTGAAGGCGAAGCTGTATCTGCTTCAAAAGGAGGCAAATGCAGAGAAGCTTTCCGATATTCGTGGTGAGGTCAAGGAGATTGGATGGGGAAATCAGATCCGGTCTTATGTGATGCAGCCCTATACACTGGTGAAGGATCATCGTACGAATGCAGAAACAGGAAATGTGGATGCGGTTTTGGATGGCTCGATTGATTTGTTTATCAATGCTTATCTGAAATGGATTAACAGCAGTGAAAAGGGAAAAACGAATAGAGAATAAAAGAAAAGACAGGACAGCGGTTACCGCTGTCCTGTTGTTGCTTTTTTCTGAATCAGGTCTAAATAGAAGTTTGCGAGGGTCGCTTCTTTATACGGATAAATCCACAGGAAGCCGATTCCCATGGAAAGAATTCCGAGAAGATACAGTGGGAAAAAGGAGAGCACTATATAGAACAGCCGTCCCATATTTCCCCGGATGAGTTGGGCTGCCGTCTTCATGACTTGCGCACCGGTATATTGTTCAAAATCAAGCATCACATAATAGCATTGCGAGAACAGCAGATCGAAAAATACAGAGATTGCCGTGCCCAAAAGGGAGAGTAACAGGTAAATGCCATCTACCGCAAGCAGGCTGGTGTTTTCCAAAAAGAGCATACTGTAGGTTGCAGCGGGCAGAACCGTAAAGAGCTGGATCGCAGCCAGACGGATCTGGATGTAGGCGGTACGATTGCTTTCCCCGCGGAAGCAGTAGAAGAGGTCGCTTACGGTAACCGGCTGATTGCTGGCAATCTTTAAATAAACATAAGCCTCGCCTGCTTTGAAAAAGCCGGAAACAATGAACACCAGATAAAGCGCCGCATAATAAAGGATGAATTTCATCATATTTGTCGGAGCCAGTACAAGAGAAACAAGCATTTGGAGACTGACCAGACATAACATATGAAGCAGGAAGACGAAGATGACACTGGAATATCTTCCTAATAACTGCCCCTTGGCAATTCGTTTTAAGCTGGATGAAGATAAATAAGGATTCATGGGGAAAGCCTTTCTCGTAAGTTGGTCCTGGGAAGGTATACGATATCATACTGCCAGGTCGATGTTACTGCCAATCAGTACAGATGCATCTGCTGATTTTTTGTTTTTGGCATAAGGATTGGTCTGCTCATTCGGATAGGAAATCTTCGTGGAAGTCGTACCACCCGAAACATAGCTTCTGCCACATTCCGGACAGATAGCCCGCTTAAGGGATACATTGGCGCTGATGACCTTACCGCCGCCCTGGGATGCCTTCTTGTAAGCGTTGCTGACGTGCTCCTGCTCATGGGCACGAACTGTTGAAGCAGAGGCTTCCGGTGAAATATGGGCGGCTGACTTAAAGGAAACCATTTCATCAGAGCCGTCCTGATATTTGCGTTCCTTACAGGTCTGGCATTCTGCCGGGGAAGACTTCCGTCCCGGAGAAACCTTCATCGATTCACCGGGATTTACAACCGGCTTTGATTCTTCTGCACCATTGGTTGAAGAATTGCCGGATGCCGTATTTCCTGCTGCAGTTGAAACAGCAGCATAGGGTGAAGTGTAATTGTAACCTGAATTTGGATAAAAGCTGATTCCACTCATAAGCATTCTCCCTTCTGAAAGATTTGCTGATTATTTGAAGTTTACGGTTATTGTTCTCTGGCGCCCGTGGCTGCATCACGCAGGGTAACGAGCTGACCGATCATATCTTCATAAGAAGTACCAAACATTTCCTCGGTGGACTGACCTAACTGCATCTCCACGGCCTGATCGAGCTGGGAGCCATAGTGAAGAAGCTGGTCATCGGTACAGGTTGCAAACAATAAGTACAACGAAGTAATGCCGACAACGAGGATCGATAAAATTAAGGACAGGCCGGTAATGGCACTGATAAAGCCGATTTTGGCGGTGGTTACCATCTTCTTTCCATACCCTTTGGAGAGCAGTGCAAAAAGAATGGCAAGGCTTCCAAGGATGAGCGGAAGATAAACGGTAAACAGCGAAAACAGAGCAGATACCCCAAGAATCAGGGCAGCAAATGCAAACCCGTTGTTACCGGGAGCAAAGCCATTATTATATTCAAAAGAAGTACCGGAATATTCGTTTTCATTATTATACATAGACAACACCTGTTTTAAATTTCTGTTTCAAAGTTTCTTTTTAAATGATACTTATTAGGTCTTTGATCACTCTCTGGATTACATTTAAGTGTAACATTTTTTGAAGGATTACGCAACAGTTCGGTCATGCCCATTCATAGGCTGCCGGATTACATAAACCAGCTGATAATCATTTCTTGAAAAAACATCCGGAATCGTCTAGAATGGAGAAAGAAATTTAGCATGAGAGGGCAGTTATGGATATTATTTTAAAAACTCAAAGAAGAACTCAACGTGGAAAAAAATGGCAGGTGGAAGCCGCCGTAAAAACTGATTGATGAGGGAAATACGATTCCGTTCATTTCCCGTTATCGTAAGGAAGTAACCGGATCCTTAAATGATGAGGTGCTTCGTAACCTGCACGAACGCCTTACCTATTTAAGAAATCTGGAGGAAAAAGAAGGAGCAGGTGCTTGGCAGTATTGAGGAGCAGGGCAAGCTTACAGAGGAATTAAAGGAAAAGATTCTGGCAGCAGAAACCCTGGTTGTGGTCGAAGACCTGTACCGTCCTTATCGTCCGAAGCGTAAAACCAAGGCAAGTGTCGCAAAGGAAAAGGGACTTGAACCCTTATCACAGTACATTCTTGCACAGAATGCAGCAGAAGGCGTGGAGGTCGAAGCCCGGAAGTATATTGATGAAGAAAAGGGTGTAAAGACCGTGAAAGAGGCACTGCAGGGAGCTGCGGATATCATTGCGGAAGGCATTTCAGATGAAGCCGATTACCGTGCCTACATCCGTGAAATCACCATGGAAGAAGGGACGCTGATAAGTACGGCGAAGGATGAAAAGGCCGAAAGCGTTTATGAGATGTACTACGATTACGAGGAACCGCTTAAGAAGGTCGTTGGCCATCGTGTTCTTGCCATCAACCGTGGGGAAGAAGAGAAGTTCTTAACGGTGAAGATTGTCGCACCGGTAGAACGGATTCTACAGTATTTAAAGAAAAAGGTCATTACTTCGGATAATGAATATACCACTCCGCTGCTTATCGCAGCGATCGAGGATGCCTATGAGCGTCTGATTGCACCGGCGATTGAGCGTGAAATCCGCAATGATCTTACCGAAAAGGCAGAGGATGGTGCAATTTCTGTATTTGGAAAGAATCTGCAGCAGCTTCTGATGCAGCCGCCGATTGCAGGAAAGGTGGTTCTCGGCTGGGATCCGGCGTTCCGGACAGGTTGTAAGCTTGCCGTTGTGGATGCAACGGGCAAGGTACTGGATACCAAGGTGATTTTCCCGACGGCTCCGCAGAATAAGGTGGAAGAAGCCAAGGCAGAGCTTAAGAAGCTGATCCATAAATATCATGTTTCCTTAATCAGTGTCGGAAACGGTACGGCATCGAGAGAGTCCGAGCAGGTCATTGTGGAGCTGATCAAGGAGCTGGATACACCGGTGCAGTATGTCATCGTCAATGAAGCAGGAGCTTCCGTATATTCGGCAAGTAAGCTGGCAACCGAAGAATTCCCGAACTTTGATGTAGGACAAAGAAGTGCGGCTTCGATTGCGCGCCGTCTGCAGGATCCGCTTGCAGAGCTTGTGAAGATTGATCCGAAATCCATTGGTGTCGGACAGTATCAGCATGATATGAACCAGAAGAAGTTAGGAGAAGCGTTAGGCGGCGTGGTAGAGGACTGTGTAAACCGTGTGGGCGTGGACTTAAATACGGCATCGGCACCATTGCTTGAATATATTTCCGGTATTTCCAAGCCGATTGCCAAGAACATTGTGGAGTACCGTGAAAAGAACGGTAAATTTGCGAACCGCGCACAGCTCTTAAAGGTACCGAAATTAGGACCGAAGGCGTATGAGCAGTGTGCCGGATTCCTGCGGATCCATGATGGGGACAACCCCTTAGATGATACCAGTGTACATCCCGAATCCTATGAAGCAGCGATGAAGCTTTTGGAAAGGATAGGACTTACAATGGAGGATGTGCGTACCGCACAGAAGCAGGCTGCCAAACAGATGAGTTCAGCAGCGAAGCCTGCTCCGAAGCAGAATAACCGGAATGACCGGAATGACCGTAAGAAACAGATCGTGATCCATAACACCAATACAGCGATGGGAAAAGCCCTGGCAGCCGCTATGGGTGGTACAGTCATGAGCCTTGAAGAAAACGATGCTTCTGTTAAGAAACCGGCGCAGAAGGAGACTTCGACTAATGCAGTCAATACGATTGGCAGCCTGGAAAAGAAGATTAAGGATAAGAGTAAGCTTGCGGTAGAACTGGGAATTGGGGAAATCACCTTAACCGATATTCTTAAGGAATTGGAAAAAGCCCTCAAGAGACCCCAGAGAGAGCATGCCGGCTCCGATTCTCAGAAGCGATGTCCTTGATATGAAGGATCTGAAACCGGGCATGATTTTAAAGGGAACCGTCCGTAATGTCATTGACTTTGGTGTGTTCGTGGATATCGGTGTGCATCAGGACGGACTGGTGCACATTTCCCAAATCACAGACCGTTACATCAAGCATCCTTTGGAGGCGGTGAGCGTCGGGGATATTGTGGACGTGCAGGTATTATCGGTCGATGTGCCCAAGAAACGGATTGCACTGACCATGAAGATCAATCGGGATAAAAAAATAATATGGAATAACATGTCGGCTCTTGCTATTTGAGAGGAGATATGCTATTCTATGTCTCGAACAAAATAGAAAGTTCTTCGGGGAAGGTGAAATTCCTTACCGGCGGTTATAGTCCGCGACCTGTATTCCTTAGGAATATGGCTGATTTGGTGAAATTCCAAAACCGACAGTAAAGTCTGGATGGGAGAAGAAATGCATGAACAGATGCGTGAAAACGCATTTGGCTTCTGATGATGCAGGCCCCGGAAATGGATTTCCGGGGCTTTTTAATACATGATGCAGATTCAAAGAAGACTTTCTTTTTAAAAACAATGGCGTATGCCGGAAAGAGAGTGTGAGAAAATGGAAAAGAGTTTATGGTCTAATGTAATGGAGAATCTGGTGTTTGTACTGGTGGCACTGGTAGTAGCGGTTGGCTTTGTGCTGATTGCGTATCTGGTGGAGAAGTACCTGAAAAAGAAGAACCAGGATAAGGAACGGGTGCTTTCGACAAGAAAGATTGCCATGATTGGTGTGTTTTCGGCGATTGCCATGGTGCTTCATGTATTTGATTTTGCAGTACCTGTCCTTGCTCCTCCGTTTTATAAGCTGGACTTCAGTGAAATCCCGGCGCTGATCGGGGCATTTGCGTTTGGTCCGGTAGCGGGAGTAATGATTGAATTCTGTAAGATCCTGTTAAAGCTTCTGGTAAAAGGGACAAGCACTGCATTTGTGGGTGACTTCGCGAACTTCGTGATCGGATGCAGCTTTATTCTTCCTGCTTCCATCATCTATTTATACAAAAAGAGCCGGAAGAGTGCATTGATCGGATCCGTCACGGGAACACTGATTATGACCGTGTTCGGCACTGCCTTTAATGCGATTTATCTGCTTCCGACCTTTGCCGTCCTGTATCATATGCCGATGGAGGACATCATTGCCATGGGAACTGCAATTAACGGACATATCAACGGGGTAGTGAGTCTTGTAATTATTTGTGTTGCTCCGCTGAACCTGATTAAGGGTGCAACGGTTACGATTGTGACGATGCTGGTTTATAAGAAATTGAGTCCGGTTCTGAAAGGAAGACAGCATTAATTTTTTGTTTAAAAAAAGGTGAAAGAATTCTTAATCTTTCTTAAATCAATGAAAAAAACCTCTTGACAATTATTGTATTAATAATATAATACAGATTGTGCAAGGGGTTTTTTATTTCAATCGTTGTGGATGATAAGCTGCAGAAGTAGCAATTATAGTTATAGAAAAGAAAACGCATGGATAAAAATGAAGCGAAGGAGGAGTGCTTGTGGAAGAATTAATCACCATCCGGGATATGTGCAAGATCTACAATCCCGGCGAGAATGCGGTCAGAGCACTGGATCATGTGAATCTGACCATACATAAAAATGAGTTTGTAGCCATTATCGGGCAGTCCGGATCCGGTAAATCAACATTGATGAATATGCTGGGATGTCTGGATGTTCCAACGAGTGGAACGTACCTGCTGAATGGAAAGGATGTCTCCCATATGACGGATGATGAGCTTTCAGACATCCGCAACCGCGAGATCGGGTTTGTGTTTCAGGGATTTAACCTGATCGCAGGACTGACCGCGCTTGAAAAATGTGGAGCTGCCCCTGATTTATCGTGGCGTTCCGAGAAAAGAGCGCATGGAACTATCCGAGCGTGCGCTGGAAAAGGTTGGGCTGTCCGGGCGTATGACGCATAAGCCGTCCGAAATGTCCGGTGGACAGCAGCAGCGTGTTGCCATCGCAAGAGCCATTGCACAGGCACCGCCGGTCATTCTGGCCGATGAGCCGACCGGAAACCTGGATTCCAATTCGACGCAGGAGATCATGGAAATTCTGAAAGGACTGCATCGGGAAGGAAGAACGGTCATTCTGATTACGCATGACAATGAAATTGCCGCGAGAGCGAAACGCAACATCCGGATTATGGATGGCAAGGTCGTAGCAGATTATGAAAATGAAGAAGGAGAAGAGGCATGAGCGATAACGTAAAGCAGGAATCCGTAGAGATATTACAGACAAAAGAACAGGAGACCGAAACAGACAAAAGCAGTGCAGAAGCTGTGAATGAGAAAGCAGCCAAGAAAGCCCTCAAAGAAAAGAAAAAGAAAGAAAAACAGCCGGCAGATCCGGCTAAGAAGAAAAAACGCAGAAAGATCACCCTTTTTGTGGTGATTGGCGTACTCGTTTTATTCTTTATTCTGTCAAAGCTCTTTGGTGGAAACGGGGCAGCAGCCGTGGTGACTACGACACAGGCACAGATCGGGGATCTTCAGCAGACGATCGATACGAGCGGCACGGTGAAGACCGAGGAGAGTAAGGTTTATTTTTCGGATGTGGATGTGAAGGTAGGAGAGGTGAAAGCACAGGCAGGCGATGCAGTAAAGGCGGGTGATGTGCTTCTTAACTATGATGCCGATGACCTTGTAGCAGCAAAGGAACGGGCAGAATTAAAGAAACAGTCTACCGAAGGAAGTTATCTGAATTCGGTACAGACCAATAATGAGAAGCTTGGGGACTTAAGCGAAGCAAGCACGAATCTGGAAGTACTGGATCAGCAGATTGCAGACACCGAGGCTTATATTAAGAATCTGGAAGCCAAGATTTCCAAGAAGAAGAGTGATCTGGCCCATGAAGGTGCCCTGTTACAGATCAGCCTGATTGACTGGCAGGATCAGCCGGATTCCGACGAATACCAGAATTTACAGAAGCTGGTACAGTTAAACAATTATGAGCAGCAGAACAATGAGCAGATCAAGAGCTGGCAGGACGAACTGGACGTTTATAACGACATGCTGTCCAAGTATAAGGAATACCGCTCCGAAATGAAGTCCCAGAAAAGCTCCGCAGAAGCCGGCAAGTTAACCGGTGGAGCGAAGGAAGAGCTGGAAGCCAACAATAAAACCCAGACGATGGATGTGGAGGATTCCCTTGACAGCCTTAGTTCAGTAGAAAACGGCATTGTGGCAGAATTTGATGGTGTCGTTACCGAAATGAACGCCGTGGAGGGCGGTACAACTGCGAAGGGTGCACAGCTCCTGAAGCTTGAAAGTACGGAAGATGTGATGGTCCGGATCAATGTGACGAAATACGACCTTTCCAAGATTAAGGAAGGACAGAAAGCCATTGTAACGATCGGCAGTAAGGAATACGAAGGAGAAGTATCCAAGATCAACAAAATGGCAGAACAGAATAACAGTGGTGCAGCCGTTGTCGGTACGGAAATCAAGATTTTAAATCCGGACAGTGATGTGATTCTGGGTGTGGAAGCAAAGGTTGTCATCAATACCGAGAAGGCAGAAAATGCAGTTCTGGTACCGATTACGGCAGTGAATGTGGATATGGACGGAGAGTTTGTTTATGTGGTTGAGAACAACATTCTGGTAAAGAAGCCGGTTACGACTGGAATTTCCACCGATACCATGACACAGATCATAGAAGGATTAAACGCAGATGAGCAGATTGTCACAAGTGTTACGGCAGATCTTTATGAAGGCATGACCGTTGCAGCAATGCCACAGTAAACAGGAGCGGATGATATGGCACAAATTTGGGAATATATTAAGATTGCTCTGATGAATATTAAGAGTAATAAGGGACGATCCATACTCACGATGCTCGGCATCATCATTGGTATTGCTTCCGTGATTATGGTCATTGCAATCGGAAATGGTGTCCGCGGACAGGTCAATGACGAGCTGGAAGGACTGGCAGGCGGACAGATTGCTTTTTATGTGGACAGTACAAGAAAAGAGACTACGGTAACCTTTGACCAGTCGGACTTTGACGCAATTGAGACCAATGTTGCCCATGTAAAGGGGGTTACACCACAGTTATCCATATGGGGAACCGCAGAAGGGCCAAAAGGAAATTTTGATATCAGTATGACAGGTGGTTATCCCGGCCTGCAGTATACCTCTTCGGAACCGATTATAAAAGGCAGATATTTTTCACAGGATGACTGTGATGCAGGAAGCAATGTGTGTGTAATTTCAGAAAGCAGCGCAGTCTCTCTCTTTGGAACGACGGATGTGATCGGACTTACCTTTGAGGCAACTTTTTGGGGCGTGACGCAGGAAATGCGCGTGATCGGAGTAAGAAAAGATACCGCTTCATCGCTGATTTCAATGGCCGGCGGAGGAACTGAGACGATTACGGCCGAATGCCCCTTAACCTTTATGGGAAACAAATTATATTATTATATTGATGACTTTTTCTGAGTTTTATGTGATTGCGGATAACAGTGCCTATTGTACGCAGGTAGCACAGGATGCCCTGAATCTGCTCGAAGCCCGCCATGGTGTCCGTGGTGAGAACCAGATTATGATGCAGAGCTTTACGGATGTGTCCTCGCAGTTTGACTCGATCCTCAGTATCATTACGGTTTTTTTGTATCCTTCGTGGCAGCAATTTCATTACTGGTTGGAGGAATCGGCGTCATGAACATCATGCTGGTATCCGTAACCGAACGTACCAGAGAAATCGGAATTCGTAAGGCTCTGGGGGCAAGAACCGGTTCGATTCTGTTGCAATTTCTTGCAGAAGCAGGAATTATTACCCTCATGGGTGGTGTGATTGGAATTGTCTTTGGTATTCTTGGCGCCATGGGAGTCTGCTCGATTGCAGGAGTTACAGCCAGCGTGGATCCTGTGGTTGTGATTATCGCAACTCTCTTTTCCTGCGGTGTGGGTATCTTCTTTGGAATTTATCCCGCGAAGAAAGCAGCAAAACTGAGCCCGATTGAAGCTTTGCGGCACGAATAACAAAACTTGTTTGCATGTTCTGAGATTTTTAGTATAATAGGATAGAAGAAAAGCATCGGCTTTCCTGCCGGTGCTTTTTATGTAAGGTACTTAATGAATGCAAGTCGAAGACGCAGCATGAATTTAGTCGAGCAGGTAAGGATGAATAAGCAGGTAAGGCAGAAAATTTATTAATTAAGAAAGATTTGGAGATGCAGCATGGAAGTTTCTTTTTGATGTAAAGATTACCCCAGGGGTCTTATATGATTATCTTTTATATCATACTTATACCGGAACCACGGGGCTTTTAGGAACCATAGCAGGCACACTGCTTGTTGTGGCATATTTTATGGCTGGCAGTATTTTATATCTGATTTTTGGCGTGGTGGTGCTTGCGTATCTGCCCTGGACATTGTTTATCCGGTCGAAGAAACAGTACCTTGCGAATCCTGCATTTAAGGAGCCACTGCATTATACCTTCAATGAAGAAGGAATGACGGTTTCCCAGAAGGACACCAGTGAGCAGATCGCATGGGAGAATTTATATAAGGCAGTATCTACGCCGAAGAGTATCGTAATATATACGTCGCCGGTGAATGCTTCCATTTTTCCGAAAAAGGATCTGGGAGAACATAAGGCCGCTTTAATTGAAGTGATTTCCATTCATATGCCGCCGAAAAAGGTAAAAATCCGTGGGAACTGACAGGAGAATTATGAATAGCGGACAGGATATTTTACAACAGATGATCGAAAAACATAAAATAATTTCGGAATCTCCCGAGGATACCTTTGCTTTGGGAAAGCAGATTGGAGAGAGCGTAGCACCGGGCAGTGTATTGACACTGGTTGGTGATCTTGGCGTTGGCAAGACGGTATTTACACAGGGACTGGCCGAAGGACTGGGGATTGTAGATGCGGTGAACAGTCCGACCTTTACGATTGTGCAGATCTATGAAGAGGGACGAATTCCCCTGTATCATTTTGATGTGTACCGGATCGGGGATATTTCTGAGATGGATGAAATCGGATATGAGGATTATTTTTACGGAGACGGGGTGTGCCTCATTGAGTGGGCAAACCTGATCGAAGAGCTTCTGCCGGAACAATATGTGGAGATCCGGCTGGAAAAGAATCTGGAAAAAGGATTCGATTATCGTGAAATCACGGTAACACAAAAAGAAAACCGATTTTGAGAGGAACCTGAAATGAAAATTATTGCAATTGACAGTTCGGGACTGGTTGCTTCCGTTGCCATTGTAGAAGACGACGAAGTAATTGCAGAATATAATGTCCAGTATAAGAAAACACATTCGCAGACCTTACTGCCCATGCTGGATGAATTAAAGAAGATGGTGGAGCTGGATTTACAGACCGTAGATGCCATTGCCATTGCGAAAGGACCGGGTTCCTTTACCGGCCTGCGGATCGGTTCTGCGACCGCGAAGGGACTGGGACTTGCCCTTGAAATACCGATTATAGAGATTCCAACGCTGGATGGTCTTGCCTGCAACCTGTATGGCACAGACAAGATTGTGTGTCCGATCATGGACGCCAGACGGAATCAGGTTTACACAGGACTGTATTCTTATAGGGAAGAAAGACAAAGCAAGGAGCAGGAGCAGCGTTTTTCCTATACGCTTGTTCCCATTCTTCACCAGTGTGCGGCTTCCATTCAGGAAATTGCAGAGAAATGTAATGAACAGCAGAAAGAAATCATATTTTTAGGTGATGGAGTTCCGGTATTTGCCGGGCAGTTAAAGGATCTCATGAAGGTGCCGTACAGCTTTGCACCGGCGCACATGAACCGGCAGAGGGCAGCTTCCTTTGCTTTCCTTGCGTTAGAAAAGCTTCACAAAGGGGAAGTTGTTTCGGCAGCAGACCATGCACCGGAATATCTGCGCCTTTCCCAGGCAGAGCGGGAAAAGGCGGCCAAGAAGGAGAAGCAATGATTACGATACGCCCTTTGGAAGAAAAGGATGTGGCAGCAGTGAGTGCCATTGAGAGCCGGACGTTTTTCGATGCCGTGGAAGGAAGCAGACTTCCTTGAAATGGTGAAAGCAGATTATGCTTATTATTATGTGGCGGAAGCAGACGGTGTGATCCTTGGATGCTGCGGACTGCGGAATATGGCAGGCGAAGGAGAAATCACCAATGTGGCGGTAGATGCACCGTTCCGGAGGAGAGGCATTGCCAGAAAACTTCTTGCACATGCCCTGAAAGAGGCACCACAGCATGGAATCGGGGACTGTACCTTAGAGGTACGGGTCAGCAACACACCGGCGATCCGTTTATATGAAGAATTCGGATTTCATGGAGAGGGCATCCGCCCGGACTTTTATGAGAAGCCGAAGGAAGACGCACTGATTATGTGGAAAAGATAGACAAAACATGAAGGACTTACCACTGGTTCATAGAAAAAGTTTCTGTATAATGGTATTGTAAGGAGGAGAAACGATGCGTATTTATATGGACGAAGGGAAAAACACTCTGAAACAGGTGGTATGTAACCAGTGTGGCAAAGCTTTAAAAATCAAAAATGGAATTTTAATGGAAGGTGTATTTGAAGGAAACCAGCAGTTTGGTTACTTCAGCAATAAGGATGGAATCCGTCATTCCTTTGATCTGTGTGAGGAATGTTATGATAAATTAATAGAAGGATTTGCCGTAGAGGTGACGAAGGAGGAGGTACAGGAGCTCCTCTGAAAGCAATAAGCGGTAATCAGGGAGGAACAGGTTAAATTATGCTGGATATATGCTTATTGGGAACAGGCGGAATGATGCCGCTCCCATATCGATGGCTTACATCCATGATGGCAAGATATAATGGGACGAGTATCTTGATAGACTGTGGGGAAGGAACCCAGATCGCAATGAAGGAAAAGGGGTGGAGCCCCAAACCGATCGATGTCATCTGCTTTACCCATTTTCATGCAGACCATATCAGCGGACTTCCGGGAATGCTTCTCACGATGGGAAATGCAGAACGGACAGAGCCGCTTCTTTTGGTGGGACCGAAGGGCCTGTGTAAGGTTGTAGCGTCCCTGCGGATCATTGCACCGGAGCTGCCGTTTGCCATTGACTGCCTCGAGCTTACCGAGCCGGAGCAGATCATCCAAATGGACGGTTTCCGGATTGAAGCCTTTAAGGTAAACCACAATGTTCCCTGCTATGGCTACAGTATAGTGATTGACCGGATTGGTAAATTTGATGTTGACAAGGCTGTCAGTTTAGGGATTGAACGCCGCTACTGGAACCGCTTACAGAAAGGTGAAACCATTGAAATTGATGGAATGACATATGTGCCGGAAATGGTTCTTGGGCAGGCACGGAAGGGATTGAAGGTAACGTATTGTACCGATACCCGGCCGACGAAGGGAATTGTCGAGCATGCCAAGAATTCCGATCTGTTTATCTGCGAAGGAATGTATGGAGAGCCGGATAAGCAACAGAAGGCCAGGGAGAAAAAACATATGACCTTTTATGAGGCAGCAGAGATTGGCAGACAGGCAGATGTTGAACGGATGTGGCTGACGCATTACAGCCCGTCACTCAATCATCCGGAGGAGTATCTGGATGCAGCACGGAAGATCTTCCCAAGAGTCGAGGTTTGCAGGGACGGCAAGACCATGGAACTGAATTTTGAGGATGAGGTTTTCTGATACTCATGGACGATGTAAAGGGAAGAGCAATTCTGATAAAAATATAATCATGTAAAGTGATTTCATAGTTAAGAAAAAAAGTTGAAAACCAAGAAAAACAAACTTTAATGTAAAGAATAAGGAAAAAGAAATGGAAAGGAGGAATCATATGTCGAAAGAAGGACGCGGAGCCTTAAAAAGGAATTCTGATCGGACTGGTGCTGATTGCACTGGTAGCTGGATATTACTTTTATTTATCAAACCGCAAACCGAAGGAAGCAAGGGAAGATACGGAAACGGCCGTGTCGGTTGCACAGCAGCTCTTATTAAAGAATATAGATGATGATTATCCTCCGACTCCGAGAGAGGTGTTGAAACTGTACAGTGACATTACGGTGTGCTTTTACAGTGAGGAATATACCGATGAAGAACTGACGCAGCTTGCCCTGCAGATTGAGAAGCTGTATGATGACGAACTGATCGCCAACAATACACCGGATCAGTACCAGAAGAATCTGCGCTGGGACATCCAGACGATGAAGGATAAGAACTTACGGGTGACCAGCTACAGCGTTGCATCGGCAACGGATGTGGATTATTTTGATGCCGACGGAAGAAGCTGGGCGAGACTGAGCTGTACCTATACCATACGATCCGGTAAGGAAGCCGGACTTGCGTAAGAACTCTTCCTGCTTCGCAAGGATGACAGGGATCATTGGAAGATTTACGGCTGGAAGGCAGTAGAAGAACAATAAAGTTACTGCTCACACAGTAACATATATAAGTGAGGTCTGGACATGGAAAAGGATGTTTACATACTGGCAGTTGAAAGCTCCTGTGATGAAACCGCAGCAGCCGTTGTAAAAAACGGGCGGGAGGTGCTTTCCAATGTGATTTATACACAGATTGCACTGCATACCGAATATGGCGGTGTGGTTCCGGAGATTGCATCCAGAAAACATATTGAGAAGATTAATCAGGTGATTGAACAGGCACTTTCAGACAGTGGAAAGAAGCTGAACGAGATGACAGCGATTGCCGTCACCTATGGTCCGGGGCTTGTAGGAGCCCTTTTAGTCGGAGTATCTGCAGCCAAGGCCATCAGCTTTGCAACAGGAATACCGCTTGTCGGCGTACACCATATTGAAGGACATATCAGTGCCAATTATATTGAAAATAAGGATCTGGAGCCTCCGTTTATCTGTCTGGTGGTATCCGGAGGACATTCGCACCTTGTTGTGGTTAAGGATTACGGGGAGTATGAGATCATCGGAAGAACGAGGGATGATGCGGCAGGAGAGGCATTTGACAAGGTGGCGCGTGCCATTGGATTGGGCTATCCGGGAGGTCCGAAGATTGACAAGGTGGCAAAAGAAGGAAATCCCGATGCCATTCATTTTCCGAGAGCCAAGGTCGGGGATGCCGTTTATGATTTCAGCTTCAGTGGTCTGAAATCTGCCGTATTGAACTATATTAATTCCTGTGAAATGAAAGGGGAGACCATCTGTGTGCCCGATGTGGCTGCTTCCTTCCAGAAAGCAGTTGTCGATGTACTGGTGGAGCATTCCATGGATGCCGTGCAGAAGTATGGTTACGATAAGTTTGCGATTGCAGGCGGGGTTGCCTCGAATTCGGCACTTCGTGCAGCCTTTGGAAAAGCATGTGCACAGCGGAATATTACATTCTATCATCCGTCACCCATTTTTTGTACCGACAATGCAGCAATGATCGGAGCGGCAGGATATTATGAATATTGCAAAGGGGTACGCCATGGCTATGACCTGAATGCGGTACCTTCTTTAAAGCTTGGAGAGCGTATCTGATGAAAAATGGACAAGTCATACCGGACGGCAGCTGTGGTTCTTGCTGCAGGAAGCGGGAAGCGCATGAATGCCGGAGTGAAGAAACAGTACATGGAGATTGCGGGCAAGCCGGTTTTATATTATTCCCTGAAAGCTTTTTGAAGAAAGCTTTATTGATGAAGTTGTTTTGGTTGTTTCACAGGATGAAGTCGAGCAGGTGGAAGAGAGTTATGTAAACCAATACGGTTTTCACAAGGTATCACGGATTGTAGCGGGAGGCAAAGAACGGTATCATTCCGTTGCCTGCGGATTACGGGCCGTACATCCGGATTGTGATTTTGTATTTATCCATGACAGTGCACGGCCAATGCTTACACAGGAAATTTTGCAGAACGTTTACCGGGAAGTGCAGAAGGAAGGGGCGTGTGTCGTTGGCGTCGCTTCTAAGGATACGGTGAAGATTGCGGATGAGCAGGGATATGTTTCCGTGACACCGAACCGGAGCCTTGTGTGGAATGTGCAGACACCACAGGTCTTTTCGTATCCACTGGTCCACAGGGCCTATGAGGAACTGTTGCAGAAGGAACAGGAGCTTTTGAAGGCAGGGGTACAGATCACGGATGATGCGATGGTGGTAGAGCAGCTTGCACATCACAAGGTAAAGCTTGTGGAAGGCAGCTATGAGAATATCAAGATCACAACCCCGGAGGATGTGCAGATCGCAGAGCGCTATTTACAGAGCCGGTAGCAGATGGAGTGGATATGGCTGTCTGATCAAGGCTGGAAGCATGGAAATAGAACATATATGAAGTGGTATAGATAATAGAAAGATAAAGATTTTGTTATGAAAGCAATCGTTAAAGCAAAACAGGAGAAAGTAACCTGGAAGGAATTCTTTCAGGTCGTAATGGCAATCGCATTTCCAATTGCCATTCAGAATCTATTGGGAACTACTGCAAGTATGGTAGATACCATTATGATTGGAAGTCAGGGAGAGCTTGCTGTGGCGGCAGTCGGAATCTGTTCACAGATCAGTTCTCTTTATTTTAACTGCTACTGGGGCTTTGCCAGTGGATCGGTGCTGTTTTTCTCCCAGTACTGGGGTGCCAGGGATGAGGAAGGAATTAACCGGACGCTTGGAATATCCCTTCTTTTTATGAGCATTGTAGCAGTGATTTTTTCCGCTGTCTGTATTTTCTTCCCAGAATTTATGCTCGGGATCTATACGGATAAGCAGAATATTATTGTGTTGGGAACACCATATCTGAGGATTGTAGGATTTTCCTATCTGTTACAGGTGGTGATTGTGATTGTGAGCACCCTGATGCGTTCTACGGAACGGATTCGTCAGCCGCTTATCGGATCGATCGCAGCAATTATTGTCAATTTCATACTCAATTGGATTCTCATTTATGGACATTTTGGAATGCCACAGATGGGAGCCGCAGGAGCTGCAGTCGGAACACTGGTTTCCAGTGTGGTAAATCTTGGTATTTTACTTTTTTATCTGTACCGGACCAATGATTGCGTGAAGCTGCGCGGGGAATGGATCTTCCGGATGAATGGTATCTTTGTAAAGGGATATCTTTCAAAGTGCTTTCCTATTATATGTAATGAACTGCTTTTATGGCGTGGGACAGATGCTGATTAATATCGTAATCGGTCACCAGAATGAGTCTGCGATTGCGGCCATGGCAGCCTTCCGTGTCTGCGAAGGATTTGTTTATGCTTTCTTCGGAGGACTGGCAAGCGCTACCGGAGTGGCTGTTGGAAAGAAGGTTGGCGCAGGAGATCTGCATAAGGCACATGCCTATGCGAAGTATTCGGCACTTGTCTGTCCGGTGGTGACATTTCTTATCGTCCTCACAGGAACTCTTGTGAACCGGCCGCTGTTTACCCTTTTCGGACTGGGAGAGACCGCGCTTCAATATGGAAAGTATATGATGCTGATTTATCTGTTTTTCGGAACCGTGCGCACCTGTAACTATATTATGAACGAATCGTTCCGGGCAGGTGGGGAAGCGGTGTTTGGAACCGTGGTTGAGATTATCTGCCTGTATGTGGTCAGTGTCCCGGCAACCTGGCTTGCAGGAATGGTATGGAACCTGCCTTTCTTATTGGTATTTTCCTTCGTTTATACGGATGAACTGATAAGACTTGTGATTTTGGGCAAATATATGATACAGGGAAGATGGATTAAGCCGGTTACACTGCAGGGAAAAAGCTGCTCTTGACGAATTTCGTAATAAAAATGAAAAATAAAAAAATCTAAAAAAATAATTATTGACATTAAAAATTCAACTTTTGGTAGTATATATCTTGCGCCTGACAAAGACGCTCGCTTGGAGAGGTATCGAAGTGGTCATGACGAGGCGGTCTTGAAAAACCGTTTGTCCGCAAGGGCGCGTGGGTTCGAATCCCACCCTCTCCGATGGAGATACCTTCTCCTCGGACACGTAAGTGTTCGCAATTAAATAAAGTTATTTTATTTCGGCTTAGTTTGGAGAAGTACCCAAGAGGCTGAAGGGACACCCCTGGAAAGGGTGAAGGTCGTTAATAGCGGCGCGAGGGTTCAAATCCCTCCTTCTCCGTTTGGTGATCTCCGGATTGCCAGCAAATTAAGCAAGGACAGCTCGCAGAAAAAAACACTGCTCGCTGAGTGCTGTCGCACAATCGTCCTTTGCACAACAGCTTTTAAGAAAGCGAGCTTTCAAAAAAATGATTGCACAAAATCCGGCCTTGCTTGTACCTTGACAAATAAACAGCAATGCAACCCTGAAAATTCTAGAACAGAGTTCATGAAACTCAAAAGAAATTTCAGAAGAACGAAACCATAAATCCAAGTCGAGGAAGGACTTGAAAGAGAACTTCCAAGGCAGGAAACGGAAGCCAAGTTTAACTTAGGCTAAGGACAACTTTTTATTGAGAGTTTGATCCTGGCTCAGGATGAACGCTGGCGGCGTGCCTAACACATGCAAGTCGAACGGAGTTATGATGTGAGCGGGAAGTGCTTGCACTAAACAATCTTTTTCATAACTTAGTGGCGGACGGGTGAGTAACGCGTGGGTAACCTGCCCTGTACTGGGGGACAACAGTTGGAAACGACTGCTAATACCGCATAAGCGCACGGAGTCGCATGACTCAGTGTGAAAAACTCCGGTGGTACAGGATGGACCCGCGTCTGATTAGATAGTTGGTGAGGTAACGGCCCACCAAGGCGACGATCAGTAGCCGGCCTGAGAGGGTGAACGGCCACATTGGGACTGAGACACGGCCCAAACTCCTACGGGAGGCAGCAGTGGGGAATATTGCACAATGGGGGAAACCCTGATGCAGCGACGCCGCGTGAGTGAAGAAGTATTTCGGTATGTAAAGCTCTATCAGCAGGGAAGAAAATGACGGTACCTGACTAAGAAGCCCCGGCTAACTACGTGCCAGCAGCCGCGGTAATACGTAGGGGGCAAGCGTTATCCGGATTTACTGGGTGTAAAGGGAGCGTAGACGGCATGGCAAGTCTGAAGTGAAATGCGGGGGCTCAACCCCTGAACTGCTTTGGAAACTGTCAGGCTGGAGCGCAGGAGAGGTAAGTGGAATTCCTAGTGTAGCGGTGAAATGCGTAGATATTAGGAGGAACACCAGTGGCGAAGGCGGCTTACTGGACTGTAACTTACGTTGAGGCTCGAAAGCGTGGGGGAGCAAACAGGATTAGATACCCTGGTAGTCCACGCCGTAAACGATGATTACTAGGTGTTGGGGATTTATAAATCCTCGGTGCCGTCGCAAACGCAATAAGTAATCCACCTGGGGAGTACGTTCGCAAGAATGAAACTCAAAGGAATTGACGGGGACCCGCACAAGCGGTGGAGCATGTGGTTTAATTCGAAGCAACGCGAAGAACCTTACCTGGTCTTGACATCCCGATGAATACAGGGTAATGCCTGTAGTACTTCGGTACATTGGAGACAGGTGGTGCATGGTTGTCGTCAGCTCGTGTCGTGAGATGTTGGGTTAAGTCCCGCAACGAGCGCAACCCTTATCTTTAGTAGCCAGCAGGTAAAGCTGGGCACTCTAGAGAGACTGCCGGGGGATAACCCGGAGGAAGGTGGGGATGACGTCAAATCATCATGCCCCTTATGACCAGGGCTACACACGTGCTACAATGGCGTAAACAAAGGGAAGCGACCCTGTGAAGGCAAGCGAATCCCAAAAATAACGTCCCAGTTCGGATTGTAGTCTGCAACTCGACTACATGAAGCTGGAATCGCTAGTAATCGCGAATCAGCATGTCGCGGTGAATACGTTCCCGGGTCTTGTACACACCGCCCGTCACACCATGGGAGTCGGAAATGCCCGAAGTCGGTGACCTAACCGAAAGGGAAGGAGCCGCCGAAGGCAGGTCTGGTAACTGGGGTGAAGTCGTAACAAGGTAGCCGTATCGGAAGGTGCGGCTGGATCACCTCCTTTCTAAGGAAAAAGTAGGGGTTACATTGCTGTTTTGTTGTTAAGGGTGAGAAGTGCACCTCGAGGCAGAGCCTCTCGGTCGCGGTATGCACCGCTTATACATCGAAAAACAAAGTCCTGAGAAAATAAATTTTCCCAGTCCTTGATTTTACGATGTGCACTTGCTCAAGA
Organism: Lachnospiraceae bacterium; assembly: GCA_021628825.1. Taxonomy (GTDB): domain Bacteria; phylum Bacillota; class Clostridia; order Lachnospirales; family Lachnospiraceae; genus Suilimivivens. The sequence continues at coordinate 1,280,395 of JAJXRY010000001.1, read as the reverse complement.
CAACACGAAAATTTCATAGAACTTTTCCGGTGACGATACGCTTAAGGGACACACCCGTTCTCATCCCGAACACGATGGTTAAGACTTAAGCGGCCGATGATACTATATTGGAGACGATATGGGAAAGCAGGTGGTTGCCGGATTACTTAAAAAAGAAAATATCATTGGTAAGTGGTAAGCTGGCAAGTGTTGGTATGCCAAATCAGAGATTTGTCATCCCGCAGCTGCGCTGCTTATACATCATCCGAAACAGACGCTAAGGAAAGCAAGCTTTCCCCGCGGCATGTTTCCTCAGATGTGCACTTGCTTATGAGCCGGGGCTTATAGCTCAGCCGGTTAGAGCGCACGCCTGATAAGCGTGAGGTCGGTGGTTCGAGTCCACTTAAGCCCATCAGAGAACGGAAGCAAAGACATAAGTGATTATGAAAGTGCTGAGGGACTCTGGAGCTTAAGAAAATAAGCTGTTTGTACCTTGAAAACCGAATACCGAATCAAAGAATCAATCAAACCATGCGAGATATGGAAGGTGGAAAGAAATGGAAGCCGGAAATATTTCATGGAGATAGAGACAAGACATCTAAAAGCAACAAGCAAGCAAGAGGTGATGCATTACTACGCTAGGTAGTGTATCATAACAAGTTAAGCGAAGAAGAGCGCAGGGAGGATGCCTTGGCACTGAGAGCCGATGAAAGACGTGATAAGCTGCGAAAAAGCCATGGGGAGCTGCAAATAAGCATTGATCCATGGATCTCTGAATGGGGGAAACCCGGCTAAGAAAAACCTTAGTCGTGCATACATGCATCCATAGTGTATGTTCGGGAACCCGGTGAACTGAAACATCTAAGTAGCCGGAGGAAAAGAAAACAACCGTGATTTCGAAAGTAGCGGCGAGCGAAATCGAAAGAGCCCAAACCGGTGTGCGTGCACACCGGGGTTCGGACTGCAGACGTGATTGGAAGAATCCAGCAGAATGGTCCTGGGAAGACCAGCCATAGAGGGTGAAAGCCCCGTAAGCGAAGGAGGAAGCCACACAGCAGGATCCAGAGTACCACGAGACACGAGAAACCTTGTGGGAATAAGCGGGGACCACCCCGTAAGGCTAAATACTCCTCAGTGACCGATAGAGCAGAGTACTGTGAAGGAAAGGTGAAAAGGACCCCGGGAGGGGAGTGAAAGAGAACCTGAAACCCTGTGTTTACAAGCTGTGGAAGCACCATAGGAGTGCGACCGCGTACTTTTTGTAGAACGGTCCGGCGAGTTACGGCTTCTGGCGAGGTTAAGTCCTTAAGGGACGGAGCCGAAGTGAAAGCAAGCGTTAAGAGCGCGGTAAGTCAGAGAACGTAGACCCGAAACCGGGTGATCTATCCATGTCCAGGCTGAAGCCGCTGTAAAAGGTGGTGGAGGGCCGAACGCACATCCGTTGAAAAGGGTGGCGATGAGGTGTGGATAGGGGAGAAATTCCAATCGAACCCGGAGATAGCTGGTTCTCCTCGAAATAGCTTTAGGGCTAGCCTCGTATTAACCTGATGGAGGTAGAGCACTGAATTTCCTAGGGGGCGTCAAAGTCTACCAAGACATATCAAACTCCGAATGCCATAGAGGTGATGTACGGGAGTCAGACTGCACGAGATAAGTTGGGCAGTCAAAAGGGAAAGAGCCCAGACCTGCAGCTAAGGTCCCAAAGTATGTGTTAAGTGGAAAAGGATGTGGGACTTCGAAGACAACTAGGATGTTGGCTCAGAAGCAGCCATACATTCAAAGAGTGCGTAATAGCTCACTAGTCGAGAGGTCCTGCGCCGAAAATGTCCGGGGCTGAAACACGACACCGAAGCTCAGGAATGTCGTAAGACATTGGTAGAGGAGCATTGTTAACGCAGCGAAGCGGTACTGATAAGGAGCCGTGGAGCGTTAAGAAGAGAGAATGCCGGAATGAGTAGCGAGATGGAGGTGGGAATCCTCCAGGCCGAATATCCAAGGATTCCGGGGTAAAGCTGATCTGCCCCGGGTAAGTCGGGGCCTAAGGCGAGGCAGAAATGCGTAGCCGATGGAAAACAGGTGGAAATTCCTGTACTGCGGTATAACAGAACTGTGGGGACGCATGTCCAAGGCGGGAGCCGGGAAAGGAAAGACCGGTGCAAGCACAGGAGCTGTAAGGGAGGCAAATCCCCCTTATAAGGCAATGGTGTGATGCGGACTGAAAGAAAGTAGGGAAGTCCGCAGAGGATGTGCCAAGAAAAAGCCGCTATTGTTTATACCGTACCCGTACCGCAATCCGACACAGGTAGATGAGGAGAGAATCCTAAGGCCGACGGAAGAAGTACTGTTAAGGAACTCGGCAAAATGGCCCCGTAACTTCGGGAGAAGGGGTGCCTGGGCAACCAGGCCGCAGAGAATAGGCTCAAGCAACTGTTTAGCAAAAACACAGGTCTATGCGAAACCGAAAGGTGAGGTATATGGGCTGACGCCTGCCCGGTGCTGGAAGGTTAAGAGGAGAAGTCAGGCAACGAAGCTTCGAATTTAAGCCCCAGTAAACGGCGGCCGTAACTATAACGGTCCTAAGGTAGCGAAATTCCTTGTCGGGTAAGTTCCGACCCGCACGAAAGGCGTAATGATTTGAGCGCTGTCTCGACAATGCACCCGGTGAAATTGAAGTACCAGTGAAGATGCTGGTTACCTGCGCCAGGACGGAAAGACCCCATGGAGCTTTACTCCAGCTTGATACTGGGATTCGATGCTGTATGTACAGGATAGGTGGGAGACGAAGAAGTATGGACGGCAGTCTATACGGAGTCGCTGTTGGGATACCACCCTTGCAGTATTGATTTCTAACCTGCGCCCGTGACCCGGGCGGGGGACAATGTCTGGCGGGGAGTTTGACTGGGGCGGTCGCCTCCGAAAGGGTATCGGAGGCGCCAGAGTTCCCTCAGAATGGTTGGAAACCATTCGAAGAGTGCAAAGGCAGAAGGGAGCTTGACTGCGACACCGACGGGTGGAGCAGGTAGGAAACTAGGACTTAGTGATCCGGTGGTATTAAGTGGGAATGCCATCGCTCAACGGATAAAAGCTACCCTGGGGATAACAGGCTGATCACTCCCAAGAGTTCACATCGACGGAGTGGTTTGGCACCTCGATGTCGGCTCATCGCATCCTGGGGCTGTAGCAGGTCCCAAGGGGTTGGGCTGTTCGCCCATTAAAGCGGTACGCGAGCTGGGTTCAGAACGTCGTGAGACAGTTCGGTCCCTATCCGGTGTGGGCGTAGGATATTTGAGAGGAGCTGTCCTTAGTACGAGAGGACCGGGATGGACGGACCGCTGGTGTATCTGTTGGATACCAAATCCATGGCAGAGTAGCCAAGTCCGGAAGGGATAAACGCTGAAGGCATCTAAGCGTGAAGCCCCCTCAGGATGAGATATCCGATTCGCAAGAAGAAGGTCCCTTTGAAGACGACGAGGTAGATAGGCTTAGAGTGTAAGTACAGTAATGTATTGAGCGGATAAGTACTAATCGACCGGAAGCTTAACTTGGAGATAGATGTAAAAAGGTTCGGTATCGGTTTTGAAGGTATAAACAAAACCTTTAGCATAATCCTCGATAGCTCAATGGTAGAGCACTCGGCTGTTAACCGAGTTGTTGTAGGTTCGAGCCTCTACTCGGGGAGTTTTTTTCCGTATCAGGGAAAGAAAGAGAGAAAGGCTCCGTGGTCAAGCGGTTAAGACATCGCCCTTTCACGGCGGTAACACGGGTTCGATTCCCGTCGGAGTCACTCGTGTTATATTATAAGTTGACGCACAGTCAATGGAACGATATAATATGTGTTAAATGGAACAGACTGATTACGAATGAAAATCATCTGAACTATGATACGTGCCGATATGGTGTATGCCAATGTGGCTCAATTCATGACAATTATTGAATGCAATGAGACAATTGTAGGCAGAGCAGGCTGATTACAAATCAGCTGTGCTATGTAATATGCCGATGTGACTCAATTCATGACAATTGTTGAATGCAATGAGACAATTGTAGGCAGAGCAGGCTGATTACAAATCAGCTGTGCTGTATAATATGCCGATGTGGCTCAATTGGCAGAGCAGCTGATTTGTAATCAGCAGGTTATCGGTTCGAGTCCGATCATCGGCTTTACCTTTTAAAGGTATGACTCAAGAGGTATGCGGACCTTTAGCTCAGTTGGTTAGAGCAACCGGCTCATAACCGGTCGGTCCTGGGTTCGAGTCCCTGAAGGTCCATTTTCAATTAAATATTTATTTTGGCCTGGTGGCTCAGCTGGTTAGAGCGCCGCCCTGTCACGGCGGAGGTCGTGGGTTCGAACCCCATCCGGGTCGTTTGATTGAGAAATGCGTAGAACGTGTTTCTCATGATTTTTTAAGTGAGCATTGTTATGGATTGTCGCATAGCGGTGTGAATTGCAGTATGCCAAATCAGAGATTTGTCATTCCGTGTTCACAGCCTAATGTATCAGCTATTGTCTCAAGTCTTATGAATGCAGGCATTCAACGACTTAAGTCAATACCCGATCCGCTATGCTCTATCATACACGAGGGATCTTAGCTCAGCTGGGAGAGCATCTGCCTTACAAGCAGAGGGTCATAGGTTCGAGCCCTATAGGTCCCATTCATCAATAATATATTGGTGATGCGTCTGCAGGTGTGGCGGAATAGGCAGACGCAAGGGACTTAAAATCCCACACGTATATCCCACACGATATCGTGCAAACCCCTGATTTTACTGGCTTTCCAGAAAAATCAAAAAATATTAAGTTGTTCATCCATCGGAAATATCCCTCCAAATATCAGGGAAAACCCCTCCGATTGATGTATATACACACCATGCTGGTGTGGCGGAATAGGCAGACGCAAGGGACTTAAAATCCCTCGGGAGCAATCCCGTGCCGGTTCAAGTCCGGCCACCAGCAGTATGGCATGAGGAAGAATCCCGGTTAGTTTGCTGCTGCTCGGGGTTCTTTTTCTTTGTAATTTGGTATAATTCCGGCTATCGCATTTGCGGATATAACCTTGTTCTTATAGTTCAGATGAGCATAGATATTCATGGTGGTGGAAATATTACTGTGTCCCAGCCATTCCTGAATTGCTTTCAGGTCTATACCGCTGTCATATAAAAGCGTAGCACAGCTATGGCGTAAATCTTGGAATCTGATATGCTTCAGCTCATTTTTGTCACAGACAAGCCTAAAGTGCTGTGTGACAAAAATTCGGCTTAATTAAATTCCCCATAGGATCTACATTGATATATTCTCTGAACTCCTTGTTATAGGAATCACCAAACAGTTTTTGCATTAAGCTGCTGATTACGTAGAAGCTTAACAAGTAGTTCTTCCAACTGAGGCACCAGAGGTAATGACCTGTTGTTTGTGACAGAAGGACCCTTAAAGGGAGATCTTGCGCATGCGCTCTCCGGCAGGACGTTTCTTTGTGTGCCCGGGGTGAACCAGTCACTGAATCTGTTGCCGGTTCTTAAGGAAATGAAGAACCAGGGAACTACTTTCGTATACGAAGCCTATGACATGGATAAGCTTTTAGCCACGGTCTGTCACGGCGATTACAGCGAAAAATGCAGGGAATGTCCTTGCATCAATAAGGACTGGAAACATGAAAAGATTCCATGCAGTAAAAAGCAGATAAAGCGTGACAACATAGACAAAGGGTGCAACAAGCTGGCACAGATCTGCAAAGAAGTAGGATTAACTGGTAAGACGCTTACTTGGGATACGGACGCAGAAGGAAACTGGGCTGAAAATGTCAAAGGAGTAGACGATTATCTGGTATCTTTACAACAAAAGAAATTAGAAGAATAAAGTTACAAATAACAATATAAAGGGATAGGACTCACACGGAAAAAGTGTTTGTTCTTTTAATAGTAAAAAAAGCAGGGAGAGTTAGATTTTGTCATAGAATATCAGGGAAAGATTCTTGAATAACCTCTTTCTTGTAGTGCATGTTGAACGTGATACGTCACGAAATTTTCTCTCATTACGGCATACTACAATTATCGAAATTATACAAATCATGCACTTTAAAAAAATACAGCAAAAAAATACGTAAAAATTATTTTTTTACGAACTACCGGTGATGGCTTGCACTCTATACAGGAAAATGGTACTATTAAAATTAAGAGAACAGAGTCCGGAAAAGAGAAAAATAACAGAAAAAAACGAATGATAAATAAAGAACCAGGGGTGGTTGCATGAAGAAGAAAAATAATCGCTGTGACTTGCGTTCTGATGCTTTTGTCTGGGGCTGATCGGCTGTGGAGCGGAACATGCCGATAAACCGCAGGAACTGATCCGGGGAGCAGCACCGAGGTATAATGATGGCCTCATCCGGGTGGGGATGATCCAGACGGGAAAAGAGTCTGACTGGAGAGATGCCAACACGAATGATTATCTGAACACCTTTACAAAGGAAAGAGGATATGATCTGATCTACATTGACGGCAATTCCAGTTCTGACCGTCAGGTAAAAGCGATGTACGATCTGATCCAGCAGGAGGTAGACTACATTATCCTGCAGCCCATCGTAGAGACTGGATGGGAGGATGCTGTACATGCCGCAAAGGAAGCGGGAATTCCGGTGATCGTAGCGGATCGTAGGATTTCGGTGGATGAAGATGAATATGTATCCTGGATCGGTTCAGATTTTGAAGAAGAAGGTCATAAAGCGGTAGAGTGGCTGGAACAATATTTAACGGAGCAGGGACGGGAAGAGGAACAGATTAATATCGTCTTGCTGGAAGGAACAGAAGGTGCCACTGCAGCCATCGGAAGAACGGACGGCATTTTACAGGGAGTGGAAGCACATCCGAACTGGATGATCGTTAACAGAGGCTGTGCCAACTTTACCCAGGGGGAAGGGCAGACCTATATGGAAGACCTTCTCAGCGAAGGCAAAGTGAAAGATATTGATGTGATCATTTCGGAAAACGATAACATGATATTTGGTGCAATGAAGGCGCTGGACCGGAACGGAATGAGTTATGGGCCCAAAGGAGACATTATTATGATCTCCTTCGATGCCTTACACGAAAGCTTTGAAAATATGATCGCCGGAAAATTACATGCGTCTGTGGAATGTAATCCGCTACTGGCATCCACAGTGGAGAAGGTCATTGAAGAACTGGAAGCTGGCAGAGAGGTGGAAAAAATATATAACACCGAGGAAAATATCTATACCTATGAAAATGCAGCCGACTATATAGATCAGAGAAAGTATTGATTTCCGAGGATTACAAATGAAAAAAATTCATTAAACTATAAAAATCGTTCTGGCTATTGTTATCATAGTATGCATTATGGATGTAAGTTTCATTTTTGTAAACTATGTCAATTATATGAATGTCAACCGGGACTATACAGATTCCCTGGCGCAGACAGTGGCGAATACCTGCAGGCTGGTAGTAGATGGAGACAGCGTGACAGGCTACCTCGACGACAGACGGAGAAATACAGCCTATTATGAAGTGTGGAATAAACTTATCGACTACTGTAACACCAGTGAAAATGTACTGCAGATCAGTGTGGTCAATTTCAGGGATGGTGGAGGCTGCTATGTATATGACACGGATCTGACAGAAAACGGAGCCTTTTTGGGGGATATCCGCCCTTATGATGAAATACAGGATTCCGTAAAGGATGAACTGATGGCATGTGAGGAAATAGAACCATTGGAATATAACGGAAGAAGTGATTATTATATTCCACTGAATTCCTCCTACAATATTCCGGTTGCCTACATTATTGTAGGGATCTCCACGGAAAATGTCAGAATGGAACAGCTGACCTATTTAGGGTATATTACGATCGTTGTTACATCGATCACCGTACTTTTTGGAATTTTTATGATCTGGTTCATGCAGCACAATGTGTTGGGACCGTTAAATGCTATGTCCAAAGCTGCTTCCAGCTATTCCGGTACGATTTTGCGGGACGACAGGGAATCCCCTATCAGCCGGATAAATATTAAAACTGGAGATGAACTGGAACGGTTGTGTGAGTCTATGAAGAAGATGGAGCATGATATCATTGCATCCAGTTCCCAGCTGGCTATTGCGGACTGGAACAGCAATCATGACAGCATGACACAGCTCTATAACAAGCGGCATTACAAAAGAACAGCTAAAGGGAACTGCAGGAAGATGGCACCATCGGTGTACTGTATTTCGACATTGATAACCTGAAGAAAATGAATGACACCTTCGGACACGAAAAAGGGGTGATGCTGTAATTTTGAAAGCGGCAGAGTTCATCCGTGGGTATCTTTCGGAACAGGCAAGCGGTTTCCGGATCGGCGGTGATGAATTCGTAATGCTGGTAAAAGACTGTACAGAACAAAAAGTGCAGGAACTGGTAAATATGATGCGGACAGATGAGAGAGGAAATTTATCGGATGTAACGGCAGAGTTTTGCTGCCGCCTTGCAATCGGCGGAGCCTTTCGCAAGACGGGAGAAGCTCTGGAGGATACAATAAAACGGGCTGATGATGAAATGTATAAGAATAAACATTCCGTAAGATAATCCCGAAATCTTTCTACTGGACAGACACCCGGAAATCGCTGCTATCACTTTTCAGCCGGATCCGGTACAGATCATGATCCCATGCTGTTTTGAGCCGTGCATCCGTAATAGGCAAAGTCTCTATGGTAAGCAGACTCGCACCTTCGAAGGAGGCAACCGCTTCTCCGATGGAGATTTCCCCGGCAGAGAGAACAACCGGTTTTTCGTAGGTAATAAAGTTAAGTATAATATCTTCTGCATTTGTATGGTCTTCCAATACGACAGTGTTGGAAGACTTTTTTAATATCCCTTTTATGGTAGAAAGGACGAAGGTATGATAAGAATGGTTTATATTGTGATCTGCTGCTGCATCCCCGGAGATAATGCTCATGTACGGTAAAGAAGCAAGCAACCGAAAACAAGAGATAGACCGCCAGCACCAAACTATTCCGAACCAAAGAAAACAAAGACCAAAAGACAAGCATTGTGGAAATGTGCATAACAGGCTATGGAATCATGGATAACTCTATTCACAGAACATGGAAAAGCTAAAGTGCAGCTTTCCCACATTCTGCAAACAGAGTTACCCACAACTCCATAAGACAGCCAGTTATACACACATTCCCACAATGCCGACTACTACGGAATCCCTCTCATACCTATCTACAAAAACACGATAAGGATTCAATACCTTAATTTGGAAATATTTGTTGGCAGAAAAAAATACTTGCGTGCGCACGCATATTGATGTATAATGCATTCTGATTGGAGGTATATATCTATGCAACTATTAAAAATGGCTTTCCGTAACAGACCGATTTTTACAAAATCTATTTGGACAAAGCAACTTGCCCCCTATGGAATCAACAACAGTCAATATATGTTCTTAATCAAAAATCTGTCGTTCGCCCGGTATTCTACAAGATTCTTTGTTGAATATGTTCTATGTTCATCCAAGCAACATTGTACGGACGGTTGCGACATTGGAAAAGCAGGGAATGATTACACGTTCTCCCAATGATAAGGATAAGCGGACATGTAAATTGTATCCTACAGAAAGAGCATTGTCTATTATTGACGAGATACAGATGATATGCGAAAAGACAGAAGCTCTTTTTATTGCAGGGTATGAGCGAATCCGAGCAGAACCTTTTTATGGATTTCTTAATGCAGGCGGGCAGAAATATCACATCGGAACTCCATATAGAGAGAAGGGGGAGGAGTTCAATGACTGAAAAATCCTCTGGGCTATGAAAAAAATTTCAAAGCTGTTGAAAAAAATTTTTGCTGTTCCCAGTATTGTGGCGTCTCTTGTCGGCTCAATCTACAATATTGTGGATCAGATTTTTTTATTGGTCAAGGGGTCGGTTATTTGGGAAATGCAGCAACCAATGTTGCCTACCCGTTTTCTACCATCTGCCTTGCTATTGCACTGCTGGTCGGAATTGGCAGTGCTTCCCGTGTTTCCCTCTGTCTTGGACGCAAAGAGCCGAAAGCTGCCGCTAAAGCAGCGGGAAATGGTATTGTTCTGATGGGAATTTTCGGAATTGTTTATTTGCTGGTTGGTGAAACTTTTCTGTCTTTGCTCCTAAAGGCATTTGGGGCAACGACAGATGTATTTCCATATGCAAAGCAGTATGCCCGCATAACATTGATTGGAATGCCGTTTCTCATTGTAACGAATGGTATGAGCAATTTGATTCGAGCAGATGGAAAAACCAAAGTATTCAATGGTCTGCATGGTTGTGGGAGCTATTATCAATACCATTCTTGACCCTATTTTTATTTTTGTTTGCGATTGGGGAATTGCCGGCGCAGCTTGGGCAACAGTTATTGGGCAAATTTTTTCCTTCATACTCGCACTCCGTTATCTATGGCGTTTCCAAACAATCCATTTTTGAAAAAAAGAGTCGTTTTTATTGGACATCAAAGAAAGCCTGAAAATTTGCAACATGGGAATCAGCAGCAGCTCAAATCAGATTGCAGTTACCGTGATTCAAATCATTCAGTACAATTCGTTGACTTATTACGGCGCATTAACAAAATATGGAACGGATATTCCCTTGGCAGCTTGCGGAATTGTTATGAAAACAAATGCCATAATCCTTGCGATTGTTGTAGGAATCTCGCAAGGGACACAGCCGATTATCGGTTTCAACTATGGAGCAAGGCAATATCATCGGGTACGGGAGGCTTACATGCTTGCAGTAAAGTGGAATCTTGTTGTTTCCACTATTGCTTTTATCGCATTTCAATTTTTCCCGCAATCTATCATTTCACTATTCGGAGACGGGGACGAGCTGTATTTTGAATTTGCTGTTTTGTTCATGCGTACCTATCTTTTCATGGTGTTGGTAAATGGTGTGCAGTTGCTTTCTTCCAGTTTTTTTACCGCAATAGGAAAATCGTTAAGAGGTGCTCTGTTGGCATTAACAAGGCAGACCTTTTTCTTGATTCCGCTTACCCTGCTGCTCCCGCTTCGTTTCGGAATTATGGGAGTATTGCTAGCGGGGCCTGTTGCTGATTTTTCAGCGTTTGTGCTATCTATTGTGTTAGTGGGAACAGAATTAAGAAAGCAAAAAAATGCAACATATATTAGTCCACAGTAAAATGAACGGGCTACGTCCGCTATTGACAGCCCCGCCTGTCTTTGCTTTTAAGCAGCTAAGGGGCGACAGCAAAAAGTCCTGCCGCCTCTTACATTATAAAAGCAACTATCAATCATGCACTACCCTTTTAGGAGGAAAGGGGGAATTTCCATGACCTGCACAAAAGATTACCGGGAACATATCGAGTATACCTTTCACGCCTTTTGCAAAGTCGTTATCCGCAACGCCAGCTACACAGCGCTGCGGACATGGAGCAGGAAACACAAAAGAGAAATATTCATCAATGATAATTTGTTCCTCCCGGATGGCTGTATTGTCAAGAGCCGGAGTTTCGTCAGGTAAATGAATAGGTACTTTGAAAGTCATGGAAACCTCCTCTTTGTCGATCATTACGTCACTGATTGCAAACATGGTAGATAGATAACTGCACAGGTAGATGACGCTGCCGTGCCTGCCGGTGAAGGATACCAGTGACAAGTATTCCATTTCCTGCAGTTTATTCAAAACCCGGGACACAGTAGCTTTGGAGATCCCCCAACGTGCGGAAAGCTCCGTATAGCTAATGAGCGGATTTTTTGTGGAATTACGGAAATATACAACCGGGCCGATATCGGAGCCCTGGATTTGTGCGTCGTTATAGATAGCGTGAATCCAAAGGTCTAATACAATATCCATTTCAGAACAGCGGCCCATGCTGATAAGCTCATGTACTGTCGATACCGGAAAAAAGAAAAATCCCATATCTTTTGTACAGGGATAGTTATATTCGAGCCAGGTATTGTTGTTTTTCCAGTCTGATATCGTAAATTTGATCAGATTCCCCCGAGCAAGTTTACTATAAGTGATGTAATGTCTTTCCTGTAGAAAAATCAAGAATTATAAGATCTCTTAAAAAAATTTCTGTAAATGCGGCAGCGTGGATAGTCCACGATTTGTTTAATTTCAATCTGATAATCCATATTTACCTCTTTCATAAAAAAGACATCCTTTGCGAGAATGTCTTTTTTTAAACATTATGTATGTCATGGCAGAGAACTGAAACAAATTTGGCACGGTTCCTGATAAAATGTTTGTAATATCCCTCCAAACGTATTCTGGAAGGTATTTTTGTTACATAGTCTGGAACTGTGAGATTTCGGGGGATTTTGCACAGAATTATTGATAGAATGGATATTTGATGGGATATTATATTCCAGTTATTTCTATTCTTGTCGTAAATATGGTATTGCTAGTCTAGGACTTAAAAATCCCTCGGTGGCAACACCGTGCCGGTTCAAGTCCGGCCACCTGCATGATGGAAACAGGAAACATTGAGTGAATCAGTGTTTCCTGTTTTTGTAATAGGAATTATACAATTTTCGTAAGATATGATAGAATATACCTATTCGAAGCAATGCAGAATTGTGTTGTCAGGATAGTTATTTTGGGCTTGGGATTATGATTTAAAAGGAGTTAAGAGCGTATGGACAAGATTAAGAAGAATTTTGGTTTTGGCTGCATGAGACTGCCGATGATTGGTGAGGATGTAGATATTGAACAGACCAGACAAATGGTAGATTTATTTTTAAAGGAAGGTTTTAACTATTTTGATACAGCGCATGGGTATATTCAGGGAAAAAAAGTGAGCTTGCGGTCAGGGAATGTCTGACCAGTCGTTATCCGCAGGGAACAGTATATTCTCACCGATAAGCTTACGGGTAATTATTTTAAGAAGGAAGAGGATATCCGGTCCTTTTTTGAGAGTCAGCTGGAGGCCTGCGGCGTAGACTATTTTGATTTTTATCTGATGCATTCGCAGGGTTCCGGAAACTTCCCCCATTTTAAATCCTGCAGGGCATATGAAACTGCCTTTGAGCTTAAAAAGGAAGGGAAAATACGCCATGTGGGTATGTCCTTTCATGATACGGCAGAGGTGCTGGATCAGATCCTGACGGAATATCCGCAGATTGAGGTGGTTCAGATACAGTTTAATTATCTGGATTATGAGGATCCGAAGATTCAGAGCCGCTTGTGCTATGAGGTATGCAGAAAGCATGACAAGCCGATCATTATTATGGAACCGGTTAAGGGCGGAAGTCTCGTAAACCTTCCTAAAAATAGCCGGTGATGTATTAGACGAGCTGCAGGGAGGAAGTCCTGCAAGCTATGCAATCCGCTATGCGGCCGGATTTCCCGGGGTAATGATGGTTCTCTCCGGAATGAGTAATATGGAACAGATGCAGGATAACTTAAGCTATATGAAGAATTTTAAACCGTTAAATGAAAAGGAGCTGAAAGCTGTATACGAGGTACAGAACATTTTTTTAATCATATGGATCTGATACGTTGTACGGGCTGTCGTTATTGTGTGGAGGGATGTCCAAAGCAGATTGCAATTCCTGATATTTTTACAGTAATGAATGCCAGACAGATTCATCAGGACAGAAATGCAGAACGGGAATACAGGGATGTTCATACCTCGTTGGGACATCGTGCATCCGATTGTATTAAATGTGGTAAATGTGAAGCAATCTGTCCCCAGCACCTTCCGATCCGTGAGCTTTTAGCGGATATAGCAAGAGAATTTGAGAAACAGGAATAAGAAACTCTACGAAAAAGCATAGAGATATTATCAGCTTTCAACAGCATTTTGCAGAGAAAACGGAGAATGCCAGGCTTCAGGCATTCTCCGTTTCTTTCATTTCTTTTAAGCGTTCTTTTACATATTCGCGGATAAAGAAGTCATCTGCAGGCATCTGACAGCCTACAATATATACTCCGTCATCATTCGAGCATCGAATGACATGTCCTTCCAGATGATTATGCTTTGGAAGGGCAAAATCATTTATTTCTACAGATACAGTAACTCCTTTATGATCTGTAAAGTACTCACTATTCGTCAGAAAAGCAAATCCGTTGGCACTGAGATTTTCCAGGTTACCGTGAATTACGAGATTATCATTGGGAACGGTGATGGTACAACTGTTAGATACATCTACACGAGGGTATTTTCTACGGTTTACGATCTTAGGTCTAGATTCAACCAATACTGTAAATTTATTTTTGGTATCAGAAGGATCAAGCTTTGTGTGTTCCCAGGAATAAATGACATTTCCTACGGTTACATTTAATTTACAATCAGTTGTTTTGGTAAGAGCAGGTGACTCGGGAAGCGTAATATGCAATAAATTATCATCGCGTGAGAGAATCTCGCCATCATAATAGTGTTCGTTCAGATTGATGGAAAGCTTCATACCGGGTTGGACATCTTTGGTACCCATAAAACCGCCAATTCCAAGTTCACACATGAGCGCTTCAATCACGTTCTCGATATCATTAATGTTATTGGCAGATTCATCATATTTACTGAGCATACGGTTATTGATTTCATTGGAATCGGTGATGCTTCCCGTCATATCATCCACGATGTGGGATACTTCTTCCAGATTTTCAACGAGATGAACATTCGAGGATTCCACTTCCTTCATAGCGGTATCAATTACCTGAATATGGTCACCAAGCTGAGTCGTATCACTTGCAATCTGTGTAATATTACTTCCGGCAGCTGTTACCTTTTCAAGTGTCAGATGGATCAGTTCCAGAGTTTCTTCAATCGCAGAAGTCATCTTATCGGAGGTCTCTTCCAGATGCTGAAGAGCCTGCCAGATCTGTCCGGAAGAGGATTTTGTTTCTGTACTTAAGGAACGGATCTGGTCGGCAACGACGGCAAAGCCTTTACCGGCTTCTCCGGCTCTTGCTGCTTCAATGGAAGCATTTAAAGCAAGGAGATTAGTCTGATTGGTAATCTGTTCAATCGTTCCGGTTTCTTTCTTTACCATTGCAAAATCATTCTTGAAATCCTGCAGGGTCTTTTCAATATCCCCGGAAAGATCTGCCATGGTATTAGTTGTTGTAATCAGGCTGTCCAGGTCTGTGGAACTGATTCTGGCATGATCTTCGCAGGTTGCGGTAAGAGCTACCATCTGCTTAATCAGTTCGGCCACCTGATTGACCTGGGAGTGAATATCAGAGGTCATTTCGTTTGAAGAGGTTGTAGTATTCTGGAGATTATGATTATTGTCCTGCAGCTTGTGGAGACTCCGGACAACAATGCTGGCACCGTGGGTATTCTCGGAGGCCAGTTCCTGCACAACGGTAACACCATCCATGATGGAATTGCAGGCTTCCTTTACCTTTTCAACGGTAGTAACTACACGGTGAAGGTCGGCACGGATGCTGTCGGTCATTGCACCGTCAGATTCATTCAGATGTTTAATGGACATAACATAGCAGATATAGCAGAGGATAATACAGGAAAGCTCTAACTGATAATCCTTCATATTCGTTGCAGAATTAAAGCCGAGGGAAATCCGGTAAGCAGCACTTCCGATAATAATGAGTGAATTAACAATTCCACAGGTGACCATGAACTTCCTGTTCTTATAAAGAACCAGAAGACTTGTCACAGGAAGAATATAGGTAAAGGCAATCGGAGAACTTGTAGTACAGATGACATAGGTATAAAAAAATACCATATCCGATGGCTAAAATATACCGGTAGAGCTCTGTGGCATATCCCTTCACCCGAAGTGTGATTTCACCAATGAGAATCGGGAACCAGCAAAGAGCCAGAAAGGTAAGGTAGTAAGGAACAGCATGGATTCCGTTGGCAACATCACTGCCGTAATTGGCAGATAGCAGAATGGCAAAGATAAGCCAGATTTTTCTGGCCCGCCGGTTGGCTTTTTCTTTGAAAACAGATTCGTCGTAATTCATAAGTACCTCCGTAAATTAAAATCCAGTATCATTGGAACTGTTGAAAATATCCGGACATGTCTTCAAGCAGTTCAATGCTTTCCTTGCGGAAAGGATCAATAACGCTGAAGGCGTGTGGGAGATCTTTTCTTTCGGAAAAGTCCAAAAGATGATGGGAAACCTGATATCTGGAAAGTGCTTTTTCAAAATCAAGGGTATAGCTGCGCAGATAATCTCCTGCACTGGTTGTCAGAAAGCAGGGAGGAAGAGCGGTTACTATCCCCGGATGCTCCGGGTTCACATAGGAAGAAAAAGCGCTTTTCTTGTAATGATTTCCATATAAATAAGAAGGAAGAAATAATCCAATCTTATCAAAACGGGTGGTATAGTACATTCCACTGATGAGTCCGAGCGCCTTTAAGCGCAGGGAAGCAGGACTGACACCGGCAGTTCCCGCAATCTTCGGAGAGTTCTGCATGGCAGCGCAATAGGTCAGGAGCATCGCACCACCGCTGTCTCCAACGGCATAAACCCGATCCTTCAGTCCCTGGTATTCCGGAAGCTTACGCTTGATGCATCGCATGGCGGTGAATACATCTTCACACTGGTCAAAGAACAGGCAGTCTGGTACGAGGCGGTATTCAATACTGAATATGAGATACCCCAGCTTACTCAGCTGAGCACAGAAATACCGGTTGTATTCCTTGCACCCGAGAATCAATCCTCCCCCGTGAATGTTCAGAATCACAGGAAGCTCCTTGCCGGCAAAAGCATCAGCACGGTAGATATCCATGCGGTGTGCAGGATCAGAATCTTCAGCATAGGGGACATTACAGATCTCTGTAACGTCTGCCGGAAATGTAAATTCAGTATCACGGGCAGGAATCGCATCCTGAAACTCCTGCCGCTGTTTATAAAAACATATTTTTTTAATAAAGAAATTCATAATAACCTCAACGTAAGTAGTAAGTGAAAAACTTACTTGCCATTATTTTAAAAATATTTGGTGACAGGAATCAATATAAAAATAGTACATATTTCCTATTCCAAAAATAATAAATTATTCGGAAAGATGATGTTCACGCATGTATTCTCCGATTTTTTTGATCACAGGCAAGAATATGGTTGGTAAGCCAGTCCAGCAGGAATTGGATCAGGTCTAAAAGATATTCCTGCTGATGATCATCCATTTCATCAAGATCATTGAGATCGATCTCTACAAGCCGCTCAATGAATGCAGAATGAGCGCGCTTCTGGGCATCCAGACCGGGATACTGAATACGTGTCATCAGGGCTTCCTCATCCGAAAAAAATGGAATTCGGTATAATCTCTTAATTCCGTAATCAGTCTTACAATTTCATCATATTTATCATGGAGGAATTCTTCGTGAATCAGATCATTGGTTTCCTTAATAATTTCAAATAAACGACGATGTTCATCATCAATGAGTGTAATGCCGGTCATGTATTTGGATGTGAAGGCAAAAGGATCGCTCTCTGAACTCGAAAGGGATTTCCCAATCATCATATCGCTGCATAAAAATGTGCCGGTACAGCCAGCGGACTAAATAAGTCAACAGGTCGTTCAGGGATTTTCTGGCAGCTTCCGGAGAAGAAGTATCCGGAACGAAAGAATTTACCTTCCGGGTAAACATGGCATGCTGAGTTTTCTGCAGGGAAAGCTCCGGATCATGGATGCTTTCCATATAAGCTTCTTCATGGGCAAAATGAGTCATTGCATAATTCTTCAAATTGGAAAGAAGGCTTATGGTAATGGCAGAAACATCTTCAGTTTCCTGAACCATGGTAAAGGCTTCGTTAAGCATCTGAAATAACTTACGATGCTCATTGTCTATCTGTTCAATATGGATCATGCAATCTTCTGTAAATTCATACATGGTATATTACCTCCTTTATTCCTGCGACAAATTATAGCATTATAAATAAGAAGAAACAAGATGTTGACGAATTGTATTTTCGATATACAATGATAAAGGGTAGGATTTTATTTTAAAGAATTAATTCCGGAAGAAACAGAAGGGAAATTTCAGCATGAAAAATCGGAGTAATCTCGGACATACACAGTAATATTGTTGCCTTTCGCGCCTGCGTGGACTATCTGGAAGAAGAGGGCTGTGATGAATATTTCCTTTTGGGAGATTATGTTTCGGATACGCCATACACTAGGGAAACGCTGGATTTTCTTTATGAGTTTATCCAGAGCCATGTGTGTTATTTATTGCGTGGCAACCGGGAAGAGTATATGCTGGTACAGAGGGAGGACCGGCTGGCAGGAAGGGAAGAGAAGAAGTGGATTTATAATTCTGCAAGTGGCAATCTTCTTTATACTTATGAGCAGTTGACGGAACAGGACTTTGCATTCTTTGAAAGGCTTCCGATCAGCTTTGTATATGAGAAAGAAGGGTATCCTTCGATCACCTGTGCACATGGTTCACCGGAGAGTACAAGAGAACTGCTGCAGTTTGACGGAGAAAGGGTTGCAGAGTGGCTTCAGAAAATTCCGACGGATTATCTGATCTGTGCACATACGCACCGGAAAGGAATGAAAACGGTTGGGAAAAAGCAGTATTACAATCCGGGATGTGTGGGCATTGCCATGGAGGATAAGAGGGTTGCACAATGTATAATTCTGCATGGAAAGGAATGTGGCGCAGGAAATTTGTGGGAGCCGGAGTTTGTGAAGGTTCCTTATGATATGCCGAGGGTGGTAAGAGATATCAGAAAACGGGGACTCTTAGAAGCAGGTGGATGGTTTGTTAACAGCAGTATCCTGAATCTGCTGACTGGAGTTAACCGGTCAGCACCACTTGTTGACCTGGCTGGTCAATTATCAGCAGAAGCAGGAGAAACAGGTGTCTGGCCACACATTAAGGAAATCTATTTTGCGATGGCGGCAAAAGAATTACAGATACCGGATTACCGGTCGGAGTTTGCAGGTATGGACCAGACAGAACCATATGATCAAAGAGGCTTTGCGTTAGAAAGAGGGAAAGAATGTTAAATCAGTTTTCAAGAACACAGTTATTAATCGGAGAGGAAGCAATTCAGAAGCTGGCAAAATCGAGAGTTGCCGTATTTGGAATCGGAGGTGTCGGGGGCTATGTGTGCGAAGCCCTGGTCCGGAGCGGTGTCGGTGCCTTTGATCTGGTGGATGATGATAAGGTATGTTTAACCAACCTGAACCGTCAGATTATTGCCACGCGTAAGACCGTTGGAAAGTACAAGGTAGAGGTGATGAAGGAGAGGATGCTGGAAATCAATCCTGATGTGGATGTGAGAACCTATCAGTGTTTTTTTCTGCCGGAAAATGCAGATGACTTTCCGTTTGAAGAATATGACTATATTGTAGATGCCGTGGATACAGTGACAGCAAAGCTTGAAATTATTATGCGGGCAAAGGAAAAGAATGTTCCGGTCATCAGTGCCATGGGAGCCGGAAACAAGCTGGATCCCGGAAGATTCCGGATTGCGGATATTTATGACACGAGAGTCTGTCCATTGGCCCGTGTTATGCGAAGGGAATTAAAGAAGCGTAATGTGAAGAGCCTTAAGGTGGTGTATTCGGATGAGCAGCCGATCCGCCCGGTCGAGGATATGTCCATCAGCTGCAGGACGAACTGTATCTGTCCTCCGGGAGCTGCCCATAAGTGTACAGAGCGACGGGACATTCCAGGAAGTACGGCATTTGTTCCTGCCGTGGCAGGTCTGATGATCGCCGGTGAAATTGTAAAGGATTTGTCGAAGTAAGCTTATTTTTCAAATATGCCGGCCGGGCAGGCATTTTCCTTACTGTAGAAGGAGAAGGTGCCGGTGTTAATTAAAGTGCTTTTGTCATCACAGCAGGAGAATTGAACGACGGTAATGGTGCGTCCACGTTTGATGACACTTGCGTCATAAGTGATGTATTCGGTGTCTCTGCCCGCCCGGAGGTACTGCATATTGGCATCAATCGTAGTGACATAACTGCCATAAGTGATGGCTGCCAGTCCACAGAAGGTGTCGGCGGCAGCATAGAGTGCGCCACCGTGATAATCGCCATACATATTCTGAAAGCGGGAGTCGAACGGGATACGTCCCTGCACATGCCCTTCGGAAACGGAGGTGACCTCAAGTCCCAGTAATTTGCAAAAAGGATTGCGTTCCAGAATTTTCTGATACTCTGCAATTTCGATCTGTTCCATAATAAATCTCCATATAGTTATGATGTTTGGTGCGAAAGCTGCTTCCATAGAAAAGGAGTGGCAGATCTGCCACTCCTTCATTGTAGCTATAATATGCCGAAAAAAATCAATTCCCAAGCAGTTTTTTTCGCTTTCCAGCGGGAAAAAAATTAAAGCTCCGGATGGAAAGGTCAGAGGTACAATCGGAGAGATAATCCACATACTCCTGCCGCAGATTGGAAAGGTAGTAATCATCCGGATCATCGCTTTCCTCCGGGAGTTCCTCAAGAATCACCGGGGCTGCATCGGCAGACAGCTGGCAGAGATAGGTAAGGGCGTAATCATCCTTTGCGACATGGGAAATATTGTAACGTGCAATCCGGTAATCCGGCCGGGAGAAGCTGTATAAGAGAAACAGCACTGTTACGACAATAATGCCATACCGTACAAAGGGAAAGTCCGGTTTATAAATCAGAACCAGGGTTCCAACCATTAAGAAGCTGATGACCAACAGACTCCACAATACGAAAACACGTAGTACGGTCAGTTGATATACACTGATATAGAGCAGCATCCGGTAGGCACTCGATGCAATCATGACAAAGGTACACAGTGATACCACCGAAAGCAGGAGCTGCAGAATGCGGTGCGGACGGAACAGGCGGATGCACAGCAATACCGAAACGAGATTAATCAGGCATACAAATACCAGCTGGAAGAAGCCCGCTCTTGCATAGGAAGCATAGGTATAGTTTTCAGGAAGTGTGCCGAGACCTGCAAAAAGGTACACAATCTGAATCACACAGAACAGAACGTAAATTACTGAGAAGATGGACGTAAATGTTATGGCAATCACGGGATCTTCTTTTTGACAGGAAGGAGCTTCCTTCAGATTGGGTGTCTGCAGCCGGCAAAGGAGGCAGTAGCTGAGGAAAAAGCCAAAAAGAAACATGACCAGTATGGTCAAAATATCTCCATGGATCATAATTCCTTCAAAGACGTTCCATGCATCCTGAAAGAGATTGGCAAAAACGGCATCGGCGCTTCCTAAAAGTAACAGGATGACAGGAAGGGCAAGCAGCGCAACCGTCAATCCGATCACAATAGAAAGAACACGTCTGTTGTCTGTATGGGATGTCTGGATATTCCGACGGTTTTTCACATAGGCAGTAAGATCCGTAAATGGACGGGCAAGGAAGGCAAGGCTTGAAAATACGGTTTTGATCATTGCCCATACGTAAGTAAAGATATCCCCGTGCCGGTCCTCATAAAAGCTGCACAGAAATAAATGCAGAAGGAGAAAAAGGATCAGGGTTTTCCCAAGCAGGATCAGATAGGAGGAATCCGTGAAGCAGACAGAGAGTGCAAGTAACATCAGGCTGCTGAGATCGAAGATCGTCATGGGGGGTTAAGATACGATTGTAATTTCCTTTACAGGAAATTGACTGCATTGCAACATTGCCCGCACACGAAGAGTCTGCAAGAGAACTCTTCCTTCGAAAGAAGCAGAAAAACAGACAGGTTCCGCCGATGTAAAAAGGGTAGCTGATTCCGGATGGATTATGGTACAGGCAGATCGTATAAAGCAGGGCATACAGAAGACTGCCGATTCCCATAACCGGAAACAGGGGAGTTACAGGTGTTGTAGTTTCATTTGTTTTAACAGGTTCCATGGTAGTTCCTCCTTGGAAATTGATTCGTAATTATTCAGTACCTTCACAGTTACATTTCGTGTTGGTTATCCGGGGGGAGTGCAGGAAGCGTCTTCCTCAGGCTCGTCAACATATTCTAAGATATCGCCAGGCTGGCAGTTTAATGCCTTGCAGATGGCATTTAAGGTGGAAAGGCGGACGGCCCTGGCTTTGTTGTTTTTCAGGATGGAAAGGTTGGCAAGGGTGATGTCCACCTCATTTGCCAGTTCAGTTAAGCCAATCTTATTTTTAGCCATCACCACGTCAAGATTAATGATAATTGCCATTGTTTACCTCCGTTCATTGATAGGGAAAAGTGTACCCGGTGCTTTTATATGGTCAGGTCGTTTTCGAGCTTGTAGGTGACTGCCCGGTCGAAGACCTGGGAGAGCACTTTGCTGAACAGTCCCGCAATCACGAAGGTCAGAATAATGACCAGCACAGCCGGAGTCAGGTAAAGAAACAGCCGGCAGCAGGTAATCAGGGCGATGAAAAAGCTGTAGGTTCCCATGCGGTTAAGACTCCGGACATTTTCATGGATGAAGCAGTTGTCGTTTAATACACTCAGGAACAGCCTTCGCAGCTCACGGATGATCAGGACGGCGAGAATTCCGGACAACATGAAAATAACACTGAGGGATAAAATATGTATGCTGAAATATGGGTTGTACTTTCCGTAAAAATAAATAATGACAGGAACAAGTACAGTCGTGAGGATTCCGGCGTAATACATGAAATCCAGCAGCCATTTGGTAAAAAAAGAGTAAGTTTGTTTTTTTCATAAAGAAGATTCCTTTCTGGTGTTTGTATGGATTTTTTGATGTTTCAGGCTTCTGGTTTTCTTCATCTGCCTGCAACAATTCAGCTTATCTTCAGCTTTATTTAATCTCATTTGATCTCATTTAATCACTTAACCTGTAAGTAATCTGGTAGTAATTTGCACAATCACTTTATCATAGATATAACATAGATATAACACCGGAAAAACATGAATGTCAATAATTATTTATCGAAAAAAACAATAAAAGAATCTCGAGACACGATAAGTTGAAACAGATAAGGACGTAAAAAGGACAGGACATGGTTTATTCAGCTCATGGTTCATTCACCCATGATTCATTCATGATTCACCAGAACATAATTAATTCAGGGCTGATTCGGGAGTGAACAGTAACCGGGACAGAGATACGGGGATATTCCGGTTGCATTCTTCTACTGAAAACGCTAAGATAATGTTAGTATAAATTTTTCAGCCGGCGTGTGCTGTCTGATGATGATGAAGGAGCATGGCTGAAAGGTTCGTATAGAGGTAGAAAGTATAGAAAGAACAGGAGGAGCGAAACAGCAGATGAGAAAGAAAATAGAAGTTACAGTCAAAAAGCCGCAGTTTTCTGTGACAACGGATGTGTCATTTGCACAGGTGGATGCCTGGTACGGACATACCCGTATGGATTTGAAGATGGATATTATTTATCCGGAGGATGATACCCGGTTATACCCTTGTGTGGTATGGGTCTGCGGTGGTGCATGGATGAAGATGGACAAATCCGCGCATCTGGCTTATCTTTCCAGGCTGGCACGCAAGGGCTTTGTTGTAGCGAGCGTACAGTACCGTACAAGCAATGAAGAGCCGTTCCCGGCAGCACTCGAAGATGTGAAGGCGGGAATCCGTTACCTGCGTGCTTATGCAGACCGTTACCATATAGATAAGAAGCATATCGGTATTTCCGGAGAGTCTGCCGGCGGTCATCTGGCAAGTCTTGCCGCACTTGCAACGGATAAGAAGTTTGATGTGGGAGCCTATCTGGAGGAATCCAGTGCACTTCAGGCAGCCTGCCCGTGGTATCCGGTAGTGGATCTTACCACCATGCCGGGCATGGACAATGAGGCAGAGGCTGCGCTTACCTGGGAGACGATGTTTTTGGGAAAGAATGTTTATAACTTTAAAAAGGATGCCATGAAGCTTTCCCCGTTACATTATGTAACAAAGACGGCACCTCCGTTCCTGATTATTCACGGAAATGATGATAAGTGTGTTCCGTTTGAGCAGGGAGTGCGTCTGCATGATGCCCTGGAGGAAGCAGGCTGTGATGTTACGTTACTTGAAGTAGATGGCGCAGACCATGCCGATTTACGATTCTTCCAGAAGGAAATCTGGGATAATATGATTGCATTTTTTAAGGAGAAGCTGAGCAATGATTAAACCACAGGGAAGGCAGCGTATTTCCAAAGAAGATATGTATTTAAACAGCGCAGAAAACTTTGCATATCGCAGCACCTGTCTGAAAAGAAAGTATGGGGCGGTGATTGTAAAGGATGATGCGGTGATTTCCACAGGCTATAACGGTTCACCAAGGGGCTTTGAAAAACTGCTGCGATATTGGGGTATGTCCCCGGATGCAGCGGAACATGCACCAGGGAGAGGGTTATGGAATGTGCCGTGCCATTCATGCAGAGGCCAATGCGCTGCTGAACTGCTCAAGAGAGCAGACACTGGGAGCAGACCTGTATCTTACCAGTATCAACCCGGAGGATAATTCCATTCATCCGGCCAGACCCTGTCCGTTATGTGCCCGCCAGATCATACAGGCAGGCATTCGTAACGTGTACCTGCGCAAGGGCGAGGGACCGGATCAGTATGAGGTCATTCCTGCCAGAAACCTGCAGTGGTATCTTCCAGAGTAACTGTTCTTACGCAGCCTGACAGCAAGTGTCTGGCTGCGTAAGAACATTAATTAAAATTCAATTGACACTGCTATATGGCAGGTGATAGAATCATTCACAGTGAACAAAAGTGGAGGGAAAACAATGCCAAAAAGAACAGATATTCATAAGGTACTTATTATTGGATCCGGTCCGATTATCATCGGGCAGGCATGCGAATTTGATTATTCCGGCACACAGGCGTGTAAGGCGTTACGGAAGCTGGGGTATGAAATTGTTTTAGTGAATTCCAATCCGGCAACCATTATGACGGATCCGGAAACCGCAGACGTGACATACATCGAACCGTTGAATGTAGATCGTCTGGAACAGATTATTGCAAAGGAACGGCCTGATGCATTACTTCCTAATTTAGGTGGTCAGTCAGGATTGAATCTCTGTTCCGAGTTGAACAAGGCAGGAATCCTTGAAAAATACAATGTGAAGGTAATTGGCGTTCAGGTAGATGCGATTGAACGTGGTGAAGACAGAATTGAATTTAAGAAGACAATGAACAAACTGGGGATCGAGATGGCTCGCAGTGAAGTTGCTTATTCCGTTGAAGAAGCACTTGCTATTGCTGAAAAGCTTGGTTACCCAGTTGTTTTACGTCCGGCGTATACCATGGGTGGCGCCGGTGGCGGACTCGTTTATAATAAAGAGGAATTAAAGACCGTCTGTGCAAGAGGTCTTCAGGCCAGTCTTGTCGGACAGGTCCTTGTAGAGGAATCCATTTTAGGATGGGAAGAGCTGGAGCTGGAAGTAGTAAGAGATGCAGAGGGCAACATCATTACCGTCTGCTTCATTGAAAATATCGATCCACTCGGGGTGCACACCGGTGACTCCTTCTGTGCAGCACCGATGCTGACTATTTCCGAGGAATGTCAGAAGAGATTGCAGGAGCAGGCTTATAAGATTGTAGAATCCGTACAGGTGATTGGTGGAACGAACGTACAGTTCGCACATGATCCGGTTACCGACCGAATCATCGTTATCGAGATCAATCCACGTACTTCCCGGTCTTCTGCACTTGCCTCCAAGGCAACCGGATTCCCGATTGCACTGGTTTCTGCCATGCTGGCATGCGGACTTACCTTAAAGGACATCCCCTGTGGTAAGTATGGTACGCTGGATAAGTATGTACCGGACGGAGATTATGTTGTAATTAAGTTTGCACGCTGGGCTTTTGAAAAGTTCAAGGGCGTCGAGGATAAGCTGGGTACCCAGATGAGAGCCGTTGGTGAGGTCATGAGTATCGGTAAGAATTATAAGGAGGCATTCCAGAAAGCAATCCGTTCCCTGGAAACCGGACGCTATGGTCTGGGGCATGTAAAGAACTTTGACCGGTTATCGAAAGAGGAGTTATTAAAGAGACTGGCAACTTCGTCAAGTGAGCGTCATTTCCTGATGTATGAAGCACTTCGTAAGGGTGCAACCGTAGAGGAAATTTTCGACCTGACGAAGGTAAAGGCATACTTTATCGAACAGATGAAGGAGCTTGTAGAAGAAGAGGAAGAGATCTTAAAGCATAAGGGTGAAATGATCAGTGATGAACAACTGACCGCTGCAAAGAAGGATGGATTCTCTGATAAATATTTAAGTCAGTTATTGGAGATTCCGGAGGAAGAAATCCGCAACCACCGTATTGCAATCGGTGTAGAAGAAGCATGGGAAGGCGTTCATGTAAGCGGAACGAAAGACAGAGCTTACTATTATTCTACCTACAATGCAACGGACAAGGATCCGGTATCTGATAAGCAGAAGATCATGATCTTAGGCGGCGGCCCGAACCGTATCGGCCAGGGTATCGAATTTGACTACTGCTGTGTACATGCGGCTATGGCACTTAAGAAGCTTGGCTTTGAAACGATCATTGTGAACTGTAATCCGGAGACGGTTTCGACCGACTATGATACCTCCGATAAGCTCTATTTTGAGCCGTTAACACTGGAAGATGTATTGAGCATTTATAAGAAAGAAAAGCCGCTTGGCGTGATTGCACAGTTTGGTGGACAGACACCGCTTAATCTGGCAGCAGAACTGGAAAAGAACGGCGTCCGTATTTTAGGAACCGCACCTGCAGTTATTGATCTTGCAGAAGACCGTGACCTGTTCCGTGCGATGATGGAGAAGTTAGAGATTCCGATGCCGGAGTCAGGAATGGCAGTCACCGTAGATGATGCCATCAGGATTGCCAACAACATCGGATATCCGGTTATGGTACGTCCTTCTTATGTCCTTGGCGGACGTGGTATGGAGGTCGTTTATGATGATGAGAGTATGGCAGAATATATGAAGGCTGCGGTGGGTGTAACACCGGATCGTCCGATTCTGATTGACCGTTTCTTAAATCATGCATTAGAATGTGAAGCCGATGCGATCAGTGATGGAACACACGCCTTTGTTCCGGCAGTGATGGAGCATATTGAGCTTGCCGGTGTTCATTCCGGTGACTCTGCATGTATTATTCCTTCTGTACACATCAGCGAAGAGAATGTAAAGACGATTAAAGAATATACCCGTAAGATTGCAGAAGAAATGCATGTCAAGGGACTTATGAATATGCAGTATGCGATTGAAAAAGGCAAGGTATTCGTACTGGAGGCAAACCCGAGAGCATCCCGTACTGTGCCTCTTGTTTCCAAGGTATGCAACATCCGTATGGTACCGCTTGCAACTGATATTATTACCTCTGAAATTACAGGCCGTCCTTCACCGGTGCCGGCATTAAAGGAGCAGAACATTCCTTATCATGGAGTAAAGGAAGCTGTATTCCCGTTCAATATGTTCCAGGAGGTTGATCCGGTACTCGGACCGGAAATGCGTTCTACAGGAGAGGTTCTTGGCTTATCCGTATCCTGTGGGGAGGCCTTCTTTAAGGCACAGGAAGCCGTACAGTCCAAGCTTCCGTTAGAAGGCACCGTTCTGATTTCCGTGAATAATAAGGATAAGGACGAAGTGGTTGAAGTGGCAAAGAGCCTTGTCGGAGATGGATTTAAGATCGTTGCAACAAGCGGAACCTTTGCTTATCTGACTGCGGCAGGTGTGCCTGCGGTTAAGGCAAACAAGCTTTACGAGGGACGCCCGGATATTTCTGATATGATTGCAAACGGAGAAATCCAGCTCATCGTAAATTCTCCGATCGGCAAGAGCGGGGTACAGGACGACAGCTATCTGCGTAAGGCAGCAATTAAGGCGAAGGTGCCTTATATTACAACCGTTGCAGCTGCAAAGGCAACGGCAGAAGGAATCCATTATGTGAAGACTCATAAAATGGAGGAACTGAAATCCTTACAGGAGCTTCACAGCGAGATTACCGATCTGTAAGAGATAAAACAGGAAACAGAAATGCAACTGAGGGTAGGATTGATGCATCTTACCCTCTTTTTCTGACCTCTTGATGAAAGGATATTTACATTTCTTTCGAAATAGAATATAAATGTAGAAGTAAGAAGAATGTATTATAAGCCACTGAAATGTAAATTAGAAGAAAAAGAGGATAAAGGAATGAAAAAAAGGGAAAGTGATCTGGGCATTATTGTTTATTGGAATTGCAGTTCTCATATTGGCAGGCGGACTGGGAGTGATACCTGAAGTATCAGGGAAGCTGATTGCTGCGGTTTTACTGGGAGTTGTTGCAGTTGGAAGCTTATGGGAGCTGTCGTTCTGGGGACTGTTCTTCTCACTGGCAATCATCGGAATTCTGTATGCGCCACAGCTTCATATTGAATCCATTACGCCGGTTCCGGTATTGGGAGCAGCAGCGTTACTGTCAATCGGGTTCTCCATGCTGTTTGGGAAGCAGGCTTCACAAAGAAGAACGGAACGTGCGAGGAAGCGTCACAGCAATTTTTCCGATCAGCATTTTAAATCGGATCATTATCAGAATGGACAGGGACAGCAGGTCTATGATACGGCCTTCGGAGAAACCACGGATCAGGTAAATGGTGAGATGCTGTTTTTTAAGAACAGCTTTGGTGCAACCAGTAAATATGTGAATACGGATAATTTCAGATCGGCTGTATTGCAGAATTCCTTTGGAGAGATGAAGGTTTATTTTGATAATGCCCTGATGCAGCAGGAAACAGCAACGATTGATGTGAGCAACAGCTTTGGGGAAACACAGATTTTTCTTCCTAAGGAATGGAAAGTGGAAAATCAGATCAGCTCCATGCTGGGAAGTGTTTCAGAGCAAAATATGCATCAGCCCTCCGAAGGGCATACGGTAATTCTGACAGGAAGCGTAAGCATGGGGGAAGTACAGATCATTTATATATAAATGGAAAAAAGAACCGGAAAGGAATTAAAAAAATGGAACAGGCAGTCAGTATATCGAATGAAGTCAGCAGGGAAAAAGGAATCCCCGGAAGTACACTTAAAATTATTGCCATTACGACCATGTTTATCGATCATGTGGGAGCAGTTGTACTGGAGGGAAAGTTATCAGACCTTGGAATGGCACAGGCCATGCAGACGCAGGCAGGCCTGCAGGAATTCATGGCGCAATATGGAGTGCTTTATCTCATGGACATGATCATGCGGTTAATTGGAAGAATGGGATTTCCAATTTTCTGCTTTCTGCTGATTGAAGGATTCTTGCATACCAGAAGCCGCCTGAAATATGGAAGAAACCTGTTACTCTTTGCATTGATTTCAGAGGTTCCGTTTGATCTGGCGATTACAAGAGCCATGGGAGATGTGCCAAAGATTGGCGGAATCCTTTATCCTTATTATCAGAACGTATTTTTTTACGCTGTTTATCGGACTGCTGTGCATGTGCGGCTATGAATTTGTGAGCCGTCATGCAGAAGGATTCGGGAAAAATATCTGGACGAAGCTTTTCGCCTGGGTGTTCCGTATTACCGGTATTGTACTTCCGGCAGTTGTGATCCGGGCAATGATCTTTAAGTATATCGGGGAACTCCCGGACAGGATCTGCTGGAGTGTCGGAATTCTTGTGCCGGTTTTGCTTTATGCAGCGATTTTTATCAGCAAAAACAGTGTGGCTTCCTATCAGGTGCTTTGTACCGATATGACGATTCTGGCCATGGGAGCACTTGTGGCAGATCTTTTACATACTGATTATTCGGCACTCGGGATTGTGACGATCACGCTGATGTATGCTTTCCGTAAGAATCATGTGAAGAGCGTCCTTGCCGGATGCATTGCACTTACGGTATTCAATTTTATCGAAATTACCAGCTTCTTTACGCTGATTCCGGTAAAGAAGTATAACGGGGAACGTGGACTTTCGATGAAGTACTTCTTCTATGCGTTTTATCCGGTGCATTTGTTTTTGCTGTATCTCATTTCGAGGTATGTTGTTTAGTGACGTTCAGAGCCATGAAGAATTGCTTTTTGCCGCCATGGCCATGTATATGAGAAAAATGATTTCATAGATCTTGTTTGAGTTTATACTTGTATTTAGATAGAATGGTATTTTTTTAGATGAAAGAATAACTTCCGGACTCTCCGCACATCCTAATTCCAAGATGAAAAAAAGGGAATGGATGCGAAGCAAAAAAAGCAAAGACGGAAACAATTCCATATAGTATTTCAGCCTATGCAGTGATGCTCACGTTGGTATCATTTCTGGGATTTCTGATCGAGAACACCTGGATCGTTCTGACCGAAGGGTTTGTGGATAACCGGAATATGAATGCACCGTTTCTGATCGGATATGGTGTGATAGTGCTGTTGATTTACCGGTTTATGGGAACCCCGGAGCAGCTTACGGGGATACTGCAGTTTGCAAGGGGCTGGACCAGGCACGGGAGGATCAGTCTGTATTTTCTGACCTCCTTTTTTGTAGTGTGTTCGGTTGAAATTCTGACCGGGTATGTGGTAGAAAAGGTATGCAGTCTTTATTATTGGAGCTATGAGGCACTGCCTCTGCATATCACGAGATATACCTCCCTTCCAACGAGTGTTTCCTTTGCATTTCTGATTGTATTTTTCATGGGAATTGTATATACCCCTGCCATGAAATGGATTACGAAAGTGGATAACAGAGTGCTCCGGGTGGTGAGTCTTTTGCTGGTATTATTGCTCGTTCTGGATTGCGGAAGCTGCTTTGTCTACATGAAAAACAACCGTAATTTTTACTATCGCTGGAAGATCCAGATTTTCGAAAATCCACAAAAGATCATTGACGTAAATCATAGCAAGTAGTATAGTGTTCCTGAAAAGTACTACTAGAGGAGGAAAACAATGGCAATTCGAATTGGTATATTAGGATACGGAAACCTCGGAAGAGGTGTCGAGTGTGCAATCAGGCACAATGATGATTTAGAGCTGAAGGCCGTTTTTTTACAAGACGTGCACCGGCTACTGTCGGAATTCTGACAGACAGCGCAGAGGTTCATTCGGTGAATGATCTTCTGGCTTATAAGGATGAAATTGATGTATTAATCATCTGTGGTGGAAGTGCAACAGATCTTCCGGTACAGACACCGGAGTATGTGAAGTATTTCAACGTCATTGACAGTTTTGATACCCATGCAAAAATTCCGGAGCATTTTGAGAATGTAAACCGTGCAGCGATGGGATCCGGCAAGGTTGGTATTATTTCCGTAGGCTGGGATCCGGGCATGTTCTCTTTGAACCGTGTTTATGCAAATGCCATCTTAACCAATGGTAAGGATTATACCTTCTGGGGCAAGGGCGTAAGTCAGGGACACTCCGATGCGATCCGCCGGATCGAAGGCGTTGCAGATGCAAGACAGTATACCATTCCGGTTCCGGAAGCACTGGAAAAGGTCCGTAACGGAGAGACACCGGAGCTTACCACCCGTGAGAAGCATACCAGAGAGTGCTTCGTTGTAGCAAAAGAGGGAGCAGATCTTTTAAGAATCGAGAAGGAAATCAAGGAAATGCCGAACTACTTTGCAGACTATGATACCACAGTACATTTCATTTCACAGGAAGAACTGGACCGTGACCACAAGGGAATTCCTCATGGCGGTTTCGTTATCCGTAGTGGAGTGACCGGCTGGAACGATGAGAACAAGCATATCATTGAGTACAGCTTAAAGCTGGATTCCAATCCGGAATTTACAGCCAGTGTACTGGTTGCTTATGCAAGAGCTGCTTACCGCATGAATAAAGAAGGACAGAAGGGCTGCAAGACTGTATTCGATGTGGCGCCGGCTTATCTGTGCAGAGAAAGCGGAGCAGAATTAAGAGCGCATATGCTGTAACAGTTCAGCCATGCAGAAATGATTGTGCAAGATGACCGTGGGAGCTTGCTCACTAAGGGCAGCTTATACAATCATTTCTATAGGGCGGACGCCCAACATGAAATAAGCTGCCGGAAAGCAGGTATATTTGCAGCTAATTGGTACAATCCGGCAGCTTATGAATGAGCATGGATGAACTGTTATTATGTGCTATAAGGAAGTAAGAGCTTTCTTTAAAAGATCATACAGAATACGATAAGTTTCTTCTGCCTGTGAAATGCAGGTCTCTTTATGGTTATCATAATGATGTCCGAATTCTTTATCATAAAAGATTTTTCCATTCAAATAAAGCGGATTTTTGTAGCGGGGACATACATGCAGGTGTAAATGAGGGCAAGGACTGTTGCTTTTGTAGGCATCGTTTAACAGGCAACTCCAGTTGCACATCTCTGCATCCAGAGTTTCCTTAAAGCAGTGTTCAAGACGGTCAACCAATGGCTTCAGATCGATCCATTCAGCAGCGGTCAGATCTGACAGACAACTGCAATGTCTCTTTAAGACCAAAAATACACCTACCGGGATAATCCTGTCTATCAGCCAGATAAAACCGCCCAGCTTGTATTTTTCGATCAGTAACCATTTCCTGTCTTTTTTTCTGATAGATTACACCAATCACAATTTTGCATAATATACCTCACAAGGTTTCATAGTTTTCAGGGATTGCTAAGTAATTATATTTTAACACATAAGAATTTTATATAGTAGTACCTATGATATGGTGCGTATCAGAGGCAAAATATTGTGTGGTTCAGACATAATTCTATTAAGATCTTTGTTTTCAGAATTTTAATGATTGACATACAACATTCCGTATGTTATATTCACTGCAAAGCATATATTTCATTAATCCAATCTAAGTCATCGGTATCTTATGCTGGTGAAATCCTGAGATTTTATAAATATAAGCAATAGAAACAGGGTTGATTAAGATTCTGCTATTGGCACTATATTTATTCTGACTATGAAAACAGAAGTTTTTCTGAAATCCATGCTTTTTAAATCACATTCAAACAATTGAAAAGGCGGGAGGAAGGAAAGCAGACATTGGTTTGTGTGACTTAGGTGAACGTTTATATGGAACGTTGACTGGTTCACTTTTTATCTTCCCGCAAAGGGAGGAAGATATGGGAGAAGTAAAAAGTAACCAAAGAAGTGACAGAGGGAGTAACAAAAAAACAGCAGAAGTAACAGCAAAGGCAGTAGAAGTAGCAGGGAAAAACAGTCAAGGAAATAACAAGAGAAGCAAAAAGTACAGAGAAATTACAAGGATACGGTAAGCCGGATGCTGTTTAGGGAACCGGAAAAATGCGCTGTCTTTATATAATGCTTTAAATGGAACAAGTTATACGGATGCTTCGCAGATTACATTTAATATGTTAGACAATGCAATCTATATGGGAATGCAGAATGACATTTCCTTTTTGATTATGAATGAAGTGAACCTGTACGAGCATCAGTCTACCTACAATCTGAATATGCCGTTAAGGGATCTCTTTTACGTGGCGGAACTGTTGCAGGTTTATGTGAAAGACCAGTCATTATACAGTTCTAAATTAATTAAGTTACCAACACCGCATTTTGTGGTATTCTATAATGGAATAGAAGGTAAACCGGAAAGACGGATCCTGAGACTATCGGAAGCGTTTGAAGTACCGACAGAGGATCCGGAATTGGAATTGAAGGTAACGATACTGAACATTAATCCTGAGATGAATGAAGAATTGAAGGAAAAATGTCCGGTGTTAAAGCAATATACCCAGTATGTAGAGCAGGTTCGATATAATAGTACAGGTATGCCTTTGGAGCAGGCAGTGGAAGAAGCGATTGAGTACTGTATCCGGCATAATATATTGAAAGATTTTTTGTTAAAACAAAGGGCTGAGGTAGTCAAGATGAGCATTTTTGAATATGATGAAGAGCGTGAAATGGAGTTGATTCGGAGAGATGAACGTGAAATAGGAAAAGAGATGGGGATACAGGAGGAGCGTCAGAGAGCTCAGAAGGAACTGGATAAAAAAACAGGGAAAAATATGATTCGATCCATTATTTCCATATGTAAGGAAATGGGTGGAGATCAGGAACTGGCGGCTCAGAAGCTGATGAAGAACTGTAATCTGAATGAGGAGCAGGCAAAAGAGAAGGCAGCACTTTACTGGGAATAAAAAGAAAGTCATAGGATGCAGAAAAAGTGGAACAGGAAAGAGAGGAAAAAGATGTATCAGTGTACTTTAGAGAAGGAAGGTTTCCTTGGCACTTTTTATGAGAGCGAAACTCCTGCAGGCAAAGCAATCATTTTGGTTGGTGGAAGCGGAGAAAAACGTGAATATGTAGAGAAGCGTGCGCAGGCTTTATGTAAGGAAGGTTTTCATGTACTGGCGCTGGGATATTATTTGTGGAAACCCTTATCACCGCATACGGTAGGGATTCCGATCGATTACGCAGAAAAGGCTGTAGCATTTCTGAAAAGCTACGATGCAGTATCGATCCGCAAGATCGGCATGACCGGACTTTCACTTGGTGCAGCATACACGCTGTTGTGTGCTTCTTATCTGCCGGAAATTTCCTGTGTGGTTTCCGTGTCCGGCTTTGATTTTGTGGTTGAGGGTTGTAAGTACTTCTTCTTCCGACAGCATAAATCCTATTTTTCCTATCATGGAGAAGACGTTCCTTATGAACCGGCAGAAGCCTTGTCACATCTAGGGAAAACGCTGCGTACCTGGAAAAAAAGGATCCGCGCTATGGCTCGAAAGCAATGAACCGTTTTTATTATAATGAGTGTTTCAAGAATCGGACGGACAAAAGCCGCATTAAAGTAGAAAACATTCATGGGGATGTTCTGTTACTGGCACCGGCGTATGATGATACCTGGCCTTCGGATCTGGCGTTTCCGCGGATTATGAACGTATTGGAAGAGAAGAAGTTTCCCTATCGTCATGAATGTGTCATTTATGAAAAAGCGAGTCATTATCTGGCCGTCCCGCCGGAATGTCTTTCTTATAATGGAAAAAGTGAAGAAAGTACCCAGAAGATTCTTCAAAAGTTTATGACCATGGAAGCAGAGTATCCAACGGAATGCCGGAAGGCAAGACAGGAAAGCTGGAACAAACTGGTTTCCTTTTTCAAAGAGTGGTAAAAAACAGGCTGTCCGTATCGCGGGCAGCCTTTCTGGTTGGACATATTAGAAGATCAATACAACCAGTCCTGCAACAAGAGCAGCACCGACAACCCAGATCAGGGAGAGGATGATCCGCTTCTTAAACATATCACCCCAGGACTTGGTAAAGGGCATATTCTCAAGACCGGGAAGGATCCAGAAGGAGCTGTGGCCTACCCAGATTTTATCGATGACGATTCCGTCATACCAGTTCATTACCAGAAGAAACAGGAGTGCCTGTAAATAAGCTGTTTTAAAATCGGATACCTGATTCCAGAGACCAATAATCAGAACAAGGGACACGAGCATGATGATATAGAATGCACTCATAAAGATCTTACTTCTCTTTTTTTCATGCTTTCTCTTGTCGTAAGACCGATTTCAATGGCGCGATCCTGCACCGGCCGGGGATAAAAAGTATAAGCCATTCACGGCTCCACCGATTACCGCGGTTTTCACAATACAGGTAAAGATCAGGCAATAAAGAATTAGCTGAATGATAAGCATTTGTATGTACCTCCGTGTTTTGACAGTTAGTCTACACTAATCATGGCATGGTACGCAAAAAAGTTCAAGTGTCTTATTGATAAAATTGTGCTATACTGGAACTACTATGGAAAAAGCGAATCAAAACATATCTTTTATTAACTGAAGAATGGCTGCAGAACAAAGACAAGTCAAGTGAGCAGGAGAGGGAGAAATTCCGGCAGGAATATCTCGTGCATCTTTCTTTTTATCAGCATGAGCGGCTGGTGCATCTTCTGGTAACCATTTTGTTTGCAATCCTCACTTTTTTTTGTCGATTGGAATTGCAATTGTCGGGGAATATCCTGCCATGTATCTGGTTACGGCAGCATTGTTTGTTCTGCTGATTCCTTACATCCGGCATTATTATTTTCTGGAAAAATTCCGTTCAGAAAAATGTATGACCTGTATGAGAAACTATAACGATCCAGAACCATCATTTATATGGCGAATACGATTCTGAATCGTTCCATTATTTAAGAAAACGGAGAAATGCAAATGAGAGAAATTAACGGCAAAACCTATATCGAAGAAGCACCGCATGATATGCAGGAACTTCTGGAAATCATTGAAGTGCTGCGCAGTCCGGATGGATGTTCCTGGGACAGGGAACAGACACATGAGTCTTTGAAGAAGTGCTTCATGGACGAAACTGAGGAAGTGATGCAGGCGATTGACAATCAGGATGACGAGAATCTTTGTGAAGAACTGGGAGATGTTCTGCTACAGGTACTTTTGCATGCAGAAATTGCCAAAGAGAGAGGAGCCTTTACCTTTGCAGATGTGGTGCAGGGGCTTTCCGAAAAGTTGATCCGCCGTCATCCGCATGTATTCGGGGATGCGAAGCGTCCGGAGACGCCGGAGGAGAGTCTGGCACTCTGGAAGGAAGTTAAGAAGAAAGAAAAAGAAAAGAAGCAGCAGAAAACAGAAGCTGCCAGGTAATGCGAGAGGTTTGGAGAAAATGATTAAGAATATTGTGTTTGATATGGACGGCGTGCTCATTGATACCGAGGCGGTGTTTATGAGGTGCTGGAAAAAGCTGGCAGAGGAGCTTAATCTGCCCAATGTGGAAGAGGTTGCAAAGCAGTGTATCGGAATTACGGTGACACAGACGGAGGCACTGTTCCAAAAGACTTATGGGAAGGAGCATCCCTGCGAGAGTTATGTGCAGGCAGCCAATGATATTTTTTTATAAGCATGAGGCGGATCAGGGGATCCCGGAGAAGACCGGTGTGCATGAGTTATTTGCTTATCTGAAAAAGGAGAACTACCGGATCGGACTTGCCTCTTCGACAAAAGAGGAAGCGGTACGCCGTCAGATGAAGACAGTTGGCATTCTGGATGACTTTGATGTGATTGTCTGTGGAGATATGGTGACGAAAAGCAAACCGGATCCGGATATTTATCTGAAAGCCTGTGAGCTTTTAAAGGTGGATCCGAAGGAATGCTATGCCGTGGAAGATTCTTACAATGGAATCCGTTCTGCCCATGCGGCAGGAATGAAAAGCGATTATGATTCCGGATCTGTTACAGCCAACCCCGGAGATTCTGGAATTGACGGAACAGAAGCTGGATTCTTTGCTTGCTCTGAAGGATTTTCTGGAAAGTCAGAAAGAAAAATAAGTGGATATCGTAAACATGGTATAGTTAAATGGGTCACGCCCACTGTTTACATTTGGGAAAAATCGTGGTATGATAAGCCATATTGCAGATGTAGTTCATCGGTAGAACATCAGCTTCCCAAGCTGAGGAGGCGGGTTCGATTCCCGTCATCTGCTCTTAGAAGCCCGGAGGTATGATAAAAACGTACTTTCCGGGCTTTTTTGATACTCAAATGATACCTACATTTAATGTATTCGCCTGTATCTCTGCTTATAAGTTCAGGGGATGGAACATCAATTCATATAGGAATATGTGCATGTGGAGCAAAAGTCGTGGGAAATCATATATATGAGAATAACCGTAACAATTGCTCAATCTGTAATTATA
The DNA here is from genome assembly GCA_021628825.1 of Lachnospiraceae bacterium. Taxonomy (GTDB): domain Bacteria; phylum Bacillota; class Clostridia; order Lachnospirales; family Lachnospiraceae; genus Suilimivivens. Next base: position 1,243,044 of record JAJXRY010000001.1, on the reverse strand, counting down.
TGCGTCCACAAACAGAAGAAACGAAGGAAGAGGATAATACATCTGGTATAGAAAATGAGGACGCTGTTACACAGTAAGCACCGCCTCCATATCCTCCGGCAGCGGAGCCATAAAATGCAGCTCTTCTCCGGTGATGGGATGACGGAAGGACAATTTCCAGGCATGGAGTGCCTGACGCCTGATGAATTCCATATCGGGATTATAAAGGTAATCTCCGATGAGGGGATAGCCAAGATATTTCATATGGATCCGTATCTGATGGGTGCGGCCGGTTTCCAGGATCAGGGAAACCAGGCTGTGCCCGTTCTTTTCATCCAGAACCCTGTAGTGGGTGATGGCATTTTCTCCCTTTTCAAAATCCACGCACCGCTCAATGATTGACCCCTCTTTTCGCGCAAGAGGTGCGATAATGGTGCCTTCAGGCGGAGTGACAGAACCCTTTACGATGGCAAGATATTCCCTTGTGATGCCGGAAACAGTCTTGTTGGCAATCATTGTGGAAAGCATTCCGCCGCTCACGGAGTGCTTTGCAATGAGAGTAAGTCCGGAGGTATCACGGTCCAGACGATTGATGCAGCGGAAGACGAACGGGCAGTTTTGCTGCGCAAAATAGTAAGCAAGCCCGTTAGCGAGAGAGTTGTGGTAATTGTTCATGGAAGGATGGATCGGCATTCCGGCAGGCTTATTAATCACCATTAGATCCTCATCCTCATAAACAATATCCAAAGGCAGATCCACCGGAGGAATCTTTTCTGAGGAATGATCTTCCAGAATGTGAATCGTCAGTATCTCTCCCGGCTGCAGCACATGATTCATGAAACAGGACATTCCGTCTGCCAATACGGCAGCAGGATCCTTTTTTAACTGCGTAAGGCTCTGCATGGAGAAGCCCTTCTGCCTCAAAAACTGACTGACCGGCAGGGGGCGATATGGAATTGTCGATTTTGTAGGTAAGTGTCCGTTCCATTAAGAACTCTCTTTCTAAGTATTCTATGTCCATATGGTCGTTTACCTGGCGCTCAGGCACTAACATCATATCACAATTCAGATGAAACCGTATATGCTCCGGAGCAAAATCGACGTAACAGGTTTTCGTCAGAGTAACGGTTGTACAAAGAAGCTACATGATTTATACTGGGAGCATAGCGTTCAAAAGTGGAAATGCAAAGAGAAAGGACGGACATACATACATTGAACAATCTTGTTTTGATCGGGATGCCCGGTGCGGGCAAAAGTACAGTAGGTGTTGTGATTGCCAAAAAAAGCTTGGCTATCACTTTATGGATAGTGACCTGGTGATTCAGGACAGAACCGGGAAGATGCTTCACGAAATCATTGAGGAAAAGGGTACAGATGGATTTTTGCAGGTGGAAGGCGAGATTAATGCCTCCCTTTGCTGTGACAGGACGGTGATTGCGACAGGGGGAAGCGTGGTCTATAGTGCGAAAGCAATGGAGCATCTTAAGGAGATCGGCAGCGTGGTTTATCTTCAGCTTTCCTATGAGGCGGTGGCAGAGCGTCTTGGGGATCTGCAGGAGCGCGGGGTGGCATTGAAAGAGGGACAGACGTTAAGGGATCTTTATGAGGAGCGTACACCATTGTATGAGAAATATGCCGATATTACCCTGAATTGTGAAGGAAAAATGATCCGGGAGGTCGTTGCCGAGCTGGCTGAAAAATTGGCCTGATTGGTTTTGGGTAGAGTTGCGCGTTTTTTAGCGGTTGCAATTCAGATGGTATTTTGTTATCATCGTATGGATATCGTTATCTTGAGGAGATAGAATAGGTATAAAAGCCATATTCCTATTTAGGAAAGAATCGTGAGGAAATTTATGTCAGGAATCAGAATTGCTGCGCTGGGATTAGGCGCGGTTCTTACAGCAGAGGCGGTCTGCGGAATGCCGTTACAGGCAGCGGGAAAGGGAAGTGTGAAACAGACTCCGGTACCGACGGCAACAGTAAGTGAGGAGCCTTTGGCAACACCGGAGCCGGGAGAACTGGGAAATCCGAGAAGCAGCTATAAACTTGGAAGTGCAAAGAGTCTGGAAGGAAAGAATTTAATTTACAGTCTCTTTTGTGGATACCCCGGATGCGAAATGGACAGACCGGGATAAGAAGAAAGCATTAAAAAAATCTTGAAATTGCCAAAGAATACATGGAAACCGAAGCGAAAAGCTATCATAAGAAGGTAGATCTCGTGGTTGATTTTGAAGAAAATGAAGATCTGACAGGAAGTGCACGGATCAACTTTTCCCTGAAGGATGGGGAAGATTACGAAGAAGCACTGGATGAGGAAATTGCCGGATGGCTCGACGAGCAGATTGATTATGAGGCACTTTGTAAGGAATATAAGGCAAAAGGAATTGCAACGATTGTTTTTTTGTCAATCATAAGGGAAGCACCTATGCAATCTGTTATGATGGTGTGGATAATCCGCAGGAAAGCCTTGTGATGTTTGCAGGGGAAGTTCCGGCAGTTTATGCACATGAAATTCTGCATCTTTTCGGGGCACATGACCTGTATGAGGATGCGGAGTATACCGAAGAGGTCTGTGAATACGTGAAAAAGGCCTATCCGGATGAGATTATGTACACGGTAAAGGATGAAAAGGGACGTCTGAACAACAGTGAGATTCAGAATGAGCTTTCACCGGTTACGGCATATCACCTGGGATGGGTTAATTATATAGAAGAAATTGATGTATTCCCACAGTTAAAACGATAAAGATCAGCAGGTTTTACGAATGGGGTTCTGAATAAGTTACAATATGCGGAAGTAAAAAGGCAGTCCCGGGAGGGAAGAATGAAGAAACGGGCGTTGATTACAGGGGCATCCAGAGGAATCGGAGAAGCAGTGGCAAGGCGTCTTGCTTATGAAAATTATGATCTCTGTCTGGTGTGTAAAAATTCCATAGAAAAGCTCCGGCTTCTTGCCGGAGAACTGAAAGCGGAATCCGGTATTTCCTGTGAGGCTTATGCCTGTGATGTTTCGGATTCGCAGCAGGTTACTTCCATGCTGCAGCAGGCCGGACCGGTTGACGTACTGATTCACAATGCCGGAATTTCCCATATCGGGCTTTTGAGTGATATGACGCTGGGGGAGTGGAATCGTGTGATCGATACGAATCTCAATTCCTGCTTTTATTTAAGCCATGAGTTGATCCCGCAGATGGTACACCGTAAGGAAGGAAAGCTTCTTTTTGTTTCTTCGGTGTGGGGAAATGTCGGTGCATCCATGGAGGTTGCATACAGTGCTTCCAAAGGTGGAATCAACAGTTTTACAAGGGCACTTGCCAAGGAGCTGGCACCGAGCAATATTCAGGTCAATGCGGTGGCGTTTGGTGTGATTGATACGCAGATGAACCGTTGTTTTTCGGAAGAAGAGCGTCGCGCATTAAAGGAAGAGATCCCGGCTGACCGGATGGGAACCTGCGCAGAAGCGGCAGAAATGATTTCACAGGTGCTTCATTCACCGGCGTATCTGACCGGTCAGGTGATCACGATGGATGGCGGCTGGATTTAGTTGCCATGTATATGAGAAAATGATCCTGTGGATCATTTTTGAGTAAGGAAGGGAAAAACATGTATGATGTAGTAATTATCGGAGCCGGTCCTGCGGGACTCTCCGCTTCGATTTATGCAAAAAGAGCAGGCCTTAGAGCCATTACGGTAGAACAGAGCACCATGAGCGGCGGACAGGTCTTAACAACCTATGAGGTAGACAATTATCCGGGTTTTCCGGGAATCAACGGATTTGATCTGGGAATGCGCTTCCGGGAGCATGCGGACGGGCTTTCCTGTGAGTTTCAGGAGGCAGAGGTGCTCCGCGTGGAAGAAAGCGGAGATGGATATCTTGTTACGACTTCCAGGGGAGAATTAAAAACGAAAACTATTGTGGCAGCAATGGGAGCAGAACATGCGAAGCTGAATATTCCGGGAGAAGAAGAGCTTGCCGGAATGGGTGTATCCTATTGTGCAACCTGCGATGGAGCTTTTTTTCAGAAACCGCACGGTGGCGGTTGTCGGCGGCGGTGATGTGGCAGTCGAGGATGCCATTTTTCTTGCAAGAAACTGTACCAAGGTCTATCTCGTCCACAGAAGAGACGAGCTTCGTGCTGCGAAGTCCTTACAGGAGGCATTACAGGCACTTCCCAATGTGGAAATCCTGTGGGATACGGTAGCAACGGAAATCAAAGGCGAAGATCAGGTGGAAGCGCTTGCGTTAAAAAAATGTGAAAACGGAAGAAACACAGGAGCTTCCGGTGGACGGCGTATTTATTGCCGTAGGCATTGTGCCGGTAAGCCGGCTGCTTCTGGGAATGGATGTCTGCGATGAAAAGGGATATCTCATTGCAGGAGAAGACGGCATGACGAAGAAGCCGGGAATTTTTGCCGCAGGTGACATCCGGACGAAAAAGCTCCGCCAGATTGTGACAGCCGTTGCCGATGGAGCCAATGCCATTACCTCTGTAGAAGCTTTCCTCAATCATAAGTAAGTACTGGAGTATTTTCCAGGCATAGTAAGCGCTGGAACATTTTTCCGGCATTTGACATGAGAAGAGGAAAGTGTTATATTTGTTAACGAACGTAATAATTTTGTAACAATTATAACCGGGTTTATGAAAAATTATGGAGGATATCATGCAACAGAGAAAGAGAAAAAAATGCCGGTACGCTTTATGGCATTTGGCTTTGCATCCATGCTTCTGTTAAACGGCATGACGATAGATACACAAGCGAAAGAATCTAACGGCCTTCCTTCTGCCGGAGTGGATTTTTATCTGGCATCCGAAGGCACAAGTGTTAAGAACATACAGGATGAAAAGGACGATACCGTCAGCAATAACAGTGTTCCGAAAACTTCCCGGAAGGAAGTAAAGGAAACTGCTGAAGCAACCACAACAAAGACCGTTAACGAAAAGGAACGGGAAATTGCGAATAAGAAAGAAGAAGAAGGATTTAAGTCTCTTGTGATCGCACAGGTGAATGACTATGTGAATGTACGGAGCATTCCGAGTGAAGAAGGAGAGATCCTTGGCAAGCTTTATGATAAGTCCGTTGGAGAATTTATTGAAGAAGACAACGGCTGGTATAAGATCACATCCGGTTCCGTAACCGGTTATGTCAAAGCAGAATACTGTGTCACCGGCGACGATGCCGTTGCCCTTGCAAAAGAAGTAGGCAACCGGATCGCAACCGTTACGACAACTACTTTAAAGGTTCGTGAAGAGCCTTCGCTGGATGCGACCGTACTTGGTCTTGTTCCGATTCAGGATCAGCTCCTTGTTACGGAAGAATTGGATAACTGGGTTAAGGTTAATATCGAGGAAGGTGATGGCTATGTATCCCTCGACTATGTTACCTTATCTACTGAATTTGTAAAAGCCGAATCCAAGGAAGAAGAGGAAGCCCGTCTTGCCAAGGAAGAAGCAGAACGTAAGGCCGCTTTAGAGGCTGCACGGAAGGCAGAAGAGAAGAACCGCAAGGCAGCACAGAGTGAAAGCTCTGCTACTACCAGTGAAGCTCCGGTTGTATATGCAACAGGTGGAAGCGCACTTGGACAGAGTGTTGCAAGCTATGCCTGCCAGTTTGTCGGTAACCCGTATGTATATGGTGGAACGAGCCTTACGAATGGTGCGGACTGCTCCGGATTTGTTATGAGTGTTTATGCGAACTTCGGTGTAAGCCTGCCGCATTCTTCATCCGGTGACCGAAGTGTGGGAACAGCGGTAGACGGACTTGCAAATGCACAGCCGGGTGACATCATCTGTTACTCCGGACATGTGGCAATTTACATTGGTAATGGACAGATTGTTCATGCATCCACTGCGAAGACCGGTATTAAGATTTCGGATGTGAATTACCGTACACCGCTTGGCGTCCGCCGGATCTTCTAATTCCGAATCGTTGTCCGGATTTTAAATAACAAGGTTAAGTACAGCCTGTCTGAGGAAATCTTCAGACGGGCTGTTTTTTTAACTTGCTTTTTTTCACGCATTTCAATGAAAAAAAGTCTGAATTCTTTTTTTGCGTTTTTTGTCCATTGACAAATAGGAGCTTATACATGTTGACTAAAAAGAAAATACTATTAATTTTATGGAAAAAAATGTGTTTTTCCGTAGATGACAGAAAAATTTTATCCACAGAAATAATCCTGTAAAACAGCCAAAAAAACTAATTTATACACGAAGTTATCCACAATATCCACAAGCAAAAAAACGTAGGAAGATCTGAAAAAAATCAGTGAGAACAGGAACGGGTGTTTTGTGAAATACGACAAGAAGAAGCGAAAAATCAGACAAAAAAAGAATTCCTGTCTGGGAAAAAAAGAATTGTCCGAAAAACTATTCAAATCCGAAAAACAATAGAATTGAATTGTTGCAAAAAAATGAAAAATAAGTGTGTTGTAATGTTTATACAATAATCCTGTCGGACAGGTTATGAAAAGGGTGATGAGTATGAAATTTATAATTATTGGCAAGAACATCGAGGTTACACCGGGGTTAAAGGCGGCGGTCGAGGATAAGATCGGCAAGCTCGAAAAGTATTTTAATCCGGATACAGAGGTTCACGTAACCCTGAGTGTTGAGAAGGACAGACAGAAGATAGAAGTTACCATACCGGTAAAGGGCAGTATCATCCGTTCGGAGCAGGTAAGCAACGATATGTATGTTTCCATCGATCTGGTAGAGGAAATCATTGAAAGACAGTTAAAGAAATATAAGAATAAATTAGCGGTCCAGAAACAGGCGGCCAGTGTATTCAAGAAGGAATTCATTGAGAAGGAATTCGAGGATGAAGAAGAGATTAAGATCATCCGTTCCAAGAAGTTTGACATTAAGCCGATGTATCCGGAGGATGCCTGCATCCAGATGGAACTGTTAGGTCACAGCTTCTTTGTATTCTGTAATGCAGAAACGGATCAGGTGAACGTGGTTTACAAGAGAAAGGGTAATACGTACGGTCTGATTGAACCCGAACTGTAAAGAGTTAATTCTAAATGCATGATGTACTATAACTATGAAGGCATTAAACGGTTACGAATATAAAAGCAAAAAGATGTGTGGCACTCCACACATCTTTTTGTTATACTGGAACTATGTTTGTTATTCATATTATAACTTTATTTATTTTTCATATTGACGCTGGCCTGTGTATTCCACAAAAAGCTTTGTGGAAATGCTGCCGGTAGGGATAAGCAGTCTGGTACTTTTATTGTACGTACTCAGTTTTGGCAGACACTTGGGCTGGATCGATGGAATTGCACCACTTTTACTTTGCGGGGGCGTTCTTTATTTCTTTACGAGAAAAGGAGAACAGCGGAAGGAGCTGTTAAGACAGTGTATCGAAATTCTGAAGGATCCATCGACTATAGCAGGGATTATTCTGCTGCTTCTGGTAGTGATCGGAGTATCCGGGAAGGTGGTAAGCTGGTGGGATGATTATAACTTCTGGGCAACGGATGTGAAGTCAATCTTTTACCGGAATGGATTTGCAGATAAGTATGCCAATGCAGCACCGGAGTTTGGAGATTATCCTCCGGGGACTCAGATGATGAAGTGGTGGTTCCTGCATTTCTCGCCGGGACAGTTCCGGGAGGGACTTTTATTTGCAGGATATTATGTGTTTAACCTGTCCTTCCTGCTTCCGTTGTTACACTACATCCGGAAGAAAAACACCGCTTAGCATGACGCTGGGAGCTGCATTACTCTGGATTTTCCCAACGATGACGGAGGTATTCTGGTGCGATGGAGGCTGTGCGGATTTTTCCATGGCGGTGGTGTACGGTGCATTTCTGGTGGCAGTCATCGACAGGAAGGGAACTTTACCGTGGCTTTATTACGGACGGCAGGCGTTGTATCTGATGGTACTTGTACTCTGCAAAAAAATACCGGATTTGTCTGGTATGCGTTTGCGGTGTTGTTTTCCATCGGGGTTCAGATTTTAAACCGGAAAATGGGAGAATCCCTGTGGCAGAAAAGAACTGCCGTATGGGGGAACGCTCTCAGCGATGATTCTGCCGCTCCTAAGTGGCGGAGGCTGGTTTGTGTTCTGTTATCTGCACCGCCGGGTGGCAAAGCTTACCGGAGCAGCCGTACAGATGGCAACCGGAGGCATGAATATTCCGGAGACCAGGGAACAGATGCTTCAGGCCTTTAGCGAAGCATTCTTAAAATGGCCGCTGCACCGGAGCTCCACGTGGCTGTTTGATTTCAGTCCGCTTGTATTGCTGTTATTTTTACTGGCAGTTTATATTCTGCTGATCGTGCGTAAGAAGCTGGATCGGAGAATGGGACGGTTTTTGCTGATTTATACGGCAATAACAGCAATGTTATTCTATACGCTGGTACTGATCAGCCACCTGACCGTTTTTGCGGTGGAAACGCAATATCTCGAGCCGTATGGCATGGTAAGCTCCATTTCCCGGTATGGGGCACCGTTTACGATCGGGGGTCTGTATCTGCTTGCTTATTATGTTATGCGCAGCTTTCCGGATAACCGCGGCTTTTACCTGTGTACGTTGGTGGTGCTGTTGTCATCCGATTATGCAAGCGCCTACCGTGCGATCTGGGGATACCGGACGGGGGTACAGGAGGAGCTTACAAAGCGCGAAGAGATTCTGGACGATGCCGCATATGAATTCGCAGAAAAGGTCGGTGCAGGAACGGATTCAGAAATAACCCGGGTGTTGTATGTGCGTGACAGCTCCGATGTAAGCTGGGTGAGGAATACTTACCTGAACTTCGAAGCGGCACCGGTTTCTGTGATGTACGCGAATGTGGATCTTTCAGAGGTGAGCCGCGAAGAGCTTCTCCAGCTGATGGAGGAAGCCCATGCGACACACCTCTATATAGAAGGAATGCTTTACCAATGAACTTTCCACCGCTCACGAAGCTGACTTAATGGTTCTTTGTGAGCGGTTACTGTTTTTTTGCAGGAACTTCATTCCTCCTTAACTCGTTGAGATATTTTTCAAATAGTGCCTCGTTGGTAGGCAGGTAGGCCCAGTCATCTGTCCAGGTGGAAAGATAGGCGGCATTGGAGATGGAAAGGGAGCAGAGGCCTTCCCGGCCATCGGCAATCATAGGGGTATCATATAAAATGGATTGTGCAAAGGATTCCAGTACAAGCGGATGCCCTTCAGGTTCCGGAGCAGAGAATTCTTCATATTCTGTGGACGGTGAGACGAAACCTTCAGTGGAGGAATAACAAAAACGCTCTCTCAGGAACGGACAACCGCCACCATTTTAACCGGCCATCTTCAATTATAATTTTTCCGCAGTCACCGGAAATTTCAAGCCGGTTTGTACCGGGAGCTTCACCAGTCGTGGTGATAAATGTAGCAGTTGCTCCATTGTCATATTCACCGTAGATGGTGACGTCATCTTCTACGTTAATATTGTGATATTTACCTACACTGCAGAAAGCCCGTACTCTTTTGGGCATTCCGAAGATCCATTGCCACAGATCCAGATTGTGAGGCGCCTGATTCAAAAGGACTCCGCCACCTTCTCCGTTCCAGGAAGCGCGCCATGTACCGGAATCATAATAGGCCTGTGTGCGGTACCAGTTCGTGATGATCCATACCAGTCGTTTGGGTTCACCCAAAAGTCCGCTTTTTACGATTTCGCGGGCTTTTATGTAGATTGGATTAGTGCGCTGGTTGAACATAATGCCGAATTTTACACCGGAGCGGTCAGCAGCTTCATTCATTTCTCTTACCTGACGTGCAAAAACCCCGGAAGGCTTTTCGGTGAGTACATGAATTTTCCGCTCAAAAACATTTTTTTGTGCATAAACAGGATGGTCATAGTGGGGAAGAGCGATAAGAACAGCATCCACAAGGCCGCTGTCCAACATTTCGCCCGCATTTGTAAAGCAGTGAGGACAGCCTTTTTTTCCGCAGGCATTTTCAGTTTTTTTCCGGATTGATGTCACAAACGGCACTTACCGTAACGGAAGGACATTTTCCATCCAGAACATTTTGAAAGTGTCCGCTTCCCATATTTCCCATTCCAAGGATTCCGAGTCTGATTTTTTTCCATAAGCTTCTCCATTTCTAAATCGTTTAAAAATAATTGATCATATTTGTTTTTATAGTAGTGTGCGTAATGCGTAAGCTGCTGCATCAAAAGCTGCTCTTGAATTGGGATAGCAGAAGCTTTCATTCTTTGAGCTATTTCCGCTTTCGAGGGAGGAAAATCCATCAAATACGGAAAGATGAGGTTCTATGGTCAGTACACTGCCGGAATATTGGGAAAGCAGATAAGGCAGATTGCCGTTTCCCTTTCCGGCGGGAACAACGGTACCATCAGAAAGTGCATCCTTAATGTGCATGTATTCCACGTAAGGGGAAAGCAATTTCCATGCAGCAATGGTGTCCTCGCCACACTGGACGAAATTTGCCGGATCAAAAACTGCTTTTAACTCCGGAAAATTACGATGAATTTCTTCACAACGAAGGGCATTATCTCCATAAATTCCCTTTTCGTTTTCGTGGCAAAGAATCAGACCTGTTCCTTTGGCAGCAGAAATAAAACATTCCAACCGTTTCATAACCTCCTCGGAGTAGAGTTCCTGTTTGCCTGAAGGACAATAGAAACTGAACAGGCGGATGTGGGTTGCACCTAAAAATTCCGGCAAGCTCCAATCCGTGACAGAAACGGTCAAGATGCACATTAAAATCCTCCGTAATGTCGATTTTTTTCCATAGGGAGAACCAAGGGACCATACAGAGAGTCCTGATTCAGAAAGCTTTTTGTCGAACCTCTTTTTGCTTTTTTTCGACAGACAGATCTGCAATATTTTCGCCATCTACACCACGAATTTCCAAAAAGGAGATATGATTGTCGAGCATGGCCTGTATCTGTCCGGAAAGATCACTTGAGGCTTCATCTGCAAATGCAGCTAAAGTGTATTTCATTGGAACCTCCATTCTGTGAACCATCAACAGTGGTTACATCTGATAAATAAGTTTATAGTCGAATTATAGCAAGACGGTATTTGCATTGGAATTGACATTATAAGCAGAATATATTGCAAATTCACGCATAACAAGATAAGATATAAAAACAGGATTGGATGATGAGTGTTGGTTCCGCGAGAAGGGAGGCAGCCCTATGCTTGATGAATACGATTGTGGAGAAATTTATATCAGACATGCAGTGGATAAAGAACCGGATGAGAAATATTTTGAGATGCATATTCATGACCGATGCGAAATTTATTTTTTTATATCAGGCAGGGTAAATTATCTGGTAGAAAGTACGGAATATTTTCTGGAAGAAAAAAGTCTCGTGATTATGCGGCCGGCAGAGGCGCATAAGGCCAGGATTGTGAAACGCTTTCAATACGAGCGATATGCCATAAATTTTCCAATGGCTTTTGTTTTGACATTTGATCCGAGGGGATATTTGCTGAGGGCCTTTACAGAACGTGCCCTTGGGAAGAACAATTATTATGGACCGGAAGAACTTGATATGAAGCTGGTGGAGAGAATGTTTGAGGAAATGCTGGCAGAAAAAGAGGACGATAAAAGACAACTGACTCTGACAATACATTTGTTATTTCTGCTTGGCGAATTGAACCGCGCTTTTGCCAAAAAAAGCAGAACAGACGAGTACCCACAAAGTCAGGCAGGAAAAATAGTGTCCTATGTGAACCATCATCTGTTTGAACCGCTATCAGTATCTGCACTGGCAGAACATTTTTATCTTAGCTGTTCCCAGTTTGGTCGTATATTTAAGGAGGCTACGGGAGCACCACCGTGGGAATATATTGTCAGGAAGCGTTTGACCGTAGCCAAGGAAAAAATCCGGAATGGTTTGCCGGCGCAAAAAGCAGCAGAGAAGTGTGGATTTGGAAACTATTCTGCTTTTTACAGGGCTTACGTGGGGTATTTCGGGTGTTCTCCTATGGAGGAGAAGAACAGGAAATCGCATGAATCTTTGTAAAAGCTTGGTAGGTATCAGTGCTGTTGATTCAAGACCGGAGCATCCGGATTTAGCTGCAGATAAGAAGATACCGAAGGATCCTTCATGTGAAAGGTACGGAACCATTCCCTGGTTTCTGCGTTCTTTTCCGTGAGGGATCTGTTTTTGTATAAAAACCGGGTGAGGTTATAGCAGTCAATCCAGATCTCGTTGTTGCCTTCTTTCTGCGATTCATCAAAAATGAGCTGCAGACCGAAATGCAGATGTACGGTTTCAATGTTATTCACATTTTCTTTGGCACTATAGCCGGTATGCCCCATGTAACCGATGACGTCCCCGGCGGTTACCACGCTTCCTTCCTTTAAATCCAGTGCATAAGGGAAATTCTGGCGAAGGTGTGCATAGTAGTAGTAACGCTTTTTATCAAAGCTGCGGATTCCGATGCGCCAGCCGCCGTACTGATTCCAGCCAAGGGCTTCCACGTAACCGGACTCCACCGCGATGATGGGTGTACCGATCTGGCCCATCATGTCGTGTCCCAAGTGGGGACGCTTATAGCCATAGCTCCGGGAAGATCCAAAATCATCATAATCGCTGTAGTCAAAAACCCCGTGCAATCGGGGGAAAAGGCTTTGAGGCCATAGCGTGTTTCAAAGCTGCGTGTGCCGTCTTCGGCTTCTGTCTCCATTTCGTATTCGCCGACCATGCCACCAAGCACGGCTTCATAAGCTTCTAAATAGTAATCATAATAGTCCATTTCACGGGTAAGCTCTTTAAGGGTCACGGAGCCATCGGATAATTCTTTTTCCAAGCTTATTTAGAATGGAGAGGCTTTTCTTGTCAAAGCGGCCGCCCGTCCTGGCAGCTGTATAGGCGAGCAGCTCAATCCAGTTTAAAGGATGAGCGCTTTCATGACTTGCTACATCCAGTTCATATGCGGTGCAGAGTGCATCATAGCTTACCGTGAAATCCACCCATTTGATATAATTACCATTAACTCCGGCGGCAACCTCGATGGCGGAATCACCGTTATAGGGATCTGCGGATGCGTCAGAGCGGGAAAGGATTTCGTGGACAGTTAAGATAACAGCAGTACTGCACAGGGTAAGAAATAATAATTTCCAATATAGGGAACAGGGTTTATGATACATAAGCAGAATAATTCCGAGTGATGTTACAGAAGTATATGACTTTTGGTGGGAAAAAAGTACAGGGGATTTTCTGATAGCGGCATGGGAGGTTTTATGATACACTGAGACTATTCAAAGCATACAGCTCCTGCTAAATGAACGAAAGCGGCAGGATAACTGTAGGGTGAATAACATTAAAAAGGAGAACATCATGTTTGGCAAAAAACAACAACAGCCAGGTAATGGACCGGAGCGTTTCCGGGAAGAAAATGTAGGAAAGAAGATAGCCGGGGGAATCAGTATTGCCGTGATCGTGATCTTCGCGCTGATTCTGTTAGGAGGCAGCTTTTATTCCCTCAAAGAGAATGAATATGCGGTGATTACCACCTTCGGAGTTCCGAAGGTAGTAGAGGAATCCGGTATTCATGTGAAGATTCCGGTGATACAGGAGCTGAGCCGCGTACCAAAGACCATCAATGGATTTACAATCGGTTATGATTCGAGCACCGGCGAATACATCGACCGGGAATCGTTCATGATTACCAGAGATTATAACTTTGTAAATGTGGACTTTTATGTGGAATACCGCGTGACCGATCCAACCAAATACCTGTATGCATCGGAGGCTCCGGTTTCCATTTTAAAAAACCTCACACAGAGCTATATCCGTGATACAATCGGACTTTATGATGTTGACAGCGTGATTACAACGGGAAAAGAATGAGATCCAGGCATCCATCAAGCAGAAGATCATCAACCGTCTTGAAACCGAGGACATCGGCGTGCAGCTGGTAAACATCACGATTCAGGATGCCGAGCCGCCGACAACCGAGGTCATTGATGCGTTTAAAAATGTGGAGAATGCCAAGCAGGGCAAGGAAAACCTCCATTAATAAAGCAAACCAGAAGCGGAACGAAGACATTCCGGCAGCCCGTGCACAGGCAGATGAAACCGTAAAGACCGCCAACGCACAGGCAGAAGAGCGGGTGAACGAAGCCAAGGGCCAGGTTGCAAGACTCAATGAGCTTTATGCGGAGTATCAGAAATATCCGCTCATTACGAAACAGAGAATGTTCTATGAAACGATGGAAGAGATTCTTCCGGATATGAAGGTGATTATCGAGCGCAGTGACGGAAGCACACAGACGATGCTGCCGTTAGAATCCTTTGCGGATCTTAACAAAGCACAGGATAATCAGTCAGGAAATTCTGCAGGAAGTGCAGAGGGAACGGAGGAATAAGCATGAAAAAGGGAAAATCAAAATGGATCATTCCGGCTGTGATTCTTGTGGGAATCTTTGTGGCAGCCAACTCATTTCTGGTAGTGACCTATCCAAATGAATATACCGTAATCAAGCAGTTTGGAAAGATTGTGGATATCCGGCAGACACCGGGCTTAAGTATGAAGATTCCGGTAGTCCAGACTGCGGAAAAGATTGAAAACGAAGTGCTGCTGTATGACCTTGCGGTCAGTGATGTCATGACAAAGGATAAGAAATCCATGATTGCGGACTGCTTTGTATTATGGAAGATCGATGATCCGTACAAGTATACGCAGACCTTAAGTGCACAGAAGAGCAACGCAGAATTCCGTATTGACACCATTGTTTACAACAGCCTGAAAAACGTAATCAGCAGCAAGAGCCAGGAGGAAGTGATCAGCGGCCGTGACGGAGAGCTGGCAGCAGCGATTGTTGCAAATATCGGTGACACTCTCGAGCAGTACGGCATCACCCTTCTTGCCGTGGAAACGAAGTCTCTGGATCTTCCGGATGAAAATAAGAATGCGGTTTATGAACGTATGATTTCCGAGCGGAATAACATTGCCGCAACCTATCAGGCAGAAGGTCAGGAGGAAGCCAAGCAGATTTCCAACAATACGACCGCGGAGATCATTGTCATGCAGTCCGAGGCAGATGCAAAGGCTGCCGAGATCATTGCAAAGGGAGAAGCAGAATACATGCGGATCTTAAGCGACGCCTACAACGATCCGGACAAGGCAGATTTCTATATCTTCCTGCGCTCCCTGGATGCAGCGAAGAAAACCATGACCGGTAACAATAAGACGCTGATTATTGATGAAACCTCCCCGATTGCACAGATTTTTTTATTAAGACGGATTCTTGAAGGAAAAATGAAAAAAATGTAAATCGAGAGGGAATCCATTGCAAAAATAAATACCCTATGATATAATAATTGCGTTGGAAATGATAAAAAAATTTAACAATCATTTTCAGCCCGTAAATTAAATGAAAAACAACGAATATCGGAGGAATGAGAAATGGCAAAGAAAGTAGTTATCGCCAGTGCATGCCGTACCGCAATCGGAACCATGGGTGGTTCTTTAAGCACAACACCGGCAGCAGAATTAGGAGCAATTGTTATTAAGGAAGCATTAAACAGAGCAGGTGTTGCACCTGAGGCTGTAGATCAGGTTTATATGGGCTGTGTTATCCAGGCAGGTCTTGGACAGAACGTAGCACGTCAGGCATCCATCAAGGCCGGACTTCCGATCGAAGTTCCTGCAGTTACCATGAACGTTGTATGTGGTTCCGGTCTGAACTGTGTGAACCAGGCAGCACAGATGATCATGGCAGGAGATGCGGATGTTGTAGTAGCAGGTGGTATGGAAAATATGTCCATGGCTCCTTATGCTGTTCCTCAGGCTCGTTACGGATATAGAATGAACAACGGTACATTAGTTGACTGCATGATCAAGGATGCCCTTTGGGATGCATTCAATGATTACCATATGATTACAACTGCAGATAACATCTGCAGAGAATGGGGACTTACCAGAGAAGAACTGGATGAGTTCGCATTAAAGAGCCAGTTAAAGGCAGAAGAAGCACAGAAGACCGGTGCTTTCGAGAAGGAAATCGTACCTGTAATGGTTAAGAAAAAGAAAGAAATGATCGAGTTCAAGGTAGATGAGGGACCTCGTCACGGATCCACCATCGAAGGACTTGCAAAGCTTCGTGCCATCAATCCCGACGGATTCGTTACCGCCGGTAATGCTTCCGGTATCAACGACGGTGCAGCAGCAGTTGTTGTTATGAGCGAAGAAAAGGCAAAGGAGCTTGGGGTTAAGCCTATGGCTACTTTCGTAGCAGGTGCACTTGCAGGTGTAAGACCTGAGGTTATGGGTATCGGACCTGTTGCTTCTACTAAGAAGGTAATGGCTAAGACCGGTATGAAGATTGAAGACTTCGATATCATCGAGGCTAACGAAGCATTCGCAGCACAGTCCGTTGCAGTAGGTAAGGATCTTGGAATCGATGTAGACAGGCAGCTGAACCCGAACGGTGGTGCAATCGCACTTGGACATCCGGTTGGAGCTTCCGGATGCCGTATCCTTGTTACACTGCTTCATGAGATGCAGGCTAAGGGTGCCAAGACCGGTCTTGCAACTCTTTGCATCGGCGGTGGTATGGGATGCTCTACCATTGTTAAGATGGACTAATCAACTAAAAAGAAAACATAATTCCAGGGTGGGTTCTCCCACCCTAGAAGCATGTTTACACGTAACTATTCAGCATCCCATTCGTAAAACCGTTGCTAGCGCAACTTGAGTTTTTACGAATGTGGTTACTTTCGCCATATAAATTATGCCAAATGTCCTTACGAATGCGAGCATTCTACGTCCATATTGTCATAATTTGCATGGCTCTGAATAGTTACATAAAAATAAGAGGTAAGGGTGTCAGAGACGACACAGAAAGGAAACAAAATGGAATTCATCGTATATGAACAGAAGGGTGCATACGGCATCATCACCATCAGTCGTGAAAAAGCACTGAACGCATTAAACTCCCAGGTACTTGACGAGTTAAATGCAACACTTGATGCGGTTAATCTTAATGAGGTAAGATGCTTAATCCTCACCGGAGCAGGACAGAAGTCCTTCGTAGCAGGTGCAGATATTGCTGAAATGAGCACATTGACAAAGGCAGAAGGAGAAGCTTTCGGTAAGAAGGGAAATGACGTATTCCGTAAGCTTGAAACATTCCCGATCCCGGTTATTGCAGCCGTTAACGGATTTGCATTAGGCGGCGGATGTGAGATCTCCATGAGCTGTGATATCAGAATCTGTTCCGAGAACGCAGTATTCGGACAGCCGGAGGTTGGTCTTGGAATTACACCCGGATTTGGCGGAACCCAGAGACTTGCCCGTCTTGTTGGAGCAGGCATGGCAAAGCAGATGATTTATACCGCACGTAACATCAAGGCTGATGAAGCATATCGTATCGGACTTGTAAATGCAGTATATACCCAGGAAGAATTACTTCCCGCAGCAGAGAAGATGGCAGCAGGCATTGCAAAGAATGCACCGATCGCTGTCCGCAACTGCAAGAAGGCAATTAACGAAGGCCTGGATGCAGATATGGATCAGGCAATCGTAATCGAAGAAAAGCTCTTCGGTGACTGCTTTGAAACAGAGGATCAGAAGTACGGAATGGCTTTCTTCCTTGATAAGAATAAGGAAAAGGTAAAAGAGCCTTTTAAAAACTGCTGATTCTGGTTTATAATCAATGTAAATGACGGCGGAAGAACTGCCTGCGGGCAGTAAGCCGCTGTTCAGAATAAGATTTAAGAAAATTTAGGAGGAAAAGAAATGAAAGTAGGTATTATCGGTGCAGGTACCATGGGACAGGGCATTGCCAAGGCATTTGCCCAGGTTGATGGATATGAAGTTGCTCTCTGCGATATCAAGCAGGAATGGGCAGAAGGCGGAAAAGCAAAAATCCAGAAGGGTTATGCAAAGCTTGTAGAAAAAGGAAAATTAACACAGGAAGCTGTTGATGCAATCCTTGCAAAGATCACTCCGGGATTAAAGGAAGACCTTTGTGCAGACTGCGATCTGATCGTAGAAGCAGCATTTGAAAATATGGAAGTTAAGAAGAACACCTTTGCAGAACTTGATAAGATTGCAAAGCCGGAATGTGTATTCGCATCCAACACATCCAGCCTTTCCATTACAGAGATCGGCAACGGATTAAACCGTCCGATGATCGGTATGCACTTCTTCAATCCTGCTGACCGTATGAAGCTCGTTGAAGTTATCGCCGGTGTAAACACATCTGCTGAAACCGTAGATACCATTAAGAAGATTTCTGAAGAAATCGGCAAGACACCGGTACAGGTTAACGAAGCAGCAGGTTTCGTAGTAAACCGTATCCTTGTTCCGATGATCAACGAAGCAGCTTTCATTAAGATGGAAGGTGTGTCCGATATTGCAGGTATTGACGCAGCTATGAAGCTTGGTGCTAATCATCCGATGGGACCTCTTGAACTTGGTGATTTCATTGGACTTGATATCTGCCTTGCTATTATGGATGTTCTTTACAATGAGACTGGTGACAGCAAGTATCGTGCATGTCCTCTCATCCGTAAGATGGTTCGTGGCGGTAACCTTGGTGTTAAGAGTGGTAAGGGATTCTATGTTTACAATGCAGACAGAACAAAGACCCCTGTTGATGCACAGTAAATATAATTGGATCAAATGTGATTCCAATATCATATATAATGGAGGAAATAAAACATGGATTTTATGTTAGACAAGCAGCATGAAATGGTGAGAACTCTTTTCAAAGAGTTCGCCGAAAAAGAAGTTAAGCCTCTTGCACAGGAAGTAGACGAGATAGAAGTATTCCCTCGTGTTACCGTTGAAAAGATGGCTAAGGCAGGATTTATGGGTATTCCGATTCCGAAGGAGTACGGTGGACAGGGAGCAGATGTTCTTACTTATGCAATGTGCGTAGAAGAATTATCCAAGGTTTGTGGTACAACAGGCGTTATCGTATCCGCTCATACCTCTCTTTGCTGTGACCCGATTCTTACCTTCGGTACAGAAGAACAGAAGCAGAAATACCTTGTTCCCCTTGCAAAGGGTGAAAAGTTAGGTGCATTCGGTCTTACCGAGCCCGGTGCTGGTACAGATGCACAGGGACAGCAGACCAAGGCTGTTTTAGAGGGTGACGAATGGGTACTGAACGGTTCCAAGATCTTCATCACCAACGGTAAGGAAGCTGACGTATACGTGATCTTCGCTGTTACCGGTATGATCGAGAAGAGAGGCAAGATGATGAAAGAGATCTCTGCTTTCATCGTAGAAAAAGGAACTCCCGGATTTACCTTTGGTACCAAGGAAAACAAGATGGGTATCCGTGGTTCATCCACATACGAACTGATCTTTACCGATTGCCGTATTCCTAAGGAAAATATGTTAGGAGCACAGGGCAAGGGATTTAATATTGCTATGCATACTCTGGATGGTGGACGTATCGGTATCGCTGCACAGGCTCTTGGTCTTGCAGAAGGCGCTCTTGACAGAACCGTTGAATACGTTAAGGAAAGAAAGCAGTTTGGCCGCGCAATCGGTGCATTCCAGAATACCCAGTTCCAGTTAGCTGACATGGCTACCAAGACCAAAGCAGCTCAGTTCATGGTATATGCAGCAGCCTGCAAGAAGGACGAGTATACAAAGAACTCCAAGGTATCTTACTCTGTAGAAGCAGCTCAGGCAAAGCTTTACGCAGCAGAAGTTGCTATGGAAGTTACTACCAAGGCTGTACAGCTTCATGGTGGATACGGATACATCAGAGAGTACGATGTAGAGCGTATGATGAGAGATGCTAAGATTACTGAGATCTACGAAGGAACTTCCGAAGTTCAGAGAATGGTCATTTCTGCAAACTTACTCAAGTAATCATATAAAAATAAATCGATAATAAGGAGAGAAATACAATGAAAAATTGTTGTTTGTGTTAAACAGGTACCTGATACAAAAAGGTGGCGTTAAATTTAACCCCGATGGTACTCTTGACAGAGCTGCAATGCTTACCATCATGAACCCTGATGATAAGGCTGGTCTGGAAGCAGCTCTTAGATTAAAAGATCAGTACGGTGCAGAAGTTACTGTTTTAACAATGGGTCTTCCTAAGGCAGAAGAAGTTCTTCGTGAAGCACTTGCTATGGGCGCTGACAAGGGAATCCTTGTAACAGACAGAGTATTAGGTGGAGCAGATACATGGGCTACTTCCCAGACTCTTGCAGGAGCAATCCGTAATCTTGATTATGATCTCATCATTACAGGCCGTCAGGCTATCGATGGTGATACTGCACAGGTTGGTCCTCAGATCGCTGAGCATCTTGGAATTCCTGTAATTTCTTACGCTCAGAAGATCGAAGTAGAAGGCGACAGCGTAATCGTTGAGCGTCAGTTCGATGACAGATATCATGTATTAAAGGCTAAAATGCCTTGCTTAATTACAGCTCTTGCTGAATTAAACGAGCCCAGATATATGACTCCGGGCGGAATCTTCGATGCATACAAGGCTGACATCACCGTATGGGGAAGAGCAGATCTTAAGGATGTAGAAGATTCTAACCTTGGTCTTAAGGGTTCACCGACACAGATCGCTAAGGCATCCGATAAGGTAAGAAAGGGTGCAGGAGAAAAAGTTAACTTAGATCCCGCTGCATCTGTTGATTACATTGTTGAGAAGTTAAAAGCAAAACACGTAATCTAATCTTTCGATAGTAGATCTTAAGCATATTGAAATATAATGGAGGAAGAACATGAATATTCAAGATTATAAGGGCGTATTTGTCTTTGCTCAGCAGGTAGACAATACACTTAGCGGAATCGCATTGGAATTAGTTGGCAAGGGAAAAGAACTTGCAAAAGATTTAGGAACAGAAGTTACCGCTGTATTAGTTGGTTCTGATGTTGCAGCTTTAGCTGATGAACTCGCTGAATATGGCGCAGACAAGGTAATCGTTGTAGACGATCCTGAATTAAAGGAATACAGAACAGAGCCTTATGCACATGCATTAGCATCTGTAATTAACGAATTCAAGCCTGAAATCTTCTTAGTAGGTGCAACAGCAATCGGCCGTGACTTAGGTCCCAGAGTATCTGCAAGAATTCATACCGGTCTGACCGCAGACTGTACACAGCTTGAAATCGGTGATTTCCCGATTAACCCGATTCCTGGCAAGGAACAGCGTCATAACCAGTTACTGATGACCCGTCCTGCATTCGGTGGTAACACAATCGCTACCATCGCATGTCCGGATTTCCGTCCTCAGATGGCTACCGTTCGTCCCGGTGTTATGCAGAAGGCACCCAGAGAAGCTGGTAAGAAGGCAGAAGTAATCAATTACAATCCTGGATTTACTCCGGATAACAAGTATGTAGAAATCTTAAAGGTTGTTAAGGCTGTATCTGATGTTGCTGATATTATGGACGCTAAGATCCTTGTATCCGGTGGCCGTGGAGTTGGAAGCGCAGAGAACTTTAAGCTTCTTGATGACCTGGCAGAGGTTCTTGGTGCAACCGTAAGCTGCTCCCGTGCCGTTGTAGATTCCGGCTGGAAGCCGAAGGATCTGCAGGTTGGACAGACCGGTAAGACCGTTCGTCCGAACGTATACTTTGCAATCGGTATTTCCGGAGCAATCCAGCACGTAGCAGGTATGGAAGAGTCTGATCTGATCGTTGCGATCAACAAGGATGCAGACGCTCCGATCTTCGATGTAGCTGATTACGGAATTGTAGGAGATCTGAACAAGATCGTTCCTGCTTTAACTGAAAAACTGAAAGCAGAATTAGCAGCAGCTAAATAAGTTTTCCTGGTAGAAATTCTATAGAGTAGTATAAATCCCCGGAACGAAAGTTCCGGGGATTTTTTTGACAATACTGAAAATTAAAAATGTCATTTAGTTTACATAATGTTTTAAAGCGTTTTCCACAGCACCCGGACCTGCGAGCATTTCACGGAAACCGGAAATGACGGGATCGGAAAGTCCGCAGGTGTACAGATCCACGCCCCAGATTTCCTTTTTGTGAAGAATCGGGGACAGGATGTTGTCCGTATCTTCAGCGGATGGAACGACTCCTAACGTAAATTGGGTGAGATACGGTGTCAGGTCATCGAGCAGTGGATCAGAGCTTCTCTCAAATGCGGCCCCGGTATCATCGATGCCCATCAGGTAACGCAGCCATCCGGCAAAAACAAGCGGAATCATCTTAAGATCTGCAAGGTCTAAGGTATCGGATGCCTGGTACGCCTTGATGGTTTCCCCGAAACGGATCGGAAGCTTCTGGGAAGTATCGGTTGCGATTCTCTGAGGAGTATCCGGCATAAAAAGGATTCGGGATTCGAACGGTCAGAACCTCGGTAAGGAAGTCCTCGGGACGGAGGATTCCCGGATTCACGACTACGGGCATGCCCTCTTTCCAGCCGATCGTTTCTACGAGCTTCTTTAATAACGGATTCTTCATTTCTTCCGAAATCAGTGTGTAGCCAAGCAGACAGCCAAAGATCGCGAGAGCGGTATGAAGCGGATTCAGACAGGTACATACCTTCATCTTTTCCACTTTATTCACGGTTTCCCTGTTGGTATAAATAATGCCGGCTTCATCGAGGGGAAGCTTTCCGTTCGGAAACAGATCTTCGATAATGAGATACTGGCATTCCTCGGCATTTACAAACGGAGCAACATAGGTGTTTTTCTGTGTAACCACCGGAGATAGTCCGTCGATTTCGTCCTTTAAAAGGAGCTGTTCCACCTTCGGATCCGGACGGGGAGTGATCTTGTCGATCATTGTCCAGGGGAAGGAAACCAGAGAAGGGTTCTCGATATAACGAAGGAAGCCATCGCGGACTAAGTTATTTTTTTCGTCCATTGCTCTGCAAAGGAGTGGATGGCTGCATATAATTTATCGCCGTTGTGGGAGCAGTTATCCATGCTGACCATGGCGATCGGAAGCTTATCATGGAGATAGCGTTGATAAAGGAGGGAAACAACCTCGCCAATATAGCTTTCACACCGGGATGGTCCATTTGCAAAATCGGCAGATACGGCAGGCAGGAGTTCGCCTTTTCCGTTTACAAGGCTGTAGCCCTTTTCGGTAATGGTAAAACTTGCCATCTGCAGGGAAGGACTTTCAAACACTTCCTTTAAGCGTGCCAATTCAGTCTCCCGGTGACTGTCTAAAATCAGGGATTCTGCGATACTTCCGACTACGGTCTTTTTCAATACTGCCATCGGCTTTCAGCGTGACCAGAATACTTAAGTCATCGTGCGGACGGTTCATCTTTTTTCGATGATTTCATAGTCAAACCCTTCTGCCACCAGAAGACCGGTATCCAGGATTCCTTTGTTTAACAGCTCCTGCATCACATTGGCCTGAAAGGCACGGAAGATATTGCCGGCTCCGAAGTGGATCCAGTGAGGAGCCTTTTTCGTTTTTGCAATCATTTCCCCGCGGTCAAACTGTGGCAGGGCATAGCCTTTCTGTTCAAAGGCGGTGCGGTCTGCAATTCCCTTTTTACTTAATTCCATGGCGTGCTTCTCCTTTCACAATAGCTTCCCAGAGTCCATTTAAGTAGGTAGCTCCGAGTGCGCGGTCATACAGACCGTATCCGGGCATGGCAACTTCACCCCAGATCATTCTGCCATGATCGGGACGGATCGGTCCTGTGAAATCAATATCATATAAGGCTTTCATAATTTCATACATATCGAAGCTTCCATCTGCGGAAAGATGAGCGGATTCTTCAAAGTCACCCGGGAAGTTGTGCTGCAGGTTGCGGACATGTGCAAAGTGGATTCTTCCCTTGAGGGCACGGATCATTCCCGGCAGATCGTTATCGGGATTGGTTCCGTAGGAGCCGGAGCAGAAGGTGACGCCATTATGCGGATTGTCTACCATGTTCATCATGCGCTGCAGATTCGGCAGGTTGATGATGATGCGCGGAAGACCGAACACACTCCAGGCAGGATCATCCGGGTGGATGGCCATGTTGATGTCATATTTGTCACATACCGGCATGATTGCTTCGAGGAAGTACTTTTAAGTTTGCACAAAGCTTCTCATCATCGACATCCTTATAAAGCTCGAACAGTTCCTTGATCCGGGCCATACGTTCCGGTTCCCAGCCGGGAAGGACGAAGCCGTTGGAATCGCCGGAAATGGAATCGAACATTTTCATCGGATCGATGCTGTCAATCGTTTTCTGGCTGTAGGCAAGCACGGTGGAACCGTCCGGACGGACGCGGGCAAGTTCGGTTCTTGTCCAGTCAAACACCGGCATGAAATTATAGCAGACCAGGTGAATGTCCTCTTCGCCAAGATACTCCAGGGTCTTAATATAGTTGTCAATATACTGGTCCCGGTCAGGAGAACCGATCTTGATGGAATCGTGGATGTTTACACTTTCGATACCGGAAATGTGTAATCCCGAAGCCTCCACTTCCTCCTTTAGCACATGAATAGCTTCACGTTTCCAAAGGTCGCCGGGAGCAGTTTCATAAAGGGTGGTAATGATTCCGGTGACACCCGGAATCTGACGGATCTGCTGTAATGTAACGGAATCGGATTTGCTGCCGTACCAGCGTAATGTCATTTCCATAAGAATACCTCCAATTTCAGACTTTTTCTGATATTACCTATGGTAGCATAGACGATTGGTGTTACATATAGCCGGAATTGATAAAAAGATTACAAAAAATTGCATTGACGCATAACATTCCGTATGCTATATTCACTACAAAGCATATATTTCAAATGATCGAATCTAAATCTATTGTTTTTATATTTATTCTGACTATGAAAACGGAAGTTTTCTGAAATCCATGCTTTTAAATCACACTCAAACAATTGAAAAGGCGGGAGGAAGGAAAACAGACGTCGATGAGTATAACTGGGATGAGCGTTTATTAAACGTTGATCGGTCTGTTTTTTTCTCTTCCTGCAAAGGGAGGAAGAATGGGAGAAGCAAAAAAGTAATCAAAGCAGTGACAGAGAGAGTAACAAAAAAAGTAGCAGCAAAGGAAATAAAAGAAAGAACAGCAAAAGCAACAGGGAAAACAACCAAAGAAATAACAAGGGAACCCAAAGTACAGAGGAACTATGAGGATACGGTAAGCCGGATGCTGTTCAGGGAGCCGGAGAATGCATTGTCTTTGTATAATGCATTGAATGGAACAGGTTATACGGATGCATCACAGATTACATTTAACATGTTGGATAATGCGATCTATATGGGAATGCAGAATGATATTTCTTTTCTGATTATGAATGAGGTAAATCTGTATGAGCATCAGTCTACTTACAATTTGAATATGCCCTTACGGGATTTGTTCTATGTGGCAGAACTATTACAGGTTTATGTGAAAAGACCAGTCATTATATAGTTCAAAATTAATTAAGTTACCCACACCGCATTTTGTGGTATTCTATAATGGAGTTGAAGAGAAGCCGGAGAAAAGAATTTTAGGGTTGTCAGAAGCATTTGAAGTTCAGACAGATGATCCGGAACTGGAATTAAAGGTAACCATACTGAACATTAATCCAGAAATGAATGAAGATTTGAAAGAGAAGTGTCCGGTATTAAAGCAGTATACCCAGTATGTAGAACAGGTCCGGCGCAATAGTGCAAGCATGCCGTTGGAACAGGCGGTGGAAGCGGCAATCGAATACTGTATCCGGCAGGATATATTGAAGGATTTTTTGTTAAAGCAAAGAGCTGAGGTAGTGAAGATGAGTATTTTTTTGAATATGATGAAGAACGTGAAATGGAACTGATTCGAAGAGATGAACGGGAGATTGGAGAGCAGATTGGGGCAGAGAAAGAGCGCAAGAAAGCAGAGCAGGAATTGAAGAAGGTGAAGGAAAATCTTGATAAAAGCCAGGAGAATGCTGTTCAGTCAATGATTTCTCTTTGCCAGAGACTGGGAGGAACAAGAGAACAGGCAATAGAAGAACTACAGAGAAACTATGGACTGACCGAAGAACAGGCAAAAGAAAAGGTTACTGTGTACTGGGGATAGCATTTCAAAAATTCCTACTCTTTCTCCGTCATGCCGGACTGGCTCTGACAGGAATCCTTGAAATCACGGGGAGAGACACCGAACTCCTTTTTGAATGCACGGAAAAAGGTGGTATAGTTGGTGAAACCGTAATTTGCACAGACTTCACTTAAGGGAGTGCCTGCAAGAATACTTGATTTACTGGCATAAAGCCGTTGCTTCAGAATATACTGGTGGGTAGAAACTCCCATATTTTCTTTGAAGCTGTGTGCAATATAATATTTGCTTACATAGAAATTCTCTGCAAGAACATCCAAAGACAGATCTTCTTCCAGATGGGAATGGATGTAATCACAAATTTGTGAAAAAAGAGCCTTGGGCTTCCGGTATGCGGACGGGGAAGAGTATTCGGACACAATCCGGTTTAACTGCAGCAGAAAGGCACCGGTATAGCAGGCAAGAAGCTGTTCGTGAAAGGCTCCTGACGAATGATATTCTTCCAACAGATCAAACAGCTTGCCAAACAGAATCTGAGCAGTCCCTGAATCATTCCGGAAATGATACTGTTTTTTTTATTCAGTGCAAGCTGAAAGCAGTAGTCAATCTGTGAATGGGTGCGCTTTAGCTGGTTTAAGTAATCAGCAGAAATCCAGAGAACAATACGGCGATAGGTCTCCTTTTTCGTTACGGAATGCCGGACGATGATAGATTCCGGGAGGAATCAGACAGATGTCACCCGGAGCAAGCGGATAGTTCTTGTCATCAATCAGGCAGTTCACCGGTCCGCTTAAAAAGAAGTACACTTCATAATGCTCATGACGGTGGCTGGACACCGGCTGGAGATTGGTGTCTTCATAATAAAAGATTTCCAGATTCTGTCTGAGCATATTCTGACGGGTGTTAAAGGTGGTTGTGTAATGTTTGGCCATAAGGATAGGTACCTCTTCCGCATATTTATTAAGCCAATCATTCCGATCCTGTTTATCAGATATTGCATGGCTCTGGATAGATACAGTATATTACAATTGCAATTCTACTGCAAGTTTTGCAAAGCAACAACCGCTTCCTTTTTTCAGAAAAATATGAGACACTGTAATTGCAGCAAGCAAATCCATGTGATGCGATTTGTTTATTTAGGAATGACATGACAGAATGGTCATAACGGTTTGAGATGGGAGGGATCTCATGCAGAAGAAAAGAAGACGAAGCTTTCGTAAGAAGATCAAATTACCATTACATAAGACTCCGGCACAGCGCTTCGGATGGAGCTGCGAAGGAGAGAGAAGACGCGTGCCAAAAAGCAGGGAGAAAATTGCGAAAAATCAAAAATGCAGTATAAGACAAAAAGCTGTGAAACAAAAGGGAAAACAGAAGGAAAAAAAGCGGCAGGAAGGATAGACCGGATGCTATCGGTGGTGGCTTTTCTTTTTAGGAGCAGGGATCATGGTTCTGGATGGGCTCTTGGAAAGCAGGCAGCGGTATCCTGAAAAGGCGCAGAAAGAGGCCGGTTCATGCAGCACGCAAAAATATAGTGCAAAAAAATAAAGTAAAAAAATAAAGTGCAAAAAAATGTGGTGCAGAATATATAAGTAACAGAGCACAGGAAACAGAATACAAGATATAGAGAACAAGAAAAAGAACACAAGAAACAGAACATAGAATCCCGGAAGAAATAAAAATACAAAAAAACAGAACATAGAAACGCAAGAAGCAAAAACATAGAAATACAGCAAAAACAAATAAAAACACAGAAACAGAACAGAAGGACAGAAAATGAAAAAAATTCCGAGAACAAAACCATACTGGATTACGAAACCGTTGACTTTAATAAGGAAGAAAACTGTCTGGTAATTATTGATCAGACGCTGCTTCCGGGAAAGACAGAGATTATCGAATTAAAAAAACAGCACAGGAGATCTGGGATGCCATTTATCTGCTGAAGGTACGAGGAGCACCGGCAATCGGTGTAGCTGCGGCTTTTGGTATTTATCAGCTCAGCTTTGAAATCTGGAAGAACCGGAAGGATATTACCTGCGAAGAATTTGAGAAGCAGTTTTTGGAACAGAAGGAATTCTTAAATTCTTCACGGCCTACGGCAGTGAACCTTTCCTGGGCGTTGAACCGTATGGAGAAGGTTCTCCGGAAGGCGCAGGAAGAAGGAAAGAGTGTCGAACAGATCGTAACGCTTCTTGGAGAAGAAGCCTTCCGGATGAAGGAAGAGGATATTGCTGTCTGCAAGGCTATTGGGGAGAATGGCCTTTCTCTTGTGAAACCGGGGGATGGAATCCTTACACACTGCAATGCAGGGCAGCTTGCAACCTGCAAGTATGGGACGGCGACCGCACCGATCTATCTCGGACAGGAGAGAGGCTATCATTTCCGGGTGTTTGCGGATGAAACAAGACCACTTTTACAGGGAGCAAGACTCACCGCCTATGAGCTGCATTCTGCCGGGGTTGATGTGACACTGATCTGTGATAACATGTCTGCCACTGTAATGAAAAATGGCTGGGTGAATGCAGTCTTCGTAGGCTGTGACCGTGTGGCGGCAAACGGGGATGCAGCCAATAAGATCGGAACCTCGGTCGTTGCAGCTGTTGCAAAGCAGTATGGCATACCGATGTATATCTGCGCACCAACATCCACCATTGACTATGACTGCCCCACAGGGGATGAAATTAAGATTGAACAGCGTAAGCCGGAGGAAGTGACGGAAATGTGGTACAGGGAGCGGATGGCACCGGAGGGAGTAAAGGTTTTTAATCCGGCGTTCGATGTAACGGATCACTCTTTAATTACTGCAATTGTTACAGAGTATGGAATTGCACGTGCTCCGTTTACGGAATCTCTGGCACAGATTCGCAAGAAGAAGGAAGCTGCACAGCTTGTGAAGGGGCAGGGATGAATGGCTGCCGGTATGAAAAATAGATCGGTATAGAGAAGAATTTTTGATGTCAATTTCATAGTATGGAGATCTGTATGAAAAAAGCAAAAAAAGAGAAACAACAAAAGAAGCAGCACGATCTGAACAGAGGAAAAGAAAATAACTGTTTTTTTATCCTTCTGAAAAGGAAGCAAAAAGAAGCAATCCTGGATATTGGACAGAGAATGTATGTCCGAAGCTTTGTGGCAGCAAATGATGGCAATATTTCCATCCGTACAGGCGAAAACGAAGTCTGGGCGACGCCTACCGGTGTTTCCAAGGGCTTTATGAACAAGAAGATGCTGGTAAAGGTGGATCTGCAGGGCAATGTCTTAGAGGGAACCCATAAGCCATCCTCGGAATTGAAGATGCATTTGCGTGCCTATCAGGAAAATCCCGATCTGCGGTCGGTATGTCATGCGCACCCGCCGATCTGCACAAGCTTTTCCATAGCGGGAATTCCACTGGATGTTCCGGTTCTGGCAGAGGCGGTGATTACGTTGGGGGATGTTCCGATTGCACCCTATGCGGAGCTTGGTACGAAGGAAGTGGCAGAGGTGATCGCACCGTATTGTCATACCCATAACGGGGTACTGCTTGCCAACCACGGAGCCGTTACCTGGGCAGAGGATGCTTATGCCGCGTATTATCGTCTGGAATCCATGGAATATTATGCCAATATCCTGATGATTACAGGGAAAATTCTTGGAAAGCAGAACTGCTTTACCAAAGAGCAGGTCGACCGTCTGATTGCCATGCGTGAGAAGTTTGGAATTTCACGTGGTGGAACGCCGGTAACAGACAGATAATAAGGATTGAATGAAAATCTGTGCAATGCAGTATTGCATATAAAAAAGGAATGTGCTATAGTGTTTTTTGTTGATGTGCTAAAGCGGTGAAGCACAAAGGTGTGCAGCAGTCAACACTCTGGAGAGTCCCTAATAAAGGGCGCCGAAGGTGTACGGCAGGAAGCCTGCCAATCTCTCAGGCAAAAGGACAGAGCATTCTATATGCATGTTCTACTCTTTGGGGGGCTGATGAGAATCAGTCCTTTTTATATTTCTAAAAAATCATAGAAATGAGAGGGAAGAAAAAAATGTTAGGAAAAAGTGTTAGGACAAATCAGTATCGTAATAACCACGATTGACGATTTTGTGTGGGGTATCCCGTTGATCGTTCTCATCCTTTCGGTAGGTATTTATCTGACTATCCGGTTAAAGGGATTGCAGATTACGAAGATGCCCATGGCAATCAGGCACATCAGGGATAATGAAAAGACCGGTGAACATGGAGAGGTATCCAGCTTTGGGGCGCTTTGTACGGCATTGTCCGCAACCATCGGAACCGGTAATATTGTCGGTGTTGCAACAGCGCTGGTAGCCGGAGGTCCCGGAGCCTTATTCTGGATGTGGCTGGCAGCCCTGCTTGGAACCGCAACCAAGTATTCCGAGTGTCTGTTATCCATTAAGTATCGTGTGGTAGCTGAGGATGGGCACATTATTGGCGGACCGTTCTATTACATAGAAAAAGGGTATGGGAAAGAACTGGAAATGGCTTGCAAAGATCTTTGCGTTCTTTGGTGTCGGCGTTGGCCTTTTTGGTATTGGAACCTTTACGCAGGTAAATGGTATTACCAGCGCTGTGAAGAATTTCTTTGATCCTGACAGTCAGAATACCGTTCATCTTTTTGGAACAGACTACTCCATCGCAGTTGTGATTGCGGGTCTGATCATTACCGTTTGCGTGGCACTTGTTATTATCGGTGGTTTAAAGAGAATTTCCAGGGTGGCAGAGGTGATCGTTCCTTTCATGGCAGTTCTTTATGTTGCAGTTGCACTCATTATTTTAATCTGTAATATCACCAGGATTCCCGGTGCCATCGTTGAGATTGTGCAGGGAGCATTCGGTGTCCGGGCTGCCGCAGGTGGTGCACTTGGTGCCATGATGATTGCCATGCAGAAGGGTATTGCCAGAGGTATTTTCTCGAATGAAGCCGGTCTTGGTAGTGCCCCGATTGCCGCAGCCGCAGCTCAGGTAGAAGAGCCGGCACGTCAGGGACTGATTTCCATGATGGGAACCGTAATTGATACTCTGGTAATTTGTACCATGACCGGACTTTGTATCGTCATTACCGGTGCATGGGATATGGGATTGGAAGGGGTATCCGTAACGGATACGGCATTCCAGATGGGACTTCCGCTTCCAAATCAGCTTTGCTCCTTCATTCTGATGATCTGCCTGGTGTTCTTCGCATTTACAACGATCCTTGGATGGGATTACTACAGTGAAAGATGCCTGGAGTATTTATGCGGCGGTAAGCTGAAGGTGGTTAAGGTATACCGTTGGATATACATTCTTGCGATCTTTATCGGACCTTACATGACGGTAAGTGCAGTATGGACCATTGCCGATATTTTCAACGGACTGATGGCGATTCCGAACCTGATTGCACTGGTTGCATTGAGTGGTGTTGTGGTTGCTGAAACCAAGATATATTTTGATGGATTAAAGAAATAAGATGCTTGTTTGATAACGATTCAGACTTAAACAGAAGAAAACCATTATCTCCGTACAGCGCAGTGCGTTCATGGAGATAATGGTTTTTTGTTTATCTGTGTTTATTCTTTTTTAAACGATCTACTGGACACCGCAGGGGAAAAGTAGTAAATTACTACTGTATAATAGTTGATATTGTAACTGCCTGAAGTCATGCTAAGCTGTGTCGGCAGTTATCGAAAAAGAATAGAAGAAAGGATGAAGATCATGGCAAGAAAAAGTTGTTTTGGCAGGCGCATGCCGTACCGCAATCGGAACGATGGGAGGAACCTTAAGCAATACTCCGGCACCGGATCTCGGAACGGTTGTTATTAAGGAAGCATTAAAGAGAGCAGGAGTAGCACCGGAAATGGTTGACGAGGTTTATATGGGATGTGTGATTCAGGCAGGTCTTGGACAGAATCCGGCAAGACAGGCAGCAGTGAATGCGGGAATTCCGGTAGAAGTACCTGCAACAACCATCAATGTCCTTTGCGGTTCAGGACTGCATTGTGTCAACCTTGCTGCCAAGCTGATTGCAAACGGAGAAGCAGATATTATCGTGGCAGGTGGTATGGAGAATATGTCAAAGGCTCCTTACTTATTATATAATGCAAGATTTGGATATCGTATGGGAGCAGCCATGATGGATGACGCTCTGCTTCGTGATGCACTGCATGATGCATTCGGTGGATATCATATGGGTATTACTGCAGAGAATATTGCAGAGGAATGGGGACTTACCAGGCAGCAGCTCGACGAGTTCGCGGCATGGAGCCAGAACAAATGTGAGAAGGCACGTGCGGAAGGTAAGTTCAAGGATGAAATTGTTCCGGTAGAAGTAAAGAAGAAAAAGGAAACGATTCTGTTTGATACGGATGAAGGACCAAGAGACGGTGTGACCGTAGAAAGCTTAAGCAAGCTTCGCCCGGCGTTCAAGGAAGGCGGTAAGGTAACCGCAGGTAATGCATCCGGAATCAACGACGGCGCAGCAGCCATGATTGTCATGAGTGAAGAAAAGGCAAAGGAGCTCGGAGTAACTCCGATGGCTACCTGGATCGGCGGAGAACTGGCTGGTGTGGAACCCAGAATCATGGGAATCGGACCGGTGGCATCCACACGTAAGGTTATGGAGAAGAAGGGCTACAAGATCGAAGACTTTGACCTGATTGAAGCAAACGAGGCATTTGCCGCACAGTCTGTTGCAGTCGGCAAGGATCTTGGCTTTGATATGAACAAGCTGAATGTGAATGGAAGTGCCATTGCACTCGGACACCCGGTAGGAGCATCCGGATGCCGGATTCTGGTTACCCTGTTATATGAAATGCAGCGCCGCCATGCAAAGAAGGGACTTGCAACGCTCTGTGTTGGGGGCGGAATGGGATGCTCTGCCATTGTCGAAATGGATAATTAAGAAAGGTTTGGTTAATATTTATGGCAAATATCATTTCAGATGAAACCATTGAATATGTAGGAATTCTGGCAAAGCTGGAACTGTCTGAGGAAGAACGCGAACAGGCGAAGAAGGATATGGGAAGCATGCTGGATTATATTGATAAGCTCGGCGAGCTCGATACTACCGGTGTTGAACCAATGTCCCATGTTTTCCCGGTACACAATGTGTTCCGTGAAGATGTGGTAACGAATGGGGATATGCGCGAGGACATCCTTAAGAATGCACCCGGTGAGAAGGACGGTATGTTTATCGTTCCGAAAACCTTTGAATAAAAACAGAAAGGATATTTCAATGAAGATACTGGATTATACAGCCGTCGGGCTGGCAAAGGCGATCCGGAATGGAGAAGTGACGTCGCCCGAAGCCGTACAGGCGGTTCTTACACAGATCAAGGAAAGAGAAGAGTCTCTTCACTGTTATGTAACAATTGATGAAGAAGGTGCACTGCGGAAGGCGCAGGAGGTACAGAAGAAGATCGAGGCAGGAGAACTTACGGGGCCCCTGGCAGGTGTTCCTGTAGCAATCAAGGACAATATGTGTACCGAGGGAATGCTGACCACCTGTTCTTCGAAAATTCTTGGTAATTTTATTCCGACATTCTCTTCAGAGGCCGTATTGAATTTAGAGAAAGCAGGAGCTGTGATTCTTGGTAAGACCAACATGGACGAGTTTGCCATGGGTTCTACGACAGAAACCTCTGCCTTTGGCGCAACGAAAAATCCCTGGAATGAAGCCCATGTACCGGGAGGATCCTCCGGGGGATCGGCAGCAGCCGTTGCTGCTAAGGAATGCTTCTTTGCACTTGGTTCAGATACCGGTGGCTCCATCCGTCAGCCGGCTTCCTACTGTGGCGTGGTTGGAATGAAGCCGACCTACGGAACGGTATCCCGATACGGACTGATTGCCTATGGATCCTCTTTGGATCAGATCGGGCCTTTGTGCAAGGATGTGACCGACTGTGCAACAATTCTTGAAGTGATTGCCTCCCATGACCCGAAGGATTCTACTTCGGTAGAGCGTGAGGAGATCGATTTCACATCCGCACTTGTGGATGATGTACAGGGCATGAAGATTGGTATCCCGCGTGATTACTTCGGAGAAGGACTGGATCCGGAAGTTAGGGAAGCCGTTATGAAGGCAGCCGGAGAATTAAAGAAAAAGGGTGCTGTTGTAGAGGAGTTTGACTTGAGTCTTGTAGAATATGCGATCCCGACCTATTATACGATTGCAGCCGCAGAAGCAAGCTCGAACCTGGAACGGTTCGATGGGATTAAGTACGGCTACCGTACAGAAGACTATACAGGACTCCATAACATGTATAAGAAGACCCGTTCGGAAGGCTTTGGACCGGAAGTAAAGCGTCGTATCATGCTCGGCAGCTTTGTATTAAGCTCCGGTTATTATGATGCATACTATCTGAAAGCGCTCCGGGTTAAGGCACTCATTAAGAAGGCCTTTGACGAAGCATTTGCGAAATATGATCTGATCCTGGCCCCCTGTGCACCGACAACCGCACCGGAGCTCGGAAAGAGTCTGTCGGATCCGATTAAGATGTACTTAAGCGATATTTATACGATTTCCGTGAATCTGGCAGGGCTTCCGGGAATCAGCATTCCCTGCGGTATCGATTCAAAGGGACTGCCGATTGGCTTACAGATGATCGGAGACTGCTTTAAAGAAAAGAACCTGATCCGTGCTGCTTACGCTTATGAATGCAGCAGGGGAATGTTGGGAAAGAAGGAGGATGAGTAAATGGCGAAACAGTATGAAACCGTCATTGGTCTTGAGGTTCATGTAGAGCTTGCGACGAAGACCAAGATTTTCTGTGGCTGTTCTACTGCATTTGGTGGAGCACCGAATACTCACACCTGTCCGGTATGTACCGGTATGCCGGGTTCTTTACCCGTATTGAATAAAAAGGTACTCGAATATGCCGTAGCGGTCGGACTTGCTACGAACTGCACGATTACCCAGTATTGTAAATTTGACCGTAAGAATTATTTTTATCCGGATAATCCGCAGAACTATCAGATTTCCCAGCTGTATCTGCCGATCTGCCGCAATGGTAAGGTAGAAATTGAAACGGAGGCAGGAAAGAAGGAAATCGGAATCCATGAGATTCATATGGAGGAGGATGCCGGAAAGCTGATCCACGATGACTGGGAGGACTGTTCCTTAGTGGATTACAACCGTTCCGGCGTACCGCTGATTGAAATGGTATCCGAGCCGGATATGCGCAGTGCCGATGAAGTGATTGCTTATCTGGAAAAGCTGCGTATGATCGCACAGTATCTGGGAGTATCCGACTGTAAGCTTCAGGAGGGTTCCATGCGTGCAGATGTGAACCTGTCCCTTCGTGAAGTGGGAGCAACGGAATTCGGTACACGTACCGAAATGAAGAACCTGAACTCCTTTAAGGCAATCCGCCGTGCGATTGAGGGAGAAACCGAGCGTCAGATGGATCTGCTGGATGCCGGGGAAAAGGTCGTGCAGGAAACCAGACGATGGGATGATAATGCCGGTGAATCCTATGCTATGCGAAGCAAAGAGGATGCACAGGATTACCGCTACTTCCCGGATCCGGACCTTGTACCGATTGTATTAAGTGACGAGTTCTTAGAGGAAATCCGCAGCAGACAGCCGGAGTTCCGTAATGAAAAGAGGATTCGTTACCGTGAAGAATTCGGTATTCCGGATTATGATATTGAGATTATTACAGGCTCCAAGAAAATGGCAGATCTGTTTGAACAGACTGTTGCTTTGGGTACACAGCCGAAGAAGGTATCCAACTGGCTGATGGGCGAAACACTCCGCATTCTCAAGGAGAGGGAACTTGATCCGGAAGATATCCGTTTTTCACCGGAACACCTTTCTTCATTGATTGCATTGCAGGATTCCAAAGCCATTAACGGTGCAGTTGCCAAGGAAGTCTTTGAGGTCATGTTTGAAGAAGACATGGATCCGGTCTCTTATGTAGAAGAAAAGGGATTGAAAACTGTCAATGATGAGGGGGCACTCCGCAAGACCGTGGAAGAAGTGATTGCCAATAATCCGCAGTCAGTAGAGGACTACCACAATGGTAAGGAAAAGGCAATTGGTTTCCTGGTTGGACAGACCATGAAGGCCATGAAGGGCAAATGCGATCCGGGTATGGTGAACCAGTTATTAAAGGAACTTCTATAAGCCGGTGTTTAAGATTTATGGTAACGATTCTGCCTGATGCAGGCATTCACAGGAAGCGGTTTTGCATGCTTGTGAATAGTTACGGTTTATGGATGTTAGAAAATGATGAAAAGCACTTTCTTGTGATTATGTACAAAAAAAGTGCTTTTTTTCTTTGTCTTCTTTTACATCTTTTACCTTGCACTTCGGAAAAAGGTGTGATAGAATATCTTTCGGTGACGCACATGTGTCTTTTGTACAAAGACAATCAAAGACAAGTGTACGCTGGTTGGGGACGAAAGACAGGAGAAGATATGGGAAGCAGATATTATGTTGTGAAGGAACAGGCCGTTCCGGAGGTGCTTCTTAAGGTTGTACAGGCGAAGAAGCTGATTGATTCCGGTAAGGCGGTGTCGGTGAATGAGGCTACAGAGGCAGTCGGAATCAGCCGGAGTTCCTTTTATAAGTACAAGGAGGATATTTTCGAATTCCATGATAATGCGCAGGGAACGACGATTACGCTGACCTTCCAGATGGAGGATGAGCCTGGAATTCTCTCCGATGTGTTAAAGGTGATTGCCGAATTCGGAGCAAATATCCTAACCATTCATCAGAGTATTCCGATTTACGGCGTGGCATCCTTAAGCCTGAGTGTCCAGGTGCTTGAAACAACCAGAGACATTTCAGAGATGCTTGAAACGATGGGAAAGCACAGGGGTGTCCGGAACGTAAAGATCCTTGCACAGGAGTAAGCAGACAGATCCGGAAACGGATAGGGAAATAAAGAAGGAAAAACAAAGGAGACGAAACATGATTCAGGTAGCAGTAATGGGATACGGTACCGTAGGGAAGCGGTGTCGTTGAGGTAATTGAAAAGAACAAGGAAGAGATCAACAAGAAGTCAAACGAAGCGCTGAATATTAAATATATTCTGGATCTTCAGGGATTTTCCGGGAGATCCGTATGAAGACAGGATTGTCCATGATGTAGAAGTGATTCTGAATGATCCTGAGGTACAGATTATCTGTGAAACCATGGGAGGCTTAAAAGCCGGCTTATGAGTTTACGAAGCGCGCCCTCATGAGCGGTAAGAGTGTATGTACCTCCAATAAGGAGCTGGTAGCGACACACGGACCGGAATTGATTCAGATCGCACATGAGCATACCTGCAACTATCTGTTTGAGGCAAGTGTCGGTGGTGGCATTCCGATTATCCGTCCTTTGAATTATTCACTTACCGCAGAGAAGATTGATGCCATTTCCGGTATTTTAAATGGTACGACGAACTATATTTTAACCAAGATGGAGCGCGAGGGTGCTGCATTTGAAGAGGTGTTGAAGGAAGCACAGGAAAAGGGCTATGCAGAACGCAATCCGGAGGCTGATATCGAAGGCTACGATGCCTGCCGTAAGATCGCGATTCTCTCTTCCTTAATGTGTGGTAAGAATGTCCGTTATCAGGATATTTACACCGAAGGAATTACCAAAATTACCGCAGACGATTTTAAATATGCGAAGGTGATGGACTGCACCATTAAATTGCTTGGGCTTGCAAAGGAAGAGAATGGCGGACTTTATGCCATGGTTTCTCCGTTCCTCATTTCGAAGAGCCATCCGTTATCCATGGTAAATGATGTGTTTAATGCCGTCTGTGTGCATGGCAACATGCTTGGCGATTCCATGTATTACGGAAGAGGCGCAGGCAAGCTTCCGACAGCGAGTGCGGTTGTGTCGGATGTCGTAGACTGCGCAAGACATATTGGAAAGATCATTACCTGCTTCTGGGATGCAGAGGATGTGAAGCTGACAAATGTGGACGAAGTAGAGCGTGCTTTCTTTGTACGTGTAGAGAAAGCAAAAGAACAGGAAGCAAAAGAGACCTTTGGAGACGTGAAAGAGGTTACGGCAGGAGTGGACGGAGAGTTCGCTTTTGTAACCGGACGCATGAGCGAAAAGGAATTCAATGAAAAAGCTGAAAAGGTCGGAGTGATCAGCCGGATTCGTTTTGCGTAAGCATTGAGCCATGCAGAAATCATTGTACAAAAGCCGTGTGAGCTTGCTCGCTAAGGGCTTTTGGTATAATGATTTCTATAGGGCGAAAGCCCGACATGAAATAAGTTGCCGGCTTGTCAGGCAACTTATGAATGGCAAGGCGAAATGAAATTCATGCAGAAATAGAAAAGAGGAGAATCACCATGAGTGAAAAGAAATATATTGTAGTACTGGGCGATGGCATGGCAGATGAGCCGATTGAGAGCCTTGGAGGTAAGACACCGATTGCATATGCCAGTACTCCTGCCCTGGATCGTTTAAGCAAATTATCTGAAATCGGTATGGTTCATACGATTCCTGAGGGCATGAAGCCGGGGAGCGATACCGCGAATCTTTCAGTATTGGGTTATGATCCGAAGATTTATTATTCGGGGCGTTCTCCGTTAGAGGCCTTAAGCATAGGTGTTCCGATGAAGGATACCGACATTGCACTTCGCTGCAACATTGTAACCATTTCTGAGGACGATGTTCCGTTTGAAGAGCAGAAAATCATTGACCACAGCTCCGGAGAAATCAGCACGGAAGATTGTGCGGTTTTACTAAACGAAGTAAAGAAGGAATTAGAGAATGAAACCTATCAGTTCTATGTAGGAACCAGTTATCGTCACTGCCTGATCTGGAATCAGGGCAGGGTGCTTGATTTAACCCAGCCGCATGATGTCTTAGATCAGGTGATCGGCCAGTATCTTCCGACCGATGAGCACCTTCTTTATATGATGAAGAGAAGCTATGAGATCTTAAAGGATCATCCGCTTAATGTGGAACGTAAGAAAAAGGGACTGAACCCGGCAAACTGCTGCTGGTTCTGGGGCGCAGGTACCAGACCGAGCCTTGCGCCTTTTGAAGAAAAATATGGCAAAAAGGGTATGATGATTTCTGCCGTAGACCTGTTAAAGGGAATCGCTGTCGGTGCAAAGATGGGCGTTGCCCATGTCGAGGGTGCAAACGGCGGATTAAATACCAACTATGAAGGAAAGACACAGGCTGCGATTGATGCACTGCATGATGGATATGACTTTGCCTATATCCATGTGGAAGCACCGGACGAAATGGGGCATCAGGGAAGCGTGGAGCGTAAGGTGAAGGCAATTGAATATCTCGACCAGAGAGTGATCGGACCTCTTACGCAAGAGCTGGATAAGGAAGGCGTGGACTATCGCCTTTTAGTGATGCCGGATCATCCGACCCCGATCCGTCTGCGCACTCATACCGCAGACAGTGTACCGTATCTTCTGTTTGATTCCACAAAGAAGGAAGACCATACCTGGAATTACAATGAAGAAGAAGCCGCACAGAGCGGAAACTTTGTGGCGCATGGTCATGAAATGATGAATAAATTATTAGAACAGTAGGCAGATGAGGAGATTGCAGTTATGAAAAAAGGTAGTAAAAATTCGGAGGAAGTTCACTGGCGAGTGCGGAGCAGTTCCGCAAGGTCGGGGACATTATCCATGCAGACAAAGAGCGCCGGTATGTTATACCTTCGGCTCCGGGAAAGCGGTTTTCAGGGGACACCAAGGTAACCGATATGCTTTATGGCTGTTATGAGCTTGCAGAGAATGACAAGGATTTTAAGAGGGAGCTTCAGGCTATTGAGGAACGCTATCAGGAGATCATTGATGGCCTTTCCCTGACACTGTCCTTAAAGGAAGAGTTTAAGACTATTGCAGAGAACTTCAAAAAGAAAGCCGGAGTAAATTATGCCGCTTCCAGAGGGGAATATCTGAATAGTATTATTATGGCAGATTATCTTGGCTTTCCGTTTATTGATGCTGCAGAAGTGATTCGTTTTGATGAGAACGGTGATTTTGATTCAGAAACCACCAATGATATTTTAAAGGAACGTCTGAAGGATGTGGACAATGCGGTTATTCCGGGCTTCTATGGAGCTTATGCGGATGGAACCGTAAAGACCTTTTCCAGAGGCGGCTCCGATATTACCGGATCCATCGTGGCAAGAGCAGTCAAGGCTGATGTCTATGAGAACTGGACAGATGTTTCGGGATTTCTGATTGCAGATCCGAGAATCATTGAAAATCCGGAAAGAATTGATACCATTACCTACCGTGAACTCCGCGAGCTGTCTTACATGGGTGCAAGCGTGCTTCATGAGGATGCCATTTTCCCGGTACGCCGTGAAGGCATTCCAATCAATATCCGGAATACCAACCGTCCGCAGGATGAAGGCACCTGGATTGTGGAAAGCACCTGTCAGAAGTGCAAATATGTGGTGACCGGTATTGCCGGTAAGAAGGGCTTCTGTGCGGTAAACATTGATAAGGCAATGATGAATTCGGAGATCGGATTCGGACGTAAGGTGTTACAGGCGTTTGAAGATTATGGAATTTCCTTTGAGCATGTACCTTCGGGTATTGATACCATGACAGTATTTGTTCATCAGGATGAATTTATGGATAAGGAGCAGAAGGTTGTTTCTGCCATTCACCGTCTGGCAGATCCGGACAGCATCGATATCGAAGCAGATCTGGCATTGATTGCAGTCGTTGGACGCGGCATGAAATCCACAAGAGGAACCGCAGGAAGAATTTTCTCCGCACTGGCACATGCCAATGTCAATGTCAAGATGATCGATCAGGGCTCCAGTGAGCTGAATATCATTATCGGTGTGAAAAATGAAGATTTTGAGACTGCCATTAAGGCGATTTATGATATCTTTGTATTGGCGAGATTATAGGAATACTCAGAATCGGAAGTGTGTCAGATAAGTTGTAGTCTGGCTGACTGACCGGCACAGAAAAATCTGCCTCTGGCCTGAATTTCGGAATTAAGAAGTTCTAACTATTTCGTTGTAGGAAACTGGAATGGACCGCGGAATAGAAGAACTTCTAAATTCCTGCATAAGGTCAGAGGCATTATTTTTTGTGCCGGCTTAAGCCTGTGGTAGAGACTGTATACTGAAAAACTATAAATTATACATAGTGTAAGGCGAAAGTATTTTTTTAATT
This sequence comes from Lachnospiraceae bacterium, assembly GCA_021628825.1. GTDB lineage: Bacteria > Bacillota > Clostridia > Lachnospirales > Lachnospiraceae > Suilimivivens. The sequence goes on along the minus strand of JAJXRY010000001.1, from coordinate 1,202,068 downwards.
GATTATGAATAGAATGGAGAGGAGAAGGTAATGGGGAAAATGTCAGGGGATAAATATCCGGAAGACAAGAGGCTTGTTTTTGATACGATTACTGAGCAGTTTGATGAGTGGAGAGAGCGGTATTCAGAGGAATTATTTGAGTATATTCGAACTACCTGTGAATTAAAGGCAGGCAAAAAAATGTCTGGAGATCGGACCAGGAACCGGACAGGCATCAGATTTTTGCGATTCAGTCCGGCTGCGATTATACGGCAATTGAGCTTGGAGAAAATCTGGCTGAAGCAATGCAAAAAGAAGTATGGGAGTTATAAGAATTTTAAAATGGTCCATGATGATTTTGAAACACATTTGTTTGCTCCGGATTATTTTTGATCTGGTATATTCTGCAGCAACCATTCAGTGGATTAAGGAAGATCTTGCTTATCGTAAGTGTTATGAAATCCTGAAAAAAATAAAGGCTATCTTGCAATGTTCCGGATGCTGGATGATTACAAGAGTGCTAATGCTGATCTATACGATGATATACAGAAGGTATACGATACCTGTTATGAAGTAGATATTCCTTATACCTGTAAATTTGACTATAAAAAAATGGGAAATCCTATGGATCTACCTATTTGGGAGAATATAAATTTTATGGGGGAAAAGAAGTTATACTGCACAAGGTTTCATAGAGTATATCAAAAACTAATGCGGATCTGATTACAATAAAAAGATTCAAGCAGAGATGCATTCTTTTCAGGAATACGGGATGCCATTATGAAACATGGAAATAAAATCGTGGTTCGGGCAACCTATGTGCTGGATTTGTACCAGAAGATTTGTAGGAATTAAAAAACAGTTACCTGTGCGGAAAGGTTCCGTCAGGTAACTGTTTTTAGTTCTGACTAATATGCGGTGGCCTCGTCGTGTGCAAGACTAAAATCAATCGTATCATCCCACAGGTAATCGAGGAACTGCAGGGCTGTATCGAGACGCTGGGTGGTTACGGAAATTCCGAATACTGGTACCAGATCATCATAGGAATGCGACTTAGTGGCGAAGGGGGAATCCGTCATGACGATTCCGACAGGAACCGGATCGCCCATGGTGGAGGGATCCATGCGGGTAGCTGCAAGCTCGTGGATTTCCTCGAGGGTCAGGTTTCCTTTGGCTGCAATGGCATCGGTGTCGACAATAACATCTTCGTCTTCCTGTGCACGGACAATATCCATATCCACATAATAAAAGTAAGGTTCATACTTCTCAATCTGTTCCGGAGTCAGGACCTCACGCAGATCATAGAAAATCTGGTTGACGGCATACTGGTCAAAACACTGGGAATCGAAGATCACGGCATCAAGCTCCTTCGTCTGTACGACAGCAACAATCCGCTGCATGGTAGCCATATCGAATTCCGTAGGATTTTCATAGGTCAGTGTGGAAGTGGTATCCATGAAACAGTCATAGGTGTTGGTGTCAATTCCGGCATATTCACTGAAGGTATCGGACATGACATCAGAGGACAGTGAATAGGCATTTAACATCAGACCATAGAACGAGTAGTCCTTGGTATTTATAAGGGTACGGGCCGTACAGACAATGGCAATGATGGCCACGATTGTTATAATGGTGTGTACCTTATAATATTCCCAGTAATACGCGAAGCGTTCTTTCCAGGTCATATCCTTCATTTTGCGTTGCTGTTCGCGGATCTCATCAATGATTCCGCGGTATTTTCCGTCTTTATTATGAGCATTTGACATAAACTTGTTCACTCCTTTTCATCTTGTATCATCTTAATCCAGATTGCCGACAGAAGTCAATGTTCCCAATTATTAAATTTGTGTAAACAATCAGCCCGGCAACTTATGAATGAGCATGGCTGAACTGTCAGAACAAAATGATGTAGCTGAACTGTCAAAGCAAAAAAATGATCTCTTGCAAGTTTCACGAAAATATACTATCATTGAGTGTAACTATTCAGAACTAACTGGGAGGTATGGGGAATGAATGACACTTATGTAGAATGGATGGTTAAGAGAAAGACATCTGTTGCAATGAAATTTTTGTGAAAAATGTTATTGATTATTCTTACAGTAATGATCGGCCTGCTTGCCATGGTTGCCTTTAATATGGTACTTTTTTTATTGTAGCAATTGTGATTGGTGTGGGGGGCTTACTTTGTTTCCATGAATGCAGATGTGGAATATGAATATCTCTATGTAGATAAGGAACTGACGGTGGACAAGGTTCTTGCCAAAAGCAGACGTAAAAAAAGTAGCAACCTTTGATATGGGCAAAAATGGAAATAATGGCACCGATCAAGTCTTATCATCTGGATAACTATAAGAACCGTCAGGACAAGGCCGTGGATTACAGCAGCGGCGAGGAGCAGCAGCCGGATCACCGTTATGTCTTTTATTATGATGGAAAGCAGAAGGTGATTTTCGAGCCGAATCAGGAAATGGTGAAGGCGATTCAATTCATAGCACCCCGTAAGGTGTTTATGGATTAAATATAAACGCAGATAATGTATTAGAAACAGAAATTACAAACTAGGAGGAGAAAAATGGGTCAGATTATTGGCGAAGGCATTACCTTTGATGATGTGCTTTTGGTTCCCGCCTATTCCCAGGTGGTTCCAAATGAGGTTGATTTAACAACATGGCTGACAAAGAAGATCAAACTCAACATTCCGATGATGAGTGCCGGCATGGATACCGTAACAGAAAATCGTATGGCGATTGCCATGGCAAGACAGGGTGGAATCGGTATTTTCCACAAGAATATGTCGATTGAGGCACAGGCAGAGGAAGTAGATAAGGTGAAGAGATCTGAGAATGGAGTCATCACAGATCCGTTTTCCCTGTCCCCGGAACATACACTGGCAGATGCGGATGCCTTAATGGCGAAGTTCCGTATATCCGGTGTGCCGATTACAGAGGGGCGTAAACTGGTTGGTATCATTACGAACCGTGATCTGAAGTTTGAAACAGACTTTACAAAAAAGATCAAGGAATCCATGACATCCGAAGGACTGATTACCGCACCGGAAGGAATTACCCTGGAAGAGGCAAAGAAGATTCTTGCCAAAGCCCGTAAGGAAAAGCTTCCGATCGTGGATGCAGATTTTAATTTAAAGGGCCTGATTACCATTAAGGATATTGAAAAGACGATCAAGTATCCCTTATCCGCAAAGGATGACCAGGGACGTCTGCTTTGTGGTGCAGCCGTTGGTATTACGGCGAATGTCTTAGACCGTGTCAGCGAGCTTGTGAAAGCAAAGGTGGATGTGGTTGTCTTAGACTGCGCACACGGACATTCCGAGAATGTATTGCGTTGTGTACGCATGATTAAGGAAGCTTATCCCGATGTACAGGTTATCGCAGGTAATGTGGCAACCGGTGAAGGAACCAGAGCATTAATTGAAGCAGGTGCAGATGCCGTTAAGGTAGGTATCGGACCCGGTTCCATCTGTACTACCCGTGTGGTTGCAGGTATCGGTGTGCCGCAGATTTCCGCAATTATGGATGCTTATGCAGTTGCCAGGGAGTATGGTATTCCGATCATTGCAGATGGTGGTATCAAGTATTCCGGAGATATGACAAAGGCGATTGCCGCAGGCGGAAATGTATGTATGATGGGAAGTATCTTCGCAGGCTGTGATGAGAGCCCCGGGAACCTTTGAATTATATCAGGGACGTAAATACAAGGTATATCGTGGCATGGGATCCATCGCCGCGATGGAGAATGGAAGCAAGGACCGTTATTTCCAGGAAAATGCCAAGAAGCTTGTACCGGAAGGTGTAGAGGGACGTGTTGCCTATAAGGGAACCGTAGAGGATACGGTATTCCAGCTTATGGGTGGACTTCGTTCCGGTATGGGATATTGTGGAACCAGAACCATTGAGGAGCTTAAGGAGAACGGCAGATTTGTGAAGATTTCTGCGGCATCCTTAAAGGAAAGCCATCCTCATGACATTCACATTACGAAAGAAGCACCAAACTACAGCGTAGATGAATAGAATAGAACTATATACTATCCCAGGGCTTTATGGGAAGCAGGGGGTTCTTTAGCAGTGAGTAATTATGATGAGAATATTTTAGGGCAGGATGCAGCAGCCATTGTGCAGTCCTTTATAGATGAAAAACAATTGGAAAAGTGGCAGAAGCATTTCAGCAGTGTGGCGAATGTTTTTCTGCGCTGCTTGGATGGCAAAGGAGTTCCGCTTACCTCCTTCAGTGGGAGGGCGGATGAAACCGCAATAATTGAACAGATGATTGATGCGGAGCAGTATCAGGATATGCTGCTCCGTGTATCTGAAAGTACATTAGAAGACCAGGCGATTGAGACAACGGCGTATCCCAATCTGCGGGTGGCAGTCATTTCTGCAAAACTCCAGGGAAAACCGGTCTTGAATTGGCTGGCTTATGGTGTTTTAGTGGACGGATATGATACCGCAGACTATGAAAACCCTCCGCTTGAAGGATTTCAGACGATACTTACGGAGGCACAGTTTATTCATGCGGTGGATGCGTTGCGTGATTTTACCAATTTATTGCTTGGATACCGGATGTCGATTATGACGGCACAGGCGGAATGCCGCAGGAGCCGCAGCTCGGAAAAGGAGATGAGTGTGAGTCTTCACAGGACAGAAGCGCTTACTGATGTGGTGCAGTTACTTGAGAGTGAAGATGCCATCGAGACAGTGATTACGAATCTTATTGAGATCGTGTCACGGTTTTTATGTATTTCCGGAGGAGCCGTTTATAAGATCAAGGAGGAGCCGGAACGGGTAGAAGTTGTTGCATTCTGGGGAAAAGGGATTAGTATGGTTCAGATTCCACAGGATGGAAGTTTTAAACTGCCGGACATTCTCAAGGCGGACAAAACAGTTGTCTTATCCGGAAGTTCCCTTGCAAGTGCACAGGAAAGAAAGGAAATGGAAGCAATCGGACTTAAGGCAGCCATTGTGATTCCGGTAATGATCAATCATGCACCGGGGATGTATGTCTGCTTTGGGGACTGCAGCGGCAGCCGGGTATGGCAGATCGAGGAAGTGAAATTCATCAATGACTCGGTAAAGATTCTGCAGAGTATTCTGACACGCCGGATTCAGAAAAATTCACTGGCAAGCTCATATGCCTCGCTGGAACGGATTCTCGATAATGTCGGAAGCGCTGTTTATGTCCGGGATCTCCATACGGGTAAGCTCTTATTTGCCAACAGCAATATGCGGCGTACCTTTGAACTGGAATTAAAGAGACAGATGATCCGGGATATTTTTGAACACAGTATCGAAAATGACAAAGGGGTCTGTGAGATTTACTATACCAAAAGAGACCGCTGGTATGATCTGTACTATACCAAAATGCCGTGGGTAGACGGAAGTCCGGTGCTTTTGTGTGCACTTTATGATATTACCGATAAGAAAATTTATCAGAGAAAGATCGAGCAGCAGGCCTATACCGATTTCCTTACCGGATTGTATAACCGGATGTGTTGTGAGCGCGATCTTGCAAAGTTTGTGGATCTTGCGAAAAAAAAGAAGGATAAGGGATTACTGCTGTATATTGATCTGGACGATTTTAAGCATATCAATGACGGACTCGGACATCAGTATGGCGATGTCCTGTTAAAAGCAATTTCCCACAGCCTTCAGCGGATTGAAGGAATTGAGGACACCTGTTACCGCATGGGAGGGGATGAGTTCGTAATTATCCTCTCACCGGCAGTTTATGAGAAACGGGAACAGATTATTACCAATATTAAAGATATTTTCTTAAAGCCGTGGTTTCTGCGGGACTCCGATTATTACTGTACGATGAGTATGGGTATTGTGGAATTCCCCGGAGAGGATGCCAACGTGCATGATCTCATTAAGATGGCAGACATTGCCATGTATGAGGCCAAGAAGGGCGGTAAGAACCGGATCACTTATTATGAGGATTGTTTTGCTGCAAGCTCCGGTAAGCGCCTTGATATGGAAAAGAACATGCGTGAGGCAACGGCGGACAGCTTTAAGGAATTTGAGGTGTATTTTCAGCCGATTGTGGATATTACGAAGGAAGGCTGTCCATGTACCGGAGCAGAGGCGTTAATCCGCTGGAACTGCGCAGAGCTTGGCTTTATTCCACCTTCAGAGTTTATTCCGCTTGCAGAGTATCTGGGACTGATTAATCCGATTGGCAATTATGTGTTATATGAGTCCTGTAAGATCTGCCATAGCTGGAATACGCACGGCTATCCGAATCATCGTGTGAACGTAAATCTTTCTGTGGTACAGCTCCTGCAGACGGATATTGTAGAGATCGTGCAGAATGCATTAAAGGATACCGGACTTTCTCCACACAACCTGACACTGGAGGTAACAGAGAGTCTTGCCATTGACGATATGGATCGTATGAAGAAGATTTTTAGCAAAGACCAAAGATCTTGGTGTGCGGATCGCACTGGATGACTTTGGAACAGGATATTCGTCCTTAAACCATATCCGGGAGATTCCGTTTGATGTCATCAAGGTGGATCAGAGCTTTATCAAGGATCTGGATCGGGATTCTTATGCCAAGTCCTTTGTACGGATGGTAGGAGAGCTTGCCGAGGCACTTGGGGTAAACCTTTGTGTGGAAGGCGTGGAAACGAAGGTACAGTTTGATATTTTAAAGAATATGTGTGTAGATCTGGTGCAGGGCTATTATTTTGACCGTCCGATGCCAAGAAAGCAGTTTGAAGAAAAATATCTGCCTGAAATGACTTCATAAGAGAGGACATGGCAGTTAAGGATCGATGAGGAGGAAAAAAAGAATGGAATCCAGGAATTTTATTGAACAGATCATTGACAAAGATTTAGCGGAAGGCGTATACGATACTGTACACACCAGATTTCCACCGGAACCGAACGGATATCTTCATATCGGACACGCAAAGAGTATCTTATTAAACTACGGTCTGGCACAGGAATATGGCGGTAAGTTTAATATGCGGTTTGATGATACCAATCCGACCAAAGAAAAAAATCAGAGTTTGTGGACTCCATTCTTGCAGATATCAGGTGGCTTGGTGCAGACTGGGAGGATCGTCTGTTCTTTGCATCCAACTACTTTGACCAGATGTATGAGGGAGCCGTAAAGCTGATCAGGAAGGGAAAGGCTTATGTGTCCGATCTGACCGCAGACGAAATGAGAGAATACCGTGGAACACTGACAGAACCCGGTAAAGAAGATCCCAGCCGGAACCGCAGCGTGGAGGAGAACCTTACTTTATTTGAGAAGATGAAGAACGGCGAATATGCCGATGGTGAGAAAACCCTTCGTGCGAAGATTGATATGGCATCTCCCAATATGAACATGAGAGATCCGATCATCTATCGTGTGGCTCATATGACCCACCACAATACCGGAGACCGCTGGTGCATTTATCCCATGTACGATTTTGCACATCCGATTGAGGATGCCATTGAGGGAATTACCCATTCTATCTGTACGCTGGAATTTGAGGATCACAGACCGTTGTATGACTGGGTGGTGCGTGAACTGGAATACCCTCATCCGCCCAAGCAGATTGAATTTGCAAAGATGTATCTGACGAACGTGGTTACCGGGAAGCGTTATATTAAGAAGCTGGTAGAGGAGGGGATTGTAGACGGATGGGATGATCCGAGACTGGTATCCATCGCAGCCCTTCGCCGCAGAGGCTTTACGCCGGAATCCATTAAGCGTTTCGTAGAGCTGTGTGGTGTTTCCAAGGCCAATGCTTCCGCAGACTATGCGATGCTGGAATACTGTATCCGCGAGGATCTGAAATTAAAGCGTCCCCGTGTAATGGCTGTTCTGGATCCGGTAAAGCTGATTATTGACAATTATCCGGAGGATGAGACCGAATGGCTGGAGATTGCCAACAACCTTGAAAATGAATCCTTAGGAAGCCGTAAGGTGCCTTTTGGCAGGGAATTATACATTGAACGTGAAGATTTCATGGAAGAGCCGCCGAAGAAGTATTTCCGTCTTTTCCCCGGAAATGAAGTTCGTCTGATGAATGCCTACTTTGTAACCTGTACCGGCTGTGTGAAGGATGCAGACGGCAACGTCACTGAAGTACATTGTACCTATGATCCGGCAACCAAGGGCGGTAATGCGGACCGTAAGGTCAAGGGAACGATTCACTGGGTATCTGCGAAGGAAGCAGTGAAGGCTGCCGTACGTTTATACGAGAACATCATTGACGAGGAAAAGGGTGTATACAATGAGGAGGACGGAAGTCTGAACCTCAATCCCAATTCTCTTACCACGTTGGAGAATTGCTATGTAGAGCCGGTACTTGCAGATGCGAAGGCATATGAGAGCTTCCAGTTCGTAAGACAGGGCTTCTTCTGTGTGGACTATAAGGATTCCACGGAAGGAAAGCCGGTATTTAACCGTGTAGTATCATTAAAGAGTTCTTATGTGTTACCTAGGGCATAAAGAACAGGAAAGAAAGTGAGTAAATTATGGCAGGATTATTGGCAGGATTAGAGAAACTTGGATTAAAAAATCTGGACAATCTGAACTTGTATGAAGAAGAAAAAGAAAAGGAACAGGAAGTAAAAAGGGAAGAAGTAAAAGAGGAAGAGGTGCCGCAGGATAAGGAAAAGGATTATCTGTTTTCCAAAACCTACGACTGTCCGGTATGTGGAACAAAGTTTAAGGATATCACCGTAAAAGCCAATCGTGCCAGACTGGTTCATATGGACCGGGATTTAAGACCGGTTCACGAAGAGATTGAACCGTTGAAGTATGAGGCAATTGTATGCCCGAAATGCGGATATGCAGCGTTGGGCAGATATTTCGGAACACTGGCTCCCTCACAGGCCAAAGCAATTCGTGAGAATATTTCAAGCTCTTATCAGGGGAAGACCGAGGAAAAGGAAACCTATACTCTGGAAGAAGCGTTGGAACGCAATAAGATGTGTCTTTTAAATGCGATTGTAAAGCATGCAAAAGCAAGCGAAAAGGCTTACATCTGTCTGAAATGCGGCTGGCTGGTACGCTGTATGAAGGAAGAGCTTTTAAAGGAAGCACCGGAGAATACGGCAAAGTTAAAAGAACTTAAGGAGCAGGAATTGGAATACTTAAAGAATTCCTATGAGGGATTCGTAAATGCCCGGATGACCGAGAGCAATTATCCGATGTGCGGGATGGATGAAATGACCGTGGATTATCTGGTGGCAGCACTTGCCATGGATATCGGTCAGTATGATGTCGCAACAAAGATGATTGCGGCAATCCTGACTTCTACCTCGGCAACACCGAGAATCAAGGATAAGGCAAGGGATATAAAGGACGAACTGATTGCACTCATTAAGGAAAAGACTGCGAAGTAGCATCATAGCATTGGGTAAGGAATAAGACAGACGAGAAGTAAAAAAACAAAGAAGTATAAGAAAAAAAGCTGTGTGGTTCACACAGCTTTTTAAGTGCTCATTTATTGATGTTACAAAAAAATCTTCTTATATCCATGCTTATTCCAGAGGGAATTCCTCGGTAATGGGATCGGTGTTTTCTTTTAGCCGGTTCCTCAGCAGGAGCTTCTTCTGTTGCGGGAGCAGCTTCTTCAGAAGTGTTTTCCTCCGCAGTCGGTGCTTCCTCACTGGCAGTCTCTTCCATGGGTGCTTCTTCGCTTGCAGGTTCCTCGACAGCCTCCACAGGCTTTACTTCTGACTTCTCAGCGGATTCCATTACAGTTTCCTTTACCTTCTGAACAGAATCGGTAATGACTTCCTTGGCTTTCTGGAAGGCCTCGGTTGCAAAAGCCTCTGCTTTGTCAAGATTCAGGGAAACATAGGAACGCTCTTTCGCAGGAGCAGGATCTTCATCCAGATCTTCACTGAAATCATCAAAATCGTCATCTTCTTCCTTGCCGGAAAGAACCGTTGCTTTATCCTTCTTCTGCAGATACTGATAAGCGCCATAAGCAGCGGCACCTGCTACAGCAGAAAATAATAAAAATTTACCAAATTTCTTGGACATATACGTACTCCTTTTCTGTAACAAACTGTAACTGTGAAGGTATTGAATCGTTACAACATCATATATATTATTTGATACGTATATCTTAATACTATTTTGGAAAAAGAAAAGAAAAATTATACGAAACAGTTTCAAAAAAATTTATAAAAATTTTTCCAGGCAGATTTTCGGGATTGATACCTTTGGTCATCTTGAATCCATGAGAGAAATATGTTATATTTTTCTTCGACTAAGAAAGTCAATTGGAAGGGATACTGGGGTATGAATGAGAAGTTTTTTGATTTAAAGAAGGAGAAGCAGGATCGTATGATCAATGCCTCCTTAAAAGTGTTTGCCATGAACGGCTATGCACATGCAAGTACGGATGATATTGTCCGTGAAGCGGGAATCAGTAAGGGGTTACTGTTTCATTATTTTGTGAGCAAGCTGGGACTGTATTCATTTATTTACGATTACAGCATCCGCTATGTGATTCTGGAATTGACCACGGGAGTCGATAAGGAAGAAAAACAATTATTTCCGTCTGGTGGAGCAGATTAAGGAAGCAGAGCTGCAGGTGATGCGCAATTATCCGTGTATGATGCTGTTTTTGAATAACAGCAGACTGGAAAATGTCAGTGAGGTATTGGTAGAGACGGAGGACAAGCGGAATATTTTTAAGTGAGAAGTATGCACAGATTTTAAGTCAGACGACAGGAGAAGAGCTGGATGAACGGTTAAGCCGGGAGCAGCTTTCGGAAATGATCCGTTTCACAACAGAAGGACTGATGCGCAGGCATTTCTTTGACGGTTCTTTTTCAGCCGGAGCTTTATCATCAGGAATTAAAACAATATCTGGGCACAATGCGTCTGTTAGGAACCAGAAAAACGGAGGTTATGTCATGAAAGAAAAATTATATACCATACCGTTAAACGATGCGGTCAATGCAAATGATGAATGTCCCTTCTGCTTTATTGAGCGGGAGGTGGAACAGGATTTACTGGACTTCGTGTTGGGCGCCGGATCCTCTTATATGGAGAGCGATGTCCGGGAGATCACGGACCGTACCGGTTTTTGCCGGATGCATTTTAAAAAGATGTTTGACTATGGAAATACACTCGGAAACGGCTGGATTTTAAAGACGCATTATAAAAAGATGAATCAGGAGCTGCAGGAGCAGTTTCATAAGTTTACGCCGGGCAAGTCCGGATTTATGGCAAGAATGAAGAAGCCTGCAGACACCACCAACTCCATCGGGGCGTGGGTGCGTGAGAAGGAGAAGTCCTGCTATATCTGCCGGCAGTTTGCCGATACCTATGAGCGGTATCTGGATACCTTCTTTTATCTTTATACCAAGGATGCGGCGTTTAAGGAAAAAGATATTAAACGGCAAAGGCTTTTGTCTGCCGCACTTTGGGGATCTGTGTGACGGAGCGGAGAGCCGCCTGAATGACAGGGAAAAAGGCAGAGTTTTATCCAGCCATGTTCCAGTTGATGAAGACCAATATGGAACGTCTGCAGGAGGATGTTTCATGGCTGGTTGAAAAAAATTTGATTACCGCAACAAGGATGCGGACTGGAAGAATTCCAAGGATGCCATCCAGCGCGGCATGCAGAAATTAAAGGGTGGATATCCGGCGGATCCTGTTTATAAACAGAGTAAATAAAGGTAAGTTTGTGGAAAGAGCATGTATATTCCGAACATGATTTCATATCCTATAGACAAAAAAAGGAGAGAAATTATGTCAGAAGAATATAAAGAATATGTCAAGAAAAATCACACCAACCTACCAGCTCTGGAAGCAGATGGCGAAGGCCTTTTTTGTGGGAGGACTGATCTGCGTACTGGGGCAGCTCATTACGAACCTGTCGATACAGAAGCTCGGTATGGACGAGCAGCAGGCAGGAAGCATCTGCTCCCTTGTCCTCATAGCATTAAGCGTGCTTCTGACCGGCTTTCATGTGTACTCGAAGATTGTGACCTTTGCGGGAGCAGGGGCGCTTGTTCCGATTACCGGATTTGCCAATTCGGTAGCAGCTCCGGCCATTGAGTTTAAGAAGGAAGGCTGGGTGTTTGGCGTGGGATGTAAGATTTTTACGATTGCAGGTCCGGTCATTCTGTATGGGATTTTCACAAGCTGGGTGCTGGGGATTATTTACTGGATCCGGGGAATTCTGTTCTGAGAACATATTTCAGGAGCCTCATGAAATGATATTAATTGGATTATAACTGTTCAGTACCTTCACAGTTACGATAATGGATAGAGAGAAGGCAAAAAGATGATCAGCTTTGCTAGTTTGGAATTTATGTTCCGGTTTTTACCGGTCTTTTTAATTATATATTATGCTTTTCCCACAAAACACAGAAACACGATATTGCTGATTGGCAGTATTGTGTTTTATGCCGTGGGGGAACCTGTTTTTTTATTCTGTTGCTTATTTTTTTCTTACATGGCTCAATTACCTTATCGGAAAGCAGATGTGGAACCAGCGGTGCGGGTATGAAATCCGGAAATGGCATAAGATTGCCAGAAAGCGGTATCTGACCGGCATCGTCTGTTTGGATGTGGCGGTTCTCATCGTGTTTAAGGCGCTGGGAGTATTTGTGTCAGGAGCGTTACTGCCCCTTGGAATCAGCTTTTACATCTTTAAGATGATTTCCTATCAGGCGGATCTGTATCGGGGAGAGATTACGGAAAGCCCGAAGTTTATGGATGCAGCCCTGTATTTCATGGTGTTTCCGCAGATCGCACAGGGACCGATCATGCGTTATGAGGAAGGGCAGACCTATGCCTCCCGGTATTATTCCCTGGAAGGATTTGAGGACGGATTACAGTATTTTTGTGATTGGTCTTTCCATGAAGGTGCTGCTTGCAGACCGTCTTGCGATTCTCTGGAAGGATTTGCAGATGATCGGTTATCAGAGCATTTCCACACCACTTGCCTGGCTTGGTGCAGCGGGATATTCCCTGCAGCTTTATTTTGATTTCTGGGGATATTCCCTGATGGCATCCGGGTTAATGGTGATGCTTGGTTTTGATTTTATTGAGAACTTTCATCATCCCTATGCGTCCAAAACCATCTCGGAGTTTTACCGCAGATGGCATATGACGCTCGGAAGATGGTTCCGTGATTACGTGTATTTTCCGATGGGAGGAAGCCGCTGCGGCAAAGGCAAGATGATTTTTAACCTTGTGGTTGTCTGGCTTCTTACAGGACTCTGGCATGGAGAAGGCGTGAACTTCCTGCTCTGGGGAGCGATCCTTGGACTGATTATCATTATGGAAAAGCTATGGTATGGCAGACAGTTACAAAAGCTCCCGGTGCTGGGGCATATCTATCTTGTGATCCTCATTCCGTTAAGCTGGGTGGTATTTGCCATTACCGATCTTAAGCAGCTTGGCACATACTTTAGCAGACTGTTTCCGTTTTTTGGAAACGGCGGCGTTGCAGTGAATGCACAGGATATTGTGAAGTATCTGCAAAAACTATGGTGTTCTTTTTGCAGCAGGCATATTGCTTTGTATACCGGCAGTATTTGATTTTTATGAAAAAGCATAAAAAATCCGGTCGTGCTTCTGTTGTTATTTTTTCTGTTTTGGCTCAGTATTTATTTTGTTTCGAGTACGGCAGGTAATCCGTTTATGTACCTGAATTTCTAATACTTTCTGAGAAAGGTCGTATTGCGATGAAGAATTTTTTGAAAAACTGTCCGCTCCTTGCAGGAATCCTGCTTGGAACTGCGCTGCTGACGATTGTGGCATTGTGCGGATTTCATAATATTTATGCAACCCAGGAGTATGATCCCTTAAAGCAGCCGCTGTTAGCCATGGTGTTTACGGGAATCAACGATGAAATTTATCCCTGGGATCTCTTTCATGAAGCAAAGAAAGCAGAGATCCTCGCAAGAAAAACAGAAGATTGATGAGCTGAAAGAGGGGTCGCAGGAAGAGACACAGGAACCGGGAGAAGCGGATGGCCCAAATGGGAATGTACAGAATGCGGAAACGGAGACCGGATCACAGCAGGATCAGGGAGAACAAAGGAACGATGTTTCCGGAAATTCGCTGGAACAGGAGGGCACTGCCGATGTGTCCGGCAACTCTTTACAGGAAGAAGGAGAAGAGACCGTTTCCGGTAATGAATTAAAAAGCTCCGTTGGAACGTCTGGAGCCGCTGCGGGAGAGCACCTACGACGAATACATCAATCATATTTCAGCGGATATTTATGGGGATGCAGGCGTACAGCGTGCAGCAGCCTATGATTTCAGGCAGGTGGACGAAAGCTACTTTGATGATGCACTGTTCATCGGGGATTCGAGAACGGTAGGCCTATATGACTATACGGATCTTTCCGAGCATGCGGATTTCCTGTGTGAGACTTCTCTCACGATCTATAAGGTGCTGGGAGAGAATTTTAAAGGAAAAGGCACGGTGGAAGAGGTGCTTTCTGCAAAGCATTATGGTAAAATTTATATCATGATGGGCATTAATGAGTTAGGACGTGGAACGACCGAGGATTTCATGGAAAAAGTACACGGAGGTTGTGGATACCCTTCATGAGCTGGCACCGGATGCCAGGATCATCATTGAAGCCAATATGAGAGTATCCGGACAGAAGAGCAGTTCGGATGCCATCTTTAATAACAGCAACATCAATGCAAGAAACAATGCGATTGCAACGCTTGCCGATAACGAAACGTTCTTTTACATTGATATGAATGAAGCAGTCTGCGATGAAAATGGAGATCTGAACGCGGAATATACGCACGACCAGATCCATCTTCTTGGCAAATACAATGAACTTTGGAAGCAGTTTCTGATGGAACACGGGATATAAGAAGATGAAACAAAGGGGATTCAAACCGGATCAGGTAATGTCTTATTTTAAAGCAGAATGGCTGGTTCTGCTCATTGTTACCATATCGGGCCTCATTTATAATGTGGGGCTTCTGGCAGGTCCGTATTTTGAAGGACAGATGACGGGGCGCCTCATCGATATTCTGAATGGAAAGGCAATATTCCGGGATATGCTCTATCTGGTATTTGCTTATGTTGCAGCGATTGCGGTAGTGCAGATCTCACGTTATGCCAAGCGGTTTTATGTGCGGCGGTTTGCCAATAACGTAAACCGGAGAATGAAGCAGATCCTTTATGGAACGCTGGTCCGCAAAAGCCGGGCTCAGCTTCAGGAGGAGGGCGTCGGCAATGTGATGACGAAGGCGATCCTCGATGTGGATGACTGTGTGGAAGGCATGCGGAAATTTACCACAGAGATCTTTGATACCGGAGTGGCGCTGCTTGCCTACGCCTGTATGCTGTTATGGTATGACTGGCGGCTTGCGCTGTTATGTATGATTTTCCCGCCGGTGTCCTATTATCTGGCAGAAAAGATGAAGGTTCTGATCCAGAGAAACGGGGCAGCCTATAAGGAGCAGTCGGGCCGGTTGAGTACGGCAACCCTGGACCGCGCATCCAATGCAGTGACCTATCGTGTATTTGGCTGTGAAAAGGAGCGGCAGAACGCTTACGAGGAGAATCTGACGGCGTATGAGAAGTCAGCGGTAAAAGCCAATATCTGGAATGCCGTACTGCCTCCTGTATACCGGGTGACAGCAATGGCCGGTGTCCTGTTTATTTTATATTTTGGTGGAAGAAATGTATTGGGCATTGGCGGGACCGCATTTGACATTGCGATGTTTACGACCTTCCTGTCCTGCTTTACCAGGCTTTCCACCAAGGCATCGAGTGCAGCGAAGCTTTTTAATGCGGTACATAAGGCACAGGTTTCCTGGAAGAGAATCCGTCCGCTTCTGAAGATGCCGGAAGAGAGCGAGGCGCAGGAGTCCGGGCAGATCCGTCAAATGCAGGTCGAGCATCTGCGGTTTTCCTATCCGCAGGCAAAGGAGATCATCCACGACCTTTCTTTTACAGCTCATGCAGGTGAGATCATCGGAATTACAGGACCGGTAGCCTGTGGAAAATCCACACTGGGTAAGGTCTTCTTATGTGAATATCCATACGAGGGAAGCATCCGGTTCGATGGTGTGGAATTGGCAGATATGGAGCCTTCGAAGCGCGCAGCGATAGTAGGTTATCTGGGACATGATCCCGAATTGATGAATGATACACTCGAAAACAATGTTCTGATGGGCGATGCCGGCGATGCGAGAGAGTATTTAAGACAGGTGTGCCTGAAAGAGGAAGCCGATGCCATGGAGGACGGATTACAGACGAAGATCGGAAGCAGCGGCGTAAGACTTTCCGGCGGTCAGGCACAGAGACTTTCCCTTGCAAGAACCTTATGCCATAAGCGGCCGCTGCTGATTCTGGATGATCCGTTTTCTGCACTGGACCGGAAGACCGAGCAGGAGATTTTTAAGAATCTGCAGGAGGAAGCAGAAGATCGTATGATGCTGCTGATTTCACACCGGCTATACCTGTTTCCGAAGCTGTCGAAGGTGATTTGGATGGAACAGGGGAACACGGTTGTCGCATCCCATGAGGAACTGCTGAAAGAGGTTCCGGAATACCGGAGATTGTTTGAGGATCAGGAAGGGGGTGTGCAGGATGAAGCATAGGAGAAGCGTTTCCAAAATGATTTTACTGGTGATGCGAAAGCAGCTTCTGTTGGTAACCGGAATTGTGATTTCGGTCTGTGGAGCAATTCTGTTATCCCTGGTACCGCCCATGATTCTGGCACGGATCATTGATGGACTGACCACACAGAAGATGGCAGGCTTTGGCTGGATTCTGGCTTATTTTTGGCATGCTGGCCTTAACGGGGCTTATGGAATCGGCAAGAGAAGGACTGCTGATCGTATTCGGACAGAAAATGACACACGCCTTGCGCAGCAGCTTAATGGAAAAACTCGTACATTTAAAGGCAGATGACTTAAATAAGCAGGAGCCGGGCGCGGTGGTATCGCGGTTTGTCGGTGATGTGGACACGGTTGAGAACCTGTTTACTTCAGGAATTGTCAGTATGTTTGCCGATGCCTGCAAGATCATCAGTATCCTTGTGGTGATCTGGTTCCAGAACCGCGGATTATCAATTATTTTACTGATTCTGTTACCGTTCCTGTTTGTGTTTACCCGTTATGTGCAGAAGAATATGCTGGTTTCGCAGTTACAGAACCGGAAAGCGGTCAGCAGTGCATCGGGACACGTCCCGGAAACCCTGCACAATATCCGTACCATTCACTGTCTTTCCAAGGAAAGCTATATGGAACGGAAATATGACGAATATATCGGGGACAGTTACCGTGCCATGGAGAAAACTAATTTCTATGATGCGGTGTATTCTCCGGTGATCCTGATCCTGAATGCGATAGTCGTTGCCAGTGTCATGTTGCTTTCGGCATCGGGAAGCCCGCGCGTGCTTACGTTATTTGGAATGTCAGCCGGTACAGCCGTAGCGGTCATGAATTATATTTCACAGATTTTTTTACGCCGGTAGAAAGCCTTGGCATGGAAATCCAGACGATCCATTCCGCCGTTGCCGGCATCCGCAGAATTAACGAATTCCTTTCCATGGAGGAACTTCCGGAACAGAAGGTGGTTTCGAAGGAAGAAGGGAAAGGAAAGGAAGAAGGAGCGTTTGTGGAATTCCGCAATGTAACGTTTGGATATGACGAGAGGAAGATCCTGAAACAGTTGAGCTTTCAGGTAAAAACAGGGAGAACAGGTGACGCTCATGGGACATACCGGAGCCGGAAAAAGTACGATTTTGAAACTCCTGCTTGGACTTTATGAACCGCAGGAGGGAGAGGTGCGGATTCAAGGGATCGATGCAGCCGATATCCGGGATGAAGAGAAACGCCGGTTGTTCGGTTACGTGGAGCAGTCGTTCCATATGGTGCCGGGAACCGTGAAGGATCAGATCACATTATTTGATTCTTGCATTACCGATCAGGAAGTGAAGGAGGTTGCGTCTCTTACCGGCTTACATGAAACGATTGAAGCGCTTCCGGATGGATATGATATGATCTGTACCCCCGAGCTTTTTTCCCAGGGACAATGGCAGCTCCTGTCTATTGCGCGTGCCGCAGCGGCGGGTCCCCAGTTACTGCTTCTGGATGAAATTACGGCAAATCTGGATGCCGAAACCGAAAAGGAAGTTTTGCAGGCTTTAAAGCGGGTATCCAGGGAGCGCACCGTGATTTCCATTTCCCATAGGACATCCGCAGAGATAGGAAGAGTGATTCCAATTGGTTAGCAGCCGTATGAAATTGCTGTTCTGTATAAATGCAGGCATTCAAAGAATATAATTTTGCATGGCTCTGAATAGTTGCAAATGTATAAAAACCTTCTGATTTGTCAAAATAAAGGTAATAGAGTTATTTTGACAGGCAGGAGGTTTTTTATGCAGGAAACAGTAGGTGCAATTTTTGAACAGGGGAAGGGAACAATTAAGATTCCGGTGCCTGTTTATATCCGGTCATGTGCTTCCGTGGTAAGTAAAAAGGAAGGACAGGGACCGCTTGGGGAATTGTTTGATCTGGTTTTAGAGGATGATAAATCCGGAGCGGATACCTGGGAGGGGGCAGAGAGTGCCCTGCAGAGAGAAGCACTTTCCCTGGCAATTGAAAAGTCAGGGTTAAAAAAGGAGAACATCAATCTGTTGTTTGCGGGAGATCTGCTTGGACAGTCGATCGCAAGCAGCTTTGGAAATATGAACTTTGATATTCCGTTTGTGGGGCTTTATGGGGCGTGTTCCACGAGCGGACTTTCAATCGCGATGGCGGCTATGATGATTGCGGGCGGGATGACGGAGAATGCGGCCTGTGTCACCTCCAGTCATTATGCCAGTGCAGAGAAGGAGTTCCGCTTCCCGCTCGATTACGGGAACCAGCGCCCGATGTCCGCAACAACAACAGTGACAGGGAGCGGCGCATTTATCTTAAGCGGGCAGAAAAGTGAAATGGATTATGCGCGGGTAACAGCGATCACCATCGGGAAGATTGTGGATATGGGAATCAAGGATTCCATGAACATGGGGGCGTGTATGGCACCCGCCGCTGCAGATACGATTGAACGCCATCTTCGGGATTTCCAGCGTAAACCACAGGATTATGACCGGATCATTACCGGCGATCTTGGCATGGTCGGCCAGACCGCACTTTTTGATCTGCTTAAGAAAAAGGGAATCGACATCACCGCGCAGCATATGGACTGCGGAATCGAAATCTATGACGAATCCCAGGACGCACATTCGGGAGGAAGCGGGTGTGGCTGTGCCGCCGTAACGCTTGCCGCCCTGATCTTAAAGAAGTTAAAGGAAGGAAGCTATAAGCGCGTGCTTTTTCGTACCAACGGGAGCATTGCTTAGTAAGGTCAGCTTCAATGAAGGAAAGTCCATTCCCGGTGTGGCGCATGCTGTGGAGTTTGCCGGGTGAGGTGGTTGACCTGATGAAAAAAACGTCTGATTTCTAACAGGAAATCGGATGTTTTTTTGTTACAAAGGTTAAACGGATAACCTTTGACCTGTTTCCATATTTTTGGATAAAAATATAATAAAAACTAACTGCGCATAAATGGGAGGAAATGCTATGGAGCAGCGTGTGCGGATATGTGATATTGCGGAGGAATTGGGATTAAGTACAGCAACAGTTTCCAATGTGATTCATGGAAAAACAAACAAGGTTTCCGATGAAACCGTGCAGCGGGTGACAGCGCTGCTGGAACAGCGGCAGTATATCCCAAGCATGGCAGGAATTTTGCTGGCGCAAAATCGTTCCCGGATCATTGGTGTTTTCATTAACGACCATGAAAAATACGGAGGACACACTCTGGAGGACTTTTTCATTTCTTCTTCGCTGAATTGTCTTTCTGCCAAAATCGAAGCCAGTGGGCAATTTATGATGGTAAAAAAAGCCAAGTGCGCCAGAGAGATCATTCAATTTGCTTCCATGTGGAATATGGATGGAATCGTGGTCATCGGTTTTTGCAATCAGGATTATACATATCTGCGCAACCACATGAGGATTCCTTTCGCGGTTTACGATGGCATCTGTGATCATCCGGAGCGGATTCTGAACCTCACCATCGATAATTTCAGCGGTGGATTTCAGGTCGGCTGCCATTTCCGGGAATTAGGTCATGAAAGAGCCCTTTGTATTTCTGATAACACCATCTGTATGGATATGGAACGATACCAGGGCTTTTGCGAGGGATTTGTACCCGGAAAGGCAGAGCTGCTGGTGATCCCTATGCAGAAGGAACAGAGACGGGCATTTTACCGGGAACATTTGGAACGGTTCCGGCAGGTATCTGCTGTCTTTGCGGTATCGGATTACTACGCCATAGATTTGATGCACTTTTTGACAGAGGAGGGATTTTCTGTGCCAGAGGATATTTCCATAGCAGGCTTTGATGATACGCCAATGTGTGAAATGGTGCATCCGGCCTTAACTACAGTCAAACAGGATGGTGCTTTGCGTGCAGAAATTGCCATTGAAAAGCTGCAGGAACTGCGGGAGGGCACACTCATTGGAACCGAGATCAGACTGCCTGTTTTACTGATGATACGGGACAGCACCTGCAAACGAAAATAGTAAAATTGCACAAGAATACTCTTTATATTTTGTAAGCGGTTATGCGTTTAACCTTTGCGTTTATACCTCTCGAAGTTTAAAATTTAAAAACAAACGAACCGGGAGGTGCATTATGAAAACAAAGGATACCTTTTTTTAAGTCCGTGTGCGCTCTGGCAATTCCTGTGGCATTGCAGTCCATGCTGCAATCCTCCTTCAGTATGGTGGATCAGATTATGATAGGGCAGCTGGGTGAAATCAATGTGGCAGGTGTGGGATTGGCTGGAAAGTTTGCATCCATTTATTCAGTAGTGATCGCTGCCATTGGTGCGGTTTCCGGAATTATGATCTCCCAATATCTGGGACAGAAAAACAGAACGGAAGTCCGGAGGAGTTTCCTGACAAATCTATTGCTGGGCGCCGGTATTGCAGGAATCTTCATGGTGATCTGTACCTTGTTTCCCTTAAGAATTATGGGCGCTTATACGAAGGACGTTCAAACCTGTCAGACCGCAGCGGAATACCTGATGCTGATTTCCGGTACCTTCGCGCCCATGGCAGGAGCAACTATGCTTTCTACATTGCTGCGTTGTATGGAAAAGCCCCGGTTGCCTTTGTATGCCAGTATTGTGGCGGCACTGCTGAATACAGGGCTGAATTACATTCTGATTTTTGGAAAGCTGGGGCTTGCACCCATGGGTATAAAGGGCGCGGCTATTGCCACGGTCATTTCCCAATGTGCAAATTTTCTGTTGATGTTGTTACTGCTTCTTAGAAAGCTGCCAGCCCAAAAAGGAGGGAGAATCCCAAGGAGCCGTGGTGGCACGATTAGATTGGGGGCAGTATTTATCCATGCTGTTGGTATGCGAAGTAATGTGGAGTCTGGGAGAAAATGTCTATGCAGCAATCTATGGTCATATGAGTACCGATGCAAGTGCTGCTATGACCCTGACGAATCCTGTCCAGGGAATTGTGATCGGTGCGTTGAGCGGTCTGTCTCAGGCGGCCGGCGTGATCCTCTCCGTTGTGGTAGTTTGGTTCAGCGGTGTCTATGTGAACATCTATCAGGTGGATGAAGCAGTCAAAATCATGACGCGACAGCTTCTTTTTGCATATGCACTGGTCGTACCGTTTAAGGTACTGAATATGATCCTGGGTGGCGGCATCCTGCGTAGCGGTGGCCGGACAAAATATGTCATGTTTGTTGATGTGATCGGTACATGGTGCTTTGGCGTTCCGTTGGGGCTGTTGGGAGCCTTTGCTTTGAAGCTGCCTGTTGCAGGGGTCTATTTTCTTCTGTCGCTGGAGGAAGGTATCCGTTTCGGAATTTCAATGGTAGTATTCCATAGAAGGAAGTGGATGCATCGGCTGGAACCCGATGCACAATAGGGAGGTGGCTTATGAAGCGAAATCATCCTGTGTAAGCATACTTGACATGGAAGATATAGATAAAACTGTAAATCCAACCATAATAAGTTTCATAAATCTATTCTTTATTTATGCTTTCCTTTTTGCATAATAAAGTCATCACGTTTTTGTTCCAATAAAGAAAAAAATTGACCGTGTTATTCAAATAACCAGTCAAAGAGGTTAAATTTTTCTCTTTTTGCTTGTAGAGGACATTTGCATACTGAATAATTTTTGTTTCTGTTTTTACGGATAAAAAAATTAATTCTTTATATATAAGAGATTTGTAAGATAGATCCGGTTCATTTTTCTATGTCATACATGCTTAATTCACAAGGAGGAACAGGTATCACATATTGTTGAGCTTTAATGTACCCTTTAATTCCGGTTCCCCAGAGTCTGAAAGGGCGGTGATCCGAATAATTGGAATGATACTCCGGCGGATCTTCCTTTTCCCATTAATGATCTGATAATCGGTATTTTTTTAGGGGATGACAGCGGAATATAGTAGTCGTAATTATTGATGGTATGTACAATGCCTAAATATTTCCGCGTGTGGATGCGGTCTTCTTCTTTAGCAGAAAAAACAAGTCTGTCAAAAGAGCGAAGGTAAGCAATGTATTCTTCTGAAATTTCATATAATTTCAAGGGATCCATAGTAATTCTCTCCAATTTAGAAAAAGGGCAGTCATAGTGACCACCCTTTGATTTTAAAGCTTCCCACTATTTGGCAGGGAATCTCCGATTTTAAAGTTTTTCCACTATCTGGCAGGAACTCTCCTGATTTTTAATGTTTTCCACTTAGATGGTAGGAACTCACCTGACGATGATTGCTCATCTTTAATATTATTATACGGTTCCGGTTATAATATGCCAATGAAAAATAAATAATAAAAATTTCAATGAAAGTCAGATAATAAATCGATAAAAACAATAACCTAATAATTTACACATAAGAGAAAACCTACGATTAATAACAAGATGTGTTCTAGCATTCCATAAGGCTCTGTGATAGCGTAGAAAGAAATAAGGGATCAAACGGAGAAGAGAAGGTCTCTGGGTGATCCGGCTACGCAATGGAGGTAAGCACGATGGAAAAGATGAAGAACAAGGGGCTCATTGAGCGGGAACAGAAGATGAGTTATCAGAATTTTAATGTGGCAGTGTACTGTCCGGTAGGGAATGTGAATGAGATTCAGGATCTGGAAGAGTTCGACCGGAAGTTTGCCCTTCTTTATAAGAATGTGAAGCTGGGAAGGGCTTACATTGAATGCTTTCGGGGAATGGAGTGGGCAACGAAGGAACAGCTCCTTAAGGTGAAGGCATATTTTGAGAGTAAAGGAATCGCCACCTCGGGCGGCATTACGACCTGTGCGGCAGATCAGAATGACGGATTTAATTCCCTGTGTTATTCGAGTGAGGAGGACGTGGAAATCCTTCGCAAGGCCGTTGCATTAAATGCTGAAATTTTTGATGAACTGATCTTTTGATGATTTTTTTATTTCTATAATTGCAGATGCCGGAAGTGCATTGAGCAGAAGGGAACGAAGAGCTGGAAGGAGTTCCGGCTGGAAAAAGATGAAATACATCACGGAAGAGGTCGTGATGAAGACTGCAAAGAGCATCAATCCGGAAATGAATGTGATCATCAAGTATCCGCAGTGGTTTGAAGTATACAACGAAACCGGTTATGATCTGACGACACAGCCGCAGATTGCGGACACCATTTATACCGGTACGGAAACCCGCAATCCCGATTATGCAGGACAGCATCTGCCAAAGTACTTAAGCTATTTTGTCATGCGTTATCTGGAAAGCGCGGCACCCGGAAGAAACCTGGGTGGCTGGTTTGATCCGTATGAATGTACCTATAACCTGACCTCTTATCTGGAGCAGGGGTATCTCACCCTGTTTGCAAAGGCAAAGGAAGTGACACTGTTCTGTTTAGGATCGCTGATCGAAGCTCCGGACTTCCGTTTATTTCCGGCAGCAGTGGGAGAAATGTTTGAGGAAGTGGACGAATATTTAGGTGAGCTTGGCAATCCCATCGGGGTTGCGGCATACCGCCCGGGACATTCCGCAGGAGAGGATAATTTACACAGCTATCTTGGCATGTGCGGTATTCCCTTTGAAGCGCATATGCATTATCCGGAAGGAGAAAAGGTGGTATTCTTAGCTGAAAGCGCTGCCGATGATGGCGAAATCGTGGAGAAAATGAAGGACAGCCTGATGAAGGGCTGTGATGTGGTTGTTACAAGTGGCTTTGTGGAAAAGCTCGGAGAAGTCTTCCAGCATGAATTCATGAATGTTTCTTATACTTCACGCAAGGCGATTGTGAGTGAATATGCAGGAACCGATAATTGCGGCATTAATATTTTCGGAAAGTATCAGGGAGATCAGCCGGTGCTGATTCCACAGATGAGCTTTTGCACCAATGATGTGTGGGAGCTGGCAGCAGGATATGGAACGGGAAATAATTTCCCGATTGTACTCCGTTGTACCTATGCGGAAGGGCATCTTTATGTTGTAACGATTCCGGACAATATGGGGGATCTGTATCATTACCCGGCAGCCGTGCTTTCGGTGATCCGAAAGGCACTTTGTGCAGGACTTCCGGTACATATGGAGGGAAACAGCGGCATCCAGATGTTCCTGTATGACAATAATAAGTTGATTTTACGTTCCGATGTGGCGTATTATGAACATGTGACCCTTCACTTTAAAGAGGATGTGAAGACGGTGAAGGAGCTTACCACAGGAAGGACCTATGAGGTCAAAGATCATGAGCTGACCCTGCAGCTTTCTTCCTGCGTAAATTATGTGTTGTCTTATGCTTAACTGTTAAGAGCCATGAAGATTATGAAATAGGAACGTCGAATGCCTGCATTGGTAAGGACATTGGACATGATTTATATGGTTTTGAACAGTTGTATGTTTATGGGCAGAACGGAGGCATTTTGAAGAAGATACTGCGAAGAATAGGAATTCTACTGGCTGTTTTACTGGCGGTGTGCATCGGCTATGTGATCTATGTCATGGCGGCATACCACCGGCTGCCGGATAACCAGCCACTGACTGTTTCCCAGTCGGGAGAATATGCACAGTTTGAGGACAGGGCTTCCATTACGACAAGGAAAGCGTACTGGATTATGACCTACAACATTGGTTTTGGAGCTTATCAGCGGGACTACAGTTTCTTTATGGATGGAGGAAAGTATTCCAGAGCGAAAGATAAGGAGAGCGTCATTGCGGATATTTGTGGTGTGGGAGATGTCATCAATAATACTGCAGCAGACTTTGTTTTCCTGCAGGAAGTGGATATTGGCGGGACGCGTTCCTACCATGTGAATGAGCTGGATCTGCTCAATGAGTTCGTGACAGGGTATTATTATACGTTTGCACAGAATTATGATTCGCCCTATCTGATGGTGCCGCCGTGGGAGCCGCACGGGGCGAACCAGTCCGGACTGGTCACGTATTCGAGAGGAGAAATCACGGATGCGCTTCGCAGAAGCCTGCCGGTATCTACCGGATTCAGTAAGTTTACTGATCTGGACCGCTGTTATTCTATTTCGAGAATACCGGTGGATAACGGAAAGATGCTCTGCCTTTATAATGTACATCTGTCTGCTTACGGAAGCAGTGAAGAAGTGCGGAGCGGCCAGCTCGGTATGCTGTTTGCTGATATGAAAGCGGACTATGCACGCGGAAATTATGTGATCTGCGGTGGGGACTTCAATCATAATCTCCGGGCAGATGCAAGCTCCAATGCACCGGAATGGGCGCAGCCATTCCCGAGAGAAGAGCTTCCTGCCGGCTTCCGTATGGGAATGGACAGCCTGCGTGCTGCCGAGGATATTGCACATGATACCTGCCGGAATGCCGATGAGCCTTATAATGAAGAGACAACCATGACGGTTACACTCGATGGATTTATTATTTCCGATAATATTGCAATTAATTATTATAAGCATTCCGACTGGGGATATGAATATTCGGATCATGATCCGGTTGTCATGCAGTTCTTCCTGAACTGAATGCAGTCACTGATGGAATATATGTAGTTGCTTATGAGCAGATGATGATGCAATATGTAATATGTGATTTGTAATATGTGATTTGCAATATGTGATTTGCAATATGTGATCTGTGATATGCAACGTTGAGGCATTGTGGAACATCTGCAGGCTGCTGGTTTCCTGCTTTGGACATATTACAACTTTTTTTGAGGCATTTATATCCAGAATTTCTTTAATTTTTTTGGATATAAGTGCTTCATATTTTTATTTATATCAATATACGTCAAAAATAGCTTCCTATTTTGACTGGAAATGCTTCATTTTGGATATAAATTACAATTTCGTTAGTAATATATCCAAAAACTGTTCCGTGACCTTACTGCTATGATGGTTATGAGAGAATTTGAACTTCCGATTGGGGGCTGAATGGTTCACAATCATTGAGAGGATAAGCTACAAAGATTATAGAGAGGATAAGTTACAAAGATTATAGAGAGGATAAGTTACAAAGATCATAGAGAAGATACGATTCAAAAGTTATACAGTATGAAAAGGACTGGCTTCGCACATACTATCTCTTAAAGAAAAGCAGAGAACCGTATTATATTGGAAACGGAGCAGGGATGGTATGAGCAGTGAAAGCGGAACAAATAAAATTTTATATATCAAGGCAGATCAGAACACAGAGGTGAAGGAACCGCGCGTGAGTGTCG
This sequence comes from Lachnospiraceae bacterium, assembly GCA_021628825.1. Classification (GTDB taxonomy): domain Bacteria; phylum Bacillota; class Clostridia; order Lachnospirales; family Lachnospiraceae; genus Suilimivivens. The sequence continues at coordinate 1,175,427 of JAJXRY010000001.1, read as the reverse complement.
GGGACATTGCCTCTGTGTTTTGTGCAGATGAGCATATTATGGCGAAGGCAAAGGCGCTTACCGTATTCCAGTTTCATAAGGAGGCACCGAAGCGGCAGGTAATCAGCATGTTGAAGGTGATTGAACTGATTACGAAAGAGTATCCGGGAATCCAGGTGGAGAATCTGGGAGAGACAGCAGTACTGCTTGAATGGATCGATGTAGAGAAGCACAAGGGGGCCGGTACAGTGGTTGAAACTGGCATTTGTTTCAATGGTTACCTTTTTTGGCACCTCATTCACGATTATGGCCTTTCACAATGACATCGGAATTTATGAGCTGTTTGACAAGCTGCATACGGTGGTGGCTGGCACACCCGCAAAGGGGATCAATATTCTGGAAATTTCCTATTCCATAGGGCTTGCGCTTGGAATTATTGTGTTCTTTAATCATATCGGAGGACGGAGGATCACGAAGGATCCGACACCAATTGAGGTAGAAATGCGTATTTATGAGACGGATGTGAATACGGCACTGATCGAAACCTCGGACAGACAGGGGGACACGCTTGATGTTTAGTTTCTGGATGCAAGTTCTGCTTGCCCTATGTGGAGTGAGCTTTGGCGTACTGGCGTCCGCCGGTGTGTTTACGGTGCTTGCCTCGGTCGGACTGGTACCGCGATTTGCCGGAAAAATGCATGTGGCAAGGCATATATTCGCCTTGGAAGAAGCAGTGGTTTTCGGAACGATTTTAGGGGGATGTGCCAGTGTATTTTATAAATCCCTGGGAGAAGGAATCTTACCGTCATGGCTTGGAACGGCATTTCTTATCGTGTTCGGGCTTTTTGCAGGAATGTTTGTGGGATGTCTGGCACTTGCCATCGCGGAAATGCTGAATTCCATTCCGATTTTCTCGAGGAGAATCGGCTTCCGGCATGGACTTGGGATTGCCCTGTTATTTGCTGCTTTAGGGAAAAATGGCAGGAAGTATTTTCTATTTTCTTTTTTTATACAATGAAAGTAATAAAAAAATACAATTTTGACAGGAAATTTTATTGCATCAGACTGGAAAAAAAGTGCTATCGTGAGTCTGGGGAAGCAGTGTAAACAAAGGAGAAGAAAAGAATGAAAAAAATCAAGAAAAATTTTTTTCAAATCTATCCGGGGAAGATTATCCATTGGAGTAGCGATAGGTGTACTGCTGATTGTCGTGTTAAGTGCAGCAGTCGCGATTGCTTCGATTGTTTCCATCCAAAGAAGCAGCAGTATCCAGCTTGTAGATTCCATTGCAGAAGCCAAGGCAGAGGAGACATCGGCCTGGCTGGAGGGACAAAAAGCAACAATCAAGGAACTGGGAGTTGTGTTAGAAGCGACGAAAAACACGGATCTGCATAAGGGTGCAGCCATTCTCCATGAGGCTAAGGATGAAAATCCTTACGCGCTGAATTATTATTACTGCAGCGCCGATGCAGCCGTGAGCGAATATGGAGAGGACATGGAGCTTATTCCTTCGGAGCGTGGCTGGTGGATTCAGGCTTTTGAGGCGGGAGATACCGTGATTGTAGATCCCTATACGGATATTGCAACCGGCAAAACGATCATTTCGGCATGTTATCCGTTTTATGTTGATGGAAAGCCTTATGCCGTCCTTGCCGATATTGATGTGACGACTGTGCTGGAGATCATCAACCAGATTGAAGAAAAGCCATTCTGTGAAGGCTTTCTTTTATCAGCATCGGGAGATGTGATTACTCATAAAAACAGTGAATGGCTTCCGGCGGATGAGGGAAGCACCAATTTAAGTGAGGCATTACATACCGATCTGAACACAGCGGTAACGATTCGGGATTATGATGGCAGAATGAAATTTCTTGCAGTAAAAGAGATCGCATCGACCGGCTGGCAGCTTGGCGTGTTAGAGTCCACTGAAGTCATCCAGACGCAGGTAAACGGGCTTGTTACCATGATTCTGATTCTGGGTGCGGTGTTCATCGTCATTGCATTTACGGTCGTATCCGTTGCCATTGGAAGATCCTTACGACCGGTGGGCGGGATGAAGGATTTCGTACAGGATGTGATCTTAGGCGGGACAGTTGCAGATTATAAGAATGAAACGATGCAGATTCAATATCTGGTGGATGCCCTGCAGGACAAATTCGTACATACCATACAGCAGTCCCAGAGAGCAGCCGTTTCTGTGCGGGGCAATATGAACGAAACTGCCGAAGCGGTCAAAACGAGTCTTACCCATATGGATGAGATTGCAAAAGAAACCGCAGAAGCAGTACAGAATGTAGAGGAAAATGCAGAGTCCATTTCCAATATCCGTGAGAGCTGCAAACAGCTTTCCGGGGCAACGAATGATCTTGCCAATCAGGCCTCCTCAATTGCGGAGCGTGCATCAGAGATTACGGGAAGAGTGGAGAAGATCGTTCCGGAAATGATGGCAAGCCAGGAAAATGCAGTAAAGATGACCTCAACCAATAAGGAAAAAGCTGGAGGCTGCCATTGAAAAGGTAAAGGTCATTGATGAAGTGATCCAGGTCAGCGAAACGATTCAGGAAATTGCCGAAGAAACGAATCTTTTAGCCCTGAATGCAAGTATTGAAGCGGCACGTGCAGGGGAGGCAGGAAAGGGTTTTGCAGTAGTTGCAGGTTCCATTAAGAGTCTTTCTGAAAATACATCGAGAGAAGTCGGCAAGATTAATGTGCTGATCCAGCAGATCGTGGCATCGGTTGGAGAACTGACGACCGAGAGCCATGAAATGATTGCTTTCTTAGATGAAAAGGTGCTTCCGGATTATGATGTGATGCAGAATATGGCATCGACATACCTTAAGGATGCCGGATTCTATACGGATGCTTCGGCAACTCTTGGAGCACAGTCCGAAGAACTTTCTGCAAGTACACAGTCCATCACGGATACGGCAGAATCCATTTCACAGGCACAGGATCAAATCAGTGAGAAGATCAGCAGCATCAATGAGAAGCTTTCCGATCTGCAGACCGCATCTGAGAAAATCGATGAGGCGGTACAAAGAACATCAAAAGAAGCTGACCTCTTGCATGATACGGTAGAACAGTTTAAACTATAGAAGAATGAAAATAAAGTGAGGCGAATCATATGCGTCAGATGGAATTTAAAATGGAACGGCCGGGGCTCCTGCAGGAGGGGGACGACATTACTGTGACCGAAGGAGTATTACCAAGTAATTATTATTACACGATTGATCCTTCCCTTGCCATGTCACCGAACATTCCATTCCGTGAACGGCTCAAATCACGTAAGGGCCGTGTCGTGAAGATTACGGAGAATCCACGTGGATTTTATGTGACTGCTGAGTTCGACGATGACAATCCGGCTGTGCAGAAATGAGAGTATACGATATCAGCTTATGAATGACACTGCTGAATTGTAATGAGAAAAAGTAATTAGAAGAGGAGAAAGTTATGTTAACTAAAGTGGCAACAACAAAAGCACCCGCAGCAATCGGACCTTATTCTCAGGGAATTATCGTGAACGGAATGTTATATGCATCCGGACAGATCCCCATTATTCCGGAAACCGGAGAGATCGCACAGGGAGATATTACCGTACAGGCCAAGCAGGTCATGTTAAACATCGGAGAGATTTTTAAAGGAAGCAGGAACCACCTATGAAAATGTGGTAAAGACGACCTGTTTCTTAGATGATATGGCAGATTTTGCCGCATTTAATGCCGTATATGAGCAGTACTTTACCGGTAAGCCGGCAAGAAGCTGTGTTGCCGTAAAGCAGCTTCCGAAGAACGTCCTGTGTGAAGTGGAAGTAATCGCGGCTCTGTAGAAGACTTACAGAGCGGAGTACAGAAGATCCAAACGGAAATTTACAACAGGATGGTATAGATACTTGAAGACAAATTCAATCGGGAATGGCTTTTTATTATTGTTAGCCGCATTTATCTGGGGCATTGCCTTTGTGGCACAAAGCGTCGGCATGGATTATCTTGGCCCGCTTTCCTTTGGCGCATCGCGGTTTTTACTGGGAGCAGTCGTACTGCTTCCTGTGATTGTATTCCGTAGAAAGCAGAATCAGAAAAAGGGAATCGCACCGGCCGGTGCAAAGATCACCTGGATCGGAGGAATCTGTTGTGGACTGGCTCTGTGTGCCGCGGCCACCCTGCAGCAGATCGGAATCCTGTACACCTCGGTTGGAAAAGCCGGGTTTATTACGACCTTGTATATTATTATTGTGCCGATTCTGGGAATCTTTTTTTAAAGAGAAAGGTACCCGGAAAGGTCTGGCCGTGTGCCGTGCTTGCAGCAGTCGGCATGTATCTGCTCTGTATGAGTGAAAGCTTACAGATCGGTAAGGGAGATGTCCTTGTTTTCATCTGTGCATTTCTGTTTGCGATACAGATACTGCTTGCGGATCATTTTGTGCAGTTGGCAGATCCGGTGGAGATTTCCTGTATTCAGTTTCTGACGGCAGGAGTGGTTCTCACCGTTTTGATGTTTGTGTTTGAAACACCGCACTGGTCCGATTTTGTGGCAGCATGGCTTCCTATTGCCTATGCCGGAATCCTGTCAAGCGGTGTGGCCTATACCTTACAGCTTATTGGACAAAAGGGCATGGATCCGACGATTGCCTCCCTCCTTCTTTCCATGGAGTCGACCTTTTCCGTACTGGCAGGCTGGGTGATCTTAAAACAGAAGCTGATGGTGAAGGAGTTAATTGGCTGTGTACTGATGTTTACCGCCGTAATTCTGGTTCAGCTCCCGGGAAAGTCCAAAAGCCGGAGTTCTTAGCTCTTTTATAAGGAGCGTACAGAAGAAAAATAGAAGAGACGATTCGGATTCCCGGTATGAAATCTAGAAAAATGCAGATACTCATAAGAAAGAAATGCAGTTTTAGCTGCAGAATTTCAGGAGGGTAGGATGGATTATTTCAATGCGTTCTGGGTTGGAGGACTGATCTGTGCACTGGTACAGATCCTCATGGAAAAAACAAAGCTGATGCCGGGCAGAATCATGGTGTTACTGGTCTGTTCGGGTGCAGTATTAAGCTTTCTTGGCATTTATGAGCCGTTCAAGGAGTTTGCGGGAGCAGGGGCATCGGTTCCGCTGCTCGGCTTCGGGCATGTTCTGATGAAGGGCGTTAAGGAAGCAGTAGATGAAAGTGGATTTATGGGCATTTTTGAAGGCGGCTTTCGGGCTGGTGCCGTTGGCTGTAGTGCAGCGCTGGTACTCGGACTGATTGCTGCTTTTGTGTCCAAAAACAAGGTATGATGTCAGTGGAGCGTAAGTTTCACGGTATGCGAATATTGGGCAGATTGTGAGAGTGCAAAGCACGGAACAATCTGATTGACATCAATAGATAATATCAGGAAGCAGGTAGCAAAATGAAAAACGAAAGACTTTTAAGCTTACGCAATCAGATGAAGGAAGCTGGCGTTCACTGTGTGGTGATCCCGACCTCGGATTATCACAACAGTGAATATGTCAGTGATTTTTTTATGGCAAGAAAATATTTCAGCGGCTTTACCGGATCGGCAGGAACGCTTGTGGTAACGCCCGATGAGGCGGCTTTATTTACCGACGGCAGATATTTCATTCAGGCAGCGAAGGAGCTGGAAGGCTCCGGAATTACCTTAATGAAAATGGGAGAACCGGGAGTTCCCACGATGACCGAATATGTCGATCAGAAGCTGCAGAAGGGCTGGACGCTCTGCTTTGATGGCAGAGTCATTACTTCCTCAAAGGGAGGTGAGCTTGAAGAAATTGCAAAAAAGCATGAGGGACAGGTACGCTTTGACCTCGACCTGTGTGATGCAGCATGGGAAAACCGCCCGGTGCTCATTCATCATCCGGTCTGGGTTCTTTCCGAAGAATACGCCGGAGAGAGTGTGGAAGAGAAACTCGTAAGAGTACGTGAAGAGATGAAAAAGGAAGAAGCAGGCATTCATGTCCTTACTTCCCTCGATGATATTGCATGGCTTTATAATATCCGCAGCAATGACGTGGAATGCTGCCCGGTCGTGTTAGCCTATACAATGGTGACAAAGGACCGCGCGCTGCTGTTTGCAGAAGAAGGCTTTGCAGCAGGAGAAGACACCTCTGCGCGAGAACGGATGGAAAAAGCCGGCGTCGAGATTTATCCGTATGACCGGTTCTATGAAATGTTAGGCAGTGTCGCGGCGCAGGCCACAAAGGAAGAAAAGGCATCCGGAATCTGGATCGATGAATCCCAGGTGAATTTCCGTGTGCTCAAGGAATTAAAGAAGATCTGTGCGGAAGAAGGTGCACAGGCCGGTACATTGCTTTTGAATAAGGAAAATCCGACCACCTTAATGAAATCCATCAAGAACGAGACAGAGCTGAAACATACCCGCAGGGCGCATATCAAGGATGCCGTGGCGGTTACGAAGTTTATGTACTGGTTAAAGAAGAATATCGGTTCCATTCCGATGGATGAAGTATCGGTGGCAGAAAAAGATTGACGGACTGCGGGCACAGCAGGAAGGATTTATTGAACTGAGCTTTCCGACCATCAGCGCGTATGGTATAAACGGTGCGATCATTCATTATGGTGCACAGAAGGAAACCTGTGCGGTATTAAAGCCGGAAGGAATGCTGATGATTGACAGCGGCGGTCATTACATAGACGGAACGACAGACATTACGAGAACCTTTATCTTAGGGCCGGTAACACCGGAGATGAAGAAGCATTATACACTGGTACTGCGTGCCATGCTTTCCATGCGTGCCACCCGTTTCTTACATGGCTGTACCGGAGCAAACTTAGACATCCGTGCAAGAGAAGTGCTCTGGGAGCATGGCCTTGATTATAAGCATGGAACCGGTCATGGGGTAGGAAATATTCTGAATGTCCATGAAGGACCGCAGAGCTTCCGCTGGAAGCTTCTGCCGGATGCCGGAAAGCCGGCTGTTTTTGAGGAAGGCATGATTACCAGCGATGAGCCGGGCATTTATCTGGAAAACCAGTACGGAATCCGGATTGAGAATGAGATTCTCTGCCGCAAGGGCGAAAAGAACGAGTATGGACAGTTTATGTATTTTGAAGATCTGACATTTGTACCGATTGACCTTGACGGTGTGGAAGTAAGCCAGATGAGTGAGCTCGATAAGGAGCGTCTGAATGAATACCATGCAGCCGTTTTTGAGAAGCTGAAGCCCTATTTTGAGGGAGAGGAGCTGACCTGGCTTCGTCATGTGACAAGAGCAGTTTAAGAATGGAATTTGTATAGGCAGTTGTTATGAGATGGTAACTGTGAATATAGAAATGCGATAATTCTGAATAGCTGCTAAATACATATATGAAAGCGGGCAGATTATGATACCGGATATAAATAAGGATGCAGCAGGCATCTTAAAGAATATCGAATGTTTTGCACTTGATATGGATGGAACCATTTATTTAGGAGAGCAGTGGATTGAGGGTGCAAGAGAGTTTTTAAGTGCGGTGGAGGCCGCAGGCAAAAGGTACGTCTTTCTGACGAATAATTCCTCTAAGAATCCACAGGTTTATGTGAAGAAGCTTTCCCGGATGGGACTGGAGGTTACGGAAGAAAAGATTGTCACCTCAGGACAGGCAACGATTGCCTATTTAAAGCAGCATTTCCCCGGGAAACGGGTATTTTTTTACTGGGAAATGAACTGCTTACCGAAGAATTTGTGCAGGAAGGAATCGTGTTGGATGCAGAATCCCCGGAGGTTGTGGTGGTTGGCTTTGACACGACGCTTACCTATGAGAAGATGTGCAGGGTCTGTGACTTTGTGAGGGAAGGGCTGCCGTACCTTTCCACACATCCGGATTATAACTGCCCGACCGAGACAGGCTTCATTCCTGATGCAGGCGCAATCCATGCATTTATCAGGGCATCGGCAGGCAGAGAACCGGATCATATTATCGGAAAGCCGAACCGTGATATTATGGACTACCTCGTGGCACGGGAAGGTGTGGACAAGGCACGTACAGCGATGGTCGGTGACCGGCTTTATACCGATGTGGCAGCAGGGGTGAACAACGGATATACGGGAATTCTCGTACTGAGCGGAGAGGCGACGATGGAGGATGTGAAGATTTCGGATGTTGAGCCGGATCTTATTTTCGATTCGGTTAAGGATATGATCCCATTTCTGTAACGCTTCCATACAGCATGAAGCATCTGCTGTGGAAGTCAGGAAAAGGGCATTAAGGAGTAACAGAGAGATAAGATACAGATAAGATACAGAGCATGAGCAGAGATAGGAGGATACATGGCGTTACAGTTTTATTTTGGACCATCCGGTTCCGGAAAAAGCAAAAGACTTCATCAGGACGTTCTTCATATGGCGGCGAAGGATCCGGACTGTAATTTCCTGTTTCTGGTGCCGGATCAGTTCACCATGCAGACGCAGACGGATCTCGTAAAGGAAAGTCCGGGCGGTGGAATTATGAATATCGATGTGTTGAGTTTTGGCAGACTCACACATCGTATTTTTGAAGAAACCGGGTATGGAAGGAAGCCGGTTTTGGATGATACCGGCAAGAGTCTGGTGCTTCGTAAGGTAGCTTCCTCGGTAAAGGAGGAGCTGCCGGTTCTGTCCGGGAATCTGAATAAAATCGGTTATATTCATGAAATCAAATCTGCAATTTCTGAATTCAAGCAATATGGATTATCTGTGGAACGTGTCGGGGAGCTGGCGGAATTTTCAAAGAGCCGTGGCACGTTATATTATAAGCTGAAGGATTTAAAAACATTATATCAGGCATTTGACACATATGTGGCAGAGCGTTTTATAACAACAGAGGATACGCTTGCCCTGCTATCCCGGGCGGTTCATGAGTCGAAGATCATGAAAAACAGCGTGGTGATTTTTGATGGATTTACCGGATTTACGCCGATTCAGTACCGGCTGATTGCAGAGCTCATGGAGTTGTCGCGCATGGTGATTGTATCGGTAACGCTGGGTGAGGGAGAAAACCCTTACCGGATCATGGGAGAGCAGGAGTTATTTTATTTAAGTAAAAAAAGACGGTCCGCGATCTGCAGAAATGGGCACAGAAGAGAAATGTCCGGCAGGCAGAGGACGTTTATCTGGGAAAGGGCGGACTGCCCAGGTTCCGGGAAAAGCAGGGAACTGGCACATCTGGAAAAAAACAGCTGTTCCGTTATCCTTTAAAGCCCTATGAGGAGTCACAGAAGGATTCCATACCGGCAATTCAGATCCGGGAAGCAATGAGTCCTGCCGGGGGAGGTCCGGGGAGCCTGCATTTTAATTAAAAAGCTGGTTTTAGAGCAGAATTACAGCTACCGGGATATTGCGGTAGTGACAGGAGAACTGGAAACCTACGGAGATTTCTTTGAACGGGAAGCCGCAACGTATGACATTCCGGTATTTATTGACCGGACCCGGGGAATCCTGTTGAATCCGTTCCTCGAATACATACGGAGTGCCCTGCGGATTGTCCTGCAGAATTTCAGCTATGAGTCGGTGTTTCATTATCTGCGGAGCGGTCTTGCCGATTTTACGATGGAAGAGACGGATCTTCTCGAAAATTATATTCTGGCAACCGGAATCAAGGGAAGAAAGAAGTGGGGAGAGCTTTTTACAAGGAATGCAACGGAGCAGATCAATGAGCTGCGGGCGCGTCTTTACGGACAGATGACACCTCTTTTGCAGAAGCAGGAAACGGCCTCAGACTATGTAAAAGCATTGTATGAGTTCATTGTGGCCGGACGGATTCAGGAAAAGCTCCTTACCTTTGAGGAACAGTTCCGGGCGGACGGAGAAGAAGAGCGGGCGAAGGAATATGCGCAGATCTACCGGCTGGTGATGGAGCTGCTTAACCAGATTGAAGGACTGTTAAGAGAGGAAGCAATGACTCTGCAGGAGTTTGCCGATATTCTGGATTCCGGCTTCGCCGAGATTGAGGTCGGAACGATTCCGGGCGGTGTGGACCGTGTCATTGTCGGTGATATGGAGCGGACCCGCTTAAATCAGGTGAAGGTGCTGTTATTCCTTGGTGTAAATGACGGAAACATTCCAAGGAATGCAAACAAAGGCGGGATTATTTCCGATATTGACAGGGAGTTTTTAAAGGACTCAGATATTGAATTGGCCCCGACGCCACGGCAGCAGATGTTTACGCAGCGGTTGTATTTATACATGAATATGACGAAGCCGTCCGAGCGGCTGTATCTGTCCTATGCCCGGATCAGCAGCGATGGCAAAACGCTCCGTCCTTCTTATCTGATTGATACAGTGAAGGCTCTTTTTTTCCATGCGCTTATCAGGGAAATCTGATGGAGGGTAAAGAGTCTGTAACCGAACGGATTATGGGAAAGAAGGATGCCCTTCCCTATGTGGCAGAAGAGCTGCGCGAGCGTGCACAGGGAAGAGCGGGCGGCATGACGGATGAGGAATTTTTCAGCCTGTGCCGGATTTATTGGGAGGATACTGCCTTTCGCAGTCAGATGGAAAAGCTTCTGCAGGCTGCCTATGAGCATTATGAGCATAAGCCGCTGGGAGCGATGATTGCGAGAATGGTTTACGGAACGGTACTGGAAAACAGTGTCAGCCGTCTGGAACGCTATGCGGCGTGTGCTTATGCACACTTTCTCCAATATGGGCTGAATCTTAAGGAGCGGGAAGTGTTCCAGCTTCAAAATGCAGATCTTGGAAATATTTACCATGAGGTTTTAGAGGTGTTTTCCCACCGTCTGAAGGAGCATGGCTATACCTGGCTGGATTTTCCGAAGGAGGAAGGCGAACAGCTTCTTTGGGAGGCATTGGAGAACTGTTCCATGCAGTATGGCGAAACGATTCTTTACAGCTCTGCGCGTTATCAGTACATGATTGAACGGATGTACCGGATTCTGAAACGGACGATCTGGGCGTTAAAGGAGCAGCTAAAGAGCGGGAAATTCCTGCCGGAGGCATTCGAGATGAGCTTTTCGAGAGTGGAAAATCTGGATGCGGTGAATATTACGCTTTCGGAGGAAGAGAAGATGAAGCTCCGGGGCCGGATTGACCGTCTGGATACCTGTGAGGATGAAGATCACATATATGTCAAGGTGATTGATTACAAATCGGGAAATAAGAAGTTTGATCTGGCAGCCGTTTACTATGGCCTGCAGCTCCAGCTCATTGTCTATATGAATGTGGCGGCAGAAATGATGAAGAAAAGTCATCCGGATAAGGAGGTTGTTCCGGCAGCGCTGCTTTACTATCATGTGAATGACCCGATGATTAAGAGTGAGGAAGAGCTGAGTCCGGAGCAGGTAAACGATCAGCTTTTGAAGGAGCTGCGCATGAATGGACTGGTGAACGACAGTGAGGAAGTTATCGGGCTTCTGGACGGCAGCTTTGCAACAAAGTCCTCCATTATTCCGGTGGAGCGTAAAAGTGATGGCTCTTTATCTGCCCGGTCCAGTGTGGTAAACCGGCAGGATTACGAAGTGATATCAAATTATGTAAACCAGAAGATGCACCAGTTTGGAATCGAAATCCTACAGGGAAATATTGAGGTCAATCCCTGTGAGCAGGGGAATACCGAGTCCTGTACCTATTGTACGTTCCGTGAAATCTGTGCATTTGACGGAAAAATACCGGGCTTCGAAAAAAGAAAACCAGGACATGGCATGGATGTCCTTAAGGATGAGCAGGATATCATCGAAAAAATGCGTAAGCATTCAGCCATGCAGAACTGATTGCATAAAATGTCCGGGGGAGCCTGCTCACAGAGGACAGATTGTGCAATCGGTTCTATAGGGCGTAAGCCCGACATGAAATAAGCTGCCGGAGATGCATATAATATAGTCAGTCTGTACAATCCGGCAACTTATGAATGGCATGGCTGAATAATTCAACGCAGAACTGATTGCCCAAAATGTCCATGGGAGCTTGCTCACTAGGAATATTTTTAGAAAGGAGGAAGCAGCGTGGGAGTAACCTTTACGAAGGAGCAGCAACAGGTTATAGATACTAGGAACCGGAATCTCTTAGTTTCGGCAGCAGCCGGTTCCGGTAAAACGGCGGTGCTTGTTGAACGGATCATTCAGATGATTCTGAATAAAGAACATCCAGTGGATATTGACCGGTTACTGGTAGTGACCTTTACGAATGCAGCGGCAGCAGAGATGCGTGAGCGTATCCGGCAGGCGATTGACCGGGAGCTTGCGGTGGATCCGTTTAACGAGCATTTGCAGAAGCAGGCAGCGTTATTACATAAGGCGCAGATTACCACAATCGACAGCTTCTGCCTTTTCGTCATCCGCAATCACTTCCATGAGATCGGACTGGATCCCGGCTTCCGCGTGGCAGATGAGGGAGAATTGAAGCTGTTGCAACAGGATACCTTAAATGAACTGCTCGAGCAGGAATATGATGCGGCAGATGTGAAGTTTCTACAGTGTGTGGAATACTTTACGGGGGGAAGCAACGACCAGCTTCTCATGCAATATATCGAAAAGTTATATGACTTCGCAGAGAGCTATCCATGGCCGGAGGACTGGCTTCTTGGCTGCATGGAGGATTATAAAATTACGGATGTGGAGGAACTGAACGGGGCACAGTGGTGCAGGTATCTTACCTCCCATGTGCGCTTTATGTTGGAGGAACTGGCAGGAAAACTCCGGCAGGCGTGCAGGCTGTCAGAGTGTCCGGCAGGCCCTTATATGTATGGGGGAACTCCTTGAAAAAGAAGCGGAGATGTTGGAGCAGGCCTCGAAGAAGGAGACCTATCAGGAACAGTATGAGGTCATGGAGAAGATCACCTTCGGGCGTCTTCCTTCGAAAAAGGATGACTCCGTGGATCCGGCTTTGCGTGCCATGGCACAGCAGCTTCGCAATGAGGTGAAAAAGCAGATTGAGAAACTGAAAGGGGATTTTCTGCTGCGTTCTCCCGAACAGGCGCTTGCACAGATGCAGAGAGCCTGTCCAATGGTGGAAGAGCTTGTTTCTCTGGTATTGACTTATGAACGAATGCTTACGCAGAAAAAAACGTGAGGCCAATATCATCGATTTCGGCGATATGGAACATCTGGCGTTGCAGATTCTGCTTACCAAAGAAGACGGGGAGATTGTGCCGACCAAGGCGGCAAAGGAGTACCGGGAGTGTTTTGATGAGATCCTGATCGATGAATACCAGGACAGTAATTTGGTGCAGGAATATCTTTTGACGGCGGTTTCAGGGGAACAGGACGGACGAAACAACCGCTTCATGGTAGGAGATGTCAAGCAGAGCATTTATAAGTTCCGTCTGGCAAGACCGGAGCTTTTCATGGAAAAGTACCATACTTATACGAAGGAAGAATCCGATTGTCAGCGGATCGACCTGCATAAGAATTTCCGGAGCCGCCGAGAGGTTTTGGAGGGAGTCAACACCCTGTTTCAGAAGATTATGGGGCAGGAGCTTGGCGGGATTGTCTATGATGAGGATGCCGCCCTTTATGAGGGTGCTTCCTATCCGGAAAATAACGGGAATGAGACGGAATACCTGATTTTTACGCAGGAGGAAGAAAGCGGAGAATCGGTACGCAGTTTTGAAGCGAGGGCGATTGCTGCCAAAATCCGTGCATTGTATCAGAATTTTCAGGTGACGGATAAGGAGACCGGTGCACTGCGGCCGGTACAGTACCGGGATATGGTGATTCTGCTCCGGACGAATTCCGGCTGGGCAGAGGAGTTTAAGGAGACGCTGCAAAAGGAGGGGATCCCTGCCTATGTCAGCCTCCGCACCGGATATTTCGAGGCTTCAGAGATCCGGGAGCTTTTGCAGTTCCTGCATGTGATTGATAATCCGAGACAGGATATTCCCTTGTATGGGACGCTGAAATCTTATTTTGGAGGCTTCAGTGAAGAGGAGATCGCGAGAATCCGGGTTGGTGCGATAGACAAGAAGACCGAAGGGAAAAACTTCAGAAGATAAGGACAAAAACAGGAGAAAAACGTTCCAGAAGAGAATGTTGTAGTGGAGAATGCTTCGGAAGAAGCTGTGGTGGCAGTCAACCGGCCGGCGGCTCTGATTGATCAGTTAAGGGCTTATGATGGTGAGTTAAAAGAGAAGATTGCGGATTTCCTAGCCACCCTGGATCATTACCGGAAGATGTCCGTTTATACGCCGATTCATAAGCTGTTGGAAGCGTTGATTTATACCACCGGATATTTCCATTATGTAACGGCAAAACCCGGCGGTGAGCAGCGCAGGGCCAATGTGGAAATGCTTTTGTCTAAGGCGGCCGCTTTCGAGCAGACGAGCTTTTACGGTGTCTTTCATTTCCTGCGCTACATTGAGCAGTTGTCGAAGTATGAGGTGGATTACGGAGAAGCGGATATTTTGGATGAAAATGCTGATGTTGTGCGGATTATGAGTATCCACAAGAGTAAGGGACTGGAATTCCCGGTATGCTTCGTGGCGGGCTTATCCAAGAAGTTCAACATGCAGGACACCACAGGACGTCTTGTGACCGATATGGATCTTGGAATCGGTGTGGATGAAATTGACAGTGAGCTTCGCATCCAGCGCCGTATGACGAAGAAAAATGTGGTTTCCCTGAAAATGCGTCTGGATACGCTGGCAGAAGAAATGCGTGTTCTTTATGTTGCCATGACGCGTGCCAGGGAAAAGCTGATTCTTACAACAGTTGTCAGGGATGGAGAAAAGCTTAGGGAACAGATTGCATTATATGAAAATACGAAGGCCAAGGATGGCCGAATGCGTTTTACGGATCTTTTGAATGCCGGATCGTTCCTGCAATTTGTTCTGCCGGCATTGTCTGATGCACAGTTTATCAGTGAAGGAGAGCTGAAGGAGCAGGAAATTTCCGAAGAATGCGGACAGCTTCTGCAAAGAGAACAGTTTGTGTACCGGATTACGAGGGAAGAGGCATCAGAAGGAGAGCTTGCACAGAAGGAAAAGCTGCAGCAGCGCATGGATCGACGGTATGCGGATGAAGGATTAAAGGAGCTGGTAACGAAGACCAGTGTTTCAGAGCTGAAGAAGGCACAGATGGATCTGGATTTTGCGGGAGAATTGTTCCCGGAAAAGGAAATCGTGCCGTATATTCCTACCTTTATGTTAGAAGAGCAGGGAATGTCCGGGGCAGACCGCGGAAGCGCTTACCACCGGGTTATGGAGCTGCTTGACTTTGGAAAAAGGTGCTGGAGGCACAGAATCAGGAAAAATAGGAAGGAAATGAACAGGGAAGAAAAACTGGAGTAAGGAATCTGAGAAATCAGGAGCAGATACCTACATGATTTCGGAACTGGAACGGCAGATTGCACTCATGGTAGAGAAAAGAGCTGTTGCAGAAGCCATGGAGCGAAGCCGTTTCTGTCAAAAAAAGCTTGTTATATTTTTCCAATCCTCACTGGCACAGAGAATGGCAAAGGCACAGCACCTTCAGAAGCTCAAAAAAGAGCAGCCCTTTGTACTTGGCATCGCAGCAGACCGCGTAAAGCCGCAGTTCCCGCATGAGGAGCAGGTGCTGATTCAGGGAATCATCGACGCTTTTTTTGAAGAGGGTGACGATCTTATTCTTATGGATTATAAGACCGATGCCGTAAAGACCGGGGAAGAGCTGGTAAAGCGTTATCACACCCAGATGGAATACTATACGGAAGCTTTAGAACGAATCGTTGGCAAGAAGGTGAAGGAACGGATTATTTATTCCTTTGCGCTGGGTGAGGAAATCCGGATGTAATTCCATACAGGGGATTGACACCGGCCGGAAAGCGTTGTATCTTTATAACGATCGGTGCAATCACCGAAATAAATCAATCACTTCGCTAGGGGAGCATTTGCTGAGATTATCTGTTGTAACAGTTCAGCCATGCAGCTTATGAATGGTCATGGCTGAACAGTTACTATCTGTTACACAGATTAACCCTCACTACTTGAACCGGGTAATACCGGCGTAAGGAAGCACAGGATAACAGGATCATATTATGTCCTCCTTAGCGATGTAAAAAGTCTAAGGAGGATTTTTTATGTCACTGTTTTTAAACAAAGAAGACGGCTACTTTTCATTGACAACAGCCGGCGAGGTCGCTGTGATTATTCTGATTGCAGTTCTCGTAATTCTGACAGCAGTAATCAGCACCAGAGTCAAAGAGAACAAGGATCAGAAAAAGAGTCCGTTTTCTACCAAGCAGCTTGTATTTTCCGCAGTCGCACTGGCACTTGGCTTTGTCACCTCTTATATTAAGATCGTGAACATGCCCTGGGGCGGTTCCATCACGCTCTGCTCCATGCTGTTTGTAACCATGATCGGTTACTGGTATGGACCCAAGGTCGGTCTTACAGCTGCATTCGCCTTCAGTCTGCTGCAGTTCGTTCAGGATGGCGGAAGCTATATTTTATCCCCTCTGCAGGCATGCCTTGATTACATCTTTGCGTTTGCTGCATTAGGTCTATCCGGATTCTTCAATAAGCAGAAGAACGGGTTATTAAAGGGTTATCTCGTGGCAATTCTCGTAAGAGGCCTGTGTCATTCCATCGGCGGCTATTTGTACTGGATGGATTATATGCCGGATAACTTCCCGAAGTCACTGACTGCGATTTATCCGATTGCCTATAACTATGCCTACATCCTGGGAGAAGGTCTGATTACCGTAATTATCATTATGCTTCCTCCGGTAAAGAAGGCAATTGAAAAGGTGAAAGCAATGGCCGTACAGGCGTAAGGACAGGGATGGTTCACCCTCTTGCATTTTGCAAGGCGGTGTGCTATCCTGTTTTTAACAAGATATTGGTAACGTTACCAATAGCGCAAATACAGTGCTGACAGCTATTTTGGAATAGCGGAAAGAGATGGAGAATATGAAGAGAGCAAGTGGCATTTTATTACCGGTTTCCAGTCTTCCGTCCCCTTACGGAATTGGAACCTTTTCCAGGGAAGCGTATGAATTTGTGGACTTCCTGGCAGCAGCCGGGCAGACCTATTGGCAGATCCTGCCGTTAGGACCGACCGGATATGGGGATTCCCCGTATCAGTCCTTTTCCACCTTTGCAGGAAATCCGTATTACATTGATCAGGAGGAGCTGATTGAGAAGGGATGGATCACGAAGAAGGACTGCGAAAGCTACGATTGGGGAGATACCGATGGTTATGTAGATTATGAGAAGATCTATCTTTCCCGGTTCCGTCTCTTAAAGAAAGCTTTTTTGAACAGCAAAATCGAAGAAGATGCAGAGTTCCAGAACTTTGTGAAGGAAAAATGAATACTGGCTTATAGATTATGCGATGTATATGGCAGTCAAGGATCATTTTAAGGGTGTGAACTGGTTAAGCTGGGATGAGGACATCCGGAATCGTGATGAGAAAGCCATGAAGAAATATCGTGAAGAGCTTAAGGAAGAGATTTTGTTCTATGAATTCCAGCAGTATCTTTTTGCATCGCAGTGGCTCTGTCTTAAGAAGTATGCGAATGAGAAGGGTGTTCTGATTGTAGGAGACATTCCGATCTATGTTGCTTTTGACAGTGCAGATACCTGGGCGAATCCGGAGCTTTTCCAACTGAATGAAAAGGGTGAACCGGTAGCGGTTGCAGGATGCCCGCCGGATGCATTTTCGGCAACGGGCCAGCTTTGGGGAAATCCGTTGTATCGTTGGGATTATCATGCACAGACCGGCTTTGCATGGTGGATGAAACGAATCGGCTATTGCTATAAATTATATGATGTGGTACGTATCGACCATTTCCGGGGCTTTGATGAATACTACAGCATTCCTTACGGCGATCCGACCGCAGAGTTTGGTAAGTGGGAGAAGGGACCCGGCTATGCATTGTTTAAGACGATGAAGGAGCAGATCGGAAACAAGCCGGTGATCGCAGAGGATCTTGGATTTTTAACTCCTTCCGTTATCCGTCTTGTGAAAAAGACCGGTTATCCGGGAATGAAGATTCTGCAGTTTGCCTTTGATTCGAGAGAAGAGAGCGATTATCTGCCACATAACTATACCGCAAACAGTGTGGTTTATACCGGAACACATGACAATGATACAACACTTGGCTGGTATCATACGATTCCGGCATGTGACCGCCGCTTTGCAAAGAACTACCTGAACATCAAGGGGAATAAGAAGGTGACCTGGGAGTTTATCCGGGCAGCGATTGCAAGTGTATCCGATACGGCAATTATTCCGATGCAGGATTATCTGGAGCTTGGCAGTGAAGCCAGAATCAATACGCCGTCTACACTGGGAGATAACTGGAAGTGGCGGATGAGCGCAGAACAGCTCTCACCGGAACTGGCAGAAGAAATTCTGGAGTTATGTAAACTCTATGGACGTGTGAAAGAAAAAAATAAAGATAGGAAGAAAAAAAGAGAAGGCTGTGGAAGAAAGCCGGAAAAAGCCAGAGAAGGATACGGAAAGACCAGGAGAAATACAGAGAGAAAAAAGAGTTACAAAAAAGAAGAAAGAGGGATGGAAGATGGGAGAAATGACAATCAAGGATATTGCCAGAAAATGCGGGGTAGGACCAAGTACGGTATCACGCGCCATCAATAACCATCCCAATATCAATCCGGAAACCCGGGAAAGGGTATTGGCAGTCATCCGGGAAACCGGCTTTGTCCCCAATAACAGTGCACGGAATCTGAAACGGACAGAAGCAAACTGTATTGCGGTATTGATTAAGGGCATCACAAATCCGTTTTTCAGTTCGGTGATCCGGATTATTGAAGAACAGATTGATGAAAAGCATTTTACCATGGTGATGCAGCATGTGGAAAGCTATGAGGATGAGCTGGATGTGGCGTTGAATCTGATCAAGGAAAAGCGGCTGCGCGGGATTATTTTTCTGGGAGGCAATTACCAGCATGATCCGAAAAAGCTCAGGATGCTGAATGTCCCTTTTGTATTCAGTACGATCGGGACAGTGGCAGAGGAGAGTGTGAAAAAGAATTATTCCAACATCGCGGTGGATGACCGGGCAGAAAGCTGCCGGATGGCAGAGTATCTTCTGGAACTCGGACATAAGCAGATCGCCCTGATTACAGAAAATGCAGAGGGAGAGTCGGTTGGGAAGCTTCGCCTTTTAGGCTATCAGGATGCGTTGAAGGAACAGGGAATCGCGGTAAATCCGAAGCTGATCTTGAAAATAACGGATGATGTTGATCCGTATTCGATGGAAAACGGTTACCGGATGACGAAGGAGCTGCTGCAGTCCGGTGAGCCGTTTACGGCGGTGTATGCAATTGCAGATACCCTGGCAATCGGAGCCTGCCGGGCATTGCATGAGGCCGGAAAACGGATTCCGGAGGATGTGTCGGTTGCCGGTTTTGATGGAATTCCGCTCGGGGAATATTATATTCCGAAGCTGTCTACGATGCGGCAGCCGGTAGAAGCCATGGCAGATAAAACGGTCCGCCTGCTTCTGCAAATCTTAGAAGAAGGCGGATCGCATGAACATCTGATTTTTCCGGCAGAGCTGGTGATCCGGGAATCGACCGCTCCACCGGGATAATTACAGGTGATAAACCATACTGCATCTGAAACCGTTTCAGGTATGTGGTCCTGAATAGTTATACAGGTTCAGGGTTGGAAAATACGCTTTGACAGGTTGGAGTTGTGATATTCCGGATTGTTCGTGACATCCTCCTGAAACCAGTCAAGCGGAGAGAATGCATTGGCAGTCTCCACATCCGGAAATTCCACTTCGGCAATCATTAATGGTGCAAAGGGCGCATCAAATATATCAAGCTCAACCTTTAAGGCGGTATCTGTGATTGGAATCAGATACCGTTTTTTGGAAATAATGTTGCCATCGGCTTTCGGGCGGAGATGCTCGTATCCTTCCCTGGATAAAGGCAGGTTGTATTCTTCCCTGGCAAGGAGTCCGGTGCTCTTGTAGGTGAGGTAATATTCCTCATCCTGCCTGCGGATGCGGATCACAGGGGAGGTGCAGAGGTAGGCCTGCTCGATGTGAAGGCATTCGTAGTCAGAGAGATTTTCAGGGAGGTATCTGATTAAAAATTTACGTTCGATTTCCATAAAAGTGTCCTTTCGTTGTTAAAATGATGAACCTGTTAAAATTTGCACAACACATTATAACACAGTCTGTTTATAATGTGGTACAATATAAGTTGTATTGTTGGACTTACTCTTGGTTGTGGAGAAAGGATGGTTGCACGGAATGAACAAACAACAGCTTGCTCAAAAGATATGGGCATCAGCCAATCAAATGCGGTCAAAAATCGAAGCTAACGAATATAAGGATTACATACTCGGCTTTATCTTCTATAAGTATCTCTCAGATAAGGCGATTAAATTCCTGAAAGATAATGATTATGATGATGAACTTTTGAAAAATTGTGTCCGAAGAAGATGACGAAACAGTAAAGTGGGTTCAAGAGAACATCGGCTATTTTATTGCTTATAAGGATTTATTCTCCACTTGGCTTGCAATGGGCAAGGATTTTGATGTTTCCAATGTTCGTGATGCGCTTTCCGCTTTTAGTCGACTTATTTCCAATACTCACAAAAAAAGTATTTGATAAGGTCTTTGACACGCTGCAAACCGGGCTTTCCAAGCTGGGCGACAGTTCCGGCACACAGACAAAGGCAATCAGCGGCTTGCTTACCCTTATCAAAGACATTCCGATGGACGGAAAGCAGGACTATGATGTTCTTGGCTTCATCTATGAATATTTAATCAGCAACTTTGCCGCAAACGCAGGCAAAAAAGCCGGTGAATTCTATACGCCGCACGAAGTGTCGCTACTGATGTCTGAAATCGTTGCAAGTCATTTGAGGGGAAAAAGTGAAATCAAAATTTATGACCCGACAAGCGGTTCGGGCTCACTGCTTATCAATATTGGTCAAAGCGTTGCGAAGTATATGACGGATGACAATAACATTAAATACTATGCTCAGGAGTTGAAAGAGAACACTTATAACCTCACCCGAATGAACTTGGTTATGCGTGGTATTAAGCCGGATAATATTGTCACTCGTAACGGAGATACTCTTGAGGAGGATTGGCCGTACTTTGATGAAAATGATCCGGTGAACACCTATAATCCCCTTTATGTGGATGCAGTCGTTTCCAACCCACCCTATTCGCAGGCCTGGGATCCGTCAAATAAAGAGGGCGATCCTCGGTATTCCCGTTTTGGACTTGCGCCTAAAGGGAAGGCCGACTATGCTTTCCTCCTGCATGACCTGTTTCATATCAAGCCGGACGGTATTATGACCATTGTCCTTCCTCACGGTGTACTGTTCCGTGGTGGCGAGGAGGGTGAAATCAGGAAAAATCTGATCGAGAATAACCATATTGATGCCATTATCGGGTTGCCTGCCAATATCTTTTTCGGTACGGGTATTCCGACTATCATCATGGTGCTGCGCCAAAAGCGTGAGAACACCGATGTTCTCATCATTGATGCATCCAAGGGCTTTATCAAAGAGGGAAAGAACAACAAGCTCCGTGCGTCGGATATTCGCAGGATAGCAGACACCTTTATCAAAAGAGAAAGCATTCCGAAGTATTCAAGGGTTGTCAGCCGGGAAGAAATCCGTGGCAACGATTATAACCTGAACATTCCCCGTTATATCGATTCTTCCGAAGCGGCGGAGCATTGGGATGTGTATGCTTCTATGTTTGGTGGTATTCCCACTGCTGAAATCGATGAGCTGAGTGAGTTTTGGGCGGCGTTCCCTGAACTGAAAAAGTCCCTGTTTGCAGGAAACGATATTCCTTATGTGAATGTTGCGGTGGAGAATATTAAAAAAGTGCCATCAAGAGTCATCCCGATGTGGCAGGCTTTGAGACTGTATTTAATGACGCATTTGCGTCTTTCCCTGCATTTTTGAAAGCTGAACTGCTGGACAATGTTAAGGGTGTAGATATTTCAAAAGCCGAGTCACTGTTGAGTGCGGACATCTTTGAAAGGTTGAAGAATATCCCCTTGATTGACAAATATGTGGCATTCCAGCTTCTTGATGATGACTGGACAGGCATTTCCATTGACCTTGAAGTATTGCAGACAGAGGGCTTTGCGGCAACGAAAAAGGTTGATCCGAATCTTGTGGTGAAGAAAAAGGATGGGAAGGATCAGGAAGTTCAGGAAGGGTGGGTAGGTCATATTATCCCGTTTGACTTGGTGCAAGCGACCTTACTCTTTACAGAAACGGACGAACTTCACAATTTGGAAAGCCGCTTTGCAGAAATTCCCTCCGAATATGAGGCTATTCTTGACGGTATGACAGAGGATGAAAAAAAGAAATCTGCAAGGATACTCTTACCGAGGAAGGTGACGCATTTATTCCGAAAGAGATTCCTAAAAATCATTAAGGAACTTAAAAAAAGATAATTCGGCGGACAGCATTGCACTTTGTAAGATCTTGGAACGAGTGGATGAACTTGTGAAGTCTGAAAAAGGAGATGAAGGGAAAAAAATTAAGACTAAAAAGTGCCGATTTACAGGCAAAAACACAAAAAGATACTATTGAAGGACTGACCGACGAGCAGGCATATTCGTTGTTGGAGAAAAAGTGGATCTGCCCGTTGGTTGAAAGTATCCACAAGTTGCCCGACACGATAATTGATGGCTTGGTGAGCAAAAATTGAGGCTCTCCGAAATAAGTATGCAACCACCTTCTTTGAGGTGGAGCAGCAAATCAGTGAAACTGAAGCCAGACTTGTGGGTATGATCGATGAGCTTGAAGGTAACGAATTTGATATGCTCGGACTCGAAGAATTTAAGACGTTGCTTGGAGGTAGTGCAGAATGACGAATAATTCAAACATTCCGGCAATTCGTTTCAAAGGATTCTCGGACGCTTGGGAACAGCGTAAGTTGGGGGATGTACTGGTTAGCTTGCAGAATAATACACTTTCCAGAGCCGACTTATCGAATGAGTCAGGTGTAGCAAAAGAATGTTCATTATGGTGACTTGCTAATCAAGTTTGGAGAAGTATTGGATGTCAGTAAAGAACAACTTCCAATGATAACCGATGAGAGCGTCATGTCTAAATATAAGGCCTCATTCTTGCATAATGGAGATGTGATAGTTGCTGATACAGCGGAGGATACTACTGTTGGAAAATGCAGTGAAATAGCAGGATTGAACGATGAAGTTGTCCTGTCCGGACTTCATACTATTCCATACAGACCAGTGGAAAAAAATTTTGCTTCAGGATATTTGGGATATTATCTGAATTCCAGTGCTTATCATAATCAGTTGATACCTTTAATGCAAGGAATCAAGGTTACAGCAATTTCAAAATCCGCTTTACAGGATACCGGCATTGTTTATCCCAAATCAGAGAATGAACAGGCACAGATTGGTAAGTATTTTCAGTCTCTCGACCACCTCATCACCCTTCATCAGCGTAAGTATGAAAAAAATTGACGAATGTTAAGAAGTCAATGCTCGAAAAAGATGTTTCCCCAAAAATGGCAGCAATTCCCCGAAATTCGCTTCAAGGGATTTACTGACGCTTGGGAACAGCGTAAGTTGATTGATTGCATTCAAAAGATAATAGATTTTCGAGGTAGAACACCTAAAAAAAGCTTGGTATGAATTGGAGCGAAAAAATGGTTACTTAGCATTGTCAGCACTTAATGTTAAAGATGGATATATCGACTTTTTCCCAGGATGTTCATTATGGCGACCAAGAATTGTATGACAAGTGGATGAATGGGAATGAATTGCATAAAGGACAAGTGCTGTTTACCACAGAGGCACCTATGGGAAATGTGGCACAAGTGCCTGATAATAAGCAATATATACTTAGTCAGCGAACAATTGCCTTTGATGTGAAAGAAGATATTATCACAGAAAATTTTCTTGCAATATTGCTTAGAAGCCCTGCAACTTTTCAGCACACTCATATCACTTTCAAGTGGAGGAACGGCACAGGGAGTTAGTCAAAAATCTCTTGCGGTTGTCAATGTACAGATTCCTGTAGATTTGAGAGAGCAAGCATTGATAGCAGACTATTTTCATAACCTCGACCACCTCATCACCCTTCATCAGCGTAAGCTGGAAAAACTCAAGATATCAAGAAAGCTATGCTTGAAAAAATGTTTGTTTAGGGGGACGGAAGAAATGGGAAAAATTACTTTATATCACGGAACTCCAGACAAACTTGTCGTACCGAAGTACGGTGGTGGAGATGAAAAACACGACTATGGTAAGGGCTTTTATCTGACTGAGAGTGTGGAACTCGCCAAAGAGTGGGCAGTATGCCGACCGAATGATACAAATGGATGGGTTCATAAATATGAGCTTGAAACCAATGGATTGAAGATACTGGATTTTCAGCAGATGGATGTTCTTGCGTGGCTTGCTGAACTGATGAAACACAGGGACGCCTCTGACTCCAAGCGATATCGTATGCTTGCAAAGAAGTTTATCGAGAAATATGGTGTTGATACAAGCGATTACGATGTGATTCGAGGTTGGAGAGCCAATGCTTCATATTTCTACATCGCTAAGGAGTTCGTGCGAGACAATATTGATATCGACATTCTCGAAGAACTGCTCTCACTGGGCGGTTTAGGCATTCAATACTGTATCAAATCCGAAGCGGCATATGCCAAACTGACTGAGAAGCAGGATGAACTGCTTGCAGTCGCTTATGCCGAGTTTAACGAAAGATACAACCAAAGAGATGTGGCAGCAAGAAACAATATGCGTGAGCTTGTTGATTCCGACGCAAACAAGGTCACAAAGGTGTTCAGCACTTTATTTGAGAGGTGATGATAATGCGAGCGTATCCAGAGGACTACTTGAACGATGTGGTAGAAAACCAGGGAAAACTCTTTGATTTTGTGGCACAACAGTATTCCGATAAGGATACCGAGGAGTTTATCAATACCTATATGGCAAGCAAGACGAGAAAGAGTATTGACGAAGCAAAAGCGTATGTCAATACAATGGATGCGAAGGAGCTTTGGACTTATTTCACCGAAACAGAAAGCTATTGTCTGAAAGACGGCAAAGCGCTGGAAGGGTTTATGCCATCCTGGATCGGAGAATTTTACGCCTACTACCAGTGGTACTACAACCTGCCGAGTGCAGAGCTTGTCAAGAAAATCCCAGTATCTTTTTTGGAAAAGGCGTATGCCGGACTTCACGATCTGGAACTTGATCTGGCAGTGAAAAAAGTGGGTGAAGTGTGATGGCAGTCATTTGTTTTCACAATCCTAATGAAGAAAATGGATATTTGAGCAACTGGTATCCCTTCACATTTGCACTGGATGGTGTTACTTTTTCTTCGATGGAGCAGTATATGATGTACCGCAAGGCGGTTTGTTTTGGTGATGAGAAAGTTGCAGCACAGATCCTCGCTACAGCAGATGTTGCCGAAATCAAGGCTCTCGGACGGCTTGTATCAGGCTATGATGAAAGCCTATGGAATGGTGTCCGGCAGATCGTTGTCTATGAAGGACTTATGGCAAAGTTCTCGCAAGATTTTGATTTGAGAGAACAACTGAAAGGTACAGGAAGCGCTGTTCTTGTAGAGTGCGCGGTGAGAGACCGAATATGGGGAATTGGTCTGTCTATGCACGATCCAGACAGACTTGATAGGGCAAAATGGCAGGGGCAAAACCTGTTGGGTTATACTCTTATGATGGTGCGTGAAAGGCTATAGATGACATATTCTTGGGAACAGCGTAAGTTCTCAGATATTACTTTTCCTGCTGGTGAAAAGAATCGGGACAACCTTCCGTTAGAGAGTTATTCAATTACCAATGAACACGGGTTTGTGCCGCAAGACGAAAAGTTTGAGAACGGTGGAACGATGCGAGAGGCAGATAAAAGAATGTACTACATCGTTTCTCCAAATTCCTTTGCATATAATCCAGCAAGAATAAATGTAGGTTCAATCGGATACCAAAATGTCGGGAAAAATGTGATAGTTAGCTCTTTATATGAGGTTTTCAAGACATCTGAAGATGTTGACGATAGACTCTTATGGCACTGGTTCAAATCACCTGATTTTCAAAAGCTGATTATGCAGTTGCAAGAGGGAGGTGTTCGTCTGTACTTCTATTACGACAAGCTCTGTGTGGGAGAAGTATCTCTTCCTTCACTTGAGGAACAGCATAAAATTGGAAAGCTGTTTGATACTCTCGACCACCTCATCACCCTTCATCAGCGTGAGTATTCATGCTTGCGTCTTACAACTAGCCATTGCGTGAAAGGCTGTTTTCACCGCAGAGAGGAGAAAATTGAATGACATTTCAAAAAGAGGCCGACTTTGAGGAAGCATTGATAAAAGTTTTGGAAGATAAAGGTTGGGAAAAAGAAGTAATCAAGAATCCGACCGAGCAAGACCTCATCAATAATTGGGCAAAAATCCTTTATGACAATAATCGTGGCATAGATCGACTGAACAATTATCCGCTTACTGACGGAGAAATGCAGCAGATTATTGAGCAGATTACGGAACTGCGGACTCCGCTTAGGCTTAATGGTTTTATCAACGGAAAAACTGTATCTATCAAGCGTGACAACTCCGATGATAAGCTCCATTTTGGCACAGAGGTCAGCCTGAAAATATATGATCGCAGAGAAATTGCTGCCGGACAGAGTCGTTATCAGATCGTTCAGCAGCCCGTTTTTCCGAGCAAATCAAAGATGCTCAATGATCGTCGTGGAGATTTGATGCTGCTTATCAACGGTATGCCCGTTATTCATATTGAGCTAAAGCGCAGTGGTGTTCCGGTAAGTCAGGCATACAATCAAATTGAAAAATATTCTCACGAGGGCGTCTTTATGGGGCTGTTTTCTCTTGTTCAGGTGTTCGTCGCAATGACCCCCGATGAAACCCGCTATTTTGCAAATCCTGGTCCAGACGGAAAATTCAACACGGATTACTATTTCCACTGGGCTGACTTTGACAACGAGCCGATCAATGCTTGGAAAGCTGTTGCATCCTCTTTGCTTTCTATCCCAATGGCGCACCAGCTCATAGGGTTCTATACTGTTGCCGACAATGCTGATGGTGTTCTGAAAGTAATGCGAAGCTACCAGTATTATGCAGCCAGTGCCATTTCTGATGTTGTTTCCAAAACCAAATGGGACAGCGGAAAGCAGCGTGGCGGCTATATTTGGCATACCACCGGTTCAGGCAAGACGATGACGAGCTTTAAGTCTGCTCAGTTGATTGCAAACTCCAACGATGCTGATAAGGTAATCTTTCTTACCGACCGCATTGAGCTGGGGACGCAATCACTCAAAGAATACCGTGCGTTTGCGGATGAGAATGAAACTGTACAGGCAACGGAGAATACCTATGTGCTTCTCGCAAAGCTGAAAAGTAACGCTACGGCAGATACACTGATCGTTACCTCTATTCAGAAAATGAGCAATATCCGTGACGAGGACGGGGGATTGAACGCTCACGACATTGAAGAGATAATCAACAAGCGTCTCGTCTTTATCATTGATGAAGCGCATCGCTCAACTTTCGGGGATATGCTTTCCACCATCAAAGAGACTTTCCCTAATGCTATATTCTTTGGTTTTACGGGAACGCCGGTCTTTGAGGAAAATGCTAAGAAAAGTAATGCTCAGACTGATGTTTTCGGAAACGAACTGCACAGATATAGTATTGCTGACGGTATCAGAGATAAAAAAATGTTCTTGGTTTTTGACCCGTATAAAGTTTTGACTTTTAAGGACAAGGATGTTCGCAAAGTCGTTGCTTTGGAAAAGGCAAAAAGCAACAACTGAGGAAGAAGCAATCAGCGATCCGGCAAAATCAAAAGTGTTCTATGAGTATATGGACGCTTCTAAAGTTAAAATGGCAGGTTTTTTAGGTGAGGACGGCAAATGGTTAAAGGGCATTGAGGACTATCTTCCTAAGTCACAGTATTTATCATCAGAACATCAGAACAAAGTTGTTGAGGACATCAAAGAAAACTGGCTCACTTTAAGTCATAATGGCAAGTTCCATGCTATTTTTGCGACAAGTAGCATTCCTGAAGCAATCGATTATTATCGCCTTTTGAAAGCAGCAATGCCAAAACTGAAAATTAGTTGTCTGTTTGACCCTAATATCAGCAACGAGGATGGTGACTATAAGGAATACAAGGGACAGCCTATCGCCTTTTATAAGGAACAGGGGCTTGCTGAGATTATTACAGATTACAATGAGTGTTACGGACAGGACTTTGCAATCCCGACACACGCTCGCTTTAAGAAAGACTTATCCCTGCGCCTTGCCCATAAGGAACAGTATAAACGAATTGAAAGAGAACCTGAAAAGCAGCTTGATATACTGATCGTGGTTGACCAAATGCTGACTGGATTTGATTCCAAGTGGGTCAATACGCTTTATATGGATAAGACGCTGGAGTACGAGAACATCATTCAGGCATTTTCCCGAACCAACAGACTTTTCGGACCTGATAAGCCCTTTGGCATTATCCGATACTATCGAAAGCCTCACACGATGGAACAGAATGTGAACCGTGCAGTTAAGCTCTACTCAGGCGATAGACCGATTGGACTATTTGTGGAAAAGTTGCCTCATAACCTTGGCAAGCTAAATTCCGTTTATGAGGATATAGCAGATCTGTTCAAAAACGCTGGAGTCCCCGATTTTGAGAGATTGCCGGAGGAAGGAGCTGTTCGTGCAAAGTTTGCATCACTATTTCGCGATTTGAATGGGTATCTTGAAGCAGCGAAAATACAGGGGTTTCGATGGGATAAACGGATTTATTCGTGTAAGAACGAGGAGGATGGAACATCTTTTGAGATTACAATGCAGTTCGATGAGAACAACTTCTTGATTTTGGCTCAGCGTTACAAAGAGTTTTCATCGTTATCACTTGATGACTCTGGCTCGCAAGGCGTAGATATTCTGTATGATCTTGTTGGATATCTTACTGAAATAGATACGGGTGTCATTGATGCCGACTATATGAACAGCCGTTTTGTTAAGTATTTGAAGCTGATTCGTCAAGAGGGATCATCGGAAGAACTTCTCGATCAAGCAAAAGCCGAACTGCATAAAACTTTTGCAGCACTGACGCAGGAAGAACAGAAATATGCAAATATCTTTCTTCACGACATAGAGCGTGGAGATGTTGTGGCTGAGGATGAGAAAACACTCCGTGACTACATAACCGAATATCAGTATAAAGCGAAGGATGATCAAATTCACCGCTGTGCCAATATCTTCGGTCTGGATGAGGAAAAGCTCAGAAATATGATGGGGTTAAACCTAAACGAAACAACTATCAATGAGTTTGGCAGATTTGATGAACTGAAAAAGAGTGTTGATAAATCCAAAGCAAAAGCCTTCTTTGAAGCGCATGAGCAGACCAATCTGATACCGCCAAAGGTCAACATGAAAACGGATCAGCTTTTGAGGCAGTTCATACTTTCAGGTGGATTTGAGGTTGATATGCCGTAATGAGTACCGCATCCTCTAATAAAAAAAGCCAAAAAGTGAAAAAAATATGCAATCTCAACAAGAGAGCCAAGGTGTATCCTTGGCTCTCTTACTTTCTCTTGGGAACAGCGTAAGTTGGGAGATGTACTGGTTAGCTTGCAGAATAATACACTTTCCAGAGCCGACTTATCGAATGAGTCAGGTGTAGCAAAGAATGTTCATTATGGTGACGTGCTAATCAAGTTTGGAGAAGTATTGGATGTCAGTAAAGAACAACTTCCAATGATAACCGATGAGAGCGTCATGTCTAAATATAAGGCCTCATTCTTGCATAATGGAGATGTGATTGTTGCTGATACAGCGGAGGATACTACTGTTGGAAAATGCAGTGAAATAGCAGGATTGAACGATGAAGTTGTCCTGTCCGGACTTCATACTATTCCATACAGACCAGTGGAAAAATTTGCTTCAGGATATTTGGGATATTATCTGAATTCCAGTGCTTATCATAATCAGTTGATACCTCTGATGCAAGGAATTAAGGTTACAGCAATTTCAAAATCCGCTTTACAGGATACCGGCATTGTTTATCCCAAATCAGAGAATGAACAGGCACAGATTGGTAAGTATTTTCAGTCTCTCGACCACCTCATCACCCTTCATCAGCGTAAGCCAATTTTAATGAAATGGAGGACTTCTAAATGATGCAAACAGAGACCAAACACACAGATTTGTTCTATGAATATTACGCAAAATGGATTACGGTATATAAGAAGGGGGCCATCAGAAAAGTAACGATGGACAAGTATCTGATGACTCAAAAATGGCTTGTCAAGCTCATCCCGAATCTGAAAAATTTGCGATATGAACCGGATCGCTTATCAGCAGTTATTGAACGACTATGCTGAGTTTCATGAGCGCCAAACAACGATGGATTTCCACCATCAGCTTAAAGGAGCTATTCTTGATGCAGTTGATGAGGGCTTGATTGAGAGGGATCCTACTCGCAAAGCAATCATCAAGGGAAAAACACCGGTCGCCAAGAAAATTAAGTATCTTAATCAGTTTGAGTTACATACGCTACTAATCTCGCTTGACTTGAAGGATAAGGTGAATTGGGATTACTTTTATCTTGTTGGTTGCAAAGACAGGGATGCGTTTTTCTGAAGCGTTGGCACTTACTCCAAAGGATTTTGACTTTTCCCATCAAACGCTGTCTATCAGTAAGACTTGGGACTATAAGGGGAAGGGGGGCGTTCAGCCTACAAAGAACAAGTCATCCGTGCGAAAAAAATTCAGATTGACTGGCAGACTGTTATTCAGTTCTCTGAATTGGTGAAACACCTTCCTGAAGATAAACCCATTTTTGTCAATTCAACTGTTTACAATTCGACAGTGAACGACATTCTCAGTAGGCATTGCAAAGCCTGTAACATTCCGGTTATCTCTGTCCATGGATTACGCCACACACACGCTTCTTTGCTGTTGTTTACGGGCGTTTCCATTGCGAGTGTTGCCCGCCGACTTGGACATTCGAGTATGACAACTACGCAGAAAACCTATTTGCACATCATTCAGGAACTTGAAAATAAAGACATCGACCTGGTGATGCGTTCTCTTTCGGGTTTGAACTAAAAAGATACGATTAGGCTTGCGTTGATTAAAGGTGATAAGAAGGTGCCACCCGAAAGGGTGGCATCCTGATCGTATAAGAGTAGTTACGTTATATGAAAGAATGGAGCAAGGCATATTGAAAAAGTGGAACTAAGTTTGAATTATTGCCCCTATAGTTGAAATATCGGGACTAATACGCTACAATGTGTTTTAACATTATACGAAGAGATTTATGAATGGATATAGTTGAAGTATTACAAATAGATTAAAAATATATAAAAATGGAAAGGAAGTAAAGCAATGAGCAAAGTATATGTTTTTGCAACAGGATTTGAGGAAATCGAGGGATTAACCTGTGTGGATCTGATGCGCAGGGCAGATATTGATGTGACAACGGTATCGGTGACCGGAGATCGAACAGTAGTAGGATCGCATAAGATTCCGGTACAGATGGATAAGCTGTTTGAAGAGGTGGACTTTGGACAGGTGCAGATGCTGGTGCTTCCGGGGGGAGGACCGGGAACGAAGAATCTGGAGGCATTTGAGCCGTTGATGAAGCAGATCGATGCTTTTGTAAAAGAAGGAAAGGCTGTAGCAGCAATCTGTGCAGCACCTTCCATTCTGGGACACCGTGGACATCTGAATGGAAAGAAAGCGATCTGTTTCCCAGGGATTTGAAGAGCAGTTGATGGGAGCAACGATTGTAGAACAGGGCGCTGTACGGGATGGACAGATCATCACCGGAAGAGGTATGGGAGCGTCGGTTGATTTCGGTCTTGCCATTGTAGAGTTCTTTAAGGGAAAAGAAACAGCGGATGCATTAGCTAAGAAGATTTGTTATGTAAACTAAAAGAAAGAAGTAATCATTATGTTTAATCAGTTGACACAAAAAGATATTGATGCCATGCAGAAGGAAATAGAGGAGCGGAAGCTTGTGATCCGGCCAAAGCTTCTGGAGGATGTCAAGGAAGCAAGAGCACATGGCGATTTAAGTGAAAACTTTGAATATTATGCTGCTAAAAAAGAAAAGAATAAAAATGAAAGCCGGATTCGTTTTTTGGAGCGGATGATCAAGACCGCAGAAATTATTCCGGATGATGCAGCAGAAGATGAAATTGGCATGAACTCCATTGTGACCGTTCAATTCGAAGAGGACGGATCGGAAGAGACTTATACGATTGTGACAACCATGCGTGGAAATTCTCTGGAGAATCTCATCAGCGTTGAATCTCCGATTGGAAAAAGCGCTGATGGGGCACAAGGTTGGTGACCGTGTGGAAGTGGAGGTCAGCAAGGATTACAGCTATGGTCTTCTGGTCCGGAAAATTGAAAAAGACGAGAACATCGAAGAGCATAAGTTAAGAGATTTTTTTAGGTAAAAAAACTTCCATTCAAAATTTTATCTCCGTCGTAGATACTATGAACAAGATAAGTGATGCGGAAGCGCTTTGATTGAAGAAATCTTCAGGATAAGCGTAGCCAAAACGCTTATCCCATTTAGCAAAGCGCAGCATGTGTACATGTGAGTTTTGTTAGACGAGTAGAATAACGAATAGTTATGTAAACTTGATTAATTCGAAATGGAGGTGAAAAGAATGGCAAGCAACAAGACTAATAGAACAGAAGTTCCTGGGGGCTAAGGCCGCTTTGGATCGTTTCAAAACAGAAGTTGCTTCTGAACTTGGTGTAAACCTTAAGGAAGGTTACAATGGTGACTTAACATCCAAGGAAGCCGGTTCTATCGGTGGTGAGATGGTTCGTAGAATGATCAAGAAGCAAGAAGAGCAGATGAAATAACCTGCGTAAAGCAGAATCTGTCTGAGCAAATAAGACGCCCAACTGTAGAGATACAGTTGGGCGTTGTTTTGCCCAGGAAAATCACGCAACAGTCACGTGGTTCTAATATGCAGAGCAAGTTGTTCTTTCTCTATTTATATTGCTTTTTATTAAAAAATTTTTTTCATAATATATTCTATGAACAGTATTAATTTTTTTAATAGTATATAAATATATAGAATTCATAGTGTTTAAATTATATGAAACAAATAGAAGGGGCGTATTTATGGGATTTATTGTAGATGAAATGTTAGAAGATATATCAAAAACAAGGATATACTCAGATGAAGTTAAAGAAGCAGTTATAACAATTTTATCCCCATATTTTGAAAAATAAATTAATATTAAATAAAAAAATGCAATGCAGAGTCCTTTTTTTGACGATTTTTCTTATCTTATTATATATAATTCGGATAATTTCTTTTTCACAAGATGTATTTGATGTATTATCGACTTATAGAAAGGCATATGCTATCGCTCAGGATGAAGTGAAAAATGTTATACTTACAACTGCTAACTTAATGGGACAAAAAGAAAACTTAATGTGGACTGTCAAATCTAACACTCCTAGGGAGATTTCTGATGATCTACATGAGGCGACGTATAAACTTATGAAGCATGTAGGGGATGTATTAGAAATAAGCACCAGACATGAGATTATAGAATTATATGCTATCTTAGAACTATCCCTTGGAAAAAAATATAGATTATGAAGCAATAAGAAAGAGAGATTTTGGCGTAATTATTCAAAGTATATTAGACAAAGGCTGCTTTGAGAATATTTTAAAAACCTTACCCAATAACATAAAACTTTCTGATTGGAGAAATATAGCATATCACCATACATATGAAATCCAAGAGAAAAATCAAATGTTTTTTTATGGAAAAAAAGATAATGATTTTTGAAATATCTCTTGATGAATTATATAAATATTCATCAAAAGTTATTAAATCGTGTAATACGATAGATATCTCAAGAAGAATATTTCTTTTTTTGACAATAGTGATATGTTTGTAGATACAAATAAAGATATAATAACTGTACGTGATAGAGAGGTTATGAAAATAGGACAACTCCGAACTGCATTTTTTTAGGGCAGGGTTTTAAGCTAGCTGATATAGATATAAATGCCGAAAATGAAGAGGCTATTATCATAGATTTAGAAGCAAGTATCGAGTCAGGAAGCGATGCTAGATTAAAAACGTCGCATTCATTGTTCTCAATTTTTTTATACAACATTTGGGCAGAATTTCCTTCTAAGAGGATAAGTATTATATATTGCGAAAATAACGAAGTGCGTATAATTAAATACTCGGTTGAAGGTCTGGTTTGTGAAAAAAATTTCTAAAGGACTGTTGGAATTTGCGGATATGATTAAATTTATAAAAAGCTGAAAGATTATAACAAAATATGTCACAAATAGTTAAGGTTTACTGGTGCTATTTGAATACTAAAAATTTTATAAAGTTTAGAAGAAATTAATATGAAGATACACAACAAGGGAATTGGAGAAAGTGATATACTTCCACAATACTATGAACAAATATCTAAAGTGAAATTTTTTTGTCTGAATTTTCTTATGTGTAAAAAAATACAAAAAGATTTAGGTGTTGGATTTTTATTGTACTGTTAGGAACAAGCTCAAAGAAGGGCGAGGAGATACAATACAAAGATAGTCTCCATATACGATGTAAGGCTTGATTAAAAATGGTTGTTAAAGATGAAAAAAATAGATGTTATTGATGCACTGATAGAAGTATACAATTCATTTATCAGTCCAAAAGATTGATAATTATAATAGCAGTGTCTATTATGAGAATCCAAACTATATTTTTGAATGCTATAAGGCAAAAAAAGATGTTGTAATCCAGAATCTGTCTTTGGTGTATGAAACAAAACCTATGAAACAGTGGCACAGACAGTTTTGGACTAACCGTCCAATGAAATTATTA
Source organism: Lachnospiraceae bacterium (assembly GCA_021628825.1). GTDB lineage: Bacteria > Bacillota > Clostridia > Lachnospirales > Lachnospiraceae > Suilimivivens. The sequence goes on along the minus strand of JAJXRY010000001.1, from coordinate 1,140,697 downwards.
TTGACAAGTGATATCCTCTTATCATTACCCGAGAAAGGGATAAGGATAGGAGGATATTTTGCAAAGAAAAGTAGATATTGTAACAGATCCCCTTGGAAATAAGATAGTGCTAATTCAAGATGTTATTTTTAAAGGGAAACGTTCTCTGGAATGGGCAGATGTTGAAGCGTATTTGAAACAGTTTGTGGGAGAGGTATATACCGTAGAGAAGACGGCAGATTTGGTTTATATAGGGAAGGATCTTCCTGATGAATATACACATTCAAATTATACCATGATTCTTAAGGGAGCAAATGCGAAAGCAAAGGCTAATGCAGTACAGGGATTACCTGAAATAATTGAGATTGCAACACACAAGGCTCACAAAGACAACTGGAAAAAGAAACATAGTAAGGATGCAAAATATGGATGGTATAAATATATGTCAAGATTTGCATTGCCAGTATTTGATAGTAGCGGAGAAATAGAACGATATAATATATTTCAAGTTGTAATGATTGTAAGACATGCAGAAGATGGAAAAATGTATTTATACGATATGATGGATATAAAAAAAGAAACGAGCAACCTTTTTCCAGTCATAAGACCTTACTCAGTCAGAAACCCATTTCTTAGCCTTTATAGTAGTACATAGGTGAAAGAAAGTCAATGAAATTTAATATTTACGGAGGATAATAACATGAATAAAAATAACAGTTAATAAAAATCAGATGTAGAAAGTGCGGTGACATCATAGAGAGTAAATCAGTTCATGATTTTAGATCCTGTAAATGCGGATCCGTAGCAGTGGATGGAGGGCATAATTATCTTAGGAGAGTGGGAAATTTGGAAGACTGGGAAGACTTAAGTGAGTATGAAGTGATTGAGGATGAGAATACCATATGGATGAAATAAATTCTCCCGGCAGACACCACGTATTCTGCCGGGAACTCGTTTTTACCTATCCTAAAAATAAAAATATAATTCCAATTTTAACGATTAGCTCTTAATTGCTAATTTTTTTAATTCCATAATTTTAATCCTTTAATTCCTGCTCCTTAATTCTCTGCTATCAAATACTTCTTCAGCAGCATCCAGATCACATATGCTAAGGCACTGCCGATCAGGGCGGTGGTAAGCTGGGTGATGGAGAAGGTAACCTTTGCGGTGGCAAGAACCATGGGTAAGGCTTCCAGTTTCGGGAGCTTTGAAGCAATGTTATCGCCGAAAATGGGAAGAATAATGAGGACGATAACCACGCCCATGAAAATAGCCTTTAATACGGAGCCTGCGATTAAGCCGGCAGGGAGACGCCACTTAAAAGAAGTTTTTTCCTGAAAATACCATACGGTGATGGCGAGAACGGCATTTCCTGCCATAACAGCGGGAAACATCAGCGGAATGGCTGCCATAATCGGAGAGCCGGTGAAGAAAAATGCGGTTACCGGGGCGATAATGCTTAACAGTAATCCACTCCATAATCCGACGGACAAAACAGCCAGAATAATGGTGAGATTCACGATCGGTCCGGTGATGTACACAGACAGGTTCTTGAAGTACTGGCTGACAATACAGATGGTGAGAAGCAGTGCGGTCTGCACTAATTGTTTGGTTGTGATTTTCATAATGAGATCCTCCTATAGATTCGCCTGCATGGCCTTTGCCGTGATCCCTTCAATTCGTCCAAGCTTGCCGGAAAGCGCACTGATCCTGTCGGGAGTGGTACTTAGGATGATGGAAATGACATGCAGATCCTTGTCGCGGCAGGGAATGCCGATTCTGCCAATAATGTCTTCGGCATAATCGTGTAAGATCCCGTTTACCTTCGGAACTGCGTTAAAAATCCTTAATAAAAAAATACCAATGATGGCGGCTTTCTCTTCACGGATTTCCATAGAATGAGTTCTCCTTGTTTTACTTTACGTCAGGAATTCCTTCGGCTCAGAATATTGTGGGCTGCAAAGACAGAAATAATTCCACTTTGGGAAAAAGAGACTCTCTTTGCAGGTGATTTTCCAAAGATTATAATACAAATTCAGAAAAAAATAGCTAGTCATTTCAGCGCGTTTATGCTATAATCCTACAATGACTGTGAGTATGCACAGGACGTATTAAGGAGGTTTGTACAAGATGAGCGTACAGGTAGAGAAATTAGAAAAGAACATGGCGAAGCTTACAATTGAAGTTTCTGCAGCAGAATTTGAGAAGGCATTAGAGGATGCTTTCCTTAAGAATAAGAATAAAATCAGTGTACCTGGTTTTCGTAAGGGAAAAGTACCGCGCCAGATGGTAGAGAAGATGTATGGTCCGGAGATCTTCTATGAAGACGCTGCCAATGCATTAATTCCTGATGCATACAGCAAGGCACTTGATGAATGTGAAGAAGACATTGTTTCTTCTCCTGAAATTGATGTTACCCAGATCGAGAAGGGCAAGTCCTTCATCTTTACTGCAACGGTTGCATTAAAGCCGGAAGTAAAGCTTGGCAAGTATAAGGGTGTCAAGGTAGAAGCTACCGAAGTTACCGTTACCGATGAAGAAGTTGATGCAAAGATCGAGAAGGAAAGAGAAAACAATGCAAGAACCATCGAAGTGACCGACAGACCGGTTAAGGATGGCGATATGACCGTTCTTGATTTTGAAGGATTTGTAGATGGTGTTGCTTTTGACGGTGGTAAGGGCGAGAATTATCCGTTAACCATCGGTTCCGGCGCATTTATTCCCGGATTTGAGGAGCAGCTTGTAGGCGCTGAGATCGGCAAGGAAGTAGAAGTAAACGTTACTTTCCCGGAAGATTATCAGGCAGAAGAATTAAAGGGCAAGGCAGCGGTATTCAAATGTACCATTAAAGAAATCAAGGAAAAGGAACTTCCTGCACTGGATGATGAATTTGCAAGTGAAGTTTCCGAATTCGATACCTTAGAGGAATATAAGAAGGACGTTAAGGAAACCTTAACCATCGAGAAGGAAAAGGCAGCAAGAGAAGCTAAGGAAGCAGCAGTAATCGATGCAATTATTGCAGATTCCGATATGGATATTCCGGAAGCTATGGTTACGACCCAGCAGAAGCAGATGATCGATGAATTTGCACAGAGAATGCAGATGCAGGGATTGTCCATGGAGCAGTACTTCCAGTTCACAGGCGCTACTTTAGACAAGATGATGGAACAGGTAAAGCCTCAGGCAGAAACCAGAATCAAGTCCAGACTTGTATTAGAAGCAGTTGCAGCTAAGGAAGGAATTGAAGCAACCGAAGAAGATTACGAAGAAGAAATTAAGACAATGGCAGAGGTTTACCAGATGGAGCCTGACAAGATTAAGGAAATGCTTCCTGAAAAGAGTGTCAAGGGCATCAAGGAAGATATCGCTGTTAAGAAGGCAGCAGAGTTTGTTGTAAACAATGCCAAGGCAAAATAAGAAAAGAGGTTAAAGAATGAGTTTAGTACCTTATGTCATTGAACAGACAAGCAGAGGGGAACGCTCCTATGACATCTATTCAAGACTTTTTAAAAAGAAAGAATTATCTTTTTGGGCGAGGAAGTAAATGAAACAACCGCAAGTCTTGTTGTAGCACAGATGTTGTTTCTGGAAGCTGAGGATCCTGAGAAGGATATCCAGCTTTATATTAACAGCCCCGGCGGCAGTGTGACGGCCGGTATGGCAATTTATGATACCATGCAGTATGTAAAATGTGATGTATCTACCTTCTGTATGGGTATGGCAGCCAGCATGGGTGCATTCCTTTTAGCAGGTGGTACGAAAGGCAAGAGACTGGCACTTCCCAATGCGGAAATCATGATTCATCAGCCTTTGGGCGGTGCACAGGGACAGGCTACCGAGATTGAAATTGCAGCCAGACATATTTTACAGACCAAGGAAAAGCTGAACAGAATGCTTGCTGAAAATACCGGCAAGGATATCTCCATCATCGCAGCAGATACGGACCGTGATAACTGGATGTCCGCAGAAGAAGCGAAGGAATATGGATTGATTGACCGCGTTATTTATAAGCGTTCAGAGGCGTAGTCACAATAGTTTAAAGTAGAGGTAAAGTCATATGGCAGGAAGGAATTCTGACGAAATCAGATGTTCTTTTTGTAATAAAACCCAGGATCAGGTGCGTAAGATGATCGCCGGTCCTTCGGGAGTATATATTTGTGACCATTGCGTGGAGATCTGCGCGGATATTGTTGAGGAAGAGTTTGAGGATGATGCAGAGGCATTTGCGGAAGAAGAGCCGGAAATGGAAATCAATCTGTTAAAGCCTGCAGAAATCAAGGACTTTCTTGATGATTATGTCATTGGGCAGGAGGAAGCGAAGAAGGTTCTTTCCGTTGCTGTTTATAATCACTATAAGCGTGTGACAGCACCGAAGGACGAGGATGGTGTCGAACTCCAGAAAAGTAACATTATCATGATCGGGCCTACCGGTTCCGGTAAAACCTATCTGGCACAGACCCTGGCGAAGGTTATTAATGTTCCGTTTGCAATTGCGGATGCCACAACCTTAACCGAAGCCGGTTATGTGGGAGAGGATGTAGAGAACATTCTGCTTAAGCTGATTCAGGCAGCGGATTATGATATCGACCGTGCACAGTATGGAATCATTTATATTGATGAGATTGATAAGATCACAAAGAAGAGCGAGAATGTTTCTATTACCCGTGATGTTTCCGGAGAGGGAGTGCAGCAGGCACTGCTTAAGATTGTTGAGGGTACGGTAGCAAGCGTTCCACCGCAGGGTGGACGGAAGCATCCTCATCAGGAGCTTTTGCAGATTGATACCTCCAATATCCTGTTTATCTGTGGAGGAGCGTTTGATGGTCTTGAGAAGATTGTAGAAGACCGTCTGAACCGTAATTCCATTGGATTTGATGCAGAGATCGTAAGCAGGAACAGTAAGGAAGTCAGTGAGCTTCTTGCAGAGGTAACACCACAGGATCTTGTGAAGTTTGGACTGATTCCGGAATTTGTCGGACGTGTACCGATCAATGTGTCACTGAAGGGTCTTGATAAGAAAGCGTTAATCCGTATTCTTACCGAACCGAAGAATGCGTTAATTAAACAGTATCAGAAATTATTTGGATTTGACCATGTAAATCTTGTGTTTGAAGAAGATGCAGTGGATGCCATTGCAGAGCAGGCTTTTGAGAGAAAGACCGGAGCAAGAGGATTACGGTCCATTATGGAAAAGGTCATGATGAATGTCATGTTTGAAATTCCGTCGGATCGTACAATTGAAAAATGCGTGATCACCAAAGGCGCGGTAGAAGGTGAAAGTGAACCGCTGATTTACCACAGAGAATTGATGCCTAAAAGCAAACTAAAGCATGACGGACACGCTTTTGCGTGTTCGTCATATTTATATCATTTGTCATTATATTTTTTTAACGGAGTTGTATATGAATAAAGAACATATTCCGGTAATTCCCCTACGGGGACTTGCAGTGTTACCGGATGCAATTATACATTTTGATTTAAAGAGAGAAAAGTCAATTCATGCCGTGGAATACGCCATGATGGGAGACGGACTGGTATTTCTTGCATCCCAGAAGGATCCGGAATGTCAGGATCCGGGAATCGGGGATCTTTATCAGGCTGGAACAGTCGCTTCGGTACGGCAGGTCACGAAGCTTCCGAACCAGATGCTGCGGATTCTCGTAGGCGGTGTGAAGCGGGCGATGCTGATTGCAATTCGAGAAGAGAATGAAGCCTTTCTGGAAGGAAGCATTGTTCCGCAGGAGGAGCTTCCGGTTGAAGAGTTGTCGTCTGTAGAGGAGGAAGCCATGCTCCGGCAGCTTAAGGAAACCATTGCCGAGTTTGCGGCGCTTCATCCCAAGCTTGATAAGAATGCCGTACAACGGTATCAGTCCATGGAGGATCTTGGGAGCCTGCTGGATCAGATTACCATGAATCTTCCGGTAGAATTTGAAAAAAAGCAGCAGGTATTAGAGGCCTTCGATTTAAAGGAGCGTTTTGAGGCGGTCTGTACTATCTTAGTTAATGAGATCCAGATTGCCAGAATCCGGAATAATCTGGCACAGAAATTAAAAGGTAAAGTAGAGAAAAACCAGAAGGAATATCTGTTACGGGAACAGCTTCACTACATCCGGGAGGAATTGGGAGAAGAGAATTCCTTTTCGGACAGTGAGCAGTTTGAGGAGAAGTTAAAGGAACTGCAGGCCAAGCCCGAAGTAAAGGAGAAGATCCGGAAGGAAATCTCCCGGTTTAAGAGTCTGTCCGGGAACAGCTCGGAAAGTGCTGTGGAGCGGGGCTATATTGAGACTCTGTTAGAGCTTCCGTGGGATAAGGCCTCGATTGATAACGAAAGTATCAAAGAGGCAGGAGAGATTCTGGAAAAAGGAGCACTATGGACTGACACAGGTCAAGGAGCGTATTCTGGAATTCCTGGCGGTACGGTGTCTCACGAAGAAGGGAGAAAGTCCCATCCTTTGTCTGGTGGGGCCTCCGGGAACCAGTAAAAACCTCGATTGCGCGAAGTGTTGCCAGAGCGTTGAATAAGAGATACATACGGATCTGTCTCGGAGGTGTCCGGGATGAAGCAGAGATCCGTGGCCACCGGAAAACCTATGTCGGTGCAATGCCCGGAAGAATTGCGACAGGCCTGCGGCAGGCAGGAGTGAAGAATCCGCTCATGCTTCTGGATGAAATTGATAAGGTCAGCAATGATTATAAGGGAGATACCTTTTCCGCATTGCTTGAAGTACTTGATGGAGAACAGAACGTGCGGTTCCGCGATCATTATGTGGAAATTCCGCTTGACCTGTCGGAGGTTCTGTTTATTGCAACCGCAAATTCCACACAGAATATCCCCCGCCCCCTGCTCGACCGTATGGAGCTGATTGAGGTAAACAGCTATACAGAGAACGAGAAGTTCCATATTGCGAAGGAACATCTTCTGCACAAGCAGATGGAAAGGAACGGTATCACCGGAAGGTGGCTGTCTGTTTCGGACAGTGCCTTGAAAACAATCATTTCTTCCTATACAAGAGAAGCCGGTGTCCGTGAGCTGGAGCGTAAGATCGGGGATATCTGCCGCAAGGCAGCGAAGGAAATTCTGGAATGCCGTGAAGAGGGCAGAGAGGAAACGAAGGTTAAGGTGACCGCTTCTAATATTGAGAAGTATCTTGGAAAGCGGAAATACACGACGGATCTGGCCAATAAGAAGCCGGAGGTCGGCATTGTACGCGGACTTGCCTGGACGAGTGTTGGTGGTGATACCTTACAGATCGAGGTAAATGTCATGCCCGGCAAGGGAGATATTGATCTGACCGGACAGATGGGAGATGTGATGAAGGAATCCGCCATTATCGGTATGAGCTATGTCCGATCTATCGGTAAGGAACATAAGATTGAACCGTCCATGTTTAAAGAAAATGATTTCCATATTCATATTCCGGAGGGAGCTGTTCCGAAGGACGGACCATCGGCCGGAATCACGATGGCAACGGCAATCTTTTCTGCAGTGACCGGGAAGCCTGTGCGCTGTGACCTTGCCATGACCGGAGAGATTACCCTTCGTGGAAATGTACTGCCGATTGGCGGTTTAAAGGAGAAGATTCTGGCAGCCAGGATGGCGGGTATTAAGGAAGTGCTTGTTCCTTCTGAAAATAAGAAGGATGTGGAAGAAATTCCGGAAGAGATCCGCAACGGAATTACCATTACTTATGTTAAGACCATGAAGGATGTAATAAAAAAAGCACTTGTGACGGAGTAATAAAATATATACAATGTTAGTAATGATAACGAGAGTATTCCGGACAATCCGGATGCTTGTTCAGAACGTGAGGTTTCAGCATGGTTATTAAAAATGTAAGTCTGGAAACAGTCTGCGGAATTACCAGTAAGATTCCGGACAATCCATATATTGAATTTGCGTTTGCCGGCAAGAGTAATGTAGGGAAGTCCTCCCTCATTAACGGACTGATGAATCGCAAGTCTCTTGCGAGAACCAGTGCACAGCCGGGCAAAACACAGACCATTAATTTTTATAATATCAATGATGCCATGTATTTCGTCGATCTTCCGGGATATGGCTATGCAAAGGTCAGTGAACAGGAAAAGGCCAAATGGGGAAAGATGATTGAGAATTATCTGCACAGCTCCAGACAGTTAAAGGCGGTATTTCTGCTCATTGATATCCGGCATGAGCCTTCCGGAAATGATAAGATGATGTATGAATGGATCTGTAATCAGGGCTATGAACCGGTCATTATTGCAACGAAGCTGGATAAGATTAACCGGAGTCAGATTCAGAAGCATGTGAAGATGATCAAAGAGGGTCTGCAGGTGGTGAAGGGAACAATTGTGATTCCTTATTCCGCACAGACCAAACAGGGGAGAGAAGAGATCTACGATTTGTTGGACAGCTATCTGATATAAAGGGGCAGAAGCCAACAGGAGGAAGAGGCGGTTATTATGGAAAAAAGAGGAACGGGAATCACTTATGTAAAGGTTGTTGTTAACTTATTAATCATGGCGTTGACGATTCTTTGCTGCTTTTTGGTACTGCCAAAGATTATTGTATATTTTATGCCGTTTTTTATTGGTTGGATCATTTCCCTGATCGCTAACCCGATCGTGCGTTTTTTTGAGACAAAGCTTAAGATACGGAGAAAAATGGGGACAGTTGTTGTGATCATTGCCGTACTTGCACTTGTTGTGGGTGGAGGATATTTTTTGATTTCCTGGCTGCTGGAACAGCTGATTTCCTTTATAAATGAAATTCCCGAGATGTGGGCAAATGCACAGGGAGATCTGGAAAACATCGGTAAAAAGCTGATGGTCATGTATCAGTATCTGCCAAAGAACTGGCAGGAGAATCTGGATGGCTTTCAGGTGAAATTCCAGACCATATGGGGAGACTGGGTAAGTACACTCGGAACACCGACGATTACCGCAGTTGGTAATTTTGCCAAAAATCTGCCGTTGATTGTAATCGGGATTATTATGAGTCTGCTGTCTTCCTATTTCTTTGTGGCAGAACCGGATTATCTTCGCGGCATCTGGGGGAAAATACTTCCGCGGGCATTACAGGATCGTATCGACATGATCAAGCGTGGTTTAAAGCGTGCCGTAGGCGGCTATTTTAAGGCACAGCTCAAAATTGAGGTATGGATGTATATTCTGCTGGGAATCGGATTCTGGATTCTGCGTGTAAGATATGCCTTCATTATAGCAATCGGAGTAGCCATTTTAGATCTGCTGCCTTTCTTTGGAACAGGAACCGTGCTGGTGCCGTGGGCAATCATCAAGTTTCTGAACGGAGAATACGGTATGGTGATCGGTCTGCTCGTTATCTGGGGAGTCGGACAGCTGTTCCGTCAGATGATTCAGCCAAAGATCGTAGGAGATTCGGTAGGGCTGGATCCGCTGCCAGCGTTGTTCCTTTTTGTCCATCGGATACCGTATGGGGAGGTGTCTGGGGCATGCTGCATTCTGTACCGATGGGAATTATTATTTTTTTAATATGTATGTAGAAGGGGTAATCGATAACACGATTAAAGAGTATACAAATCCTGGACTCCGCAGCAAGAAATTTCCGCCATATTACCGAGGCGGATATGGAACCTGTCCGCAGGTATAAGCTCCTTGAGCAGGAGAGGCTGAAGAAATCTAGGGAGCGTAAGGCGACCGGGGAAGAATCGAAAGCACAGAATCAGGAAAAATAGTAACTGTGAAGGTACTGAACAGTTACGAAATGTAACAGATAAAGGGTGAACGATGCGTAATTTTAAAATGATCCTTCAATATGAAGGAACACGGTATAAGGGATGGCAGCGACAGGAAAGTACAGAACACACCATTCAGGGAAAGCTTGAGGGTATTTTAAGTAAAATGGCCGGTACTCCTGTTGAAATTCAAGGCTCCGGACGAACCGATGCAGGAGTACATGCTCTTGGACAGGTGGCTAATTTCCATGCGGATATCCGGATGTCGGAGCAGGAGATTATGAATTATGTAAACTCTTATCTGCCGGAGGATATTGCAGTGATTTCAGTAAAGGAAGCGTCGGAACGTTTTCACAGCAGACTGAATGCGACCGGGAAGACCTATTGCTATCTGCTGATTCAATCCGGAATCCCTCATGTATTTGAACGGCGGTTTGCCCATAGAATAGAAGAAAGACTCGATGTGGAAGCAATGGAGAAGGCCGCAGGGTATCTGCTTGGAACCCATGATTTTGCAGCGTTTACATCGACTAAAAAAAGTAAGAAATCAACGGTTCGAACAATAGAGGAGATTACATTTACCAGGGAATACAGTTCGGTGATGCACATTATGACAGAAGTGCAGGAGCCGGATCTGCTCCGGATTACCTATTCCGGGGATGGATTTTTCTGTACCATATGGTCCGGATTCTGACCGGAACACTGATGGAGGTCGGGATGCAGCTTCGCAGTCCCGAAGAGATTCCGGAAATACTTAAGAGTAAAAATAGAGAAATGGCAGGACCGCTTGTGCCTGCTAAGGGGCTTACACTGATGGAGGTTCGTTATTCGTGAAGAAGAAACTGACTGCGGAAGAAGAAAAGCAGCGCAACATACGATGGATACGAGCCTTGTTTCTGGTTTATTTATTGATTGTCATCAAACTGATTATTTTCAAATATCCGATGGACCAGCTGCGGGCTATTGCAGCAACGTGGCGTAAGGATGTGATTCTGGAAGGGGCTGAATACTGCGAATTTTACTCCCTTTAAAAACCATCCGGATGTATATTGATTATGCATATATGCTGAACAGCTTTGAAAATCTGGTGGGAAATATTCTGGTATTTGTACCATTTGGATTCCTGCTTCCCTATGTATGGAAAAAGGCCGGCAGCTTTTGGGTCATGCTGCTGAATGCCGTTATTTTCGTGCTTGGGATTGAAGTGTTTCAGTTATTCAGTGCGTTTGGTGCATTTGATGTAGATGATATTATCCTGAACTGTTTAGGTGCAGTCTGGGGCTATCTGTTTTATCTGATTGTGGAAGCAATCCGCCGTAAACGGATCCGGAAGCAGAAGGATAAGCAGACCGGAACAGGGCAAAAGAAATAAAAATTTTTATAAATAGAATTTTAAACAGAATTTTAAGCAGAATTTTATAAGGAGGTAATTGCAATGAATTACATTAAGAGTCTGAAGGTGAATTATTCCCTGTCTGCAGTGATCTGCGTCATACTGGGAATTGTTCTGCTGGTATGGCCGGGACAGAGTACCCAGGTGGTATGTATGGTTTTGGGAATTGTTCTGGGAGGCTTTGGTCTCATCCAGATTATTCTGTATCTCGCAACAAAGGAAAAAACGATGATTTCCCACAGCATGATGATGCTTGGGGTAGTGCTTGCCGTAATTGGCGGCTGGATTGTATTAAAGCCCGAAACGATTATTAAGGCGATTCCGATGATCGTTGGAATTCTCATTGTGATTCACGGACTACACAATGCGGTACAGGCAATTGACCTTAAGAAAATGCAGTATGATAACTGGTGGGTAGCGCTTCTTCTGTCTCTTTTGACGGTAGCGTTGGGAGTTGTGCTGATCTGCAACCCGTTTACTATTGTGGATACTGTGGTTCGGATTATCGGAGCTTTTCTTGTTTATGATGGCTTATCCGATATGTGGATTCTGTCCCGGGTTTTCAAAACCAAAAAGAACCGGGAGAAGATTATCGACACAGATGCCGTGATTGTAGACGAAGATAAATAGCAGATGACAGCCGGAACACAGGAGATATTGGTATTGATGTCCGGGCATGGCAGCCGGACAGGCTATGCCCACGGATCTTCACTGACAGGCATCTGTATACCGCTTAGGATACTGGAGTATTCCCAGAGAAACCATTCACCGGTGGACTCCTTTTTCCTGAGCTTTATGGGACGCGGAGAGTCTGCACCGGCAGTCTTCAGAAACAGGCGCAGATAACCCGGTTCAATATCCTGTGGCCGTGGATCCTCCTGAATGGATAACACATAGGGTATGCCGGGCTGATAGTTATTCCGGGGCGCAGCCCCTTCGTAATAAGCAAAGGGAAGATAAGCTTTTCCCCGCAGACGATCCCGCAGGAACTGACTGTCCATGGGCTGCATGGGGCGGGGACCGCGTAAAAGATTCATGGCGGCAATGCCGTCCTCCCTGTTTCTGATAAACAAAGCCAGTGCACACAAAAACAGTACACATACAAGCTCCGGTGTACGCTGTGTATCTGCCATTTCTTCAAATTTTTCAAAAGTGTCCGGAATCTGTTCTATCGTAATTTTCATGATGATAACCCCTTTCCCCTGATGTATTTCTTTTATTTTACACAATAGAACCGGAAATTTCCCCCGCCAATTGGCTAGTATATCCGACAGAGGACTCATTGACTTTGCTAAAAAGCCCATGATACGATATTCTTACGCCTAAATGTGCACACGGACGGAGGATATCCATGAGTAAAGCCACAAAAAAGAGTATATGGATCACAGCAATTGCCTTGCTGCTTATCGGGATTGCCATGTGGCTGCGCTATATCAGCAGGAGCATAGACGGAACCTACGGCATAACCCAGATACGAAGCGGAATTTATATTATTCTGCTGAGTGCGTGGGGGTTATCCGTTCGAAACCGTATTATTCAGGTGCAGATACGCCGTTATCTGCTGGTCATATCCGGACTGATGATTTTCTGGCTGGTGCTCCGCTCGGTCAAATATTCGGTGAGCATGACGGATGTGCGCCGTTATCTGTGGTATGGGTATTATATCCCCCTGCTGTTTATTCCGTTATTGTCCATGTGGGTTGCCAGGTCTTTGGGAAAACCGCAGGATTATCGCATTCCTTTCAGTAAATGGCTGTTTTATCTGACAGCGGGTCTCCTTCTTTTGCTTGTTCTGACCAATGACCTGCATCAATGGGTATTTACCTTCCCGGACGCAGGATTAAGTGATGATGCATACAGTTACGGTCCCGGATATTATGTGGTGGCTGCATGGGAGATTCTGTGTGCGGCTGCCGCTATGGGTATGATTCTGCTCAAGTGCCGCCTGCCGCACAGCAGAACGTTTCTTTGTCTGCCGCTGATTCCGTTTGTCCTTTCTTTGGCATATTGTTATGCCTATGTGACCAGAATTCGCTGGGTCTGGGTATTGGCCGGTGATATGACGGTTGCACAGTGTCTGATGATTGTCGGAATTTTTGAGAGCTGTATCCGGTGCGGTTTGATCCCCTCCAATCTGGGCTACGATGAGCTCCTTGAGGTGACGGATCTTCCCATTCAGATTACGGACAGGGATTACAGGGTGCAGCATGCATCAGCCACCATGAAGGAACCGTTGGAAAACAGAAGGCTGCAGCAGATGACCTCCGATAGTCTTTTGCTTGATGAAAACACACTTTTAAAACGGCACCGGCTGCGGTGGGGCTATGTTTTCTGGAAGGAGGATATTACAGAGCTTAATAAGCTTCGACAGAGGCTCGAACAGACCAGGGAAGAGCTCCGGGATATGGGGGATGTCCTGGCAGCAGAAAACGAACAGCAGGCAAAATGGCTGAAGCTGACAGAAGAAAACAGATTGTATGACATGATGGAAAAGCAGACGGCCTGTCAGATCGGGATGCTGAAGCGGTGGCTGGACGAGCTGAAGGAAACGGATGATCCGGGGAGGGCTCGATGCCTTCTTGGACAGGTGATTATCATCGGCACTTATATCAAACGCAGAAACAATCTCATTTTCATTGGTGTGCAGCAGGGAGAGATATCGATCCGGGAATTGCGTCTGTGCCTGAATGAATCCATGGAGAACCTTATGCTGCATGGCGTCAATTGCCGGATCAGTGTGAAAGGAGAAGGAAGGCTGTCCGTAGAACAGGCTGCGCAGATTTATGATTTATTTGAGGCAGTTGTGGAAGAGAGCCTGCCAACCCTGCAATGCATTTTATTTTTTGTTGATGCAGAAAAAACGGAAAAAGAAATACATCTCAGTGTGCAATGTGATGAAGTCCTTTGTCACCTGAAGGAACGTTTTCCGGTCTTATGCTTGAAGAGGAGGAAGGTCTTAGTTATCTGACCTGGAACATGAAAAAGACAGGGGGTGAATGGTGACCGATGGATAGAATCAGGGAAAGCTTTGACAGTCTGCCTGTTGCAATCTGTTTTTTTGATAAAAACACAGGGGTGGTTCGTCTGATCAATTACAGAATGCTGATGCTCACGGACCGGCTGAGAAAAAACGGGATTCAGACGTTTGACGAGCTGGAGGCTGCGTTGCAGCAGCCACCGGAAACCGTGTGCTGTCTGAATAAAGAGCTGCGGCTTTACCGTTTTTTTGATGAAAGTGTCTTTCAATTTACGGAAAAGACAATCCGGACAAAGCTGGGGATACCCTATACGCAGGTTACAGCCTGTGATGTTACGGAGCTTTTGCAGAGTCAGAACCGGCTTCAGAAGGAAAACGAAAGACTTAAGGATGCAAATGACCGTCTGCGGAAGCTTTTTGAGCAGATGCCGGATCTGATCAGGGAGGAAGAAACCCTGGCAATGAAGCTTCGTGTACACGACGATATCGGTTACAGTATTCTTTCTGCCAGACGCCTTTTAAGTCAGCAGGCGGGGCTTGATGAGATCCGTGCCGGTGCCGCAGTGTGGGAGCAATCCATTGAGGTTTTATACCGGTCCTTTAAGACAGACGAAAAGCAGGATGCATTGGAAGAGGCTGTCAGGAGAGCGGAGGAGATGGGGATTGACGTATTACTCCGGGGAGTATTGCCGAAGGAGGAAAGAAGCCGGGAGATCATCGCACTGGCAGTTTACGAATGTGCGGCAAACGGAATAAGACATGCAGGTGCCACAAAATTGCAGGTTCAGCTTTCAGCAGGGGAAGGATGCACGCAGGTGCTTGTGACCAATAACGGAGAACACCCAAAGGAGGAGATCACGGAGGGAGGAGGACTTACAATGCTGCGTCACCGTGTCGAGGAAACAGGAGGAAAAATGCAGGTACAGAGCAGGCCTTGCTTCCGGCTGATGCTCAGCTTATGGAAAGGAGAAAATGATAGATGAGGGTGATGATTGTTGAAGATCAGGTAATGATCCGGGGATTATTGGAGACCTATTTTACAAAAGAGAACGGAGATCAGATTGTGGCATCGATTCCGGGTGCGGGACAGGCCGTGGAGCTTTGCAGAACCGGACAGGTGGATCTGATACTGATGGATGTACAGACGCAGCACAGGGAAAAACGGACTGACGGCTGTGCGTGAGATTAAAGCCAGGTATCCCAAAATCCGGATTATTATTGTAACCTCCCTGGTCGATGGGGCAGTCCTTGATGAAGCAAAGGCGGCCGGTGCAGACAGTCTGTGGTATAAGGATTCCACAAAGGAACGGCTGATGGAATGTATCCGTCAGACCATGGAGGGAGGGCATGTGTTTCCGGATGCCCCTCCGGTCGTCCGGGTGGGGCTTGCGGACAGTACGGAGTTTACGAAAACGGAGCTGAAGGTTTTAAGGTATCTTGTGCGTGGAATGTCCTATACCCGTATTGCGGCAGAGCTTGGATGTGAAATGTCAACCGTGAAATTTCATGTGGCGAATATGCTGCAGAAAAACAGGTCTGCAGAATAAGCTTCAGCTTGCACTGGCTGTCAGTGATGTGAAGCTTATTGCGGATCTGGCAGGAGAATAAAAGCCGCCCGGATCATAAGATCCGGGCGGCTTTTGACTATGCTGTTTAGTAACCGTTAGTGTTGTAGTTGATACAGATTTCATTCATTGTCTGGCAAAGCTTATTGACATAAATAAACGGTCCGACAATGATGCATGCACCTAAGACATTCCAAAGCCAGAAGGTGGAAGCTCCAAACTCTGTCTGGATACCTCTTGCACGGGCCTCGTCACCTACTCGCTGGGACATCTTGTGGTACCAGACAAGAGGGTAGATCCCCAGCGTCAATCCGGACAGAATAAAAATCATCAGACAATAATGCATCGTTTTTAATCCATCCCGCTTCGTAGCAATAGTATTCAGATCATCGGTGAATTTAGTCATGAAATAAATACCGTAGATTCCACAGGTTATAAAGGACAGTAAAAAGTACATCGGCATACTCCGGTCTGTCTTAAAACTTGGTTTTGCTGTGACGTTTGGGTTGTTTTCCATAGCAGATCCTCCTTAAGTATTTTTTTTGACCTTATCATACAAAATGCATAATTGCAAACACTATTTACGAAAAAAAACGAAACTTACAGAAAATTAATCGCAAAGTACTATTGAGATTATGTATTATATATATAAATAATATAATATAGGCAATTCAATAAAAATATTTTTTTGGCTGAAAAACAATTTTCGAAATTTTGATTGTGTTTTTTTATATTTTCACGTAAGATGTATCTACCGGTGAAGATTACAGACGGGATACCGACAATCTGGAGGTCAATTAAAAACAGGTCGTCAGACCGGAACAGGGGCGTGTTTCATTGGAAAGCATGCCGGAAATGAGGGATGGGATGCATAAAAAAACGAAACCTGATAATGATATTGAGTATGCTGTGTGTGGTGTATCTGCTTACCGGATGCGGAATGGTAAGAAGTATTGCCCATATCAGGCAGAACCGGGCGGAAGCGGAGACTGTGGAGGATACAGCAGATGAAGAAGCTACTGAACCGGGCACAGAGACCGGATCGGACAGCGATACAGAGCCCGGGGCTGAGGGCAGTGATACAGCAGGACGTTCTGCACAGGAGCTGGTAAAGGATGCATTTACCAGGGCAGAGACCGTGGAGCTGATGGACTATCCGGTGGATGTGGATTACCATGTGCCGGAAATTCTTTCAGACAGTGAGGGGGCAAAGGAGATTAACCGGGATATCCTGGATGTCTGTCAGGAGGTCATGCAGCAGTTGGACGAAGAGAGCTTTGTCTGGCATAAGGTGGGCTATGAGGCTTACCGCAACGGTGATATTTTGAGCCTGCTGCTCACAAAATACAGCGTTATGGACGATTATACCCTGCATTATACATATAACCTGAATCTGGAAAGCGGAAAGAGGATGGATCAGAAGGAGCTGATTGAAACTCTTGATTTTGAAACCCGGAAGGGAGAGAGTGTAGAGGCTGCGGTGCTTCGGCACATACGGAGAGAGGCTGCGTATGCGTCGGATCTGGATATGAAATATTTCTTTGAATCTGTTTTTTTTAATCAGTCAGAGACACAGGATAAGCAGGAGATGTATGTACAGTATCTGCTGATGAGAATGGAAACCCTTCAGGAGGATAACATCCATCTGGGACTGCCAATGTATCTGGATGGACAGGGAATTCTTCAGGTTGCCGTGCCGGTTTATGTGATGGCAGGCGGCGGATTGTATGATCATATTCTTTCCCCGATGACGGAGCATGACCGGGCAGACCGGGAATTAAGCTTTGATCAGGCAGTATCGGTAACCTACAGGGACGGAAGAATGACGGTACGGATTGACCAGAGCGACTGGACCAATGCAGCCTTTGGATTGGGAAATCTGGAATTTGGAAAGGAATATGAGGTGCATGGAATTTACAAGGATTATACGGATGCCGCCATGCTGCCCATCATGAATGGAGAATATGTGGTACCGGTTTTTATCTCAGAGGATGGAATGGTATCGTATCTTGATCTTTATTCCTGCGCGGAGGCCGGGTATTTCTGTATAACGGAGCCGGTCTGCGGACTGACGAACGTGGAGGCTGTTACAGAAAGCAGCGCAAATGAGATAGCAGCTGCACTTGAGCAGATTATCTTTGAGCAGAGTCCGGATTTTTCCAGAGTGGCTATGGGACTTTATGAGGGAGAGGGCTTTAGTACCGAGACAACGTTTCCTACGGATGGGGGAACACAGTATACGGATTCTTATTATCTGGGCTTTGATTCAGAGCGTGAGGGCAGGTTCTTGTATCAGATTTCGGTTGATGATGTGGGGATTTATTTCGGGTATGAGGGGAAATGCACCTATCTTGGGATGAATGAAAGCGGCATGATTTTTGCCTGCCTGTTATATGAGCAGACGGACGGGGGATCCGGGGAGGCGATCAGCGGAGCGTTCCTTGAACGCCGTAGGAATGACTGGAATGAGAAGACCATGGAGTGGAGAGAGTGGGCAGATTACAGGTTACTTAACGGTTATGATCTGTTTGGCACCGAAGGAGATCTGAGAGAGCTGGAGATCAGTGCCGGTTAAGAAGGCGGCAGCTTAACAGGATGGTTATGAAGGGAGGAAGAGGATGAAGAAACTTATCCGGACAGGAATAGTCGGACTGCTTGCACTTAGTCTGTGCGGTTGTTCCACGATGGTTCAGATTGCGAAAATCCCGGGCGGTGACCGTGGGGAAACAGAAGGAAACGGCAGTATTTTCACGGAACCGGAGCAGAATGATACAGGTGGAGATGATGCAGGCGGAGGTGATGCGGGAGCAGGAGCAGTGCCAATGCCACAGCCACAGGAAACAAAGGAGAGCGGGATAGCGAATCCGTATCTTTTTTATAACGGCTATTATACGGCGGATTCCAGCCACGTCTATATGACGGAGAGAGGAAATGTCTATGCGATTGACCGAAAGACCAATGCTATGCAGCTGCTTACCCGGTTGGAAGAGAAAACCGGAGATGAAACGGAGCCTCCTTTCTTTGGATGGGATCATGCACTGACGCTGTACGGAGATTTCCTGTATTGTCTTGGCACGGAAAACAGGACAGATACAGGGGATGAACAGCCGTTTTGCCTGATTTGGAAGATTCATAAGAAAACCGGGGAAAAGAAGCTGCTGCGTATCCCGCTGACCGAGGGGATGCATGTAAGGGACCTTTATATTGTGGAGGACAGAATCTATATTCCGGTCTGGGGAGACTGGGATACTTCGGATGGAGATGAAGCATACGAAAGCTACCGGGACGGAACTGAGATCTTTGAACTTACACCGGACGGAGATCCGGGGCAGAGGGTAACGGGAGATGATAAGGATCCATACAGGGGAATACCAAAGGAATACGGAGATCCGTATATGGCAGGTGTATCAGGCAATATTTATCTCCCGTGGCAGCAGCAGTGGACGGAAACCTGTCTTTTAATGAACCGTGACGATTATTCCATCGTAACCTTTAATTTGCAGACGGGAGAAATACAGCCGCTGCTGGAGAAGGGATATACGCTGGATTATTATGATGGAGAGCATATGCTGTATCATTCCTACGACTACGGTTATAATGTCGAAACGGATGATTATACCGGAACTGCAACGGTGCTGTACCGTAATATGCAGACCGGGGAACAGTATGAGGTAAGCGAAAACGTATATCAGCTGTTAGGAGCGGATGCAACCGGAGTCTATTATTATGAATATGACATGGATTACACGGTTTCACCGGAGCAGATGGATATCTGCTATCTTCCCTTTGATGAAATGGAAGAGGGAGCGGCCGGGCGTCTCCTGTTTACTGTGGAGAAAAGCTCAAAGTTCCATGGAAGCTGCCAGACAGCAGAAAACAGCTTTGCGGTGTTTGATCAGGGAGAGCTGTACTTTGCGGATTGTGAAGGGGATGAGCTGAATCTGGTGCACTATCCGTTTCTGCAGGGAGCGGAAACCTTTGAAATCTGTGGTCTGCTGAAGGAAAGCGGTTTAAGGAATGTCGGAGAATATACCGTGCTTGACCGTCTGGTCAGGTGTGATAGATGTGGAAGAATCATCGGTGAGTATTATTCAGAGGGCTTTAAGATGGATGGTACAATGCCGGGGGATGCACGGATCGAAGAACAGCTTACCATGTGGAGAGAGAGCGGAGAAGAGATATTTGTGGATACCTATCAGGGGGAAGAGTGCGATTACCATACCTATGTGAACAGCCCGAATACGAGAGTCCGTTATATGAGGGTATCGTATCTGGACGATGATTATATCGGCTTTTTACAGACCGGATATGATTACTGGAGTGGGGCGGCACATGGATTACAATATCAGGATTTTCTGCTGTTTGACAGACAGACCGGAGAGGAGATCAGTGTTCACGATCTGCTTGCGACCTCCGAGGAGGAGTTCCATAATCTGGTGGCAGAACGATTTGAAAGGGAATATCCGGGACCGGATAGTGAGCTGGATCTGGATTATATCAGAGAATATGCCGGATGCTATGAGGGGAAATGGATTTTACCTTGGTGACTGCTATCTGGATGAAACCGGACTGGTCTATTATTTCTACGAATATGAGGTGGCTGCGTATGCGTCAGGAATGCCGAGTATACGAATTCCTTATGAGGAGCTGGAATGGAAGATTCCGCTGAAAAACAGGATCAGTTATTGATTCTGACCAGGAAATCCGGGGCATCGTAATGGAAAAGGAGGAAGCTCATGAGGATGAAGCGTTATGGAAGCATGCTATGGGTTTTGGGACTTGTGTGTGTGTTGACAGGAGGCTGTTCGGCCCGGGGAGAAATCAGCAGACTTTCTGAAAATGGAGAGAGGGAAACGATGGGCACAGAGGAAATGGATTTGCAGCAGGAGAATGATCCGGAGCAGGATCACGAACAGGACGGACTGGTAGGGGTAGACTATCATAACGTGAACGGAATGCTGTACGGAGCGGATCTTTCCATGGATATCCGAAAGGACAGGGTTGTGAGCGCCAGATACTTTTCCAGCGGAGAGGATGATCCGGAAAACCAGGAAGAGGAATATTTTGAGGATTACCGGACAGTGGAAAATCAGCCGGTTTCACCGGAGCAATGGGAGCAGCTTGAGGATGCGGTAAGAGCCATTGAACCACTGCTTGTGGAGGTAAAGCCGGGGCAGGACAGTCTGGCAGACCGGATGCCTGAAATCGGGGTGACGGACGGACCGGATATCCAGACCTTTTATCTGACCTTTCTTGGGGATGACGGAGAGGAATACCGTAAACAGTACAGGATTCCCAATGACCGTCGTTTCGGGACCGTGCTGCAGATTATGGAGGAAATCGTTCATCCCACGGGTGCGGAAATTGTGTATTATGAGGCACCGGTCATTGACGGGATTTTCTTTGGACAGCAGGGATTGTGGGGAACGAAGAGGAATCGCTTTTCCTATCAGTTTAATCGTGATGTGCATGAGGAGAACCGATGGATATACCATGCATATTATATGGGGAAAACCGGAGAAGAGCATGTCGGATTAACGCTTACGAAGGAATACTGGGAGCCGGTCGGGGAGATGCTGCAGTCGGTGGATTTCAGTACATTTCCAGCAGGATCGTCCTTCAAATCCAAAAAGGTATGCAACGCTGTATTATTCGGATGGTAAGCAGATGACGGTTCAGCCGGATGCACGGACGATGAATCAGCTCCGGGAATATTTTGAAGAGCTTAACGGTCGGCTTTTGGAGCAGGCAGACGGAGAGTGACAATCCGGTGCGCGAAAAGAAGAACATGTACCGGATGATTACGAAGGGAGAGAAATATAATATGCATAAAATTGGATTTCAACGTTATATGGTGTGGGCTTTGCTTCTTCTCATGCTGTTCGGAATAACTGCCTGTGGAAGGGGAAGGAAACAGGAGACAGGTGTCCTGCCGTCGGCGCCTACTGAAGAGCAGATGGAAGAAACGGATACAGAAGAGGACACGGACGATGGAAAGAACGCAGAGACAGAAGAGGAAATTTCCGGGGAGATAGAGACAGACGAAACACTGACAGACGAAGATCAGACCGGATGGACGGTCTGGGAGCTGCGAAACCGGATGGAGGAGGAAGAGCAGCTGGCCGGTGCTGTCGCATATCTGGGATATCGTGAAGAAAATGATAAGTCCACGATTTCGGATTGGATACAGAACAATAATCCTGATCTGCTTGCCGAGCTGCCCTTTCTGGCAGAAATCCCGGAAGATCGTATTTTGGGAGCCGGTTACGGCAATCTGTTTTGTGTTGTGCCGCGGGATGAAAAAACCTCACTGGCGGTGAATCATGTGATCTGGGTTCCTACACCGGATGGCAGCCAGCCACAGACGGATGAAGTGCTTTATCGAAGTGAGAATGCAGAACCGATACTTTTGTATGCTGTTTTTGAGGAATTTCGTGAGGAGCCGGATGTTGAGATTAATATAATTGCAGGAAACGGAGCACAGACACACTGGTATCCGCAGGTCAGTGATTATGGCTCAATGATTCTGCCGGCCGGCTATGATGAGCAGGTACAGCTCATGGATCTGAACCGCTTAGATGAGCTTATGAGTGCCGGAAATGACACTGCGGATCCACCGGGAGATGACTGGTGGCTTCCCCCACAAATGAGGGACTGGCGAATACGACATGGGTGTGTGAAGACTGGACGCTGGAGCTGCATTATGGAGACTGCGACCCTGAGTTTGCAGGTCTGGCAAGGCTTTATCACCGGTTTGAGGATAATGAGGAATATACCCTGCTTTTCAGAGGGGTGTGGTGCATGGAGGGGGATTACCTGCATATGGAATTATGTACGGATGCGGGCAACACATCAGGAGGTTCCTGTCCGGTTCTGATTTCTCCATCCGGGGAGGAGCTTTATGTTTACCAATCAGAAACCGGATATTCGCCACCGTTCATGCCGTATGACATAACCTCGATGACATTAACACTCAGTTATGGATAAACCGATGATATTAATTGGATACCCGGATGAGTCTTTTGCATTGACGAAATGATAAATTGAGTATACACTAAAAATGTGACTAAGGTCATTGCTCCGGCAATGGCCTTTTTCAAAACAGGAAAGGAAGGCGGCGTTATATGGCAGTCTATGAATTGAAAAATGAACTTCTCTGCGTTACAATTGATTCGCATGGAGCAGAATTAAAGTCATTAAAGAGAATTCATGATAATCAGGAATATATGTGGAAGGGAGATCCGGCTTTTTGGGGAAGAACCTCACCGGTGCTGTTCCCGTTCGTCGGAGGTGTCAATCAGAAAAAGTATCGTGTGAATGGCAAAGAATATGCCATGAATCAGCATGGTTTTGCGAGGGATATGGAGTTTTACACTGATTAGTCAGGCCAAGGAGGAAATCTGGTTTGAGCTTCATAGCAACGAAGAAACCCCTGCAGAAATATCCGTATGCATTCGTGTTAAAGCTGGGCTATAAGCTTAAAGAGAACAGTGTAGAGGTCTGCTGGCAGGTAGAAAATCCTTCGGATAAGACCATGTTTTTTGCAATCGGTGGGCATCCGGCGTTTAACTGTCCGGTTAAGGAGAATACGAAGCAGACGGATTATGTCCTTAGATTTGACGAAAAGCAGCAGGTGGTAAGTACGAAGATTAATAAGGACGGAATGGCAACCGGCAGCAGTACGGTCTATGAGCTGCAGGATGGCATTCTTCCAATTACCGGAAATCTGTTTGATGATGATGCACTGGTAATAGAGCATCATCAGGCACAGAAAGTGGCTTTGTGCTATGCGGACGGTACCCCATATCTGACGGTCCGTATGGATGCTCCGCTATTCGGTATCTGGTCTCCACCGAAGAAGAATGCTCCGTTTATCTGCATTGAGCCCTGGTATGGGCGATGTGACAGCGAGGGATATGAAGGAGAGCTGAAGGACCGTGCATGGGAAAAATGAGCTTCCGGGAAGTGGTATATGGACAGCCTCTTATTTCATAGAAATATGATAATTATTTTGATAAGTTAGAAAGAAATGGAGCAGATATTTCTTTTTTTCGGGGAGATGGAAATAGAGCAGCAAAAGAAGTACCGGGGGAATAACCGAAAAGGGGAGTCGTGTTATGAAACAGAAGATAAACAGAATAAGACGAAGAAGCGGAATCGTCGGCATATTATTGCTACTGATTCGGATTATGTATGTGTGGATTGGTTTCCCAAAGGAAAGCAGAATTACTGCATTCGATAATGAAGAGGTACGGGATCTGCAGGGAAACGTGTATGTCTCCTGTAACGGAGAAGAGATAAAAACAGTATTACCGGGTAAAATAACAGCTAAAGCAGGAGATACGATTGTTATCCGCAGAAAGCTGGATGAGGATTCGGTTTTGGGAAATACTATCCTGTTTTACTGTAAGCAGGCCTATATCCGTGTTTATCTGGATGAGGAAAGGATCTGGGAGGATCCTGACAGAAGCTTACCATTTCCCATGCTGGAGGGCTCCTATTGGCGTCTGATCCGGATGCCGGCCTCCTATGAGGGGAAGGAGCTGCGTATTGAGATTGTACCGCAGGTGAATACGTATGCGGGGGAATTGCCGGCAATTTATACAGGAACAAAAGCCAGCCTTGTTTATATGGTTGCCAGACAGGGAATCGTATTTCTGCTTCTTGGCGTGATTGCAGTGATCCTTGGTGTGGCAATTCTGATTATGGGACTTATTATGCGGCATGAGGGTGTGATCGCATCCCGAATGTGTTATCTGGGACTTCTGGCAGTGATAACAGGAATCTGGGGAGTGCTGGAGGCACGTGTCACACAGCTTTTACCGGTAACATTCCACGGGCATCGTTTGTGCTGTTTGCCTGCTTCAGTATGCTGCCTGTATTGATTACCGCATTTATCCTGACATATGAATCCATGCGGGATAAGTGGTACATGAAGGCTTTGTTTTATCTTTCAGTAGGAAATTTTTTGATTCAGCAGCTGCTGCAGATTACCGGACTGGTTTATTATATGCAGATGATAACAGCGGTGCATTTTCTGTTTCTGCTGATTCTGGCAGGACTCATCGCCGGGTTTGTCACGATGCGTCGCAAGCCGTATGGAACTAAGGATTATTTTATTTACAAGGCGATGCTGATCCTGACTTTGTTCGGAACAGCGGATATTACATGGTATTATCTGGTTCCATCAGGGCGTGTCGGTATTTTTATGAGGGTCGGAATCCTGTTCCTCATCGCATATCTCGGCTACGATACTCTGCGGCAGATTGCCATTCTGCGTATTCAGGAGGCGAAGCATTCCTTCTATAAGGAACTGGCATTCAAGGATATCATGACCGGACTTGAGAATCGTACAGCATTTGAAAGTACCATCCGGAAGATCCGGGATGCAGAAAGAGATCCGGAGCGAGAGAAAGACAAGAATCCGCCTTCCTGGATTATTATGATTGCGGATATGAACTGTCTGAAGATCATCAATGATGAACATGGCCATGATAAGGGAGATGAGGCACTCTTTAAGCTGGCGTCGTATCTGAAAAAAAGCATTTTTGGTCCGATCGGGGAATGCTACCGCATCGGAGGTGATGAGTTCTGCGTACTGGCTCCGGATGTCAGTATAGAATACTTTGAAGAAGTCTGTCAGTGCTTCCGGGCATCATTGGAAGCAGAGGATCAGGAAACAGCATATCCGTTTTCGGCATCCATGGGCTATGTCCGGCTTGATGAGTCGGGCATTGATGAATGTGTGAAAAAGGCAGACCGGAAGATGTATGAAGAAAAAGCGCAGGAAGGGACGCGTGCGGATTTGATTGTGAAAAAAATGTGATCTTAGACCTGCAACAGAATGCGTGCAGAATACGGAATTCGAAAATAAAGCTAAAGTGATTGCTTAAATAACCGATATACATATTGAATGGAATCAATGAAAAGCTAAGGACAGCAAAGGATATTTGCTGTCCTTTCATTTGCGTAGAGCACTTGGCGAGTTTATTTCGAGCTTAGTGCGAACCATACAAGTTCACTTGGCGAACCAAAGGTGAGTCTAGTGAAGCTTGTTATGAACTTTTATTAAGCAGCAGGGTAATGCAGACAGGCATGTAGGAATTGCAAAAAGAGAAGAGAAAGAACAGGAGAGGGAGAACAATGCAGATTAACGGTTATACAGCAGGAGAACGTTACACAGGAAACACATCTGTGAGCAACAGCAGTCAGAGTAAAAATGTGGATTACATGGAGCTGATTGCCAATTACAAGAAGGAGATTTACGAGAAGGTAAAGAATAACGAAACGGAAGAAGAGATTGCGACAGGCGGCGCTTCCTATACGCAGTCGAAATGGAGAAAACTCATGGAGTCTGTGGATGAGCAGATCGAAGACATTAAGGAGCAGCAGGAGGAACGGGCCGAACAGCAGAAAGAGAAGGCAGAGGCAAAGAGAATCTATGAAGCAGTCAGCGTCGGGAAGAAGCCGACGTTGGAGATTTCCCATAAGAATTCCAATGTTCCGTATGGAGAACTGGCACAGAATGGCGTCATTACCTACAATGGGGTAACCTTTGTCTGTGACGAAAGGACAAACAGTATTTGTCTGGGGGATATGAGCGACAAGTCCAAGGTGCTTAATATTGCGTTATCCGGTGGGGGATGCCTTAAGGTGAACCGTGACAATATCGGAGATCTGTCGGCCTGCGTGGGAATGTTTTCGCCGGAAGATCTGAATCTGATTATGCGTGCGATTGCGCAGGATACGAAAGCACAGGAGATGCAGCTTGAAAAAGAAGATATGGAAGGAAATCCGCTAAGGGACCGCCCGGTGGATGTGGAGTAAATTGCAGGAATAAAAAATATATGGCAAAACTTGTCGAGACTTATTTAGATCGGGAATTTGTGCAGACGGTGTCTGCACAAATTCCATGGTCTCATAATGTTGCAAAATTGTTTTTATATATTTTTAAAACTGGAGGATGGTATGGATAATATATCAATAAATGCAAGAAGCAGCATCAGGATTGCCGGGGAAAACATTTTATATTTTGATCCGTTTAAAGTGGCAGAAGAGAAGCACGACGCCGACTTTGTTTTTATAACACATGATCATTATGACCATTTTTCGCCGGAAGATATTATTAAAGTATCGAAACAAAGTACTATTTTAATCCTGCCTCTTAGTATGAAGGATAAAGTTCATACAGAACTGGCAGACAAAAATATATAAAAATAATTTTTGTTGATCCGGATAATGATGACGCTGAATTTTTGACAGAGCATATATCTGCTAAATGCATTCGGGCATACAATGTTGGCAAACCGTTTCACCCTGAAGATAATGGATGGGTAGGATATCTGGTAACAATTGGAGAGACATCCTATTTTGTTATGGGAGATACGGATGCTAATAAAGACAATGAAAATGTAAAGTGTGATGTTTTGTTGATACCATGTGGTGGAAAATATACCTTTGATGCAAAGGAAGCGGCTGAATATACTGCGAGGATCAAACCCGGTATAGCAATTCCTACGCATTATACGGATGAACCGGGAAGATCCGGAATCCCAATGACTTATAAGAATGAACTGCAACGACTGGATGATGGTATTAAAGTTGAGATACTTATCTAAGAGAAATTTGGAGATATAGGATGAAAAAAATCTTACACAAGGAAATCCGTTAAAAAGTGATATTGCTTTTTGCTATTCCACTTTATATCGGGCAGCTTTTTCAGTTGAGCTATGGTCTCATTGATACTCGGATCATAGGGAGTGTACTGGGAGAGAAATCTTTGGCAGCAGTAGGAACAACCACCTCATTAAGTGATCTGTTGGTGGAATTCTTAAATGGGATTGCTTGTGGCTTTGGAATTATTGTATCGACATTTGTCGGGGGCACAGGATGAGACAAAGATGAAGAAGGCAATTGGTGGAACCGTGACACTCAGTATAGGGATAACGCTATTCATTACTGCATTCAGCCTGTTGTTTTTGCCACAGATTCTTCAATTCCTGAATGTGTCAGAGGAGCTTAAACCAGAGGCATTTCAGTACATACAGATTATTATTGCAGGTCTGATCGCAACCACATTGTTTAATGTTTGTGCAGCTATACTTAGGGCAATTGGGGATTCGTATACACCGTTACTTTTTCTGGTGATATCGAATGTGTTGAATATTGTGTTGGATTATCTGATGGTAGCAAGTTTAGGGCTTGGAGTGTCCGGTGCAGCAATGGCTACGGTGATTGCACAGACAGTATCAGCAGTATGCTGTTATTTCTATATGAGAAAAAAGCATCCGCAGTTACGTATTACATTAAGAGATTTGAAAGTAAATAAAGCAATGTGCAGGCAGTTAATTCCTTCCGGATTATCAATGGGATTTATGATTTCATTTGTTACGCTTGGATCGCTGGCATTACAGACAGGAATTAATCATCTTGGAACGAATATCATTGTAGCACATACGGCGGCAAGAAAGGTTACCATGATTTTCCTGATTCCATTCTTTGTTCTGGGGACAGCACTTGCTACCTATTGTGGTCAGAATCTTGGAGCGAAAGAATACGGACGTATTAAGCGGGGAATCAGTGACACAATTCTTGTATCATTCATTTGGTGTGGAATTGTTTTGGCTGTTGTTTTTGGTCTGGCATCCCGATTAGTATCCTTGGTTACGGCAAGCGATGAACCAGAGATTATTCAAATGGCTGTTTTATATTTGCGGGTGAATTCTGTGTTTTATTTTCTTCCGGCAGTGATCTGTATTTTACGTAACAGTATGCAGGGCTTCGGCGATACAAAGATGCCGCTTGTATCAAGCTTTATTGAATTGACGGGCAAGGTATTGATGGCCTGGTTTTTGGTGCCGGTTATTGGATATATGGGGGTTATCATATCGGAACCTGTTGTATGGGCAGTAATGGTGATTCCTCTGGTGGTTGGAATTTATAGAGATTTCCGGAAACTAACTAAAATGAAAGGGGAAGCAGAGGACAAAACACTTGACAATCTTCTGACACCCGACTAAGATAGATGTAATAAGTTTTGAAAAAAAGGTAGTGACAAAGAGGAGTACCTGTTTATTCCGGCATCAGAGAGGATGTTCCATCGGCTGAAAGAATATCCGGTCAGGCAGCAGGGAAGGTAGCTTTGGAACCGGAGAACCGAAGGGCATGGCAACAACAGCCGGTAAGTTCTCACGGCTGATCCCCGTTAAAGGATAACGCTTTCGATCAGATAGATGGAAGTTGATGGAAGTGTTTTGAGTGAGAAACAAAGGTGGTACCGCGTAAAATGACGCCCTTTACAGAATTCGTTCTGTGAAGGGCATTTTTTTCATGTAGAGCACTTAGTGAAGCCGAGCTGAAAGTGAAGGCTGAGCTTAGTGCGAACGGTACCTGTGCATTTAATGAGAACGAGCTAAAGGCGAAGTTCGGGTTTAGTGCAGCAGGTACATGTAGAGCACTTAGTGAAGCCGAGCTGAAAGTGAAGGCTGAGCTTAGTGCGAACGGTACCTGTGCATTTAATGAGAACGAGCTAAAGGCGAAGTTCGAATTTAGTGCAGCAGGTACATGTAGAGCACTTAGTGAAGCCGAGCTGAAAGTGAAGGCTGAGCTTAGTGCGAACGGTACCTGTGCATTTAATGAGAACGAGCTAAAGGCGAAGTTCGAATTTAGTGCAGCAGGTAAATGTAATATTTTTGAGAAAAATATATCAGTATAACAAAAAAAGGAGAACATGATGAGCAAAGAACTGGCAAAGACCTACGACCCTAAAGAAATGGAAGATCGTATTTATGACAAGTGGCTTGCAAAGAAGTACTTTCATGCAGAAGTAGATCACAGCAAGACCCCGTTTACGATTGTAATTCCGCCCCCAAATATTACCGGACAGCTCCATATGGGACACGCTCTTGACAACACATTGCAGGATATTCTTATCCGCTATAAGAGAATGCAGGGCTACAGCGCACTTTGGCTGCCGGGAACGGATCATGCCAGCATTGCAACAGAGGTAAAGATCATTGAGACCCTGAAAAAGCAGGGTATTGACAAGCATGATCTGGGAAGAGAAGGCTTCCTTTGAGAGAGCCTGGGAATGGAAGAAGGAATACGGTGGAAGAATCATCGAGCAGTTAAAGAAATTAGGTTCTTCCTGTGACTGGGACAGAGAACGTTTCACCATGGACGAGGGCTGTAACAAGGCCGTTACCGAAGTGTTCTGCAAAATGCATGAAAAGGGATGGATTTACAAGGGCAGCCGTATTGTCAACTGGTGTCCGGTATGTAATACCTCCATTTCCGATGCCGAGGTAGAGTATGAGGAGCAGGCAGGCCATTTCTGGCACATTAAGTATCCTCTGATTGAGGATGACGGAAGCGTAAGCACAACGAAGTTTATTGAGTTCGCAACCACACGTCCGGAAACCATGCTGGGTGATACCGCAGTTGCCGTAAACCCGGACGATGACCGTTATAAGGATCTCGTTGGCAAGAAGCTTCTTCTTCCGATTGTAAACCGTGAGCTTCCGGTTATTGCCGATTCCTATGTTGATATGGAATTTGGTACCGGTGTTGTTAAAATTACTCCAGCACATGACCCGAACGACTTTGAGGTCGGAAAACGTCATAACCTTCCGGAAATCAATATTTTAAATGATGATGCAACCATTAATAAAAACGGCGGCAAGTTCGAGGGCATGGACCGCTATGCAGCAAGAGATGCCATCGTAAAAGAACTGGATGAAATGGGTCTTCTGGTACGCATTGAGGATTACAGCCACAATGTTGGTACACATGACCGTTGTAAGACCACCATTGAGCCGATGATCAAGCAGCAGTGGTTCGTAAAGATGGATGAGCTCATTAAGCCTGCGGTAGAAGCTGTTAAGAATGGCGAGATCGAGCTGATTCCGAAGCGTATGGAAAAGACCTATTTTAACTGGACCGACAATATCCGTGACTGGTGTATCAGCCGTCAGCTCTGGTGGGGACACCGGATCCCGGCTTACTACTGTGATGAGTGTGGAGAAATTGTGGTTGCCAAGGAAATGCCCAAAGTCTGCCCGAAGTGTGGATGCACCCACTTTACACAGGATCCGGATACCCTGGATACCTGGTTTTCCTCTGCATTATGGCCGTTCTCAACCTTAGGCCGGCCGGAACAGACCGAAGACCTCAAATATTTCTATCCGACCGATGTACTGGTAACCGGATATGATATTATTTTCTTCTGGGTAATCCGTATGATCTTCTCGGGTTATGAGCAGATGGGCGAGCGTCCGTTCAAGACCGTATTATTCCACGGCCTGGTTCGTGACTCCCAGGGACGGAAGATGAGTAAATCCCTTGGCAATGGTATCGACCCGCTGGAGATTATTGACCAGTATGGCGCAGATGCACTGCGTCTTACCCTGATTACCGGTAATGCACCGGGAAATGATATGCGTTTCTACTGGGAAAGAGTAGAAGCCAGCAGAAACTTTGCAAACAAGATCTGGAATGCATCCCGTTTCATTATGATGAATATGACAGAGGATTTTGTTATACCTTCTGCTGATACCAATCCGGAAGAACTGCAGCTTGCCATAGCAGATAAATGGATTCTTTCCAAATTTAACAGACTGGTTAAGGAAGTTACCGACAATATGGACAGTTTCGAGCTTGGTATTGCTGTCCAAAAGGTATATGATTTCATCTGGGATGAATTCTGTGACTGGTACATTGAAATGGTAAAACCCCGTCTGTACAATTCCGATAACAAGGAAAGCAAGACGGCAGCGCTCTGGACGTTGAAGAATGTATTAATCAATGCATTAAAAACTGCTTCATCCTTATATGCCGTTTATCACAGAGGAAATCTTCTGCACCTTAGAGTCCGAGGAAGAATCCATTATGATTTCCAAGTGGCCGGAATATCAGACGGCATGGAATTTTGAACGTGAGGAAAAGGGCATAGAGCTTATAAAGGAGGCTGTTCGTGGAATCCGTAATGTACGGACCAAGATGAATGTTGCTCCGGGCAAAAAGGCAAGTGTGTATGTGGTTACCGAGAATCAGGAACTGAAGCAGGCACTGGAGGACGGAAGACTTGTATTTGCTTCCCTGGCTTCTGCATCAGAGGTTATCCTGCAGCAGGATAAGACCGGAATTACAGATGATATGGTATCTGTTGTAATCTTAAATGCAACGATTTATATGCCGTTTGCAGAGCTTGTAGATATCAGGCAGGAAATCGAGCGTCTTGAAAAAGGAAGAGAAGCGTCTTTCAGGAGAGCTTGCCCGTGTCAACGGCATGCTGAACAATGAACGTTTCATGTCCAAGGCTCCGGAAGCCAAAGTGGCAGAAGAGCGTGAGAAGCTTGTGAAGTATACCCAGATGATGGAGCAGGTAAAGGAACGTCTTGCACAGCTTAGGAAATAGGCAGGAACTATGGGACAGGTAACCTATGAAGAGGCCTGTGAGTATATTCTTGACATTCCGAAGTTTGCCGGCAAGCATACGCTGGCAGATACAAAGGAAATGTTAGGGCGGCTTACGGGAAGCAGAATAGAAAGTAAAATCATTCATAGCAGGCACAAACGGGAAGAGGTTCCGTTTGTGCCTACTTGCAGTCCATCCTGCGGGCAGCAGGCTTTCATGTGGGAATGTTCATTTCCCCACATCTTGAAACCATGCGGGAGCGGATTTTATATGATGGGGAAATGATTCCGCAGGAATCGTTTGTAAAGACATTTGAGCTTGTCAGGGAAGAAAGTGACAGACAGAAGGAAAATCATCCATCCTTTTTTTGAATTTCTGTTCCTGATGGGCATGTGTTATTTTAAGAAAAAAGAACCGGACTATATCATTCTGGAAACCGGACTTGGCGGCCGGTTGGATGCAACGAACTGTATTGCAAAGCCAAAGCTTTGTGTAATTACGGAAATCGGCTTTGACCATATGCAGTATCTTGGTAATACCCTTGTGGAAATTGCAGGGGAAAAGGCAGGAATTATAAAGCCGGGAACGCCGGTTGTTTATCTGGATAAGCGGGAAGAAACGAGCCGGGTGATCGAGCAGACGGCAGCGGGACTGGAAACACCTGCCATTGCTGTCAAAAAAAGTCAGATCGGGCGTCCGGTTATGCGAAAGAAAAGCATTGATTTTTCTTTCAGTAATGGGTATTATAGATATGATAACCTGATACTTCGGACAACGGCAGCTTATCAGACAGAGAATGCTTCTTTGGCATTGGTGGCTGCACGTTCGTTAAAGGAAGAACGGATTGCCGATGAAGCAATCCGGAAGGGACTATATGACGCGTTCTGGCCGGGACGGATGGAAGAGATCCTTCCCCATGTTTTTCTGGACGGAGCGCATAACGAAGACGGAATCGAAGCATTTCTTCAGTCTGTTTCGGCATCAGCAGAAGAAACGAAGAAAGGAAAACGGCTGTTATTGTTCGGTGTTGTTGCGGACAAGCAGTACGATAAGATGATTGGCAGAATTGCCGCATCCGATCTTTTTTCCCATATTGCGGTTACGGTGCTTGCATCGGACAGAAGTGCTTCTATTGATAAACTTAAGGTTGCCTGGGCACAATATAAAACTGCCGATTGCAGCTTTCATGAAAGCGCAGAAGAAGCATTTCACTATATACAATCCATACAGAAAGAAGCAGATACGATTTATATTGCCGGGTCATTGTATTTGGTAGGTCAGATAAAGACCTTAGTGAGGAGAACACCGGATGATTGATTTTGAAGAGGAATTAAAGAAATTCCATCCGAGCCTAGAGGTTGAGGATGCTGAAGAGGCAATTTATAATCAGGATTTAACAGATATGGCGGATATTTTTGATTAAGATGATTGATAAAATGAAGCCTTCAGAGGAATAGGAGAAGCGGCATGATTTGTTATCGTTGTGGATGCCGTTTATCGGAGAAGAATTTTTGTACCGGATGTGGCGCAGATGTGGGCTTATATAAGCGGATCATGTTTATGTCGAACCGCTTTTTACAATGATGGTCTTGAGAAAGCGGCTGTCCGGGATTTATCCGGAGCTATGAACAGCTTACGGCAGAGTGTAAAAATTTAATAAGAATAATATCGATGCCCGGAATTTACTGGGACTGATCTATTTTGAAATCGGTGAGGTGGTCGAAGCGTTAGGACAGTGGGTCATCAGCAAAAACCTCCGTCCGAACAAGAATATTGCAGATGATTACATTAATCTGCTGCAGACGAATCAGGCAAGACTTGACGGGTTCAACCAGGCGTTGAAGAAATACAACCAGTCGTTAGTATATTGTTATCAGGACAGCAAGGATCTGGCGATTATCCAGCTTAAGAAGATTCTTTCGGTCAATCCGAAGTATCTTCGTGCACACCAGTTGCTTTCTCTGCTTTATATTGATGCGGAGGAATGGGAAAAGGCACATAAAGAGCTTGTGAAGTGTGCCCAGATTGATACAAACAATACGATGACGCTTCGATACATGCAGGAAGTGGACCGGATGCTGGCACCGGAAGAGGGAGCGAAGAACATCCAGAAGAAGGTTACTTCGAATGGAGTGGTTCGTTACCAGAGCGGGAATGAAACAATTATCCAACCGGTGAAGATAAAGGAGAACAAGGGAGTCTCTTCCCTGTTGAATTTAGGGATCGGTGTGGTGATCGGTGTCGCGATTGCTGCATGTTTAATACTGCCGGCACGGATCCAGAGTGTGAAGGCCGATATCAATGACGAACTGCGTACCGTCAGTGAACAGTCGGATGCGAAGACTGCCACGATTGATGAACTCGAACAGCAGGTTACGAAGCTGACCGAGGATAATACGAAGCTGCAGCAGGAGCTTGGCTCCTATGAAGGAACGGATGGAACACTGCGGGCTTCCGATGCACTGATGATGGCAGCAGATGCGTATCTGAAGGACAATACGGATATTGAGGGCATTGCCACCTATATGGAGGCTCTGGAAACCGAAGAGCAGAGTGAAGATTTCGAGAAGTATAAGACCGATTCGTTTGATACCTTATATGAGGATCTGATGACGGCCGCAGGTCCCCAGCTTGCCACATTTTATTATAACCGTGGCTATGATAATTACCGGGCAGAGGACTATGAGACAGCAATTCCGGATCTGGAGCGTGCTTACCGTTATGATAATACGAACGGCGAGGCACTGTTCTACCTTGGTAATTCCTACAGACGGAATAATCAGGAGGATAAGGCGAAGGAAATCTATGCACAGGTTATTGATAACTTCCCGGATACCGAGAGGGCAAGCCGCGCTGAGACGTATCTGGCAGAGATTAATAATGCAGAGTAGCGGTTGGGCAGCTATAGCCATATAGAAGAATAGAGAGAATTTTACGAAAGAGAACAGACGAGAGTTTGTTCTCTTTTTCTATTATTGAGCTTGGTGTATCACACCTTTGTGACGGAGCTTACGCAGGAACTTAGAAGTTCCTCTGTTTTGTTCAGCATCATATTGCAATAACTTATCCAAAACAGACAGAACTTCTTAGTTCCGTAGACCAGCTCCGGAATAAAGGTGTGATGCACCAGAAATATAGAATGAATTCAGGAATAAAAAGAAAGGGGAAAAGAAATGGAGGATAACTTTCAGGTGATAGAGAATTACCTCATGGTGAGAATGCCGGAGGAAATCGATCATCACAAATCAGTTTACATAAGTAAAAAGGCAGATGATTATATCATGCAGTCCGGGGTAGGAAATGTGGTCTTTGATTTTGAAGACACGAAGTTTATGGACAGCTCCGGAATAGGAATCATCATTGGCAGGTACAAGAAAAATCTCTTATTTTTGGCGGAAAGGTATTCGTGATTAACACAGATACGCGGATTAAGAAAAGTCTGATGATATGTGGTTTACATAAAATTATTGAGATTATGGAGTAGAGAGGTGGACATGGATACGAAAATGAACACAGGTAAGGAAACAAAAAAGATGGTGAAAAAAATGAAATGGATCTGCGGTTTGATGCGAGATCAGAGAACGAGGCTTTAGCGAGGGTAGCGGTTGCGGCGTTTGTGAGTGCCTTAAATCCGACGCTGGAAGAGATTTCGGATATTAAGACGGCGGTTTCCGAGGCGGTTACAAATGCGATCATCCATGGATATGAGATTTATGGAGTGGAGGAGGAAGAACATCTGGCAGAAAGAATCGCAGACGGGCTTGCGGTCATGCCGCAGGTTTTCCTGCATGGCAGAATTGAGGGGGATGTGCTGGATCTGGTGATCCGGGATGAAGGCTGCGGAATTGCGAATATTGAGCAGGCGATGGAACCGCTTTATACAACGAAGCCGGATCTGGACCGGTCGGGGATGGGCTTTTCCTTTATGGAGGCGTTTATGGATGACCTGGAGGTGGAGTCGGTGGTCGGACAGGGCACTACGGTACATATGAAAAAGAAGCTGGGAACGACATCATGGATTGAACAAGAGGAGTAGCCCATGGTGGATAATGCAGTACTGATTGAACGCGCACAGGCAGGAGAAAAGGAAGCACGTAAGGTACTGATTGAGCAGAATCTGGGACTGGTTCATCACATTGTAAAGCGGTTCACAGGAAGGGGAATTGAAGCGGAGGATCTGTTTCAGATCGGAACGATCGGACTGATAAAGTCCATTGATAAATTTGATACACATTTTGAGGTGAAGTTTTCGACCTATGCGGTTCCGCTGATTGCCGGAGAAATCAAGCGGTTCTTAAGGGATGACGGGATGGTAAAGGTCAGCCGCAGCATCAAAGAGAACGGAGTCCGCGTTTTTGCGGCAAGGGAAAAGCTCCTGAAGGAAAAGAACGGGGAACCGACATTAAACGAAGTGGCGCAGGCAACCGGGCTTACCGTGGAAGAGGTAGTGACGGCCATGGAAGCCAATCATCAGGTGGATTCCATTTACCGGTCTGTTTATGGAAAGGACGGCAAAGAGATTCTGCTGGTGGATCAGCTCAAATCCCATGGGGAGGAAACAGAAGAGCAGATTATGAACCGGCTGATGGTACGACAGCTCCTGAAGGATCTTGATGAAACGGAAGAGAAGCTCATCCGGATGCGGTATTTCCAGAATAAAAACACAGACGGTTGTGGCAAAGGAGCTGGGAATCAGTCAGGTACAGGTGAGCCGGATGGAGAAGAAAATTCTGCTGCGGCTCCGGGAGAGAATGAAGTGAGAAACAATCCTGACATGACAGAATATAGAAAGAACTTGTCACAGAACGGTGAAACAGGTAAACTATAAAGGGAAGTCAAAGCTATCTTATATAGTTTACATAATACCGATGATGAGCAAAAATAGTCAGATAAAGAACAGCAGAAAAAAAGGAACAGCAAGATGAAAATTAAAAAGAAATCCGGGAGAAATACCCTTATTTATATGAAACACATCTGCATACCAGAGAGGCCAGTGCCTGTGCAAGAAGCTCGGCGCAGGAGATGGTGCAGGCAGCGAAGGATTATGGTTATGCAGGAATTTTTGTTACGAATCACGCCTGGTATGGCAATACCAGTGTGGACCGGTCGTTGCCATGGGAAGAATGGGTGCAAGGGTTCTGTGCGCCTTTTTATACGGCGAAAGCGTATGGAAACCAAATCGGTCTTTCCGTGTTCTTCGGATACGAGTCCTGTTATCAGGGAACGGAATTTCTGATTTACGGGGTAGATGAAGAATGGCTCCTGACCCATCTGGAAATTAAGGATGCCACGATTGCGGAGCAGTTACAACTGGTGCGGGAGCATGGTGGACTGGTGATGCATGCCCATCCTTTCCGGGAGGAAGATTATATTCCGGAGGTTCGGCTTTTCCCGGAGCTGGTGGATGGCGTAGAGGGCATCAATGCAACGCATTCGAGTCACTTAAGCACCTCGCATAATGATCCGCGGTTTGATGAAAGAGCGATTGCCTATGCGAGGGAACATGACCTGCCGATGAGTGCAGGTTCCGATGTGCACAGCACTTTAATGCTGGGAGGCGGTATTGCCTTTCAGGCACCGTTAGCATCAGGGCAGGATTATGCGGAACGCATCCGCGGCCGAAAAGAAGATTATGTACTCACGAACGGAGATCACTGGTTTGACCGTTTGGGAAACCGGATTAACGACTGACAGGAGCAGGAAGATGAAATTGTTACACGTGGCGGATCTTCACATTGGAAAGATTGTGAATGAATTTTCCATGCTTGAGGATCAGAAATATATTTTTGGAGCAGATTTTACAGACAGCGATTGCACAGAAGGTGGATGCGATTCTGATTGCCGGTGATCTTTATGACCGGTCGATTCCACCTGCTGATGCAGTGGCTGTTTTTGATCATTTTCTGACAAAGGCTCTGGAGCATCAGATCAAAATGATCATGATTGCGGGAAACCATGATTCGCAGGAACGGGTTTCTTTCCTTGAAAACGTATTGCAGGCGCAGGGACTGTTTATTTCCGGTGTGCCAAAGGAGGAGCTTAAGACGGTGCGTTTTCCGGATGCCGAAATCGTCCTGCTGCCCTTCTGCAAGCCTTCCCAGGTGCAGTGCAGTACCAGTGAGGAAGCCGTCCGGAAGCTGCTTTCGGGTTATTGGGAAAAAGAGAAGGAACAGGATCAAAAGAAGAGCCGGATCCTTGTGACCCATTATTTTGTGACGGTCAGTGGAAGGGAACCGGAGCTGTCGGACAGTGAATCCACGATCCATGTAGGAAGCCTTGACAATGTGGATGCGTCCGTGTTCGAGGGCTTTGATTATGTGGCGCTGGGGCACATTCATAAGAAACAGCAGATCGGGAAGCACCCCATTTATTATGCGGGAGCACCGTTAAAATATTCGTTTGGCGAAGCAGGAAGTACGAAGGGAATGCTTCTTGTTACCGTGGACGAGGAGGGACTTAAGAAGGTAGAAGAGCTGCCGCTTACCCCGCTGCATGATATGCGTAAGATCAAAGGAACGCTGCAGGAGCTTTTAACGCAGGGAAGAGAGGAGGGGGAAAAAGCCCTCGACTATGTGCAGGCCTGTCTTACTGATGAAGGGGAGCTGATTGATCCAATGGAGACTCTGCGGAGCGTCTATCCGAATGCGATGCAGATTGTCCGGGCCGACAGGGAAGAAATCCAGATGGAGTTTGATTTAAGATCTGTGGCAGGAAACGGCATTTTGCAGAAAAAGGATGCCGGTTCTTTTGTTTCAGGATTTTTATGCAGAAATTAGGGAACAGGACATGACGGAGGAACAGCTCCGTTATATAACCGGCGTGATCCGGGAGGCAAAGGAGAGACTTGAGGGATGAAACCAGTAGAATTAAGGATCAGTGGCTGGGGACCCTACAAGGATCTTCAGACGATTGACTTTACGAGGATGGAGGAACGCGGATTGTTCCTGATTACCGGCGCAACCGGAGCCGGCAAGACGACGATTTTTGATGCGATCATGTATGCCCTGTATGGCTGTATGAGCGGTGAAGTGCGGGAAAAGGGATCGGTGCGGTCGGACTTTGCAAAGCCGGATACACCCACCTTTGTAGAACTTTCGATGACACATAAGGGCGAAAGCTATCACATTTACCGGAACCCGGAATATCTGCGCCCCCGTAAGCGCAAGGGAGCAGACGGAAAGGAACTGACGAAGGAAAAGGAAAAGGCGGTTCTGACGCTTCCGGATGGAAGGAGTGTTGAGGGAAGCAGTGAGGTCACCCGGAAAATCGAGGAGCTGCTTTGTCTGGATTACCGCCAGTTCAAGCAGATTTCCATGATCGCACAGGGCGAGTTTACGAAGCTCCTGACAGCATCCTCACAGGAAAAAACGAAGATCTTCCGGCAGATCTTTGACACCGGCCTGTACGAGAAGATGGCACAGATCTTAAAGGAGCGTTCCAACGCGATTTATAAAGAGGTGAGCGGATACCGCCACAAAATGGATGAGGATGTGGAGCTGTATCATCCTTTGGAGGAGTCCGCAGAAAAATTTGCAGCACTGGTGCAGGGGGAGGCCTGTGATTATGAGGCCGTGCTTGCGTTCTTAAAGGAAGAAAAAGAAGCGGATCGGGAAGGAAGAAAAGGAAGTTCTTGCACAGTATCAGAAACTGGAGGAGCGGACGCTTGCGCTGAACGGAAAGCTTGTGGAAGCGCAGAAAGCGGCAGAGCTGCAAAAAGAGTTTTGAACGGGAAACGGACAGAAAGCGTCTGTTAGACAGCCGGAAAGAAGAAATGCAGCAGAAGGAAACACTTCTGTGGAAAGCAGACCGGGCAAGAGAAATTCGTCAGCAGGAGCTGTTATGTGAGGAGTCCGGTAAGCAGATCGATAAGATCCGGCAGCAGATCCGGCATCTTCAGGAAGAAACCGGATTACGTGAGCAGCAGATTCATTCTTTGCAGAAGCTGCCGGAATATCAGGCAGATTTTGAAGCAGCCTGTGATTTAAGGGAAAAGCTTTCCGAACAGGAACAGGAAAGTGAACATAACATTGAATTATGTAAACAGTTAGAAGCGCAGTTGAAACAGTTACAGGAAGTCTACTTAAGACTGGAACAGGAAGAGACTCTTGCACGGCAGGCGTATGAAGAGACGGAGCACCTGTACCGTCATAACCTTGCGGGCATCCTGTCTTCAGAGCTTGAAGAAAACCAGCCCTGTCCGGTCTGTGGATCTCTTCATCATCCTGCCCCGGCGGTTGTCAGCGAAGAGCATTTGACGAAGGAAAAGGTCGATCAGGCAAAGAAGGCATGGCTCCAAAAGCAGGAAAAGACGATGCGTCAGCATGGAGAAACCATGGCTGCGAAGGGAAAGGCAGAACAGGCGAAGGAAAAGGGCGGTGAACTTTTAAAATCCATCGGACAGATGCAGGAGCAGAAAGAGCAGCTTCCCGGAGAAATCAAGGAACTTCTGTTGAAATATACCCGGAAGTCCTTTGAAGGGGAACTGAACCGGCTCTTAACATTACGTGTTGAGTGTGCGGAAAAGCAGGAGCAGATCCGCAGTCTGCAGGAGGAGCTTCAAAAGGAGCAGGAGCTTTTCAGAGAAAGGGAAGAGGAAAGGGATGTGCTCTTAACGAAGTATGGCTTTGCTTCCAGGGAAGAATATCAGGGCAGCCTTCTTTCAAAGGAGCAGATCGAGGATGGAAAGAGAGAACTGCAGGACTATGAGAAGAACTGCAAGGCGAATGAAGAACTGCTGCAGCATCTGAAGGAACAGGTACAGGAGCTTGTGCTTCCGGATCCTGCAAAGCTGCAGGAGGACCTGCAGACCGCTTTGGAAGAAAAAGAGAGCAGTGCAGCAGAGCCTCTCGAAGAAGCAGGAAAGCCGGAATCTCACAGAGAGAACCTTTACTTCTTTAAAAAAACAAAGCTTGTGAGTCTCAAGGAGACGATGGAGCGTTATAGTTTAGTCAAAGGACTGGACGATCTGGCAAACGGGAATAATAAGAAGCGGCTTGTGTTTGAACAGTATGTTCTGATTTCTTATTTTGAAGAAATTCTGTATGCGGCGAACTTACGGCTGCAGACGATGAGCGGTGGAAGATATGAGCTGCGGCGTGTACGGGGAATCGTGGATGCCCGCAGTAAGGACAATCTGGAAATGGAAGTGCTTGATTATTACACCGGCAAGTACCGTTCGGTGAAAACCTTGTCGGGCGGGGAATCCTTTAAGGTATCCTTAAGCCTTGCCCTGGGTATGAGCGATGTGATTCAGGCCCAGAGCGGTGGAATCCGGGTGGAAACCATGTTTATCGATGAGGGCTTTGGTACGCTCGATGGAGAATCGCTCGATCAGGCGTGTCTGGTGTTACAGGGCTTAACGGAGAGCAACCGGCTGATCGGACTCATTTCCCATGTGCCGGAACTGTCCGAGAAGATTCCGGATCAGATCCGCATTCATAAGACGAATACTGGAAGCCGCGCCGAAGTTGTGATACAGTAGAAGAAATGGTTGTGGAACAGTTACAGGGGTTGAAGGAAAGAAATTTTATGAGAAAGAACAGTTTATATAGAAGAATTGCCATGGCAATACTGGCGGCCCTTCTCGTGACCGGCTGTCAGCGCAGCGGTGAAACGACAGGGGAGGCAGCAGAAGAACCTACGGTGGTGCTGACCAGTGGCTTTGCGCGGAACGAAGTATTTAAAATTGAATCCATGTCCGGGACGCTTCCTGAAATCATGGTCTATCTTGTGAATATGCAGGAGCAGTACGAGAGTGTCTACGGAAAGGAGATCTGGCAGAAGGATCTGAACGGAACGACGATGTCAGAAAGCGTGAAGGATACCGTGCTTGCCAATCTGGCACAGGTAAAGGCGATGAATCTTCTGGCGCAGAAGCACAATGTGACACTCGATGAGATGGAGAAGCAGTTTGCCAAAGAGGCGGCGAAGGAATATTATGAGAGCCTTAACGAAACGGAAATCGCTGTGATGCAGGTGGACGAAGAGCTCCTTGCACAGATGTATGAGGAGTATGCCCTTGCGAACAAGGTATATGAATATATTATCAAGGACATCAATCCGGAAATCAGCGATGATGAGGCAAGAACCATTACGGTGGACTACATTCTGATTAAGACCTATACGACCGACGGAACGGGTGCAAAGATTGAGTATTCCGAGGAAGATAAGCAGGAAGCCAGGGACCTTGCCGAGGATATTTTACGGCAGGCGAAGGAAGAGGGAAGCGACTTTAAGGAGCTAGTTTTAAAGTACAGCGAAGGGGATAAGGGAACCTATTCCTTTGGAAAAAGGCGAAAACCGAGGAAGGCTTCGAACAGGCAGCCTTTAACCTCGCAACCGGAGAAATCAGTAATCTGGTGGAGACACCGTCCGGCTTTTTATATCATCAAATGCTTAAGCACGTTTTATAAGGATCAGACAAGCGCTAATAAGGTGAAAAATCGTGGAAGAAAAAGCGGGAAGAGGTTTTCGGCGAAGAATACGATGCCTTTGCACAGGGGCTTACGCGCGATATCAATGAAAAAGCTCTGGGAATCCATTTCACTTGTGGACGATGAAGAGGTGACCACCCGGCAGTTTTTTTCAATATTTATCATGATTATTTTGGTTAACATAACATCATTTTTTTAAAAACTGTTAGCACTCACTTTGAACGAGTGCTAAATTTTTTTCTTGACTTTTCATATAAATGGACGTACACTTAATATTATAAAAAGAATGTAACTCTTTCATACAGCCTGAAGCATTTGCTACATAAGGAGTATGAAGGTGTCATAAGAAAAAGGAGTGATTATTGTGGCAGAAAAACACGGTAGTTTATCAATTAATAGTGAGAATATATTCCCCATTATCAAGAAATGGTTATATTCCGACCATGATATCTTCTTCAGAGAGCTGATATCCAATGGCTGTGATGCAATTACGAAACTGAAAAAAAGCTGGATATGATGGGTGAATATACGTTACCCGAGGATTACAAGGGTAAGATTGAGGTCATTGTCAATCCGGAAGAGAAGACCTTGAAGTTTATCGATAATGGTATTGGTATGACCGCGGATGAAGTGGAAGAATACATCAATCAGATCGCATTTTCCGGTGCGACCGATTTCATTGAGAAGTATAAGGATAAGACGAACGAAGACCAGATCATCGGTCACTTCGGACTTGGTTTTTATTCCGCATTTATGGTAGCAAATGAGGTACATATCGATACCCTTTCCTGGCAGAAGGATGCAAAGCCGGTTCACTGGGAATGTGATGGTGGTACAGAATTTGATATGACGGAAGGCACGAAGACCGATGTCGGAACCACGATTACCCTCTTTGTGAACGAGGATGTACTGGAGTTCTGTAATGAATATCGTGCAAGAGAAGTCATTAAGAAATACTGTTCCTTCATGCCGACCGAGATTTATCTTTCCAAGGAGAACACCACAGAGACACAGACTATTAAAGCGTCTGAGAAGTTAGATACCGATGTGGTCATCGAGGAGATCAAGCCGGAGAAGGAAGAGGACGAGCTGAAACTGAAGATTCAGAAGCGTCCGGAGCTGTTAAATGAAACACAGCCCCTCTGGATGAAGCATCCGAATGAATGCACGAAGGAAGAATATCTGGAATTCTACCGTAAGGTATTCCAGGATTACAAGGAGCCTTTGTTCTGGATCCATCTGAACATGGATTATCCGTTCAACTTAAAGGGCATCCTGTACTTCCCGAAGATCAATATGGAATATGAATCGATCGAAGGTGTGATTAAGCTTTATAACAATCAGGTCTTCATTGCAGACAATATTAAGGAAGTCATTCCGGAGTTCCTGATGCTGTTGAAGGGCGTCATCGACTGTCCGGATCTGCCGTTGAACGTATCCAGAAGTGCGCTGCAGAACGATGGTTTTGTAAAGAAGATTTCCGATTATATTACGAAAAAGGTTGCAGACAAGCTTTCCGGTATGTGTAAGACCGAGAAGGAAGAATACGATAAATACTGGGATGACATCAGTCCCTTCATCAAGTTCGGCTGCCTGAAGGATGACAAGTTCTGTGAGAAGATGAATGATTACATCCTCTTCAAGAATCTGGATGGCAAGTATCTGACTCTGCCTGAATGTCTGGAAGTCAATAAGACCGATCCGGATGAGGTAGAGGACAAAGAGAAAGAAGCGGAAACCGATGTTGTAGACGAGAACGGCAACGTGGTAAGCGAGGAGAAGTCTGATCCCGAAGAACCTGCGGAAGAAGAAAAGAAAGAGAAGATCATTTATTATGTAACGGATGAAAAGCAGCAGGCACAGTACATCAATATGTTCAAGGCTGCCAAGATGGATGCGGTCATCCTGACACATAACATTGACCAGCCGTTTATCTCCCAGCTGGAAGCAAAGAATGAAGGAATCAAGTTCATGCGTATCGATGCCGATCTTACCGATACCTTTAAGGCAAAGACCAGCAAGAAGGCAGAGAAGGAGCTTTCCGATGCAGCAGAAGCAATCAGCAAGGTGATGAAGAAGGTCTTAAAGAAA
The DNA here is from genome assembly GCA_021628825.1 of Lachnospiraceae bacterium. Classification (GTDB taxonomy): domain Bacteria; phylum Bacillota; class Clostridia; order Lachnospirales; family Lachnospiraceae; genus Suilimivivens. The sequence continues at coordinate 1,096,153 of JAJXRY010000001.1, read as the reverse complement.
GACAAGATCGCTGTTAAGGTGGAGAAGCTGAAAAACAAGAAGATCGCTTCCATGGTAACCCTTTCCGAGGAAAGCCGCAGAATGCAGGATATGATGAAGATGTATTCCATGCCCGGAATGGATATGGGTGAATTCGGCAAAGAGGGCGAGACACTGATTCTCAATGCAAATCATCCACTGGTAGAGTATGTGATGCAGAATACCGATGGCAAGAATGTTGACATGATCTGCGAGCAGTTGTATGACCTGGCTCTGTTACAGCATGCACCTCTTGAACCGGAAGCTATGGCGAAGTTTGTTCAGAGAAGCAACGATATCATGATGCTGTTAACCAAATAATCCAATCACGGAATGGCTACGGGATTTTCATGCATTGATGCATCACAGAAAATGAATAGATCATAAGCAGGACCTCTGCATAAAAATATACTAAGTATATCTTATGCAGAGGTTTTTTATGCCTGAAAATGAGAATGAAGCAGGAAGAGCCGCCGTGGGAGAGTCCGGCCGGCTGCGGATTATGGTGACTTCTACCATTGGAATGATTCCGGTGCAGAATGCACGGATTACCATTTCCTATAAAGGAGTACCTGAGGTAACCGTAGTGCAGCTTGATACGGATAATTCCGGACAGACGGAGATCATTGATCTGCCGTCCCCTCCAATTGACTACAGCATGGAGCCGGGGCGGCTGGAGCAGCCCTATTCCGAATACAATATCCGGGTGGAGGCCGAGGGCTATGAACCGGTAGAGGTTTCGGGAACGGAGATTCTTCCGGAGGTGACGGCATGGCAGAATGTGGAGATGAATCCGTCAGAAACCTCCGAAGAAGACAATGAAATCATTGTGATTCCGGAGCATACACTTTATGGGGAGTATCCGCCCAAGATTGAAGAGGATGAAATCAAGCCCATTGAGGAAGGTGAGATTGTATTAAGCCGGGTAGTTATTCCGGAATACATCGTGGTACATGACGGTGTGCCGGATGATTCCACTGCCAGAAATTATTATGTGCGTTACCGGGACTATATCAAGAATGTAGCGTCCTCCGAAATCTATGCGACCTGGCCGGAGAGCACCATTTATGCCAATGTTCTTGCAATTATGTCCTTTACCTTAAACCGCGTGTATACGGAGTGGTATCGCAATAAGGGATACAATTTTACGATCACATCTTCCACAGCCTACGATCAGAAATGGATCTACGGACGCAACATTTATTCCAACATCAGCCTCATTGTGGACACGATTTTCGCAAACTACCTGTCAAGGCCGGGGGTGCGGCAGCCTATCTTTACCTCTTACTGCGACGGGCAGCGTACGACCTGCAGAGGATTGAGCCAGTGGGGCTCCAAGTATCTTGGCGATCAGGGGTATACGCCGATTGAAATTATCCGCTATTATTATGGAAGCGATATGTATATCAATTCCGCAGTGAGCGTATCGGGAGTTCCGGCATCCTGGCCGGGCTACAATCTGAGCATCGGCGCTTCCGGAGAGCATGTGCGCACGATCCAGCGGCAGCTGAACCGTATTGCACAGAATTATCCGGCAATTCCGGTTGTTTCAGTTGATGGAATTTATGGACAGGGAACCGCAAATGCCGTTAAGACATTTCAGAGAATCTTTGGACTTCCGCAGTCCGGTATCGTGGATTTTCCGACCTGGTACAGCATTTCCAATATTTATGTGGCAGTATCGAGAATCGCAGAGCCAGGGTGAAAGAAGAAATTTCATTGCTGGAACGAGGTACGAGGGAACAGTAATGAATTTTCTGGAAAACATGGGAGGGGGTGTTCCCTCCCGTGTACAGAGAATTTAGGTGAATTTAGGTGCCGTGAGGGTGTTGCGAAAACGCAATAAAAAATGGTATACTAACTACGTATATGCAGATACATAGTTTACCGGAGGGATAAGTGGCGTGAGGGAAGCGGTTGACCGAATATTAGAAGGAAATTTTAATAATGATGTACATTCCTTGAACTTTTCGAGTCCATTGATTGAATTGAAGTTAGAACCCGGAGAGAAGTACGAGGGAAGCTTTACCATTTTCGGCAAGCCCAATGTCATGACCGAAGGAACGGTTTCGACGACCGAGCTTCGGATGAAGTGTCTCATAGAGCACTTTATCGGATCCGAAGAAGAGATTCCCTATGTGGTGGATACAGCCGGAATGGCGCAGGGCGATTCCCTGAAAGGGGAATTCCGCATCATTTCCAATCAGGGGGAATATCTGATTCCGTATCATGTGGAAATCGGCAGTGAGAACCTGAATTCCAGCCTTGGCAGCATTAAGAATTTGTTTCATTTTACGAATCTGGCAAAGACAAGCTGGGAGGAGGCTGTGAACCTGTTTTTTTCGAAGGACTTCGAGCAGGTCTTACAGGGATCGGATAAGCAGCATCTCAATACCTACCGGGGACTTGTGAAGAACGGCCGGAAGGAACAGTATCTGGAACAATTCTTATTACAAATCAAAAAAAGAAACAGCAGATTGAATATATTATCGAAAAATCAGGAGATCCGGATGGAAGATCCGCAGGGGATTACCGAAGGCCGTATTGTGATCCAAAGGAACGGCTGGGGATATTCCAATCTTTTTGCGGAAGCCGAAGGAGCATTCCTATCGATAGAAAAGGATATCATCCGGGAAGAGGATTTCCTTGGGAACTGTTACCGCTTTTCCTTTTATGTGGATGAGGACAGGCTTCATGCGGGTAAGAACTATGGCAAGATCCGCTTTACGAATGCCTACACCACATTAGAAGTGACGGTGCTGGCGTACAAACAGCGGATTGACCGCAAACTCAATGAGGCAAACCGGCAGAAGAAGCATGCCATTGTGGAACTGATGCAGTATTATGAGGCGTTCCGCACCAAGCAGATCAGCGCTTCGTCCTGGATGAATGAGACAAGCGTGATTATGGACCGGCTGCAGGAGCTGGACGAACAGAATCCGGCGTATATGCTGATGCGGGTGCAGCTCCTGATTACCCAGGAGCGGACGAATGAAGCGGAGTGGCTTCTGGGACAGGCGGATGAGCTTCTTGCGGGAAACTATAATCCGACCTTATATTGTTATTACATGTATCTTACCACCCTGTTAAACCGTACCGAAGAGTACATTGACGAGATGGCAGAGCAGGTAGAGAAGATCTTTAAGGAAAATATGGATGACTGGCGCATTGCATGGCTTCTCATTTACCTTTCGGACGATTATTCACGGAGTCCTTCGAAAAAGTGGATTGTTTTGGAGGAGCAGTTTGCCAAGGGCGCGACAAGTCCGGTCCTATATATTGAGGCTTACCATCTGATCCAGAATAATCCATCGATTCTGATGCAGCTTGACGATTTCGAGATTCAGGTATTATCCTATGCTGCCAGAAAGCGGCTTCTTACCACAGAGGTGGTGGAGCAGATTGTCTATCTGGCGAAGAAGGTTCGGGGATACCACAGGCAGCTTTACCGGATTCTTTGTGCGTGCTATCAGGTACTTCCGAATGATGAGGTGCTGCAGACGATCTGTACGATCCTGATTAACGGAAATATTACGACTCCAGAAGCCTTTGCCTGGTATGAAAAGGGCATTGAGAAGGAACTGCGCATCACCCGTCTGTATGAGCACTATATGATGTCCCTGGAGCTTAAGGATGGCGTGGTGATTCCGAAAATAGTACTGATGTATTTTGCCTTTGACAGCAGCCTGGATAGTTTACATAATTCATTCCTTTATGCCTATGTGTATCGGAATAAGGCAGTCTATCCGGAGCTTTATGAAAGCTACAAGGAGCATCTGGAACGGTTTGTGGTATTCCAGATCTTAAAGAAGAAAAGCAATAAATGGCTTGCTTATTTATATAAAAATCTGATTACAGAGGGAATGATCACCGAGGAGGTTTCGGGGGGGCTGGTAACAGCCATCTTCCTGCAGGAGCTGCATCTGAAACGGAAGGACATCAGCAAGGTCTGTGTGATCTATGACAGTCTGAAAGAGGAACAGACATATCCGGTTATGGGACAGGTTATGTACCTGCCGATATATGGAAACAGTTACCGGATCGTACTGGAGGATTTTAAGGGGAACCGTTTTTGCAGGGAGGAAGAATATGAGCTTAACCGGCTGATGATTCCGGATAAGATTGCCGGGATGATCGCCCCTTATGTGAAGGACGAGATTCTGTTTTACCTGTGGCTGTGCGAGAAGGGACACCAGCTTCTTCCGATCAACGAAAGCAATCAGGAGCATATGAAGCAGATTATGGAATCCCCGCTTGTGAAGGAGTCCGTTCAGAAGGAAATCCGGTTAAAGCTTATGCAGTATGATTACGACCACGATCAGATGAACGAGCTGGATGAAGTCTTAAATGAACTGGAACCGGAGATGATTTTCCGTGACAGTATGTCACAGATCGTGCGTTTCATGGTGATCCGCGGTATGTATGAGAAGGCTTATGAATGGATCAGCATCTGTTGTGGAGAAGGCATCGAAGCGAAGATTATTGTGCGGTTGTGCGGGCGTCTCTTAGCCCTTGACGGCATGAAGGAAGATCCGGTCATGACTGCACTGATTTATCGGGCATTTCTTTCCGGAAAGTATGACGAGCTTTTACTGAATTATTTGAACCAGTATTTTAAAGGGACCGTGAAGGAGATGCGCGATGTCTGGAGCACCGCGGAGTCCTTTGGCGTGGATACGCGGATCATCGAGGAACGGATCCTGATCCAGATGCTGTATACCGGTGCCTTTGTCGGAAATGCGGCAGCCATTTTTCAGAGCTATGTAAAGAAGGGAGCAGATCCTTCGGTAGAGCTGGCATTCTTAGCCCAGTCCTGCTATGACTATTTCGTAAAGGACAAGGTGACCGATCCGTTTATCCTGAATGAAGTAGAGCGGATCTGGGAAGAGGAACAGGAGCTTCCGATGGTGTGTAAGCTCGCCTATACGAAGTTCTATGCCGAGCACAAAGAACAGACCAATGAAAAGGTTTCAAGGAATCTGCTCATTTTCTTACGGGAGATGGTATCGGAAAAGATGGTGTTCCCTTTTTATAAGGAATTTGCAGAGAACATTACCTTTATGCATAAATATATGGACAAGACCATGGTGGAATATCATGTCCATGATGGAAACCGTGCCGTGATTCATTATCTGATTGAACGGGAAGGAAATGTGGAGAGTGAGTACCGCAAGGAAGAGATGAAGAACATGTACGGCGGCGTGTGCGTGAAAGAATTCGTCCTGTTCTTCGGGGAACGTCTCCAGTATTATATTGTGGAGATCGAGGACGGGAAGGAACAGCTTAACGAGAGCGGAACCTTCAGCCGGAGTGACACGGACACGAACCAGAAGATCAGCCGGTACAATCTGATCAACGACATTGCCATGGCACGGACTTTGAAGGACTATGATACCATGGAAAGCATGCTTTTCGAGTACTATGATTATTCATATCTGTTAGACGAATTATTTTCAATGAAGTAGGGGGGCCCATGTTACAGGAAAACAGGGATTTGGCAGGAAAACGGAATAATGCAAAGATTGTCATCGGGTATGATCTGGGGAGACAGTTTTCCCAGGTGAGCTATTATGCGGTCGGTGATGCGGATCCCTGCACGGTTTCTCCGGTGGCAGGCACCGAGCAGTACAATATTCCTACTGTGTTATGTAAACGAGTTGGCGTAAGCCAGTGGTATTATGGAAAAGAGGCTCTGAAAAATCAGGGTGAGGAAGGAATTCTGGTAGATCATCTTTTAGAAAAAGGCATTGCAGGGAGAAGAGGTTCTTGTTGAGGATGCGACCTTTGACCCAGTGGCACTGCTTACCCTCTTTATCAAACGAAGCCTTGCAACCCTCAATATGCAGGTCTCCTTAAACCGTGCGGAGGTTTTCATGTTCACAGTGGAGGAGCTGACTCCGCGCATGGTCGAGGTGTTAGGGAAAGTAGTATCCGGACTGCAGCTTAAATGCCCGCAGATCTGCTTCCAGAGCCATATTGAGAGCTTCTATTATTATATGCTCCACCAGCAGGCAGAGCTTTGGAAAAGAGAAGTGTTTGTTTTTGAATATAACGAGGAGCTGAAAACCCTGCGTTTTCAGTGCAACCGGCACACGACTCCCAAGGTCGTGTTTATCGAGCATCTGGATTATCCGGAGATGAAGAGAGTGGCCTGGTCGGAGGACGAGGCAGAGCGCATGGCACAGCAGCAGGAGCTCGATGCACAGTTCGGGCAGTTGTGTGAAAGCTGCTTACGGGAAACGGATGTATCGACGGTATTCCTGATCGGAGAGGGCTTTAAGGAGGGCTGGACCAGGGAATCCTTAAAGATCCTGTGCCATAACCGCAGGGTGTTTCAGGGAAACAACCTGTATAGCAAGGGAGCCTGCTATGCCGGAATGGAAAAGCTGAATCCACAGGGAAATATACGCGAATATGTTTATCTGGGAGAAGATAAGCTGAAGTCCAATATCGGAATGAAGGCGCTGCGCCGTGGGGAGGATTCGTATCTGGCCATTCTGGATGCCGGTGTGAACTGGTATGAGGCGAAAACGGATTTTGACCTGATTCTGGAAAGCGGAAATGTATTGTGCTTTACTATCACGCCGCTGACCGGTGAAAATATTATGGATAAGACCGTCATACTTGACGGACTGCCGGAGAGGCCCCGGTGTACAACGAGATTACGGATCCATGCGGAAATGACGGCAATTCATACGCTGACGCTGGAAATTACCGATATGGGCTTCGGAGAACTGTTTAAGAGCAGCGGCCGGGCATGGACGCATACCCTGCAGGTATGAGAAAACGGTATGTTAGATAACAGAAAGGAATTCAGATGGTAAGCCGAGTATTAATCTGTACAGGAAAATATGCCAACGAACCTTATCATTTAGAGAAGGTCTGTGTGAATGTATACTGCGTGGAAGAACTGTGTTACCTGTTTGCGAACAATCCGTTTATGATTAACACAGAGATCATGGATAAGCATCTTCCGGAATGGTTGCGGGAGCAGTGCGGTCTTGCGGAGCTGGCAGACCAGCTTACGCTTGCCATGAAAAAAGGAATCCAGGCAGGAGAGTTTGTTGACATAATTATGTATTATGTTAACTATTGCACCGAAGCAGAAATTGCACAGATGGATGAAATCCTGAAAAGCAATGCCGGATTAAATGATTTTGAACGGAAGAAAAAAAGCAGGCAGATTACCTGTTGCAGAACAACCGGCATCTGATGGCACTCAGGGAATATGAAGATCTGAACCGGGATCTGCCCGATACTGAGAATGCCTTGCGGCCTGCCATTTATCATAATATGGGCTATGCCTATGCAGGACTTTTCATGTTCGACATTGCGGCGAAATATTATAAGCGAGCCTATGAGATGTCGAAGGACGAGGAGTCGGGACTGCAGTATTTATCTTCCTTGCGGAGTTATCTGTCGGAGGAAGAATACATCCGCTTTATTGCGGAACATTCCGAATACCATGAGCTTTCGTTAGCGCTTGAAAAAGAAGATCACAACAGCAAAAAGGAGAGTTTGAGGCTTCGCGTGAAAACCGGATGCTGTCAGCGTTGAAGATTTATAAGGAAGAGGGAAATGTGGCTTCCTATTACGAAGAAATTGATAAGATTATCTATCGGCTGAAGGAAGATTACCTGCAGCTTGTTGAGGAATAAGAATGGGTTTATTACAACGGATTTTTAACTGGAAAAGGGATTACGACGACGAGGAGACCTACGAAGTCGAGGAGTGGAATGAGATTGTCTATGACCGTGACGATTTACAGGTCCATAACCGGAAGCAGCGTGAGGAATATGTCAGGGGGTGCTTAGAGCAGATTGCGGAGGCATCCAGGGAGGTAGAGAATCTCCAGCACGAATATCAGGTGGTGACCTCGCATCTTAAGGATATTGAAGAGATTGAGGCGCTGCCGGAGAGCGAAAGCCGTCTGCTAATGGAATGCGCCAAGCGGATGGATACATTGGAGCGGCAGCAGTCCGGCTATAAGGAACGTAAAAAAACCGGATGTCGGATGAAAAAAATTCTCTCAGATGGAAAGCATGGAAGAGGAAGTGCAGGAGGCATATGAGAAGCTTGAAAAAAAGCCGAAGAATACCAGAACCTGATTAAGCGGGATCTGCGGCGGCTTGACAGTGAGCGGCAGGCCTACGGCTTCCGGAAGATCGAACTGCGGCATCTCATGAAGGATACCCGTTCGATGACGATTGTCTGTGCAACGGCAGTGGTCTTCTGCCTGTTTTTACTGTTACTTTTTGCAGTATGCATTTTTCATTTGATGTGAAGATCGGCTATCTGGCGGTCGGAGGAATCAGGGGCACTTGCCATCACCGCCATTTTCTTAAAATATAACGATGCCGTACGGGAGCTTTCCCAGGTGGAGAGCGGGATCAGCAGGCTCATCCGGCTGCAGAATACGGTGAAGATCCGGTATGTGAACAATACGCATCTGCTTGACTATCTTTATATGAAATACAACGTCAAAAGTGCACAGGAGCTTGGACGGGATTATAAGCAGTATCTGGAAGAAAAAGGATGAACGCCACAATTATAAACGGGCAGAAATTGAACTGGATTCCACTCAGCAGGAGCTGTTACATATCCTGCGCCGGTATCAGGTGAAGGATCCGATGATCTGGCTGCATCAGACGCAGGCTCTCCTCGATAAGAAGGAAATGATTGAGATCCGTCATAACCTCATTATCCGCAGACAGTCCCTGCGGCGGAGAATGGATTACAACAAGGAAGTCATTGCCGGAAAGGCGAAAGCAGAAGTGAAGGATCTGGTTGAAAATTATCCCAAATATGCCAAAGAAATTCTGGGCATTGTTGCCGAGTATGATAAGGATTTCACTTGACTTTCCTTAGTGTGCATGATAGCATGAGTATCGAACATGCTTTATCATGCTAAAGAAGTAGCGTGATGCATAACTAACCTGTAAATACAGGGCTAAGGAAGGATGGAGAGATTATGAAAAAGTTACTCGCAGTTTCAATTGCAGCCGTAATGATGACCGGATTAATGGCTGGATGCGGTGCCAAGGAGACTACCGCACAGGATACAACGGCACAGGAAGATACCACACAGGCAGAGGAAACACAGACTGACAGTGAACAGGCAGAGGCTTCTACAGAAGGAAGAACCTTCACCGTTGGCTTTGATGCAGAGTTCCCGCCTTATGGTTATATGGATGAAAACGGTGAATATACCGGATTTGACCTGGAGCTTGCCGCTGAGGTATGTAACCGCAACGGATGGACACTCGTAAAGCAGCCGATTGACTGGGATGCCAAGGATATGGAATTAAGCTCCGGCTCCATTGACTGTATCTGGAACGGATTTACCATGAACGGACGTGAAGACCAGTACACCTTTAGTGTTCCTTATGTAGATAACAGTCAGGTATTTGTCGTAAAGGCAGATTCCGGAATCACATCTCCGGCAGACCTTGCAGGTAAGATTGTCGGAGTACAGAAGGATTCTTCCGCACTGGCAGCCCTCGAAGGAGATGCAGCAGATCTGGCAGCCACCTTTGCAGAGATGACACAGTTTGCAGATTACAATACCGGGTTCTTAAATCTGGATGCAGGCGCTGTGGATGCGATCGCCGTAGATATCGGAGTTGCAGACTATCAGCTGGAATCCAGAGGGGATGGCTTTGTGATCCTTGATGAAAAAGCTGGCAACCGAACAGTATGGTATCGGCTTTAAGCTTGGCAACACCGAATTAAAGGATCAGGTAGAATCCACCCTGCTTGAAATGGCAGAGGATGGAACCTTTATGGAAATTGCAAAGAAGTATGGCTTGGAGGACAGTGTTTGCTTAGGCAAATAAAGAAGTGTTCCGGGGGCAGAATGAAGATTCTGCCCCTGAATAGTTATATCAACTTAAACACACAGGAGTAGGGTATGAATTTTTCAAACAATTATAATGCAATTGGGACAGGGAATGTTGGTTACGGTAGAAATCTTTTTTTCTGACGTTACTTTTTCGTTACCGCTGGGACTTTTGGTGGCTTTTTGGAAGAATGTCAAAAAAATGTGTTGCTAAAAAGGTATCAGTAAGATATATATTTCTATTATGAGAGGTACGCCGCTGATGCTGCAGTTAATTGTGGTATACTTCGGACCGTACTATTTATTTGGCACTAATCTGAAGGGATACCGTTTTTCCGGCGATCATTATTGCCTTTGCGGTGAACTATGCAGCATACTTTGCCGAGATTTACCGTGGCGGAATTGAATCCATGCCGGTGGGACAGTATGAGGCCGCAGAGATTCTGGGCTATGGGAAGGTTCAGACCTTTTTCAAGATCATTTTCCCGCAGGTGATGAAACGAATTCTGCCGTCGATTACGAATGAAACGATTACCTTAGTGAAGGATACGTCTCTTGCCTTTGTTTTGTCGCAGGCAGAGATGTTTACGCTGGCCAAGCAGATCGCGGCAGCTGAAACGAGCATTATGCCGCTGATGGCAGCAGGTGTGTTTTATTATATCTTTAACCTGCTTGTGGCAGCGATTATGGAACGGATTGAGAAATCCATGGACTATTATCATTAGGAGGCAGCCGGAATGAGTGAGACTTTATTACAGATGAATCATATCAGAAAGCATTTCGGTGACCTGCATGTACTGGAGGATATTTCCTTAGAGGTGCACCGGGGAGAGGTCGTTTCGATTATCGGACCGTCCGGTTCCGGAAAGTCCACGCTCCTTAGATGTGCTACGTTACTTGAAAAGATGGATGGGGGAGATCTCATTTATCTTGGGGAAGCAGCAGCGAAGGAAGAGAACGGAAAATGCGTGTATGCGTCCAAGGCGAAATTAAAGCAGATCCGGAAGTACTTCGGACTGGTTTTCCAGAATTTCAATCTGTTTCCACATTATACCGTATTGAAGAATATTACAGACGCACCTGTCTGTGTCGATAAAGTACCGAAGGAAGAGGCAGTGGAGAGAGCAAAGAAGCTTTTAGAACAGCTCGGGCTCGCCGATAAGGCAGATGTCTATCCGTGCCAGCTTTCCGGAGGACAGCAGCAGAGAGTTTCGATTGCAAGGGCACTGGCCCTGCAGCCCCAGATTCTCTTTTTTTGATGAACCGACCTCCGCACTTGACCCGGAGCTTACGGTGGAGGTGCTTAAGGTTATTAAGGAACTGGCAAAGCAGCATATGACCATGATCATTGTCACACATGAAATGCAGTTTGCCAGGGAAGTATCCGACAAGATCATTTTCATGGAAGGTGGTCATATTAAGATGCAGGGAACTCCGGAAGAGATCTTTGCTTCGGAAAATGAACGGGTGAAGGAATTTATCGGAAAACTGAACGCCTGATCGGATGTTATTGCCTGTAAAGGACATGGGGAAACCGATGTTTCTTTCAAATATAAACTTTCAAATGGAGGATAATCATGAAAAAAATGGAACAGCTTTATGAAGGAAAGGCAAAGAAGGTATTTGCAACAGAGGATCCAGATGTTGTTATCGTGGATTACAAGGATGATGCAACTGCTTTCAACGGCGAAAAGAAGGGAACCATCGTAGGAAAGGGTGCCATCAACAACCGTATGACCAATCATGTATTTAAGCTTCTGGAAAAGGAAGGGGTACCGACCCATCTGATCGAGGAACTGAGTGACCGTGAAACTGCTGTAAAGAAGGTCGACATTGTACCTTTAGAGGTTATTATCCGTAATGTGGCTGCAGGAAGCTTCAGCAAGCGTCTTGGAGTACCGGAGGGAACCCCCTTTAAAGAGCCTACCATTGAGTTCAGTTATAAAAATGATGCTTTGGGCGATCCGCTGATCAACAGCTACTTTGCTGTTGCCCTGGGACTTGCTACCTGGGAAGAGATCGACACCATTAAGAAGTATGCTTTTTAAGGTAAATGAAGTACTGAAGGCTTATTTCCTTCAGGCCGATATCAAGCTCATTGACTTCAAGATTGAGTTTGGCCGTTTCCATGGAGAAATCCTGTTAGCCGATGAAGTATCTCCGGATACCTGTCGTCTGTGGGATGTCAACACCAATGAAAAGCTGGACAAGGACCGTTTCCGCCGTGACCTTGGAAATGTAGAAGAAGCTTACAACGAAGTATTCAAGAGACTTGGACTGGCATAGGAGGAAAGGAATGAGCACAGACAGATATGTAAGCCCTTTGTCAGAGCGTTATGCAAGTAAGGACATGCAGTATATCTTTTCTCCGGATATGAAGTTTCGTACCTGGCGTAAGCTCTGGATTGCATTGGCAGAGACCGAGATGGAATTAGGACTTTCCCAGGATGGAAAGCCGGTCATTACCAAAGAACAGATTGATGAATTAAAGAGTCATGCCGATGACATTAACTATGATGTGGCAAAAGCAAGGGAAAAGGAAGTGCGCCACGATGTTATGAGCCATGTTTATGCTTACGGACAGCAGTGCCCGAAGGCAGCGGGTATTATCCACCTTGGTGCAACCAGCTGCTATGTGGGTGACAATACTGATATTATCGTGATGACAGAAGCACTCCGTCTTGTGAAGAAAAAGCTCATTAATGTATTAAAGGAGCTTGCCGACTTTGCAGATAAATACAAGGCACAGCCGACGCTGGCATTTACGCATTTCCAGCCGGCACAGCCAACTACCGTTGGAAAGCGTGCAACCCTGTGGATGCAGGAATTCTGTCTGGATCTTGAGGATCTTGAACATGTGCTTTCCGGCATGAAGCTCCTTGGCTCCAAGGGAACTACAGGAACACAGGCTTCTTTCCTGGAGCTGTTTAACGGCGATCAGGAGACGATCGATAAGATTGATCCGATGATTGCAAAGAAGATGGGCTTTAAGGAATGCTATCCGGTTTCCGGACAGACCTATTCCCGCAAGGTGGACACGAGAGTTGCCAATGTCCTTGCCGGAATTGCAGCCAGCGCTCATAAGATGTCCAATGACATCCGTCTGCTGCAGCATCTTAAGGAAGTGGAAGAGCCGTTTGAAAAGAATCAGATCGGATCTTCTGCCATGGCTTATAAGAGAAACCCGATGAGAAGTGAACGGATTGCATCCCTTTCCCGTTACGTGATGATCGATGCACTGAATCCGGCAATCACCTCTGCAACCCAGTGGTTTGAACGTACCCTGGATGATTCTGCCAATAAGAGATTATCCATTCCGGAAGCTTTTCTTGCGATTGATGGAATTTTAGACCTGTGTCTGAATGTTGTCGATGGACTGGTGGTTTATCCGAAGGTTATTGAGAAGCATATGTTAAGCGAACTTCCGTTCATGGCAACCGAAAACATTATGATGGATGCTGTAAAGATGGGTGGAAACCGTCAGGAACTGCATGAAAAGATCCGTGAATTATCCATGGAAGCCGGTAAGAATGTGAAGCAGGAAGGCAAAGAGAACAATCTTCTGGAGCTGATTGCAGCGGATCCGGAATTCCATATGACATTGGAAGATCTGCAGAAGACCATGGAACCGTCCCGATATGTCGGCCGGTCCAGAGAACAGGTAGAAGCGTTCTTAAGAAAGGTGATTTCACCGACTTTGCAGGATAACAGGGATTTACTTGGCGTAGAGGTTGAGATCAACGTTTAAATCATGAGGGTGATTTTTTAAGGAAAGGATTATATTTATGGGTGGATTTTTTGGCGTAGCGTCAAAGAAAGACTGCGTGTTTGATTTGTTTTTCGGTACGGACTATCATTCCCATCTGGGAACCAGAAGGGCAGGTATGGCCGTATATAATAAAGAGGCCGGTTTTGAGAGAGCCATTCACAATATTGAGAATGCTCCTTTCCGGACCAAGTTTGACAAAGATGTAAATGAGATGCAGGGTTATCTTGGGATTGGCTGTATTTCGGATTATGAGCCACAACCGCTGCTTGTACGTTCCCATCATGGAACTTATGCGATTATGACGGTTGGCAAGATCAATAACATGGAGTCCATCGTTGAAAAGCTATTTTCCTCGGGGCATTCCCACTTCCTTGAAATGAGCGGCGGGGACATCAATGCAACCGAGCTAGTGGCAGCCGTCATCAATCAGAAGGACAATCTGATCGAAGGCCTGCAGTATGTTCAGGAAATAATCGATGGTTCCATGACGGTGGTATTACTGACACCAAAGGGAATTTATGCCGCCAGAGACCGGCTCGGACGAACTCCTGTTGTGGTCGGAAAAAAAGGAGGATGCTTACTGCATTTCCTTTGAAAGCTTTGCCTATCTGAACTTGGGTTATGTGGATGAAAAGGAGTTAGGCCCCGGGGAAATCGTCATTGTGACACCGGAATCGGTAACGACTCTGGTTTCGCCCGGTAAGGATATGAAGATCTGTACCTTCCTCTGGGTATATTATGGTTATCCGTCTTCTTCCTACGAGGGCATCAGTGTAGAAAAGATGCGTTACAACTGCGGTGCGCTTCTTGCCAGGCGGGATGATGTGCATCCGGATAATGTGGCCGGTGTTCCGGATTCCGGTGTGGCACATGCAATCGGATATTCCAATGCGTCCGGAATTCCTTTTTCCAGACCGTTTATCAAGTATACGCCGACCTGGCCGCGTTCCTTTATGCCGACGATCCAGAGCCAGCGTAATATGATTGCAAAGATGAAGCTGATTCCGGTACATGATTTGATTCAGGACAAGAGCCTTCTGTTGATTGACGATTCCATTGTACGTGGTACACAGCTTCGGGAAACGACCGAATTCCTGTACCAGAGCGGAGCAAGAGAAGTACATATCCGTACGGCATGCCCGCCGTTATTATATGGATGTAAGTACCTGAATTTCTCCCGTTCTTCTTCCGAGATGGAACTGATTACCAGAAGAACGATTAAGGAAATGACCGGAAACGCTGCCAATGTGAATTTAAGTGCCTATTCCAATCCCGACTCTCCGGAATACCAGGAGATGGTGAAGCGGATCGGGGGTACAGTTGAACTTTACTTCCTTACGGTTCCACCGCCTGGATGACATGATTGAGTCTGTTGGAATTGATCGCTGCAAGCTTTGTACCTACTGTTGGGATGGAAAGGAATAAGAGAAGCATGGAACAAAAAAACAATAGACATTTTAAGAAAAAGTGTTTAAAAAAATAATCAAAAATTAAGGCAATGTATAAATTTCATACATTGTCTTTTTTTATCCATTTATCTTTAAAAAAACAGGTTATGTATTCTGAAAGTAAGAAAAAAACAAAGCATGGACTGTGAATCCGTTACATTTTACAAAAAGAAGCAGGAGGATACGAAGATGGGATCTATGACACATGCAGCAGGAAGAGCTGCTTTTTAGTACTGCACTGGACGTTACCTTAAAAACCCTCAACAAGAATCCGGAGGGCGAAATTGTAAAGCTGATCGATCTGATGCAGAAATATATGGATGGCGAAAAAATTGACATTGACTATGACAAAGCAAAACAGATGGT
This sequence comes from Lachnospiraceae bacterium, assembly GCA_021628825.1. Lineage (GTDB taxonomy): Bacteria > Bacillota > Clostridia > Lachnospirales > Lachnospiraceae > Suilimivivens. The sequence continues at coordinate 1,080,714 of JAJXRY010000001.1, read as the reverse complement.
CTCTGACCAGGACGGAACCTTGAATCAGTATATTCACCGTCTCTTAGATGAGGTGGATCCGCATGTATTAAAAATGACGGCGTTAAACCTTGGCTATGAAGCCTTTTTCCATGGGACAAAGACGATCCGGAAGACGAGAGAGGTACAGAAGTGCAACATTCCGTGGCTGATTCTGATGGATCCGACGAGTGCCTGCAACCTGCATTGTAAGGGATGCTGGGCGGCAGAATATGGCAACCGTCTGAACCTGACCTTCAAGGAGATGGATGATATCATCACCCAGGGAAAAGAACTTGGAATTTACTTTTATATGTTTACAGGCGGCGAACCACTGGTTCGTAAGGACGATATTTTAAGACTGTGCGAAAAACATCACGATTGTGCATTCCTTGCTTATACGAATGGCACACTGGTGAACGAGGCGCTTTGTCAGGAGATGGTAAAGCTTGGAAATCTTTATCTTGCAATCAGTCTGGAAGGATTTTCGGAGGTAAATGACCTGCGTCGTGGAACCGGAGTATTTGAGAAGGTAATGCATGCGATGGATCTGCTGAAAGAGTATGGACTGATTTTCGGAACATCCATCTGCTATACGTCACAGAATATTGAGACGGTAACCAGCGATGAATTTATTGATCTGATTCTGGAAAAGGGATGTCGTTATTCCCTGTACTTCCATTACATGCCGGTAGGAAATGATGCGGCCGTAGAGCTTCTGCCTACTATGGAACAGAGAAAATATATGCGTGAGCGTGTGCGTGAAATCCGTAATATGTCACATGGCAAGGGGCATTTTTTTACGATGGACTTCCAGAATGATGGAGAATATGTTGGCGGATGTATTGCCGGTGGACGTAATTACTTCCACATCAATGCAAACGGTGACGCAGAGCCTTGTGTATTCATTCATTATTCGAATGCCAACATCCGGACAAGCAGCCTGCTTGAGATCCTGCACTCCCCGCTGTTTATGGCATATTATAATAACCAGCCGTTCAATGAGAATCATTTAAGACCCTGCCCGATGCTGGAAAATCCGGAGATTCTGCAGCGCATGGTGAAGGAAACCGGAGCAAAAATCGACCGATCTCCAGTCCCCGGAAACGGCAGAGCATTTGTGCGAGAAGTGTCATGCCTATGCAAAGCAGTGGGCACCGGAAGCTGAAAAGCTCTGGGATGCAACGCCGCACAAGAAGCCGAGCTATGAGAACTATAAGAAGGCAGAATAAGAAGAAATAGAAAAAATATATGAAAAGTGAAAAAGGAAAAGGGAAGAAAAGAGAATATAGCGGAATCATCAGTCTGCTGCTGGTAGGGCTCCTGCTGGCAGCAGCGCTGGTTTTTTATTGGGATTCTTTAGAAGACATTGTGAGTGGAATTCAGGCATTGTCTTTCGGTGAGATTGTTGTATGCTGTCTGCTTGCAGGCGGCTTTTTCTTTATGGAAGGAGCAGTCATGCAGGGGCGTGGTACGGTTATCCGGGGAGTGTCTATCCGCTTTGGGAGTCAATAGAAGTTGCCTATTGCTGCGAATTATACCGTCTGATTACGTTGGGGAGTGGGGCCGGAATTGCTCAGATTTATTATCTGTCGAAAAAGGATATTCCACCGGCACAGGGAACCGGCGTTTCGATGATTCAGTTTGTGTTAAAGAAGATTGCCGTGATGCTTCTTGGTGTGAGTGGTTTCCTGTTTCTGCTGGGATTTGGAAGGATGGGAGAGATCTGCAATTCCTATGGGAGATATATGGTACTGGGTGTTCTCATCACCTTTGTGATTGTGGCGGTCATGCTTTCCGTTGCAGCTTCTTCTAAGGTGCTGCAATTTGTGGGCTGGCTATGTGATAAGCTGTCGGAAAAATTCCCCTCCTTACAGAAAACAATGCAGAAAGGTCAGGAACAGGCAAAGCTTTTAAATGATACCGGGAAGGTAGTCTTTCGGAAAAAGGGTGGCTTCCTTCTGGTTTTGCTTAAAAGCATGGTGATGCTTCTTATGGTGTATCTTATTCCGGCCTATATGTTTCGTGGACAGGAGTTCCCGGATTTCTTCTTAAATGTGTGTCTGATGGCAGTTACTTATATGCTTGCAGGCGTGATTCCGGCACCCTCCGGAATCGGTTCGCTGGAATTCGTTTTCCTTCTTTTGTTTGGTTTCTTCTTACCGGAATCCGTGACCGTACCGGCAATTCTGGTATTCCGTTTCGTGACCTGGATTGTACCGTTTGGAGTGGGAGGCTTCATTGTGCTCTTGCAGAGAATGAAAGAGGTGGTGTATAATAAGCCAAAAGAAAACCAATGGAGAGAAGAGAGTAAAGATGGGAAAGATTATAATTCAAAATGAAACCACAAAGGATCCAATCAGTTTGATCGGGCGTGAAGCCGGTGTATGCTGGGGAGCAGACATCACGAAGGCTGACCGCAACTATAAGAGAGGACTGAACTGTCTTTCTGACGGACATGGAAGAACCTGGGAGTATCCACAGGTTTATATGATTCTCGAAGGATATTCTGCAAGAGTGATCCGTGAATTATATACCCATATCGGAGGCAGCCCGACAAGATTGCAGGCTTCTACCAGATATATCAATTATCAGAAGGGCTTTCCATATGTGACGCCGCCGACTATCGCCGGTAACGAAGAGGCAAAAGTGATTTATGATCATGCCATGGAAGAGATTCTTACGGCAATGCAGAAGTTAGAAGCGATGGAACTGCCACGTGAGGATGTCAGCATGCTTCTTCCACTTGGAATGGAAAGCAAGGTGGTACTTCGTACCAATTTAAGAAATCTCGTAGATATGTCCCATCAGAGACTCTGTACGAGAGCATATTGGGAGTTCCGCCAGTTGATGAACGATATGAAGACGGAACTCAGTAATTATTCGGAAGAGTGGAAGTTCTTAACCGAGAATTACTTCCAGCCAAAGTGCGAGGTTACAGGATTCTGTACCGAGACAAAGTGTTGTGGACGGAAGACGAAGAAAGAAGTGTAATTTTTCGGGATAGAATGAGGCATTTGAGTTGGAGTTATGGTTATAACATCGAGTAAAGGATAGATAATTTTAGGTGTGTATAAGAGGGCAGCATGGAAGGGATTCTGTGCTGTCTGTTTTTGTTTGGTATAGATGCAAAAGAATTATAGAATAGGTGCACAGACACTTTCCTGTCAGAGCTGGTCTGCGGAAGGTAGAAGTTTATTGGAAAGCCGATTGACATGCAGAATACAGCGTGCTAATCTATATATTGTAGAACTTTATGAAGTCAGGGAGTTTTGTATGAATCAGAGTAAACTTACCAATCAGGCATACCTTTATTATTACGTGAGGCGTATTCGCTTGTAACAGCAGTTCCTGCACAGTTATAAGCAATAGGTCTTATATGTCTGTGCAGATTTCTAGGTGAGCTTCAGAGAAGAAAACGTGAAATTATGGCATCAGACATGGGATTGTCTGGTGCCTTTTTGTGGTAACAGTTCAACCATGCAGAAATGATTGTGCAAGATGACCGTGGGAGCTTGCTCACTAAGGGCAGCTTATATAATCATTTCTATAGGGCGGACGCCCGACATGAAATAAGTTGCCGGAAAGCGCGTATATTTATTAGCAAATCTGTACAATCCGGCAACTTATGAATGGCATGGATGAACTGTTACTTTTTGGGTAGTGAGGTGAGGTAATTTCCTTGACAAATATTGGATACAAGGGTATACTTCAATAGGTAAAAGCGTTAAAGCATAAAAGAATGACATGATGGAGTATACACAACAAAAAGATTTATTGAATAACAAAGGAGCGGAAAAATGACAATTGTAGATGTGTTGGAGCAGAACAGCAGAAGTTATGGGGATGAGGTCTGTCTGGTGGAGATTAACCCGGAGGTCAAAGAGATCCGGCGGGTTACCTGGAAGGAATATGAACTGATCGAGCCAAACCCGATGACACATTATCGAAGGGAGATTACCTGGCGGGTATTTGATGAAAAGGCGAACCGGTTTGCCAATCTGCTGATTTCAAGAGGCATTAAGAAGGGGGACAAGGTGGCAATTCTGTTAATGAACTGTCTGGAATGGCTGCCGATTTATTTTGGAATTCTGAAAACGGGAGCACTTGCGGTTCCGCTGAACTTCCGTTATGCGCCGGATGAAATTCAGTATTGCGTAGAAAAAGCCGAGGCAGATGTGCTGGTATTCGGGCCTGCATTTATCGGACGTGTGGAAGAGATTGCAGATGAAATCAGCCGCAACCGCTTATTGTTCTTCGTAGGAGATAATTGTCCGACCTTTGCCGAGGATTACAATTCACTGACTTCAAACTGTTCCAGTGTGGCACCGAAGGTTCATCTTACGGAACAGGATGATGCAGCAATTTATTTTTCATCCGGAACAACAGGATTCCCGAAGGCGATCTTACATAATCATGAAAGCCTGATTCATGCCTGCCGTGTCGAGCAGAATCATCATGGACAGACCAGGGATGATGTGTTCCTGTGCATTCCTCCGTTATATCATACGGGTGCGAAGATGCACTGGTTCGGTTCTCTTTTGTCCGGAAGTAAGGCAGTTCTGTTAAAGGGAACCAAGCCGGAATACATATTGGATGCCGTATCCAAAGAAAAATGTACGATTGTTTGGCTTCTGGTTCCGTGGGCACAGGACATTCTGGAGGCGTTGGACAGTGGAAGAGTGAAACTGGAGGATTATGATCTGTCTCACTGGAGGTTGATGCATATCGGCGCACAACCCGTACCGCCGAGTCTGATTAAGCACTGGAAGCGTTACTTCCCGAATCATCAGTACGATACCAACTATGGCTTAAGTGAATCTATCGGTCCCGGATGTGTTCATCTTGGAGTAGAAAATATCGATAAGGTTGGCGCGATCGGTAAGCCGGGCTTTGGCTGGAAGGTTAAGATTGTGGACGAGAAACGGAATGAGGTTCCGCAGGGAGAGGTTGGCGAGCTTGCGGTTAAGGGCCCCGGTGTAATGACCTGTTATTACAATGATGAAGAAGCGACGAAGGAAGTCATGGATGACGAAGGCTGGCTTTATACCGGAGACATGGCACAGATGGATGAGGACGGTTTTATCTTCCTGGTAGACCGTAAAAAGGATGTCATTATCAGTGGTGGTGAGAACATTTATCCGGTACAGATCGAGGATTTCCTGCGCAACATTGATGCAGTCCATGATGTGGCAGTCATTGGTATTCCGGATAAGCGTCTGGGAGAGACAACCCTTGCCGTGATTGAGCTAAAAGCCGGATAAAACCTGTACAGAGGAAGAAGTCAATGAGTTCTGTCAGAAGCTTCCCCGTTACAAACGGCCGCATAAAGTTGTATTTGCAGAAATTCCGAGAAATCCTACCGGTAAGATTGAGAAGCCGAAGCTTCGTGAACAGTACTGCGGAATGCGTCTGGTAGAAGCACAGAACCGTGGTTAATAAAGAGGAGAGATTTATGATTATCAAAAATATTAATGCTGGTGATATTTTTCGGAATAATGCTGGCAATTGGTTTTTACTGTAGAAAGCATGCAACAGATGTAAATGGATTTGTACTTGGCGGACGGAGTGTCGGTCCGTGGCTTACGGCGTTTGCTTATGGAACCTCGTACTTTTCGGCAGTTATTTTCGTAGGGTATGCCGGGCAGTTCGGATGGAAATACGGAATTGCTTCGACCTGGATCGGAATCGGTAACGCATTGCTGGGCTCGATGCTTGCTTGGGTGGTTTTGGGAAGAAGGACCCGTGTCATGACACAGCATTTAGACAGTGCGACCATGCCGGAATTTTTTTGGCACACGTTTCCAGTCTAAGAATTTAAAGATTGCGGCATCTGTGATTGTATTCGTATTTTTGATTCCTTATACGGCATCGCTTTATAATGGATTATCCAGGTTGTTTGGAATGGCGTTTCATATTGATTATACGGTCTGTATTCTTGTCATGGCAGTACTGACAGGTATTTATGTGGTAGCAGGCGGGTATATGGCAACGGCAATTAATGATTTCCTGCAGGGACTTATCATGCTGTTCGGTATTGTTGTGGTAATTGCAGCTGTATTAAAAAGTAATGGCGGTTTCTTAGAAGCCTTAAACGGACTTGCCAATGTAGAAGATGCGACAGCGTCCACGCAGCCCGGTGTGTTTGCGTCCTTCTTTGGCCCGGATCCGTTTAATCTGCTAGGTGTGGTTGTATTGACATCCCTTGGAACCTGGGGACTTCCGCAGATGGTGCAGAAGTTCTATGCGATTAAGAGTGAAGCTTCTATTAAAAAGGGAACCATCATTTCTACCTTATTTGCAGTTGTGGTATCAGGAGGATGCTATTTTCTTGGTGGATTCGGAAGACTGTACAGCAGTCAGATTGACATTGCGGCAGACGGTTATGATGCCGTGATTCCGGCAATGCTTTCGAACCTCCCGGATCTTCTTATAGGACTTGTGGTGATCCTGGTATTGTCTGCTTCCATGTCCACATTGTCCTCGCTGGTTATGGCGTCGAGTTCAACACTGACACTGGATGTATTAAAGGATCATGTAGTGAAAGACATGGATGAAAAGAAGCAGGTATTCATTATACGGCTTTTGATCGTGGTATTTATTGCAATTTCCGTTGTTATTGCGATTGTACAGTATAAGAGTAACGTGACCTTTATTGCGCAGCTTATGGGAGTATCATGGGGCGCGCTCGCAGGAGCATTTCTTGCACCGTTCCTGTACGGTTTATATTGGAAAAAGACGACCAAGGCAGCCTGTTATGTAAGCTTTATATTTGGTGTCGGGGTGATGACGCTGAATCTGTTCTTCCGGAGCTCCTTCCCGACGGTATTACAGTCTCCTATTAATGCCGGCGCCTTTGCCATGGTAGCAGGGCTTATACTGGTTCCGCTTGTGAGCCTTGTGACAAAAAAACCAGACAAAAAATGGGTGGAGGATACTTTTGCATGCTATAACCGTAAGATCGAGGTTCCGGTCAAACAGTCACTGAATGAGTAGATAATGATGTCTCATTTTGCTGAAAATTTGCCAAAAAAATCTTTTTAAAAATTTACTTTCCTTTTTGGAAATGAATGTTGTATAATCACTTTATTGTATGACAAATCATTTGCAATTCGTAAGAAAAATTCCCTTTAGAAATGTAATAATGGTATACAGTTTTCATAGATATTTGGAGGAGAGTATGAGAGAAAAGTATGAGTCTTTAGCACTTGCTGATTTAAAAGCAGTAGCAAAAGCAAGAGGTCTGCGGGGCATTTCAACCATGAAAAAGGACGAGCTGGTAGAGGCAATGCTTGCAGCAGACGAAAAAGATAAGGCAGAAGGCAAGGGCATACAGAAACCCAAGGGCGTTGTGGCATCCAGAACCGCAGAACGCAGGGAAACAAAGAATAAAGAAGAAGTAAAAGGAAAAGAAGACACCAAAAAGGAAGAAACAAAGTCCAGAGAAGAAAAACAGTCCCAGACCGAAGAGGAAAAGACAATAGAGGAACTGGACAGTGGAGTCAGTGCACATGGTATTCTGGAGGTTATGCCGGATGGATTCGGATTTATCCGATGTGAGAATTATCTTCCCGGTGAGAACGATGTCTATGTGGCTCCGAGCCAGATCCGTCGTTTCGGACTGAAGACCGGTGATATTCTGGAGGGAAATACCAGAGTACGTACACAGGGAGAGAAGTTCGCGGCACTGTTATATGTGAAGAGCATCAATGGCTATACGCCGGAGGAGAGTTCGAAACGTCACAATTTTGAAGACATGACTCCAATTTTTCCCGAATGAGCGTCTTCATCTGGAGATGCCGGGAGCAAGTATAGCAATGCGGGTTATGGATCTGATCAGTCCGGTTGGTAAGGGACAGAGAGGTATGATCGTATCCCCTCCGAAAGCTGGTAAGACAACCCTGTTAAAGGATGTTGCGAAGTCCGTAAAACGTAATTCACCGGAAGTACATCTTATTATTCTGCTGATTGATGAACGTCCGGAAGAAGTAACCGATATTAAGGAAGCAATTGAAGGACCAAATGTGGAAGTAATTTATTCTACCTTTGATGAACTTCCGGAGCATCATAAGCGTGTATCTGAAATGGTTATTGAGCGTGGTAAGCGTTTAGTAGAGCATGGAAAGGACGTTGTAATTCTGATCGACAGTATTACACGACTTGCAAGAGCCTACAACCTGATTGTTCCTCCGAGCGGAAGAACATTATCCGGTGGTCTCGATCCTGCTGCATTACATATGCCGAAGCGGTTCTTTGGCGCGGCGAGAAACATGCGTGAAGGTGGATCATTAACGATTCTGGCAACTGCACTGGTAGATACCGGATCCAAGATGGATGATGTGGTTTACGAGGAATTTAAGGGAACCGGTAATATGGAATTAATGCTTGACCGGAAGCTGTCCGAGAAGAGAATTTTCCCTGCCATCGATATTCCGAGATCCAGTACCCGTCGGGAAGACCTGCTGTTATCCCAGGACGAGCTTGAGGCCATGAATATCATCCGTAAGGCTCTGAACGGATTAAAGCCGGAAGAATCGCTGGACAGGATCCTGGATCTGTTTGCGAAAACAAGAAACAACCAGGAATTTGTCAATATGGTTAAGAAGATCAAATGGTTATAAAAAGTGCTTGCAAAGGCATGATACCTATGATATACTTAAAAAAAGCTGTTTCGTAGGAAACACAGTGGATGAGAACAGAAAAATATGAGAAATGATAATAGAGAGGTGAAAAAATGAGAGAAGGAATCCATCCTGATTATTATCAGGCAACTGTAACATGCAACTGTGGTAACACATTCGTAACAGGATCTACAAAAGAAGATATCCACGTAGAAATTTGTTCAAAATGTCATCCATTCTACACAGGACAGCAGAAGGCTGCAAGAACTGACGGACGTATTGATAAGTTCAATAAGAAGTATGGCGTAGCAAGCAAATAATGAAACGATGAAGGTTGAGGTGTTACATCATCTCAACCTTTTTTGTAATGGAGATTTAAAAATGGCGAAAAAGAGAAAAAAATCCGCACACTACTCCGGAATCGGCGGTCAGGCCGTTCTGGAAGGTGTTATGATGAAGAATAAAGACGATTATGCGGTTGCAATCCGTAAAGCCGATGGTGAAATTGATGTCGAGGTGGATGTGTTCCGTGGACTTTTTCCGGAAAGCAGAATTACGAAGATTCCGTTCTTACGCGGCATTTTTAATTTTATTGACTCTCTTCGCCTTGGCATGAAATGTATCAATCATTCTGCCCAGTTTTACGAGGACGGAGAAGCAGAGGAAACGAAGCTGGATAGGGCACTTGATAAGATTTCAGGAGGACGCGGCGAGAAGATCCTAATGGGATTTACCACAGTGCTTTCGGTCGTGCTGGCCGTGGCGATTTTTTTATTCTTCTGCCGTATTATCTGTCCACGCTGCTGAATGGATTTATCCGGAACGATTCCCTGCTTGCGATTATTGAGGGTGTCATCCGGATTGCAATCTTTTTACTTTATATTGTGGCAATCAGTCTGATGAAGGACATTCATCGTCTGTATCAGTATCATGGTGCAGAGCATAAATGTATCAACTGTATCGAAAAGGGAAGACCGCTTACCGTATACAATGCGATGAAAAGCTCCCGTATTCATAAGCGGTGCGGAACCAGCTTCCTGTTTTTTTCGTGGTATTTGTAAGTATTATCCTGTTTTTCTTTATCCGGGTATCGAATCCGGTATATCGTGTACTGCTCCGGATCGCACTGATTCCGGTGATTGCGGGAATTTCCTATGAAATTATCCGTCTGGCAGGACGCAGTGACAACATCCTGATCCGGATCATTTCTGCTCCCGGTATGTGGCTGCAGAGACTGACGACGAAAGAGCCGGATGAAGAAATGATTGAAGTAGCGATCAAATCCGTTGAGGCAGTTTTTGACTGGAAGAATTATCTGTATGAAGAATTCGGATATGAAGTGGATGAATCCTGGATGAAGGATGGAGCCTTATCCGATGACGATGAGGAAGGAACCGAGGAAGAATGAATTATACGGAAGCCTTTCTGATGGGAATGCAGAAACTGAAAGAAGCAGAGATTGGCGAGGCACAACTGGATGCAAGGCTTTTGCTGGAAGAGGTATGTGGAACCGATCACAATACACTGCTTTGTCACGGAGACCGGGAGGTGTCCGAAGAAGAAGAGGAGCAGTACCGGAGGGCGTTGGAGCAGCGAGCGGTCCATGTTCCGTTGCAGCACCTTTTAGGTTATCAGGACTTTATGGGACTGCGCTTTCAGGTAAATGGGCATGTGCTGATTCCAAGACAGGATACCGAGATTCTGGTGGAAGAAGCGATGCGGTATCTGCATGATGGCATGCGGATTCTGGATCTTTGTACCGGATCCGGGTGTATTTTGTTAAGTCTTCTTCATTACTCGAACGACTGTGAAGGTATTGGTGTGGATATTTCGAAGGAAGCGTTGCAGGTAGCAGCGCAGAATGCGGAAGCACTTGGTATCAAAGCAGATTTTCTGGAAAGTGATTTGTATGAAAAGGTGACCGGGAAGTTTGATCTTCTGGTATCCAATCCACCCTATATTGAACGGGAGATCATTCCGACACTGATGGAAGAGGTGCGGGAATATGATCCGTATATTGCACTGGATGGAGGAGAGGACGGGCTCGACTTTTACCGGAGAATCATTGGCGGGGCGCAGGATTACCTGAACCGGGGTGGACAGATTTTCCTGGAAATCGGGAGTGAGCAGGCGCAGGCAGTGAGTGAGCTTCTTCGCGAAGCAGGCTTTAAGGAGATCGATGTCTGTAGGGATTTTTGCAGGTCTTGATCGTGTGGTGAGTGGAAGACTGCCGATTTTATAAGCATATGGACAGAAATATAAAAGTTATGTAAACCTAAAAGCGTATAGTTGAAACAATATTGAAAAATGATGAATAAGCAGGTTGGGGAATTCTCATAACAATAGCAGGATATGTCTGGTAAGGATTCCGAAACAAATAAGGAGTGGAAAGATGTTTGACAAGCTGGAAGATTTATTGCATCACTTTGAAGAAATTATGAGTGAGCTGGCAGAGCCAAATGTAGCAAATAATCAGGAACGTTTTCGTATGCTGATGAAGGAGCAGAGTGATCTGACTCCGATCGTTGAAGCATATAAGGAATATAAGAAGTCGAAGCAGGATATTGAAGATTCCCTTGCACTTCTCGATGAAGAAACCGATGAGGATATGAAGGAGATGTTAAAGGAAGAGCTTGCCTCTGCCAAGAAACGTGTGGAGGAGCTGGAACAGAAGCTGAAAATCCTGCTGCTTCCCAAGGATCCGAACGATGATAAGAATGTTATCGTGGAAATCCGTGCCGGTGCAGGAGGTGATGAGGCAGCACTTTTTGCGGCTGAGATTTACCGTATGTATGTGCATTATGCAGAAAGCCAGCGCTGGAAGGTAGAGCTCCTTAGCGTGGATGAAATCGGAATTGGTGGAATGAAGGAAGTGAACTTCATGATTAACGGACAGGGTGCTTATTCCAAGATGAAATACGAAAGTGGTGTTCATCGTGTACAGCGTGTCCCCGAAACCGAAAGCGGCGGTCGTATTCATACCTCGACCATTTCCGTAGCAGTAATGCCAGAAGTGGAAGACGATATTGATATTGTGATTGAAGATAAGGATATCCGTATTGACGTGATGCGTGCATCCGGTAACGGTGGACAGTGTGTCAATACGACGGACTCCGCGGTTCGTCTGACCCATTACCCGACTGGTATTGTGGTTTACAGCCAGACCGAGAAATCCCAGATTCAGAACAAGGCAAAGGCTTTTGCCATCCTGAAAGCGAAGTTGTACGATATGGAACAGCAGCAGCGTCACGATGCTGAAGCAGAAATGCGAAGAAGCCAGATCGGTACAGGAGATCGTTCCGAGAAGATCCGCACCTACAACTTCCCGCAGGGACGCGTGACGGATCATCGTATCAACCTCACCTTATATAAGCTGGATAAAAATTATGAATGGTGACATTCAGGAAATTATTGATGCCTGCATTGTTGCTGATAAGACAGCGAAACTCGAGAAAAATGAATAATTAATGAAAAAGCGGCGGGCTTTGATGTAATGTCATTGACCGCCATTTTTTTAAATTTTTAGATGGCGAAGGAAAGCAGGTAGAAGAATGGCATATACGATGACGCATATTCTGATAGCAGAAAAAGGTTTTGGAAGATATTAAGATGCCTGTTGATTATTCAACTTATATTGTGGGAGCAATTGCCCCGGATGCAGTCCATGCAAGTCCGGACTACACACGTATCATGAAGGAAAAAAGTCATTTATTTGCAGAAGAGGCTATTTGGGGAAAAAGTGACGAAAGAAAGCGAGTTTCATGACTGGCTTGAAAGTATCAGGACGTTTTATGTTGGTAATTGTGACAAGTATAATAGGGATTTCTTTTTTTAGGATATATTGTACATGTGCTTACAGATGTCTGTTCATGCAGACAAATATTTGCACCTTTTTTAGCATTCAATATCAAAGACCTTCAATATCAAAAAGAAAGCTTTGATCATAAAAATGGAACAATTTAAGGCTGAAAGCTATTGTGTGAATTATGATCTGTATTGTGAGTATTCCAAAGAGAAAAAAATTTACTACATATTTTACAAAAAGGAAAAATCCTGTTCATTGGTTGGCGTATTTGACGATAGTCTGTTGAAAGATCGAATAAAAACAACTTTTTTTGAGTTTGAGTTTACCCCACGTGATATGAAAGATATTGTCTATAATGAGATTTGCACGATTGATAATACAAATGAATTAATAATGAGTGCTCCCCCGATTATAAAGGCAATGGCTTTTGGAAAAACAGTACGATAAATAAGGGATCAAATAAGGTTAGATGAATAAAAGAAGGAATAAAAGAAGTTGAAATAGGGCATAATTATGGTATAATTAGACCATGATCGAGGAGGTGTATATTATGCCACAAATAATTCCAATTAAAGATTTGAAGAATACATCTGAGATATCTGATATGTGTCACAAGACAGATGAGCCTATTTATGTTACTAAAAAATGGCTATGGTGATATGGTAATTATGAGCATGGAGATTTATGAGTCAACCATGAGACAGATTGCTATGTACAGAGATATAGAGATCTCCGAAAAGCAAGTAGAAGCAGGAAAGGTAAAGGATGCTCAATAAAAAAATAAGAAAGGATTTATACAGTAATGAAGGAGGAAAAGGATATGTTAAGTGAAAAGGTAAGGGATATCCGGGTAAACTGGAAAAATCAGTGATGACAAGAGAGATGAAGGACTTACCACGCCGGAGGACATTGTGAGATTTGACAATATTTCCTACGGACCATACGGAAGTGACAATCTGCTCGATATTTATCATCAGAAAGAGGTAACAAAACCGCAGAAAACGATTATCAGTGTCCATGGAGGAGGCTGGGTTTATGGAAGCAAGGAACAGTACCAGTTCTATGGAATGCGGCTGGCACAGCGGGGATTTACCTTTGTGAACTTTAACTACCGTCTTGCTCCGGAGCATAAATATCCGGCAGCCTTAGAGGATATCAATCAGGTATTCTGCTTTGTCCGGGATCATGCGAAAGAGTATGCGATTGATACGGATCATCTTTTTGTAGTAGGAGACTCGGCAGGAGCACAGCTCTCCACACAGTATCTGACGATCTGCTCTAATCCCGAATATGCAAAGCAGTTCCCGTTTGTTCCGTCGGGGCTTAAGGTTCGTGCAGTGGGGCTTAATTGTGGAGTATATGATACCCATGATCCGAAAGCTAATCTTGATTTTGATGTGTTTAAGGAATATGCAGGAGAGGATATTTATGATGATACCCCCAGAGGCGAAGGCAAGACTTAAGAGCCTTGACACACTGCATTATCTGACTGTGGATTTCCCACCGGCATTTATTATGAGCTCAGTTCATGACTTTACACTTCCGAATGCACAGCCGATGTATGAAAAACTGCAGAGCGTGGGAATTGACAGTGAACTGCATATTTATGGAAGCAAGGAAAAGGAAGAGGTAGCGCATGTCTTTCATATTAACTGCCGGCTGCCGGAGGCAGACCGGTGTAATGATGAGGAGTGTGCCTTTTTCAGCAGATATGAGGATAAAAAAAGAAAATAGGAAAGATCATCAGAAGATTGTTTTTGAGTAGTGACAGTAAAGGATGTGCTGTGCTATAATACATACGGTTTAGTGATAAAACACACGTAACTATTCAGTACAGGTCGAAGCATTTACTGCTGAGACCGTAAGAAAATGATTCAGTAATGCAAAATCCCATCGGCGAAGCCGATTTGGAATGGATTTTGCATCGTAACGGTGAAGGTACTGAACAGTTACAAAAACACAAGGAAATGAGGTTAGTCATGGTACAGTCAAGAACACATAACTGTGGCCAGTTACGACTCCCGGATGTGGGAGAGAAGGTTACGCTGGTCGGATTTTATGATAATATGCGAAAGGTAAGTAAGAATCTCGGATTCCTGATCTTAAGAGATTTTTACGGAATCACCCAGGTGGTTGTGGAGACTGAAGAGATGATGGACAAGTTAAGCGGCGTCAATAATGAGTCCACGTTATCCATCACCGGAACAGTCCGGGAGCGTTCCAGCAAGAACGGCAACCTTCCTACCGGTGAAATCGAAGTCGTACCGGAAGATATCCAGGTACTTGGCAAGTGTATTTACAATGAACTTCCGTTTGAAATTAACAGAAGTAAGGAAGCGGATGAAGCAACCCGTCTGAAATACCGTTATCTGGATCTGCGTAATCCTGCTGTGAAAGAAAAGATCGTTCTTCGAAGCAAGGTTGTTGCAGAGCTGCGTCAGAGAATGACCGGGCATGATTTCCTGGAAATCACTACTCCGATTCTGACCTGTTCTTCTCCGGAAGGAGCGAGGGATTACCTGGTTCCGTCCCGTAATCATCCGGGCAAGTTTTATGCATTGCCGCAGGCACCGCAGCAGTTTAAGCAGCTGTTGATGACCTCCGGTTTTGACCGTTACTTCCAGATCGCACCCTGCTTCCGTGATGAGGATGCCAGAGCAGACCGTTCTCCCGGTGAGTTCTATCAGCTCGATATGGAAATGGCATTTGCTTCCCAGGAAGATGTATTTGCGGTTATTGAAGATGTATTACCTCCCGTATTTGCAAAGTACGGTATTTATAAAGAAGCATCCAAAGCACCGTTTGCCAGAATCTCTTACCGTGATGCATTAGAGAAGTATGGTTCGGATAAGCCGGACTTAAGAATTGATCTGGTATTACAGGATGCAACAGAGGTGCTTGCGGATTGTGGATTCGGACCTTTCGATGGACAGTGCGTGGAAGCCATTGTGGTGGATCAGTTCACGGCAACCCGTAAGGTAATTGATAAGATCTGTGCCGATGTTGAAGTACAGAGCGGCCAGAAGGCTTACTGGTTCAAGCTGGATGAAAACGGCGAACTGGTTGGAGGAATTGCGAAGTTCCTGCAGGAGCGTAAAGAAGCAGTCATCGAAAAGCTCGGCCTTAAGAAAGGTGATTTCGTAGGTCTTACCGCAGGTAAGAAGGGCGATGCTCTGAAAGGGGCAGGCGTATTACGGAAATATCTTGGAATGAACAGTGAAGCACATATGAAGCAGAACTGTTATGAATTCTGCTGGATCGTAGACTTCCCGATGTATGAAATCGGAGAAGAATCCGGAGAACTGGAATTCTGTCACAATCCGTTCTCTATGCCGCAGGGCGGTATGGATGCACTGTGCAACGCAGATCCGCTTTCTATTAATGCTTATCAGTATGACCTGGTATGTAACGGTGTCGAATTATCTTCCGGAGCAGTTCGTAACCATGATCCGGAAATTATGGTAAAGGCCTTTGAAATCGTAGGCCTGGGCGAAGATGCAGTGAAAGCAAAATTCCCGGCCATGTACAATGCATTCTGTTACGGAGCACCTCCGCATGCAGGAATTGCACCGGGTGTAGACCGTATGGTTATGCTGCTTGCCGGTGAGGAGAGTATCCGTGAAATCATTCCGTTCCCGATGAACAAGACGGCACAGGATGTCATGATGGGAGCACCTTCTGCCGTAGATGAGAAGCAGCTCCGTGATGTGCATATTAAGATTGATCTTCCGAAGGAAGATTAGATTTGTAAAAGATGATAAACAGATAGTTACAATAAATCAAAACATAGAGGGGAGGCTTCGGCTTACCCCTTTATTCGTATAGCGGATAGGTATATAGGAAGCAGGAGTTTAGAAGTGTAGGGAACTATACGATACATAGCGTATAAGAAGATACATAGGTAGTATATAGAAAGAAAGGTATACAATAACAACATTATGTTAATCGATGGAAAAAGATCAATTTTATTTTTGCTCCGATGGAGGGCATCACGGGATACCTGTTCCGGAATGAATTTCACAGGCAGTTTGATACGAACCATGAAATTACGAAATATTTCAGTCCGTTTGTAGCAGCTACGAGAGAGGGACTGACGAAATCGAGAGATCAGAAGGATGTGGATCCACAGAATAATCAGGGGATTACGCTGGTTCCGCAGCTGCTTGGTAATTCCGGAGAGTATGCAATTCCTTATCTGGAAAAAAATTTGAGGAGCTTGGATACGGAGAAGTGAACCTGAATATCGGGTGTCCGTATGGTACGGTGGTTTCCAAGAAAAAGGGTGCAGGACTACTGGCGCAGACAGAGCTTTTAGAGAATTATCTGGAGGCGATCTTTGCGTGGAAAGACAGGACAGGAAGCACACTTTCTATTTCGGTGAAAACACGGAGTGGAATGAACTGTCATGAAGAATGGGAAGGGCTTCTGGAGATTTATAATCAATATCCCTTATCGGAGCTGATTCTGCATCCCCGGATCGGGACGGATCTGTATGCGAATCATCCGCAGACACAGGATTTTGCTTATGCGGTTTCCCATAGTAAACATATGCTCTGCTACAATGGGGATCTTTTCACAAAAGAAGATTTCGGGGAAATGAAACAGCTTTTCCCGGAAAATACCCGTTGGATGTTCGGACGGGGACTGCTGGTAAATCCGTCCCTGCTCCGGGAGATTCAGGGAGGTCCGGCGATCTTAAGGGAAGAATTTCTGAACTATCAAGATAACATAACTAATAATTATGTAAATCAAAAATATGGGGGAGATAAGACTGTCCTGTTTAAAAATGAAGGAATTATGGAATTACTGGCAATATCTGTTCAAGTCACAGGATCGTGAAAGTGGGAATTCTGTAGAAGAAAAACACAAGAGAGCCGGAATACTACCTGAAAAAAAGATCCGTAAGGCGCAGCGGGTTTCCGAGTATGAGCGTGCGGTTTGGGAGCTGGTCGGCTCCTGTGAGATTACAACAGAAAATGGATTTGGAAGAAGAGGATACAGGATCAAATGAAAAATACATTGATAAAATTAGGACTTGTTTTTAAAAGAAGGAGATTGTATTTACGGCAGCATTACTTCTTGCAGTGCTTTCTTCTTTCTTTGTACCGGTTTCCAAAGAATATCTAGGTTATCTTGATTATCGGGTACTGTCATTATTGTTTTGCCTGATGTTTCTGGTGGCAGGATTCCGGAAACAGGGCGTTTTTCCGTTATCTGGGCCGGATTCTGACCGGACATGCCGGAAATGAAATGCAGTTGGAAATGGTTCTTGTCTTCTTATGCTTCTTTTTCAGTATGATCATCACCAATGATGTGGCGCTCATTACGTTTGTGCCGTTTACGATTGAAATTCTGGGAAGTATTCATAAAGAAAAGCATTTGATACCGGTGATCGTATTACAGACGATTGCAGCAAATTTAGGAAGTATGCTGACACCGATTGGCAATCCGCAGAACCTTTATCTTTATTCGGTTTCTGCATTTTCATTTGGAATGTTTATCCGTTATATGCTGCCATTGGTGGCAGTATCCTTCTTTCTTTTACTGGCGATCCTGCTTTTCAGGGGATGGAAGGAGCGGGGAACCAGACTGGATTCTGAAAGTGCAGTGCTGGAGAAAGAGGACATCCCGATGGAGAAAATAAAGCTCCTTCTTCTGGGAATATTGTTTTTGGTCTGTATGGGTACGGTTTTAAGGATTCTTCCTTATGGAATCAGTTTTCTTGCTGTAGTGATCGTTGGAATGATTGCCTTCCGGGATCTGTTTGCGCAGGTGGATTATTTCCTGCTCGGAACATTTGCCGGATTCTTCCTCTTTGTTGGCAACGTGCAGAGAATACCTTCGGTAAGCCGGTGGATTGGAAGTGTGATGGAGGGAAAAGAATTCTGGTTGTCCATTGGCTGTTCCCAGATCATCAGTAATGTTCCGGCTACCATGCTGCTTTCTGGATTTACGACCGAATATAAGGAACTGTTGTGGGGCGTGAATATCGGTGGACTTGGTACATTGATTGCATCCCTGGCAAGTCTCATTTCCTATAAGTTTTATGCTTCCGTAAAAGGAGCACAGCGCGGAAGATATATGCTGGTTTTTACGGTATACAATGTGGTATTTTTACTTCTGCTGTGTGTGTTTGCAGCGATATCAGGAACTGGCAGGTAAGGGCCGGTGATGTTTACTTTTCCTTATCGATCAGAGAGGAACGGTTGAGGTAATGCGAAGCTCCTTCTGCAAAAGGAAAAGCGCCCCGACACTTGGAATGACCATAAAGGCATTCACGAGATCAGCACATTCCCAGACAAAGCGAAGTGGCAGAATGGCACCGATAAAGATCATCGCGAGGTAAGCGAGCTTATAGTAAAGAAAGCCCTTATTGCCGGTCAGGTAACCATAAGCCTGCTGTCCCATGTAAGACCAGCCGATCAGTGTGGTCACGGCAAAGGCAGCAAGACACAGGGACAGGAAGGTATTTCCGCCAAACGGCAGATAAGAAAAAGGCAACATCAACAAGACTTCCTTCGTTTGCGCAAGCAAGGGAATCCGGATGCAGAATCATATTGGTTACAATGACGAGGCCGCTTAAGAGACACATCACAACGGTATCCCAGAAGACGGCGGTCATGGAAACATACGCCTGACGCACGGGATTCTGTTCAGAGGTTGCGGCAGCGGTAATGGCAGCCGTTCCGATCCCGGCTTCGTTGGTAAAAAAAGCCCTCTGGCAATTCCAAAGCGGGCAGTGAGCATCAGGGAAGAGCCGGCAGCACCGCCTAAGGCCGCTCTTGGTGCGAGGGCATGCTTTACGATAAGGATAATGGCGGGAAGCAGGGCAGAGCGGTTGATCCAAAGAAGCAGGATACAGCTTAAGGTATAAAGAATGCCAAGAACCGGAACAATTTTCATGCAGGCATTGGCAATGGAGTGGTTGCCCTTAAGGATCACGGAAGCAATCAGTACAACCGTCACAAGGCCGGTGATGTACGGAGAAATATGGAAGGTAAGCTCCGTCGTCTGGGTTACGGCATTGGCCTGTGTGAAACAGCCGACAAACAGGGCGGCAAGAAAGGTCAGGAACGCATAAAAATTTCCCGATAGATTTATTATGTAAAACCGATCTCCCAGACATACATGGGACCGCCGTGGTAGGTGCCGGAAGCGTCCTGATGCCGGAAACGCACACTTAAAAAGCATTCTGCATAGGAGGTTGCCATACCGAGCACGCCGGTGAGCCAGCACCAGAAGATGGCACCGGGACCGCCGAGGGCTACCGCAGTCGAAACACCGACAATATTGCCGGTTCCGAGGGTGGAAGCAAGCGTGGTAGACAGGGTGGCAAAGACAGAGAAGTTTTTGCTTTCCCCGGAAGGTGCACAGACGGACATACGGATTGCGGAAAGAAGATGCTTTTTGCGGAAACTTCAATAAAAGTGTAAAAATAGATATGGGTTCCGGAAAGCAGAAGGAGCAGCGGACCGCTCCAGAGGAACTGATTGATGTCCTGTACAAAGGAAAACCAGGTATTCATACGAAACTGCCTTTACATAGGAAGTTATAGTGCAGTTTATGAGGAGATTACAGATTTATGCCTGAAAGAAAGATAAGAATTCCAATCTGGTTTATTTTGATAGCGGTACTGCTCAATATCATTTCCAGAGTCAGTCCACAATTTGCACAATATTATGTAAACTATATTTTTTTCCTCTATGGGTGGAAAGCTATGGAAGAGTTAGCGGATTATTTCCTTTTTCAGTGGGAGAAATGATGTTTTATCTGGGTGTTGTTCTGGCAGCCGTGTGGATTTTATGGGGAATTTTGGAAGGTGTTGTGTATGGGGTGTCTTATGTGGGAAGGCGTGTGAAAGGCACAAAGCATGAACAATCGGAAGGAAAAGGAGTAAAGCAGCCACAGACAGGGAGCAGTGTTCCGGGATGGAACAGGAGTTTGTGTAGAGCATACCGGAAATATTCCCTGTTTCTTATATGGGTAGTGGGAATTGTCTGTCTGATTATGACGCTCAACTGCTTTTTGCTGTACCAGGTGCCGACGATTACGGAACGGAAGCTTTTTTTATTACACAGGAAGCCGGGGGAACATACCTACGGTATTGCAGAGCTTACAGAACTCCGGGATGAAGTGGTAGAAAAGGCGAATGCGCTTGCCCTTAGGATGGAGCGGGATGAGAAGGGCTATATTGTTTCTGATCTGGATATTGAGGAGACTGCACGGCAGGAAATGATGCGTCTTGGAGAAACGTATCCGCAATTGTCCGGCTATTACCCGAAACCCAAGAGACTAAAGACCTCTGCTTTTTTCAGCCAGCAGTATATTATGGGGTATTATTTCCCATTTTCGATGGAAGCAAATTATAATACGATGATTTATATTACGAATCAGCCGGCAACACTCTGCCATGAGCTGTCTCATTTAAAGGGCTTTATTCTGGAGGATGAGGCAAACTTCATCGGATATCTGGCCTGTGTGGGATCAGAGGAAGAGCTGTTTCAGTATAGCGCTT
This sequence comes from Lachnospiraceae bacterium, assembly GCA_021628825.1. Taxonomy (GTDB): domain Bacteria; phylum Bacillota; class Clostridia; order Lachnospirales; family Lachnospiraceae; genus Suilimivivens. The sequence goes on along the minus strand of JAJXRY010000001.1, from coordinate 1,059,776 downwards.
ACTTAAGTGTGATTGCCTATCTGGATGATGATTTTTACCGGGCAGTCGGTGAAGAGGAATATTGGAAGCATCCGGAAATTTCCGTGCAGGTCCGCAAAGACAGTGTTTTCCTGACCAGGGAAGCCTGGGATCAGGTGGAGAAAAAGGCGGTTTTAGAGACCACAAAGGTGCAGCAGGCCTCGTATGATTTTCTGGAAACAACGCTCACGCTAAATGGTGTCGAGGATGGACTTGACAGCTACAGCCGCGTTGTCCAACTGCTGTTAATGTGGACTCATTAACGGGCGGTATCCTGCAGAGCAGGATGATAGAATAAAGTGTGGATTTGCAGGTTTTGTGCAGATGCTATCTATGGTACAATAGAATAAGGAGGCGGATTCTATGGACAATATTATTGAATATATCAGAACCTATGGGCAGAATACGTTTGCTCAGAAGCCCTTTAATGAAGTGGATTCACTGGTGATCTGCCAGCTTTCTTATATGAATTTCCAGTCATTTGTTCCCTCCCTTAAGGAAAAGAAGGAGGCGGTTTCCGTACAGAGTATTCTGGAGCAGGATCGTATGGAGGAGCTGCTTGCAGGGTATTGGTATAAGGAACAGAATGAAGAACTGTTCCGGGCAGCAGCCGCTTCAAAGCGGTTTGGCAATATGAAGCTGAATTACCATGAGAATGTGGTTGAGGAGGAAACGGATACCCAGTTTTCCGCGCTGACCTGTTTTCCGGATGAGGGAATCTGCTATGTGGCATATCGTGGAACGGACGCAACGATTGTAGGCTGGAAGGAGGATCTTAATCTGGCATTATCTGAGCCTACGCACAGTCAGGAGCTTGCAGTAGAGTATCTGAATAAGGTGTATTCAAGGGTAAAACAGGAGCTCTTCGTGGGTGGACACTCAAAGGGCGGTAATCTTGCTTCTTATGCTGCCATGAACTGTTCAGCCAGGACCAAAAAGCATCTGTTGTGTATTTATAATCATGATGGTCCTGGATTTAGGCCGGAGATTTTTGCCAAATGTGATTATGCATCGGTGAAGAACCGGATGTTTAAGTTTATTCCGAAGTCTTCGATTGTCGGAGTCATCATGGAAACCTGTGAGAACTGTGAAATCATTGAAAGCCGCAGCATTGGTGCAATGCAGCATAATTCCTTTAACTGGAGAATTGACGGAGATCATTTTGTACGGGTAGAAGACCGGACCACGGCCCAAAAAAACTTCAGGATGAGGCATTGAATGAGTGGATTCTGTCCCTGTCACAGGAACAGGTACGTACCTTTGTAGATACGCTGTATGAGGTCGTTACGGCATCCGGAGCAGAAGATGTATTTGAATTTGGAGGGGATCTGAAGGGATGTATTACCAGAAGCTATGAGGCCATGAAGGATCTGGATGAGAATACGCGGAGAGCTGTACATACCATTCTTCATGCATTATATGAGATTGCAGGTGAAAAGTTCAGGGAAGAATTTAATCTTCGATGGGAAGAGCTGCAGAGAGAATTCCAAAAATCCATGGAAAAAAAGCAAAAAGAGATGGTCGGAAGACGCAAAAAAACGTTAAAAAAATGCTGCTCAGAAAAAGATTCAGCAAAAATCGTAAAGAAAAAAACAGGTAAAAACTGTTGACAACAAGGGCAAAAATATGTAGAATAGTTTTTGTTCGCAGGAATGGCGGAATTGGCAGACGCGCACGGTTCAGGTCCGTGTGATAGCAATATCATGAGGGTTCAAGTCCCTTTTCCTGCATGCATATAAAGAGTAGAAGATTCAAGGCACTTGAATTTCCTGCTCTTTTTTGTACGGATCATACCGGAGCAGCTCTGAAGCATGGATCTGCATGTATTGAAAATCCATGCAACAGAAGGACCGGATGAATTATGATGTAAGGAAAAGGATGCACTATGAATACGATGCTCAATAAAAGACAATTTTTACTTTATGCCATTCAGCTGGCATTCCCGATTATGATACAGAATTTAATCAGTACACTGGTTAATTCAGCAGATACGGTTATGTTAGGCTATGTCAGCCAGACGGCTATGGCTGCGTCATCACTTGCGAATCAGTATACGTTTGTTTTATTTTGTTTTTTTACTATGGACTGGCCATTGGTACAAGCGTCCTGTGTGCGCAGTATTGGGGAAAGGGGAGATCACCAGACCGTGGAGAGAATCCTGGGGCTTGCCACTAAGATTGTACTTTTTGATTTCACTGTTGTTTTTTTGTGGTATCCTTTTTCTTCCCGGAATATATTATGCATCTGTTTACGAACAGCCCGGAAACCATTGCAGAGGGAGTTACCTATTTGCGGGTATTATCTTTTTTTCCTTTGTTTTTATGGGATTTGCACAGATTTTTGTGAGTGCGCTGCGAAGTGTCGGGAAGGTGGTTTTCCCTTCGGTCATTTATGTAGTATCCCTGCTTGTGAATGTATTCCTGAATGCAACCTTTATCTTCGGGTTATTTGGTGCACCGAAGCTTGGTGTTGTCGGTGTGGCACTTGGTACTGTAACGGCAAGAGCAGTGGAAGCGGTTCTGTGTCTTATTTATTCAGCAGGAAGCAAAGAGATACGTTTCCGTGTGGAAACCATGTTCCAAAGATCAGGGGTTCTCTTTAAGGATTTTCTGAAAATCAGTGCCCCTTCCGTTATTAATGATCTGGTATGGGGACTGGCCGCATCAATGTTTACCGTGATCCTAGGCCATATCGGGGATGATATGGTGGCTGCGAATGCCGTGGCGGTGATGGTTGTGAATATCGGGGCAATTGTCTGCCGCGGTTTTGCCAATGCGACCACAATTATTGTCAGCCAGAGTCTTGGAAACAATAAGATTGAAGAAACGAAGGTGTATGCCGGCAGAATGCTCCGGATCACTTTTCTGGTGAGTCTGCTAGGAAGTGGAGTGATTCTTGCAATCCGTCCGTTTATGATCAGGTTTTACAGTGATAAGCTGACCGAAACTGCAATTTCCTATCTGGGAATGATCATGATTATGACAACCTGGCGTCTTGTTGGGGAAGCAGTGAATACCTGTCTGATCTGTGGATGCTTCCGTGGGGGCGGAGATGCAAAGTTTGGTATGATTCTCGATACCGTGATGATGTGGTGTGTGGCAGTACCGCTGATGGCAATTGCGGCCTATGTGTTAAAGCTTCCGCCCATCTGGGTTTATTTTGTAATGACATTGGATGAGTTTGAAAAGATGCCGATTGTATTTATTCATTACTTCAAATTTAAATGGCTGAAGAATATTACCAGGGATCGCAGGGAGCTGGAAGCTTCGTAGAAAAGCACAGATTATTCTTGCACTTTTGATTACTTTGGCTAAAATAGAAGTTGGATTATATTTGGTTGATCATATACTGGTAAACATAAAATAAAGTTATGTAAATTTGAATATATGCATGGGTTACATATAATATAGTTATGTAAACTAAAGAGGGAGTTGCTTCATGCTGGGAACGACAAGAGGAAAGCTTTTAAATCAATATACACCAGATTATGTACTGTATGATTTAGAGACAACAGGGATTTCCTGTAACTATGATGAAGTGATCGAGATTTCTGCAATTAAGGTGCGCAATGGAGTGGTTGTAGAGGAGTTTTCCAGTCTGGTGAATCCGGGGAGACCGATTCCCTATGCAGCCAGCGCAGTGAATCATATCACAGATGAAATGGTGGCTAAGGCCCCGGATTTCCGGGAGGTTCTGAACTCATTTCTCGAATTTGCCGGAGAGGATATTCTGGTTGGACATAATATTCATACTTTTGATATGAAGTTTCTTTACAGGGATTGCGAGCGGTTCTTTGGACAGACGCTTACGAATGATTATATCGATACCTTAAAGCTGGCAAGACTTTGCATCCATGAGCTTTCCCATCACCGGCTGGGCGATCTGGCAGAGTTTTATGGAATTTCGACGGAAGGTGCACACAGGGCATTGAATGACTGCCGGATGAACCAGCAGATTTTCGAAAAAATGGGGCCTATGGTAGAAGAAAGTGTAAAGAAGTCTGCGAAGGGGAACGGTACAATCAGAATTTGTCCGGAATGTGGAGAACCCATGAAGAAGCGCAGCGGAAGATACGGTGAGTTCTGGGGCTGCATGGGATATCCGTTATGCCGTCATACGGAGAGGCTTGTGTGACAGATTGTAATTGTTATAAGAGGAAAAGGAATAGGAGACAGAGACAGGATGAGCGAGAAAAAGTTAGTCGCATTGACATTTGATGATGGACCGACCGTGGGAATTACCGACCGGGTGTTGGATGTCCTTGAAGAAAATCAGGTAGTTGCAAGTTTTTTTCCTGATTGGTCAGCAGATTACGGAAGAGACAGCGCCGCTTGTGAAAAAAGAGCGCATGATATGGGATGTACCATTGAGAACCATTCAAAGACGCATTCGTCTATGCCGAAACTGAGTGAGCAGGAAATTGTGGATGAGATAAAAGAAACATCCGACCGTATTGAGAAGATTGTGGGAGAGAAGCCGGAATTTTTCAGACCGCCCTATATCGATTACGACCAGAAAATGTATGATCTCATTGATCTTACCTTTATCAGTGGCTATGGCTGTGAAGACTGGCTGCCGGAAGTCAGTGCAAAGGAGAGGGTAGAGCGGCTGCTTAAGGTGGCAAGACCCGGTTTTATGATTCTGCTGCATGACATGGCAGATAATTTTCAAACGGTAGAGACAATTAAGATTCTGATTCCGGAATTAAAGCGTCAGGGCTATGAGTTTGTGACAATCCGTGATATTTTTTTAAGAAAAAGCGGCGTAAAACCGGAGCATAATGTGGTTTATATGAGCGTGGATGAAGTACGGGAGAATTATTACTAGGAGAAAAACAAGATGATTAAGAATGTTATTTTTGATATTGGTGGTGTACTGATCCGGTTTATGCCGGGAGAAGCCATGCGTAAGATCGGGATTCCGGAAGAAAAAATTGAACCACTGCTTAAGGCTTCGATCTATTGCAAATGGTGGCAGGAGCTGGACCGTGGATTTTTTGAAGAAGAGGAAGTCATGAAGTATATGCAGGAGGATGCGCCGGAATATGCACAGGATATTGCATATTTTATGTCAAATGGAAAGCGGGATGTTGTGGAAGCCTTTGACTATTCGGCAGAGTGGCTGAAAGGGCTTCAGGAGAGAGGTTATCATACCTATCTTCTGACGAACTATCCGGCAAGCTATTTTGATCTGCACAGCAAGGAAAAATTTACCTTTATGCCGTATGTAAACGGACAGATTGTTTCCTCCTATGTAGAGATGATTAAGCCGGATCCGAATATTTACCGGACGCTTCTTGATACATATGATCTGAAGGAAGAGGAATGTGTCTTTATTGATGACCGCAAGGAGAATGTGGAAGCCGCAAAGAAACTTGGATTCCATGGGATCCGGTTTGAAAGTTATGAACAGGCATTCCGGGAGCTTGAAGCCATTATTTCCGGTGAAGCCGCTCCTGTATAAGCTTCACCGGATGTGATTTCATAAAAGCAATCCTTTGGAGTCAGGTCACTGTGGAAAAGCAACGGATGGTCATCGGATTTCCAGGAGAGGCCATCGGTAAGTCCCCATACGCTGACGCTTTCAATCGGAGTTCCGTTCTTTTTGGCCGCAACCAGTGCATCAAAGAATCTTTTTATAATAAAGTCCCTGTATTTTCTCAGGATTTCCTGCATCCGGCTGGACAATATCCAGTTCAGTTATGTGAATCACAACATGGAGCTCGTCGGCATATTTCTGTGCCGCAAAGGTGAACCTGGCAGGAGATACGTTGGTATCGAGGTGGCTCTGCATTCCAATTCCGTCCAGATTTCCGGCTTCTGCAACCGGGGAAAGCAGATTTATGATATCAGCCTGTTTGGCTGGCTGATAAGTATTATAGTCATTATAAAAAAGCAGAATTTCTTCCGGGGCATAGGTGCGCGCATAGGAAAATGCATAATTGAGGTAGTCGTCCCCGATGGTCTTACGCCATAAGGAGTCTCTCATACCACCGTTATCATCAATGCATTCATTAGCAATATCGAATGCATAGAAAAGATCAGGGATAGTTTGTGGATATAAAGGAAAATACATCATGGATGTAATTTTCCATACGTTTCAGCATCAGTTCACGGTCTGCGGGCTCTCCCGATGGATCATAGTTTTTATAAAAAGATCCAGTCCGGGGTCTGGCTGTGCCAGATGAGAGTATGTCCGCGTACCTTAAGGTGATTCCGGACAGCAAAATCAAGCTCCGGTATTACACGGGTGAAATCAAGTTGTATATGTTCACGGTTTCCTTCCAGATCGGCAAGAGTAGCCGATTTGCTGATGATATTTTCCGGTTTAAGGTTATTTTCGTTGGTAACACTGTTAAATTCATGACAGATCAACTCCTTATACTGGTTGTCAGAAACTGTGACCGGATTAATGCATACACCCATTTGGAAATAGTCTGCATAGAGTTCTTTCAGGGAGGGAAGATCGGAAACAACCAGACTGTCAGCTGATGGCTGGGGTGAGGATGCTTCTGTAGAAACGGACTCTTCAGATATTGGACTCGTAGTTTCGTGTATTTGCATAGGGACTGTTTCCTCCTTACGGCATCCGCTCACTATGAGCAGGATAGTCAGTGTAATTGTAAGAATGTTAAGGTGCTTGCTATGAGGATGTATTTTTCAGCATGATGATAGTTCTCCATTCCTGTTTCGTTAAGCATAACATACGGAGGAAAGGTATGCCTATCAGATATTGCGTAATTTTTTTACATAAATTGCGTAAATCGGATTGTATTTTTGCCGATTATTTTGCTAATATATAGTTAGCATATGGAAAGGCAGGGAAGTCATATGGGAGTACGATTGAACATGGGATATACCGGTATGAAGCAGAATTATTCCTTTTTTTGTTTCAGAGTATGTCAGGAAATTCTAATTTAAATTTTCTTTCCGATTACATGAGCATTAAGAATGGAAGTTATGGCAAGCTGATGAAGGCTTATTATGGCAAGGGCAACAGGATCAGCAAGGAAGCCGCTTCTGTTGTAGATGAAAAGAAGAAAACACTCTCCACATCCAGGGATTCTGCAGAGACCTTGAAGCAGATCCAGACGGCATCAGAGAGTTTGAAGAGTTCTGCAGATCAGTTAACGAATACAGGTAAGGATTCTGTATTCAGTAAGAGTCAGGATGAGATTTATAAAGCGGTAGACAGTTTTGTAACCAATTATAACAATCTGATTGAAGGTTCTGCCAAGTCTGCTTCTGACAGTATTATGAAGAGAGTAGATACCTTAAAGAATATGACAGAGTCCAATCAGAAGCTGTTAAGTCAGGTAGGTATTACGATTGGTAAGGACGATACACTGACCCTTGACAAGGATGCTTTTGCGAAGGCAGATACCAACACGATCAAGAATTTATTCAATGGAAGTTATTCCTATGCTTCCCGCGTATCTTCCCAGTCTTCCTTTATTGATTTTGCAGCAACACAGGAAGCAGCAAAGGCGAATACCTATACAACGAAGGGAACTTATAGTAACACCTATGCTTCCGGTAATATTTTTTTAATTCTTATTTCTAGGTTACAGGAAGAGTTTAAGTCGTTGTATAATTATAGGATAAGAGATTTCAGGCGCATCTTAAAGGGGTGTGCCTGAATTTTTGCTTTTATAGGAAATTCCGTAGGAATTTCTTAATAAAAGCAAAAAGCTCCGCATGGATGCGCGGGTTGAGGTTAGTGTGAGCCACAAGTTATTGTGATAATAACCAAATATTGAAATGAATCAAATAAAACAATTGTAAAATTTTTACTAAAAAAACATCTTGACATGAGATACCAAATCTGTTATCTTACATAATAACTTATGAATTCATTGTTGATCGATTAACATATCCTTTTATCTTTTTATTAATTTTTTTATCACATCCAATATTTTCACGAAGGAATAAAAGAGGTGCTATTTGAAGAAAAACGATTCACGCAGAACATTTTTTTCTTTTGTGCCTTTTTCGGACTCAGAGTCTGTTGTTAAGCATGTTGCCTGTATGGGAGATACGGAGTTTTCTTTGTATCTGCAGGGACAGAAAATTAGTCTGAATTACCGGCAGGGGGGATTTCTGGTAAATGCCCATCCCATGCTGTCAGATTCATTATTGTTAACAGAGCCTGAGGTTACAGAAAAGGTGTTGATCAGCAGGCAGGGGCCTGTACATACATTGTCTTCCGCAGGGAGAATCCATTTGGAAGCAGAAGCTTCGGTGACTTTGGGGAGTGACTATGAAAACAGAATCTGTTACCAGTTTCATTCCCGGGTCAGGGGGAGGCACGCCGTACTGGTTATGGAGGGCGGACATGCTGTTCTTCATAATCTTGGTGGTGACGGAGTATACCATAACGGAAGAAGAGCGCAGGAGAGCATCATTCTTAAAAAAGGAGATTCCGCGCAGCTTTACGGTCTTTTTCTGCAATTTCTGCCACCGTATCTTGTTTATGTTCCGTTGACCGGCGAATGCCGGGTACTTGACTGGGGATTTCAGGGAAGGAATTACATCAAAAGACAGGAGCGGTAACCGTGTCACGTTCCATACAGAAAAACTCCGGAGCAAGTCTGCCTGCCGGAGGAACAGGAAAGGGAGATCTTAAGTCCACCGCAGAAAAAAGAGTCTTCCGAAGCACCATGGATCCTGTCCATAGGGCCGTCAGTTACGATGGTTTTCCCTATTCTGATGATGAGCCTGCTAAGTGGCAGAGTTATGAATGGAGCAGGGAATGGCTATCGGTATGTGACATTGGCAGCCGGAATATGCAGTTCATTACTTGGCGTATTCTGGGGAATCACAAACCGGCTGGCAGGCCGGTGGGAGGAACGAAGAAGTAACCGGGAACGGATCATCCAGTACCGGGAATATCTGAAAAATCTGGAAGCAGAACTACAGGAATCTGCACAGAAGGGAGTTGAAATTCTGCATCGAAGATACAAGACGGTTCGGGAGCATTGTGCAGAGAATCAGCTTCTGATCCTGAACTGGAACCGGTATGAAGCCGATCCGGATTTCTGGTTTATACGTCTTGGAACCGGAAGAAGAGATTTTCCTGTAAGGCTGAAGCTTCCGGATAGAAAGAAGGTTTTGGTAAATGATTCCATGGAAGAGGAAGCAGAAGCCTTATGGAAGAGGTTCCAATATCTTCAGGAGGCGCCGGTTGGCGTGGACTTTAGGGAGAATCCATGGCTTTGCGTGGTGGGGGAAGAGGAGCATCTGCGTGACGGGGTGTTACAGATTTTCTGGCAGCAGGTGCTTCATCACTCGCCGGAGGAAATGCGTATGGCCTGCTTCTTTGATCCGTCCATACCCTGGCAGAGGAATATTTATCACAGCATGAAATGGGTACCGCATCTTTGGTCGGAAAGCGGAGAAACCAGATTCCTGGCCGGAGATAAAGAAGCAGCAGCCGAAATTATTCCGGACCTTACCAGAGAACTTTCTGCACAGAAAGAGCAGATCACCTTTTTCCTGTTCCTGCTGAATCCGGCATTGATTCTCGGAGAAGTTCTGCAAAGTCTTTTGCAGGAGGGAAAGACGGACCGGGTTATGGTAGTTGGAATTGCAGGGAAAGAGCCGGAACTGTTAAAGGAATACCGCAGCCGGATGATCTGGCAGAAGGATCGTCAGGAACTTCAGCTATATGAAAAGGATAAACGGATTACCGTTCCTGTAAAGTACGATGGATTTGGCTGGAAGGAAGCTCTTTCATACGGTAGAAATTTTGCGTTATGGGAAAGGACCGGGAAGGGGAAGACAGAAGGAATTCCTAAAAATGTGGATTTTCTGGAACTCTTTGATTGTCAGCGGATTGAGGATCTTCACTGTGAAGTCCGCTGGCAGGAAGCAAGACCGGAAAAAAACGTCTTAAGGTGGCAATCGGGAAGGGAATGCAGGGGCACGCTGGTGTATCTGGATGTGCATGAAAAAAATTCCATGGACCACATGGTCTGATTGCAGGAACGACAGGCTCCGGTAAGAGCGAATTGCTTCAAACATACCTGCTTTCCCTGGTGATTCAATTCAGTCCGCAGGATGTGAACTTCTTTGTGATTGATTATAAAGGTGGCGGAACCGGAAATTCGGTCAGGAATTTCCCTCATTGTGCCGGAGTGATTTCCAATCTGTCCGGTGGGCAGATCCGGAGAGCCATGCTGGCAATCAGCAGTGAGAATAAGCGAAGACAGCGGATTTTTTCCCAGTATGAGGTCAATCATATTGATGCTTACATGCAGCTTTATCGGGAAGGAAAAAAACTGCGTCTGCACTTCCCCATCTGCTTATCGTAATTGATGAATTTGCAGAATTAAAGAAAGAAGAGCCGGAATTCATGCAGGAGGTAATTTCACTTGCACAGGTTGGAAGGAGTCTCGGAGTGCATCTGATTCTGGCAACCCAGAAACCGGCAGGAACGGTAGATGATAAGATCTGGAGCAATGCCCGTTTTCATCTTTGCCTCCGGGTACAGGACAAGCAGGACAGTATGGATATGCTTCATAAGCCGGATGCCGCTTATCTGACGTCTCCCGGACAATGCTATCTTCAGATTGGAAATGATGAATTGTATCAGAGGTTCCAGACCGGCTATTGTGGCGGCAGATATCAGCCGGGAGGACGGAAAGAAGAGGAAGTGGTGCTTCTTTCGGAATCAGGAAGGAGAAGTGTGCTTCCAAAAGAAAAGGTAAAGGATGCAGTGGCAGTGGTTTCGCTTATAGACTGTATTGAGAGTTATGTAAACCAAACAGCAGAACAGAATGGATATGGGAGGGCAGAATTATTGTGGCTTCCCGAACTGGAAGAGGTAATCCAACTGGAAGAAATTCTGGAACAGGAGAAGGCAGAGCGCGAAAACAAAAAGGAGCGGAGAGCAGGTATTCCGGATAGGAAAGTATGATGATCCGGAGAACCAGTGCCAGAAAATATTGTATTATGAACCACAAAAGCAGGGGCATCTGGGAATCTGTGGAGGACCGGCAGCTGGAAAGTCTCATTTGATCCGGCTTATTTTGGAACAGATAGCAAGGAATCATACGCCAATGGAAACAGAATATTTTCTGCTGGTTGTGGAACAACCGGGATTTCTTGTGTATGAAGAACAGCCGCATTGTCTTGCCCTTGTGCAGTCCCCAAAAGATCTTCCGGTATTCTTTTTATCAGATGCGTCAGCTTTGGAGTGAAAGAAAACGGGTATTGAACGGGGGAAAAATTATAAGACCTATATACAAAAAGAACCCGGGAAAGCTTCCGATTCTGTACGGCATGATTGATGGTATTGGAGTATTACGAAGATATTTAGGAGAAAACGAAGAGGAGTTCCTGATTTCCATGGCAGCAGAGGGGATCAGTCTTGGCGTATTTCTTATCCTGACCGGAAACGGGGTGGCAGATTTTCAGTCCAGGCTCTGGAATAAGATTAAGACAACATTGGCACTTGAGTTAAGTGATCCCTTTCAGTATGGGGATGTGCTACGCCAGTATCAGGGGATTCCGATTCCGAAGATAGGCGTTGCGGGAAGAGGATTATGCAAAAAGGAAAAGAGGGTTCTGGAGTTTCAGACGCTGGCATTCCAAAAAAGAGTGCAGTTTATCAGGAGGGACAGCCTTTTTATGACCGGATTGTAAGAATTCCGGAATATCCGGAACTTACGCAGTTCCTTACGGTTTATCGCAAGAGCCGGAATTATGCTGGAACAGGTGACCGGGTACCACTGGGGTATAACAAGGAAACCGGAGAAATCGAAATCCTTGATCTTCAAAAGCTTTCCGGTTTTCTCATATCCGGTGCGGATCAGACCGGGAAGAGCAGTCTGATTAATCATCTGCTGTTTAGTGTGAGAAGTGTTACGGACTGGAAAATTCTGCTTCTGGATACCGAGGGAGAATATACCGGGTTTGCCAGGGAACCTAAAGTGATCTGCAGCCGGGAGGTGGCGGAACTGGAGGAAGAACTGCAGAAGGAACAAAAGGAGGGACAGAAGCAGGAGAGTCGGATTGTGCTTGTGATTCCGCATCTGGCAGCATTTACGAGGCAGATCTATTCCTATTGTGGAGAAGAGAAAAGAAAGATACAGCAATGGGAAGAACTGGTTGGGAAACGGAGACAGAATGTGGTTATGATTGGAGCCTATCATCCGCAGCGTGATCTGGAAGTATATGCAACACCTTTATTTCAGTCCCTTGCATCTTACCAGTGGGGGATTCATTTGGGAGGCAATGCATCCTTGCAGAGGGCATTGGAGTTTGACGGATTGAGCTTTGCTTTGCTGAACCAGACAGAACCTTCCGGAAATGGCTTTTTGAAAAAGGGATCGGGAGGAGGAAGTGTGCAGCTTCTCATCCCATATCAAGAACGGGAGGTGTAGAAGTATGATACAGGTAGATCTTTATGTGCCGATGCTGAACGAAATCTATGACTTTGAATGGAATGGACAGACGCTGGCAGGGGAAATTGTCAGGCAGAGTTTGGAGTTGATTGAGCGTAAGGAAGAAGTTGCTTTTTGAGGCAAAAGACTATTATCTGTATGCACTTGATCTGGGGCGGGTGCTTGACCCGGAACAGAAGCTGATCTGCCAGGGTGTCCTGGCCGGAGAACCGTTTGTTCTGATCTGAGGCAGAAGTCCATTTTGGAATGTGATTTTGCATAGCTAATCTGCATAGGAAATCCGGATAGGAAGTTTGGATAGAAAGGACGAGGATACCGTGAACGGACATGTGATGTTAAACAGCAGTATGTTGAAAAAGGAAATTGCAGAAATGCGGCAGCAGATGATGAAGGTGAAGGATTCTCTTAAGTGGATGGAAGAAAGGGCAGCCATGCTTCAGGAGCACTGGGAAGGAGAAGCAGGAACCACCTGGGGCAATACCTTTCAGGAATGGCTTCGGATAGATACAGAACATGTGGCAGTCCTGCAGGAAATTCTGGACAGAGCAGAGAAGATGGGAATAATACTTGCAACTGCAGAGCAAAACAACATGGTGCATGCACAGGAGCAATAGAGGTATGGAGGGAATGGTGAAGGTCCATTCAGAATATCTGCGGGAGGAAGCTGCGGTACTCAGTGAGGAATGTCAGCAGGCTTTAACACAGTATCAGGAAACGGTGGAACGGTTTATGGCACTTGCCATGAAATTTGAAACGAAGGGGATGGAACGGCTCTGTGGAATTGCAAAAGAGGAGCTGGAAGCGGCAAGGTGGCCGTTTGAAAGAACGAAGTGGTTTGCAGAGCGCCTTTTTCAGATTGCAGAATATTACGAACAGGCAGAAAGGGGAAATGTGGATGCTGCAGGAGTGGATTGAGGTTCAATTTAGTCAGTTACAGGGATTGGCGGATCAGATGCAGGCAACCGCAGACCAGATCCGGTTATTGGCAGATGAAAAGATGTGCCAGCTCCTTCTGGATACGAAGACGTGCTGGATGGGAGAAAGTGCGGATCTTCTCATGGAAAGGGAGGTGAAGTTATGTACAAAGTTATCCGGCGAAGCGGATGAATTAAAAAAGGTGGCACGTATGGTAGAGGGCTATGCAAAGGCCATGTATTGTGCTGAGAAATGTAATGAAACAATTGGAAATCTAAGAACGTATTAGGGAGGGATATTATGGCATTTTTTCAGGTTACTTCAAGAGAATTAAGAAATAAGGCAGAAAACTTACGGGGGTTAAACGGACAGTTCCGGGCAAAGTGCAATGAACTGGATTCCCAGGAACAGGAATTGTGCAGCATGTGGGAAGGACAGGCTAAGGAAGCCTTTCACCATGCATTTGCAAGGGATAAGGAGCAGATGTTTCTTTTTGAGAAACTGATTGAACGATATGTTGAGGTCATGCTTGAAATTGCCGCCAGATATGAAGAGGCGGAAGCAAGAAATGCAGAAATTGCAGCATCACGCAGTTACTAAATAGAAATAAAAATCGGGAGGATACAGTATATGGAAGGTATTTTAAAGGTTACACCGGAAAAACTGATTCAGTCGTCCGGTACATTTGCGACAACAGGAACACAGGTAAAGAATCTGACGGGAGAAATGATGACCCTGGTAGATTCGCTGCAGGGAATCTGGCAGGGGGAAGCGTCTGGGACATTTTCAGCCCGTTTTAAAACCCTGCAGACAGATATGGATAAGCTTTACCGGATGATTGCGGAGCATTCCCAGGATCTGACGGAAATGGCCGGTCATTATCAGAGAGCCGAAAGCGGCAACATGGAACAGGGAAGCAGTCTGGAATCCAATATCATTAGCTAGGAGCAGAGCATGGATGGAAAGTATACAGAAGAAGAGATCAGCATGATTCTGGATACCTACATGTATCTGGGATATCAGGAAACTTCTAAGGAACCGGTGGAATTAAAAACGGTGATCGAGAAGCTTTCCGGTGTCCCGGAATACGGAACGGGAGGTACGTACCAGAATGAATACCGGATTCTGGAGCAGGCTGTGCAGAATGAGCAGATTGGTAATCTTAAGGTCTGTTATGCGAGCGGTACACTTGGATTTGATCAGGGAACGAAGGCGTGTACCTTTCTGGATGAGAAGAATGACCGTATCTTTGTTGCCTACCGGGGGACAGGAGATGGTGAATGGCCGGATAATGGACTGGGCATGACGAAGGAAATCACGATACAGCAGCAGCGAGCCGTTGATTATTTTGACACCGTGGCAAGAAAGGCGCAGCTTACAGAGAATCAGCGGGTAATCGTAACCGGACATTCCAAGGGTGGGAATAAAAGCGCAGTTTGTAACTATGGAAACAGAGTTTGGAGATCTGATTGACCGTTGTTATTCCGTGGATGGACAGGGAATGTCCGAGAAGGCAGATGCACGGTTCCGGCGTAAATACAGTGAAGCGGAATATCAGGACAGAATACAGAAGTTATATGGAATTCATGGAGAAAATGATTATGTGAGTCCACTTGGAAACCAGATCATTCCGGAGGATCATGTGACGTATATCAGGACTCCGGTACAGAAAGGAAACTTTGCCGGATACCATGATATTACCTATATGTTTGCTTCTCTTGTGTTGGACCGGACAACCGGAAAATGGGTGACGCAATTTACAGGAAGAAGGAATGAAGAGGTCTTAAAGCAGGGGACACTTGGAAAGTATGCATCAGAGCTTTCCAAAGAGATTATGAAGCTGCCGGAAGAAGAACGGGCAGGAGCAGCCAATGTTGTGATGCAGGGAATTGAAGCAGCGGGTGGAGCCTCCCGTGGACTGAATGGGGAAAAGACTACCCTGACTGATGTAAAACACTTTTTATTTGCCGGTATTCCGGCAATTACGGATGCAACAACCAAAACCGCAGGGGGACTCAATTTCCTTGGAAAGACATTGTGGGAAGATTCTTATACGAAGGAAATACCGGACAGAATCTGTATTGAGGTGGATTATGAAGCACTTGCTTCAAAGAGTGAGGGATTATCTGCGGCAGCAGAGGAAACGATAAGGCTGGGAGAGCAGATCCGGAGCTATGAAAAGGAAATGACCTTTTACATGCAGGGCAGAAATCTGGTGACATTTCAGTTAAATCAGGTGGCTTCTGAGGTAGAGCATCTGGGACAGAAAAATACAGAAGCTGGCTTCGCTCCAGCAGGAGATTGCAGCCTGCTATCAGAAGGCAGATGAGCAGACCGAGGAGCTCTGCAATCGATGATCAGGAGAGGTTTTCCGGAAAAAGGTCAGTATGAAAAGGCTGAAAATCCGGGTTCTGGTGAATCTTCTTACGGAATTCTCCGGGAGTACACTGCAGGTACTGCCGAAACACCTTATTGAAATAGCTGGCATTGTTAAAGCCGACCTGAAAGGCAAGATCTGAAATAGAAGATACGACAGGATCGTTTTTCTGAATCAGATAGGCCGCCATATAGATGCGGTATTTCATCAGATATTCGATCGGTGTCATGTGAAGGCACCGCTTAACACAGCGGCAGCATTCACTTTTGCTGATGTGTACCTGGGCTGCAAGATCATCCAACGTAATGCGGTCTGCATAATGGGTTTCAATATATTTCATAATTTCCCTGGTACGGAGTTCATCGGAGGTGAGAACTGTTGTATGCCGGGTCTTTTCCGGGGTGAAAGGAAACTTTCTGAGAAGTTCACACCAGAGCTCACAGATACAGGCTTTGGTTGCCAGTTCATAGCCCCATTCCTGATCCTTGTTTAATTGGACGATCCGGTAGGAAAGGGACAGAATGTGGGCAAGTCCTTCATCAGAAGAATGCAGGAGAAGTGCCCGGAGACCTGCATGATGAAGCAGAGGGGTCACATATTTACTGGTAAACAGAGTATCTCCATAACCGAACAGAAAGGAAGGGTGGAAGGCATAGGAAAACAGTTTGCAGCTCTGGGACGGAGAAACAGAAAGAATGGAGTGCATGACATTTTGATTGATAATCACGCCCTGTCCGACCTCCAGGGATATCTGGCTGTCATCGTAATAAATAATGGCAGATCCTTCTTCCACCAGAAAAACTTCAATTTCCGGATGCCAGTTCCAGCCAATCCGGTTCATATAGGAACGGTTCAGATCCACATAGGTAACATGAACCGGATATTCGGTTTCCCCGGAAAAAGCGTATGCGCTGATCAGTCTGTTTTTTTGTATGTCTTCAGAATTGTTAATCATAATCGACCCTTCCCTGATTATATTTTATAAATTACATTTTATCGGATCTGTCAGAAATATTCAATTTATTTCTTGCGTATATATATGTAACAGTTCTTCTATGCAGAGAGGATTGTGAGGGAAAAAGGATGCAGAATCAAAAAGCTGGAAGATGTATTAAATCTGTCATTAGAGGCGACCAGGGAAGAAAGGGAAAAAGTCCCGGCAATTGGATGTGGGATATCTGGAGGAGGAGAAACGCTGGGAGCTGATTGTGAAATACAACGGAAGTCTGCAGCCTCTGTCTGGGGATCTGATACAGGTAGAGGAACTGATTGCAGGCTATGCGATCGTAACACTACCGGAATCTCTGATTGAATCGTTCGCAGAACTGCCAGAGGTAGAATATATCGAAAAACCAAAGAGGTTGTATTTTTCGATGCTGGCCGGTAAGCAGGCCTCCTGTATCCCGGAGGTTACGGTGAGAGATCCGTTTCTGTCTGGGAAAGGGGTATTAATGGCCATACTGGATTCCGGAATTGATTATCAGAGTCCGGAGTTTCAGGAAAAAGGTGGAAAAACGAGAATCCGTTATTTATGGGATCAGACATTAAATCCGAAGGAGGTGGATGCACTTCTTACGGATCATAATGAAGAATTTATGCAAAAGCTTACCGCCTGAAGGCTTTTACCCAGGGAGTCATGTTTTCGAAAGAACGGATTGATGCGGCATTGCAGAGTACTGCGCCGTTACAGCTCGTGCCAAGTGTGGACATTTCCGGACATGGAACCGCAGTTGCAACGATTGCAGCAGGATCAGGGAATTTTATGGATGGCAGGTTTCAGGGAGTGGCACCGGAAGCAGAACTGTTGGTTGTAAAGCTCGGGAACAGCAGACCGAATTCTTTTCCAAAGACTACAGAACTGATGAGGGGACTTACCTTTGCTGCCCGGACAGCACTGCAGCTCTCCATGCCGCTTGTGATTAATCTGAGCTTTGGAAATACCTATGGGGTTCATGACGGAACATCACTTGTGGAGCGGTTCCTTGATAATATTGCAGAGCTCGGGAGATGTGTGATCTGTGTAGGGAGTGGCAATGAGGGAGCAGCCGGAGGGCATGCGGCAGGAACATTTAACAGGAATGCACAGGGAAATATACCACGGACCGAATTGGCAGTTGGTGAGTATCAGGCGTCATTCAGTGTGCAGCTATGGAAGGAGTATACTGATACCTTCCGGATTGTCTTACAATCTCCGGGAGGGCAGATCCTGCAGCTTAATTCTGCATTAGGCACAGCCGTGCGTTATCGGATGGAAGATACAGAGCTTTTGATTTATCAGGGTGAGCCCACCCCGTATTCCGTCAGACAGGAAATTTATTTTGATTTTTTACCGGTGAACAGTTATGTTAACCAAGGAATCTGGAGCTTTATGATAGAGCCGGTACAGGTGGAAGGTGGAGGGTATGATTTCTATCTGCCAAGCAGCTCTGTACTTAGCGCAGAAACCAGATTTTTCCGGTCAACACCGGAAAAGACACTGACCATACCTTCTACAGCAGCCAGAGTGATTACCGTTGGGGCTTATGATACCTATACTGAAGCCTATGCGGATTTTTTTTCAGGAAGAGGCGGGAATATGCCTCCTGCATCGGTTAACATAAAACCGGATCTTGTAGCACCAGGAGTAAACATTAAAACGTTAAGTCCAGGAAATGTTCCGGTTGCCGTGTCAGGAACCTCCTTTGCCACGCCCTTTGCTTCAGGAAGTGCTGCACTTCTTATGGAATGGGGGATTGTGAGAGGAAATGATCCTTTTCTGTATGGAGAAAAGGTAAAGGCCTATCTTCGAAGAGGTGCTCGCACATTACGGAGTGAAAGTGTTTATCCCAATAACCGTATTGGATGGGGGAGCACTGTGTCTTGCGGGAAGCCTGCCGGATTAAAAATGGAAAGAGAAATAAGGAAGAAATAGATGAAAAATAGCGTGATTGAAGTACAAAATATTTCGGTCTCCAATTTCCCAAAAATAGAGTCGGATGATTATATTTTTTTACAGGTGTAGAAGTTGATAAACCTACCAACTGCACTTTGAAACAGCCGATAGTAGTGAAACATTGAGAATTCTGCCATCTTTTTTTAATACTAACAATATGTAAGCTTTAAATCTTTGCCATGCTTTACAAGATGATGGATTCTCCATTCTTGCAGATTTGTGTTTGATGTCCATCCTTTATCATATATGCTTCTCCGTACAATGCTGTTTTTTTCATCATCAAGCATTATATAACTTCCATCATTTAATGCGATTATTTCATGTCCTATACTATCTGCAAAAAGTAATATCCTCGATTAAACGTAAACCATCCAAATATTCATCTTTAAGACATTGAAAAATGAGGGAAAATATTTATATTTGTTATTCCAAGGCCGGTAATCCAACGCTCATATAGCGGGTCAACTGCCTCTCCTTCAAATTCCGGACCGGCATAAACTATATCTGCACAGTTCATAGACCCGGCACTCCACGCAACAACAATTCCGTTATAATCCAATAAACGCTCTTTCAATCGTAGTTGCTTCATAAATTTGTTTTGAGTAGGTACATGTCCTCCCGCCAAAATCAGCACATCGATATTTTCCAAATTGTCGACAATATTAAGGTTTCTGTCATCACACTTATCGATGTATGAAATGCTTAATCCACTCATAGGAAAAGATTCTTTTTAAACAAGAGCAAACACTATCATTCTTTTTCGTAGTCAGTTGGATCTGCACAAATGATTAGCACCTTTGCATTTTGTATCCAAATTGATTTAAGACGGTCTAATAGCCCATTGTATTGTATTAAAACAGAAGGTACTCTGATTCCGTTAACCTTACTTGAACCACCAAGAGAACTTGTCAACATCGCTTTCATAATATCATCTCCTCAAAAAAATTAACAACTTCGTAATTTTTGATTTTTTTACATAATAGTGGCTCAATTGTCAAGACAAAAAAATATGAGATTTTCCATTGAAAAACTGTACGAAAAAAATGTTTTAATTTATGAGTCCATTGTAATATTAAAGCGATTCCGGTTGTAAATGTTTTTTTGTATTCCATTAAAAATAATAGCTATATTCTAAGCCGGCTATGGTATATGAAAAAAATAAGTAACGGGTAGAATGGTTGCAAAAAAGATATGAAACAGAGGTAATGATAAATGCTTCCTGAACAATTTACGAACCGGATGAAAGAGCTGCTGAAAGAAGAATATGAGGATTTTGCGGCATGCTATGGAAATGACCATGCGCATTCCCTGCGGATCAATCCCTTAAAAGGAACGAAGGAGCAGTATGATCAGACTTCCGTATTTAAAGAAAGAGAGCCCTTAAAGGAGCAGGTTGCCTGGGAAGAGAACGGGTTCTATTATGAGGACTCTTTGCAGCCCGGGAAGCATCCCTTTCATGAGGCCGGAGTGTACTATATTCAGGAAGCCAGTGCGATGGCACCGGCGGCAATCTGCAAGAGGGAAGATCCTGATTTTGGAAGCTTCACAGATGCAGAGAGGACCGGAACCGAAAACGATACAGAGGGACAAAGGGAGAAAAAGAACTCCGATGACTTCCGGTTCTTCGGAGAGCGGATCCTTGACCTGTGTGCGGCCCCCGGAGGAAAGAGTACCCAGATGGCAGCAGCCATGGCGGGAAGAGGAATTCTGTTCAGCAACGAAATCCATCCGGCAAGGGCAAAGATTCTGTCTGAGAATATCGAGCGCATGGGGATTGTAAATGACATTGTTTTAAATCATGATCCCAAGGTGCTGGCAGAACATTTTCCGTCCTATTTTCACCGGATTCTGGTGGATGCGCCCTGTTCAGGGGAAGGAATGTTCCGCAAGAACGAAGAGGCGGTAGAGCAGTGGTCCTTAGAGAATGTGAAGCTGTGTGCAGGGCGGCAGGAAGAGATCCTGGAGTGTGCCTATACCATGCTGATGCGTGGCGGAATTCTGGTATATTCGACCTGTACCTTTGCACCGGAAGAGGATGAAGAAATGATGGCACATTTTCTTGCGAAGCATCCGGATATGAAGCTGCTTCCGGTTCCGCTTGCAGGAGGAATGGAACCCGGGCTTGTTAGGCAGGAAGCATTGATGAAGCTGCTGCAGAATCAGGGACAGTCTAAGAAAGAGATCACATACGACATGGAAGAACGATTCCGCAAAGAGCTTCAGAAGACGGTCCGCCTATGGCCGCATAAGGTAAATGGGGAAGGTCACTTTGCAGCTCTTTTGCAAAAAGAAGGAACTTCCTGTCCTGAAGTGAATGGCCGGGAAATGAACCGGGATTTGATTTCGAACATGGGAGAAGCTCCTTCCGTGATGCGGAGCGCTTCTCGTTCACGGGATTATGACCGGAAAAAAATGAAAAAAGGAAGCAGTTTCCAAAAAGGAAAAGATAAGAAAAGCCAGTCCGTGTCAAATCAGATGACCGAAGCCATTGCTGCATTTGAACAGTTTGAAGCACAAACCCTTCAGCCATCCTGGCGGGAAGGAAAGGAGGGAGCTTTCTATCTTACCTTCGGAGATCAGTTGTATCTTGTTCCAGAAGGAACACCGGATCTGCATGGACTTAAGGTACTGCGTCCGGGACTGCATCTTGGAACTTGTAAAAAGGGTCGTTTCGAACCGTCACATGCGCTGGCTCTTTCCTTAAAGAGCAAAGATGTCAAAGATACCATTGATTTGTCGGTGGAAGATGCGATAAAATATATAGAAGGCTATACCTTCCCGGCAGAAAACCGGAAAGGCTGGTGCCTTATTACCGTGGAAGGCTACAGTCTGGGCTTTGGAAAAGCAGCAGGAGGAAGCCTTAAAAATCACTATCCGAAGGGACTTCGCAAGTCATGTTAAAGAAACGAATGTATCCGTTACTGGCAGCCTCGATACTGCTTTTGGCACTTACCGGCTGCGGAGCGGCAAAATCTGAAAATATAACGGCAGGAATGGAAGCCATTAAGTCGTTGGATTACGATACGGCGCTTACCTGCTTTGAAGCAGCAAAAGAAGCAGGGGAGAATGAACGGCTTCTGTATCGGGGAGAGGGAATTGCTTATTTAGGGAAGACCATGTACCCGGAAGCGGTGGAAGCATTTCTTGCTTCGCTCAATCATAGCAATGGTCTGATTGAGAATATGGACTATGACATCAACTATTATCTGGCAACGGCTTATTATAAGCAGGGAGACTATGATGATGCCATAGCGGTATATGATGCAATTATTGCCATGAAGAAGGACGAGAAGGATGCCCTTTATTTCCGTGGTGCGGCCTATACGGAGAAGGACAGAATCGAAGAGGCACAGCAGAGCTTTGATGCGGCGATTGCAGTGGATCCTTCGGATTATGACATGGTCATTGATATTTACTGCATTCTGAATGAGCATGGTTACAAGGAGATCGGAACAACCTATCTTCAGACGGCCATGGAGAATGACACGAAGAAGATGACCAATTACGAAAAGGGACGGATCAGTTACTATCTCGAGGATTATGAGAATGCCCGCACTTATCTGGAAAAGGCACGGGATGAGAAAGGATATGAGGCTGTTTTATTCCTCGGAAAGACCTATGAAACACTTGGGGACAATAACTATGCCATCAGTGTCTATAATACATATCTCGAAAATAATCCGGATGCAGCACAGGTTTGGAACCAGCTTGGGTTATGTAAACTGAACATGGAGGATAATGAAGGAGCACTGCAGGCTTTTCAGACAGCGATGCAGATTGAGGACAATGGAATGATGCAGACCCTTAAGATGAATGAAATCATTGCCTATGAGCATCTCCATGAATATAAAAAGGCATCCGTTTTAATGGAAAGCTACCTGAAATCTTACCCGGATGATGAGACGGCACAGAGAGAATATCTTTTCCTCAAAACACGATAGTGACCGGATAGTCAATGGTCAGATTAGATAAAAAAATAAAAAAATATTATTGTATAATCAGCACAAGATTTATGTTTATGTTGTTATGTAAACACAATATCTTGTGCTTTTATATTGACTTTCCTTTGGGGCAATGTTAAACTTTTAATCAATGAGGCTTGATAATGAGCCTCATGTTTTTTCAAAAAAGGGGGACTTACAGTGTTTCAGGTAATCAAAAGAGAAGGCGAAGTTACAGATTTCACATTAACGAAGATCAGCGATGCCATCATGAAGGCATTTAATGCGACCGATGTGCAGTACAATAATGATGTAGTGGATCTTCTTGCACTTCGTGTCACCGCAGATTTTCAGAGTAAGGTGAAGGATGATGGGATCCATGTGGAGGATATTCAGGACAGCGTGGAGAAGGTTTTGGAGCAGGCCGGCTATGCTGAGGCGGCCAAGGCGTTCATTCTTTACCGGAAGCAGCGTGAAAAGATGCGTACCATGACTTCGACCATTCTGGATTACAAAGATGTAGTAAACAGTTATGTGAAGATTGAAGACTGGCGTGTGAAGGAAAAACTCCACCGTGACCTATTCCGTAGGAGGACTGATTTTAAGTAATTCCGGAGCTGTTACAGCAAACTACTGGCTGTCTGAAATTTATGATCAGGAGATCGCGGATGCACATCGTAACGCGGACATTCACATTCATGACCTGTCCATGCTTACCGGATATTGTGCCGGATGGTCCTTAAAACAGCTGATTACAGAAGGTTTGGGCGGTATTACCGGAAAGATCACTTCCGCACCCGCAGCACACCTTTCCGTGCTCTGCAACCAGATGGTGAATTTCCTTGGAATTATGCAGAATGAATGGGCCGGGGCACAGGCGTTTTCTTCCTTTGACACCTATCTTGCTCCGTTTGTCAAGGTAGACAATCTTTCTTATAAAGAAGTAAAGAAGTGTATCGAAGCATTTATTTACGGGGTAAATACACCGAGCCGCTGGGGAACACAGGCTCCGTTCAGCAACATTACACTGGACTGGACGGTTCCGTCCGATCTTGCAGAGCTGCCCGCAATTGTTGGCGGTAAGGAGATGGATTTCTGCTACAAGGACTGCAAGAAGGAAATGGATATGATTAACAAGGCGTTCATCGAGACGATGATCGAGGGCGACGCCAACGGACGCGGCTTCCAGTATCCGATTCCGACTTATTCCATTACGAGGGACTTTGACTGGTCCGATACCGAGAACAACCGGTTATTATTTGAAATGACATCCAAATACGGTACACCGTATTTTTCCAACTATATTAATTCCGATATGGAACCGAGCGATGTACGTTCCATGTGCTGCCGACTTCGTCTGGATTTAAGAGAGCTTCGTAAGAAGACCGGCGGTTTCTTCGGCTCCGGTGAAAGTACAGGCTCCGTTGGTGTAGTAACCATTAATATGCCGCGGATTGCTTATCTTTCCGCAACGAAGGATGACTTTTACAAGCGCCTCAACAAGATGATGGATATTGCGGCAAGATCTTTAAAGATCAAGAGAGAAGTTATCACGAAGCTTCTGAATGAAGGACTGTATCCTTATACGAAACGGTATCTGGGAACCTTTGAGAATCACTTTTCCACGATTGGCCTGATCGGTATGAATGAGGTTGGTTTGAATGCCAACTGGCTTCGCGCAGATATGACGGATAAGCGGACACAGGAATTTACGAAAGAAGTTCTGAATCATATGAGAAACCGTCTCTCCGATTATCAGGAGCAGTACGGAGATCTGTATAACCTGGAGGCAACTCCGGCAGAGAGTACGACCTATCGTCTGGCAAAGCATGACCGTAAGAGATGGCCTGCCATCAAGACCGCAGGAAAGCCGGGAGATACCCCGTATTATACGAATTCCTCCCATCTGCCGGTCGATTATACTACTGATATTTTTGATGCGCTGGATATTCAGGATGAATTGCAGACACTTTATACTTCCGGAACGGTATTCCATGCATTCCTTGGAGAAAAGCTTCCGGACTGGAAGGCGGCAGCAGATCTCATCCGCACGATTGCAGAGAATTACAAGCTTCCTTATTATACCTTGTCACCGACCTATTCCATTTGTAAGGAACACGGCTATCTGGCAGGGGAGCAGAAGATCTGTCCTCACTGCGGTAAGGTGACGGAAGTATACAGCCGTATTACCGGATATTATCGTCCGGTGCAGAACTGGAACGATGGTAAGCTTCAGGAATATGCGAACCGTAAGGAATATGACGTGGCACATTCTACGTTAAAGAAGCCGATTGTGACGATGGTAACCTTATCCGATTATGATAAGCCCAAGGCATCTGTAACCGTAGAAGAGCCGGAAAGCATCATTTATTTATTTACGACGAAGACCTGTCCAAACTGTAAGCTGGCGAAGGAATACTTGAAAGGAATCAATTATCTTCTGATTGATGCAGAAGAAAATATGGAACTGGCCACGAAGTATGGAGTTATGCAGGCGCCAACCCTTGTTGTAGTAAGTGGAGATCAGGTTAAGAAATATGTAAATGCATCCAGAATCAAACAGTTTGCGGATAGCTGTAAGGAAATTCTTGTTTAAGCAGCTGTGCATCTGAGAAAGAGGAGAACAAAGTATGATTAACAAGCTGGTGGCACAGATTAAAAAGACCGGAGCACCGATCGTGGTGGGCTTGGATCCGATGATGAAATTCATTCCGGAGCACATCAAAGAAAAAGCATTTGCAGAATTGGGAGAAACACTGGAAGGAGCAGCAGAAGCGATCTGGCAGTATAATAAGGCGATTGTAGATGCAATCCATGACCTTGTTCCGGCAGTCAAACCGCAGATTGCCATGTATGAACAGTTCGGACTTCCGGGACTTTCGGCATTTTATAAAACCGTACAGTACTGTAAGGAAAAGGGACTCATTGTCATCGGCGACATCAAGCGTGGCGACATCGGTTCCACCTCAGAAGCCTATGCCGTTGGACATCTTGGCAAGGTGCAGGTCGGAAGCAAGTCCTATTATGGATTTGACGAAGATTTTGTAACTGTGAACCCATATCTTGGATCCGATGGTGTCAATCCGTTTATCAAGGTCTGCAAGGAAGAGAAGAAGGGTATTTTCGTACTGGTGAAGACCTCCAATCCCAGCAGTGGAGAATTCCAGGATCGTCAGATTGCAGATGCCGGAAACCGTCCGCTCTATGAAGTGGTAGGGGAACAGGTGGCAAAATGGGGTGAAACCCATATGGGCGATACCTACAGCTATGTCGGAGCCGTGGTCGGTGCCACTTATCCGGAAATGGGCAAAGTGCTTCGTAAAATTATGCCGAAAAGTTATATCCTGGTACCCGGTTACGGCGCTCAGGGCGGCAAGGGCGCTGATCTCGTTCATTTCTTTAATGAAGACGGACTTGGTGCGATTGTCAATTCCTCCCGTGGCATTATTGCCGCTTACCAGCAGGAAAAATATGCACGCTTTGGAGCTGAGAACTTTGCAGATGCTTCCCGCGCAGCCGTGCTTGACATGAAGGAAGATATTGAACAGGCACTTGCCAATCGTTAGGAGTGTCAGTTGAAAAATCAAGGGCATCATGTTATGATTGTAGCAAATAGCTATGACATAAATAGCTTATAACAAGGAGGATTTACCGGAATGGAAAGCTACAAACAGGAATTTATCGAATTTATGGTGGAGAGCCAGGTGTTGAAATTTGGCGATTTCACTTTGAAGAGCGGACGGAAATCTCCTTTCTTTATGAATGCGGGAGCGTATGTCACGGGAACACAGCTTCGTAAGCTGGGCGAATATTATGCGAAGGCGATTCATGATAACTTCGGACTTGATTTTGACGTATTGTTTGGACCGGCTTACAAGGGAATTCCCCTCTCGGTAGCAACAACCATGGCGATCAGTGAATTATACGGAAAGGATATCCGTTACTGCTCGAACCGTAAGGAAGTGAAGGATCACGGAGACACCGGAATCTTATTAGGAAGTAAATTAAAGGATGGAGACCGTGTGGTTATGATCGAGGATGTTACCACCTCCGGCAAGTCCATTGAAGAGACCTTCCCGATTATCAAAGCGCAGGCCGATGTGGAGATTAAGGGACTGATGGTTTCCTTAAACCGTATGGAACGCGGACTGTCCAGTGACAAGAGTGCCCTCCATGAGATCAAGGAGAAGTATGGCATTGACGCCAGAGCCATTGTCAATATGGACGAGGTCATAGAGCATCTGTATAATCGCCCCTGCCAGGGTCAGATTGTTATTGACGATGAAATAAAGAAAGCCATTGATGCATATTATAAAGAGTATGGCGCACGTTAAGCCACGGGATTTTAGAAAGAGAGGTAGGTATTCCTATGGATGAGAAAGTATATAAGACGATGAACAACACCGGAGCCTGGAGTATTGCAGTAGGAGTCGTTTCCCTGGTCGTAGGGCTTGCCTGTGGTGTAATGATGATTGTGAATGGAGCGAGACTGTTAAGCAGTAAGTCCAAAAATAATCTTCTAAGGAACTGAAATGATGTGGAGCAGAACAAAGGGATATATTTTTACCAATAAAGTTCATTCACAAAAAAAGGTATTATGTCAACCATATTAGGACTGCTTTCCCTGATTACTTTAGGGACGGCGGTCTATTTTTCGTATTTGCATAAAGGAGAGCCGTCGGTACGTCTGGCAACGGCGGCATTACTCGCCTCGGTGTTTATGGTGATCGGGCTGATTCTGGGAGTCCTTTCCTTAAGAGAACAGGAGAAGTTCTGGCTGTTCCGGATTCTGGGAATTGTAATGAATGTGCTTTCCTTTATTGTACTCAGTTTGATTTTATTTGCAGGAGCGTATATAGATTGAATTTGATGATTAAAGAACGCCTGGAACTGGCGAAGGAACGTATTACAGAAATTAAAAACGAGAGCAATGTCGGAAGCTTTTCCGGCTTTTTTGAAAAGACGGCGGATTTTCTGCTGCTGCTTATGAAGCAGCAGGAGCTTGTAGAAAGCGGAGAACTGTTTAGGTGGGATCTTGTGCAGCTTCAGGAGAACAATCATGCACTTTTTTTAAGGATATCCTGCCGGAGCATTACGGTACGAGCTTTGGAAATCCGGAGTATTGTGCACAGGTCTTTGGAGAAGCGTACGGAAATATCCTGTGCTTTTTATATGGGGAACTCCGTGCCATGATTCCCTATACCTATGAGGGCAGGGACGAGGATTTGGTGAAGGGGCTGGAATTATTCCTTGAAATTTACGGATCTTTTTCAGTGCAGCTTTGAGGAAACGGAAGAAAGCAGGAAACAGGAAGGTCAGTTTGATCTGCCAAAGCCGGAGCATTTGAAGGAATCCCTGTATTACTATATCAGCGATTATACCCGGGAAGCATACCATACGAAGATCCGGAACATGCTGGATGTCCATGCGGATTTTGCAAGAAAGATTATCGAGGAAGCAGACCTTTCCGATGTGAGATATCTGTATTACTTTGGAGAATATATTTCTGAAAAACGAATTAAAGACGGCGGCTTACTTAAATACTCTTCCGGAAGAGACGATTGTGAAGATGGCAGATACCTATACAGAAGGCTACCGGATCGGCTTTGAGGTGGGAAATAAGGATATTACGAAGAAAAAGATCGTAAACATCCGTTACAGCCTTGGCTTTGAACGGATGATCCGCAGGGCCGTGCAGAATTTCCGGAAGATCGGGCTGGAAGCGACCATTTACCGGGCAACGACTTCGGTGCTGGAAGGCAGAGGGATGAGCCGGATCGGGTATTATGGCGGCATTCCGAATAAGCAGTATGATTTTGACCACAAGGACGATCAGGCGCTTATATTGGATAAAAGCACTTTTGCAGGTACGGCTCGAAGCCCTGAGGGAAGCCTATGAGGAATATAAGGAGCAGGCCGGCACGTTTGGGGGCCTGCGGTAGTGGAAGTATTCGGCGAAAAAAATCCGTAGAGTTAGTCAGTCAGAAGCATGCACTGCATTTATCCAAAGAACAGCAGCAGATGCTGGTGGAATATGCAGCGTCAGCCGGTGAACTGCAGAATGATTACATTCATGGGGAAGAGCGGAGCTTTACGATCATTGCGTTCCCGGTGCCGGAGATTGCTTCGGGACAGGAAGACGGTGAAGACCGGTATCCGGAGATTTTCGATGCAGTGATCCGGATCAATACCCTCGATTATCAGTTGTATCAGCGGATCCAGCAGAAGATCATTGATGTGCTCGATCAGGGCAAGTATGTGATGGTAAAGGGAATGAACGGCAACCGTACCAATATGAAAGTGATGCTTCACACCCTGCAGAATCCGGACAAGGAAACCAATTTTGAGAACTGCGTGGCCGATGTGAATATCCCCGTTGGCGAAGTGTTTACTTCTCCGGTACTGACCGGAACAGAAGGCACCCTTCATGTAAGCCACATTTACTTAGAAGAACTGGAATATAAGGATCTGACCTTACGGTTTGAAAATGGTAAGGTGACCGATTATATCTGTGCGAACTTTGCAACCGAAGAGGAAAATCGGAAGTTTATTAAAGATAATATTCTGTTCCACCACGAGACACTTCCGATTGGGGAGTTTGCAATCGGAACGAATACGACCGCATTTGTGGCAGCAAGAAAGTACCATATCGAAGATAAACTGCCGATCCTGATTGCAGAGAAAACGGGTCCTCATTTTGCGGTAGGGGATACGTGCTATTCCCATAGTGAAGAGGTGCGCCTTTTCAATCCGGATGGAAAAGAGATTATTGCAAAGGACAACGAATGCTCCATCAAACGTAAGGAAGACAGCCGCAAGGCTTACTTTTTAACTGCCATACGGATATTACGATTCCGTATGATGAACTGGGCGAAGTGAGCGTGGTGACAACGACAGAGGAAGTCATTCCGATTATTGAAGAAGGAAGATTTGTTCTTGCAGGCTGTGAGGAGCTGAATGCTCCGTTTGATCAGGAAGGTCCTCGATAATTACAAAAAAATGTTTCGTTTTTTTCTTGCAATGAAGAGATAATTCGTATATGATTTTAAATGTAACTATTCAGAGCCATGCAAAATTGCTTTCTGCGAATGCTTGCATTCAAGTAGAACAGCAATAGTTACTTTTAAGTGATGATATACAGGTCAATTACAGGAGGAGAAAGAAATGCCAAAGGTAGGAATTGTGATGGGCAGCGACTCGGACCTTAAGGTGATGAGCAGCGCAGCAGCAATGCTGGAAGAACTGGGGATCGAATATGAGATGAGAATTATTTCCGCTCACCGGGAACCGGATCTGTTAATTGAATGGACGAGAACGGCGAAGGATCGTGGAATTAAGGTGATGATCGCAGGTGCGGGCATGGCAGCAGCACTGCCGGGAATGTGTGCCGCATTATTTCCGCTTCCGGTAATCGGGGTTCCACTTTCTGGTAAAAATCTGGAGGGAATGGATGCTGTGTTTTCCATTATGCAGATGCCTCCCGGAGTTCCTGTTGCGACCGTTGCCATTGATGGTGCGAAGAATGCAGCCATTCTTGCAGCGAAGATCCTGGCAACCGGTGATGAGGAGATGCTTGCAAAGATTGAGAGCTATAGCGGGAACCTGAAGAAGCAGGTAGAAGACAAGGACGCGAAGCTTCAGCAGGTTGGATATAGGAACTATTAAGCGAAATTGATTTACCATAATTATATTATGTTAACCTGTGATAAAATGAGAAAAGGAGAACAACATGGACTACAAGACAGCCGGTGTGGATATCGAAGCAGGATATGAATCCGTAGAATTAATGAAAAAATATGTGAAGGAAACGATGAGACCAGAGGTTCTTGGCGGACTGGGCGGCTTTTCGGGAGCCTTTTCCTTAAAGGATATTAAGAATATGGAGGATCCGGTGTTACTGTCCGGAACCGACGGCTGTGGTACGAAGGTGAAGCTGGCGTTTTTAATGGACAAGCATGACACCATCGGAATTGATGCGGTTGCCATGTGTGTGAACGATGTGGCCTGTGCCGGTGGGGAATCCCTGTTTTTCCTTGATTATATTGCATGTGGAAAGAACTATCCGGAGAAGATTGCTACGATTGTAAAGGGTGTTGCAGAAGGCTGTAAGATGGCAGGAGCAGCCCTGATCGGTGGAGAAACCGCAGAGCATCCCGGACTGATGCCGGAGGATGAATATGACCTCGCAGGATTTGCAGTAGGTGTGGCAGACCGTAAGGAGCTCATTACCGGAGCGGATATCAAGGCAGGCGATGTGTTAATCGGTATTGCCTCTTCCGGTGTACATAGCAATGGCTTTTCTCTGGTCCGTAAAGTGTTTGAAATGACGAAGGAGTCCCTTGCTACCTATTATGAGGAGCTTGGCACAACCTTAGGAGAGGCATTAATTGCACCGACCAAAAATTTATGTGAAGACCTTAAAGGCAATTAAGGATGCCGGTGTAACGGTAAAGGGCTGCAGCCATATTACCGGCGGCGGCTTCTATGAAAATATTCCCCGCATGCTTCCGGATGGCGTGCGTGCGCAGGTACAGAAGGACAGCTATCCGGTGCTTCCGATTTTTAAATTATTACAGAAGACCGGAAAGATTGAAGAAAAGATGATGTACAATACCTTTAATATGGGACTTGGCATGGTACTGGCAATTGATCCTGCGGATCAGGACAAGGTACTTGCTGCAATCAAGGAAGCCGGAGAAGAAGGCTATGTGGTTGGAAATGTCATTGCCGGTGAAAAGGGTGTAGACTTATGTTAAGAGTTGGGATTCTTGCCGCAGGCGGCGGAACGAATCTGCAGGCTATTATTGATGCAGTAGAAAGTAAGAAAATTACAGATGTCGAGTTATGCTTTGTATTAAGCAATAAACCGGGGGTACGGGCTTTGGAACGTGCCAGGACACACGGAATCAAACCGATTGTAGTGGACATGAAATCCTATGCGGACCGTGTAGAGTTTGAGAAGGTGCTGATCGAAACGATCGATGCAGAAAATCCGGATCTCATCGTTCTTGCGGGAATGATGATTATGATGCCGGTCGAACTGGTACGGAAATATCACAACCGGATCATCAATGTGCATCCGGCACTGATTCCTTCCTTCTGCGGAAAGGGCTTCTATGGAATCCGTCCGCATGAGGCAGTTTTAAAAAGCGGTGTGAAGGTAACCGGCGCTACTGTGCATTTTGTGGATGAAGTATACGATCATGGCGCGATCATCATGCAGAAGGCGGTTTATGTAAAAAACGGCGATACGCCGGAGGAGCTGCAGCACCGTGTGATGGAAGAAGCGGAATGGCAGATTTTGCCGAAGACCATTGATCTTATTGCACATGGCAGGGTAAAGGTAGAAAATGGAATCGCAGTCGTAGAAGAATAATCATTTTCCGGCTGCTCGGCTTACAGTTACGAAGAGGCAGAATTACCATAACGGTTTACATAATGTAAATTACAGGACAGGATGACGGAGGAAGCTATGAAAGTATTGATCGTAGGCGGCGGTGGCAGAGAGCATGCCATTGCAACAAGTGTCGCAAAGAGCAGTAAAGTAGGTAAAAATTTATTGTGCACCAGGAAATGCGGGAATCGGTCTGATCGCAGAATGCGTACCGATCGGAGCAATGGAATTTGATAAAATTGTTGCATTTGCCAAAGAAAAAGAAATTGATCTGACGATTGTCGGAATGGATGATCCGCTTGTCGGAGGACTTGTTGACCGTCTCGAAGAAGCCGGATTAAAGGCTTTCGGTCCCCGTAAAAATGCGGCAATTCTGGAAGGAAGCAAGGCATTTTCCAAGGATCTGATGAAGAAATACGGAATTCCGACGGCTGCATATGAGAACTTTGACAATGCGGAGGATGCGCTCAATTATTTAAAGACCGCATCGTTCCCGATTGTATTAAAGGCAGACGGATTAGCGCTTGGAAAGGGCGTGCTGATCTGCAATACCTTAGAAGAAGCACAAGCCGGTGTGAAATCCATCATGCTCGATAAGCAGTTTGGAACGGCCGGCAACCGTATGGTGATTGAAGAATTTATGACAGGAAGGGAAGTTTCCGTACTTTCTTTTGTAGATGGGAAGACGATTAAGACCATGACCTCTGCACAGGATCATAAGCGTGCGGGGGATGGGGATACCGGATTAAATACCGGTGGTATGGGAACCTTTTCACCGAGCCCGTTCTATACGGAAGAGGTGGATGAGTTCTGTAAGAAATACATTTATCAGGCAACGGTAGATGCCATGGCAGCAGAAGGAAGAGAGTTTAAGGGCATTATTTTCTTCGGACTGATGCTGACTGAAAGGGGACCGCGTGTTCTGGAGTACAATGCACGTTTTGGAGATCCCGAGGCACAGGTGGTACTGCCCCGTATGAAGAATGACCTGATCGAAGTGATGGAAGCCTGCATCAATGGCACACTGGATCAGATCGACCTGCAGTTTGAAGATAATGCGGCAGTCTGCGTGGTACTTGCATCGGACGGTTATCCGGTCAAATATGAAAAGGGGTTCCTCATTCACGGACTGGAAAAATTCGAAGGACAGGACAACTATTTCTGCTTCCATGCAGGAACGAAGCAGACTCCGGAAGGAATTGTGACAAACGGAGGACGTGTTCTTGGCATTACAGCAAAGGGTAAGGATTTAAAGGAAGCACGTAAGAATGCGTATGCGGCAACCGAATGGGTTTCCTTTGAAAATAAATATATGCGCCATGATATCGGAAAGGCAATTGACGAGGCGTAATTGTTCGTGGTGTAGAAAGGGAAATTTAGGAATGAGAAACGGCGGCTGGTAGCTTTGAACGGCTTTCTGCGGCCAACAATCTGTAAAAGCCTGTGGAGGAATCCTTGTCTATAAAGGATTGGGAGAATACCAGTGCGAGGATTGCAATGCATGTGAATATGATGACTATGGAAAGGTAAGATCGTACCTTGAAAAGCACCGTGGAGCAAATGTGGCAGAAATTTCTGCACAGACGGGGGTGTCACACAAGGCAATTCGTGATATGATTAAGGAGAACCGCTTTGAACTGGTGGAGAGTAAAGGCGGTTATCTGCGATGCGAGATCTGTGGGGAGAATATCCGTAGTGGAAGGCTTTGTCCGAAGTGTGAAGCAGAATATCACAAGCAGATTGAAGAGGAAGCACGTCAGCAGAGGAAAAACTATAAGCAGATGTCCGGATTCAGCGGCAAAAAGCCGGAGGGTGAGAGCGGACGGAAGCGTTTTGAAAGACTCTAAAAGATACAGAAAGGTACAGGATAATTATGAAAAAAGGGATTCTTGGATTTGCAGTTGCAATTATGGTCTTTGGACTTTCTGCCATTTCCAGTTTTGCAGCAACAGGAACCGTAACGGTTGGAACAGCGAAGATCAGAGAAAAAGCAAGTACAGACAGCTCGGTAGTGGCATCAACCTCAAAGGGTGCCAAGATTGATATTGTCGGAGCCGAAAAAGACAGCTCCGGAACCGTATGGTATAAGGTGCCGGTAAGCGGCGGCTCCTATGGCTATGTGAGAAGTGACCTTGTAGAAACGAGCGATACCATTAGTGTGACAGAGAGCACGTCCGCATCGTCCACAAGCACCTCGACCTCCACGTCTGCCTCAACCTCGAAGCCGGAAGCAACCGTGCCTACCGCGATTGGTGAGCAGGCAGCGACTGTCAAGTGTTCTTCGAATGTCAAGGTACGTGCAGGTGCATCCACGCAGCATGATGTAGTGACCAGTCTTCCGAACGGAACGGCCATTACCCTGATCGGAGAGGCAAATGATGCGGCAGGAAATAAATGGTATCAGTTAAGATGTGAATATAATGGGAAGACTGTAGAGGGATACATTCGTTCTGACCTCATTGCGATTGGTGCGAATACTTCTACCGATGGATCAGAAAATACCGAAAGTGCCGGAGACGGAACCGAGAATACCGAGGGAACCGAAAATCCGGATGCCGAGAACCCGGATGCTTCCCAGGAAGGCGATGGCAGTGAAGAAACACCGGCAGAAGAAACAGAACCGGAGCATAATGATTACGAAGTAGTGTACATGGCTGATACGGAGAATCCGGATACCGGTAAATACTATCTGTACAATAACATTGACGGAACGATGGCTGATGTCGAAGTTTTATTCTCAACAGTTACGGCTGCCAATGAAAATGTAGCAAAGCTGGAAGCGGAATCTTCACAGAAGAATATCATCATTATCATTCTTGCAGTAGTAATTGTACTTCTCTTTATCGGAGTGACCATACTGATTATTAAGCTTAAAGGCGCTTATGAATACGATTATGAGGACGAAGAGGAAGAAGACGAGGAAGAGTTCGAGGAGCCGGCACCGAGAAGACGCAGACGTGATCCGCAGGAAGACGAAGCGCAGGAACGGCCGCGTAGACAGGAACGCACCGGTAAGACTCCGATAGAGGAAGAAGGGCGTCCTGCGAGAAGAGAACGGGTACGGGAAGAGGCACCGGAGAAAGAAGGAAGACCTGCCCGTAACGGAAATCCGGAAAGACAGGGACAGCCTGTGAGGAGACCTGCAGAGAACAATGAAGGAACGGTGAAGAAAGCACCCCGGAAGGCACAGAACTTCTTAGCCGATGACGATGAGTTTGAATTTGAATTTTTGAACATGGATGATAAAGATCTATAAAAAAACAAAAGGAATAGCACCTGCTATTCCTTTTATTCAAAAGAATGGATTGTAGAAATGATCATTGAAATTGATTTTAACAGTCAAGAAGCTTTATATCTGCAGGTGCGTAACCAGATTATTCACGGTATTGCCACGCTGCAGCTTCAGGAGGGCGATGAGCTCCCTTCGGTACGCCAGATGGCAGATGAAATCGGAATTAATATGCATACCGTGAACAAGGCCTATACCGTGTTAAAGCAGGAGGGCTTTATCCAGCTCGACCGTCGGAAAGGCGCAGTAATCTGTCTGGATATGGATAAGATCCGGGAGCTTCAAAGCATGCGGGAGCAGATGAAAGGAATCCTTGCAAAAGGGATTTGTAAGGGAATCCGTAAGGACGAGGTCTATGAACTCGTCAATGAGATATATCAGGAATATGGAGGAGAATAAACGTGTGGTCAGGTAGTTTTACAAAGAACGCGCAGGCGGCACTGACACTTGCAGAGAAAACGGCAGCCAGATTGCATACCGGTTACGTAGGCACAGAACATATTCTGGTGGGACTTCTTAAGGAAGAAAGTGGAGTAGCAGCCAAAATTCTGGAAGACAATGGCGCTGATGCAGATAAAATACTGGAAATGATCCGGGAGCTGATTGCGCCCGATGGAGAAACCGCGGTAAAGGAAAGGGGAACGTATTCGCCGAGAGCGCGGAGAGTACTGGAGGAGGCGTATGTACAGGCAGAGCGGTTTGGTGCAGACAGTGCCGGAACGGAGCATCTTCTGCTGGCTCTTTTGAAGGATCCGGATAATGCAGCGGTGTGTCTCTTAAATACCCTCAGCATTTCGGTACAGAAGATTTATATTGATACACTGGTGGTTATGGGAGTGGATCCGGCGATTTACAAGGAGGATCTGCGCAATAAGAAAAATAGTAATAACAGGAAGCAGCCCTCGACACTGGAGCAGTACAGCCGGGATCTGACCGCACTTGCTGCGCAGGGAAAGCTTGATCCAGTCATCGGAAGGGATACGGAGATTCAGCGTGTGATTGAGATCTTAAGCCGCCGGACGAAGAATAATCCGTGCCTCATTGGAGAACCGGGGGGTCGGAAAAGACAGCTGTGGTAGAAGGACTTGCGAGCCGAATCGTGGAAGGAAATGTTCCGTTTACGATTCAGAATAAGCGGTTAATGACACTGGATTTGTCCGGAATGGTTGCAGGTTCCAAGTATCGTGGGGAATTTGAAGAGAGAATTAAGAGAGTTATCCGTGAGGTACAGGAGGATGGAGACATTATCCTGTTTCTGGATGAAATTCATACCATTATCGGGGCAGGCGGCGCCGAGGGAGCGATTGATGCTTCCAATATTCTGAAGCCGTCACTGGCAAGAGGGGAGCTGCAGCTTATCGGAGCAACGACCATTGCCGAGTATCACAAATATATTGAAAAGGATGCCGCTTTGGAACGCAGATTCCAACCGGTAAATGTGGAAGAACCGACAAAGGAAGAGGCTCTTGCAATTTTGCGTGGCATTGCATGGAAATATGCACAGCATCATCGTGTGCAGATTACGGATGAAGCGTTGGTAGCTGCCGTGAATCTGTCAGAGCGTTATATCAATGACCGGAATCTGCCGGATAAAGCGATTGATCTGATTGATGAAGCCTCCGCGGCCGTGCGTCTGCAGCACTCCAAAGCACCGGAGGGCTTGCAGCAGCGAAGGGAAGAGCTTCTTGCACTGGATGCCGTTCTGGAAGAACAGTTGAAGGAAGGAAAACTGGAGGAAGCAGCGGAAACCAACAGGGAACAGGAAAAGCTTCTTAAGAAATATCAGAGAGAAGAAGACCGGTATCAGAAGAAGCAGGCCGAAAGCCGGATTGAAGTGACAGAAAGCGACATTGCAAAGGTGGTTTCCACCTGGACGAAGGTTCCGGTAAGTAAGCTGACAGAGAAGGAAAGCGACCGGTTACTGCGTCTGGAAAAAGGAACTTCATAAGAGAGTCATCGGACAGGAAGAAGCGGTATCTGCGGTAGCACGCGCTATCCGGAGAGGAAGAGTCGGGTTGCAGGATCCGAATCGTCCGATTGGATCTTTTCTGTTTTTGGGACCCACCGGTGTCGGAAAGACGGAACTTAGCAAGGCTCTTGCAGAAGCCATGTTTGGCTCGGAAAATGCCCTGATCCGTGTCGATATGTCTGAATATATGGAAGGTCATTCGGTATCAAAAATGATCGGTTCCCCTCCGGGATATGTTGGTTTTGAAGAAGGCGGGCAGTTGAGTGAGAAGATCCGGAAGAATCCGTATTCGGTAGTTCTTTTTGATGAAATCGAAAAGGCACATCCCGATGTGTTCAATGTGCTGCTGCAGGTATTGGATGACGGACACATCACCGATTCCAAGGGGCGTAAGGTCAGCTTTAAGAATACCGTGCTGATTATGACCTCCAATGCCGGGGCGCAGAGAATCATTTCGCCGAAGAACTTAGGATTCCTGACGGAAACGACCAGGGAGCAGGACTATGAGAAGATGAAGTCCGGTGTCATGGAAGAGGTAAGAAAGATCTTCAAACCGGAATTTATCAACCGTATCGATGACATTATTGTTTTTAAGACACTGGAAAAGAAGGAAATGATGGAGATTGTGCAGCTTCTCTGTAATCATCTTTCGAAGCGGTGCGAGAAGGAAATGGAGTTAAAGCTTCATTTCAGCAGTGCCTTAAAGGAGCATATTGTAGACAAATATGCAGACTATAAAATGGGCGCAAGACCGTTAAAGAGAGCCATTCAGAATGTGATTGAAGATCCGCTTGCGGAAAAGATTCTTTCAGGAGAAATTCATGCAGGGGATCCGGTTACGATTGGCTTCCGAAAAGGACAGATTTCCTTTGACGTCAAAAAAACTAAATAGTTTATACTTAGCATATATGAATCAGTTACAGCAAATGTACAATCAGGAGGAAATACAAATGGCTGTTGTAGAAGAATTACTTCGCGAAGAAAGTGATGGAACCATCAGCTTCGGCAATCATGAGCTGGCAGAAAAGAAGAAGCTTGAGGACTTTGAACACGAAGGTGATTTGTATAAGGTGAAAACCTTTCAGACGATGACGAAGCTTGAAAGAAACGGATTGTTCGTATATGAATCGGTTCCTGGAACGAGCGTTTTTTTACTTTAAGGAAACGACGGATAGTGTTGAATTTACAGTTTCCGGAAATGAAGATGCACAGATTACATTAGGCCTGTGCGAGGATACCGAATATGAGGTATTTGAGGACGGAAAGAGCAGAGGCAAGATGAAGACGAATCTCGGCGGTAAGCTGAATATCAGTGTAGAGCTTGAAAATGCAGAGGAAGTTCATATTAAAGTGATTCATTAAGGAAATCGTTATATAAGATGAGAGGCGCTGTTTCACTGCTGGAACAGCGCTTTTTACTTCGAGGAAAGGATTTTTATGGCAAAAGGAAAATCGACGATCTTTTTCTGCCAGAACTGTGGTTATGAATCATCCAAATGGATGGGACAGTGTCCGGGATGCCGGGAATGGAACACTATGGTGGAGGAAACGGTAGTTACCGCAGGAAAAGGAAAAAGTACAAAGACTGCACATGAAAAGGCTGTTCCCGCTTCTTTTTCGGAAATTTCTCTGGAAAAGGAAGAACGGATGCAGACCCATATT
This sequence comes from Lachnospiraceae bacterium, assembly GCA_021628825.1. Taxonomy (GTDB): domain Bacteria; phylum Bacillota; class Clostridia; order Lachnospirales; family Lachnospiraceae; genus Suilimivivens. The sequence goes on along the minus strand of JAJXRY010000001.1, from coordinate 1,020,873 downwards.
GAAGAACTGAACCGGGTTCTGGGGGGAGGACTTGTACCGGGATCCCTGACCCTCGTCGGAGGAGATCCTGGAATCGGGAAGTCCACATTACTTTTTACAGGTCTGCCGTGAAATGTCTGCGGATGGGCATAAGGTGCTGTATATTTCGGGAGAAGAGTCATTAAAGCAGATTAAGATCCGTGCAAACCGGATCGGAGAATTCAGCGATAATATGCGCCTTTTGTGCGAAACGAATCTGGAGGTTATCGAAGAAACCCTGGAACGGGAGAAGCCGGAAGTTGTGGTTGTGGACTCGATTCAGACAATGTATCAGTAAATCGTATCGGCAGCCCCCGGAAGCGTTTCGCAGGTAAGGGAAGCAACAGGAGTATTCCTGCGCCTTGCGAAGGGCTTTAATATTTCCATCCTGATTGTCGGTCATGTGACCAAGGAAGGAACGGTGGCAGGTCCGAGAGTGCTGGAGCATATGGTGGATACGGTGCTTTATTTTGAAGGAGACCGGCATGCCTCTTACCGGATTCTCCGCGGGGTGAAGAATCGTTTTGGCTCCACGAATGAAATTGGGGTATTTGAAATGGAAGCGGATGGACTGCACGAGGTAAAGAATCCTTCGGAATTCATGCTGAACGGTAAGCCGGAGGAGGCAAGCGGATCCATTGTGGTCTTCTCGATGGAGGGAACGCGCCCGATCTTAATTGAAATCCAGGCACTGGTATGTCACAGCAATTTCGGAATTCCAAGGCGGCAGGCGATCGGAACCGATTTTTAACCGTGTAAATCTGCTGATGGCAGTATTGGAAAAAGCGTCTGGGATTACAGATGGGAAACTGTGATGCCTATGTCAATATTGCAGGCGGAATCCGCATTTCGGAGCCTGCGATTGACTTGGGGATCGCACTTGCCATTATCTCCAGCTTTAAGAATAAGGTGATCGATGAAAAAGACGATTGCTATGGGAGAGACCGGCTTAAGCGGCGAAGTACGTGCCGTAAGCATGATTCCCGTGCGCGTGCAGGAAGCAAAGAAGCTGGGCTTTACGACCTGTATCATTCCGGCCGTGTGCATGGACACCGTGAAGAATATCAAGGATATTACCATTCTGGGCGTAAAGAGTGTCGCAGATGCCATGCAGCTTATCTGAGAACAGGGATAGGCAAAATTTTACAAATGTGTTACAATGTAACAATGTGAATGATGTTACGAAGGAGTAACTTATGGATAAGAAGAAATGGATCCGGCATCTGCCGCTTTATATTCTGGAACTGGTTGTACTTTTGGCGGCTATCGGGGCATTGTATTTTTATTACACATGCAACGAGGGCCCAGAAGCAGCAGATCAAAGAAGAAGATATTGTTGTGGATGAAGAGATCAAGCAGCAGTTTCAGAATGATACAAAGGATGATCATGAGCAGGATCCGCAGAAGCCCGATTTATCCGGAATATATCAGATTGCTTTGTTTGGCGTGGATGCAAGGGACGGAAGCCTTGGAAAGGGCAACCGCAGCGATACGATCATGATCTGTTCCATTGATGCAGATACCCATGAGGTGAAGCTGATTTCCATTTATCGTGACACATATCTGAATCTGGGAAATGACAGCTATAATAAATGCAATGCGGCCTATGCCAAGGGTGGTCCGACACAGGCCATCAGCATGATTAATATGAATACGGATCTGTATATTACCGACTATGTAACGGTTGGTTTTGAGGGACTGATTAAAGCCGTCGACGCTTTGGGTGGTGTCGAACTGGAAGTTACCGAGAAGGAAATCCCGCACCTCAATAATTATCAGATCAGTATGGTTGGAACGAGCGAGGACGGGGTGAACTTTACCGCGGAAGAGGGAAGCTATATACCGGTTACCGAACCGGGACTCCAGACCTTAAACGGTCTGCAGGCAACGGCTTACTGCCGCATCCGTTACATCGGGGATGATTTCCAGAGAGCGCAGAGACAGCGTGACCTGATCACCGCCATGATGGAAAAGAGTAAGACAGCATCCTTTAATGAACTTCGTCTTGCAGCAGAAGCGGTACTTCCTTATATCAGCACATCACTTGACATTAACGATATTCTTACCATGCTCAGTGTGGTAGGGGATTATAAGGTGACCGTCAGCGATGGCTTTCCGTTTGCAGGAATGCGTAACGGTGGAACAAAAGGCGGTGTCGGTGCGTTCGTGGTGCCGGTTGATTTGGAGAAAAAAATGTTGTGAAGCTTCATGAGCTGCTTTATGATCAGAAGAATTATGAGCCTTCTGAAGAGGTGAAGACATACAGTAAAAATCATTAAAGAAGATACCGATGCATCTTTGAACTATTAACCTTGACAACAACAACCTTATATAAGTTATAATAGCATTCGGTGGTTCAAACACCGGGTAAATAGGGGCATAGTTCAAAGGTAGAACAGCGGTCTCCAAAACCGTCGATGTGGGTTCGATTCCTACTGCCCCTGCTAAAAAATCCTTTCTTGCTATATATTCAGCATGAAAGGATTTTTCTTTATTTCATGGGCATTTCAAGAACTTTCCAGTTAATCAGAAAAAAAGTTGTTTCCTTTTTTTCCATTTTCCTGTTTTAAGAACTGCGCTCCTCAGATTTAAACAAAAAGGCAGACAACCGAAGCTGTCTGCCTGCTAACCGAATGAAATAGGTATCGTTCACTTATTTGATAGAAGTAGCAGCCTCTCCAGTCGATTCACGCACTACAAATTGGGGGCGTAACAGGGTCATGCTGCAGGCGACATGCATGAGCAGGCAGCGAAGCGTATAATAACTGCACTTACCAAGATCGAGACGGCTCTGGCGGATCGTAGTAAGTGGTGGTGTGGTTTGGGAAGAGTCGGGCAGATCATCAAAACCGATGACGCTGATATCTTCGGGGATGCGGTATCCAGCCTTATGGCACTCACGAATGACTTCGTAGGCAATCGGATCGTTACCGCAAAGCACAGCAGTAGCACCCAGTTCAAGCAGTGCAGGAAGATCCTTCGCAACATCGCCTCCATAAAAGGAGGTATGCACGATAAGGCGGTCATCAATCGGAAGGTCATGTGCTTTCATACTTAAATAAAAGGCACGTTCCCGGTGCTCGGCAATCATGGAATATAAAGAACCGTTCAAAAAGGCAATCCTCGTATGATGAAGCCCTTTCAGATGTTCGATCGCTGCGTCAATTCCTTCAAAGCTGTCTGCTCCCACATAAGCAACATTTGGATTTTTCGAAATATAATTATCGAAGAGAACAGCAGGAATATTGGTAACAGTAAGCTGCTGCATCCACTCATCCTGCAAACCGAGACCGATCAGAAATGCTCCGGAGTAACCATTTTTCAACATATAGGTGTCATATTTCTCTGCAAGCTGGAATTCGGGAGTGATGGGAACAATTTGAACCTCCCAGTTTTTCACGACTAGCAGCCTGTTTAAATCCGAGAATAATATCATAAGCAAAAGAATTGGGCTGTTCATACTGGGCATGTTCGACAAAAATACATATTTTTTTGTTGGATTCTTTACGCATACGCTTGGTGGTATAGTTCATCTCGACAGCAGTATCAAGAACAAGCTGACGCAGTTCCTCGCTGATATCGGCGGCACCGTTTAATCCTTTGGAAACGGTACTGACAGATACTCCAAGCTTTTCGGCAATATCACGGATGGTAGCCATAAAAGGCTCCTTTCATTGATTGAAATTTTATATCATTATTATGTTATTAATTGTAGCATTTGAAGGTAGGAAAGTAAATATGGCTTATTGCTTAAGCAAACAAAGACTCCCAAGATTTCTCTTGGGAGTCTTCGTTTGTGTAAAAGGGAATTTTTTTCCGGAATTGCTAATTAGCCTTACCGACCTCTCGATCGGTACATTTGTAATTATATTGATATTTTCGTGAAATTTCTATAATTATATTGACTGTAAATGACAGTATATTCGCTTATTCGCAAAGAAAGACAATTCTTTTCGACAATCCTTTACCAACTATGTAAAATTATATTTGTTTTTCCGCCTGATTTATGATAAGATGTAACTATTCAGAGCCATGCAAAGTTTGTTAAATGTCCGTCGAATGCTTGCATTCGGATGGACATTTGACAAACTTTATATGGCGAAGTAACTACATGAGCAAAAGTTGCTGCGAAGCAGAAACTTTGCGAATGTGGTTCTGAATAGTTACATCGTAGCCGACAGAAACAACTGAGCAAAAGTTACATTTTATTATTAAGGGAGATTTTGGGGGAAGGTACAATCTATGGAGAATGAAAACGAATATCTTGAGGAGCTGATGAAGAAATACCGTGATATCAGTCAGAGCCTCTTACGATACATTCCTTATTTTGAACAGAAGAAGGGTCAGAAGAATTACCAGATGTATCGTGGCGAGCAGAATACGAATTCGGTAGCGATCCCGGTATATGAAAGTACACTGCTTTCCTTTGTGAAGGAAGTGCAGCGGACAGGCCTTGTGGACCGGAACTATGTATATGCATTGTCAAGAAACGGGATCCGGACGCATGAGGATGAAATGAGAGCCTTGGACCGCGTGGAGTTTAAGGACATCGGGCTGATCTATGCGGTTATGGCGAAATATGTTCTCGGCGGCATGACGAAGGGCATGATGTGGGCAGAAGCAGTGGAGAACGGCACATTCTTAAAATGCCTTCAGAAGCTGAAAGAAGTTTTAAATGTCTGGGATGCACCACTGGCATAAATATACGGGGGATATAGGCAATGAGTGATAAATCGGTTCAGAAGAAGAAGCACATCCTGGATACGGCCAGAAAGGTTTTTCAGGAAAAGGGATACAAGCAGGTGACGATGAAGGATATCGTGGATGCCTGTGAGATCAGCCGCGGCGGTTTATATCTTTATTTTTCAAGCACCGCGGAGATCTTTGAAGAGATCCTTAAGCAGGAGGAAGAAGAAGCCTTTGGGGAAGGAATCCCTGAAGATGCAACGGCTGCGGATGTACTGGCATTGTTTCTGAAAGAACAGAAGAGAGAGCTTTTAAGCAAAAAGAACTCACTGACCGTTGCCATTTATGAATACTATTTTGAGAATAAAAGCAGCCCCAAAAACAGAATTATATTAAGAAGCAGTTTGACATTGCATTATTTATTTTAGAAAAGCTGATCTCGGAGGGCGTGGAAAATGGGGAATTCTATTGTGAGGATCCTCATGGGGCGGCCAGTAACATGATGTATGTCTTAGAGGGACTTAAGGCAGCCGCGAAAACACGGGGAATTACCGAAGCGGCTGTTGACCGGGAGATCATGTACATGATGAGTGGACTCATTGCAGAGGAATAGTTACCAAAATTTTTAATATTTAATATATTATGGAGGATGAAAAATTTTCATGGGTAATGTAAAAACGTGTCTATGTGGAAAATGAAAGCACCATTTGCTGTCAAGGCAAAGGAATTACAGGAGGAGATTGGAAATTATCTGGGAATTAAGAGTGTGACGGGTGTCCGGATCTTCATTCGCTATGATGTGGAGAATCTTTCGGATGCCGTTTTTGAACAGGCACTTTCCTGTGTGTTCTCAGAACCGCCGGTAGATGATTACTATCTTGAAACCATTGAGGTTCCGGCCGGAAACAGAGTATTCAGTGTGGAATTTCTTCCGGGACAGTTCGATCAGAGAGCGGATTCTGCCGTACAGTGTATCCGTTTCCTCAAGGAGGATGAGGATCCTGTTATTCGTACCGCAGTCACCTATATGATTGCAGGAGATCTTACGGATCAGGAATTTGCCCGTATCCGTTCCTACTGTATTAACCCCGTCGATTCCAGAGAAGTATCCATGGAGAAGCCGGATACTTTGATTACACAGTATGAAGAGCCTGCCGATGTGGCGATTTTTGAAGGCTTTACCGGCATGGGAGAAGAGGATCTACGTAAGCTCTACGAGAGTCTTTCCCTTGCGATGACATTTAAGGATTTCCAGCACATCCAGCATTATTTTGCCGGGGATGAAAAGAGAGATCCGTCTATGACAGAGATCCGTGTACTGGATACCTACTGGTCGGATCATTGTCGTCATACCACGTTTTCCACAGAATTAAAGAACGTTTCTTTCAAGGACGGATATTACCGTGCTCCGTTAGAAACGACATATGAAAGCTATTTAGATACCAGAGAAGAGATTTTTGCAGGACGTAAGGATAAATTCGTCTGCCTGATGGACTTGGCCCTTATGGCCATGCGTAAGCTGAAAAAGGACGGCAAATTGCAGGATATGGAAGAATCCGATGAGATCAATGCATGTTCTGTGGTAGTGCCGGTTGAGATGGACTATGGCGATGGACCGGTAACCGAAGAGTGGCTGGTATTTTTCAAAAATGAAACCCACAATCATCCGACCGAAATCGAGCCGTTTGGTGGCGATGCAACCTGTCTTGGCGGTGCAATCCGTGATCCGTTGTCCGGACGTGGCTACGTTTATCAGGCAATGCGTATTACCGGAGCAGCAGACCCGACCGTACCGGTAGCAGATACCTTAAAGGGTAAGCTTTCCCAGAAGAAGCTTGTCCGTGGCGCTGCAAGCGGTTATTCTTCCTATGGTAACCAGATTGGTCTGGCTACCGGATATGTAAAAGAGTTATATCATCCGAATTATGTGGCAAAAAGAATGGAAATCGGTGCCGTTATGGGAGCCGCTCCACGTAAGAATGTGATCCGCGAAAATTCCGATCCGGGCGATATCATCATTCTGTTAGGTGGAAGAACCGGCCGTGATGGCTGTGGCGGTGCAACAGGATCCTCCAAGGTACATACCGAAAGCTCCATAGAAACCTGTGGTGCAGAGGTACAGAAGGGTAATGCACCGACCGAAAGAAAGATTCAGAGATTATTCCGCCGCGGAGAAGTCAGCAGACTGATTAAAAAGTGTAATGACTTTGGTGCCGGTGGTGTTTCCGTGGCAATCGGAGAGCTTGCCGATGGACTTACTGTAGATTTGGATAAGGTTCCGAAGAAATATGCGGGACTGGATGGAACAGAACTTGCCATTTCCGAGTCTCAGGAGCGTATGGCAGTAGTTGTGGATCCGAAGGATGTGGACCAGTTCCTTGCCTATGCCGCAGAGGAAAACCTCGAGGCTGTTCCGGTAGCAGTGGTTACCGAGGATCCGAGACTGGTATTAAAGTGGCGTGGAAAGGAAATCGTAAACTTAAAGAGAGCGTTCCTTGATACCAACGGTGCCCATCAGGAAACCAACGTAGAAGTGGATATTCCTTCCGAAGAAGATAATTACTTTAAGAAGATTGCAATTCCGGCAGTAGAAGAAGCCTTAGAGAAAGAGGATGTAAAGGACGCTTATCTGAAGACTTTGAATGATTTGAATGTCTGCTCCCAGAAGGGTCTTGTGGAGATGTTCGACTCTTCGATCGGGGCAGGTTCCGTGCTGATGCCTTATGGTGGAAAATATCAGTTGACCGAAACCCAGAGCATGGTTGCGAAGCTTCCGGTATTAAAAGGAAAGACCGATACCGTGACCATGATGAGCTATGGATTTGATCCGTACTTATCATCCTGGAGCCCGTATCATGGAGCCGTTTATGCAGTGACGGAATCCCTTGCGAAGATTGTAGCAGGCGGTGGTGATTTCCATAAGGTACGCTTTACTTTCCAGGAATATTTCCGCAGAATGACCTCCGATCCGGAACGCTGGAGCCAGCCTTTTGCAGCACTGCTCGGTGCATACGATGCACAGCTTGGATTCGGACTTCCGTCCATTGGCGGTAAAGACAGTATGTCCGGTACGTTCAATGAAATTGATGTACCGCCGACCCTTGTTTCCTTTGCGGTTGATGTGGCAGAAGGAAAGCATATGATGACACCGGAGCTTAAGGAAGCAGGAGACAAACTGGTTCAGTTCTGGTTTGACCGTGACGAATATGATATTCCGATTTATGATCATGCCATGAGAACCTTTGCATTTATTTCCCAGTTGATCTGGGATGGCAAGGTAAAGGCTGCTTATGTACTGGATGCCAAGGGTCTTGCCGCAGGCGTTTCCAAGATGGCATTTGGTAATCAGTTAGGCGTAGCATTTGCAGATAACCTGAAAGAGAGAGAGCTGTTTGAAAACAGCCTCGGTGATCTGGTGATTGAAATGAATGCCGAAGATGCAGAAAAGCTAAAGGAGCTTTGCGACAGCAGGGAAGAGACCGAGGATCTGAATTTCCGCATCGTGGCAACCGTGACAAAAAGAACCTGCATTTATCTATGGCGATATGAAGATTACGATGGAAGAAGCACTGGATGCATGGGAATCGAAGCTCGAAAAGGTATTCCCGACCAAGGCACACAAGGGCAAGGAAGAAGTAGAATCCCCGATTTACTGTGCCGATTCTGTTTATGTATGTAAGAATAAGGTAGCACGTCCTACCGTATTTATTCCGGTATTCCCCGGAACGAACTGTGAATATGACAGCGCGAAGGCATTCAAGCGTGCCGGCGCAGACGTTATTACCAGAGTGTTTAAAAACCAGTCCGCACAGGACATCCGTGATTCGGTAGAAGCTTATGAAAAGGACATTGCAAAAGCACAGATCATTATGTTCCCCGGCGGTTTCTCCGCAGGTGATGAACCGGATGGAAGTGCAAAGTTCTTTGCAACCGCATTCCGGAATGAGAAGATGAAGGAAGCCGTCCAGAAGCTTCTGAACGAAAGAGATGGTCTGGCTCTTGGTATTTGTAACGGATTCCAGGCACTCATTAAATTAGGTCTGGTTCCTTATGGCGAGATCTGCGGACAGACAGCAGATTCTCCGACACTGACCTTTAATACCATTAACCGTCATATCTCCAAGATGGCGTATATGAAGGTCATTTCCAACAAGTCTCCCTGGTTACAGGAAGCAGAGCTTGGAGCAACCTATTGTTGTCCGGCCTCCCATGGAGAGGGACGTTTCGTAGCACCGAAGGAATGGATTGACAAGCTGTTTGCAAACGGTCAGGTTGCAACCCAGTACTGTGATCTTGCTGGCAAGGTTTCCATGGATGAAGAGTGGAACATCAATGGTTCTTATGCATCCATTGAAGGTATTACCTCTCCGGACGGCAGATGCTTTGGCAAGATGGTTCATGCAGAGCGTCGTGATAAGGGCGTCGCAGTGAATATTTACGGCGAACAGGATATGAAGATTTTTGAATCCGGGGTTGCTTATTTCAAATAGTTGTAAATGGAAACTAGCATTTTAAATAAATGTGTGAGAATAAGTGGTTATGGTTACTACATATGATTGAATATATTGCCGGATTGTAGTATAATGTGATAATAAATGGATAAGAGAGGTTAATAACATGAGTGATTATGTATTAAGCTGTTGTTCCACGGCAGATTTGTCAAAAGATCATATGGAACAGAGAGACATTCATTACATCTGCTTTCACTATGAATTAGGTGGAAAGCAGTATGCGGACGACTTGGGACAGTCCATGAATTTTGAGGACTTTTATAAAGCCATGGAAAATGGGGCAGATACCAGGACTTCTCAGGTAAATGCAGAAGAATACGAGCAGTATTTCGAAAGTATTTTAAAGGAGGGGAAGGATATCCTGCATCTTACCTTATCCTCCGGAATTTCCGGAAGTGTGAACTCTGCAATGGTTGCCAGGCAGAATCTGGAAGAGAAATATCCGGATCGTAAGATCTACATTGTGGATTCGTTAGGAGCTTCCTCCGGCTATGGTCTGATTATGGACACCCTTGCTGATATGAGAGATGCGGGGAAGAATATTGACGAGCTTCATGAGTGGGTAGAAGCCAATAAGTTAAGAATGCATCACTGGTTCTTCTCTACCGATTTAACCTTCTATATTAAGGGCGGCCGTGTTACCAAGACAGCCGGATTCATTGGCGGATTGTTGAACATCTGTCCGTTACTTAACATGGATAACTTGGGAAGACTGATTCCGAGATTCAAGATCCGTACGAAGAAAAAGAGGTTAGTCAGACGAGCGTTGATAAGATGATCGAGAATGCAGAGGGCGGCACTGCTTATGATGGCAAGTGCTATATTTCCCAGTCTGCATGCTATGAGGATGCAAGAGCTGTTGCAGACCTCGTAGAAAAGAACTTCCCGAACTTAAAAGAGCCGGTACAGATCAACTGGATCGGAACGACAATCGGAAGCCATACAGGCCCGGGTACGGTAGCATTATTCTTCTGGGGCAAGGAACGTGTGGATTAAGACCGGAATTGTGCACAGAGCAGGAGCACATAAATAAGTAGCCTTGAAAAGTAGTACGAAAATAAAGAGAAGCAGAAATTGGAAAGAGGATTTCCGGTTTCTGCTTCTTTTATATAATGAAATGGATGAATACTTTATTCAGGATGTTCTTCAGATGCAGAAGCGTTTGGAAGATCGTTTTTTTGACTATGATGCAGGTCTGCAATGGTATCCTTCCGGGTTACCTTACCATACAGCCAGATGTAAACCCACAGAAGAATGGGCAGTACAATCGTGGCGACAATACAGGATGCAAACAACTGGTCAGAGCCTTCAAAAATCGAGCAGTGACACGACTAAAGTGGCGACATAAAGCAGTACAAGTAAGATCACACAGATCAGTGCGGCAATTCGTTTTCCTTTTTGTTTCATGATGGACTCCTTTGTGGTTTTATGATAGACTTAACGCATAGCTTGGAATGCATTTGCGATTCTATAAAAATGGAACTCTGAATAGTTACATTATATCATGGATATGCAAATAAGAGAATAAAAACAGCGTAGGAGATGCAGATGAAGACAAAAATTATTAAATGGTACATGGAATTTAAAGATTCTGGGAAAAAGATGCAGCGCTCACAGGAGAAGCGGGACTGCCGGCAGAGGTTCCGGGATCGGTTTATGCGACTCTTCTTACCGAAGGGAAAATCGAGGATCCGTATTATCGTGACAATGAATTAAAGACGCTTCCCATTATGGACAATGATTTCTGTTATACCACAGAGTTTGAGGTGGAACCGGAGTGGTTTTCCATGGATGGACTGTTCTTAAAGTTTGATGGAATTGATACCCTTGCGGATATTTATGTAAACCAGCAATTACTTGGAAGTGCTTACAATATGCACCGCAGTTGGGAATATGATCTTCTGGATGGAGATCTTTTAAAGGAAGGAACGAATGAATTACAGGTCATTCTTCACTCCCCGACGCAATATATTAAAGAAGAGAATGCAAAGGTGTATACAGGCGGCGCCCATGAGGCGATGGAAGGATTTCCGCATCTGCGTAAGGCACACTGCATGTTCGGCTGGGACTGGGGTCCGCGTGTTCCGGACGCAGGAATTTACCGGAAGGTATCGTTGGTCGGCGTGGAAAAGAGCCGTATTGAATCAGTTTACATAACACAGATCCATGAAGAGGCTTCTGTAACACTTGATTTTGACATTGCCGTAGAGACCTTTACCGATCAGCCGGAGGGAACCCTTTCTATTCAGGTAACTTCTCCCGATGGAAAAACGTATGAATACAAGGAGCGCGGCGAAGGAGCAGAAGAGCAGTTCCGCATCGCCATTACGGATCCGAAACTCTGGTGGCCGCATGGCTATGGCGATCAGCCGCTTTATCAGGTGGAGGTAAACCTTCTTTCCGAGGATGGAAAGGTACTGGATTCCTGGAAGAGGAGAATCGGTCTGCGTACCATTACGGTAAATACGGATAAAGATGAATGGGGCAACTGCTTTGCCCATGAAGTAAACGGAGTGAAGATCTTTGCCATGGGTGCGGATTATATTCCGGAAGACAATCTGTTATCCAGAGTAACAAAGGAGAGAACCGAGAAGCTGTTAAAGGCTGCGGTATGGGCGAACCACAACTGTATCCGTGTCTGGGGCGGCGGTTATTATCCGGAGGACTTCTTCTTTGACCTGTGTGATGAACTGGGACTGATCGTATGGCAGGATTTCATGTATGCCTGCGCATCGTATGAACTGGATGACGAATTTGAGCGTAATATCATTGCAGAGACGATTGAGAATGTCCGCAGAATCCGTCATCATGCCTGCCTTGCCCTGTGGTGCGGCAATAACGAGATGGAAACCCAGGTACTGGATGGCACCTGGCTTACCACAGCGAAGCAGAAAGCAGACTATACCAAGATTTATGAATACATTATCCCAAAGATCTGTAAGGCAGAGGATCCGGCAACCTTCTACTGGCCGTCTTCCCCGTCTTCAGGAGGAAGCTATGATAATCCGTGGGATGAGGCAAGAGGCGATGCTCATTACTGGGATGTATGGCATGGTGAGAAGCCGTTTACCGATTACCGGAAGTATCGTTTCCGTTATCTTTCCGAGTTTGGTTTCCAGTCCTTCCCGGGCCTTAAGACGGTAGAGAGCTTTACCCTTCCGGAGGACCGGAATATTTTCTCCAGAGTCATGGAGATGCATCAGAGAAATACGGCTGCCAACGGTAAGATCTTAAAATACCTTTCCGCAACGTACCTTTACCCGAAGGATTTTGCGCATCTGTTATATGCATCCCAGCTTTTACAGGCAGATGCGATCCGTTATGGCGTGGAGCATTTCCGGAGATACCGCGGAAGATGCATGGGTGCTGTGGTATGGCAGTTAAATGATATCTGGCCGGTAGCATCCTGGGCAAGCATTGATTACTATGGCAGATGGAAAGCCCTGCACTATGCAGAGCGTAAGATGTTCGCGCCGGTACTGATTTCCTGTGAGGAGATCGGGGAACTGAGCGAGCGTCCGTATTGTATTGCAGAGCCGAAGCCGATTGAGAAGAGTGGTACGCTTCATGTAGCAAATGAAACCTTCGAAGTGGTTACCGGTATCGTGAAGTGGACGTTACGGGATTCGGAAAGTAAGATACTGGAAAGCGGAGAAGAGACTGTGACTGTACCGGCCTTGGATGGTGTATGGCTTGAAAAGCAGGATTTCAGCTCTTATGATGAAAGAGAAATTCATATGACCTACAGCTTTACCGTGGATGGAAAGGCAGTATCCGAAAACACCTGTCTGTTTACTGCACCGAAGCATTATTATTTTAAGAACCCGCATCTTAGCCTAAAGCAGGAGGGCAGCAGGATCACTGTAACAGCCGATGCTTATGCGAAGAATGTAGAACTGTATGATGAGAGCGGGGATGTCCGTTTCTCTGATAATTATTTTGATATGGATGCCGGTGAATATACGGTAGAGATCATCGAAGGCACCCCGGTGAACCTGAAATGCAGAAGTGTATTTGACATTGCATAAGGAAAAAGGCACCATTCCTTTTCTCCGGTAATAACATAAGAGTAAATTAAAAAGGGAGATTAGTATGTCTGAAATGATTGTATTGCTGGTTCCACTGCTTGGCACGACACTCGGCGCGGCAATGGTATTTCTGATGCGCAATGAGATGAACGCCCGGCTGGAAAAAGCGTTGCTTGGATTTGCGGCAGGAGTGATGATTGCCGCATCTGTATGGTCACTCTTAATTCCGTCCATTGATATGGCAGCGGAACAGGGAGTGATCCCGTGGGTTCCTGCACTGGTTGGATTCCTGCTTGGAATCATATTTTTACTGCTGATTGATACACTGACTCCTCACCTGCATCTTGCAAGTGACAAGCCGGAAGGGGTGAAAAGCGGATTCTCGAAAACAACCATGATGCTGCTTGCCGTCACGATTCATAATATTCCGGAGGGAATGGCGGTAGGTGTGGCCTTTGCAGGAGCCGTGATGGGTAATACCGGAATCACGATGGCAGGGGCGCTTGCACTCGCGGTTGGTATTGCTATTCAGAATTTCCCGGAGGGAGCCATTATTTCCATGCCTTTAAGAGGAGAAGGCATGAGCAGGACGAAGGCCTTCGTCTGTGGTGTGTTATCCGGGATTGTAGAACCCATTGGTGCACTCCTTACCATTTGGTTAACCTCAAGTATCCGTCTGGCGCTTCCGTATTTTTTGTCTTTTGCGGCAGGAGCCATGATTTATGTTGTGGTCGAGGAGCTGATTCCGGAATCGCAGAATGGGGAACACACCAATATTGGGACCATTGGTGTAGCGATTGGATTTGCGCTGATGATGGTACTGGATGTGGCATTAGGCTGAATGGTTAAAGAAATTGTAATTCGAAGGCAGGCTCTCCTTGACATTATTGAGAAAAAAGTTATAATAACGGTTAGATATAGCTAACAAAGTAAGGCGCATACCTTGTGTGTGCCTTACTTAAAAATCCAGTGTTAGCAACAACTAACATCAGATAATCAGTGCTAACTAAAACCGATAAACTAAAAGAGGAACTTATCCATAGAAACAGAGATAAGCCGGAACTCAATAGAGGAAAGGTGACAAATGAATATAGTATATGAACATGAAACAGGGAACAGATCCTATAACAGGAAGGGAACAGATCATACGGAAGAAAGGTTTCAGAATAATAACATGCAGAAGGAAATGATTGTCCGGCAGATGCGGGAGCGGGGATGCCGGATCACAAAGGCAAGACTGACTTTGCTGGATGTGATTTTAGGTCAGGATTGCAGCAGCTGCAAGGAGATCTATTATATCGCGTCCCAGATGATTCCGGGGATCGGGATTGCAACGGTCTATCGGATGATGAATCTGTTAGAGGAGATCGGAGCCATTAACCGCAGTAATTCCTATAAGATTTCCTATTGTGAGCATTGCAGCGGGAATGGCATGGATATGGATTATCATGATATTATTGAATGCATTGCAAGCGCATTGGACGCCAAGGACAGCTATACCGCCGGTCACTCCCAGAGGGTGGGCGATATGGCACATGATATTTGTCAATTGATCGGATTGTCAAAGGAGGATACCGAGAGGATCCATATTGCGGCGCATCTTCACGACATTGGAAAGATCGGGATACCGGACAGTGTTTTAAAAAAGCCGGAAAAGCTCAATGACGAGGAATGGGAGCAGATGAAACAGCACCCACAGATCGGGGCAAATATTTTAAGCAAATCCCATCGGTTAGTGGAGCTTAAGGAAATTGTGCTGCATCATCATGAGCGGTACGATGGCAAGGGCTATCCATCCGGGCTTAAGGCAGAAGAGATTCCGGCCGGAGCACGGATTATAGCGATCTGTGATTCCATCGATGCCATGACCAGTACAAGACATTACCGTAATGCCATGACGCTTTCCCAGTGCTATGTGGAAATCGAGCGGAATCTGGGGAAGATGTATGATCCCATTATTGGAATGTATGTATTGAAGCATTGGGAGGAAATTACGAGGCATATTGCAGAACAATAAGGAGGACATTCGCCAGGCTCGGAATTGAGGATGGTATTTATAGAGAGCACCTGTCATATCAACCGATGTGACAGGCGTTTTTGCTGCCGGATAAGATATATGAGAAAAAGGAACCGAGGCCCATGGAAGATATTCCCTGCGGTTGACTTCCAATAGAAAATACGGTATTTTTTGAAGTGTGCTTATGGAAAGTGGGCAGAACTTTCGTGAGAGATCTATGGTGTGGTCAT
The DNA here is from genome assembly GCA_021628825.1 of Lachnospiraceae bacterium. GTDB lineage: Bacteria > Bacillota > Clostridia > Lachnospirales > Lachnospiraceae > Suilimivivens. The sequence goes on along the minus strand of JAJXRY010000001.1, from coordinate 1,005,383 downwards.
GAATCATAGAATCTGAAGACATTTCAGTATATTATGGGAGATTTTATCATGCAGCTGCATACATTACATACAAGTGAAAAGGGTCCGGTGATTCTCTGGGGGATGTATGAGTTCCGGGAGAGGGAGCTTCTGAATACCTATGAGACGATCAAGCGTCTGACCGGGGATTGCGATTACACGTTGCTTGCTTTTGAAGTGATGGATTGGAACAGGGAGTTTTCTCCGTGGAAAAGTAAGGAAGTGGATGCATCCTTTGGAGGAGAAGCACCCCATACTCTTGAAGTTCTTCAAAACGAGTACTTGCCACAGATCAGAGAGCAATACGGAAAAGAACGCAGCATCTATCTGATGGGCTATTCACTGGCTGGCTTATTTGCACTGTGGGCAATGTGCGAGACGGATGTGTTTGCAGGGGCAGGGAGTTGTTCCGGATCACTGTGGTATCCGCAGTTCGTACCCTATCTAACAGAGCATCTGAATGAAATTTCCGGTAAGAGGATCTATATTAGTCTTGGAGGGAAAGAAGCGAATACGAAAGACCAACTTATGTCAACCATTGCAGACCGCACCAGAGAAACAGTAGAAGTGCTAAAGAAATGCTGTGAGGTGAAATATGAACTGAATCCCGGAGGACATTTTGCAGATCCGGGGAAGCGGCTGGCAAAGGCTGTACGGTTTATAACAGGAGAGACAAGATGAGCAGGACAGGTGCAAAGATACTGTTAACAACGGTTTTTATAGCAAGAGGAACGTCCTTTCTTTTTTCTAAAATATTGATGGAATCCATGTCACCGATGAGCATTCTGGCGATCCGGTTTATTCTGGCATTTCTGGTTCTGGCGGTGATTTTCTTTAAAAAGCTGAAGGAATGCAGTACGGAGAGCTTAAAGGGCGGGCTGATCTTAGGCGTTCTGTATACGGTCTGTATGATTTTTGAAATGTATGGACTGAGACAGATTGATTCCGGAGTCAGTGCCTTGATTGAAAATATGGCGATTGTTATGGTGCCGGTTTATGCGGCGGTGCTGACAAAGCTTTGCCACGGAAGAAAACCATGCTTTGTGCGGTACTGGCAGTGAGCGGTGTGGGATTCCTGTCTCTTACACAAAGCAGCAATCCGGGAGGCGGAATTGGCATTGCGTTAATGATCTGTGCGGCACTTACTTATGCAGCATGCATTATGACGACGGAACGTGTGACACAGAATGCAGATCCGGTTACGGTTGGAATGCTGCAGCTTGGCGTGATGGGGGTACTGTGCCTGATCGCATCGTTGTTTACCGGAAGCTTTGATGTGCCGCAGACCGGAAAGCAGTGGCTGATGCTGTTGTTTCTTGTATTGCTGTGCAGCTGCTTTGGATTTACGTTTCAACCGGTCGGACAGAAATATCTTCCGGCAGAAACCGCAGCAGTATTTACGGTGGTGAATCCTCTGACCGCAAGTGTGATGGGCGTTGTCCTTGCGGGAGAGGGGCATGACAGTGTTGAAACTCATTGGATATGTGCTGATTCTGGCGGCACTTGTGATTTATAATGTAGCAGGGACAGCAAAAAAACAGTAACATATGCAGTTCCTATGAAAAGGAAGAGCCCTGATTTCATCATCTTGGCCATAATGAAAAGAGGACTCTTCTTTATTTTTACTCGTTACTCATATAATTTCACAGACTTCAAAAACACTTCATCTCTGGCAGCCGTGATACGGAAGCTTTCTACACGCTGTCCCTTCGCAATATCCTCCTGTACAACAATATATTTGATGTTTTGAACCGGATGCTCCAGAATCAGGCGGTAGTAGGGCTGTGTAGCAGGGGAAGTCTCGTCCTTTTCCAGGTGGAATGGGATTTCCTTTCCGATGGGAAGAAATGTTCCGATTCGAATAATCATCATTATCGTACAATAAATTTGTATACGCAACAACTGTCTTTGTGATAAAAATTTAATCACTAAGATTTAAAAGGGAAAAAGACGTGTATTGTAACCGTGAGGCGAGAAGCTGCCGAATGGTTACACACAAAGGAGAAACGAAAATGACACTGAAGGAACTACAGATTGGAAAAAGTGCGGTAATTACGAAGGTTGGCGGTGAAGGGGCTTTACGTCAGCACTTTCTTGATATGGGAATGATTCCGGGGGCAGAGGTGACGGTAGTAAAGCTTGCTCCGATGGGGGATCCGATGGAGGTACAGATTCATGGCTATGAACTGACACTCCGGCTTGCGGAAGCAGAAGAAATTGAGATTGAACAGATCCAGAAAAGAACCAGGGATCATCGTGGAATAGAACAGAGTAAGAATACCGATCATCCGGGTCTTGGAGAGAGTGGAAAATATCATTCCAGGGATCATGAGAATCCGGTTCCGGAAGGGACGATACTGACCTATGCACTCGTCGGTAACCAGAATTGCGGAAAGACGACTTTGTTTAATCAGCTGACAGGAGCAAGACAGCATGTCGGCAATTTCCCTGGGGTTACCGTTGACCGGAAAGATGGTGTGATCCGGGGATATGAGAATACGGAAGTGACGGATCTTCCGGGAATCTATTCGATGTCTCCTTATAGCAGTGAGGAGATTGTTTCGAGGAATTTTGTGTTGAATGAAAAGCCACGCGCAATCATCAATATTGTGGATGCAACCAACATTGAACGTAATCTGTATCTTACGATGCAGCTTTTGGAGATGGATATTCCGATGGTTATCGCACTGAACATGATGGATGAAGTGGTTGGCAATCAGGGATCTGTTGATGTGAATACCATGGAAGCGATGCTCGGGGTACCGGTGATTCCGATTTCTGCGGCGAAGAATGAGGGTGTGGACGAGTTGATCCGCCATGCCATTCATATCGCAAAGTATCAGGAATGTCCGGTGAAACAGGATTTCTGTGACAAAGAAGATCATAACGGGGCCGTGCATCGTTGCATTCATGCCGTGGTTCATCTGATTGAAGATCATGCAGAGGCAGCAGGGATTCCGGTCCGTTTTGCGGCAACGAAGGTTATTGAAGGCGACCACCTGATCCTCAATCAGCTTAAGCTGGATGAAAATGAAACGGAAATGCTGGAGCATATTGTAAGTCAGATGGAAAAGGAGCGTGGACTTGACCGTAGCGCTGCAATTGCAGATATGCGGTTTGATTTTATTGAAAAGCTGTGTGAACAGACGGTTGTAAAGCCCAAGGAGAGCAAGGAGCGTGTCCGCAGTGAGAAGATTGACCGGGTTCTCACAGGTAAATATACCGCCCTTCCCTGTTTTATCGGTATTATGGTACTCGTATTTTACCTGACCTTTAATGTCATCGGAGCATGGCTTCAGGGGCTTCTGGAGCTGGGCATTGATCAGCTCTCTGTGATCGTGGATGCAGCGCTTACCTCCATGAACGTCAATGCGGCAATTCACAGCCTTATAATTGATGGAATTTTTACCGGTGTAGGAAGTGTTTTAAGCTTTCTTCCGATTATTGTTACATTGTTTTTCTTCCTGTCGCTGATGGAAGACAGCGGCTATATTGCGCGAGTGGCATTTGTCATGGATAAGCTGCTGCGTAAGATCGGATTGTCGGGAAGAAGTATTGTGCCCATGCTGATTGGATTTGGCTGTACAGTGCCTGCGGTTATGGCAACGAGAACCCTGACCAGTGAACGTGACCGGAAGATGACGATTCTTCTGACTCCTTTTATGAGTTGTACGGCGAAGCTCCCGATTTATGCGTTTTTCGTAAGTGTCTTTTTCCCGAAGCATGGAGGACTTGTGATGTCCGGGCTGTATGTACTTGGAATTTTAATCGGAATTCTGATTGCTTTCTTATACAAAGGGAACCCTGTTTAAAGGAAAGCCGGTTCCGTTTGTCATGGAACTGCCCAATTACCGTATGCCGGGCGTTAAGAATGTTGCACAGCTTCTCTGGGAAAAGGCAAAGGACTTTTTGCAGAAGGCATTCTCGGTAATTCTGATTGCAACGATTGTGGTATGGTTTCTGCAGAGCTTTGATCTGCATTTTAATATGGTTACCGATTCCGCAGACAGTATGCTCGCGAGGCTGGCCGGTCTGCTGACCCCGCTGTTTGCTCCTTTAGGACTTGGGGACTGGAGAATCTGCACATCCCTGCTGAGTGGATTTATGGCAAAGGAGAGTGTGGTTTCCACACTGGAGGTATTGTTTGGAGGAGATATAGGAACGGTTCTCACCACCTCCTCGGCAGCAGCACTTCTGGTTTTCAGTCTGCTTTATACTCCCTGTGTGGCAGCCATTGCATCCATTAAGAGGGAGCTTGGTAGTAAATGGGCGGTAATTGTGGTAATATGGCAGTGTGTGATTGCTTGGATTGCGGCATTTATCACACATCTCCTGATTCATTAGATCAGAAAGGCACCTGTGAAATTACCGGCTGCCATGGAAGGGGAGAATATTGTGAATATTTGGGATATTGTAATCGGATTGATACTGGTGGCAATTGTAGTGGGAGCTGTTTACGGTTGTATACGCCGTAAGAAAAAGGGATGTTGTAATGGCGGAAGCTGCTGCAATTGTCATAAAAAGAAATCCGGATAAGGATTTGCAGCAAAGGAGAAAGAGTATGGTTTGTGACAAGGATCAGAACCGGGTTTCATTTTGTGAGGACTGGGAGTTTTATAAGGCTCCGTTTGGCAGTGATTATGAGGAGAGCTTTGCCTTTTACCGGGTGGATGTTCCCCATGACTGGCTGATTGAAAATACGAATGATTTATACGAGACATCGACCGGATGGTACCGGAAGAAGTTTGTTTATGAGAAAAAGGAAGGCGTACGCACCTATCTTCGTTTTGACGGCGTGTACATGGACAGTAAGGTGTATGTCAACGACGCTCTTGCAGGAGAATGGAAGTATGGATACTCTGCATTCCAATTTGATATTACCGATCTGATTCGGGACGGAGAGAATACTGTGAGGGTTCGTGTGGATCATCATGCGCCGAATTCCAGATGGTATTCGGGCGCCGGTATTTTCCGTAAGGTATGGCTGTGTGTGAGTCCGGATCTGCGGTTTGGAAACGATGGCATTTATGTATCGACTTCTAAGGAGAACGGAAGCTGGAACGTGACCGTTACCTCAGAACTGTTACAGAAGGAGGAAAATTCCTTTGCAGGAGTCCGGGTGCGTCAGACCATTTCAGACAGGGAAGGAAAGGTGGCGGCGGTCTGTGAGTCCGATGCCTGTGCAGCAGATGCTTCCTGTGTTCCCAAGGGAGCAAGAGTGGAAGGATGCCGGTATTCCCTGACCACACAGAATTTAACCGTTAAAAATCCCAACCTTTGGGATATTGACGATCCGTATTTATACACTTTACAGTCGGAAATTCTGGTACAGGGAGAAGTGACACAGACCATCCGGCAGCATTTTGGATTTCGGACGATCGCGTATACCGTGGATCATGGATTTTTCTTAAATGGACGGCATGTAAAGCTGCATGGAACCTGTGAGCATCATGACAGTGGATGTCTGGGAGCTGCATTCAGTGTTCCTGCATTGCGCCGGAAGTTCCGCAAATTACGTGAGATGGGTGTGAATGCCATCAGAACGTCCCACAACATGCCTGCGCAGGAAATGATGGAGCTTGCCGATGAAACCGGCATGCTGATTCTCTCTGAGGGCTTTGACATGTGGGAACGGTCTAAGACTGATTATGACTATGCACGTTTCTTTGATGAATGGGTAGAAAGGGATGTAGCCTCCTGGATCCGGCGGGATAGGAATCATCCGTCCATCATTGGCTGGAGTATCGGAAATGAGATATACGATACCCATGCAGATGAACGTGGACAGGAAGTAACGGCCCTTTTAAAACGGCTGGTGGAGCTGCATGATCCGAGAGGAAACGGTCCGGTGACCTTTGGCTCGAACTTTATGCAGTGGGAGAATGGACAGAAGTGTGGAGACATCTTAAAGCTCGTTGGATATAACTATGGCGAGCGGCTTTATGAGGAGCATCATAAGAATCATCCCGACTGGATGATCTACGGAAGTGAGACGGCATCGGTAGTCCAGAGCCGTGGTATTTATCATTTCCCGCTTGAAGAAACACTTCTTACGGATGATGATGAGCAGTGTTCCTCCCTCGGAAACAGTTGTACCGGATGGGGAGCGAAGAACACCGAAGAGTGTATTATTAAGGACCGTGATGCCGAATATTGCGCCGGTCAGTTTATCTGGACGGGCTTTGACTATATTGGAGAGCCGACTCCGTACAGCACGAAGAATTCCTATTTCGGACAGTACGATACCGCAGGCTTTGCCAAAGACAGTGCTTATGTGTTCCGGGCAGAATGGACAGATTACCGTAAGGCTCCGTTTGTACATATTTTCCCGTACTGGGATTTCAACGAGGGACTTCCGGTGGATGTGCGGGTATGCTCCAATGCACCGAAGATTGAGCTGTTTTATAACGGAGATTCCGTGGGAACCTATGACATCGACCATGAGCATGGAAAAACAGCTTACCGGAAATTTCCAGATTCCTTATCAGAAGGGTCAGCTGAAGGCGCTTGCTTATGATGAAAACGGAAAGGTGATTGCAGAGGATGTACAGTGTTCCTTCGGGGATGCAGCATCTTTCCGTCTGGATCCCGATAAGCCGGAAGTGTATGCGGACGGAGAAGATCTGATTTATCTTGAAATCTCTGCCGTAGATGAAAAGGGCATTTTCTGTGCGAATGCCAACAATCGTGTCAATGTCCGCGTGGAAGGCGAAGGAAGGCTGTTAGGTCTTGATAATGGAGACAGCACGGACTTCGATCAATATAAGGGAACCTCCCGCAGACTGTTTTCCGGTAAATTGCTGGCAATACTTGCTTCAAGCGGAAAGCCGGGTGAAATCAAAGTGACTCTGACCTCTCCGGGAATACCGGACTGCAGTATCAAATTGCTGTCGGTAGATGCACCGGATGGAAACAATAAGGTACGGGAACAGGAGGTTACTTTTGCACCGACCGAGTGCGGAAGAGCAGATGAAGTTCCGGTTCGTAAGATCGAATTACAGGCAGAGAGCCTTACCTTTACGAAGGAAGCCAGTGAAAGAAAGGTGGCTTACACTGTTTATCCGGAAAATGCGGACTATGCGGATGAGATTGAGTTCCGTGTGACGAATGAAAAGGGAATCGTAACCAATCTTGCGGAATGTACGGTGAATCCGGATCATACCGTTACCGTAAAGGCAAACGGGGACGGCAGCTTCTGGCTCCGTGCGATGTGCAAGAACGGAACGGAACGTTATCATATCCTTTCCGTATTGAAATTTACGGCGCAGGGACTGGGCGTTGCCGTAACCGATCCATATGATTTCGTAACCGGAGGACTTTATACCAGAGGCAGTGAGAACATCAGCAGCGGTATTAATAAGGGAGTCGGCTTTGCAGCAGGCGGAGCTTCTTCCTATGCGATATACGACCATATTGATTTCGGGGCAGCAGGGTCTGACACCGTTACTGTTCCGATCTGGGCCAATACCCTTGAGCCGGTACAGATCCGGTTCTACGATGGTGTGCCGGGAGAAGACGGAGAGCTTTTAGGCGAATTCTCTTACCATGAGCCGCCGGAATGGATGACCTTTAAGCCGAACACCTTCAAGCTGTCAAAGAAGCTTAAGGGAATCGGAACCTTCTGCATTGAAACGACCGATGGCTTCCAGGTGAGCGGATTTTCCTTTGAAAAAGCAGGAGCGGGAATTTGAAAGAAATGATGCTGCCGATGCAGAAAAATATTTATGGAGATAAATTCACCGTGGAGGGAAGATGCGTAACCGGAATCGGAAATAACGTCATGCTGGACTTTGGCACGTTTGATTTTGCCACGGAAATGCCGAAGCAGATCCGGATCAGCGGGAAATCTCCGTTAGCGCTTAACAGCATTCATCTGATTCTGACAGGTGCGGATGGCGAGAAGCGGATTCTCTGTGAGTTCCGGACCGAAAATGCGGATTTTTTTATGAAGAAAGAACGTTTGCATTGCAGGATATTACCGGTAAACAGAAGGTATCCTTTGCATTCCTGCCCGGAAGCAATTTTGACTTTTCTTATTTCCGGTTTGAAAAGTAGGCGAAGGAGAGACAAATGATTACAACAGTTTTATGGGATGTGGATGGAACCCTGTTGGATTTTCTGGCAGCAGAAAAGGCAGCTATCCAAAAGCTTATTTGAGGAATATCATCTGGGAGAATGCACGGATGAGAAGATTGCACGGTATTCGAAGATCAACCGGACTTACTGGGAGAGGTTAGAGCGTGGAGAACTTACGAAACCGGAGATTCTGGTTCGCAGATTCCGGGATTTCTTCGCAAGTGAAGGAATTGATCCGGGTCTTGCAGAAGAATTCAATGAGAAATATCAGGTGCGCCTGGGAGATACGATTGTGTATTGCGATGACAGCCTCAATATTGTGAAATCCCTGCAGGGCAGAGTGAAACAATATGTGGTGTCGAATGGAACGGTTGTGGCGCAGACGAAAAAGCTTCGTCTTTCCGGGATCGGAGAATTCATGGATGGCGTTTTTCTGTCGGAGGATTTAAAGGCAGAAAAGCCAGGTCAGGAATTCTTTACCCAGGTATTTCATGCCATCGGTCCGGTAAGCAAAGAGGAAGTGTTGATTGTGGGAGATTCCCTTACCAGTGATATCCGGGGAGGAAACCATGCCGGTATCCGTACCTGCTGGTATCATCCGGAAGGGCGGGATGATACCATGATACAGGAAGCCGGAGTGCAGGTGGATGAGGTGATTACCGACCTGCATGAAGTGTATAGAGTTTTAGAAAAGTTATAAAATTACAGTAACTATTCAGCCAGAATGAGTGCTTCCGCCAGTCTGGCGGCTTTCATCAGATCCGAAACACTGGTATATTCCTTGCAGGAATGGCAGTCGTTCATTCCGCAGGCAACCACAAGGCCTGTGATACCATGATGGAAGAAGTGATTGTTGTCACTGCCACCGTAAGTACTGATCAGATTCGGTTCAAGGTGAAGGGAATCGCAGGCTTTAGTAAACCGGCTGACCACCCTGGAGGAAGGCTCTACCCGGTAAGCCAGACAAAGGGGTTCTGTCTTAAAATCAACAAAGGCACCTGCAAGGAGCGCGGCTTCTTCGCAGGTTTCTTTGATTTCATCGAGCTTTCGCAGTGCACTTTCATTATGGAAGCTACGAACCTCTCCGGTTACGATGCAGGTTTCCGGAACAACGTTGGTCGCAGAGCCTCCCTGTATGGTGCCAACATTCACGGTCGTGTCTCCGATCCGGCCACAGGAGATCGCATCAATGGCATGTGCAGCAGCTTTGATGGCGTGGATTCCGTTTTCAGGAGAAAAGGCAGCATGGGCAGCCCTTCCGTGGAAAACGGCTTCGAAAGAAAGAATCGCAGGCGCCTGATAGGCAGCTCCGCCGATCGGCCCCGTCAGATCAAATACATAGGCTTCCTTTGATTTTAATCTGGAGAAATCAAACTGCTGGATGCCTTCACAATAGGTTTCTTCGGAAACATCAATTACAATTTCTACGGGACGGTGTGCCATGCCGTCTTCTTTTATGGAAGTAATGGCTTCTAAAATAGCACAGATTCCGGCGAGGTCATCGGCACCTAAAACGGTCGTTCCATCTGAAGTGATCGTACCATCGGGATGAAAGACGCAGCTTTTCTTTTTGGCAGGCTCTACCGAATCCATATGAGCGGATAAAAGGATCGGGGGGAGCGCCTTTTCTCCTTCAACATAAGCATAGAGGTTACCACAGTTTCCGTTAATTTTGGATGCCGTATCATCTTCCTCAAAAGGGATGGACAGTGTTGTGAGTGCCTTTTTCAGATAATCGCACATGGCAGCTTCTTCCTTGGAGGAATTGGGAATGGCAACTAATTCTTTAAAACGATGGATGAAACGATCCTGATTAATCATAATGGTCTCCTTATCGGGTAAATATATTTACCTATTCAAATGATAGGTAATATGTCATATTCTTATTTATAAAGGAAAAAAAGGTTAGAAAGTCAATCCGGTATCTTATAAAAAAATGAAAAAAATAAAAAGGGGGAGAAGAAATGGGGAAAAAAATATCTTAGACAGGAACAGTTACTTTGGAAAGTTTAAAGATGTAGTTCTTGCAAAGTTCGGGGAAGAAGGGAATGAGATCTGGAAGCAGGCAGGTGAAATCAGTGCAAGGCTTCTTTCAGAAAAATAAGAATGCCGTAAAGGATGCAAAAAAACAGTAGCCTATCCAATGGCAGGAATTTATCTGGCCTTGCAAAAGAAAGTCTCGAAGGAAGAAGCACGAAAACTGATGATGGATTATGCACCTTCCGCAGGAGAAGCGGCAAAGCAAAGAATGGCAAAAGCTGACCGGTTTCCCGGACTTCCGAAATTAATCTGGTTAAACCGTGAAGCGATTATGAAAAGTGCAGGGAGTGAAAAAGAAGGGGTATCGGAGTAAGATCATTGAGGTAAGTAAGGAAAGCGTCACGATGCATGTGTATTCCTGCCCGATTCACGAAACGTTAAAGGAACTGGGAATGGAAGAAATCGCTCCGGTGATGTGCGCCATTGATAAGATTTCAACAACGGGAATCCGGGGTGTCTGCTATCACAGAACTAAGGCTGTCGCCGAAGGCGATGAATATTGTGATTATTATATCACCCGGGAAGTGTGAAATATAGTTACTATAAGTGGAATTTTTTTTATAAATATTACAAATTAAGCTTAAATATGAATTATAAAAAAAGTGAGAAATAAATTTGGGGGAAAAAGTTATAGACAAAAATAATGGTAGCGTCATATAATCAAATGAGAAATAAAGTTCACATTTGGAGAGAAAAATGCTATGATTAATATGGTTAGGGAGTATAGAAAAGAAAAGAACATAACACAAGAGGAGTTGGCTTCTGCCGCAGGAATTAGTAGAAAATATTTGTCTATGATAGAGCGAAATAAAAACAACTCCATCAATAGATGTTGTTGTAAGATTGGCTAATGGATTGTTGGTCAATGTGGAGCGATTGTTTTTTACTGTACCAGAGGTTGGAAAAACAACAGTTGCCAAACACTATAAGGTTTATAGACTTGTTTTGCGGAATAGGGGGGTTTCGTTATGCATCAGAGCAAGCGTTTGAAAAATTAGGGATTGAAGGAAAGTGTTTGTTTAGCAGTGATATTGATAAATTTGCACAAGAAAGCTATGAAGCGAATTTCAAAGAAAAACCAGTTGGGGATATCACTCAAGTTGATGGAAGGAATATACCAGATTTTGATTTGCTCTTTGCAGGATTTCCTTGTCAAGCTTTTTCAATTTGCGGATTGCAAAAGGGGTTTGAGGATAATACAAGAGGGACGTTATTTTTTTGATATTGCAAGAATATTGAAAGAGAAACGGCCGAATGCTTTTTGTGTTAGAAAAATGTAAAAAAATCTTGTGAGCCATGATGGTGGAAAAAAACATTTAAGACGATTATTCATGTTTTGCGCGACGAGTTGGGGGTATTTCGTGGATTATAAGGTTTTTAAACGCGTTAGATTTTTGGCTTACCACAAAAAAAGAGAAAGAATTATTATTATTGGTTCAAAGAAACCGTTTAGTATGGATTGGAAATTTAATATAGATAATAAGAGATCATTAGATGATATTTTAGAGAAGAATGTAGATAAAAAAACATTATGCATCAAAAAGAAATTGTAGAAAAAGCGAAAAGCAATGCATACCGCAAAAACTATTCCTGCTATATGGCACGAAAAATAAGTCTGGAAATATTTCGTCTTATCCGTACAGTTGTGCATTGAGGGCTGGAGCAAGTTACAATTATTTGTTAGTTAACGGTGAAAGACGGTTGACACCAAGAGAAATGTTACGCTTACAGGGATTTCCAGATGAATTTGAGATAGTCGTATCGGATGCTCAAACAAGAAAAACAGGCAGGAAATGCTATTCCTGTCAGTATGGTCGCAAAGGTGATTGAAAAAGTTTGTACCGCTTGTATTTTAAAGATGAAATATGAGGGAAAAATGTGCTATATTGGAAATATCTTTAATTGGGAGGTATAGTGCATGAATGGACCTAGATTGAGAACAGTTAATAAAGCGGTTGCACCGTTTGCTATGAATACGTTTCCAGCAAAATTTGTTGATACATTTGCGAGAGAAATTGTTTATATGATGGCTACAAAGCAGGCAATGTCTTTAGAAGGTAATGAATGGGAACAAATTTTTGCAACTTGCGTGGGAGCAGATTGGAAACCATCTAATGTCGGACTTGATGATGTTGTGTTGGACAATTGTTGCTGGGGAGCGAAGACTGTTTTTGCGGCTTCTAAGAATATATCCGAACAAAAAGTCGGTAAGGCTTGTTTGTGGAAGAAATTCACCAACGTTTAGTTTTTGGTGTAGATAAGATAACGAGTGAAGATCCAAATGTTATTGGAAAAAAATGGTTTTGGATATTTGGAATGAGCGTGTATCTGCTGTGCGACAGATATTTAAGTTTGTCAGGACTGTAGTTCTTGTAAAAAGCAAAGGATTTTTTTCCGAATATTTGATTTTTTTGAGTTGGATACAGTGAGATATGATCATGAATTGTATCATTTCAAATGGAATAAGAATAATAATTTGGAAGGATATGATAAGGAAACGGATAAGCATAGATTTACATGGCAGCCAAGTGGAAGCCAATTTACTATTGTTGAAGAGATACCGCAGGAAAAAGTTACATATTAGAGTAAATAAACCAAAAATTGATTGATAAAGAGGTTTTTGCTTAAGACCATTAATTTTAATAGTAGTTGGTATACAGTTGTCAAATGATATACTTATAAAAAAAGTTTAGGTATTGCATATGGTTCGGGATAAAGTGATAGTCTCTAAGACGATGAAAAGTGTTAGAAGTAAGGATACATCAATAGAAGTACAATTAAGGAAAGCCTTATGGAAAAAAAGGGTTTCGGTATCGCAAAAAAATGTTGAATCATTGCCTGGAAAGCCGGATATTGTTATTCCTAAATATAAAATAGCGATTTTTTGTGATAGTGAGTTTTTTCATGGGAAGGATTGGGACAAGTTAAAAGAGCAATTGCAAAGAGGAAACAACGCAGATTATTGGATTGCTAAGATAGAAAGAAATCGGCAGAGAGATAGGAATAATGATAACAAGTTGATGTTTCTTGGGTGGAATGTACTGCACTTTTGGGGGAAGGATATTGCGAAGAATATAGAAGGGTGTGTTAAGGTCGTAGAAGAAATAGCATTCGATAGTTATATTCAGGAGTAACAGGAATATAGAAGTGAAGATATTTGAGATTGATTATTGAATGGATGAATAGGGGAAAGCATGAATAGGTGCTTTGATTGGTAATAGTTGTAGAGAGTAGTTGGGGCGAAGGTGTTCTGTAATGTGATATTGGGGTATAGACGGGATGCTTATGAACATACTTTTTATGCAATATAAAGAAATAGCATGGGTAGAATGCAGAAAGGGAATTTATAATTTATCATGGAATTAAATGTTGCTGATTATAAGCAGATTAAGATAGGAAGCGAAAGACGAAAAAATGATTTTGGAAATCAATTATATCATTATACATCACTTAGTGCATTTTTAAGTATGGTAAAGAACCGCGAAATATGGATGAGTAGTACGGGATCCATGAATGACAAAAAAAGAAACAGTTTATTATATTGAGATGTTAGAAAAATGAGCTTACTAAATATGGGAGGAATGATTTCTTTGAAAAAAAGTGTATAAGAAAAATTCCATTAAGTTATAAATATGCATTATGCTTATCCACTGAAAAAAAGATGATGCAGCTCAGTGGGAAAGATATGGTGATTCAGCTATGGGGGTTTGCATATCCTTTAATGTTGAGGAATTATATAAATGTTTATATGGATATAATGATATAACATTTAATCGAGTTTTTTTATAATGATTCTGTAATAGGTGATGCCTATCTTGATATAGTAAAGAAATATTTTGAAACAGGCGAGATAGACGTATATTCATCAGAGGAAGAATTAATACAATGGTTGATTCATACAGGTAATTTACATAAACATAAATCGTTTAAAAAAATGAACATGAAGTAAGAGTAACAACGATGAATAATAAGAATCAGCAAGGTACAGAATTTGCATTAAAGGAAATAGGAAATGTTGTGAAGAAAGTCCTTATCCTTCATCCAGATGCCATGGGGAATGAAAAAGGGTACAGGATTTATAGACCTAATTGATGAAGTGATAATAGGTCCAAGATCGCAGCAGAATATCAACATATTACAACAATATATACTTTCAAATGGGTTATATGATTTGGCGGATAAAGTCGATGTATCTGATTGTCCATTGAGATAATGCAATAGTGAAGTTGTTTGGCAATAAAGGTGATAATTTGACAAATGATAGGAATATTGTAATAAAGCATGACTTAGACATAGGGATGACAATGGTCAAATTGCTTTCAATTATAAAGATGCTGTAGGATTACAGCATCTTTTTGTATAATATATGTGTAAAGTATATAGTAAAGAAAGTTGGATTTAAGCTTGATATATTACCTATATCAGATTTAAGAAACTATAATGAAGCATTAAAGAATTGTGTGGTTTGAGAAGCAGTATTTTTAACCAAGAATGGAAGAGGCAAATTTGTAATTATGGATATTGAGGATTACGAGCGTGAAAAAGCAGAGAAGAGGCTTCTTATTAAGTTAAAGGAAGCAGAAGAAGCAGTTAAGGATGAAAGTGCCTGGATGAGACTGGAGGAGTTAAAAATCATCCGTCGGGGGTATAGCCTATGATGAAATTCGGATTAACCTGCTCATTGCGGATGAAATGAGTCTGGGTGAAAAAGAAATTTTTTAGATACAGGAGAACCGGTTTATGAAAAATCCATACGAACTTGCAGAAAACATTCTGCAGTCTGGGAAAGAACCACGGAAAGGGGAAACCCGGCAGGGCGGCTTTACCAGTATTGACTTATATGGAACGTCGGTGCTTTCTGAAGGTGAGCAGGACGGAGATTGCCGTCATTTTCATCTGGAGAATGAAAGTGGTGTGGGGTAAATACCAATAGAGTACTTACATCTGTTGCAGCAATGTAAGTACCCCTTTAGCAAGGTCGCTGCCAATATCGGAGAGTAGTTTTTCTCAAAAATTTGTAATTGCTTTGCCTTCCCTTTCATATAAGTTTGTATCAAGGAAATTTAAAAGAACAGCTCTTGACCAGTTATTTTCATATGTTTTTTTGACGAAAAAAATAAAGCTTTATCTAAATTACCTTTACATTTATTGATTATTTGTATATGATGTCCCCATGGAATCATAAAAAATACAATCATCAACAGCTTGTTGACGATTTGAATTTTTTTGTATAAGTCGTAAAAAAATATTTCATATACTTTAAGTTGGTTACAGAAAACGACTTAACATCAGGCAGTGCGTCTTGTAAATCAAGACTGAGATTTTTGTGAAAAAAAGGATTTTTTTCATATTTGGCTTCATTGTAACTTTCGGATATATCATGTCCAATAGACCAGTACAAATGATAGCATTTCTCTATTAACTTTTGTTGCAGCTTTTTATCTGGCTGTTGCGAAACCTTAAAAGAAACTTCTTTAATCCATTTTGAATATTCTGTATTAGTTTTAATAATTTCGCTCATTGTGTATAGAACTCCTCCTAATAAAATTATATGTAAAAAAATGAATTCGCTCATCGGTATTATTTTTTTCTTGTGAAAGTCAATGTTCGTTACTTAATGAATGTAATCTTATAAGTATTTTTATTTGATTACAGAAAGGAGGTCAAGCAGATCTTAACAGGCAGATGTAATGTGCTGTTTGGTCGAATTTTTTTAGAGATATATTCAAAAAAATATAATTATGATGGAAAAGACACATGGACGGATGAATCGATAGTGGAATGATACAGAGTTGTTAAGAGAAGCCTGTAAAAACAGGCTAACTCTGAATCTCTGCAAGTGCTTTTTTGAACTGAACCGCAAATAAAACGGATGTAAAGAGTACTGCAATAATATCCGCAATGGGTTCTGCCATATAGACACCTACGGTTTTATTGGACACAAGGTGAGGCATGATATAGATCAGTGGAATCAGCAGTACAAATTTACGGACAACAGCAACAACAATAGAGTTTACTGCTTTGCCAAGGGAGGTAAAGGTCATCTGGCATGCAATCTGGATACCGAACAGGAACAGACCGCCCAGATAGACTCTCAGCATGGGTGCCGTGAAGGAAACCAATGCCGCATCGGAAGTAAAAATGCTTACAAATGCACCTGGAATAAGCTCTACAGCCGCCCAAAGCAAAACGGAATAGGTCAGACAGGTAATCAGAAGCAGACGGAAGGTTTTCTTCACCCGGTCTGCATTTCTGGCTCCATAATTATAACTGGAAACAGGCTGGGCTCCCTGGGCGATTCCCTGTAGGGGCAGCATGGTAAACTGCATGACACTGGTTAAAATGGTCATTGCTCCGACAGCAATATCACCACCGTATCGAAGCAGGGAGGAATTGAAGCAGACGCTTACAACGCTTTCACTTGCCTGCATGATGAAGGCGGCAAGTCCAAGCATAACACAGGGAACAATTATATTCGCCTTGAGAAGCAGACAGACTTTCCGGAGACGGATCTGTGTTTTCCTGCCGCAGAGGAAAAGGACTACCCAGATCGTGGAAATGGCCTGTGACAGGACGGTTGCAAGGGCAGCACCCTTTACGCCCATATGAAAGCCAAAGATGAATACAGGATCTAAAACAATATTACAGATTGCCCCGATGAGAACAGAAAGCATGGAAATCTTTGTAAAGCCCTGGGCGGTTACAAAGGCATTCATGCCAAGCGTCAGCTGGACAAACAGGGTGCCAAAGGCATAGATCCGCATGTAATCGGTTGCATAACCGATGGTATTTTCACTGGCACCGAAAGCCAGTAATAAATCCTTTCCAAAGATCAGTAAAATCACAGTCAGAAATAAGGAAACCACAATCTGGAGAGAGAAGCAGTTTCCTAAGATCTGTTCTGCGGAGTCATTGTCCTGCCTGCCCATATAGATGGATGCTCTCGGTGCACCGCCCGAGCTGACAAGAGCTGCAAAGGCAGAAACAATCATAATAATCGGCATACAGACACCGACTCCGGTAAGGGCAAGGCTCCCTTCCCCGGGGGATGTGACCGATATAAATCCGGTCTACAATATTATAAAGCATGTTGATGAGCTGGGCGATTACGGTCGGAATCGAAAGCTTGAGCAGAAGCTTTCCAATGGGCTCCGTACCTAAAAAATTCCTGTTATCCTGCATAGTGATGATCTCCTTTTGAATTTACATGTTATTCATTCAGCATCCGGCGGACATTCCCGGCCATAGCTTCGATGATTTCCTTATAAATACTGATGTGTTCTCCGGATATATTCCGGGTAAGCTCCTGTTTAAAATTCTGCTGCATTTCCTGGCCGGCTTTAAGAATCGGCTGCGCTTTCCCGGTGCAGGAGAGCAGGATCTTCCGCCTGTCCCCGGCAACCGTTCCTCTTTGCAGGTAACCTGCCGTTACCAGCTTATCCACATGAACAGAAACCAGATTCTTTTTAATGTTCCGGAATTCACTGATCTGCTGGGCGGTACATAAATCAGGGTTATTTTTCAGAACATTAAGATGTCAAAGGATACCTGCGGAATATCAAATTCCTGCAGGATCGGTTCGCACATCTTATTATAGGCATTTAACGCATCGTGGAAAAAAGCCACAAATGTAGACGGATCCATATTACTTATACCTCTTTTTTTAAAAAGTATTTTTTTGAACTGTATGGAATGATACAATATATTGGATAAAAAAAGTCAAGACAGATTTTAATTTTACAATGAAAATAAAGATGGATATTACTACTGGAACGAGGTATGAGAGAAGCATAGTATGGATATTTGCAGAATATTGGTATTTTCGTTGTGATACTCCATAAAGATAAAAAGAATCCGGCGTTTGAAACGCCGGATCCGGAAATGAATTATTGTAACTGTTCAGTACCTTCACAGTTACGATGCAAAATCCATGAGAATCGGCTTCGCCGATGGGATTTTGCATTACTGAATCATTATCTTACGGTCTCAGCAGTAAATGCTTCGACCTGTACTGAATAGTTACGAATTATTTTCCAAGTACAACGGAGAGACGGATCTCTTTTTCCGTTTCACTCAGGTCGAGATCGCCGCCGTCAGCGACGGTTACACGCAGCTCATAGAGTGTGCCGTCGGTCAGTTCCGTTACGGCTTCACCATTCTCGTCTGTAATCGACCACAGCTCTGCGGGAACCTTCGCCAGTCTGTCATCCATACCATAGGCATAGAGTGTCAGGTCAGAAACGCTGCCGGAGAGATTATTCATGCGGAAGGCAACTGTGGTGTTGGGATGTACGTTGCGGACACTTACGCTGTTGCGCCAGCCTGCCACTTTACCTTCGCCACCGTCTTGTGTAAACTGATCCTGTGAAAGAACATTTCTTGCCGCCTGATCGAGATCAACCTTGCGGTATGGAAGCTCCGGCAGGTAGACGAAGCGGTCCTGTAAGCGCAGCAGCTCCAGATAACCCGTCGGGCAGTAGAGCGCGTTGCCGCTATTGCCGGCATACATGCCGATGGCCATATTGTTGTAACCATATTTATCGGAAACATCCATTGTGAAAAACGGTCTTGCCGGTTTCAAAGTCCAGAATGATATACTGCCACATGCCTGTGGTCAGATCCTGTACATAGCCGTAGATATAGCCCGTCGCGGTGGAAAGCTTCATAATCGAGGTGTCGCTTAAGTCATTTCGGCACCAGATGCTCTTCATTTCATAGCCGTCGGCCGTTTTCACGGTATCCACGCGCTCGACACCGGGCGCAATCATGACATTACCCTTCATGATCCAGTTCTGGTCATAAATGTTTGAGTAGCTCTGGATTGAGGAGTCATTGTCAGGGTCGGAAAGTCCTGCATTACCTGCACCAAACCAGTTGCAGACGATAGTGCTGACCGTGCCGTTACCGTCATCGTAGATCATTGCGGAGTTCTCAATGGCCACCTGATAGCCTTCAGGCAGATCATCCAGTATCGGGCAGCTTGCTACAACTTCGCCGGTTTTCATATCGAGCGCAAGCAGGTTTACGGGATCCTGATTGTCGGTGAACAGGACGAGGTTCGGTGTCAGCGTGGGAGAGCAGCCACCGCCCCAGGCAAGACCGCCGCCGGTTGTTTTATCGCCTTCGCCGCTGACTTTTGCACCAACGCTTTCATATGGTGTGCACCATACGACATTGACGCCCTCTTTGGCACGCAGCAAATAGCAGTTCTGGTTTGTCAGAATGACCGCACCGTCACGGGAGGAGGCAATGCCGTTTTCCGCACCTTCGCCGGGTGCCAGTTCATAAACAAAAACCGCGTTTGAAAGGTCTTCCTGTCCGCCGTTTAAGATTGCATCAATGGCAGGACGGGCAATGTAACCGATGACGCCCTGCTGCTGGCGTTCCGGATAGATACGGAAGCCGCCGGTAGCAAACCAGAGGTTTCCGTCGTAGTCAAAGACTACAGACAGAAGATTCTGAGTCAGTTCCTTGCCAAGTACAGCTTCCGCTGCCGCCTTGATATCAATATCCAGAACCTTTTCAAATTCAGGGATAATGCTTCCGTCCTCCTTTGTTGTACGCAGCATCAGCACGTGATTATTGCTTGTAGGACAGACGATACGGTTTTCTGAATCCAGGAACGTGTAGGAGCTCTGGATAACATAGCCGCCACCGTCATGCTGTGTGGGAGAGAAATAACCGAGCGTCTTCGTCTCCTCGGCGTTGAGGTCCCGGATGGCGATGCCGCCAAGCAGCGGTGCAACCGCATGGCCGTAGCTGTCAAAATAGATGGCAGGAGAGGCGTTCGGGTTCGTCGTTTCATAAGAGACATTGATCTCAGGGTAAATGCCGAGCGGCAGAATTTCATCCGTTGAGTCGGTATTGTAGCCGTCGTGGTGGATGTTTGCATCACTTTTTGCCATGTAGGGGTTTTCGTCCACCTGCTTTGGCTGAAGGGCCTTTACGGACAGTGCGGCAGTGGAAGGTTCAGTTTCGGTTTCGGACACAGTATCTTTTGCTGCTTCAGTTTCCGGCTCCGGTACGGAAGGCTCCTGCACAGTTGTTTCTTCCTGCTCAGGCGTGGGCTCAGCAGGCTGCCGGGTTTGGCTGCAGGCTGTTGTACTAAAACACAACGCTGTTGTCAGCAGCAGTGTCAGAACAGAATAGATCTTGTTTTTCTTTCTCATGAATAATCCTCCTGGTTTGCTTGTTCCATTGTAACTGTTCAGTACTTTCACAGTTACGTTCTATTCAGTATAGACAGTTCTGGCTGCTCTTTTCAAGCTGTCTGTCACGAAAACCCGGAATCTGGCACGAAATGCCTGATTCCGGCATGAAATCCGGGTTTGCCGACACCTGACAGTCATGCTATAATCAAGCTGAATTCTTACAGGAAGGAGATATGCGGTTATGAGAATTGCAATTGTCGATGACCTTGCGGCCGAGCGTACGCTGATGAAAAGAACGGCTGGTACGGCAGCTTGGGCTGCGGGGCGCACAGGCTGAAATTCTGGAATTTGACAGTGGAGAGGCCTTTCTTGCAGCAAGGCAAAAGCAGCGTTTTACCGCCGTGTTTCTGGATATTTATATGCCTGGCCGCAGTGGAATGGATGTGGCGCGGGAGCTCCGGAAGAAGGATGCAGACTGCATTCTCGTTTTCACTACCACCTCGACAGATCATGCACTTGAAGGTTTTCAGGTGCGGGCCCTGCACTATCTGGTCAAGCCATTTTTCGGAAAAACGAGCTCTCCGGACTGTTGGACGAAATGCTTAAAAAGGCTGCCGCAGCAGGAAAAAAATTTCTGGACATCAAGGTTAGTGGAAGCGATATCCGTCTGTGCTGTAGTGACATTGTGTATGCTGAGCATTTTGCCCATATAATTAATATTCATACTGTCGCCGGAAAGACCCTCGCTACGAGGCAGAGCTTCAAGGTATTCACGGAGTCCCTGAAGGAAGATCCGCGATTTTTCATTTGTGGCCGCGGTGTCATAGTCAATCTTGAACAGGCAGAGGATTTTGAAGCGGATGCATTTTTGTATGAGGGATGGCAGCCGCGTCTATGTCTGTCAGAATCTTCTGAAAAGTGCCCGTCAGGTGTTTATGGAATTTTTGCTGCAAAGGGGGCGCATCGGATGAAGGATGTTTTACGACCAATTTTAGAGCTGACCGTGATCTTACCCGGTCTTCTTCTTTCGTATTTTCCGGTAAAGTCCTATTTAAAGAAGTCACCGGGAGGGCTTGCCGCGTGGGTGCTGCCGCTGCTGGCAGGATTTTTGTACCGCAGGAGGACTCATCTGCTATAATCGTCGCATGTCCATAGTGCCAGCTCTGGTGCTCATTGTATTGTTTACGATCGTACTGTATGTGAGTACACTCCGGATTTCCCTGTGGAAATCCGGGTCGATTGCACTGTCAGCCTGCGCAGTATTTTCATGCATCAACAGCCTGTCCAGAGCCGTCAGCGCAGCAATTGTGATGCATGCACAGGAAACGATGCAGGGGCCGTGGTTCTGCTTTTGAGGCCTGTGTTTTTTTATAATGCGGTCTGTTGGCTGATCGTAGCTGCGGCATATTATCCGGCAACGCATGTAGTCCGGACGATGGTTGAAGATGACAATTTCGCAC
Source organism: Lachnospiraceae bacterium (assembly GCA_021628825.1). Taxonomy (GTDB): domain Bacteria; phylum Bacillota; class Clostridia; order Lachnospirales; family Lachnospiraceae; genus Suilimivivens. The sequence goes on along the minus strand of JAJXRY010000001.1, from coordinate 983,638 downwards.
AGACATGGTATGTGTTCTGGGTGCTTCCTGTGGAGTTTATTCTGCTGAACCTTTTCATGATCCCGCGTTACCAGTCAACTCTCCAGACCGGAAGGGTTTTACAGGGCTATATCGTTATCAGCATTGCACTTCTGGTGTTGATGCTCTGGTTCAATATGATCTTTCTGTTGATGGCGGTGAGTATCAACCGGAACGCGAGACTGCAGAATGAAAACCAGATGCTTTCCATGCAGCAGCAACGTTATGATAATCTTACGGCTGCGATTGAAGAGGCGCGGCAGGCACGGCACGATATGCGCCATCAGCTCTATCAGATCTCGGCTCTGGCAGAAGACGGTGATCTGGAAAGTCTGAAGACATATCTTGCAAAAACGGTTTCCAGAATTCCAACTCTGGATATGAATTTTTGTGAAAACCGCGCAGCGGACAGAGTAGTTGGTTACTACTGGACACTTTGTACGCGGGAGGATATTCCCTTCTGTGCACAGCTCGATTTGCCGGAATTACTTCCGACAGATGAGATGGATATGTGTCTGGTGCTGTCAAATCTTCTGGAAAATGCACTGGAGGCAAGCCTTCGTACTGCGACCGTACGGCGGCAGATCAGGGTTACCGCATATGTTCATGCTGAGAGAATTTTACTGATTGAGGTCGAAAATGCGTTTGACGGCGAAGTCAGGGAAAAGGGCGGAGTTTTCATCTCATCCAAGCGCAAGGGGAACGGTCTCGGTATCCAGTCCGTCCGCCATATTGCTGAAAAGACCGGTGGTGCAAGTACATTTACCTGTCAGGATGGTGTGTTTACCGCTAAAGTGATGCTCTGTGGATATCATAGCATGGAATAGGGACAGGCTATGAAAAAGGGATCGGAGCTTGCAGCAGAAACATCAGGGCACTATGGCGGATTTAAAACAAAAGAGCTATTAACCGAATATATCCGCATGGGCGGTTTTCCAATCGTTGCGCTGAGCAATTTTGACGAAGGCGCAGCGTATCAGATCGTCGAGGGAATTTACAATTCCGTTATCACAAGCGATATAACGAAGCGGCACAATATCACGAACTTTGACCTGTTCAACATACCAGAGTGGTGAAGTATGTCGTTGAAAATGTAGGAAAGACCTTTTCCGCAAACGCTATCGTGAAGTTCCTGAAAAGCGAGGGGCGTTCTCTCTCGGTAGAATCGGTATACAACTATCTGGAATGGTTGGAAAAAGCCTTTGTGATCTATCGCTGTCAGCGGTACGATCTGCAAGGAAAATCAGTGCTGAAAACGCAGGAGAAATTTTATCTTGCCGACGCTTCTCTCAAATACTGCATGATGGGTTTTAATCCGCAATCTGTTGCCGCGATGCTGGAAAACATCGTGTATTTTGAGCTTCGCAGAAAAGGTTATGAGGTCTATATTGGCAAGAACGAAACGAAAGAAATTGACTTTGTGGCGGTACGGCGTGACGAGCGTATCTATGTGCAGGTGTGCCGCAATCTGCCGGAGGAATCCGACCGTGAGGTTGCCAATCTCCTTGAAATCAGGGATCACTACCCGAAATATGTCGTAACACTCGATGAGTTGGCCGCAGGTAATATCAATGGCGTGAAAATCGTATATTTGGCGGATTTTTTGTTGAGTAAGGACTATTAAGCGGTTTTCTGCAAAAAAATCAATACGGTTTCTACACATAAAAACAGTCAAAGGGGTAACAGTTCAGCCATGCAGAAATGAATGTGCAAGGCTGAACTGTTACTCAAAGTTGCCATGCATATGAGAAAATGAATGCTTACAAAAGAGAACTTTACAGAAAACACATAAGAGAGTTAGAGCGTAATAGTAAAAGGGATCCCATTCTGATCGAAAGAACAATATATGCCTTTTGGATTACTGGAAGCAATTATCAGAGTACTGGGTTATTTGAAAAAAATAATGAATAAACTTTTTCTATCTGAATGATTTCTTTCACAATAAGAGATTTGTGGGGTATGTTGCCGTGGAAAATGGAGATTTGATTGTGGGATTATTTGCACATGAGAAAAATATGGTAGAATAATTTAGAAGTTTTTTTATTGAAGAGATGTTTGTAAATCCGGAATATCAGGGAAAGGGATAGGAACGTCATTGCTCCTGGAAGTTGAAAAAAATACATTAAGGAAAAAAAGGACTGGCTGGAATTATTCTGTCTACAAATAAATATGCACCTGCTCCAAAGTTTTACGAGAAGAATGGCTTTACGGTCTGTGGGCATGTTATTTTCATGGCAAAAGAGATTTAGAACCGTATTATAATAATATGGGAATCGGAATTCCACTTGGAATGCCGGACGGACTTATTATTGGTTCCCTGTTCCGGAAAAGATTAGAAAAATAAGGATGAGTAAACGAAAATGGATGACAGAAAAATGAGAATAAAATTAGTTGCTTTACCATGCCTCTGTGTGGATGTATTTGATGGAACGAATGAGATGAGACCGGGCGGTGAAGCTCTTAATTTTGCAGCTCATGCATCGGGATTTGGTGAAATGGAAGTCATTTTACTGGGAGCTGTGGGAAGAGATGCTTATGCAGATTGTATTATGACATCGATCACAGATAAGAGAATCAATACCAATTATGTAAGAGTGGAATCAGGAATGACAACTGCCAATAACAGAACTTATCTGACAGCAGAAGGTGACCGGTATTATAAGGAGAACTCCTGGGACGGCGATATTGTGGATAAAATGGTATTGAATGAAGAAGAATTAAACGTCATTGCTCATGCAGATGCTGTTTTCATTCACTTCTGGGCCGGATGCTTTCACCAGGTTCTGGAGGCGAAGAAGAAATATCATTTCAGACTGGCGGTGGATTTTGATATTTACCGGGACTTTGATGATATGGAACAGTATGCGCCCTACATAGATTATTTTATGATAAGCGGAGAAGAAAATTTATTATGTCACTTCGAAAAGTTTTCCAAGAAATATGATGGGCTGTTTAATATGTCTTTGGCGGAACGTGGAAGTGTTACCTGTTTCCGGGGAGAGCGTTATCGGGTTCCTGCCAGTAAGGTAGAGCATGTGATTGACACTACCGGATGTGGAGACAGTTATCATGCCGGATTTGTGTGTGAACACTTAATTCACGGAGAGATTGTTGAAGCTATGAAGATGGGATCGGAGCTTGCCGCAGAAACGTTAGGTCATTATGGTGGATTTTGAAATCAGCAGCTTCCGCATTTTAGAACTGTACGGGGAACAATAGGTATCTTATGGAAGGATGAAGGGGAATATGAATCAGAATCTGCATTTCCGTGAAAGAATTTGGTTGAGTTTCCTGTAGAAATATGTTATATTAGCGCATGAATTGAATATGGAGTATGTAAGGTGTCGGAGCAATGCGTGGCGATTTTCGTTGTAATATAAATGCGCGTTGGCTCCGGTGAAAAGGGAAACAGGTGCAAATCCTGTACGAACTCGTCACCGTAATTAGGGAGCAGAAGCCGAGATATCACTGGGAAACTGGGAAGATGGCGGATGCAATGATCTTTAAGCCGGGAGACCTGCCTGACTGCTGTACAGAAACGATTGTTTCAGACCACGAGTAAAAAGGTTGTACGTAATGCGGACCGTTGGGGATGCTGCAGATTTTGCACAATTCCGGATGGGTACGTTTTCTTTGTGTACAAACCCTTTACCTGTTAAAAATAGGAAAGGGTTTTTATTTGTTTATGGAAATTCCATTGGAATTTCTATAAAAGTGAACTTTTTATTTACTGCGTAAACTCCCGTTTCTTAGCAGCTTACTTCGTAACCCAAAACGCAGAAAACCTGCAGAAAAGAGGAGAACCTATGAAAAACAAAATTGTAGCAGTACTTATGGCATCGGTACTTGGTGTATGTACGCTTGCCGGATGTGGAAGCAGCAATACACAGGAAACCACAGCAGAAGAAACCACACAGACCGAAGATACGACCGTGGATGCAGCAGCTTCTGAAACAGAAGAAGCTACAGAGGAAGAGGCAGACACCGCAGAGAGTGAGGATGCAGACCAAATGGCAGCAGACAATGTAGCAGCATTGATTGATGCCATTTATGTGCAGGAAAGAACCGAAAACACCGATCAGCAGTGTGCAGATGCAAAGGCTGCATGGGATGCTTTAACAGATGTACAGAAGGAACTGGTAGAAGGTGAAAATGCAGATCCGGATTACTTCGGAAGAGATACCGGAGATGCTTCTAAGGATGATGCACGTAATCAGGATGAGATCGGAGAGAATGAAATTCTGGTAGTCAGCTTTGGTACTTCCTTTAACAGCAGCCGTGCAGCAGACATTAAGGGAATCGAAGATGCCCTGCAGGCTGCATATCCGGACTGGTCAGTCAGAAGAGCATTTACTGCACAGATTATTATTAACCATGTACAGGCCCGTGATGGTGAGAAGATTGATAATGTGAACCAGGCACTGGACCGCGCCGTTAATAACGGTGTCAAGAACCTGATTGTACAGCCAACCCACTTAATGCATGGTGCAGAGTACGATGAACTAATCGGAGAACTGGACAACTACAAGGATCAGTTCGAATCCGTTCAGGTTGCAGAGCCGTTACTTGGTGAAGTAGGTGCAGATGCAACGGTAATCAATGCAGATAAGAAGGCGGTTGCAGAAATTCTTACCACAGAAGCAGTAAAAACCGCAGGCTATGACAGTCTGGATGCAGCGAAGGAAGATAGTGCCGCATTTGTATTTATGGGACATGGAACTTCTCATACTGCAAAGGTGTCCTACAGCCAGATGCAGACACAGATGCAGGAGCTTGGCTATGATAACGTATTTATCGGTACAGTAGAGGGAGAACCCGAAGAGACCGCATGCGAAGCAGTTATTGATGCCGTAGCAGAAGCCGGATATACCAAAGTTGTTCTTCGTCCGTTAATGATTGTTGCTGGAGATCATGCAAACAATGATATGGCTGGCGAGGATGAGGACTCCTGGTTAAGCATGTTTAAGGCTTCCGGTAAGTTTGACAGTGTCGATACACAGATCGCAGGCCTTGGTGAAATCGAAGGAATCCAGCAGATTTATGTAGAGCATACTGCGGATGCTATGAATCAGTAGAATCAGTACAGCTGACTGGAATGAAAATAAACCTGTGTTGAACAGGATGTTGTGAGGCAGACAATGAGTAAGATAAAAACAATCTTTTTGACCGGTGTATTGGTTTTCAGTATGGCTTTTATGAGTGCCTGTGCCGGAAAGACAGGGGATCAGCAGGAGGCGGCTGTCGAAGAGACAGCCCCTACTGCAGAAGAAGTTACAGAGGAGGTTACGGAAGAACCCGAAGAGAGTGAAGCAGCGGCAGAGGTTCAGGAAGACACAGCAGAAACCACGCAGGCAATACTTCCGGATGGAACTTATGATGCGGAATTTTCTACGGACAGTTCCATGTTCCATGTAAGTGAAGCCTGTGATGGAAAGGGAGTCCTGACGGTAGAAAACGGTCAGATGACCATTCATGTATCTCTGGCCTCCAGGAAGATCCTGAATCTTTATCCGGGATCAGCAGAGGATGCACAGAAGGACGGTGCGCAGCTCTTAGAGCCGACAGTGGATGAAGTAACCTACAGTGACGGATTGACCGATGAGGTGTATGGATTTGATATTCCGGTTCCGGCATTGGATGAAGAATTTGATGTTGCCCTGATCGGAACCAAGGGCAAGTGGTATGACCACAAGGTCTGCGTATCGAATCCGGTAGATATTTCTGAAGCAGAAACAGCAGGGACATCGGCTTCCGGCGAAGCTTCAGGAAAAATCTGGCATTCCTGATCTTGCGGATGGAAGCTATTTGGTAGAGATGACCTTTGAAGGAGGAAGCGGACGCGCAAGCATTGCTTCTCCTGTGACGATTACCGTAGAGAATCAGAAGGTGACAGCTTCCGTAGAGTGGAGCAGTCCGAACTATGATTATATGCTGGTAGACGGAGAGAAGTTTCTTCCGGTAAACACCGAGGGAAATTCCGTATTTGAGATTCCCGTAGCTGCTTTTGATGAGCCGGTGACAGTAATCGGAGATACCGTGGCAATGAGTAAGCCACATGAAATCGAGTATACCCTGACCTTTCATTCCGATACGATCAAGGCGCTTGATTAAGAGGAACGATCTATGAGAAAAAGAAGAAAGAAAACAATCGTATCCGGTTTGTTTTTGCTGGGACTGCTTGGGCTTTTGGGCTGTGGCAGTCCTTCTTCTGATTCTGCTTTGATCGTACCGGGGAAGAATGCAGCTTTTCCGGAGGATGCGAATGAAAAAGCAGGAGCAGCTGGAATAAGTGCAGATAAGGCAACGATTCTTTCCCTGGAAGGCACGAATGAGGCAGAATCAGAAGAACTGGTTTATGAAGGCAGCATGGAACTGCAGTATGCCGAGAATTTTTTTCCGTGGACTACTATGAGGGCGGATACCGGATGCTGAAGACAATGGACGGAACGGAGCTTTTCATTGTGCCGGAGGAAAAAGAGATACCGGAAAACCTCCCGGAAGAGGTGATTGTCATGCAGCAGCCCATCCGGAACCTGTATCTGGTATCGTCTGCGGTGATGGACATGTTTGTGAAGCTTCATGCACTCGATACGATACGCTTTTCCGGACAGAAGGAGGAAAACTGGTATGTGGAGGAAGCAAGGGATGCCATGGAGCGGGGCGATATCCGGTATGCCGGTAAGTACAGTAAGCCGGATTATGAAACAATCGTTTCAGAAAACTGCTCCCTCGCCATTGAAAACCGGATGATTACGCATACGCCCGAGGTGATTGAAATGCTGAATGACTTTGGAATCCCGGTGATGATTGAGTATTCCAGTTATGAATCCCATCCGCTTGGCAGGGTGGAATGGATTAAATTCTTCGGTGCCATGGTGGGAAAGGAAGAAGAGGCGGAACAGATCTTTGCAGAGCAGACAGCCATTTTAGAGGAAGTGACCTCGGATGAAAAGACCGATCAGACTGTGGCATTTTTCTTTATCACCTCAAACGGGCTGGTGCAGATCCGGAGAAGCTCCGATTATATCCCGAAAATGATTGAGCTTGCGGGAGGCAGATATATTTTTGAGGACATGGGGGAAGAAGGTGGACGTTCGACCTTGAACATCCAGATCGAGGAGTTTTATGAAGGGGCAAAGGATGCGGATTTCCTGATTTATAACAGTACGATTGACGGCGGCGTGGATTCCATTGCACAGCTCCTTGAAAAATGCCCGGTTTTAGAAGATTTTAAAGCAGTACAGGAGGGAAATGTATTCTGTACGACCAATGACTATTATCAGCAGTCGATGTCCGTTGGGGATCTGATGAAGGACTTTCATATCATGCTCCTTCGGGGGGATGATACGCAGATGAAGTATCTTTTCCGGCTGAAATAGGGGAGGAAGTATATGCAGCATAACCGAACATTAAGAGTGATAACGGCATTCCTTTTACTGACAGCAGGAATTATTCTGTTCCTGATTCTGAATGTTTGCATCGGAACGGTGTCCATTCCGTTTAAAGATATTCTTTCTTCCATCCGGGGACAGGAGGTATTGAATGCGAGAATTCTGTGGGACATCCGGATGCCGCGGACGCTGGCTGCGTTAATCCTTGGTGGGGCGCTTGCCCTTGCCGGATATTTATTACAGACCTTTTTCCATAATCCGATTGCAGGACCTTTTGTGCTCGGAATCTCATCCGGAGCGAAAATGATGGTTGCATTATTCATGGTATTTTTCATGGGACGATCCATAAGGGTAACCTCTTTTACGATGATTCTGGCAGCATTTCTCGGTGCCATGATCTGTATGGGCTTTGTACTTCTGATGGCACGCCGGGTAAACCGGATGTCGATGCTGGTGGTAAGCGGTGTCATGATCGGTTATATCTGTTCGGCAGTTACAGACTTTGTCGTGACCTTTGCGGAGGATGCAGATATTGTGAATCTGCATAACTGGTCACGGGGAAGCTTTTCCGGGATGAACTGGAATCAGGTGAGGGGTGATGTCGGTGGTGGTTTTCCTTACCTGCATCTGCATCTTTTTTTACTGGCAAAGCCATTAAGTGCTTATCAGATGGGAGAAGGCTATGCACAGAACATGGGAGTGAATGTGCGGCTTTTGAGGATTGCTCTGGTGGTTTTATCCAGTGTCCTTTCGGCATGTATTGTGGCATTTGCGGGACCAATCTCCTTCGTGGGAATTGCGGTGCCGCACCTTGTTAAGCAGCTCCTTGGAACGACGAAGCCGATTTTTGATGATTCCGGCCTGTTTTCTTGGAGGCGGAGTGTTCTGTCTGTTCTGTGATCTGCTTGCGAGGATGGTTCTGGCACCGACCGAATTGAGTATCAGCACGGTGACGGCGATCTTCGGAGTGCCCGTTGTCTTATGGGTGATGGTTCGCAGGAATAAGGAGAAGATGGACACATGAAGGATTATTTTCGTACCATAAAAATGGCAGTGGGCTATAACGGAAAGCCACTGATGGAACAGATCGAAATCGGACTTTTGAAGGGTGAAATCCTGACACTGATTGGCCCAAACGGATCCGGAAAGTCGACCATCCTCAAAAAGTATTGCAGGGCAATTAGAGCTGCTTGGGGGAACAATCATGCTGGGAAGCAGTCATCTGGAGGAAATGTCCTTATCCAGGAGAGCACAGACCATGGCCGTACTGCTGACGGAACGTCTGCGTACGGAAATGATGACCTGTGAGGATGTGGTGGCAACCGGAAGATACCCTTATACCGGGCGGTTCGGTATTCTTTCGGAAAAGGACCGGGAGGCCGTGGCAGAGGCCATGAAGCTGGTGCATGTAGAGGAGCTTAAGGAACAGGATTTTATCCGGATCAGTGATGGACAAAGACAGCGGGTGATGTTAGCAAGAGCAATCTGTCAGGAGCCGGAAATTCTGATACTGGATGAGCCGACGTCGTATCTGGATGTGAAGTATAAGCTGGAATTCTTGTCGGTGTTACAGGAAATGAAACGGAAGAAGAAGCTGACCGTGATCATGTCCCTGCATGAGATTGAACTGGCAGAGATTATCTCCGATCAGATTCTGTGTATCCGGGATCACAGGGTAGACCGGATGGGAACTCCGGCAGAGGTACTGGACAAAGGATATATTGCGAAGCTGTTCGATATTACAGCGGGAAGCTACGAGGAAACAACCGGAAATGTGGAGCTTCCTTCACCGAAGGGAGAGCCTGAGGTTTTTGTGATGGCAGGAGGCGGCAGCGGCAGGGCTGTTTACCGGAAGCTGCAGCGGGAGGGGATGCCATTTGCAACCGGAATTCTGTTCCGGAATGATCTGGATTATCCGACCGCAAGGGCACTTGCCGGAAAGGTGATTGCAACGGAAGCTTTTGAACCGGTTCCCCGGGAAACCCTGCAGGAAGCAAAGAATATATTAAGTAACTGCAAAAAACTGATCTGCTGCCGGAAAAGCTTCGGGAGCTTCGAGAAGGAGAACGAAGAACTGCTGAACTGGGCGCAGGAGAAGAAGATCGAAATTGAGTTTCAAAATGCAGGAGAAGAATGATACCCGGGAAGAGTAATACCGGGGAAGAAACGGGACAGTAAGGAGATAGAAAAGGGAGATAGCCTTTAAGAAAACAGGCATGAGGATAAACAGATGGCAAAGGTAATTATGATACAGGGAACCATGTCGAATGCTGGTAAGAGCTTTCTGGTGGCTGGGCTGTGCCGGATTTTTTTAAGCAGGACGGATGGCGTGTGGCTCCTTTTAAATCACAGAATATGGCGCTCAATTCCTTTATTACGAAGGAAGGGCTGGAAATGGGAAGGGCTCAGGTCATGCAGGCGGAAGCAGCAGGGATCGATCCGATGGTCTGTATGAATCCGATTCTGTTAAAACCCACAAATCATACCGGCTCGCAGGTCATTGTCAATGGAGAAGTGATCGGCAACATGAGCGCACGGGATTATTTTGCCTACAAAAAGCAGTTGATTCCGGACATCCGGAAGGCATTCCGGAAGTTAGAGGAATATGCGGATATTATTGTGATCGAGGGGGCAGGAAGCCCTGCGGAAATCAACCTGAAGGAAAACGACATTGTGAATATGGGTCTTGCGCAGATGCTGGATGCACCGGTGCTTTTAGTCGGGGACATTGACCGCGGAGGGGTGTTTGCACAGCTCCTGGGAACCTTGATGCTTTTGACGGAAGAAGAAAGAAAACGGGTCAAGGGCCTTATTATTAATAAATTCCGGGGAGATAAGTCGATTCTTGACCCGGGAATTACGATGCTGGAAGAAAAGGGTGGTGTTCCGGTTACGGGAGTGGTTCCTTATATGGAGCTTGCGCTTGAGGATGAGGACAGCCTTACCGGACGTTTTGACCGCAAAAAGGAAGGATTGATTGACATTGCGGTCATTCATTACCCGAGAATATCCAATTTTACGGATTTCAATGTTTTTGAGCAGTTTCCGGAGGTGACGGTGCGTTATGTGACCTCGATCAGTGAGCTGCATCATCCGGATCTCATTTTTCTTCCGGGCAGCAAAAACACGATGGGGGACCTCAAGTGGATGCGGCAGAACGGTCTGGAAGCCGCGGTGAAAAAAAGTTGGCAGAGGATATTCCGGTATTCGGAATCTGCGGAGGCTATCAGATGTTAGGAGAAACCATAGCAGATCCCGATGGTGTGGAAGAGGGCGGCTCTATCCGGGCAATGGAATTGTTATCTGTAACGACCGTCTTACAGAAGGAGAAGCGGCGCTGCCAGACAGAAGGCAGCGTAGGACAGATAGAAGGACCGTTACAGGGGATGTCCGGAAAGGCTTTCCGGGGCTACGAAATTCATATGGGAAAGACATTGCCGAAAGAAGAGACAGGCGAGGCTTTGCCGGAAAACCAGCCGGTGATCCAGACAGGAGCAAATCCGAATGTTTACGGTTCCTATGTGCACGGACTGTTCGATCAGGCACAGATTGCAGGGGAGACTGTACAGGCTCTTGCAAAGAAAAAGGGCGTTTCCCTGCCGGATGGTCAGATGGAGGACTATCAGAGCTTTAAGGAAAAGCAGTATGACAAGCTGGCAGATACCTTACGGCTTTACTTAAATATGGAGGAAGTTTATGGAATGCTTCGGGATGCCGGTATTTAAGGAATATACCAGGGAGGAACTAAAGCAGATTAAAATAGAAGCACCGGAGGAACAGATGCGTAAGAAGGTGCAGAAGAACTGGGATCATGTTGCCAAACCGTTAGACGGTATGGGACGGTTTGAAGCACTTACTGCACAGATCGGAGCGATCCTTGGAACGGAGGTACTTGACCTTTCAAAAAAGGCAGTACTGATCTTCTGTGCCGATAACGGGATTGTGGAAGAAGGGATAAGCCAGAGCGGACAGGAAGTGACCACAGCAGTTGTGCAGGCTATAGGGCGAAACGCTTCTTCGGTTGGGAAGATGAGTGCAAAGGCCGGAGCTGTGACAATTCCGATAGATATTGGGATGAGCCATAAGGGTTCCATTCCGGGAGTGCGGAATGAGAAGCTTCGGTGCGGAACGCGGAACTTCCGGAGGGAGCCTGCCATGACGGAAGAAGAGACCGTGAAAGCCATTGCGACAGGCATAAAGCTGGTACAGGAATGTAAGAGGGATGGCTATACGCTTCTGGCAACCGGGGAAATGGGAATTGGAAATACAACAACAAGCAGTGCTGTGGCAGCTGCAGTGCTGCGGTGTGATCCCATACTTGTCACCGGAAAGGGAGCCGGGTTAAGTGAAGAAGGGCTCTTACGGAAGCAGCAGTTGATTGCAGAGGCAATCCGGAGCTATGATTTGTATGCGGCAGATCCGTTCACGGTCTTAAGCACGGTCGGCGGCTTTGATATTGCAGGATTGGTTGGAATGTGTGTGGGAGGTGCGCTCTTTCACCTTCCCATCGTCTTAGACGGGGTGATCAGTATGGTGGCAGCCCTCGTTGCAGAACGCCTTTTTCCGGGGACCAAGGAGTATCTGCTCCCCTCACACAAGGGAAAGGAACCGGCCGTAGAGTTACTGATGAAGGAGCTGCAGATGGAGCCGGTGATCGATGGGAAAATGGCACTGGGAGAAGGAACGGGAGCGGTCATGCTCTTTGCACTACTGGATATGGCGCTGCAGTTGTATGAGACCGGAACCACCTTTTCCGGGATGCAGATTTCAGCATATAAGAGGTTTACATAATGTAAAATTACCGGAAAGCAAAAGAACAGGGAAAAAGGATAAGGATTATGGTAGTTTTAGTCACAGGTGGCAGCGGAAGCGGAAAGTCCGCCTTTGCGGAAGAATATCTGATGCGTCTGTCCACGCAGGCAGAAACAAAAATATTATATCGCGACCATGCAGCCGTTTGGGGAAGAAAGCCTTGCCAAAATCAGACGTCATCAAAGGCTCCGTGCCGGGAAAGGCTTTACGACGATTGAGCAGTCAAGGGATCTTACAAAAGCAGCGCAGAGAATTGCAAAGCCGTCCAATCAATTTCAGGAGGAAGCTGTGACGATCAATCGGCCGGAAAATTCCGTACCGTTCATACGGGATACGGCACTCCTGGAATGTATGTCCAATCTGGTTGCAAATGAAATGTTTGCAGAAAATAAAATCCGGTTAAGGGATGAGGTGACCGCACAGATTCTCGATGGAATAGAAGCACTGAACAGCCAGCTTGCCCACTTTCTTATCGTGACAAATAATGTATTTGAGGATGGCATTTCCTACGAAGAAACGACCGCGGAATATATCGAGGCGATGGGGCAGGTCAATGAAAGGCTGGCTGCCATGGCCGATACCGTGATTGAAGTTGTGACCGGTATTCCGGTTGTCTGGAAAGGAACGTTATTATGAAACTGTTAAAAAGCTCTTGTCATTTCTTTTTTTCCATGTATTCGGGTATTCCCATGCCGCAGTTTGAGTGGAAAGAGGAGGATATGAAATATATGTTATGCTTTTTTTCCATGGATTGGGGCGGTGATCGGACTTGGTATTGTTCTTTGGTCCATGTTATGTAAACAGGCTGAACTGGGAATGCTTTGCTATACAATGGGAGGGGCAGCCATTCCTCTGCTCATTACCGGCGGTTTTCATGTGGATGGCTTCATGGATACGATGGACGCGTTCCACTCGTACCAGCCGAAGGAGAAGAAGCTGGAAATACTGAAGGATTCCCATATTGGAGCGTTTTCGGTGATTATGCTGGCACTTTACGGCCTGATTTATCTGGGCGCGTTCTCAGAGATTAAAAAAAGGAAAGCGGACTTTGGATTGTCTGTGCCGGATTTGTGTTGTCGAGAGTATTAAGCGGCATTGCAGTGGTTACCTTCCGCTCCGCGAAAAGTGATGGCCTGCTTTACCTGTTTGCGAGCAGGGCACAGAAGCGGATTGTGAAAGCCTCCCTTTATGTACAGGGAATCCTGTGTATTGCATTCATGCTGTGGCAGTCGCCTTTGCCGGGAGGGGCGGCGGTACTTGCGGCGCTTTTGATATTCGCCTATTACCATCACCGGACAAAAAAGGAGCTCGGTGGAATTACCGGGGATACCGCAGGATGGTTTGTGCTGTTGTGTGAAGAAGTGGTGATGGTTGTAGTGGCAGTAGTGGGTAAGTTGATATAAGAGGAAAATCATGAAATTAATTATAGGTGGTCTGGCACAGGGAAAATTGCATTATGTCCTGCAAGAGGAAGGAAACGGGAAGAGTATTATCTTTGATGGGGTACTTCCGGAAGAGGGACAGATACAGGAAGCCTGGAAAAAAAGGCAGGCGGTGAAAAAAAGATGATGATTATCAATCACTTCCATCATGTTGTGAAGAAGGAACTGGCAGGAAAAAAAGAACCCCGGAGGAACTGGAAGCGGATGTGATGGAGTTTGTGGAGAAGCATCCGGAGGTTATTCTGATTTGTGATGAAATCGGAAACGGAATCGTTCCGGTGGATGCGTTTGAAAGAACCTATCGGGAGCAGACCGGAAGAATTCTGATCCGGCTTGCACAAAAAGCAGATGAGGTGGTGCGTGTATTATGCGGAATCGGTCAGAGAATCAAATAGAAGTTTATCTGATCCGGCACGGAGCAACGAATGCCAATCGTGAGCACCGGTATCTGGGGAGGACGGAGGAGCCGTTAAGTGAAGAAGGACGGGAGGAATTAAAGGCTTTTCAAAGGCAGGGCATCTATCCTGATCCGGCATCCTTACAAGCCTTATTTGTCAGTCCTATGGAACGGTGCCGGGAAACAGCGGAGCTTTTGTTTCGGGACTGTGAGCAGCACATAATTCCGGAATTCCGGGAGATGGACTTCGGACTCTTTGAAGGAAAGAATTATCAGGACCTGCAGGGAGATGGCCGGTATCAGACATGGATTGACAGCAACGGAACAATCCCTTTTCCGGAAGGAGAAAGCCGGGAGGACTTTATTGCACGGTGCAGGCAGGGATTTGAAGAGATGCTCCGGATTGCAATTGCCGGGGTTATAGGTAGAAATGAAGAAGACAAAAATGCAGAAGATAAAAATGCAGAAAATAAAAATGCAGAAAATGACAGGAATGTGAAGAATCAGAAGAATACAGACAATCAGAAGAAGTTAGAAAAGCTGGAGAATACAGAAAAACAGCAAAATGCAGCAAAGCAGAAAAACAGGGATGAGAATCTGAAAATTGCTGCCGTGGTTCATGGGGGAACGATTATGGCAGTGTGCAGCAGTTTTACGGACGGTGAGTACTTCGATTTCCAGATTGGAAACGGAGAAGGTTATCGCTGCAAAGTAACCGTCGTGCAGTCATCCGGGGAGATATATATGGATAAGTTATGTAAATTAGTTATGTAAACCGCATAGACATAATGAATGATTGTAATTATGCGGTACAGCTTGAAGCATTTACCGCTGAAGGCATAAGAACATGATTTGAGAGTGCAAAATTCCATAGGTGAAGCTGATCTGGAATGGATTTTTGCACGTAACTATGAAGGTACTGAATAGTTATGTATGATCGAATATATCATATGGGGAGAATACCATGCTGAAATATCATATGACAGCGTTCTTTCTGGGTTTCCTTCTGGATCTTCTGCTGGGGGATCCCTACTGGCTGCCGCATCCGATCCGGCTGATCGGCAATCTGATCGCGGCACTTGACCGGAAACTGCTGGGGAATCCGGAAGAAAGTAAAAGAAATGATCGTAGAGAATTTCATAGAGGAATTGTGCTGGTTGTACTGGTACTTCTTAGTGTAACCGTGGTAACCGCAGCTCTTTTGCTTGGCGGTTATGCCCTGCATCCTTACATAGGCTTGGTGTTGGAAACCATCATGACCTATCAGATTCTGGCAGCGAAATGCCTGAAGGTTGAGAGCATGAAGGTTTATGCCTGCTTAAAGAGTGGAGATCTTCCGGCAGCGAGAAAGGCGGTATCCATGATTGTCGGAAGAGATACGGACGTACTCGATGAGACAGGAGTCGCCAGGGCGGCGATTGAAACGGTAGCGGAGAACACTTCGGATGGAGTGATTGCACCGATGCTGTATCTGGCATTGGGAGGACCGGTGCTGGGTTTCTTTTATAAGGCCGTGAATACGATGGATTCCATGGTTGGCTATAAGAATGACCGTTATCTCTATTTTTGGAAGGGCTGCAGCGAAGCTGGATGATGTGGTGAATTTTTTTCCTGCCAGAATCAGTGCTTATCTGATGATTCTTTCCGCTTTTGTCGGTGGAGGTGCATATGATGGAAAAAAAGGGCGTTTCAGATTCACAGGAGGGACCGTAGGAACCATGCCAGTCCGAATTCGGCACAGACAGAATCGGCATGCGCGGGAGCACTTGGAATCCGGCTTGCCGGAGATGCCAGTTATTTTGGTAAAGTGGTGAAAAAACCCTATATCGGAGATGCGGTGCGGAAGGTGGAATTCGAGGATATCAAACGGGTCAATCACCTTATGTATCTTACCGCATGGCTTTGTGAGCTTTTTGTGTATAGGGATGATCGGAATTGCATTTCTACTTTGGATGAGCTAGAAAGGAGCCGGAAAGACACGATGAAAAAAACAAAGCAATACACGGTGGAGACATCTACCGGAATCAGGTCCGGCTTGATTTCTCGGTCAATGTAAATCCGCTCGGAATGCCGGACGGAGTCGAAGCGGCGTTGCATGAGGCGGTCAGCAGTGTGCAGGAATATCCGGATATGGAGGCGTTGGCACTGAAGGAAAGCCTTGCAGAGAAGCTTGCTGTTCCGGAAGAGAAGCTGCTTTTTCGGAAACGGGGCTTCGGAGCTTCTGATGGAGGCTGTGCGTGCCCTGCATCCAACGAAAAATCATGATCCCCTCGCCTTCCTTTTTATGGTTATCAGCATGCGGCGAAAGCAGCAGGAAGCAAAGTGATTTCGCTTATGCTAAAGGAAGAGAACGGGTTTTTTTATTAACAGAGGAATTATTTACTGTTTTGGAACAGGAAAGACCGGAGCTTCTTATTCTGGCAAATCCCAACAATCCGACCGGAGTGCTTACTTCGAAGGAGTATCTGAAACAGCTTTTGGAAAAATGCAGGAAAACCAATACCTTTCTGTTACTGGATGAATGCTTTATCGAATTCTGTGAAGGGCAGGATACCATGCTTTCTGAAATCGGGAAAGAGGACCGGCTGCTTTTGCTGCGGGCCTTTACGAAAAGTTTCGCTATTCCGGGAGTACGGCTTGGCTATCTGGCTGGCAGCACAGAAGAGCTACTTATAAGGATCCGGGAGCAGCTTCCGGAGTGGAATCTGTCGGTTTTTGCCCAAAAGGCAGGACAGGCATGCCTTTCTTCGGAAAACGAAGCTTACCTTACAGAGACCGTCCGCTATGTGAAAAAAAGGAGCGGCAGTTTCTTAAAGAGGAACTACAACAAATGGGGATCCGGATATTGCAAGGAGAAGCGAACTTTCTTTTGTTTTACTGTGAGGAAAAATCTGTATGAGAAATTACTGCGGCGGGGAATTCTGATCCGTGACTGCTCGAATTTTTGAAGGACTGTCCCAGGGGTATTACCGCATTGCCGTGAAGCGTCATGAAGAAAATCTGCAATTACTGGAAGCAATAAAGGAGTGTTTAAAACCGTGATTGAACATTTATTACCGGAACAGATTGAACAAAGAAGCTTTGAGATTATCGATGGGGAGCTTAAGAAGCGCGGGAATTGTGCTGCCCAAAGAGCAGGAAATGATTACGAAAAAGAGTCATTCATACGACCGCAGACTTTGAATATACGGATACCCTGACCTTTTCGAAGGGAGCAGTAGGGATTGCCAGGGGGCTTTTGAAGAAAGGAGCCGATATTGTAACGGATACGAATATGGCGCTCTCCGGAATTAATAAGAGGTCACTGGCCGGACTGGGTGGAGAGGTACATTGTTATATGGCAGATGAAACCGTTGCAAAACTTGCCAGGGAGCGCGGAACAACGCGCGCGGCTGTCAGCATGGAAATAGCAGCGAAGATTCAAAAGCCGGTGATCTTTGCCGTAGGAAATGCACCGACAGCGCTCATTCAGATCTATGAAATGATGCAGGGCAGTGACTGGCGTCCGGCGTTTGTGATCGGTGTTCCGGTCGGATTCGTGAATGTGGAAGCGGCCAAGGAGCTCATTTTGCAGACCGATGTTCCTTTTATTATTAACCGGGGCAGAAAGGGCGGCAGCAATGTAGCCGCAGCAATCTGCAACTCATTGATCTATGAACTCACAAGAAACAGATCATGAAAGGATTGGCTGAATTGTTGCTATATAGTAAAGGATTCATATAGGTTGAAATATGGTTGACAGATGACAGAAACAAACCAAAGTATAGATGATAGATTAAGGACAAAGAGATGAGATACGGTTTTACGACAGGAAGCTGTGCCGCAGCCGCTGCCAAGGCGGCTGCCTATATGCTTCTTTCCGGAATGGAAAAAACAGAAATCACGATCGAAACGCCCAAAGGAATTCCTTACATCGCACAGATTACCGATATTCAGAGGAAAGAGTGTGCCGTTACCTGTGCAGTCATAAAGGATGGCGGGGACGATCCCGATGTCACAACCGGTTCCCGGATTGTTGCCAGGGTAACGCTTCCGGAAGAACAACCGGATTCCGGCGAAAAAAAGGACACAGGCAGAGGTTCTTATTGACGGTGGAACGGGCGTCGGGAGAGTGACAAAGCCGGGACTCGACCAGCCGGTAGGAAATGCTGCGATTAATCATGTGCCGCGGGAAATGATTACGAAGGAAGTACTGGAGGTATGCCACCTCCTGGATTATCAGGGAATCCTGCAGGTCGAGATTTCCGTGCCGGGAGGAGAGGAGCTTGCACAGCAGACCTTTAATCCACGCCTTGGCATTGTCGGCGGCATTTCCATTCTGGGGAACCAGCGGAATTGTAGAGCCGATGAGCAATCAGGCGATATTGGATACCATCCGTGTTGAGCTCAACCAGCGCAAAGCACAAGGTTATGATTACGTGGCAGTTTCTCCCGGAAATTATGGACTGGACTATATGAAAAAGGTCTATCACTATGACCTTAACCGGAGTGTAAAATGCAGTAACTTTATCGGACAGACGATTGACATGGCGGTGGAGCTTGGCTTTCAGAAAATGCTTTTAACCGGCCATATCGGAAAGCTGATTAAGGTAGCGGGCGGCATCATGAATACCCATTCCAGGGAAGGGGACTGCCGGATGGAGCTGCTGACTGCTTTTGCGGTAAAGATTGGCGTAGAGCTTCCGGTGGCACAGCAGATTTTAACCTGTGTCACAACCGAAGAAGCTGTAAGAATCCTCGATTCATGCGGCAAAAGAGCATCGGTCATGGAGGCGGCGATGGAGCGGATTTTTTTATTATCTGAATAAGCGTGCAGGGGGAAATGCAGGTCGAATGCCTCATGTACGCAAACGAATTTGGGGAACTGGCGAAGAGTGAAGGAGTGGAAGAATGGTTTACTTTGTTGGCGCAGGAACAGGAGCAGCGGATTTAATTACGGTACGGGGCATGCATCTTTTGGAAAAAGCAGATGTGATTATCTATGCAGGTTCTCTTGTGAATCCTGAGCTTTTACAATATGCAAAAAAGGATTGTGAAATCCATAACAGTGCCAGGCTGACGCTTCCGGAGGTCCTTGCGATTATGGAAGAGGCAGAGAAAAGCGGAAAAAGAATCGTGCGGCTGCATACCGGAGATCCCAGTATTTACGGGGCGGTGCGTGAACAGATGGATGCACTGGAGGAAAAGGGAATTGCCTATGAGAGCTGTCCGGGCGTAAGTGCCTGCTTCGGGGCGGCAGCATCGTTGAATCTTGAATATACCCTGCCGGATATTTCCCAGACGCTCATTATCACCCGGATGGAAGGAAAGATCGGTGTGCCGGAAAAGGAACAGATTGAAGGGCTTGCCGCGCATCAGGCCTCCATGGCAATTTATCTAAGTGCCGGAATGCTCGAAGAGCTGAGCCGGCGATTAATAAAGGGCGGATATCGAAGGGAAACACCGGCAGCCCTTGTCTATAAAGCTACCTGGCCGGAGGAGCAGGCTTATGTCTGTACGGTGGAATCCTTACCGGCTGTTGCAAAGGAGCATGGAATCTATAAGACGGCACTGGTGCTTGTCGGGGATGCAATCGCGCATCAGCATTACCGGAAGTCCAGACTCTATGCGCCGGATTTTTCGACGGAATTCCGGAAAGCAAAGGAAACACAAGAATGAAGGTAAGTATCATCAGTTTTACATTAAAAGGAATCGAACTGTCCTTAAAAATCAAAAAGGCATTTTCCGGGGAGGCAGAGGAGGATCTCTGTCTTTATACGAAGTGTTCCCATGCGGAAAAGAGTTTGACAGAAAGAAAACTTACAGAAAAGAATCTTGCAGAAAAGGACCTTGTAGAAAGCGGACTCTCTTATGTGGAACAGCCACTTACGGAATGGACCGGTGAGCAGATGAAGGAGCATCGGAGCCTTCTTTTTATCGGAGCCTGTGGAATAGCGGTCCGGGCCATCGCCCCGTTTCTTACGGATAAATTGAACGATATGCCGGTGCTTGTAATGGATGAACAGGGACGCTTTGTGATTCCCGTTCTGGCAGGGCATGTGGGAGGAGCCAACGAACTGGCGCTTTCCTTTGCAGAGCGCATGGGAAGTACCCCGGTCATTACAACGGCAACCGACTTGAATCACTGCTTTGCGGTCGACCTGTTTGCCAGACGGAATGCGTTACACATTGTAAATAAGGATGGTATTGCCAAAGTGTCTTCCCGTATTCTGGCAGGAGAAGAAGTGACGATGGCAGTGGAAGAAGGGCATTTGCAAGAAGGAGAAGCGGGGAGCACGGGAGGAAGAAAGGTTCCGAGAGAAGGTAATGTTCCGGAAGGGATCCGGATTGTTCCCTGTTCGGCAGAATTACATACAGATGTCCCGGTTATGCCGACAGAAGTTTCAGAAGATGCTCCGGTTGCTTTTACAGAATCGTCTGCCGAGATTCCTGACATTACAGAGGCTCCTGTCGATGTTTTAGTAGCCCCGGCATCGTATGGAAAGGGACGTCTTCTTACCCTGCGTCCGAAGGAGTATGTCATCGGAATCGGCTGTAAGAGGGGAAAGGCGGCAGAGCAGATCGACCATTTTGTGAACAGAGCTCTTAAGGAAAGCAGCATTTCCATGGAGCAGGTGGCAGCTTTCGCCTCGATTGACCGGAAAAAGGACGAGGAAGGAATTCTCTGGATGAGCAGCCATTATGGCATTCCCTTTGTTACTTATTCTGCAGAGGAATTACAGCAGGTGGAAGGAACTTTCCATGCATCGGAGTTCGTGAAAAGTCAGGTGGGTGTTGATAATGTCTGTGAACGGGCAGCCTTACGGTTTAGCGGTCCGGATGGAACACTCATCACGGAAAAGCAGGCAGAGGATGGAATTACCGCAGCGATTGCAAAACGAAGATGGAGCGTGTCTTTATATGAAAAATAGAATTTATATCGTAGGAATGGGACCGGGAAAAGAAGAAATGATGACAGGAGAGGCTCTTAAGGCGCTGGAGGAAGCTGATGTCATTGTCGGCTATCCGGTTTATATCAATCTGCTTGGTGGACGGTTCAGGGAAAAGGAGCTGCTGTCAACACCGATGCGGCAGGAGGAAGAACGCTGCCGGATGTGCTTTGAAAAGGCGGCTGAAGGAAAGCAGGTGGCATTGATCTGCAGCGGGGATGCCGGTGTCTATGGCCTGGCTTCTTTAATGTATGAGATTGGAAAAGGTTATGAGGACATGGAGCTTATTGTGGTTCCGGGAATTACCGCAGCCTGCAGTGGGGGCAGCGGTGCTTGGTGCACCCCTGAACCACGATTTTTGTGTCATCAGTTTAAGTGACCTGTTGACGCCGTGGGATAAGATTGAAAAAAGGCTCCGGGCAGCAGCCATGGGAGATTTTGCCATTGCCATTTATAATCCGTCCAGTCATAAACGGAAGGATTATCTGAAACGGGCCTGTGATATACTTTTGGAAATACTGGAAGAGGACCGCGCCTGCGGTTATGTGGAGAATATCGGCAGGGAAGGAACGAAAGCGGTTGTCTGTACGTTAAAGGAGCTGCGGGATACGCAGGTGAACATGTTCACAACCGTGTTTATCGGAAATGCAGGATCGGAAATCATCAATGGAAAACTGATTACGAAGCGGGGGTATCAAGTTGAAAGAAATACTAATCTTTGCAGGGACAACGGAGGGCAGAGCCTTATCTGAGGCTCTGGCAGATGCCGGAATCGCGCATACCGTGTGTGTGGCAACGGAATATGGAGAAATTGTGTTAAAGGAGCATCCCCTTGTGAACGTCCACCGGGGCAGAATGGATCAGGAGGAGATGCGGCATTTCATAGAAAAAGGAAATTTCCTTGCAGTGGTAGATGCGACCCACCCGTATGCCACGGTGGTGACGCAGAATATCAAAGCGGCGATGAAAGATCTGTCCATTCCTTATCTGCGGTTAAAAAGAGAGCGGGAGGAAGGAAGAATCGAAGGCGTCCGCTATTTTGAAGATCACGAAGCCTGTGCGGAAGCTTTGTGCCAGACCGTGGGCAATATTCTTCTTACGACAGGAAGCAAGGATCTGTTCCGGTACTGCGCGCATGAGAAGTTGAAGGAGCGTCTCTATGTCAGGGTGCTTCCGGGCATCGAGAGCATTCAGCTTTGTATGGAGCAGGGAATTGCCGGAAAGCAGATTCTGGCGCTGCAGGGACCATTTACCGAGCAGATGAATGAAGCCATGCTGCGGCAATATGACATTCAGTGTCTTGTGACGAAGCAAAGCGGAAGAACAGGTGGCTTTCTGGAAAAGCTAAAGGCAGCAGAACGTATCAATATCCCGGTTTATGTGGTTGGAACGATGGCTGAGGAAGAGGGAGATTCCTTTGAAGAAGTGGTGACAAAGCTTGAAAAGCTCAGCGGAAAACCGATTCGTAAAGAAATCCGTTTTGAAATTACGCTGGCAGGAGTCGGTATGGGGAATCCAAAGAGCCTTACCGTAGAAGTAAAGGAAGCGATTGAGCATGCGGATGTTCTGCTTGGAGCAGAGCGTATGATTGCGCCATACGAACCCCGGATCGAGAAGAAACCGTATTATATGGCAAAGCAGATTCTGCCGTATCTGAAGGAGCTTTCGAAGAAGGAATATGACCGGAATCCGTGCCGGGTGGTGATTCTTTTCTCCGGGGATACGGGATTTTACAGTGGCTGCAAAGCCATGTATGAAGCACTGACTACCGAAATAGAAAAGGGAGTTTTGCAGGCAGACGTTTCGATCCGGCCCGGAATTTCTTCGATTGCCTGTCTGGCGTCCTGCATCGGAGAGCGTTATGAGGATGCGCTGCTTGTCAGCATGCATGGAAAAGAGGTGCCGGATCTTGCACAGAAAATCCGGACGAATGCGAAGGTGTTTCTGTTACTGTCCGGGGCTTCAGATCTGCAGGCATTAGGAGAGCTGCTGATCCGGGAAGGGCTTACGGATTGTATTGTAACAGCCGGGTATCAACTGTCCTATCCGGAGCAGGAGATCCGGACACTGACGCCGCAGGAGTGCCAAAGCAGCCACAAGGAGGGCTTATATACCTGCCTTATTTTCAATCCGGCTCCTGATAAGGCGATCTTAACGCCTTACCGGGGGGATGCGGCATTTATCCGGGATAAGGTTCCCATGACCAAGGCAGAAATCCGTGAAATCAGCATTTGTAAGCTACAGCTGTCCGAAGGAGCAGTGGTGTATGATGTAGGAAGCGGAACCGGTTCTGTAGCGGTGGAAATGGCTAGGCTTTCGGGCTCAATTGCGGTTTATGCGATTGAGCAGAAGGAAGAAGCCGTATTTCTCATCGGACGGAACAAGGAACAGTTCGGACTTCCCAATCTTCATGTGGTGAATGGAAAGGCTCCGGAAGCCTTAGAGACTCTCCCTGTCCCGACCCATGCGTTTATCGGAGGAAGCAGTGGGCAGCTTAGAGAAATTCTGGATTGCCTTTATAAAAAGAACCCACAGATGTGGATTGTGTTAAATGCCATCAGCTTAGAGACTATTTCAGAGCTGAAGGAGATCCTGACACAGTTCCGGGTAACGGAGGAAGAGGTCGTGCAGGTGCAGGTAAACCGCATGAAACCGGTTGGTTCCTATCACCTGATGCAGGCAGAAAATCCGGTGTGGATCTGTTCGTTTCGATTTTGGAAAGAAGGAGAAGTGTATGAAGCTTGACCGAGTGATGATCGCAGCACCCAAAAGCGGAAGCGGCAAAACAACCATTACCTGTGCGCTGTTACAGAGCCTTAAGGAGCAGGGAATTCCGGTTGTTTCTTATAAGTGCGGGCCGGACTATATTGATCCGATGTTTCATAAAGAGGTGTTGGGAGTACCTTCTAAGAATCTTGATACCTTTTTTACCGGGGAGGAAGAGACACGCGTCTTATTAAAGGTGGGCAGAACGGAAGGGGAGCTTGCGCTTCTCGAAGGCGTGATGGGATTGTATGACGGACTTGGCGGCATCCGGGAAGAAGGCTCGTCCTATCATCTTGCAAAGGTGACCGGAACACCGATTGTACTTGTGGTGGATGCAAAAGGAATGGGAAAATCTGTCCTTGCGCTGATTGCCGGATTCCTGCAATATGATACGGAGAAGCTGATCCGCGGCGTGATTTTAAACCGGATGTCGGGAGCCTGTTATCAGACGATCAGACCACTGATTGAAAAGGAGCTTCCGGTTGCAGTTTTAGGTTATGTTCCGGATCAGAAGCATCTGGAACTGAAAAGCAGACATCTTGGACTGGTGCTACCTAAGGAACAGGAGGAAGTAAAGCAGCAGATCCGGGATTTTGCAGCAGAATTACAGAAGACGGTTTCCATAGAGAAAAATCCGGGAGATTGCAGCAGAGGAGGTGGAACTGCCGGAGATGTCGAAGGGAGATTCAGGTCTTCGAGATCATTTGGAAGGTTCCACAGAAGAGAAACATGTCCATATTGAGTCAGTGACAGACTCAATCATCGAATCGAGTGCCAGGGACAGAACGGAAGCAAGAGAAATGACAGACAATGGCAATGACACTGACTCTCCGATCATCGCTGTCGCATGGGATGAAGCCTTCTGTTTTTATTATGAGGATAACCTGCGGCTATTGGAAGAACAGGGAGCAAGGCTTCGTTACTTTTCACCGCTCCACGATTCCCGGCTGCCGGAAGGCTGCGATGGCATACTGCTTGGCGGAGGCTATCCGGAGCTTCATTTACAGGAACTGGAACAGAATGGATCAATGAGAAATGAGATCCGGACTGCTATGGAACAGGACATTCCCTGTGTGGCAGAGTGCGGCGGATTTATGTATCTGCATGAAACGATTGAGGATCAGGAGGGGCAGCAATACCGGATGGCAGGTGTTCTTCCCGGCATTTGCATAAACAAAGGAAAACTGGTAAGATTTGGGTATATCGAGCTGCAGGAAAAAAAGCCTTCATTTCTGCCGGAAGGAACGAAGATCCGCGGACATGAGTTCCATTATTATGACAGCTCGGATAATGGAGAGGATTGCATGGCAGTGAAACCGGTGACCGGAAAGAGTTATCCCTGTGTCATCGAAACACAGAACCGGTTTCTCGGGTTTCCCCATCTGTATTATCCGTCCAATCCGGGCTTTGCAGAGAATTTTGTAGAAAAGGCACGGGACTTTCGGAACAGAAATCAAAGCAGAAATCAATACAGGAATCGGGACAGGAAGAGGTAACGTTATGGAGAATTCCTATCGCTTTTTTGGAAAAATAAAGACTGTAAATATTTCCCTTGTCATCAGGGGCTTAACGGACTTTAACTGTCTGTTCTGTTACTGTCCGATGTATCAGCTGCCGGCATGTCCCGGAAATCCTTCCTATATGGAAAAAGAATGGAAAAAAACCATCAAGGTATGTACGAACTGTACCTTTCCTCATCAGCCGGAAAAACTACGACAAGGTGATTGCGGTATTGAAGCATCAGCTTTGATCAGAAAATCAGATAAAGAATTGTTACATGAAAACTTCTTAAGGAGCAGGCAGACACATGACCCTTCAACAGTTGCATTATGCCATTACGATTGCAGAGGCAGGATCCTTAAACAAGGCCGCCGAAGCGCTTTATATTTCCCAGCCGTCACTTACAAGTGCCATGCAGGAGCTGGAAAAGGAACTGGGAATTTCCATCTTTGTAAGAAGCGGACGGGGCGTATCCCTGACGCAGGACGGATCGGAATTTCTTCTCTATGCAAGAGAGGTGTATGGGCAGTATGAAACACTGCTTGATAAATATGGAAAGAGCGGAAAGCGGAAGAAGAAATTTGGGGTTTCCACACAGCATTATTCCTTTGCAGTCAAAGCTTTTTGTGGAACTGGTGCAGCAGTTTGATACACTGAAATACGAATTTGCGATCCGGGAAACCATGACAAAGGATGTAATCCTGGATGTTGCGAATATGCGCAGCGAGATCGGGATTCTTTATTTTAACGATTTTAACCGGGCAGTACTGACGAAGATTCTAAAGAGCAATAATCTGGAATTTCATCATCTGATTGACTGCAAGGCCTATGTGTATCTCTGGTCGGGACATCCTTTGGCGAAAAAGAAATCCATCCGGTTCGAAGAACTGAAGGATTATCCGTGTCTGTCCTTTGAACAGGGTGAGGCAAGCTCCTTTTACTATGCGGAGGAGATCTTAAGCACCAAGGAATATACACGGACGATCAAGGCCAATGACCGGGCAACGATGCTCAATCTGATGATCGGATTAAACGGTTACACGCTTTGCTCCGGCATCATCTGCGAGGAGTTGAATGGCGATGACTATCTGGCAATTCCCTTTGAGGAGGATTCAGTGGAAGAAAAAACAGTGGTATGGAAATCGGTTATATTACGAGGCAGAATACCATACTAAGCTCTATTGGAAAAATTGTATATTGATGAGATACGGAAGTATCTTGGAATTGACGAGCTATAGATTCAGTCTATAGCTCGTTATATTTTACCCGTATTAGCGCGGAGAAAGAAGATATGATAGTCTTAGTGACGTGAAAGAGAGGTAATGAGATGATTCGGTTAGAGAACGTCAGTAAGACTTTTACAGATTCCAATAAAAGAAGTTCATGCAGTGAATAACGTAAGCCTTACCATCAACGATGGAGATATCTTTGGTATTATCGGATTTTCGGGAGCAGGAAAAATCGACACTGGTCCGATGCATCAATCTTCTGGAAAAGCCGACGGAAGGAAAGGTTTTCGTGGACGATGCAGAGATTACGGCACTGTCCGGAAAAGAACTCCGCAAGGCACGTAAAAAGATCGGCATGATTTTCCAGCATTTCAATCTGATGCCCTCCCGGACCATCTTCGGAAATGTTGCTTATCCTTTACGCGGCAGCGGGCTTTCCAAAGAAGAGATCAAGGAAAAGGTACATCACCTGCTTGAGCTTGTCGGAATTTCCGAAAAGGAAAACGCTTTTCCAAGCCAGCTGTCCGGAGGACAGAAGCAGAGGGTGGCAATCGCGAGAGCACTTGCCAATGACCCGAACATTCTTCTTTGTGATGAGGCAACCTCGGCACTTGATCCGCAGACAACCAAATCCATTTTAAAGCTGTTGCAGCAGCTTAATCAGACACTTGGCATTACCGTTGTGGTGATTACACATGAGATGGCGGTGGTGAAAGAAATCTGTAACCGGGTAGCGGTCATGGATCACGGGGATGTGGTTGAGGAAGGAGAAGTCTTCCATGTGTTTGCTTCCCCGAAGGAGCCTTTAACCAGAAGCTTTATTAAAACGACATCGAATCTTCAGAAGATTGAAGAGCTGATTGCAGCTGATTCACCGGTTGTTGCAACGAAAAAGGGAGAGCTGATTGTCAGGCTTTCCTATGTAGAGAAAAATACATCTGAGCCATTGATTTCAACGGTGACACAGAAGTTTGGAATTATCTTAAATATCGTATTTGCTGATGTAGAAATCGTGCAGAACGCACCGATCGGCGGAACTGTAGCCATTGTAAGCGGGGAGGGCAGCAGGATTGATGAAGCATTGCAATATCTGAGAGATAAAAATGTAGGAGTGGAGGTGATTAAGGATGACCGGGTTCTTCAATAGAATCATACCAAATGTGATGGATAAGCTGCCGGACTTTTTTGAAGCTATCCGCGATACGCTGATTATGGTGGGATGGTCCGGAATCATTGCCTTTGTACTGGGGCTGTTCCTGGGAATTGTCATTACGGTAACCAAACCGGGTGGAATTCTTGAAAACAAAGTGCTGTATCAGATTCTGGATAAGCTGATTAACTTTTTCCGGTCGATTCCCTTTATCATCCTGTTAACCTGGGTGATCCCGATTTCAAGAGCCATCATGGGAACCGCAATCAATGTGGAGGGTGCGATTGTTCCGTTGATTATGGGAACCGTACCGTTCTTTTCCAGACAGGTGGAAAGTGCACTGGCAGAAACCGATCATGGATTAATCGAAGCAGCCCTTTCCATGGGATCCGGACCGCTTGAAATCATCTTCCGAGTTTACTTACGGGAGAGCGTATCCGCCATCGCAAGAGGAACCACAATTACCGCAATCAGTCTGGTGGGATTAACCGCCATGGCAGGTGCCGTCGGATCCGGCGGACTTGGAGACTTCGCAATCCGGTACGGACACGACCGGAACATGACGGATGTAACCTGGGTAACGGTAATTACCGTATTTATCTTAGTCAGCATCATTCAGCTTCTTGGCAACCTGGTTGTCAAAAAGAGCAGACATTAAGGAGGCGTGAAGCATGGAAATACATACCAGAAAAATCGCGATTATCGGAGCGGGACATGTGGGATCCCATGCAGGGTATGCACTGCTTTCCCAGGGACTTGCAGAGGAAATCGTCTATATTGATATTGATGAAAAGAAAGCCAGGGCGCAGGCTCTTGACCTGTATGATTCCACGGTATATCTGCCAAAGAGAGCACTGGTTTACGCGGGAGATTACAGCGACATCAAGGATGCACAGCTCCTGATTGTGGCAGCAGGACCGCTGCCGGATATGAGTAAGGGACAGACGCGGATGGATACTCTGCGCCAGACCATAGAAATTGTGAAGGAAATTGCGGAGAACATCCGAATGTCGGGTTACACCGGCATTATTGTGAATATTTCCAATCCGGCAGATGTGGTAACCCATTATTTGCAGCATGTACTTGACTGGCCGGCAAATCAGATCTTTTCGACCAGCACAACTCTTGATTCTGCGAGACTTCGCAGGGCGCTTGCCGACAAGACCGGAATTGACCAGAAATCCATTTATGCATATGCATTGGGTGAGCATGGCGAGAGCCAGATGGTTCCCTGGTCTACGGTAAGCATCGCAGGGAAGCCGCTTTTTTTGAACTGATGAAGGAAGAACCGGAAACCTTCGGCAGCTTGGATTTAAAGGAAATTGCCGATGCGGGAAAAGCCGGTGGATGGATCATTCTCGGCGGGAAGGGTTCTACGGAATTCGGAATTGGAGCAACGATAGCAGAAGTAACACGGGCCATTTTCGGAGATGAGAACCGGGTATTACCGGTGTCCGTCCTTTTAAATGGTGAATACGGACAGACGGATGTCTATGCAAGTGTTCCGGCAGTATTAAACCGTAACGGCGTCGCAAGAATTGTTGAACTTTCCTTAAATGAAGAAGAAAAAGGAACAGTTCGCTGCATCCTGTAAGACCATGAGAGAAAAATTATGAATTATCACTTACCTTATGAGAGATTTAAGAGATGAAAAACCAGATGTAAAAGGCGCAAAAAAAGCAATCCGTAGGTATCAAAGTCAGGGGGCTTTTTGACCCCGATATCATATAATATAACTATTCAGAGGAGATCATTATGAAAAATAAAGAGAATTTTAGCAACTATTTTAACCCTTTCAACCGCAGTACTTGCCTTTACAGGATGCGGGTCCGCAAAGACGGAAAGCAGTGCAGAGGCGACCACAGTAAAGATCGGCGTTGTCGGAAGTATTTATGAAGACTTGTGGAAGCCGGCGCAGGAAGCTTTAAAGGAGGAAGGAATCAATCTCGAAATCGTACAGTTTTCCGATTATGTAACTCCGAACAATGCCTTAAACAGCGGAGAAATTGATTTGAATTCGTTCCAGCATCACATTTACCTCAATACAGAGCTGGAGCAGTATGGATATGCTATTGAACCGGTCGGATACACCTTCATTATTCCGCTGAACCTGTATTCCCACAAGGTATCGGATGTTTCCGGGATTAAAGACGGTGATGTGATTGCGATTCCCGATGATGTAACCAACGGCGGACGTGCGCTCAAGGTACTGGCAGCAGCGGGGCTTATTACCTTAAAGAGCGATGCAGGCTTTAACCCGACGGTAGATGACGTCGAAAGCTACAAGGTCAACTTCGAGATTAAGGAACTGAAGGCAAACACCATTCCTTCCGTGCTGGATGATGTGACAGCAGCGATTGTGAACGGTAACTATGCACTTGATTTTGGTCTTAAGACCGAAGAAGCCATTTACAAAGACAGCGTGTTAGATGAAGAAGCTTACTGGAATCTCATTGCAGCACGTACCGCAGATCTTCAGGATCAGGCCAAACTGGATGCCTATAGAAAGGTCGTAAAGGCTTTCCAGTCTGAAGCAACCGAAAAGGTATTCAATGAAACCTTCGGCGGATACTTCATCAAGGTAGGTTGGGATCAGGATCTTTTAGCAGATAAATAGACAGGATGCATATGCATGGCAGCAGAAAGCAATTTTTGCATGGCTCTGAACAGTTACAAAAAAAGGAAAGAACATAAAATGAAGAATTTATCAGGACGGACAGCACATTTTACAGATTCCGTGATACGACGGATGACCAGAATTTCAAACCAGTATGGGGCGGTGAATCTATCCCAGGGTTTCCCGGACTTTGAACCGCCCAAGGAGATCCTTGACCGGCTTGCGGAGGTTTCCCATGAGGATTACCATCAGTATTCCATTACCTGGGGCGCACAGAATTTCAGGGAAGCACTTGCAAGGAAGCAGTCAAAGCTTATGGGGAGAACGATTGACCCGAACAGAGAGATTGTTGTTACCTGCGGAAGCACGGAAGCGATGATGGCCGCTATGATGACGGTAGCGGATCCGGGAGATAAGGTCATTATCTTTTCTCCGTTTTATGAAAATTACGGAGCAGATACGATTCTGTCCGGAGCGCAGCCGATTTATGTACCGCTTTATCCGCCGGAATTTCATTTTAACCCGGAAGAGCTGGAAGCGGCCTTTCAGCAGAAGCCCAAGGCACTGATCCTGTGCAATCCGTCCAATCCCTGCGGTAAGGTGTTCACCTGTGAGGAACTGAAGCTGATTGCTGACCTTGCACAGAAGTACGATACTTATGTGATTACCGATGAGGTGTATGAGCATATTGTGTATGAGCCAAATAAGCATATTTACTTTGCATCCCTGCCGGGTATGTGGAAGAGAACAATTTCCTGCAGCTCCCTTTCGAAGACTTATTCCATCACCGGTTGGCGGCTCGGATATATTATTGCACCTCCCCACATCATTGATGTAGCCAAAAAGGTGCATGATTTCCTTACGGTAGGAGCTGCGGCACCCCTGCAGGAGGCGGCAGTTACGGGACTGCAGTTCCCGGACAGCTACTATCAGGAGCTGCAGCAGAAGTATACGGCGAAGCGGGATCTGTTTTTAAAGGGACTTAATGACATTGGAATTGCACATACCGTTCCCCAGGGGGCATATTATATTCTGCTTGACATTTCTGAGTTTGGCTATGAATCCGATCAGGTATTCTGTGAGGATCTGGCAAGGCTTGTCGGTGTCGGGGCAGTACCGGGATCGAGCTTTTTCAGAGAACCGGTCAATCACCTCATCCGCCTGCACTTTGCAAAGAAGGACGAGACGCTTTATGAGGCTTTGAACCGCCTTGCCGATATCCGGAAGAAGATGCCATATCAAAAGTAAATGAATCATTTCAGATGATTCTTTCGTATGAATCGAATCAGATATAAGGTTTGTTACACGGATAGACACCTATGACTTATATAGTTATGGGTGTTCTTTTTTGTTGCCATGCATATGAGAAAGTGATCCGCCGGGTTATTTAATGAATCCATGCTGAAACAGGAATCGTCAATGCAGTAGAAAAGGGATTGCAGATATAATATGAAGAGGTATATACTGAGAAGAGATTAAAGCACACAGGGGACAAAAGCAGCCTTGTATGGCAATGCTCCAGGGCATATGAAATAACGGAGGAAACAGAAAATGATGAAGAAAGCATTCAAATTTGAAGTCAGGGATGAAAAGAAAATCCGTGTTATTGTGGATACGGATGCTGCATGTGAGGCAGATGACCCTTTTGCCATTGCGCATGCATTACTGAGTCCGAAACTGATTGTAGAAGGGATCACGGCAGAGCACTTTGCTAAAACGGATTCCGTACAAAGAAGCTTTGAAGAAATCCGGACAATTACAGAGGAAATGGGAATGAACGTTCCGATCTTCCTGGGGGAGGAAGGAGCACTGGATGAACAGGCTTCCGGAAATTCCCAAGCGGTAGAATTTATCATTGAGCAGGCACTGAAAGAAGAAAAATCACCCACTCTATATTCTTGCAATTGGCGCAATTACGAATGTGGCAGCTGCGTTCCGTAAATGTCCGGAAATCATAAAAAGGGTTACAGTTGTCTGGATTGGAACGCATGGAACCCGTTATGGAACAATTCCCTTCCGGGAATTTAATGCAGGAAATGATGTAAAGGCAGCAAATGAAGTTCTGCAGAGCGGAGCCCGGATCTGGCTGATTCCATCTTATGTTTATACAACAATGCATATCGGACTTGCCGAGATCCAGAACCGGATTTATCCGTATGGGGAGATAGGAAGACATCTTTTTGAAAACATGGTTTCCTATAATATGACGGATGAGGCTGCATGGACACAGGGAGAAAGCTGGTCGCTTGGAGATTCTCCATCAGTAGCGGTAACGCTGAATCCGGAGTGTGGACATTATGCAGAGACAAAGGCACCATGGGTAGGTGAGGATA
This sequence comes from Lachnospiraceae bacterium, assembly GCA_021628825.1. Lineage (GTDB taxonomy): Bacteria > Bacillota > Clostridia > Lachnospirales > Lachnospiraceae > Suilimivivens. The sequence goes on along the minus strand of JAJXRY010000001.1, from coordinate 951,054 downwards.
CTTCCAGTGTACCCAGAGAGGACAGCCCGCTGATCCGGGTTTACTCAGATGTGGATTCCCGTTATGTGCTGGAGGATTTCATAAACAAACTTCAATTACAATATTCATAAATGCAATATTCATAAAAAAAGAAGAGGCAGGAACAGATGTTGAAAAAAAGAACACTTGTTCCTGTCTTTGTTATTATGGTATACTACTCGCTGAAGATGAGAAAAAATAAAAAAACAGGGAGGTTTTTAAATGGAAGACAAAAATTTATATTGCAATTGATCTGAAATCCTTTTTATGCCTCCGTGGAATGTAAGGAGCGGGGACTGGATCCGCTTACAACGAATCTTGTGGTGGCAGACCCCGGGAGGACGGAGAAGACAATCTGTCTTGCGGTATCGCCCTCGCTTAAACGTTATGGCATCCCGGGAAGGGCGAGATTATTTGAAGTGGTTCAGCGCATCCGGGAGGTCAACAGGGAACGGAAGAGGCATGCACCCGGAAGAACCTTTCATGGAGCATCTTCCAATGCCATAGCACTTGCAGCGGATCCGGGTCTTGAGGTATCCTATATCACGGCAGTTCCAAGAATGTCTTATTATATGAAATACAGCACGCAGATTTATGATATTTATCTGAAATATGTGGCACCGGAGGATGTACACGTCTATTCCGTGGATGAGGTATTTATCGATGCGACCGCATACTTAAAGACCTATCAGATGAGCGCCCGTGACCTGGCGCTGCGGATGATCCGGAATGTAATGGAGGAGACCGGTATTGTAGCAACGGCAGGAATCGGAACGAACCTGTACTTATGTAAGGTCGCAATGGATATTGTGGCAAAGAAGATTCCGGCAGATAAAGACGGTGTCCGGATTGCGCAGCTTGATGAGCGTTCTTATAGGGAGCAGCTTTGGAATCATGTACCGCTTACGGACTTTTGGAGGGTTGGCCCCGGGTATGCGAGGAAGCTCAATGAGAATGGACTGTATACCATGGGCGATGTGGCACGGTGTTCGGTTGGAAGGCCGAATGAATATTATAACGAAGCCCTGCTGTACCGGTTATTCGGAATCAATGCAGAGCTGTTAATTGATCATGCGTGGGGATGGGAGCCAACTACCATTGCGCAGATTAAGGCATATAAGCCGGAGAAGAACAGCGTTGGCTCCGGACAGGTGCTGCAATGTGCCTACACGGCAGAAAAGGCGAAGCTCATCGTGAAGGAAATGACAGACCTTCTGGTGCTGGATCTGGTGGATAAGGGACTTGTCACCGACCAGATGGTGATTACCATCGGTTATGACATTGACAATCTGACCGATCCGGCCATCCGGAATAAGTTCCATGGAGAGGTCACAACCGACCGTTATGGAAGAAAGGTGCCCAAGCATGCACATGGAACAGCGAACCTGCCGGAATATACCTCTTCGACCAGAATGATTATGAAGGCGGTAGAGGATCTGTATGACCGCATTATCAATCCGGATCTGCTGGTGCGCAGAATCTATGTTGTGGCATCGAGGGTCATTACGGAGGGAGAAGCGAAGGAAAAGGAGGTCTTTGAGCAGATGGATCTCTTTACCGATTATGAAGCACTTAAGAAGGAAAAGGAACAGGAACAGACCGAACTTCAAAAGGAGAAAAGGATCCAGCATGCGATTCTGGATCTGCAGAAGAAATTTGGTAAAAACGCGGTTCTGAAGGGAATGAATCTGGAAGAGGGAGCCATGACCAGGGAAAGAAATAAGCAGATCGGAGGTCATAAGGCATGAGTGAATATTATGAGGATAAACACCGGTATGACGATCTCCTTGACCTGCCGCATCATCAGTCCGCAGAACGGAGGTCTATGTCTCTCCATGACCGGGCAGCGCAGTTTTCGCCGTTTGCAGCACTTACCGGTTACGATGCGGCAATCAGTGAGACACAGCGACTTACGGAAGAACAGGTGACACTGGATGAAACAGAGGTTGCAAGGATCAATGAGCAGCTTTCCGAAATTGCGCAGCATCTGTCCGAAAAGATTGCAGGTAACCATTACTTATTTTCAGCCCGATGCAAGGAAGAGCGGAGGCGCTTATCTTACTGATACCGGCACGGTGAAGAAGATCGATGAAGTGGAGCATGTCATCCGGATGGATAGTGGAATTGGAATTTCCATGGAGCGGATTGTTTCCATATCATATATTGTAATAAGGTAACTATTCAGTACAGGTCGAAGCATTTACTGCCAGGACCGTAAGAAAAATGATTCAGCAAACCGGACAGGTATGAATGAGATATAGATTCAATCTATAACCTGTAATAAAAAGATATAAACTATACAGCAATAAATGATTATGGTAAAGTGACCATATGAGCAAAAGAAAAGAACATCAGGAGGCAGGACACATGGAAAGAGGACTGAACACACGATGTCTCCATCTGGAGGAGACCGAAGGAAAATTAGAACACTATGGGGCAATCAGTTACCCCATTTATCAGACGGCAACCTATGAGCATCCACAGGCAGGACAGAGCACCGGATATGATTACAGCAGACTGCAGAATCCCACAAGGGAACATCTGGAAAAAGATGATAGCAGGTCTTGAGAGTGGAATTGATGCCTTTGCACTTTCTACCGGAATGGCAGCGATTACCCTGCTGATGGAGCTGTTCAGGCCGGGGGATCATCTGATTGTCGAAGCTGACTTATATGGTGGAAGCATCCGGTTGTTTGACCATGTGAATAAAAAGAACAACTATGAATTTACTCATTTAAACTGTGCGGAAGATGATATTGAAGGTGCCATTCAGGATAATACGAAGGCAATCTATATTGAGACACCGACCAATCCGATGATGAATGTTTCGGATATTGCAGCCATCGCGAAGATTGCAAAGAAGCATGGTTTATTACTGATTGTGGATAATACTTTTTTATCCCCATATTTCCAGAATCCGTTAAAGCTGGGAGCAGATATTGTGGTTCATAGCGGAACCAAGTTCCTTGGCGGACATAACGATACACTGGCAGGCTTTCTGGTGACCAATAACGAAGAGGTCAGGGACAGACTGCGGTTCTTAATTAAAACAACGGGTGCGGGGCTGGCACCCTTTGACTGCTGGCTGATCCTGCGCGGCATGAAAACGCTTGGAATCCGTATGGAACGGTCACAGGAAAATGCCATCAGAATCGCAGAATGGTTAAAGACACAGAGTACTGTCCAAAAGGTTTATTATCCCGGTCTGCCGGAGCATCCGGGATATGAAATTATGAAGAAGCAGGCAAGAGGCTTTGGATCCATGATTACCTTCCGGGTGGATTCGAAGGAGCATGCCTTACAGATTCTGAAACAGGTCCGGATGATTAAATTTGCGGAGAGCCTTGGCGGCGTAGAAACCTTAATTACCTATCCGACGACACAGACACATGCCGACGTGCCGGAGGAGGTACGTTTAAAGAACGGAATCACACCCTGTACACTCCGGCTGTCCACCGGAATTGAGGATATTGAGGATCTGCTTGGGGAATTGTCTGAGGTGTTTGCATCCTTACAATAGTATTGGAGATCATGATCACGAGTTGGATGAATAACAGCATTTACGGAAAGGATGAATCTGTATGCCGGAGAGAAATTTAAATTTTTGATGAGATCGTTAATCGGAGAGGAACCGATTGTTTAAAATATGATTTTGCGGTAAGGAGAGGAATGCCGGAGGATGTATTGCCGCTCTGGGTGGCCGATATGGACTTTAAGACGACTTCTTATGTGGAGGATGCCGTGATCGAACGGACGAAGCATGGAATTTTCGGTTACAGTGAATCCGGAGAGGAGTACTTTAAGGAAGTTGCCGGATGGATGCGAAGACACCATAATTGGGAGATCCGTCCCGAATGGCTCATTAAAACGCCGGGAGTAGTCTTTGCACTTGCCATGGCAGTAAAGGCTTTTACAGAAAAAGGTGACAGTGTCCTGATCCAGCAGCCGGTATATTATCCGTTTTTCCGAGGTGATCCGGGACAACGGAAGAGTCGTTGTAAGCAATGACCTGTATTTAGGAGAGGATAACCGGTATCATATTGATCTTGCAGACTTTGAAAAGGAAAAATCGTGGAGCATCATGTGAAGCTGTTCCTTCTGTGCAGTCCGCATAATCCGACGGGCCGTGTATTTACGAAGGAAGAACTGACCGCCATGGGAGATCTGTGTGTGAAGCATGGCGTGAAGGTGGTAAGTGATGAAATCCACAATGATTTTGTATTTCAGGGAGAGCACACGGTGTTTGCCTCTGTGAAGAAGGAATATGAGGAGATTTCCGTAATCTGTACCTCACCGAGCAAGACGTTCAATCTTGCCAGTATGCTGATTTCCAATATTTTCATTCCGAACCGGGAGCTGAGACAGCGATTCCGTCATGAGGTGGATGCAGCAGGAATCAGTCAGTTAAGCGTGTTGGGACTTGTGGCAGCCAAAGCAGCCTACGGGCAGGGAGATAAATGGTATGAACAGATGATGTCTTACGTTGGAGAAAAATATCCGTTACGTGAAAGAATATGTGAAGGAGAACCTTCCGGGAGTAACGGTAATTGACGGAGAGGGTACATATCTTCTATGGCTGGATTTCCGGGGATGCGGACTTGGTCCGGAGGAACTGGACCACAGGATCATTTATGAGGCAAAGCTGTGGCTTGACAGCGGAAGGATTTTCGGCGGTACAGGAGCGGGCTTCCAACGCATCAATGTAGCAGCTCCCAGGGCAACTCTTACGGAATGTCTGGAACGGATCAGGAAGGTTTTATAAAAGACCGTCTAAAAAGAGTAGAAAGGGACTTGCCGTAAACGTGTCAGTGCTTGATGAGAATGGAGAGCCTTTACAGCAGTAATATCTTATTGACACAGAAGTTAGTATATGCTGACTTCTTATGCCATGCATTCACCTCGAACTTAGTCCGTTTCCGTCTCCACTTCTTTGTTAGTTCTTAGAAAGATGTTTACAATTAGTTGCTAAAAGATGAAGTATGATATAGAATGAAGTTTGTTGCGACTAACAATTGAATGCAGGGAGGAAAAGAAAGTGAATATCTATGTTGTTTTTGGAGTACTTGGAATCATCAGTAATTTTGTGGCAGCACTGGCCGATGTGCCGCTTGTCAGACCGGGCAAGGCGGGTGCCGATGAGGGAATATCCATGAATGGAATTAATCCGTGGTGGGCAGAAGTGCCAGCAAAAAGATTTAAGGTATCCTTCTGGCTTTCTTTCTTAGGACAGCCGGGCGCTTATATTACTCTGTGGCTGCTGGCCGATCTGATTGCAAAAGAAAGTACGCCGCTGGCACTTGCACTGCGGATCAATACCCTGATCGGATGTTACACCGGTCTTTTGTGTCATCTGTATTTCTGCATGAAGCCATTATTGTATCAGAAACTGTGTAAAAAGGTATCCGATGACGAAAGTGCTGAAATTATGAAAGCCATTGATCCGGTTACCAGAGTGCCCATGTTGATCGGAGGGGTGGCTCTTTGGTTTGGAGGAACGATACTTGTGGCAATCGCGATTATCACAGGAGCGCTTGCGGTTTCAAAGTGGTGCCTGCTTTTGAACCCGATAGGGGCTTTAGTTGTTGTAATGATACTGAAAAAATGCAGAGTCCGGGTGATCGGGGGACTGGGAACAGGATATATGCTGATGTCCATTCTGCTCATTATTGCAGGGATATAGTTGAAACATTATTTCGCTTCAAAAATCAACCGAAACATTTCATATGAAATAAATGACAGAAACTCAAAAAGGAACATAAGCCAAAAAGCCGGAAAGGAAACAGACTGTATGGAACTTCGACATATCCGATATTTTAAAGCCGTTGCAGAAGAAAAAGAATTTCACAAGAGCCGCCGAGAAGCTGGCGATTGCACAGCCGCCGCTCAGCCGTCAAATTCAGGATCTGGAAGCCGAGCTTGGCACGTCTTTGTTCGTGCGAACACCGCATAAGGTTACCTTGACAGAAGAAGGAGAACTGTTTTTACAGTATGCAACGCAGATTCTCGATCTCGTGAACCGTTCGGAAGAGGAAGTAAAGGAGCGGAAAGAGGGACTTCAGGGAACGCTTTATATTGCATCGGTAGAAGGATGCGGGCCACGTCTTTTTGCAGAATGGATTGCGGCGTTTCAAAAAAAGCATCCTCATGTGCAGTATAATCTGTGGAATGGAAATACGGACGATGTGAATAACCAGGTGACGAAGGGACTGTGTGAGCTTGCCATGATTACAGCGCCATATAATACGGAAGAGTTTCATGTATATCCGGTTTATGAAGAGCCGTGGGTGGCGATGATTCCGAAGGGACATCCTTTATATGTAGAAGGAACGAAGCCGGTGCGCCCGGAAGAACTTCTTCCTTATGATCTGTTAATCCCTTCCAGAGAATCCAGAAAAGGGGAAATCGACAAGTGGTTCGATGCATCCGGGAAGATGCCGGTGATCCGGGGACGCATCGCACATATGATGAATGCATATGAACTAAGCCTTCATGGAGTTGGAATCTCTATCTATCCGGAATCTATTTCGGCACTGATCCGTGAACAGGATGTCTGTGTGCGGAGAGTGGATCATCCAGACGCTTATGCTTCATATGCACTCATTTGGAAGAAAAATCATACACTTTCGCACGTGGCGGAAGAGTTTATTTCCTTTATTCAATCACTTGGGCAATATGTTTCTTAATGGCTTCAAAGCTTTCCTGACTGATGACATGTTCCATCTGGCAGGCATCCTCGGCTGCAACAGCAGGATCCACGCCAAGAGCGGTGAGCCACTTCGTCAGACACTGATGACGGTCGTAGATCATCTCAGCGATCTGACGGCCGGATGGAGTCAGGGTGATGAAGCCTTCTTTGGACATTTCAATATGGTTACGTTCCCGCAGATTCTTCATGGCAACACTGATACTGGATTTCTTGTAACCTAATTCCTCAACAATATCAATGGACCGTACTACGGGCTTCTGTTTGCTTAAGACTAATATCGTTTCCAGATAATCTTCAGATGATTGGTTGTTATGCATGTGTTCCTCCCATTCATTTCCCACTTACTATGTAATCTAATACCTGTTTTCCAGTATACACCATCTTTCGATTTCTTGCACCCATGAATTGAAAAGAAAGTTGATAAATTTTTCCTATTTAGTTATTGACAACTAATAAACGTTAGCATATACTAACCATGAAATAAATGAAAATCACTCTCAATTACAAATGAGGAGAAACCGAATCAAAGGAGAAAGAAGGTAATGAGTATGCCACTATCTATGGTAAAAAGAAGGCGAAATCAATACAATCTGTAAGGTCGGCGGCAAAGAAGAAACCAGAAAATTTCTTGAGAATCTTGGTTTTGTATCCGGCGGAGAGGTAACAGTAGTATCCCAGATTGATGGTAACATTATTGTCAATGTCAAGGGTTCCCGTGTTGCAATCGGAAGGGATATGGCGAATAAGGTTATGGTGATGTGAGTGCCCATTCGATCGTCATGATAGGGATTGAATCACATAATATTATAAAAATGTTGTAGAAAGAAGGAAAGAGATGAAAAACATTAAAAGAAGTTGCCTGTGGGCAGACAGTCAAAGTGACAAAAATTAAATGGTGAAGGTCCTGTAAAGAGAAGAATTATGGATATGGGAATCACAAAGGGCGTAGAAGTATTCGTACGTAAAGTAGCACCCTTGGGAGATCCGATCGAAGTAACGGTCCGCGGATATGAATTATCCCTGCGTAAAGCCGATGCAGAAATGATCGAAGTTGAATAATACAAATAATATAGAGCAGACAGAAAGGAAGTAAAATTATGAAAATTGCATTAGCAGGTAATCCGAACTGTGGAAAGACCACGTTATTTAATGCATTGACAGGCTCTAACCAGTTCGTAGGAAACTGGCCGGGAGTTACCGTAGAAAAAGGAAGGAAAGCTGAAAGGCCATAAGGATGTTATCATCATGGACCTTCCGGGTATTTATTCCCTTTCTCCTTACACCTTAGAGGAGGTTGTTGCCAGAAATTATCTGATCGCAGAGCGTCCGGACGCCATCTTAAATATCGTAGATGGTACGAACATCGAGCGTAACCTGTATCTGTCTACACAGTTAATGGAACTTGGTATTCCGGTTGTTATGGCTGTCAACATGATGGACCTGGTAAACAAGAGTGGTGATAAGATCAATCTTGACAAGTTAAAAAGAAAAGATGGGCTGTGCAGCTGTTGTTGAAATCTCCGCTTTAAAGGGTACCGGTATCCAGAAGGCAGCAGAAGCAGCCGTTGTTGCAGCAAATGTTGGAACCGCCACCAAGGTACATAAGTTCAATACCAAAGTTGAAAATGTACTGGAATCCATCGAAGCAAAGCTTGGCAGTGATGTTCCCGAGGAACAGAAGAGATTCTTCGCTATCAAGCTGTTAGAGCGTGATGACAAGATCGCACAGCAGATGAAGAAGGTTCCGGATGTATCCGCAGAAATCGCTTCCATCGAAAAAGGAAATGGATGATGATACCGAAAGTATTATCACCAACGAAAGATATATTTACATTTCTTCCGTTATTAAAGAGTGCTACGTAAAGAAGAGCAAAAAGCAGTTAACCGTATCCGACAAGATCGACCGCGTGGTTACCAACCGTATCGCTGCATTGCCAATCTTCGCAGTGGTTATGTTCTTAGTATATTATGTATCCGTAACAACCGTTGGTGCGTTCTTAACAGACTGGACCAATGATACCCTGTTTGGTGAATGGATTGTTCCCGGTGCACAGGGCCTGTTTGAAAGCATTGGCTGTGCAGACTGGCTGACCGGACTTATCGTAGACGGTATTATCTCCGGTGTTGGTGCTGTACTTGGATTCGTACCTCAGATGCTGGTACTGTTCCTGTTCCTGGCATTCTTAGAGTCCTGTGGATATATGGCCCGTGTCGCATTCATTATGGATCGTATCTTCCGTAAGTTTGGTCTTTCCGGAAAGAGCTTTATTCCCATGCTGATCGGCTCCGGCTGTGGTGTTCCGGGCGTTATGGCATCCCGTACCATCGAAAACGACAGAGACCGTAAGATGACCATCATGACTACCACATTTGTTCCCTGTGGAGCAAAGCTTCCGATTATTGCCCTGATTGCAGGTGCATTCTTCGACAATGCAGGATGGGTTTCATGGAGTGCATATTTCGTAGGTGTTGCAGCAATTATCTGTTCCGGTATTATTTTAAAGAAAACAAAGATGTTCGCAGGTGATCCTGCACCGTTCGTTATGGAGCTTCCCGCATATCACTGGCCTACCGTTGGCAATGTATTAAGAGGTGTATGGGAAAGAGGCTGGTCCTTCATTAAGAAGGCAGGCACAATCATCCTTCTTTCTACCATCATTCTCTGGTTCTTAATGAGCTTTGGATGGACAGACGGCGGCTTTGGAATGTTAGAGGCTGAACAACTGAATGATAGTATCCTGGCTAAGATCGGTAGTGCGATCGCATGGATCTTCACTCCTCTTGGCTGGACACAGATGGGCGAAGGCTGGAAGATGGCAGTTGCCGCAGTTAGTGGTCTGATTGCAAAGGAAAAATGTTGTAGCAACTTTCGGTCTGCTCTTTGGTTTTTTTCGGAAGTTGCAGAAGATGGGGCAGAAATCTGGGGAAGCCTGGCACAGGTTATGACTCCGATTGCTGCATACGGATTCCTGGTATTCAACCTTTTGTGTGCTCCCTGTTTCGCAGCTATGGGTGCAATCAAGCGTGAAATGAACAATGCAAAGTGGTTCTGGTTCGCAATTAGCTATCAGTGTGGCTTGGCATATATTGTCTCCCTGTGCATTTACCAGATTGGTACCTTGTTTACAACGGGCGCATTCGGATTTGGAACTGTTGTTGCTTTCTTACTTGTAGCAGGATTCATTTATCTGCTGGTTCGTCCTTACAAGGAGAGCACAACCTTAAAGACTTCTGATAAGCAACTTGCAAAACTGAAATAAATATCAGATAATAAAGAAAAAGCGATAGAAAAGGAGGATGACTATGGGAACAGCAATCGTACTTCTTGTGTTATGTGCCATCGTTGGTGCAGTCATTTACAAGATGGTTAAGGATAAACGAAGTGGGAAATCCTCATGTGGTGGCAACTGTGCCGGATGCGGTATGGCCTGTCACCAGTCAAAAGAGATGAAATAGTACCTAAAGGGAGGCTGCCTTATGGCGGCCTCTTTGAGTATAGGATGGATTGTATGGTTTACAATTTGCAGAATCTGGGTTATAATACAGAAGCGTAAGTAATTTACGTAATCTATACGAATCATTGTCTGGAGTATCAGACAATCAGGAGGAATTAACAATGGCATTACTTAAAACCTGGCGTGATATGGCTTATTCAGCTACCGCAAATAAGGGAGATCTGCAGAGACTCTGGGCAGATTATTTTCAGAAAGAAAAGGATATTTATGCACAGCTTTTAAAGAACCCGGATGAAGTAGTGAAGGGAACCGTAAAAGAACTGGCTGAGAAGTACGGCGTGGATATTATGACCATGACCGGATTTTTAGATGGAATCAATGACAGCTTGAAGGAGCAGAACCCTATTGAAGAGATGGAAGAGGACACAGAAGTAAACCTTGGCTTTGACAAGGAATTACTCTACAAGAACATGGTGGCTGCACAGGCTGACTGGTTATATGAGCTTCCGGAATGGGAAGATATTTTTGATGAAGCAACCCGTAAGGAGCTTTATCGGATCCAGAAGCTTTCGACAACTGTTGTAAAGCCGGAGAAGATTTATCCGAACGATCCCTGTCCGTGTGGAAGTGGTAAGAAGTATAAGAAGTGCTGCGGAAAGAAAGCATAAAAGAAGACATAAAAATAAAGTATAAGAAAACCTCAAAAGGTACTTTACAAATCCGTTGATTCGGAATAAGATAAAGCATAGTTAGAAGTAAATCAAGAATAAAACGTTGAAGAGACGAGTACATTGTGGAAGGTAACAGAGAGAGACATCGATCAGATTCAGATCGTGCTGGGAATGTCTTTGCAGGAAGCAATGGAAAACTACCTCGGAGTGACCCTAATCCGGTTCGTATCATCTACGTTACAGATGTTGAGAGGCTTTCGTAAGTCGTTATGGCGCAGAGAGCAAGCAGGGTGGAACCGCGTATGATACGTCCCATGCATTTTGGTAATGCATGGGACTTTTTATGTAGAGCACTTAGTGAAAGCAAGCTGAAAGCGCAGCTTGAACTTAGTGCGAACGATACCTGTGCACTTAAAGAGGACAAGCTGAAAGCGAAGTGCGAATTTAGTGCAGCAGGTAATATGCAGATTAATATAAGTAAAAAAATAAAGGAGGATGACTTATATGAAAGAAAGAATTGAAAAAATAAAAGATTTTTTGGCAGACAGCACCACCATTTCCAATCGTGAGCTGGTGCTTGCCATTGCAGTAGGTGTTTTTAGGAGGTATGGTATTTGGTTTGCTGACTTCCCCGAGAAAGTTTGTCACGATCGGAAGCCATAACGGAAATAACAGTCCGTGTGATAACGGATTTGACTGGGAAGACTTCGAAGACGATGAAGAGGAAGACGAAGAGTAATTTCACAGAGGAAGAGTGAAATGGTTACCCAATAAGTTAACATAAAGGTAACTATTCAAAAAAATATTGGTTAACATAATATTAACAACCAGAAAGGAATGGATATAAAATGAAAAATCACATTAAAAAGATGGTTCCGTAAAGGAATATGACAAAGCAATGAGCGTGTATGAAATCGCTCAGGATTTAAGCGAAGGACTTGCCAGAGTGGCATGTGCCGGAGAAGTGGATGGAGAGGTTGTCGATTTGAGAACCGTTCTTGATAAGGACTGTAATCTGAGCATCCTGACAGCAGCAGATCCGGAAGGCTTGCGTGTCATCCGTCATACCTGTTCCCATGTTATGGCAGAGGCTGTTAAGAGAGTATTCCCACAGGCAAAGCTTGCAATCGGACCTGCGATTGATACCGGATATTATTATGATTTTGAACATGAATCGTTTACAAGAGAAGACCTTGACAAGATCGAGGCAGAAATGAAGAAGATTATCAAGGAAGGTCATGAATTAAAGAGATTTACCCTTCCGAGAAATGAAGCAATCCAGTTTATGAAGGACAGGGAAGAGCCTTACAAGGTAGAGTTGATCGAGGATCTGCCGGAGGACGCAGAGATTTCCTTCTATGATCAGGGAGATTTTGTAGATTTGTGTGCAGGACCGCACTTAATGAGTACCAAGGGCATCAAGGCGTTCAAACTGACTTCCTCTTCTATGGCGTACTGGAGAGGCAATGCCGAGAAAGCACGTCTTCAGAGAATTTATGGTACTGCATTTAATAAGAAGGAAGAGCTGAATGCTTATCTGGACCAGTTAGAGGATGCAAAGAAGCGTGACCACAACAAGCTTGGCCGTGAGATGGAATTGTTTACTACCGTAGATGTAATTGGACAGGGACTTCCTCTTTTCCCTCCGAAGGGAACCAGGATGATTATGAAGCTCCAGCGTTGGATTGAGGATCTTGAGGATAAGGAATGGGGTTATGTCAGAACCAGAACTCCGTTAATGGCAAAGAGTGATCTTTATAAAATTTCCGGACACTGGGATCATTACAAGGATGGCATGTTCGTTTTAGGTGACGAGGAGACAGACAAGGAAGTGTTTGCACTTCGTCCGATGACCTGCCCGTTCCAGTATTATGTATATAAGAACACCCAGAAGTCCTACCGTGACCTGCCTTACCGCATGAGCGAGACTTCTACCTTATTCCGTGCTGAGGATTCCGGTGAAATGCATGGACTGACAAGAGTCCGTCAGTTTACTATTACAGAGGCACACAATGTCATCCGTCCGGATCAGACCGAAGAAGAGTTATCCAACTGCTTTAATCTGGCATATCATATTTTGACCGTACTTGGTCTGGAAAAGGATGTAACCTTCCGCCTTTCCAAATGGGATCCGGAAAACAAGAAGAAATATCTTGGCGATGAGCATTACTGGGAATCCACACAGGAAGTCCTTCGTAAGCTTCTGGAAGAGAAGCAGGTTCCTTTCGTAGAAGCAGACGGCGAAGCTGCATTCTATGGACCGAAGATTGATATTCAGGCAAAGAATGTTTACGGTAAAGAAGATACCATGATCACCATTCAGCTTGACTGTGCCATTGCTGAGAACTTCGATATGTATTATGTAGATCAGGACGGCGAAAAGAAGCGTCCTTACATCATTCACAGAACCTCCATGGGCTGTTATGAAAGAACCCTGGCATGGCTGATTGAGAAGTATGCAGGTAAGTTCCCAACATGGCTTTGCCCGGAACAGGTACGTGTTCTTCCGATTTCTGAAAAGTATGAAGCTTATGCAGAAAAGGTACGCAAGGCATTGGCAGAGGCCGGTGTGGATGTTACGGCAGATAACCGTTCTGAGAAGATCGGTTTCAAGATCCGTGAAGCAAGAATGGACAGACTTCCTTATATGCTGATTGTCGGACAGCAGGAAGAGGCTGACGGAACCGTATCCGTAAGAAGCCGTTTCGCAGGGGACGAAGGCGTGAAGCCGTTACAGGAATTCATCGACCAGATCTGCGAAGAAATCCGTACCAAGGAAATCCGTAAGGAAGAAGTAACGGAATAACAATAATAATATTATTATTTGAATAAAAAAATTTAACATTCGCACATACTATTGCCGTACAGCGTAAAGGAGGTAATAGTATGGCAGAATTAAAATGTGCAGTACAGAACTGTTCTTACAACGCAAATGAACGTTGTTCCAAGGGGGACATCATGGTAGGCGGCAAGCATGCATCCTGTTCGGCAGATACCTGCTGTGAAAGCTTTACCGGGAAGAAGGGTGATAGCTTTAAAAGTGCAGTAGAACATCCAAGCGAGTATATCAGTATTGATTGCGAAGCTGCAAAATGCATGTATAATGAAAATTATAAGTGTACAGCATCCCGCGTTGATATTCGCGGCTGTGGAGCATGTGATTGCAAGGAAACGGCATGTGCAACATTTGACGGAAAGTAAGAAAAACTCTGAGGGCGGTGTTAAGCCGCCCGGAGTTTCTGTTGTCATGCATATGAGAAAGATTTGAGGAAACCAAAGAATGCATTTTAGAAAGAAAGCAGCGTTGATAGGAAGTATCGTAATGCTTGCCTGTTGTTTTACCGGGTGTGAAAAGGAAGTGATTACCGTTGCGGGCATCCAGAATCCGGAGGTCCGGGAAGATCAGTACATAGTGGTTGAGAATTTTGAATTAAAGCAGATTGAAGATAATGGAAAGGATGCGATTGCCTACTGTGCGATCCTGATTCCGGTCGGATATGTGGAATCCTCCACCGTTCCCGGGATGTATGTGCATTCCTTAAGTCCATTGGATTCTTCCAATATTTATTATACGGTGCTTGAAGGAACCGGAGACGGTGCCGTACCGGACAATCTGACAGCAGCTTCCTTTGAAAAGGAATTAGAGGCTGCTTATGCAAAGCAGGGAAAGAACGTAGACATTACGATCGAAGAGTTTACACGTAACGATATGGAAGGTGTTCCGGGATATAAGATCCGCAGCAGTTTTGAGGTGGACAATAAGAGAGTCCAGCAGCTTGCCTACATTATCCAGGCGAGGGATACGCATATTATTACCTATAATCAGCTTTCAGATGATGAGCTTCTGGCAGACTTTGAAATTTCCGAAGGGGAAATCCGTCTGGTGAAAAGAGTAGTAACTGAAATTTTTTTAGAAAAATATAAAAAAAGTTTGAAAAATGGTATTGACATCCGGCAAATGGGGTGTTAATCTATATAAGCATGTGAAAACAAAGCAGAGTATCCACTCTCACCCTGCGGTAATTGCGCTGGCAGGTGTTTATATTTTCCATATGCCCTTTTAAGAAACGGGCGCAGAGGAAAGATGTGAGTATTGTGGATAGCTATGCTGTCCACTTTTTTTATTCTTATTAGGGAGGGCAAAGTTATTAGCGAATTATTTATTAACGACCAGATTAGAGACAAAGAAGTACGTGTGATCGGTGAAAACGGAGAACAGCTTGGAATCATGTCTTCCAAAGAAGCATTACAGCTTGCAGAGGAAGCAGGGGTCGATCTTGTGAAGATCGCACCGACAGCAAAACCACCGGTGTGTAAGATTGTGGATTACGGAAAGTATCGTTACGAACTGGCCCGCAAGGAAAAAGGAAGCCAGAAAGAAGCAGAAGGTAATCGAGATTAAGTAAATCCGTTTGTCGCCCAATATCGATACGAATGATTTAAATACGAAGATTAATGCTGCAAAGAAGTTTTTAACCAAGGGAGACCGCGTGAAGGTGACATTACGTTTCCGTGGACGTGAAATGGCCCATATGGCAAGCAGCAAGCATATCTTGGATGATTTTGCAGAAGCTCTTTCGGACGTGTGTGTCGTAGAAAAGGCACCGAAGGTAGAAGGAAGAAGCATGACCATGTTTTTTTAACTGAGAAACGTTAGTTTCAGTTAAAAATAGATAATTATTGTATACAGGAGGAAATCAGTTATGCCAAAAATGAAAACCAGCAAATCTGCTGCAAAGCGTTTTAAAGTTACAGGAACAGGCAAGTTAAAGAGAAGTAAAGCCTACAAGCAACATATCTTAACCAAGAAGACTACTAAGAGAAAGAGAACTCTTAGACAGCCGGCTATTACAGATGCAACAAATGTTAAGAATATGAAGAAGATTTTACCTTATCTGTAATAAAACACTATAGTCGTTAGGAGGATATGAACAATGGCAAGAATTAAAGGTGGCGTAAATGCCAAGAAAAAAACATAACAGAGTATTAAAAGCTTGCAAAAGGCTACAGAGGAGCCAGAAGCAAACAGTATAGAGTGGCAAAACAGTCTGTAATGAGAGCATTAACTTCCTCTTATGCAGGACGTAAAGAAAAGAAACGTCAGTTCAGACAGCTCTGGATTGCACGTATCAATGCTGCTGCAAGATTGAATGGCTTATCCTACAGCAAATTCATGTATGGCTTAAAGCTTGCAGAAGTTGATATCAACAGAAAGATGCTTGCTGAAATGGCTGTAAATGATGCAGAAGGCTTCAAGTCTTTAGCAGAACTTGCAAAGAGCAAACTTGCATAATAAAGATCATACCCCCGCAGCCTATGACTGCGGGGGGTTCTTGTGTAGAGCACTTAGTGAAAGCAAGCTGAAGGTGAAGCTTGAACTTAGTGCGAACCAGTCCGGAACACTTAATGAATGCGAGTCGGAGACGAAGCATGAATTTAGTTGCCATGCATATGAGAAAATGATCCAGTGGATCATTTTTGAGTGAGAGGGACAAGGAGAAAGGAGTTTGGGGATGCGTATACTTGAAAATCTGGAACCGCAGAATGTATTTTACTATTTTGAGGAAATCTGTAAGATCCCCCATGGATCGGGCCATACCAGACAGATCAGTGATTATCTGAAAGCATTTGCCGGCGAGCATGGTCTGTATTGCCGGCAGGATGAATTAAATAACATTATCATGATCAAGGAAGCCTCGAAAGGGTACGAAGATCATGCGTCGGTTCTTTTGCAGGGACACATGGACATGGTGGCTGTGAAGGATGCGGATTGTACCTTAGATATGACGAAGGACGGTTTGCAGCTTGAAATTCTGGGAGACCGTTTGTCTGCGAAAGGAACAAGCCTTGGAGGAGATGACGGGATTGCGGTTGCATTCGGGCTCGCACTTCTTGCAGGGGAAGAATACCGTCATCCGAAAATCGAACTGATTCTTACTGTAGATGAGGAAGTCGGTATGGAAGGCGCGGCAGGACTTACGGTAGATGATCTCACTGCAAAACGGATGATTAACCTCGATCAGGAAGAGGAAAAGATGTTTATCGTGGGATGCGCAGGCGGAGCCAGGATTGACATCCGGAAAAAGACAGAAACCGAACAGGTAAATGGAATGTTATGTAAACTTAAAATCTCCGGACTTCAGGGAGGACATTCCGGACAGGAGATCAATAAGGAGCGTGGCAATGCTATCTGTCTCATGGGAAGACTGCTTGCCGCCTTACAGGAGAACACGCCTATTTATTTAAAAAGAGCGTAAATGGCGGAACCGCAGATAATGCAATTCCGAATGAGGTTTGTGCAGAAATTGTTGTGACCGAATGGACGGAAGACATCGCTGCCTTTATGGAGGAGAAGTTCTGTGGTTTAAAGGCAGAATTTGCCGGAAAAGAAGACGGACTTAAGTGTGAGCTGCAAGTTGGTGCAGAAGATGCATTGATTGAGGTTTGCAATCGGAAAGATTCCGAACAGTGGATTCACCTGCTGAATGTGATTCCGCATGGTGTTATTGCAAACAGTGTGAAGATGAAGGGACTTGTCGAGACCTCCTTAAATCCGGGAATCCTGAATGTAAGTGCAGTAGAGGGCATGGTCAGCACATCTGTCCGCAGCTCCAATGCAGCAGCCAAAGAAGCTTTGATTAACCAGCTTAAGAGTCTTGCCGCCTTGTGTAATGCAACAGTAGGAATCCGTGGAGATTATCCGGGCTGGGATTATGATCCGGATTCGCCACTCCGTGAAAAGATGGTTACGATTTATGAAGAAATGTATGGTGTGAAGCCGCAGATTGAGGCCATTCATGCAGGACTGGAATGTGGAATTTTCCAAAGCAAAATTCCGGGACTTGACTGTGTTTCCATCGGCCCGGATATGCAGGACATCCATACCACAAGAGAAACCTTGAGCATTCCTTCGGTACAGAGAGTCTGGAAGTTCTTATTGAAGGTGCTGGAAAGCCTGTAGAAGAGATGAGATGATTCTTTTGGCAATTTAAAATACTTTACCCTAGTAAATCCTACCAGATTCAGTAGGGTAAAAAAACAGCGGAATTCGTTGGAATTCCGCTGTTTTTTAAAATCGGAGTGACAAGACTTGAACTTGCGGCCTCTACTTCCCTAAAGTAGCGCTCTACCACCTGAGCCACACCCCCGAAACGCAAGTTATATTATAACTGCACCTTTTGATAAAAAGCAAGTACTTTTTTTACTTTTTTTAGATTTTTTTATATCAATATTTTCAGGTGTGGCTAAAAAGTATTGAAAAAAACGGTTGGTGCATAGGAAAAATCACAGTAGAGAAACAGATAATAAGTGACAGGGCAGGAAAGTATTGCTATACTGAAAGCATTAAGTGGAATAAACGGAATGTACGGAAAGGGAAAGTTATGAAAAAACGGATTTGTATCAGTATAGCAGGAATTCTTGTCCTGTCTTTGCTTACTGGGTGCTCGGCAGCCGGACAGGTGATGAAGCTGTGGGAGCAGACGGCACGAGAAGAACAGCACAGGACAGAGCAGGAAGAAGAAAAAGAAGAGGAAGAAATTGATCCGGGATATACCTATGAGCAGCCGGAGGAGGAGACCGGAGGTTCGGTACAGGAAGACGGGACGGAGGATCTGCAGGCGTTGTTTGATGCCGGGTTTCCTTATCATCTGAACGGCAGATATGCGGTCCAGGGAGAGATGATTTATTTTGCATCGAATGAAGCGGTTTACGGCTACAATCAGATCACCGGGGAGTTTGAGGCTTTTCCGCTTACCGGTGCCGATTATGAAATGCCTAAGATCTATTCGGGGATCGCGGATAACGGAAAGCTTTATCTCGATGGAGAATATCTGTACTACTTTAATGACTTCTATCTGGAGAGGGGGATCGTGCAGAAAGTCTTCTGTATCAGGTGGATCTTTCTACCGGTGAGGCTTCTCAGGTGGAGTTTCCGGTTGATGAATATGTGAGGGATGTGTATATTCTGAGTCATCAGATGTATCTGCGGACATATGATGAAAACTACAACACCAGATACCATACGATCGCATTAGAGGAAAATGGAGACATCGGGGAAGAGATTACCGGTACATGGGAGGATGGACGCGCTTCCATTCCGGCAGGGTATGAAGAGATTCGGCCCGTGGATATGGAAGGCAGGCTTTATTATGCCTATCAGAACCGGTATTTCCCACAGATCCTTTTGCAGGATGAAAATCAGAATTATGTCCTGTATGATCCGGATACCGAAGAGATAACGGAACTGCTTTCTTCGGACTATTCCGTGAACTATTATGATGGCTGGCATTTGCTGTATTACTTAGGTGAATATATGTCCGAGGACGGGGAAGCCCATCAGTATTACCGGAACCTTAACACAGGGGAAGAATACGAGCTTTCTGCTGAAAAGCGGAATGTGATTGGTGCGGATATTGAAGGAATCTATTATATGAAGCACAATTCGGAAACGAATCTGCATCAGACCGAAGATCAAATGTGGTATCAGACCTATGACAGTCTGGATCAGGGACGGGAAGGACAGTATTTATATCAGATTATCTGGAGTCCATATATTAAGAATAATCTGGATCTGGTAGAGAATAGTCTCCTGACGCTCTCCCATGGAGAGCTGTATGTCATTGAGGATTCCGGGGATCAGGTCGTTTTTGCTTCCTATAACTGGCTGACCGGAAAATCGGAAAACGCAGTCGTTCTTGCGGACCGGAGAATTGATCAGATCGGGCAGTTTTACTATGAAGCGGATGAAGAACTGTGTGAGAATTGCGGCAAACCAGTATATGCATATTATATAGAAGGTTTTACCCTGAATGTAAGCATGCCGGGAGATGAAGCAATTAATGCGCAGTTACAGGAAATAACGGATTCCATGATAGAGAATGCCCCAGAAGTGGGTATAGATGAGGAAGAATACCATGATGGAGTGTACTTTAGGGAAGGTTCGATTACCTGTGAAGTAGATCTTTCTTATTACAATGACCGTTACATGGGACTTTTGCGGAGCGGGTATGATGATTACAGCGGCGCAGTCCATGGAATGCCCTATAGGCATTTCCTGCTTTATGACCGGGAGACGGGAG
This sequence comes from Lachnospiraceae bacterium, assembly GCA_021628825.1. Lineage (GTDB taxonomy): Bacteria > Bacillota > Clostridia > Lachnospirales > Lachnospiraceae > Suilimivivens. The sequence goes on along the minus strand of JAJXRY010000001.1, from coordinate 931,124 downwards.
AAAAAGCTTTATCTGGACGATATTCTGGCAAGCTCCGAAGAGGAGTTAAATGCCATCGTGACCCGGATGTTTGAAGAAAGGCATGGTGGTGAGGTAACCTGGGAAAAGGAACTTGAGTATATCTCAGAAAACGCCGGATTTCTGGAGGGTCATCACTTGAAAGCAGGAGATTATTATCTGACGGAGGAAGGACTTGTGTATTATTTCGGAATCTATGAAGTGGCAAGCTATGCAGAAGGATTTCCGGAGGTTCTCATTCCCTACGATGAGCTTAAATGGAAGATCGATTTATCATAATGGCAGTGTGATAACGGGATGTATGGAAAGGGGAAGTTATGAAAAGACCGCTATGTATCAGTATAGCAGGGCTTCTTGTCCTGTCTTTGCTTACTGGGTGCTCGGCAGCCGGACAGATGAGGAAGCAGCAGGAGCAGCCAGAGGATGAGATTGGAGATGCAGGAGATCTTGTACAGGAAGACGAGACCGGGGATCTGCAGGCATTGTTTGATGCCGGGTTCCCTTATCATCTGAACGGCAGATATGCGGTCCGGGGAGAGATGATTTATTTTGCATCGAATGAAGCAGTTTACAGCTACAATCAGGTCACTGGGGAGTTTGAGGCTTTTCCGCTTACCGGAGAGAATTATGAAATGCCAAAGACTTATTCGAGGATAACGGATACGAATAACAGAAAGCTTTATCTTGCTGGAGAATATCTGTACTGCTTTAATGACTTCTATCTGGAGAGAGGGGATCGTGCACAAAATCTTCTGTATCAGGTGGATCTATCTACGGGTGAGGCTTCTCAGGTGGAGTTTTCGTTTGATGAATATGTGAGGGATGTGTATATTCTGGATCATCAGATGTATCTGCGGACATATGATGAAAACTACAACACCGATTATCATACGATCGCATTAGAGGAAAATGGAGATATCGGGGAAGAGATTACCGGTACAAGGGAGGACGGAAGAGCTTCCATTCCGGCAGGGTATGAAGAGATTCAGATCATGGATATGGAAGGCAGGCTTTATTATGCTTACCAGAACCTGTATTTCCCACAGATTCTTTTGCAGGATGAAAATCAGAATTATGTCCTGTATGAACCGGATACCGGTGAAATAACGGAACTGCTCTCTTCGGACTATTCCGTGAATTATTATGATGGCTGGCATATCCTGTATTACATAAGTGGAAATAGCTCCGAAGATGGGGAAGAGCATCAGTATTACCAGAACCTTAAGACCGGTGAGAAACACGAGCTTTCTGCTGAAAAGAGGAATGTGATCGGTGCGGATGCTGAAGGAATTTACTATATGAAGCACAATTCGGAAACCGATCTGCATCAGACTGAAGATCAGATGTGGTATCAGACTTACGGTAGTCTGGATCAGGGACGGGAAGGACAGTATTTATATCAGACTATCTGGAGTCCATATATTAAGTGGAATCTGAATCTGGTAGAGAATAGTCTTCTGACGCTCTCCCATGGAGAGTTGTATGTCATTGAGGATTCCGGGGATCAGACCGTGTTTGCATCCTATAACTGGCTGACCGGAAAATCGGAAAATGCAGCCGTTCTTGCGGACCGGGGAATTGATCAGATCGGGCAGTTTTATTATGAGGCGGATGAAGTGCTGTGTGAGAATTGCGGCAGGACAAGGTATGCATATTATGTCGAAGGCTTTACCCTGAATGGAAATATGCCGGGAGATGAGGAGATAAATGCACAGGTACAGGAAATAACGGATTCCATGATAAAGAATGCTGCAGAAATGGGCTTTGATGAGGAAGAACCCCATGAAGAAGCGTACTGGAACGAAAGCTCGGTTACTTTTTGGGGAGATCTTTCTTATTACAATGACCGCTACATCGGGCTTTTGTGGAAAGGGTATGATTATCACAGTGGTGCAGCTCATGGTATACCATATGAGATCTTCCGGCTTTATGACCGGGAGACAGGAGAGGAGCTTTATCTGGACGATATTCTGGCAAGCTCCGAAGAGGAGTTAAATGTCATTGTGACCCGGAAGTTTGAAGAGCGGTATAAGAAAGACGAAATCCCGGAAGGAAACTTTGGGTTTAGGTATATCTCGAGAAATGCTGGATTCATGGAGGATCATCACTTGAAAGCGGGAGCTTATTATCTGACTGAGGAAGGACTGGTGTATTACTTTGGAGTCTATGAAGTGGCAGGCTACGCGGAAGGAATGCCGGAGGTTCTTATTCCCTACGATGAGCTTAAATGGAAGATCGATTTATCATAATGGGAGTGCGAAAAAAAGTCAGGAATTTGTCGAAAAGGGCAGATTCCTGGCTTTTTGTATAATGATGTAAAATTTTGCATAAATACTAATCAAAGCATAAAAGTTGTATTAAATTCCGTACAAGGGAAATGCTGGAACTATGATTTTAGGCTGGAAAAGTGAATGAGAATGTGTTATCATTAACCATTATGTGGAGTGCTTTAGCATAGTAACAAATTAATGAGGTGACAAAAATGCTGAAATATATTCTCAAAAGAATATTACTTGCCATCGTGACCATCTGGGCCGTGGCAACCCTGACCTTTTTCCTGATGAACATGGTTCCTGGCGGACCGTTTCTTTCCGAAAAAGGCCATCAGTCCTCAGGCAACAGCCGCTTTGGAAGCAAAAATATGGACTGGACAAGCCGTTGTGGCAGCAGTATCTGACCTACATGGCAGGCGCTAGTCACGGTGATTTCGGTGACAGCTTAAAGCAGAGAGGACGTACCGTTATGGACATTATTAGCATGAAGTTTCCGGTATCTGCCCGTGTGGGCGGCGTGTCCGTACTGGTTGCATTGCTGTTCGGTGTTCCGCTTGGCTGTATTGCCGCACTGAAGAGAGGAAAATTCCTCGATAATCTGATCAGTGTGATTTCTACCTGTGGAATCGCTGTACCGAGTTTCGTAATCTGTACGCTGCTTTTATACTTCTTCGGTGTAAAACTGCAGATTCTGCCGACGATGGGACTTACTTCCTGGAAACATTATGTGATGCCGGTTATGGCGCTTGCTTTTTATCCGACTGCGTATATTATGCGTCTGATGAGATCCTCCATGCTGGATGTTCTGAGACAGGACTATATGCGTACTGCGAAGGCCAAAGGGGCTTGCAGGCGGCAAGATTCTGTTTAAGCATGCGTTACGAAATGCAATCCTTCCGGTCATTACCTATGTAGGACCGTTACTTGCCTATACCGTAACAGGAAGCTTTGTTGTTGAGAAGATCTTCACGATTCCGGGACTTGGCGGAGAGTTCATTACTGCAATTAACGGACGTGATTATACCCTGATTATGGGAACAACCATTTTCCTTGCAACATTGATTATCATTATGAATGTGGTTGTTGATATTGTATACAAGATTGTGGATCCGAGAATTAAATTAAAGTAAGGAGTCAGTCCATGAAAGAGGATCCAATTAGTTTTCAGTTAAAATTAAAACCTGAAGATTTTCTTCCGGCAACCGAGGAAGAGAAGCAGAGTCAGGTCATTATGCGTGAGAGCGTGAGCTTCTGGAAGGACGGAGCGAGACGCCTTCGCAAGAATAAAGTAGCAATGGTAAGCCTTGTGGTGATTATCCTTGTAATGATCTTTTCCTTTATCGTTCCTTCTTTTTATCCGTATAATTACAAGGATCAGATTAAGGGAGCCAATAACCTTCGCCCGATGCAGTATTCCGAAGAGGAGCAGGCGAGAATTGATGCCGGTGAAAAAGTATTCCCCCATATCTTTGGTACCGACAAGATGGGACGTGATTATGCCATCCGTGTGATGATGGGAAGCCGTATTTCCCTTCTCGTTGGCCTGATCGCAACCGGTATTATCCTGATTATCGGTTCCATTTACGGATCGGTGGCTGCATTCTTTGGTGGCTGGGTCGATCTGGTGATGATGAGAATTGTCGATATTATTTATACGATCCCGGATATTCTGCTGATCGTATTACTATCCTTTGCACTGAAAGCACCGCTTGCACAATTAAAGGAAGCCCCCGGCTTTGCCTGGGTTGGTATCGTAGGTGAAAACCTGATCAGTATCTTCGTTGTATTCGCTCTTCTTTACTGGGTAGGTATGGCGAGAATGGTACGAAGCCAGGTACTGATGCTTAAGGAAAGCGAATACGTTACAGCAGCAAGAGCGCTTGGGGTCAGCAATGCGAAGATCATTAAGAAGCATCTGCTTACGAACTGTATCGGAACCCTGATCGTTACCACAACACTGCAGATTCCGTCTTCCATCTTTACCGAAAGCTTTTTAAGCTTCTTAGGTATGGGTGTTGCGGTTCCACTTCCTTCTCTGGGAAGTCTGGCAAGTGAGGCAATCAACGGTATCAATACCTATCCGTATTTGTTATTCATTCCATCCATACTGATCAGTTTGATCATTTTGAGCTTTAACCTGTTAGGTGACGGTCTGCGTGATGCATTTGACCCGAAGCTGAAGAATTAAGGAGGAGAGAATCATGTCAGAATATCTTGTTGATATAAAAAACGAAAGACTTTCCTTCTTTACCCCTGCCGGTGAAGTAAAGGCATTAAATGATGTTTCCATTCATTTAAAGGAAGGGGAAGTTCTTGGTATCGTTGGAGAAAGTGGTTCGGGTAAATCCGTAACCGCATACAGTCTGATGGGCCTGACAGCCTATCCCGGCAAGCTGATCGGTGGAACACTGGAATTCAACGGTCACGAGATCGAGAAAATGAGTGAGAAGGAAATGAGAAGGATCCGTGGAAATGAAGTATCCATTATTTTCCAGGATCCCATGACCAGCTTAAATCCGGTTTATACGGTCGGAAACCAGATTATGGAAGCGATTCTGCTCCATACCGATAAGAACCGAAAGCAGGCAAAGGAACGCGCCAGAGAGCTGCTTACCTTAGTTGGAATTAATGAGCCTGACAAGCGTTTAAAGCAATATCCGCATGAATTATCCGGTGGTATGAGACAGCGTGTCATGATTGCAATGGCACTGGCCTGTGAACCGAAGCTTCTGATTGCAGATGAGCCGACAACCGCTCTGGATGTGACCATTCAGGCACAGATTCTGGAGCTGATGATGGAATTGAAGGATCGTCTTGGTATGGCAATCATCATGATTACCCATGACCTTGGCGTGGTTGCCAGCATGTGTGAGCGGATTGCCGTTATGTATGCTGGCAAGATTGTTGAATATGGTACGACAGAGGATATTTTCTATCATCCGAAGCATGAATATACGAAGGGACTGATCCGTTCCATTCCGAGAATTGATACGAAGGAACATGAACGTCTTGTTCCGATTGAAGGATCTCCTGTGGATCTCTTAAATCCGCCGAAGGGTTGTCCTTTCGCACCGAGATGTGAGAAATGTATGAAGATCTGTCTTCGTGAAATGCCGCCGGTAACGAACTTTGGAGAGGTTCATTACACACAGTGCTGGCTGAATCAGAAAGAGGAGATGGAGATGGGAGCAGCCAATGAGTGATACATTAGTTCAGGTGGAACATTTACAACAGTATTTCCCGGCAGGTGGCTACGGAAAGAATAAGAAATATATTCAGGCAGTCGATGACGTTTCCTTCACGATTGCACGTGGTGAAACCCTTGGGCTTGTCGGAGAGTCGGGCTGTGGTAAGACAACCACAGGAAGAACCCTGCTTCGTCTGTATGAGCCGACCGGTGGTAAGTTTGTTTATGACGGTGAGACCGTATTTGATGTGGAAAAGAAGATTTTCGCACCGATGCTTCCTTACCGTAAGAAAATGCAGATTGTATTCCAGGATCCGTACGCAAGCCTGGATCCGAGAATGACCGTTGGAGACATCATTGGAGAAGCCATTGATGTGCATAAGCTGGCGGCCAATAAACAGGAACGGTATGACATTATTATTGAGATGCTCCGGCGTGTCGGACTGAACTCCGAGCATGCCAATCGTTATCCGCACGAGTTTTCCGGTGGACAGCGCCAGAGAATCGGAATTGCAAGAGCACTTGCCGTGGATCCGAAGTTCATCGTCTGTGATGAGCCGGTTTCCGCACTGGATGTTTCCATTCAGGCGCAGGTCATCAATATGTTCGAGGATTTACAGGAGCAGATGGGACTGACGTATCTGTTCATAGCTCATGACCTTTCTGCTGTAAAGCATATTTCCAACCGGATCGGTGTTATGTATTTAGGAAGAATGGTAGAGCTTGCAGACAGCTATGAACTGATTCAGCGTCCGCTTCATCCTTATACGAAGAGTCTGATTTCCGCAATTCCCATTGCTGACCCGAATAAAGCCAGGGAAAGCAAGCGTATTGTACTTGAGGGAGATGTTCCGAGTCCTTTAAATCCGCCGTCGGGATGCCGTTTCCGTACCAGATGTCCTTATGCGGATGAAACCTGTGCAGCGAAGGTTCCGGAGTGGAAGGAAATTGAAAAAGGACATTTTGCTGCATGCCACCATATTGACAAGTGCAATTAAATGTGGTAATAGTTTTTAAAAATAAACAATATAGGTATCGAAACAAAGTCTTGAGACGGCCTGTATTTTTGTTTATAAATTTTTTTCAGAGGAGGAAATATTATGAAAAAAAGAAAGTTCTTGCACTGATTCTTACAGCCGCTATGGTTGTTGGATTAGTTGCTTGTGGCGGAAGCACTTCCAATGATGCTGCATCTACAACAGATGAAACCACAACAGAATCCAGCGACAATCAGGCTGCAGATGACGCAACAGAAGCAACCGCTTCTACAGGAGAGAAGATCTTATCCGTACAGGTAGGACCTGACCCTGAAACCATCGATCCTGCATTAAACAGTGCAGTAGATGGTGGTAACATGTTATTACATTCCTTCGAATGCCTTTTAGCAGTAGATGAGAATGGTCAGCTTGTTCCCGGACAGGCAGAAAGCTGGGAGACATCTGAAGATGGTCTTACCTGGACTTTCCATTTAAGAGATGGTTTAAAGTGGTCCGATGGATCTGATTTAAACGCAAACGATTTCGTTTATAGCTGGAAGAGAGTATGCGATCCTATGGTAGCAGCTCCTTATGCTGAAACTGTACTTTCCATGGTTGAAGGTTATGACAAGGCCATCGAGGGTGACCTTGATGCACTTCAGGTAGTAGCACAGGATGACAACACACTTGTTGTAACTCTGAATGCTCCCTGTTCTTACTTCGGAAGCCTTGCAGCTTTCGCAACCTTAAGCCCGGTACAGGAAGCAACCGTTGAAGCAAATGGCGATGCTTGGGCAACCAGCGCAGAAACCTATATCAGCAACGGACCTTTCTATGTATCTGAATGGGTTCCCGGTTCTTACATCATGATGAGCAAGAACCCTTACTACTGGAACGCAGATGCAATCAAGTTGGATGGTATTAAGTGGAACCTCATTGAGGATTCTAACGCTGCATACAGCGCATACCAGACAGGTGAAATCCTGATGATCAAGGATGTTCCTACCGAAGAAATCCCTTCCTTAAAGGATAACGCAGATTTCCATGTAGATCCGATTATCGGTACTTACTACCTCAGCATGAACCTTGAAAGAGATGCATTCAAGGATGCAAGAGTCCGTAAAGCATTAAGCCTTGCAATCGATCGTGATTATGTTGCAAACACCTTAATGCAGGGAACTTATTCACCTGCTGATAACTTCATGGGACCCGGATGGATCGACATGGATGGCAAGCAGTTCAAGGATAATGCAAACGGTGGTCAGTCTTATATTGATGTTACAAACTACGAAGCAGACTTGGAAGAAGCAAAGCAGCTTCTTGCAGACGCTGGTTACCCGAATGGAGAAGGTTTCCCGACCATTTCCTACACAACCAACGATGCCGGTTATCATAAAGTAGTTGCTGAATATTTACAGCAGGCATGGGCAGAGCTTGGTATCGACCTTCAGGTAGATATCGTAGAATGGGCTTCCTTCACACCTATGCGTCGTAACGGTGACTTCGATGTTGCACGTAACGGCTGGGTTGGAGATTACAGCGATCCTTCCAACATGCTGGATCTGTTCTATTCAACCAACGGTAACAACGATGGTAAGTTCAATAACGCAGATTATGATGCTGCAATCAACCTTTCCAGAACAACACTTGATCCGACAGAACGTTCCCAGGCACTTCATGATGCAGAGGACATTCTTATGGAAGAAACCGGATGTATTCCTGTTGCATACTACAATGACTTCTGGTTACAGAGCGACAAGATTACCGGATCCTGGCATTCACCTTATGGATACTGGTACTTCATGTACGCTGATATTACAGAATAATTTGTGGAGCAAACTTCATAGAGAATCTGTTACAGAATCTGAAAGGAACTGCTTTTTGGCAGTTCCTTTTTTGTGCAAAAAAGTGTATAATGAGTCATATAAATTATGCCAAATATACTTACGAATGCGAGCATTCGCCATCCATATTGTCATAATTTGCATGGCTCTGAATAGTTACAATATATGATATGGAGGATGAAAAATGGCGGAAAAGGTAATCGACCGTTTTTTCAGATATGTACAGATTGATACACAGTCTAAGGAGGATGCAGAAAGCTTCCCAAGTACCGAAAAGCAGAAAAATTTAGCAATGCTTCTTGCAAAAAGAGCTTCAGGAAATGGGAGCAGCAGATGTTGTTTATGATGAGGAACACTGCTATGTTTATGCAAAGCTTCCGGGGAACGATCCTGCGAAGGGAGACAATTACCCGACACTTGGGTTTATTGCACATATGGATACGTCACCGGATTGTTCCGGAAAGAATGTGAAGCCGAGACTCGTAGAGAACTACGACGGCAAAGAAGTGATTCTGAATGAAGAGAAGGCGATTGTACTAAGTCCGGTCGTATTTCCGGAGTTAAAGCACTATGTAGGACAGACTCTCATTGTAACGGATGGAACTACGCTGCTTGGTGCCGATGATAAGGCAGGAGTGGCAGAAATTATGACCATGGTACAGACACTTTTAGAGCATCCGGAGATCAAGCATGGACCGATTGCGATCGGATTTACCCCGGATGAAGAGGTAGGCGATGGCGTGGATCATTTTAAGATCCGTCAGTTTGGTGCAGACTATGCCTATACGGTAGATGGCGGTGCGATTGGGGAACTGGAATATGAAAACTTTAATGCGGCATCTGCAAAGGCGGTTATCCATGGCGTGAATGTGCATCCGGGAGAGGCGAAGAACAAGATGAAGAATGCTTCCCTGTATGCAATGGAATTCCAGATGATGCTGCCGGGGACGATGCGCCCGGAGTGTACAGAAGGTTATGAAGGCTTTTTCCATCTGACGAATGTCGAGGGAACCGTAGAACTGGCAACCCTTTCTTATATTATCCGTGACCATGACAAGGAACGCTTCCATGAGAAGAAGGAGCTGTTCCGTCATATTGCGAATGAAATGAATGACAAGTACGGAGAAGGAACCGTTGAGGTAGAGATCTCCGATTCCTACTACAACATGAAGGAAAAAGATCGAACCGGAAAAATCTGTTCCTCATTGAAAATGCGAAGTCCTGCATGGAAGAGCTGGGCATTGTACCAAAAATCCAGCCGATCCGGGGCGGTACAGACGGCGCAAGATTATCCTTCCTCGGACTTCCCTGTCCGAACCTTTGTACCGGTGGACATAATTATCACGGTAGATTTGAGTACTGTGTCGTGGAATCCATGGAGAAGATTGTGGAACTGCTTGTACATATCACACAGAGGGAGCTGAAGTAGGGAATGATTGACTATGACCACTTTCATGTACTCAATTATGTAAAAGAAAGAAGAAGATACCGGCAGCATGAACGGCATGCGCTATATGCTTAAGAAGAAGGTTGTACCCAGGGATGATCAGGAGGAAACCTGTCTGGAGGTTATCATTTGGCCCGAGCCGTATGGATATGCCAAGACCGAAGAAGAGAAGAAGCTGCGCAAGGATTTTGCCTTTTCAGAGGACGGCTTGAAGGAAGCTGTGGTGTATCTGAACCGGCAGTTTGAAGACCAGAGGGGGCTGTGGGATCTTTCCTCCAAGCTGGAGATGTAGATGCAGGGAAAGTTCTGGTTTGCTTATGAGGTTGCTTTGCTATATAAATCATGGCATATGTCCGCTTGAATGCAAGCATTCATCGTCCATACTGATATAATTTAGTTACAGTTCAGTCATGACCATTCATAAGCTGCCGGATGGTACAGATTGGCTAACAAATATACGTGTTTTCCGGTAGCTTATTTCATGTCGGGCGTCCGCCCTATAGAAATGATTGTGTAAGCTGCCCTTAGTGAGCAAGCTCCCACGGTCATCTTACACAATCATTTCTGCATGGCTGAACTATAACATTTTATGATTGAAAAATGAAAGCAACAGGAATATAATAGTTAACATAAGTTTACAATAAGTGAGGGAGAGGTTTGATGGCAACACAGAATGTAACAGGAAGAATGGTCAGCAGAGAGGTGGATTTCTGCAGAGCCTATAGCATGGAAGCGAAGGAACAGCTTGAAAAATTATTTTTAAAGAATCGGATTTCTTACTTTATTGAATGGCAGGATCGTTCCTTATTCTCCCGTTTATTTGGAAAAGAGTGAAAAAAAGGAAAGAATATTTTTTTACAATTCGAATTAATGAAGCCGACGTTGAAAAAGGCAACCGAGCTTGTCAATGGAATTGACTCCGTGAAAAATCCGCAAAAAGAAAGAGAATGAAAGATAAGTTACCGGGTGCTCGATGGGCACCCGTTTTCTTTGTGCAGAGCACTTAGTGAAGCCAAGCCGAAGGCGAAGGCTGAACTTAGTGCGAGCCAGTTCGGAACACTTAACGAGTGCGAGCTGAAGGCGAAGCAGGAGTTTAGTGAGAGGAACAAGCAGAGCTTAGTGAAGCCAAGCCGAAGGCGAAGGCTGAACTTAGTGCAGAAGTTATATTGGAGATTCCGCGGGGATGAGGCAGGGTATAGAAAAAGAAAATGGAATAAAATACCCCAAGTAGTTGCTAGATGAGGGTATAGAACGGAAAAGCTGCTTATAATACCCACATAATAAAAGAAATGTGGGTATAGGAAGAAGTAATGCCAGAAAATACCCATTGAATTTTTCTGAGAAGGGTATAAGAAAGAAAAATATAGTGAAATACCCAAAGAAACTGATCGGTATGGGTATGAGAGAGAATAGTTAGGCGAAGTACCCAGAGAAACTGATCGGTGTGGGTATGAGTGTTGTTTACCACATTAAATGATGCTTCGTTTCTCACATTAAATGGAGGTGTTTTTGCATAGAATCAGGAATCGGTGTCACTTTATTTGATGTTAATTCTTCAAATTAAATGTGCCTCACCCAAATAAAGTGAATGAGGCACATGGCTGTTATCCGAGCTCGCAGTCGTTGACTGCCTGCATGACGATGTCTGTTGTAATGAGATTGGCTTTATTGCTGTCACCAATCAGCATACTTTGATTACAGTATTTATTGATCATTCGGGGTGTGCCATCAGCGGCATTAAGGATTGCTTCCATAGCAGCATCTTCAAAGACAGTCTGATTACAGCCTGCACCCTTGAGCTTTTTCGGTGATGTAATTATGGCCTTCCTCTTTGGTAAGACCCTCCAGATTATAATTCATGACAATACGCTGCTTAAGTGGTTCATGTATGCCAAGGCCAAGAGTTGAGTTTAACTTTGGAAGACCGGCTAAAAGAATGGCAGCCCGGTCGCGGGAATCCATCTCAAAATTAAACAGGATTTTTAAGTCATTTAGAATGGCATTATTTATGTAGTTGGCTTCGTCGATGATGATGACAGGTGTTTTTCTCTTTTCAACGGAGAGCCTTGTGATTTCTTCCTGAATGATGCGGAAGTTATCAGGCTTTTTAAAGGCAGGCTCTGCCCCAAGTTCCCTGACGAGATTCCGGTAGAAGTCATTTGGAGTCAGGGTGGAAAGACTGGAATAAATGACTTTGTAAAGTGAGGGATTAAGGTTTGATGCCCAGCTCCTTATGGTGGTGGTCTTGCCTCTTCCAGGGCTACCGGTAAGCAGACCGAAACCTTTGGTTTTGGCAAGATAATCCAGCCTGAAAATGGTCTCCCTGTATTCGGAGGTATCGACTAAGATTTCTTTTGGAATTCTTTTATAAATGGATTGAATTCCAGACCATATCGTGTAAAGTAGTCCATTAGTCTTCACCTCTGCATAAATGTATTTTTTCACGCTTGATATAGGCATTTTCCGTTTTGTTAAGGAGTCTGATGGGAGTAAGGGTTCCGTCAGCTTCTACAATAAAGATATCTTTCATGTCAGGTGAATAGCGAAGCTTGATACGCTGCTTTGCAAAACGGTAATCCACTTCATATTCAACCTGGTCAATGACAATGACACTGTCAGAAGACACGCGGCGCTCAAGTTCCAGAAGGAAGCAGTTTTCTATTTCCTCATCAGATAAACGGCGGATGCGGTCAGGCTCCGAAAAGAAACGGTCCTGAGGAGACAATCCCTTTAAGGATGAGTGTACTGTCTGATTATAGTTCTGGACATATGCCAGAAGATTGCCCCGAAGTTCATCGAGGGAATGAAAAATCCCTGATGTCCAGGGATGAGAGCCACTGGTCCTTCATTGTACGGAACCACCGTTCAATTTTGGCCTTCTGGGTTGGAGTATAGGGCTGGTCATAGTGGACGACAGAACCGATTCTGGCAGCAAGGAGTTCCATCTGTTTATTCTTGAAGGAACTGCCATTGTCGAAGTTAAACATCCCGGGTCTGCCATATTTGGCAACAGCAGATTTCATGACAGACATGAGGTTTACAAAGTTGTCATTAAAGAAGACATCAATGCCTGCGATGAAACGGCTGGCATCATCAATGAGAGCGATGATATAAACTTTGTGCTTTTTTTGCCATCGGAAGTTTTTCAGATAGGGTCCGACGCTTGAGTCACCACACCATACTTCATTGATGTGTGCCCGTTCATAACGGCGCATATCCTGGTTTGTTGTAGTTTTCATCTGCACGGCAATCAGATTGATATAACGGTTCACAGTTGATTCTGAAACCTCACCGTTTTTAATGCTTCCGTTGTCGCGGAGCTGACGGTAGATGGCGGAAGCGGACATGCGCGGATAGTTGGTTTTGAGATATCTGATCTGTTCCTGCAGGTCATCATCAAGTTTGCGTGGCTTACCCTGATCTCCCCTTCCGGTTGGAATGAGCGCATCAAAGCCGCCTTCTTTGTAATTACGGTACCATTTTTCAATTGTACCGGGAGCATAATGCTTTATGGTGCCATCGGGGTGAATAACACCCTTGACGGAAGCATTATTAAAAAAAGGCTGTAAGGGATTTGAAATCGTCTGACAGTCCGGTAATGAGTGGAGCAATCGCAGAATAGCGCATAAGGGCAAGTGCCTGTTTCTTTTTCCTGATCCATTTGAGGGTCCTCCTTTGTTTTTTTCTTTAGTATAAGAAACATGAGAACAAAGGTCGTGTAAGGTTATGTGGTATTTAGAAAAAGAATATTTGGTATCCTTTTAATCTGCATAAACTGACACGAAAAAAGAGAGAAGCAGGATACAATCAGACCGTGGATGGAGCCGAAAGAGATACGTTCGGAAAGCAGTTTCTGTTTCCAGTGACTTAAGTACTGTCTTATGATATAGCGGTAACAGCTTTCATCAATAGAGGGATTATCATTCATAACAGAATCCTGGGATAAAGAGTTTTCATAGTTATGAATAATGGTTACCTGCTCTGCAAGAGAAATCTGGGGAGTGAGGAACCATGGAGGATAAAAAGAATGGCGTGGGTATGACCACAGCATTCACATTTGACACGGCAGATGCGAAAGAGAAGTTTGCCGGATGAGGCTTTGATATGACGGTGGTAATAACCATGAACAGACAGGCAGCCTGAGATGCCCGCAGGGGCAGGTAAGCTGGTGGAACTGAAGGTTATTAATCATTTCATTATAAAAAAATTTGGTGTAAGAGGATTGTTTTTCTTCGACGAATAAGGTTATCATAGTCTTGCAAACACATAGGCGTGCCTATGGTGAGTGTGTGAGGCAGGAAAACCGAACTGTGGTAGGGGCTGGTTCCTGCTTCTTTGTTTATTAGTAACCTGACTATAATAACAGAAGGTACAGGATAAAAACAATCTGACGGATAATACTTCAGAATAATTTATACTGTACCTTCTTTTTAATTTGCTTGAAAATGAAGAAAAAAAGAAGCGTAGAAAGTTACGATTTACAGTATGAGGAAGAAAAAAATGAAATGAAATACCCAGAGCAGTTGATAGGAGTGGGTATAAAAATAGAAAAAAAGAGTTTGCAATACCCTCAAAATTAAAAAAATCATGAGGGTAAGATGATGAAAAAGAGTTTTTCTATACCCACAAAAATATGAAACATGAAGCAGGATAGTAAAAAAAGCATAAAGAACAGAAATGTTGCCAGGTGAGTAAGATCACAGGTTAATTTAAAAAGAGAAAGTTGAATGGAATCAGCAGGAGCATAAGTGATTGAATGAATTTCCACAAATAAAGAAAGAGAGTATGAGAAAAACGACTATGAGTATGGAGCATAGGAAATATCAAAATAACAAGCAGAAGATTGATAAGAAGCAAGCGACAGATAGGAAACAAAAGACAGATAGGAAGCAAGAAACAGATAAGAAACAAAAGTCAGGTAAAAGTCAAGAGACAGATAAAAAATATAAGACAGGTAAGAGTCAGGAAACAGATAAGAGATATAAGGCAGATAAGAGTCAGGAAACAGATAAGAGATATAAGGCAGATAAGAAACAAAAAACAGGTAACAGGCAGGAAATATATAAGAAAGAAGCAGTGAATGGAAAAGATAACCGCATTCATTTAGATAAGAATGAAGTGCAAGAGAAAAAAGAAATTCGAGAAAAGAAAAAATTGCAAGTCAGAAATCAAATTCAACATCAGTCACCGATGCAACAACCAAGTGCATCTCTCATGTGTCCGGTTGAAAAGAAATGCGGAGCCTGCAATTATCTTTCTGTGGATTACGATAAACAGCTTAAGAAGAAACAGCAGGACTTAGAGCAGTTATTACGTCCCTTTGGCAAGGTTGAGGGAATCATTGGAATGGAAAAATCCCTATCATTACCGTCATAAGGTGCATGCGGTATTTGATCGTGACCGTAAGGGAAATATCCTGGCAGGTGCTTATCAGGAAAATACGCATCAGGTGGTTTCTACAGAAGGCTGCCTGATCGAAAACGAAAAAGCCAGTGCAATTATCCAGACCATTAAGATGCTGCTGCCTTCTTTTCGGATTAAAACCTATGATGAAGATACCGGTTATGGACTGCTGCGTCATGTGCTGATTCGTGTAGGACATGCAACAGGACAGATCATGGTAATTCTGGTATTAGGATCGCCCATTCTGCCTTCCAAGAATAACTTTGTTAAAGCACTTCGTAAAGAGCATCCGGAGATTTCAACAGTCGTTGTAAATGTAAATGACAGGAAGACAAGCATGGTTCTTGGAGAAAAAAAGAACAGGTAATATATGGTCCAGGCTATATTCAGGATCGCCTGTGTGGGCTTACTTTTAAAATTTCACCCAAGTCATTTTATCAGGTAAATCCGGAACAGACGGAAAAGTTATACCGAAAAGCAATGGAATATGCAGGTCTGACTGGGAAAGAAAAGGTATTGGATGCTTACTGTGGAACCGGCACAATCGGTATGGTAGCAGCCAGACAGGCGCAGTCCGTCATTGGAGTGGAATTAAATAAAGATGCCGTAAAAGATGCAATTATCAATGCCAAGCAGAATGATATTCACAACATCCGCTTTTATAATCGGGATGCCGGTGAGTTCATGGTAGAGCTTGCAGACAAACAAGAAAAGGTTGATGTTGTGTTCATGGATCCGCCACGAAGCGGCAGTGATGAGAAGTTCCTGTCTTCACTTGTGAAGCTGCAGCCTGACCGTGTAGTCTATGTTTCCTGCAATCCCGAAACCCTTGCGAGAGATCTTAAATACCTGATAAAGAAAGGATACGAGATGAAAAGGGCAGTAGGAGTTGATTTATTTCCGATGACGATGCACGTGGAGACGGTATGTCTTTTGTCCAAACTCCACGAAGCGAAGCATCATGTGAATGTAAGACTTGACATGGACGAGATGGATTTAACGGCGGCTGAGAGGCGCTAAAGGTCCAGGGGACCTTTGCCCAGCGCGGACCGAAGCGGAGCGTAGACAGGCTACTTATGAAGAGATTAAGAAATATGTGGCTGAGCATAATGATGGGATGAAGGTATCTAATCTGTATATTGCACAGGTAAAAAGCTAAGTATGGAATCATAGAGCGTGAGAACTATAATTTGCCTAAGTCAGAGGATGCAAAAACAGCCTCAATGTCCGAAGAAGAAAGAAGATGCGATTGTGGAGGCATTGAGATTTTTTTCATATGATTTAAAAAAATTTAAAAAAAGAAAAAAAGTTGACAAAAATGAAATAAAAAGAATTATATTATTAAAAAAATATTTTTGGAAAGGAAGCCGAATTATGTTTTTTTATTCGTAGTCGAAAAATACATACGAAAGTATTCAGACAATGCAGATTAACGTGCAGGGTCTTAATGTTGTATGTAAATATTCCGGTTACGAAGAAAAAAATAAGCTTTCAGGAACATAGTATTTTTGTATAGTTGTTTTTGACCACTTATCTTTCGGGTAGGTGGTCTTTTTTATTCATTAGGGCCCGGTGAAGTAGCTAAATTTATGAAAAGGAGAAAGACGATATGATTATTGATGATGTAAGGTTTGAATTAAAAAGATGGGCGTGAAGCGATACTTCGTAGCCCTAAAGAGGAAGATGTAGAAAGTACATTGGAGTATTTGGTTACTTCTGCCGGGGAAACTGATTATATTTTTGCGTTATCCGGAGGAGTGTGGAAAATATACAGCAGAAGGAGAAAAAAACGTTGTTTGAGCAGAAGAATGCCTCTCCAAATGAAGCAATGATTATGTGTATCGTAGAGGGTAAGGTTGTTGGAAATTGTGCAATAAGCTTTTTCAAGGGAATGAAAACAAAACATAGAGCCAGTATATCAATTGCATTGATTAGCAATTTTTGGAATCAGGGAATCGGTACAAAAATGTTTGAAGAAATGATACGTCTTGCAGAACGTAGAGAGGGCGTAATGCAGATTGAATTAGAGTTTGTAGAAGGAAACGCCAGAGCACGATACTTGTATGAGAAAATGGGATTTAGGATTACAGGTGTTCATCCAAATGCAATTCGCTTAAAGGATGGTACACTTTTTGAACAACTATACTATGATTAAAGAACTCCGGCGGTAAACACAGATAATTTTGCCAAGTGTACAGAGTAAAAAATAGAAGGGAGATTATTATGGCAAACTTAGTTATAGTATGTGGTCCTCAGGCAGTTGGAAAAATGACAGTTGCAGAAAACCTGAGGGATAAATTAAGGTACAATATGATGATGAATCATGACAGCATAGAAATGTCTGACAAGATATTTGGTTTTTGGAACACCGGCACAAAAAGAATTCAATGCTATTTTTAGAGAAAAAGCATTTGAACTTGCAGTGAAACATAATGTGGATTTGATTTTTACATACGTCTGTGCATTTGAAGTTCCACAAGAGAGGGAGTACTTAACAAGTCTGGCGGAATTGTTTAAGATTAATGGAGGAGAATTTTATTTTGTGGAATTAAGTGCCGACATTGCAACAAGACTTGAAAGAAACGAAACGCCACACAGAATGGAATGCAAAGCATCAAAAAGAGATGTTGCATGGAGTAAGGCTAATCTTTTTGAAAGATGCAACAAATCATAGATTGAATTTAGAGGATGGAGAAATATGGTTTGATAATCATATAAAGATAGACAATACCAATCTTCATCCGGATGAAGTGGCTGATATGGTTATAGAGCAGTTTCAATTGGTTGCAAATGAAAAGGAAGAAAAAGAATATCGCTTTGGCGTATGATATAAAGTAAAGGAGGATTACAAATTATGTTTATAAGAAATGATTATCCAATATTAGAGTTTGATGACAATAGGGATGCAAAAATTGCGTATTCCGCTTGAACGGAACAGCCAGTCCGCGCTAGCGGTAAGGCTGTCCGCTCCAAACGGGAAGTTTATTAGTTAACTCGGGTTACGCATGTTCTTTCCGTTAAGTTCAAGGCGGAACGCCTTGTGTATCATACGGTCCAGACATGCATCCGCATAAGTATTATCAGCAAACAGGTCGTACCATGACTTAACCGGAAGCTGAGAGACAATAACAGTAGAGTGACGATTATCCCTGCTGTCAATAACCTCGAAGAAATCACGGCATTTATCCAGGTCAAGGTCCATAAGTCCGAAATCATCAATGACCAGCATGTCCAGCCCGGCCATGTGATTGACGTATTCCAGATAGGTCCCTTTGATACGGGCCTGATCCATCTCACTCATCATGGTATTGGCACGGATATATTTAACCGTTCTGAACTGCTTTATAGCTGCAACACATAATGCATTTGACAGATAAGATTTTCCGGCACCGGTAGCTCCGGTAATAAGAAGGTTGCGTCCTTCATCCAGCCACTTGCAGGTAGCAAGACGTTCGATAGTTTCGGTATCCAGCATTCGGTCGGGTTCATAGATTGTGTCATCAAAGGATGCATGCGGATACCTGAGGGTGGCTTTCTTCAGGAAACGATTGAACTTTTTATTAAAGCGAAGTTCCCATTCGAAGTTTACAATGCTTGAAAATCTGTCATAGAAGCCCGAAAGGTCAGCGTTCGGGTTACGAAGCTGTTCTTCATAGGCTTCTGCCATACCTGACATCCTCATCTGTTTTAAACGGTCAATGATGACCATTTCATCTGCCGTTAACGTTATATTTTTCATAGTAGTCACCCTTACTTATAGAAGTCCTTTCCTCTGATATTTTCATGGGACGGAAGTGTTCTTCCGTTTTCGGAATCGATGTTATTTACAACGTTTCCGAGGACTCGTTTAAAGTAAGAATACTTGCAGGCGTGCATCTCAATGCACTTACGGGATGCCTCTTCGACAACCCCATGAGGGATTCCCTTGCAGGAATGAAGAATACCTGCACAACTGTTATAAGCCTGTTCTTCATGCTTTGCGGAGCGCAGAACCTGATCAATCAGCTCTTCTGTACATTCTCCAAAGGTAGATGCCCACCTGCGGTAATAAGCTCCGTCACGGGCATTTACTTCCTTGTAATAAAGGTGC
Organism: Lachnospiraceae bacterium; assembly: GCA_021628825.1. Taxonomy (GTDB): domain Bacteria; phylum Bacillota; class Clostridia; order Lachnospirales; family Lachnospiraceae; genus Suilimivivens. Next base: position 911,885 of record JAJXRY010000001.1, on the reverse strand, counting down.
TCCGGCTTCATATGGCTATCATCCGTGATGTATTTAGGAAAATCCTTATAGGAACGCTTATGCTTACAGATAAAGCGGTTATTCCTGTCACAGATAAGAATCTCTGTTGGTGTTGCTTTTATAATTGCAGGCTGGCCGCGATACGTGTACAATACAGAGTAATAGTGGCCATCATACTCAAGATGATAGTTATCAGGTACTTTCAGAATGTATTTATAGTCACATGTGGAATACTTATCGCCCGGCAGCGATTTCATTTGTGGCTTATCATACCTAAGGTATGCATCCATTCTGGTGCCAACCATCTTTTGGAACTCTCGTCTGTTGATGTCCGCTATTATTTTTTTGCGTTGCATGCAAAAACTCTCTATTGAAAGAAAAGCTGTCGCATGATATCATGACCGTAAAGACGGATATATAAATTACGAAATACGGATATATGTGGAATGTTGATGGAGGAAAAATTATGATTATCAGTGAAAGAATTTTTTTATGTGATGGAGCAGAAGAACATGAGCCAGTTGGAACTCTCAAGAAGAACCGGAATTGCAACGAGCAACATCAGTGACTGGAAAAAGAAAAAAAGACAAATCCAAAAAGCGGATTGATTGTTTTTCCATATGTGATGCATTAGATATTACTCCTGAACAGCTTTTGACAGGAAAAGGAATTGAACCGGAATATAAAGATTCAGATATGGATTATGAAGTTACTAGGTCAGATATTAAGATTTTAAAACAGATACATAGTCTAGGTGATGAGCAATATAAAAAGATTGATGGCGTATATGAAGGCCTTGCAGAAGGAATCGAGAAAGAAGAAGCATGTTAAAGAGAGAAGAGATAGCACGGCTTAAAGAAAAAGTATCCAAAAGGTACACCTATCCATCTGTACTGCATGGCAGGAGAGACTTCGGTGCCGCCGGGCAGCAAGGGCATTGTTGACCATGTGGATGACATCGGGCAGATTCATATGAAGTGGGAGAATGGAAGCTGCCTTGCATTAAATGTAGAGGAGGACCGGTTCGATATCATCACGAAACAGGATGAGATAGCAGAGATCAAACAGCAGGAGTTTATCGATAAGATAAATGAAATCTTGTGGATGAGGATGTGGGCATTGCAGCCTCCATCCGAATCGTAAGTCCCCAGAGCCTGAAAAAGAGCGACTTTGTGGATGGAGGAACTGCAACAGAAGAAATGCTGGATTTTCTGGCAGAGTGTCTGCGGTATGGCATTAGCATCTGTGTGGCAGGCGCCACCAGCTCCGGCAAGACCACACTGGCAGGGTGGCTCCTTACCACCATTCCAGACAACAAGCGAATTTTTACCATTGAAAACGGAAGCAGGGAGCTGGCTCTGGTAAGGGAAAAGGATGGAAAGGTAACCAACAGCGTGATCCATACGCTGACCAGATTCAGCGAAAATGAAAAACAGAACATCGATCAGGATATGCTCCTCGACATGGCTCTGCGTTTTAACCCGGAGATTATCTGTGTGGGAGAGATGAGAAGCTCCGAAGCCTATACCGCACAGGAGTCTGCAAGAACCGGTCATACCGTGCTTACCACCATTCACAGCAACAGCTGTGAAGCCACCTACAGCCGAATGAGAACGCTGTGTAAAAGAAAATATGATATGGATGATGAGGTGTTAATGGATCTGGTAACCGAGGCATTCCCCATCGTAGTGTTTACAAAGCAGCTTGAGAATAAGAAAAGAAGGCTGATGGAGATCATGGAGTGCGAGATTACCAGGGATGGAAAAAGGCACTTTAATTCCCTGTTCCGCTATGAGATTACAGAGAATCGGGTGGAAGGGGATAAGTTTATTATCAACGGTACCCATCAAAAGGTATCTGGCATTTCAGAGAGCCTGAAGAAAAGATTTCTGGAAAACGGAATGCCCAAAGAGGTATTAAACCGTATTACAGGGGGAGGTGGAAAGGCATGATATAATCTACTGGCTTGATAGCGGTGAAGAGGTGGTGAGGATTCCGTATTCTGAGATTGAAAGGGTTGACTTTGATGATACGGATATAATTATTGAGCATGGCGATACAGTGCTCTCCATCACCTTGGGCGAGGATGCGGAGGATGAGAAATATCCGCGATATATGTATAATTTTATTATGGATATATTAGATTATGAATAGAAAAATGACACTTTATTAAGCTTTCGATATAGTCAGTACAGGAAAGGTGTACCGATTATGTCTGGATAACAGTTGGGTATAGCGAGTCCGATTGCCACATCAAAGGGGGTAATCGGACTTCAAAGCTATAAAAAATATTACTTCCAAAGGGATTTCATTATGTTACTCAGAAGCAGTTAATAACGTCACTGCCCGCCCTTGCGAAAGCGATGAATTCATCAAGCTGTGCATGGCAGATAATGCTTTGACCGCCAGAAAAAGCTTCGTGTGTGAGCACATTGACCCAGTCGCCCTCTGGAAGATATACCGCACGTTCGGTTTCGCCCTGTCTGTATATCGGGGCAAACAGAAGGTCGGCTCCGTACATGTACTGGTCTTCAAGGGTGTAACATATTTCATTGTCAGGAAAATCGAAAAACATAGGACGCATGATAGGGGCACCTGTCTGTGAATTGATGTCCATATATTGGCAGGTATAGTCTTTTAGTTTTTCACGATAACCTAATATTTTTTTTATTATATGATAATTCTTCTCTCCGAAGGACCATATTTCATTGTCACCGCCGCTTGGTTCAATGATGCCGGGGTGTCTTTCGGTGTAGGTCGACTGCCTTTTTTTCTTGCACCATGAAGACGCATCACAGGGCAGAATAATCCGAACTGGAACCAGCGTACAATTAATTCCCTGAAATAATCACTTTCTGTATCTCCGTTTAAGAAGCCGCCTATATCCGAGTTCCACCACGGAATGCCGCACATGCTCATGGACAGGCCGCTGGTTATACTCATTTTAAGATTTTCAAAGGTGGACGAAATATCGCCATTCCACACGATTGCACCGAACTTCTGGCTGCCCGGATAGGCTGCTCTGGTGAGAGATATGATTTCGTCCTCGCCGGAAGCCTTAAGACCATCGTAGAAGGTCTTGGCATAGTAATAAGGGTATAGCTGTGCTACCTGTGCACCATTGCCGAGATAGTATTTTAAGTGCCCCGGCTGCTGTGGGTGAACCTCAGGCTCTGCTTCATCGAGCCAGAAGGTTTTTTTATTCCATGCTTATAGTAGTTATTTTTTACCTTGTCCCATACAAATTCTCTTGTCTCGGGATTCATCATATCAACGAAAGTCTGCTGACCATAGAAATCGAAGGTTCCATATTGACCGTTTTCGGTTCTGACGAGCATGTTTCTCTCGCTCATTTCAAGGTAGTTTTCGCTCTTTGGATTGATGGTAGGCCAGATGGAGACTACAGGATGAATATCCATCTCTTCAAGCTCTTTTACCATCGCGGCAGGGTCTGGCCAATATTTAGGGTCGAATTTCCATTCACCCTGTTCAGTCCAGTGGAAGAAATCAATTACAATGGCATCAATAGGGATTCCCTGCTTTTTATATTCACGAGCTACAGCTAAAAGGTCATCCTGACTCTCATATCTTAACCTGCACTGCCAGAAGCCGGCAGCCCATCGCGGAAATTTAGGCGCATAGCCTGTGAGGTCACAGTAGAGTTTCATAATGTCAGCGGGAGTGTCACCGGTATAGACGAAGTAGTCTGCCTGGTAAGCACTGTCAGCCACAAACATAGTATGATTTCTTGTTGTCTCACATCTTCCCGGGGATGGATTATTCCAGAAGAAACCATAACCAAGTGAGGAGTAGAGCACAGGAACAGTGGATTTGGTGTTATAGTGAATTATCTGTGAGGTGCTGCCCTTTCTGTCAAATAAATCAACCTGCTCCTGACCTATTCCATAAAAATGCTCACCTTCATTGGCATCGAAAATCACGCTGATCTTGTAGTGGTCGCCCTCAATATGCTGGTTTCTGTTGCTGTAGTCACCTTCAAATCTTGTATGAAGAACAGGAGTATCTTTTTTTAAAAGTAGGTTATTATTCCGCCATACCATATCTGTCCGACATCGATGGTTGCTTTCATAGCTCCATTTGTGATGGTTGCGAATCTGCCGTCACATTCAATGTGGCAGTCATCGGCAGTAGCAGGAGGCAGTACAGTCCAGTTTTTCATCAAGAATTTTTACTGTTTTTTTGGTGCTTCTGCAACGAAGACAGTTCATGCCATAGGGCTCGATTATTGTCAGTTCATCTTTTTCTCTGGTAAATAATTTTTTCCTTCAACGCGAATGTTTCCCATTGTGCAGGCTCCTTCCATATCTATTATTTTGTGCAATTGTGAAATTGTTGCAACTAATTAAAAAAATGTATTTCAGCCAAAAAAACGATGTTGTATGTATTATATTGCAAAAAAATAAAAATATACTTGCTCAAAATAGCTATAAAGTTGTATTATATTGTTATAAATGCAGAATTGTAATGCTGCTTTCGGGATGAAGTGAAATGAGGACAGATATGAAAAAAATAAAGAATTGTTGGAAAATGTGAAGCATTTTACAAAAGCCAGACCTTTTTCAATCCATAAGACTGAAATAGGTGCAGACAGTACGAATGCTCTTTATGTACATTATCATCCGGAGATGGAGTTTATTTATCTGGATGAGGGAAGCATGACATTTTATGTTGAGGGAAAACAGTACAATATGAAGGAGGGAGATGCACTTTTTATACCTCCGGCACTGGTTCATAATGCGGTAAAAAATACAGGTGTGCCGTGCAGGCACTATGCGGTTGTTTTTTCCGAGGAATGGCTGTTTATGGAGAATACATTTGAGAGAAATATTTATAATGAAATAATTTATCCGTACAGATATGAATGTGTATGTATGCTTGGGAGGAATAATCAGGCTGACATGGATACATTATTACTGTTGAAAAAAATTTCTGCTTTTATGCAGATGGGGCTTGAGGAATATGAGCTTTCCTTAAAGGGCATTCTGCTAATCTGTTTTTCAGAGACTATATTCGCAGTACTTTTGCCAAGCTTAGGACTTCAGATGTGAAAGGTGCTCCTAAAAATAGCAATACAGCAGAGTATCAGCTTTCTGAATGAACATTTTGCAGAGGATATAAGTATTGTGGAGTTGTCAGCTTTAGCAGGCTACAGTGTAAGCCACTACGAACATAGTTTTTAAGGCTTTAACGGGCAAATCACCGTTTGAATATCTTAATTATATAAGGATTATTCATGCTTCTAAGCTTCTTAAGTCCACAAAAAAAGCTGATTACGGATATAGCATCGGAATGCGGCTTTGACAATATCAGTTATTTTAACAGGGTATTTAAGCGCATAATGGGGATTACGCCGAATGCGTACAGGAAGCTTAGAGAGAAAAAATAATAAATTTCAGATTGAAAAACAGTGTGATATTATAAGAACTATTTTTTTATAATAAAAAAAGTGACAGGAGTGTTAATGTTCAGATGACAGCTTCATTATTGATTGCAGTTATATATCTTATCTTTATAAGCCTCGGACTTCCGGATTCACTTTTAGGCTCAGGATGGCCGACGATGCAGATGTATTTTGATGTACCGTCCTCGTATGCAGGTTATGTTTCAATGACGATATCGTTTATGACAATCATATCGGCACTCATGAGCCCGAAGCTCATAAGCAGGATACATACCAAGTGGATTGTAATCTGCTCAATTCTTCTGACGATATTCGGATTGTGTGGATTTTCGGTTTCTTCGAAATACTGGATGCTCTTTATTTTTGCCGTACCATACGGGCTTGGAGCCGGAGCGATTGATTCGGCTGTCAATCACTATGTTGCCAACAATTATTCCGGTTCGGTCATGAATTTTCTGCACTGCTTTTACGGAGTCGGTGCGGTCATAAGCCCTAATATTATGGCAGCGGCTCTGAGAACTGCCCGTTGAAATGAGGGGTATCGCTGGACGGCTTCCTTGAGGTATTCCTTCGCAATCTCCTGTTGAACGAGAATCATCCTCTTCATAACCGGATATTGCACATCAGCGGCACTTTTAAAGAACCGGAAAAAGTGAACATTGACTCCGAAAAAGCGAACATTGAAAATAAAAAAGTGAACATTGAAGAGGATTTTACAGCAAAGACCGCTTCGCATGTTTGCAAATTACAAGAGGCTTTAGGAAAAGAGATCGTATTCGGCAGATCGGATGTGCAGAGAGTGCTCGATCTGAAGCCGACAAGATGCACTGCCTTGCTGCGTGAAATGGCAGAGCACGGGATCATTGAGCCTGTGACCGGACACGGAAAAGGCAAGTATCGCTTCCGGCAGCAATAAAGTTGAGTGGATGGGGAATCGCGGGTATTTTTGACTTATTCCCTCAGAGCGAAGTCTTGAGGCGATTGGAAAATCTGTGCACCTGCATTATATAGTAGGAACAAGCACATCGACCTGTTTCCGAGAACGAGCGCAGTCGAGAAAATGGCGATTTTGAGGTCAAAAAGGCTGTGGATATGTTTCCGAGAACGAACGGGCTGATTTTCCGTGGATTGGCCGATTATTTGACATTCATCTGGAGCAATCGTGCCATGTGGAGACTGTATGTTTATTGTCCAAACTTCATGAAGCGAAGCATCATGTGAATGTGAGACTGGATATGGATGAGTTAGATATTACCTCTGCTGAGAGTAAAGCAACCTATGAGGAAATCAAGTCATATGTGGCAGAGCATAATGAGGGGATGAAAGTATCTATCCTTTATATTGCGCAGGTTAAGGCTAAGTATGGAATTATAGAGCGTGAAAATTACAATAAACCTAAATCTGATGATACCAGACAGCCTAAGTGTCCGAAGGAGAAGGAAGAGGCTATTGCGGATGCATTAAGGTATTTTCAGATGATCTAAATATATAATGGGTCATTAATCGTTTACGTCAGAAAGATTAACGACAGACTAACAGTAGACTAACAAGAAACTAACGACGGACTAACAACGATATAATTGTTATGTAAAAAGCAGGTATGATATTATTATCATGGATTTGATGTGGCAATGATTATCAAGAAAAAGGCATGATACATTATCATGGTCACTCAACCAACTAATAAAATTACGTATAAAAACTAATAAAATACTAATATTTAGCCACTTTTATTTTTTTATTGTATATGTAATAATATTATTATGGCAATCGAAGCAGAGATGCTCCGGTTGCTTTTTTTATGCCATGAAAGGGGTGAAAAAAAGGTTTGATACACATAAAGGCTTATAGATTGCTATTCCGTATATGACAGATTCTTTGGATGCAGCATGAACTATTTGAAATTTTATAATACATATAAAAAAAGAAGCGTAAAGAGGATGCCATATAGATATCCTTTTACGCTTTTTGTTTTATATGGGAAAACAAGGAGGGAACACATGACAGTATATGGATATGTCAGGGTCAGTAGTAAAGATCAGAATGAAGACAGGCAGATGATTGCCCTGCGTGAAGTTGGAGTGTCTGAGAAAAATATATTTGTAGATAAGCAGTCAGGGAAGGATTTCAACCGTCCGAAGTATAAGCGTCTTTTAAAGCGGTTAAAGACAGATGATTTGCTTTATATCAAAAGTATCGACCGTCTGGGACGAAATTACGAGGAAATACAGAATCAGTGGCGGATTATTACCAAGGACAAAAAGGTGGATATCGTTGTCCTTGATATGCCATTGTTGGACACAAGGCGAGGGAAAGACCTGGTGGGAACATTTCTGTCTGACATAGTGTTGCAGGTGCTTTCTTTTGTGGCAGAAAATGAGCGAAGTAATATCAGGCAGCGGCAGGCAGAGGGTATCGCAGCAGCTAAAGCAAGGGGAGTCCGTTTTGGCAGACCGCCGGCTACTTTGCCAGAGAATTTTCATCAGGTTTATCAGCTGTGGAAATCTGGAAAAAAATTACCGGACTAGAGGCTGCCAGAATGTGTGATATGCCTATGTCAACATTTCGATATAGGGCTGAGATTTATGAAAAATGCCAAGATATTGTAAGTAATGTTTTTTTGCAGAATGGTGTATATAATTCGTGGACAGCAGGTAATGCTGGATAAAGATTTGGCAGAAATTTATGGCTATGAAGTAAAAAAAGTTAAATCAACAAGTAAAAAAAGAAATATAGAAAGATTTCCGGAAGATTTTTATGTTTCGACTATCTAATGGTGAAATTGATTCCGTGAGGTCACAAATTGTGACCTCACGGAAAAAAAGGATTTTTTGCTGGACAGGAAGGCGGACGTAGATATTTACCATACGCATTTACAGAGCAAGGAATTTATATGCTTGCAACAGTTCTTCGTGGAAAATTAGCGGAACAACAGAGTATATTTATTATGCGTACTTTTAGGGAGATGCGTCACTATATTAGGCAGAATCAGCAGTTTGTTACCAGAAATGAAATGGATCTTTTTAACAGCAAAGGTTGGAACGATAACGGAGAGGCAGAACCGAATGGAGAATAAGGTAGATTCAATTCAAAAAGATGTGAATATCTTAGCAGATAATTTTATTACCGATAAAGACAAGAAGAATTTTTGTGATTTATAAAGGACAGAAGTTAGAGGCTGACATTGCTTACATAGAAATCTATCAGCAAGCAAAGAAATCAATCTATGTTATAGATGATTATATGAATGCAAAGTCATTACAACATCTTTCTCAGAAGGCTGATGGTGTGGAGGTTGTTTTGTTCACAGAAAATGGAAAAAGGTGTCTGCTTTTTTCATGCCCTAAAGATAACAACAAGAATCAGAAAAATCCTGACGAATCATTGATACTAATATTAAAGAAAAATAATTAGAAGGCGATATTTTCCTTTGGTAGAGGGAGGTATCGCCTTCTTTGATGCTTATATTTTGAAATTCCTTTTATTTAATATCCAGCTCAGTGGGAGCGTCAATGTCGTCGGAGACATATTTCCCGTTCTTCTTTCGCTGTTTCACACATTCGGTTAACAGATATTCAATCTGCCCGTTTACGGAACGAAAAATCGTCCTCGGCCCAAGCGGCTATGGCATCGTAAAGGGCAGCAGATAAACGTAAGGGAACCTGTTTCTTTTCTGCCATTAATACAGGCTTCCGGAGTTGACAACGGGTTGCGCATCATGGTTGCCGCAAAGTACCACGAGCAGGTTGGAAACCATGGCAGCCTTCCGCTCTTCGTCTAAGTTTACTACCTGGGTTTCGTTAAGACGTTCTAAAGCCATTTCAACCATACCGACTGCACCGTCTACAATCATTTTACGGGCATCGATAATAGCCGATGCCTGCTGACGCTGTAACATTACAGCAGCAATTTCCGGAGCATAGGCAAGATAGGTAATCCGGGCTTCGATAATTTCAAGACCGGCTTCTCCAACCTTTTCCTGAATTTCCTGACGGATCCGCTCGGCAACGACTTCACTGGAACCGCGAAGACTGCCCTCATCGGCCTGACCGTCCCCTGTCGTATCGACACCTGCAGATACATCATAAGGATAAATACGTACGATGTTACGCAGGGCACTGTCACATTGCAGGGACAGGTATTCCTTATAGTTATCGACATTAAATACAGCTTTTGGCAGTATCAACGACACGCCACATTACTGCAATACCGATTTCGATCGGGTTACCGAGACAGTCATTGATTTTCTGACGGTTATTATTGAGTGTCATAATTTTTTTAAAGAGACCTTCTTGCTGGCAGCCTGGGCAGCATTTATTTCACCCGTTGTACCGGTAGAAATCTTGAGAGAAGAGAGGGCACCGCCTGTCGGGGGCATCAATACCACTTTGGTTCAGTTTGGTAGCGGCAGCCGGGTTGACAGCGGTACAGAAGGGATTTACAAAATAAAAACCGGCTTCCTTTAAGGTACCGACATAGTTACCAAAGAGAGTAAGTACTAAAGCCTCCTGCGGTTTTAAAACCTTAAGGCCAAGGAAAGGAATCCAGCCGATTCCGAGATAGATCACAGCAACAACTCACAGAGGCTTTGAATGGTCAACACCGATACACATTAAAAATCGCTGCAGCGATATAGAGAGCAATAAAAAAAGCAGCATCATAGCCATTCCGTTTTTTTCTTTTTGTTTAAAACCTTTTTTTCTTCCATAATGAATTCACTCCTTTACATGATAATTATATTTATCTGATATCAAAAATGATATCACTAAGAAATTAGAATGTCAACACAAGAATGAAAAATGAAAAAACTGTTACGTTTGTATTTACAAATTTTATCCGTTGAGTTACGTTATATGAATAGAAACAAACAATAACATTCGGAAAGGAGTTTAATACAATGAGCAGAGTAAATTTGGGAGCAAAGCCGGTCATGTATCCAATGCTGCTTCTGCTTACAGCAGCCTATGATAAAAAAATGGAGTACCGGATGCAATGAATGCCGCATATCGGACTTGGCAGCAAGGCAGGATATGCATTTAAGGCTGGATTACAGTTAAAGTAATCTGTAGAAGGAGTAGAGAATGAAAAAAATGGTATCAGAATAAAAAAAGGTATGGATTTTAGCCGGAGGTATTGTAGTTCTTGCAGGAATTGGTGGATTTGTGGCAACTCATGTGAAGCTGTATCAGGATGGATCTGCTTCCGTATCCATCATTGGAGGAGCGGATGGACCGACCTCTATTTTTTTCTTGCAGGTAAATTACCCGGTCACGGATCACAGGATCAGAACATTTCCACGCTGCCGCTGGATATTACCATGCGTGTTGTCGATTATAAAGATGGGATTCTGACCGTAGAAATCGACAATCACAGCGGCTATGAGATGGAATACGGCAATGAATATTCCTTACAGAAGCTTGAAGGAGAGGAATGGGTAGAGGTGAAACCGAAGCAGGAATATGGATGGACGGACATCGCGCATATCATTCCGGATCTTACAGTAAATATGGAAACCTATGACCTTACTCCCTTTGGAACACTTTCACCCGGAAAATACAAACTGGTGAAGGACGATCTGGAAGCAGAATTTGAAATTACCGAAGAGGAGTAATGCAACTATTCAGAAGTTTCCACTTATTTATTCAAAAGCAGGGGTGTTTGTGCATACAGGCATCCTTGTTTTTATGGGAAAACAGAGGTAGAATAATTGGGGATAAAAAATGCAGGAGGAAATCATTATGCTTTATATTATGCGGCACGGCAGGACCGATTGGAATGATGCTTATAAATTACAGGGACGGACGGATATTCCATTAAACGATGCGGGACGCCGTATGGCACAGGAAGCAGCACAGTGTTATCGGGAGGTTTCGTTTGACGTCTGTTTCTGTTCCCCACTGATCCGGGCGCGCGAGACGGCAGAGATTTTCTTAAAAGGAAGAGATATTCCCATTCTTTTTTTGATGACCGCCTTAAGGAAATGTGCTTTGGTGTATGCGAGGGAAGTGAAAAATGTTTTTGTGAAAAATCAGGGACACTCCGGTACATACTTTGTTTAAGGATCCAACGCATTATGTGGCGCCTGAAGGTGCAGAGAGCTTTGAGGAGCTATTTGCAAGGACAGGTTCCTTTTTGAAGGAAGTTGTGGAACCGGCACTGCAGGAGGGAAAGGATGTCCTGATTGTCGGGCATGGTGCAATGAATTCCAGTATCGTCTGCCAGATCCGTAATCTCCCGCTCGAAGAGTTTTGGAGTGCAGGAATTGAAAAGTGTAAATTGATGAAACTGATCTAACGATCTGGAAAAAGATACAAACTATGCAGAAGAAAGAAAAAGATGGTTACTGGAACAAAGTAGGAGTGAACAGTAACCAAAGAGGAGAACAGAACATGAACGCAGGACTTACGAGAGAAGAAGCACTTGCCTTATTAAAGAAGTATAATAAGGATCCGTTTCATATCCAGCATGCCTTTACGGTGGAAGCGGTTATGAAGTGGTACGCACAGAAATTAGGTTATGGTGAGGAGGCAGAATTCTGGGGAATCGTAGGACTTCTTCATGACATTGATTTTTGAATTATATCCGGCAGAGCATTGCCTCAAAGCACCTGAAATGTTAAGAGAAGGTGGTGCAACGGAAGAAGTGATCCACGGTGTGGTCTCCCACGGCTATGGCATTACCGTAGAGTGCGGCACGACCCTCGATGTGGCACCGGAGCATGAAATGGAGAAGGTGCTGTTTGCAGCGGACGAACTGACAGGTCTCATCTGGGCAGCCGCCCTGATGCGTCCTTCCAAGAGCACGAAGGATATGGAATTAAAAATCCTTAAAGAAAAAAAGTATAAGAGTAAAGGCTTTGCGGCAGGCTGCTCCCGTGAAGTGATTGAACGCGGTGCTGAACAGCTTGGCTGGGAGTTAGACGAACTTCTCGCAAAGACCTTACAGGCAATGGCTGCAACCGAAGATGAAATTCAGGGTGAGATGGAGCAGAATGCCGAATAAAATAATTGCCTTAGGAGAAGAATATGCTGCTTTTTTTGGAAACTGTTAATGTAATAGCCATTCTGCTAATGCTTTTTATGTTGTTTGTCATTTTACGGCAGCAGCCTTCTAAAGCGCAGATGGCTTTTGCTTTGTACGATGTATTTACCATGATTTTTGTTATCGGGCTGCAGCTTGAGCTTGTCTGGTCTGACACGATCGGAGAGGCTCTTCCGGGGTTGTGTGTCCAGTATGTCGGACAGGCCGGCTTTCTGATGGCACTGCTCTGGTTTATATCTGAATTTGCAAGATTTCATATTCCGAAGTGGGTTTATATGCTGCAGGCATTATGTAATGCGTTGGTATTGGCTGGCGTTTTTACTGCTGAGAAGCATCCATATTTTTACTCTTCCAGGGAGATTCTGACAGATGGAATGTACCACCGGATTGAGGTTACAGGAGGGATTTTATGGCGTCTGCATTACGCTCACATGACCGTGGTGCTTCTTGCTATTTTATTGCTTTGCGCCTTGCGGTACCGTAAGAGTACACACATACAGAAGAGACGGGTTACCTATATTGCGGCAGGAATCGGAGTCTTCATTTTGGAATTGATTCTGAAAGGAATCGGAGTATTTGGAAGTTATAATCCGGTTGTACTTGCCATGACGATCACGATGTTCTGCATGATGATGGCGATGGTCAGATACCGGTATTTCGGTTCTTTACATGCAGCGGTAGACAATGCATTTAATCATGGAAGTGAAGGACTTCTGATTCTGGATCATGAGGGTGCAATTATTTTTGTGAATCATCGTATGGATGAGCTTTTTCCGGATATCCGGCAGGGGGATATCATTGACCGTTATCCGGAGCTGCTTGCATTTCTTCAGGATGAGGAGCATCTTCTTCACCGGGAAGATACCTTCTATGAGCTTCGTACAGAAGAAATTATTGAAAACGGAGAGAACAATGGAAGGATGCTCTGGCTCATTGATCAGACGGAAAGTCTGCAGACGATGCGAAAGTTAAAGGAAGCAGATGAAGCCAAAACGCAGTTCCTGATGAGGGTCAGCCATGAGCTGCGTACTCCTATGAATACGATGCTTGGCATGAATGAGATGATTTTGCGGGAAAGCAGCGAAAAACAGCATCCGGAGTTATGCCGTCGAGGTTGCGGGAGCCGGTGAACATATGATGGCTCTGATCAATGAAGTGCTGGATGCAGCCAGACTGGAAGACGGAAGACTTACGATTGCGCATGAACCTTATCGGATCGGAGAAGTCTTGGACAGTGCGGAAGAATTAATGCGCCCACAGGCTCAGGAAAAGGGATTGCAATTTTATTCCTGTAAAGAGTTTCCCCCTATGTATCGGCAGAAGTATCTGATGGGGGATGCGGTTCATTTAAGACAGGTGGTTGTCAATCTTCTTTCGAATGCTATGAAATATACGGATAAGGGTTTTGTACAACTTAGTGCCGGTGTGAAAAGCAAGAATGGACAAACGAGATTATGGATTGCCGTAAAGGACAGCGGAATCGGAATCCGAAGGGAAGACCTGAGTCAGATTTTTCGAAAATTTTGAACGTGGAAAGAATACTGGTGGAAAGGAAGGCATGGGCCTTGGGCTTGCTATTGTAAAGCGGCTGGTGGAAGCAATGGAAGGGACACTTACCGTAGAAAGTATTCTTGGAAAAGGGAGTACCTTTACTATTGAAATTCCATGGGTGGAGGCTTCGCGAAAAAGAACAGGCTCTATGGAAATTGGATGGAGAGACTTCGGGATCTGTAGAAACCACTCAGACATTACAGAATGTGACTATACAGAATGTGCCGCAGGATATACCGGATCTGAGTAAGAAAACGATTCTGGCCGTTGATGATAATGCATACAATCTTAAGGTCCTGAAATATTTGTTAAAGAGAACGAAGGCTGTGGTATGGACAGCCGGTAGTGGGGAGGAAGCCCTGCGGATGTGTAGGGAGAAAATGTTTGACCTCATTCTCATGGATCATATGATGCAGGGAATGGATGGAATTGAGACATTTCATCAGTTGAAGACGGATGCTGACGGGAAGAATGCAAGAACCATTGTTATTGCATTAACGGCGAATGCCGGGGAAGAGGCACGGCTATTTTATGAGAAAGAAGGTTTTGATGGATATCTTGCAAAAACCTGTAGAACCGAAACGATTGGAAGAAATGCTTACAAAGTATTTATACACGAAACAGAATGCAGTGCAGAGAGGTGACAAAGAGCAGAGGGAAGATGGCGGGAATTGGCTAGAACTTCTTAAAAATGCCGGTATACAAACGGATTCCGGGGTACGGTATGCAAACGACGATCCGAATTTCTATTGGGAAATTCTTACCATCTTTCAGGAGCAGTATGGGGAGCATAAAGAAAAATTGATTGCTTTATCGGAAAATCTGGATACTATAGGTGAATGGACGGAAGCAGAAAGAAAAGGTTTCTTTAAAAAAATGGATTGTCGTTTGTCATGGACTTAAGGGAGAAGCAAGAGGAATTGGCGCGGAATCCCTGGGAGAATGGTTTTACCGGATGGAACTTGCAGGAAGAGAGTAAAAACAGCGATGATCTGAAAAAAATCTTCTTCCGGATCTGCTTACGGAATGGGAATATGTGGTAAAACAAATACAAAAGTACATCACCACATAGAGATACCTGGCAAGTGATTGACAGTAGATTTTGCTTCGATTAGAATAGGAACGAAGACAAATCAAAGGAGAGCCATTATGGCGACAGAGAACGTAGGAAAAGTGATCTGCCCCAACTGTGGGGGTGAGTTTAAGGAACAGAGTGCAAAGTGCCCGTACTGTGGCACAATGTATTATCCCGGTGCAGAGAGTGGGTACTTAGAGAAACTGGAACATGTCCGTACGGATCTGGAAGATCTGGGATCGGTGCCGGAACAGGAAACGGTGAAAGCCATTAAGAAGCGGGCCGGATGGGTGATAAAGCTTTCCGTGGCAGCCATTATCGTGATTCTGCTATGCATTGGCATTGTGGCATGGAAAACTCGGCAAGAGTCTTATGATGCGAAGGCACAATACCTTTGGAGACAGGAAAATTATCCAAAGATGGAAGAACTGTTTGAGAACGAACAGTATGCGGAGCTGTATGACTTTATTGAGCAGGGGACTGCGGACGGAATCTATCTGTCTGATTGGGAACACTGGTCATTTATGATGGTCTGGGGGGATCTGTGATAAGGTAGAACAATGTCTTTCAAAAGAAGCCGCTGGAGAAACCCTGCAGGAGTATCAGGAAACTGTGCTTTTTAAATGATTACTGGATTTTTAAAAAGGAATTTCCTATTCGGTACTGCTTTCTAAGGAAGACCGGGAGCAGCTGGAACCCTTCCGGGCACAGGCACTTGCCGGTTTGGAGGGACGCTGGGACTTTTCACAGGAAGATGTTAAGAAGTTTGAAGAAGAAGTGAAAAATAACTACGGATATCCGAAATATGAAACCTGCGAAGCCTATATTAAGAAATGGATGAAAGGAAAATAGATACGTGAATTGTAAATACTGTGGAGGAAACTTATCGTTAGAGGATCGTTTCTGCCCGCATTGCGGAAAACCGAACGAACATGCGCAGCAGCATGTGAAGGATATGGAAGCTTATAAAGACCGGTTCGATACCACACAGGGCGATGTTTATAAGGTAACGAAGAATTATAGCGAGATTACGGCACATGCAGTCATCATTACAGTATTGGTGGTGCTTTGCCTTGTGGCTTTGTTTATGACAAGGAGTGCCTATTCAATTAAGAGAAATGTCCATGATCTGCAGGCGAAGAGGTATCATAAGGAATATACTGCGAAGATGGATCAATACCTTGATGAAGAGGATTATCTTGGATTTCATGCCTTCTGTGAAGCCCGGGATATCCGTGTTTATACTGAAGGGTATGAAAGCTATGCGGTTATTATGAGAGCGGCAGATCACTATGCCTACATCTATGAAAATCTGTTCGGAATGCTGGAAGCCGAAGCTGAAACGCTGAAGGACGGCCGCATCGAGTCCCTTACGACCTATTGTGATAACTTTGCAAAAGCGAGAGAAAATATGGATTCCTATCCGATTGATGAAGCGTATACCGAACAGGTGCTTTTTCCGGATGGAAGAAGATGTGGAAGCGCTTCTTCAGGCTTATCTGGGACTTACGAAGGAAGAAGCAGAAGGATTTTCAAAGTTAAGTAAGGCACAGAGAATGGTTTTACTGGAACAGAAGTATGAGGAGATGGGATATGGCACAAAAATTACAGAATAAGCTGCGGATTGGGCGGCAGCAGGGGATTCTGCTTATTATGAAAGGTGTGATTGGAGCTCTCTGCATTGTATTGTTTGCTTCGGTAGGGGTGATGATTGAGAATTTACACGATGCTTTTTCCAACCGGATTTCGGAGAATGCCTTAAGGAGCCGTGTGGAGTATGGAAACTATGCCCTTTTGGTCGATCACTATCACCAGAATGCGGCATCAGGAGCAGCTGGAAATGAGACCGAGAAGGAATATTACGGAGTGGCGAAGTATTATGAGGCAGCGAGCTTCTATAAGGCCTTTTCCACGGTAGGAGATACAGAGCGGGCCACACGGGAGAAGCAGAAGATGGATGCCGCTTATGAAGAAATGGGCGGCTGGCAGATTGCCAAGGAAGCCATTGATGCAGAGCTTGGCATAGAATAATTCGTTATTGGAACAAGGTACGAGTGGATAGTAACAATGATTCTGATAGAAGGATGCAAGAAAAGATTTGCCATATCTGGTATTGTGTATTATACTGTATCTATTCAGGGCGATACAAATTCCATCTGATCGGTTCTGAATTGGCAGATCATGCTACATAGTGGTTAAAGAAAAGGATGAGGAGGAAATAACAAATGAAAATATGTCCGAAATGTGGCGCACAGATGGAAGACCAGGCAGTCTTCTGTGCAAATTGTGGTGCGAATTATAATAACCCATATGGTGCGGCAGCACCGGTAGTGCCGGAGTGGGATCATACGGCAGAATTTGATCCCAAGGATGTGTCGGATAACAAGGTCATTGCAATGCTGTTATATCTGTTAAGTGTGGTTGGTATTCTGATTGCGTTACTCAGCCAGAATTCTCCGTATGTTTCATTCCATGTGAGACAGGCGCTTAAGTTCCTTGTAGTTGAGACACTGGTTGGACTTGTAACCGCTATTCTTTGCTGGACTGTGATTGTTCCGATCGCAGCAGGTATTTTCTATGCAGTACTCTGGGTAGTAAAGATTATCTGTTTCGTTTCTATCTGCAAGGGAGAAGCGAAGGAGCCGGTGATTATCCGCAGTTTTACGTTCTTAAAATAAGGGATCGGCAGAGAAGTTAACAAAGATGATGCAGAAGGGCCTGCGCAGTGCAGCAGGCTCTTCTTTACAGGGTGACACATTACTGCGCTAATGTGGAGAAGCACCCCGAATCATACAAAAGTGAGGAGAAGATATGAATACAATTACCTTTATTATGATTGCTACCATCGTAGTATATTTACTTGGTATGCTGGCAATCGGATTTATTTTCAGTAAGAACAATAACGACAGTACCGATTTTTACTTAGGCGGTCGTAAGATGGGGCCCCTGGTTACTGCAATGAGTGCCGAAGCCTCGGATATGAGCAGCTGGCTGCTGATGGGAATTCCCGGACTTGCGTACTTTAGTGGTATTGCAGAACCTTCATGGACGGCAATCGGCCTTGGAATCGGAACCTGGTTAAACTGGCTTCTGGTTTCGAGAAAGCTGCGCCGGTATTCCAGCAACATCAACGCAATTACCATTCCGGAGTTTTATTCCAGGAGATTCCATGACAAGAAGAATGTTCTGAATGCGATTGCTGCGCTTGTGATTATTGTATTCTTTATTCCTTATACCGCATCCGGCTTTAAAGCATGCGGAACGTTGTTTAACAGTCTGTTTGGTGTGGATTATACGGTGGCAATGATTATTTCAGCCATTGTTATTGTAAGCTACACAATTATGGGTGGTTTCAAGGCTGTTTCCACGACAGACCTTGTACAGAGTATTGTAATGACTATTGCGCTTGCCGTTGTATTGGGATTTGGTATCCATGTGGCAGGGGGGATGGGAGTTGTCATTTCCAATGCGAAGGAAATGCCGGGATATCTCACCATGTTCGCATCCCGTGTCAGGGAAACGAACAGTTCTACCCCTTATAGCGCACTGACGATTGCATCGACACTGGCCTGGGGACTTGGTTATTTTGGAATGCCGCATATTTTAGTCCGTTTCATGGCAATTGAAGATGAGAAGAAGCTTGTTTTATCCAGAAGAATTGCAACGATCTGGGTGGTAATCGCAATGTTCGTAGCAGTTCTTATCGGACTTGTCGGTTATGGCATGACATGTGCAGGTGCGGTAGAATTTCTGGATTCTCCGAGCCGCGCAGAAGAGATTATTATTAAGATTGCAAACTTAATCAGCCAGCATGGTATTCTGGCAGCAATTGTAGCAGGACTGATCCTTGCAGGTATTCTGGCAGCAACGATGTCTACCGCAGATTCCCAGATGCTTGCAGCAGCATCCTCGGTATCCCAGAATATCATTCAGGATTTCTTCAAGGTAAAGCTGGATGAAAAGAAGAGTCTGCTCATTGCAAGAATTACCATTGTGGCAATCAGCTTAATTGCCTTATTTCTTGCAAGGGATCCGAATTCCAGTGTATTCCGTATCGTAAGTTTTGCATGGGCGGGATTTGGAGGTGCATTCGGAGCTGTTACGCTCTGCTCCCTGTTCTGGAGGAGATGTAACTTTCAGGGTGCACTTGCTGGAATGATCAGTGGTGGTGTGATGGTATTTGTATGGAAGTATCTGGTGGCACCTCTGGGTGGCGTGTTTGGTATCTACGAGCTGTTGCCGGCATTCATTACGTCCCTGATCTTCACGATTGCGGTAAGTCTCCTGACCAAGGCGCCGGAAGAAGCCATTGTAAAGGAATTTGAAGAGGCTTCTGTAAAATAATTGTAACAAATTAAATCATTAATAGTTTCTTAAAATGCTCCTGTGACATTGACAGGAGCATTTTTATAGCTTTACTAATGGAATCAATGTCCGTTGCGGACATTGTAATAATTTTGAAACATTTCGTACCAAAGAACAATATGAAGGGAATGGTTCAGGGAGATTTCAGGGTAATGAAGAGAAGAAAGAGAGGCCGGATCATCTGGGCGGTTATATTCTGGATGGTATTTTTGGCGTCGGTTGCTGCAATTGCATATTTGTCGTTTCAGAACGGGACGAGTTCTGCGGAGCTTGGCAGTGATGTGATTGAGAAGCTGGCCACCGAATATTATGAGAAGGACACCGTTTCAACGACAGAGCTTTACAAGTTCACTTATTATTTCCGGCAGATGGGAAGAACGATTGCTTTCTTTCTCATTGGCATTCTGGGAACGGCAACCATTCATCTGTCTTCCGAACGGCTTCCGTGGATTGTGAAATCCGTCCTGGCGGCGGGCGTTCTGCTGGTGATTGCATGGGTTACAGAGAAATGTAAGATTTACCTTCCTACCAGACATTACAGTCAGGATGAGATGATGATCAGTATGGCAGCGTCAATGCTTGGGTTTTCCATCGTTTCACTGATTACACTGATTTACAATCTGATTCACCATATGTCACACAGAGACTTGTCCAATAAAAGAATCCCTTCCTCCCAGCATGGTTAAGCCGGGAAGAAGGGATTTTCTATTTTAAAAGATCTGTTGAAATTTTTATGGTAGCATCTTAGCGGATTTCTCCGTCATATTTTTTTCATCACAGTATTTGCAGCGGTAGATTTCCTTTTTCTTCATCTGCCAGAACGAATACATGCGGAAGTCCCTGCTCAATAGAAGTGATGCAGCGTGGGTTCTTACAGTGAATGACATTGCGGATTTCTTTTGGAAGCTGGAGATCTTTCTTGGATACGATCTTGCCGTCCTTGATGACATTTACGGTGATATTATGGTCAATGAATGCCAGGACATCCAGGTCTAACATATCAATATCACATTCCACTTTCAGAATATCCTTTTTTTCCAAGCTTGTTACTGCGGGCGTTCTTAATGATGGCCACGGTACAGTCCAGCTTGTCCAGTTGAAGATGATGGTAAATCGCGAGGCTCTTTCCTGCTTTAATATGATCTAATACAAATCCTTCTTCGATCTTTCCTACATTTAACATGAATTTGATCCTTTCTTTTCTGAGTGATAGATAAATTTTCAGCACATGAGTAAAACGAAAGCTGCGTCAGCAGCGGTTGTTTTACGAATGGGGTCTGAATAGCGTTGCTTATATATGAATTTCAAGTAGTGTCAGAATAAGCGCCATACGGACATACACACCATACTGTACCTGTTTGAAATAAGCGGCTCTCGGATCATCGTCAATTTCTACCGAAATTTCATTGACACGGGGCAGGGGATGAAGCACCAGCATATCGGGCTTGGCGAGTTCCATCTTTGCTTTATCCAAAATGTAGAAGTCTTTCAGGCGGACATAATCTTCTTCGTTGAAGAAACGCTCCTTCTGTACTCTGGTCATATAAAGGATGTCCAGATCCTGCATGACATCGTCTAATTTGATGACTTCCTTATAAGGAATGTTCTTTTTCTTTCAGCAGATCGGTAATGTAATCCGGAATGCGCAGCTCCATTGGGGAGATAAAGATGAAATTGATGTTTTCGTAGCGCATCAGTGCATGGATCAGGGAATGTACGGTACGGCCGAATTTCAGATCTCCGCAAAGTCCGATGGTAAAAATTGCCAATTGAACCCTTCAGGGAACGGATGGTGAGAAGGTCGGTGAGGGTCTGTGTCGGATGTTGGTGACCGCCATCGCCGGCATTGATAACCGGAATGGAAGAGTGGACTGCCGCAACCATCGGGGCTCCTTCCTTGGGGTGACGCATGGCACAGATGTCTGCAAAGCAGGAGATGACACGGATGGTATCTGCAACGCTTTCTCCTTTCGTAGCGGAAGAGGAGTTTGCATCGGAAAAATCCGAGCACGCTTCCGCCTAAATTTAGCATGGCAGATTCAAAGCTCAACCGGGTACGGGTACTCGGCTCATAAAAGCAGGTTGCCAGTTTCTTTCCTGCGCAGGCATGGGCGTATTTGTCCATGTGTTGTTCAATATCGTTGGCCAGATTGAAGATCTGGTCGAGTTCTTCCACACTGAAATCCAGTGGACTCATTACATGTCTCATAGGGGGTCTCCTTTTTGTCTTGTATATTTTCCTTTTTATGTCTCAGACTCACATGCCCGTGCTTCACACTCTCTGTCTGTCTTGCGGCAGACGCATGTTCGTTACTGATGTAGAAAAAACAAATGCCCACTTGCGTGGCCGCTTGTTTTTCTATGACTCATGAAAAGGTCGAAGAGTTTTCTCTTCGACCTTAGTTTACG
Organism: Lachnospiraceae bacterium; assembly: GCA_021628825.1. Taxonomy (GTDB): domain Bacteria; phylum Bacillota; class Clostridia; order Lachnospirales; family Lachnospiraceae; genus Suilimivivens. The sequence continues at coordinate 890,022 of JAJXRY010000001.1, read as the reverse complement.
TTTAATGGATAAATGATAATAAATCTTCCACCGGTTTTACGTTTGGGAGCGGTGGGTTCTTCGTCGGGATATCCGACAGCAATTAAAGCAGCTACTTCCTGATTCTCAGGGAGTTCTAAAATGGAAGCGACCTTCGCATCATCAAAGATACCAAGGATTACGGAACCAAGTCTCTGTTCATATGCGGCAAGACAGAAGCTCTGGGAAGCAATACCGGTATCGAACATCTGCCAGCGGTCTCCTTTGGAGGTTGTGAAAGAACCATCTCTTTCATAACCACTGCGGCCTTTGATATAAGTAATGACCATCAGTATGGGAGCATTTTTTTGATGATGACACCATTGTTGGCAAACATTTCTGCACAACTGTCAGCGATCTGGTCTTTCTTTTTCACCGTCTACTGCAATATAACGGGTGATCTGGCTGTGTTTCCAGCTTGGAGAATAAGAAGCAGTTTCAACGATCTCGGACAGAAGCTCTTCGGATACCTTCTGATCCTTAAACTTGCGGATACTGCGACGTCCTTTAATACATTCTTTAGCGGTCATATTCACACTCCTTTCGTCAATAAAACCGACTCACATATTTTTCTTATCATAGCATATAGAGACAAGACTTTCAACGAGGAAAAATAGTTTTTTATGGTTAAGTGAACAGTAGCTTTTTATGAATATACGGAGAAGTAATTGCAATCTTGTGGGGGATATGCTACCATTTGAAAAAGAACAGGGATAATTACCGTTACAAAGAAGAAAGGCGGATTGAAATATGGCAGAAATGATGAGCGAAGATCAATACATGGAACGTAAAAGATGGGTCTTTTTCGGACTTCCTTTTACCTTTACCACGTATCATATTGCTGAGAATGTGATTACCATTGACAGCGGATTTTTCCGCAAGGTGGAGAATGACTGTTATATGTATAAGGTACAGGATGTGGAGCTGGTAGCGACTTTTTGGGAAAGAATTGCGGGGCTTGGAACCGTAATCTGTTATACCGGAGATACCACGCATCCGAAGCTTATGCTGGAGCATATTAAGAATTCGAAGACCATTAAGAACTACATTCTGGAGGCATCGGAGAATGCCCGGATGAAGAGACGCACCCTGAACACCCTGAATATCGGTGCAGAAGCAATGGATGATATGGATGGGGCAGATGTAGATCAGTAGACGTCCGGTTTTATAGGTAAATGCATAAAAGAGTTCGCTTTTAGCGGACTCTTTTTGGATAAACAGGTTTACTTATGGGGAGAAGCATTTAATAGCTTTTCATAGATTAAACCTACGGCGAACCAGCAGGGAAAGAAGTCTAACCGGATGACCCGGCCAATATGCCATTTACTCTTTGCATAGTCCCAGGGGCAGACCTCATGCTTTTTAAGAAATTTACCGGAGAAAAACTCCACAACGAAGATCAGGACAGCATAGATGGTACCGCGCCACACCGCAGACATCCGCTTGAACAGCCGGGAGAGCGGGGCTAAAATACAGGCACTTCCATAGATCGGGGAACATCCACAGAGAGGACTGTCCCATAAGTTTCCATTCTCTCCGTCGAAGGGAAGAAAGCGCGGTAAATACAATTTCAAAACCCCAGCCAAGGAGGCCACATTTACAAAAGTCAGTCAGTAATTTTTTCATCATATTCCCAGTATGTCCGGAAATCCGGAAACTATACAGCAATCCGGAGCCTTACGGATTATGACAGGAAAATTGTAGAATAATCTGCATTTACGGGGACATTTGGCATGAATCTCAGATGAGGGAAGAATCATGAACGAAAAAAAGAAACTTTAACATATATTGAAGAGTTAAAAAAATACGGAAGTGTTCCGGGACTTGCCAATATCCGGAACCTTTGTGAAAAGCTGGGACATCCGGAGAGGGAACTTTCTTGTGTGCACATTGCAGGAACGAACGGCAAGGGATCTACCCTTTCCTTTCTCTCCGAAATTCTGAAATGTGCAGGGTTTAAGGTTGGAAAAATATGTTTCCCCAACGATTTCAGACTACAGGGAACGTATTCAGATCAACGACCGGATGATTTCGAAGAGGGCACTTGCACAGGGGATGACGCTCTGCAGGGAAAAAGTGTGAAGAGCGTGTGGCAGAAGGGCAGCCGCATCCAACCGCATTTGAAATCGAAACGGCACTTGCGTTCTGGTATTTTAGGGAACAGAAATGCAAAATTGTCGTATTGGAAACCGGACTGGGCGGTGAGATGGATGCCACGAATATTGTGACGAATACCTTGGTTGAAGTTTTTACTTCTATAAGCCTTGACCATATGGGGCATTCTGGGAAGCAGCCTGTCCGAGATTGCCGCTGTGAAAGCCGGAATCATCAAAAAGGGATCGATTGCGGTCACAACAACGCAGCAGCCGGAGGTTATGGAGATCTTAAAATTCCGTGCACAAAAGGAGGGAGTTGCGCTGATCGAAGCCTCTCCTTTGCAGGCCGGACAGGTGAAGAGCAGTCTGAACGGTCAGACCTTTTCCTATAAGGAATTTTCCAAGGTGCAGATTTCCCTTCTTGGAAGATACCAGATCGAGAATGCGGTACTGGCACTGGAGGCAGTACGGGCATTGCGTATGCAGACACTTCAGGGACATCCCATTACCATTTCGGATAAGGCAGTACTGCAGGGCATGAAAAATGCCGCATGGCCCGGAAGATTCCAGATCGTTGCAAAGAAGCCTGCTTTCATTGCTGATGGGGCGCATAACCGGGATGGGGCAGCAAGGCTTGCAGAATCGCTTCAATATTATTTCCCACAGAAACGTATGATTTTCATTATGGGAATTTTACGTGATAAGGAGCAGGAGGAGATTGTGAAAACAACCGTGCCGCTGGCCGATCAGGTACTGACGATTTCCACGAAGGGCGCGCGGGGCTTTTCGGCCTTAGAGCTTGCAGAAATCTGTTCCCGTTATAAAGAGAGGGTTACGGCAACAGACGGAATACAGGAGGCCCTGGAACTTGCGTATCTTATGGCATCCCCGGAGGATGTCATTGTGGCATTCGGTTCGCTTTCATTTTTAGGAGAGCTGTTACCGAAGGTGGAGCAGATCGCAGCACAGAAAGCGAAGAAGAAGGGAAGTCTGTTTAACCTCTGATCATGCCGGAATGATCTGGCAGATCAGGTTCCTGGCAGTTATCCTGTCAGAAAAGAAAATAAGGAGAAAAAGGATGCAGCAGTCAGATCTTATCATAGGAAAGAAACAATTCAAACGGCAGGGACACACTTATGTCATGGGAATCTTAAATGTAACACCGGATTCCTTTTCCGATGGAGGAAGTTATCCGGAGATGAGCGATGCCCTGCACCGCGTGGAGCAGATGATCGAAGAAGGAGCAGAGCTGATTGACGTAGGCGGAGAATCCACGCGGCCGGGCTATACGAAGATCACCGACGAAGAGGAAATTGCAAGAACCTGTCCGGTGATCGAAGCAATCAAGAAGAATTTTGATGTGCCGGTTTCACTGGATACCTATAAGTCGAAGGTGACCAGGGCCGGTGTACAGGCAGGGATGGATCTGTTTAATGACATCTGGGGGCTGCAGTATGATAAGGAGATGGCAAAGGTGATCGCGCAAAGCGGTCTGCCCTGTGTACTCATGCACAACCGGAAAGAGAAGATGGGCGATGAGATCAAAGCGACACCGGAACTGGAAACGATGTTCCGTGAGGACTTTGACCGGATCCTTACGATTGCCGGGGATGCCGGAATAGCGAAAGAGCAGATTATTTTAGATCCCGGAGTCGGCTTTGCAAAGAGCTATGAACAGAATCTCTGGGTCATTAACCATCTGCCGTTCTTTCAGAAACTGGGATATCCCGTATTGCTTGGAACGAGCCGCAAGTCCGTGGTCGGTCTGACGCTGGATCTGCCGGTAAATGAGCGTGTGGAAGGAACGCTTGCCACAACGGCCTTTGCCGTAAATACCGGTTGCTGCATGGTGCGTGTGCATGATGTCAAAGAAAAACGTGCGTTTCATCCGCATGATGGAGGCTATTCGGAATTATGGATAAAATTAATATCAGGCATTTGGAAATTTATGCGCATCATGGGGTGTTTCCCGAGGAGAAGAAGGAGGGGCAGTTCTTTTATCTGGATGCGGAGTTGTATCTTTCCCTGCACGAAGCGGGAATGACCGATGATCTTACGAAAACCGTGCATTACGGGGAGGTCTGTGAACTGATGAAGGAAACCTTTGCGGAACGCAGCTACGATCTGATTGAGCGGGCGGCAGAGGTTGTGGTACAGAAGGTACTGCTTGCCTATCCGCTTATCCGGAAGATGACATTGACCGTGAATAAGCCTCATGCCCCGATTCCGATTCCTTTTGAAAACGTATCGGTACAGATCGAGCGTGGGTGGAAAAAGGGCCTATCTGGGAATTGGTTCGAATCTTGGAGATAAGAGAAAATATATCGAAGATGCGGTTGAAAAAAATTAAAGAAGAATGAGCGGATCCGTAAGTTACGCTGCTCCAAGCTCCTTGTGACGAAGCCGTATGGCGGGGTAGAGCAGGATGATTTCTTAAATGGGGCAATCGAGATCGAGACGCTGCTTTCTCCGATGGAGCTGCTTGCCTTCCTGCAACAGTTAGAGCAGGAGGCACATCGGGAGCGGAAGGTTCACTGGGGACCAAGAACTCTGGATCTGGATATCCTTTTCTATGAAGATGTGATTTCCAATGATCCGAGGCTGTTGATCCCACACCGCGATATGCAGAACCGGCGGTTTGTGCTGGAACCGTTAAATGAACTGTGCCCGTGTTATGTTAACCAACTATTACAAAAGACTGTTTATGAGATGCTTAAGGAGCTTCCGGATTAATTGGCAGTCAACGCAGCCTGTTTGGCTGCGGCGAAATCGGAAACCTCGATATAGCTGTGCGGGGTACGTTTCATGGGAACATCGGAGTTGAACTCATGGAAGTAGGCATATTGGGAAGTCAGGTTGATATCGGAATAGATGCCAAGGGCAACAATTTCCGGGTTGCTTCCATCTGCTTCCATACGCATGAGTGCGGGTGCATCCGCATCGTTTTTCTGATAATAAACATAGCCGCTTCCAACGTTATAGGTGTCCACGCGGTCTTCGGTCAGCACCTCAACTGCTCCGGTAGAAAGGGAGTAGCGGCACAGGCGGTAATTTGAGGAAGCGTCCATATAATAAATGTAGTCATAGGCATAGACCGGATAGCAGATGTTGCCCTCTAACAGGAGGGAAACACTGTCTGACCGGGTATCGAGGGCATACAGATTATGGTTCTGATCCGTTCCGTTGTAATAAATGATTCCATTCTGGCAGGCATTGGGGCTGATGATCTCATCGGAAACAAGCGCCTGTCCGGATTTGTTGGTTTTAATCTTATAAAATTTGGTGAAATCGGTGTTGTTGTACCGCTGATAGTAAATATAATCGCCGACAAGCTGCATGGTAACGGCGGCCTGACGGTCCAAGCATTTGCTGCTGCTTCCATCCAGTTTGCTGCGGTAAACGCCATAGGTATGTACGACATAGCCGAGTCCTTTGCCACCGGCTGCATTGTCCAGATAATAATAGAGGTAATTGCCTCCGACATTGATGGAATTTACGCAACTGCTGGTGAGCTTCCTTAAATCCGTTTCATCCGGATTCATGGAATACATACAGCCGTTGTCATAGGCATTGGAGAAATAAACCCGCCCATCAGCTTCTGCAAAAAGTCCGTGATTATTCAGATTGCCGCCGGTATTTCCAGTAACGGTGATGTCGTTTGAGGGAATTCTGCCCTGAAATCCCCTGTAGAACACTGAAACCGGCAAGCAGTAACAGAATACAGCAGCAGATGACAATAATTTTCCAGTTTTTTTCATAAGTTACCTCCTGTTATAAGGAATCAATTTTTACAGATTTATTATATAAACTTTACTTAGGTTTCGCAATGGAAATCAGAGAATCCCTTGCGATCAATATATGATTGTTATACAATCATTTTTATAGGGTAACGGCCCGGCGTGAAACATTGAAAATTGAAAAGAGAGACAAAAGTATATGGATTTAGCACAGTTACGCAAAAGAGATTGATGAAATCGACCGGCAGCTTGTGAAGCTGTATGAACAGAGAATGAATATCTGTACGGAGATTGCCGAATATAAAATTGAGAATCATAAGCCTGTTTTTTTGATAAGCAGCGTGAAGCAGAGAAGATACAGAAGGTCTGCGGACTTGCCGAAAAAAGAAGAGAATAAGAAGGGCGTGGAGGAACTGTTTACGCAGTTGATGTCCTTAAGCCGCAAGCTGCAGTATGGAATTCTTTTAGAGCATGAGAATAATGATATGTTTTCCTTTGAGACCTGCAGGGAACTTGTGGATGAACATACGAAGGTCATTTTCCAGGGGGCAGAGGGCGCTTATTCGCAGCTTGCCATGGAACAGTTCTTTGGCAGGGAGATCAACGGCGATCATGTTGATACCTTCCGGGAAGCGATGGAGTATGTGGCAGACGGCAAGGCCGACTTTGCGGTATTGCCGATCGAGAATTCCACGGTGGGCATTGTAAGCGAGATCTATGATCTTTTAGTAGAATTTGAAAATGTCATTGTCGGAGAGCAGATTATTCCGATTAATCATTGTCTGCTTGGCGTTCCGGGAGCAGAGCTTTCCGATATCCGAAAAGTTTATTCCCATCCGCAGTCGCTGATGCAGACGGAGCAGTTTTTAAGCACTCATCCGGAATGGGAGCAGATTAAGATGCAGAATAACGCCTTTGCGGCACGCAAGGTTTCAGAAGATCATGATAAGACACAGGTGGCCATTGCAAGTGAATATGCAGCGCAGCGTTACGGACTTACGATCTTACAGCGGGGGATTCATCAGTGCAGCGACAATGCAACTCGCTTTATCGTCATCAGCGGGAAGAAGATTTTCATGGAAAAAGGCACAGCGGATCAGCGTCTGCTTCGAACTGCCGCACGAAAGTGGTGCACTGTATCACATTCTGTCCCATTTTATTTACAATAATCTGAATATGAGCCGGATCGAAAGCCGTCCGGTGAAGGATAAGGGATTTGAATACCGCTTTTTTTATTGACTGCAACGGTAATCTGAAGGATGCTGCCGTACAGAATGCACTGCGGGGCTTAAAAGAGGAAGCACTAAACTTCCGGATACTTGGAAACTACTAAGGAGAGACATACCGATGAGAGAACAGGAACTGATCGTATATAAGGATTTTGAGAAGGAGGAAGGCACCCTTCTGTTTGATATGGCGTGGCTCATGGAGCACTATGAGGATGAGTATTATAACCGCGAGGAACTTGCAGGGCTCTTGTATGACTGCATGCATAAGCTCCTTGAAATTGCAGGAAACCACGGATTCTACGGGAACCTATGGCACTGTTATTTAAGCAATCTTCTGGTAAACAATGAGAACAGCTATAGCAAGGCATGTGAAATCCGGGGGAGTCGAGGGAACCATCAATCAGGCGGTATTGCATGACATTGTAATCTTTAAAGAATTTTTTGATTATGATTTTACGAAGATGACCGAAGCTTTACAGGTCTGTGATTTTTCACTGATTACGGACTATGTATCGAGTGATTCCGAGTCCAAGGTATATAATAGCCGGATACGCGAACGGATCTGTTCCCTTGCACAGAAGTTTGCAAAGCACCATACGCCGGAGGAAATGAAGGCGACTCTTACCGAGTTTTTATAAGGATTACGGGGTTGGAAAGTTCGGTCTGCATAAGGCGTTCCGTGTGGTTCATGACGAGGATGGTGTGCAGATCGTACCGATCCAGAACATTGCGCACGTTTATCTGGATGATCTGGTTGGCTATGAAATTCCTAAGAAAAAGCTCATTGAGAATACCGAGGCTTTTGTCGAAGGAAGAAAGGCAAACAACTGTCTGTTATTCGGTGATGCCGGTACAGGAAAATCATCCAGTATTAAGGGAATTGCGAATGAATATTACGATCGGGGACTGCGTATTATTGAAGTGTATAAGCACCAGTTTCAGGATCTGAATGATGTCATTACCCAGATCAAGAACCGGAATTATAAATTTATCATCTATATGGATGACTTAAGCTTTGAGGATTTTGAAATTGAGTACAAGTATCTGAAAGCGGTGATTGAAGGAGGACTTGAAAAGAAGCCGGAGAATGTGTTAATCTATGCAACCTCGAACCGCAGACACTTGATTAAGGAAAGCTTTTCAGATAAAGATGACCGGAGAGATGACCTGCATTCCGGAGATACCGTACAGGAGAAGCTTTCGCTCGTTTCCCGGTTTGGGGTGACGATTTTCTTCGCGGCGCCAGATAAGAAGCAGTTCCAGAACATTGTAAAGACTCTGGCAGACCGTTATGGCGTGCAGATGGCAGAAGAAGAGCTGCTGCTTGAGGCGAATAAGTGGGAGCTTGCCCATGGTGGCTTATCCGGCCGGTGTGCCCAGCAGTTCATTGATTACATACTTGGAAAAAAGGAGTAAAATACCATGGCAGTAAAGACCTTTGCGGCAATTGATATCGGTTCTTATGAACTCTCCATGAAGATTTTTTTGAGGTTTTGAAGAAGAACGGGATGAAGCAGATTGATCATATCCGTCATAGCATTGATATGGGGAACGGAAACCTATACGACTGGAAAATTAAGTTTTGAGCGTGTGGATGAACTGTGTATGATCCTGCATGAGTTCTCGGATATCATGAAGACCTATCAGGTGACAGATTATAAGGCGTATGGAACCAGCGCGATCCGGGAAAGTATGAACCGGGCGATTCTGACCGATCAGGTACGGCTGCGTACAGGAATCCGCATGGATATCTTAAGTAATTCCGAGCAGCGGTTTCTGGATTATAAGTCGATTGCTTTGCAGGGGCAGCAGTTTGATGAAATCATAGAAAAGGGAACCGCCATTGTGGATATCGGAGGAGGAAGCATTCAGATCTCCCTGTTTGATAAGGATACTCTGGTTTCCACGCAGAATTTAAAGCTTGGCGTACTGCGTCTCCGGGAGAGCATGAATCTCCTGAATGCTTCCTTAAGCCAGTACCGGACCTTAATCGGAGAGATTGTGGAATCCCAGCTTTCCGTTTATAAGAAGCTGTATCTGAAGGATCGTGCGATCGAGAATCTGATTATTGTCGATGATTATATTTCCCTGCTGATCCGGCATTATTACCGTAAGGAAGGGAAAGGAGATGTAACGACCAGGGAGCAGATCGAAGAATTTATGGAAAAAAGCCGGACGAAGAGTACGCTTGAGCTTTCAAGGCTTTGGGATATGCCGGAAGAGGATATGCCGGCGCTTTACATTTCGCTGATCATGGTGCACCGGATTATGGAGGATACCGGAGCGAAAAACGATCTGGGCGCCTGGAGTGACACTCTGTGACGGTATTGCTTATGAATATGCGGAGAAGAATCAGCTTCTTCCCGTATCCCATGATTTTGAAAAGGATATCATAGCCTGCGCAAAGTCAATCAGCAAGCGGTATCAGGGAAGTAAAAAGCGGAGTGAAACACTTGAACAGATTGCACTGCGGATTTTTGACAGCATGAAGAAGGTACACGGTCTATCGAAACGTGACCGGCTGCTTTTGCAGATTGCAACCATTCTTCATGATTGCGGGAAGTATATCAGTATGGTAGAGCTGGGCGAATGCTCCTACCGGATTATCATGGCAACGGAAATTATAGGACTGTCCCATCTGGAGCGCGAAATCGTAGCGAATGTAGTCAAGTACAATCACATTCCTTTTGATTACTATGAGCAGATGGAAAAGACTACAAGCATGGATAAAGAATCTTATTTACGGATGACAAAGCTCCTTGCCATGCTGCGGCTGGCAAACGGTCTTGACCGGAGCCACAAGCAGAAGTTTAAGAATATCAGGATTCTGCCGAAGGAGGAGCAGCTCCTGATTACGGTGGAAACGAATGAGGACATTACCTTAGAGCGGGGGCTTTTCGGACACCGGGCAGAGTTCTTCACCGAAGTATTTAATATCCGGCCGGTCATCCGGCAGAAGAGAACGCTGGATACAATGAGTAAAACTTGAGTTGCGAAGCAACGGTTTTTACGAACAGGGGTTCTGAATAGTTACGAAATATTTATATATAGAGAGAAAAGAAAGGCAGCAATTCAGAAAAATATGGGAAAAACTAAAATACGATAATCCTGAATGTTATGTAAACCGAGAACTGAGCTGGCTCCTGTTTGACCGCAGAGTCATGAGTGAGGCAAAGGACAAGAATAATCCATTGTTTGAGCGTTTGAAATTTTTAAGTATTACCTCATCCAATCTGGATGAATTTTTTATGGTACGTGTGGCGTCCCTGAAGGATATGGTCAATGCCGGTTATGATAAGAAAGACATTGCGGGAATGACTCCGAAGGAGCAGTTAAAGCAGATTACCAAAGAAACACATGACCTTGTGGAAGAGCAGTACCGGATTTACAATCATTCGCTGCTTCCCCAGCTTAAGACAAACGGCATCCGTGTCATCCAGAAGCATGAGCAGTTAAGTGAGGCAGAGGCGGAATATGTAGACCGCTATTATGAAGAGAATATTTATCCGGTATTGACACCGATGGCAGTAGATTCTTCCAGACCGTTTCCCTTAATCCGGAACAAGTCACTCAATATCGGAGCACTCGTCCAGAAGAAGGACGGAGGAGAAATTCTGGAATTTGCAACCGTTCAGGTGCCCAGTGTCCTTCCCAGAATCATTGAAATCCCGGGAGAAGAAGGAGAACGGCTCCTCATTCCCCTTGAAGAGGTCATCGAGCGGAATATTGAAAAAGCTGTTCCTGAATTATGAGATCGTCTGTGCACATCCGTTCCGTATCATGCGAAATGCGGACCTTACGATTGAAGAGGATGAAGCCGAGGATCTGTTAAAGGAAATTGAAAAGCAGCTCAAAAAGCGTCAGTGGGGGCAGGCAATCCGTCTTGAGGTAGAAAAGGGAATGGATGAACGCCTGTTAGAGATCATTGAGCGGGAGCTGAACATCGAAAAAGCAGGATGTGTATGAAATTGACGGGCCGCTCGATCTTACCTTCTTAATGAAGATGTACGGACTTGAGGGCTTTGACCACTTAAAAGAAAAATCCTATCCGAAGCCGCAGCCGGTACCGGAGCTTCCGGCAGACTGCAATATTTTTGATCAGATTAAAAAGCAGGATATTCTGTTGTTCCACCCTTATGAAACCTTTACGCCGGTGGTGGATTTCATCCGTCAGGCAGCAAGGGACAAAGAGGTTCTTGCCATCAAGCAGACACTCTACCGTGTGAGCGGCAACTCACCGATCATCGCAGCACTTGCCCAGGCGGCAGAAAACGGCAAGCAGGTTTCTGTGCTTGTGGAATTAAAGGCACGTTTTGATGAAGAGAATAACATTGTATGGGCAAAGATGTTAGAGAAGGCAGGTTGTCATGTTATCTATGGTCTTGTCGGCTTAAAGACCCACAGTAAGATCACGCTTGTGGTACGGCGGGAAGAAGACGGTATCCGCAGATATGTGCATTTAGGAACCGGTAACTATAACGATGCGACTGCAAAGCTTTACACCGACATGGGACTGCTCACCTGCAATCCTTCGATCGGGGAGGATGCAACCGCCGTATTCAATATGCTTTCCGGCTATTCCGAGCCGCTAAGCTGGAATAAGCTATCCCTTGCACCACTATGGTTAAAGGATCGTTTCCTTTATCTCATCGAGAGGGAAATGAAGCATGCCAAAGCCGGTGAAAAAGGACATATCATTGCCAAGGTAAACAGCCTTTGCGATAAGGATATCATTGCAGCCCTCTATGAAGCGGCGGAAGCCGGCGTAAAGATTGACCTGATCGTGCGTGGAATCTGCTGTGTCCGTGTAGGACTACCGGGGATCGGGGAGCGGATCAGTGTCCGTTCCATTGTGGGGAACTTCCTTGAACACAGCCGGATTTTTTATTTTGAAAATGACGGCAAGCCGGAGTTTTACTGTGCAAGTGCAGACTGGATGCCGAGAAACCTGGAACGTCGTGTGGAAATCATGTTCCCGGTAGAAAAGCCGGAGCTTCAGAAGCGGCTTATGGATATTCTGTCCATACAGCTTCGTGATACCGAAAAGGCACATTTACTTACTCCGGAAGGAACCTATGAGAAGGTGGATAAGAGAGGAAAGGGCTCTTACAATTCACAGCTGATTTTCGGACAGATGGCAGTAGAGCGGGTGAAGGAACAGGAAAAAAATTAATTAATAACAGAGTATTTATCCCGGGAGAAAGGGATCGAGGAGGTATAACGATGCGATATGATGATGCAGTATTACAGTGCTTCCTGGAAAATCAGGGAGCAGTTTTTCCCGGAGGGAGACGTGGTGTCTTCTTTGGAAGAAGCAGAGGAGTTTCTTGAGGAGAATTTTTGCAGTGGTCGTGAATTCCCTGCGTGAAGTCTGGGACTTCTTTGAAGAAGAGGGTATTGATATGGATGGTGCAGATGAAGATGAAATTCTGAATGCGGATGAAGTGTTCGAAATCGGAGACGGCAGATATCTGATTATTGAGGGCTGATACTACGGATGAAAGAATGGTCTGGTATTGCTGCAGAATAGCAATAATTGATTAGCATAAGCCGGTTTTCGAAGAGAAAGAAAACCTTGTTTGTGTGTATACTTTGTGTGTATACTTAAGGTACGATGTATTTATCACAAAGGAGGTTTTTATTTATGGCAGCTTTTGAAACGAAACAATACCGCAATTTATTTTCCCTGATCGGAAAAGAGGATCAGGAAATAAATAACCGTCTGAATGAAATTTTTGAAACGTTCTTTTACGGAAGTGAGGAAGAGCGGATTTACCATCCGGCGGGGGAAGATATGGGATATCTGGAGGATACCGGAAATCATGATGCAAGGACAGAAGGAATGTCTTATGGAATGATGGTCTGTGTCCAGATGGATAAAAAAGCAGAGTTTGACCGTATCTGGAAATGGGCATGCACTTATATGTGGATGGAAGAGGGAGAAAGCGAAGGCTATTTTGCGTGGTCCTGCGGACTTGACGGAACACGTAATGCCAATGGAGCAGCTCCGGATGGGGAAGAATTCTTTGCCATGGCACTGTTTTTTGCCTCTCACCGCTGGGGTGACGGGGAAGGGATTTACTGCTATTCCGGGCAGGCAAGGAAGATCTTAAGAGCCTGTATCCATAAAGGAGAGAACGGAAGACCGGGATATCCCATGTGGAATCATGAAAACAGGCAGATTTTATTTGTGCCGGGAATTGACTTCACCGATCCGTCCTACCACCTGCCGCACTTTTTATGAACTGTTTGCACTGTGGGCAGATGAGGAAGACCGGCCGTTCTTTAAAGAGGCTGCAAAGGTAAGCCGGGGATATCTGGCAAAGGCCTGCCACGAAAAGACCGGTATGAGTGCCGAGTATGCCGAGTTTGACGGTCAGCCCATGAGCCGCCCGTTACCGTGGACAACCGATCGTCATGACTGGTTTTTCAGCGATGCGTATCGTACCGTGGCAAATATCGGACTGGATTATGAATGGTTTGGAATTGATGAAGGGCAATATGATGCACCGGAAAAAGCTGTTACGGTTCCTGGATGCACGGTGGGACGAGGATCCCTTCGAAATCTATGAGGTGGATGGAACCAGTCTTCATAAACCGGCCCTTGATCCGGTTGGCTTACAGGTTACCACTACACAGGGAATCCTTTCCGTTCTTGGACGGACGAAGGATGAAGAAAGTATCCTGATTGCAAAAAAGTGGCTGGAGGAGTTCTTCCGGATGCCGCTAAGGGAAGGTAACCGGAGATATTATGACAATTGCCTGTATTTCTTTGCGTTCCTTGCATTGAGTGGCAATTACCGGATCTGGTAGAAGAAATCGTGCAGAATTAATACGGTATAAGGAAAATATGACGTAAGGAATCAGAAAAACAAGGGGGAAGCAGCAGATGAAAGGACTGATGGATCGGCTTCAACGCTGGATGGACGATTATAGTATCCGTAAAAAGTTACTCATTCTTTATGTGGTCTGTGTGCTTTTTCCACTTGTTCTGACAGATGCAGTGATTCTGTATATTGTGTTTGATAATGAGCATCAACAGCAGCAGAAGGAATTTGCAAGCATTGCATCTGCCGTAGAGGCAGATCTGGCCTATACGTTTGAGGAAGCCATTGATTTTACAAACAGTGTATATATTAACCGCACACTGAATCTGTTTTTGGAACAGTCCTTTTCTTCCCCACTTGAATTTTTTGAAGAGAGCAGAAGGTTCAGTACGGATCCCTTTTTGGGAAATATGAATTCAGAACGCTTTCAGGTTATGTTTTATGGAGATAATGACGATATTGTGAACGGAGGTCTTTTTTATCGTCTGGACTCGGTTGCTGACAGTACGTTATTCCTGGAATATCAGCAGAAGGACAGGGATATGACGGTGATCTTTAATTATAAGGAAAAACAGTATCAATGTAGTGAGTAATCGAACAATTGTGATGATCCGAAGGATGGATTATTACCGGGATCTGCAGAAAGAGAAATATGTTGTGGTAACGGTTGATTACGTGAATCTGGTACGGCGTTTTCAGGATATGCGTTACAATGCACCGGTGATGGTCTGCTCAGGAGACCGGATTCTGTTTACCAATGATGGAAACCTCAGAACGAAAATTGACTATGAATATCTGACAGGAAAAGAGAATATCCGGCTGGAACGTGATTTTTCCATATGTGGTGAGCCATTCCGGATTTTAATTATGCAGCCTTCGGGAGGTATACTTCCAAGTATTCAGGATCATTTTGTGTTGATTCTGTGTCTGATTCTGGTAAATGTATTACTGCCGCTTGTTCTGGTATCCCTGATTAACCGGTCCTTTGCACAGCGGCTTGGAGAATTAAGCACAGCATTTGACCGTATGGATACGGAGGAGCTGGAAGAGCTGGATTATATTCAGGGCACGGATGAAATCAGCGCCCTGATGTGGAATTATAACCAGATGGTCCGGCGTATGAAGGAACTGATCCGGACGGTATATAAGGACCGGCTGGAAAAACAGGGAATCGATATCGCAAGGCAGCAGGCAGAGCTTTTGGCACTATACAGTCAGATTAATCCCCATTTTCTGTTTAACGTATTGGAAAGTATCCGTATGCATTGTGTCCTGAAAAAAGAAAATGAAACAGCTGCCATGGTAGAACGTCTTGCCATTCTTGAACGACAGAATGTGGAATGGAATACAGATGATACAACGATTGAAGAAGAAGTGAGCTTTATTAAGGCATATCTGGAGCTGCAAAAGTACCGGTTTGGTGACAGATTGTCTTATGAAATTGATGTTTCCAAAGAATGTCAGAACGTGAAGATTCCAAAGCTTGCTCTTGTTACCTTCGTAGAGAATTCCTGTGTACATGGAGTCGAAAAGAAATCGGTTCCCTGCTGGATTTATTTACGTGTCTATTGGAAAGAGAATTGTCTGATCATGGAAGTAGAGGATACCGGTAATGGAATGGATGAGGATGAAGTAAAGCTGCTCAATCACAGAATGAATCATGTACAGATCGATGACATCCGTAAAAAGAAGCATGTCGGTGTGCTGAATGCCTGTCTAAGGCTTAAGATGGCTACGAAAGATCAGGTATCCTTTGAAATGGAAAGTGAAAAAGGAATCGGGACATTTCTGGTGATCCGCATTCCGGAAAGTGCAGTTTTGTGAAAGAATAATAAAGAAGGGGATTACTATTCAGATGAAGGTGTTGATTGTAGATGATGAACCATTTATTTTACAGGGACTGTCTGTACTGATCGACTGGGCAGCTGAAGGCTGTGAAATCGTTAAGATGGCGTCCAATGGAAAAGAAGCCCTGCTTTATCTTGAGGATCATGAGGCTGACCTTGTAATTACCGATATTAAGATGCCTGTGATGTCAGGACTGGAGCTGCTTGAGCAGATCAGGGGAAGACAGATTTCCGATGCGTTTTTTATTATACTCAGCGGGTATAATGATTTTTCCTATGCACAGAAAGCAATCCGCTATGCCTGTATGGATTATCTGGTAAAACCGGTTCAGAAGGAAGCATTGCTGGAGCTGATCCGTAAGGCCAAAAGCAGTCTGGCGGTTACTGAACAAAATGCGGAAAATGAGCGCCGGATGCAGGAAATGCAGTTGAAGCAGTATATTATTTCCCTTCTGCGGGGGAAGCAGACCGAAGAGGAGCTTAAGTATGTGAAAGAGCGTTTGCGGATTGGGGATGGAGGCTTACGCTACATTCATATCAGTATGCAGAATACTTCGGATATTGAAGAGCTCTCTGACAGTGAACTGCAGGTGATCCGCAGCCGGATGTATGATCATGCAATGGAAATTCTGGAAGATGACGGTTCTCATTTATTCAAAGAATTACTCGATTATGAAGAGGACTATGAAATAGGATTTGTGTATGCAGATTACATGGCGGCAGAGCGTATGATGGAGAGAGATGAATTTTTGCTCTGGTTTGCTGAAAAGATGAATGAGCGTCTTGCTTTCCCGATCATATTACTTGCAGGAAAAAGGGTAGAAGAGCCGGATAAATTATCACATTCTTATTCGGCAGCCTGTGCACTGCGTTCCTCGAAAGGATTTCGTCAGGAGAAAACGGTTTACTGCTATGAAGAAGAAATGCAGGTCGGAGAAGGAAAAATCGTCCTTTGCAAACAGAGTCTGGATCATCTGATCACAGCGGTAGAGCAGAATGATGTAAACGGGATTCATGGCAGTGTGGATGAGCTGTTTCAGGAGATGGAAAAACTTAGGGATGGCGAGGGATCTGGTGACAATGAATACCAATTATCTGTTGTTCCAGCTGATTCATCTGGCCGTAGAACAGGATGAAACCGTAGACCAGGAAGAGGTGATGCAGTATATCAGCGAAAATGTTTTTGATACCGGAATCACAAGAGGAAGCCGGGCGCATCTTCGAAGATTTTCCTGTGATTATGCGGAATATCTGATCCAGCTCCGCAAAAAAATGTATCCAGAGGAGTATTGCAGGATATCGAGAGAGAAATTAAAGAGCATTTCGCAGATAACCTGACACTCCGGGATCTGAGTAAGAAGTACTTTGTAAACAGCTCCTATCTGGGACAGATTTTCCGTAAAAAGTATGGGCAGTCCTTTAAGGATTATTTATGTGAATACCGGATTAATGAAGCAGCACAGGAGTTACTTAAGACCGATAAGAAGATCAGTCAGATCTCGGAAAAAGTCGGATACCGTGATACGGATTATTTCATCAGTAAGTTCATTGAGCAGAAGGGATGCACTCCCAGTAAATACCGTAAAAATGCCGGTGTGGCCGAATAGCAGGATGAGATGGCAAAGCTATAAACGATATAGAGTTAAGACAGAACCCTGTATGGAATATGAATGAGAATCGGGTCTGTATGAGGCTTTTTGGTTCTAGAGTTTTTCGGGGATAATACTAGAACTCCTCCGGTTGCGGACGGATAGGAAAACACATAAGATGTTTGAGAATGCCGTGGAGTATTTCGAACGTAAGAAAGTGATCGGGGCTTTTGCCCCGACATTATTTAATATAATTAAGGAGGAAAATTAAATGAGTAGAGAAAAAACCAGAGGCTCACTTGCAAGAAAGATTATAGGTGCAATTCTGATCATGCAGGTTGTTGTCATGACGTGTCTTTCCATAATGGTGGTATATGGAATTACACAAAAATGTAAGGACAACGGCAACAGACAATCTGCAGACAATCGTACAGGAGAGAAGCCAGATTGTGGATAATTATGTACAGGAATCCGAGGTGATTCTGTCAGCATACAGTAAGGCAGGAGAAATTTTGAATGTCCTCAAAAATCCGGAAAATAAATCAGCAGTTGATGCAGCACAGAAATATACGGAATCCTTTTCTGCGGATATAAACAATCTGGAAGGACTGTATGTAAGTGAATGGAATACCCATGTACTTGCCCATACCAATGCAGGTGTTGTTGGCATCACTACAAGAGAGGGTGATTCCCTGCAAGCATTACAGGATATACTGCTTGCAACGGATGGGGGTATATAATACAGGGATTATTATATCGCCTGCAAGCGGCGATCAGATTGTTTCCATGTATCGGGCGATCTATGATGAAAGTGGAAATCCTGCAGGACTTGTTGGAGGAGGAATTTATACGGCAGGTCTTGTCAATAAACTGGACAGCCTTGGAATGAATGGAATGGAACATGCAACTTACTGCATGATTAATGTAAAGGATCATAAATATATTTTCCATAATCAGGCGGAAATGGTTGCTACAGAAACAGAGGAAGAGTATCTGCTGCAGTTATGTGAGAAATATAAGGATACTGCGATTAGTGCCGGTGGTTATGTAGAGCACAGGGAGAATGGAAAAAAACTATATTGACTCTTATTATTATATGGCAGACCGTGGATGGCTGTTTATTATTAAAGACAGTAACGAGGAATTGTTTGCTTCAGCAATAACCATGCGGACAAATCTGATGCTTTTGTGTGCAGCTATTCTGCTTGTGCTTGGGGTGGTTTCCGTGATCATTATAAACCGGATGATGCGGCCGATGAAACCGATCGAAAAACGGAATCCTCGCGCTACAGCAATTTGATATCAAAGAAAAATGAGGAAATAGAAAAAGCATTATACAAGAAAGGACGAGTTGGGAAGTATTTCAAGAGCAACAGGTACACTGATCTGTTCGTTGAGAGATATTGTCCAGACTCTTCGGGATTGCTGCGGTACTTTGCATGGAAAAAGCGGATGATTTACAGAATTCGGCAGTGGAACTCGTGGATGATATGACGGATCAGACGGCAACAACGGAGCAGCTGTCTGCCTCTCTGGAAAGCACAAATGATGCGATTGCCCATGTATATGAAGAAATAGGGCATATCAATACCATTGTGGAGAGCATTATGCAGGAAATCCGGGATTCAGATGATATGAGCAGAAAAGTGAAAGCAAATGCAACGGAGATGCAGTCAAGTGCCACGGAAGCATATGAAAAAGGAAAGGAAGAGCTGGAAACAACCAGAATTTCTGTTAAAAATGCAATTTCCAGCCTGAATGGGTTATCCAAAATTAATCAGCTGGCAATGGAAATACTGAGTATTGCAAATAAAACGAATCTTTTATCTCTTAATGCGTCCATTGAAGCAGCAAGAGCCGGCGAGGCCGGAAAGGGCTTTGC
Organism: Lachnospiraceae bacterium; assembly: GCA_021628825.1. GTDB lineage: Bacteria > Bacillota > Clostridia > Lachnospirales > Lachnospiraceae > Suilimivivens. The sequence continues at coordinate 870,797 of JAJXRY010000001.1, read as the reverse complement.
TGTTGTTGCGGGTGAAATCGGCGCACTTGCTGATACATCCAAATTAACGGCAACCAATATCCAGCAGATTTGTGCGGAAGCAAATGACAGTATTGACAGTGTTAATAATTGCTTTAATGATATGATGGGTTATATGGAACAAAGTGTTGTACGGCAGTTTGAAAAATTTTGCAGAGCAGTCAACGGATAACCGATCGGCTGCGGAAGTAATTAAGAAACAGTTGGATGAAATAAATATCGCAATCGGGCAGCTGGAACAGTCAGTCAGTCAGATTGGCGAGCACATAGAAGATGTCCATGAAATTACCCAACAGGATCAGGAAGCAATAGGCGGCATTGTACATAAGAATGAAAAGCTTGCTGTAGTGGCAGATGCGATCCGGAATCAGGCGCAGGAGAATCAGAATATTGCACGGCAGTTGGCAGAAATTGTGGATCAGTTTGAAATGTAGTATTGTGTATGAAAGGCCGTTCTTATCATGTGTTGTATCCTGGTGGTTACAATTTTGTACGGCTTGCGTTTGCAAAACCCGATAAACTATAGTTTATCGGGTTTTCAGTTAGAGTTTTTCAGGTTGTTTACACGTGGTGAAAAGGTATAATAAAAATCATCAAATGTTTCTAAAACAAACAAGAGGGAGGCAAATATGAAACTGAAAAAATTAACAGCTTTATTACTTGGCGTTACCATGACAGTAACCATGCTGGCTGGCTGCGGTGGCGCTACAACAACAGATGGCAGTAGTACATCATCTACAACAGAGACTACAACCGAGTCTTCTGACACAGCAGGAGATTCCACAACAGAAGAGGCGAAAAACTTCTTATTCAGAAGACGAAATTTCAGATTTCACCATGTTCGTTACCATGCCGGGTTCTGAAATTAATGATGATAATGAAATTGCCCAGATGATTGGCGAGAAGTGGGGCGTTCGTATTAAAGAGACATGGTTAACAGGACAGACTGCATCAGAAGCAACCGGTATGTTAATTGCAAGTGATGAATATCCGGATTATATTGACAGCGATGACATGTCACTCCTGGTAGATGCAGGAGCACTCATCCCGTTGGATGACTATATTGACCAGTATCCGGAATTTAAAGAAAAATGGTTCACAGAAGATGAATGGGAAAAGTTCCGCCAGCCGGATGGACATATCTACTGGATCAATCCTTTCGGAAATACGAAGGGTGAACCTACTGTAACAACACATAATGACGAAGCATTCTGGATTCAGGTAAGAGTTCTTGAGTGGGCCGGATATCCGGAAATCAAGACCATGGATCAGTATTTCCAGGTAATCGAAGATTACATGGCAGCAAATCCGACCATGGAAGATGGAACACCGAATATCCCTTATACCATTCTCTGTGAAGACTGGAGATACTTCTGCCTTGAAAATGCAGGACAGTTCCTCGGGGGACATCCGAATGATGGATCTGTTATTGTTAATAAGGATACGATGACAGTTGAGGATTACAATACTTCTGACGATACTATTAAGTACTTCAAGAAGCTGAACGAAGAATATCAGAAGGGCTTTGTAGATCCTGAAAGCTTTACCCAGACCTATGATGAATATATTGCCAAGCTTTCCACAGGTCGTGTACTTGGTATGGTAGACCAGTGGTGGGATTTCGCATACACTGTGAATGATGTATTCAAACAGCAGGGACTTAACGAAAAGGGATGCAACTATGTTCCTCTTGGATTAACCACAGAAGAGGGAATGGAAAACAGATGGCATTCATACGGTGATACGGTTAACCAGGCTTCCGGTGTTGCTATTACCAAGGATTGTAAGGATCCGGATAAGGCATTCAAATTTATCGTTGATTGTGCAATGGATCAGGAACTGCATGATTTAAGATTCTGGGGTGTTAAGGATGTAGATTATACCGTTGATGAAAATGGTTTATATGCAAGAACACAGGAGCAGAGAATGAACTGGTCAGATACCGCATATCAGGCATCTCATCGTTGCCAGTATTCTTATATGCCTCAGTGGGGAGGTACCAGTGATGATGGAATTAATGCAAATAAGCCGGAAGAACAGCCTGCAGAATTCCAGGTAGATATGGCACAGCCGTTAAAGGACTGCCTTGCAGCATATGGTGCAGGAAACTATGTAGATATGATTGGTTCTGTAGTTGAGGAAAATGGCCCCTGGTTCCCTATGTACAGTTATTCTAATAACTTCACCACAGAGACTCCTGGTGGTGTGGCATGGACAAAGATGGGTGAAATTAAGCATGAGTACTTACCCAAGGTTGTAATGGCCAGTGATTTCGAAACCGGATGGGCTGAGTATATGGATGCATATAATGCTTGCAAACCTGAAGATTTCATTAGTGAGATGCAGGCAATTCTGGATACCTTTAAGTAGGAGATAGAGACTGCAGCATTTAAAATGATTGTGTGAGGAAAGCGGCAGTAGGATTCGGTAAGAAAACTATTGCCGCTTCCTTATTACAAGTTAGGAGCGGATATATGAGTCAGGGCGTAGCTAAAGTGAAAAAAGACAAAAAGATAACATGGAAAGAAATTAAAAGACAGAAATTTCTGCTGATCGTTTCCTTCTTTATGATGATTTATGGAATCATCTTTTTACTACTGGCCATTAACCGGATGGCTGATGGCATTCCAGAATTATAAACCCAAGGATGGATTGTTGGGATCTAAATTTGTGGGACTTGCAAAGTTCCAGTTCCTGTTTCAGGATGCAACCTTTTTACGGGTTATCCGTAATACATTTTTGTATGGGTGTGCTGAATCTGGTGACATCCACAATTATGGCAATACTATTTGCCATTCTGCTAAATGAAATTCGTGCCACGAAACCGAAAAAAAGGTAATACAGACAATTTCCTATTTACCTCATTTCCTTTCCTGGATTATTGTTACCGGTATTTTTACATGATGCGTTATCTTCTACCGGTATCATCAATGAATTATTAATGAAAGCTGGAATTATTGACCGCGCAATTGACTTCTTTGCGCATCCCAAATATTTCTGGTGGATTGTAGCATTTGCAAACTGCTGGAAGGAAACCGGATGGAATGCCATTATTTATCTGGCAGCCATTACCTCCATTGATCCGTGTCTGTATGAAGCAGCATCCATTGATGGAGCCGGAAGATGGGCAAAGATTAAATATATAACATTACCGGGTATTAAGCCTACGATCATGATTTTGTTACTGATGAATGTAGGTAATGTACTGAATGCAGGATTTGAAGTACAGTATCTGTTAGGTAATGGCCTGATTAAGAGTGTATCGGATACCATTGACATTTATGTTCTTACCTGGGGTATCAGTCAGAATGACTTCTCATTAGGTACTGCAGCCGGAATATTTAAGAGTGCAGTCAGTATTGCACTGATTCTGGTCGCTAATTTTGCTGCAAAACGTATGGGCGAAGAAAGGTTATTCTAGGAGGTAGAGACATGAAAAAAAGAAAAAGACATCCCTTGCGGATAAAAATATTCGTAGTTTTTTTAATACTTTGTTCATGATTGCCTTTGTAGTAATTACCTTATATCCGGTATTGAATACCCTGGCAATTTCCCTTAATGATGGTATTGATGCAGTAAGAGGCGGCATTTATTTATGGCCGAGAATGTTTACGTTAAATAACTACAAGACGGTGCTTACCAAGCAGAATATGCTTCAGGGTGCTTACATAACCGTATTGCGAACCATAATTGGAACACTGCTTTCCTTAGTAACCAATGCACTTCTGGCATTTGTGGTCAGCAGAAAGCGTTTTATGTTCAAGTCCCAGTTATCATTGTTCTGGGTAATTACCATGTATGTAAACGGCGGTATGATTCCGATCTTTATGTTATACAGAAATTTACATCTGACTGGAACCTTCTGGGTATATGTCATTCCTGGAACAATCAGTGCATTTAATATGCTGGTGTTAAGAACCTATATGCAGGGACTTCCGGATTCCCTTGAAGAGTCTGCACAGCTGGATGGTGCAGGATACTGGACGATATTCATTAAAATCATATCTCCGTTATGTAAACCGGTATATGCAACCGTTGCCCTATTTGTTGCAGTATATCAGTGGAATTCCTGGTTTGATGCAATGTTGTATAACAGAATGAAAGGTGAGTACACAACCTTGCAGTATGAGTTGATGAAATTATTGTCATCTGTAATGCAGCAGAGCGGAAGCGCTGCAAATGCCTCCGCAGCCGGAGCAAGTTCAGCAGCAGTAACACCTGTTACTGTCCGGTCCGCAGCGACGATTGCAACCATGCTTCCAATCATCTGCCTGTATCCGTTCTTACAAAGATACTTCGTAACCGGACTTACCATCGGTGGTGTTAAGGAGTAAGATAATCAAAAATGCTTATGCAAGCTCTACAGGAAAAATGAAATATATAGAGATAATGATAAAATCCGTAGCCTGAAAGGCTGCGGATTTTTTAAGTGGATTTTATCAGGAAAGTAAGGTACACTGTAACTGTTCAGAGTTATACAGATTTGTTTTTAGGCAGATGTCTGTATTCAGATGGAATTACGTAACGATTCAGAACCACATTCGTAAAACCGTTGCTAACGCAACGTAGTTTAACTCATGTGGTTACTTCGCCATATAAATTATGTCAAATGTCCTTACGAATGCGAGCATTCGACGTCCATATTGTCATAATTTGCATGGCTCTGAATAGTTACAAATATTACTTCATAAAAAAATGGGGGAGCAGAATGAACATTGTCTTATTATCAGGAGGATCGGGAAAAGCGCTTATGGCCTTTGTCCAACGATATCCGGTCCAAAACAGTTTATCAAGATCTTTAAAAAGGAAGACGGGGAATACGAATCTATGGTGCAGCGGGTCTATCGTCAGATCAAGACGGTAGATGCGGACGCAACCGTTACGATTGCAACCTCGAAATCCCAGGTATCAGCCATTCATAATCAGCTTGGTGAGGAGGTTTCTGTCTGCGTGGAGCCGTGCCGCCGTGACACCTTTCCAGCGATTGCACTTGCCGCAGCTTTTCTTAAGGATGTGAAGCACATTTCAGAGAAGGGAGGCTGTCGTGGTGTGCCCTGTGGATCCGTATGTGGATGAGGATTACTTCGAAACCGTAAAGGAACTGGCACACCTCGCAGAGCGGGGAGAGGCAAACCTTGTGCTGATGGGAATTGAACCCACGTATCCGAGTGAGAAGTATGGCTATGTCATTCCTGAGAGCAAGGAGCGTGTGAGCAAGGTTTCTACTTTTAAAGAAAAGCCAACGGCTGATGTGGCGAAGCAATACATTGCAAAGGGTGCACTGTGGAATGGCGGTGTGTTTGCTTTCCAACTTGGGTATATTATTAAAAAAAGGCACATGAGCTCATTGACTTTACGGATTATCAGGATCTGTTTGCCAGGTATGAAACCTTACAGAAGATCAGCTTTGACTATGCGGTCGGCGAGAAAGAAAAGGATATCAGTGTCCTGCGCTTTGCTGGTAAGTGGAAGGATCTCGGAACCTGGAACACCCTGACAGAGGCTATGGAAGAAACGAGCATCGGAGATGCTATTTTAAACGAGAAGTGTAACAATGTCCATGTCATTAATGAACTGGATGTTCCGGTATTGTGCATGGGATTACAGGATGTCGTGGTTTCGGCAAGTCCGGAGGGAATCCTCGTATCAGACAAGGAACAGTCAAGCTACATCAAGCCGTTTGTAGATAAAATCGATCAGCAGGTGATGTTTGCAGAGAAGTCGTGGGGAAGCTTTCGTGTACTTGACGTTGAAGATGAGAGCATGACGATTAAGGTAACACTGATGCCGGGACATAAGATGAATTACCACAGCCATGAACGCCGTGACGAGGTCTGGACGATCATTCAGGGAAACGGACAGGCAATCCTTGATGATGAGATAAAGAATGTCGGACCGGGGGATGTCCTGACGATGAAAGCAGGGTGTAAACATACGATTGCGGCAGTCACGGAGCTGAAACTGATCGAGGTCCAGCTTGGAAAAGAAATCAGTGTAAAGGACAAGATCAAATATTAAATAGTTCCGAACGAAAAAAAGCAGAGAAATTTTGGAAAAAAACCCTTGCATTTCCTTATGAGAAGTGTTAATCTGACTATAGTTATAAAGATTTACTAGTTACAGTGGACTTGCGAGTCCGCTGTTTTTTTGAGTAGAACCATACCTGTGCACTTAAGGAATGCAGGTTGGAGATGCAGCATGAGTTAGTGTAGCAGGCAGAGTATGAATGGAAGGCAGGCAAAGAATTTAAAGGAGGAAGAATGTCAAAGAGAGAGTCTTATGAAACGAGGACAGAGGAATTATTAAAGCCGATCGTGGAATCAGCCGGTGTGGAAATCTACGATGTGGAGTATGTGAAGGAAGGAAGCGACTTTTATCTTCGCTGCTACATTGACAAGGACGGCGGCGTGAACATTCAGGATTGTGAGACGGTGAGCCGTGCACTTTCCGATCAGCTTGATGCAGAGGATTATATCGAGGATGCCTATATTCTGGAGGTGAGCTCTCCGGGACTTGGCAGAACCTTAAAGAAGGAGAAGCATCTTGCAAAGAGCATCGGGATGGATGTCGAATTAAAGACGTTTAAACCGGTGAACGGTTCAAAGGATTTTGAAGGAGTCCTGAAGGCATTTGATAATGATACACTGACGTTAACCGTTGAAGATGATCAGGATCTGGTTTTTCAGAGAAAAGATATTGCAGTTATAAAATTGGCACTGGATTTTTAGTCCAAATACAAGCAGAAAGGATACGAAAATGAACAAAGAATTAATGGAAGCACTTGATATTTTGGAAAAGGAGAAGGAAATCAGCAAAGAGACCTTATTTGAGTCGATTGAGAATTCTCTTTACACTGCATGCGAAAAGCATTTTGGCAGAGCAGACAATATCAAGGTAGAGATTGACCGTGAAACCTGTGATTTCCTATGCTATGCAGAGAAGGAAGTTGTAGAAACCGCAGATGATGTGGAAGATGATCTGTTACAGATTTCCTTAGAGGATGCACAGAAGATTAAAGCAACTGCAAAGGTTGGCGACATCATTCATGTAGAGATCAAGTCCAAGGAATTCGGACGTATCGCAACCCAGAATGCGAAGAGCGTGATTTTGCAGAAGATCCGTGAAGAAGAAAGAAATGTAATCTACAATCAGTACTATGCGAAAGAAAAAGATGTGGTTACCGGAATTGTACAGAGATATATCGGACGTAATATCAGCGTAAACTTAGGTAAGGCCGATGGTATTTTAAATGAAAGTGAAATGGTAAAGGGTGAGCACTTCCGCCCGACCGAGCGAATCAAGGTTTATATTCTGGAGGTAAAGAACGGTTCCAAGGGACCGAGAATCCTGGTAAGCCGCACCCATCCGGAGCTGGTAAAGCGTCTGTTTGAAGCAGAGGTTACCGAAATTAAAGATGGAACCGTAGAGATTATGAGCATTGCAAGAGAGGCAGGAAGCAGAACCAAGATGGCTGTCCGTTCCAACAATCCGAACGTAGATGCGGTCGGTGCCTGCGTTGGTATGAATGGAGCGAGAGTAAATTCCATTGTGGATGAGCTTCGTGGAGAGAAGATTGATATTATCAACTGGGATGAGAACCCCGGTAACCTGATCCAGAACGCATTATCTCCTGCAAAGATTGTTGCTGTATTTGCAGATCCGGATGAAAAGACTGCCAAGGTGGTTGTTCCGGATTACCAGTTATCTCTTGCCATTGGTAAGGAAGGACAGAATGCAAGACTTGCTGCCAGACTGACCGGATACAAGATCGATATCAAGAGTGAGACACAGGCAAAGGATGCACCGGGCTTCCGTTATGAGGACTATGTGTACGAGGATGAAGAATATGATGAGGATGCCGAGTATGCAGATGATGAGTATCTGACAGAAGAAGGTCAGGAAGGTATGGAAGAAGTACCCTCTGAAGAATAAAGGTGGTTTGGTATGGCGAAAAAGATTCCCTTAAGACAGTGTGTGGGATGCGGAGAAATGAAAAGCAAGAAGGAAATGATGCGCGTCCTGAAAACACCGGAGGATGAAATCATATTAGATTTGACCGGAAAGAAAAATGGAAGAGGCGCATATCTTTGTATCTCGAGAGAGTGCCTTAAAAAGGCACGGAAGAATAAAGGATTGGAACGGTCTTTCAAAATGAGTATTCCGAATGAAGTATATGACAGCCTGGAAAAGGAGTATGACGAGAATGAATGATCCTGTGCAGATGAAGAAGGTGTTGTCTTTACTGGGGCTCGCTGCGAGGGGGAGAAATCTGGTAAGCGGCGAATTCTCCACGGAGAATGCAGTAAAGGACGGGAGTGCATGTCTGGTGATCATCAGCGAAGATGCATCCGCAAACACGAAAAAGTTATTTACAGATAAATGCAGTTTTTATGAGGTTCCCATTTATACCTTAGGGACAAAGGAAATGCTTGGAAAGGCAATCGGGAAGGAAATGCGGGCATCCCTTGCGGTGACGGATCCGGGGCTTTCTGACAGCATCATGAAACATCTGCAGACAATTCAGGAATGATACAGATAGCATTTGGAGTTCATTTGGAGTGAATAAGACGGAGGTAAATAAATGTCGAAAATCAAAGTGCATGAATTAGCAAAGGAGCTGGAGAAGCAGAGCAGGGAAGTGATTGCATTTCTTCAGGAAAAAGGAATAGAAGTAAAGGCAGCACAGAGTTCTGTGGAGGAAGATGCAGCAGAAATGGTCCGTAAAGCATTTGGTGCCGCAAAAAAAGCAGATGTCAAGGCAGAGGTAAAGCCCGAAGCGAAGGAAGAAGCAAAGACAGAAGCAAAGTCAGAAGCAAAGTCCGAAGCAAAAGCAGAGCCTTCGAATGAAGGAAAGAAAGAGGTTCAGAAAGAAGCGCAGAAGGAAGCACCGAAAGCAGAGGGAAAACTGGCAGCTCCCGTAAAAAAGAAAAAGATTATTTTTTTGTAAGTAATCCGCATAATAGTAATATATCCGGACAGCGTTCCCAGGGGGAGCGCAGACCCCAGCAGAACAATCGGCAGGGAAATAACAATTACAACGGAAGACCGGGACAGAACAGGGAGGTTCCCCACAAGATTATCAAGCCGCTTACGGCACCGTCCCAGTTAGAGACTTCCACAAGTGATTTCAAGCAGAATTCCAGAAGAATGGATGAAGCAAGAGCAGAGCTGCGTGCTTCTGAAAAGCGTGCAGCGACGGAGCGTGAGCAGGCAGCCCAGAGAGCAGCTAAACCGGAAAACAAAGCGGAAAACAGAAACGACAGCCGTAATGAAAACAGATCCAACAACAGAGACGGAAGGGATCAGAGAAACGACAGAAATGAAAGAAATGACAGAAATCAGAGATTTGGTCAGAACAATCAGGGAGAGAGGAATAACAACCGAAGACCTGAAAACGGGAATCGCTTTAACAACCAGAGTGGCAAGGGAGATTTCCGTAATAACGGCGGTGATGGGAACCGTAACCGCGGCGACTTCAATAATAACCGCGGTGAGAGAAGCAATGGAGGGCAGGACTCTCGATTTAAGCGGAATGAAAAGCCGGGTAAGAGTTTCGCTCAGGATACCCCGCCGGTTAAGGATGACAAGCGCAGAGAGGAAGAAAAGCGCAGAATCAGTCAGGAGAAGGATAAGAGATCCAAGAAGGACTTCATGTACGAAGAGGATGAAGCAGCTTTAAAGAACAAGAATAAAGCCGGACGCTTCATTAAGCCGGAGAAGAAGGTAGAGGAGCCGGCAGAAGAGCAGATCAAGGTTATCACCATTCCGGAATCCTTAACCATTAAGGATCTGGCAGATAAGATGAAGCTACAGCCTTCTGCCATTATTAAAAAGCTGTTCCTGCAGGGACAGATCGTAACCGTGAACTCCGAAATCACCTTTGAAGATGCGGAGAACATTGCCATTGACTATGACATCATCTGTGAGAAGGAAGTTAAGGTGGATGTCATTGAAGAGCTGTTAAAGGAAGACGAAGAGAAGGAAGAGGATCTTGTGAGCAGACCGCCCGTTATCTGTGTTATGGGTCATGTCGATCATGGTAAAACCTCCCTCCTTGATGCAATCCGTAAGACGAATGTAACCGATAAGGAAGCAGGCGGTATTACCCAGCATATCGGTGCTTACACCGTAAATGTGGGTGGACAGTCCATCACATTCCTGGATACACCTGGACATGAAGCATTCACAGCTATGCGTATGCGTGGTGCAAATTCCACAGATATTGCAATCCTTGTAGTAGCAGCAGATGATGGCGTTATGCCACAGACTGTAGAGGCTATCAATCATGCCAAGGCAGCAGGCATCGAAATCATTGTTGCAGTAAACAAGATTGATAAGCCGGGCGCGAACATCGACCGTGTAAAAGCAGGAGATGACCGAATACGAACTGATTCCGGTAGACTGGGGCGGAAGCACCGAATTCGTTCCGGTATCCGCAAAGACCGGAGAAGGAATCGGCACTCTGCTTGAAACCGTACTTCTTACGGCTGAAATTATGGAATTAAAGGCAAACCCGAATCGTCGTGCAAGAGGTCTTGTCATTGAAGCAGAGCTTGATAAGGGACGCGGTCCGGTGGCTACCGTACTGGTACAGAAGGGTACGTTACATGTGGGTGACTTCGTTTCCGCAGGTGCAAGCCACGGTAAGGTACGTGCCATGATCGATGACAAGGGCAGAGGTGTGAAGGAAGCAAAGCCTTCCACACCGGTAGAGATCCTTGGATTATCCGATGTACCGAGTGCAGGTGAGGTATTTATTGCCCATGAAAACGATAAGACTGCCAAGTCCTATGCAGAAACTTATCTGGCACAGAATAAAGAGAAGATGCTTGAAGAGACTAAGGCGAAGATGTCACTGGATGATCTGTTTAACCAGATTCAGGAAGGTAACTTGAAGGAACTGAACCTGATCGTTAAGGCAGACGTACAGGGTAGTGTGGAAGCCGTTAAGCAGAGTCTCATGAAGCTTTCCAACGAAGAAGTTGTTGTAAAATGTATTCACGGTGGCGTAGGTGCCATCAATGAATCGGATGTTTCCCTTGCATTTGCATCCTCCGCAATCATCATCGGCTTCAATGTCCGTCCGGATGCACAGGCCAAGGCCTTTGCAGAGCGTGAGGGCGTGGATATCCGTCTGTATCGTGTCATTTATCAGGCAATTGAGGATATCGAGGCAGCCATGAAGGGAATGCTTGATCCGGTTTATGAAGAAAAGGTAATCGGCCATGCAGAAGTTCGTCAGATCTTCCGTGCGTCCGCAATTGGTAATATTGCAGGTTCTTATGTCTTAGACGGATATTTCCAGAGAGACTGCAAGGTGCGTATTACGAGACTTAATGAAAGCACCAGACAGGAAGAGCAGATTTATGAAGGCACTCTGGCATCTTTGAAGAGATTTAAGGACGATGTAAAGGAAGTAAAGGCTGGCTACGAATGTGGTCTTGTATTCGAAGGCTTTGACCAGATGCAGGAGCTGGATATCGTAGAAGCATATATTATGGTGGAGGTTCCCAGGTGAGAAAGAACAGCATGAAGAATACCCGGATCAACGGGGAAGTTCAAAAGGAACTCGCAGAGATCATTCGTGGAGAGATTAAGGATCCGAGAATCAGTCCCTTTAACGAGCGTGATCTCTGTAGAGGTTGCACCTGATTTGAAAACATGTAAGGCATGGATCAGTGTTTATGGGGATGACCGTGTGGCAGAGGATACGCTTGCCGGCTTAAGGAGTGCGGAAGGCTATATCCGCAGAGAACTTGCCAGAAGAATTAATCTGCGCAACACACCGGAAATCCGCTTTATCGTGGATCAGTCCATTGCCTATGGTGTGAAAATGTCCAAACTGATTGATGAAGTAGCTAAATCAGATGCACAGAAGGAAGACAGAAACGAAACTTTATCACAAGAGTAATAAGGACAGGATGTATATGAAAATTTATGAAGAAGTAAAGGATGCCGCAACGATCGGCATCAGTGGACATATCCGGCCGGATGGTGACTGCATCGGGTCGGTGATGGGCCTTTATTTATATTTGTTAAAGAAGTGCCCGGATGCACAGATTGAGGTATTCTTAGAGCAGCCGGGAGAGGAATTTTCCTGCATCAGCAGGATCGGGGATATTCACACCGACTTTGCAACAAAGGTGGAGCAGTTTGATGTGTTTATCGTACTGGACAGTACAAAGGAACGTACCGGAGAAGCGCAGAAGTACTTTGATGCGGCACGTAAGAAGATCAATATTGATCATCATGTAAGCAACTCAGGAGACGGTGATGTGAATTTCATGGATCCTAAGGCAAGCTCGGCAAGTGAGCTGGTGTACCGGGCTATTGATGACAAGGAAGCCATGGATCCGTCCATTGCAAAAGCCCTGTATATCGGAATTATTCATGATACCGGTGTATTCCAGTATTCCAACACCTCACCGGAAACCCTGCGGATCGCAGCAGATCTGATCTCGTATGGATTTGATTTCCCGACGCTCATTGATCAGTCCTTCTATGAAAAGACCTATGTACAGAACCAGATTCTGGGACGCGCGCTGCTTGAGAGCATCCAGTTTATGGATGGCAGATGTATTGTCAGCATGGTGGATAAACGGACCATGAGCTTTTATGAAGCAACACCGCATGATCTTGAGGGAATCGTGAACCAGCTCCGCAATACCAAGGGCGTGGAATGTGCGATCTTCATGTATCAGACGAACACGCTTGAGTATAAGGTAAGCCTCCGCTCTAACGGAAAGATCAATGTAGCGAAGATTGCCATGATGTTCGGCGGCGGTGGGCATGTACGCGCGGCAGGAGTCACCATGCAGGGTACATATCACGATATTATCAATAATCTGTCTGCACAGATTGAGAAACAGTTAATGGGATAACAAATTCTGGGAGAAGAACATGTATCACGGAATAATCAACGTATATAAAGAAGCGGGCTTCACCTCCCATGATGTGGTGGCGAAGCTGCGCGGAATCTGTAAGCAGAAAAAGATAGGACATACAGGAACCCTCGACCCGGATGCGGTGGGGGTTCTTCCTGTTTGTTTAGGAAGCGGAACGAAGCTCTGCGATATGCTGACCGGGGAAACCAAGGAATACATTGCCAGATTCCGGCTTGGAATGACCACCGATACACAGGATATTTCCGGTAAGATTCTGGAAGAAAAGGAAGTTGGTGTCTGCGAAGAACAGGTAAAAGAGATGCTTTCTCATTTTGTTGGGGAACTGCAGCAGGTTCCGCCGATGTATTCCGCACTTAAGGTAGGTGGGAAGAAGCTTTACGAACTGGCAAGAGAGGGAAAGGAAGTGGAGCGTAAGGCACGCCCTGTTACCATTTATGAGCTTGAGCTGTTAAAGGCAGAGCATCCGGAATATGAAATCCGGGTTGTCTGTTCGAAGGGAACCTATATCCGTACCCTGTGCCATGATGTGGGACAGGCCCTTTCGTGTGGCGCGGTGATGACGAGCCTTGTCCGTTCCAGAGTCGGAGAGTTCCGGCTAAGGGACGCAAAAACGTTATCCGCTCTTCAGGAGCTTGCCGACCAGGGAAGATTACAGGAGGCGGTCATTCCGGTGGAAGAAATGTTTCATGCCCTTCCTGCGATTCAGGTATCCGTCGGGGCACAGAAGGCCTTGCTTAACGGAAACCAGTTGAAGCGGTCGGAGGTTCTGATTAAGGAAGATACGGAAAGCATCGGAAAGAGGCCGGAAGAATTTCCGGTGGATCAGAAGGAATACCGGGTATACAGTTCCGGTGGCCGGTTCTGCGCCATTTACCGCTATGAGGGCGGCAGGAGGCTTTTTACACCGGTAAAAATGTTTTTGGAAGGTCAGGATGGAAGCAATGCAGATCGTTAGTGATAAAACAGAATTTAAACTCAAAGGAGCATCTGCAGTTGCCATTGGAAAGTTCGACGGGATTCATGCGGGACATTACCGTCTGATTGATGAGATTCTGCGGCAGAAAAAAAGAATGGACTGCAGGCGGTGATCTTTACGTTTTTTCCGTCGGCAACGGTTTATTTCGGCGGTGAGGAAGCAAAGGAGCTGACCACCAGGGAAGAAAAGCGGGAAATCTTTGAACGGATGGGGATAGATGTTCTGGTAGAATTTCCCTTAAATCCGGAAACGGCGGCAACTCTTCCGGTGGATTTTGTGAAGAACATCCTGCTTGGGATGATGAATATGAAATTTCTGGCTGCCGGAGAGGATGTTACCTTTGGAAAGGGTGGAAAAGGGAACCGTGCACTCCTTGAAGAAATGGCAGAGGAAAATGACTTTTCAGTCAGGATTATCGAGAAGATTTTCGATCACGGAAAGGAAATCAGTTCCACTTATGTCCGGGAAGAAATCTTAAAAGGAAATATGGAACGGGCATCCGAGCTTCTTGCGAGGAATTATTCTATCGAAGGCATTGTCGAAAACGGAATGCATCTGGGACGGAAAATGGGCTTTCCTACCGTGAATCTTTATCCGCCGAAGGAAAAGCTGATGCCGCCTTACGGGGTGTATTATTCGGATGTCTTTTATGATGGCTGCATGTACCATGGAATCACCAATATCGGAGTAAAACCCACCGTGCAGCAGACGAAAGTGGTAAATGCCGAGACTTATTTATATGATTTTGACAGGGATATTTACGGAAAGAAAAATCCGGCTGGAACTGCTGAAATTTAAGCGCCCGGAGCAGAAGTTCCAGGATCTTGTCAGACTGCAGAAGCAGCTTCGGCAGGATGTGGAAGATGGTAAGCAGTGGTTTATTTGACAGGTGTTAAATTTACTGCTATAATGTGATCGTTGTAATAAATTTGTAACAAATGCGTAATAAACGCAAAAATTTGGAGGTTTATTTTGAGACGATCAATTTTACAGGGCATCTGTCTTTCAGCATCTGTATTTTTTTATTACTGTCTATGGACGGACAGGCTGCGGAAAACGTTACAAAAGAGACGCAGAGTGTTGCATCGGAAGAATTGATGACGGCAGGTGTGGAAGATCTGTTTGTATCCACACTTACGGTAGATGAATATAAGGCACTTGCAGAGAAAGCAAAGGGTGCGATGTGGGGCTATACCAATCTGGGGCTATGCAACGTACAGGAGAATAACTTAAATATCCGTGAGACACCGGATGAGAGCGGTAAGCTCGTTGGCAAGCTCCCGAAGGATGCGGCCTGCGAGGTTCTGGAAAGTGAAGGCGGCTGGACTCATATCACTTCCGGTAAGGTAGAAGGATATGTAAAGGAAGAATATCTCCTGACCGGCTACAATGCAAAGAAGAAGGGCGAAGAACTGGCAAGTACCGTTGCCGTTGCCTCCTCGGATGGCTTAAATATCCGGGAACAGCCCGATACCGATGCCGATGTGGTGACACAGGTGGCACAGGGAGAAGAGCTGCAGGTTGCAGAGTTATATAACGATCAGTGGGTCAAGGTCTATCTGGATGATGAAGAGGTCTTTGTTTCCAGGGATTATGTGGAATTAAAGTCGGATTTGCAGACAGCCATTACCATGACCGAGCTGCTATATGGACAGGGGGTATCCGATGTCCGCGTGGATCTTTGCCAGTATGCAAAGCAGTTCCTCGGTAATCCATATGTCTGGGGCGGTACAAGCCTGACAAGCGGAGCGGACTGTTCCGGATTTGTCTTAAGCGTTTTCAAAAAGTATGGTGTGACTCTGCCTCATTCCTCTCAGGCGCAGTCGAAGATGGGAACAACCATATCTGCTTCGGAATTAAAGGCAGGTGACCTGATCTTTTATGCAAAGGGTGGAAGCATTAACCATGTGGCTATCTATATTGGCGGCGGACAGGTTATCCATGCAAGTAACCCGAAAACCGGTATCCGGATTTCCAATTACAATTACCGTACTCCGGCGAAAAATGGTAAGAATTTTACAGGATTAGATTTATGTAGATTTACCTCTTTACACAGCATCTGTTTTGTGATATGATGCTTGAGTATGAGTTTAGCCGATACTCAGAATTAGAGAATGATCTCGTTGGGACACTCCGACCCATTCTTAGTATCTGGCGGTTAATAATGGAAGGAGACAGAAAATGATTTCTAAGGAAAAGAAAACAGCTATTATGAAGGAATATGCGAGAGTTGAAGGTGATACAGGCTCACCGGAGGTTCAGATCGCAGTTTTATCTGCAAGAATTGCAGAGCTTACTGAGCATTTAAAGGAGCATCCGAAGGATAATCATTCCAGACGCGGTATGTTCAAAATGGTAGGTCAGAGACGTGGTCTTTTAAGCTACTTAAAGAGCAAAGACATCGAGAGATACCGTGCTTTGATCGAGAAACTTGGTCTCAGAAAGTAATTTGGTAGTTGAAGGCGGAGCATCAATAAAAGCTCCGCCTTTTTAAATTTTTATACTGCTGTGCAGTAACATGTTCCACATGTACAGGAACGAGAAGAGAAAAGGAGAGAAACTATGTACAAGACGTTTTCAATGGAACTTGCAGGCCGTACCTTAAGCGTTGATGTTAACCGTGTCGGCAAGCAGGCAAACGGATGCGCATTCATGCATTATGGTGATACCACCGTACTGTGTACCGCAACCGCATCAGACAAGCCCAGAGATGGAATTGATTTTTTTCCCCGCTGAGTGTTGAGTATGAAGAAAAAATGTATGCCGTAGGCAAAATCCCCGGTGGATTTAATAAGAGAGAAGGAAAGGCAAGCGAAAATGCCATTCTGACCAGCCGTGTAATTGACAGGCCTATGCGTCCCTTATTCCCGAAGGATTACAGAAATGATGTTACCTTAAACAATATGGTCATGAGTGTGGATCCTATGTGCCGCCCTGAGCTGGTTGCCATGATTGGTGCAGCGATTGCCACCAGCATTTCCGATATCCCGTTTGACGGTCCCTGCGCAATGACACAGGTTGGTATGATTGACGGAGAATTTGTGATCAACCCTTCCCAGGAGCAGTGGAAGAATGGTGACCTGAATCTTACCGTTGCTTCTACCAGAGAAAAGGTGATCATGATCGAAGCTGGAGCAAACGAGATTCCGGAAGAGAAGATGATCGAAGCCATCTATAAGGCACATGAAGTAAACCAGACCATTATTGCATTTATCGACCAGATGGTTGCAGAGGTTGGTAAGCCGAAGCATGAATATACAAGCTGTGCAATTCCGGAAGAGCTGTTTGCGGCAATGAAGGAAATCGTAACTCCCGCACAGATGGAAGAAGCAGTATTCACGGATGAGAAGCAGGTTCGTGAAGAAAATATCCGTCAAATTACCGAGAAGTTAGAGGAAGCTTTTGCAGATAACGAAGAGTGGCTTGCCGTATTGGGAGAAGCTATTTACCAGTATCAGAAGAAGACCGTCCGTAAGATGATCCTCAAAGATCACAAGCGTCCGGATGGACGTGAGATCACCCAGATCCGTCCTCTTGCAGCAGAAGTTGACATTATCCCGAGAGTACATGGTTCCGCTATGTTCACCCGTGGACAGACCCAGATCTGTAACGTATGTACTCTGGCACCGCTGTCCGAGCAGCAGAAGATCGATGGCCTGGATGAGAACGAAGTAAGCAAGAGATATATGCATCATTATAACTTCCCTTCCTATTCCGTAGGTGAGACAAAGCCTTCCAGAGGACCCGGAAGACGTGAAATCGGACACGGTGCACTGGCAGAGAGAGCATTGATACCGGTACTTCCTTCCGAGGAGGAGTTCCCTTATGCAATCCGTACCGTATCCGAGACCTTTGAGTCAAACGGTTCAACCTCCATGGCTTCTACCTGTGCATCCTGCATGTCCCTGATGGCAGCAGGTGTGCCGATTAAGAAGATGGTAGCAGGTATTTCCTGTGGTCTGGTTACCGGTGAAACCGATGACGATTTCGTACTGTTGACCGATATCCAGGGACTCGAAGACTTCTTCGGCGATATGGACTTTAAGGTAACCGGTACAACCGAAGGTATTACCGCAATCCAGATGGATATTAAGATTCATGGTCTGACCAGACCGATCGTGGAAGGTGCGATTGCAAGATGCCGTGAGGCAAGACTTTTCATCATGGATAACTGTATGAAGAAAGCCATTGCAGAGCCTCGTAAAGAGGTCGGACCTTACGCTCCGAAGATCATCTCCATCAACATTGATCCGGAGAAGATCGGTGATGTGGTTGGCCAGCGTGGTAAGACCATCAACGAGATTATTGCCCGTACCGGCGTGAAGATTGATATTACCGATGACGGTAAGGTATCTGTATGTGGTACCGATAAGGAAATGATGGACAAGGCTATCGAGTACATCAAGACCATCGTTACCGATTATCAGGAAGGACAGATCTTCCAGGGTATCGTTGTCAGCATTAAAGGAATTCGGTGCATTCATCGAGTTCGCACCCGGTAAAGAAGGTATGGTTCATATTTCCAAGATCGCTAAGGAAAGAATCAATCATGTAGAAGATGTTCTGACTCTTGGTGACAAGGTTACGGTAGTATGCCTTGGCAAGGATAAGATGGGAAGAATGAGCTTCTCCATGAAGGATGTGGCACAGAACTAAACGGATTTTTAAAATCGAATAAAAGTAATAAATCAGACAGCTCCTCATATAATGTCTTAAAGACAAGATGAGGAGCTGGTTTTTATGGGAAAAAGGGACGAGATCCTTTCGCTGTTTCCGGACAGGCTGAAAGGAAGAATGGAACCGGTTCTTAAGGACGTGGAACACTTAAACGAAATCCGTCTGGGGGCAAACTGTCCGTGCCGGATCATCCGGGAGGGATGTGAATACTTCCTGACACCGAAAGGAATGTGCCTTGCGGATCGGGGCGGTGCATGGCAGATTACGGGTGAGGAAATCGAGGACATCGTGAACCAGATCTGTAACTATTCGCTTTATGCATTTGAAAATGAACTCCGGCAGGGGTTCCTCACCGTGCAGGGAGGGCACCGGATCGGCTTTGCCGGAAAGGTGATTCTGAATACGGACGGAAGCGTGCGGAACCTTTCGTATATCCGCTTTTTAAATATCCGGATTTCCCATGAAATTTTAGGGATGGCAGATCCGGTATTGCCCGATTTATATGAACAGGAAGAACTGAGGAATACCCTGATTATTTCACCGCCCGGCTGTGGAAAAACCACATTGTTGCGGGATCTGATCCGGCAGGTATCGGATGGAACGAAGGAGCGGAAGGGACAGCAGGTAGCGGTCGTGGATGAACGGTCGGAGATCGCAGGAAGTTATCAGGGGATTCCGCAGAATCAGGTAGGGATCCGGACCGATGTACTGGATGCCTGCCCGAAAACAGAGGGTATGATGCTTCTCATGCGTTCCATGACGCCGCGGGTGATTGCTGTGGACGAGATCGGAAGTGAGGAGGATCTTACGGCACTGCAAAGGATTGCGGTCTGCGGAACCGGGGTGCTCGCAACCATGCATGGGTATTCCCTTAAGGAGGCGATAGACAAGCTGGGGAAAGCAGGGCAGTTATTTGGACGATTCCTGTTACTTACTGTTAAGGACCGGAAGCGGATCGTAAGGATTTATGACAAAAGAAAAGAACTGCTTAAGGAGACAGAATTATGAGCGCTGTGATAGGAAGTCTCTTTATCATGCTGGGAACTTTGGGATTTTCGGTAAGTATCTGCCGGGAATACCGGATGCGCCTTATGCTGCTAAGGCAGATCCGGGGCGTTTATGAATACATGGAATTTCAGATCTCCTATGGAAAGCTGCCGATTCCGGAAATTTTAAAAAAGCTTTCTTTTAAAGACGAGCTTTGTTTCCAGCAGGAGTTTGGACGGATTGCACAGCGGATGGAGGAAGGTGGACAGGACCTTGCCGTGATCTGGAGGGAGGTGCTTTTTACCTTCCCTTAAGAAAAAGCGGATTAAAAACAAAAGGAGCAGGAATGGCTGCTTGCCTTTCCGACGAAGCAGGGCTTTTTAAAGGGACAGGCACAGGCAGAAAGCCTCCGTGAAATCCGGCGGGAGCTGGAGGAGGGGATTGAAAGCCTGCAACAGGAACAAAAGAGCAGAAGCAAAATGATCATGAGCGTGGGTGTGGCAGGGGGGGTGCTGCTTTCCATACTCTTTTTATAGGAAGGATCGGACATGACGGTTTCAATACTTTTTAAGATTGCTGCAGTTGGAATACTGATTACCATATTGAATCAGGTGTTAAAGCACAGCGGCAGGGAGGATCAGGCGTTTCTGTGTTCCCTGGCAGGACTGGTGCTGGTGTTAATGTGGCTGATTCCGTATATTTATGATCTGTTTGTCATGATGCAGGATCTGTTTTCGATTGGATAAAGGAGGAAAAACGATGAGCGTAATGAAAAATCGGAATGATCGGGGTACTGGGGGTTTTTGCTTGCGTTACAGTTTAAGAGCGAAAAGACCGAGTACGGGCTTTATCTCGGTGTCACGATCTGTCTTTTTGATCTTCTGGTTCTGCATGGATCAGATGGTTCATCTGGTAGGAAGAGTGGAGGCACTTTCCCGGTATCTTAAGGGGAGTGAGACGTATATTCTGTACCTTGTGAAAGCGGTCGGAATCACCTATCTATGCAATTTCAGCTCCCTGGTATGTAAGGATGCCGGATTTGGAGCTGTGGCAGGACAGATCGAGGTGTTTGGCAAAAATCTCCGTGCTTGTGATGGGACTTCCGGTGTTGGCAACGGTGATTGAGAATATCAGGGGCGCTTTCGATAGGGTAGTCGTATGGAAAAAGGGTAATCATATGAAAAAAAGAAGAAAGGGCATATGGATTGCGGACATCCTACGGAGAATCGCGTCCCGTACGGGAATCGGAGTCTGCATGCTGATTCTTGGCATGCTCGTGCCAAAACTCGAGGCACAGGCCGGGGAGCAGCCATATCAGAGGGAATATCAACAAGCGCAGGATCAGCAGGAACAACAAACGAAGGAACAGCAAATGCAGGATCAACAGGTGCAGCCAGGTAATGAAGTGGACAACTATCTGGCAGTGATGTTAGAGGATTACGATTTTACAGGACTGGACGAAGAGCTTGCCGTGTATTTCCCGGATCTTTTGATTCATGCAGACGGAATTATGAAAATGCTGCTGGAGGGAAAGGTGCAGGAGGTATTGCAGCTTTTCGGACAGCAGATCAAAGGGAAGCTCTGGGGAGAGGTGCCATTTGCGAGGCAGGTATTTTTGTATGTGCTGGTGCTTGGCATTTCTTCGTCGTTCTTTACCGGATTTGCCGATCTGTTTGCGGGAACCCGGCAGGAAAAAATTGCATTTTATCTCTTGTATATGATGTTAGTGGGGATTCTCGTTCTGGTAATGACGAAGATCAGTACCGTGACCACGCAGGTTTTTTTACACTGATTCTGGATTTCGTGAAGACGTTTATTCCGGTGTACTTCATTTCGGTTGGGGCGGCCAATGGCACAGGAACGGCAGTGGTGTATTATCAGGTGATGCTGCTGGTGATTTATTTTGTGGAAGCATTTGTCTGTAAGGCGCTTCTTCCAATTGCATACAGCTATATGATTCTTGGAATTTTAAACGGACTGTGGGCGGAGGAGAGGCTGACGCTGCTGCTTGATCTGTTAAAGAAGGCGGTGCTTGTTTCTTTAAAGGTCGTGCTTTTTCCTCATCACGGGGCTTAGCCTGATCCAGTCAATGATCGTTTCTGTCGTGGACAGCTTTAAGAACACCGCAATCCATAAGGCAGTTTCCGCCATTCCGGGGATCGGAGGACTGACCGGCGGTGTGACAGAGCTTCTGCTTGGCGCGGCAGTTTTAGTGAAGAACAGCTTCGGGGTGTTTCTTCTGATTCTGCTTCTTTCGATTTGTCTTATACCGGTTTTGAAGATCGGGGTGCTGGCCTGCAGCGTGAAGCTTTCGGCAGCCATTACCGGGATGATCAGCGATAAGCGGATTTCCGACTGCGCCGACCATATCGGAGAGGGCTGCTTTCTGGTTCTTCGATGTGTGTTTACGTCCATCGCCCTGTTCTTTATTGTGATTGCGGTGGTTGCCTATTCGGTGATGGTGTGAAAGGAGAAAAAATGCTCGAAGCTATGAAAAATGCCTGTATTTTCTTATTAATTGCGCAGATCTTAATGGTGCTTGTGCCGGAAGAGGCGTATGCCAAATATGTGCGGGTACTGGTTTCCCTGATTCTGATTCTGAAAATTACACAGCCGCTTCTGTCTCTCGTATCCGGCAGAGAGGCCCGGGAGGTGATGCAGTCAAATGTGGAACAGCTCTGCGTGGAATTGTCGGTGAGGGAGCTCCCGTCTGCCATGCAGAGTGAAACGGGAAATTTATATGAGCATATGACGGAATATGTTGTCGGGCAGATCGCGCAGGAGCAGGACCTACAGAAGCTGGATCAGCATGGACAGAATAAGCAGGAACAGACGACAGGGGAAGAAGTGACCGATCAGCAGCAAATGATAGAAGATACAGAAAGAGAACAGTAAGAGAGGCAAGAGGAAAAGACGCAGACCAGAGAACCGTAAAGAAAGAATAGCCAGGATGAAGAGTGCCGGAGTGCGTGAAAGGGTGAGGAATATGACAGACAGGGAGAAGGAAAGTAAGCTTCAACAGGAAGAAGCAGGAGAAGCCGGACAGAACATGCAGGAAGCGATGAAGAAAGAGGTGCAGAAAAAAACGCAAAAAAAAAAACGACAGCATTTTAAAAAAGCTCCGCTGGAGAAAAGGAAAAACTTTCTAGTGCTGCTTTTTGCTTGGCGTGTTGCTCCTGTTAGCGGCGTGGCCAATCGAAATGCACGGCTGGAGTTAAGAGAGCGGGAGTACTGCAGCAGACAGCACCTTGTCATTTCTCGATTACGGGGGAAGTACAGGCACAGAAGACACGAGGGATGCCTATGTGCTATCATTGGAACATTCTCTGGAAGAGCTGCTTTCAACCATGGAAGGAGTGGGCGAAAACAAGGTCATGATTACCTTGAAACCGTCTGCAAAAAACACCTATTATTCGTCTGCTTCCACGATGGAAATTGAGGGCGTGGTGGTGTGTGCGAAGGGAGCGGCAAACGGAAAAAGTGGCAAAAAAATATATCTGAAGTAATTCAGGCATTATTTGGACTGGAGGCACATAAAATTTAAAAATAGCTAAAAATGATATAAGCAAAAAAAGGGAGACATGGTTTGAAGAATATGGTGAAGAAGAATCAGGTGATGATTACCGCGCTTGCACTGATGATTGCGGTTGCCGGCTACTTGAATTTTGCCGGAAACAGGATTACACAGGAAGAAATCGTGACAACCGGATCGGACACGGTCGAGACAGCAAAAGGTAACCGGAGGAGATTCCCAGTATGAGGATATTCAGAGCATGGATTCGGAGCTTGTGTTGGAGGAGGATAATTATCTGGAGCAGTCCATGGATGATATCCTGGCAGAGGATATTACGGTAGATGATGGAAGCACGGATCTGGAAGCCGGTTCTGACAGTGTGGAAGAGATCACGGGGGATGTGCCCGGAGAAGCGGTTTTTACCAGTGTGGCAGGCATGGACAGTCTTTCGGGAGCCAAACTTTTAAAGGAACAGACCAGGGCAAAGAGTAAGGAAACCTTCCTTGAAATCATCAACAACACTAACATTGCCGAGGAGCAGAAGCAGAAAGCAATTGACGGAATGATTGCACTGACAGATGTTGCCGAAAAGGAGACTGCCGCAGAAATCCTGCTGGAGGCAAAAGGCTTTGAGGATGTGGTTGTCAGTATCACCGATGACATGGTGGATGTGGTTGTGAATACCGCGGAGCTTACGGAGGCACAGCGTGCACAGATTGAGGATATCATTGTCCGCAAAACGGGAATGAATCCCGAGGCTATCGTCATCAGTACCCTTGCACAGCAGTAAACGTTGTTTTGATGAAGTTTTTGGTGCTATAATTTCTAAAATGTGGTATCCTATTACAGAATAATGAAGAAAGAGAGGGATACCGGGTGAAAAGAGTCTTTTTGATTGTTTTAGACAGTGTGGGAATAGGGGCTTCGGAAGACGCCGCAGATTTCGGGGATGTAGGAACGAATACGCTGCGGTCGGCTGCAACGAGTCCCTGTTTTCATATGCCCAATATGAAAAAACTCGGGCTGTTTAACATCGATGGAGTGAAGGACTGGGCAGAACCGGACCCTGATCCGGTTGGCGTCTATGGACGGATGACGGAGCGTTCGAAAGGAAAGGATACCACGATCGGCCACTGGGAGATTGCCGGTGTCATTTCCGAAAAGCCTTTACCTGTTTATCCTCATGGCTTTCCCGAAAGCGTGCTTCAGGAATTTGAACGAAAGACAAAGAGAGGCGTTTTGTGCAATCAGCCTTATTCCGGTACGGAAGTAATTAAAGCGTACGGGGATGAGCATGTGAAAACCGGGAAGCTCATTGTGTATACGTCTGCGGACAGCGTCTTCCAGATCGCGGCACATGAAGAGGTGGTTCCGTTAGAGGAGCTGTATGAGGACTGCCGGATTGCGCGGAAGATTCTTACCGGGGAGCATGGTGTGGGAAGAGTGATTGCCCGTCCCTTTGTCGGAAGCAACGGGGAATATACGAGAACAACGAACCGCCATGACTTTTCTTTAGAGCCTCCGAAGGACACGATGCTGGATGTGTTGAAGCGTGCAGGCAAAGACGTGATCGGAGTCGGCAAGATCCATGACATTTTTGCCGGAAGAGGGCTTACCGACTTTGTCTATACAAAAGGCAATGCCGACGGAATCGACAAGACCCTTTCCTATCTGGATCAGGATTTTGAAGGTCTGTGCTTTATCAATCTTGTCGATTTTGACATGCTTTACGGCCACAGGAACGATATTGAAGGGTATGCGAAGGCCCTTACGGCTTTTGATGAAGCGCTTCCTGAGATCATGGCAAAGATGCGGGAGGATGACCTTTTAATGATTACGGCCGATCATGGCTGTGATCCGGGGTATACCTGTTCCACGGACCATTCCCGCGAGCATACACCGCTTGTCATGTATGGAAAGAACTTAAGTCCCGGAAATCTGGGCACACGAAAGACCTTTGCGGATATTGGAGCTACCGTGCTCCATGAGCTTTCCGTCAAAGGAAATATAGCAGGAGAATCAGTATTATGAGTAATTATGAAAAGGAAATCAACAGAAGAAGAACATTTGCCATTATCTCCCACCCGGATGCCGGTAAGACAACCCTGACCGAGAAATTTCTTTTTATACGGAGGAGCCATCAATCTCGCCGGAAGTGTAAAGGGTAAGGCAACCGCAAGACATGCCGTATCGGACTGGATGGAAATTGAAAAGAAAGAGGTATTTCTGTGACCTCTTCTGTGCTGCAGTTTGAATATGACGGATTTTGCATCAATATTTTGGATACGCCCGGACACCAGGACTTCTCGGAGGACACATACCGTACCTTGATGGCAGCGGATTCTGCTGTCATGGTGATTGATGCGTCAAAAGGTGTTGAGGCACAGACCAGAAAGCTTTTCAAGGTCTGTGTCATGCGTAAGATTCCGATTTTTACCTTTATTAATAAAATGGACCGGGATGCCAACGATACGTTTGAACTTCTCGATGAAATCGAGAAGGAGCTTGGCATTGCCACCTGTCCCGTAAACTGGCCGATCGGTTCCGGTAAGCGTTTTAAGGGTGTGTATGACCGCAAAAGAAAATGCGTCATCACCTATTCCGATACCGAGAAGGGAACGAAGGAAGGAGAAACACTGGAGGTTTCTTTAGAGGACCGGGCACATCTGGACAGTGTGATCGGAGAAGAGGCAGCAGGGAGCCTAACCGATGAAATCGAACTGCTCGATGGGGCAAGTGCAGAGTTTGATCTCGATCTTGTACAGGCGGGAGAGCTGACTCCGGTATTTTTCGGATCCGCACTCACGAACTTTGGTGTGGAATTCTTTTTACAGCACTTCCTTGAAATGACGACAACGCCGCTTCCGCGTAAGGCAGACATCGGACTGATTGATCCGGTGAACCATGATTTTTCTGCCTTTGTATTCAAGATTCAGGCGAATATGAATAAGGCACACCGCGACCGTATCGCGTTTATGCGGATCTGTTCCGGCAAGTACGATGCCAATATGGAAGTGAAGCACGTGCAGGGCGGTAAGGTAATGCGTCTGTCCCAGCCGCAGCAGATTATGGCAAGCGAGCGTAAGATCTTAGAGGAAGCCTACGCAGGAGATATTATTGGTGTGTTTGATCCGGGAATTTTCTCCATCGGGGATACTTTATGCATGCCGAAGGAGCAGTTCCAGTATGAAGGAATTCCGACCTTTGCGCCGGAGCATTTTGCGAGGGTGCGTCAGGTGGATACCATGAAGCGAAAACAGTTTGTAAAAGGAATCACCCAGATCGCACAGGAGGGCGCGATCCAGATCTTTCAGGAGTTTAACACCGGTATGGAAGAGATTATTGTTGGCGTCGTTGGTGTCCTGCAGTTTGATGTTTTGAAATATCGTCTGGAGAATGAATATAATGTAGAGATCCGGCTCGAGCCGCTTCCATATGAACATATCCGCTGGATTGAAAACAAGGATGTGGATCTGAAAGCGCTTGTGGGAACCTCTGATATGAAGAAGATCAAGGATCTTAAGGGAAATCCTCTGCTTTTATTTGTCAATGCATGGAGCGTGGGAATGACACTGGATCGGAATGAAGGACTGGTGTTATCCGAATTTGGACGAAACTAAATGAAGGATCGAAACAGAAAATCCTTACAAGGGTGTCTTATCACAGGACTGCTTACCGCCGCACTTTTGCTGAACGGATGCAGCTATGAGGAACTTGCCCGGGATTTAAGGGATTATTTACAACTGAATAATGAAGAGCAGGTGCTGTTAAAGGACGAGGACTCCGGAGCGGTTTCTGCAAGGGAGCTTCAGGATGTGGAACAGGCACCGGCCGAAGCGGTTGATGGACTTAAGGAAGAACAGACGCAGTCCTTCCATTATAACCGGCTTTCGGAACCGGAGCAGAAGCTTTATGGGGAGATCCTTTATATTCTGCAGGAACGTTTAGAGGATATCCAGATTTCCACGACAGACTCTACGGAGGTGGAGAAGGTCTTCCAGTGTGTTTTAAATGATCACCCGGAGATCTTTTATGTGGAAGGCTACACGCTTACCCGGTATGCACTCGGTGAGGAACTCAAAATGGTGACCTTATCCGGAACCTACAGCATGACGCCGGAGACGATCGAAGCGAAGAAGCAGTTTATTGATAGTTATGTAAACCGATGCTTTGCATCCCTCCCAACAGGGGACGGTTCCCAGTATGCGATTGCCAGGTACATTTATGAATACCTGATTGAGAACACCGAGTATGATGCCGATGCACCGGACAACCAGAATATCTGCTCCGTATTCATTGCACACCGGAGCGTCTGTCAGGGCTATGCCAAGGCAACGCAGTATTTGCTGCAAAAGGCAGGCATTGAAGCAACCCTCATTATGGGAACCGTGCAGAACGGGGAAGGACATGCCTGGAACCTCGTGAATCTGGATGGCGAGAATTATTTTATGGATACCACATGGGGAGATGCGTCCTATCAGATGACAGAAGGAAGCATCCAGAATGCGGGCAGCCTGCCGCCGATCAACTATGATTATCTGTGTGTCACGACCGAGCAGTTATCGAAGACCCACACAATTGAAGAGGTGGTTCCGATTCCCATATGTACGGCAATGGCCGATAATTATTATGTAAGGGAAGGGCTGTATTTCACAGAGCTTTCCAAAGACCGGATTGCGGATGTGTTTGCAAGGGCGTACGAGGAGCAGAGCAGCTATGTGACCCTGAAGTGCAGCAGCCGGGAGGTTTATGAGGAGATCCGGAAGTTTCTGATTGAAGAACAGGGGATTTTCGAGTTCCTGAATCCGGATACCGGAACGGTTTCCTATGCCGAAAAACGTGGAACAATTAGATTTGAGCTTCTGGTTGTAAAATAACGGAAATTTTGGTATGATAAAAGATAACGTAGTTCATATATGACAGGATTAAGAAAGGACTAAGCAGGATGGAAAAAAAGATGGAAAATAACAACTA
This sequence comes from Lachnospiraceae bacterium, assembly GCA_021628825.1. Lineage (GTDB taxonomy): Bacteria > Bacillota > Clostridia > Lachnospirales > Lachnospiraceae > Suilimivivens. Next base: position 842,746 of record JAJXRY010000001.1, on the reverse strand, counting down.
TGTGTTGGAAGAGGATATTAATTTAGGAACTGTAAAGATTGCCGATGATGTGGTAGCCATGATCGCAGGGCTTGCCTGCATGGAGGTTGAAGGCGTGGGTGCCATGGCAGGTAATGTCGGAAATGAGCTGCTTGATAAGGTCGGTGTAAAGAGCCTTACCAAGGGGGTTAAGGTTTATGTGACCGGTAAGAAGGTGAAAACAGACGTGGCCCTTCTTGTAGAGTATGGCTATAACATTCCGGCGGTTTCCCAGAAGGTGCAGGACAGAGTAAAATCTGCCATTGAAAACATGACCGGACTGGAAGTGACCGACGTGAACGTCCGTATCGCTGGAGTGAACGTGCAGAATAAATAAACACAAATACCAATAGGACGAAAATTATGAGTAGAAGAGAATTGCGGGAACAGCTTTTTAAACTGTTGTTCCGTGTGGAGTTTAACGAAGAGGAAGAAATGCCGCAGCAGGAGGAGTTCTTCTTAGAGGAAGAAGAAATTGACCGTGAGAACGACCGGAAACAGCTGGATGCGAAGTTTCACAACATTTTAGAAAAAGCTCACAGATATCGATCGTGAACTGAATGAAAAGGTAAGCGGCTGGGATACCAGCCGTATGGGTAAGGTAGATCTGACCATCTTACGTCTGGCCGTTTATGAGATCCAATATGATGAGGATATTCCGACCGGTGTGGCGATTAATGAAGCAGTAGAGCTTGCAAAGAAGTTCGGACAGGATTCCTCCGCTTCGTTTGTAAACGGTGTACTGGCAAAATTCGTATAGAAGGTAATGACATGCAGAATGTGTATACAGTCGGACAGATCAATTCCTATATCAGACGGATGTTTGCAGAGGATTTTCTGCTGCAGGATCTGAACATCAAGGGAGAGGTAAGTAATTGCAAATACCATTCTTCCGGGCATATTTATTTTACACTTAAGGATATGAAAGGAACGATTTCCTGTGTGATGTTTGCAGGGAACCGTTCCGGTCTTTCTTTTCGGATGACGGAAGGAATGCAGGTTGTTGTCCAGGGAACCGTGGACGTTTATGAACGGGACGGGAAGTATCAGGTCTATGCAAAGAGGATCACCCTGGACGGAGAAGGAGTTCTGTTTGAACGTTTCCAGCGTTTGAAAGAAGAACTCCTGGAGCGTGGAATGTTCGCTCCGGAATATAAGAAGCCGATTCCGAAATATATCCGGACGCTGGGTGTCGTTACCGCATCAACCGGTGCGGCTGTCCGGGACATCATCAATATCACCCGCCGGAGAAATCCGTACGTGCAGATTCTTCTGTATCCGGCCATTGTGCAGGGAGAGGAAGCTGTGGGCAGTATTGTCCGTGGAATCCATATGCTAGAGCAGCAGAAGGTTGATGTGATGATTGTCGGCCGTGGCGGCGGTTCCATCGAGGATTTGTGGGCGTTTAATGAGGAGAAGGTGGCACACGCGGTATTTGACTGTGAGATTCCCATTATTTCCGCAGTCGGACACGAGACGGATACAACGATCATTGACTATGTGGCAGATCTGCGTGCGCCGACCCCATCCGCAGCAGCGGAACTTGCGGTATATGACTTTTCCAGAATTGAACAGGAGCTTCAAGCTGCGAAAGATACCATGAACCGGCAGATTTTACGGAAGATCTCCATGCAGCGGACCGGGTTAAAGGCGCTTGCTTCGCAGTTGAAAAGCAGTAGTCCCATGGGAAAGATCCGCGAAAAGAAAACGTATGTCCTGCAGTTGGAGGATCACCTGCAGGGAGCCATGAAAAGAAAGCTGGATGGGAAACGTCATCAGCTTGCCTTATATATTGAACGGTTAAAGGGACTTTCCCCACTGGATAAGCTGAATCAGGGGTATTCCTATGTGGCAGACGGGAAAGGCAGAACCGTTACGGGAATTCAGAAAGTGCAGATAGGGGATCCCATTCAGGTTTATGTGAAGGATGGGAAGATCGATGCTGCGGTAACTAAGGTTACCCCGCTTGATTTAAACAGAGGATCCCTGTAAAGGAAGCATAAGAACATTGCAGCCCGGGGAGAAGGATAGAGAATGGGAAAAGAAGAAAAAGAACAGCAGGAAGCATTTTCGCTGGAAAAGGCTTTTGAACAGCTTGAAGAAACAATTGAACAACTGGAGCAGGAGGATGTCTCTTTGGAGGAATCCTTCGAAATTTACCAGGCGGGGATGAAATTGCTGAAAAAATGCAATGAGTCCATTGACCGGGTGGAGAAGCAGGTGCTTGTACTACAGGAGGATGGAACGACCTATGAGCTTTCATGAGGAATTAGAAGCAAAAACGAAACAGGCAGAAGAGATTTTGCAGAAATATCTTCCGGCAAAAGAAGAGGCTTATCAGAAGACGGTTATGGATGCCATGTGTTACAGTGCCATGGCAGGTGGGAAGCGGTTACGCCCCGTTCTGATGAAGGAGTGCTTTACTCTTTTCGGAGGAGCCGGAGAGGTCATCGAACCTTTTATGGCGGCACTGGAAATGATCCACAATTATTCCCTGGTACATGACGATCTTCCGGCAATGGACAATGATGAATACCGGAGAGGGAAACTCACCACATGGAAGGTATACGGCGAATGTATGGCGATTCTGGCAGGTGACGGGTTACTGAACCTTGCGTTTGAAACCGCATCGAAGACTTTCCAGATTGTGGAAGAAGAGAGTGGGGATCCGGCACAGCAGTTAAAAAACTACAAGGCGGTAGGAAGAGCCATGCAGATTCTTTCAAAGAAAGCCGGGATCTATGGCATGATCGGTGGACAGACTGCGGATATCGAAGCAGAAGGCAGAACCGATCTGACCGAGGAACTTTTATTATTTATTCACGAACATAAAACAGCAGCGCTGATGGAGTGCGCCATGATGATCGGAGCAGCACTTGCAGGGGCATCACAGACCGACATTGAGAAGATGGAACGGGCGGCCTCCAACATCGGCATTGCATTTCAGATACAGGATGACATTCTGGATATTACCAGTACGACAGAGGTTTTAGGTAAGCCTGTGGGAAGTGATGAAAAAGAATCACAAGCTGACCTATGTAAGGCTTCACGGCATCGAAGAATCGAAGCAGCAGGTGAAGGAGCTTTCGGAGGAAGCGGTAGAGATCCTTAGGTCCTTTGAAACGAAGAATGAGTTTCTGGTTGAACTGGTAGAACAGCTGGTAAATCGTCAAAAATAGAGAAAAAGCAGGGAAAAACGATGATACTTGAGAAAATTAAGAACGCAAATGATATTAAGAATATCCCTCCGGAGAGTTATGATGCTCTGGCAGAAGAAATCCGGGAGTTTTTAATTCAGAGTATTTCCAAAACAGGGGGACATCTGGCATCCAATTTAGGAGCAGTGGAGCTGACGATGGCACTGCATCTTTTTTTAAATCTGCCGGACGATAAGATTGTCTGGGATGTAGGGCATCAGTCTTATACCCATAAGCTTTTGACGGGAAGAAAGGAAGGCTTCGATCAGCTTCGTAAATTTGGCGGCATGAGCGGCTTCCCGAAGACGAAGGAGAGTGACTGTGACTGCTTTAATACCGGACACAGCTCCACTTCGATTTCTGCTGGATTAGGTCTGGTAAAGGCCAGAGACTTAAAGGGTGAAAATAATACGGTTGTTGCCGTGATCGGGGATGGCTCCCTCACAGGCGGCATGGCGTATGAGGCATTGAATAATGCAGCAAAGCTGGAAACGAATTACATCATCGTCTTAAATGACAACAATATGTCCATTTCCGAAAATGTCGGAGGAATGTCCAAGTACTTAAACAGTGTGCGTACCGCAGACAGTTATCTGAATCTGCGTGACGGTGTCTATAATACCATTATGGATATGCCGAACGGAGATAAGGTTGCCAATAAGATCCGCCGTTTTAAGAATATGTTCAAGCAGATGGTGGTTCCGGGAATGCTGTTTGAGGATATGGGAATCACGTACTTAGGACCGGTAGACGGTCATGATATCAATGCGATGGTGCGCACCTTCCAGGAAGCCAGAAGAATCCGTAAGGCCGTTATTGTCCATGTCATTACCGAAAAGGGCAAGGGATTTACGCCGGCGGAGCGTCATACGGCAAGATTACATGGAACAGAGCCGTTTGATGTGGAAACAGGACTCCCGTTAAAAAGCGAGGACTAACGCAAACTATACCGATGTTTTTTCAACGGTCATGTTAAAGCTGGCATCCCGTGATGAGCGTGTGGTAGCCATTACGGCAGCCATGCCGGATGGAACCGGATTAAAGCGTTTCCGAAATGTCTATCCGGATCGGTTTTTCGATGTGGGAATTGCAGAAGAGCATGCCGTTACGTTCGCAGCAGGACTTGCAGCAGGAGGCATGAGACCGATTGTGGCGATATATTCCTCCTTCCTGCAAAGAGCCTATGACCAGATTCTGCATGATGTCTGTTTGCAGAATCTGCCGGTGGTATTTGCCATAGACCGGGCGGGACTTGTGGGAAGTGACGGAGAGACGCATCAGGGCATTTTTGATCTGTCGTACTTATCCTCGATTCCGAATATGCACATTATGGCTCCGAAGAACAAATGGGAGCTTTCCGATATGATGAAATATGCCCTTGTCATGGAGGCACCGGTGGCTGTGCGTTACCCGCGCGGCGAAGCGTACTCCGGGCTAAAGGAATTCCGGGCACCGATCGAGCTTGGCAAGGCAGAGATTCTTTATGCAGAGGGTGAGGTGTGCCTGCTTGCCGTAGGAAGCATGGTGGTTACCGCACTTGCTGTCCGGGAGCTGTTAAAGGAATATGGTATTGGCTGCAGTATTGTGAATGCACGGTTTGTAAAACCGATTGATGAAAAGGCTGTGGAATGGGCTGCAAGAAATCACCGTATGGTGGTTACCATGGAAGAAAATGTGGCAAGCGGTGGCTTTGGCGAGAAGGTGCGGGAGTACTTTGATACGCTGGAAACCGAAAGCGTGCTGCTCAATGTGGCGCTTCCCGATGATTATGTGGAACATGGAAATGTGGATCTGCTCAAGCATGAAACCGGAATTGATGCAGAATCCATTACTTCAAGAATACGGAAAGAGATGGTTGATCTTTAATGAAAGAACGACTGGATGTACTTCTTATAAAGAAGGGACTGGCTCCTTCAAGGGAAAAGGCGAAGGCAGTCATTATGGCCGGAAGTGTCTATGTGGATGGACAAAAGGAAGACAAGGCAGGATCTGTCTTTGACGAAGAGAGTGCACAGATTGAGGTAAGAGGACATGCACTGCCTTATGTGAGCCGGGGAGGTTTAAAACTGGAAAAGGCGCTTCAGGTTTTCCCGATCACACTGACCGATAAGATCTGTATGGATATCGGGGCTTCGACCGGAGGCTTTACCGATTGCATGTTACAGAATGGAGCCGCAAAGGTATATTCTGTGGATGTGGGCTACGGACAGCTTGACTGGAAGTTACGTCAGGACGAACGGGTTGTCTGCATGGAAAAGACCAATTTTCGCTATATGACGCCGGAGGATATTCCGGACGTACTTGATTTTGCATCGGTGGATGTGTCCTTTATTTCTTTAGATAAGATTCTGACGCCTGCGTATGCGTTATTAAAGGAGCAGGGCGAAATGGTGGCGCTCATTAAACCACAGTTTGAGGCTGGCAGGGAAAAAGGTTGGAAAGAAAGGTGTTGTGCGGGAGCCGAAGGTGCATGAGGAGGTAATGGCAAAGATTGTCCGTCATGCAGATGAGGTTTCGTTTGAAGTGCTCGGTCTGTCCTATTCCCCGATCCGCGGACCGGAAGGAAATATCGAATATCTTATTCATTTGAGGAAGAATCCGGAACGCACGATTTATCCGGATATTCTGGCAGTTTTTGAAAAGAAAATCAAAGAAATTGTGGAAGACGCACATCGAGAGTTGGAGAAGTCGTGAAACATTTTATTATCATAACGAATCGGACAAAGGATAAAGATCTGCAGGTGACGAACCGGATCCGGGATTATCTGACGTCACACGGGGCAGAATGTATCGTAGAAGAGGAGCTTCCCAAAGAAGGAAGCGGCTATACGGAAGCCGGAGGTGTTCCGGAAGATACCGAATGCGCCATTGTATTAGGCGGGGACGGAACGATGCTGCAGGCGGCGATTGATCTCATTGATACGGAGATTCCGCTTGTCGGAATTAACCTTAGGGACCCTTGGGTTTCTTTTCGGAGGTCAACCGGAATGATCTGGAAAACCTCTCTTGACCAGCTGCTTTCGGATCACTTTGAAATCGAACAGCGGATGATGCTTTCGGGATCGGTCTATTCCGGAACGAAGCGGAAAGAAACCTTTCAGGCATTAAATGATATTGTCATTACAAGAAGAGGATCCTTACAGATCAATTCTTATAATATTTTTGTAAATGAAAAGCATCTGCATTGTTATCATGCAGATGGAATTCTGGTTGCAACACCGACCGGATCCACCGGCTACAGCTTATCAGCAGGCGGACCGATTGTGAACCCCTGTGCAAAGCTGATGGTACTTACACCGATCTGCCCGCATTCCATGCAGAACCGGAGTATTGTATTTTCTGCGGAGGATCAGATAAGGATTGAAGTGGAGGAACGCAGGGAACCGGTTCCGGCAGGCGGAATCGAAGTAATTTTTGATGGGGGACACCAGATTACGCTCGAAGCAGGGGGACCGGGTGGAAATCGTACAGTCGGAGAAAAACAACAGGCATTATTAAGCTGCATAAGGAAAGTTTTTCTTGAAATATTAAATAAGAAATTGGGTGAATCCTAGAAAGGTACGGGGTTATGAAGAAAAACAGACATCAGAAACTGAAGGAACTGGTGGAGCAGTACGAAATTGAGACACAGGATGAACTGGCAGAGAAGTTAAAGGAAGCCGGTTTTGACGTGACCCAGGCAACGGTTTCCAGAGACATCCGGGAACTGAAGCTTACGAAGGTTCCGACGGGCAATGGCAGACAGAAATATACGATTCTGGTACATAGCGACCATTACTTAAGCGATAAGTACATCCGGGTATTGAAGGACGGGTATGTTTCCATGGATGTTGCACAGAATATCCTTGTGGTGAAAACCGTATCCGGTATGGCGATGGCCGTTGCAGCAGCCATCGATGCCATGAAGCTTAAGGAGATCGTCGGCTGCATCGCAGGTGATGACACGATAATGCTGGTGCTGCACAACGAAGCGGATGCCATAAAGACCATGGAGAATATCAAAGAGGCCATGGAGAATTAAGATAAAACTAAACCTATTATGCGCTTTGAGAGAAGGAGCATAGGAGGAAAAGCAATGCTTGAAAATCTACACGTAAAAAATCTGGCACTGATCGAAGAACAGGAGATTACTTTTTACGAAAGGGTTAAATATCCGTACAGGGGAAACCGGTGACGGTAAATACAGTGTACTGGGTTCCATTCATCTGGCACTCGGTGCCAAGGCGGACAAAGACAGCATCCGGAGCAGGGGCGGATTATGCCCTCATTGAACTGCTGTTTTCCTTAAATGACATTCAAAAAAAGCAGATCAAAGAAATGGAGCTTCCCATGGAGGAGGACGGAACACTGCTTTTGCAGCGGAAGATCATGCCGGGCAAGAGCATCTGCCGGATCAATGGAGAAACGGTGAGTGTCAGCCAGCTAAAGGAGCTTTCCGGATGTCTCATGGACATGTACGGACAGCATGAGCACCAGACACTGTTAAAGCCGTTATCTTATGGGAAAATGCTGGATCAGTATATTGGACCGCAGGCTCTTAAGTGTAAGGAAACACTTAAGGAAGAATTGCGGCAGTATCAGGAACTGAAACAGCAGCTTGATGAACAGGATATGGATGAAGAGATGCGGAAACGGGAAGCAGATCTTCTTTCCTTTGAAGTAAATGAAATTGAAGCGGCCTCCCTGCAAAAGGGTGAGGACGAAGAACTCGAAAAGCAGTATCAGAAGCTGACGCATGCAAGACGTATTCAGGAGGCCGTGACAGGCGCTTATGCCATGACCGGTTATGAAGAGGAAGAAAGTGCCGGCAATGCGCTGGGACGGGCGATGCGGGAGCTTAAGAGTGTGCAGAATCTGGATGAGGAGCTTGATGCCCTAAGCGGCCAGTTATCCGAAATTGACAGTCTGCTCAATGATTTTAACCGTGCTCTTTCCGAATACAGTGACAGCCTGAATTTCGAAGAAGAAGAGTTCGCAGCGGTGGAAGAACGTCTGAATCTCATCAATCATCTGAAAAGCAAATACGGAAATTCCGTTGCCGATATTCTTGCTTCTTATGAGCAGAAGCAGGAAAAGCTCGAACAGCTTGGCAATTATGAATTTTATGTAGAACAGCTAAAGAAGCAGATTGAAGATAAGAAACAGCATATTCTGGAAATTTGTGAAACTCTTTCCGGATTACGGAAGGAAGCGGCAGAACCGTTAAGCCAGAAGTTAAAGGCAGCGATGATTGACCTGAACTTTATCGATGTTCAGTTTGACATCGAAGTAACCTCCGATCCGGATCATTTTCATGCAGATGGATATGATAAGATCGAGTTTCTGATTTCGGTAAATCCCGGTGAAGCCATGCGGCCGATCTGGCAGGTAGCAAGCGGCGGCGAATTATCCAGGATCATGCTTGCGTTTAAGACTGTATTTGCCGATAAGGAAGATACCGCAACTTTGATTTTTTTGATGAAATTGACACGGGAATCAGTGGCAAAAACGGCATGGAAGGTCTCGGAAAAAAATGGGACAGCTTTCCAGAGACAAACAGATCATCTGCATCACCCATCTGCCACAGATTGCAGCCATGGCGGATACCCATTTTCTGATTGAAAAAAATCCGTAAAAGAAAAACCGGACCGTTACCGATCTTACGAAGCTTTCCGAGGAAGATTCCTTAAAAAGAACTTGCGCGTCTCTTAGGAAGCGAAGAAGTGAGTGAAGCCGCCGTTTCTAACGCAAAGGAGATGAAAATAACGGCACAGAAGGCCAAAGAGTCTGCATCATAGCATCATAATTGGAAGGATTTGTCCGCGTAAAAATAGAATAACCGAACATACTAAGAAAGAACACATTTCATTTTAATGTGTTCTTTTATTTGTGCAGAGCACTTAGTGAATCCGAGCCGGAGGCGAAGGATGAACTTAGTGCGAGCCATACCTGTGCACTTAATGAGAGCGAGCGTGAGCGAAGCACGAATTTAGTGCAGCAGGTAGTGCAGAGCACGAAGCAAGTCTGAGACGTAGCCTGAGGTTAGTGCGAGCCATACCTGTGCACTTAATGAGAGCGAGCGTGAGCGAAGCACGAATTTAGTGCAGCAGGTAGTGCAGAGCACGAAGCAAGTCGGAGACGTAGCCCGAGGTTAGTGCAGCAGGTAGTGCAGAGCACGAAGCAAGTCGGAGACGTAGCTTGAGGTTAATGTGAGCCAGTAAGGAGGCACCTTATGCCGGACAATGATTTAGAGATAGAAAACAGAATATACAGACTTCGGATCAGCAGATACCGGCGGTTCCTCTTTCTGTTACTGGGAGCCGGAGTTCTGGCTGTATTGCTTACCGGCTATTTATTGATCTGGAACCGCGTGCCGTCTACGATTATGATGAAAGCCGGAGTGGATCAGAAGTTGCAATGGCACGTGCCGGTTTCGGGAGAGCTGTATAAAGAAGCGGTGAAGACAAGCGGAACCATCGGAAAACAGAAGAAAGAAGAAGGGCAGAACCGAAACAGTCTGCAGATTGACCTTAAGAAAAACGGTGACATTAAAAAAGCGAAACAGGTGGACAGTTATCGTATGGATCTGAAGCTGTTTGGGGTAGTTCCTTTTAAGAATGTAAATGTTGAGGTGATTCCGGATGTGATGCTGAAGCCTGCAGGAATTCCGATCGGTATTTATGTGGAAACCGATGGAATTCTGGTGGTCGGAGTGGGGAACTACGAGAATGAAACCGGGCAGATGTGTGCGCCGGCTAAGAATATTTTACAGGTTGGCGATTACATCCTGGAAATGAATGATGAAAAGGTGGAAAGCAAGGCCGAACTGATGGACCGTGTGGCGCACTGTGAAGGGCAGCCGCTTGTCTTAAAAATCCGCAGGGGAGAAAATGAACTTCCGGTCCGCATCGAACCGCAGGCCGATCAGGGCGGCGAATATAAGCTGGGAATCTGGGTAAGGGATAATGCACAGGGGGTCGGAACCATGACTTATGTGGATGAACAGGGACACTTCGGTGCGTTGGGACACGGAATCAATGATGTGGATACAAGTACACTCATGGATCTGGGAGAAGGAAAGCTGTATCATAAGGAGATTATCGGGATTACCAGAGGAAGCAGCGGAAGTCCGGGAGAACTGACCGGATTTATTGAATACGATGACCGGAATGTTATGGGACGGATTTCGGAGAATACCGTGCGGGGAATTTTCGGGGAATGCTCGCCGGAAATTTTCAACGAAAAATCCGAATGAATATATGGAGCTTTGCCTGAAACAGGATATTAAGAAAGGACCGGCACAGATTATCTGCTCACTCGGAGGAGAACTTAAGCGGTACGACATTGAGATTCTGGACATCAACCTTGAAAATGACAATGTGAACCGCGGAATCGTCCTGCAGGTAACCGATAAAGAACTCCTGGCTGCCACCGGAGGGATTGTTCAGGGCATGAGCGGAAGCCCGATCATCCAGGATGGCAAACTGGTTGGTGCAGTCACCCATGTACTTGTCAGGGATGCCACGAAAGGATATGGAATCTTTATTGAGGAGATGCTGGAACATTAAATCAAAAAAAGCAGATTGGAAAAATGTTCGTGTTAAAGATATAATGAGTATAAATAAACTAAGATACGCTAAGGAGATTCAAAATGCGATACCCGGAATTTTTGAAAGAACATGGAACCATTGGCTTTGTGGCACCTTCTTTTGGCTGTGCCATTGAACCGTATCATACCTGCTTTGACAATGCACTACAGAAGCTTCACGATCGTGGATTTGCTACGGAGCTTGGACCGAACTGTTATGAAGGAAGCGGCATCGGAATCAGTAATACCCCAGAGAAGTGTGCCGAAGAACTGATGGCATACTACGGGAAGAAGAGTAATGATATTCTGATTTCCTGTGGCGGTGGGGAATTGATGTGTACCATTCTGCCTTATATGGATTTTGAACGGATAAAGAAAGCGGATCCCAAGTGGTATATGGGATATTCCGACAACACGAACTTTACCTTTTTGTTGACAACGCTCTGTGATGTGGCGGCCCTGTATGGGCCCTGCGCAGCATCCTTTGGTATGGAACCATACCATGAAAGCATGGAAGATGCCCTTGCTGTTTTACAGGGAAAGAAACAGGAGGTTCACAGTTATCCTCTTTGGGAAAAAGAGAAGAATAAGGACGAAGAGCATCCCCTGTTTCCTTATCACTGTACGGAGCCTTCCGTTCTTCGGGGATACGATATTCCAGAAAGGAAGGGCATGGATCTTTCAGATCATGTTGAACCGGGAATAAAAACTATTATTTCACCAGAAAAAATATCAGATGAGAATCTGGTACAAAAAAATGCAGCAATAGGAAAATATGAAGAAACCAATCAGATCAGAATGAAAGGACGGCTCCTGGGAGGCTGTATGGACTGCCTGCAGCTCCTTGTTGGCACACCATATGATAAGGTAAAAGCATTTAATGAGGCCTACGGGAAGGATGGAATCATCTGGTTTCTCGAATCCTGTGACCTCAATGTGTTTGATATCCGGAGAGTTATGTGGCAGATGGATCAGGCAGGATGGTTTTTAAATACGGCAGGCTTTCTGATCGGACGCCCGCTGTGCTTCGGGGAAGAAATGATGGGAATGGATCAGTATCGAGCTGTTTTATCTACCGCAGAAAAGTACAAGGTTCCGGTTATTATGGATGCGGATCTGGGACACTTGCCGCCTGCCATGCCGATTGTGAACGGAGCACTGGCAGAGGTTACCTATGAAAAGAAACTGCTTACCATCCGGTATGAGTACAGATAAAGAATAAAATCGTGCGATAACTTACGGTTGCACTCAAAAATTCTGTTACCTATAATGATTTCGTCGGGAATTGTTAGAGTTTGTGCCAGCCGATGGAGAAATCCGTCAGGCAACCTTCTTAAAAAGGGAAAAGGAGAATTTTATGCAGCAAATTGAGTTATCAGCAGGAAAAGACACGGAAAGTGTTTATCAGCTCATTGGGAGTCTGATGCAGAACAACAGAGAATTTCAGGTGGTTATTACCGTACCGTCCATAAAGGGAGAAGAAGATAGTACTCTGAATGTACAGAAAATAAATACCGTTGCAGCACCGGAGGAGAAAAACTTTGATTTAGAGCAGGATGTGACCGATATGATCCATGAGATCGGCGTCCCGGCACACATTAAGGGCTATCAGTATCTGCGGGAAGCCATTATGATGTCCGTGAATGACTCTGAGATGATGGGTTCCATCACGAAGATTCTGTATCCGACCATTGCGAAAAAGTACCAGACAACATCAAGCCGCGTGGAGCGTGCTATCCGTCATGCGATTGAGGTGGCATGGAACCGTGGCAGAATGGAAACACTGGATGATATGTTCGGCTATACGATTAATACGGGGAAAGGAAAGCCGACTAATTCAGAGTTTATTGCACTCATTGCAGATAAAAATCCGGTTGAAGTACCGCTGAGCAGGCATACGGATTTCAAGTTACTCTACATAAATGCGACTGTGAAAAATTTCTGCTTTTTATTGATGGTAAGGATGTTGTATAATTATTGTTAATAATGGATAGTGGGAGGTTTTTTTGATGAAAAAAATTCTTTTTTTGTCGCATCAGAAGGTGTTCCATTTATTAAAAACGGGTGGATTGGCAGATGTTGTCGGATCATTGCCGAAGTGTATTGATAAGCAATATTTTGACGTGCGTGTGATACTTCCGAAATATACCTGCATGAAGCAGGAGATGAAGGATAAGCTCACCTATGTCACCCATTTTTATATGGACTTTCATTGGAAAAACGAATATGTGGGAATACTTACCGCAGAAGTGGATGGCGTAAAGTACTATTTCATTGATAATGAGATGTATTTTTGGCGGCTTTAAGCCGTATGGGGACAATGCCTTATACGAGATTGAGAAGTTTGCATTTTTTTCTCCAAGGCAGCATTATCCATTCTGCCGATTATTGATTTTAAACCGGATCTGATTCATTGTCATGACTGGCAGACGGGGCTGATCCCGGTATACTTAAAGGAACGTTTCCAGGGAAATGAATTCTACTGGGGCATCAAGACGGTTATGACCATTCACAATTTGAAGTTCCAGGGTAAATGGAGCATTGATGAGGTGAAGGATATTACGGGGCTTCCGGATTACTTCTTTACACCGGATAAGCTGGAATCCTACAAGGATGCGAACCTGTTAAAGGGCGGCATCGTATATGCGGATGCCATTACAACGGTCAGTGAGACCTATGCCGAAGAGATTAAGACGGAGTTCTATGGTGAGCATCTGGATGGCCTGCTCCGGGCAAGAAGTAAGGATCTGCGTGGAATTGTAAACGGTATTGACTATGACGATTTCAATCCGGAAACGGATAAGAATATTCCATATCCTTATAATGCAGTGAACTTCCGTAAGGAAAAGGTAAAGAATAAGAGAGCACTTCAGGAAGAGCTTGGCCTTGAAAAGGACGATAAGAAGATGATGATTGGTATTGTTTCGCGGCTTACCGATCAGAAGGGCTTCGATCTGATTGCCTATGTTATGGATGAGCTCTGTCAGGATGAGGTGCAGATTGTGGTATTAGGTACCGGTGAAGAACGGTACGAGAACATGTTCCGTCACTTTGACTGGAAGTATAACAACAAGGTATCTGCGAATATTTATTATTCTGATCAGTTGTCCCATAAGATTTATGCAGCAGCGGATGCATTCTTAATGCCGTCCCTGTTTGAACCCTGTGGCTTAAGCCAGTTAATGAGTTTACGTTACGGAACCATTCCGATTGTGCGTGAGACAGGAGGACTTAAGGATACCGTAGAGCCGTATAATGAATACGAAAGCAAGGGAACAGGCTTTTCCTTTACGAATTATAATGCTCATGAGATGTTATCCGCCATCCGTTATGCAGAGAAGATCTATTACGATAAGAAGCGTGAGTGGAATAAGATGGTGGATCGCGCTATGGCAGCCGATTTCTCATGGCATGTATCTGCACAGAAGTATCAGGAGATGTACGACTGGCTGATAGGTTAGAGAGTTTTTTCATGTTGTATAAAAGAAATGTAAACCATGTTTCAAAAAAACTGGTTGACAATCATCTTTTGCCATGCTATTCTGACAAAGGCTAAAGAATAGCCGGAAAGGTATGGTTTTATAAGATGACAAACAAATTTAAGACACTTGACATGATTTACATTGCCGTATTTGCAGTACTGATTGCAATCTGTTCCTGGATTTCAATTCCGACAACAGTTCCCTTTACCCTTCAGACCTTTGCTGTATTTCTTGCAGTAGGTGTGCTCGGTGGTAAGAGAGGAAGTCTTTCCGTACTGATTTATATTCTGCTTGGTGCAGTCGGTATTCCGGTATTTGCCGGTTTCTCCGGTGGATTTGGAGTTCTTCTTGGTCAGACCGGTGGGTATATTGTCGGCTTTTTATTTTCTGCATTATTAATGTGGCTGATGGAAGCGCTTCTTGGAAAGAAGACCTGGGTACTGGGATTATCCATGGGTCTTGGTCTGATTGTATGCTATGCGATCGGAACCGTATGGTTTATGGTGGTATATGCCAGAAATTCCGGTGCAGTAGGGCTTGCAACAGTACTTGGCTGGTGTGTCATTCCTTTTATTATTCCGGATCTGATTAAGATCGGACTGGCACTTGCTTTAAGCAAGAGACTTGGTAAGGCGCTGAAGCTGAATGAGAACTAAGAGGAAGGAACCTGAAATAGTATACCGCATCCGGCCTCATCATGGAATGTGTCTTTATTTCTTTGAAGGGAAGGGGTATAGCAGCACCTTTTCCGAGCATATGGCGCAGGTGAAGGAAGAACTTCTTCAAAATAATGGAGAAGCTTTGCTGGAGCTGGTAACCCGGACCGATGACATCTGCAGTGCCTGTCCTCACAACCTGAACGGGAACTGTGAGACCTATGGAAAGGTGGACGCTTATGATGCCGGTGTGCTGGCATATTGTGGTCTGGAAAGTGGTCAGAAGCTGTCATTTCATGAATTGGAGGATTTGGTGGAAACAAGAATCCTGCTTGCAGGACACGGCAGAGAAATCTGCGGGGACTGTGAATGGAGCAGCATCTGTCATAAAGAATGAGCAGGAAGAATAAAGTGATACGGTCAGGGAGGCGGAAGTAGTGATCCGCCCCCTGTTTTTGGCTTGTAATGAGGATTGCTGTGCAATAAAACAGGTTGACGGTTTGTTCCCTGAAACGTATAATAAACTTGTAATTTTGGGAGCGTTAAACGAATGCCGAATAACAAGAAAAAAGATGGACTGATTATGCAGGCGGGGATTCTGGCCGTAGCCGGAATCATTGTCCGTATCATCGGGCTTTTGTATAACACACCTTTAACGAATATTATCGGAGATGAAGGATTTGGATACTACAGCAATGCCTATACGGCATACAGTATCGTCCTTCTGATTTCTTCCTATAGTATTCCGTCAGCCGTATCGAAGGTCATCGCACAGAAGCTCGCCAAAAGAGAATATCGGAATGCACACCGGATTTTTCAGTGTGCATTGATTTATGTGCTGGTAGTCGGTGGAATTGCCAGCTTATTTGTGTTTTTTTCTTTGCATCATATATGGTAGACCTCGGGGGCTCGGTACTGCCTCTCCGGATTCTGGCACCAACCATATTCTTCAGCGGTATCCTTGGCGTATTCCGCGGATATTTCCAGGCACACAAATCCATGGTTCAGACCTCCGTTTCGCAGATTTTTGGAGCAGATTGTGAATGCCGGAGTCAGTGTCCTGATGGCATATCTCCTCGTCCGGATGGTAAAGGGAGAGAGTGAAACCACACAGGCTTCCTTCGGCGCTGCAGGAGGAACGATTGGTACGGGGGCAGGTGTCGTTTTTGCTTTGCTTTTTATGATGGGCGTGTATGCGCTCAATAAGGGTATGATCCATCGGCAGATTGACCGGGATAAGACGATTCATGAGGATTCCCGTAAAGAAATTTTCAAGATGATTATTATGGTGGTGACACCGTTTATCTTAAGTACTGCAATTTATAATATTAATACCTTCCTGGATCAGAAGATTTACCAGATGATTTCCCTTACAATCCAGCAGAAGACAGAAGCAGCCGTATCCTTTGATTTAAGCGCGATGGCGAAGGCAACGAAGCTTGCCAACATTCCGATTGCACTTGCAAGTGCGATGGCTACGGCACTGATCCCCGGTATTTCCAGTGACTTTGCACGTGGAGATCTTGAGGGCGCAAAGAGTAAGGTGTCACGTTCTGTAAAGGTAACGATGTTTATTTCCATTCCGGCAGCCGTGGGAATGGGAGTACTCAGCCGGCCCTGTGTGCAGGTGATTTTCCACCAGAAGGCATCCCTGGATATTTCCGCAGCCATGCTTGCCGTGCTTGCCGTAACGATTGTGCTATATGGCCTGTCAACGCTTACCCAGGCGGTTTTGCAGTCGATCGGTAAGATGAATACACCGATCATCAATGCCTTGCTTGCATTGATCATTCATGCGGTCATCATGGTGCTTGGCATGGTTTATCTTGCGCCTGAATGGGGATTGTACTGCTATGCAGGTTCCAGTGTTATTTATGCATTTCTCCTATGTATCTTTAATGGAATTTCCGTGCGTAAGCATTTGAAATATAAGCAGGAAGTAGACCGTACCTTTATCCGGCCGATCCTTTGCTCCGTTTTAATGGGAGCAGTGGCTTATGGAACCTACTTCGGACTCTATCAGCTGCTCCCCATTAACCTGGTGTGTCTGGCTGTTGCAATCGGGCTGGCCTGTGCGGTATATTTTGTGCTGGTGATCCGGTGGAGAGCCATTACGGAAGAGGAGATGAAGGGCCTGCCCAAGGGAACACTTCTTATTAAAATTGCGAAGAAGACCCACCTGTTAAAGCCGGAGACAAATGTTAATTCATTGGCTGATGCACAGCAAGGGAAGATACCGGAAAAGAAAACGAAGACATCAGCAGAACGCTCCAAAGCACAGAACGGTAAAAATACAAAAACAGCAAAATGCAGAACAGCAAAAATGCAGAACAGTAAAAACTCAGGAAGAGAAAGAATACAGAAGAAATAAAAAAGTGCCGGAAGCAACGCTTCCGACACCGGACGATGAGGATTACTGGCTGGATGATTAAGAATGCTCCGAATAATTCTGTGAGCGTCTTAATCCATTTATTCCTCAACTAAGGTCAGGCTGGAAATATCCGCGTCAATCAACATCGAATAATTGGTATAGTATACAACAAAGCCTGGTTTCGCACCACCGGGCTTTTTACGTTCTTTTTCTGGAGGTAGTCGACCTCAACCCTGGACTGCCCCTTTGCCTTGGAATAAAAAAAGCAGCAAGTCTTGCCGCATCCTCGTAGGTGGCATCGGTGAGCTCCCGTCCTTCGCACTTTACAATGACATGGGAGCCCGGCATGTCCTTTGCATGAAACCACCAGTCATTGCCGGTTGCAAACTGGAAGGTCAGTTCCTCGTTCTGGAAATTGTTTTTCCCGACATAAATATGGAAGCCGTCGGGATTTATATAGTGAAGCGGATGACTCTTGAAGCGGGCCTTTTTCGCATTTCCTTTTCGGCGGACATAACCGTTTTCGACCATTTCTTCCTTGATCTCTGCAAGGTCATCCTCGGACTGCGCAATATCGAGTGCATTCTGGATGGATTCCAGATGATCGATTTCCTCCTTGACCTCGACCGTAAGCTGGGAGAGAGCTTCGTAGGTACGTTTCAGTTTCCCGTATTTGTCAAAATACTTCTTACTGTTTTCAATCGGCGTAAGCTGCGGATCCAGAGGAATCGTGATCATTTCGTTGGTATAATAATTTAACGCCTCCATGGATTTGCTTCCGGGGGCAACGTTGTAACCATAGGTGTTGATCAGCTCTCCGTAAACCTTGTATTTCTCTTTCTTTTCGGTATCCTTCATCTGGTGAAGCTGCAGATCGTATTTCTTGATGTCACGCTCTAAAAATGGTCTGAACGATCTTACGCAGATCCACGGAACGCTGGCGGATCCTTGTGTAAGCATTTTTCTCCGCATAGTAATGTTCTAACAGCTCGCTGATAGAGGAAAAAGGAGTTACATTCTTCCTTCGGGTAGCTGCATAGCGGGAGCGCGGAAAATTCCACCGGCTTGCCATGTTCATAAACAATAACCGGTGCAAAATCGGCATCCTGAATGCGCTGCATGGACGCAGCAAAGGCGTCATATAACCTGGAAAGTGCCTGTTGTCCATCGGCAGAAGCCGTGAAGTAGTCGACCGGAAGATCTCCGTCGATACCTGCTTCATAACACAATTCCTGTGCAAAGAACGGAGAGAGTCCCGTGAAGTTACTGTAGATTGCTTTGTAGGCCGGAAGCGCCTTCGACAGAAAGCGTTCACAGAAAGCTTCCTTCGTAACGGTAAGGGGATCGGCCTTGTCCTGTGTCTCCGGAATGAAATAATCGCGTCCCGGAAGAACCTCGCGGACAGAGCTTACCATACCGGAAATATGCTTGATGCTGTCGATGATTTTATTTTCCTCATTCACGAAGATGATGTTGCTATGCTTTCCCATCAGCTCGATGATCAGGCGCTTGTGGCAAAGATCACCCATATCATTATAATGCTCCACGTGAAGTTCAAGGATACGCTCTAACCCCGGCTGGGTGATTTCGGTAACCCGGCCGTTTTGTAAGTGTTTGCGCAAAAGCATGGTAAAGCTCGGCGCAGTCATCGGGCTTGGCTTATTCTGACTGGTAAAATAAACGAGCGGAAGAGACGCATCCGCAGAAAGCAGAAGGCGCTTCTGGCCTCCGTCTGTCGTCTTTAAGGTAAGGATCAGCTCGTCACTTTCAGGCTGTGCAATTTTATAGATCCGGCTGTTTAACAGATCTTTTTTTAATTCTGCTGCAACGGCAGCAACGGTAATTCCATCAAATGCCATGTTGTACTCCTGTGTTTTCAGATTTCTCTGGATCGTTTAGAGTATAGCATATTTATGGGAGATCTTAAAGTGGTTTTGCGCAGAAAGCCTTGACGGAAAGCGTGCGTTCACCTATAATAATTAGGTATGTATTGGACGTTACGAAAGAAGGGAAATACCATGATTAAGAGCATGACCGGTTTCGGCAGATGCGAGATTCAGGAAGCAGACCGTAAGATTACCGTCGAGATGAAGTCCGTGAATCACCGTTATCTGGATGTAAACATTAAGATGCCCAAGAAGCTCAATTTCTTCGAGGCAGCAATCCGTAATGAGTTAAAGAATTATATCCAGCGCGGTAAGGTGGACATTTTTATCACCTATGAGGATTATACGGAGTCCAATGTCTGCGTCAAGTATAATAAGGAGCTTGCAGCAGAATACCTGAAATACCTAAACCAGATGTCCGAGCAATTCGGTCTTGACAATGACATCCGTGTATCTGCATTATCCAGATATCCGGAAATCTTTACCATGGAAGAACAGACCATTGATGAAGAGGCACTGTGGCAGTTACTTGACCGTGCCATTAAGGGGGCGGCAGAAGGCTTCGTAGAGACCAGAATCAAGGAGGGTGAGAACCTGAAAAACGATCTGTGTGAGAAGCTTGACGGTATGCTTGCCCATGTGGACTTTATCACAGAGCGGTCTCCCCAAATTATTGCAGAGTATAAGCAGAAGCTGACCGATAAGGTGAAGGAGCTGTTAGAAGATACCAAGATTGACGAAAGCCGTCTGCTGATGGAGGTTACCATTTTTGCGGATAAGGTATGCGTGGATGAAGAACTGGTGCGTTTAAGAAGCCATATTGAAGCAACGAAGGATGCCCTCATTGAGGGTGGAGGCATCGGACGCAAGCTTGACTTCATTGCCCAGGAAATGAACCGTGAGGCGAACACCATTCTGTCCAAGTCAAGTGACCTTGAGATTTCCAACCGCGCGATTGAATTAAAGACTGAAATCGAGAAGGTGCGTGAGCAGATCCAGAATATTGAGTAAGAGGTGTCCTTTGAACAGATTGATTCATATTGGATTTGGGAATATTGTAAATGCAGGCAAGATCATTGCGGTGGTAAGTCCGGATTCCGCACCGGTGAAGCGTATGGTGCAGAAGGCCAGGGAGCTTGGAACCGCAATCGATGCCACGCAGGGACGTAAGACAAAATCCGTTCTCGTAATGGATAACAGCCAGCTCGTGTTATCCGCGCTGTTGCCGGAGACCATTGCACAGAGAGCGCAGGCAGAAAGCAGAGACGATGATGAAGCGTAAAGGAATACTGATTGTAGTATCCGGCTTTTCAGGTGCCGGCAAGGGAACTTTAATGAAGAAGCTTATGGAAGAGTACGACAATTATGCATTGTCGATTTCCATGACAACCAGAAATCCCCGTCCCGGTGAGGAAGATGGCCGTGAGTACTTTTTCGTAACCAAAGAACAGTTGGAAGAGAAGATCGGGCAGGATGGTCTGATTGAATATGCCAATTACTGCGGCAACTATTACGGAACACCGAGAGCCTATGTTGAGCAGCAGTTGGAAGCAGGTAAGGATGTCATTCTTGAAATAGAAATTCAGGGTGCCTTAAAAAAATAAGAGAGAAATTCCCCACGGCATTGCTGTTATTTGTCATGCCGCCTAGTGCGAAGGAGCTTCGCAGGAGACTTATTGGCAGAGGAACCGAGACGCAGGAAGTCATTGACCAGCGGATGCATCGTGCCATGGAAGAGGCTCAGGGAATTGAACAGTATGATTATATTGTGATCAATGATCAACTGGAAGAATGTGTGAAAGAGTTACATGCTATTATTGGCGCAGCTCATAACACTCCTTTCAGAAATGAGGAGTTTATTAATAATATGAGAGAGGAACTGAAGACGGTTTAGTCTTTGGCTGAAAGGAGAAATGATATGTTACATCCATCTTATTCTGATTTGATGAAAGTGGTAAACAGCAATGTAGAAGAGGGTGAAGCACCTGTTGTAAACAGCAGATATTCCATCGTAATGGCTACCGCAAAGAGAGCAAGACAGATCATCGGGGGAAAGAAAGCACTGGTGAATGTCAAAGGTGCGAAGCCGTTATCCATTGCCGTTGAAGAACTGAATCAGGGCAAAATCCAGATTCTTACCGAAGAGGAAGCAAATGCTCTGAGTACCGATACCGAAGAAGAGCAATAGAAATGCGGACGCTGCCAGAGAATATTGGCAGCGTCATTTACTATTTTGGTAAATAACAATAAAGGATATCAGTTTAATATGAAGGTTTTATTTATTTCCCTTGGTTGTGACAAGAATCTGGTAGACTCTGAGGTTATGCTCGGACTGCTTTCCCAGCGTGGATATGAGTTCACAGACGATGAAGAGGAAGCGGAAGCGGTTGTCATCAATACCTGCTGCTTTATCAGTGACGCCAAGGAAGAAAGTGTCAATACGATCCTTAGCATGGCAGAGCGGAGAAAGAGCGGGCAGTTACAGGCCCTTCTGGTAACCGGCTGTCTGGCACAGCGTTATTCCGAGGAAATGCAGGTGGAGATCCCAGAGGTCGATGCGGTTCTTGGAACAACAGCCATTGATGCGATTGCTGATGCACTTGATGAAGTGCTTAAGGGACAGCAGCATAACTATATCGAGGATATTAACAAGGCTCCGCAGGGAGGCCGGCACCGTGTCGTAACAACGGGCGGCTATTATGCCTATCTGAAAATTGCGGAAGGATGCGACAAGCATTGCACCTACTGTATTATTCCGAAGGTGCGCGGTGATTACCGCAGCGTTCCGATGGAGCAGTTACTTAAGGAAGCAAAGGAGCTTGCCGAGAGCGGCGTGAAGGAGCTGATTCTGGTTGCACAGGAGACGACCCTTTACGGAAAGGATCTGTATGGTGAGAAATCCCTTCCCCGTCTTTTAAGGGAGCTTTGCAAAATTGAGGACATTCACTGGATCCGGCTTCTTTACTGTTATCCGGAGGAAATCACGGATGAACTGATCGAGGTCATCAAGGAAGAAGAGAAGATCTGTCACTATCTGGATATTCCGGTACAGAGCGGATGCGATGAAATCCTCCGCAGAATGGGACGCTGGACCAATACGGAACAGATCCGTACTCTGGTTGCGAAACTTCGTAAGGAGATTCCGGACATCTGCTTAAGAACGACCTTTATTGCAGGATTCCCGGGTGAAACGGATGAAAACCACGAAGAGACCATGTGCTTCATCAATGAGATGGAATTTGACCGTCTTGGCGTCTTTCCTTATTCGCCGGAAGAGGACACGGCCGCAGCCGAAATGGAGGATCAGGTGCCGGAGGAAATCAAGAACGCACGCCGGGATGAGATCATGGAACTGCAGCAGGAAATCGCCTTTGAGCAGGCAGAAAACATGGTGGGTAAAACCGTGGAAGCCATGATTGAAGGCAGTGTTCCGGAAGAAGGAATCTATGTGGCAAGAACCTATAAGGATGCACCGAATGTAGACGGATTCCTGTTTTTGCAGGCAGACGGCGCAGGCTCCCTGATGAGCGGCGACTTTGTACGTGCAAAGATTACAGGTTCCAATGAATATGATTTGATAGGAGAGATAACAGAATGAATTTACCCAACAAATTAACTATTTTCAGAGTAATTCTGATCCCGTTTTTTTTATTGTGTTTTTTTGTTAGTTCCCAATATGCCGTTTCTGCCTTCCGCAGAATGGAGCAAAATGGATTGCACTGGCAATTTTCATCATTGCGTCCCTGACCGATATGCTCGATGGCAAGATCGCCAGAAAGTATAACCTCATTACCGACTTTGGTAAGTTCATGGACCCGCTTGCGGATAAGCTTTTAGTTTGTTCCGCACTCATTGCACTGATCGAGCTTGGAAGAATTCCGGCGTGGATGGTCATTGTGATTATTGCAAGGGAATTCACGATCAGCGGCTTCCGTCTTGTCGCAGCAGATAAGGGCGTTGTCATTGCAGCAAGCTACTGGGGCAAGTTTAAGACCGTGTTCCAGATGGTTGCGGTCTGCCTCTTGATTGTGGACATTCCGGTATTGTATGTCCTGACACAGATTATTTTGTGGATTGCGGTCATCCTCACGATCGTTTCCCTCATTGATTATCTGATTAAGAATAAAGATGTGATGAAGGATATTAAGTAATCATTCGGTAGAAAGATCATAGAAGAAAGGACTTTTGCAAAGGAAACTATTGCGAAAGTCCTTTTTTTATCCGTTATACTGCATTATATAGATTCGCTGTCATTCCTGACAGTAAAGATTCATGTTTCTGCTTTGCAAATCCGGCATGTTCGCCAATTTATCCAAAGCAAATAATATTTAGGAAAGGGGAGATGCCGTTGAGGGAGTTTTATGGGACATTATATATGGTATGATCTATTTATAAAGCAAAAATCAGGAAAAACAGTAAATAATCCATTGACAAAAACCGAACATTTGTTTTATTCTGTAAAAGAACAAACGTTCTGAAAGCGATGGAAGCTTAATTAAAGGAGACAGATTCATGGAAAGAGAAGAGAAGTTAAAAAGCACTTGATGCAGCATTGGGACAGATTGAGAAGCAGTTTGGTAAGGGCGCAGTAATGAAATTAGGCGATCCCTCCGCACAGATGAACGTTGAGACGATTCCGACAGGATCCTTAAGCCTTGATATTGCACTTGGCTTAGGCGGTATCCCGAAGGGAAGAATTATAGAGATCTATGGACCGGAATCCAGTGGTAAGACGACCGTTACCCTGCATATGATTGCAGAAGTACAGAAGCGCGGCGGAATTGCCGGATTTATTGATGCCGAGCATGCCCTGGATCCGGTCTATGCGAAGAATATCGGCGTAGACATGGATAATCTTTACATTTCCCAGCCGGATAACGGAGAGCAGGCATTGGAGATTACCGAGACGATGGTTCGTTCCGGTGCGATTGATATTGTTGTTGTAGACTCGGTTGCCGCCCTGGTACCGAAAGCAGAGATTGACGGTGATATGGGAGATTCCCATGTGGGACTTCAGGCGAGACTGATGTCGCAGGCGCTCCGTAAGCTGACGGCTGTCATCAGCAAGTCGAATTGTACCGTTATCTTCATTAACCAGTTACGTGAGAAGGTCGGTGTGATGTTCGGTAATCCCGAGACAACCACCGGTGGACGTGCGCTGAAATTTTATTCTTCCGTAAGACTGGATGTGCGTCGAATCGAGGCATTGAAGCAGAGCGGGGAAACGATTGGTAACCGTACCAGAGTGAAGGTCGTTAAGAATAAGATCGCGCCTCCGTTTAAGGAAGCAGAATTTGACATCATCTTCGGAGAGGGAATTTCTACCGTCGGAGATATTCTTGATCTGGCTGCTGATGCCAATATCGTAAATAAGAGCGGTGCATGGTATGCCTACGAAGGAAACAAGATCGGACAGGGTAGAGAGAACACCAAGCAGTATCTGAAGGAACATACCGAAATGCTTGAAGAGATCGAACAGAAGGTTCGTGCACATTATGGCTTACAGGATGCGAAAGATGACAGTAACGAAGATTGAAGAAGTAACGAAAGTCAAATGCAGAATTGAAATTGATCAGGAGTTCGCCTTTGTTTTATACAAAGGCGAATTGCGTATGTATCACATCCGGGAAGGCGAAGGATTAGATCCTGCTGTATATGAAGAGATTACGGGGAAGCTTCTTCCGAAGCGTGCGACCATGCGGGCCATGAATCTGTTAAAGAGCAGACCCTATACGGAGTATCAGCTCCGTCAGAAGCTTTCACAGGGGGGATACCCGCAGGAGGCAATGGAAGAAGCCATTTCCTACGTGAAGAGCTATCACTACATCGATGACCGGCAGTATGCGATGGATTATATCGAATACCATCAGGAAGGCAAGACGAAGCAGAAGCTGTTACAGACCTTAATGGGCAAAGGGCTTTCGAAGGAGCTTATCCTGGAATGTTTTGATGAAATCGTGGGAGACCGGAAGAAAGAACTCGAAGAGGAGCAGATTTTAAAAATTTTGCGAAAGAAAAATTATGATCCGGAACAGTGGACATATGAGGAAAAAAACAGCGGCTTATGGCGTCTTTGTACAGAAAAGGCTTTTCTCCGGAATTAATTCATGTGCACTTTTACTTGACATAACTACGAATAACGTATAGAATTTAAGTGTTGTAATTTGCTTTTTAGAATGTCTTTTCCATACACATTCTATATAGATAATAGTACAATGAAAATTAAATAAGGAGGTGCTCCTGTAAATGCAGTCAGTTATTGCGGCGATTGTAACGCTGGTGATCGTGGCTCCGCTTACATGGGTTCTTGCTACGGTATACCACAAGAAGGTATCTGCAGCAAAGATCGGTAATGCAGAGGACAAGGCACGAGAGATCATCGACGAAGCTCTGAAGACTGCTGAGACCAAGAAGCGTGAATCTTTACTTGAGGTAAAGGAAGAGTCCATTCGTACGAAGAATGAACTGGACAAGGAAATCAAGGAAAGACGTGCGGAAGCGCAGAGATATGAGCGCAGGGTTCAGCAAAAGGAAGAGAACATCGATAAGAAATCAGATGCAATCGAGAAAAAGGAAGCAAGCCTGATTGCCAGAGAAGAAGAACTGGCAAAGCAGCGCGAAGAAATTTCTAAGCTTAACGAGCAAAGATTACAGGAACTGGAACGAATTTCAGGATTAACCTCTGAACAAGCAAAAAGACTACTTATTGAAAATTGTTGAAGATGAAGTGAAACATGAATCGGCCGTGATGATCAAGGAAATGGAGAGTCGCGCCAAAGAAGAAGCGGATAAGAAGGCGAAGGAGTATGTGGTAAATGCCATTCAGAAATGTGCAGCAGATCATGTATCTGAAACAACCATCTCCGTTGTCCAGCTCCCGAATGATGAAATGAAGGGAAGAATTATTGGCCGAGAGGGACGTAACATCAGAACTCTGGAGACCATGACCGGTGTGGATTTAATTATTGACGATACACCGGAAGCTGTTGTCTTATCCGGTTTCGACCCGATCCGACGGGAAGTTGCAAGAATTGCGCTTGAAAAACTGATTGTGGATGGACGTATTCATCCGGCCAGAATCGAAGAAATGGTTGAGAAAGCGCAAAAAGAAGTAGAAGTGATGATGAAGGAGGAAGGTGAACAGGCAACCTTAGAGGTTGGCGTTCATGGTATTCATCCGGAACTTGTACGCTTACTTGGTAAGATGAAGTTCAGAACAAGCTATGGACAGAATGCATTAAAGCATTCCATCGAAGTAGCTCAGTTATCCGGTCTTTTAGCTGCAGAGCTTGGACTTGATATCCGTCTTGCAAAGAGAGCAGGTCTTCTGCATGACATCGGTAAAGCCGTGGATCATGAAATGGAAGGTTCCCATATTCAGCTTGGTTCTGAATTATGTAGAAAGTACAAGGAATCACCGGTTGTTATCAATGCGGTAGAATCCCATCATGGCGATGTAGAGCCTCAATCATTGATCGCTTGTATTGTACAGGCAGCGGATACGATTTCGGCTGCAAGACCGGGTGCCCGTCGTGAGACACTGGAAACATATACAACAAGATTGAAACAATTAGAAGAAATCACCAACAATTTTAAGGGAGTAGATAAATCTTTTGCTATTCAGGCAGGTAGAGAGATTCGTGTAATGGTAGTTCCGGAACAGATTTCTGACACAGACATGGTTCTGTTGGCCAGAGATATTTCTAAGCAGATTGAAGCAGAATTGGAATATCCGGGTCAGATCAAGGTCAATGTGATCAGGGAGTCGAGAGTAATAGACTACGCGAAGTAAGTACAACGGCAGAATTCAGAAATGGGTTCTGCCGTTTTTTTTTTGAATAAAGCAGGTAGTGGTAACAATTCAACCATGCCCATTCATAAGTTGCCGGATAGTACAAATCGGCTAATAATTTCAGTTATTTCCGGCAACTTATTTCATGTGGGCGTTCGCCCTATAGAAATAATTGCGCAATCTGTCCTTTGTGAGCAAGCTCCCACGGACAAATTGTACAATCATTTCTGCATGGCTGAACTGTTACAGAAAATCCTCTTGAATATTGTGGAAACATATAGTAAAAATATTTAAAGTTGCATTGTATACAATAATCCAACGATACGACAACGGAAGGAGAATATTATGAAGTCTTATAAGGAACTCAGTATCGCAGAATTAAAAAGAACTGCAGGGAGAACTGAACAAGGAATATGAAGAGGCTAAGGCTAAGGGGCTGAAGCTGAATATGGCAAGAGGCCTTCCCAGTGCAGAGCAGCTTGATATGGAGGCTGACTTTTTTTAATACCCTTTCCCCGGAATCTGATTTCAAGTCAGAAGCAGGGATCGATTGCAGAAACTATGGAGAACTGGTTGGTATTCATGAAGCCAGACAGTTAATGGCGGATATGATGGAAATTTCTCCGGAAGAAGTCATCGTATTTGGAAATTCAAGTCTGAATGTCATGTATGATACCGTGGCACGCTCCATGATTCTTGGTGTCTGTGGAGCAACACCCTGGTGTAAGTTAGATAAAGTAAAATTCTTATGTCCCGTACCCGGATATGACCGTCACTTTGCGATTACCCAGCAGTTTGGGATTGAGATGATTAATATTCCAATGAGAGCGGATGGCCCGGATATGGATCTTGTGGAGCAGTATGTAAACAATGATCCTGCCGTGAAGGGAATCTGGTGTGTACCGAAGTATTCCAATCCGCAGGGTATTACCTATTCGGATGAAGTCGTAAAGCGTTTTGCCGCATTGAAGCCTGCAGCAGAAGATTTCCGTATCTTCTGGGACAATGCCTACACCATTCATCATCTGTATGATGACAAGCAGGATCAGTTATTGGAGATTCTGGATGAATGTAAGAAAGCCGGCAATCCGGATATGGTATACAAGTTCTGTTCTACTTCCAAGGTAACCTTCCCGGGAAGCGGTATTGCAGCCCTTGGTACTTCGGAAAAGAATCTGGAATATATTAAGAGCGTGATTACCATTCAGACCATTGGACACGATAAATTAAACCAACTCCGTCATGTGCGTTACTTTAAGAATATTGCTGGCATGAAGGAGCATATGAGAAAGCATGCAGCCATCATCCGGCCGAAGTTTGAATATCTGATCGGAGCGCTGGATAAAGAACTGGGCGGTCTTGAAATTGGCGAATGGACAAGACCCATTGGTGGATACTTTGTATCCTTTGATTCACTGGATGGCTGTGCGAAGGAAATTGTTGCAAAATGTAAGGAAGCAGGAGTCGTACTTACCGGTGCAGGTTCTGCTTATCCCTATAAAAAGGATCCGGATGACAGGAATATCCGTCTGGCACCGACCTTCCCTCCGCTAGAGGATTTAAAGAAAGCGGCAGAGGTATTCATTCTCTGTGTGAAGCTTGTCAGTGTAAATAAGCTTTTAAGCGATAAAGAAGCATAAAACGTAACTATTCAGTACAGGTCGAAGCATTTACTGCCAAGACCGTAAGAAAATGATTCAGTAATGCAAAATCCCATCGGCGAAGCCGATTTGGAATGGATTTTGCATCGTAACTGTGAAGGTACTGAACAGTTACCATAAAACATAAATAGGGTAGTCTAAGCAGGAGTTTATTATGGAAGAAATTAAGCGGATCTCCAGAGATCTGGTTGCGCATGGAGCCATTATTGATTATTATCAGGATACGATGCAGATTCCGAACGGACATGTTGCCAGGTGGGACTTCATCAAGCATAAAGGAGCCGCAGCGGTAGTACCTGTGGACGATCAGGGACGGATTATCATGGTTCGTCAGTATCGGAATGCATTGGAGCGTTATACCCTGGAAATTCCTGCAGGCGGACTGCAGACGGCAGAAGAACCGACCAGGGATGCGGCAGCACGGGAGCTGCAGGAAGAGACCGGATACTATTCTGATGATCTTGAATTGCTGCTTTCGATTTATACGACGGTGGCGTTCTGCAATGAGAAGATTGACATTTATCTGGCAAAGAATTTAAAGCCGGGAAGACAGCATCTGGACGAGGATGAGTATGTGCAGTATGAGGCTTATCCTGTAGAAGAATTGATGAATAAGATCTTCCGGTGCGAAATTCAGGACTCGAAGACGGTGGCCGCCATTCTTGCCTATAACGAATACAGGAGAAAACAGGAACACAATTAACAGGATGACAACTTAACGCATACCACCTCCTTTACTTTCATATACATGGAAGGACAAGGAGGGTGGCAATGCGTAAATATCGGCTTTTATTTATTGGATCATTACTTTTGGGAATTATGGTGATCGTGCTTACGGGCAGCCGCTTTTTGGTTTGAGGATGGACTTCTTGGTTCGGAAACCCTCGAACGGCTGCGCAGCATGGACATTCATGGTTCTCATTTTTTTTATGTACCTTCTGGTGCGTCATTTGGCCGTTACAGGGGTTTTACTCCTTTTGTCCAATACAATGTATGGACGGTTTGCAGTGAAATGCTTTATTCTCTGGCAGGGAGTGCTATTTGGCATGTATGCAGCGGCAGCCTGCATGCAGTATCAGCTTCGTGGCGTCTTATTCGTTTCAGGAAGCCTGTTTCCACATCAGTTCGTGCTGATTCCGTCTTATGTGCTGCTGATTTACTGGTGTCTGAATGAGCAGTATATCCGGAGAAGAAAGCCGTGGCTTGTTTTGTGGATTTTTACCGGGATTGCCTTGGGATGTCTGCTTGAAAGTTATGTAAGCCCAATTCTGATAAAAAGATATTTTACAATTCTTTTTAGAAGAAAATTTTTTTACAAGATGTAGTATTAACATAATTTCCCTTTTTCCGATATGTGGTATTTTTTTATGGTAAACCAGACGAAAAACGCCGTAAAAATGGGCAAAAAAATACATTTGCTTTTTCTGAATAAATGTGCTTATAATGAAAAATCACATGATGTTTATGTAAACGAAATTATTCATCGAGGGGTTACCATTTTGGCAGTTGAAGATCAGATTCAGGCATTCATAGATTATTTACATAATGTGAAGCATACTTCTGAGAATACAGAGCTTTCCTATCACCGTGATCTGAACAAAGTGAAAGCATATCTGGAGGAGCAGGGCTTCACCGATATTAAGAAGGTGACGAGTACGACACTCAATTCCTATGTCCTTTATATGGAGAAGAATAAGTTTTCGGCAGCGACCATTTCCAGAAATATTGCATCCCTAAAGGCATTCTATCACTATCTCTATCGTGAGGGTATAGTAAGTGAGGATGCAGCAGAGCAGCTTCGTGCACCGAAAATTGAGAAGAAGATGCCGGAGATTCTTTCTATGGATGAGGTAGTACGCCTCTTAGAGCAGCCCTCCGGGGATACCCCGAAGGAAATTCGTGATAAAGCGATGTTAGAGCTTTTGTATGCCACGGGGATCCGTGTGACAGAGCTGATTACCTTAAAGACTGCAGATGTGAATCTGCAGATGGGCTTTATTATCTGTAAGGATTCAAATAAGGAGCGTGTGATTCCTTTTGGTAATGCGGCGAAGATTGCACTCATCCGTTATCTGGAGGGCACGAGAGCCGCAATGATCAGTGATCCGGACTCGGAATACCTGTTTGCCAACTGCTCCGGTCAGCCGATGAGCCGTCAGGGCTTCTGGAAACTGATTAAGTATTATGCGAAGAAGGCAGGGATTGTAGAGGACATCACCCCACATACCCTGCGCCATTCCTTTGCCGCACACCTTGTTGAGAATGGGGCGGATCTGCGCAGTGTACAGGAAATGCTGGGACATTCGGATATTTCAACGACACAGATTTATGCACAGATGAATCACAGCCGGATCAAAGAGGTTTATGCAAAGGCACATCCGAGACATTAAAGCACACTTAAAAATGAACCACCGGATCATTTCATGGAAATGAAAAAGGAGCTTCCCCATCATTCGATGCAGGAGAGCTCCTTTTTGAATTTAGTGTATCTATTAAGAACTATTCAGAATAGTTACAGACAGCAGGTATCTGCAATGTCATAAATGAGTCTTCTGGAGTCTTCCCATCCGAGGCAGGGATCGGTAATGGATTTTCCATAAATGCCTTCGCCGATCTTCTGGCAGCCTGCTTCAATATAGCTTTCAATCATGACACCCTTTACCAGCTTATGAATATCAGGACTTAATTTACGGCTGTGCATAACTTCCTTTACGATACGGATCTGCTGCTCAAATTTTTTACCGGAGTTATTATGATTGGTATCAATAATGGCTGCCGGGTTTTTGAGGTCACGGGCCTCATAGAGGTTCAGTAAGAGATTTAAGTCCTCGTAGTGGTAGTTCGGGGTGCTTTCTCCATGCTTGTTGGTTGCACCACGCAGAACGGTATGTGCAAGCTCATTACCGTTGGTCTTCACTTCATAGCCGCGATAGATGAAGGAGTGGGGGTGCTGGGAAGCATATACGGAATTGAGCATGACGGTCAGGTTTCCGCTTGTCGGATTCTTCATTCCGGCAGGAATATCAAATCCACTTACGACGATACGGTGCTGCTGATCCTCTACGGAACGTGCACCGATGGCAACGTAGGAGAGCAGATCAGAGACATACCCCCAGTTTTCCGGATAAAGCATCTCATCAGCTGCGGTTAATCCGGATTCTTCCACCGCACGGATGTGCATCTTTCTCATGGCGATAAGACCTGATAAGAAATCCGGTTTCTGTTCAGGATTCGGCTGATGCACGATCCCCTTGTAGCCCTCACCTGTGGTACGGGGCTTATTGGTATAAATACGGGGAATCAGAATCAGACGGTCCTTAACGTCCTCATTGATCCGGGCTAAGCGGCTCACATAATCGCATACGGAATCTTCATTGTCTGCGGAACAGGGGCCGATGATCACTAAAAATTTATTACTTTCACCGGTGAGTACCTTACGGATTTCCTCATCCCGTTTCTTCTTCAGTTCGGTGAGATGGGCAGGAAAGGGAAATTCCTCACGGATTTCATCGGGTGTTGGTAATTTACGAATGTATTCAAATGACATAAAACTACTCCTCCTTCGTGTAGATACAGAAACTATTCAGAACAAATACAGTTGCATTATAACCGGAAAAAGTGTAAAATTGCAAGAGATTCGTGTTATTATGCAAAGGAATTATCATACAAGAGAAAGGACGAGACCGTTATGGCATTGAGCAAGAAGCCGGTGACCGGCATGAAGGATATTCTGCCCGAGGAAATGGTGATTCGGGATTATGTAATTGGAGTAATTAAGGAGACATACGGAAAGTTTGGCTTTACCTCAATTGAAACTCCCTGTGTGGAGAATATTGAGAACCTGACGAATAAACAGGGAGGCGAGAACGAGAAGCTGATCTTTAAGATTTTAAAAAGAGGAGAGAAGCTAAAGCTCGAGACCGCACAGAGTGAGCAGGATCTTGTCGATGGGGGCCTGCGTTATGATTTAACGGTGCCCCTGGTTCGTTATTATTCCAATCATGCCAACGAACTGCCCAGTCCCTTTAAAGCTTTGCAGATGGGAAATGTATGGCGTGCGGATCGTCCGCAGAGAGGCCGGTACCGCCAGTTCATGCAGTGTGATATCGATATTCTGGGAGAGGCTTCCAATCTGGCGGAGATCGAGCTGATTCTGGCAACCACAACGACCCTTGGAAGACTTGGATTTAAGAATTTTCAGATCCGGATTAATGAAAGAAGAATCCTGAAGGCAATGGCTGCTTACAGCGGATTCCCCGAAGAGTCCTATGACAGCGTATTTATCACTCTGGACAAAATGGACAAGATCGGTCTGGAAGGCGTGGAAGCAGAGCTTTTGGAGAACGGATTTGCAGAGGAAGCAGTGGAACGTTACTTAAGTCTTTTTAAGAATATGGAAGAGGCAGAAAACGGGTTACAGTACCTTGCAGATGCTTTAGGTGACTTCTTGGAGGAAGGAGTAAAGCAGAGCCTTTCCGAGATCATTGAGAGTGTATCCGTAACCAAAGAAGCAGAGTTTGAAATGGTATTTGATCCGACACTGGTACGTGGTATGTCTTATTACACCGGAACAATTTTTTTGAAATTGCAATGCCGGAATTCGGCGGAAGCTGCGGCGGTGGTGGAAGATATGACAAGATGGTCGGAAAGTTTACCGGAAACGATGTTCCGGCATGTGGATTTTTCCATCGGATTTGAACGTATTATTCTGCTTTTGATGGAGAGTGGCTTTAAAGTGCCAGGAGCACCTGAGAGAACCGCTTATTTACTGGAGAAGGGGCTTCCCTCCGACCGGCTTTGTGAAGTTATTGCGAAGGCCCAGGAGGAGCGTAAGAACGGTAAACAGATTCTGGTTGTCCGGATGAATAAGAATAAGAAGTTCCAGAAGGAACAGCTTGCCAGGGATGGCTATACAGAAATTAAGGAATTTTATAAAAATCCGATTCAGTAAAGATTTTTGACCAGAATAAAATCCATTCAGTAAGAGCAGGATCCTTTACTGAATGGATTTTTTTGTTACCATGCATACCCCAAAAATGATCCAGTAGATCATTTTTTTGAGTATCAGGTATTTATGAATTACATGAAATGATATTAATGCACCAGAAAGAATTCAATGACAAAAAAACGACAACACAGCAGATGATGGATACCGGGAAAAGACCGGCGCCACACAGGGCAGCCACGATACCTGCAGCGAGGGCTAAGGCGCCTGCAGCAGGGGGACTGGGTTGCATCGACGATGGCAGGAAATGTCATTACGGCAAGTGTTACATATGGAACATAGTAAAGGAACGACTGCAGAAACTGACTTTTTAATCTGTTTACGGATCAGTGTCAGTGGCAGTACACGGATACAGAAAGAAACAAGTGCCATAATGGCAATGTAAATATAAATATTATGATTCATCATCAGGATCCTCCAGGTTATTTTTTTGACAGGGTGAAGCAGTGCAATTACCGATGAAATGACGATCGTAAGCAGGATGGTCTTATTACCGCTGCTGATTTTGTCAAAGCATGGAAGCCGGTTAAAAAGGTAGCTTGCAAGGAAGCTGATGAGGATCGCAGCAGTAACCGGTGATTCCCGGTAAAAATACAGGAAGCTTGTCCTTAAAGGTTTTCTTTATGGAAGATAAAGAAATCATATTCCTGATTTCAGTACGGACCGGAGGAATGATAATGGCGATAAACATTCCGTAAAGAGCAACGCTTAAGGCACTGACAACACGGAACGGAAGGATATTACCGGCAATAACACCGAGGGCAGTCCCGATGGACCATCCGGGAATGGCCAGGCACATGGCACCGTAGGTATAAAAGGGATTGATCATTCCTGGACGGGCAATGGTAATTCCAAACAGCTCATCGGTAACATCGTATCCAAGGAGCAGGCGGTGTCCGATTCCGGTATCCGGAGAGAAACGCTGACTTAATGCACAGCTCATAAGCAGATACCGGGCATTTGTGATCAGTGTCATAATGGCAACCTCAAAATAGGTCGCATTCGCTGCAATTAAGGTAAAGATGGCATATTCTCCGGCAGATGCGTTGGTTAACAGGCTGGCCAGGAATCCCTGAAAGGCATTCAGGCCGGCATTGCGGGCAACAATGCCAAGGGAAAAGGACACGGCGAAGTAGCCAAGTCCGATCGGAGGACCGTCACGCATTCCTTCCATAAAAACTTTTTTTGTTGTTGTGTTCATGATGTATGTTATCCTTTGCTTATTGATTCCGTTTACTGTTATATCACGGTTTGAGAGTTTACGCAAAGACTTTCTTTAAAGGGGTTCTGAATAGTTAAAGGGATTTTAAGGAGATAAGATGCAGTACGATCAGCTGATTTCAGATTTAGAAGAATTATTGAAAGAAAACTCAAGGTGTATCATCGGAATTGACGGCCGGTGCGCAGGCGGGAAGACCACGCTTTCCAATCTGCTTGCCGGGCGGTTCCCTGCACGGGTCTTTCATATGGATGATTTTTATCTTCCGGTAGAGCAAAGAGTGTCAGGCTGGGAAAAAGATTCCCTGTGCCAATATGGACTTTGAACGGATGATCAAAAACCGTACTGCAGCCTGCGAAAAAGGGAGAGGCGGTACAATATGGGGCCTATAGCTGCCGGGAAAAGCGGCTGCTGCCTCCTGTAGAGATTACCGGTCAGCCGCTTACCATAGTGGAAGGAAGCTATTCCCATTATCCGGAGCTTTTATCGTTTTATGATCTGACCGTATTTCTGACATGCCGCAGGGAAACACAGAAGGAGCGGCTGATCGAGAGGGAAAGCGAGAGATATCCGAATTATGAGCGGCTCTGGATCCCGTTGGAGGAAGGGTATTACCGGAAGTATCATGTAGGGGAGAGGGTTGATTACCGGATTGCAACGGATTAACGGTAATTGAAGTGTGGCAGATTTTATGAATCCATGCTATAATGATGATTCTGAATACACAAACATGAAGAGGTAAAGTAATGAAAAATCACATCCATATTTGAAAAAAAGAAGAAATTACCGTATCGTTTGAGGTGTTCCCACCGAAAAACAACCACGAACTATGAAGCGGTGGAAAAGGCAGCGCTCGGTGTGGCAGCCTTAAAGCCAAGCTATATGAGTGTGACCTATGGAGCAGGTGGAAGCACCAGAGGATATACCATTAAAATTGCAGAGAAAATCCAGAAGGAACAGCAGGTGACAACGATTGCCCATCTGACCTGTGTCGGAGCCACAAAGGCAGATATTCATGCGGCACTTGGACAGATGAAGGAAGCCGGAATTGAGAACATTCTGGGCTTCGCGGAGACCGGCCGAAGGACTTTGAGGGAGATCCTTATGTGGATTATCATCATGCCTCCGAGCTTGTGGAAACGATCCGGGAATATGGAGATTTCTGTGTGGGTGGAGCGTGCTATCCGGAAGGACATCCTGATGCGGCAACGAGGAAGGAAGACATTTTAAACCTTAAGAAGAAAATGGATGCAGGGGTGTGAGTTCCTGACGACTCAGATGTTTTTTTGATAACAATATTTTTTTATAATTTCTTATATAAAGCACGGGAAGCAGGAATTCTGGTTCCCGTCATTCCGGGAATCATGCCGATCACAAGAGCCAATCAGGTTGCCAATGCAGTACGGCTTTCCGGATGTAATGTACCGGAGCGGTTCCGCAGTATTGTAGACTGTTTTGGAGACAATCCGGCAGCGATGCAGCAGGCCGGCATTGCCTATGCAACCGATCAGATCATTGATCTGATTGCAAACGGTGTGAACCATATTCATGTATATTCCATGAATAAGCCGGAAGTGGCAAAGGGAATCTATGATAATTTATCTGCAATTATTCATTGATGTGTGGTAACTATTCAGAGCCATGCAAATTATGACAATATGGACGTCGAATGCGCGCATTCGTAAGGACATTGGCATAATTTATATGGCGAAGTAATCACATGAGTAAAACTTAAGCTGCGTATAGCAGCGGTTTTACGAATGGGGGTCTGAATAGTTACGATGTGTATCAATTCAGAGCCTATGTCATTCAGTACTGATTATGGTAACGATAGCTGAGGTATGATTGCATATAGAATGGATACCTGGAGCTTATTCCGAAGAGCCACACAATGAAGGAGAGCAGGAATGACACAGCCACAGATCACAGAAGAGAAAATTAAACAATCAGAGGTTCTGCGTTATCTGGGATACCGGGGGCAGAGAGCCGATGAGGCCATTACAGAGCAGATCAGGGAGTGTATCCACGAGATGCTTAGGGTGATTCAGCCACGGTGTGTTTACCGGCGTTTTCCACTTACCTTTCTGGAAGAAGATACGATGGAGGCAGGAGGACTTGTTTTAAAGAGCCGAAACCTGTCTACGAATCTGAGGGGCTGCCGGGAGGTCATTTACTTTGCAGCAACACTGGGAAATGGTGTGGATCGGCTGATGACACGCTTTGGCAGGCTGAACATTACGAAAGCAGCGATTTTGCAGGCGGTAGTAGCAGCAGCAATGGAGGCCTACTGTGATCAATGCCAGAGAAGCCTGGAAGAGGATCTGCAGGCAGAACACCTTTATTTACGGCCACGTTTCAGTCCGGGATATGGAGATCTGCCGCTTGCCATACAGGGGAGATTCTTAGATACCATTGAGGCAACGAAGCGGGCCGGAATTTATTTATCTGAGGGAGACATCATGCTTCCCGAAAAGTCGGTTACTGCCATTATGGGGGTGAGTGAGGTCAATACGCACTGCCGGATGGAAGGGTGTGAGGTCTGTGCGAATACCACATGTGCTTACCGGAGAAATACATAGAAGGTTATAGATTGAAAAAGATTTAGATAAAAAGAATTTTTTTGACAGCAGGAAAAAGCTGGTAAAAAAACAGGTAACCGGGAGAGAAATGCAGCCATGGATCATGATTCAGACAGGAATGGTTACCGGATGGGAAGATAAAATGAATATCAGAGAAGAACTTGGAAAAACGTATGCTCTTTTTTTGATGGAGGATTAGGATCCCTCCTTCAGGCAAGGGGATTAAAACCGGGAGAGCTTCCGGAAACGTGGAATTTAAGCAAGCCGGAGGAGCTGCTTGCGATTCATAAGGAATATCTGGAAGCCGGAGCGGACATTATTCTTGCCAATACCTTCGGAGCCAACCGCTTTAAATATGATCATTTGCAGGAGATCGTGGAAGCGACGGTAAAGAATGCAAAGAAGGCAGTTGCAGAATGCGGACGGAATGCCTATGTGGCGCTTGATTTGGGACCGACCGGCAAGCTGTTAAAGCCGATGGGAACGCTCGACTTTGAAGAAGCTGTATCGGTTTATGCAGAAGTAGTGAAGATCGGTGCAGCAGCCGGAGCAGACTTAATTTTGATTGAAACCATGAGCGATACCTATGAGTTAAAGGCGGCCGTTCTTGCAGCCAAAGAGAATTCCGATCTTCCGGTTGTTGCAACAGTGGTTTTCGATGAAAGCCATAAGATGTTAACCGGGGCATCCCCGGAGGTTGTGGTTGCGATGTTAGAGGGGCTCCGGGTAGATGCGCTTGGCATGAACTGCGGACTCGGTCCAAAGCAGATGAAGCCGATTTTTGAAAAGATGGTGAAGCTTTCTTCCCTGCCTTTGGTGATTACACCGAATGCCGGACTTCCGAGGACGGAAAACGGTAAGACGGTATATGATGTCGATCCGGAAGAATTTGCCACCGATGTAGAAGAGATTATCCGCATGGGTGCATGGATGGCAGGGGGATGCTGCGGTACGACACCGGCGCACATCAAGGCCTTGACGGAACGGTGTAGGGACATCGTACCAAAGCCCCTTGTAGAAAAGATAGAAACGATTGTCACCTCTTATTCGATGGCAGTAGAGCTTGGAAAGAAACCGATGAT
This sequence comes from Lachnospiraceae bacterium, assembly GCA_021628825.1. Taxonomy (GTDB): domain Bacteria; phylum Bacillota; class Clostridia; order Lachnospirales; family Lachnospiraceae; genus Suilimivivens. The sequence goes on along the minus strand of JAJXRY010000001.1, from coordinate 804,231 downwards.
TATCGGAGAGCGGATCAATCCAACCGGAAAGTCAAAATTTAAGCAGGCGCTCCGTGATCAGAATATGGAGTATATTCTCGAAGAGGGCGTGAAGCAGGCGGATTCCGGAGCACATATTCTGGATGTGAATGTGGGACTTCCGGAAATCGATGAAGCTGCCATGATGAAGCGGACGGTTTATGAATTGCAGAGTATCCTGCCGCTTCCGTTACAGATTGATACCACGAACGTGGAAGCCATGGAACAGGCTCTTCGGATTTATAATGGAAAGCCGATGATCAATTCCGTAAACGGAAAAGAAGAAGTGATGCGGGCAATTTTTCCATTGGTACAGAAGTACGGTGGAACCGTTGTCGGTTTGACTTTGGATGAGGATGGCATTCCCAATACCTCCGAAGGGAGACTTGCCATTGCAGAGAAGATTTACCGTACGGCCGAAGAATATGGAATCAAGCGGAAGGACATCGTCATTGATGCCCTCACCATGACGATGAGTACGGATGATTCTTCTGCCAAAACAACCCTGGATACCGTACGAGGCATTAAGGCACAGGGAGGCAGAACCGTCCTTGGTGTTTCGAATATTTCCTTCGGACTTCCACAGCGTGAAATCATCAATGCCGCCTTTTTCTCGATGGCAATGGATGCCGGACTGTCTGCCGGAATCATTAATCCGAACGCAGCCATGATGCGTCAGGCGTATGATACCTATTGTGTCCTTGGCGGTTTCGACAGCCAGTGCAGGGACTATATTGAGAAGTATGCAGCCATGCAGATTAAGGTTGTAAGTGATGTGGCAGGCGGCACAGGCACAGGTGCTGCAGCAACGGCAGAAAAAGGCGTCATCAGCCTGAAGGACTGCATCGTCAAGGGCTTAAAGGAACCGGCGTTCCGTGCAACGAAGGAGCTGCTTGAGGATGACGGAACCGGTAGGCCGAAGAAGGGAACCATGGAAATCATCAATGAAGACCTGGTTCCGGCACTGGACCTTGTCGGACAGGGCTTTGAAAAGGGAACGATGTTCCTGCCACAGCTATTGATGAGTGCGGAGGCGGCGAAAGCCGGATTTGAAGCCATTAAGGAATATGTTGCAGGTCAGGGCGTTACGCAGGAGAAGAAGGGGACGATCGTCATTGCGACCGTAAAGGGCGATATTCACGACATTGGAAAGAACATTGTAAAGGTTCTGCTTGAAAACTACGGCTATGACGTGATTGATCTCGGAAAAGATGTTCCACCGGAAACGGTCGTGGAAGCGGTGAAGGAAAGTCATGCTCCGTTAGTCGGATTAAGCGCATTAATGACCACAACCGTAGAAAGCATGGAAGAGACGATCAGACAGCTTCGAAAGGAAGTACCGGAATGCAGAGTAATGGTCGGAGGTGCGGTACTGACACAGGAATATGCGGATATGATCGGTGCCGATTTCTATGGAAAGGATGCCATGCAGTCCGTGTATTACGCAGAACGGTTATTTGCAGAATTAAATGTATAAAAATGAATGAGGTGTTTACAGATGAAAAGATGGGCGAGGGCATTATATCAGCCGGGAATTCCACTCGGACAGGATGGAAAACGTGTTACGGGAAGTAAGGAACATATTGCACTTTCTAAAGAAGCAGCAAAGGAAGGCATGGTTCTTGTGAAGAATGCAAATAAGGTTCTTCCACTTGCAAAAGGAACCAGGGTTGCGTTATTTGGGAAGGGAACCTTCGATTATGTAAAAAGGAGGTGGTGGAAGCGGTGATGTTACCTGTGAGTATATAAGGACGTTGTATGATGGATTAAAGAATAAGGCTGACAAAGTGAGCATATTTGAAGAGCTTTGCGACTTTTACCGTGAGGATATCAAAAAACAGTATCAGAATGGAGCAGTGCCGGGAATGACCATAGAGCCCCAGATTCCCGGAGAGCTTATAAAGAAAGCAGAATCTTATACCGATACGGCAATTATCAGTATCTGTCGCTTCTCGGGAGAAGGCTGGGACAGGACAGCATATATTGATCCGGAGAATAAGGCAATCTGTGATTCAGAGGTCGAAATGACCAAAAAGGGCTGCCGGCATTTTTTCAAACGGAGATTTCTGTCTGTCAGATGGGGAACAGCAGATGGTTGATCTTGTAAAGGAGCATTTTGATAAGGTCATTGTCGTGATGAATGTAGGAGGTATGGTAGACACCTCCTGGTTTGCGGAGGATGACCTCATTTCTTCCGTATTGTTTGCTTTTCAGGGCGGCATGGAAGGAGGAACTGCAGCAGCGGAACTTCTGCTGGGAGAAGGGAATCCCTCCGGCAAGCTTTCTGATACCCTTGCCAAATCTTTGCAGGATTATCCCTCCTCGGAGAGCTTCCATGAATCCAGGGATTATGTGGATTATGTGGAGGATATTTATGTCGGTTATCGTTACTTTGAAACCATTCCGGGTGCACGGGAAAAGGTAAATTATCCATTTGGTTTCGGACTTTCTTATACGACCTTTGAGGTGAAGCCATTGGAAGCAGGAGAGAACCATGGTAATATTCAGGTCCGGGTTCAGGTAACGAATACCGGAAGCTGTGCCGGAAAAGAAGTGGTTCAGATATATGTCGGCAAACCGCAGGGAAAGTTGGGTAAACCGGATAAGGAGCTTGTTGCATTTGAAAAGACACGACTTCTTCAGACGGGAGAATCACAGCTCTTACTGTTACAGTGGAAGGTCAGTGATATGGCATCTTTTGACGACCTTGGTAAGGTTAAGAAGGCTTCCTATGTTCTGGAAAAAGGCACTTATGTCATTTATGCCGGAACTTCAGTACGGGATGTAGAGAAGCTTTCTTATAGCTATGTGCTGGAGGAAGATGTCATTACGGAACAACTGACAACGAAACTGGCACCGACTTCCCTTAAGAAAAGAATGCTGGCAGATGGCACCTTTGAAGAACTTCCTTTGATGCAAGCCAATGATCCGAACGCATCTGAAATCGGCAAATTAAAAGATGAACAGACCGATGGATTTACACCGGAAGGAAAACTGGTAGAAAGCTATGTGCTCTGGCGTGGAATGCATCGAAGCGGAGAGCATGATTTTACAGAGGTCGCAGATGGAACCATTACCATGGAAGAATTCCTGGCGCAGCTTTCTGTGGAAGAACTGGCCTATCTTCTTGGCGGACAGCCGAATACCGGAGTTGCCAATACCTTTGGCTTTGGTAATTTCCCGGAATATGGAATCCCTGATATCATGACAGCCGATGGGCCGGCCGGCTTACGGATTGCTCCGGAAGCAGGTGTCAATACAACAGCGTTTCCATGCGCTACCTTACTTGCCTGCACATGGAATCCGGAGATTGTAGAAAAAATCGGGGAAGCCGGTGGGGCGGAAGTAAAGGAGAACAATATATCGGTCTGGCTGACACCGGCGATTAATATTCACCGGAGTCCGTTGTGTGGACGTAATTTTGAATATTATTCTGAGGATCCGCTTCTGACAGCAGAGCTTGCAGGAGCTATGGTGAAAGGAATCCAGTCGAATCACATAGGTGCGGCCTTAAAACATTTTGCATGTAATAATAAAGAGACAAATCGTAAGAACTGTGATTCACGGGTATCGGAGCGTGCAGCACGGGAAATCTATCTGAAGGCTTTTGAAAGGATTGTGAAGGAACAGAAGCCGTGGGCAGTCATGTCTTCTTATAATATCATGAACGGACACCGGACATCGGAATATAAGGAACTGTTAACCGGAGTTCTCCGCGAGGAATGGGGATTTGGTGGTATGGTAACAACCGATTGGTGGACCTGTGGAGAGCATTACAAGGAAACACATGCCGGAAACGATCTGAAAATGCCACGTGGATTTGCAGACCGTCTTATGGAGGCTGTCCGACAGGGATGCCTTACACGTGAAGAAATGGAAACAAGTGTAGGACGAATTCTTAAGACGATTCTTAAGGTGGATTAGGAATATTTGAAATTAAGAATTTAATTGAAAAATCCCCTGTTAGAAGTTGATCTGACAGGGGATTTCCATGTGGATGGACAGATATTTATAAAGCAAGGAACACGGCAGTTCCACCATCGACTGCAAGGTTGTCTCCTGTTACAGAGGCATTTCCACCAACAGTATAAAGGATCTCTCCCTTTACATCCGGAACAACCACGTTACGGTCTGCAGGATGAATGATCACCAGAATCCTTTCTTTGTCACAGGTACGCTCGTAAATGAGCGGATCACCGTCGGAGAGGAAGCGGATTGCTGCCATACTCTGCAGGGCAGGGTGAGCCATACGGAAGGCAATGAGACGCTTTACCTCACTGTAAAGGGAGGTGTCATCAGCCATTTCTTTTTCTGCATTCGGGCGGTTACGGTCAGGGTCCACAGGAACATACAGCTTTTCAGAGGGAGCGGAAGAAAAGCCTGCATTTGCGGAAGTGTTCCACTGCATCGGGGAACGGGAACCGGTACGGTTATAGCCGCCTTCTACAGAGGTCAGGTTTTCTACATACCGCATACCGATTTCATCCCCGTAATAGATGAACGGAGCGCCGGGCATGGAAAGAAGAAATGCAAAGGCAATTTTCATTTCTTCGGGATCGAGGGTACGGGCCAGACGATCCATGTCATGATTGCCGGACGGGATACAGATCAGTCCCCGGCCGTTTGTCTTTGCATAGTTTTCACAGTACTTTGCAACAAATTCCTTTGCACTTCCTTTTCCGCGGCGGGAAAAATAGGGTTCATCGCAGCGGAACAGATCATTGTAATGCGAGGGTCCGAAGTGAAGCAGGAAGTCCATATGAAAACCACCGATGAGGCTCTTATCCGGTTCACCCCATTCACTGACCATGGCTGCAGCCGGGAATTCTTCGTCTAAAAATTCACGGATGTCCTGCCAGAGCGCAATGGTTCCTTTTCCATCCACATCATTTTTTTCACAAGGGAGCCTGCCATATCGACACGGAAGCCATCACAGCCTAAGGAAAGCCAGAAGCGCATGATATTCTTTTAATTCCTCGCGGGTAGCCATGGGACCTTCCGCATCCATGGGCTGCTGCCACTTTTTCGAAGGATCCGGCTGGTAGAAGCCGTAGTTTAAGGCAGGCTGATGGGAGAAGAAGTTTACCACACAGGAACCGTCGCGATCGGAGATGCCGCGGATGGTTGCCATATTTTCAGGAGATTCCCAGGCACTGTCCGTCCAGACATAGCGGTCGGTGTATTGATTCTTTTCGGCCTTCATGGATTCCTTAAACCATTTGCAGGTAACCGCCGTGTGCCCCGGAACGAGGTCAAGAAGGACATGCATCTGTCTTTTGTGTGCTTCTTCAAATAAATGAACGAGATCCTCATTGGTTCCGTAACGGGGAGCTACGGTGTAATAATCCTCCACGTCATATCCGGCATCACCGAAGGGGGAGAGAAAGCAGGGATTCAGCCAAAGGGCGGTACATCCCAGTTCCTTAATATAGTCCAGCTTTTCGATAATTCCGTTAAAATCACCGATACCGTCAGCATTGGTATCACGGAAGGACTGGGGATAAATTTCATAGAATACGGCATTGTCAAGCCATTCCGGTTGTTTTCTTTCTGTGCTCATAGATAACCTCCATTGTTCAGGATCTAAAATTTTTATTAAATCTGCGGTAAGGGAATTGATTTTCCCTGTCTATAACGATACAATACTATTTTAAATAGGATTATTCTACTATAATTCTATGAAAAAAATAGTACAATTCTATGTTTTTTTCGGGAAGGAGCAGGAAAAGTGGCAGAAAAATCAGGAACTGTTTGAGTCAAATGCACACGAAAAGCGCAGGCACAGCTCCTGTCTTGTGCCATACAGCTATTATGAACGCCGGATCCCGGATTACTTTTCCGTTCGTGCCGCTTCACTGGCATAGGGCGTGGGAGCTGAATTATGTGACGGACGGAGAAGGAATTATGAGAATCGGCGACCGGGAAGCAGAGGTTCATCCGGGAGATATTCTGCTGATCCAGCCGGAGGTACTTCATGCCATTGAGACGGACGGATGCCTTTGTTATGATACGGTGGTATTCCGTACCGAAATGCTTGGAAGTGAGGACCGGTGTTATACCGAGATGATTTTTCCTCTCTGCAGAGGAACAGCAAGGCTGCTTCCCGTTCATACAGACAATCCCTGTTACCTGCAGTTAAAGGAATGTGCAGAGCATATTATTTTCTGCGCGAAGGAGAACCGGGCACAGACTGATCTTCTGATGAAGGGAGAGCTGTTAAAGCTATTATGGTATACGGAACAGTCCGGAGTGATAATTTACCGGCAGGAAACAGATTCCTGGGGAGAGATCCGGACCGTGCTTGACTATATGGCAGAGCATTATGAGGATGCCATTACCATAGAGATGTTGGCCAGACAGGTTCATTTAAGTGAAAGCTATTTCATGCAGAGGTTCCGGGAGATCTCGGGAATGGGAGCGATTGAGTATCTGAACCGCCTGAGGATTCAGAAGGCCTGTGAGAAGATTCTTGGGGGTGCAGCAGTTGCGGATGCCGCCTACCAGTGCGGATTTAAGAATTTATCCAATTTTAACAGGAAATTTAAAGTTATTACAGGGTGTACGCCCAGACAATATAAAAAGCAAAAGCGAGGATAGTGTATGAAAAAAGTTGAAAAACCAAAGAAGCCGTTAGTGTTTTATTACCTTGTGGCAATGGTGGTGCTGATTCTGCTCAATACCTTCCTGTTTCCACTGCTGATCAGGAGAAACCAGATTACGGAAGTGGACTACGGAACGTTCCTTAACATGGTAGAAAGTAAGGAAGTGTCCAGGGTAGAGTTAAACGGCGATTCCATTTATTTTGTGGATACTGATAAGGAAGAGCCGAAGTACTACGCAACCACAACGTTTGATGATCCGGAGCTTGTAAACCGTCTGGAGGATGCAGGCTGTGAATTTGGACGTGTTGCGGAAAAAGGAAATGAATCCGATCCTGAATTTCCTGTTGGTATGGATTGTTCCGATCCTGATTTTCTGGGGACTTGGTCAACTGCTCAGCAATTATATGATGAAAAAGATGGGTGGCGGCGGAGAAGGAAATCCATTTATGTCCTTCGGGAAAAGCAATGCCAAGGTCTATGTGGAATCTACAACCGGAATAACCTTCAATGATGTGGCGGGTGAAGATGAAGCCAAGGAGCTCTTAACCGAAATTGTAGATTTCCTGCACAATCCGGCAAAGTATCAGGAAATCGGTGCGGTATGTCCGAAGGGTGCACTTCTTGTAGGACCTCCCGGAACCGGTAAAACCTTACTGGCAAAGGCCGTTGCCGGAGAAGCCAGTGTACCGTTCTTTTCGATTTCCGGTTCGGAATTTGTGGAGATGTTTGTCGGTATGGGTGCTTCCAAGGTACGTGACCTGTTCCGGCAGGCGAATGAAAAGGCACCATGTATTGTGTTTATTGATGAAATTGATACCATTGGTAAAAAGCGTGACAGCGGCGGCTATGGAGGTAATGATGAACGTGAGCAGACCCTGAACCAGTTATTAACAGAAATGGATGGTTTTGATGCTTCAAAGGGTGTTGTGATTCTGGCGGCAACGAACCGGCCGGACAGTCTGGATCCGGCGTTGCTCCGTCCCGGACGTTTTGACCGCAGAATCCCTGTAGAGCTTCCGGATTTAAAAGGAAGGGAAGAAATTCTGAAGGTACATGCCCGTAAGGTTAAGCTTTCGGATCAGGTAGATTTTAATGCCATTGCAAGAGCCGCTTCCGGAGCGTCGGGGGCAGAGCTTGCCAATATGGTCAATGAAGCCGCACTCCGTGCAGTCCGTGAGAACCGTAAGTTCGTTACCCAGGCAGATCTTGAAGAGAGTATTGAAACGGTCATTGCCGGTTATCAGAAGAAAAATAAGGTCTTGTCCACGAAGGAACGTCTCATTGTATCCTATCATGAGATCGGACATGCACTTGTGGCCGCATTGCAGACACAATCCGCACCTGTTACCAAGATTACGATTATTCCCCGTACCTCAGGAGCACTCGGTTATACCATGCAGGTAGATTCCGAGGAGCGTAACCTGATGACGAAGGAAGAGCTTACCAATAAGATTGCAACCCTTACAGGCGGCAGATGTGCCGAAGAACTGATTTTCCATTCCATTACCACAGGAGCCTCCAATGATATTGAGCAGGCAACGAAGCTTGCAAGGGCAATGATTACCCGGTATGGCATGAGTGAAAAATTCGGAATGGTTGCCTTTGAAACCCGGAACAATGCGTATCTTAACGAAGATGCTACCTTAAGCTGTTCGCCGCAGAAGGCAGCAGAGATTGACGATATGGTGATTTCTCTTGTAAAGCAGGGCTACAGCACAGCCATGGAGCTTCTAAGCGCCCATCAGGATAAGCTTCATGAGCTTGCGAAATACCTGTATGAAAAGGAAACGATTACAGGCGAAGAGTTCATGGAAATCTTAAATCAGACCAAATAGTATGAATTTTTTTTGCATCCTGTGTATGACAATTGGTATAATTTTTTGCATCAGACAGGTAAACTGAATGGTATGGAAGAACAGACTTATATATGGGGAAGCAATGATGAAATTATTGGATCTTGTAATTGTAGATGATGAACCGATTTTATTAAAGGGTCTGTTAAAGACTTATGACTGGGATCAGATGGGATTCCAGGTGGTTGGTACAGCATTAAGCGGAGAGCAGGCAATTGAAGTGATCCGTGAGAAGAAACCGGATGTGGTGCTGACCGATATCCGGATGAAACAGATGACCGGATTACAGATGATGGATACGATACAGCAGACAGGACAGGAGTGCCTGTTTGTTGTATTAAGTGCGTATCGGGATTTTGAGTATGCAAAGGAAGCATGCGATCTCGGTGCGTTTGCTTATCTGTTAAAGCCGATTGAGGATGACAAGCTGCAGGAAACCATGCAGAATGCGTACCGGTCCTGTATGGAAAAGCAGAAAAAAGAAGAGCGCATGGAAAGCTGGGAGAATCTGGTAATGAAGGATGCGACAAGCTTCCTGCAGGTCATTGTGCAGAAGTATCTGTTTAATCAGATTTCCTTTTGATAAGCTGACCGAGGTTTTTTTGAGACCGTGGATCAGCCATTGCAAAAGGAAGAGCGTTTTATTGCTGTGAATACGGATATTGATCTTGCATACAAAATCACGAATACATTGGAATATGAAGCAGCGCGGTTTGCCCTGAAGTCCTTTCTGGAACAAAAGCTGCGGGAGAGGTTTGCTTATTTATGCCTGCAGGGACAGGGAGAGACGCTGCTCTTTCTGGTCCGCACGAAAGAAAATGCCACAGTACTTGAGTGAAGCATCTTTTGGAGGAAGCAAAGGAAGAACTGAAGAGTCCTATCATTGCTTCCATATCCAAGCCCTATAAGGGACTTCCCGGAATCCGGAAAAGCTACGAAGAAGCCTGCGAGCTGTTTACTATGGCAAGTGAAGCCGGTTCCGGTTCATTTACCGTTTATATGGAAAGTGCCTCGCAATATGCTAAGGATACGTCGGCACCGGAAGAGCAGCAGATTGGAAGTTCGCTTCGCAGGAATGATGAAAATGCACTGAAGGAGGCTTTTGTACACTTCCTTTACACGCTTCCGGCACAGGAAGAGACACAGCGCCAGAGACTTCATACGGTCATGCTTGATGCTGAGGTTTTTCCTGGAAGAGACTTATGGAATGTCGGAGGAATTAAAAAAAGCAGTTCCAGAATTATTATTCCAATATGCAGAACTTAAGTGCATCGAAGGAAGTGGATGTGAGCTATAAGATTCTGTGCCGGGCAATTGAAGAACGAAAGAATTATGCCGCCAGTCATGAGGTTGGAGGAAACCGGGAATATATGACAGAAGCCCTGGCCTATATTGACGAGCATCTGCAGGAGGAGGATCTTTCGATTGTAGCGGTCGCCATGCATGTGTACCTGAATCCCGTTTATTTTGGAAGGGTATTTAAAGAAAGCCAGCAGATGTCCTTTAAAAAATATCTGTTACAGTGCCGGATGGAAAAGGCCAAGAAGCTTTTGCAGAACGGGAATGAAAGTATCGGAAGCATTTGTGAACAGATCGGTATCAGCAATCCATCTTACTTTTTCCCATCTGTTTAAGGAATATACCGGGAAGCTTCCCACCGAATATAAGAAGGAATGGTAGCCGTTTAGAAGGGATATAAGAATTTATCATATGAAAATCAGAAAAGCAACCTCCGGAATTCAAAGAAAATATCTGAAATATACAATCGGACTTCTTCTGCTTGCGCTGTTTTTGTCAAGCATGGGAGTCTGGTTTTTATATGCGTAATATTATGATGGGAATCGTTACGGATAAATATACCTTTATGACGGAAAAGACCGGGATTTCACTTGATAACCTGTATCAGAAGACCGAAAAGGTGACAGAAGAATGCATTTTAAATGATCAGGTGCAGCAGAGTCTTAAGGCAAAGCCTATGGAAGAGGTAGACCGGAATTCTTTAAGTAAATATTTTTGCCTATATTGACCTCGATCATGTTTCAGAATACTGTTATGTGGATAATAAGAAAAAAATCTTTATACCCGGTCCTATTCTAAGATTCCCTATCAGTATTTTGCTGACAGCCTTCTGGTGCAGCAGCTTGGCAGTTCCTATGCCGATACCAGGTGGTTTGTTATGAAGGACTATCTGTTTGGGACAGGTGAAGAAGCACTGTTTGTCGGACGCAAGGTACACAGCCTGAATTATGCACATGAGCCTGGATATTTGTTTTTTAAGATGAATCCGGAGTTTTTGCAGAGTCTGCTGCTTGAAGAAGATACGCTCACACAGGAGGCAGCAATCGGAATTATGGATCCACAGGGAAGAATCTGTGCGTACTGGTATCCCGAAGGTTTTACGTTATCCCCGGAGCAGGAAGCTATTCTGGCTGATTATGCGCAGACACAAGGGTATGGATCTCTGGTTGAAAATGAGAAAATAAGCGGAGGCATATTATCTGTTTATAAACAGGAGGAGTGTGGATTTTCGGTATTTACACTTGTTCCTGAGAGGGTACTTGGTAAGGAAATTACAAAGGTATTCTGGGTGCTGTTTGTCATCTATCTGTTAGTCATTGCGATTACCGTAGTATTAAGTATTTACTTTTCCAATAAATTTACGAAGCCCATTAAGGAACTGAACCGGGCCATGACAGAATTTAACGGAGAGGATTTCAGTAAGCTGGTCCATCTGAATACGAAAACAGAGCTCGACCAGATCGGGAATGCCTATAATGAAATGCTTTCCAATATCAAAGAGCTGCTGGATGAGATCAGGACACAGCAGAAGGAGCTGCGCACCAGTGAATTGAATATGCTGATCAGTCAGATTAATCCGCATTTCTTATATAATACGCTGGACACGATTTATATGTTGGCGAGAATTAATAAAGAAGAGACCACGATGAATATGATTCAGGCTCTGTCCAAATATCTGAGGCTTTCGTTAAGTAAAGGAAGTGAAATTGTTACGGTGGAAGATGAGCTTGAAAATGTGAAGAGTTATCTGCAGATCCAGCAGATCCGTAATGAAAATCTGTTTACCTATACGATAGACTGTGAAGTGAATCCGGAAGAAACCTGGGTGTTAAAGCTGATTTTACAGCCACTTGTGGAAAATTCAATTAAATATGGCTTCTGTGAAATCTATGAGGACGGTCAGATCCGGATTCATGTGTATAAGCAGGATGGCAGGCTGATTCTTACCGTTTATAACAGCGGGATACCTATTGCGGAGGAAATGGCAGAAAAGATCAATGCATTAAACGGCAGGCCCCTTTCGGAAGCCAGAAAGCTTTTTCCCAAGAATGCGAAAAACGGCTATGGAGTGAGCAATGTACTGACGAGACTTAGGCTGAAATATGGAGAAGAGGTCCTGTTTACTTACCGGGCAGAGCAGGATGGAACAACCTGTACGATCGAAATCCCGGGGGAAGGGGAACAGCATGAAGAGAATTTATAGAAAATGCAGGAAAGGCGTGACGTTCTTTCTTCTTATGATGCTGTGTGGCATGGTAGTTTCGGGATGTGCAGGAACGGAGAGTGAAAATACGGTTAAGGAAGAGAGCAGCGTGATTTCCATTCCAATTATTTTTACGGTGGATCCGACCACGGGAAAGAAGAACAATCAGGAGCTTGCCGATGCGTTTAATAAAGCCTATGCAGGAAAGTATTATCTTGATGTGGAATGGGTACTTGAAACGGAGGAGGAATACCGGCAGAATCTCAGAAGAATGAATGTAACGGACAGTCTGCCTGCAGTTATTTATGATGTGTGTACGATTCCTTCCTTTTATATGATGATGGTGGAAGAAGGAAGACTTGAGGATCTGAGTCCTTATCTGGAAGAGGACCTTTCCTGGAAGACGAAGATTGAACCGTTTGTGCTGCAGGGAAGTACTTATGCAGATGGAGAGGTATATTTAGGACCGATCAGCACATCGGCATTTACCTGCGCCGGAATGTTCTGGAATGAAGATTTGTTTGCACAGGCGGGGATTGACCGCTTTCCGGAAACCTGGGAGGAATTCTGGGAATGCTGCGATACCTTAAAGGAGCATGGAATTACGCCGCTTGCCCTGCATACGGATGGAACCGGATGGGCACCGATGCTGATTGCCACGGCAGCCCTGGCGGAAAGTGAAGAAGGGGCAGAGTTCATGAGACAGATGCTTCCGGAAAGCTATGATAATGAAAGCGGTCTGTATCTGGGAGAGGTGCTGCAGAAGATGTTTTCTTATACAACAGACGATGCTCTCCATGCGGACTATGATGTGGCGTATTCCAATTTCTTTTCAGATAAGGCGGCGATGATTCCGAATGGTTACTGGCAGATTGACCAGATCCCGGAAAACAGGGGAGATGAGATACGGTTTTCTTCTTTTCCGGAGCATACACTGGTGGCATCCCCGGAAACCTTTGGCTGGGCGGTTGTTTCCAGCTACCCGGATGAAGTTAAAGCGGCGGCGGTGGAATTTTTGAAGTTCCGGACAGAATATAATAAGAAGGAAAAAGAAACTCTTTTTAACCAGGATCTGACAGATAAGCCACAGGTATTAAAGGATTATCTGAAAGCATTTTCCAGGGCAGATCAGATTGTTCCAAACTATCAGGTAAAATGGAATTCCATCTTACAGGAAGAGACACTGGGAGTTGCACTGCCGCTTCTGGCGGAACAGAAGATCACACCGGAGAAGTTTGTACAGATGGTGCAGGAGAGTGTGCTGGAATTTAAAGCCGAGCAGTAAGAAGATAAGTAATGATTCAAATGACAAAAAAATAAACCTGTATGAAAAAAATCATATCAGGTTTATTTTTTGCATTCGAGGTAGAATAATTGATAATGGATCTTTTTATATTTCTGATAAGATAAGTATAACAAAACCAAAAGAAACGCACTCTTCCATGAAGGTGCGGGTCATAAAAGAAATGGGAGGAATACTATGAAAAATGTAAAACGATGGCTTGCCCTTGGTATGGCAGCGATGATGACAGCAGGAGTTCTGGCCGGTTGCGGAAGCACCTCTACAGACACTGCAAGTGACAGCAGCGAAAGCACAGCAGCAGAAACAACAGAAACAACAGAAACAGCAGAGGCTGCAGATGCAGCAGAAAGCACAGAGGCTTCTGAAGGCGAAGCAGCAACAAGCGCCGGAGCAGGATCTGTATATTATCTGAACTTCAAGCCGGAGCAGGATGAGCAGTGGCAGGATCTGGCAAAGGCTTATACCGAAGAGACCGGCGTACCGGTTACCGTTGTGACAGCAGCTTCCGGAAATTATGAAACCACACTGATGAGTGAAATGGGAAAGAGCGGAGCTCCGACCCTGTTCCAGGTCAACGGTCCTGTGGGTCTGGCCAACTGGAAGGATTACTGCTACGACCTGTCCGGATCTGCAATCTATGGCGAACTGACAAGCGAAGATTTCGCATTAAAGGATGGAGATGCAGTAGCTGGTATCGCATATGTTATTGAATCTTACGGACTGATCTGCAATAAGACCTTACTTGCAGAAGCAGGCTACAGCATAGATGACATCAAGTCCTTTGCTGATTTAAAGAAGGTTGCAGAAGATATTACAAGCCGTTCTTCTGAGCTTGGATTTGCAGCATTTACTTCCGCAGGTATGGACGGATCCTCTGACTGGAGATTCAAGACCCATCTTGCAAACCTTCCGATTTACTTCGAGTATAAGGAAGACGGTATCGGATCTACTCCGGCTATCAAGGGAACCTATCTTGATGCATACCGTAACATCTGGGATCTGTATGTAAATAACAGCACCTGCAGCGGCAAGGATCTTGCAGCAAAGACCGGTGACGATTCCAGAAATGAATTCTTAAACAAGGAAGCCGTATTTTTTTCCAGAATGGTTCCTGGGAATATGGAAACCTGGTTGGTGACGGTAAGTTTACCGATGATGATCTTGCCATGATTCCGATCTATATCGGTGTTGGTGATGAAGCGAATCAGGGACTTTGTACCGGTACAGAAAACTACTGGTGTGTAAATAAGGAAGCATCTGCAGATGATATCCAGGCTACACTTGATTTCATGTACTGGTGCGTAACTTCCGATAAGGGAACCACTTCCATGTCTGATGAAATGGGATTTGTTATTCCTTTCAAGAACGCAAAGGAATCTCCGAACTTATTTGTTAAGCAGGACAGCGCATATACCGCAGAAGGAAAGACTCCTGTATCATGGAACTTCACAACCATGCCTTCTGAAGAATGGAAGAATGGTGTAGGATCTGCATTAACCGCTTATGCGGCAGATGAGACCGATGCAAACTGGGATGCAGTAGTAAGTGCATTCGTAGATGGATGGGCAACCGAATATGAGCTTGCCAATCAGCAGTAAATAAAGAAACCGGAATGGGCAGGCAGAAAATACTGTCTGCCCATTCTTATGTAATATGGAGGTTATGTTATGGAGAAGGCAATAAAGAAACATGCAGTTATTTTTATTCTGCCCACGCTGGCTGCATTTATCATCGGATTTATTGTTCCGTTTGTGGAGGGCTTATACTTATCCTTCTGTAAATTTACAACAGTAGGAAATGCGACGTGGGTAGGACTTGCAAATTACCGTGCTGCAATTACGGACACCTCTTTTCAGAGGGCATTTGGATTCACCGTATTGTTTGCAGTGGTATCCATTTTAAGTATTAATATTCTGGCATTTGCACTTGCCGTTTTACTGACACAGAAATTACGCGGAACAAATGTTTTTCCGTACCGTGTTTTTTATGCCAAACCTCATCGGCGGTATCGTGCTTGGTTATATCTGGCAGATCCTGATTAACTGCGTGATGACAATTTTAGAACAGCCCCTGCTTGCATTAAATGCAACCGCAGGCTACTGGGGACTCATTATTCTGATGGGATGGCAGCAGATTGGTTACATGATGATTATTTACATTGCAGGCCTGCAGAACGTTCCGGATTCTTTAATTGAAGCAGCCGAGATTGACGGAGCAAACCGCCTGCAAACCTTGTTTAAAATTAAAATTCCCATGGTAATGTCTTCCATTACCATTTGTATTTTCTTAACCTTAACGAATTCCTTCAAGCTGTTTGACCAGAACCTTGCGTTGACCGGCGGGGATCCGAACCATATGACCGATATGATGGCCCTTAATATTTACAATACCTTCTATGCACGCTCCGGCATGCAGTGGAAGGGTTACGGACAGGCGAAGGCAGTGATCTTCTGTGCACTGGTAATCTTCATTTCCCTGTTCCAGCTTAGAGCAACCAGATCAAGGGAGGTGCAGCAGTAATGAATACAAAGAAAAAAAGTCGGAAATAGCATATTAGTTGTCATTTTGACCATTCTCTCCCTGTTATGGATTTATCCTGTTTTTTTATGATTTTGATCAATTCCCTGAAAAAAAGGAATCTGCCATCAGCACCGGAAGCGATTTCAAGCTTCCTGCCGCAGAAAACCTTTGCAGGTTTGGAAAAACTATATCAATGCCATTGAATCCAAAGGCTTTTTGAACAGCCTGGGCTACAGCTTATTTATTACGATTACTTCCGTGGCAGCGATTCTGCTTTTCTGTTCCATGTGTGCATGGTACATTACCCGTGTAAAGGGCATCCTTTCGAAGGTACTTTATTTTCTGTTTGTCTTTTCGATGGTGGTTCCTTTCCAGATGGTGATGTTTACCCTGTCACAGACCGCAGATAAGCTTCATTTAAATACTCCCTGGAATATCTGGGTAATCTATCTTGGATTCGGGGCAGGACTTGCCGTATTCATGTTCTGTGGCTTCGTAAAGTCCATTCCGCTTGAGGTAGAAGAGGCCGCCCTGATCGATGGCTGTAATCCGATCCAGACGTTCTTTATGATTGATATGCATATGCTGGCCCCCACCATGATTTCCGTAGGTATTCTGGAAGCCATGTGGGTGTGGAACGATTATCTGCTTCCTACCCTGGTGCTTGATATTAAGAAATATAAAAACGATCCCGATGCTCATCCAGTATTTCCGGGGAAGCTACGGAAAGGTTGAGATGGGTCCGATGATGGCAAGTATTATGTTAACCATAATCCCAATTATCATTGTATATCTGTCCGGACAGAAATATATTATTAAAGGTGTGGCATCCGGAGCCGTAAAAGGATAGCATTCCCCCGAAAAGGAGAAAACAGATGTTGAATAAAGAATTATTGGAACAAAAACTTGGAAAGTCCATTCAGGAAGCAGGCGAGAAGGAGATTTATTTCATGCTCCTTCAGCTTGTGAAAGAGATGGCAAAGGAAAGAGAGCGTGCACAGAGCGAGCAGAAGGGAAAGAAGATCTACTATGTTTCTGCAGAGTTCCTGATTGGCAAGCTTCTTTCCAACAATCTGATTAATCTTGGAATTTATGATGATGTAAAGGATATTCTTTCAAAGAACGGAAAGAGTCTTGCAGCAATTGAAGAGATTGAGCCTGAACCGTCTCTTGGAAACGGCGGGCTTGGAAGACTGGCTGCCTGCTTCCTTGACTCCATGGCAACCTTAGGCCTAAACGGAGATGGAATTGGATTAAATTATCATCTGGGGCTTTTTAAGCAGGAATTTGAAAAAGAACCTACAGAAGGAAACTCCGAATCCCTGGATGGAGCCGCAAAGCTGGCTGAACCGTACCGAGGTGGTTTATCCGGTAAGCTTTGGCAATCTGAAGGTGAATGCCAGAATGTATGATATTGATGTGACAGGTTATGAAAATCACACCAATAAGCTTCATTTATTTGATCTGGATTCTGTGGATGAGAATCTGGTTCAGGATGGTATTTCCTTTGATAAAACCGACATTGCAAAGAATCTGACTCTGTTCCTGTATCCGGATGATTCGGATGAGGAGGGAAGACAGCTTCGTATTTATCAGCAGTACTTTATGGTAAGCAGCGGCGCACAGCTTATTCTGGACGAAAGCGTAAAGCGTGGCTCAAATCTGCATGATCTGTCAGACTATGCGGTGATCCAGATTAACGATACGCATCCGACCATGATTATTCCGGAGCTGATCCGTCTTTTGATGGAGCGGGGTATAGCAATGGACGAAGCCATTGATATTGTGTCAAAGACCTGTGCCTATACGAATCATACGATTCTGGCAGAAGCATTGGAAAAGTGGCCGATTGCCTATCTGAATAAGGTTGTGCCGCAGCTCGTTCCGATCATTGAGGTTCTTGATGATAAGGTACGCCGTAAATTCGATGATGAAAAGGTAGTCATTATCGACCGCAATGACACTGTGCATATGGCACATCTGGATATTCATTACGGCTTTTCCGTAAATGGTGTGGCATCCCTTCACACGGATATTCTGAAAAAGACCGAGCTCCATCCGTTTTATGAGCTTTATCCGGAGAAATTTAACAATAAGACAAACGGCATCACGTTCCGCCGCTGGCTGTTACATTGTAATCCAAGGCTCACAGCACTTTTAGATGAAACAATCGGAAGAGGGTACCGTAAGGATGCCATGGAGTTAACAAAGCTCTTAGCATATCAGGACGATCCGAAATTCCTTAAAAAGCTTTTGGATGTAAAGATGGAAAAATAAGAAGGAGCTGTGTGCTTATTTAAAGGAAACACAGAACCTTACCTTAAATCCGGACAGCATCTTTGATACCCAGATCAAACGTCTGCATGAATACAAGCGGCAGCAGATGAATGCCCTGTTTGTCATTCATAAATATCTGGAAATCAAGGCAGGAAAGAAACCGGAAACACCGATTACGGTAATCTTTGGTGCCAAGGCAGCGCCGGCTTATGTGATTGCCAAGGATATCATTCATCTGATTCTGTGTCTGCAGGAGCTTGTGAATGCAGATCCTGAGGTGAGCCCTTATTTAAAGGTTGTTATGGTGGAAAACTATAATGTAACCAAGGCAGAGAAGCTGATCCCGGCAACCGATCTTTCTGAACAGATTTCACTTGCTTCCAAGGAGGCAAGCGGAACCGGCAACATGAAGTTTATGTTAAACGGTGCGGTAACGCTTGGAACCGAAGACGGTGCAAATGTGGAGATCCATGAACTTGTAGGAGATGACAATATCTTTATTTTCGGAGCATCCAGCGAGGAAGTCATTGCACATTATGAAAAGTTCGATTATGTATCGAAGGATTTTTATGAGAAGGATCCGGATATTAAGGAAGCAGTTGATTTTATTACATCGAAGGAGCTTCTTGCCATCGGACAGGAAGAGAATCTCACACGCTTGCAGAAGGAGCTTTTAAATAAGGACTGGTTCATGACTCTCCTTGACTTTAAAGAGTACTGTGAAAAGAAGGAAGAGGCCTATGCCTGCTACAACGACCGTGAGAAATTCGCAAAGATGATGCTTATTAACATTGCAAAAGCCGGATACTTTTCTTCTGACCGGACGATTGAAGAGTATGAGAGAGATATCTGGAAGAGCAGGTTATTTTGAAGCCTGAACGGCAGGATTTGAAACAATATCTTTAAAGTGGCATCCTGAAATGGCGATAAGAGGAGAAAAAGCGGTATTTATAACAGAAAACACACGATTGGTTTAGAAAAAGGAAAGAGCGTCTTCAATGTTGTATGATAAAGCTGAAAGGGGGTTATGTTACATGAGTATCCTGAATCTGTCATTGCTTAACATCACGGCAGGACAGGTGTTCTAAGATCCTTTTGGAAGACGGATAAAATCAAAGCATGTAATGAAATGTGAAGAACATTATGCATAAAGATCTTAGATTTCAGGGGAAGTGATCTTAGAACCTTTATGCAGGTTTGTTCTTAAGAAAATGGGAGATATCAGAGTTTACAACAATCTGAATTTATGGTAAAGTATACTTGATGACACGAATCACAAAAGTAGGGTGCGTATGCGGCAAATTGTCAGAGAAAGCATACAAGTCCTACTTTGTGTAGGTTTATCATATTGATCAGATCTTTAGGAATAATAAAGGGTTTTCTAACTGGAACGGAAAGATCAGAAAGAGTAAGTGATGCAGAAATTAGAGTTAAAAAGGAATGACTATATTTATTACGGGTGCTGCCGGATTTATCGGAGCCAATCTTGTGATGAAGCTTTTTGCAGGAAGAGGCTCCGGCAAGGATCATCGGCATGGATAATTTGAATGATTATTACGATGTCCGCATTAAAGAGTGGAGACTTGAACAAATCGGGAAGTTATCCAAAGAGCATCCGGAAACGGAATGGATTTTTAAAAAAAGGAGATATTGCAGACCGGCAGAGCATCGAGGAGGTGTTTGCTTCCTATGAACCGCAGGTTATTGTGAATCTTGCCGCACAGGCGGGAGTCCGGTATTCCATTACAAATCCGGATGTGTATATTTCTTCTAACATGATTGGATTTTATAATATCTTGGAGGCGTGCCGGCATTCCTACGATGATGGAAAACAGGGAGTTGCGCATCTTATATATGCATCGTCTTCTTCCGTTTATGGTGGGAATGAGAAGGTGCCGTTTTCCACGGAGGATCCGGTAGATCATCCCGTTTCGCTGTATGCGGCAACGAAGAAGTCGAATGAATTGTTTGCACATGCCTATAGCAAGCTATATAACATTCCCTCTACCGGCTTACGGTTCTTTACGGTTTACGGACCGGCAGGAAGACCGGATATGGCCTACTTTGGCTTTACGAATAAGCTTCTTCAGGGGAAAACGATCGAGATTTTTAACTACGGAAACTGCCGCAGGGATTTTACCTATGTGGATGATATTGTGGAAGGAATCGTACGTGTCATGCAGGGTGCGCCGGAGCGGGTAAACGGAGCAGATGGATTACCGGTTCCTCCGTATAAGGTGTATAATATTGGAGGAGGACATCCGGAGAATCTGCTGGATTTTGTGGATATTCTGCAGCAGGAGCTGGTAGCAGCAGGAGTCCTTCCGGCAGACTATGATTTTGAAGCACATAAGAAGCTTGTGCCGATGCAGCCGGGAGATGTACCGGTGACGTATGCAGACACACAGGCCCTGCAGGAGGACTTTGATTATTGCCCGAAAACGGACTTGCGAACCGGATTAAGGAATTTTGCACAGTGGTATCAGGAATTTTACGGTCAGGAGGAAAACAGATGAAGATTGCAGTAGCAGGAGCAGGATATGTTGGGTTAAGTATTGCGACCTTGCTGGCACAGCACAATGAAGTGATGGCAGTGGATATTATAGAAGAAAAGGTGAATCTGATCAATCAGCACAAGTCACCGATCCAGGACGAATATATTGAGAAATATTTAAGGGAAAAGGATTTGAATCTTGTGGCAACCACAGATGCAGAGACGGCTTACCGGGATGCTGAGTTTGTCGTAATTGCAACACAGACCAATTATGATTCAAAGAAGAATTTCTTCGATACCTCTGCGGTAGAAGCGGTTATCCGGCTTGTGATGCAGGTCAATCCGAAGGCTGTTATGGTAATCAAGTCGACGATTCCGGTAGGCTTTACAGTTGCGGTACGGGAGAAGTATCATTGTGACCGGATTCTGTTCAGTCCGGAGTTCTTAAGGGAATCCAAGGCACTGTATGACAACCTGTATCCTTCCAGAATTATTGTTGGAACGGATATGGAGAATCCGGAGCTGGTGGAGGCTGCTAATACCTTTGCACACCTCTTGCAGCAGGGGGCCATCAAAGAGAACATCGATACCTTAATCATGGGGTATACGGAAGCAGAAGCCGTGAAGTTGTTTGCCAATACCTATCTGGCATTGCGTGTATCGTATTTTAACGAACTGGACACATATGCAGAGATGAAGGGGCTGGACACCCGGCAGATTATTAAGGGTGTCTGCCTTGACCCTCGTATCGGGGATCAGTATAACAATCCCTCCTTTGGTTATGGCGGTTATTGTCTGCCGAAGGATACGAAGCAGCTTCTTGCCAATTATCAGGATGTGCCACAGAATATGATGACAGCCATCGTAGACAGTAACCGTACGCGGAAGGAATTCATTGCAGACCGGGTGCTGGAGCTTGCAGGTGGTTATGAAGCGAACGGGGAATATGAGCTTGACAAGGAAAAGGAAGTCGTGGTTGGAGTATATCGCCTCACCATGAAGTCCAATTCTGACAATTTCCGTCAGTCCTCCATTCAGGGCGTTATGAAGAGAATTAAGGCAAAGGGCGCAACGGTTATTGTTTATGAGCCGACACTGGAAGATGGAAGTACCTTCTTTGGAAGCCGTGTTGTGAATGACCTTTCAAGGTTTAAGGAAATGAGTCAGGCAATCATTGCAAACCGTTACGATGCCTGTCTGGACGATGTGAAGGAGAAGGTCTATACCAGAGATGTGTTTCGGAGAGATTAAGTGCATGATGGAGAGCGAAGGTAAGATTTTATTATTGTTAACCGGAGGCACGATCTGTTCCTTCGGGGATGAACAGGGGAACCGGCGGGATGTGGACATTCAGAAAGCGAAAGCGTTGCTTCTGCAATATTTTGAAGAATCGGATTCGCCCTGCGCCCATCAGAAATTTGAAGTTGTTACCATTTTAAATACTTTAAGCGAAAATATGACGATTCCGAAATGGAACGAATTACTCCGTTTTTTCAAAAAGTGTGATTTTTCACAGTATCGGGGAATCGTGATTGCCCATGGGACAGATACGCTGGCCTATACAGCTTCCCCTGCTTGCGTTAGCGTTATCGAAGGTGGAGATTCCGGTATTTCTGGTATCCAGCCAGCTGCCGCTTAATCAGGAGGGCGCGAACGGAAATGAGAACTTCCGGCGTTCTGTGGAGCTGATTTGTGCAGGAATTCATTCCGGTGTCTATGTGGTGTACCGGAATGAGGACGGAAGGTGCTTTCTTCATCATGGAGGACATCTTGTAAGCAGCGGGGATTATTCCAACGACTTTTACAGCCGTGATGCGGTTTGCCTGGGTGAAGTCTCAAAGGTGATGGAAGGTGAATGTTCCAGGGCAGCGATGCACTTGAACCAATGGACGGAAGAACTGAAACGCGATAAGATCTGCAGTCAGCGGAATGGCAATGGAATTGACCTATCCCGTATGGGAGAATTGAAAAGCGATGTCCTGTGCATAGAACCATATGTGGGGCTTAATTATCAGCAGATTGTACTTAATAAAGAAATCCGTGCAGTCATTCATGGTCTGTATCATTCGGCAACAGCCTGTATTGGAGGAACGAACGAGGAACAGAAATCGGAGTATTCCATGCTTCCGTTCCTGATGCGCTGCAGGGAAGCAAAGATCCCGGTAATCGTAACACCTTGTCCAAATGAGGCGGCATATGCTTCCGGCGTATGGATGATGGAAGCAGGTGCAGTTCCGGTTTACGGAATGACGAAAGAGATGGTTTATGTGAAGACACTTCTGGCAGGAGCCCTTGGTTTTTCAAACGAAAAATTGTGTCCCTTTTTGAAAGAAGACGTATGTGGTGAGTAGACACTGGAGGATTTTTATTGTAAAATAAACATGACGATTCGAAATCGTTATTGTAGTTCCAGACAGATGGATGATTGGTATTTTTTTGAGAGAAAGGCGAAGACAAAATGCTTGCAACGTTAATACCTTTATTTGATGAAAATATGACCGTGAAGGCATATTCCTTATTTACCCAGAAGAAGAACTTCCTTTTAAATCCCAGCTTCTTAGGAACCGGAATGAATGATGGAGTAGGACAGATCCAGGGGTTTGAACTGATTGAAAAATATGGGAATCGAGACCCTTTCCGGAGACAAGGAAGTATTTATTTCCATAAATAATATTTCTCTGTTTACGGATATCAATGAACAGTGTAAGGCGCCGCATGACCGCGTGGTGCTGCTTGTAGATAATGCAGTTCTGCCGAATGACATGTACATTAACCGCCTGAAAGAATTAAAGAACAGCGGATATAAGCTTGCTATTCGTAAACTGCCGGTATCCAGCTTTGAGGATTACCGCCAGGTTCTTCTTCTGATGGATTATATTCTGCTCGATCATAAGAAGATTGATATTACGAAGGCAAGAATTTATTTTACGAAGATTTATCCGAACATCAAGCTTTGTGCCGGAAATATTGATACACAGGAAATTTTCGAGCAGTTGAAGGCAGAGGGCGGCTACCAGCTCTATGAAGGAGCATTCTACCGTATGCCGGTAACGAAGGGAGAGGCAAAGGTCTCTCCGTTGAAGGTGAATTATATTGAACTTCTGAATATTGTGAATGAACCGGACTTTGATTTGACAAAGGCAGCCGATGTCATCGGAAGAGATACGGCTCTTGTGATTTCCCTGTTGAAGATGGTGAACCATATGACGGTCAATTCTGAGATTACATCCATCCGTCATGCAGCAGCCATGTTAGGACAGAAGGAATTGAAGAAATGGATCAACACTGCGGTGACCAGTCAGCTCTGTGCAGATCGTCCGAATGAGATTATGCGTGTTTCCCTGCTCCGGGCGAAATTCGCAGAGAATCTGGCAACTGTATTCGAAATGGGCGGTCAGGCAGGAGAGTTGTTCTTAATGGGATTGTTCTCGGTACTTGATCTTATTATTAATAAGCCGATGGAAGAGGCTCTTAAGATGGTAAAGGTTTCTAAGGAGATTGAGGAAGCACTCATTGAGGATAAAGGACACTTTGCACCGGTGTTAGAGTTTGTGAAGCAGTATGAGAGTGCCAACTGGCAGGAAATTGACCGCACCATGTTACTGAACCATATGGGTTCCAAACAGGTATATGATGCGTACATTACGGCTCTGCGCTGGTATCGTGATCTGTTTTCGTAATAGTAACTATTCTGAATAGTTACTTGTAATAAGTATATGGGAACTACTCTGATCCATGACAGAAAGAGTATAGCAGATCAGGAAAGAAAGAAACAGAAATACAAACATAGAAATAATAAAAATGCTGATAATCATTCGAAAAAGAATTGGTTATCAGCATTTTCTGATTTTCTATTCTTCTTCATCCACCACATCTTCTAAGGATACACTCTGATGAATGGTAATGCCGTTCACTTCAACATGATCGTTGATTTCGATGACAAGACAGCGTTTGCCGTCGATCTGCAGAGTGTTGACCAGATCCGCACGTTCCGGATTCACCTTTACGACAACATCGGGGGTCTTTACCTCGAAGGTGCGGACGTTTGCCACATTGTTCACAAAGAGAGAGGTATCTTCTCCGGCGGCTGCATCATAGAGCTTATCGAAATCAGTCAATTTTTCTTCCTTGACGCCGCTCTTTTCAAAGAGGCTTTTCACCTGATGCTTGTCAAGAGTTAAAGGCTCCGGAATCTCTTTGTGCTCCTCGATCATTTCTGTCAAATTCTCATGGATATTTTTTTCACCACTTCGTATTCGACCTCATCGCCAAGCGTTTCCTCGATCAAAGCCTGAAAGGCTTCCTTCTGTGTCCCGGCAGACAAAGGCATGGTACAGCCAAGAATGTTTTCTACGAATTCGCTATGTGCTTCCTCTGGATTCTTGGAATAGAAGAGCGTAGAGTGAATATCGGTTGCACGGTCGTTGAAGCTCGGGAAGAGAAAGCCGGTTTCGGGCATTTCTACCACCCAGTCACGGATACGGTTATGGAATTCGTTGTTGATGTTGTCATAGCTTAAGCCGGGCTTTGAAAGATTCACCGGACAGATACAGCACATGATGTATTCAAATACCGTATCAGAAGCATCATCCATGGTTAAACCGTCCGTGGTCTTTCCCGGAACGTCATAAGCGTCATGGATGAGCAGAATCAGGTAGTTGCCGACGTATTCATACGTATTGATGACACGGTCATAAAACTCTTCGATTAAGGCATCATCCTTTAATTTACTGTCGCGCAGGGCAAGAAGGGCAGCCTGGGTGCCTCCTTCCTGTTCGCTTGCAAGGGGAAAGTCCAGATTTAAGAGATTCTTTCCGAGACTTCCCGATAAGGTTTTTGCGCAGTAGTTCAAAGTATTTAAAAAAATTTCTTCTTCCGGAAGGGAGAGAAAGGCTTCTTTAAATTCGGTCTTTTTTTATTCTTTTTCCCCCATCGACATAGCAGCCACAGATTCTGGTAATGGAGCAGTTGCTTGGGGTATAAAGGCGTTTCAGTTCGTTGATTTCCTGCTTGATCATAGAGCTTTCTCCTCCTTCTTATGAAGATTTTTTTCTGAGCTGTAGAAAGCATCAGTTTAATACGGTTCAACTGGTTTTACTTCACTGGCACCCGGATCGTAGTCGATGGCAACAATGTTGCTTAATGGATAGTGCTTGCGAAGCTCTTTGATGACACCTTTACCTACGACATGGTTGGGCAGGCAGGCAAACGGCTGGGTGCAGACGATGTTATTGACACCGCTGTGGATCAGTTCAATCATTTCGCCGGTCAGGAACCAGCCTTCTCCGGTCTGGTTACCGATGTTTACGATCGTTTTTGCATTTTCCACCGTTTCATAAATGCTGCTCGGAGGCGTGAAGTGGGTACTCTTCTCAAAGGCATGGCGTGCACTTCCGCGAAGGAATTCAATGCCACGGATACCGAGACGGGAAATCAGGGCGGTCTTTTTGCTCATGCCCAGATAATCAGCCTTATAAATCTGGTTGTAGAAGCAGTAGAGCATGAAGTCTACCAGATCCGGCACAACGGCCTCTGCTCCTTCGGATTCTAAGAGATCCACAAGGTAATTGTTGGCAGCTGGTGCAAATTTTACCAGAATTTCACCGACGATACCGACGCGGGGCTTTACTTCATTCGTAATCGGAATTGCATCGAAGTCGGCAATGATCTGACGGCACATTTTGTTAAAAGTGGCAAAACGCATATGTTTTCCGGAAACAAATTCGCAGCACTTCTTTAGCCATTTCTGATGTACTTCTTCTACAGAGCCTTTGGTCTGTTCATAAGGACGCATACGGTATACACAGCGCATGAAGATATCGCCAAAGAGGGCAGCGTAGGTAACACGCATCAGCATTTCGGCATTCAGATGGAATCCGGGGTTTGTTTCAATACCGCCAAGATTCAAGGAAATAACCGGGATCTGCGGCATTCCGGCCTTCTCTAAGGCGCGGCGGATAAAACCTACATAGTTGGTTGCACGACATCCGCCACCGGTTTGTGTCATAATGACGGCTACCTTGTTAAGATCATATTTACCGGACAGCAAAGCATCCATAATCTGACCGACCACCATTAAGGAAGGGTAGCAGGCATCGTTGTTTACATATTTTTAATCCGACATCTACGGCACGACGGCTATCGTTTCCGAGAATCTCAAAGTTGTATCCGCAGGCACGGAACGCAGCCTCAATGACATCGAAATGGATTGGAGACATCTGTGGGGCAAGAATGGTATAGTCCTTTCGCATTTCCTCAGTAAAGGACACCTTCGTGATGGCACTGGAGCGGATCGTACGCTGCTTGTTCAGCTTTTCCCTGACACGGATCGCAGAGAGCAGGGATCGGATACGGATTCTGGCAGCGCCGAGGTTATTTACCTCATCAATTTTCAGACAGGTATAAATCTTATCTGAGCCTGTCAGAATATCATTAACCTGATCAGTCGTAACAGCATCCAGACCACAGCCAAAGGAATTTAACTGAATCAGATCCAGATTATCTACGGTCTTTACATAGCTTGCGGCTGCGTAGAGACGGGAATGGTACATCCACTGGTCGGAAACGATTAACGGACGTTCCGGCTTCGCCAGATGGGAAACGGAATCCTCGGTTAAAACAGCAATATCATAAGAGGTAATCAGCTCCGGAATACCATGGTTGATTTCAGGGTCGATATGATAAGGTCTTCCGGCTAAAACAATACCACGTTTTCCGGTCTCCTTTAAATACTGTAGGGTTTCCTCCCCTTTTTTCTGCATGTCAGTACGGGCAGCATTTAATTCGTTCCATGCCTTTTCACTTGCAGCAATGACCTCTTTGGAGGGAAGCTCTTTAAACTCACGAACCAGTGCTTCAGTAATGGTTTTGAGGTCGCGGAAGGACATGAAGGGATTCCTTAGAATGACTTCACCACGTTCGATTTCTTCCACGTTATTCTTGATATTTTCGGAATAA
The DNA here is from genome assembly GCA_021628825.1 of Lachnospiraceae bacterium. Classification (GTDB taxonomy): domain Bacteria; phylum Bacillota; class Clostridia; order Lachnospirales; family Lachnospiraceae; genus Suilimivivens. Next base: position 776,705 of record JAJXRY010000001.1, on the reverse strand, counting down.
GAGGTAACAATCGGGCAGTTGTAGTGATTGTTGGCGTCCTCAAATTCATTACGTTCATAAAAAGAGCAGGGATAGAAAATGAAATCGACCTTCTGGTTAATGAGCCAGCTGACATGTCCGTGAGCCAGCTTTGCCGGGTAACATTCGGATTCACTCGGAATGGATTCAATGCCAAGCTCATAAATCTTACGATTGGATACCGGAGAGAGAATCACACGGTAGCCGAGCTCCTTAAAGAAGGTTGCCCAGAACGGATAATTTTCGTACATGTTAAGCACACGTGGAATGCCGACCGTGCCACGTGTGGCTTCTTCGGCAGAAAGCGGTTCATAACCGAAGACTCTCTTTAATTTATAATCAAACAGATTGGGAACGTTGTTCTCATTTTTCTGTTTGCCAAGACCACGTTCGCAGCGGTTGCCGGAAATGTACTGACGTCCACCGGAGAACTTGTTGATGGTCAGACGGCAATTGTTGGTACAGCCCTTACATTTTGCCATGCTGGTTTCAAACTGCAGGGATAAAATCTTGTCAAAGGGCAGCATGGTCGTTTCGTAATCTGTGCTGTAACGCTCCCTGGCAATAAGGGCAGCACCGAAAGCACCCATGATTCCGGCAATATCCGGACGGATGGCTTCGCAGCCTGCAATCTTTTCGAAGCTTCGAAGACTGCATCATTGTAGAAGGTACCACCCTGTACCACGATGTTTTTTTACCAAGAGCAGAAGCATCGGATACCTTGATGACCTTGAATAAAGCATTCTTGATGACAGAGTAGGCAAGTCCTGCGGAAATATCCGGGACGCTGGCGCCTTCCTTCTGTGCCTGCTTTACCTTGGAATTCATGAATACAGTACAACGGGTACCTAAGTCAATCGGATGCTCGGCAAAGAGAGCGGCTTTTGCAAAATCATGGACACTGTAATTTAAGGACTTGGCAAAGGTTTCAATAAAGGAACCGCATCCTGAGGAGCAGGCTTCGTTAAGCTGCACACTGTCTACGGTCTGATTCCTGATCTTGATACATTTCATATCCTGGCCGCCGATATCTAAGATACAATCCACGGAAGGATCGAAGAATGCTGCCGCATAATAGTGGGCAACGGTCTCTACTTCGCCGTCATCTAAAAGGAAAGCAGCCTTCATAAGCTGTTCCCCGTATCCGGTAGAGCAGGAGCGGACCACATGCACATCGGGAGGGAGCTGCTTGGAAATTTCCTTCATGGAACGGATGGCCGTCTTCAGGGGACTACCGTCGTTACTGCTGTAGAAGGAATAAAGTAAGGAGCCGTCTTCTCCGACAAGTGCAATCTTCGTGGTCGTACTTCCGGCGTCGATACCCAGATAGCAGTTTCCGTGATACGTGGATATATCTGCGGTTTTTACGTGGTGGGTTTCGTGGCGCTTACAGAATGCATCGTATTCTTCTTTGCTTGCAAAGAGAGGATCCATACGTTCTACTTCAAATTCCATTTTGATATCGGAAGAGAGCTTCTGCACCATTTCTTCCATGGTATAAGAAACCTCTTCTTTGGCATTCAATGCAGAACCGATTGCTGCAAATAAATGGGAATGTTCTGTTTCAATGGTATGCTCCTCATCCAGTTTTAAGGTGCGGATAAAAGCAGCCTTTAATTCAGACAGGAAGTGGAGCGGACCGCCTAAAAAGGCAATGTGGCCGCGGATCGGTTTCCCACAGGCAAGACCACTGATGGTCTGGTTGACAACGGCCTGGAAAAATGGAAGCTGCGAGGTCTTCCTTGGTTGCCCCTTCGTTGATGAGGGGCTGGATATCGGACTTGGCAAATACGCCACAGCGCGCAGCAATGGTGTAGAGGGATTTGTAGCCCCTGGCATATTCGTTTAATCCGGCCGCATCGGTCTGTAACAGGGAAGCCATCTGGTCGATAAAGGAGCCTGTACCACCGGCACAGATTCCGTTCATACGTTGTTCCACGTTACCGCCTTCAAAATAAATAATCTTGGCATCTTCACCACCTAATTCGATCGCAACATCCGTTTTTCGGTGCAATTTCCTTTAATGCAGTGGCAACCGAAATTACCTCCTGGACAAAGGGAACCTTCAGATGGTTGGCAAGGGTTAATCCACCGGAGCCTGTGATCATGGGGTGCAGCCTTATATTTCCTAATTGACTGTATGCATCACTAAGAAGGGAATGAAGTGTTTCCCTGATGTTTGCGAAATGTCTCTTATAGTCGGAAAAAAAGGATGTTGTGTGCACTATCCAGAATGGCAATCTTAACGGTGGTTGAGCCGATATCAATGCCGAGTGTATATTGCTTGTTTTCCATATTTTACCGCCTTTCATTTCCTTATTTGTAACTATCGGAGCCATGCAAATTATGGCAATTGGACATAGAATGCCTGCATTCATATGGACATTTGACATGATTTATATGGCGAAGTAACCACATGAGTAAACTACGCTGTGAAACAGCGGTTTTACGAATGTGGTTCTGAATAGTTACTTTACTTTAATTTCTGTGTAGTCACCATGTGATTATACGACACGAATCGGCAAAAAGCAACGGAACATTTGCGTTTACATTTTGAAGCCGGAATGATAGAATAAATGGACTAATAGTTTTTGAAAGGCGTAGAAGAATGAGTAATTTTGAAAAGAAATTCGGTAAATATGCAATTAAGAATCTGTCGTTGATCCTCATCATGTGTTATGCATGCGGTTATCTCATGAAATGGATCAATCCGGGCTTTTTACCTATTTATATTTGAATCCGTATGAAATCATTCACCATTTCCAGATCTGGAGACTTTTTGACATGGCTGATTGTTCCGCCGGACAGCTTTGACTTCTGGACACTGCTCATGCTTTATTTTTTTACTATTCGATCGGCACGAGCTTAGAGCGTACCTGGGGAACCTACCGGTATAATGTCTATATTTTTTCCGGTATTCTTTTTACGGCAGTTGGAGCTTTTATCCTGTATGGAGTAAGTTCCCTGCTTGGGGTACAGAGCCTTGGATTATGGACAACGGTAAATGGTTATATTACCTACCCGACGATGTTCAGCACCTACTATGTCAATATGTCCATCTTTTTTTAGCTTATGCGGCAACCTTCCCGGATTATGAAGTATTGTTGTTTTTTATCCTGCCGATCAAGGTGAAGTTTCTTGGTATTATTTACGGGGCGATGCTGGTTTACCAGTTCATTGTCGGTTATGGAACGAGCTCGGCTCTGTTTTACTATAACCTCGGCATCCGTTTCGTGATTACAGCGTCTCTTCTTAATTTTGTGGTGTTTTTCTTTACCAGCCGCAGAAAGGTACGCAGGGGACCAATCCGGATTACGAGACAGCAGGCTGCAAAACAACAGTCATTTCGTCATGAGGCGAAGAAGAGTGGCAGTATCACCAGGCATAAATGTGCTGTCTGTGGAAGAACGGATGAGACGAATCCGGAGCTGGAGTTCCGCTTCTGCTCGAAGTGTAACGGAAATTATGAATATTGTCAGGATCATCTGTTTACCCATACGCATGTACAATAAGATATCTGGCAGAACAGTTAGGATATTCTAAGTTTTGGAAAGAAGGACTGATATGAATAAAGAAATACTTTTTGCACAAAAGCTCGGAGAAATCCGGAAACTTGCTAAAGAACAGGGCAATTATGTGACAAAGAAGCAGGTTGCAGAGGCATTTGCAGAACTGGAATTTCAGGAAGACCAGTTCCAGATGGTGTATGACTATCTGACGAAGCATAAAATCGGCATTGATGAGCCGGTGGATCTGGATGAATACCTGTCAGAGGATGAGGTCGATTATCTTAAGATGTATGAAGAAGAACTGGCTGCAATGGAGTCGGTAACCGATGGACAGCGGGAGGCCATTCTGTTAAGTGCCATGGCAGGAGAAACGGATGCAAAGAAGCGCCTTTATTGAAATTTATCTGCCGCAGGTTATTGAAATATCGAAGCTTTATACCGGACAGGGTGTTTATATTGAGGATCTGGTTGGAGAAGGGAATCTGGCTCTTGCACAGGGGGTTACTATGTTAGGGTGTCTTGAACATGCCAAAGAGGCAGAGGGGATGCTGATGAAGATGGTGATGGATGCTATGGAAGAACTGATTCAGGAGGATCTGACCGAGAAGGATATTGTGAAGAAAGCCATCGATCAGGAGAAAAAGAAGAATACTATAATGATTCTTTGCAGACCGATACAGATACGGGCGAAGATTCGGCTAAGTAATAGGCTGGTATGCACAAGAAAGCTGGGAGAATAAACGAGAATGAAATTTTTTGAAGGAACTTCAGAATATCAGGATTTTAAATATGTACTGCAGGATACCCGGACGGTATCGCTTGGGGTAAAATATACCTATGAGGAGCTTCTGCAGGACGAGAGGGTGCCGTTTAAGTTTCAGGCGGTTATTTCCCAGTATCTGCTAAAGGAAGCTGCTCCGGAGACAACGCTTGAAAGTGAATTTTATTATATGGAAAAGGGAACCTTTGTATATGAAACCTACAGGCAGCTGAAGGCACGGGCAAAGGTACGTACCCAGACCGTAAAGAAAAACGATGACAGGAAAAGAAAAAGATTGTTTATAAGGAAGAAATCTGGACGGTAGAGGAGCTGGCACAGATGAACCTTGCCAGAAAAAAAGCAGCCGGGCTGATGATTGAAGAGATTGAGTTATCGAAGCTTGGCTTAATGACATTTTCCATCTAAAAATAAAGTTGTAAGTATTGGAAAGAAAACGGAGGGAATGAAAGAAACGATGAAAAGCTTAAAGGGACTTGATAAATATGAGGTAATAGAAGAACGCCATATCGGGGATCTGAACTCGGACGGTTATCTGTTAAAACACAGGAAGAGCGGGGCGTATATAACACTGCTTTTAAATGATGATGAAAATAAGGTGTTTTATATCGGCTTCCGTACACCGCCTAAGGACAGTACGGGGGTAGCGCACATCTTAGAGCATTCGGTATTATGCGGATCCAGGGAATTTCCGGTGAAGGATCCGTTTATTGAACTGGCGAAGGGTTCCTTAAACACCTTCTTAAATGCGATGACCTATCCGGATAAGACGGTTTACCCGGTGGCAAGCTGCAATGATAAGGACTTTAAGAATCTGGTGCATGTCTATCTGGATGCAGTGTTCTATCCGAATATTTATAAGGAAGAGAAGATTTTCCGACAGGAAGGCTGGCATTATGAGATGGAGGATACTGATGCACCGCTTACCATCAATGGTGTAGTTTATAACGAAATGAAGGGAGCTTTTTCCTCTCCGGATGATGTGGTTTCCCGTGAGGTAATGAACGGATTATATCCGGATACCACGTATGGACTGGAATCCGGAGGAGATCCGGAGGTCATTCCGGAACTTACCTATGAGGAATTTTTAAAGTTTCATGGAAAATATTATCATCCTTCGAACAGCCTGATTTATCTGTATGGAAATCTGGATCCGGAAGAATACCTTACGTTTCTGGATGAAAAAGTATCTGTCCTCTTATGAGACGTTGGAAGTTGATTCTGCGATTCCGTTACAGAAGCCGTTTGACAAAAAAACGCTGCGTGAAGCGTGAATACTCCGTGATGGAGGATGATATCGCAGAAAAATGAAACCTATCTTACTTATAATATTGCAATGGGAAGCAGTCTCGACCGGGAACTGTATATTGCGATGGACGTGCTGGTTCATGTGCTCTGTTCAGATCCGGGGTCACCGGTAAAGCAGGCTCTTGTGGATGCGGGAATCGGGGATGAGGTTTACAGCTATTCCGAAACCGGCATTGCACAGCCGTACTTTTCCATTACCGCAAAGAATGCTTCCTCCGCACAGCAGGAACAGTTTGTTTCCATTATCGAAGAAGAACTGCAGAAAAATTGTGAAGCATGGGATTGACAGGAAAGCGCTTCTTGCAACTTTAAATGAATTTGAATTCCGTTACCGTGAAGCAGATTTTTGGCTCCTATCCAAGAGGACTGATGCTTGGCCTGCAGGCACTCGACAGCTGGCTTTATGACAAAGAGAAGCCGTTTATCCACATTGAAGCCAATGATACGCTTGCAGTTTTAAAAAGAAAAGATTGAGACCTCTTACTATGAAGATCTGGTACAGAAATATTTTATTGATAACCGGCATAAAGCAGTGGTTGTCGTAGAACCGGTTCCCGGACTTACAGGGAAGAAGGAAGAGGAACTTGCCGATCGTCTGGCAGCAATAAAGGACCGGATGACGGAGGAAGAAAAAGCAGGCGGTTGTAGATGCAACAAAAGCGCTCCATGCTTATCAGCAGGAGCCAAGCACGAAGGAGGATCTTGCAAAGATTCCGCTTCTTAAGAGAGAAGATATGAAGAAGGAAGCAGCGGCTTATGTCAATGAGGAGCGTGGCAGCAAGGAAGCTCCGGTTTTATATCATAATATTTTTACGAACGGAATCGGTTACCTGAATCTTGTATTTGATGCTTCCCATGTGCCGGCAAGACTGTTCCCTTATATTGGAATTTTAAAGAGTATTTTCACCTTGATGGTAGACACGGAGCATTATTCCTACAGTGATCTGTATAATGAAATCCGGATCCATACCGGTGGAACGAAAATGGTATTTAATGTGTATACCAATGCCAAAGATATGACGAAGGTTAAGCCAACCTTTGAAGCACGGACGAAGTTCCTGTTTGATCAGAAGGATAAGGCAGTAGAACTTTTGGAAGAAATCCTGATCCATGCGGATTTCACGGATACGAAGCGCCTGTATGAAATTCTTGCGGAGTATAAATCCGATATGCAGGCCACCATGCAGAGTGCAGGACACAGTCTGGCAGCAATCCGTGCGATGTCATACTTCTCAAAGTCTGCAGCAGTTACCGAACAGGTAAATGGTATTCCACAATATCGCCTGCTTGAGGAGCTTACAAAGAATTTTGAAGATCATAAGGAAGAGCTTGTTGCAAATCTGAAGGAACTCTGTCAATATCTTTTCCGGCCGGAAAATCTGCTGCTGGATTATACCGCACCGGAAGAGGGATATGCGGGAATCGAGGAATCCGTAGACCGTCTCCGTAAGAAGCTTTATACCGGAGAGATCGCTAAGGAAACCTATGAGCCGGTTACTGAAAAGAAGAATGAAGGCTTTTTAACCGCCGGACAGGTTCAGTATGTATGCCGTGCCGGCAACTTTATCAGGGAGGGACTTCCTTATACAGGTGCCTTAAGGGTACTTAAGGTAATGATGGGATATGATTATCTCTGGAATCAGGTCCGTGTGGTTGGTGGAGCGTATGGATGTATGTGCAGCTTTGGCAGGAACGGAGATGCATACTTTGTTTCCTATCGTGATCCGAACCTTGAAAAAACAATCAGGACCTATGAGCAGGCGGCAGATTATATTACTGGCTGCAGGCTCGATGAGAGGGAAGTGACCCAGTTTATCATCGGGGCAGTCAGTGAGCTTGATACACCGATGACTCCGGCCGTGAAGGGCATTTATTCCCTGGGCGGTTACATGACCGGACTTTCCATGGAACGGTTGCAGAAGGAGCGGGATGAACTGCTTGCGGTTACACCGGAAATTATTCAGGGACTTGGCAGACAGGTCGCAGCCTTTATGAGGCAGGATTATATCTGCGTGGTCGGAAACGGAAACAAATTAAAGGAAAGCAAAGAGCTGTTTATGAACATGGAACAGTTATTCCGGTCTTGAGAAACAGCTCCGAAGCATTACTTAACATGTATACGGAGAAGCTGGCTGTCAGCAGCAGGCTTGATGGTGGAACAAGGTACGGGCAGGCAGTAACAATATGTGGGGATTATTTGTCAGAAACAAGGGAGGAATGAAAAGGATGAGAAAAAGAATAACATGGCGTTATATCACTTTGGCAGGACTTATGGCTCTTGGATTAACCGGCTGCGGAGCTTCTTCAAAGGGAGCGGCAACGGAAGCTGCAGTGGCAGATTCGGCTTATCTTAGCGATGATATGTACAGCTATGATAACAGCTATTATGAGGAAGCTGCAAGCGAAGAATATGACAGCACTACCGGTTCGACAGAAAACGTAGAAAAGGTACAGGATACCAGCCGTAAGCTGATTAAAAACGTGGATATGTCTGTAGAGACCGAAGAATTTGACACATTGCTTGCAAATGTGGAAAAAAGGATCGAAGCGCTTGGCGGGTATATTGAGACCAGCAATGTCTATAACGGAAGCACTTACAAAGCTGCCGGCAATCTTCGTACTGCAAATATTACGGCCCGGATTCCGGCAGAGAGGCTGAACGAATTTCTGTCCCTTGTTTCTGAAGCTTCAAATGTAATCAGCAAAAATGAGAGCGTGACGGATGTTACCCTGCAGTATGTGGATATGCAGAGCCATAAGGGAGGCGCTGCAGACCGAACAGCAGCGGTTATTGGAGCTTCTCGAGCAGGCAGAAACCATTGACGATATCATCACGATCGAGAGCCGGCTTTCTGATGTGCGTTATCAGATCGAAAGTATGGAATCCCAGCTTCGTACCTTTGACAATCAGGTATCCTACAGTACTGTTTATCTATATATTGACGAAGTGAAGACTTATACCCAGACTGAGGAGCAGACACGCCTTCAGAGAATGGCAGGTGGATTTGTAAACAGCCTTAAGGGAATTGGAAACGGCTTTCTTGATTTTTGCGTTTCATTTGTCATTGCTCTTCCATACCTTGTTGTCTGGGCAGTGATTATCGTTGTGTTCATCCTACTTATCCGTCTGATCGTCCAAAAAAATCAAAGAAGAGCAGCGAGAAAAAGAGCCTTAAAGCAGCAGATCAACGAACGGGAACGCCAGGCTGCCTATGAAGCGCATCTTAAGAATATGGATAAAGAAAAAGTACAGAAAGCAGATACAGTAGATTCAGAAAACAGCCAGGGAAAGGAAAAGAAGGAGTAGCTCATGAAGGAGAATTACAAGTCCGGATTTGCCACGCTGATCGGAAGACCAAATGTTGGAAAATCCACATTGATGAACTGTCTGATTGGACAGAAAATCGCGATCACCTCAAGCAAGCCGCAGACCACCAGAAACCGGATCCAGACGGTGTATACCTCGCAGGAAGGACAGATCGTTTTTGTGGACACGCCGGGAATCCATAAGGCCAAGAACAAGCTTGGTGATTATATGGTAAACATTGCAACACGTTCCTTAAGGGATGTGGATGTTGTGCTCTGGCTTGTGGAACCGACGAATTATATCGGGGCTGGAGAAAAGCATATCATTGAACAGCTTAAAGGAATTAAAACACCGGTCATCCTTGTTATCAATAAGATCGATACAGTGAAAAAAGAGGAATTGTTTGGCTTTATTGATACCTACCGGAAGGAGATGGACTTTCAGGAGATCGTTCCGGTATCTGCCCTGAAACAGGAAAATACGGAAGAACTTATTAAGTGCATTATGAAATATCTGCCGTACGGACCTGCCTTTTATGATGAGGATACGATCACTGACCAGCCACAGCGTCAGATAGTGGCAGAGCTTATCCGTGAAAAGGCATTACGGTGCCTCGATGAAGAAATTCCGCACGGAATTGCTGTAACCATCGAAAAGATGAAGTGGCGTAAGAGCAGTAAAGGGAACGATTGTGGATATCGAAGCCACCATTATCTGTGAGAGGGAATCCCACAAGGGAATTATCATCGGGAAGCAGGGAACAATGCTTTCGTAAGATCGGGCAGTCTGCCCGTCGGGATATCGAAGAGATGCTGGAAGAAAAAGTAAATCTGCAGCTTTGGGTAAAGGTTCGCAGGGACTGGCGAGACAGCGATCTGCTTCTCAAAAATTACGGATATAATCCGAAAGATAACGAATAGAAAACTTCAAACTGTAAACCCTAATTATAGAAGACGTAACTATTCAGAACTCCATTCGTAAAACCGCTGTTTCACAGCTCGAGTTTTACTCATGTAGTTACTTCGCCATATAAAATTGCTTTTCTGTTTGAATGCAAGCATTCACAGAAAGCAATTTTGCATGGCTCTGAATAGTTACCAGAAGACAATTTAGGGGGCACAGGATGAAAAACGTAAATTACTGGGATCAGTTTTTAAGCACAGGAAAGATAGAAGATTATCTGGCCTACCGGAAGGAAGCTTTCGCGGATGCCGGAAAACAGCAGAAAGAAGGAGCTGAAACTCATGCAGGAACCGGTCAGGGTTACAGGGATGGTGCTCGAGGTATCACCTGTAGGAGAGACGGATAGAAGAGTGGTTCTGTTAACAAAAGAAAGAGGCAAAATTTCAGCGTTCGCCAGAGGGGCGCGCAAGCAGGGAAGCCGGCTGATGGCGGCTACAAATCCATTCTGCTTTGGTGAATTTATCTTATATGAGGGAAGGAATTCCTATTCCTTAAGTGAGGCAGTAATCAGGAATTATTTTGAAGATATGCGTATGCACTTTGAGGAAGCCTGTTACGGCATGTACTTTTTAGAGCTGATGGATTACTATACCAGAGAAAATAACGACGAAAGGGAGATGCTTCTGCTTCTTTACCAATCGCTCCGGGCACTGCTGCACGCAGCTTATGACAACAGGCTGGTGAGGTACATATTTGAAATCAAGGCAGTTGTGTTAAACGGCGAGTATCCGGGACTCCCGAAAAACAAGGACTATGAAGAGTCTACCCGGTATGCCTTGCAGTATATCGCAGACAGCAGCGTGGAGAAGCTGTATTCATTTAAGGTTTCAGATGAGGTTTTACAGGAGCTTGAGGAAATTGCAGGGATTTATCAGAGAAGATTTGTGGATCGAAAAAAATGAAAAAGCCTTGAAATCCTTGAGGGACTCATATATAATTGATTGGGTAAATTCTTCCGGAAGAGGAGAAGAGGATTTTTATGAGGAAAAATGAGCAATGTGTGAAGCGCTTTTTAGCGGGCGTTCTGTGTGCTGCTTTTGTGTTGGCCGGAATGACGGCATGTGGAAACACTAAAGGAGCAGAAGGATCCGTGATTGCGGTTTCTAAAGACGGAACAGTAACGGATACGATCCGCGAGCCGTTTGACCAGGATTATTACAGCCAGCAGGAATTGCAGGATGAGGTGTTGAAGGCCGTGGCCTCTTACAACTCCGGAATGGGAAATGAAGCCATTACGGTATCGAAGGTCCAGGTGGATGACGGTGTTACGGATGTGGAGATGAAATACCGGAGTGCAGAGGACTATGCAGCCTTTAACCGGGAAACGTTTTTTATCGGAACCCCGGCACAGGCGAGGCTGTCAGGCTTTGACCTTAATAAGGTCTATACAGCAGTTTCCGATCCGTCCAAGACCATGGGCATGGCAGAGCTTTTTAATACAGATGGGGTTCTGGTACTGATTACGGATACCACGCAGACCGTAGTGATGAACTACAAGATTCTTTATGCTTCGGATGGTGTGGAGGTTGCGGATCATGCGAAAGCATTCCGTGTACAGAGCGATGAAAATAATCAGATTTCCAAGGAAATTTGTGTAATATTTAAAGAAAAAAATAACGAGAGGTAGATGGAACAATGGAAAAGACAATGGAAAAAATCGTAGCATTGGCAAAGGCAAGAGGATTTGTATATCCGGGATCCGAGATCTACGGAGGTCTTGCAAACACATGGGATTACGGCAATCTCGGTGTGGAATTAAAGAACAATGTGAAGAGAGCATGGTGGCAGAAATTCATTATGGAAAATCCCTACAACGTAGGAGTGGATTGTGCTATCTTAATGAATCCCCAGACATGGGTAGCTTCCGGACATCTGGGAGGGTTCTCCGATCCTCTGATGGACTGTAAGGAATGCCATGAGCGTTTCCGTGCAGACAAGCTGATCGAGGACTTTGCGCAGGAGAATGGAATTACACTGGAGAAGCCCATTGATGCTTTTTCACAGGAAGAGATGAAGAATTTCATCGAAGAACACAACGTTCCATGTCCGACCTGCGGCAAGCATAACTTTACCGATATCAGACAGTTTAACCTGATGTTCAAGACCTTCCAGGGCGTAACCGAGGATGCGAAGAATACCGTATACCTTCGTCCGGAAACCGCACAGGGTATTTTCGTTAACTTTAAGAATGTACAGAGAACCTCCCGTAAGAAGATTCCGTTCGGTATCGGACAGATCGGTAAATCATTCCGTAACGAGATCACACCTGGTAACTTTACATTCCGTACCAGAGAGTTCGAACAGATGGAATTAGAGTTCTTCTGCGAGCCCGGTACAGATCTTGAATGGTTTCAGTACTGGAGAGCGTTCTGCCGTGACTGGCTGTTAAGCTTAGGAATTAAGGAAGATGAAATGAGACTTCGTGATCATGCGCCGGAGGAGCTTTGCTTCTATTCCAAGGGCACCACTGATATTGAATTCCTGTTCCCGTTCGGCTGGGGTGAATTATGGGGAATCGCAGACAGAACCGATTATGATTTAACCCAGCATCAGAATGTATCCGGTGAGGATATGAGCTATTTTGACGATACGAAAAATGAACGTTATGTTCCTTATGTTGTAGAGCCTTCTCTGGGAGCAGACCGCGTGGTACTGGCATTCCTTTGCGCGGCTTATGATGAGGAGGAGATCGGAGAAGGAGATGTGCGTACCGTACTTCATTTCCATCCGGCACTTGCCCCTGTAAAGATTGGTATTCTTCCTCTTTCGAAGAAGCTGAATGAGGGTGCGGAGAAGATTTATGAACAGCTTTCCAGGAAGTACAACTGTGAATTCGACGACAGAGGAAATATTGGTAAGCGTTATCGCAGACAGGATGAAATCGGAACTCCGTTCTGTATTACATATGATTTTGATTCCGAAACAGACAACTGTGTGACGGTACGATTCCGTGATTCCATGGAGCAGGAACGTGTGGCTATCGCAGATCTGGATGCTTACTTTGCAGATAAGTTTACGTTCTGACAGAAACGTTCTGTGAACGGAATGAAACCAGGTATCTGCGGAAGCGTTGAACCACAGAACCTTTTGAAAATACAAACAACGCAGAAATGGTGAGATCATGAGACAATTCACTTCAGATGAATTAAGAAAAACCTGGAAACAATTTTATATTGACCGCGGACATGTAGATGTAGGAGCTGTTTCGCTCGTATCTGACGGATCTACCGGTGTAATGTTTAACGTAGCAGGCATGCAGCCTTTGATGCCGTATCTGTTAGGTCAGAAGCACCCTCTTGGAACCAGGCTTTGCAACGTGCAGGGGTGTGTCCGTACGAATGATATTGATTCAGTTGGTGACAAGAGCCATGTAACCTTTTTTGAGATGATGGGAAGCTGGAGCCTTGGTGATTACTTTAAGAAAGAAAGATGCCAGTGGAGCTTTGAACTGCTTACCCAGGTTTTTGGCTTTGATGCCGATCATCTGGCTGCAACTGTTTTTGCAGGAGATGAGAATGCACCAAGAGATGAGGAAGGTGCACAGTATCGTATCGCTTCCGGCTTTAAGAAAGAGAATATCTATTATCTTCCGGCAGAGGATAACTGGTGGGGACTTGAATATGGTCCCTGCGGACCGGACAGTGAAATGTTCTATGTAGCCGACCGCCCGGATTGTGGTCCGGATTGTGGTCCCGGATGTCACTGTGGTAAGTATACCGAGCTTGGCAATGATGTATTTATGCAGTACGAGAAACACCACGACGGTCATCTTACCCCGTTAAAGCAGAAAAATGTGGATACCGGCTGGGGCTTAGAGCGTATTCTGGCATTCTTAAACGGAACAAGAGACGTATACCGCGTCGATCTGTTTGCACCGGTAATCGCTTATATTGAGAAGGTTTCCGGAACGAAATATGAAGAGGATGAAAAGCTGACCAGATCCATGCGTATTCTGGCAGACCATATCCGTACCAGTGTCATGCTGATCGGTGATGAAGCAAAACTCCTTCCTTCCAATGTGGGAGCAGGATATGTTCTCCGTCGTCTGATCCGCCGTGCGGTAAGACATGGCCGTATGCTGAATTTAAAGACGGAGGATCTGCTCACCATTGCACAGATGTACATTGATGATATTTATGCAGAAAGCTATCCGTTATTGGTTAAGAACAAAGAGTTCGTTCTTTCTGAACTGAAGAAGGAAATCGACCGTTTTGAGAGTACTCTGGAAAACGGAATGAAGGAATTTAAGAAGATCCTTGAGCAGAAGAAAGAAGAAAAGTCGGTTGAGATCGATGGAAAGAGCGCTTTCTACCTGTATGACACCTTTGGATTCCCGCTCGAGCTTACCGTAGAGCTTGCACAGGAAGAGGGCTTAAAGGTTGATGAAGAAGGATTTGCCAGAGCCATGGAAGAGCAGAAGCAGAAGGCAAGGGATAACCAGAGCTTTTCTGCCAGACTTTCTACGGATACGGCATTATATGATGAATTAGACGAAAGCTTAGTCAGTGAATTTACAGGTTATGATACCCTGCAGGCAGAGAGCAGTGTTGCAGCCATTGCCAGTGACGGCAAGTGGCAGGATGTACTTTCCGAAGGGCAGGAAGGAACCATTATTACAGTAAAAACTCCGTTCTATGCAACCATGGGTGGACAAAAAGGTGATTTTGGTGTAATTAAGACGGCAGACGGAACATTTGAGGTAATTGATACCGTGAAGGTTCCGGGCGGCAGAATCGGACATATCGGTAAGGTGGTATCCGGCACCATTAAGAAGGATGCAAAGGCAGACCTTTCGGTGTCTTCCTTAAATCGTGGCAATACCTGTAAGAATCATACAGCAACACACTTGTTACAGGAGGCACTTCGTGAAGTATTAGGTGATCATGTGGAACAGTCCGGATCCTACCAGGATGGAGAGAGAACCCGCTTCGACTTCAGCCATGGACAGGCAATGACCACCGAAGAGTTAAAGAAGGTAGAGGAAATTGTGAACGCTAAGATTGCAGAGGATCTTCCGGTAGAAACGAAGGTTATGAGCCTTGAAGAAGCAAAGAAGACCGGTGCAATGGCATTGTTTGGCGAAAAATACGGTGATACTGTCCGGGTTGTCATGATTGGAGATTTCTCCAGGGAATTGTGTGGTGGTACTCATGTCGGACATACCGGAGAGATCGCGTCCTTTAAGATCCTATCCGAATCCGGTGTTGCAGCAGGAGTGCGTCGTATCGAAGCAATTACCGGAAATAACGTAACTGCTTACTATCAGGAAATGGAAGAACGATTAAATGCCGTAGCCAGGGTATTAAAGACTTCTCCTGCAACGCTCCTTGACCGGGCGGAGCATCTGATGGCAGAGATGAAAGTGTTACAGAGTGAAAACGAATCCTTAAAGAGCAAGGCAGCCAAGGACGCACTCGGGGATGTCATGAACCAGGTGAAGGAAGTAAAGGGCGTAAAGCTTCTTGCGGTTTCGGTAGCCGGTGTGGATATGAATGGACTGCGTGATTTAGGTGACCAGTTAAAGGCCAAAATCGGAGAAGGCGTGATTGTTCTTATTTCCGATTGTGACGGCAAGGTGAATATGGTTGCCATGGCAACACAGGGCGCTATGGACAAGGGCGCTCATGCAGGTAACCTGATTAAGGGCATCGCAGCACTTGTCGGTGGCGGCGGTGGCGGACGTCCGAACATGGCACAGGCCGGAGGAAAAAATCCGGCAGGTATTCCGGACGCCATTGCAAAATGTGAAGAGGTTCTTGCAGCACAGGTTTAAGCATGAAATCCTGGGAAGAGGACATAAAAAAACTATGATATCTAAATTATAGTAAATATATTTTTTTTCTCTTGACGTGTCCATGATTTATGATATAATATGTGTTGTGTGTGAGTGCACACAAGAATAACCCAATCAGTCATGTTACTAGAAGGGACTGAAGGGAGGTCAGGGTGTAAATGTCAAACGTAATCGTAAAAGAAAACGAGACTTTAGATAGCGCTTTACGTCGTTTTAAGAGAAGCTGTGCAAAGGCCGGCATTCAGCAGGAGATTCGTAAGAGAGAGCATTACGAGAAGCCAAGCGTTAAGCGTAAGAAAAAAAGTCAGAAGCAGCAAGAAAACGTAAATACAACTAATTAAAGTAAACGTGAGCCCTTGGATAAAACTAAGGGCTTTCTTGTTACTTGAATCATATTTGATTCGGGATGAGGGGATTTTTTTATGTGGACGAAAGAGATGTTTGGAACCGATGTATATCATCTGGTTGCTGCGTTTATTATTTATAGCATGCTTGGGTGGCTTGTAGAGTCGATCTATATGTCCATCTGCAATAAGAAGTTAACGAACCGTGGATTCGGTAAAGGACCGTTCTGCCCGATCTATGGATTCGGAGCAGTTATCGGATATCTGGTGCTTCGGCCATTATCAAGTAATCCATTTCTGCTTTACTGTGCGGGAGCCATTATGGCTACTGTATTCGAATATCTGGTAGGACGGCTGATGCTTAAGATTTTCGGTGAAGTATGGTGGGACTATACAAATAAGCCATGTAATTTCCAAGGGTTGATCTGCCTGGAAAGCACCATCGCATGGGGGTTTTATGCAATTATCATTATCACCTTCCTGCATGGCAAGGTGATGGGCCTGATTGACCGTTATGATATGCAGCTTGGAAAGCGGTTCTGCGTGATCGTGCTTTGTATTGTGATGATGGATTATCTGTTTCAGTTTGCAAAGCTGTTCAGCATTGATTTTAAAAGGAGCAGGGAACGGATTACGGATTTTTACGAGAGCATCCGCACGAAGTGGTAGATGTAAACTAAAGCTGCGTTAGCAGCGGTTTTACGAATGAGGTACTGAATAGTTACTGATTTTGTAACTATTCAGTACAGGTCGAAGCATTTACTGCTGAGACCGTAAGATAATGATTCAGTAATGCAAAATCCCATCGGCGAAGCCGATTTGGAATGGATTTTGCATCGTAACTGTGAAGGTACTGAACAGTTACCTGATTTTTATAATGTACATGACCGCCGGCAGAGATTTTTTTCAGGTTCTCTGCCGGCTGATTCATTTTTAAAGCAGCAGGAACATATTTATAGGTATAGAGTTTGACCGGGGGAGAGATTGCCTTGAGAACAATGATGAAGAAACTGCTATGCGGTATGATAACATTCCTGCTGTTGGTATCTATGCCGATTCCGGTTATGGCGGCACCGGAAATTGATGCGCCGTCGTACATTCTGATGGAAGCTTCTACGGGAAAAAGTGATCTGTGAACAGAATGCAGATGAACGGAGAAGTCCTGCCAGCATTACGAAAATTATGACCCTGCTGCTGATTTTTGATTATCTGAATACGGGACGCGTAACCCTGCAGAGCGAGGTGACAACAAGTGCCTATGCGAAGTCCATGGGGGGTTCGCAGGTGTTTCTTGAAGAGGGAGAAGTACAGACACTGGAAACCATGATTAAGTGCATTGCAGTAGCCTCCGGAAACGATGCGAGTGTGGCGGTGGCAGAGTTCCTTGCAGGAAGTGAAGCGGAATTTGTGAAGCTGATGAATCTGCGGGCCGAGGAGCTTGGGATGGAGAACACGCACTTTGAGGATTGCTGTGGTCTTACCGATTCCGATGGTCACTATTCCAGTGCCAGGGATGTGGCAATCATGTCACGGGAGTTGATCACGAAGCATCCGGAGGTGTTAAACTATACCGGTATCTGGATGGAGGATATTGTGCATGAAACGGCACAGGGAACCTCCGGCTTTACCCTGTCAAGTACGAATAAGCTGTTGAAAATGTATGAATACACCACAGGCTTAAAAACCGGTTCCACAAGTAAGGCGAAATACTGTCTGTCTGCAACGGCAAGCAGGGATAATATAGATCTGATTGCGGTTGTCATGGGATCTTCCAATAATAAGGTGCGGTTCCAGGACGCCATGTCGTTACTGACCTATGGTTACAGCATCAGCTCCCTTTTTATGAGGATAAGAATGAAGAACAACTGCCACATCTTACAGTGAATGGCGGAGTGGAAGATACCGTCGCACTTGCCTATCAGGGGCCGTTCCGGTATCTGGATACGGAAGGGCAGGTATTATCCGGAATTGAGAAGAAGATTGTGCTGCCGGAAAGCGTCGAAGCACCGGTACAGGAAGGCGAGGCGGTTGGAGAAGCTGTGTACTTATTAAACGGAAACCGGATTGGCAGTGTTTCCATTGTGACAGGGCAGACGGTTGACAAGGCCGTTTATAAAGACTATTTGCAAAAAGTATGGAGAATGTTTTATACTGTTTAAATATGAAAAAAAGGAACTTTATGAGTATTATAAACTATGGAATAGAGTTCCTTTGCAAACGTATGGAATGGTTCATATCGGAAAGGATGGAATATGATGAAAATACTGTTGGCATTTATCCTGATCCTTGCCCTTTTTTTTATCGTGGTTATGGTCATTGACTGTAACCGGTTCGTCATACGGGAATACCGCTGTGAAGACAAGAGGCTTAAGAAGCCTCTTAAAATTGTGCAGTTATCGGATCTTCATAACAAGTCCTTTGGAAAAGATAACAGCCGCCTGATTCATGCCATCCGGGAGCAGAATCCGGATCTCATTATTGTGTCCGGTGATATGTACACCTCTCTCCCTGGAAAGGAAACGATAGCGGCGCAGAAGCTGATGGAGGAGCTTGCAAAGAGCTATTCCGTTTATTATGCCAATGGCAATCATGAGCAGAAAACCAGGGAAGAAACGGAAGAGTTCGGAAGTCTGTATGAGGACTATCGGAAAAAGCTTTCCGGAATGGGAATTCATTTTCTGTCGAATGAGCATGTTTATCTGAAGGATTATAATATCAGCCTGTATGGTCTTGATATTCACAGGCGCTATTACAGAAAGTTCCGTAAGCAGATTCTCGGAGCGGATCGGGTGCAGGAGTACCTGGGAGTGCCGGATCCGGGCTCCTTTCATATGATGATTGCCCATAATCCGGATTTCTTTGAGGATTATGCGGCGTGGGGCGCAGATCTTGTATTTGCGGGGCATGTGCACGGCGGGCTGATGCGGCTCCCGGTTCTGGGCGGCGTGATTGCCCCTTCCATGAAGCTGTTTCCGAAATATGATGGTGGGGGAATTCCATGAGGGAAATGCCGCCATGATTTTTAAGCCGTGGACTGGGAACGCATACGCTTCCGATCCGGATTTTCAACCCGGGCGAACTCGTGGTTGTAAAGTTGACGCCTTAAACGAGAAATGGTACACTAATAAAGTTGTGATTTGCAAATGAGGTTCTGAATAGTTATGTGATTTCTTTAATGACAAGATCCGGTAAGGGGTACATGATGGAGAAGTTGAATACGAAATTATTTGATCATACGATATTAAAGGCAGATGCCACAAAGGAAGCAGTTTTAAAGGTCTGCCGGGAAGCGAAAGAATACAATTTTATGTCCGTGTGCGTGAATGGCTTTTATACAGTACTGGTGAAGAAGGAACTGGAGGGAACGGATGTAAAGGTCTGTACCGTAGTCGGGTTCCCTCTCGGACAGATGAGTACGAAAGCAAAAGCCATGGAGGCTGCGATTGCCGTTGAGGATGGTGCAGATGAAATTGATATGGTCATCAATGTGGCTGCATTAAAGGATGGCGAAGAAGAAACAGTATATCAGGACATTCTGGCGGTCCGCAGGGCATGTGAGAAGCAGACACTGAAGGTCATTATCGAGACCTGTCTGTTAACGGATGATGAGAAGCGGACAGCCTGCCGGCTTGCCGAAAAGGCAGGGGCAGACTTTGTGAAGACCTCGACCGGATTTTCCACAGGCGGGGCAACCACAGAGGATGTTGCTCTGATGCGCAGTGAAGTCGGAACACGCTTAGGGGTAAAGGCATCCGGTGGAATCAGGGATAAGGAAACTGCGCAGAGAATGATCGATGCCGGAGCAAGCCGTCTCGGAACGAGTGCAACGATTGCAATCTGCAGCTAAAGGAGCATAGATATGGCGATATCGGTAAAGCTGGAGGCATTTGAAGGCCCCTTGGATCTACTGTTACATCTGATTGAAAAGAATAAGGTCGATATTTATGATATTCCCATTGTGATGATTACGGAGCAGTACCTGGACTACATAAAGGCCATGGAAACGGAAGATATGAATGTGATGAGTGAATTCCTTGTCATGGCGGCAACGCTTCTTGATATTAAATGCCGGATGCTTCTTCCGAAGGAAGTCAACGAAGAGGGAGAAGAAGAGGACCCGAGAGCAGAGCTTGTACAGAAGCTGTTGGAATACAAGATGTACAAGTATATGGCGTATGAATTAAAGGATCGTCAGGTGGATGCGGCAAAGACCTGGTTTAAGGACAAGACACTGCCTAAGGAGATCGAGGATTACCGTCCTCCGATTGATATGCAGGAATTACTGGGAGATGCCGATTTGGGAAAACTGCAGGAGCTTTTCCATATGGTGATGCGCAGGCAGGAGGACAAGATTGATCCGGTACGAAGTACCTTTGGCAAGATTGAAAAGGATGAAATCGACATGGATTTAAAGACTGCTTATGTGGAGGATTATCTTCTGACGCATAAGAGCTTCAGTTTCATGGATCTGATGGAAAAGCAGCGCAGCAAGATGGAGATCATCGTCACCTTTATGGTGATCCTTGAGCTTATGAAAACGGGCAAAATCACGATTGTGCAGGAAGATATCTTTGATGATATCTGGATCACATCAAAGGCAGGATAGAGAAAGAGAGTTTTAAGATGGATAAGAAGGAACAGAAAGCCGTACTCGAGGCCGTTTTATTTACCATGGGAGAGGCCGTAGAGATTGAACGGCTTGCAGCGGTACTGGAAATCAGTATAAAGGAAACAAAAGAGCTCCTGCTGGAAATGAAAGCAGACTATGATAAGAAGGACAAGGGAATTACCCTGATGGAGCTGGAAGATTCCTTTCAGATGTGCACGAAGTCGGAAATGTACGAGTATCTGATTAAAATTGCAAAGACACCGCGTAAGTATGTGCTGACCGATACGCTTCTTGAAACACTATCCATCATTGCCTATAAGCAGCCGATTACCAGAGCAGAGATCGAACGTGTCCGAGGGGTCAGCTGTGACCATGCCGTGAACCGTTTGGTAGAATTTGGACTGATTGCGGAGGTCGGACGTATGGATGCACCGGGGAAGCCACTTCTGTTCGGTACAACCGAAGAGTTTTTTTAAGAAGCTTTGGCGTGAAGTCCTTAGAGGAATTGCCGGAATTATCCGCTGTCCAGATCGAGGAATTCAAACAGCAGGCAGAGGCCGAAGTGGACGGTGACGTTCAGGTGGATGTATAAAGCAGAAAAATGACGGATGCTCTGGCGGATGCAGTAAGGAAGTGTAATGGCATCGATGGAATCCGGAACATGGATGCTTTCCTTATAGTAAAGAGTATCATACAGATAATAGCGGATTTCGCCAATCTTCTGGCCGTTACGCACGGGTGCGGTCAGAGTCTTTTTCATATTCATATTGTACCTGAAAATGTTCTCCTTGTTTAAGGAGAATTTTTTTGTTTACGAAAGCTTCATCCCTTTTAATATAAGGCGTTTCAGAAAGAGCAGCATTCCAGATATCTCCGGCTCCGTCACAGACCGGAACGGGGGGAAGATCTGAAGAGGAAAGCAGGGCTTCCTGTAAGGTGTGTGTCGTATAATTTTTCAAGGCCGTAGCTCATCAGCTTTTTGGTATCGGACCATTTGTAGGATTTATTATTCGGCCAGCCGCAGGCGAGCAGGGCAACGACAAAGGTACGGTCCTCCTGCCGTAAGGAGCCGACATAGCAGTAGCCGGCGTTGGCGGTGAAGCCGGTTTTGCCGGAGAGGGCGCCTTCCATCATGGATAAAAAAAGGCGTTGTGATTGTTGCAGGTAAAGGTGCGTCCATCTGATACATAATCCTCACCGGACTTCTGAAAGCCGGTAAAGGAATGTGAGGCAGTGCGGGTGATTGTAAGGAATTCTTCCTTTTTGGGAGAAGAGGTGATGCAGTAGGACATGATCCTGGCCAGGTCTGCAGCTGTGGTGGAGTGAATGTGTGTCTGACCGTCCGTGGAAGTGGAGACAGCATCCAGTCCGTTTGGTGTGATGAAGAAGGTATTATCACAGCCGATTTTCCTGGCTTTCCGGTTCATCATATCTGCAAATTCCCCGGTGCTTCCGGCAATGTGCTCGGCGATGATGACAGCAGAATCATTGTGGGATTCCAGCATCAGGGAATAAAGCAGATCCTCTAAACGGAAGAATTCCCCGGAACGGGCCCCGAGATGGACCTTGGGCATGCCTGATGCATATGAGGAGACTTCCGCGTAATCGTTCAGATCTCCGTTTTCCAGCGCGAGAATGCAGGTCATGATTTTGGTGGTGCTTGCCATCGGAAGAATTTCGTATCCGTTCTTTTCGTATAAGATACGTCCGGATTCCGCATCCATTAATACGGCGGATTTTGCATAGAGGGTAAGAGAGGGCTGCACAGAGGGATCAATGACTGCGGAGGGAACCCTGGGTTCAGAAAGTGTCTGGGGCAAATCGAAGGATACAGAAGTATTAAGAGCATCCCCGGCTGCATGTTCCGGAAGTATTCCGGGAAGAGAGCAGAGAATGAGAAACAACAGGCAGAAGAAAATGGATAAAAAATATCGTTTCTTTTGGAACATAGGGGGATCCTTTTACGAAACAGACTTATCTTATATCTATGCGTGGAAAAAGAAAGATATGTGTAACTGTGGGGGACCGGACAGTCACAGATATATGAAAAGCACACGGGTAAAATTTTTGTAAAAAATTTGCAGAAAAAGCAAATTTGTCCTATGCGTTTTAAAAAAACTTTGTGTTATACTACCATAGATGATTTATGGGGTGCAATGCGCCCTTTAATACGTTATCATTTATTTAATATAAAAAAATGGAGGGCTGAAGAATATGAGTACTACTTCACAAGCGAGTCAAAGAATTGCTTCTTTACTCGATGACAACAGTTTCGTTGAAATTGGCGCCATGGTTACAGCCAGAAGCACCGACTTTAATCTGAAACAGACTGAGACTCCTTCTGACGGTGTTATCACCGGTTATGGAGTAATTGGTGGTAATCTTGTTTATGTATACAGCCAGGATGCTTCCGTATTAAACGGCAGCGTTGGCGAAATGCATGCAAAGAAAAATTGCCAATCTTTATGACCTTGCACTGAAGACTGGAGCACCTGTAATTGGCCTCATTGAATCCGCAGGTTTAAGATTACAGGAAGCAACCGATGCATTAAACGGTTTTGGTGAAATCTATAAAAAGCAGGTATTAAGTTCAGGCGTGATTCCACAGATTACCGCTATTTTCGGCAGCTGCGGCGGCGGCCTTGCTTTAATCCCGACCTTAACGGATTTTACCTTCATGGAAGAGAGCAAGGCAAAAATTATTTGTAAACGCTCCCAATGCATTAGATGGAAATGTGGTTACCAAGTGTGACACTGCATCTGCTGCATTCCAGAGTGAAGAAGCAGGCAATGTAGATGTTGTTGCGGATGAAGCAACCGTACTTGCAAAGATCAGAGAGCTTGTAAGCATGCTTCCTGCAAACAATGATGACGATGCATTCTTTGAGGACTGTACCGATGATCTGAACAGAGCTTGTGAGAATATGGAAGGTGCTGTAGCAGATCCTGCCATCGCTCTTTCACAGATTTCCGATAACGGACAGGTATTTGAAGTAAAGAGTGCTTATGCCAAGGAGATGGTTACTGCCCTGATTAAGTTAGACGGCGTTACCGTTGGTGCTGTAGCAAACCGTACCGCTTTATATGACGAGAACGGCGAAGCAGAGAAGTTCGATGCGGTTCTTACTCCTGCAGGATGTGAGAAGGCTGCTGATTTTGTTAACTTCTGTGATGCGTTCGGTATCCCGGTGTTATCCCTTACCAATGTAAAGGGTTACAAGGCTGACAAGTGTGCAGAGAAGAAGATTGCAAAAGCAGCAGCAAAGCTTACTTATGCATTTGCAAATGCAACCGTTCCGAAGGTAAACGTGATTGTTGGTGAAGCTTTCGGAAGTGCTTATGTCGCAATGAATTCCAAGGCAATTGGTGCAGATATCACCATGGCATATCCGGATGCTAAGATCGGTTCCATGGATGCCAAGCTTGCTGCCAGGATCATCTGTGATGGTCAGGGGGCAGACGCTATTGATGCCTGTGCAAAGGAATATGCTGAGCTGCAGAACAATGTAACAAGTGCAGCAAAGAGAGGATATGTTGATCAGATCATTGAGCCTGTTGACACGAGAAAGTATGTCATCGGCGCATTTGAAATGCTCCTTACAAAGAGCGAAGACAGACCGGCAAAGAAGCACGGCACAGTATAGAAAGGAATTGCTTAATATGAAAAAACATTTATTAGTATTAGGTATGATCATCTGTATGCTTGGTCTGACTGCATGTGGAAGCTCCAAAGCAGACGATACCAGTTACCTTTCTACCGAAGATGCATTATCCTGTGCAGAGTACTATTTTGACGGACTCAGCCAGATGAGCAGCGAACAGCTGGAAGAAGCAGAAAAGCAGGGCTATGATGTTTCTGTTTTCAAGAGTGCATATTCCAGTTATGAAAGCAGCATCGATGAAATCGGCGTGGTAACCGGCATGGGTGAACTGAAGCAGAACACCATGGATGCAGATATGACAGAAGGTACGATCCTTGCTGTTGTAGAAGGAACCGACCATAACGCTACGGTAGAAGTTATTTATGAGAAGAGTGCGTTAACCAGTCTTACTGTAAATACCGTTTATACCTTTGGCGAAAGCATGGAGAAGGCTGCACTGAATACACTTCTCGGTATGGGAACCGTATTCTGTGTTTTTAATTCTGATCAGTCTTTTTAATCAGCTGCTTTAACTTCATCCCGAAGATCCAGGCAGTCTTTAAGAAGAAGGATAAGAAAGAAGAACCTAAAACTGCAGCAGTCGATCATACCATTGCGCAGATTATTGAAAAAGAAGAACAGGCAGACGATACAGAGCTTGTTGCAGTCATTGCAGCAGCGATTGCAGCCAGCCAGGGAGCTTCTTCTACAGATGGTTTTGTAGTAAGAAGTATCAGAAAACATTAATCACTAATTTAGGAGGATTTTACAATGAAGAATTATACAATTACCGTTAACGGCAACGTATATGATGTAGTAGTAGAAGAAGGCGCATCCACAGGAGCACCGGTAGCAGCACCCGCAGCACCGAAGGCAGCTCCCAAGGCAGCTCCTGCTGCAGCACCGAAGGCAGCAAGCGCTGGTGCCGGCTCTATCAAGGTAGAAGCTGGTGCAGCCGGTAAGGTATTCAAGATCGAAGCTTCTGTTGGACAGGCAGTTAAGAAGGGTGATCCGGTCGTCGTAGTAGAAGCTATGAAGATGGAAATTCCTGTAGTAGCTCCGGAAGATGGTACCGTAGCAAGTATCGACGTAGCAGTTGGTGATGCTGTAGAGGCAGGCGCAACACTTGCAACATTAAACTAATGAGATCTTGTAGCTACGAAACCAACAGGAGGTAAAAGAAATGGATTATATTGTAACAACACTGGACAACCTGATTCATCAGACCGCGTTCTTTAATCTGACCTGGGGTAATTACCTGATGATCGTTGTAGCATGTGTGTTCCTTTATCTTGCAATTGCTAAGGAGTTTGAACCGTTACTTCTTTTGCCTATTGCATTCGGTATGTTACTTGTTAATATCTATCCGGATATTATGATGCATATCGAAGATTCGCCGAATGGAACCGGTGGTCTTTTGTATTATTTTTATCTCTTAGATGAATGGGCAATCATGCCTTCCCTGATTTTCATGGGTGTAGGTGCGATGACTGACTTCGGTCCCCTGATTGCAAATCCTAAGAGCTTCTTACTTGGTGCTGCAGCACAGTTTGGTATTTTTGCAGCATACTTCGGAGCAATTGCTATGGGCTTTAATGATAAGGCTGCAGCAGCAATCTCCATCATCGGTGGAGCCGATGGTCCTACTTCCATTTTCCTTGCAGGAAAGCTGGGACAGACCGCCCTCCTTGGACCGATCGCCGTAGCAGCATATTCTTATATGTCGCTGGTACCGATTATCCAGCCGCCTATTATGAAGCTGCTCACAACAGAAAAAGAAAGAAAGATTAAGATGGGACAGCTTCGTCCTGTATCGAAGCTTGAGAAGATCCTGTTCCCGATCATCGTTACGATCGTAGTAAGCCTGATCCTTCCTACCACAGCTCCCCTTGTTGGTATGCTGATGTTAGGTAACCTGTTCAGAGAATCCGGTGTGGTTCGTCAGTTAACCGATACCGCATCCAATGCATTAATGTACATCGTAGTTATCCTGCTTGGAACATCCGTAGGAGCAACAACAAGTGCAGAGGCATTCCTGAACCTGGATACGCTGAAGATCGTTGCTCTTGGCCTGATTGCATTCGCATTCGGTACAGCAGCAGGTGTACTGTTCGGTAAGCTGATGTGTGTTGCTACCAAGGGTAAGGTTAATCCACTGATTGGTTCTGCCGGTGTTTCTGCAGTTCCAATGGCAGCCCGTGTATCACAGAAGGTCGGAGCGGAAGCAGACCCGACAAACTTCCTTCTGATGCATGCTATGGGACCGAACGTAGCCGGAGTTATCGGTACTGCAGTCGCAGCCGGTACATTTATGGCTGTATTCGGCGTATTCTAAATTAAATCGTAACTGTTCAGTACCTTCACAGTTACATTAAATCAAATATTATGGAGGAAAATTAAAAATGGCAGATCAGGTTAAAAAAAGCCGGTTGGAATTATGGAAACCGTTCTTCGTGATGCACATCAGTCTCTGATTGCAACAAGAATGCCTACCGAAATCATGCTTCCAATCGTTGACAAGATGGATAAAGTTGGCTATCATTCCGTAGAGTGCTGGGGTGGAGCTACTTTCGATGCTTCCCTTCGTTTCCTGAAAGAGGATCCGTGGGACAGACTTCGTAAATTAAGAGATGGATTCAAGAATACCAAGCTTCAGATGCTTTTCAGAGGTCAGAACATCTTAGGATACAGACCTTACGCAGATGACGTTGTATATGCTTTCGTAGAGAAGTCAATTGCAAACGGTATTGATGTAATCCGTATTTCGACTGCTTGAACGATCTTCGTAACTTACAGGCTGCAGTAGATGCTACCGAGAAGATTAAGAAGCAGGAAGGCAGAGGTGAAGCACAGGTTGCTTTATCCTATACCTTAGGCGATGCTTATACCTTAGAGTATTGGGCAGATATGGCTAAGAAGATTGAAGAGATGGGTGCTGATTCCATTTGTATTAAGGATATGGCAGGTCTGCTTGTTCCTTACAAGGCTGCAGAGCTTATCAAGGCGATGAAGGAGAACACCAAGCTCCCGATCCAGCTTCATACCCATTATACTTCCGGTGTAGCTTCCATGACCTACTTAAAGGCTGTAGAAGCCGGTGTTGATGTTATCGACTGTGCAATTTCTCCGTTTGCACTGGGTACTTCCCAGCCCGCAACAGAGGTTATGGTTGAGACCTTCAAGGGTACACCTTATGATACCGGATATGATCAGAATCTCCTTGCAGAGATCGCTGATTATTTCAGACCTTACCGTGAGCAGTGCTTAGAGAGCGGTTTAATGAGCACCAAGGTTCTTGGTGTTAACATTAAGACCTTATTATATCAGGTACCCGGCGGTATGCTTTCCAACATGGTTAGCCAGTTAAAGGAACAGCATGCAGAAGACAAGTATCAGGATGTGTTGGAAGAGATCCCGAGAGTTCGTAAGGACTGTGGTGAACCACCTCTTGTTACCCCTTCTTCCCAGATCGTTGGTACACAGGCTGTATTTAACGTTCTGATGGGCGAGAGATATAAGATGGCAACAGGTGAGTTTAAGGATCTGCTTCGTGGTAAGTACGGTCAGACTGTTAAGCCAATGAATCAGGAAGTTATCGATAAGGTTATTCCCGGCGAACAGAGATTTACATCCCGTTCTGCAGATGCAGCAGGCTTAACCAATGAAATGGACAAGTTAGAGTCCGAAATGAAGGAATGGAAGCAGCAGGATGAAGACGTATTATCTTACGCATTATTCCCGCAGGTTGCTACCGACTTCTTCAAGTATCGTCAGGCACAGCAGGAAAAGGTAGATCTTTCACAGGCAGATACCAAGAATGCAGCTTATCCGGTTTAATTTATTAAAAATTTACCGATTAAGGTTATTGAGAGTTATGTAAAACATGCATTTTGTTTTACATAACTCTTTTTATCTATATCATCTGTAATAATTCACAAAAACAGTGCCTAAATTTTTGTGAACCTGTACAAAAATTTACAAAAAAACGCAAGAAAAACAATATTATTAGCAATTATAAATGGTGTATAGAAGAGTTAATAATAGTATATTTTTTTAAGTATAACAAAAAGGTTATAAATAAGCTTATTAATAAAGTTAAAAAGAAGGTTATCTGATGAACAGCAAGAAGGTTCTTGTAGGAACAATCCTGATGGGAGTGTTGGGAATGGTATTGACAGGATGTGGAAATAAGGGAACAAAAGAGAAAGGAACTTCGGAATTTGAACCGATGGTGCAGCTTTCCTATGAAGCAGAACAGATGACCTTACAGGGAAATGTAAAGATTGTTTCCGATCCCCGGATGGACGGGTTTTCCGGAGAGACGTATGTGGATGGATTTGAAGACAATGGAGATGCCTGTGAATTTGAGGTGGAGATTCCGGAGGATGGTTTTTACGACCTGGATTTTGTGAGCGCATCCTGTGGAGGAGAGAAAACCAACCAGATTCTTGTAGATGGAGAAGTAGCCGGGACGGTGAAAAACAGAAGAGGAAACCTTTACGGATGCTGTTTTAAAACGGATTTATATGAGTAAGGGAAGTCATACCGTTGCGTTACATAAGGAATGGGGATGGATTTTGTTAGACCGGCTGGTTATTACGGATTCGGAACTTCTTGACCAGAGTATTTATGAGATTGATACACCACTGTGTAATCCGGAAGCTTCGGACGAAGCGAGGGGCATTATACAGTTATTTGTGTGATATTTACGGAACGAAGATCCTGTCCGGACAGACCTGCGATCAGGGACCTTACGGAAAGGAAATTCAGGCGATTAAGAAAAACGACAGGAAAGCTTCCGGCGGTCATTGCCATGGACTTTATGGATTATTCTCCATCGAGGGTTGCGCACGGAACCACGGGTTATACCACCGAATATGCACAGACGGCATGGGAGAATGGACAGATTGTTGCCATGCATTGGCACTGGACGGCACCGGAGCCTTATATTACCGGTGACTGGGGAGGAAGCTTTTATACATCGAATACAAACCTTGATCTTGCGAAAATTATGAGCGGGGAAGATGAGGAAGGCTATGAGCTTTTTAATGAGTGACATGGATGTGATCGCACAACAGCTGACCATTCTTAAAGACGCTCATGTGCCGATCTTGTTCCGTCCTTTACATGAAGCAAGCGGAGGATGGTTCTGGTGGGGCGCAGCAGGACCGGAGAGTTATAAGAAGCTTTACATCGCCATGTATGAGAAGTTTACGAAGGAATATGGACTGAATAATCTGATCTGGGTATGGAACGGTCAGGACAAGGATTGGTATCCGGGAGATGAATATGTTGATATTATTGGAGAGGACATTTATCCGGGAGAGCATGTATATACCTCCCAGATTTCCAAATATCTGAATGCAGCAACGAATTACAGTACCGGACATAAGCTGGTTTACATGACGGAGAATGGCTGTGTATTTGATCCGGAGCTTGCTAAGAGAGACGGAGCCATGTGGGGCATGTGGTGTACCTGGCAGGGTGAGTTCGTTGTAAAGAGTATGTCGATCATCACACTGGATGAGACGTATACTGAGGAAGAGATGCTTAAGAAAGCATACAACGATGAAGATGTGATTACGTTAGAAGATCTTCCTGATCTGAAAACCTATCCCATCCGGGAGGGCTTTTAGATGATACAGGAAGAGAAAAGGGACCACCGCAAGGAAGAAAACGATCCCTATAAAATCAAAAAGAAACCCAAGCCGTTTGCACCGGAGAGTTCCTTGATGTATTACATGACGAAGGCAGGCTGGGTGATTATTTTAAATATTGTATTCCTGATTTCCTGCCTGCCGGTGTTTACCATCAGGGACAGCCGTCACTTCGTTTTATTATGCAATGATGAAAAAGCATACGGAGGGACCGGAGCTATCCGCTTCTGGAATATTGGTCTTCTTTTTAAAAAGGACCTTTGTAAAAGGAAGCATGGTTACGGTTGGGACAGGAATCTGGATTTCTCTGATTTGGTATTTGTGGAATATAGCTGCAGTTTCGGGGGAGGAGACAGGGTTATTCTTACAGAAGTTCTACACAGGCCTTCTTGTGGTGACAGGGGCCATTCTGATTTACCTCTTTCCCGTGATGTCACGGTTTACCATGAAGCTTTCTTCCATGGTAAAGCTTTCCTTTGTTATGGCGGTACGGTTCCTGCCGTATACAGCCATATTACTGGCAGGACTTTTACTGCTTGTGTTTGTCTGGTTCCGTTACCTGCCAATTCCAATGATTTTTATCTGGCCGGGAGCATTTTGCTTCGCCGGCACATTTCTGATGGAAAAAGTACTTCGGAAATATATGCCGGCACCCGCTCCGGGTGAGGATGCATGGTACTATGAGTAACGAGAGATTCCCATTAATGCATGGAGGTAATGAGAGGGTATGAAACTTCGAGCAACTAAGAAAAAATGCATTGCACTGCTGACTACAGTGGCGGAGATTGCAGCGTCGCTGCAGATTGGCAGTCTGAATGTTTCTGCAGCAGAAGCATCCTTAACACAGCAGGAAGCACGAGGGATTGTCAGTACATATTCTGTAACCGATGAAATTCCCGGTTTCATGGAATATCTGAATGAGCATGCAGGAGCTGCTTATCCGAAAACTACGATTGAGATCAATGCTTCAGATTACATCAGTTATATGGAAGGCGACCGCCAAAAGACACCGGAGATTTATTCCGATTATGAAGGAATGCCGGGAGACAGCGTGCTGACCAGTGAAAACGGCTATATTGAATTTAAAGTGGACGTTCCGGAAGAAGGTATGTATGAACTTCAGGTTGAATATTATCCGGTAGAAGGCAAGAACTCCGAAATTCAGAGAAGCTTCTTTATTGATGGAGAACTTCCTTACGGAGAACTGTCGCTGATTGAGTTCTCCAGAGTCTGGTCTACCGATGTGGCACAGGAGAGCTTTGCAAACGGAGTGTATGATATTGTCTGGAATAAGGATAATCAGAATAACGACAT
This sequence comes from Lachnospiraceae bacterium, assembly GCA_021628825.1. Lineage (GTDB taxonomy): Bacteria > Bacillota > Clostridia > Lachnospirales > Lachnospiraceae > Suilimivivens. The sequence continues at coordinate 745,463 of JAJXRY010000001.1, read as the reverse complement.
GAAACCGACTTCCGTGGAAATTCCGGAATGGGTAACGGCAAGCCTGTATGACAGCAACGGCTATATTACGACGCCGTTATGTGTATACCTGACAAAGGGGACACATACGATTTCCATGAATTCCCAGAGAGAGCCGATGCTGCTTCATAAGCTGGTTTTGAAAAATTCCGAAACCGTGAAGTCCTATGAAGAAGTCAGAAAACAGTGGGAAGCCGATGGTGCAAAGGCAACGACCGACGTAAACATCACGATTCAGGCAGAAAATGTTACAAAGACCTCTTCCCAGATGCTTTATCCGAAACAGGATCAGTCTTCGCCGGCGGTGTATCCGGCAAGTGCGAAGGAACTCCTGAACAATACGATCGGCGGAGAAAGCTGGTCGGATGCGGGACAATGGATGGAATGGGAGTTTGAAGTGCCGGAAAGCGGTTACGTCAATATTTCCCTGTTCGATAAGCAGAGCTTTATGCGCGGTATTTATGTATCACGAAAGATTACAATTGACGGGGAAGTTCCTTTTAAGGAAATGGAAGATTATGGATTTACCTACGATTCCCAGTGGAGATGCGATGTGCTCTCCGATGCAGACGGAACCCCCTATGACTTTTATCTGGAAAAAGGAACCCATACTTTACGAATGGAAGTGGTGCTTGGTGATTTCTCCGAAGTTATTTCCAGTGTACAGGATTGTGTTTCCCAGTTGAATGCCATTTACCGTAAGGTCATCCGTATCACCGGTGTATCACCCGATACCTACCGTGACTATCAGATCGAAGCCTCACTCCCGGGACTGAGCGCAGAAATGACCGCCGTAAGGGATCAGCTGGATCAGGCGATCTTAGATCTCCGCGCAGCCTCTGGACGGACCTCCGATAAGGAAACCGTACTGATCACCATGCGGGATCAGCTTGATTATCTGATTGCTGATGAAGAACGTTTTGTAAAGGTCGTATCTACTTATAAGCAGAATGTACGAGCCTGCGGTACCTGGATTACACAGGTGATCCGGCAGCCGTTACAGATTGACCGGATTCAGGTGTATTCCCCCGGTAAGACAAATAAGATTGAACACAATTCCTTCTGGGATAAACTCGTATATGAAATCCGCAGACTGTTCTATTCCTTCATTATTGACTATAACTCGTTAGGAGCAACGGATTCTGAAGAGAGTGATGCAACGACCATTACACTCTGGGTTGGAACCGGACGGGATCAGGCGAATGTTATCCGGTCCCTGATTGATGAGTCTTTTACCAGTGTGTATGGCATTAATGTGAATGTACAGCTTGTCGATATGAATACCCTGCTTCGTGCAGAACTGGCAGGAGAGGGACCGGATGTGGCAATCCAGGTTGCAAATACGAACGGTATTGCCGGAGCGGTTTTTGAATACCGGGAACGATACACCGGTTAACTACGGACTTCGTAATGCGGTACTGGATCTGACACAGTTTGAAGACTTTGACAGCGTATCCGGGCGGTTCTATGACAGTGCACTGACGGCGTTTGGATTTGACGGTTCCGTCTATGCACTTCCGGAAACACAGACCTTCCCGGTAATGTTCTACCGTAAAGATATTCTGGCAGAACTTGGCATGGAAATCCCGCAGACCTGGGATGAAGTAAAGGTAACGATGTCTGTGCTTGCAAAGAATCAGATGGAATTCGGTATGCTGCCGACCGAACAGGTTTATGCGATGCTGCTTTACCAGAATGGTGGAGAGTATTACAACGAGGGAGGAATTTCCTCCGCACTGGATTCGGACATTGCAGTCAATACCTTTAAGGAATACTGCGAGTACTACACCGATTACGGTCTGGATAAGACGACGAGCGTGGAAGAGCGTTTCCGTACCGGTGAGTGTCCGATCATCATTGCCGATTATACAACGTATAACAATTTAGAGGTTTCCGCTCCGGATATTGCAGGACTCTGGGACTTCACCGTAGTTCCCGGAACCGTAAAGGAAGACGGAACCGTTGACCATTCGGTTGGATGTACCGGACTTGCCAGCATGATCATGGCAGATACGGAAGAAAAGGATGCCTGCTGGGAGTTCTTAAAATGGTGGACCTCCGCAGAGGTACAGACCTTATTTGACCGGGAAATGGAATCCTTAATGGGATCTGCGGCCAGAGTGGCAACCGCCAATCAGGAAGCCTTTGAGAACATGCCGTGGCCGGTGGATACATACGAGGCATTGTCCGAAGCCTTTACCTGGGTAAAGGGTATTCCACAGGTGCCGGGCGGTTATTATTCCTGGCGTAATGTAAACAACGCATTCTACACGGTAACAACGGATACCGATACCGCATCACCGAGGGAAGAACTGATGGATAAGGTACTTTACATCAACGATGAGATTACCTATAAGCGAAAAGAATTTGGTCTTGCAACCTTGGAAGATCTGCAGAAGGAGGACAGATAAATGGCGTCAAATGAAGCTTTGGCGGTAGCAAAGAAGCATGGAACGCTTCGCTACCAGATAAAAAAGAATAAAGCCTGCTACATCATGCTGGCTCCTTACTTTATTTTGTTTTTCCTCTTCACGGTCCTGCCGGTACTGACCTCCATCTGTTTGAGCTTTACCTATTTTAATATGCTGGAATGGCCGACTTTTAACGGCTGGAACAATTACATCAAGCTGTTTCTGGAGGATGATATATTCCTGATCTCCTTAAAGAACACCCTGATCTTTGCGGTGGTAACCGGACCGATCAGTTACCTGCTCTGTCTGTTGTTTGCATGGATCATCAACGAGTTTTCCAGCAGGATCCGTACGGTGCTTACCCTGATCTTTTATGCACCGTCCATCTGTGGTAATGCCTACATGGTATGGAGCCTCATTTTATCCGGTGACCGTTACGGTTACTTAAACGGTATTCTCTTAAAATGGGGAATCATCAATGAACAGAAGCTGTGGATGCAGGATGCAAAGTATATTCTTCCCTGTCTGATCGTGGTTCAGCTGTGGCTTTCCTTAGGTACCGGTTTCCTTTCCTTTATCGCTGGGTTACAGACGGTAGATAAGAGCCTTTATGAAGCGGCTGCACTGGATGGAGTGAAGAACCGCTGGCAGGAATTGTGGTATGTTACCCTTCCGGCCATGAAACCGCAGCTGATGTTCGGTGCGGTAATGCAGATCACCCAGTCCTTTGCGGTGGCGGATATTTCCATACAGCTTGCCGGTAATCCTTCTGTAAACTATGCAGGTGCAACCGTGGTAACCCACCTTTTGGATTATGGCTCGACCCGATTCGATATGGGTTATGCATCCGCAATTGCGACGGTTCTTTTCCTGCTCATGGTTGGTACCAATAAGCTGGTTCAGAAATTATTAGGAAGGGTGGGAGAATAGATGGCAAAAAGATTATATGAAAAAGAAAAAAAGTATCGATTCTTCAAACCCAGACAGAAGAAATTAAACCGTTCCATGGCCGGAAACAGCCTGTTGTTCTTTGTTATGGCAATTTGTGGCGTGTTTATGGCGCTTCCCCTTGTCATGATTATCAACAACTGTTTAAAACCGCTCGATGAGATTTACCAGTTTCCACCGAAGATTTTCGTGCGGAACCCTACCCTGGAAAAACTTCACGGATCTGTTCTCCATTATGAGTGATTCGTGGGTGCCGTTTTCCAGATATATCTTAAATACGATTATCATTACCGGTTTTTGGAACCGTAGGGCATGTCATTTTAGCCTCCCTGGCAGCTTACCCGCTTGCCAAGCACGAGTTCCCGGGAAAGAAGCTTTTGTTTAACATGGTTGTCTTATCCATGATGTTTTCCTGGACGGTTACCCAGATTCCGAACTATATGATTATCAGCTGGCTCGGTATCAATAACAATTACCTGGCGTTGATCCTTCCGGCTTGCTCCTATGGTATGGGACTTTATCTGATGAAGCAGTTTATGGAGCAGCTCCCGACCTCCCTTATGGAGTCGGCGAGACTCGATGGCGCTTCCGAATATCAGGTATTCTGGAAGATCGTTATGCCGAATGTAAAAGCCTGCATGGCTGACGCTGGCCATTTTTTTCAGTTCCAGCAGATGTGGGGCAATACCGGAAGCATGTTCTTACGTGATGAACAGTTAAAGCCGCTGCAGTTTGCACTCCAGCAGATCGCAGCGGGAGGTACAGCGAGAGCCGGTGCAGCAGCGGCCGTTACCTTTGTTGTGGCGGCGGTGCCGATTATCTTCTTCCTGGCGTGTCAGAGCAATGTCCTTGAAACCATGACAACGTCCGGTATGAAAGACTGATGTAAGGAGGGGCGAGATGAAGAAAACGACAATCATAAAAAAAGAACAGCCGCTCTCCTTGGTGCAGCAGTGGTAGCAGCAACCGGAATTTCCGTGAATGCATATGCAGATGAACTTCCGTATGATACCTATAATTACAATTACCGTGAATATATCGTAGAGACACCGGCAGCCTATGTCCCGAACGGTTCCGTGACCGGACAGAATGTTGGAACCACGAATTTTGTGGAACCGCAGGATTTGTGTGTAGCACCGGACGGCGAGGTGTATGTAGCGGACACCAAGAACAACCGGATTGTTGTTCTGAATCATGAAATGACGCAGACCATCCGGATTATTGACAGCTTTGTAAATGACGGAAAACAGGACAGCTTCGATCAGCCTTACGGAGTATGCGTCTCCGAGAACGGAGCACTGTATGTGGCAGATTCCATGCATAAGCGGATCGTGGTCCTGACACCGGAAGGAGAGTTTATCAAGATTATTGAGAATCCGCAGTCTGAAATTCTGGAGGAAGGATTTGATTTTATTCCAATTAAGGTAACGGTAGATTATGCAGACCGTGTTTATGTGATTTCCAGAAACGCCTTCGAGGGAATTCTTCTTTTCGAAAGCGATGGAAGCTTCACCGGATATTACGGAACGATCGAGGTTAAGATTACTCTTTGGGAAAAGTTCTGGAGAAAGATTGCAACGAAGGAAGAGCGTTCCAAACAGCAGCTTTATATTCCAACCGAATTTACCGGCATGGATGTGGATCCGGGCGGATTCATCTATGCAACCAACATTGACTCGGAAGGAAAGCAGGCGGTAAGACGACTGAATCCTCAGGGAAAGGACGTGATCCAGAAGGGGGAAAACCAGAACGTCGGCGGAGACCTTTGGGTGATCCAGAACGGAAAGTATGGCGGGCCAAGTGAGATTACCGATGTGGTTTACCGGGACAAAGGCATCTATTCCCTGCTTGACCGTAAGCGGGGCAGAGTCTTTACCTACGATAAGGAAGGAAATCTTCTGTATATCTTCGGTGGACTCGGAACGCAGGAGGGAACCTTCACAACACCGGTTGCCATTGAAATGGTGGATGATGAGCTGGTCGTTCTCGATTCTTATTACGGTGCGATCATGAAGTTTTCGGCAACGAAGTACGGAAGCCTCATCAATGAAGCTGTGGGATTACGATATGACGGAGATGAGACGCAGGCCATTGATATCTGGCAACAGGTATTGAAGCTCGATGAGAATAATGAGCTTGCAAACAGCGGTATCGGCAAGGCATATCTGACCGCAGGTGAGAATAAAACCGCGATGAAGTACTTAGAGCTTGGCATGAACCGGAAATATTATTCCGTGGCATGGAAGCGTTACCGGAATGAGATCCTTACCGAGAACATGAATGTGTTTATGACGATTCTCGGAATACTCATTGTATTCGGACTTGTTTATAAATATTTCCTGAAAAAGAAAATCAAAGCCTGCCGGGCACAGAAGAAAGCAAAACAGGAAGGAGGGCTTACCTGATGAAACAGTTATTCTCCAGGGACAAATGGAAATATGCGTTCTATACCGTAAGTCATCCTTCGGACGGATATTATGAAATCCGCCACAGGGAACGGGGAAGTGTTCCGATCGCCATTTTACTGGTCATCCTGTTTTCCCTAAGCTTTTCCATCAACCGGATTCATGCAAGCTTCATTGTAAATGATGTGGATCCCCTTGATGTCAGTGCATTAACGGAACTGGTAGCGGTCTTATTGCTTTACCTCCTGTTCTGTATTTCCAACTGGTCCATCACCTGTCTGATGGAAGGAGAGGGGCGGCTTAAGGATATTTCCATAGCGGTTGGTTACGCCATGCTCCCTCTGATTTTTGGTTACAATCTGGCAACCATAGTCAGCCAGGCTGTGGCACAGAATGAAGAAGCATTTTACTTTATGATTCTTGGAATCGGCATTGCATATGGATTATTCATGATTCTGATCGGAATCATGCAGGCATATAATTACACACTGGGCAAAAACGCTGATTACCATTTTCCTGACGTTTATTGCAATGTTTATTATCATTTTCGTGGTGCTGTTGTTTACAGATCTGATCAGCCAGGTGTACAACTTCTTCTACAGCATCTATCAGGAACTGATATACAGAGTCTAGGAGGGGGAGAACATGCAGAAAAGTAAAAAATTATTATACGGCATTTTAAGTCTCATCCTTCTTATCGTTGTGATCTGGGTGGTTTACTTCTTTGTACATTTTTATTCTTATAACAAGTACAGGGATTATATCAGTTCCTATGATTATGAAGAGGGCAGTGAGTTTGCTCCCATCAGGGAAAGCGGCAGTGATGTGGATGGCATGGTACTGGCTGCCGAGAATAATAATCTGAAGCTGTACATCAATGAAACGGACGGTGAAGTTGCTTTCTATGACAAGCGTAACGGGGAAACAGTTTATTCCAATCCCGTAAATGCCGAAGAAGACAGCATTGCCAATGAGACGAACCTGAATTATATGAAATCCCAGTTGATTGTGGATTACTTTAATACCTCAAGAACACAGGGAACCTACGATTCCTACAGCTATTGCGTGGCGAAGGAACAGCTTTCCGTAGAAAGAATAGATAACGGAGTCCGCTTTCTTTATACCATCGGAGATCTTTCAAGTGCGACCGGTATTGTGCCGCAGTACATCAGTGCACAGACTCTGCAGCAGGTGATGGATCAGCTTCCTGCGGATGAAGCGAAGTTCGTAGGAAAGAAATTCGTGGAAAGTACGGTGGCAGACGGCTACATGGAAATGCTTGAATCCACCGTAAAAGGAAAATCGCAGCTCCGTAAGCTGAATAAGTACTTTGAAAATGCGGGCTTTACCACAGCTGATTATATGCGTGAAATGGAAAACTCCGGTGTGGAGGGTGTCATGCCGATTTCCTTCCTGATTCCGTTAGAGTATAGACTCAGTGAGGATGGCGTGGAAGTATCCATTCCCATGAAGGGAGTTGAGGAAAACGGAGGAGGTACGATCTTCCGTATCCAGATGCTGCGCTACCTTGGAAGCGCAGGAACCGATGAGGACGGCTACATGCTGGTGCCGAATGGCTCAGGCTCCCTCATTTATTTCAATAACGGCAAGACCACTGCAGCAAATTATTCTGAGTATATTTACGGAATTGATCCGTTAGCAGCAGAATATGTCGTTATGGAGAATACAGGGAATGCAAAGCTTTCCCTGTTTGGCATCTTCCGTGAGAAGAGTGGGATCTTTGCAACCGTAGAAGATGGTGCATCACTGTGCTATCTGTCTGCAGGGGTATCCGGTAAGATTAACGATTATAACTATGTATATCCGACATTTACCCTGCGTGGTAATGATAAGCTTTCCATGTTTGGTACAACCGGTAATGAAGCTGATCTTCCGATCGTGGAAAAAGAACTTTTACGATTCCGATCTTTGCGTGAAGTATACCTTACTCACCGAAGAGAATAGCAGCTATGCCGGAGCAGCCAACTATTACAGGGAACGGCTGATCAGTGAAGGTGTTCTGACTGCGAAGAAAGAAGAGAACCACATCAGGTTTTATTATGATGTATTAGGCGGTGTGGATATGTATAAGCACTTCCTTGGTACGAAATACAATGGATTATATGCGATGACCACCTTTGATGAAGCCGAAGAAATTTCCAATGACCTTAGTGCAAACGGCATCAGCAACCAGGTGATGAACTTCCAGGGCTGGATGAACGGTGGCTATTATGCTGATGTCCCGGATAAGGTTAAGGTACCCTTAAAGCTTGGCGGAAAATCCGGACTTGAGGAGTTAAGTGCAGCGGTAGCGGCAAACGGCGGAAGCTTTTATGCAGATGTTGCAATCCAGAAGGTGACGACAATCAGCAAACGATATTCTTCCACCAATGAAACCTCACGTTATTATGGCGGCGGTTATGTTGCAGAGTTTGGTCTGGTCAACCCGGCAACCCTGCGGCAGACTTCCGGACTTGGTTATGAAGAGAATCATTTTTTTATCTGGTTTCTCCGAAGTTTATGGTCCGCTATGCAGAGAAGTTTGCGAATAAGATCAACAGATTTGACATTGATGGAATTTCTTTAAGAGACCTGGGAGATGAGCTTCATTCGGATAAGAAGAGAACGAACGTCATCAACCGGGAACAGGCGCTGGATGTCGTAGAGGCAGAATTTAAGAATCTTGAAAGCACCGGTAAGAAGCTGATGGTCAATAACGGAAATGATTATTCCTTTGCTTATGCCGATGATATCATCAATGCACCGCTTACGGATAATGACTATTATATTGTGGATGAAACGGTTCCGTTTTATGAGATGCTGATCCATGGCTATATTGATTATTCCGGCAGTGCCATTAACTTAAGTGATACCTATGACCGGAGTGATATGGTACTTCAGCTGGTGGAAACAGGAGCAAGTCCGCATTTCATGTTCACCTATAAGGATGCCAATGAAATGAAGAACACGGCTGTGAACCGGTTCTATGCAACTACTTACGAGAACTGGAAGGACGATGCCATTTCAATTTATAACGAGGTGAATGAGGCTCTGGCACCTGTGAGCGGGGCAGCCATTGTGGATCATCAGATCCTGGGTGATGGGGTAAGAGCCGTAACCTACAGCAACGGCGTAACGATTACGATTAATAAGAGCAACAAAGAAGTCAGTGTGAACGGCGTTAAGATACCGGCGAAAAGCTATGTGACAGGAGGGCGGAATAATGAATAAGAAAAGAAAAAAGTTATCCCTCATCACAAAGCGGAGCATTAACGGTTACCTGTTCATCCTGCCGTGGCTCATTGGATTCATCTGCTTCTATGCAAGAAGCCTGTTTATGTCGATCCAGTTTTCTTTATCGGAGCTTACGGTAAATCCCGGTGGTGGATACACCTTAAAGTTTGTCGGACTGCAGAATTTTTATTTATGCGTTCCGTGTACATGGTACTTTTTAAGCAGGTGCTCACCACCTCCGTGGGAAACATGCTGATTGACGTACCGCTGATTACCTTTTTCAGCTTGTTCATGGCAATTCTGTTAAATAAAAAATTTAAAGGAAGAACCCTGGTACGTGCGATCTTCTTCCTTCCGGTAATTTTAAATTCCGGAGCAATTATGGATGCCATGGATCTTGCGAGAACCATGATGAGCGGCGGTATCAGCAACGCCAGCGCAGACCTGGCAGAAGCAGTAAGCGGATCGGGGGTAGGACTTGAGTATTACTTCCAGATGTTCGGAGATCTGGGAATGCCGGTGATTGTCATTGAATATATTTCCGGTGCGGGAAACCGGAACAGCGACATCATTATTGCATCCGGCGTACAGATTATTATCTTCATCGCGGCACTGCAGTCGATTCCGGGCTCCATGTACGAGGTGGCGAAGATTGAAGGCGCAACGGGCTACGAAACCTTCTGGAAGGTAACCTTCCCGATGGTGCTTCCACATATTATTACGAACGTGGTGTATACCGTGGTAGACAGCTTTGCAGAGTCCAATGTCGTAGATCTGGCATATAAGACCGCATTTACGGATAATAATTATGGATTGAGCTCGGTAATGAGTCTGGTGTCTACGGTAGTAACCTGCCTGATATTGATTCTCGTGTGCAGGTTTATACAAAAAAACGTACGTTCTACTATAACTAGGAAAGGAGAAAAAAAGAATGGATAAGGTAAAAAAACAATCATTGTCAGTCTTGAAAGAGCAGTATGAAAAACCTGAAAAAAACGACACCCGGTTTGCCAATGACCGCAAGCGTTGGGCGTCGAATAGTAAGAAGTTCATCCTTGCGGTATTTAAGACGGTTATCCTTGTTGGAATCTGTTACGTGATTTTAGGACCCGTAATCGGAATTATCAGCAGTTCCTTTTTCTCGGATTCCGATTATTACAACACCATGGTTTATCTCATTCCGCAGGAGCCTACCTTAGAGCGATATAAAAATGGCGATCAAGTATATGTCCTACGGAAAGACCGTTACAGCGTCTTTACTTTATTCCCTTACCCTGATGCTGTTACAGGTATTTGTCTGTTCCATGGTCGGTTATGGATTTGCAAGATATCAGTTCCCGTTCAAGAAGCTGTTATTCGGCTGTGTTGTCATCATGATTGTCATTCCGACACACACCATCATGCTTCCTCTGTACATGACCTTTGCAAAATTTGATATCTTTGGAATCATAAAGGCAACGACGGGGTCTGCTGCCAACCTCTTATCGACACCCGTACCAATGTATATTCTGACATTGTTCGGCTGTGGCCTTCGTTCCGGGCTTTACATTTACATCTTTAACCAGTTCTTCCGCGGGCTTCCGAAGGAAATCGAAGAAGCGGCATTTGTGGATGGAGCAGGTACATGGTACACCTATTTCCGTATCATGCTGGTAAATGCAATCCCCTCTGTAATTACTGTAGCGATTTTCTCTATGGTATGGCAGTACAATGATACTTTTTATGCAAAGTTATTTTTGATCAGCGATAACATTGTAATCAGTAAGAAGATCTCGACGATCCAGGCAACGATTTCGAATGTGGAGAAGATTTACGATCCCAAGATTCAGGAATTGTTCTTAGACGCCGGTGTCGTACTTGTTATGATTCCAGTCATCATTATTTATGTTGCGCTGCAAAAAAATACTTTATAGAAGGAGTAGAGCGTAGTGGTATCGTAGGATAAACATGCGCGAAAAAAATTCAACTAAAAAGGAGGATGAAAAGGTTGAAAGCAAAAAAAATTGCCGCTTTATTATTGGCCTCATCCATGGCATTAAGCCTTGTGGCATGTGGCGGTAAGCAAGCAACACAGACAGACAGTACTTCTGCAACAGAGGCAGAGGAAACTGCAGCTGCAGAGGATGCAGCTAAGGAGGAGCCTGCTGAAGAGGCTGCCTCAGAAGTCAGTATTGACTTTGAAGACGGAGTCTTCGGCTTTGTGGGAAATGACAAAACCGTAAACTCCGCAGCAGGAGATTCTACATTTTCTGTAGAAGACTACAACGGAGGAAAGGCATTAAAGATTACCTCTTCCGGAAAAGCAATCTATGCTGGTATTCAGGCAGATGCCCTTCTTGGCGATAAGGCATCCGAATTAAAGACGGTAGAGATGACCGTTGGAACAGAGAACCCCGATGGAACCTTCTATTCCACAGCAGGTAACATTTACGGATTTACCGGTGAAAAGAACAACAAGAGCAACACCGCATGGAGTGTTTATCTTGAAACCGCAAATCCGAAGACTATTTCCTATACCGTTCCCGATGGAGAAACCTTTGGTGCAGGAAACTACCTGGTACTTTCCTTAGAAAATGATACCGGTAAGGATAAGGGTGCGACCCCTGCGAACCTGTATGTTGCAGACATCACCTTTAAGGATGCATCCGGAAATGTTCTTGCGGCAGATACTTCTGCAGAATATGTTGCAGCAGATACCGGATCCGATCGTTCCAACCTCTGTTCACTTACCGATGTTGTAGAGTTTGAAGGCTTTGCAGTAAGCGGAGACGGCTGGAGCCAGGCAGGATTCACCATGCCTCAGGAAATTCTGGATGCCTTAGTACCGGGATCCGTTGTAGAAATCACCTACAGCAGTGAAAACGGAGATATGTGGGTTGTTATGAACGAAGCAGCAGCCGGCTGGATGAGAGTAGGTCAGGGCAATGCCGATGGAAGCGGATCAGACTCTGCATACATCAACAACAGCAAGACTACCGCACAGATCACCTTTGAACAGATTGCAGCTCTTTGCAGCGATGATGTATCCACATGGGGAACGACGATGCAGTGTGAAGCATCCGGCGCATGGGAGGTATATTCTGTTAAGGTTGGTAAGAAAGCTCCTTCTTATGCATTAACCAATGCAGTAGAATTCCCTGACTTTGCAGTAAGCGGAGACGGCTGGAGCCAGGCAGGATTTACCATGCCTCAGGAAATCATTGATGCCTTAGTACCCGGATCAGCCGTAGAAGTTACCTACAGCAGTGAAAACGGAGAAATCTGGCTTGTTATGAACGAAGCAGCCGTAGGCTGGAGCCGTGTAGGTCAGGGCAACTATGATGGAAGCGGATCTGATGCAGCCGTATGTGACGGAAGCAAGGCATACATTACTTACGAGCAGATCGCAGCAATCTGTGGTGATGATGTATCCACATGGGGAACGACGATGCAGTGTGAAGCATCCGGCGCATGGGAAGTTTATGGCGTACGTGTAGGAACCGCATCCGAGTTTAAGATGATTAACAATCTGGTACAGGTTCCGGATTCTGCAGCAAGTGGAGACGGCTGGAGCCAGGCAGGATTTACCATGCCTCAGGAAATGATCGATGCCTTAGTACCCGGATCCGTTGTAACCATTTCTTACACCAGTGAGAATGGAGAACTCTGGGTAGTCATGAATGAAGCAGCCGTAGGCTGGAGCCGGGTAGGCCAGGGTAACTACGATGGAAGCGGATCCGATTCCGCTGTATGCGACGGAAAGACCTGTCAGGTAACTTATGAGCAGATCGCAGCAATCTGTGGGGACGATGTAGCCACATGGGGAACGACGATGCAGTGTGAAGCATCCGGCGCATGGGAAGTTTACAGTGTAGCAGTAGGACAGTCCGCAGAATAAGGATTTTAGGAGGAAGAAAAGTAAATGAAAATGAAGAAATTTCTTGCACTTGGATTAAGTGTGGCAATGATGGCAGGATGTTTAACCGCATGTGGCGGTTCTACGACAACCACAGACAATACCACAGCAGATACAACAGAAAGCACAGATGCAGCAGAAGGTACCGCAGATGCATCCGATGATGCAGCACCGGTTGTGAATGAAGGAGAAACCAGAACCATCCGTATTGGTACCTGGTATGATCACTACTATGACAGCACCAACACCGATATTCATGATGATCCGAGCGTAGCAGACGAAGAGCTTGCACAGCAGCACTTTGATATCGTTAAGGAAGTAGAAGATAAGTACAACGTAAAGATTGAGTTCGTAAACTTAACCTGGACCGGTATTCAGGAATCCATCAATACCTCTATTCTGGCAGGACAGCCAGACTGCGATATTTATGAAGTAGACTTAAGCTTTGGTATTCCAGCAGCATTAAACGGCTATGCAACCAACCTTCAGGAAATTCTTCCTGCTGACCAGGATCTGTTCAATGATCAGATGGTATTCAGTCAGGTAGATATCGGTAAAGAAGATGGTGTGTATCTGTTCCAATCAAACAGTGCGGAAATGTTACTTGCAAATACCTATATGTTAGCTTATAATAAACAGATTCTTGATGAAGCCGGTCTTGAGGATCCGAATGCATTATACGAAAGAGGCGAGTGGACCTGGGATAAGTGGAGAGAATACATGGTAGCACTTACCAGGGACTCTGACGGTGACGGTGTAATTGATATGTATGGTTACGATTCCCGTTGGGACTTCCTTGTTTACAACCTGACCATGAGTAATGGCACCGTAATCGCAGGAAGCGACAAAGAAAACCTTTCCTCTCCTGAGGTTACCGAATGCTTAGATTTCATTTACAATATGTACAATGTAGATCATGTAGCAAAGCCCTGGAATTCCGATGACTTCGATTCCAACCAGAACGCTTACCTGGATGGTAACATCGCTTTCTGGATTGACGCAGCATGGATTTCCTCCGCAAACAACGATGCAGGTCTTGACTTCGACGTTGTATGGTGTCCTTGGCCGATCGGACCTTCCGGAAACGAAGCAACCAACAAGTTCAAGAACGTATCCTCCGGTAATGCATGGATGATTCCTGCAGGTGTTGATAATCCGGAACTTGTTTACAACGTATTCTATGACTGGCAGAACTGGTATCATGGAGATACCGATCTTCGTGACGGCGATCTGACCTGGTGGGAAGACTGTGCAATCACAGAAGAGAACTACGCAGTTATGGAATATATGGGACAGAGAGGCGCATTCGACCTTTGGAATGCACTTGGTCTTGAATGGGATTGGTCCGCACTGTTAAATGGTGAAATGACTGCAGCCCAGTTCCAGGAAACTTATAAGCAGAACGTTCAGGATGCACTTGACTCTTTCTATAAGTAAAGAAAGTAATGGAATGACTGGATGAACATTGGGCGCCCGTACCTTACGGTATGGGCGCCATATAAAAAGGAGTTTCCATGTTTCAGAATGACAGCCTGTTTGGCAGATTTATGAATCTGATGTTCGATGTCATCTGTATCGGACTTATGTGGGTAATCTGTTCCATACCCTTAGTTACCATGGGAACAGCAACAACGGCGGCATATTATACCATGGCGAAATGCGTACGGTATAAATCCGGTTATGTGACAAAGGAGTTTTTTTAGTGCATTCCGTAAAAAAACTTCAGACAGACGATAGGATTCAATGTACTTTTTTTGTTTTTATTCCTGATGCTTGCAGTGGAATTGAAGTTTGCCTGGGATCAGGAGGGAAGGCTTGGAAGCAGCCTGTTTATCGGACTTGTATTTGTGTTATTTCTGGTGCTGGGGATCTGTATGTATCTCTATCCGGTATTATCCAGATTTTATATGAACAACCTGACTTTGATCAAATCATCATTTCTTATGATGTTTAAATATCTGCCGGTTACCTTGTTACTGATGCTGGGGCTGGCTGTGGCGGTACTTGGAATTTATTTTATGAACTGGGCGGTTTTCTTTCTGCCTGGCCTTTGCATTTACGGACTGACCTTCCCAATGGAATGGATGCTGCGGAAAATGATGCCGGAGGTTCCAAAGGACAGTGAAGAAGCGCAGAAGTGGTATTATCGATAATTACAATAGATTTTTGAGGTGTATTATGGCTAAGACAGTGAAAATGCAGGATATTGCGGAAAAGCTTGGTGTAAGTACCATGACGGTATCCAAGGCCTTATCCGGCAAAAGCGGTGTAAGTGAACAGACCAGACAACGGATTAAGGAGCTGGCTGAGGAAATGGGTTATGTACTGCCTGCCGGAGAGCGGGAAGGAGAGAAGCGCAGCTATAATGTCGGTGTGATTCTTGCCGATTATTATTCATACAGTATGGCAACCTTTTACTGGAAGCTTTATCAGGAGATCTGTACCAATGCGGTTCAAAAATAACTGCTTTGTGATACTGGAAATGATTTCTCCGTCGGATGAGGAGAATGAAAATCTTCCGAAAATGGTCAGCGAAAATAAGGTTGATGGTGTGATCGTACTTGGCAGTATGAAGAAAAGCTATCTGGAACGTCTTGAAAAGACGAAGGTTCCGGTGTTATTTATGGACTTTTATAACATGGATATCTGTGAGGACAGTGTGATTTCCAACAGCTTTTACGGAACCTATAAGATCACGAATTATCTGTTCCGTAAAGGACATCGTGACATTGCCTTTGTTGGAAACATTCATACGACCATGAGTATCATGGATCGTTTCCTGGGATATGAAAAGTCACTGATCAGTCATGGAATAAAGCTGCGTGAGGACTGGATTATTTCCGATCGTGAAAGTGAAAGGGTATCCTACGAGGACATTACCCTGCCGGATCAGATGCCGACAGCTTTTGTCTGTAATTGTGACCAGACGGCAAGTACCCTGATTAATTGTCTTAAAAAGGCAGGCTATCGTGTCCCGGAGGATATTTCAGTTGTCGGATACGACGATTACCTGTATCCCGGACTGTGTGATGTGGGCATTACGACATATGGCGTAAATATGACTTCAATGGCTCTTAAGGGAATCCGGCTCATGATAGAGAAGGTAGAGGATCCCGGGCATAAGAAGGGAACTCACATTATGGACGGGTATCTGGTCGAACGGGACAGTGTAAAAGAATATCGATAAGCAGAGTAAGAAGCATATAAAATAGATAAGCGTTGTATTTCCCCCTGAAATACAGCGCTTTTTTGCTTCGCAACACCGCTCGCGCGCGAAGAGTTCGCAAGCGAACTCTTTATTTCAGGGCTTTGGCTTGACAGACCGGAAAGTTCGCTATAAAAATAATAACATTCGTTATACAAATGAACCGGAAGGGTGGGGGACCTATGGCAAGAAAAGAATCTGTAACGAAAAACGATATTTTAGAAGCAGCATTTTCGATTCTTCAGGAAGAGGGGATCGAACAGGTAACGGCGCGGAAGCTGGCAGCGAGAGCCAACTGTTCCACGCAGCCGATTTTCCGTATTTACAAAAATATTAACGAACTGATTGAAGAGTTGTTTTTTAAGTCCTGTACTTTTTTCCAGGATTATTACCGCGCATTTCCACGGCAGTCCGTGACTCCATTTGTAAACTTAGGATATGCGTATATCTTATTTGCACAGAAGAACAAGAAGATCTTTGAATTTGTCTTTCTTTCAAAGGACCGTCATGGCAAGACCTTATATGACCTGATTAACGGGGAGGAAGGTTATGTCAGCCGTGAGATTCAGCTGGCAGCCTCCCAGGGCTGTAAAAATGCGAGCGGACTGTTTATGAAGATGTGGATTTTCATTCATGGAGCGGCGAGCATGTCACTCACCGATGACTATGATCTGAAAGAAAACGAAACGATTGAAATGCTGAAGGATGCTTATCAGGCATTCCGGTAAAATTCAGGAAAGAAGAACAGGCAGGACGAACAGAGGTAGAGTATGGATATTATTACCCGTATGAATGATAAATTTATCAAGATGAGCAAAGGCCATAAGGCCATTGCCACCTATATTTCCGATCATTATGAGCAGGCTGTGTTTATGACGGCTGCAAAGCTCGGAGAGCAGGTAGGCGTGAGTGAATCCACGGTGGTTCGGTTTGCTATCGGATTAGGCTATGAGGGTTATCCGGAGTTTCAGGAGGCTCTTGAGGAATGGGTAAAGAATAAGCTGAATGCGGTACAGAAGGTGGGGGCAAAATACGGAAACAGTACTCAGGCAGAAGTCCTTCAGTCTGTTCTGACCGCGGATATTGAGAAGATTCAGGATACGATTGTGAATGTGGATGCAGTCGCTTTTGATGCTGCTGTTGACATTATCCTGGAAGCAGAGACCATTTATCTTGTAGGGGTACGGAGCTGTGAACCGCTTGCGGATTTCCTGCATTTTTTTACCTGAATATGATACGGGGAAACATTGTTCTTATTAAAAACGACGAGTGTAACGGAAATGTTTGAGCAGATGATCCGGATCAACGAAAAGGATGCCATTATCGGAATCAGCTTTCCGCGGTATTCCATGCGGACATTGAAGGCAATGGAATTTGCCAATGACCGGAATGCGAAGGTGATCACGATTACGGACAGCATCCATTCTCCGATGAACCTGTATTCCTCCTGCAACTTACTGGCAAGAAGTGATATGGTGTCGATTGTAGATTCTCTGGTTGCACCGTTAAGTCTGATTAATGCACTCGTGGTGGCACTTTGCCTGAAGCGTCCGCAGATGGTGAAGCAGAACCTGGAAACACTTGAGGAAGTCTGGAATAATTATCAGGTTTATTTAAATGATGAAATCAATTTCGTAGATGAGGAACCGATGCTTAATTATTCCTTAATCAGAAAGGACTCTGCGGATGAGTCCGGACAGGAAACAGAATGAAAAAAAGGTAGTTGTGATTGGGGCAGGTGCTGCCGGCATGATGGCTGCGATCACCGCAGCACAGTCGGGGGCGTCTGTCACTTTAATTGAGAAGAATGAAAAAGACCGGCAAGAAGATTTTTATTACCGGAAAGGGGCGCTGCAACGTCACAAACGGCTGTGAGCACGAAGAGTTCTTTGAAAATATTGTAACGAACAGTAAATTCTTATACAGTGCGTATGCAGCGTTTGATAACCGGAGTATGATGGAGCTTTTAAAGGAGGCCGGCTGTCCCTTAAAGGAAGAGCGGGGCAAACGGATCTTTCCGCAGTCAGACCATTCCTCGGATGTCATTGCCGCATTGAACCGGCTATTGAAGAAGGAACGGGTGAAGGTGCTTTTTCATACGGCAGTGAGGGAGCTTTTTACTCGAAGAGCTTCCGGAAGAAGCGCAGAGAGAAGCCTCGAAGGATTCAGCAAAGCAGAAGGTTAGTGGTGTACTTCTTGTGGACGGGACAACCATAAAGGCAGATGCGGTGATTGTTGCAACCGGAGGACAGTCCTATGAAGCGACAGGCTCAACAGGAGATGGTTACCGGCTTGCCATGCAGGCAGGACATACCATAAAGGAAGTGAAGCCGGCGCTCGTGCCCTTTGTCATTCAGGAAGAGTGGTGCAGACAGTTACAGGGACTCTCCTTAAAGAATATTTCCTGCCTCATTAAAAAGGATAAGAAGAAAATTTATGAAGGCTTCGGTGAGATGCTTTTTACACATTTCGGGGTGAGCGGGCCGCTCATGCTAAGTGCAAGCAGCTTTTATGTGAAGAAGTATCGTGGGGAAGAGGTACAGCTTTTCATTGATTTAAAGCCGGCACTTACAAAGGAGCAGCTCGATGCGAGAATTCTTCGTGATTTTGATAAAAATACCAACAAGCAATTTAAAAATGCACTGGATGAACTGCTTCCGGCGAAGCTGATTCCGGTCATTTTAGGTCTGTCCGGAGTTCCGGTTGAAAAAAACGGGTGAATGAAATTACCCGTGAGGAACGCAGCCGCCTTGTGGAGCTTTTGAAGAATCTGACACTGACGATTACCGGGACGAGAGGATTTTCGGAAGCCATTGTGACACAGGGAGGCGTGAATGTCAAAGAAATCCTGCCAGCGTCCATGGAATCGAGAAAGGTTCAGAATCTGTACTTTGCAGGGGAGGTTCTGGATGTGGATGCCCTGACCGGAGGCTTTAATCTTCAGGTGGCATGGTCTACCGGTTTCCTTGCGGGGAAGCATGCAGCAGGTGAAAAATGAAAAAGTCTGGTTGAAATAGAGCAGTAAGGTATGATATAACTATACAAAAAGAAGAAAGCAGGACAGATCAATGAGTTATCAGATCGCAATTGACGGACCGGCCGGTGCAGGAAAGAGTACCATTGCAAAGAAGGTCGCCCGGTTAAAGGAATTTATTTATGTGGATACCGGAGCAATGTATCGCGCCATGGCATATTATCTTTTCTCAAAGCAGGTAGATCCGAAGGATGAAGAAGCAGTTTCCAGAGAATGCAGGGGAGCACATATTACCATTCAGTATGTGGGTGGAGAGCAGGTTGTTCTTCTGAACGGAGAGAACGTGAATCCGTATCTTCGTACCGAGGAGGTTGGAAACATGGCGTCCCTTACCAGTAAGAATCCGAAGGTCCGGGAGCGTCTTACCCAGCTTCAGAAGGAACTGGCCAGGCAGAATGACGTCGTGATGGACGGACGTGATATCGGGACATGCGTGCTGCCGGATGCGGATGTGAAGGTCTATCTGACCGCAAGTGTCGAAGTGAGGGCAAAGCGCCGTTACGATGAGCTTACTGCGAAGGGCGTAAGCTGCGATATTCATCAGATCGAAGAGGATATTGCAAAGAGGGACGAGCAGGATATGAACCGTGAAATCGCCCCGTTAAAGCAGGCAGAGGATGCGGTGCTTGTAGATTCCTCCAACATGACCATTGATGAGGTCGTGCAGGCAATTCTTACTCTTTGTAAATAAAGGAGCACAGCTATGGAAGTACTTCTTGCGAAAAGCGCAGGATTCTGTTTCGGGGTGAAGCGGGCTGTCGAGCAGGTGTATGAGCAGATTGAAAAGGGTGGTCCGATCTATACCTATGGACCGATTATTCATAATGAAGAAGTAGTGAATGACCTTGCTAAAAAAGGCGTACAGGTAATCAACAGTGAAGAAGAACTGCAAAGTCTTAAGGAGGGTACGGTGGTGATCCGATCCCATGGCGTTCCCAAGCGGATTTATGATCGGATTGAGGAAAACGGACTTAGCTGCGTTGATGCGACCTGCCCTTTTGTGAAACGGATTCATAAGATTGTCCAAAAGGAAAGTGAAGAAGGCCGGCAGATTGTGATTATCGGAAATGCCGGGCATCCGGAAGTGGAAGGAATTATGGGATGGGCCAAAGGTCCTGCATTTGTGGTGGAATCCGCAGAAGAAATCGAAAAAATCCCGTTAAAACAGGATTCGACACTGTGTATTGTGTCGCAAACAACGTTTAACTATAAGAAATTTAAAGAATTAGTTGAAATATTTGAAAAAGGTTACAATATTATCGTTGTGAATACTATATGTAACGCAACGGAGGAGCGACAGACGGAAGCAAGAGATATTGCTTCAAAAGTCGATGCTATGATAATAATAGGTGGACGGCACAGCTCCAATACACGGAAACTGTACGAAATTTGTCGGGAACAGTGTTCGGCCACGTATTTTATACAGACACTGGATGACTTGCATTTAGATTTACCTAAAGCTGTTCGACTGGTGGGTATTACCGCGGGGGCGTCAACCCCAAACAATATTATCGAGGAGGTTCAAAATTATGTCAGAATTAACTTTTGAACAAATGTTAGAGGAATCATTAAAGACAATACACACAGGAGAGGTTGTTGAAGGTACAGTCATTGATGTTAAGCCTGAAGAAGCAATTCTTAACATCGGTTACAAGTCCGACGGTGTATTAACCAGAAACGAATACACCAATGAGCCGAATGTGGATCTGACCAAGGTCATCAAGGTTGGCGATACCATGGAAGTTAAGGTTCTTAAAGTAAACGACGGTGAAGGACAGGTTACCCTTACTTACAAGAGACTTGCTGCTGACCGTGGCAATAAGAGAATTGAAGAAGCCTTTAATAACAAGGAAGTATTAAAAGCCAAAGTATCCCAGGTGCTGGATGGTGGTTTAAGCGTTATCGTAGATGAAGTTCGTATCTTCATCCCTGCAAGCCTTGTATCCGATTCCTATGAGAAGGATTTATCCAAGTATGCAGGACAGGAAATTGAATTTGTAATCAGCGAATACAATCCGAAGAGAAGACGTTATATCGGTGACCGCAGACAGCTTCTTGTAGCTGAAAAGCAGGAGAAGCAGCAGAAGCTTCTTGAGAGCATCCATGTTGGTGACGTTGTTGAAGGAACCGTTAAGAACGTAACAGACTTTGGTGTATTTATTGATATCGGTGGTGCAGACGGACTTCTTCATATCTCTGAGATGTCCTGGGGAAGAGTTGAGAATCCTAAGAAGGTATTTAAGCCTGGTGATGTGGTTAAGGCTTTTATTAAGGATATTTCCGGAACCAAAATTGCACTCAGCATGAAGTTTGAAGATGAGAATCCATGGAAGGATGCAGCAACCAAGTTTGCAGTTGGCAATGTAGTAACCGGTAAGGTTGCAAGAATGACTGACTTTGGTGCATTTGTAGAGCTTGAGACGGGTGTAGATGCACTGCTTCATGTTTCACAGATTTCCAAGGATCATATCGAGAAGCCGTCAGATGTATTAAAGGTTGGTGATGAGGTTACTGCCAAGATTGTAGACTTTAACGAAGCAGATAAGAAGATCAGCTTAAGTATCCGTGCATTACTTGCTCCGGAACCGGCTGAGAAGAAGGAAGAAGCGTCTAAGGATGATGATGCAGATGTTGTTTCTGTAGATATTGATGCGGTGATCGCAGCAGAGGATACAAAAAGAAGAATAATCTCATCTGAAATTTTATAAAAAAATATGTGAACATTTAAGAGCCAATCATGAAGTATTAGTTTTTGTGATTGGCTCTGTTAATATGAGATAAACAATTAGGAGGTAGTGCATATGACATGGGATTATGAGCGTTTTAAGACAGCAGTGCTTCAACTTACAGGGATTGATTTAAATGCGTATAAGGAACGCCAGATGAAGCGGCGTATTGATGCATTAATTTCCAAAAATGGAATCAATGATTATGAAGCCTATGTGCATCTTCTTAAAACAGATAAAGTAAAATTTGAGGAGTTTGTTAATTATCTTACGATTAATGTATCGGAGTTTTACCGGAATCCGGATCAGTGGGAAGCCGTGGATAAGCAGATTATTCCGGAGATGATTCAGAAATTTGGCAAGAATCTCAGGATCTGGAGTGCGGCATGCTCTACGGGAGATGAGCCGTATTCTCTTGTAATGGCTTTATCAAGGCATCTGCCACTCAATCAGATTAAGATTGTTGCAACGGACATTGACAAGCAGGTTATAGCAAAGGCGAAGGTCGGATTGTATAATGAGAAGAGTATTGCAGCTGTGCCGGATGATCTGAAGAAGAAGTACTTTACACAGATCGGTCCTTCTTATCAGATTTCGGATCAGATTAAATCCAGAGTGGAATTCCGGGAGCAGAATCTGTTAAAGAATGATTATGCGACCGGCTTTCATCTCATCGTCTGTCGTAATGTGTTGATTTACTTTACAGAAGAAGCGAAGGATGAAGTGTTCCGCAAGTTCTATCAGTCACTTGCACCGGGAGGCTTCCTGTTTATCGGAAGCACGGAGCAGATTATTAATTATCGTGAGATCGGCTATGAGCGGAAGAGCTCCTTCTTTTTATGAGAAACCAGGGAAATAAATCATTCAGAATATCATACAGATTATTATTCAGAAGAGAATGGATAAAGAAAGGAATGTGCTATGACAGCACATTCCTTTTTATCATACAGGTTTCTAATTATTACTAATAGGGGTCCTTTAATCCTGAAAGGCAATGGCATTCAATACATGACTGGCATAATCGGAAAATAGCTGCCGGTCTTTTTTGATGTCATCGGTCAATTCAAAGAACAGATCCTTACTGTCGTAGTCCCGTTTGAAAAAGGGTTCTACCATGACCTTCCACTGGGGAAGATACAGGGAGATCTTGCGGGTATAACAGTTCCTTGCAGTGGCCTGTTCCCGGTAATCCTTATCCACGAAAGAAGCAATAGACTTATGAAGCGCCGTATCCTCTAAGGGAAGATAGTAGTAATCCTTGTAGTTGGCGTAGTAATATTTCAGTTCTTCTTCATAAATCGGGATAACCAGAGTTCCTTCGTAGCCTTCGGCTTTGAAATGACATCCCTTTCCCATGAAGCTGATTGCGACCGGCAGGGGAGAAACGAAGATTAACCGGATGATCAATTCTTTGCGCGGGACACCATGCATATCATTATAGTAGTTTGTCTGAGCCTTACTTGCCTTGATGCTGCAGTTAAACAGGTCATAATAGGCGAGGATCGGCAGTGTTTCCAGCATACCCTTCATATCATCTGCATTATGAAGAATCAGTGTGTGATACAGATCATAATCATGGGAGCTGGTATAGTCGTGATAAACCTGAATAAGCTGCCCTCCGGTATAGATGTCTTCACGGTGGATCCCAAGAAAGCTTTCGATCGTTTTGAGCTTGCAGTCCGGAAGCTTTAAGAAGTTCTTATAGGGAGTAATTCTCCGGAAGATATCCAGACCTTTCTTGGATGAAAGGGTATAGGAAATACCATATTTATCTGCCTTCTTACGAAGAAAAGGAAGATCAAAGGTGTTGCCGTTGTAGTGGATTAAATAGGAATAAGGCTCTGCAAAGGTAAGGAACGCAGATAGAATCTCGCTTTCTTCATCGGGCGTCTGCGCAAACCACTGGCGCAGCTTCCAGTTGCCATCCTCATAGTAGGCACAGCCAATCAGATAGATACTTGAACTTCCGGTTAAAAAGCCGGTAGTTTCGATATCCAGAAACAGAATATCGGGAAGCAGGGCAAGACGTTCCAGGGGGTATTTCAGTTGGAAATTATTTAAAAATGATTTCTTCTGTTTTCATAAAAATGACAATCCATTCATTCGATTATTTTAGTAGGGAATTTCAGCAATTCCTGTGTGCTTTTTACAGTTAGCAATTTTAAAATTACCCAAGAATAGTGTAACACATTTTTCAAAAATACTGTAGTATTTTATCGAAAAAAATTTTAGTATAGTTAGAACAGGTTTATATTTATTAAGTATACATCATAACTGAGAGGGTACAGAACAGTTATGAATATGTTTAGAAAGAAGGTAAGATATGGCAAGATTAACATTTTCAGGGGGCATCCACCCCTATGATGGCAAGGATATGTCGAAGTCGAAGCCGATTAAGGATGTAGATCCAAAGGGTGAGCTTGTCTATCCGTTATCCCAGCATATCGGGGCGCCTGCCAAGCCTGTTGTTGCCAAAGGAGACCATGTGCTTGCCGGTCAGCTGATTGCAGAAGCAGGAGGCTTTGTTTCAGCACCGATTTATGCTTCGGTATCCGGAACCGTGAAGGGCATCGAGCCGCGCAGAGTGGTGACCGGTGACAATGTGATGAGTATTGTCATTGAGAATGACGGGGCATATGAAGAAGTGGAATGGCCGGCAGCCATAGACTTTGATTCCGAAGAGTATGCGTCAATGACGAAGGAAGAGAAGCTTGAACGGATCCGTAAGGCCGGTATTGTCGGTATGGGCGGTGCCGGATTCCCGACGGCAGTGAAGTTGTCTCCGAAGGAGCCGGAGAAGATTGAGTATGTCATTGTAAACTGTGCAGAATGCGAGCCTTATCTGACATCCGATTACCGGAAGATGTTAGAGGAGCCGGAGAGACTGATCGGCGGTTTGAAAATTGCCCTGAGTCTTTTTGATAACGCAAGAGGAATCCTCGCTGTTGAAGATAATAAGCCGGACTGTATTACGAGATTAAAGCATTTGACGAAGGATGAAACGAAGATTACGGTGAAAGCATTAAAGACGAAGTATCCTCAAGGGTCGGAACGTCAGCTGATTTTTGCTGCAACAGGACGTGCGATCAATTCTTCAATGCTTCCGTCCGATGTGGGATGTATTGTGAATAATGTTGATACCGTAATTGCTATTTATAACGCAGTCATGGAAGGAAAACCTTTGATGTACCGTATTGTAACGGTGACCGGAGATGCAATAGCAGATCCCCGGAACTTCCGTGTGAGAATCGGAACCATATATGAGGAACTGGTAGAGGAAGCAGGAGGCTTTAAGGAGCCACCCGTGAAGATCATTTCCGGAGGACCGATGATGGGATTTGGTATTTTTGACCTGAAGGTACCAACAACCAAAACCTCCTCGGCACTTCTTTGTATGACGAAGGATGATGTGTCTGCCATGGAGCCTTCTGCATGTATTAATTGTGGCAAATGTGTGGAGGTCTGCCCCGGCAGGGTGGTTCCGAAGAAGCTTGCGGAATATGCCGAGCATTATGATGAGGAAGCCTTTGTGAAGAACAATGGCATGGAATGCTGTGAGTGCGGCTGCTGCAGTTATATCTGCCCCGCCAAACGTCCTCTGACGCAGACCATCAAGTCCATGCGCCGGATGCAGCTTGCCAAGAAAAAGAAGTAGAGGAGAGAAGGAAATGAGTCAATTAATGAAGGTATCATCCAATCCCCATGTCCGCTCCCATATTACGACAAGCAATATCATGCTGGCAGTAATTATTGCATTACTTCCGGCTGCCGGGTTCGGTATTTACAATTTTTGGACTGGATGCTCTTATTTTTAATTTTAGTTACGGTGGCAACAACAGTGCTTACCGAATACATTTATGAGAAACTGATGCATAAACCGGTGACGATCGGAGATTATTCCGCAGTCGTCACGGGATTATTGCTTGCATTAAACCTGCCGTCTACCGCGCCCTGGTGGATTGGCGTTGTCGGTGGTATATTTGCAATCCTTGTAGTAAAGATGCTGTTTGGCGGTCTGGGGCAGAACTTTATGAACCCGGCACTTGGTGCCCGGTGCTTTCTGCTGATTTCCTACACATCCATCATGTGTAATTTTAATACAGATGCCTATAGCGGTGCCACTCCGCTTGCCCAGTTAAAGGCAGGAGAGAACGTGGATATCCTGAAAATGGTCATTGGTAAAACCGCAGGTACAATCGGTGAAACCTCCATGATCGCAATTGTAATCGGAGCCTGCTTCCTGATTCTGCTTGGAGTCATTGATTTAAGAGTACCGGGAACCTACATTGTGACCTTTATTGTA
The DNA here is from genome assembly GCA_021628825.1 of Lachnospiraceae bacterium. GTDB lineage: Bacteria > Bacillota > Clostridia > Lachnospirales > Lachnospiraceae > Suilimivivens. The sequence goes on along the minus strand of JAJXRY010000001.1, from coordinate 719,284 downwards.
TTCCTGTGTCTGTTTGGCGGACGCGGATTTGATCCGGCGTTCATCAGTGCACACTTAGCCGGCGGCGGTCTGATGCTGGGTGCATTTTTCATGGCAACGGATTATGTAACACGCCCCGTCACGAAGAAGGGACAGTATCTGTATGGCGTGCTGTTGGGCATTCTGACGGGTGTTTTCCGGCTCTTTGGACCATCCGCAGAGGGTGTTTCCTATGCCATTATTCTCGGTAACCTTCTTGTACCTCTGATTGAGAAGATTACCATGCCGAAGCCGTTTGGTAAAGGAGGGGAGCACGCATGAAAAATATGATAAGGGATGCGGCAATTCTTTTTGCCATAACACTGATTGCGGGATTTGTTCTCGGATTTGTATATAATGTAACGAAGGAACCCATTGCGCAGGCTGAAGAAAAGGCCGCAAAGGAAGCCTATGCAGAGGTCTTTCAGGATGCGTCGGATTTTAATGAGCTAGCGATCGAAGAGGATACAGCGTATAGAAGTGAATGGGAAGAAGCCGGATTTTCGGATGTGGATGTGGATAAGGCTCTGGAAGCAGTTGGTGCCGATGGAAACGGTCTGGGCTATGTATTAACATTGACCTCCCATGCAGGCTACGGCGGAGATATTACCTTTACTCTCGGCATTGCAAACGATGGAACCGTAAACGGAATTTCCATCTTAAGTATTTCGGAAACCGCGGGTCTTGGTATGAAGGCTGAGGCTGTTTTAAAACCGCAGTATGCCGGAAAGAAGGTAAGCAGCTTTACGGTAACGAAGCAGGGGGCAACCTCTGACAGCCAGATTGATGCGATCAGTGGTGCGACCATCACCTCCAATGCATTGACAACAGCCGTAAATGGCGGACTTTATTATTTCCAGACGAAGTTAGGAGGTGTCAGCTATGAAGCAAAAATAGTGTACCCGAGCGTCTCGTAAACGGTATTGTTTTTAGAGAACCCGACCTTCGTATTGATGCTTGGTATGTGCCCGACCTTAGCTGTAACAACGTCAGCTATCAACGGACTTGGTATGGGACTTACCACCATGGTGGTTCTGGCACTCAGCAATATGTTTATTTCCATGCTGCGGAATATCATTCCGGATAAGGTGCGTATTCCGGCATTTATTGTAATCATTGCCTCATTTGTAACGGTTGTGGAGCTTTTGTTAAAGGCATACATTCCGTTCCTGTATGACGCACTGGGATTGTATATCCCGTTGATCGTTGTAAACTGTATCATTCTTGGAAGAGCGGAAGCCTATGCCTCCAAGAATAAAGTGATTCCTTCTTTCTTCGACGGAGTCGGAATGGGACTTGGATTTACTCTGGCGCTTACGATTATCGGAGCTGTCCGTGAATTGATCGGTGCAGGTGAAATCTTCGGATTCCATGTTATGCCGGATTCCTATGTTCCCTGTAGCATTTTTGTCCTGGCGCCGGGTGCCTTCTTTGTACTGGCAGCCTTGACAGCGATCCAGAACTATGTGAAGCGCAAAGGACAGGAGAAGGGAAAGGATATGTCGAAGATCCAGTCCGGCTGTAATTCCGATTGTATGCATTGTGGCGAAGCCGGCTGTGGAAGCCGCATGGCAGAGCCGGTAAAAGAAAGTGTAGCAGAGAGTGGAAAAGATGAGAAAAATACAGTAGAAGAAGTGATAGATAAAACAGATGAAACAAAACAGAATGCTGAATTAAAGAATGAAAAAATAAAGAAACAGTAGAAGAGAATAAGGAGGAAAAAGAACAATGATTAAAGAATTACTTATTATTCTGGTTTCCTCTTCCTTAATCAGTAACGTGGTACTGAGTCAGTTCCTTGGACTGTGTCCGTTCCTCGGTGTGTCCAAGAAGACCAATACCGCAGCGGGAATGGGAACCGCGGTTATCTTCGTTATTACCCTGTCCTCCGCGGTGACAGGATTGATTTATCAGTACATTTTAACACCACTTGATCTGACTTATTTACAGACGATTGTATTTATTCTGGTGATTGCAGCGCTGGTACAGTTCGTGGAAATGTTCTTAAAGAAATTCATGAAGTCCCTGTATCAGGCACTTGGTGTATATCTGCCCCTGATTACAACAAACTGTGCCGTGCTTGGTATCGCATTAACGAATGTGCAGAAAAACTATGGAATCCTTCAGGGCGTTGTAAATGGTTTTGCAACCGCACTCGGATTTACGATTGCCATTGTGATTCTTGCCGGTATTCGTGAAAAGATGACATATAATGATATTCCGGAATCCTTTAAGGGAATGCCGATTGTCCTGATTACCGCAGGACTTATGGCAATTGCTTTCTGTGGATTCTCAGGATTGTTGTAGAAAGGAGCCAATAAAATGAATGCAGTAATTTTTGCAATAGCAGTTGTTGGTGGAGTCGGTCTTTTTGTTGGTGTCTTTCTCGGAATTGCCGCTATTCAATTCAAAGTAGAAGTAGATGAAAAGGAAGAGGCAGTGCTTGCAGCCCTTCCCGGAAATAATTGTGGTGGATGCGGATTCCCCGGATGCAGCGGGCTCGCTGCAGCAATCGCAAAAGGAGAAGCACCGGTCAATGCCTGTCCGGTAGGCGGAGAAGCTGCCGGAAAGGTCATCGCCGGGATCATGGGGGTAGAAGCCGGAGAAACCGAGCGGAAGGTTGCATTTGTAGCCTGTCAAGGAGACTGTGACAAAACCACGCTGGATTACGAATATCATGGAATTGAGGACTGCCGGATGCTGTCCTTTGTCCCGAATGGTGGTGCGAAGAGCTGTAACAACGGTTGTCTTGGATTCGGAACCTGTGTATCCGTGTGTCCGTTTGACGCCATTCATGTCATAAACGGAGTAGCTGTTGTAGATAAGGAAGCCTGTAAGGCGTGTGGTAAGTGTGTGGCGGTTTGTCCGAAGCATCTGATTTCCCTCATTCCCTATGATGCAAAGTATACGGTAGCCTGCAGCTCCGAGGATAAGGGACCGGTTACCATGAAGGATTGTCAGGTCGGCTGTATCGGCTGTTCTCTCTGTAAGAAGAACTGTCCACAGGATGCAGTTACCATCAGTGATTTCCATGCAGCGATTGACTATGAGAAATGTGTTGGATGCGGCGTCTGCATGTCGAAGTGCCCAAGAAAATCAATTGTAGAACATTAAGAAAAGACTGGCATTGGCAGATAATTCGTTCCGGATAAGAACGGTTATCTGCCAATTGTATAATGGGTAAAGGATAAGAGATTCAGAATGAAAAAGAATCCATACGTTTTAAATTTTATAATCTGTTGGCTGGCCTGTTGTTTGCTGTAATCATGATGTTATTTACGGTCATTTTAGTTTCAAGGAAAGACCAGTTACGGAAACGTTACGGGATAGAAGGAACGGTTCTGTACGATGGAGCAGCGAATCGTATGTTCCATAAAGAAGCGGTTGGCGGATGGATTTTTAAAATTGTTTTTTTAAATATTAAAAAAAGATGATGACATATTTTGCACAGAGATATATAATTAATTTCGAAAGAGGGGGTTGACAGGAATGTATCATGAGAGGATAATTGCTGACAGCACAGCACAGCACAGCACAGCACAGCACAGCACAGCACAGCACAGCACAGGTAGATAATGTAATCTGCCTGATTTTATATTGCGGTTTACTTAAGCACATAAAACCGATGGATAAAGAGTATTTTCTTTATCCATCGGTTTTATGTGCTTTTTAGTATGTAAAAAAAGTATAAAAAAAGATTTACGGAGGATGAGAAGATGAAGTATTGCAAGCAATGCGGAGCACAAATGAAGGACGAGGCTGTATTTTGTCCTTCCTGCGGAACGAAAACACAGGAGACAGACAACATCGGGGTATGGAGAAACCTAGATGAACAGAAAGAGGGGAAGCATGTCCACCCTATTACGGACAATGGGGTTGTACAGAACCTTATGAACAAAATACCGGATAATGCGAAGGATCAAATGAAGGAACTGTCAGGGAAAGCGAAGGAGGGGGTAAGCCAGCTGGCAGAAAAGGCCAGGGAATATGGTGGAAAGCATACGGAAAAGGCAGAGAATTTGACACAGAATGCATCATGGATCGTACAGGATATCCCCGGGCAAAATGAAAATAGGGAAACAATCAGGACTCCCCATAAAGGAAAATGGAAACTGCTAATATCTGTACTTGTGATTCTGGTGCTTGTGATTGGCATTGGCATTGGAGGAAGCTATTACCTAAGCAGATTTACGCTGGTAGGGGTATGGAAGGTAGTGGATGCAGAAGAGGTAGAGCTGTCCGATATCGATCTGACAGATCCGCAGGATATCTTGGAAAAGACCTTGCTGACATTGGCGAACGGAACACGGATTGTATTTACAAAGGAAGGAGATCTCTTTGCAACTGCATCCCTTGGAGGTGTTACGATTGGACCGGGTATAATGGAGTATTCAAAGACCGGAAATGACCAATTCACAATTCATGCATCCATTGACGTTGTACTGACAACATTGAATGCCAATTACAGCTGCAACTATGAATTTGATGGCCCGGACCGTCTGCTTGTCCATATTGGGGAGGCGACTCTTGTTTTGACCAGAGACCGGTCGGGAGATCCGGAGGAATATCTGAACCGGATCCAGGAATCCGGAATAGGCATTAACTTTAATCTGGGAGGAGATCTGGAGGAGGAACTTCAGGACATCGGGAACAGTATAGCAAATATGTTTGGTATAGATTTTTAATACATACAACGCAAATGAAAACAAAGGAGAAAGAACGATGGGATTATTTAGTGGAGAAACTAAAATGAAGGCAAAGGAAACCAGTCCAGCAGTAACAGAATGTGCGAAGCGTCTGAATGAACTGGAACAGGAAAAAAAGAAGCTACTGCTTGAAATCGGGTCAAAATATTTCGAAGAACACAAAGAGGATCCGGCAAAGGAAACATTATATGCGAAGGAGATCGAAGGAATCCTTGCTGTGGATAAGGAAATTGTAATTGTTGAGATGAGAAAGCTTGCGTTACAGGGCTTAAGAAAATGTACAACCTGTGGAAATATGCTTCCCTTGGACAGCATGTTCTGTAATAAGTGTGGTGAAAAGCAGCAGCTGCTGAATGTAACGGAAACCATGAATAAAAACGTATGTCCGAACTGCGGAGCAGAACGTGAGGAGGATAATATATTCTGTACTGTGTGTGGATATAAGCTGGTTGATTAAGAAGAATATAATGGAACCTTTTACAATACGGCATTCACACAGACAGAGAAGAACAGGATGCTTACCATCGTAGTTATGGATCCATGCGATTATGAATGGGCGATATGATTGTAGCGCATCCGGTCTTTATCCTTAACTGGAAGGAGGTGGAACATTACTTCCCTTCTGAGGACAAGCAGCGTGCAAGATCGACGGAATATGTACGTAACAAGGGCTTACGGACGGATAATGCTGGCTATTGTTCCTGGTGGGTGCGTGAAGATATCGCTATATCTGCATGGACGGTGAATCATTTGGGAGATATCTATGAGGCACAGGAGTCCAATGAATATGGTATCTGCCCTGTTATTTGTCTTGCATTTGATTCATAAAGAGGAGGAGAAGTGAGGATGCGTTGTAAAAATTGTCGGACAAAAATGAAACCGCGCATGGCGTTCTGCCCGAAATGTGGAACACCGGTTACAAATGGGAAGAGAGTTGCTCTGTCAGACAAACAAAAGAAAATTTTTCTTATTGCAGGTATTGCTGTTCTGCTTGTTTTGATGGCGGGGGGAATCCTGTTTGCCGTGAAACGCAAACGGCCGGTAACGGAAGAGACTGCGGGGGAGCAGCAGAATATTACGGAGTTTGAACTGGAGCAAGAGGAACCGGCGGATTATCCGGTTGTGACACAGGAGAGTATGGAAACAGCACAGAATCAGGGACCGGAGAATATGTATTCCTTTAATTTAGAGGCAATGGATCATCAGCCGGCAGAAAAGGTCGCCGGAACGGAATGGAATTCCGATCTGTTTTATCAGCTGGAAGGGATTAGTGACAGTGGGGAGAAGGGGATTGGTACATTAGGTACCTGTACGCTCTCACAGTATTGTATGTGGGATACAGCCACTGATGGGGAGATCCTTTATGAGGTCTATTCGGATCCGGACAGCGGACAGATTTATAAGATTACATCGGTAAGAGAATATGAAGAGGAGCCGCTTGATATTATTGATTACTATTACAGGGACGGGAAGCCCTACTTCGTATTCTGGAGAGAGGATAATGCCTATACACCGTCGTTTGCTTCAATCAAGATTCCGGGAACACGGTTTTATTTTGAAAATGATGCTCTGGTTCAGGTAAGAACCGTTTTGAAGGATTCCCTAAAGGTCAGTCAGACAACACTTAAGCCGCAGGGAAGAAGTGATTATGAGGAATTTGATTATTTTACGGCACCCGATGAGATCAGGGCACAGTATGATGCCTATGAACTGGAATGGTTGAACCGTTCTTATAACACATATGATGCGATTATGGCGAGTGGGCATATTGGAAAGATCTGTGGCACGGTTACGACACAGAGAGGACTTCCGGTTTCCGGCTGCAGCGTTCTGTTACAAAATCAGAATAGCGGTCAAATTGTATGCAGTATGCAGACCGATGAAAATGGTAAGTATACAGGATATGTATATCAGGATGATGCAGACTATCAGCTTTATATGGATGGTGGGGGCGACTATCAGGATCTGTATATTCATGAAATCCATGTGACACAGGGAACCGGTATTTACGAATATGATCCGGTGTTGATTACTAATGATTCGGATTCCATACAGATAAAGCTTCATACACTGGATGCGACAACACGGAACTCCAAAGAGGGAACAGAGGCAAAGGCATTGAGCGGTCAGCTTGTTATCCGAAAAGGAATGAATACAAGGAAGGGAGAGGCTGTTTATACCGGAAGCACAGATGAAAGTGGACAGGCAGAAATTACACTTCCCCGTGGACACTATACGATCGAGGCGGTTGTAGATGGATACGAGCGGACATGGAAGAGTATTATGGTTAATCCGTATCTGGAGGAAGGAGAAGATGCTCTGGTAGAGACATCGGTATATTTGATTCCGGCATTGTCCGAAGGAGAAAGTGCCTTTGTCCTTACATGGAGAGATGATGCTGAAGTAGATCTTGACCTGACACTCTTTACTTCTCTGGTTGGAGATGACGGTAATATGAGTCATATCGGCGAAGGAATTACAACAGATGATGCACAGGATTACCTGGTTAGTGATAATTCCTCCGGCTGTGAGGTGGTTTATGGCAGCGCAGCCTATGGTCAGGGACCGTTGAAAGTTTATGTATGTAATTATACGCAGGCACAGAGACACTTACCAATTGCTTCATGGAGAGATCTGGATATTCATCTTTATTCTTATCAGCCGGATGGACAGGTGATGGAATTCCGGCCCGATGAGAATGCCGGTGGAGTGGTATGGGAAGCTGCCGCAGTCCGGAACGGAAGCATATCCGCATACAACCGCTTCTATGACAATATAGAAGGAAAGTCCTGGTGGCAGGACGAAAAGGGAGATTTCGTTCTGTCGAAGGAAGATGAGGCGATCTTCAGGGGAATTGCTTATGATTTGTATGGGGACAACAAATGGACACCCGAAGAATGGATTGAGGAATGGACCAGTGATATACGCAACTACGGATCAAAAATAGATCTCGTAACACACTATATATTCCTTTTGGAGGATAGATTGACTGGTGCAAACAGTGTACTATATGAGAATACGGGAGATATAGAGAAATATCTTATGAAAGGAAGCTTTGGAGAGGCAGGGAGAATATACAGGGAATTATTTGGTTATGACCTTAAGCCAGAAGACTTTGAATATGATTCTCCAGGAAACGATTATGAAAAATACTATTGTATATAATCGTGATTTTAACGATCTGGTGTTTGTAATATCAGATGGTGCCGGGGGAATGATGGAAGGTGAGCAGGATGCTGTTGTGTCTGTAAAATATGATCCGGAACAGCATAATTATATGGTTTTGGTTAATTTATATTCGCGGGGCTCATGGGGAATATGGAAGAATTATTGTACTCAGAGTACCGTCTTCCGTGTGGAGCTAACCATGGATAATTCCTTTGGATATCGTATTCTGTCCATAGAAACACACCAACAGTCGGATGATGTCTTTGATGATTTCTTTGAAGATAAAATTACGATACCATATTTAGGTGAAAATGTGACATGTTCGGAATTTTTTGAAAGTACTGAATATAGGGGTGCTTATACTTTTGCAGATATTGATAATGATTACCAGAATGAACTGGTACTTTTGGTTGATAGTAATTTGGGTAAAGTGTTCGGGGCATTGGACATTACACCAGATGGAGATATACAGATAGTGGATTTAGAGTCCTATATTTATTCACCCTTGGCCGGAGGTATCTGCGATGTGGAGGGGGAAATATGGATATTGGGTTCAGATGGTTCTCATATGAATAGAAATCAGTATGAGTTCTGTAAATTTGTAGAGGATGAAGTAGTTGACCAGATCAGTTTAATAGCAAGGTACAATAATCCGGAGGATCGTTATAATGAGCTCTCTTATTTTTTTATATAACGATCAGAAGATCACGATGGTGCAGTATGAAGCAATTCTCAATAAATTTTTATGAACATAGAGATGAGGGGGAATATGCCAATACATGGGATCCTTTCCGGAGTATGGCAGAGGAAGAAACTTACGGATGGAAACCGAAATATACCGCAGATGAATGGCGTGGCTTTTAATTGCTAAGTGTTGCAAAAATTAAGTGATTATGAAATAACCGAGCCATCATCCAGAACGGAGATTGCCTGAACACAGGGGTGATCTTCGGGTGGCTTGGGATTGCAATTGAAATTGAAATTTACTCCAACGTCATCTGAACGATAAAGAATGACAAAAAATACTTTTCAGGGCTCCTATATGAATGATATACTTGATTGTGTGTTTAAGAAAAAGGAGGAAAAAGCAATGAGATTAAATATCGAAAAGAAAAGGGAAGGAACCAAGGACACCATATTCTTAACCGGAAGATTGGATACAACAACTGCTCCGGAGCTGGATGCCTTTGCAGAGAAGGAATTAACGGATACGAAGGAGCTTGTATTTGATCTTAAGGGACTTGAATATATCTCATCAGCCGGTCTGCGGGTTCTTCTGAAAATACAGAAGCTGATGAATACCAAAGGAACAATGAAGGTCATTCATGTCAGTGAGATGATTCAGGAAGTATTTGAGATTACCGGATTTGTAGACATACTTACAATAGAGTAAATAGAGGATTAGAGCTTGATATTAATAATTATAAGAAACAACCGAGCCATCATCCAGAACGAAGATTGCCTGAACATCAGGATAATTTTTGAGCAGGGTGGTGGCTTTCTCATAGCCAAGGATGAAACATAACGTAGATAGGGCATCACCGGTAACGGAGTCATCACTTAAAATGGTTACCTGGGACAGACCGCTGTTTACCGGATAGCCATTTTCGGTAGAAAGAATATGATGATAGAGAACGCCATTCACCTCAAAATAGCGTTCGTAATTTCCGGAAGAAACCACGCTGCGGTTCGAATCCTCAACCGTAAGCAGGGCAGTACCGGTATCGGCAAAGGGCTTTTGGATTCCCACATGGAACGGAGAACCGTCAGGCTTTTCTCCAATGGCAAGGATGTTGCCGCCAAGGCTGATGATCGCACTTTTCACTCCCTCACCGGACAGATATTCCTTCATACGGTCAGCAATATAGCCCTTGGCAATGAAACCAAGATCAAGGGCCATTCCTTCTTCAGTAAGCTTTACCTGTTGGTTCTTTATGGAAATCTTACGGTAATCGACATGGGTTAAAGCTTCGGAAAGAATGTCATCCGAAGGGATAGCAGGATTGGTTGTTTCATGGAAATCCCAAAGGGATGACACCGCACCGATGGAAGGGTCAATGGCGCCATCGGAGAGGGATGCATAATCGCATGCCGTCTGTAATAAAGTAATCGTATCGGAATCTACGGTAATGTACTCACCGGGGTTGGCGTTGATCCGGGAAATGTCGCTTGTCGGAATGCTCTTGCTGTATAGATTTTTCATAGTGTTCAGCCAAAGACATGCAGCCCTCTAACAGCTCATTTCCACGCTCTTCATTCTCTGCATCGTAGATGGTAACGGAAATAAATGTATCAAAATTAAAAAGCCGGTTGCGGATACCTGCACAGGCAGCGGTTTGCAGCCGGTCATTCCGAGAAGGAGCTCACCGGATAAAAAGGAGGGCAATATAGAGTTTTTAATCTTTTTTTGTTTGTATCGGAACATGAATCTATGGTACAATGTGCGAAAGAGAAAGATCAAGAAAAGGAAAAATTACCTGTGCGGATAAGAAACAGTAAAAAAAGAAGGTTGTGTATGAAATATTCCAATTATGATGATGACGATAACGACAGAGGCTTAAGTCTTCCTGTGATTTATACGATTATTGCCATGGCAGGGATTGTGCTCATCGTGATTCTTGTGGTGGTTTCCCAGAATACACGCAGCAATCGGACAACGGCTGCAAAGGTTACCCCCGACACCCGTTGTCGAGGCAGTGGATTTAAGTGACGGAGAAAAATGGAGAAACGGGAGAGAACACAGGACTGCGTTCCGAAGATCTGGACTTCTGGAATATGTATGGAGGCCGGAATGAAGGTGAAGTGATAGAAGAATCTCCGTCTCCTTCCCTTCCCCGTCCGAAGAACCGTCCCCATCGCCGACACCAACGGAGGATCCTGCCTATGAGGATGTACAGAAGAATTCTATAGATTTTACAAAAAAATTTAAAATTGTAAATGATCAGATGGGATATTATCCGGCTGGTGAGAAAAACTTCCAGGCTCGGTGTGGAATTATCCAAGAATAACGGAAAGGTAGACTTTGACTGGCTGAAACGAAACGGCATTGATTTCGTGATGTTAAAGGTCGGTGGAAGAGGCTATGAAAGCGGTGTGATTTCACTGGATGAACAGTTTACGGATTATATGGAAGCAGCGAAGAAGGCGGATCTGGATATCGGCGTTACGTTTTATTCTCAGGCGGTGAGTGTGACAGAGGCTGTCGATGAAGCCAACTTTGTGATTAATCAGTTACAGTCCTATACGATCCGTTATCCGGTGGCACTTGTCATGGAAGAAATTACGAATGATACCGCAAGAACCGACACACTTTCCGTAGATCAGAGAAGCCGGATTGCGGAAGCCTTTCTGCAGACGATCCGGTATGACGGCTATCATGCGATTCTGTATGGAAATGAACAATGGCTGTCAGAAAAGATCCGGCCGGAAGGATTACTCACGGATTATGATGTGCTGCTGAATGATACAGCTCCGCTTCCGGAATATCCGTATGAGTTTAAACATGTTGCGGTATGCCACGGATCTTTCCCTTTCCGGAATTGAGAATGGCGGCTCGTATATCATCAGCTTTGTAGATTATTCCATGAAGTAGGTCAGGGACGGTAGTCCAGAATTTTACGTGAAACAGAAATTTCAGAATAAATATCGGCGTAGGCAGAGGGAGAGAGATTCTCAATATAATTGGGAGTGAAATTCCTGCTTACGCCATTTTTAATTAAAATGTCAATGGCTTTGTTATAGGCAATGGCAGCCTCGGTATCACTCTGATAGGTACCAATGGTGAAGTTTCCGTTTAAATGGATGATGGCAGCATAGCGGATGCCCGTTTTTGTATTACGGACACGGACGCCATGATAGCGGTTCAGAATCTCAATATTTTCGTAGCGGAAATCGTAGGGATCTCCGTTGATGAAACGATAGTCACGGTTTTCTACCGCATAGTTTTTAATGCCGTAGCGGTTTGCAATATTGACCTGCATGCCGTAGTCTGCAACGAAAAAGTGACGGCCACGCTGCATGATCTTGTGGGAGGAATAATAAAACAGATCATCCCGGTCGAAACGCAGAATGGTATGCGGAGCAAGATAATATTCAAAATATTTCTGGCGGAGATAAATGGGGGTTGCAAAGTAAAGGCCATTATCACGGAAATTGAGAAGAATCACCCATTTTTTTCAAAGGGAATTACCGAACCGGTTTCGGAATAGGATGTTAGGGTAAGGCAATCATCAGACAGGAGCTTACGGGCCAGTAAATAGGCAGCGTGGGCTTCTTCTTTCGTAGCATAGCTTCCAAGACTGATATGTTTACTTTGATAAGTAAGCGATGAACGGTACTTTACAGTGCCGTTTTTTTGTGTGATTTCATAAACACCGGGGAGCTTTTGCCGACATGGGGATTCCTTTCTTCTAAGTGTTTTTTTTCAGTATAGCATAACTTGTAGAAATTATGAACGAAATTACCTGTAAATGAAATATTTTTTTCTTAAATTAGTAATAATTAGAAATATTTTTGGACAAGTGCTGTATAGAATATTAGGAGAAAGGAAAAAGGTGATGAATAAGAAGTGGATTATTTATCTGGCAGCTTATGTTTCTCTGCTGTTTTGTTTTATTAAAGTATTTGCTTATGATGTTCTTGAAAAGGATACGATGGTCCGGCAACAGAGTCTGGTGGCGTCCGGACAGCGTGTGGTAGATTATAAAGTACTTGAGAAAGAAGCCTGCAGCGAATTGTCGGATGCGGATTACCAGTGTCTTCTGCGTATCGTACAGGCAGAGGCCGGGTGTGAAGATCTGGAGGGCAAGATGCTGGTGGCCGGAGTGGTGTTAAACCGTGTTGCGGACGAGCATTTCCCGGACAGCGTAACCGAGGTGGTGATGCAGAAAGAGGGAGGAACCTATCAGTTTTCACCGGTGGCAAACGGAACCTACCAGAAGGTAAAGGTGTCAGAGGAAACCAGGGAAGCCGTGGACCGTGTCATTAAGGGAGAAGACATCACGGAGGGAGCGCTTTATTTTGCATCAAGACAGTATGCAGAAGGTGATAAGATGGCATGGTTTGATCATCACCTGGACAGGCTGTTTGAACATGGAGGGCATGAATTCTTCCGCTGAGTAATTACTTATACAAAATCATTATGGAAAATTGGGAGAAAAAATTGCTTCACCTGTATTTTTATGTTAGAATGTAATCACATGAGCAAAAAGCTGCCTGTCAGTTGTTTTGCAAATGAAGTTCTGGATGGTTGCATCAGAATAAATAAAATTCAGGAAGAATTAAGGAGCTTGAGTGACATGTTATATAATAGTACGAGAACGGCAGGAAAACAGGTGAAGGCTTCAGAAGCAATCTTAAGAGGTTTATCTGAAGATGGAGGATTGTTTGTACCGGAATCCATTCCGGCATTGGACAAATCCTTAAAGGAACTTTCCCAGATGTCATATCAGCAGGTTGCCTATGAGGTAATGAAGCTGTATTTAACCGATTTTACGGAAGAAGAGCTTAAGAACTGTATTGAGAAAGCTTATGATGAGAAGTTTGATACCGAAGAGATCGCTCCTCTGGTTCATGCAGAAGATGCTTATTATCTGGAACTGTTCCACGGTGCAACGATTGCATTCAAGGATATGGCATTATCCATTCTGCCTCATTTACTGACTACCTCTGCAAAGAAGAATCATGTAACGAATGAAATCGTGATTCTGACGGCAACCTCAGGGGATACCGGTAAGGCAGCTCTTGCAGGATTCGCAGATGTAGAGGGTACCAGAATTGTTGTATTTTATCCGAAGAACGGCGTCAGCCCGATCCAGGAAAAGCAGATGGTTACCCAGAAGGGCAAGAATACCTTCGTAGTAGCCATTCATGGTAACTTTGATGATGCCCAGACCGGAGTGAAAAAGATCTTTAATGACCGTGACCTTGAGAAGAAGTTAAATGAAAGCGGATTCCAGCTTTCTTCCGCAAACTCCATTAATATTGGTCGTCTCCTTCCTCAGGTTGCTTATTATGTATACGCTTATGTAAAGCTCCTTGCAGAAGAGCAGATCGAAGACGGTGAGCTTGTGAATATGGTCGTTCCGACCGGTAACTTTGGTAATATTTTAGCTGCTTATTATGCAAAGAAGATGGGCGTGCCGATCGGTAAGCTGATCTGCGCATCCAACGAAAACAAGGTTTTATATGATTTCTTCCGTACCGGAACCTATGATAAGAACCGTGAATTCGTATTAACCACTTCTCCTTCCATGGATATTCTGATTTCCAGCAATCTGGAACGTCTGATTTATCACATTGCAGGAGACAATGCAGACCGTAACCGTGAACTGATGGAATCCCTGAATCAGACCAGTGTTTATACGATCAGCGAAGAGATGAAAGCAGAGCTTAAGGATTTCTACGGTGCTTATGCAAGTGAGCAGGAAACAGCAAAAGAAATTCATGATTTATATGAGGATACCGGATACATCATTGATACCCATACCGCAGTTGCTTCTTCCGTTTATAAGAAATATAAGAAGGAGACCGGAGATCAGACGAAGACCGTTGTGGTTTCCACAGCAAGTCCTTATAAGTTTACCAGAAGCGTCATGACCGCCATTGATGAAGGCTATGCGAATATGGAGGACTTTGCATTGGTAGATGAATTGGAGAAGCTTTCCGGAGTACCGGTACCGAACGCTATTCAGGAGATCCGTACCGCACCGGTATTACATAAGACCGAATGCGATAAGGAAGATATGGAAAAGACGGTATTAAGCTTCCTTGAAAGAAAGATCTGATAAAAGAGTACTAAAAACAGATTATGGAACAGGTTATAAATTAAAAATAAGAGAAACAATGAAAGTAAAGAAAAAAACGGTGCATCAGCACCGTTTTTTCATTTCTACATAAGCAAGATCTTCTGTGATTGGCTTATAAGCCGGACGGATGATTTTTCCATTGTTGGCAAGCTCCTCCATACGGTGTGCACTCCAGCCGACAATACGCGCAATGGCAAAGATCGGTGTATAGAGCTCTAAAGGAAGTCCAAGCATCTGATAAACGAAGCCGGAATAGAAGTCAACGTTGATGCTTACGCCTTTATACATCTGACGCTCATTGGCAATAACCTTCGGAGCCAGATTTTCAACAAGCGAATACAGGGCAAATTCCTTTTCCAGATGTTTTTCTGCGGAGAGCTTTTCCACGAAGGACTTGAAAATGACCGCTCTTGGATCGGATTTGGAATAAATTGCATGCCCCACACCATAGATAAGACCGGCATGATCAAACGCATCCTTGTGAAGAAGTCTGCGAAGATAATCTGCGACTTCATCTTCGTTCGTCCAGTCTTTGACTTCCCGTTTCATTTCATCGAACATTTTAACAACCTTAATATTTGCACCACCATGCCGGGGGCCTTTCAGGGAACCGATTGCAGCGGCAATGACGGAATAGGTATCGGTGAGAGAGGAGGTTACAACATGGGTCGTGAAGGAAGAGTTATTACCACCACCATGTTCCATATGTAGAACCAGGGCAATGTCCAGAAGCTTAGCCTCCAGAGGGGTGTACTGGCTGTCAGGTCTTAACAGGTGAAGGATGTTCTCCGCAGTGGAAAGAGCAGGATCCGGGCGGTGAATGAACAGGCTTTTACCATCATGATAATGACAATATGCCTGATAACCGTAGATCGAAAGCAGCGGGAACAGACTGATCAGCTGCAGACACTGCCGTAACACATTGGGAAGAGATACATCATCTGCACGGTCATCATAGGAATATAAGGTAAGCACGCTTCTTGCAAGAGTGTTCATCATATCCTGGCTGGGTGCCTTCATGATGATATCCCGTACAAAGCCAGTTGGAAGACTGCGGTAGGTAGACAGAAGGGAACGGAACATAGTCAGCTCTTCTTCATTCGGAAGCTCATCAAACAGGAGCAGGTAAGCAACCTCCTCAAAGCCAAAGCGTCCGTCACCTGTAAATCCGTTTACCAGATCCTTCACATCATAACCGCGATAAAAAAGCCTTCCGTGGCAGGGATGGGATTCCCCGTTAATGATTTCGGTTGCACGTACATCAGAGATTGTGGTCAAAACCGGCAAGAACACCCTTGCCGTTCAGGTCACGCAGACCGCGTTTGACATCATATCTGGTAAATAATTCTGTATCAATGATATCTGCGGATTCGCTTTTCTGTGCCAGCCGGATGATGTCTGGAGTGATCTGTGAAAAAATATTTGTATCGGCCATTGCTGTACTCCTTTCTACTACTGAGATTATTTTAAATTGTAAATAAGAAATCAATATTTTCAGTTAACAGGCAGGTTCAAAAAGTATAAATTATAAAAAGGGATATTGTAATTCCACACGCTGATAGAATAACGTAGAAAAAGTTGACATAAATAATATATCACAGAAAAAAAACAGCAGGCAAGTAAAAAAAGGAAATGTTTACAAAAAAATTTAATATTTATAATATATATATTGCATTTTTCGACAACATCCAGTATATATATAAGTAAATAAACTTCAGAGAGGAGGATTTGCAATGAAAAATCGTAACATTGCATTGTGCATTATCTTTTCCATTATTACCTTTGGTATCTATGGTATTTACTGGTTTATCTGTCTGACAAATGAAATGAATATGGCAACTCCGGACGATACCTATCAGACCTCAGGCGGTATGGCATTTTTATTCTCATTGCTTACTTGCGGTATTTATTTGTTCTATTGGAACTATCGGATGGGACAGAAGATTGATAGTGTGAAGAATGGCAGTAATGCTGTTTTATTTCTGATTCTTTCCATTTTTGGTCTTGGAATTGTAAATTACTGCATTGCACAGAGCTTTATTAATGATCAGGCTGCATAATGTATTATAAGAACAGAATTTACAAGGTTATAGGTTGTATCCTGTTATGCATGATATATGCAGGGTTGGTGCTACGGTTTAACGTGGGTATACCCTGCATATTTTATAAAATTACAGGGCTGAAATGTCCGGGATGCGGCATTACCCGTATGCTGCTTTCCATATGGAAGCTTGATTTCCGGTCTGCTTATGAATCTAATCAGATGATTTTTATTCTGCAGCCTGTTTTGTATTACTTTATAGCGAAAAATGTGCTTGCCTATATCAGGGGACAGCAGATTACATATCGCAGGTGGGAAAATATCCTGCTGTATATCCTCATTGTACTGATGCTTGGCTTTTTTGTTATCAGGAATATCCCTCCGGAAATATGCAGTCGGATAATTGACGGCATTAGATATATACCGGTTGAAATATTGACCTGAAAGTGGTTAAAAGCATATTTACTTCTGAAAAAAAATATGGTATATTTTAACTTGGCTATAGAAATAGTTATATATTTAACAATAAGGAAGAGAGGTTTTTTTGGAAATGGCAGACATTAATTTAAGTCAGTATGGTATTACTGGCACAACTGAAGTTGTTTACAACCCTTCTTATGAACTTTTTATTTGAAGAGGAAACAAAAAGCTGGTCTTGAAGGATATGAAGTCGGCAAAGTTACTGAGCTTGGTGCTGTTAACGTAATGACTGGTATCTTCACAGGACGTTCACCTAAGGATAAGTATATCGTTATGGACGAGAACTCTAAGGACACTGTATGGTGGACCTCTGATGAGTACAAGAACGACAATCATCCGATGTCTCAGGAAGCATGGGCATCCGTTAAGGATCTTGCCAAGAAGGAACTTTCCAACAAGAGACTTTTCGTTGTAGATGCATTCTGTGGCGCAAACAAGGATACACGTATGGCAGTTCGTTTCATCGTAGAAGTAGCTTGGCAGGCACATTTCATTAAGAACATGTTCATCCGGCCTTCTGAGGAAGAACTGAAAGACTTTACACCGGACTTCGTTGTTTACAACGCTTCCAAGGCTAAAGTTGAGAATTACAAGGAATTAGGATTAAACTCTGAAACATGTGTAGCATTCAACATTACCAGCCGTGAGCAGGTAATCATCAACACATGGTACGGCGGAGAAATGAAGAAGGGTATGTTCTCCATGATGAACTATTACCTTCCTCTTAAGGGTATTGCTTCTATGCACTGCTCCGCAAATACAGATATGAACGGTGAGAACACTGCAATCTTCTTTGGTCTTTCCGGAACAGGTAAGACAACACTTTCCACAGATCCTAAGCGTCTCCTGATTGGTGATGACGAGCATGGTTGGGATGACAACGGCGTATTCAACTTCGAAGGTGGTTGCTACGCTAAGGTTATCAACCTTGACAAGGATTCTGAGCCAGATATCTACAACGCAATCAAGAGAGATGCTCTTCTTGAGAACGTAACCGTAGATGAAGCTGGTAAGATTGATTTCGCAGATAAGAGCGTTACCGAGAATACCCGTGTATCTTATCCGATCAACCATATTAAGAACATTGTACGTCCGATTTCTTCCGCACCTGCAGCTAAGAATGTAATCTTCCTTTCCGCAGATGCATTCGGAGTACTTCCTCCGGTATCTATCCTTACACCGGAACAGACTCAGTACTACTTCCTTTCCGGATTTACTGCTAAGCTTGCAGGAACCGAAAGAGGAATTACCGAGCCTACACCTACATTCTCTGCTTGCTTTGGTCAGGCGTTCCTTGAACTTCACCCCACAAAGTATGCAGAAGAGCTTGTTAAGAAGATGCAGAAGAGCGGAGCTAAGGCTTACCTCGTAAATACCGGATGGAACGGAACCGGAAAGAGAATTTCCATTAAGGATACCAGAGGTATTATTGATGCAATCTTAAGTGGTGCAATCGTAAGCGCTCCTACAAAGAAGATTCCTTACTTCAACTTCGAAGTTCCTACCGAGCTTCCTGGAGTAGATCCTGCAATTCTTGATCCTCGTGATACTTATGCAGATGCTTCTGCATGGGAAGAGAAAGCAAAAGACTTAGCAGGCAGATTCAACAAGAACTTTGCTAAGTATGAAGGAAATCCGGCAGGTAAGGCTTTAGTATCTGCAGGTCCTCAGTTATAATTTCATAATTCTGACTGGTTGAAACTTGAAGCTCCGTATGGATGAATCCATACGGAGCTTTTTTTGAGTGTGTCATGCATATGAGAGAAAATGATCCAGTGGATCGTTTTTGAGTTAAGGTGACATGATTTTCGTAGCCCTTCTGTAATATCTGTCAATATACAAATCCGTAAAAATTCCGTTATAATAGAATGAAATTGAAAATGAGACAGGAGGAAATATTACATGCAGGAGCAGGAATTACTTGACTTATTAAAGGATATGTCTTTGGACGAGAAGATTAATCAGATGGTACAGTTGAATGCTGATTTTTATGATATAGAGGAAAATGGGGACAGCATCACAGGACCAATGCTGGAAATGGGATTAACTAAAGATCAGGTCTGGCAGGCAGGTTCCGTACTTGGAACCGTGGGAGCAGCCAAGATTAAGAAGTTTCAGAAGGTTTATATGGAGCATCAACCGCATCACATTCCGCTTTTGTTTATGGCAGATGTGATTAACGGGTATCGGACCATATTTCCGATGCCACTGGCACAGGGATGTACCTTTGATCCGGAACTGGTAAGGAAGATGGCATCTGTTTCTGCAAGGGAAACCGCACGTGCCGGACTTCATCTGACCTTTTCCCCGATGTCCGATCTGGCACGAGATGCCAGATGGGGACGGGTTCTGGAATCCACGGGAGAGGATCCTTATCTGAACTGCTGTATGACCAGTGCCATGGTAAAGGGTTATCAGGGAGAGGATGTTTTTGAAGGAAGATCATGTGGCTGCCTGTGTGAAGCATTTTGCTGCATACGGGGCTCCGTTGGGAGGACGTGACTACAATCAGGTAGAGCTTTCCGAAAGAACCTTGCGGGAGGATTATCTTTCGGCTTACAAGGCGGGGGGTAGACGCCGGTGCCCAGATGATTATGACCTCTTTTTAATACGTTAGGACGTGTTCCTTCTACAGCAAACAAAGCTCTGATGCGTGGAATCCTGCGTGACGAATGGGGCTTTGACGGTGTGGTGATTTCCGACTGGGCTGCCATCTGGGAACTTTTAAAGCATGGAATCGCAGAGGAGGAAGATGAGGCGGCTGCGCTTGCTGTGAAAGCCGGTGTCGATATTGATATGATGACGGAGATCTATGCGAACCACCTGAAGAAGCTGGTAGAAGAGGGAAAGGTGGAAGAGAAGCTGATCGATGAGGCAGCGTACCGGATTCTCCGGCTTAAGAATCGTCTTGGACTTTTTGAAAATCCCTATAAGAATGCAGATGAAGTGTATGATGAAGCTTTAGAAATTGAAGAGGAGCATCGGGCACTGGCAAGAGCTGCTGCTGCCGAGAGTTTTTGTACTGCTCAAAAAAACGATGGAATTCTTCCTCTTGTGAAAAAAAGGCAGATGCAGCAGAAAAATTCACAGCATACCGGAATGGCCCTTATTGGTCCTTATGTAAAAGGAAAAAGCAGATCTGCGGATCCTGGTCATTATTCTGGAAGCAGTCGGATCTGGTTACGGTGGAAGAGGGAATCCGGAATAAAGAACTGGATAAAAACATGGCTTATGCAAAGGGCTGTGAGATTCTGGATTATCAGCAGAAAATCTGTGGTTTTGGCGTAGAATTTGAAAATATAAAATCGAAAGAAGAGCTGGAAGCAATGATGCAGGAAGCGGTAGAGACGGCAAAGAAGGCAGAAACTGTCATTCTGTTCCTTGGTGAGCACTATCAGGCAAGCGGTGAAAGCGCTTCCCAGACCGAAATCCAGTTACCGGCCCATCAGTTGGAATTACTGGACCGGGTTTATGAGGTAAATCCGCAGATCGTGGTTGTAACCTTTAGCGGACGTCCTTTAGACCTGCGCCATGTAGTGGAAAAGGCCAAGGCAGTTTTACATGTCTGGTTCCCGGGAACCGAAGGCGGAAACGCCATTGCTGATGTGTTATTCGGAGATCAGGAGCCGGGGGGAAGACTTGCCATGTGCTTCCCTTATACCGTAGGACAGGTTCCGGTATATTATAGTGAGTTACACACCGGACGCCGCCGCCCGGAGGGAGAAATTACACCGAGAGGCGTATCCGGCTACCTGGATGCACCTAATCATCCGTTATATGCCTTTGGATATGGGCTGACTTATACAAGCTTTGCTTATTCCGAGGTTTCATTGAGCAGTGAAATCATGACCAGGGAAGAGAACCTTACTGCTAAGATCATGGTGCAGAATACCGGAAACCGTGCAGGAACTGAGGTTGTTCAGCTTTATATCCGGGATGTGGCAGGCAGTGTAGCAAGACCTGTGCGGGGAATTAAAAAGGCTTTCAGAGAATTGCTATGCAGCCCGGAGAAAGCAGGGAGGTAACCTTTGAAATCACAGAAGAGATGCTTCGGTTTTATAATATTGATATGGAATATGTGGCAGAACCTGGCAGATTCGAAGTTTATATCGGGGGAAGCAGTGATGCTGAACAGAAAGCCGAATTCCGGCTTGTATAGAGCGTTTACAGAGGACGGTAGAAAAGGGAGAGGGTATGAAAGTACAGTGTGAGTATTGCAATAGCTGGATTGATGATACGGATGAGAAATGTCCAAATTGTAGGGGCGTCAACAAGGCCTATAAGCGGGCAACCGATCAGACACCCAAAACGATAGAAGAACTGAAACAGTGGTATGTAAATCATCATCTGCCACCGGAAGAAACGACACGCTTTTTTTCATCGGAAGGAATTATCAGCAGCCACGTGCCTTTGGTATTTACCAGAATGAAAAAAAGGTGAGTTCATTGTTTATAAGAATAAGGATAACGGGCAGCGTGCCATCCGCTATCAGGGAACCGATGAAGCTTATGCGGTGAATGAGCTTTACATGAAGCTGAAAGAAGAAATCCTGAATCAGAAGCGTAACAGTCAGCTTCGAAAGAACGGTTCCCCGAAGTCCAAAGGGGCAGTCGGAAAGGTAAAAAAAGGCGGCAGATCAGGCGTTTACGGTAGCTTCTTATATAATCTGCGGCGCGGCAGTTGTGATTGCTATCGCCACATGGATCTCATCCTGTTCACTCGTAGCGAACCGGCATGAAGGTTATTATAAGGTAGATGATAAAAATGCTTTATCACTACTATAATACCTGGTATGAATATGAGGATTACGGCTACGATCCGGTAGACGATACGCTGACAGGAGGATGGGTAGAGTCCGACGAGGATTACGACCAATATCAGGATATCTGGGATTATAATCTTGGCGAGAATTATGACAGCTCCAGTGACTGGGATTACGGCGTGGAACGGTTTACTGATTCCTCCACCTATGATCAGGCCTATGAGGATCATCATTCTAGCAGTTCCGACAGTTCAGACAGCAGCTATGACTGGAGTTCGAGCGACAGCTGGGATTCCGGAAGCAGTGACTGGGGAAGCGACTGGTAAACAGGTAAGAACTGTAACAAGAACATGATTCAGGAGTGAGCAGTAACAAATATAGGTCTTGACACAATACGTATCATTGTATACAATTATGCATAGTAAGAATTATGCAGGTATACTGTATAATTCTGCAGAAATTGTAATTGTTTAACAATTTCACAGTTGAAAATTACAATAATTCATTGCATTTGCAATAATTGGAGGGTGATATGGTAGTGGACGATAATAACAGCAATTTCCTTAACAGACCGGTGACATTGAATTCCAAGAATAACCTGCTTGAAATTGAAGAGCATATGTATATTCTGGATGATGTGGAGAAGCCAAACGTATTCCGTAATATGTTTCCTTATTCCGAGGTTCCGAAGATCCCGTTTAATGACAGGATCGTGCCTCATAATATGCCGAAGGACATCTGGATTACGGATACGACATTCCGCGATGGACAGCAGTCCAGAGCACCGTATACAACGGAGCAGATTGTAACCATTTATGATTATCTGCATCGGCTGGGCGGACCGAATGGAATGATTCGTCAGAGCGAATTCTTCTTATACAGCAAGAAGGACCGTGATGCGGTTTATAAGTGTATGGAACGGGGATATCAGTTCCCGGAAGTCACAAGCTGGATTCGGGCGAGTAAGGAAGATTTTAAACTGGTAAAAGAAATTGGTATGAAGGAGACCGGAATTCTGGTCAGTTGTTCCGACTATCATATTTTCCTGAAACTAAAGATGAATCGTCGTCAGGCGATGGAACATTATTTGAGTGTGGTAAGAGACTGCCTCGAAGAGGGAATCAGTGTAAGATGCCATCTGGAGGATATTACCAGAGCAGATATTTATGGCTATGTTGTACCATTCTGTCTGGAACTGATGAAATTAATGGAGGAATACAAGATTCCGATCAAGGTCCGGGCCTGTGATACAATGGGTTATGGCGTGAATTATCCCGGTGCTGTTATCCCGAGAAGTGTACAGGGTATTATTTATGCATTACATACACATGCCGGTGTGCCTCATGAGCTGCTGGAATGGCATGGACATAATGACTTCTATAAGGCGGTGGTCAATTCGACAACGGCATGGTTATATGGCTGTTCCGGAGTGAATACGTCTTTGTTTGGTATCGGAGAGCGTACCGGAAATACTCCGCTCGAAGCTATGGTATTTGAATATGCGCAGTTAAAGGGTGGTCTGAATGGCATGGATACGACCGTGATTACCGAACTGGCAGAGTATTATGAGAAGGAAATCGGATACCATATTCCGTCCAGAACTCCGTTTGTTGGCAAAAAAACTTTAATGTAACAAGAGCTGGTGTACATGCGGATGGATTACTAAAGAATGAAGAAATTTATAATATTTTTTTGATACAGACAAATTCCTGAACCGTCCGGTATTGTGTGCTGTATCGAATACCTCCGGGCTTGCAGGAATTGCACACTGGATTAATTCCTATTACAAGCTTCCGGCAGACAAACAGCTTGAGAAATCTTCACCTCTGGTGCATGAATTGAAGATCTGGGTGGATCAGCAGTATGAGGATGGTCGTGTGACCGTTATGACAGACAACGAACTGGTTGCAAAAATTGGTGAGGTTTGTGATAAACTTAATATTTCATTGTATGACTGACCAAATACATGTATAATGAGCCTTGAAGGAAATAAATCGGCTGCAAGGCAGACAATAGAAAGCAGGAAAGAACAGCAATGAGCAGATATGATGTGAAACAGGAAGTGACAGACAAATATTCCCTGCGGGGAAGAGTCTTTCACAAGCTTCGTGAGGATATTCTGAATGGAAAATATAAGGAGAATGAAGAATTAAAGGAGGTTGCCATAGGAGAGGAGCTTGGTGTATCCAGAACTCCTGTCAGAGAAGCCTTTCGTCAGTTGGAGCTTGAAGGACTTATCCAGATCGTTCCGAATAAGGGAGCCTATGTAACCGGTATTACTGCGAAGGATGTCAAGGACATTTACATGATTCGTTCTTCCTTAGAGGGAATGTGTGCGCGTCTTGCAACAGAACATATTACGGAAGAGCAGATGGAGGAGCTGGAAGAGAATGTATACCTGGCAAGCTTCCATGCCTCCAAGGGACATATGGAGCAGATGGCAGAGTTAGATAACCGTTTCCATCATATCCTGTATGCCTCCTGTGATTCCAAGATGCTGGAAAATCTGTTACAGGATTTTTCACCAGTATGTCATCCGGATCCGCAGGAAAACCTTGTCTACCAAGGAAAGGAGTATGGCCTCCAACGAAGAACACCGCCTGATTATGGAGGCGATCAAGGCCAAGAAGCCGGATGAGGCGGAAAAGTATGCCACCCAGCATATGATTAATGCTTTTGACAACATTGTGAAAAACGGATTATACGAGAATTTTCAGTAACGATTCGGAATCGTTATCAGGATGAATAAACAGAACCGGAAAGGACAAAATTCATGGACGAGATTAAAATGACCACGCCCTTAGTCGAGATGGACGGGGATGAAATGACACGAATTTTATGGCAGATGATTAAGGAGGAGCTTCTTCTTCCCTTTATTGATCTGAAAACCGAGTATTATGACCTTGGTCTGGAGCATCGTAACGAGACCAACGACCAGGTGACAGTGGACAGTGCTGAAGCAACGAAGAAATACGGAGTTGCCGTAAAGTGTGCAACCATTACGCCGAATGCAGCCAGAATGACAGAATATCATCTGAAGGAAATGTGGAAGAGCCCGAACGGAACGATCCGTTCGATCCTGGACGGAACCGTATTCCGTGCACCGATTCTGGTAAAGGGAATTGTCCCTTATGTAAAGAACTGGACAAAGCCGATTACTATTGCAAGACATGCCTATGGGGATGTGTATAAGAACGTTGAAATCAAGGTTCCGGGCAAAGGAAAGGCAGAGCTTGTTTATACGGCAGAGGATGGCACGGAAATCCGTGAAACAATCCATAATTTTGAAGGACCGGGCGTAATTCAGGGAATCCATAATACGGATAAGTCCATCAACAGCTTTGCAAGAGCCTGCTTTAATTATGCGATTGATACGAAACAGGATCTCTGGTTTGCCACCAAGGATACGATCTCCAAGAAATATGATCATGATTTCAAGGATATTTTTTTCAGGAGATTTATGATACAGAATATAAGAGTAAATTTGAAGAGCTTGGAATTGAATATTTCTATACCCTGATTGATGATGCGGTAGCAAGAGTCATTCGTTCGGAAGGAGGCTTTATCTGGGCCTGCAAGAACTACGATGGCGATGTGATGTCTGATATGGTGGCAACTGCCTATGGGGATCTGTCCATGATGACCTCGGTACTTGTTTCTCCGAGCGGCGTATATGAGTATGAGGCAGCGCACGGCACGGTGCAGCGCCATTACTACAAGCATTTAAAGGGAGAAGAGACCTCAACAAACTCCATCGCAACCATTTTTGCATGGACGGGCGCACTGCGTAAGCGTGGAGAACTGGATGGAAACAGGGAACTGATGGAATTCGCAGACAAACTGGAGAAGGCCTGCATTAAGACCGTCGAGGACGGTAAGATGACCAAAAGCCTTTCCCTGATCTCTACATGTGAGCATCCGGTGATCTTAAACAGTCTCGAGTTCATTAAGGCAATCCGTGAGACGTTGGAGGAATTGCTGTAGGCATCATAGTTGGGGCTTTTGCCCCCAACATCATCAATACATGATAATGCAGATAGGAATCTGTCGCGTGGAAACGCGTTAAATCATTGGGCTGGTCGAAAGACCCGGGTCCACCAAATGGCGGGTATCTTACCCGTCATTTTTATGTTGCCATGCATATGAGAAAATGATCCGGTGGATCATTTTTGAGTGGAGAAGAATGAAAATCAGCTAACGGCAGTACATTGACAAGGTTTTAACAGTGTACTAAAAATTAAACATGAGGGAATGAATAATCAATCAGGGAGGGAACTCCATTGGATAATAAAGAAATTTCACAGGCGGTAATCGGCCGTCTGCCCAGATATTTCCGCTATCTGGGGAGAACTGAAGGACGATGGAATTGAACGGATTTCATCACAGGAACTGAGTGCGATTATGAAGGTGACGGCATCCCAGATCCGGCAGGATTTTAATAATTTCGGAGGATTTGGACAGCAGGGATATGGTTACAAGGTGGAGTACCTGTATGAAGAGATTGGCAAGATCTTAGGGCTTCATAAGACACACGATCTGATTATTATCGGAGCCGGAAACCTGGGTCAGGCACTTGCCAATTACATGAATTTTGAGCGGCGAGGCTTCCTCTTCCGTGGAATCTTTGACAATAATCCGGCGTTATTTGGAAAGAAGATCCGTGATCTTGAGGTACAGCCCATGGAGGAACTGGAAACCTTTGTCAAAGAAAATGAAATTGATATTGCTGTTTTAACCATTCCGAAGGACAGTGCATTAGAGGTTGCAGAACGGCTTGCCAGGCAGGAGATTAAGGGAATCTGGAACTTTGCCCACATTGATTTAAATCTCTCGAAAGAGATTCAGGTAGAGAATGTTCATCTGTCGGATTCCTTAATGAAGCTTACCTATAACATTAACCGCTACGAAACCGAAAAAGAAGAATAGAGGTT
Source organism: Lachnospiraceae bacterium (assembly GCA_021628825.1). GTDB lineage: Bacteria > Bacillota > Clostridia > Lachnospirales > Lachnospiraceae > Suilimivivens. Next base: position 692,372 of record JAJXRY010000001.1, on the reverse strand, counting down.
ACCGGGACGAGATACAGGGAACAGTAATGAATAAATGTGGATGGTGATGGTATGTCGAGAAAGGATGAAATCTATTCTCCTGCATTAAAAGAAAAGAAAATACCAATACTGACTCTGGATAATAAATGGCACCGGCTGTTTACGCAGACGAATCCGAACAAGACGATCCTGCGTCTTGAAGAAGAACTCAATGACCTTCTGAAAAAGCAGGGAAAGGCGACTACAGAGAGTAAGGATATCAAGCGTCTTAAGAAAAAGCTGATGCAGGAAATTGTAGAAAATGCCGAAGGTACTGCCGAGGGTAATAATCAAAAGGCATTGAAAAAAATGGAAGACAACAAGCGGCTTATTAATGAATGTAATGAGCGGCTTACCATGTATGAGGATCAGCTTATTGAACTGCCCGGGGAGATTGACCGGGTGAACCGTGAGCTGATGCTGCAGACCATGGATATCTGTTATGATACCTTAAAGACCAATGAGACAGAAATCGAAGAGACGGCCAAATGGGTAGCGGCGATCCGGGTTGAATTAAAGAAACGTCTCATTCGTAAGCAGGAAATGGAATTGATGAATCAGGAATTGTATTCCTATATGCACGATATTTTTGGTGCCGAGGTGATCGAGATCTTTGACATGAAATATGAAAAGGGAAAAATCCGGATCATACCGGACCAGAAGAAACAGAAAAGAAAGAATAATCGTCAGAAACTCAAAAAAATGATCCACTGGATCATTTTCCCATATGCATGGCAACAGAAAAACATATAAGACCAAAATTATACAGGCAGTGGCAGAAAGAAAACCACTGCCTGCCTTATATCCGAAGGAGAAAGTGAGGGTGCCAGAATGAAATATGTAGTAACCGCATCAGAGATGAAAGCATGTGATCACGGAACGATCGAACAGGCCGGAATTCCGTCCATGGTATTAATGGAACGTGCGGCACTGGCTGTCGCAGAGGTGATTATCAAGCGTTATCCTGACCGGAACCGGCTACTGATTGTGGCAGGAAAAAGGAAATAACGGCGGGGATGGACTGGCAATCGGTCGTCTTCTTGCCAAGGCAGGTCGGCAGGTGACCTTTTTTTCCAGATGCAGGGGAATTATTCAGAAGAAGCCGGGAAGCAGAGGGAGATCCTGCTACATTTAGGGTTTTCCATCTGTGACACATGGCCGGACGGAGAATATGATATTATTATAGATGCCCTGCTTGGAATCAGGGATTACCGGTGAGGTGCGGGGAAAGCCCGTGCAATGATTCGTAAGATAAATGAATATAGATGTAGTTTCCAGGGGAAAAACTTCTTTTCATGGAGAAAAAAAGCAGGCGCAGAATGCCTGAATGGAATTTCTCCGGTGATCTGTGCCGTGGATCTTCCAAGCGGCATTGATACCGATACGGGAGCAGTATGCGGCGAAGCCGTGAAAGCAGACCTGACGGTGACCTTCCAGTATCTGAAAAAGGCACATCTCCTGTATCCCGGAAAAGAGTATTGCGGAAGGGTTTATCTGCGGGATGTGGGAATCGAAAATTACGGCATCTGTGCAGAAACGGCTTTTACTTATGAGAAGGAAGAAGTAAAGAACCTGTTACCGCAAAGAAAAACATCGGGACATAAGGGAACCTTCGGGAAGGTTCTGTTATATGCCGGAAGCCGGGAAATGAGCGGAGCGGCACTCCTTTGTGCAAGGGCGGTTCTCTGTTCCGGAGCGGGCATGCTGAAGGTACTGACCGAAGAAACAAACCATACCTTACTGCGCACGGTACTTCCGGAAGCCATGCTTGCAACAGATCCTGTGAAGGATCTGGAATGGGCCGATGTATTAATTGCCGGTCCCGGCATCGGAACCTCGAATGAGGCGAAGGAAAACCTTGCGATATTATTGCGTGAAGCAAAGATTCCCACGGTTCTGGATGCGGATGCACTGAATCTGCTTGCGCAAGATCCGGCGCTTATGGAGCTTGTGAAGGAAAAAGCATCAAAGCAGCCGGTTATTCTGACCCCGCACCCGGGAGAGTTTTTACGGTTGTCAGGACTTACCATGACGGATTATCAGCAGGAACGTGAAAAGGCAATACGCGCCTTTCAGGAACAGTGCCAATGTATTCTGGTTTCCAAGGATGCCTGTACCATGGTTACTGCTGGGGCGGCCCTGTATCTGAATTCCACCGGTAATGACGGAATGGCAACGGCAGGAAGCGGTGATGTGCTGACCGGGGTGATCGGAAGTCTTCTGGCGCAGGGACTTCCTGCTTTTGAAGCAGCTTCAAAGGGCGTTTTCCTTCATGGACTTGCAGGAGATGAAGCAGCATTAAAGAAAGGAAAGCATGGAATGATTGCTTCCGATCTCATTGAAAATCTGTGGACCTATCTTGAATAAATTCAAAGTATACCTTTCGGACAATCCGGCTATACTTACTACTGAAAAAGGAAACCAGTTTGGAACGAAGGGGTTATTATGAGACGTGGAGATGTATATTATTGCGATTTAAGACCGGTGGTTGGCTCAGAACAGGGAGGAATCCGTCCCGTACTGATTGTACAGAATGATGTGGGCAATAAGCATAGTCCGACCATTATTGTTGCAGCCATCACTTCAAAACAGAATAAAGCAAAGCTTCCGACGCATATCGAGCTGAGTGCAAAACGGTATGATATGGAGCGTGATTCGGTGATTTTGTTAGAACAGTTACGGACCGTTGATAAGAAACGGCTGAAGGACCGCGTGTGTCATCTGGATGAAGAAATGATGCGTCAGGTAAACAAGGGACTGATGATCAGCCTGGAGCTGGGTACATAAGTGCAGTCCGCTTGACGATACAAAGAGGAAATGTTATAGTTTAATTTGATGTTTTATACGATACAAAGGAGATGAAAAAATGGAAGATGATGCATCTTCGGCAAATTCCGTAAAGAATTTCTGGCATCACCTGAAAAAGCTGGGCAATGACAATTCGGATCATGTAACCGAGGAAATTATTTCCATGGTGAACGAAGGTCATGAGCAGGGCGTGTTTCAGGCGACGGAAGCAGAAATGATTACGAACATTTTTGAGTTCGGAGATAAAGAGGCAAAGGATATCATGACGAACCGTAAGAACATTCTTGCCATCGATCAGGATACCCTGTTGGAGGATGCCATAACCCAGATGCTGGATGCGGGCAAAAAGCCGCTTCCCGGTTTATCATGAAAATATTGATGAGATTGTCGGAATTCTGCATTTCCGTGATGCCATTGTGGCAGACCGTAAGGAAGAAAAATGCCGGCAGGAGCGTTGGAAGCATTGACGGACTTCTGCGTGAAGCCATGGTAATTCCGGAGACCAAGAATATTGCCGATCTGTTCCGGATGATGCAGAAGACCAAAACCCAGATGGTGATTGTCGTGGATGAATACGGACAGACCAAGGGTGTTCTTGCCATGGAAGATATTCTGGAAGAAATTGTCGGCAACATTCAGGATGAGTACGACGAGGATGAGCAGTATATCGAAGAAACCGGCAATAAAGACGAATATATTATTGATGGAATCACGCCGCTTAAGGAGCTGGAGGAACGGTTCCACATTTCCTTCCATGAGGAGGAATTTGAAACATTAAATGGCTTTATGATCTCTAAGATGGATAAGATCCCGGAGGAAAACGAAGACTTTTCCGTAGATGTGGATGGATATAATTTTAAAATTCTGTCTGTAGAGCATAAGATGATAAAGAGTGTTCTTGTTACGAAAAAGAAACAGGAACCACAGCAAAATGTCACCACAAAAAAACGAATAGATGAAAAAGAGGAGTACAGGTATGTCAGGACATTCAAAATTTGCAAACATTAAGCATAAGAAGGAGAAGAACGATGCAGCCAAGGGTAAGGTTTTTACCATTATCGGCAGGGAAATTGCAGTTGCTGTAAAGGAAGGCGGACCGGATCCGGCGAACAATTCCAAGCTTGCACAGGTTATCGCGAAAGCAAAGGCTAACAATATGCCGAACGATACCATTGACCGTGGTATTAAGAAAGCAGCCGGAGATGACGGAAGCGTTAACTACAAGTATGTTACATATGAAGGATACGGACCGAACGGAATCGCGATTATCGTGGATGCACTTACTGACAATCAGAACCGTACCGCAGCCAATGTACGTAATGCATTTACCAAGGGAAACGGTAATGTTGGTACACCGGGATGTGTTTCCTTTATGTTTGATAAAAAGGGACAGATCATCATTGATAAGGAAGAATACGACGGAGATGCCGATGAACTGATGATGCTTGCCTTGGATGCGGGTGCAGAGGACTTTGCAGAAGAAGAGGACAGCTTCGAAATTCTTACATCCCCGGATGATTTTGATGCCGTATTAAAGGCATTGCAGGATGCCGGAATTGAAATGGCATCTTCCGAAGTAACCATGATTCCACAGAACTATGTAGAACTCACCGATGAAACCGCTGTGAAGAATCTGCAGAGAACGTTGGATCTGTTGGATGAAGATGATGATGTACAGGCAGTATATCATAACTGGGATGAATAAGAAGAGCTGTTTATAATAAAATCGTAACTATTCAGTACAGGTCGAAGCATTTACTGCTGAGACCGTAAGATAATGATTCAGTAATGCAAAATCCCATCGGCGAAGCCGATTTGGAATGGATTTTGCATCGTAACTGTGAAGGTACTGAACAGTTACCATAAAATCAAAAATATGGGGGGCAGTAATGAACAGGAATTACGAAAAAGAAACGATTTGTGTACAGGCAGGCTGGCAGCCAAAGAATGGGGAACCGAGAATTCTTCCAATCTATCAAAGTACCACTTTTTAAATATGAAACTTCCGAACAAATGGGAAAGCTGTTTGATCTGGAGGAATCCGGATACTTTTTATTCCAGACTCCAGAATCCGACGAATGATTATGTCGCAGAGAAAAATCTGTGAATTAGAGGGTGGAGTGGCAGCCATGCTTACTTCATCCGGTCAGGCGGCTAATTATTATGCCGTATTTAATATCTGTGAGGCGGGAGATCATGTGGTGATGTCCTCCATGGTTTATGGGGGAACCTTTAATCTACTTGTTGTAACTATGAAAAAGATGGGGATTGAGTGTACGGTTGTGGATCCGGACTGGCCGATTGAAGAGATTAACAAGGCATTCCGCCCGAATACCAAGTGTGTTATGGCAGAATCCATTGCCAATCCGGCACTGGTTGTTCTGGATTTTGAAAAGTTTGCGAAGGCGGCGCATGATCATGAGGTGCCGCTCATTGTAGATAATACCTTTGCAACACCGATTAACTGTAATCCGTTCCGGTTTGGCGTGGATATCGTAACCCATTCCACAACCAAGTATATGGATGGCCATGCGATGACGATCGGAGGCGCGATTGTCGATTCCGGCAACTTCGATTTCTCCAGGTATCCGGAGAAATTCCCGGGACTTTGCAAGCCGGATGATTCCTATCATGGGGTAACTTATGTGGAGAAATTCGGAAAAGCTGCATACATAACGAAAGCAACGGTACAACTGATGCGTGACCTTGGCTCTGTGCAGTCACCGCACGATGCGTTTTTGCTGAATATCGGTCTGGAAACCCTGCCGCTCCGTATGGAACGTCATTGTTATAATGCGCAGAAGGTAGCTGAATTTTTAGAAAGCCATGAAAAAGGTAGCCTGGGTAAATTATCCGGGACTTAAATCCAATAAGTACTATGAACTTGCGAAGAAGTATATGCCGAAGGGAACCTGCGGAGTTGTTTCTTTTGGATTAAAGGGTGGAAGAGCAGCTGCGGAAGAAATGATGGCGCACCTGAAGCTGGCAGCTATTGTGACGCATGTTGCAGATGCCAGAACCTGCGTCCTTCATCCGGCAAGCCACACGCATCGTCAGATGACAGACGAACAGTTGAAGGAAGCCGGAGTAGCGCCGGATCTGATTCGTTTTTCCGTTGGAATTGAGAATGTAAAGGACATTATTGCTGATCTTGAGTATGCATTGAACTGTGTTTAGCTTTTATATTTCATTGCAGTAATATGGCATGCTTAAAGGCATGTGGGGGGATAATGTGAAGAGTAACAAACGGAGAGCGTCAATCATTATATGGACCATATTGGTGGCGGGAGTTCGTGCATTGTATGTATTTCTCCACTGGAATATGGTTACCGACTATTATGGATATTATGAGCACGCCATGATCAGGGCAGAAGAGAGTACACCTGTACTTTCTTCCGGACTGGCCTTAGCCTACACGGATATTTTGTCAAAGCTGCTGGCATTATGTGGAAATCATCCGGAAGCTGTGCTGGTATTACAGGGAGTTTTACAGGTGGCAGCGCTGTATTTCTTTATACGTGCCATGTGCTGTCTGTATGGAGAAACAGCAGCTTTCTTTTCAACAACGATTCTGGCTGCAATTCCATCTATATTGATTGCAACGGGAAATGTGGAGCCGGTCAGCTTTTATCTTTTTCATTTTGGATTGGTTTTTCTTATGATTGGTTGCTTTTTATATCCTTTCCAAAGAAAAGGGGTGGCAGAGAAGCTTTATCTGTGGATTGTATCTGCTCCTGCTGGGGGGATATCTTGGAGTGGTCTGTATCTGGAACTATGCAGGATTTCTTCTGATAATTCTGCTGGTGGGAGTCCTGATAAAGACACATCTTTCAACGAAGGAGCTCATAAGGAAACAGGGATCAGGAACCTTTGGAAGATCAGAATCAGATCATGTCTATTTTTTTACAGGCTCTTATCGTAGTCCTTGGGATGCTCCTTGCAACATTTGCAATGCTGATGAAGTATACCGGAATATCGGGAGAGACAATATCCGTTCAGGCTATCTGGTGGATCGGACAGCTTAAGGATCTGCCGGGAACCTGTCAGGGTCTGGAACTGAAATATGTAATTTATGTTATCGTGGTCATTCTCTTTGGAATGCTCTGGAATGTTGGTCAGACCTGTTATAAGAAGCACAGAGAAGAATGGAAAGCTTCCGGGCAGGAAATACCCAGGCAGGAGGCAGAAGAATCGTCTGCCGCGCCGGAAGACTGGCGTTTTGATCTGGACGATGATTCCGAAGACTGGCGCTTTCCGGATGAACTGCACGGGGAAGAAAAAGCAGACGGAGAATCCGGATTTCTTTGTAGCTCCGGATGGAAGAAAGGTGAAATATCTGGAGAATCCTCTACCGGGACCGAAAAAGCATGTTTCCCGACAGCTTGATTTTGATATTGAAATCAATATGGATGATATGCTTGCATTTGACCGGAAGCTTGATGAAATGGAAGAAAGGAACCGGGAAGGTTAGAGTCGGTTACATACGAATAAGAATCCTTATTAAGGATATAATAAACGCATCGGAAAGGAAAGTTCCGGTGCATTTATTATGTTTTTGGGGAGGGAAGACCGCGTGGAAAAACGAACAGAATAAAAAGGGTAGAGGAAGAAAAGAACCGTGACCAGAGAATTGAAGAAACCGGACAGGCCACCTTAAATAAGAATGAGAAAGAAAACACCATTCATCTGATCTCGGTAATCGGTGAAATTGAAGGACATGATAATCTGGGAAGCAATTCCAAGACCACAAAGTATGAACATATTCTGCCGCAGCTTGCCGCCATTGAAGACAGTGAAAATATTGACGGGGTATTAATTCTCTTAAATACGGTGGGGGGAGATGTGGAAGCGGGGCTTGCCATTGCGGAAATGATTGCTTCATTAAGTAAGCCGACGGTTTCCCTGGTGCTTGGAGGAAGTCATTCGATTGGCGTTCCAATTGCAGTCAGTACCGATTATTCTTATATTGTGCCTACGGGAACGATGGTCATTCATCCGGTGCGCATGAATGGTATGGTGATTGGCGTGCCCCAGACCTTTGACTATTTTAAACAGATTCAGGACCGGATTACCGGATTTGTCTGCCAGCATTGTAACATCACGAGGGCGCGTTTTGAGGAACTGCTGATGGAAACTGAGATGTTAACGAAGGATGTTGGAACGATTCTGGTGGGTAAGGAAGCAGTCGAGGAAGGAATTATTAACGATACCGGAGGAATCGGCGATGCCATGAAAAAACTACATTCTCTCATTGATAGCAAAAAGAAAAAATGCTATACTAATTAAGACTATGTAAGCACAAGATGTAGTGCTGAAAGGGATGTAGTATGGCACAGAGTAAGAAAAAGTAACACCAGAAAAAAAGTAATAGCAGCAGAAAAAAACAAACACGTCAGGCCAAAGCCGGAACCGGAATCAGCATCAGAGTGAGCCGATGGATGTGGCAATCAAAAGCGAAGTGATTTTGATTGCCCTGTTTGCGTTGTGTGTTTTTCTGTTTTTTTATGTAATTTTTGGAATTATCGGCGTGATGGGAAATGCAATCAGTGGTGTGATGTTCGGTATCTTTGGACTCACTGCATATCTGATTCCGGTTTTCCTGTTTATGATCATAGCATTTGCCATGATTAACAGCGGAAACATGATTGCCACAAGAAAGATTATTGCGGCAGTATGCTTATATCTGATTGTCAGCATGATGTGTGAGCTGTTTACGAAAGCACCACAGGAAGCAGCTTCCTACGATTTTAAGGAAATCTATGTAGCTTGCAGCACGAACCGGAACGGCGGTGGGATTTTAGGCGGCTCCTTTGCCTATCTTGCCTATCACTTTTTAGGACTGATCGGAACAATATTGAGTCTTTTGGTAATTGCCATTATCGCGTTGATTGTCATTACGGACAAGTCCTTTATGAAGGGCGTTAAGAATGGAAGTCAGAAGGTTTATGAGCGTTCCAGAGAGGATGCGGCTTACCGCAGGGAGCGGGCGCAGAAGCGGAGGGAAGAAGCAGAAGAACTCCGGAAGCGGAGAGAAGAAGAACGTAGGCTTCGGGAGGAACAGAAGGAGGATCAGAAGATCCTTCGTATGGATAAAAAGGTGACCGGTGTCATGCTGGATACCTCCCTTACGGCAGAACACCATGAAGAACCGGTGGTACGTGAGAGGGATGATATCCATGAGATTAACCTGTCCGACTTTGAAGAACAACTGGAAAGACCCCATGCGCAGATCGAAGAGGAGGTTGTACCGGATGATACATATCAGGAGCCGGCGGTTACTCGGCCGGTGATTACCCATGAAGATCCGTCCAGGGATTTTGATTTCAGTAAGATCCGGATTAACGGAGAAGTCGGGGAACAGCAGAGTGATGATATTTCAGAGATCGTAAGCCCCTATGAAGAGGAGGAAATACCGGCACCGGTGAAACCACGGCCGGCTGCCAGACTTCCGAAGGAGGATCCGTTCGGGATTCCATTGACTACAGATCCGCAGCCGAAAAACGGCTCGGAGTTCTGTGTCAGGCACTGTAGGCATGACATCCGGTTCGGCATCGGCCGGAGCAGATCGTTTATCACAGGGAAATCCCGGAAACCAGCCGGTACGTCCGAAGGAATATCAGTTTCCGCCGATTAGTCTCTTAACGAAGAGCATGGGCAAGGAGAATAAGAATGCCGGAAACGAGCTTCGTGAAACCGCGCAGCGTCTGCAGCAGACCCTGCAGACCTTCGGAGTACGGGTGACGATTACAGACATCAGTCAGGGACCTGCCGTGACGCGTTATGAGCTGCAGCCGGAGCAGGGCGTTAAGGTGAGCAAGATTGTCGGACTTGCCGATGATATCAAGTTAAATCTTGCAGCTACAGACATTCGTATTGAAGCGCCGATTCCCGGTAAGGCGGCGATTGGTATTGAGGTTCCGAATAAAGAGAATACGGCAGTCGGATTACGCGAACTGCTTGAAACCGATGAATTTAAGAAGTTCCCTTCCAATATCGCGTTTGCGGTTGGTAAGGATATTGCGGGACGGGTTGTGGTCAGTGACATTGCAAAGATGCCACATATGCTGATTGCCGGTGCAACAGGTTCCGGTAAGTCGGTATGTATCAATACTCTGATTATGAGTATTCTGTACAAGGCAGATCCTTCGGATGTAAAAATTGATCATGGTGGATCCGAAGGTGGTGGAATTGAGTGTTTATAACGGAATCCCGCATCTGATGATTCCGGTTGTGACCGATCCTAAGAAAGCATCCGCAGCCCTGCAGTGGGGCGTTGCCGAGATGACGGACCGTTATCAGAAGTTTGCAGATTTCAATGTTCGTGATCTTAAGGGGTATAATAAGAAAGTCGAAGATATGGTTGCCAAGGGCGATCCGCAGGCTCCGAAAAAAGATGCCGCAGATCATCATTATCGTGGATGAGCTTGCCGATCTGATGATGGTAGCGCCGGGCGAGGTGGAGGAATCCATCTGCCGTCTGGCGCAGCTTGCCAGAGCTGCCGGAATTCATCTGATTATTGCAACCCAGCGTCCTTCCGTAGATGTCATTACGGGCCTGATTAAGGCGAATATGCCGAGCCGTATTGCGTTCAGTGTATCCAGTGGTGTTGATTCGCGGACCATCCTTGATATGAACGGAGCGGAGAAGCTTTTGGGGAAAGGTGATATGCTGTTTTATCCTCAGGGCTATACGAAGCCTGTCCGGGTACAGGGCGCATTTGTTTCCGATAAGGAAGTTTCGGATGTTGTAGAATTCTTAAAGAATCAGCAGCTTGGTAATATTTATGATTCCGATATTCAGGAAAAGATGGAAAGCATGGGATCGGCCTCGGGAGACGGACATGGCGGCTCCGGCGGCGGTAATGAATGGGATCAGTACTTTGTGGATGCGGCACAGTTCATCATTGAGAAGGATAAAGCGTCCATCGGTATGCTGCAGCGTGTGTTCAAGATCGGTTTTAACCGTGCAGCCCGGATTATGGATCAGTTGTGTGAAGCCGGTGTTGTCGGTGAAGAAGAGGGCACGAAGCCGCGCAAGGTACTGATGAGTCAGGAACAGTTTGAACAGTACATAGAAGAATACTTATAGAAGAGTACTTATCATATTAATAGAAAGGGTTTATGAGGGATGAAATCAGATATTGAAATTGCACAGGAAGCAAAAAAATGGAACCGATCACATCGGTTGCGGAAACACTTGGAATTACCACGGATGATCTCGAATTATATGGGAAGTATAAGGCGAAACTCTCCGACGAATACCTTGCAAAATTGAAGGAGCGTCCGGATGGTAAACTGATCCTTGTTACTGCCATTAATCCGACCCCGGCAGGAGAAGGAAAGACAACGACCAGCGTGGGACTTGGACAGGCTTTTTGGACGCATGGGAAAGAAAGCGGTCATTGCGTTACGGGAACCCTCTCTGGGACCCTGCTTCGCAATCAAGGGCGGTGCAGCAGGCGGCGGCTATGCACAGGTTGTTCCGATGGAAGAAATCAACCTGCATTTTACCGGAGATTTTCATGCCATCACTTCGGCAAACAATCTGCTTGCAGCCTTACTGGATAACCACATCCAGCAGGGCAACCAGTTACAGATTGACCCCAGACAGGTGATCTGGAAACGGTGTCTTGACATGAACGACCGTGTATTGCGTAATGTCGTTATCGGACTCGGGGCAAAGGCAGACGGAACGGTACGGGAAGATCATTTCGTGATTACAGTGGCTTCCGAAATTATGGCCATTCTTTGTCTGGCAGACAATATGAAGGATTTAAAGGAACGTCTTTCCCGTATCGTGGTTGCCTATAATTATCAGGGAGAGCCGGTTACGGCGGGTGATCTGCAGGCGGTAGGCGCGATGGCAGCCCTTCTTAAGGATGCGTTGAAGCCCAATCTTGTGCAGACCTTAGAGCACAATCCGGTACTGATTCATGGAGGCCCTTTTGCAAACATTGCACATGGCTGTAACTCCGTAAGAGCTACGAAGGCTGCTTTAAAAAAATGGCAGACTACTGCATCACCGAAGCAGGCTTTGGAGCTGATCTCGGGGCAGAAAAGTTCTTTGACATCAAGTGCCGTATGGCAGGCTTAAAGCCGGATGTTGTTGTCCTTGTCGCAACAATCCGCGCCCTCAAATACAATGGCGACGTTGCGAAAACAGACCTTCAGAATGAAAACCTTGACGCTCTGAAAAAGGGAATCGTGAACCTCGAAAAAAACACATTGAAAAATCTCCAGAAATATGGAGTACCGGTTGTCGTTACCTTAAACAGCTTCTATCCTGATACCGAAGCAGAGACCGCATGGGTCAAGCAGTTCTGTGAAGAGCGAAACTGTGAGTTTGCCATTTCCAAAGTCTTTACCGAGGGCGGGGAAGGCGGTATCGAGCTTGCCGAAAAAGTTTTGAAATCCATAGAAACCAAGGAAAGCCATTTTAAACCACTGTATGACGATACGGCTTCCTTAAAGGAAAAGATTGAAACCGTTGCCAGGGAGATTTATGGTGCAGACAGTGTAAGCTATGCACCGGCAGCGTTAAAACAGTTAAAGAAAATCGAAGAGATGGGCTTTGGAAACATGCCGGTATGTATGGCGAAAACCCAGTATTCCCTGTCGGATAACCCGGAGCTTTTAGGAAGACCGGAAGGATTTACCCTGCAGGTAAGGGAGGCATATGTCTCTGCAGGAGCGGGCTTTATCGTTGTTCTCACAGGAGCGGTTATGACGATGCCGGGACTTCCCAAGCATCCGGCCGCATTTGATATTGATGTGAATGAAGAAGGAAAGATTACAGGATTATTCTAAAGGAGTACGAAGATGGCAAAGATCATTAATGGAAAAGAAATATCCACACAGTTAAAGGATGAACTGAAAGAACAGGTGGCAGAATTAAAGGAGAAAGGGATTGAGATTACCCTTGCCGTCGTGCAGGTCGGTGATAACCCGGCATCCACCGTTTATGTAAGAAATAAGAAAAAGGGCTGTGAATACATCGGAATCCGGTCGTTATCCTATGAGCTTCCGGAGGAGACCACACAGCAGGAATTACTTGACCTGGTCGAAGAACTGAATGAGCGGGAGGATGTGAACGGTATTTTGGTACAGCTCCCATTGCCTTCTCACATTGATGAAAATCTGGTGATCCGGACCATTTCTCCGCTAAAGGATGTCGATGGCTTTCATCCGCAAAGCGTGGGTGCACTCTGCATTGGACAAAAGGGCTTTGTCTCCTGTACCCCTGCCGGAATTATTGAGCTTTTAAAGAGAAGCAATATTGAAATCGAAGGCAAGGAATGTGTTATTTTAGGAAGAAGCAATATCGTTGGAAAGCCTATGGCGTTATTAATGCTTCGTGAAAATGCGACTGTTACGATTGCACATTCGAGAACGAAGAATCTGAAGGAGGTCTGCAAACGGGCCGATATTCTGATTGTTGCCATTGGTAAGCCGAAGATGGTAAATGCAGACTATGTAAAAGAAGGTGCGGTTGTCATTGATGTCGGCATTAACCGGGATGAGAACAACAAGCTTTGCGGAGATGTGGACTACGATTCCGTATTTCCGGTCTGCGAAGCCATTACACCGGTGCCGGGCGGTGTCGGACCGATGACGATTGCAATGCTGCTGCATAACTGCGTGAGCTCTGTCATATAGCATTCAGAAGCAGGCAGTCTGACATTGAATCAGGGAAGGAGGTGCGGAAATGATTTGTCCACGATGCGGATATGAAATGAAGGAAGAACATCTATACTGTGAACGATGTGGAGCAGAGATCCAGATTGTTCCGGATTTTGAGCCTGAAATCCAAAATAGTATTGAGGAAACCCTGTCTACCGTTGCGGAAGAAATCAATCCGGACCCGCCAGAAATTCCTTTTGATCCCAGAAAGAAACCGGCAGAGGAGGATTTCCTTAAGGAAGGAAGTATTTTCCGTGGGATTACTTCAAGGAAGCGCATTCTCATTACCACACTTGCCGCCATTCTGATGACGCTTATTATCATTTTACTTGCCGGACTTATTTATCAGAATTATTCGGTGAACTATCAGATCCGGGAAGCGGAAGAACGCAAGGAGAAAGCGCAGTACGGGAATGCACTTACCTTTCTTGCCAAGGCTGAAAAACTGCAGCCGGAAGATCTGGAGATCCCCTATATGCAGGCGCAGTGCTATTATGAACTGGGCGAAGCGGACCGGGCAGCAGAAATCCTTGAAAATGTTGTCTTTAAACGGTCAATGGATGAGGAACGGAAGATACAGTATTTTGATTTTATCATTACCATTCTTACCGGACAGCAGAATTACGAACGGATCAATGAATTGCTGACAGAAAGCGGGGATACCTCGGTACAGACGCAGTTCCAGCATTATATGGCAATGAAACCGGAATTCGGTTATTCTACCGGAAATTATGAAAAGGTGATTTCCCTTAAGATTACCGCAAATACCACGGGAACGATTTATTATACGACCGATGGCAGTGAGCCACAGGAGTATAGTCTGGTGTATACAGCACCGATTCAGTTAGATCCGGGAGAACACCGGATTAAGGCTGTTTTTCGTGAATGACTACGGAATCCGCAGTGAAACGGTAGAGAATTATTATCTCATAGACGTTGCTATTCCGGAAAAACCGGAGGTTACACCGAGCAGCGGGGATTATCAGCTTCCTACCTTAATTGAGGTAACCACTGAAGAAGAAGGAAATATTTACTATACAACAGATGGTTCCGAACCGGATGAAAATAGTTTATTATATACAGAACCGATTGATATGCCGCTTGGCCGTACGAATTATCGTTTTGCAGTGATTTCCGAAGAAGGGGTAATGAGTGAAGTGGTGTACCGGAGTTACGATTTCGAGCTGCAGACACAGGTTACTGTAAAGGCTGCCATGGACCGGGTGAAGAAAGCACTTATGGATCAGCATATTCTGAAGGATATGCAGGGAAATTCCTTTGAAATCGAAGGAAGATACGTTTATGAGTATGAGACTCTTGTCGAAATCCCGAATTTAGGATATTATTATAAATTAAGCGAATCAATTGTCGATTCGGCAGGAAACCAGACATCGACCGGAAGGCTGTATGCAGTAGAGGTTTACAGTGGAACACCCAACCGTCTGGTTTACGATGAAAACGGTCAAATGGGGATTATCCCTTTGAATAAATAAAGTGGAGGCTTAATATGTACAAGATTTTAGAAGCAAAAAGAGCTTACAGCAAACATTTTTTTCCATGGTTGTTGAAGCAGAAAGAGTAGCAAAGTCCTGTGAACCCGGTCAGTTCGTAATCGTAAGAACCGATGCGGATGCAGAAAGAATCCCTCTGACGATCTGCGATTATGACAGAGAGAAGGGAACGGTTACCATCGTGTTCCAGATTGTTGGAGCGGGAACCCAGTACATGTCATCCCTAAAGGCAGGAGATGCTTTTCATGATTTCGTAGGACCGCTTGGCTGCCCTTCTGAATTCGTGAAAGAAGACATAGAGGAACTGAAAAAGAAGAGCATTCTGTTTGTGGCAGGCGGTGTCGGAACCGCACCTGTTTATCCGCAGGTGAAATGGCTCCATGAGCATGGCATTGCAGCAGATGTTATTGTCGGTGCGAAGACCAAGGACATCTTAATTCTGGAAGACGAAATGAAAGCTGTTGCAGGAAATCTTTATGTAACAACAGACGATGGTTCCTACGGAAGAAGCGGTATGGTTACCCAGACCATTACGGATCTTATTAATGAAGGAAAGCATTATGATGTCTGTGTGGCCATCGGTCCGATGATTATGATGAAGTTTGTCTGCAAACTGACGAAGGAATTGAATCTTCCTACCGTTGTCAGCTTAAATCCGATCATGGTAGACGGTACCGGTATGTGTGGTGCCTGCCGTGTTACCATTGGTGATGAAGTGAAATTTGCCTGTGTAGATGGTCCTGAATTCGACGGACATCTGGTAAACTTTGATGAAGCAATGCAGAGACAGCAGATCTATAAGACCGCTGAGGGCAGAGCTTATCTTAAGGCAAAAGAAGGAGATACACATCACGGCGGATGTGGAAATTGCGGAGGTGACAAGTAATGGACGTATTAAAGAAAACACCGGTCCGGGAGCAGGATCCCAAGGTTCGGGCTACGAATTTTGAAGAAGTATGTTTAGGATATAACAAAGAAGAAGCCATGGAAGAGGCTTCCAGATGTATCAATTGTAAGAACGCACAGTGTATCAAGGGATGTCCGGTATCCATCAATATCCCCGGCTTTATTGAAAAGGTAAAGAATGGCGATGTGGAAGGCGCTTATCAGGTCATCAGCGAATCTTCCGCACTTCCGGCTGTATGTGGACGTGTCTGCCCGCAGGAGAGCCAGTGTGAAGGAAAATGTATCCGTGGTATCAAGGGCGAGCCGATTTCCATCGGTAAGCTGGAACGTTTCGTTGCAGACTCTGCAAGAGAAGCCGGAATCAAGCCGCAGGGTGCAGAAAAGAAAAAAACGGTAAGAAGGTGGCTGTGATCGGTTCCGGTCCTGCAGGACTTACCTGTGCCGGAGACCTTGCCAAGATGGGATATGAGGTCACCATTTTTGAAGCATTACATGAGCCGGGCGGCGTACTGGTTTATGGTATTCCGGAATTCCGTCTTCCGAAGACCAAGGTTGTTGCCAAAGAAATCGAAAATGTAAAAATCTCTGGGCGTTAAGATTGAGACAAACGTTGTTGTCGGAAAGGCTGTCACCATTGATGAATTGTTAGAGGAAGAAGGATTTGATGCCGTATTTATCGGCTCCGGTGCCGGACTTCCGAAGTTCATGGGTATTCCGGGAGAACAGGCAAACGGTGTATTTTCTGCAAACGAATACTTAACAAGAAGCAACCTGATGAAAGCCTTCCGTGAGGATTCCAACACACCGATCATGCATGGTAAGAAGGTAGCCGTTGTCGGTGGTGGTAACGTAGCCATGGATGCGGCCAGAACCGCCCTCCGTCTCGGTGCAGAGGTGCATATTGTATATCGTCGTAGCGAAGAAGAGCTTCCTGCCCGTGTGGAAGAAGTTCATCATGCTAAGGAAGAAGGAATTATTTTTGATCTTCTGACTAATCCGGTAGAAATCCTTGAGGATGAAAAGGGATGGGTAAACGGCATCAAGTGTATTAAGATGGAGCTTGGTGAACCCGATGAATCCGGAAGAAGAAGACCTGTAGAAGTACCGGGATCCGAATTTGTGATCGACGTAGATACTGTGATCATGTCTCTCGGAACTTCTCCGAACCCGCTCATTTCCTCTACTACAAAGGGACTTGAGATCAACAAGCGCAAATGTATTATTGCTGAGGAAGACTGCGGAAAGACCACGAAGGAAGGCGTATATGCCGGTGGTGATGCAGTAACCGGAGCTGCGACTGTGATTCTTGCCATGGGAGCAGGAAAGACCGCAGCAAAGGGAATTGACGAGTACCTGAGCAATAAATAGAGAGAAAAGTATGAAAAATTTCTTTAATGATTCTGAGGATTCTCAGGATGATAAGCTGACAAAAGAAGACAAGATCCAGATTCTCATTAAAATCGTACCGATTCTGTTGATTATCGTGATCCTGCTGATTACTTTTGTCGTAAACAGAAATAAGAATCAAAAGCCGGAGGATGCACCGCAGGATACGGTTTCCACAGAAATTATCGTACCCTCGCCGTCCGCCACCGTGGCTCCGGCTGCAGAAGACAGTGCTTCTCCGGATACAGAGTCTCCGGAAGTTACGGCTTCCCCGGAGACGACGCCGGAGGAAGCTGCAACGGCAGCGCCGGATCCGGAAGAGGAAACACTGGATTTCAGTAAAGTGAAATTTGATACCCAGGCACAGTTAAAGGAAATGATGTCTTACTGGGAACAGGGCAACCAGAAAGCACTGGATGATCTTGCGAATCTCGATCGTTTCCGCGCCATGTCGTATCAGTTAAAGGGAACGAACAAGTTCTATTATGCCGGTGAAATGAATGCAGATGGAAAACCAAATGGTACGGGGATTGCAGTTTATGCAGACAACCGGTACTATTATGGTGCATGGAAGAATGGTGTCCGCGAGGGAGAAGGCCGCTGGATGCATTATCATATCCATGCTTCTACAAATTCGAAGGATGTTTATCTGTTTCATCAGTATTCCGGAAGCTTTAAGAATGATCTTCCGGATGGAAGCGGTTCCGAGCATTATGATTTTGTAACCGAGCGTCTGCAGAAGGACACCCGTTATTATTCCAATTTCATAGGAACTTATAAGCAGGGACTATTAGACGGAACATTTTATATTACAACGATTGACCAGAAGGACAGCTTTGAAGAATGGAATGCGACTGCTAAAATGGGAAGCTTTGTATACCTTTCCCAGGGGAAGGATAAGCAGGGCTGCAGACCGGCGCTGGTTGACACGGAAGATGAACAGAACTTTATCTGGTTGTCGGATAAAGAGAATCAGAACTGGGGTGTGAAGTGCTACATTCGTGGTGAAAATTAAAAACGATTCATGGGGGTGAATGGGTATGGCATGGTGTCCTGAATGTAAGTGTGAATATGTGGAAGGGATAAAAAAATGTGCAGATTGCGGATGTGAACTGGTCGATCATCTTCCGGAGGAACCAAAAGAGGAAGAATTGACCGAATATTTTCAAGGTAGTCTGGAGGAAGAGGGGGCAGTTTCCAGACAGGCAGCTATGGAGAAAGCGGCTCCACAGATTGTGGTTGGAAAGAAAAGAGGAAAGCCGGTCGTTCGCAATGTATACGTGAACAACGAGGAACGTGCAGAAGAAAACCGTACTTCTGCCTATACCTTATTGACGGTCGGCACAGCAGGACTGGTTGCCGTCGTGTTGCTGTTTACCGGAGTTATCCCGATTCAAATGGCAGTTTTCAGCAGATATATGATCTGCGGTGTGATGGGTGTTGTATTTATATTATTTCTGGTAATGGGCATTGTCTCGCTGCGTAACTTTAAGCTGCTCAAAAAACGGGCTGTAAAGGAGAATAATCTGACTGACGAAATTCAAAAATGGTGTCTGCAGAACCTACATAAAGAAGCGATTGATGAGGCATCAGGCTTGGATGCATCTGTTCCGGAGGAATTAAAGTATTTCCAGCGGTTTGAGGTTGTAAAAGATGAAATTCAGAAACAGTTCATGAATCTGGATGAAGCTTATGTAGAGCGCATCGTCGAAGAAATGTATCCGGAACTTTTTGAAAAGCAGGATAAGGAATGAAAATCACCATTGTTTGTGTAGGAAAAGTGAAAGAAAAATATCTGCGTGATGCGATTGCAGAGTACGAAAAGCGTCTTAACCGTTATTGCAGACTGCAGGTGATCGAAGTAGCGGATGAAAAAGACGCCGGATGGCGCAAGTGCAGTTGTCGAGGATCAGATCCGTGAGAAGGAAGCGGAACGCATTTTGAAAAATCTCCGGCCGGATGATCCGGTAGTCACTTTGGAAATCGAAGGAAAGCAGATGGATTCGGTTGCCTTTGCACAGAAAATCGAGCAGATGGGTGTCGAAGGAGTAAGCCATATCCAGTTTGTGATTGGAGGATCCTTAGGACTTCATAAGAAGGTCTCGAAGGTATCCGGCTGGAAGCTGAGTTTTTCGAAGATGACCTTTCCCCATCAGTTGATGAGAGTCATTCTGCTGGAACAGATTTACCGGGGATACCGTATTATCAACGGAGAACCTTATCATAAGTAGAGTACTTAATGAGAACGAGCAACAGCGAAGTTCGAATTTAGTACGAACAATACATGGACACTTAATGAGAACGAGCGATAGTGAAGTTCGAATTTAGTGAACAGGTATAAGTAGAGGAAATAAGCATGAGAATGTATGATCTGATTATGAAGAAGAGAAACGGGTACGAACTGTCTGAAGAAGAGATCCGGTACATGATTACGGAATATACTGCTGACCGCATTCCGGATTATCAGATGTCTGCCATGATGATGGCGATCTATTTTCAGGGAATGAGTGAAAAAGAAACCCTGCATCTGACCATGGCAATGGTAGAAAGCGGGGAAATGCTGGATCTGTCCGGAATACAGGGGGTAAAGGTAGATAAGCACAGTACCGGTGGTGTCGGTGATAAGACCTCATTGGCCTTGACTCCTATGGTTGCCGCTTGTGGTGTCAAAATTGCCAAGATGAGCGGGCGGGGACTCGGACATACCGGAGGAACGATTGACAAGTTAGAAAGCTTCCCCGGATTTACGACCGAAATTTCTGCAGAAGAATTTATCAATCATGTGAACACAATTGGAATCTCCATTATGGGGCAGACGAAGGATCTGGCCCCTGCGGATAAAAAGCTCTATGCACTCCGTGATGTAACGGCAACCGTGGATCAGATGTCACTGATTGCTTCCTCCATTATGAGTAAGAAGCTTGCGGCAGGAGCCGATGCGATTGTACTGGATGTTAAAAACAGGGAGCGGCGCCTTTATGAAGACAAAGGAGGATGCCCTTGCGCTTGCCGGAGAAATGGTGCAGCTTGGAAAAAAATGCCGGAAGAAAGGCGATTGCTGTCGTTTCCAATATGGATCAGCCGCTCGGTAATACGGTTGGAAATGCACTTGAGGTACGGGAGGCGATTGATACCTTAAACGGAAAGGGTCCTGCGGACTTTACGGAGCTGGTGATGACTCTCGGAAGTTATATGCTGATTGCCGGAGGTAAGGCTGATAAGGAAGAAACAGCAAGAAAGATGCTTACCCAGGTAATGGAAGATGGAAGTGCGCTTCACAAGCTTGCGGAATTCGTGAAAGCCCAGGGCGGGGACGAAAGCTATGTGTATGAGCCGGAGAAACTCCCCTGTGCGAAGATCCGGAAAGAGCTTGTGGCACCGGAGGATGGTTATATACAGAAGATTGTCTGCGACGAAGTGGGAATCTGTTCCCTCATTTTAGGAGGCGGCCGCGAGACAAAGGAAAGCCAGATTGACTTATCCGTGGGAATCCGTCTGGTGCAGAAGGTAGGAGCCTATGTGCATAAGGGCGATGTCTTAGCGGAATTGTTCGCCAATGACAGTCAGAAGCTGGAAGAGGCAATGACAAGATTACAGCAGGCATATCACATTGGAGCAGAAGAAGTGAAGGAACAGAATGTCATTCTGGATGTGGTGAAATAGTCATAGCGTTTCCGGTTTTTGTCATATAGTATGACATGAGAAAGAAACTGGAAGAAACGCAAATCAGATCAAAACGTGAACGCATGGCAGAATCTTTTGAAGCTGCCGAAGGATTCGGTACTGGGGGCATCCATTGTCACCATTACGGGAAACCGGGATGTGTTTGTCGAAAATTATAAGGGAATTATCGAATATACAGACTGTAGAATTATGCTGCAGGGTAAAAACTGTAAAATTGAGATCTGCGGAAAGCGGCTGAACATTCTATACTATACCAATGAGGATATGAAGATCAGCGGATGGATTGAAAACGTCCGGTATATGGGAAATTGACACAAAGGTATGGGAGGGATCAGTCATGTTGCAGTTCATCCGTTTCCTGAAGGGATATCTGTTGATCCGGGTATGTGGAAATGCGCCGGAGCGTTTTATTAATCTGTGCAGTAATCATCAGATCTTTTTATGGGATATTCAGATCCACGAAGCATATTACACCATGAAAATCGGGCTTTCCGATTTTTACAGAATCAAAGGTTTTACAAGGAAAACAGGCACAAAGGTAGTCGTTACGGAACGTTTCGGACTACCTTTTCTTTCTGTAGGGATGAAAAAAAGAAAGGTGTTCTTAGCCGGAATCGTAATCAGTCTGGGATTCTGGCTGTTGATGTCTGCCCACATCTGGACGATTCAGCTTACGGGAAATTATTACATTACGGAGGATGTCTTTATGGATTTTCTGACCGAGAACGGGATTGTACATGGGGTGAAGAAAAAGTAAGGTTCCGGTGGAGGATCTGGAAAAGGCAATCCGGAATGAATTTCCGATTGTAACCTGGACTTCGGTAAAAGTGGATGGCAGTAAACTCCTCATCCAGATTAAGGAAAATGAACTTCTTAAGGAAGAAGATCAGACAAAGGAACAGGTGAAGGCAACGGAAAAAGGCTTTGATCTTGTCGCGCAGACCGATGGAACGATCGTTTCGATTGTGACAAGAAGCGGCGTTCCGTTGGTACAGGAGGGGCAGGAGGTTAAAAAAAGGGTGATATTCTGGTACAGGGAGCCATTCCGATCCTGTCAGAGGATGGAACGGTACGCCGGTATGAGTTCTGCGAAGCGGATGCGGACATTATGCTGGAATGCCGGAAAAACCTACGTGGAGGAGGTACCGTTGTTTTATCGGGAAAAAGAATTACTCCGGGAGGGAAAAAGAAGCGGAGCTTTTGTAGAAATCGGGGCACACCGGATACGGTTTTCCATTTTCGGAACCCCCTATGAGGAATATGACCAGTTAGAGCAGAAAAAAAGGAAGTGATTTTTGTTTCATACCTTTCATCTTCCCATCTATTATGGGAATGAAACCATACGGGAATATACGGGAAGTGAGAAAAAAATTATACGAAGGATGAGATAAAAAGAAATTTTTTTGCACATAAAAATTCTAAAAAAATTATACAAACTTTAGAGGAAAAAAAGGGGGTACAAATTACCGGAAAAAAATGTTACAATGAAAAAGAACGAGAAAAAGTGGAAAATGGAGGCAGAGTTTCTTCTGATTGAACCGGCAGGAGCATTACAGGAAACCGGAATTGGTGAGATCGAAGAACAGAACGCGGACGAACAGAGCGTAGAGATTACGGAGTAAACAGCGTGGAAGAATTTGAACAGAGACTGGAAATCCCTTTGAGTGCGCAACGAAATGTTTTCGGACAGTTTGATGCTTATCTGAAAAAAAGCTGGAACGGGAATTTCAGGTAGCAATTACAGACAGAAATGGAGAAGTACGGATTACCGGAGATGAACGGAATGTGAAGAAAGCCGCATCGGTCTTACGGAATCTGTCGGAATTAGCAATGCGTGGAAATGAAATCGAAGAGCAGAACGTCGATTATGCAATTACAATGTGTCAGGAAGAGGACGAAGACGAAGACGGGGCAATTCTGGAAATGGATAAGGAATGTATCTGTCATACCATTTCCGGGAAACCGATCAAGCCCAAAACCCTGGGACAGAAGGCTTATGTGGATGCTATCCGCAACAATATGATTGTGTTTGGCCTGGGACCTGCCGGTACCGGTAAGACCTATCTTGCGATGGCAATGGCAATTACCGCTTTTAAGAAGCAGGAAGTAGAACGGATTATCTTAACGCGTCCTGCCATTGAAGCAGGAGAGAAGTTAGGCTTCCTTCCGGGTGATCTGCAAAGCAAGGTGGATCCGTATTTAAGACCTTTATATGATGCGCTGTACCAGATTATGGGTGCAGAGACCTTCCTTAAGAATATGGAAAAGGGCCTGATTGAAGTCGCACCCCTTGCTTATATGCGTGGCCGGACACTGGACAATGCCTATATTATTCTGGACGAAGCCCAGAATACGACACCGGCGCAGATGAAGATGTTTTTAACACGTATCGGTTTTGGCTCAAAGGTCATTGTGACCGGTGACTCCACACAGAAGGATCTGCCGCAAAGTGCCGTTTCGGGACTTGACGTGGCGTCAAAGGTTCTGCAAAAAATCGAAGGAATTGAATTTTGTAAACTGACAAGCCGTGATGTTGTGAGACATCCGCTTGTACAAAAAGATTGTAAAGGCATACGAAAATTATGAAGCGAAAGAACAGTCCGGCGGAAAACGAAATAATCGCGGCAGAGGAAACCGAAGACAATAGTAAAGGTGGGGAGACTTTCCAGAAAATCCTGTTATTTATGATTACGGTATTTCTTTCCACAGTAGCAGCCTATCTTTATGGCAGAAGCTGGATGGAGCTTATTGGAATTGCCGTTTTGTCTGCCTGTGGTGCCGGGATGATTTTGTTCTCCATTGAAAAAGAGCAGGGTTTTTACAGTTGTTTTTTTATATGATAATGAACGGAATTTATGGCGTTTTTACATTGTTATACTGTCTCTTTCTGCTGGCAGCACTGCTTTGTCCGTTGCTCCCGAAGTCAGGATGGCCGTATCTGGCTGTTTTTGTAGGATTGATGCTCTTTAGCAATGAGGTAATAGGACTTGCGGCAGGAAGTAGCCTGTTGATGATTTCCCTGCTGTTACAGAGTGATTCGGAACCGGTTGTCTTCTTTGTGTACTTTGTGGGCGGCATGGCCGGAATTTTATTGTTTTCCACGATTGATGAAAGCTTCCGTATCTGGATTCCCATGTTGTTATCGTTATTGATCCAGTTTGTGTGTCTCTGTATTCCGGAGGTACTTTATCAGCAGTTTCCGTTTTACCTGCCGATGCTTCTGGTTCCGGCCGTCAACACGGTGGTCTGTCTGATTTTACTTTTTGATTATTCTGAAGTTTTTCAGCTTCACGTTTATTTATAAGACAAGAGATATTTACATGGACATTAATGATCCGGAGTGTCCGCTGCTTGTGGAATTGAAGAATGCCTCGAAGCCGGAGTATTATCATACGATCCATACGGCATATTTGTGCAGCAGGATTGCCCTGCAGCTACAGATGGATGATGCGGTCGTCAAGGCATGTGCGTATTATCATAAGATCGGACTGTTAAAGGGAGAGAACAACTGGGAGAATGTAGAAACAATTCTTACGGAAAATCAGATCCCTTTACGTGTCAGAGCGCTGTTAAAGCAGTATTTAAGTCCGGAAGAACAGCTTGTGGACCGGGAGGTCATTGTATTATTGTTTGCAGATACCATGATTTCCTCGATAGACTATCTGTTTTCGAAGGATAAGAATGTGCAGCTCGATTACCAGAAGCTGATTCAGACGATCTTTAAGCGGAAAAATGGAGAGTGGAATTCTCGATCACAGTGAGATTTCCCTTGGTAATTTACAGAGGATGAAGAAAAATTTTTAGTGGACGAAAGGTTATATTATGACTTCTTACGTTGAAAATGAAAGTGGAATTACTTTTGACTTTGATATAGAGGAACTAGCCCTGCAGATTGAAAACCAGGTGCTTGATATGGAGCAGTGCCCGTATGAGGCACAGATTAATCTGCTCGTAACAGACCTTGACGGAATACAGGAGATCAACAAGGAATTCCGGAATCTCGATCAGCCGACGGATGTGCTTTCTTTCCCGGCAATTCCGTTTACTTCGGAATCGGATTTTTCGATTGTGGAGGAGCAGGAATCGGATTATTTTGATCCGGAAAGCGGGGAGCTGTTGTTAGGGGACATTATGATCTGTGCACAGAAGGTAAAGGAGCAGGCAGAGAAATACAATCATTCCGAGATGCGGGAGTTTGGGTTTCTTGTTGCGCACAGTATGCTTCATCTGTGCGGCTATGACCATATGGAGCCGGAAGAAGCGGCACGAATGGAAGCCAAACAACGGGAGGCGCTTGATGCATTAGGCATTACCAGATAACGAAAGAGGACAATTATGGCAATCGTTAAGAAAAAAATAATTATATACTGTTTGTATTTATTTCTTATATTATCATTTTACTTGGCAGGATTCCCATTTATCATATGATTGGTAAGGATGGGATGGCGTATTTTTTTCTCTGGCACAGGAGATTTTTTTCTGCTTGTGGGAGGGGCTCTTTTTACAGCATGAAGGAGGGAATTGCATCCCTCATCCGCTACCGGGTGCGCAGAGAACAGTTTAAGGGCGTGCGTAAGCTGTTTTTACAGTCGCTTTTTCTGACACTTGTATTGAGTGCAGGGCTTACCGTTCTTTTGGAGGCAGGCTGCCAGTACGTGATGCAGAATGTGCTGCAGCTTCCCCTTGCCGTGATGACGGTGCGGGTAGCGCTTCTTGGCATTCCATTTCTTGCGCTTGCAGGTGTCCTTCAGGGATATTTTCAGGGCTTTCATATGCGGGCTCCCGGCGTACATGCCGATTTCATCTTTACAGCGGCGTTTTTGATCGTGGGCCTGATCAGTGCAGAGGGCTTTATGCTTTATGGACAGAAGGTTTCGAATCTTCTCCATAACGGACGGTTTCAGTATGTATATGGGGCAATCGGTGTTTCAGCAGGGCTTGTTGCGGCATCACTCTTAAGCCTTTTTATATCTGCTGATTTTATATTTTGTATTCCGTAGAAGCCTTGAAAAGGATGGAAGCAGGGAACGGGAATATTTAAAGAACAGTGAAAGCAGTATTTCCAGAATCTGGTCGCTCCTGGGTTCCGGTGGTTTTCATGCATTGTTTTATCTTGCATTTGCGTTATCGAGCTTTGGAAGTGTATTTATTTTCTTTCCTCTTCATAAGGGAGACAGTGCGGCAGTTTCTGCGTTTGGATCCTATTATGCAGGCTGCAATGCGCTCCTTAAGGCAATAATTCTGGTTAGGCTTCTGGTATTTTATTCTTCGATCCGGCGCGTGGTTTATTATCAGGAACGGGAAGAGTCCCGTATGGCAAGAGAAAAGCTTGGCATGCTGCTTCACCGCATGCTTGTCGTTTTATTACCGGTTGCAATCTTATCGGCGGTGCTTTCTGAGAATCTGTCGATTCTGCTGCTTGGGGATGCCGGTACAGAAGCATCCGGAGCCATGCAGGTTTGCAGCATCGGAATTTTGTTTGGGGCATTAGGCTATGTATTTATCCTGCTTTTATTACGCTTAAAGCAGAGCATGCTTGCAGCAATCATGGCAGGCGCTGCCATGGTTTTGCAGATGGTTCTTCTGGTGATCATGACGTCGGCGGGCGTTGGAGGTGTTCTGGCACCGGCTCTTTCCCAGATGATCTTTTATCTGCTGCTTACGGCTGCCGGATTTGTACTTGTGAGCCGTGAGATGCAGTACCGGCAGGACTGGATCCGCGGAGCGGCCGTTCCGACCGTGCTTGCAGCGGTAACGGGTGTGATCACGATGCTGATTAACCGCTTCCTTACCCCTATAGCAGGAAGAGTGGTTGGAACGATTGTCTGTGTGGTTGTCGGCATTCTGGTTTATGTCATTTTATTGCTTGCAGCAAGAAATATGAGGGAAGAGGAATTGAACAGCAGCTTCGTCGGAAAGCTTTTATTAAGATTAGGAAGACTGATTCATTTTTATTAAATGGGAAGACCGGTGTGGCCGGTAATGAATAAGAATACGAAAATTGACTGATACTATAAAGAAATCGTAGGAATACGGCATGGGGGAACTATGAAGCTTTTAAAATGTATCAGTCTTTTTATACTATATCCACTGACGATGTTTGCCATTGGATTTGCAACCAATATGGTGGTCATGGAATATTTTTATCCCGGGGAAACTGCTGGCAGTTATGAAGCTGCTTTGCCTGTTCCACAGGAAAGTACGGCACCGATCGTGGCAGAGCCGGTTGCGGTTGTGGATAAGAAGATCATCAGTGCCAACACGGAATTTGTGGTTCAGAAGTTTGATACGGTGAATGGTCTTCTTAATGAAGAAAGCAAAAGTGCACCGGATAAATATATCGGGATGACCAGAGAAGATTTAACAAATGAAATCCGCACCTGGAACCAGAATCCACCGCTTAAGGATCTGGAACAGGGATTTCAGTATATGGAGCTTTATTCCTTTTCTCCGCAAAGAGTGGTGATCCGGAAGACCTATACGGCACAGGAAGAGGAGGAAGGGTTCTTTCTTGTGAATGAGAATCACTGTGTGGTGGTCTATCAGAAGGATTTACAGAATGTGTATCTTTCTACGGATATCAAGGTGGACGAGCTGCCGGATGCCCTTCGGGATGAGATCCTGCATATTAAATATGTGGAAAATGAAAAGGAATTATACAATTTTCTGGAATCCTATTCCAGTTAAGGAGAAGTAATGGATAAAATATATATCGTAGGTGGCGGAGCTTCCGGTATGGTGGCTGCCATTCAGGCCGGAACGAAGGATAACGAGGTGATCCTTCTTGAAAAAAATGACAGGGTCGGGAAGAAAAATTCTTGCAACCGGGAACGGCAAATGCAATCTTGGAAATGAGAATTTAAGTGTGGACTGTTACTATAGTAAGAACCGCTCCTTTGTAGAACAGGTCCTGAAAAGATACGATACGGAGTCTGCGATTTCGTTTTTTGCCTCCCTTGGGTTAAAGATACGCAGTAAGAACGGTTACTTATATCCATATGCCGAACAGGCATCCGCAGTCCTGGATGTGCTGCGGTTGGAGCTGGAGCACCAAAAGATCCGGGTGGAAACAGGCGTGCAGATTACAGACTGTACTCCTTTGAAAAAGAAGCGGGGGTATCTGTTAAAGGCTTCGGATGGAAGAAGCTATGAGGCAGACCGGGTGATTCTGGCATGTGGAGGACCGGCTTCCTTAAAAGAGGGCGGTAGAGATGGATATGTCATGCTGCAGAAGCTTGGTTTAAAAACCTATCCTCTGGTACCGGGACTGGTACAGTTAAGGACAGATGAGAAGGAGCAGAAAGCCATGTCCGGTGTCCGCTGTCAGGCTTCCTTACGGCTTTTCGTTGATGGAACACGGAAGGGCCAGGAACAGGGCGAGCTGCAGCTTACCGATTACGGCATATCCGGGATTCCGGTATTCCAGCTAAGCCGTATAGCAGCCTATGCCTTAAAAGAACATAAGCGTGTGACCGTGCAGATTGATTTTGCACCGGAATATGCTTACGATGAAATTGAGACTTACCTGCTTGAACAGCAGAAAGCACGGAAAGAGCAGAGCGTGGATGAACTGCTCACCGGCTTTTTAAATAAAAAACTCAATCTGGTATTGCTTAAGAAGTGCCGGATTGCCGGATCCCAGAAAAAGCGGGTCTTTGCAAAAGAAAGAGATTGAACAGCTTGCCGGGCTTTATAAGAATTATGAAGTACATATTATAGATACGAATCCGTTTTTTTGAATGCACAGGTTTGTGCGGGCGGTTTAGCCGTTGAAGAGGTGGATGAGCAGATGCAGGTGAAGAAGTATCCGGGGCTTTTTGTAACCGGAGAGCTTCTGGATGTAGACGGAATCTGCGGCGGCTACAATCTTCATTGGGCGTTTGCAACAGGCACGATTGCGGGAAAAAGCGATAAGAGGTTAAAGATGATACGGATCAATCAGGTAAAAACTGCCGGTGGAACATACGTCAGATGCGCTCCACAAAAAGGTGCAGGAGCTTTTAAACTATAAAGGACCGATGGATGTGGAGATCGTGAAGCGTTCTCTGGATGCACGGAAGAAGCCACAGCTTTTTTATGTGTATATGGTGGATGTGACCGTCCCGGAAAAGGAAGAGAATAAACTTTTAAAACGATGCCATAGCAACCAGATTCAGAAGATCGAACCGGTGAAATATGAATTCCCGGTAAAGCATTACGAGGGCACGGAGCATCCTGTGATTGTTGGCATGGGACCGGCCGGTCTGTTCTGTGGCTATGTGCTTGCCAAAGCCGGATTCCGTCCGATCCTTCTGGAGCGTGGAAAATGCGTGGAGGAAAGAAGCCGGGACGTCGAAGCCTTCTGGGAGACGGGCCGCTTAAATACAGAGTCCAATGTGCAGTTTGGCGAGGGCGGTGCCGGAACCTTTTCGGACGGAAAGTTAAATACCCTCATTAAGGATAAATACGGCCGCAATAAAGAGGTTTTAAGGATCTTTGTAAAGCATGGCGCCCCGGAGGAAATCTTATATGATTATAAGCCGCATATCGGCACGGATATTCTGAAAGAAATTGTCCGATCCATGCGGGAAGAAATTCTTGCGCTGGGGGGTGAAGTACGGTTCGAAACCAAGGTAACGGATCTGCGGATTGCAGATGGCAGGATAAAGGGACTTGTGTTAAATGGAGAAGAGGAACTTCCGGCAGAGCATGTGGTGCTTGCCTTAGGACACAGTGCAAGAGATACGTTTTCCATGCTTTTCAATCAGAAGGTGGCAATGGAAGCGAAGCCTTTTGCCATAGGAATGCGTGTAGAACATCCTCAGGAATTGATTAATTTGTCACAATATGGTAAAAAAGAAGCAGGAGCACTTGGCAATGCCATTTATAAACTGACGGCAGAGACGAGTGAAAAACGTGGTGTCTATACCTTTTGTATGTGTCCGGGAGGATATGTCGTGAATGCCTCCTCCGAAGAGGGGCGGCTTGCCGTAAACGGCATGAGCTACAGCGGAAGAAACAGTGCCAACGCAAACAGTGCCGTGATTATTACCATTACGCCGGAGGATTATGGGGATTCCAAGGATCCGTTAAGCGGGGTAGCGATTCAGCGTAAGCTTGAAGAAAAGGCCTATCAGATCGGAAACGGAAAAGTTCCGGTAGAACGTTACGGAAGTTTTAAACGTGCGATTCTAGGAACAAAATGGCAGGAAGATACGGATAAGCAGGAAGCAGCCGGAACAGAAAAAGTTCACGCCCTGTATCAAGGGACAGTGGACGGAAGCACCGGTGCATGAGATCCTGCCGGATGCCCTGAACCGTGCATTCGTAGAAGGGATGGAAGCGTTTGGAGGGAAGATCCGTGGTTTCAACGGAGATGAGGTTTTCGTGGAAGGAATCGAAAGCCGGACTTCTTCGCCGGTACGGATTCTTCGTACCGAATCGGCACAGTCTCCGGCAGTAGAGGGATTATACCCTTGCGGAGAGGGAGCCGGATATGCAGGCGGAATCACATCAGCCGCCATGGATGGAATTTTTGTAGCAGAGCAACTGGCCAGAGCACTTCAGGAGGAGGTGTAACACAATGAACCAAAGCATTGTTATGACGAAACAGGAACTGCGAAACCGTTATCTGCAAAGGAGAAATGACCTGTCTGTGCAGGAACGGAAAGAAAAGAGTATTCAGGTATTACAGAATCTGCGTAAACTCCCGGAATTCCAAAGGGCAGAGAACGTGTTGATTTACCTGAATTACCGGAGTGAAGTAGAGACGATTCCCTTCGTGGAAGAGCTGCTTCGACATGGAGAGAAGAGAATCTTTATTCCAAAGGTCTGTGGAATGGACATCCGGTTTTATGAAATTACTTCGATGGAAGATGTGGAAAGCGGATATCAGGGAATTCTGGAGCCGAAGGAAGGAACGGCGGAATTTTCTGCACAGAAGCTGGATATACAGAAATGTCTGATGGTACTTCCAGGATCCGTGTTTGACCGGAAATGTAACCGCATGGGATACGGCAAGGGCTTTTATGACCGGTTTATGAAGCTTGTACCTGAAATGTATGGAGCAGGATTAGCCTTTGACTGTCAGGTAGCGCCTGCGCTTCCCATACAGGCACATGATTACCGGATGAGTGCACTGATTACAGAATCCGGCTGTTACTTTAAGGAGTAAAGGGCAGCAAAGGATAAAGAATATAGAATGAAAAAGATCGGAATGACGTTATATAAAAAGAGCAGATTAAGGCTGGAATGGAGAATGGAAAAATGGAAGAGCTGACACTTTTTAGGAGAACGTGCCGTGCAGGCGAAATTCGAACTGCAGCGCATGATGACAGAACAGAAAAAAATGAGGTACTTGAGGCGGTTGCGGATGCATTAATCCAAAAACACCGAGTATCTTCTTTTAGAAAAATCACAAGGATCTGGACCGTGGAATTGCAAACCAGATGAATCCGGGACTGTTAGACCGGCTGCGGCTTACGAAGGAGCGGATCGCCGGTATGGCAGAAGGAATCCGTCAGATTGTAAAGCTGCCGGATCCGGTGGGGGAAATTTTAGATGATTACGAAGCGGAAAACGGACTTCATATCGTGAAGAAGAGAGTTCCCATGGGAGTCATCGGAATCATTTATGAATCCAGACCCAATGTGACGGCAGATGCGTTCGGACTGTGCTTCAAAAGCGGCAGTGCCGTGATCCTAAAGGGTGGAAGCGATGCGATCCGGTCAAATATGGCGATTACGAAGGTCATTCAGGACGCGGTAGCTGACAAGGGTGTTGATCCTTATGTGATCCAGCTTATTGAATCCACAGACCGTAGTGTGGTCAATGAATTTATGAAGATGAAGCAGTATGTGGATCTGCTGATTCCAAGAGGTGGTGCGGGACTGATCCGCAATGTAGTGGAGAATAGTCTGATTCCGGTTATTGAGACGGGAACCGGAAACTGCCATATTTTTTTGTAGATGAGAGCGCCGATGTGGAAAAGGCGATTCCGATTATCATGAATGCGAAGACCCAGCGGATCGGGGTATGCAATGCTTGCGAATCCCTGGTGATCCATGAAAAGATCAGGGATCGTCTGTTGCCGGAGCTTGCGAAGGCCTTATACGAGAAGAATGTGGAGATCCGCGGAGATGAAGCGGTTCAGTCCTGTATTTCCTGTGTACCGGCAACGGAAGCCGATTACGGAACGGAATATCTGGATCTTGTCATTTCCATGAAGACAGTAGCCAATGTGGATGAGGCAATCGCCCATATTAACAAATACAATACCAGACATTCCGAAGCAATTCTTACGAACAATAAAGAAAATGCGGAAAAATTCTTAAATGAAGTGGATGCCGCCTGTGTTTATCTGAATGCTTCCACAATATTTACCGATGGCTTTGAGTTCGGACTTGGGGCAGAAATCGGAATCAGTATACAAAAAGCTTCATGCCAGAGGACCAATGGGATTGAAGGAACTGACTTCTTATAAATATGTTCTTGAAGGAGACTGGTTAAGCAGAAAATAAACAGTC
Organism: Lachnospiraceae bacterium; assembly: GCA_021628825.1. Lineage (GTDB taxonomy): Bacteria > Bacillota > Clostridia > Lachnospirales > Lachnospiraceae > Suilimivivens. Next base: position 659,875 of record JAJXRY010000001.1, on the reverse strand, counting down.
AGAAAACGGGGAAAAACAAATGAAAATTGGGATTGCATTACTGATTATTGCAGTAATCATGAGTATTCTGATACTGGTATTTTCTTTTGGAATGGTTCAGTTCATTACAAAACCAAAAAAATGGTCTCTTGAGGAGTTTAAAAACCGAATCAGGGATGAGGGGGTTTCTTTCGAATGGTTTCTAAAAAGCAGACGTGAAGTGCTTAATGTGTATTCTGATTATGGGTATGAGCTGCATGGTTTTTTAATGAAGCAGGAGGAACCAACGGATCGATATGTTATCCTTACACATGGATATACGGCCAACAGGTGGGAGTCACTTGCTTACGCAAATATCTATTATGAGCTTGGATACCATGTTTATCTTTATGATATGCGTTATCATGGAGATAATGAGGATAATAAGGATAATGAAAGCAGCTTTTGTTCCATGGGATGTTATGAACATATGGATATTCTGGCCATAGCAGAAGAGTTACGAAGACGTTTTGGAGAAGAAATCCGGATCGGACTCCATGGTGTAAGCCTTGGTGCTTCGAGCAGTATTCTGGCACTTCGACTTTATGAGGGATTTTCTTTCTGCGTTTCGGACTGTGGATTTGCTGATTTGAAAGACCTGATGGCATATCTGGCCGGAAAATGGTTTCATCTTCCTAAGGTTATGATATATCCGGTAAACTGGGCGTGTTTCTGCAAATATCATTTTGATTTATTGAAGATTAAGCCATGGGAGGCTCTGCAAAAGAATACGGTTACACCGCTCCTTTTTATACATGGAACGGCAGATGATTTTATTCTACCTTCTCATGCAAAAAAATTATATGATACGGCATCCTCATATAAGGAGCTGCATTATATTGATGGTGCAAAGCATGCAAGTTCCATATATAAAGCACCGGAGGAATACAGGCAGATTGTGACAGCATTCCTTGCTAAGATCGGAAAATAAAAAAGGATCCCACAGATGCGGAATCTATGGGATCTTTTTGGTTACTCAGATTTTACTTCTTTCCAAAGCTCGTTATACAAAAGTATCTCCGTCAGCACCTAAGTAATGGAAGGTTTCCAGATTGTTATACTGGGAAAGATCCGGGAAAGCAATCTTGGAATTCTTAATGTCCTCATCCTCAATTAATGCTCTGGCTGCATCGTTCGGAGTAGAGTAGGTAATGTATTCAAAAATTCTTTAATGCGATATCTTCACGGCACATAAAAATCGATAAACTTTTCTGCGTTTTTCCTTATTTGGCGCATTCTTCGGAATAACCCAGGAATCAATCCAGACGTTGGTTCCTTCCTTCGGAATCACGTATTCCAGATCTGCATTTTCACGCTGGGTATAAATGGCTTCACCGGAATAAATAACGCCAATCGCTGCTTCGTTACCGATCATTTTGTCACGGACCTGGTCGATGACATAAGCCTGTACAAGCGGCTTCTGATCAATTAAGATCTGTTTTGCCTCATTTAATTCGCCTTCATCGAGGGTATTCATGGAGTATCCCTTTAATTTCAGTGCAACCATGAATGCATCACGGACGGAATCCTGCATAAGAATGTTGTCGGCGTATTTCTCATCCCAGAGAATGGACCAGCTGTCTACCGGTTCATCTACCATGGTCTTGTTGTAAAGAATACCAACGGTACCGAAGCAGTAGGGAATGGAGTACTTGTTTTCAGGATCAAATTCCTGCGACTGGTCAAAATACTGCTGGCCGATATTCTTGACATTGGGAATGTTGTCAAAATTGATTTCCTGAAGAAGATCGTTTTCAATCAGCTTCTGGATCATGTAATCGGACGGGCACAGAACGTCATAAGCAGTAGCTCCGGCCTCCACCTTGGGATACATGATTTCGTTTGTTTCATACTCATCATAAACAACCTTGATACCGGTTTCCTCTTCAAACATGGTAATCGTGTCAGGATCGATATATTCGCCCCCAGTTGTAAACGATGACCTCGCCGTTTTCACCGCTTGCACCTTTCCCGCATCCGGTAAGGGCAAGAGCAAAAAAAGCAGTGAGCAGTAAGACATAGATGGGTGTTTTTTTCATAATGTTCCTCCGTAGTTTTATTTTACTTTCTTTTTGGATATTTGCTTATCGGTCGGAGCCTTGTTTACTAAAATCAGAAGTACCAGAACCGTTACGAAAATAATCGTGGATAACGCATACATTTCGGGTTTGATTCCTTTTTTTACTTCGGTATATATTTTAGTGGACAGGGTATCCACTCCGGCACCTTTAGTAAAGTGTGTAATGATAAAGTCGTCCAGAGACATGGTAAAGGCCATAAGGAATCCGGATAAGATTCCCGGCATGATTTCCGGAAGGACAACCTTATAAAAACCATAAACGGGGCTTGCACCAAGGTCTAAGGCAGCCTCATAGGTATAAGGATTCAATTGCTTCATTCTCGGCATAATGCTTAAAAATCACGTAAGGAATGCAGAAGGTAATATGCGCAAGTAAAATTGTGCCAAGACCGAACTTTAATCCCATACTGATAAAGAGCAGCATCAGGGAAATGCCGGTGACAATTTCTGCGTTCAGCATGGGAATGTTCGTAATTCCCATGACGATTGCGCGTGAACGCTTCTTTAAGTTCATAATCGCGATACACGCAATTGTACCAATCAGCGTTGAAACAATGGAAGCGGCGAACGCAATAAGCAGTGTATTGGCCAGTGCATTCATAATGGCTTCATTCTGAAATAAGGAAGTATACCATTTTTGTTGTAAATCCGCCCCATTTTGCCCTCGTTTTGCTGGCATTAAAGGAAAGCACAATCAACGTCACAATGGGAGCATAAAGAAAAATAAAAATCAATGTCACATAAATCCGCTGTAAGGTCGTCTTAATCATAAGAAGGATCCCTCCCCGTCTTTGTCAAAGATGGCAGAAAGTACCATGTTGACAATGATGAACAGCATCAGTACAATAGACAGTCCGCTGCCTAAATGCCAGTTGCTGGCCTGTGTAAATTCTTCTTCTATGACATTGCCGATCAGAAGAACCTTACTGCCTCCTAAAAGCTTACTGATTACGAAGGTGGTAAGCGCCGGAATAAATACCATGGTAATTCCACTGATAATACCGGGAACACTTAAAGGAAGCGTAATTTTGAAAAATACCTGTATGTTATTGGCCCCGAGATCCTTCGCTGCATGAATGATGCTGCGGTCAATCTTGGACAAAGCATTGTAAATCGGCAGCACCATGAAAGGAAGGAAGTTATACACCATGCCTAACACAATGGCATAGGGAGTGTTAATAATTCTAAGAGCCGGCAGATGCAGAAAATTCAGGATGCTGTTAATGACACCTGTTTTTTCAAGAAGGGTCTGCCATGCCATGGTACGCAGCAGAAAATTCATCCACATGGGAAGAATGAAAATTAATACGATAAAGCTGTGCTGGTTCACGCCCATATTGCAAAGAATCATGGCAAGCGGATAGGCAAGCAGGAGGCATAAAACAGTTGCAATCAGGGAGAGCAGGAGAGCAAGCCACAATGCCTTTGCATGTTCCGCAGTAGTAATTGAAATAATATTATTTAAGGTAAATGCACCGGAGCGGTCGGTCAATCCGTAATAAAACACCATGCCAAGCGGAATGAGAATAAAAATAAGCGACCACAGAAAATACGGCGTACCTAATAATTTCTTCTTGAGTTGTGCATTATTCATCTAATTTCACAGCCTCCTCGTCTTCGGATGCAGGTTTGTTCATAATCTGGATATTGAACGGATCCACATCAATGCTGACTTCACATCCGACAGGGAACATTCCGGTTGAATGTACCAGCCATTCAAAGCCATTTGCCATAACCTCCATTTCGTAATGAACTCCTTTAAAGATCAGGTGGGAGACAACACCCCTGATGCGGCCTTTCTCAAGATCGGTAGAAAGTACAACATCTTCAGGGCGGATTACAACATCGACCGGCTTATGATGTCCAAAACCGGTATCCACACAGGGAAAGTTCACTCCGAGAATATTTACCAGTTTATCCTCAACCATCAGGGAACTGATGATGTTGCTGTCTCCGATAAAGTCTGCAACAAAAGCGTTTTCCGGTTCGTTATAGATCTTTTCGGGCGAACCGATCTGCTGGATATATCCCTGGTTCATAACGACGATGGTATCCGACATGGTAAGAGCCTCTTCCTGATCATGCGTTACATAAATAAAGGTAATGCCCAGTTCATTTTTTTCAGACGGATCAGTTCATACTGCATATCCTGACGAAGCTTTAAGTCAAGCGCACCTAAAGGCTCATCAAGCAGAAGTACCTTGGGTTCATTTACAATCGCACGGGCTATGGCAATACGCTGCTGCTGTCCACCACTTAAGGAATCCGGCATACGATGCCCGTAGCCATCTAAATTTACGAGTTTTAAGGCATATTTGATTTTATCATCAATATAGCTTTTGGATTTGCCCTTGATTTTCAAGCCGAAAGCAATGTTCTCTTCAATCGTCATGTGAGGAAAGAGGGCGTATCTCTGGAATACGGTATTTAACTGACGTTTGTTGGGCGGAAGCTTGGTGATATCCTTATCGTCAAAAATGACACAGCCCGTATCCGGTGTTTCAAAGCCGCCAAGAATACGCAAAGTGGTTGTCTTACCACAGCCGCTTGGGCCTAAGAGCGTCAGAAATTCATTCTCCCGGATATAAAGATTCAGGTCATCGAGAACCAGTTGGTCGTCGAAGGATTTGCTGATGTTTTTTTAAGTCGATTAATACTTTATTCATGGTAAGCTCCTTTTCTGTCAGTTAAAAGCTGGGCGGGGTGCTGACCCAGATGAGAACAGCACCGGTTTTCTGACCTGCCTGTATATAATGGGTGGAATCGGCTTTGAAATAAAAGGATTCCCCTTTTTTGACCTTAATTCTGCGTTTTCCTAAAACAAGGGTGATGCTTCCCAGCAGCACATATCCGAATTCTTCACCTTCATGGGGATTATCCGGGTAGGTCGAGCCGCCGGGGGAAAGCGATAAACGGATCGGCTCCATCATATTTTTTTCTGTGCGTTTGGGATAATCCATTCAATTTTGTTATGAAGTTCTTCATCAATTTTCTCAAAGTAGTCAGCTTCCTTAAAGGCAATCTGATTGTCTTCGGAATCATTAAAGAAGTCCTTCAGATCCGTTCCAAGGCAGGTGAGAATATCAAGTAAGGTTGCAATGGAGGGAGAGGTTAAATCCCGTTCCAGCTGTGAGATGAAGCCCTTGGATAATTCACAGCGGTCTGCCAGCTCCTCCTGGGTGAGTCCCTTCTGGATGAGGAGATCCTTGATTTTCGTTCCGATTTTGGTTGTGTTATTCATTAATATCCGCCTCTGTATCATCATACAAAAAGTAAACAAAAAGTTTAGTGTTACTAAACACTGATGATTATTATACAAGATAGATTTCTAATGTCAATATCTTTTCCTTATCTTGTTTAAAGAAATAACTTATGGTAGAATCAATCAGAGTACAATTAATAACAGGTAATGGATCCGGATGAGGAATTCGTTACCGAATAAGGCAAGGGGCAGATTATGGACAAGGATAAATATGTAGCATATGTCTCCAGCTATACATGGGGAAATAAGAGTAATTTCGGTATCCGGATCTATGATGTGGATATGGAAAACGGCAGAATGACCGAGAAGGATCAGGTGGAGATTACGAATTCTTCTTATGTGACGATTTCGCATAACCAGAAGCATCTGTATTCAATCACCGATTTTGGAGTAGAATCTTATGAGATTCAGAAGGATGGAAGCCTTAAGGCAATCAACCGCGCCTCCATTAACGGAATGAGAGGCTGTTACCTTTCTACGGATTATGAAGATAAGTTTTTGTTTGTGGCAGGCTACCATGATGCAAAGCTTACGGTTCTGCGTGTGGCAGAGGATGGCTCCATCGGAGAGATTACCGATGAGATTTTCCATAAGGGACTTGGAAGCATTGCGGAGCGCAATTTCCGTCCCCACATCAACTGCGTGAAGATGACGAGGGATAACCGGTTCTTATGTGCTGCAGATCTGGGACTGGATCATATCGTGGTATATGAGTTGAATCATTATACCGGAAAGCTTCGTCAGGTGGATATCATCCGCAGTGAACAGGAATCAGCACCGAGACATATGAAGTTCAGCAAGGACGGTAGATTCCTTTTATATTGTACATGAACTTAAGAATTATATTGATGTTTATCATTATTATCTGGATGAGCATGACCTTCCGGTCTTTGATAAGATCCAGAATATTTCGACGGTTAACGAATATCATGCAGGAGGAACCGCAGCCAGCGGCTTAAACCTTTCCGAAGACTTTAGGTACATGGTAAGCTCCAATGCAGGAGACAACAGCGTCATTCTTTATTCGATTGATCATAAAACGGGAATGCTGACCAAGATTTTCTGTCTGCCGGTCAGTGGGGATTATCCGAAGGATGCAGCCCTGTTCCCGGATAACCGGCATCTGGTATCGTTGAATCATGAATCGGATACCATGACGTTCTTTACTGTGAATGTAAAGGATAAGACGCTGGTTATGAACGGGAAGGAGATCAAGGTAGACCGCCCGAACTGCATCATTTTTTTATAAGCTTCCGGAATAGTATATGAATTTCATAAACAGAATATAAAGTAAGAACTATCAGCAGCTCTCGTCTTTTTAAAAATGGCGTAAAAAGGTTTTCAGGTCATTGAGGCGGGAGCTCATATTTTTCATCATTTCATCTAATAGGGTGATGGCAATCATGGATTCTACCACGACAACCGCACGGGGAACAATCACCGGGTCATGGCGTCCGCGGATTGCTATTTTTATTTCTTCCTTCTGATTATTTACCGTATCCTGCTCAGAAAAGATTGAGGGAGTCGGTTTTTACATGGGCACGCAGTATGATGGTGGAGCCGTCACTGATTCCACCGAGAATACCGCCGGCGTGATTGGTTTTTTTGACAATTCTGCCGTCACGGATTTCAAAGTGGTCGTTGTTTTCGGAACCACAGCTTTTCGAAACAGCAATTCCATCCCCGATTTCTACGGCTTTCACAGCACCGATTGACATGACCGCTTTGGAAAGATTTGCATCGAGCTTTTCAAAAACAGGATCACCGATTCCGGCAGGAACTCCGGTAACCTGACATTCGATGACACCTCCTGCAGAGTCCTGACGGTGCATGCATTCCTGCAAATAGGTAAGTGCCTGCTCATTGGCAGAATAATCCGGCATACAGGTAGCGGTGTTCCGGATGGCTTCTTCATTGAACTGATCCATGGAAACCGTGACCGGTCCGATCGATCGGGTATAGGCAAGAATATGGATTCCCATTTCATTTAAAATTTTGGAAGCAATCGCACCGGCTGCCACGCGTCCGATGGTTTCACGTCCCGAAGAGCGGCCACCGCCACGGTAATCACGGAAGCCGTATTTGGTATCATAGGTATAGTCCGCATGTCCCGGACGATAGCAGTTGGCAATCTGGCTGTAATCCGAAGAACGCTGGGACGTATTGGGTACGAGAAGGGCAATCGGTGTGCCGGTGGTCTTTCCTTCAAAAACGCCGGAGAGAATCTGGACGGCATCCGCTTCCTTACGTGGCGTGGAAATGGCACTCTGTCCGGGCTTACGCCGGTCTAAGAACGCCTGGATATCGGAAGGGGTAAGAGTTAATCCTGCGGGACATCCATCGATGACGACGCCGAGGGCCTCGCCGTGGGATTCCCCAAAAAGTGGTAATCGAAAATAAAGTTCCGAAAGTTGATCCTGCCATAGAGTGTTATCCTCATCTTTTTCTGTAAAAATTTCATATTTAAACAGATACAGTATATAAAAAAACGGAATAACTGACAAGTTTCTATTGTAAAAAAATCAGGTTTTATGTAAAAATAGTTATGTATACCAAAGAAGGGGAAGAAAAAAATGAAAAAAATTTCCGGGGAAAAGAACAAGAGACTTTTTTTATAAAAAAATAGGTCATAAGAATACATTTTTTTCCGTGTTCTGGCAATGATCGGTCTGGTGATTTCCCTTCTGATTTTCCGTTTCGCAGAATATTGCCGTACCGGCGGAAAAACGGTTTGCCTGTGCATTATTTATTTTTATGTTGCTTTTTTTACAGGAAACAGTTTTGCTTATCCGGTATTTAATATCGACAGGGGATTTATTACGGAAGAAAAAACGGAGCTTTCGATTGCGCAGGAATCAGATATTTCCCTCGCGCAGGGAACAGAAGCCGTAGAAGAGGGATTGACGGAGGAAGAACTGGTACAGGAAGCCGAAGGGTTTGACGATGCGGATTATCATAATCTGGAGCAGACCGATAAGTATTCGGTGGATGATATCCTGAATGAAAATCAGGATCTTCTTACTAAGGAAGAAGAGCAAAGGGAAGATACAGATTTATCGGAAGAACAGACAGAGGATATTGAATTTGACGAGAAGGACTGGAAGATCATACTGATTAACAAGCAGCATCCCATTCCGGAGGACTATACCTTCACCCTTGGCAATATCAAGACCATGAAGGGAACCATGAAGTGTGACGAACGCATCATTGAAGAACTGTTATCCATGATGCAGAATGCCAAGAAGGATGGGGTGAATCTGGCAATCTGTTCCCCGTATCGTGATCTGAAGTATCAGGAGTTGCTGTTTGATCGCAAAATTGTGAACTATATGGATAAGGGAATGACTTATCTGGAGGCATATAAGCTAGCATCTCAGGCAGTTACGCTGCCGGGGGCAAGTGAGCATCAGGTGGGACTGGCGATTGATATTGTCTGTGATACCTATCAGCTTCTGGATGAAGGCTTCGGGGATACGGATGCCGGAATCTGGTTATCGGAGCATTGCAGTGAATACGGTTTTATCCTGCGCTATCCGAAAGGCAAGGAATACATTACCAGTATTGAATATGAGCCGTGGCATTTCCGGTATGTCGGAAAGGATGCGGCAGCCATTATTATGGAACAGGGGCTGTGTCTCGAAGAATTCTGGGATCAGTATTTGTAAGCACTGCTTAATTTAGTATGTACGGCCAATATGACAGAAATATAAGGATAGAAAGGTTTATAAATAATTATGTATCGTTTACTTAAACAGGAGGGGAGAGCCAAGCGCGGGGAGTTTACGACTCCGCATGGGGTGATCCAGACTCCGGTTTTTATGAATGTCGGAACCGTGGCAGCCATTAAGGGCGCTGTATCCACGGAAGACCTGGAAGGAATCAAGACGCAGGTGGAACTGTCGAACACGTATCATCTGCATGTGCGTCCAGGAGATCAGGTCATCAAGCAGTTGGGAGGACTCCATAAGTTTATGTCATGGAATAAGCCGATCCTTACGGATTCCGGCGGCTTTCAGGTGTTTTCTTTAGCTTCCTTACGTAAGATTAAAGAAGAGGGTGTTTATTTCCAGTCCCACATCGACGGCCACAAGATTTTCATGGGGCCGGAGGAGAGTATGCAGATCCAGTCCAATCTGGCTTCCACGATCGCCATGGCATTTGATGAATGTCCCTCAAGCCGTGCCGACCGGACCTATGTACAGAATTCTGTTGACCGGACGACAAGATGGCTTGTAAGGTGCAAGAAGGAGCTGCAGCGGTTAAACAGCCTGGAGGATACGATTAATAAACAGCAGATGTTATTTGGTATCAATCAGGGAGCCGTGTTCAGTGATATCCGTATTGAACATGCGAAAAGGATTGCAGAGCTTGATCTGGATGGTTATGCAGTCGGTGGTCTGGCGGTCGGCGAGACGCATGAAGAGATGTATCATATCCTCGAAGAAACCGTTCCGTATTTACCGGTGAATAAGCCGACATATCTGATGGGAGTCGGAACTCCGGCCAATATCTTAGAGGGTGTAGACCGCGGAATCGATTTCTTTGACTGTGTATATCCCACAAGAAACGGCCGTCACGGACATCTTTACACCAATCAGGGCAAGATCAACCTTTTCAATGCAAAGTATGAGCTGGATGACCGCCCGATTGAAGAAGGCTGCCAGTGTCCGGCCTGCCGCAGATACTCAAGAGCCTATATCCGCCATTTGTTAAAGGCAAAGGAGATGCTTGGCATGCGGCTTTGCGTGCTTCATAATCTGTATTTCTACAATACGATGATGGAAGAGATCCGGGACGCACTTGACAAGGGAGAATTTAAAGCATATAAGAAGCGGAAACTTGACGGTATGGGTCAAACCGTGTATGATGTATAAACAAGTAAATTTATGGAGGAACAACAATGGGTATTTTATTGACAGCAACAGGTACAGCAGAAGGTGCTACCGGTATCGCAGCAATCATTCCTTTGATCGCATGGTTCGTGATTATTATTGGATTTATGTATTTCTTTATGATTCGTCCGCAGAAGAAGGAACAGAAGAAACATCAGGCGATGCTTTCCACGCTGGAATGTGGGGACTGCGTACTGACAACAAGTGGTTTTTATGGGATTGTCATTGACATTACGGACGACACAGTCATCGTGGAATTTGGTAATAACAAGAACTGCCGTATCCCCATGCAGAAATCTGCAATTACTCAGATCGAAAAAAAGCTGATGCAGAATAAATAAGAAATGAGGCGCGGCAGCGCCTCATTTTGCAATTATGAGAAAAATAAGGAGAGTGTGTTATGAAATTGAATATCGCTTGCATCAAAGGTGACGGAATCGGACCGGAAATCGTTACTCAGGCACAGAAGGTATTGGACCGCGTGGCAGAGTGCTACGGACATGAGATTGTGTACATGGATGTTTTAATGGGAGGCGCTTCGATTGATGCCTGTGGCGTTCCGCTTACGGATGAGGCTATTGCAGCAGCAAAAGCATCCGACGCCGTACTGATGGGATCTATCGGAGGAAACACAACGACTTCTCCCTGGTATAAGCTGACACCGGAATTAAGACCGGAAGCAGGACTTTTAAAAACTTCGAAAAATCCTTGAACCTGTTTGCCAATTTACGCCCGGCCCTTCTTTATCCGGAACTTTCCGATGCATGTCCGTTAAAGAAGGAAATCAGTGATGCCGGATTTGATATGATGATTATGAGAGAGCTGACCGGCGGTCTTTATTTCGGAGAACGCCATACCACCGAGGAAAACGGCATCCGCAAGGCGGTAGACACACTGACCTATGATGAAAATGAAATCCGCCGGATTGCCATCAAAGGCTTTGACATTGCGATGAAGAGAAGAAAGAAGGTCACCAGTGTCGATAAAGCGAATGTACTGGATTCTTCCCGGTTATGGCGCAAGGTAGTTGAAGAGGTGGCAAAGGATTATCCGGAGGTTACTCTGGAACATATGCTGGTAGATAACTGTGCGATGCAGCTTGTCAAGGATCCGGCACAGTTTGATGTGATCCTCACCGAGAACATGTTCGGAGATATTTTATCCGACGAAGCGAGTATGGTAACCGGTTCCATCGGTATGCTGTCTTCCGCATCCTTAAATGATACGAAGTTTGGACTTTATGAGCCGAGCCACGGATCTGCACCGGATATTGCAGGAAAGGATATTGCAAACCCGATTGCAACGGTTTTATCCGCAGCCATGATGCTTCGCTTTACCTTTGACCTGGATCAGGAAGCCGATGCCATGGAAAAAGGCGGTTAAAGAGATCCTGAAAAAGGGATATCGTACGTCCGATATTATGTCAGAGGGATGCACTCTGGTGGGCTGTACCAGAATGGGTGATCTCCTTGCAGCAGAAATTAAATAGGCATTTCGTGGTTACTAAGATAGATAATATAACAGGTTTAGGAGGATAAGAGATGAGAAGTGATTCTGTTAAGACAGGAACCGCACAGGCTCCTCACAGAAGTTTGTTTAATGCATTGGGATATACGGAGGAGGAACGCCGCCGTCCCTTAATTGGTATTGTGAATTCCTATAATGAAATTGTACCGGGACATATGAACCTGGATAAGATTACCGAGGCAGTCAAAATGGGCGTTGCCATGGCAGGCGGAACACCGGTGGTATTCCCGGCCATTGCAGTATGTGACGGAATTGCCATGGGACATATCGGAATGAAGTATTCTCTGGTAACGAGAGATCTGATTGCCGATTCCACAGAGTGTATGGCAATGGCACATGGCTTTGACGGACTGGTCTGCATCCCGAACTGTGACAAGAACGTACCGGGACTTTTGATGGCTGCTGCCAGAGTCAATATTCCGACCATTTTTGTAACCGGTGGTCCGATGCTTGCCGGTCATGTACATGGCTGCAAGAGAAGCTTATCCTCGATGTTCGAGGCAGTCGGAAGCGTTGCAGCAGGAACAATGACGATGGATGAGCTTTCCGAGTTTGAAGAAAAGGTCTGCCCGACCTGTGGTTCCTGCTCCGGTATGTATACAGCAAACAGCATGAACTGTCTGACAGAGGCAATTGGTATGGGACTTCAGGGAAATGGTACAATTCCCGCTGTATATTCCGAACGAATCCGACTGGCAAAACATGCCGGTATGCAGATTATGGAAATGTATAAGAAAAATATCCGTCCAAGAGACATTATGACAGAAAAAGGCATTTTTGAATGCACTTACCGTCGATATGGCACTGGGATGTTCCACGAACTCCATGCTTCATCTTCCTGCGATTGCACATGAAGCAGGCGTAGAATTAAACCTGGATATTGCCAATGAATTATCCGCAAAGACACCGAACCTCTGTCATCTGGCACCTGCCGGTCCGACCTACATGGAAGACTTGAATGAAGCGGGCGGTGTCTATGCAGTAATGAAGGAGCTGACCAAAAAGAATCTCCTTTATACCGATCTTCTTACCGTAACCGGCAAGACCGTAGGTGAGAACATTGCCAATGCAGAAAACCTTAATCCGGAAGTCATCCGTCCGATTGACAATCCGTATTCTCAAACCGGCGGTATTGCCGTATTAAAGGGCAACCTGGCACCGGACTCCGGCGTGGTAAAGCGTTCCGCCGTTGTGCCTGAAATGATGGTACACGAAGGCCCTGCCAGAGTATTTGACTGTGAAGAGGATGCCATTGCAGCCATTAAGGGCGGTAAGATCGTAGCAGGAGATGTTGTTGTGATCCGTTACGAAGGACCGAAAGGCGGCCCCGGTATGCGTGAAATGCTGAATCCGACCTCTGCCATTGCAGGAATGGGACTTGGCTCCTCCGTAGCATTAATCACAGATGGACGTTTCTCCGGCGCATCCCGTGGCGCAGCCATCGGACATGTTTCTCCGGAAGCAGCTGTTGGTGGACCGATTGTCCTTGTGGAAGAGGGAGATATCATCAGCATTAATATTCCGGAAAATACCCTCAATATGAAGGTATCTGACGAAGAACTTGCAAAGAGAAGAGCAAAGTGGCAGCCAAGAGAGCCTAAGGTGACGACAGGATATCTGTCCAGATATCGTGAACTGGTAACCAGCGGCAACCGTGGTGCGATCTTAGAAGTACCTAAGAAATAAAGAGATAAGAAATACAGATTGTGAGACTATTTTGAAGGTTTTGAAGAGTTTATTCTGATATAAGGAGGAGACTTCCATGCAGTTGACGGGAGCTGAAATTGTAGTTGAATGTTTAAAGGAACAGGGAGTAGATACGGTATTTGGTTATCCGGGCGGAACCATTCTGAATGTGTACGATGCGTTATATAAGCATTCGGATGAAATCCGTCATATACTGACCTCCCATGAGCAGGGTGCGGCTCATGCCGCAGACGGTTATGCAAGAGCGACCGGAAGAGTCGGTGTGTGTCTTGCAACAAGCGGACCGGGGGCTACGAACCTCGTAACCGGTATTGCAACCGCTTATATGGATTCCGTACCGATCGTTGCCATTACCTGTAATGTTAACCTTCCCTTACTTGGCAAGGATACGTTCCAGGAGGTGGATATTGCCGGTGTGACCATGCCGATCACGAAGCATGGTTATATTGTAAAGGATGTTACGAAACTGGCGGATACGATCCGTAAGGCCTTCCGAATTGCCAGTGAAGGAAGACCGGGACCGGTACTCGTGGATATTACCAAGGATGTAACGGCCAATACCTGTGAATATGAAAAGAAGGAGCCACTTCCTTTTAAAAATCCATGCAAGTATACGGATGCAGATATTGATAATGCAGTTGCTTTGATGAAAGAAGCGAAGCGGCCGTTTATCTACGTCGGCGGTGGTGCAGTGATTTCCGGAGCCTACAGGGAAGTACGGGAGCTTGCTGAAATTCTGGATACTCCCGTATGCGATACCCTGATGGGAAAAGGTGTCATGGACGGACACGATCCGAAATATACCGGTATGATTGGTATGCATGGAACCAAGGCATCAAACTTTGGTGTCAGCGAATGTGATCTTCTGATTGCACTTGGTGCGCGCTTCTCGGACCGTGTAATCGGAAATGCAGCGAAATTTGCTTCGGGTGCGAAGGTATTACATATTGATATTGATGCCGCAGAGATTGACAAGAATATTAAGACAACCGCTTCCGTAGTTGGGGACCTTAAGGAAATTCTGACAAAAATCAATGAAAAGCTGCCAAAACAGCAGCATACGGAATGGATGGCACATATTGAAGAACTGAAAGAAAAGTATCCGCTTTCCTATGATCCTACGAACTTATCCTGTCCGTATCTCATGCAGGAAATTGACCGGATTACCAAGGGCGAAGCGATTATCACAACCGATGTGGGACAGCACCAGATGTGGGCCTCCCAGTATTATACCTATACCATGCCGAGAACCTTCCTTTCTTCCGGTGGACTCGGAACGATGGGATATGGACTTGGAGCCTGTATCGGAGCACAGCTTGGACAGCCGGATAAAATCTGCATCAATATCGCAGGTGATGGCTGCTTCCGTATGAATATGAACGAGCTTGCAACGGCAAGTCATTATAATATTCCGATTATTGAAGTGGTGATCAACAACCATGTACTTGGAATGGTACGTCAGTGGCAGACACTCTTTTACGGTAAGCGGTATTCCCAGACCGTATTAAGCGAGCAGGTCGATTACTGTATGGTTGCAAAGGGACTTGGCTGTGAAGCCATCCGTGTATCGAAGAAGGAAGAAGTTGCAGATGCCATTCAGAAGGCCATTGACTTAAAGAAACCGGTTCTGATTGAATGCATTATTCCGGAGGATGACAAGGTATTCCCGATGGTTCCTGCTGGAGCCCCGATCAGTGAGGCGTTTGACGCATCCGATATGACAGAGTAATGAAGCTTCCAAGAGGAGTTACCAAAAGAAGTTCTAAGTGGGGACTTTCCGGAATATTTTACAGGAAAGTCCTTATTTTTAGGGAGTATACTGCATGAATAAGGCATTGGCGAAGGGATTCGGGATCGGAATTCTGCTTATTATCATATCGGTTTTGTGCATGTATCTGGGACTGGCGTTTTATTACAGGGCCGGTTTTTCCTATAATACCTGGATCAATGGTGTTTACTGCACGGGCAAAACTCTGGATGAGGTCAATGAAGAATTGCAGGAGAAGTCTGCCTATCAGGGCCTTACCATTATAGACAGTGACGGAAGAACCTATACGATCCCGGCACAGGAGGTTTCTCTTTCCATGGATTATCTCCCGGGACTTAAGGCTTTTTTTATGAGCAGCAAAGTCCGATGCTCTGGATTGACAATATGCTGGGAGAAAAGAATAATCATGAAGTCCTTCCGGTGGTTTCTTATCAGGTGGAGACATTTGAAGAAAAAGTCGATGCGCTCCCGATCTTTACCGGAATCCGTCCGGAAAACCGCAGAGTAAAACTCTGCAAAGGCCCTCAGGGGTATTATCTGTTAAATGAAAGATCCCATGTGCTAAACGAAGAGAAGACAAAAGAATATATTACAAGAGCATTTGACAGCTTTCAGGGAGAACTGGATCTGGAGGCTGCAGGATGCTATGAGGATCTTCCCCTTACGGAGCTGATGCAGGAGGATATTGCACTGTATGAAAAGGTAAGTGCTTTTCAGGAATGCGGCATTGTGTATGTAATGGGAGAGGATGAAGTGAAGGTGGATGCTTCTGTTACCTGTAACTTTATGAAACTGGATGAGGATGGTAGTTTTCTTCTTGATGAAAACGGAGATCTCCTCGCAGACAGGGAGAAGACCGATGCTTTTATCGATCAGCTGGCAGATGAATACGATACCGTTGGTGCTGTCCGTGAATTCAGGGCTACCCGTGGGGAAAAGGTGATCGTTGAGGGTGGAATTTACGGAAACATGATCGACCGGGATACCGAAAAGGAATACCTCTATCAGGCTTTTTGTGAGAAAAGGACAGAACGGCATGAACCGGAATACCTGCAAAAAGCACTATATCAGGGGAAGAATGACATTGGCCCTACTTATATTGAAGTCGATATGACCGAACAGAAAATGTATTATTATGTGGATGGCGTTTTAAAAATTGAAACCGATGTGGTGACCGGAAATACGAGCCTTGGACGTGGAACACCGTCCGGAACCAACTATGTTTATAACAAGCAGCGGAACAGGATATTGCGTGGCGCGGATTATGCGACTCCCGTGAAATACTGGATTCCGGTTTATAAAGCGATCGGCATTCACGATGCTTCCTGGAGAAAGAATTTTGGTGGTGAAATTTATAAGACGAATGGGTCTCATGGCTGTGTGAATACCCCGACCGATCAGGTCGCAGAGCTTTATGATATGGTTGAGATCGGGACGCCCTGCGTGATGTTTTATTAAAAGTAAATTGTTAAAGCGGTTGACGAATGGAAAAATAAGAGTATAAAAATAAATTTTTGATAGAATTATTCAGATTTTACATGAGCAGGAGGAGAAAACAGTGGCAAGAGTATATAACTTTTCAGCAGGTCCGGCAGTTTTACCTGAAGAAGTTCTGAAAGAAGCTGCAGATGAGATGTTAGACTATAAGGGATCAGGAATGTCCGTTATGGAGATGAGCCATCGATCTAAGACCTATGATCATATCATCAAGGAAGCAGAGAAGGATCTGCGTGAACTGATGAATATCCCTGATAATTACAAGGTACTGTTCCTTCAGGGTGGTGCAAGCCAGCAGTTTGCCATGATTCCCATGAACCTTATGAAGAACCGTAAGGCAGAGTACATCGTTACCGGGCAGTGGGCTAAGAAAGCATATCAGGAAGCTAAGATTTACGGAGAAGCAATTGAAGTAGCATCCTCCGCAGATAAGACCTTTTCCTACATACCGGATTGTTCGGATCTTCCGATCCCTGATGATGTGGATTATGTATATATTTGTGAAAACAACACCATTTACGGAACAAAGTATAAGACCCTTCCGAATACCAAGGGACATACTCTTGTTGCGGATGTATCTTCCTGTTTCCTGTCTGAGCCTGTAGATGTTACCAAGTATGGTGTCATTTATGGTGGTGTGCAGAAGAATATCGGCCCGGCCGGTGTGGTTATCGTGATTATTCGTGAGGATCTGATTACCGAAGATACGTTACCGGGAACACCGACAATGTTGAAATATAAGATTCATGCAGATAATGATTCCTTATACAACACGCCTCCGGCTTACGGAATTTATATTTGTGGTAAGGTATTCAAGTGGCTGAAGAAGATGGGCGGACTTGAGAAGATGAAGGAGATCAATGAGAGGAAAGCAAAGATTCTCTATGATTATCTGGATGAAAGCAAGCTGTTCAAGGGAACTGTCCGCAAGGAAGACCGTTCTTTGATGAACGTACCTTTCGTAACCGGTTCCGAAGAACTGGATGCCAAGTTTGTAAAGGAAGCAAAGGAAGCCGGCTTCGAGAACTTAAAGGGACACCGTACCGTTGGCGGTATGCGTGCAAGTATCTACAATGCAATGCCGATCGAGGGTGTTGAGAAGCTTGTAGAATTTATGAAAGAATTTGAAGCGAAAAACTTATAAGATTGGGGAGAGAGCCATGTTTAATTATTATTGCTTAAATCCGATCGCACAGGTTGGATTGAATGATTTTACCAGTGATTTTGAAAAGACCGATGAAGTGAATCGTGCAGAAGGTATTCTGGTTCGTTCCGCAGTCATGCATGATATGCAGTTTGACGAGAAGCTTCTTTGTATTGCAAGAGCAGGTGCCGGAACCAATAACATTCCGTTAGACCGCTGTGCACAGGAAGGAATCGTTGTTTTCAATACACCGGGTGCAAATGCGAACGGTGTGAAGGAGCTTGTTATTGCAGGTATGCTGCTTGCAAGCCGTGATATTTTAGGCGGTGTGAACTATGTTTTATCCGATAAGGACAATCCGGATATTGCAAAGGCTGCCGAAAAGGAAAAGAAGAAATTTGCAGGTACAGAAATCCAGGGTAAGAAGTTAGGTATCATCGGACTTGGAGCTATTGGTGTAAAGGTGGCAAACGTTGCCAAGCATCTTGGTATGGAAGTATACGGCTATGATCCGTATGTGTCTGTAAATGCTGCATGGAACTTAAGCCGTGATGTCAAGCATGTACTGAATGTAGAGGATATTTATTCCAATTGTGACATCATTACCATTCATGTACCGTTACTGGATTCTACTAAGGGAATGATTGATGCCGATGCCATTTCCAAGATGAAGGATGGCGTGATCATTCTGAACTTTGCAAGAGATCTGCTCTGCAATGAACAGGATATCTTAGATGGAATCAAGGACGGCAAGATCCGTAAGTATGTTTCCGATTTCCCGAATCCGACAACCGCAGGGCAGGAGGGATGTATTGTCATTCCTCATCTGGGAGCTTCTACCGAAGAATCTGAAGACAACTGCGCGAAGATGGCTGTTAAGGAAATGATGGAGTACTTAAACAATGGTAACATCCAGAATTCCGTAAACTATCCGAACTGTGATATGGGTGTCTGCGAGACCGCAGGTCGGGTTGCCGTTTTCCATAAGAATATTGCTAACATGATTACGAAATTCTCCGCATGCTTCGGAGATGCAGGAATTAACATCGCCAACATGATTAACAAGTCCAAGGGAGAGGTCGCTTACTCCATGTTCGACATCGAAAGCCCTGCAACAGAAGAAATTCTAAAAGAAACTGCAGGCAATCGATGGCGTATTCCGTGTAAGAGTTGTGAAGTAGTGTGGATGAATGGATACTGTTAAAATATTGTAAATGATTAAGACGGGACATTCCTTGTTGGGAGTGTCCTGATTCTTTATACTAAAGATTATTGGACAGGAAAAGGATCGGAGAATATTTTGTTGATCTGATAAACGGTGTGTTCAGGAAAGAAAGGGAAAATGGTTACAAAAAATCTTCAAGAATCTGAAAGGCATTTTGATACGACGATAAATTCTGATTCGGAGGGATGAATTCATTGAGGGAAAATACATATCAAACTCTTTGTGGAACGATTCACTATTGGTCAAGCATTCTAAGCATGGATGCGATCACGCTTATTTTTCTGCCAGGATTGACTGCTGATCATAGATTATTTGATAAACAAGTGGAATGCTTTGAGGGAAAATATAACATTATTGTGTGGGATGCACCAGCTCATGCATCTTCGTGGCCGTTTCGGTTTGATTTTGACCTGTTTGACAAGGCAAAATGGCTGAATGGTATTCTTGAGAAGGAAGAAATCGCAAAACCGGTCATCGTTGGTCAGTCAATGGGCGGATACTTGGGACAGGTCTATGCACATCTTTATCCGAATCAACTGGCAGGATTTATTTCCATTGACTCTGCACCGTTACAAAGAGAATATGTTACGGCAGTTGAACTTTGGCTTCTGAAAAAAATGGAGTCGGTATATGCTCACTATCCATGGAAATTGCTTTTGAAACAGGGGAGTGAGGGTGTTGCAACTTCTGATTATGGAAGAAATTTGATGCGTGAAATGATGTTGGTCTATAACGGCAACCAAAAGCGTTATGCACAAATTGCCGGACATGGTTATCGTATTTTGGCAGAGGCAATGGAAAAGGATCTGCCGTATGAGATTAAGTGTCCTGCATTGTTGATATGCGGCACACAAGATCGTGCCGGCTCGTGTATACGGTATAATAAAGCATGGCATCGAAAGACCCGGATTCCTTTGAAATGGATTGAAGGAGCCGGGCATAATTCTAATACAGATAACCCGGAGTTGATAAATAGTCTGATACAAGAATTTGTCACAGGCATTTAATAACAGATAACTTCTGGTTTAATGAGGGAAAGCGGAGAAATAAAATGCTTCCTGATTCGCAACATGGATTGCTGAATGCATTTCATATGCTGCAAATAATGGGAGAAGATAGATAATGCTTTGAGTTGACTTGGTTGGATTTCATTGATATAATTAGTTTCACTACATTAATGAAAGCGGTGATATGAGTGAAACTAGATAGAGCGGGATTAGAATGTGTTGAGAATAAGTTTTTAAAACTTCCCAATATTGAGAAATATGAAGTTGTCCGCAGGACAGAAGATGGTTTTATTGCATCTGTGGAGATGGATGACGGGTATGAGTTTCATATAAATGCCTGCTTCCTGAATAGGGTTTTTCCGTCCACAATCATGAAATTGATTGAAAAGAAGGATAAAGGTCAGGGAGTTAGCATTTTGGTTGCTCCATATATTTCAGAGAGAACTGCACAAATATGTGAAGATAACGGAATGGGTTATTTTGATTATGTAGGAAACTGTTGGTTTGTGGGTCATTCTATTTATTTGTCGGAAAAAGGAAATAAGAATCCAAGACCCAAAGAGCAAAGGTCTGTGTCCATATTTGAAAGGACTTCCGTGGTGTCTTCCTGTATTTTGCGTGAGTTGTTTGCGGATGTAACTAAGATATGGAAGCTTAAATATCTATCGGAAAAGGTAAATTGCAGTATTGGACAGGTATCCAAACTGATGAAAGTTCTGGTGGAAAATGCATGGGTAGAAAAATTGCCGGATGGTTATAAGGTTATTGATCCGGAATCACTTTTTGTTGGAATGGAGCAAGGATTATGGTAAAAAAAGAAATAACATCCTATACTTGCTATAGTTTGGATAATATATCTGTTATTGAGGAACGATTAAAAAAATGAAGACAGATACGGGGATTGATTCTTATCTTACCGGATTGTCCGGTGGAGTGCGTTATACGCCGGTGGTGCGTTACAATAAGGTACATGTTTATATAGCACCGGAGGATATTCAGGAAGCAATCAGATATTTGGATATGAAAGAAGTAAACAGTGGTTCAAATGTGGTTATTTTTTTCATTAGAAAATGATTCCTATATCAAGGATTATAGGGTGATTGATGACTTAGCAGTAGTATCCCCGCTGCAAATATATTTGGATTGTATGCAGATAAAGGGCAGGGGAGAAGAAATGGCGGATGCGGTTTTGAGGAAGGAGATTCTTAGGTGATAAGAGATGAAGACTTGAAAAAGCAGCATAGACTATTCGGAAGGTCAGAAGCGGGCAGCACATAGAGTTCTGGTAGAGTTGGTTAATGTTTTTTTCGGGAATATGAAGATGAAATCCGTGTGGTAGGAGGCTGGGTCCCGGATTTAATGTTTCCGGAAGAAGGTCATGTGGGAAGTGTGGATGTAGATATTATGATTAATCATCTTACTTTGCAGGATGAAGGTTATCAGAACATGTCGAAGATACTTCAGAAAAAAATGGATACAAGGAGCATCCAGAAAAATATTTTTCCTTTATAAAGAGATGCAACAGATTATCATTCAGTTCATGGAGGAAAAATAATGTTTAGCGAAATGCGGAGAAAGAAAAGAGAAATGGATACAGAGGCGGCTGAATCACTTTTGAAGTGCAGCCGTCGGGGCATTCTTGCTGTAAATAGAGATAACATGAAGATCGTAATAATACATGGTCAAAGTCATAAAGGCTCAACCTATCATATTGCTCATATGTTAGCAGAAAAATTAGATGGCGAGATAAAAGAATTCTTTCTTCCAAGAGATTTTGGAGAATTTTGCGTTGGATGTACAAGATGCATTCTGGAATCGGAGAAGAAATGTCCCCATTATGAAAAACTAAAGCCATTAACGGCTGCAATCGATGAAGCGGATGTGATTATCTTAGCCAGTCCGGTTTATGTATATCATGCGACAGGATCCATGAAGGCCTTTTTAGATCATTATGGATACAGATGGATGGTGCATTGTCCGGAAGAATCGATGTTTAAAAAAAGCAGGGCGTATGCATATCGACAGCGGCTGGTGCAGGCATGAAATCGACGAACAAGGATATGATGGATAGTCTGCTTTTCTGGGGAGTGGCCAGGATATATCAGTATGGAGTTAGTGTTGCTGCCGTTAATTGGAACGGCGTCAGTGAAAAGAAAAAGAGAAAAATTGATATAGCAACATCAGAAATTGCAAAGAAAATCAGAAACCGTTCGGGCAATGTGAAACCGGGGATCAAAACCAGGGGAATGTTTATGGTTATGCGTTTCATGCAGAAGATAATTGCAAATCCCAAGGATGTTGCATATTGGGAGGAAAAGGGCTGGCTTGGTAAAGAAAGACCATGGAAATAAAAGAAATCATTCCACGGGTATATTTCAATTGCTATAATTTTGAAGAAACGCACAAATTTGGTACATATAATTTTGAAAAAACGTACATCTACAGGAAGTAGAAGCCTATATTAATGGATATGTATGGTTGTATGGTGATATTTGTGGTAAATAAGGATGAGAATCGTTATGGATAGAATTGCAGGCGCTATGGCAGAAAAACACGATGGAGATAAAAAAAGAATTGATTATGATTTTTTTTCTGTATGTAAAGTAGAGGACTATTCACTTGCCAAGCTGGATTCGGAGTACTGTTTTATAGGAAAAAAACAGATGAAGAAAAATTCCCTGGTATGTATTACTGCACAGGTTCCATCTAATGTTACGGAAAGAGATGATGGATGGAAGGCATTTTGTATACAGGGGATCCTTGATTTTTTTCCCTGATTGGGATTTTGTCTGAAATTTCCGGGATTTTTTTGCAGATCATAAAAATAGGTATTTGCGCAATTTCTACTTTTTAACACAGATTACATTATGACGAAACAGGAAAATTACGAAAGGGCGTTGAAGCTTCTTCAAGATGCCGGGTATAAAAATTGTGTGATGGATCGAATTATTTTTTTATAGCAATTTTTTTCTGTGTAAATTGGAATTTGGAGGTGATGCATTTATGCCTAAAATAATTTGGTGCGGTAACAAATCCTGGGATACAGATTTCCCGGAAAATACGTTGCCAAACAATGCAAAACGAATAGAAAGACCGGATAATATTTTTTTAAAAAGCAGTATGCCGTACGGTATTTTTACCACTTATTTTTTTAGTTATGCAATAATATATATTAAATGGTTTGTTATTGGCGAAAGAGCAATGAATCCGATATATGTTCCATTGGGTATAATATTGGGGCTGCTATTGATGCCTGTTCACGAAGTTTTACATGGAGTTTGCTATAAAAAAGGTCAAAAAGTCTACATAGGAATATGTTTAAAAAAGTTTGCTGCTTTTGCAGTATGTCACGAACCAATCAGCAAACGTCGTTTTTATAATAATGAGTTTAATGCCTATGCTTTTAGGCATAATACCTTTGGCTATATTTCTTTTGTCTCCATCCAATGCAGTTCTTTCGGGAATATGTATTCCAATGGGGATTATTGGTATGCTTTCTCCGATGCCAGATTATATGGATGTCCACATTATTTGCAAACGAATACCTAAAGGTGCTTTGGTTCATACTCAAAACGATGGGTTTTACTGGTACAAATAGTATTTGTTCGTTAGGTGAGAAGATATGATTTTAAATATGCGGAAGCATTACATTGATAATTTAAGATGGCTTATACTTTTGATACTTATACCATATCATGCAGCACAGGCATGGAATACATGGGGGGAGCCGAACTATATTTTTTTTGAAGGGAATCGGGCAATTAGCAGTATTATTGTCTTTTTCAGTCCTTATTTTATGCCGCTGTTCTTTGTGTTAGCAGGTATAAGTACAAAAATTTGCATTACAAAAAGAGGACAAAAAAAGAGTATCTGATTGAGAGAGTACATAGGTTACTGGTTCCACTTTTGTTTGGAACCATCTTTTTTTCATGCCTGTTATGACGTATTTGGCAGACAGCTTTCATGGTTCTTATCAGGGTGGATTTTGGGCGCATTACGTTGTGTTTTTTACAAAATTGACAGATTGGACCGGGGCAGATGGCGGCTTTTCACTTGGACAGTTTTGGTTTTTGTTATATCTGATGATTATTTCGATGGCAGGGGTTTGTGTAATTACACTGTTGAATAAGATCCCTGTTAAGTTGAGGAAAAACGATTCCGTTCAAAAATGGTTTTGGTATTTGGTTTACCCCTCCCACTGCTAAGTGAACTGCTTTCCATAGGTGGAAAAAGCTTTGTGGAATATACCTATCTATTTCTGATAGGATATTATGTACTTGCTGATGAAGAAGTAGTCGATAAAGCAGAGAAGAATAGTTTATTATTGCTTGGTGTTGGCCTGATAGCAACTATTTTGAACGTTTATCTTTTTATTTGGTCAGATGTGGAATTGGTATTTTTTTAAACCTTATTACAAAAATGTGTATCAGAGTGGATTATGATAATTGCTTTCATAGGCTTAGCAAAAAGAAATTTAAACTTTGAAGGTAAAATTTCCAATTATATGAATAAAAAGGTCATTCCTATTTTATATCTATCATTTTATCTGGGTTGTTTTGTTTCAGTATATATTATATGGTTTTGTTGGAAATAAAACCATTGTCTTGTATACCGGCCCGGTGCTATTTGCTTATCTGATGACCGCTATTTGCTGTGAAATTAGTATCAGAGTACCTGTTTTGTGTTTTTTGACAGGAACAAAATATAATGCAAATAAGTGATTAGACAGGCCGTGAAATTCAAGCCTGGCAAATTATGAGGGGATCAAAAATATGACAAATAAAGAAATATTTGATATTGCAATGCAACAATCTGCATACGATATTAATGCTAAGGCTTCTGATTTCCTTATGGACAAAAATGTGTTTGTAAGGGCTGAGCTGGGTCCATTGGCAAGAAAATACTATAAAGAACCTATTGCCTGTAATTTACTTTCGTATGGAAATAATATAGTTGCGTCTGTAAAAGATGAATATAGAAAAATTGTTGAAACATATTTAAGCAAATATGAGTTTTATCATTGCTTTGAAACTCCTAATATGCATTGGCTAGATGAACGAATGAAAGAAAATGGATACCGTGTTTGTTTTATGGCAAAGTATTTTTTACCGGATGTTAATGCTTTGAAAAGAAGAGAATGCAACTATCACCTTAAGGTGTTGGAACAAAAGAATTTTGCAAATTTGTATCTTCCGGTCTGGAGCAATGCACTTTGTGAAGATCGAAGGCAACTGGATGTTCTTGGGGTTGGGGCTTATGATAATGGGAAACTGATCGGACTTGCAGCCTGTTCTGCAGATTGTGATGATATGTGGCAAATTGGAGTGGATGTTTTACCTGATTATCGTAGGCAAGGAATTGCTTCTTCATTAACGAGTAATTTGGCAATAGAGATAATTGACAGGGACAAGGTGCCATTTTATTGTTGTGCCTGGTCGAATCTGAAATCCGTTAAAAATGCATTGCGGAGTGGTTTTGTGTCGGGATGGGTAGAGATGACAGTAAAAGCAGCAAGCTTAGTTGAAGATATGAATAAATAACAACGTTCAGTTTGTTTTTTTGGGTTTACATATAAAAACAAAGTAAAAAGAAATTTTTGGTATATAGTAACCGAAATATCTTATATGAAAGAGGTGAGATTCGTATGAAATTGATCCGAGGTAATTACTCAGTACAGTTGATGTAAACTGTTGGCAGATTGTGCTGAGGTGAAAGAAACTTGCTGGCAGTCGTTGGCTGTACTGACCTGATGATTGAAATATAATATAAAGGAGTACAGTTATGCGCTATATAAAAAGAAGTATTAAAGAAAAAAACAGAATATGGGTATTGATCTACATTGGACTGGGTATATTTAATGCATTTATGGCTAATTACAAGGCCGACTATTTCCAGAAGGTCATTGATGGACTGGCTGATGGGACACTTGCATTTGCAGGAGTTGTCATATATGGGTTTATTTTTATTGATAAATTATGGTATGAACTATCTGGATAATTATCCGGAAAAGAAACTGGAGCATGGTATTTATCTGGATTTTTAAGCTTTTTGTCACTTAGAAAAAAATAAGTACCATTGATTATGCAGAATATCAGAAAACAGGTACCGGGAAACTGGTTCAGAGGATTGAAAATGGTTCATCAGCAGGAAGAAATGTGGTATTTCATTTCTGGCTGCGGTTGATTCGCGACTTGATTCCGACCATCGTCTTTAGTGTATACTTTATCTGGAAAATTGATAAAAAAGTTACCTATGTCCTGTTTGCAGGCTATATACTCATTTTTTTATCATAACCAATATTTTACTAAAGTTTTTTTGTATAAGATAAAAGAAAAAGATTTTTGAACAGTGAAGAGCTGTTCAACCATTATCTGGTCAGAGGCTTTATGGAAATGCCGGTATTCCGTATGAGTAAACAGTTTCCGAATGAAATAAAGAAAACTAATAATGCCAAAGAGAGTATTGTTTCAGCAAAGGTAAAAATGAATATGATTCATGAAGCATTCTTTACAATATTTGCGCTGCTTGTGGCCATGCTGGATATCGGGATTCTTTTTTTACGCATGGAAAACGCAAAAATCTTACAGTGGGTTCAGTAGTTGCACTAATTACACTGATCGAAAACGCTTATACGCCGATTGCAATTTTTTTAATGTACTTTATGTTCAATATAAATTGGACAAGGCATCCTATAAGAGATTTGAAGAATTTCTGGATTTAAAGGATGATGTTCAATTAACAAAAGGCGATGCAATCCATATGGATATCGGTGAAATAGCAATTAAGAATTTATCATTTCAATATGAGGAACGAAAAATTATTGATGATTTGAGCCTGTCCATAAAAAAGGGAGAAAAGATCGCTTTTGTAGGAGAAAGCGGTTCCGGAAAAATCGACCCTGATTAAAATATTATTGGGATTACTGAAATACAGTCAGGGAAAAGTCCGCTTAGGAGACATGGAGTTAAGAGGAATCTGTCTTGATAATCTGTATGACCGGGTCAGTTTCCTATCACAGGATGCCCCTGTTTTTGATGGAACAATAAAAGAAAATCTGGTATTTGACAGAATGGTGCCGGAAGAACAAATACGGGATGCATTGAGAGAAGTGCAGCTATCTCATCTGGTTGAGAATCTTGCAGAAGGCTTGAGTACCGAGATTGGTGAGAAAGGGACTTGTCTATCCGGTGGAGAAAAACAGAGACTTGCATTGGCTCGCTTGTGGTTTCAAACTCCTGAACTTGTCATTTTGGATGAAGCAACATCTGCAATGGATAATTTAACCGAAGAAAAATGTAATGAAATCTATTATGAGTAAATTGAAAGACAAAAACAGTCATTGCCATTGCACATAGGTTAAATTCCATTTCCGGTTTTGACAGAATTATTCTCTTTAGAGAAGGAAAGATCGTGGGACAAGGGACTTTTGAAGAACTATTGCGTACAGATTCTTATTTTATGGACCAGTATCATGCGAGTGTGCAATGATTGTATTTTTACGCAACTGTTTTTCATGTGTTATAGTTATATATGGATAGCCGTATGTTTAATAGTAAATAGATTGCAGGAGTACGAAATATGTAAATTGGAATTTTAGATGATATTCCATTTTGTATATTAGGGAGAAAAGGAAAAATGCCTTACGTTAAATTAAATGATCTGAATATGTTTTATGAAGAATTTGGGAAAGGAGAAACTGTTCTTTTTTTACACAGTCATTTTAGCAGAGGTTTATTAGCATTTTCAGGACAAATTCTTCCTTTTGCAGGTCATTATCGTTGCCTTTACCCTGATTTTCGTGGTCACGGGCGTACCATGTGCGAGAATTTAGACTGGAATAGCCGTATGATAGCAGATGATATGGCTAAGTTTCTTGATGTGCTGGAAATAAAAAGTGCTCATTTGATTGGTTATAGTTGCGGGGCATATGTAGGCTGTTATATGGCAGCAAAATATCCGGAAAAAAAGTGAAAAAGCCTTATAACGATTGGAGGAGGTGCATATCCCAGAGCTGCTGGGGCAGAGAATTTTTTGCCGGAAAGTCTTATAAGCAGGAATGATACCGATTTTATTGAAGATATGAAACTTCGCCATTATGAAGCACATAGAGGTGACTGGAAAACTTATTTAAGAAAAACGGTTTCTGATTGGCAGTCACATCCAAGCCTTACAGAGAAAAGAATGGGGTGGAATAAAGTGTCCTGTTTTGTTTATTAATGGAGAAAATGACCCTTTCGGGACTTGTGAAGAATTACAGAAAAAAAGTGCCTGATGCAGAAGTTTATGAGGTAAAGGGTGGAGGGCATCATCCTCACTTTGTGGGAGACCAGATAGAAGAGATCAATGCAAGGATGCTGGAATTTTTAGCTGCTATTCATAAAAAAATAGATTATAGTCGATATTTCAGAGAATGATGAAGAATAAAATAATGTTTAGTGATTGCATGAATCGCAGCTTGTAAGAGAGCATTTCGTTTGATTTTTAGAGGAGGAATATTTATGCTGATGAAGTATAACTATAACTTTTATTCTTAATCAAAGCGATAAAAATAAAAAGTTTATGAAAAATTATGGTGCATACATCTGTGGGTTTAGCTACGATGGAAATTACTTTGTTATTGCAAATGATGGGGGAATTATTGTTATAAAGCGTGGAACATGAAGTGAACATGGATAATCCACAGGGGTTAGCAAAGGCTATAGGACAGATAATTGTTGGGAAGGGAACGGTACGGTACTATGGCAGAAAAACACGATGGAAATAAAAAAAGAATTGATTATGATTTTTTTCTGTATGTAAAGTAGAGGATTATTCACTTGCTAAGTTGGATTCGGAATACTGTTTTATTGGAAAAAAACAGCTGAAGAAAAATTCCCTGGTATGTATCACTGCGGAGGTTCCAACTAATGTTACGGAAAGAGACGCTGGCTGGAAGGGATTTCGTATACAGGGGATCCTTTGACTTTTCTCTGATTGGGATCTTATCAGAAATTTCCGGGATTCTTGCAGATCATAAAATAGGTATTTTTTTGCAATTTCTACTTTTTAACACAGATTACATTATGACGAAACAGGGAAAATTACGAAAGGGCATTGAAGCTTCTTCAAGACGCCGGGTATAAAATTGTATGATGCATCGAATCATTCTTACAACAATTTTTTTCTGTGAACGAAAGGAATGATAGGTATGGACATTTTAGATATTTGTTCTTGGGTGCCTGCAAACGAGTTGAGTTTAGAGAAAAATTAAAGAGATAGTGCTTTCTTTAAATGGCGGAAAGTCAAACGAAGAAGGCTATTCTCTTGAAATGAAACTGCCAATAAATGCAAATGAAAAATGTCATTAGTTGTTCTAATGACTTTATTAGTTGCCATGCATATGAGAAAAATGATCCGGTGGATCATTTTTTTGAGTGAAAGGCAGAAGAATATGTTATCTACTCATGAATAATGAGGTTATCGCAGTTGTTGGTTATAAATAAAATTCCAGCTTATGTAGATGCAATCGGTTGACAAGAATATTTTATGTATATCATAATATTGCATACAATTATGGATTAATTTGATACTTTGGAGAATATGAAGAATTTGTAAATATAAAAAGGGCAAGTAATATAAGGATAGTAGACAAAAATGAAGTTAGGTATTCCAGAAGAGATACAAAGAATCATTGGTAAAGAGACATACTGTTTAGATAAAGTTGGCATGTCAGGTTCAGAAGTTCGTATATATGATAATCACGTTTTGAAAATTGAACCACAGAATGAAGAAACAGATAATGCGTATGCAATTACGAAGTGGCTGAACCAGCAACTACCGGTTCCTACAATGTTGGCATATTGTGTCAAAAAAACGGCATGGCCTATACACTTATGAGTAAGATGGGTGGTAAGATGCTCTGTGCGAGAGAATACCTGAAAGAGCCAGAACAGTTGATAAAAATTGCCGCTCAGGGATTAAAATGTTTGTGGGAGATTGATGTTACGGAATGCCCATATCAAAGCAGCAGACTTATGAAAAGATTAGAAGCAGCAGAATATAATGTAATGCATGATCTAGTGGATTTAGATAATGTTGAACCAGAAACTTTTGGACCAAATGGATTTCAAAATCCAGAAGAACTCCTGAAATGGTTAAAAAGCAATCGCCCGGAGGAGGACATTGTTTTTACTCATGGAGATTATTGCCTTCCTAACATATTTGTAACCGGTAGTAAAAATAAACGGATTCATTGACATTGGAAAAAAATGGGACCAGCGGATCGATGGCAGGATGTCGCAATTGCAATCAGAAGTCTGACAGCTAATTTTGCGGGTAGATATTCTGATGGCAAAAAGATTTGTGATTTTTAATCCTCAAATGTTCTTAGATGAACTGGGGATAGATTATAATGGTGAAAAGTATCGGTATTATCTTTTACTGGATGAATTGTTTTAATCTTGGAGAGTGTGGTTGCATTTATTTTTGCGTTGCTAGCGGGAATATGGTCTTTTACCGCAAACCGGTTCAGATATGAGGAATGTTTTATGATTATTTTGGCAGGTGGATCTGTGGGATTAGGAATAGCAGTGCTGATTAAGACCATAAACAGTATGTTCAAGAATAAATAGATTGAAGCAGAAGAAAAATATGTAAATTGGAAATTAATGAGGTGCAGTCAGTGACAAAAAGTGTATTATGTGCGTCATGCAGAGCCAAATTATGATAACCATAACGATGCTTTACGTGAATTATCCCCTAAAGGTTTAAATGACAGGAAACTTGTCACCAAATTTTTGGCAGATAAAGAAATCAATGTTGCTGTATCAAGTCCATTTCGACGTGCTGTAGATACAATTAAGGAATTCACAGATTTAGAGGGGATTAAAATTGAAGTGATTGATGGATTCCGGGAAAGAAAAAGTAGATAGTGGCTGGATTGATGATTTCACCTCATTTACACAAAAGCAATGGGATGATTTCAACTATAAATTACCCGATGGTGAATGTCTTCAAGAAGTTCAGGAAAGAAATGTTTCTGCATTATTGAAACTGATAGAACACTACAAAGGAAAAAATATAGTTATAGGTGGTCATGGTACGGCATTAAGCACAATTATAAATTATTTTGATGCTTCTTTTGGATATGAAGATGCCTATGTGAATTGGCATTGTCCTAATGAACATTTTACGATAGATGAATATATTATTGCAAATTGTGAGTACCCTGGGGAATGGGATGGAATTGTTGAGCGGATAGAAATGATAAATGATTTGATTATTACTGTTACACAAATCTATCCTAAAGATAAAAAGTATTTCTTTTTCATGTAACGTCCTTTATTCAAAATGAAAAAAATGATAAAAATCATAGCAATAGATGAGTATTATGCCGATGATAGCGCGGCACCACAATGGAGATTGGACAAGCACATAGGAACATTCATTAAATAAATTAGAACTTATGGAGAATATCAGACGGCTGGGAGACAACAGATTTATGTATAATTTTACAGATGCATTGAAGCAAAGAAATCTGGAAGAATTAAGAAAAATATCCGAAAGCAGACTTACATAATCATTTTGTGCTTGGGGGAAATAGAAAGTTCATATATCAGATAACTGGTAAAAAAATTGAGCCATTAGTGAGTCCTTTAGCATCAATGGATGAGATGGATCAATGGAGTCAAAAAAATATATTGGTCAGGATTTCAATAGTACTGAGATGAGAAAACTTTTTAATCAGAGCATCCTTTCAACAAGCTAAGGAAGATGGGGGTAACTGTGCTTGAAATTGGGGAGGATGTTTGGGGGTTAAAGGAATTTTTTAATGATGATATTGATGAGTTGGTTAATGCTTTTACAAGTGCTCAAAAAGAGATCGCTCCCAATATCGAATTAAGGCTCCAGATAGGATTATCAAGACACTGTCCAATCAGTTATTTAGAGGAGTGCTTATCTTACTTTTTGGGGAAACAAAAAAATTTTTATTCTATTGATTTATATGGAGATGAATTAGCGCAACCTATTGAAAATTTTAAAGGAATTTATCGACGTGCAAAAAAAGGAAGGATTAAGATTAAAAAGCACATGTTGGGGAATGGGGAACTGCTAAAGACGTAAGAACAGCAGTAGAAGAATTAGAACTTGATGAGGTTCAACATGGTATAGCAGCAGCTGGTGACGAATCCGTAATTCGCTTTTTGGCAGAGCATAAAATAAGATTAAACATTACACCAACAAGTAATATTTTTACTTGGAAGAGTTGCAGATATGTCTATGCATCCGATTGGGAAATTGTATCATAGTGGTGTTGATGTTACGATAAATTCTGATGACGTATTAATATTTGATTCAGATGTGTCAAAAAGAATATTTACGGCTTTATGAGTCACAGTGCTTAACAGCAGAAGAATTAGAAAATATAAGGAAAAATGGACTAAAACCTATATCCCTAGGCAAGTAAAACAGTTGGTTTGTATTGAACGGAACCGGTGCAAAGCTTAGTATTACTTTTGATTTATCGTGGAAAGTAATGAAATTGTTACAATAGTAAGTAAGCAAATTATGATATCATCGGATATAAGATTAAAAAAATGTAAAAGCAATCAGAGGAAAGAACGATGCAAAGTCATGTACAAAGGGGGAGGGCATTTATATGAAGCAGGATACTTTAGAGAGCAGAGCGATTACAAAGAATGGAGTTAAGAGATTATGTTTTTTTCCGGATTTTGCATATTACTGGAAGCTGCTTTTTATCATCGTTATGATTACAAGATTGAATGAATATGCAGAAATTATCAATCTGATTACAAGATTGTTTGCAGGAATTCTGGTTTTGGTTTTTTTGTATTCCTCAGATAAAAACTTCGTCTATGAAAAATGCCATGGATTATTTTGATCCTTGTCTTTCCGATTATGGGTGTGTCCTTGTATTTGCTGATTGGATTAAACGGGGGAACACGAAAAATGAAGCAGCGGTATATAGATATTGACAGGAAACTGTTCCCGTTGCTTCCGGAAAATGAGGAGGATTTGGAAAGGATCAAAAAAAAGACACCCAAAGCTGGAAATATAAGTGAGTACATTCAGAGAAATGCACATTACCCGGTGTATCAGAATACAGATGTTACATACTATGATGAAGCGATCAAAGGTCTGCATGCACAGATTGACGATCTGTCAAAAGCGGAAAAATTCATTTTTATGGAGTATCATGCAATCGAAGATGATAAGGCATGGCATCAGCTTCAGGATGTGCTTGTAGAGCGTGCAAAAGCAGGTGTAGAGGTTCGTGTTTTTTTATGATGATATGGGATCAATCGGATTTATTAACACCGATTTTGTGAAGAAGATGGAACGGCTTGGAATCAAATGCAGAGTATTTAATCCGTTTACGCCGGGGTTAAATGTCTTTCTGAATAACCGTGACCATAGAAAGATCACAGTCATTGATGGAAAAGTCGGTTTTACAGGCGGTTATAATCTGGCGAATGAGTATTTTAATTATACCAATCCATATGGACAGTGGAAAGACACCGGAATCCGGTTGGAAGGGGAGGCTGTCAGATCTTTAACGATCACCTTTTTAGAGATGTGGAATGCTGTCAGTGAGAAAGATAAAAATGACACGGATTTCAGTCAATTTCTCGTGCAAAACGACTACCGGGCTAAGCAGAATGGATTTGTGCAGCCGTATGCGGATATTCCTATGGATGATGAACAGGTAGGCGAGGAAGTGTATATCAGCATGGCAGACAAGGCAGAAAAATACTGTTGGTTTATGACACCGTATCTGATCATTACCGACGAAATGTCTCATGCTTTGTGCCTTGCTGCAAAGCGCGGAGTGGATGTCAGAATTATCACACCGGGGATTCCGGATAAGAAATTTATCTATAGCATTACAAGATCCTTTTTATCACGGACTCGTAAAACATGGAGTAAGAATCTATGAGTGGACACCCGGCTTCTGCCATGCCAAGATGAGTGTTGCAGATGACTGTATGGCAACCTGCGGAACGATAAATCTGGATTACAGGAGTCTCTATCATCATTTTGAAAACGGATGTTTTATGGCAGATTGTCAGGCAGTTCTGGACATACGGAACGATCTGAAAGCGACAATGAATGACTGTCGGGAAGTCACGGAAGAATATCTTACCGGACGGAGTACCTATCTGCGGCTGGGGCAGTTGTTTATGAGACTGTTTGCAGGGCTGTTGTAAAGAGATATAAACATGATTTGTTCTGATAAATAGGGGATGATGCTATGTGGTTTTGGTGGTTTATGTTAATATGTGATTTAATAATTCCTGTGGTTATGGTTATTGGTGGAAGAATGATGTGGAAGCATTGCCCCAAACATATAAACGGTATGTCGGGATACAGAACACCCCGTTCGATGAAAAATATGGATACGTGGAAATTCGCTCACGACTATTGTGGAAAACTTTGGTGGAAAGCAGGATGGCTAATGATGATACCATCCGCATTAATACATATTCCATTGTACCATCGTGATAAGAATACGATTGGATTTGCAGGGGTGATTCTTGTG
This sequence comes from Lachnospiraceae bacterium, assembly GCA_021628825.1. Taxonomy (GTDB): domain Bacteria; phylum Bacillota; class Clostridia; order Lachnospirales; family Lachnospiraceae; genus Suilimivivens. Next base: position 625,209 of record JAJXRY010000001.1, on the reverse strand, counting down.
ACAATTCAATGTGTTATTATGATTGCATCAATTTATCCGACAGAGAAAAGCATTGAAAAAAACATTTTAATGATGATGGATCAGCTAGATCCGATTTACAGAAAGATGCGTGAAAAAGAGAAAAACAATAAAAAAACTGTTATTAGCAGATTGGAGAATAAAAATGATTATCAGAAAAAGCAGAAGAAACAGATATCCCTGATAATTCTGGAATTGTTAAAGCAGGTTTTACAAATTCATGCAGATATAAGGCCTGATATTTTTTTATTCCAGGTACGACAAAAGTATACTGCAGACGAATTAATGGAACTTTTGGAAAAAAATGATGAAAAGCCAATATATGTTGCAGTGGATGAGGATAATGTTTGCGTAGAGTATGCCTTTTGTCAATTACAGGAGCAGCCTTTTTCAAACAATATGGTGCCATTTAAGTCCCTTTTTATTGATGATCTATGTGTCAGTCAAGAGACACGGGGCCGGCATATTGGTGAATGTCTGTTTGAATATGTTAAAAAAACCAAGCAAAAGCAGCTGGGCTGTTATGAAGTAACATTGAATGTATGGGCAGGAAATACCTCGGCAGAGAGATTTTATGAGAAAAATGGGAATGCGGACAAAAAGAAAGACAGATGGAATATATCTTATGATGTAAGTGCCAAAAAGGTATTTTTGCGTAAGTAAGAAGAACATGAAATCAGGAAAAAAATTTGGGAGATATGGAAATGAAGTATATTTTTTTGTACATGGGCTTGGACAGAATGCGTCAAGCTGGGATAAAAGCAAAAAGAATGTCTTGCAGATAAGTTGGAAATGGTTATTCCTGAATTGAGTGAGTTTATCCGTGAGGGAAATTGTACTTACAGTAAAATATACTCTTCATTTTGTGAATACTGTAATGTCTTTTCAGAGCCGGTTCATCTTTGCGGACTCTCGCTTGGCGCAGTTCTTGCTTTGAATTACGCTATAGATTTTCCTCAAAAAGCAGGTTCTCTTGTGCTTATTGCACCACAGTATGATATGCCTAAATTTCTTCTTAAGATACAAAATGTGCTGTTCAAATTTATGCCGGAAAGTCAGTTTAAGGACATTGGATTCTGTAAGAAAGATTTTATTACACTTACAAATTCCATGGCAGATCTGGATTTCACAAGGGAGCTTGACAGGGTAAAGTGTCCTGTACTTGTTATGTGCGGCGAAAAGGATAAGGTCAATAAAAAGGCTGCAATCAACCTTACAGGAAAAATTGACAAATGCAAAATTTGTTACCATTGATCATTCCGGACATGAAGTGAACATGGATAATCCACAGGGGTTAGCAAAAAGCGATAGAGATGTATGGTGGTATTTATGGTAAATAGATTGAAGTAGAACAAAAATATGTAAATTGGAAATTAATGAGGTGCAGTCAGTGACAAAAAGTGTATTATGTGCGTCATGCAGAGCCGAATTATAATAACCACAACGATGCTTTTACGTGAGCTAACCCCTAAAGGTTTAAATGACAGGAAACTTGTCACCAAATATTTGGCAGATAAAGAAATCAATGTTGCTGTATCAAGTCCATTTCAACGTGCTGTGGATACAATTAAGGAATTCACAGATTTAGAGGGGATTAAAATTGAAGTGATTGATGGATTCCGGGAAAGAAAAGTAGATAATGGCTGGATTGATGAATAAATTATTTTGATGCTTCTTTTGGATATGAAGAATTCATGAAAAATGAAAAACACAAAAATGCCCTGGATTGTGGAGTTTCAATTTGATAGCGAAGCACATTGTCATGCTATTTGCAAACATGATTTATTTTGATAACTTCAAATTTTCGAACGATGGAACAGTAAGGGGACTCATAGCAACATGAATATAAAACAATTTTGGAAAGCCGTTCTTGCCCAGGATGAGAAAGAAATCAGAAAATACTTTCATAAAGATGCCTATGTGAATTGGCATTGCAGCAACGAGCATTTTACGGTGGATGAATATATTACCGCGAATTGTGAGTATCCCGGAGAATGGGATGGAACCGTTGAGAGAGTAGAAATTGTAAATGATTTGATTATTACTGTTACACAAATCTATCCTAAAGATAAAAAGTATTTCTTTTCATGTAACGTCCTTTATTCAAATGAAAAATGATAAAATCATAGCAATAGATGAGTATTATGCCGATGATGGCGCGGCACCACAATGGAGATTGGACAAGCATATAGGAAAAATTCATTAAATAAACTGGGGGGTTATGCATAGAAGTAAATTTTTGCCATAAATTGTATTGACTATTTTTTTCGATTTTTTTGGTATTATAATATTAAAGGTGAGTCCTACCTATAAGTGGAGGTTGTAAAAGCGTAAGAATCGCCTTTGGTGATTCTTCATGGTGGCTATGCTTTTTAGCATAGCCACTTTTTAATATGAGGAGGTATATGAAACAGGAAAGATTAAATCTATACCAGATAGATATGAAATATATTAGAAATCTACATAATATTGATGATCGAGTCTCATCAGTTTCTCCGCAAATTGGAAAGCAGCATCGAATATATGTAGGTACAGTTGTAGTATGCAATGAACATAAATATCTTATTCCATTATCACATCCGGTAGAAAAAAACATAAGAAAAATGAATCCCAGAGCAGATTTTGATAAAAATATTTGATAAAAAAAGGGAAATTGTTGGGAGTATTAAATTATAATCTTATGATTCCGGTGGAGGATAAACAGTTAATAGAAGTAAATCTAAAGAGGATAAGAAAGATACGATCGCTGAAAAAAATATTATAAGCAGTTATGTATTGATGAACTTACATGGTGTAGAAAAAAATGCCGAGATAATCATTAATAAAGCTAATTGTTTATATAGTTTTATGCGTAGGTGAATCCAATTATAAGGGAAAAAGTAGATGTCTTGATTTTGTGAAACTTGAAAAAGGCATGTAATTGTTACAATAGTAAATAAGCAAATTTACATAAGCTATCTGGACGAACCATCCAGACATAAAAAGGAGGCTGTGGCATATGCAGAGGATAGATATGGCTGCTATAATTATTTATTTGGTAATTTCATTACTGGTTTCGCTTATTTTTTTATTATACTTGGAATAAGACAGTATAAGGCTGAAAAAAACCGGTAACAATAAACACGGGAGAGAAACCGCCTCGTGAAGATGAACTGACGAGTGTTACGGAATGGAATCATAGACATGGCAGAAATCTTATAATTTTTGGATGTGCGCTTTTTATTACATTATCCGTTTTTTTGTATATTTTATAGAAAAACTGGATAGCAGCGTATTTCAGGTGGTTATTTTGTTGATTGTGATATTTGCCGAGATCGCATGGGTTGAGTTTGAACATCACGTGATGAAGAAGAAAATGATAAAAAAATAGACAGGCAAAAATCGGAATAGCCAGAAGAAAAAGCAATATTCGGAGGTAAGTATTCAAAAGGAATACTTGCCTTTTTTGTTACATAAAGACTTGAATTAGTTTCGACTAACTGTTATAATGACAAAAAGTCATTAAGAGGGAGGAGGCGATTATTTATGCAAAAAAGAATCAATGATACAGAAGTGAGAAAAAAGCAGATATTGGAGAAAGCCTCCGCACTGTTTCTGGAAAAAGGGTATGCCGGAGTTGGAATTGATGAGATTGCGGCAGCATGCGGTGTGGTCCGTGGAACGATACTGCGATACTTTCACAGCAAAAAAGGAACTCTACGATGAGATTCTTTTTTTGGAAGAGGAAATCCTGCCGGAACGATTTTAGGCGAATATTGCGAGGATAAAAAGCATTCCGGTGACAGAGATTATCCGGAAATTGCTGATGGTTACGGAAGCGCAGTTTGTTGCGGTCATTGATTTATACAGAGATAAATTGAAAAATGAAGAATTTCGTCAGAATTTTGATGTGTTCCGGTTGCCAATATTCCGGAATGAAGCAAAAAATGCTGGAGAAAATATTAATTCGCGGAAACGAAGAAGGGGTATGGAAGATTCGCGATCCACATATGCGGGCATATAGTTACATCTTTGCAATGTTTGGTCTGGCCGAGGCAACGGAAGTGGATACAGAAATGATGAAGCAGGAAATCCGGGAGATCACAAAGTTTATGTTGCAGATCGAAATCCCAGGAGAAAAAGTAAGAAGGAGAATCAGAATGTCAGTAAGATATACCATTTTTAAAAAAACAATGTTCCACATCATACCAATACAGAAATTTATGGCAAAAGCCTTCCATTCCTGAATTAAAAGATCCGGAACTTACCTTTCAGACGCACAAGGTAGAAAAATTTTTCCGGTACTGGAGATTTCTCATAAGAAGAAATCCGATTATGTGTGTATTTATGTAGCCGGTGGGGAATGCTGAAATATCCGAAGCCGTCTCATGCAAAGGAACTGGTATCCCTGGCAAAAACTACCGGAAGAAATATGCTGCTTCCGTATTTTCCACTTGCACCGGAGCATGATCTGATCGATGCACTGAATATGCTATATGCAACTTATAAAATGGCATTAGAACATTATCCGGCAGAGAAGATTGCATTTTTTTAGGAGGCTCATCCGGAGCGGCTATGGTTCTTTGGTTGATGTCATTCATCAATAGGCAGGGAGAAGGTGTTCCGATGCCGGGGAAGATTGCTCTTAGTTCTCCCGGATCCGCTTTGACCGCAGAAGAAAGAAAAACGCGCAGAAGAGCTTAACAGGACGGATCTGATCATGAGCACCACCGCGCTTGACAATATTTTCAAGGGAATGACAGGAGGGAAAGAGCTTCCGGAAGAATTGCTGTACACTTCAAAGGGTATTTATGATGGCATAAAGGATGTGTATCTTTCCTATGGCGGAGATGAAGTCTTTTCCGCAGCGGCGCAGTCCACCGCGCAACGGTTAAAAAGCTATGGAGCAAAAGTGACGTTGGAGATTGCAGAAGACATGTACCATACCTATGCGGTGATGCCGTTTGTAAAAGAAGCAATACCGGGCCATCAACGACTGGTTGCATATCTGACTGTAAAAAGAACGTTAGGTAATTTGATTTAAGTGCTTCACTACTCAATCAGTTCACCATGTTACTATGATTTTGTGTTATACTATTTTATAGATTTTTTTCTTACTTTTTTGTATTTTTCCCTCATCAGTGTTCGTGAACACGATGAAACGATATAACGATATAACACAAAGGAAACGGTACGGTTATGAATTACATTAGAAAGGCAAATATACATGATTCTTCAAGATTGGCGGAAATATTGATTTTTTTGCTAAAAGAATGAATTACAGAAAAAAATTTTTCATAATGACAAGGTTTCATTCGAAGAAATGCAGGTCTATCCTTTGGCACAGTATTATATTAACCATCCTGAGAGTTTGGAAAATATTTGGGTATATGATGATGAATTTGTGAAAGGGATGATTCACATAGAAGGCAGGAAAAATTATAGAGTTATATGTGGATTCATTCTTTGGAAAAATATGGGTATCGGAACAAAAATTAATTGAGTTTGCGATTCAAACATTTAATGTTAAAAAAATTTATTTGTGCTAGAAAAAAATATCGATGCAATCCGCTTTTATCAGCGTCATGGATTTGCATTAACAAAGGAACGACAGTTGGAAGAAGGAACGACAGAATATATTGTAAACATGGAACGCTAAATTGTTAAGGAAACAATCGGAGTTGGTGTAAACGAAAAAGCAGTCTTGCTGTTTTATCAAACTGCCCTTTCGTTTACATCAATTTCGATTTTTCCTTGGTGAACAAAGTCGCGTCCCTTTCGCCACTATCTATGGGAATTCAATCTTTGCTCTCTTCTATAAGTTTATCATATCTCGTGTTTTATTGACAGCTGGTTTTTGCCAAAAGAATTATTTTTAGGCATGACAAACAGACTCCCTTTGCGGAAGTTTTTTGAAGTATTCAGTTGTATATTTTAACATCTCATATGCGCTAAAACAGATGGTGTATGCTTATCTGGAAGATGTGAAACCATTTTTCCGCCACAGGAAGAACACCTGCATACATCTATGTTATATAGCAGCTTTATCATTTCAGCGGCACTTCGATTTTTTTCAATGCAGAAATATATTTTTTTACATCCAAGCAGATTTCTACAGTGCGCCATCTTTTTTTGCTCTTGTTTCGGCACGACAGCAAACCATAGTGCCGGATTCTGACAAAACGTTTTGGAGGAACATGCATTAAAAATCGACGGATGAATTCCTCGCCCGGAACTGTTTTCTCTTTCCACTGACCTTTGTTTTTATAGTCTTTTACAGCATATGTAACAGTTGCTTCCGTCATGGACTTGATCCGATGATTACTGATTGCTATCCTGTGAGTATATTTCCCAAGATAATTTATGACTGACTGTGCTCCATTAAAAGTCTCCTTACAATAAGCAACCCAGTCTTTTTTTATAGCACTCACCGAGAAGTTCTTTGAAGCAATAGTGGTTTTGATATTTCTCCGCTGTACCATGAAACTCAAGCTTTGAATCATTCCACAGGCTTTTTTTAATTCGCACAAATATTTCCCACGGAACACTTTTTGCAATGACCCCATACGGGAGAAAAAACTTCCCACCGGTATCTTTCCATTTGCTGTCCTTATCAAGTCCGCCACCAAGAACAATGGTATGGATATGAGGATGATAATTCATTGCAGAACCCCATGTATGAAGAATACAGATATATCCGATGTCAGCTCCCAGATACTTTGAATCTTTCGCCAGCTCGTTCAGAGTGGATGATGCAGCATGATACAGTGCATCATACAGAAGTTTCTGATTGCTATAAATGATAGGATTCAATTCCTCAGGGACTGTGAATACCACATGATAATAGGGTGCATCCAGTACCTTCTCCTTCTGGGCATCAATCCATTTTTCTTTCGGAAACTCCTGACACATAGGGCAACACCTGCTTCTACAAGAGTTATTGTGAATGCTGATACATCCACAGTCCTCACAGACACTTATGTTCACACCAAAAGCCCCGGTTTTACAGTTCATGATGTGAAAAGCTGCTTTTCTGTGGTGAGCAGGAAGCTCATGTTTTTTTTCATAAACAGGATAAAACCGTTCAAAGACATCCTGTATCGTACAAGATTTTTCCACGATTACTCACCACCCATCTCATCAAATGGGCTTCTGATACCGAGCAGAGTCTTATTGCTTACATGAAGATAAATCTCTGTTGATCTTGGATCACGGTGTCCCAAAAGGGCCTGAATATATTTCACGTCACACCCGGCCTCAAACAGATGGCTTGCGAAACTATGGCGCAAACAGTGTGTAGAGACATGCTTCTGAATTCCAGCCCTTTTTTTGCACTTTTTACGGAAGAACTGAATGACACTGTCCTTCACAAGATAATCGCCAGACCATGAACTTGGGAACAGAATCCCTGTTGGTCTGCCGCATTTAAACCAGTATTCTGTAAGTATCTCAAGTGTACGGTCAGCAAGCAGGGTATAACGGTCAAAGCGGCTTTTGCCATCACGGATGTGTATTGTTTTATTGGTGCGTGAAATGTCATCATAGTGAAGGTGTGTGACTTCTGATACCCGAAGACCACCTGAATACATTGTAGCAATCATGGCTTTATGTTTCAGGTTTGACGTTGCATCCAGAATCGCTGATATCTCTGCTTTCGTAAGTACGATTGGCAGGCTCCTGTCTCTTTTCATACGTGGGATATCATCGTCATCCCAATTCATCTTTTTAATACTTTTTTTATAAAAAGAAGCGAATACCGGAATGATAGTGGTTGTATGTCTCCGGTGAAATCCCGGAAAAGTCTTTTTTTCGGTCAGAAATGTGTCAACATCATCTGTTGTCAGAGCATCTATTGGCTTATCAATATATTTTTAAAAAAAGTGAGCAATACTTGTACAGTAAGCATGAATAGTAGAATCTCTTAGATTCCGTTTGTTTTGCAGCATTTGTAATCTGGCTAAATATTTCATCGTACATAATAAAAATCCTCCATGTAAAAATCAGTAGTTGATGAAAAAAACCTGCTTACATGGAGGTGCATTAGCATAATAAAAACCGCTTGTCAGAAAAACGGTCAAATGGTATTCTTTTCATAGGCAGTGGTGTCTTTCTGTATTGAATTGTTTTTGTGTGGTAACTTTACAATATCAAATACTGGTAAGAATTTCCATTGCCTATTTTATTATTGAGAAGAAAGCTGCGCCACAGCCTTGGCAGGCCAGCGCGCAGCGATTTTGTTCAATTGGAATTTAGTGATTTGCAAAAAAACAAAGAGGAAGAGTTTTATGGATAAAAATTAGAAAAATATCCCGTAATAGCTTGCTGGCTAATTTTTATGATATGTGCTGTGGCAAGAATAGTTGAATATTTTTATAAGAACTGACAAATCGTTCTTGGCAGAGAACTTTATCCATAAGTTATTCGGGGTTTTTTTCTTCTATTTGTTATTCTTTCTATTTCAAAAAAATGAAGTGGAAAGACATTGGATTTGTAAATGACCATGCAATTGGAAATTGCGGAAAAGGAATTTTATTAGGCAGCGTTTGTTTTGCTGTTGCATACGGAATTGAGTGTTTAATACTATACATTACAAATCAAAATGTAGAACTGGAATTCTATGTAAGCGGCTTTTTACTGAATGGCGATACGGAAAAGCAGACCGGCATTCTTTTTGTGCTGATATGTATTGCTTTTTAATATAATAAACGTATGGATGGAAGAAGGAATTTTTCAGAGGGCTTTTTGCTAAATTTCTTGAAAAATATATCATACATAAAAAGTAGTTTTTTTCTTATTGCATTCCTATTTGGTGTGTGGCATTGGGTAATGCCGTTTCGTGACTACCTTGAAGGAAAATCATCATTGCCAACCCTTTTGATTATGGGAATTGGATATATCGTTTTGGCAGGCATCATGAGCATTAAATGGTCCTTATTATATAAGTTGACAGGCTCATTGTGGATGGGACTTGGAGACCATTTGTTCAATAATGTAATTGTCACTAATCTCGTTCATGTCATATCAAATAATGAAGCAGATGGTATGCAAATAGTAAGAATTTTGATTGGTCAGCTTATTTCATTTACAATAGTATTGTTATTTTTATATAAAGAACAATAAACGGACTAGGTGATAAGATACACCACAACTTTTAATTTGGGGAGGAGATTACATAGAGTGTTTTATGGGGTAATAGAAAGTAATGACGATATTTCAAGTGGCAAATTAAACTATGTTGCTTTTTGGAAAGTGTCAGAAAAATAAAGATTTTTAACCGTATAATATATGATTTTTTTATCTGAATAGTCAAAAAGTGTAAGAATGTGTAAGTAAAAGCGGAGAACGCGCTATTGTGTTCTCCGCTTTTGTACTACCATGTCAGGGAAAATTCAACCAGTTCCGGTGTTTCCGGCTTCCCGGTCAGTGGCTCTTTTTCTGTCCAGTGAAGTAAGCACTGCCATCTCTTCATCGGTCAGTGTGAAATCAAACAACGCAAAGTTTTCACGGATATGTTCCGGGTTTGCGCTTCTTGGTATGATGGCAACATTTTTTTGGGTAAGGAAGCGGAGCAGAATCTGTGCCGGAGTTTTGCTGTATTTCTCTGCAAGAGCGCGCACAGCGGGTTCCTGATACATTTCATTGCGGTTCCCCTGACCGAGTGGGGCATAGGCCATGTGTGCCACCTGCTTTTTGTCCATCCAACTGCGTTCCATGCTGCGCTGGCAGTATAGATTGGTTTCAATCTGATTTACTGCAGGGACAATTTCATTATAAGCAATCAGATCAAGAAGCTGATCCGGTTCAAAATTAGAAACACCAATCGCCCGGATTTTGCCATCCGTATACAGCTTTTCTAAGCTGCGCCATGCGGCATAATAGTTCGCAAACGGCCAGTGCAGAAGCAGCAGATCGAAATAATCGGTCTGCAGATTTTTAAGTGACTGCATAACAGTCTGTTCCGCATTCTCGTAAGAAGTAAAGTTGACTTTGGTAATGAGAAAAAGTTCTTTGCGGTCAATTTCGCTTGCCCGAATGCCTGCACCGACTGCTTCCTCATTTCCATAGGCCTGTGCCGTATCAATCATGCGGTATCCTGCCTGAATGGCAGAAACAACTGCATCAGTGCAGCTTTTTCCGTTGAGCATAAAGGTGCCAAAGCCGACAAGCGGCATCTGAATGCTGTTATTTAAGGTTAAATATTCCATGTTTGTGCCTCCGTTCTTATGATTGCATAGATATTTTCCTATGTTATAATGATTCTATCAGGTTCGTGTAACACGAAGTAAAGAATTTTTTGCAGGAGTTTTGTGGCAGCTTCAGAGGAGGACAGTTATGAACTATACAATCAGGCAGATAGCAAAGATGTTCGATGTAACAGAGCATACCTTGCGGTTTTATACAGATAAGGGACTTTTACCATGTGAGCGTGATGGGAAAAAAATCGTCGTGTATTCAATGAAGAGTCTGTGAACTGGATGCAGGGAATTAAGTGCCTGAAGGGATGTGGTGCTTCAATTGAGGATATTCAGGAGTATTGCCGTCTGTGTCTGCAGGAAGAATCAGAGGAAAAATCTGCAGGCGCGGTATGGAATTATCCGGAAGCAGCGGACAGAAGCCTATAAGCACTTGGAGGAAGCGAAAGCCACGGCAAAGTATATGGATGAGAAAGTGGCACATTATGAAGCAATTCTCGCAGGACTTGCACCCGATGACACCAATCCGAATTAGTATAATGAAATAAAAAAATTTGATAGGGGAATAAATTAATGTCAAACATTTTTACAACGTGATGGACTAACTATAAAATCCAAACTGAACAAGAATTTAAGGAGGCGTTGAAACATGTGTTATCTGATAGCAAAAAAACATTGATTCAGAAGGATGTGTTGCATTAAGAACAACGCATGGTAAACATCTTGCGGAATTCAAAAGATCAATTGAAAAAAAGGTTGGATATGATAAGATTCAGCTTGTTACAATTAGCAGACCGTCTGCGTATGGAGAATATGAGCCATATCATATTGTGAATTCTGAGCAGGAATTTGAGAACGCAGTTGAGCAGATATAGAAATATGGAATTATAGGTGTAAGGTATAAAAACAATGTGTTATATCTTACACCTATTTTTTTATGATACAATTAATGCTATTAAAAAAATGTAATGTAAATGAATTATACTGCGGTGCTTGTTTTGTATACACAACTTTGGTAAAAATGAAGACAGGACTTTCGGGAAGGGGTAAGCGCATGAACAATAAATTATATAAACTAATGAACTGGCCGAGAATTGAAGGAATTGTGTATTCGGAGGAAGCTAAGCCGCAGGAGATTCTGGGGGTACACACCACGGGAAAGAATGTCCTGTTTCAGATGTTCTGGCCGGGAGCAGTGAAGGTAAATGTACATTTCACGGAAGAGAAGCGTTCCGAGACCGCGGAGGTGACATCCTCTGCGAAGGTGGTACTTCCGATGGAAATGGCAGATGAGAATGGTTTCTTTGCATGTCTCTATCAGGGAAAGAAGCCACAGAACTATGAATATGAAATTATTGATGCCGAAGGGAACAGCAGAATGATTAAGGATGCCTATGCATTCGCACCGGTATCCTTATCTGAAAAGGATGCTGTACGTTTTACTTCAGGCATTCATTATACCATTTATGAACATTTGGGAGCACATCCTTGTACGAGAAACGGTGTTGCCGGAACACAGTTTGCGGTGTGGGCGCCGAATGCGGTCCGTGTCAGTGTCGTTGGAGATTTTAACAATTGGGACGGGCGCATTTATCCCATGATAAAAAGATGATGCAACCGGTATTTTTGAATTGTTTATTCCAGATGTTCAGGCCGGTGACTATTATAAATATGAAATTAAGAAAAAGGGCGGTCTGACTGTTTTAAAGGCAGATCCTTATGCATTCCGCCAGCAGCTTTGTCCGGATACGGCTTCCATCGTGGAAGATTCTCATTACAGCTATCAGGACGCAGACTGGATGAAGAAGCGAAAGAAATATGTCGAAAAGAATGCGCCCATCAGTGTTTACGAATTATATCTGGGATCCTTCCGTCATGGCGAGGCTGGAAAAGAAAGCTTATCCTACCGTGAACTGGCACCTCTCGTTGCAGAATATGCGAAGGAAATGGGCTATACCCATGTGGAACTCATGCCGGTGATGGAACATCCCCTGGATGCATCCTGGGGTTATCAGGTGATCGGATACTATGCACCGACCGCACGGTATGGAATGCCGGATGATTTCCGGTACTTTGTGGACACCCTTCATCAGGCAGGCATCGGTGTGATTCTGGACTGGGTTCCGGCACATTTTCCGAGAGATACCTATGGACTTGCCGAGTTTGACGGAACCTGTCTCTATGAGCATGCGGATCCCCGGAAGGGAAGTCATCCGCACTGGGGAACATTGATTTATAATTACGGACGCCCGGAAGTATCCAACTATCTGATTGCAAATGCGTTATACTGGGCAGAGCAGTTCCATGCCGATGGAATCCGCATGGATGCGGTTGCTTCCATGTTGTATCTGGATTATGGACGTAAGGACGGCGAATGGGTTGCCAATATTTATGGCGGCAACGAGAATCTGGAAGCGATTGAAATGATCAAGCATCTGAATTCCATTATGAAAAAGCGGAATCCGGATGTGCTGATGATTGCCGAAGAATCGACCGCATGGCCGAAGGTAACCGGAGCTTTGGATGACGAAGGACTTGGCTTTGACCTTAAGTGGAATATGGGCTTTATGAATGATTACCTGTCCTATATCAGCTTTGACCCATACTTCCGTGCGCATCACCACAATGAACTGACATTTAGCATGATTTACGCATACAGCGAGAACTTTATACTGCCGTTTTCCCATGACGAGGTCGTACATGGCAAGTCTTCCATGATTGGCAAGATGCCGGGCACGATTGAAGATAAATTTGCAAACTTACGATTGACCTATGGCTACGTGATGACCCATCCGGGTAAAAAGCTTCTGTTTATGGGACAGGACATTGCAGAGTTCCAGGAGTTTGACGAAACCAGACAGACGAAATGGGAGCTGATAAAGGAACCTGCACATAAGGGAATCCATGATCTGATGCGTGATCTGAATCACTTATATCAGGAGCTTCCGGCGCTTTATGAGAAGGATACGGAAGCAGACGGTTTCCAGTGGATTAACTGCATTTCTCCCGAGAAGTGCATGCTTTCTTATATGAGAAAGGCCTTAAAGCCGGAGCAGACACTGGTTGTTGTCGCAAATTTTGCCAATATTGAGCAGGAATTCTGTATCGGGGTTCCGATGGCAGGCAAATATAAAGAAATTCTGAATACAGATGATAAGGCCTACGGCGGAAAGGGACGGGTAAACGGCCGTGCGATACCTGTAAATGATGAGGAATACGATGGACAGCCCTGTTCCTTTACCATGAAGGCAGCACCGCTTTCTTTAAGCATCTTTAAATTTGTTGCTTATACGGCGAAAGAAAAGCAGCAGATTGAGAACCGCAAAGCAGAGACGAAAGCGATCCGTCTGGCACAGGAAGCCGAGCAGCGTGCCAAAGAGGCCGAAGCCGAAGCAGAAGAACTGAGCTTGCGTGCCAAAGAATTAAAGAAGCAGGCCGAAGAAATTATGCAGCAGGCACAGAAAGCCTTAGAGCGTGCGAAGGAAGAAGAGAAGATTGCTTCGATCGAATGGAAAAAAAGGCAGAAGAGGCTGCAAAGAAAGCAAAAATAATAGATTATCATTGATTTATAATTCTGGAAGGAAATGAGATATGGATACTAATATTGCCGAAATATCAGACATTACCGATATTGATCTTTCCCCCGGAGTGATTCAGAAGTTTTTTTGGATGAATTACCGGATAAATTGCTTCACTTTGGCGTGAAACTGCTGATTGCAATCCTTGTTCTGGTATTGGGACTGCAGCTTATTAAACTGATCCGCAAAATTCTGCGTAAATCTCTGCAGAGAGCCAATGTGGATCAGGGAATTATTCATTTTACCGATTCCTTATTAAAGGCAATCCTTATGTTTTTTTCCTGTTTGTGACCGTGATTGCCACTTGCGGTGTAGAGATCAGCAGCTTCCTTGCCGTATTGGGTTCGGTCAGTGTGGCGATTGGTTTTTGCCTGGCAGGGAAGCCTTAGTAATCTGGCCGGAGGAATGTTGATTCTGATCCTCAAGCCCTTTGTTGTCGGAGAGCGGATTTGCGATGAGAATGGCAACGATGGCGTGGTAAAAGAGCTGGATATTTTTTATACCAAAATCATTACGGCCGATCAAAGGATGATCGTACTGCCGAATGGACCGCTTGCAAACGGATCCATTACGAACTATACAAGATGTCCGGAACACCGGATTGATATTCCGGTGGGGATCAGCTACGATGCCGACATCCGGAAAGCGCGTGAGGCGCTTCTTGATCTGCTCGATCATACGGATAAGATTCTGCAGGATAAGACGAAACAGGTCATTGTGGATTCTCTGGGGGACAGCAGTGTGAACCTCATTGTACGCTGCTTTGTAAAGACGGAAGACTTTTATGAACAGAAGGCATACCTGACCGAAAACATCAAGCTGACGCTGGATGAAGCCGGAATCTCCATTCCGTTTCCGCAGATGGATATTCATCTTTCAGAAAAAGCGTAAAAATACTTGCAAAAATATTCATTCCATGTATATAATAATTTTTGTTCGTGTATTGCTACCGTGGCTCAGTCGGTAGAGCAGCTGATTCGTAATCAGCAGGTCAGGGGTTCGAATCCCCTCGGTAGCTTTCAATTGATAGCAGGCTGTCACAGAATTGTGGCAGCCTGTTTTACATTCAGCGTTCTATGATTTACATTGCATTCTTTTTTTCTTGTTCCGGTGTTCGAGATACTGCAGGAGCTGATAGAGCAGCAAAGCGAGGAAACACAGAATCAGAATGGAAGTAATCACCATATTCAACTGAAAGACCTGGGAACCGTAGATGATGAGATAACCGAGTCCTCTTCTTGCAGCCAGGAACTCTCCGATGATCACACCGACTAAAGCAAGCCCCACATTGACCTTCATATTACTGATAATTCCGGGAACCGAAGAAGGAAGAATGACCTTCCGGTAGACGTCGAATTTCGTGCCGCCGAGAGTATAAATCAGCTTGGATCGTTCCTCATCCACCTGCTTGAAGCAGGTATAAAGGTTGATGACCGAACCAAAGAGTGCAACGGAAATTCCGGCAATAATAATGGTGTTCATTCCGGTTCCGAGCCAGACGATCAGGAGGGGAGCGAGTGCGGATTTGGGCAGGCTGTTTAAGACAACGAAATAAGGTTCGGTCACCTCGGCAATTGGATGATAATACCAGAGAAGCGTTGCAGAGAAGATTCCCAGAATACAGATCAGGGCAAAGCTTACCAGCGTTTCAAACAGGGTAATTCCGGTGTGGAGGAAAAAAAGCTGCCGTCTTTGAGCATTTTTAAGAAGTAGGCAGCCACCATGGAAGGACTGCTGAAAAAGAAGGAATCAATCCAGTTGAGCCGGGAGGCGGTTTCCCACAGAATTAAAAAGGCGATTAACAGGAAAATCCGCAGGAAAGTAATCATATTGTGGTGGCGCCGGTGTTTTTTTATAATATTGCTGCTGGGCATAGGATTCAGTGTTCATCCGAGATCTCCTTCCATAAAAATATTAAAAATAATGATGAAATTCCGGAGCGTTACGGGCAGCCAGAAGGGAATCATCCGGAAGTGTCAGGGAAATGGGAAGATTACGCACCACTTTTCCCGGACGTTTGCTTAAGACGATCACGCGGTCGGCGAGGGAAACCGCTTCGGATAAATCATGCGTGATTAAAATGGCGGTAATTCCGGAATGGCGGATAATCCTTCCGATATCGGCAGATACCATGAGGCGCGTCTGGTAATCCAGGGCGCTGAACGGTTCATCCAGAAGAAGCAGCTCCGGCTCCATGACCATGGTCCGGATGAGGGCGGCGCGCTGGCGCATCCCGCCGGATAATTCGTTCGGGTGTTTATCCTTAAAAGGAAGGAGTCCGTAATCGGTCAAAAGGTGCATGGCCTTTTCCTTCTTGGCAGGAGTCAGATTTTTCTGGATTTCGGGGCCTAAAAGAATGTTGCTCCATATGGTGCGCCAGGGGAGCAGATGATCCTGCTGGAGCATATAGCCGATCCGGGGTGAATCGTGTGCGAAGGTAATGGTTCCGTCCTCCGGCTGGATCAGTCCGGCAATCATGGATAGGAGCGTCGATTTGCCACAGCCGCTTGGACCGACGATTGCGAGAAATTCCCCTTCCGTAACCGTAAAGGAGACATCGCTTAAGGCCTTGGTTTCTCCGTGAAGGGTATGATACGAAAAGTCTATATGCTGAAGACGTAAAAGAGTCGGATTCATAGATTGCCTCATTTCTGCATATTCTGTAGGATACACAAAATTCTAATATAACTTATGAACAAAAAAATACGAATATGTGCGTAACTTTGGTTGAAATGCTCCTAAAAAAATATGATAGTATCAAATTCAGATTTAATAATTGGAGGATGGATATTTATGGCTCAATTGTGGGGCGGCCGTTTCACGAAAGAAACGGACAAGCTGGTATACGATTTCAATGCATCCATTAACTTTGATAAACGGTTGTTTGAACAGGACATCGAGGGCAGTATTGCACATGTGGTAATGCTGGAGAAACAGGGCATTCTGACCTGTGAAGAAAAAGGACCAGATCGTGAAGGGATTAACCCAGATCCGGGAAGATGTCCGCGATGGAAAGCTTACAATCACTTCCGAATATGAAGATATTCACAGCTTCGTGGAAGCCAATCTGATTGACCGGATCGGAGATGCCGGCAAGAAGCTGCACACCGGAAGAAGCCGGAACGATCAGGTGGCATTGGACATGCGGTTATATGTCCGTCATGAGGTCATCGAGGTTTCTGAATGTTTAAAGGAGATTCTGGCAACCCTCCTTACGATTATGGAGACGAATCTTCAAACCTATATGCCGGGCTTTACCCATTTGCAGAAAGCACAGCCGACCACGCTTGCACATCATATGGGAGCCTACTTTGAAATGTTTAAACGGGATATTCTCCGTATGGAGGATATCTATAAGAGAATGAATTATTGTCCGCTCGGAGCCGGGGCTTTTGCAGGAACGACCTATCCGTTGGATCGCGCTTATACCGCATCCTTAATGGGCTTCGAAGGACCGACCTTAAACAGTATGGATTCGGTTGCGGACCGTGATTATGTGATTGAATTCCTGGGGGCACTATCTACGATTATGATGCATTTAAGCCGTTTTTCCGAGGAGGTTATCATCTGGAATTCGAACGAATACCGTTTTGTGGAGATCGATGATGCTTATTCTACCGGAAGCAGCATTATGCCGCAGAAGAAGAATCCGGATATTGCAGAGCTGGTAAGAGGAAAGACCGGACGTGTGTATGGAGCGCTTGTTTCCATACTGACGACCATGAAGGGCATTCCGCTTGCTTATAATAAAGATATGCAGGAAGATAAGGAAGTGACCTTTGATGCCATTGATACCGTGAAGCAATGCCTTATTTTATTTGACGGCATGGTAAAGACCATGAAATTCCGTAATGAAATTATGGAAAAGAGTGCGATGAACGGCTTTACGAATGCAACTGATGCGGCCGATTATCTGGTTGGCAAGGGAGTCCCGTTCCGTGATGCACATGGAATTATCGGGCGTCTCGTTCTGTACTGCATTGAGAAGGAAACAAGCATTGATGCGTTATCCTTAGAGGAGCTGAAAGAAATCAGCCCGGTATTTGAAGCGGACATTTACGATGCGATCAGCCTGAAGACCTGCGTGGAACGCCGTCTTACGATCGGTGCCCCGGGTGAGGATGCCATGAAAGAAGTGATTCAGATTAACAAAGAATTCCTGAATCACATCTGGTATGAAGAACAGTAATGGTTTATAGGACCGGAAGAGTCTTTTAAATATTTTCACATGAGGAGAAGAAAAAATGAGCGACAAATTAAGAGTAGGAATTTTAGGCGGAACTGGTATGGTTGGACAGAGATTTATCTCTCTGCTTGAGAATCATCCCTGGTTCGAGGTAACAACAATTGCAGCAAGCCCGCGTTCTGCAGGCAAGACCTATGAAGAAGCGGTAGGGGATCGTTGGAAAATGGATACCCCGATGCCGGAAAAGGTAAAGAAGATTGTTGTCATGAATGTCAACGAGGTAGAGAAGGTTGCTTCCGAAGTGGATTTCGTATTCAGCGCCGTTGACATGACCAAAGAAGAAATCAAGAAGATTGAAGAAGATTACGCAAAGACCGAAACACCGGTTGTTTCCAATAACAGTGCACACAGATGGACACCGGATGTACCGATGGTTGTACCGGAAATCAATCCGGAGCATATGAAGGTCATTGAATTTCAGAAGAAGAGACTCGGCACAACCAGAGGCTTTGTAGCAGTAAAGCCGAACTGCTCCATTCAGAGCTATGCACCGGTTCTTACCGCATGGAAGGAATTTGAACCTTATGAAGTAGTGGCTACCACTTATCAGGCAATCTCCGGCGCCGGAAAGACCTTTAAAGACTGGCCGGAAATGGTAGGAAACATCATTCCTTACATCGGCGGTGAAGAAGAAAAGAGCGAAAAGGAACCCCTTCGTATCTGGGGTGAAATCAAGGACGGCGTGATTGTACCTGCTACAAGCCCCGTCATTACCTGCCAGTGTATTCGTGTGCCGGTATTAAATGGACATACCGCTGCCGTATTTGTGAAGTTCCGCAAGAAACCGACCAAAGAGCAGTTAATCGAAAAGCTGGTTACCTTCAAGGGCGTTCCACAGGAGTTAGAGCTTCCGAGTGCACCGAAGCAGTTTATCCAGTATCTGGAGGAGGACAACCGTCCGCAGATCCAGCTTGATGTAAATTACGAAAACGGAATGGGAATCAGTGTCGGACGTATCCGCGAGGATTCCGTATATGACTGGAAGTTTGTGGGACTTTCCCACAATACCGTCCGCGGTGCAGCGGGTGGTGCGGTTCTTTGTGCGGAACTGTTAAAGGCACAGGGGTATATCACAAAGAAGTAAAACAGCAGCTGTTTCTTTATGAACAGCGACAGGAAGACTTAAGAATTGGGGAAGAGAAGGTTTAAATCTTATGGATGAGTTACGTTATCAGGTAGACCTGTTAAGCGCAATGAATCAGAAAATGGAAAATGATGAACGAATGTATAGGTTGTTGTGTGCAACATCTACCAGTGCATTTATTTACGTAAACTTATTGGATGGTTATGTGCGGACTTTGGGAAACTGGGAGAGATTTTTTTCCAGAGTTGCAGATTCGTGATGTGAATGATTTTTTTCAAAGCTGTACCCGCGAATGGAAGAACAATATGTTCTTCCGTTCCGGAAAACTTCTCAGGCTGGAAGATTCCAAGGAAACCTCGGGAAGTGATATTCTTAAATTGACGGATGGCAAGACCTGGGTGGAATGTGAAATAAATATTATTTATGATTACGCACAGCTTCCTACGGATAAAATCATCCGGTTCAAAAATATTTCCAAATTAAAAAAACAAAATGATGAACTGACCTATATGGCTTATTATGATGTGATGACCGGATTGTACAGCCGTAATTATTTTGTGCGTCTCTTGGCAGATTTTGTGAGACGGGCAGAAGAAGAAAATACGGTTGTATCCGTCATGTTTATTGATGTGGATGATTTCAGCAGAATTAATGATGGATTCGGACTTGCTGTCGGTGATGAAGTGGTTCAGCAGTTTGGACAGTTTTTGCAGGAGTTTTCTTCCGAGCATGTGCTGGTATCCCATTTTAATGCAGATCTGTACTGTATAGGAATCTATGAGCCTATGGGAAAATACAGTGTTGACAGCATTTATCAGGCAGTGCGGGAGCGGACGAAACAGCCGTTCCGCTTAAGCAACGGTCAGGATGTGGATATTTCCGTCAGTGTTGGTGTGGCAGAGTTCCCGGAAGCAGCCCAGAATACCTTAGAGCTCATTAACTGTGCGGAAATCGTTATGTTCAAGGCAAAGAAGCGGGGGAAGGATTCCCTGCAGTATTTTGATGCTTCCATATTGAAGGATTTCCTCCATAATGTTGCTATTGAAACGAAATTGAAGGAAGCCGTATTTGCCCAGAACTTTACCATGAATTTCCAGCCGCAGTATTTTACGGAGAACGGAAAGCTTCGTGGCATGGAGGCGCTGATCCGCTGGCGTGACAACGATGGACGCATGATCAGTCCTGCCGTGTTTATTCCGATTGCCGAAAAGAACGGAACCATTGTTCCGATCGGGGCATGGGTCGTGGATGAGAGCATCAGGATCTTTTCCCAGTGGAAAATGGATTATCGCACACCGATGATCTTATCGTTAAATATTTCAGCCATTCAGTATAACCGTGATGATTTTGTGGACATGATTCTGAAGTGTCTGAAAAAGTATGACCTGGATCCGAACTTCTTAGAGCTGGAAATTACCGAAAGTGTATTCATTGAGAATTTCCATGATGTGACCGAGAAGCTTCGTTTACTGCGGGAATACGGGATCAAAGTATCTTTGGATGATTTTGGAACGGGATATTCTTCCCTTTCTTATCTGAAAAAGCTTCCTATTGATACCCTGAAAATAGATAAAAAGCTTTATTGATACCATAACCATCGATGAAAATGCAAGAGTGATTGCCGATTCTATCATTTACATGGCAAAGAGACTTGGCTATGAAACCATTGCGGAAGGAGTGGAAGATCAGGATCAGTTCAATTATCTGAAAAAGATCGGCTGCGACTGCATTCAGGGCTTTTTGCTTGGAAAGCCGTCCACTTCCGAAGAGATCGAACGATTACTGCTTCGTATCGAGGAGAGTGAGAGGTGAAAAGATGTTTTTTTAGGTAGTACATCAGAACTGAACTATCTGAACACATTTTATGACAGTGAAGGAAGCCAGCTTCTTGTCGTGTATGGACAAAGGAATATCGGAAAAACCAGTCTTTTAAAAGAATTTGTAAAAGATAAACCTTATCATTATTATTGTGCAAGATCTGCATCAGAGCGTGAACAGACATATGAGTGGGGAAAAGAGCTGCGGAATCTGACCGGGAATCTGCCGGAATATCCTTCGTATGCTGAAATCTTTCAGAAGATTTCAGAGAACGGATCCGGTAAGATGGTCATGATCGTGGATGAATTCCAGCATGCGGTGAAGTCCGGAAGCGCTTTTATGAAAGATCTTGTTTCTTTTGTACGGGAAAGTAAAAAGCATTGTGAGGTTCTGGTTGTGCTGTCAAGCTCTGCAACCGGCTGGGTAGAAAAACAGCATGGTAACCAGAATCGGAGAAGCAGCATATGCCCTTTCCGGATTTTTTTAAAGATCAAGGAGCTTCCGTTTGAAGAGATGCGGCATTTTTTTCCGAAATTTTCGGCAGAACAATGTGTGGAAGCGTATGCCATTCTGGGAGGATTCCCTGGACTCTGGTCACAGTTTGACGATTCCTTAAGCATGAAAGAGAACATCTGTCGGTTTGTTTTAGATCCTCATACCTATCTGCAGGAGGAGGGGCTGCGTACCGTGGCGGAAGAACTGCGGGAGACGGCCGTTTATCATACGATTCTTTCATCGATTGCATCCGGCAGGCATAAGCTGAACGACCTTTACCGGCACACCGGATTTTCCAGAGCGAAAATCAGTGTTTATCTGAAAAAAATCTGATGGAGCTTGAACTGGTGGAGAAGGTCTTTTCCTATGATACGGAAGGGAAGGCGAATACCCAGAAGGGAATTTACCGGATAAGTAACCATTTTGTTCATTTTTACTTCCGGTTTCTGTATCCGAACCGCAGTGCACTTGCCTTGAAGAGCACGGATGCGTTTTATGAAGAGCATATCCAGCTTTTTCTTTAAGAATTTTACGGCTCCGTATTTTAAAGAGGTCTGCAGGCAGCGGATTGAAAAAGTGGGAGCGGGAAGAAAAAGCTTCCGATCGAGATTGACCGTATCGGAGAATGGGTTGGAAAGTCCGGAAATATTGATGTGATTGCACAGGACGAGACAGGAAAGACGCTTGCGGCATCCTGCAACTGGGAAAAGTCCGTGATGCAGTATGAGGATTACGAGAAACTGCTTTCAAACATTGGAAAGGCGAAGCTCAAGGCAGATACGATCTACCTGTTTTCCATTCAGCGGTTTGATGAAAAAGCTGAGCCTGGAAGCAAAAAAATGAAAAAAAGAATCTGAAATTGATTAGTCTGGAAGACATGTAATGGGAAAGAATTTATTTATTGCAGAAAAAAACCGAGTGTTGCCCGTGAATTTGCAAAAAGCTCTGCAGATTACCGGGAGCAACCGGGACGGATATATTGAGTCAAACGATGCTATCGTAACATGGTGTGTGGGGCATCTGGTGACCATGAGTTATCCGGAAGTTTATGATGAAAAATATAAGCGATGGTCGTTAAATACGATTCCATTTATACCAACGGAATTTAAGTATGAGGTCATTGACAGTGTGAAGAAGCAGTTCCAGATCGTAAGCGGACTGCTGAACCGCGAAGATGTGGAAACGATCTATGTCTGTACCGACTCCGGACGGGAAGGAGAATACATCTACCGTCTGGTCGAACGGCAGGCGAATGTCCATGACAAGACAAGAAGAAGAGTCTGGATCGATTCCCAGACCGAGGAAGAAATCCTGCGCGGAATCCGCGAAGCCAAGGATCTTTCCGAATACGATAATCTGTGTGCGGCGGCTTACTTACGCGCCAAAGAAGATTATCTCATGGGAATTAACTTTTCAAGAGTCCTCACACTGAAATATGGCAAAGCGGTCAAGGATTATCTGAAGCTTGACCGGGCGGTCGTGAGCGTCGGCCGTGTGATGACCTGCGTGCTTGGCATGGTGGTGAACCGGGAACGCGAAATCCGCGACTTCGTGAAAACGCCGTTTTACCGCGTGGTCGCATCCGTTCTTCTGGGAGAGCGCGGCATTGACTGCGAGTGGCGTGCCGTAGAGGGAACGCCGTACTTTGCTTCGCCTCGTTTATATAAGGAAAACGGCTTCAAGGAACGGGAGCCTGCCGAGAACCTGATCCGGTATCTATTGGAGGAGCCACGGAAGGCCATCGTTCATTCCATAGAGAAGAAAAAGGAAAACAAGAACGCGCCGCTTCTGTATAATCTGGCAGAGCTGCAAAACGACTGCTCCAAGTATTTTAAGATTAGTCCGGATGAAACGCTGCGGATTGCACAGGAGCTTTATGAAAAGAAGATGACGACCTACCCCAGAACGGATGCGAGAGTATTATCGACTGCCGTTTCAAAGGAAATCTATAAGAATATCAAGGGCCTGACGAATTTCCAGATGGTAAGCGCCCTGGCTTCCCAGGTGCTTCAGGAAGGAACTTATAAAGGGAATTGCAAAGACAAGATACGTGAATGACAAGCAGATCACCGATCACTATGCGATCATTCCGACAGGACAGGGATTAAACAATTATAATCAGCTAAGTCCGACGGCACAGAAGGTTTATGAGATTGTGGTCCGCAGATTCTTAAGTATTTTTTATCCCCCTGCGGTATACCGCAAGGTGGCACTGTGTGTAGCGATCCGGGAAGAAAAGCTGTTTGCCAATTTCAAGGTTTTGGAATCCCCCGGATACCTTACCGTTACAGAATTTTCTTTCCGTAAGAAAAAGGAAAACGGTAAGGATACGACAGGAGATGCAGACGGTGAGGACAGCGCCAATGCGGACAATGGAGAAGAACAGAGCCTTGATGTGGGACTGATGGAGGTTTTGAACCATCTGAAAAAGGGCATGGAGCTTCCGGTAAAGGATGCGCAGATCAAAGAGGGTGAAACCTCACCGCCGAAGCGTTACAATTCCGGAACCATCATTCTGGCGATGGAAAATGCAGGACAGTTGATCGAAGATGAAGAACTCCGTGCGCAGATCAAGGGAAGCGGAATCAGGGACTTCCGCTACACGGGCGGAAATCCTCAAAAAAACTGGTCAACATCAAATACCTTGCCTTAAATAAGAAAAAACACAGATCATTACCCCCGACCTTAATGGGAGAGATGATTTATGAAGTGGTAAACCAGTCGATCCGTCCGCTTCTGGATCCCAAACTTACCGCAAGCTGGGAGAAGGGACTGACACTGGTTGCCGATGGCAATATTACGGAACAGGAATATATGGATAAGCTCGATGACTTCGTAAGAAGACGGACGAATATCGTGAAACAGATGAATAATCAGGCTTCTTTAAACAGACAGTTTCAGGAAGCCGCTAAAAAAATTATCGAACCGGAGGGAAATAATATGGAACAATTTACAATCAAGGAACTCTATACCTTAGAAGAAACGATCGCTGCTGACCTGTTTGAGGGCGCGGTTTATCCGTGGGAGTTACTGCCGAAGATCAGCGCTTTCATCGTGGAGCTTGGAGAAAAGCTTCCGAAGGACCGATATACCGAAGTGAAGGAGCATGTCTGGGTAGCCAACAATGCCACGGTTGCACCGAGTGCCTTTATCAACGGCCCGGCAATCATTGATGAGGAAGCAGAGGTCCGCCACTGTGCCTTTATCCGTGGAAACGCCATCGTCGGAAAGGGTGCTGTAGTCGGGAATTCAACCGAGCTTAAAAATGTCATTCTCTTTAATAAGGTACAGGTACCGCATTACAATTATGTTGGTGACAGCATTTTAGGCTTCAAGGCGCATATGGGTGCCGGTTCCATTACTTCCAATGTAAAGAGCGATAAGACATTGGTTGTCGTGAAAAAAACGGCGACGAAAAGATCGAAACCGGATTAAAGAAGTTTGGTGCCATGCTCGGCGATCACGTGGAAGTCGGCTGTAATTCCGTACTGAATCCGGGAACCGTCATCGGGCCGAATTCCAACATTTATCCGACCAGCTGTGTGCGCGGCTGCATTCCTGCCGGAAGTATCTACAAAAAAAGCAGGGAGAAATTGCGAAAAAAAGTACTAGATTTTTTTGGCATTCTATGCGAAAAATATATAGCGGATTATTAAATATCTTTACATATTGAAAGGAGTTTTCACATGATTTATTCAAAAGAAGTTGAAGAAATGTGTACTGTTGCTCAGGGTGTTAACCATGGGTGTGCGCCCATCCCTGAAGAAGCAAAATGGGTTAAAGCCAAAGAAGTTAAAGACATATCCGGTCTTACACATGGTGTAGGCTGGTGTGCTCCTCAGCAGGGTGCCTGCAAGCTGACCTTAAATGTTAAGGAAGGCATCATTCAGGAAGCTCTCGTTGAGACCATCGGATGCTCCGGTATGACTCATTCCGCAGCTATGGCTGCAGAAATTCTTCCCGGCAGAACCATTCTTGAAGCATTAAATACAGACCTTGTATGTGATGCTATCAACACTGCTATGAGAGAATTATTCTTACAGATCGCTTACGGCAGAACCCAGAGTGCATTCTCTGAAGATGGTCTTCCGATCGGAGCCGGTCTTGAAGATTTAGGTAAGGGCTTAAGAAGCCAGGTTGGTACAATGTACGGAACCTTAAAGAAAGGACCTCGTTATTTGGAAATGGCAGAAGGATATGTAACCGGTATTGCACTGGATGCAGATAACCAGATCATTGGTTACAAGTTCGTAAGCCTTGGCAAGATGACCGACTTCATCAAGAAGGGTGATGACCCGACAACAGCTTATGAGAAAGCAAGCGGACAGTACGGACGTGTTGCAGACGCTGTTAAGATTATTGACCCCAGAACAGATGAAGAAGTGAAATAAGTAAAGAGGAGGATATTAGAATGGCTTTATTTGAATCATATGAAAGACGAATTGACAAAATCAATTCCGTATTAAATAGCTATGGAATCGCTTCTCTTGAAGAAGCAGAAAAGATTACAAAAGACGCAGGTCTTGATGTATATGCAATGGTTAAAGGCATTCAGCCGATTTGTTTTGAAAATGCATGCTGGGCTTACATTACCGGTGCAGCAATCGCAATCAAGAAGGGATGTAAGAAGGCTTCCGAAGCTGCAGCAGCAATCGGTGAAGGTCTTCAGGCATTCTGTATTCCGGGATCTGTTGCAGATACCCGTAAGGTAGGTTTAGGACATGGTAACTTAGGTAAGATGCTTCTGGAAGAAGATACCGAATGTTTCGCATTCCTTGCAGGACATGAATCCTTCGCAGCAGCAGAAGGTGCCATCGGTATTGCAGAGAAGGCTAACAAGGTTCGTCAGAAACCGTTACGTGTTATCTTAAATGGTCTTGGAAAAGACGCAGCACAGATCATCGCAAGAATTAACGGATTTACTTTCGTTGAGACCGAATATGATCCTTACACCAACACCGTTAAGGAAGTATTCCGTAAGTCTTATTCCGAAGGACTTCGTGCTAAGGTTAACTGCTATGGTGCAAACGATGTTTGCGAAGGTGTAGCAATCATGCACAAGGAAGGTGTTGACGTTTCCATTACCGGCAACTCCACCAACCCGACCAGATTCCAGCATCCTGTAGCAGGTACATACAAGAAGGAATGTATCGAACAGGGTAAGAAATACTTCTCCGTAGCATCCGGCGGTGGTACAGGCCGTACCCTTCATCCGGATAACATGGCTGCAGGTCCTGCTTCCTACGGTATGACCGATACTATGGGACGTATGCATTCCGATGCACAGTTCGCAGGTTCTTCTTCCGTTCCGGCTCACGTAGAAATGATGGGTCTGATTGGTGCAGGTAACAACCCGATGGTTGGTATGACAGTTGCAGTAGCTGTTTCCATCGAGGAAGCTGCTAAAGCTGGTAAATTCTAAGAAATTTACAAATAGTTAACCAAATGTAATCATATAGAGATATAAGAAAGTGTCGTATTTGATAATACGGCACTTTCTTAATTTTGGAAATTACTGATTTATAAATGAATATGAGGAAGCTTAGATCCTAGATTGTTTTCGTAACTTACCAGGAGAAGTTCCCTTTTTTTGGAATTGTTTGCAAAAAATGCTCTACATTATTATATCCACATTGCATAGCTATTGTTGTAATATTTTCTGTGGTGTAAAGTAAAAAGGTCTTTTTGCTTTAAGAATTCGAAAAAGATATAACATCATCCATGCATGATATATGAAACTTTTGCTTATATAAGAGTTGTAAATATCCATTACTTATATTAAGTGTTTGTGCCATAGAAGTTATGTCCCAAGGAAGTTCTGGTCTTAAAGAAATCTGCCTCCGAAGTGATAATAGTGAATTATCATAATTTGAAATAGTATGACATTGGATATCACTATTTAACTTATCAAATAAAAATATGAAGAAGTTGAGATATGGTCATTTTCTTCATATTTTTCATTCATATTTTTGATGTTCTAAAAAGTGCATCTCTGTTTTCAGTTAATGTTCCGGCATTTTGATAAAAACGAGAGGATGCCGTTAACTGAGAAGATTCCCAAGTTAGAAGTTTAAACAAACAACGATAATATTCTGGATCCGAAATATGAAATGGACTGGCCTGCAAAGGAAATTTCGTAACAAATGATTCATTGGAAATAAAACGTAACCAATGATTTTCATAGATACCTTTACAAGAAGCATACCATATATCATGTTTGGGAGGATATAGAATAGCTGTATGAGCAGGATATTCCCTGATTTCTGATTGAAGACGTAATAAAAACTGGTGTTTTAGTCACAACCAGTAAAAAGGAATCGAAACCATTTGGTATATCATATGTAAAATTTTGAGGGTGAATCCCATCATATCCCACATATATAATTTGATTCATAAGAAATATCTCCTATAAAAATTATATGAGAATAGTTCATTTTTTAAAGTATAGTTCATTGAGAAGCTAAAAATCAATAAGTTATACTGATAATCACATTCATACATTTTATGATTAAAAATAGTTTTTTTGAAAGGACATTGAAAAATGGTAAAAATTTCGATTTGGTATTTTGGGAGCATCAAATATAGCTAATAAATTTTGTAATGCGGTTAACAAAATTGATAATTGTGAAATTAATAGCAGTTGCAAGTAAAAAAATGAAGAAAGAGCAATGCAATTTGCCCAAAAAAACAATATAATTCATTATTATAACTCGTATGTTCAGATGTTGGATATCGAACATCCTGATTGTGTTTATATTTCTGTTACTGTAAATGATCATTATCGTTTGACAATGTTATGTATTGAAAGGGGAATTCCGAGATTAGGTGAAAAAGGCAATGCTTCAAAAATTCTCGACAGGCAAAAAAATAGCTTTGCAGCGTGCAAAGGATCTTGATGTATTTGCAATGGAAGCAATGTGGAGCCGATTTCTGCCAGCAGTCAAAAAAAGTAAAGGAATGGATTAAAAAAATGAGAAAAATCGGAACAATAGAACTGGTGCAGACTACGCTTGGATTTATTGCACCAGTTGATTTTGAAAATCGCTATTACAGTTCTCAACTGGGTGGTGGAGTGGCAAGAGATCTTACCGTGTATGCATATGAAATATTAACGTTTCTCCTGGATCAACAGATAAGAAATATGACCGTCTCGGCCAAGTGGAGTGAAAGTGGAGTGGATATTACGAAACATATCACGCTTTCATTTGAAAATACATTAGTGAGTTTAATGACTACTTTTGTTTCTAAAGTGGAAGAGAAAATGATACTTTATGGACGTGAAGGGAAAAATTATATTACCATTTCCTCATTTCGCAGAAGAATGTTTTCTGTATAATCGAGAAGGAATATTGATAGATCATTTTAAAGATAGTAAAAACAGAAAAATGGATTCACTTATGAGATTCGAGAAGTTATGCATTGTATACAGAAGGGAAGTATTGAAAGTCCCATAATCCCTCATAAAGATACCATAGCATGTGCAGAATTATTTGATATAATTGATGCAACAAATGAAAATTCAGTATTGAATATATAAGTCTATAATTAAAAGCAGATCTATATTACAGATAACAATAATTAAAAAAAGAATTCTTATTAAGAAAGGAAAGCAAAGAAATGATCAAATTATGGAGTTATACAAGAGAACCAATTGATAAGGTATATTACGATCCAAGATTGGCTTATAGCATGCATTTATTATTGGAAGAAAAATGGTGAAATTTGTATTTTGAATCATAACAGTGGGATATTGTTTGCAAAAAGCTACGGAAAAATGAAGATGGTTCTTTAAATCCTAAAAAGCATTAAATATCCATATATATACGCGAAGGATGATAATTTTGAAATAATGGCGATGCGTACTCTTGCAGACGGAGAACAAGATGAAGAAAGCGAAGGGAAGGTGCTGATTTTTAATACCAGTGACTTTGTTACATATAAGGAACTTGGTTTGTATAATCCGACCAAAGAATATCTGGAATTAATCGCTTTTTGGGGACTCTGGAAGATATATAAAAAGAAGCAGAGGAAATGAAGAATCTTCCGGAAGGTGCACATTTATGGAATTATATTGAGATTACAGATGATATGGCTCGAAGGCTGAAGAATAAATTTCTTACCCCCTGCCATGTAGCAACTATATTTCCTGAAAAAAATTCAAGTAAAAAAACAAAGCAGAACTCACTGCGTTAAAAAGCTAAAAAAAGATATTTTCCGACGGTACTGAGACTAGTGTGGCAATAGATTGGAATCTTGATGAATATGATTTTTGATTTACAAGAAGAAAAAAACAATTGTCGGGACCCCTTCATCAGGATAAGTTTCCTTTTCCGGTAGCTAGAAATCATGCAGATCCATGCATCGGCAAATGGAAAGGAAAATATTATTTTATCGCTACCTATGATGGAGACCATGAACATACCATGTATATAAGAGAAGGGAATTCAATACCGGAATTAGTTAATGCTGAAGAAAATTTGATTTTGGATAGTACTACTTATGAGGGGATTGGCGGACTTTTATGGGCGCCTGAACTTCATATTATCGGAAATAGATTATGTATTCTTCATGCTGCTACTCCGGGACCTTTCTACGAAGAAGAAAGTCGTGTAATGATTTTGAAGGAGGGTGGAAACCCTGTTGTAAAGGAAGACTGGGAAGCACCTAGAAGGATTGTTAAAGCAGATGGAAGCAATATATGTGAGGCTGGAAAAGAGATCACTTTGGATATGACTCACTTTGTATGGGAAGGAGAGGACTATGTTATTTGGTCTCAACGACAGTTTCTTCCTAAAGATTTGGGAGCATGGCTTTATATTGCCAAATTGAACCCTGAGGAACCATGGAAATTGGCTTGTGATCCGGTAATTCTTACAAAACCGGAGTATGGTTGGGAAAATAATCATACCTTTGTTGTGGAAGGACCTTTTGCATTAATTCGAAGTGGAAAATTGTATATTACTTATTCGGCTGCGGCTGTGGATACTTCCTATGTAGTCGGTCTTTTATCTATCGAAAAAGGAAGAGATCTTCTATGTGCGGATCAATGGAAAAAAAGTAATTATCCACTCCTTACGTCCAGAAGTGTTTCAGGAGAATTTGGAACAGGGCATAATGCGTATATAGAGGATGATAATGGAGATGTATGGAATACTTATCATGCACGCCCCGGTATCGATGCACCACGTTGCAGTGGCATCAGACGTGTACATTTTGATATAGATGGTCAACCGGTTTTGGATGTAACAGAGGATTTAGATTTAGCTGAAGATCTGATGCAGGTAAAAACAGAGCTTCATTTGAATTAATGTAGAAATGAAAAACGTCTTTTTATATTTAATATGTATATTTTCAAAAATAACCATATGATACGTAAAAAAATATTATGATATTATTATCTAACACATACTAAAAATATTATCATTTGGATGGAGACTAATCAGAAAGGTTATTATGAATTTGGAATCGGAAGAAAAAAGAAAATATGCTGCGTTGGAATGGGATCTGACATGTGCTTATAAAACGATTGAATATGCCATAGATCCATCCACAGCTTTGCATAATCATGATGGTCATGAGATTTTTGTTGATTTTATCTGGAAAAGTGAATCTATATACTGAATTTGGCGGAATTGTCCTGCAAAGAGGGGACTTAGTGTGCATTCCTGAACTTGCTTTTCATAGGATGGAATTGCAATCTCTGAACGAATATGATCGGATTTTAATTAATGTAAAAGAGTCTGTAATTGCAAATGCATCCAGTGATACGACTTATCTTGGAACCTGTTTAAAGAAAAAAATCCATCTAATATATTAAATATGGCTCATTTATCTGAGAAAGAAATAAAAAAATCATTACATATTATGCCAAAATGCTTCAGGAGGCATTAAAGAAAAAAAGATATGGGGATGATCTTGTTGCAGATTCGTTTTTTTAAGCTGATTATGGTACAATTAAATAGTCATTTTATTGAAAAATGAAGTGATATCACATAAGGAAATTATGCCTAAGCTTGTTATGAGAACGTTCCAATATATTGATGATCATCTGACTGAGGAAATAAATTTATCTACGTTAGAAAAGGAATTACACTATAATGGGACATATATCAGTCGATATTTTAAGAAAATAACGGGAATTACTTTACAACAGTATATTATTGCCCAAAAAAATTACTTTATCATGTAAGCTCCTTCAGGAAGGGCAAGCTCCTTGTGATGTATGTTTTATTACTGGCTTC
Source organism: Lachnospiraceae bacterium (assembly GCA_021628825.1). Classification (GTDB taxonomy): domain Bacteria; phylum Bacillota; class Clostridia; order Lachnospirales; family Lachnospiraceae; genus Suilimivivens. The sequence continues at coordinate 593,557 of JAJXRY010000001.1, read as the reverse complement.
AATAATTATTCAAATTATTCAAGAACTTTTTTTCTAAGCAAATTGGCAAATCTCCAAAAATATCAAATGGACTATCGAAATAAAAATAATTTAAAAAGTCAGATTACGCAAAAAGGTATGAAATAGAGTGCGTATGTATAGTGAAAAATATGATACTGTGTGAGTAACATCAAATATACAAGGAGGACAAAGCTGTGAAAAACAGAGAAAAATGTTGACAAAGACGAACCCAATTATTAATTCGGATTACCCGGATCCTGATATTATACGAGTGGGAAATGTCTATTACATGGCCAGCACAACTATGCATTTTATGCCTGGCTGCGTTATCTTACGTTCATACGATCTGGTTAATTGGGAAATACTATCACACGCATATGAAACATTGGAGAATACACCAAGATATTATATGGAAGATAATCAAAATATTTATGGTGAAGGAATGTGGGCTCCAACATTCCGTTATCACAAGGGAACATTTTATATTGTGTTCACGGCAAACGATACACATACATCTCATTTATTGACGGCAAATGATCCTGCAGGACCATGGACCCACCGGGTTATTAATGGATGGTATTATGATAGTGGTTTGTTTTTTGATGATGATGACCAGGTTTATATCGTACATGGACAGAAAACCCTTCATTTAACCCAGCTTTGTCCGGATTTATCGGGACCGCTTGAAAACGGGTTGGATAGAATTGTTGCAAAAGACAAGGAAGATGTCAGTCTTGGATATGAAGGCTCTCATATGTATAAAAAAAGACGGATACTATTATATTTTTACCTGTCATGCAGAAAAAGGAAAGAAAAAAACAGAAGATTGTTTTGTGTCAGATTCTTTAACCGGGGAGTTTAGGGGCAAATGCATTATTGACGATGATATGGGCTATCACGGACTTGGCGTAGCACAGGGAGGAATGGTTGATACTCCGGATGGTGAATGGTATGCTTTTATGTTTCAGGACAGAGGTGCACTAGGACGATCACCAATGCTGATGCCGTTACATTTCAAAAATAATTATCCTGTAATTGGTGATCAGGGAAAAGTTCCTGCAAAGATATCTGTTCCGGATACTGGATATGTATATGAAGAAATAAATGGAAATGATGATTTTACTTATGTGCCAGATGCTGATGGAAAAAGTTAAATTAAAGAAATTTTTGGGAGTTTAATCATCAATCTATTGAAAAAAACTTTGGTCGGTAACAGAAAAAAACGTGGCTGCCTCAGGATGCATTCTGCCTATATTTCGCCAACACTTTTTTTCAAGCCAGAAATATATTAACACAACGTACCGTTGGTCCTGCATGTGCAGCAGAGGTAACATTGGGTTTTGACTGCATGAAAATTGGTGATATTGCAGGAATTTGCACCTTTATAGGAAATTATGGATTGATTGGTGTCTACAAAAAAAGAAGATGGATTTTATTTGGTTATGATGGGCCGGCCAGCTAAGAATGAAAACAATTTTTTTGGACAGTTTGAATATGAAACGCCTGGAATAGAGTATGAAAGCATACCAATTGATAGTAAACAGATTCAACTTCGGGTCGAGGCAGATTTTACAGACAAAAACAGGATGTGGCTGGATTCTATTATAAAAAAAGAACTTAAATTGGGAAAAAGCTTGGTATTGATCAGGCTATGTATTTTAAAAATGGATTTATTTACAGGATGTCGTTTTTGGCCTGTTTTTATTATTCTACCAGGCAGATTGGAGGATATGTTGATTTTTTTCAAACTTTAAGTTTTTCTCAAAAACGGACATTATGGATTAATATGTAATGAAACTTTTGAGGGTTTGTCAGACGAATTGAGGAGCGGTCATGAAAGGCTGCTCCTTTTTTTGATTTTTGGGGAAATTTATACTGTAAAAAAATGCACAATTCGATGTTGAAATTAAGAAATGAATTATACAATGTGCTTTATAGAAAAAGTCGCATTTCGCAAAGAAAAAAAGTACAAATTTGTATATGTGTTAAAAAAATAAATATGATATACTGTTTTTTTAACAAATAAACGAGGAGGTTAGGAAAAAAAGTATTTCAGTTTTATTGGCTACTGCAATGCTTTCAACAGCACTGATCGGATGCGGTAGCAAAACTTCGTCTGTGGATACGGATTCGAATAAGAATTCTTCGGAATCATCCCAGGAAACGAATCAGGAAAGTGAGGAAACAACATCGGGGGGCAAGCAAGTACCAGACAACGTATGGATCAAAGATGTTTGACAATGTTACAATTACGGTTGAACTATTTGATAGAAGCAATGCACCGGACGGATCTACAATTACTGATAACAGATGGACAAAATATGTACAAGAAGAGATGCAGAAGGTTGGCATTAATATAGAGTTTGTTCCTGTTCCGAGATGGGATGAAGTAACCAAGATGCAGACTATGATAGCATCACAAACAGCTCCAGATATTACGCTTACTTATTCTTATCCATACGCAGAAGATTACTTAAAAACAAGGTGGTGTATGGGATCTTTCAGAATTTGTTGATGGTGAAGATCAGGCCCAGAATTTGAAAGCATATCTGGGGGAGGATGTGCTTGATATTGGAAGAAATTCTGATAATCAGTTATATGGTATTATTGCAAGACGTGCAACCACTGCCAAAAGTAATTTGTTTTTAAGAAAAGACTGGCTGGATGCTTTGGGGTTAGAAATTCCTACAACTCCGGATGAGTATTATAATGTAGTTGAACAGATGGTAAAAAAACAATCCGGATGGCAGAAATGATGTTATTGGTGCTGCATTTTTGGAATTCAATTATCAGGTTGGCTTGGGCAGGAGGTTACCATTCCTGTTGACGATGATATTTTTTTAGAACATTTAAATAAGAAGCGTTCTACTTCAAGAAAAAACTAATGTACATGAGGTGACTCTTTCTACGGAAGGAACTTATGGAACAATCAGGTAATCATAGACAAGGACAAATCAAAAATGATATTATGATTTGTCCTTGTTTTGCATTTGAAATTTCTTTAAGAAATAAGAATAGGATGTTTGTACATTGTAATTTCTGAAATTACCAGTTATAATAAAAAGTGTTATTCGAGAGAGGAGATATAGAATGAACGAAAAAATTTATTGTACTTCCTGTGGCGCAGAGAATGAAGCCGGCGCGCATTTCTGTGTAAGCTGCGGAACGAAACTTGAAACGCCTGTTCAGGATCAGAATCAAAACACAGAAGCCTTAACCGGTGATGTAGTTTCCAATAATACACAAAGTACCTATACTTATACAACCCAGCCTGTACAGTCCGCACAGACTTATTATTCGGTTCCTGAGGAACCTAAGAAAGAAGGCGGCTATATCGGTGTAGCCATTGCGTCACTGGTCTGTGGTATTCTTTCTTTGCTTTGCTGCCCGTTTGCCTGTTGTGGAAGCTGTTGTGGGGGTCCCAATGTATTGCTTGCGATAGCATCAATCGTTCTTGGTATTATTGCACTGGTGAAAGCCTTTGATGGAAAAGGCATGGCGATTACCGGACTTGTCTGTGGGGGCATTGCATTGGTTGGAATGATTTTTTTGCATTTGCATTACCGGCATCCTTTACGAGAGGTTTGATGACAGGAATTCTTGGGGAAGAATATAATATCGGTAATATGGATGAGCTTGATGATCTTATGGATGATTTTTGGAGTGTACTACAACTTTTCATGAAGAAGATAACAATAAGAAGAGCCGATGATTTATTTTTTTATCTCGCCATGGTGGTAACGCTGCCGGGAATTCTGTTTGGAATCTGGTTTTTCACGATGGGGATACCATTATACGGAAGAGCTTACGAGGTGTACTTTCCGGTTAAATACGGGACTTCCGTGTCCGGGCTGCGGTGGAACAAGGGCTTTTATCCTGTTTTTTTCCGGGGCGAGTTATTTTTTTAAGCCTCTGTTATCATCCGGCGGTACTTACACTTGCCGTATGTTATCTGCATTTTATAATATTGTATCTTTACCGGCGATCCAGACATAACAAAGTAACTTACCGTAAAGAAATACCGGTACAGATCTATGCCTATGTATTTATTGGCATAGTACTGCTCCAATGGTTCGTAAAGCTGTTTCTGATTTACTTAAAATTGAAAGGTCACTGAGTGTTTAACAAAATAAGACAAGAACACAGGAAGAGCAGATTAAGAAATATGCAATTTTTTGATACCCATATCATAACTATTCAGCACCCCATTCGTAAAACCGTTGCTAACGCAACTTGAGTTTTACTCATGTGGTTGCTTCGCCATATAAATTATGTCAATTGTCCTTATGAATGCGAGCATTCGATGCCCATATTGTCATAATTTGGTAACAGTTCAGCCATGCAGAAATGATTGTGCAAGATGACCGTGGGAGCTTGCTCACTAAGGGCAGCTTATACAATCATTTCTATAGGGCGGACGCCCAACATGAAATAAGTTGCCGGAAAGCACGTATATTTGTTAGCCAATCTGTACAATCCGGCAGCTTATGAATGGCCATGGCTGAACTGTTACATAATTTGCATGGCTCTGAATAGTTACCTCATATCATAATATTTTATAAGGAGAACAAGGATGAAAGTATGTAAAAAAATTGTGGAACACAGAACAAGGATACTTCTTTATTCTGTGAAGGATGTGGAACCAGATTGGAAGAAGCACCTGCAGTAGTGACGCCCGTAGTGGAAGAACCGGCTGCAACGGTTGTACCTCCTGTAGCAGAGCCGCTGGTAACAGAAGTGCCAGCGCATGAGCCGCAGGTACAGCCTGCCTTTGAAGAACGCCCGGCAGACACAGGAACACCGGTGGGCGCATTCTCCGGACAGACGGAGCAGACCGGGCCACAGCAGAATGTATATCAGCAGCCGGCTCAACAGAATGTGTACCAGCAGCCCACGCAGCAGAACGTCTATCAGCAGCCTGCTTATAATTCCGTACCGCAGGAGCCGCAAAAGAAGAATGGTAACTGGATGACCATTACTTCCCTGATTTTGTCCATTTTATCGATTGTTTGCTGCTGCCTAGATGTATTTGCACTGATTCTGGCAATTGCATCAATTGTACTTGCCATCATTGCATTGGTTCAGCATAAGGGCAATAAGGGAATGGCAATTGCATCCCTGATTGTTGGCATTATCGGATTTTTAATTGCTGTATATCTTCTGGTTTATGCCTATGCAATTCTTCCAAACAATCCGGCGCTGCAAAGCCAGATCATGGATTTGTATGATGAGCTCGGAGTAACAGGATTTATCTGGTAAGACCTGAATATCGAACAGTAAAAAGGAACATGGATAAAGTTCCATGAAGCATCAGAGAGGAACAGAATGTAAAAATAAGAAGTTCGGATACAGAGCGGGAAGCTTTGTATTCGAACTTTTCTGTTTCTTAGAATTTTCAACTATACTGAATTGTTACAGTATCATATTTGTTCCGGTTACTCAACCGTTTCTTCATCGGAAGCTTCTGTAGAGTCTTCTGTGGAGGTACCGGGAACATCTCCATAAGCAAATTCATCCTCTTCGGAAGAATCTTCAGAATCCTCATAAGCATCTTCCGCAGAATCCGTTGAAGTATCATCCTCCGTAAAATCATCAGCAGAAGAATCGGTGCTGCCGGTGGAATCATCCTCGTCATAAGTGAAGATTTCCTCCGGAATATCCCCATGAAGAATCTGTACAATATACTGAAGACGTTTATTCGCAAACTGATAATTCTGATAAGCAATATCAGCAGAGGTTTTATCGTACTCCTCACCGCTGTAGGCCTGATGATAACAGGAAACAGCTTCTGTCATATATTTGCTTGCGTCTGCTGCCAGATCGGCAACACCCGGAAAGCCGTCAGGCACCTCCAGGGAAGCCATCTGGGAAAACGATTTATCCAGACTGTCAAGAAGCGGAAGCAGCTGATCCCCAACGTTTTCATCATTTGGATCCAGCTGATTGATCGCATCGTTGATGGTCTGTATATTTTCAAAAAAACTGCGTCATGTTTGCACGGTAAGCCTCAACCGCTTTATCCTTACCGCATCCGGTAAGAACAAGCGTCAGAAGCAGTACCGGAAACAGGAAACGTTTTCCGGGGAATTTATGAAAAATTGTGAATGAATATCATAAGAGCCTCTCTCTAAGGTATTATCCTTTTGTTATAATCTAAAAAAATAAGTTGTTACTGTTCACTCGTACCTCGTTCCACCATCAAACCTGCCACTGGCAGCTTCTCTGGATGCATGGCAAGTAACGATTCACAGGCTCATTTGAAGTTTTGCTTCGCAAAAGGAGCCTGCTCACTCCTGAATCAAGTTCTTACACAGCCTGACAGCAAGTGTCTGGCTGCTGTATGAACTGTAACAATAAGTTAACATAGTTAAGAAATGAAATCAAGAAAAGATAGTATTTTTAGAAATTTTGTGATAGCATATAAGCAATGTATAAAAATCAATACAATTTTATAAAAATCCGTTTTGGGAGGAAAACATGGAAGAATTACAGAAGAATACGGAACCGGAGGATTCCAAAGAAGAACTCAATACTTCCGAAGGGATAGCACAGGAGCTGTTAAAGACGGCGAAGAAGCAGTTGTTTTACACAAGACTTTCCACCTGCTTTGTGGGGGTGATGGCTGCTGCGATTGTAATCAGTCTCTTTTTCAGTTGTTCCGAGGGCAAAACCATCTGCTTGGTAATGCGAACGCATTGCTCGGAGAAGTGAATGACCGTCTGGAGGTACTTGATGAAACGATTGCCAGTGTGAAGACCATGAGTGACAGCATTACTTCGGTGGGGGGATCAGCTGGATACGTTTATTGAAGATAATTCAACGGCTTTGCAGGGTGTGGTTAAAAAATGGATTCCATCGACTTTGAGGGATTAAATAAATCCATTAAGAATCTTGGTGATGTTGTGGAACCACTTGCTAAGTTTTTTTAAGGTATTTTTAGACGTAATTATTCAGTACAGGTCGAAGCATTTACTGCCAAGACTGTAAGAAAATGATTCAGTAATGCAAAATCCCATCGGCGAAGCCGATTTGGAATGGATTTTGCATGTAACTGTGAAGGTACTGAACAGTTACTTTTAGACAATAACAGCCAATTCATGAAAGCGGCAGAAGATAAGAGTGCTTTACTGACAGAAAAGACAGAAACATAAAGACAGGAAGGGAAAACAATGATAGGAGCAGATGCAATTGTTAAGTGTTTAGAAGAAGAAGGGGTAAAATACGTTTTCGGTTATCCGGGCGTTGCCATTTGTCCTTTTTATAATAGTATTCTGGATTCCGGTATCCAGACCATCTTAATTCGTACCGAACAGAACGCAGCCCATGCGGCGAGCGGTCTGGCACGTGTCACAGGAAAGGTCGGTGTCTGTGCCGTGACCTCAGGACCGGGAGCAACGAATCTGATCACCGGTGTTGCTACGGCGTTTGCAGACAGCATTCCGTTAGTATGCATTACCGGCCAGGTGAATTCTTCTTTATTGGGAAGCGATGTGTTCCAGGAGGCAGACATTACCGGTGCAGTAGAATCCTTTGTCAAATACAGCTATCTGGTTAAGAAGGTTTCTGATATTCCCAGAATTATGAAGGAAGCCTTTTATATTGCAAACACCGGAAGAAAGGGGCCTGTACTGATTGATATTCCGATTGATGTCCAGAATGCAGAGCTTAAGAAGTTTGCCTATCCGGAAAGTGTGTCCATGCGGACCTATAAGCCGACCGTGAAAGGCAATATGGTACAGATCAAAAAAGTGATTCATGAACTGGAGGATTGCAAACGTCCGATTATCTGTGCAGGAGGCGGAGTCCTGCTGGCAGATGCCAAGGAAGAATTACAGGAATTTGCCATGAAGCATGACATTCCGGTTGTTTCCACAATGATGGGAATTGGTGTGATGCCGACAGAACATCCGCTTTATTACGGAATGGTCGGAAATAACGGGAAACCGTGTGCCAACCGTGCAATGAATGAGGCAGACCTGATTATCATGGTAGGCGCCCGCGTGGCAGACCGTGCGATCAGCCAGCCGGATCTGATTACAGAGAATAAGGTATTGATTCATATTGATGTGGATCCGGCTGAAATTGGCAAGAATGTAGGTCCCGGAATCCCGCTTGTCGGTGATGCAAAGCATATTTTTAAGGATCTGCTTTCCCAGGAGCTCCATGTGGAGCATAAGGACTGGCTGGATACTTTAAACGATTACCGTGTATCCATGGTTCCGAAGCGGAATCCGAATCCGGCTTATGTGGATCCTGCAAAGTTTATTGAACTGTTAAGCCGGGCCATGGATGAGGATGCTGTTTATGTAGCGGATGTCGGTCAGAACCAGATCTGGTCCTGCGGCTATCATATTGTAAAGAAGGGGCAGTTCTTAACCTCCGGTGGTATGGGTACGATGGGCTATTCCATTCCGGCGGCGCTGGGAGCAAAGCTTGCCGATAAGAAGCGTCAGGTTATTGCCGTCTGCGGTGATGGCTCCTTCCAGATGTCGATGATGGAGCTTGCCACCATGCGGCAGTATCAGGTACCGGTCAAGATCATTGTATTAAAGAACAATTACCTTGGAATGGTCAGAGAATATCAGCATTACACCTATCAGGATCATTATTCGGTTGTTGACTTAAGCGGAAGCCCGGATCTTGAGCTGTTAGCGCCTGCCTTTGGCATGAAGTATTTACGTTTGGAGAACATGGATCATGCAGAACAGATGATTGGAGAGTTCTTAAGTAAGGATGAATCCGTATTATTGGAATGCCTGATTGATCCCATGGATCTGGTAAAGTAGGAAAGGAGATGCACAGATGAAAAAAATATATTCCGTTTTAGTTGAAAACCATTCCGGTGTTCTGTGTAAGGTTGCAGGTCTTTTTTCCCGAAGATGCTTTAACATTGATTCACTTGCAGTTGGTGAAACGCAGGACCGGGACGTTTCCTGCATGACGATTGTCAGCAGCGGAGACAAGCGAACCATCGAACAGATTGAGAAGCAGTTAAACAAGAAGCTCGATGTAATTAAAGTAAAGACTTTTGATGAAGGAAGCAGTATTTCCAGGGAACTTCTCCTGATGAAGGTGAAATACAATAAATCCAACCGCCGTGATATCATAGAAATGTGTGAGATTACTGACAATGCCAATATTGTAGACTTTTCCCCACATACGATGATGATCCAGATGTGTGATACCACCGAAAAGATTGAAACCTTTATGGAAATGTTTAAAGGAATCAGCATTGTAGAGGTCGCACGTACCGGAACCCTGGCTTTACAAAAATGTAAAGAAACAGATTAGTTGCCGTTGACTTTTGCACATCAACGTAGTAGAATCTGTACTAGCATTAATCAAAAGAAATCCGATTAAGGATCTCGAAACAGGAGGATCCCATGCAAAAAGAAAGTATTTCAGTTGTTAGTAGATAATACTTCGGGTGTTTTTAAGCCGGATTTCCGGTCTGTTTTCCCGAAGAGGATATAATATTGAAAGTATTACCGCAGGTGTAACCGCAGATGCACGGATTACCAGAATTACGATTGTGGCTTCCGGTGATGCAGAAACACTTGCCCAGATTGAGAAGCAGGTAGGAAAGCTTGAAGATGTACGTGATGTTAAGGAATTGGAGCCGGAAATCAGTGTTTACCGGGAGCTTGCCTTGATTAAGGTAAGAGCGAACGAAGAGCAGCGTCAGGGAGTGATTTTATTGACGAACACATTCCGTGGCAACATCATTGACGTTGCGGTTGACAGTCTGATTATTGAAATGACCGGTGGTCAGGCGAAGATTGATGCCTTTTTAAATCTTTTGAGCGGCTATGAGATCTTAGAGCTTGCAAGAACAGGTATTGCAGGTCTTGGCAGAGGATCAGGGAACGTTACCTACCTGAATTAACAAAGGAACCAAAATTCTGCATTGCAGATTTGGTATAAATTTAGAGGAGAAACCTCAGCGAAAGGAGTCATTGAAATGGCAAATATTTATTATCAGGAAGATTGTAATCTCTCTTTACTGGAAGGAAAAAAACAATTGCGATTATCGGCTACGGCAGCCAGGGACATGCACATGCATTGAACGCAAAGGAATCAGGATGCCATGTGATTATCGGTCTTTATGAAGGCTCCAAGTCCTGGGCAAAGGCAGAAGCACAGGGATTTGAAGTATATACAGCAGCAGAAGCTGCTAAAAAAGCAGATATTATCATGATTCTTATCAATGATGAATTACAGGCTGCTATGTACAAGAAAGATATCGAACCGAATCTGGAAGAAGGTAATATGCTGATGTTTGCACACGGCTTCAACATCCACTTTAACCAGATTGTACCTCCTAAGTTTGTAGACGTTACCATGATCGCACCTAAGGGACCTGGACATACTGTCCGCAGCGAGTATCAGGCTGGAAAGGGTGTTCCCTGTCTGGTTGCTGTACATCAGGATGCTACCGGTAAGGCTCTTGATATGGCACTTGCTTATGCACTTGCTATCGGTGGAGCAAGAGCAGGTGTTCTGGAAACCACATTCCGTACCGAAACCGAAACAGACCTCTTTGGTGAGCAGGCTGTTCTCTGCGGTGGTGTTTGTGCATTGATGCAGGCTGGATTTGAAACATTATGCGAAGCTGGTTATGATCCAAGAAATGCATACTTCGAATGTATCCATGAAATGAAGCTGATCGTAGACCTAATCTACCAGTCAGGTTTCGAAGGAATGAGATATTCCATTTCCAACACTGCTGAATACGGTGATTACATCACAGGTCCAAAAATTATCACTGACGAAACCAAAAAGACCATGAAGAAGATCCTTAAGGATATTCAGGATGGTACTTTTGCAAAGGACTTCCTGTTAGATATGTCTGCTGCAGGTGGACAGGCTCACTTCAAGGCAATGAGAAAGCTTGCTGCTGAACATCCTTCAGAGCAGGTTGGTAAGGAAATCCGTAAGCTGTATAGCTGGAACAATGAGAACGATAAGCTGATCAACAACTAATCGCTTCAAACAAAGAAATACGCACCCGGAGAGAAATCCCCGGGTGTTGTTGTGTTTACATACATAAAAAGAGAATTCACTAAATTTTTCATTTTCCCAAAAACGGAAAGAATGTGGTATTCTATGTAATAGATTGTTTAGGAGGTATGGATCATGGGAATGACGATGACACAGAAGATCCTTGCTGCACATGCAGGATTGGATTGTGTAGAAGCAGGACAGCTCATCGAAGCTGATCTGGATCTGGTACTTGGTAACGATATTACCAGTCCGGTAGCGATTAAAGAAATGAGCAAAATGAACGTGGATGGCGTCTTTGATAAGAATAAGATAGCACTGGTTCCGGATCATTTTGTGCCGAATAAGGATATTAAATCTGCAGAGCATTGTAAATGCGTACGGGAATTTGCGCGTAAGAACGAGATTACGAATTACTTCGAAGTAGGACAGATGGGAATTGAACATGCACTCCTTCCGGAAAAAGGACTTACCGTAGCCGGAGATGTGATTATCGGAGCAGACTCCCACACCTGTACTTACGGAGCACTTGGTGCATTTTCTACCGGTGTCGGAAGTACTGATATGGCAGCCGGAATGGCTACCGGCAAGGCGTGGTTTAAGGTGCCCGGTGCGATCCGCTTCGTGCTTACCGGCAAGCCTTCCAAATGGGTAAGCGGTAAGGATGTGATTTTACATATTATTGGTATGATCGGCGTGGATGGTGCATTATATAAGTCCATGGAATTTACCGGTGACGGCATTCAGAACCTTACAATGGATGACCGCTTTACCATTGCGAACATGGCAATTGAAGCCGGTGGCAAGAACGGTATTTTCCCGGTAGATGATCTGGCCATTGCCTATATGAAGGAGCATTCCAACAGAGAATATAAGATCTATGAAGCAGACGAGGATGCGGTTTATGATGAAGAGTATACCATTGACTTAAGTACTCTTCGACCGACGATTGCTTTTCCTCACCTGCCTGAGAATACGAAGACCATTGATGAAATTACCGGGGATGTCAGGATTGATCAGGTAGTGATCGGTTCCTGTACAAACGGAAGAATGGATGATATGAGAACTGCAGCCGAAATTCTCAAAGGAAAACATGTTGCAGATGGTGTCCGCTGTATTATTATTCCGGCTACACAGGCAATTTATTTACAGTGTATGGAAGAAGGTCTTTTGAAAATCTTCGTGGAGGCCGGAGCAGTGGTAAGTACACCGACCTGCGGACCGTGTCTTGGCGGTTACATGGGTGTTCTGGCTGCCGGAGAGCGTTGTGTTTCCACGACGAACCGGAACTTTGTCGGACGTATGGGACATGTGGAATCTGAAGTTTATCTGGCAAGTCCTGCTGTTGCAGCAGCAAGTGCGCTTACCGGCATGATTTCATGTCCGTGTGAATAAGAATCAGGAAAGGATAGGGATTATGAAAGCAGCACAGGGTATTGTTTTTAAATATGGTGACAACGTAGATACAGATGTAATCATTCCTGCCAGATATCTGAATTCTTCGGATCCGGCAGAACTTGCTACCCATTGTATGGAAGATATTGATAAGGATTTTGTAAATAAGGTTAAGAAAGGTGACATTATTGTTGCTGAAAAGAACTTCGGATGCGGCTCATCCAGAGAGCATGCACCGATTGCCATTAAGGCTGCAGGAGTAAGCTGTGTCATCGCCGAAACCTTTGCACGTATTTTTTACCGGAATGCAATCAATATCGGACTTCCGATTATTGAATGTGCCGAAGCATCGAAGGGAATTGATGCAGGTGATGAGGTTTTGGTGGATTTTGATTCCGGAATTATAAAAAAGCCTGACGAAGGGTACGGAATTTAAAGGACAGGCATTCCCTCCTTTTATGCAGAAAATCATTGACGCAGAGGGACTTGTAAATTATATTAATGCAAGATAGATAAAAGAAAGGTGTGTATCAGAAAATGACACAGGGAACAAATCAACAGGAGTATAAAACCAAATACGACCGCAAGATGGCAGAACGTGCCATGGAAAAGGAAAAAAAGGAAGAACGTCAGTTAAAGATCATGAAGATTGTCGGCGTGATTCTCTGCGTGGCAGTTGTTGTAGCGATTGTTACTCCGATTATTACAAATGCAGTTAAGAAACAGCAGGCTTTAAACGGTACTTATGTAAAGATCGGTGATCATAAGCTGAGCGAACTGGAATATGATTATTATTACTATTCCGCAGTCAACAATTACATCGGCACCTACGGATCATTTATTTCCTATCTGGGACTGGATACCTCCGTGGACTTCGACAAACAGCAGTATGATGAGACGATGACCTGGAAGGATTACTTTGACCAGATGACGGTCAATGAACAGATTAAGCCGATTTTTGCGCTGCTCGATGAGGCACAGAAGAATGACTTTACCTATGATGCAACAGAGGATTACGATGCTTATGTGGCAAGCATTCAGGAAGCAGCCGATAATGCAGGAGTAAGCTTAAGTGTTTATTATAAGAATTACTTCGGACCTTATGCAACGACTTCGAATGTAGAAGATTTCATTAAGAATGGTTATGTTGCATCCGCTTATTATGAACAGCTGGTAGCAGATAACGCACCGACCGAAGAAGAAGTAAAGGCGCATTACGAAGAGAACCGCAATGCTTACGATCAGGTCGATTATAAGAGCATCGCTTTCGAAACACCGGAATTTGATGAGGATGCAACCGATGACGAAAAGACCAAGGATTTAGAAGACCGTCAGAAGCAGGCAGAAGAAGCCCTTGCTTCGATTGAAAACAGAGATACCGTGGATGGCTTTGAGTTAACTGAGGGTGCCAAGTATAGTGCCGTTCCGTCCAGTGCCGCAGCATGGCTCTTTGATGATGCAAGAGTAGAAGGTGACCTTCAGGTATTTACCGATGAATCTACCTCAAATGTCTACGTGGTTCAGTTCGTGAAGAAGTTCTATGACGAAGCAAATGATGAAACTATTTCTTCTTCACTTGCTTCCCAGACAGTAAGTGCACAGCTTCAGGAAGTGGCAGACAGCTACGAGGTTGTTGATGTAAAGGGTGACCTCAAATATCTGACCATTCCGGAAACGACCACAGAGGATACCACAACAGGTGATACAGCAGAAGATGCAGCTGCAACAGATGACGCAGCAGAAGATACAACAGCCGATGAAGCAACTACGGATGCTGATGATAGTGCAGAATGATAAAAGTTGCTGATGATATTTCATAATAACTTGAAAGTGATTTTGAAGCAGCTTTAAAGCTTGAAGTTAAGAAGTAATATCAGAGTTTCAAAAAAATATTTTTTTAAGAAATAAAGAAAGTCAGACATGAAAATGAAATTCGTGTCTGACTTTTTACTGCCATGCATATGAGAAAAATCATGTTATAACTCTTTACTTTTATGAGCATGTGCTTTTTCTTGGCTTTAACTAATTAGCTTTAATACTGAAAAGGATTGGAAAAGGAGCCCGCAGGAGAAATCGGTTCTCCGTTCTGTAACAGGTGATTGGAATCTCCCATAACCTGTACTCGGAAATAGGCTTCGTTGCTCCAGCGTTCTTCCGTTGATAATACGGTAAGAGAGGTGGTCGGCAGGAAAAATCCATGAACCAGTAATGGGAACGGAATGTTCAGCAGGTGCGATAAAATAATACAGATCACACCCAGGTGACAGAAGAAAACAAGCGTTGGTTCCGGATGCTTATCATCGGGCAGATGGTTGTTCCGGATGGTTCCGTCTTTGTTTACGGTAGAGCTGATAAAACGTTCCTCCTTTACCCGGTAGAACTTGTCATCACGCGTATAGCCATAGGGAAGCAAGCAGTTCGTCAAATTTCTGGCATACATTCGGGTATTCCGATGCAATCATTGGATTTTTGGGTAAGGAAGCTGGTATTTACCCAGTCATTCATCGTAAACATCTGCGGTTCTTTTGTCCAGGTTCCGGGGGTAAAGTCCCAGGGAACACCGTGACGTCCGGTAGCAGGATCATCAATCGGATAAGAAAAATTCACGTAACCAGTCTAAGGTAATGGCTTCCCGATTTACGGCCTTTAATGTACAGGATGCGGTATCCCTTGCCCGTCCTAAGGGAGAAACATAAAATTGTGTAACAGGCCACTTGGAGGCTCTTTTTGCCAGAAGCTCTGCCTCTTTCCAGCCTTTTTCTGTTAAAGAATCAATCGAATAGTCCGGTTCGCCGTGCCGGATAAATATTAATTTCATAAATGATCGTCCTTTCTGATTATTCTTTTTTATGATAGCATAATTTCTTTCGAAAACAACTTGAAACATATGTTCGGTCGTGGTAAGATAGGACATATGAAACGAGTGAGAAATGATTGTATCCTGATCTTAATAATTGTTCTGCTGGCGGGGGATTCTGGCTTGTGCAGTATCTGAACGCTGCACAGAAGGAAGCGGTTCTCCGGATCTATCAGAATGGAGAACTGACCGGGGAATATGACCTGTCACAGCCCAGGACCATTCCGGTTACGGGAATGGAAGACAGCTACAATCTGGTTCTGATTGAGGATGGAACGGTCCGGGTGACCGATGCGGACTGTCCGGATCAGCTTTGTATGAAGCAGCGTTCGATCTCGAAGAACGGAGAGAGTATTATCTGCCTGCCGCATAAGCTGGTTTTACAGATCCATGCGAAGGAGGAAGGGCCCTTAGATGCGGTGACCTACTAAACCATGAAATTAAAATCCATTTACCTTGGCCTGTTACTGGCATTTGCTTTGATTTTGTCCTATGTGGAGACGCTGATTCCGTTTTCAGTTGCCATTCCCGGGATTAAAATCGGCATGTCGAACCTTGCGGTTGTCTGGTGCCTGTACCTGTTGTCTTTCCGGGAGGCGATGCTGTTATCTGTCAGCAAGGCGGTTTTATCCGGTCTTTTATTCGGAAACCCGGTGATGATTTTATATAGTTTATCCGGTGCGGTATTAAGCGGCCTTGTCATGTATTTGCTGAAACGCAGCAACGGCTTTCATGTTCCGGTGGTAAGCGCCGTTGGAGGCGTAGCACACAACATCGGACAGCTTCTGGTTGCTTTTTTGATGGTGCAGACCTATGGAATTGTATATTATATTCCGTTTTTATTACTTGCAGGGCTCCTGATGGGAGGCGTGAACGGAAGTATTTCCGCACTGGTGCTTCCTTACCTGCAAAAATTATTTATCCAAAGGAGATTCCTTATGATCGCATTTGTAAACGGCATTGTTGAAGATTATTCCGAAGAAGCAGTCATTCTGGATGTGAACGGGATCGGATACGAAATTAAAATTTCCGGTGATACCGCAGCAGCACTTCCGTCCATCGGCGAGCGGATGAAGCTGTATACCTATACTTATGTCCGGGAGGATGCCTTCTGCCTGTATGGATTTCTCACAAGAGATGATCTTGAAATATTCAAGAAGCTGATTACGGTAAGCGGAATCGGACCGAAAGGCGGGCTTGCCGTGCTTTCCGTGATGGGTGCAGATGACTTACGGTTTGCCATTCTGGCAGGAGATGCCAAGATGATTGCAACAGCTCCCGGAATCGGCAAGAAGACGGCAGAACGTGTCATTCTTGATCTGCGTGATAAGATTTCCATGGAAGATACCATGATTCACCGTCAGATGACCGAACAGGCGGCACAGGATGCCTTTGCGGACGATAACCGGATCCGCACAGAAGCAGTGGAGGCGCTTACAGCCCTTGGTTATTCTGCGCAGGAAGCATTACAGGCGGTGAAGAAGGTTACCGTTACAGAAGAAATGGATGTGGAGGCTGTCTTAAAGGCAGCATTGAAAAATATGTTTTAAGGGGTTTCACTTATGGCCAGAAGAATGATAGAAACAGATCTGCAGGAAGAGGACCGGAATATTGAAGGTACCTTACGCCCACAGAAACTTAAGGATTATATCGCACAAAGCAAAAATTAAAGACAGCCTGCAAATATATATTCAGGCTGCCAAACAGCGTAACGATGCATTGGATCATGTCTTGTTTTATGGACCTCCGGGCCTTGGAAAGACAACACTTGCCGGAATTATTGCGAACGAAATGGGGGTCCATATGAAGGTGACAAGCGGGCCTGCAATTGAGAAGCCGGGAGAAATGGCAGCGATCTTAAATAATCTGCAGGAGGGTGATCTTTTGTTTGTAGACGAGATTCACCGTCTGAACCGTCAGGTGGAGGAAGTATTGTATCCGGCTATGGAGGATTATGCCATTGATATTATGATCGGAAAGGGACCGACAGCACGGTCGATTCGTCTGGATCTTCCCCATTTTACACTGGTAGGAGCCACAACGAGAGCAGGACTTCTGACCGCTCCGTTACGGGACCGGTTTGGCATTATTCATCGTATGGAGTTTTATACGGTTGAAGAATTACAGACGATTATCATGCGTTCCGCAGAGGTGCTGAATGCCCCCTTAGAGCCTGCAGGAGCTATGGAAATGGCCAGAAGAAGCCGTGGAACGCCGCGTCTTGCCAATCGTATTTTAAAGCGAGTCCGGGATTATGCACAGGTGAAGCATGACGGCATTATTACGGAAGAGGTCGCTATGACGGCCCTTGACCTTATGGATGTGGACCGTATGGGACTTGATCATATTGACCGGAATATCCTGCTTACCATGATTCAGAAGTTTGATGGCGGCCCCGTCGGACTGGATACGCTGGCGGCAGCCATCGGAGAAGATGCAGGTACGATTGAGGATGTCTACGAACCTTATCTGCTTAAGAACGGATTTTTGAACCGGACACCACGCGGACGTGTTGTTACGGATTATGCATATTCCCATTTAGGACTTGAAATCACCCGGTAATCTGTTTATAATGTATCTTGTATAGCATAAAAAAACAGAATTTCTATATATAGTTGCTATACATGGGGAATTGATCCAGTGAATTCTTTTTTTGAGTTGCATGGCATCCAGAGAAGCTGCCAGTGGCAGGCTCGGTTGGTGTGGTGACGGAAGATGAGGGGTGTGTTCATGTCATCAAAGACAGATACCGAAGTAATTATCGGAGGAAAGGTTTTTCACCTTAAGCGGATACGAAAGTGAAGAATATCTGCAGAAGGTTGCCTCCTATATCAATAATAAAATTGCAGAATATAATAAGAACGAATCTTTTAAGCGTCTGACTCTGGATATGCAGAACGTCTTATTACAGTTGAATATTGCGGATGATTATTTCAAGGCTAAGAAACAGATCAGTATTCTGGAAGAAGAGATCCAGACGAAGGAGAAAGAATTATATAATCGGAAGCATGAATTGATTGCCTCACAGATCAAACTCGAAAATACCGAGAAGAATGTTAAAAATCTGCAGGCTGAAGCAAATGAAAATGCGAAAAAAATCATTCGGCTTGAAACGGAATTGAAGAATTAATTTTAAGCTGTCTTTTTAGACAGCTTTTTCTATTATCGGGCTTTCTATGATTTGGGAGAATTTTTGAATGAAACAGGTGGAACTACTGGCACCTGCCGGTAATTATGAAGCATTGGAGGGCGCGATCTGCGCCGGAGCAGATGCTGTATATCTGGCAGGTAACCGTTTTGGTGCCAGAGCATATGCAGATAACTTTACAGAAGAAGAGCTGTGCCGTGGGATCCGCATGGCACATATTTATGGCAGACGGATCTATCTGACGGTGAATATTCTGGTGAAGGAAGCAGAGCTTCCGGAGCTTGTCACCTTCTTACAACCCTTGTACGAAGCAGGACTCGACGGCGTGATTGTACAGGAT
Source organism: Lachnospiraceae bacterium (assembly GCA_021628825.1). Classification (GTDB taxonomy): domain Bacteria; phylum Bacillota; class Clostridia; order Lachnospirales; family Lachnospiraceae; genus Suilimivivens. The sequence continues at coordinate 574,816 of JAJXRY010000001.1, read as the reverse complement.
CTTGGAGCAATCCAGATCATCCGACGTTACTTTCCAAACCTCCCGGTTCACGCAAGTACCCAGATGACGATTACCGGTCCGGAGGGGGCCCGTTTCTTAAAGGATGAGGGAATCTGCAGAGTGGTTCCGGCAAGAGAACTTTCCTTAAAAGAAATCCGGAGAATCAAGGAAGAAACCAGAATTGAAGTAGAAACCTTTATTCATGGAGCAATGTGTTACTGTTATTCCGGACAGTGTCTGTTCAGCAGTATGTTAGGCGGCCGGAGCGGCAACCGCGGACGGTGTGCACAGCCCTGCCGGCTTCCTTATACCATGAAGAATCATAAGGAATGTTATCCCTTAAGCATGAAGGATATGTGCACGATTGAACTTCTTCCTGAACTGATTGAGGCAGGCATTGATTCCTTTAAGATCGAAGGACGTATGAAGAAGCCTGCGTATGCTGCGGGAGTTACTTCGATTTATCGGAAATATATTGATTTATATTATAGCGGGAAGCCCTATCAGGTTGAAAAAAAGCCGATCTGGAATTTCTGTCCTCCCTGTATATCCGGAGTGAGGTGGGAGAGGGTTATTATCATCAGAAGAATGGCAGGAATATGATTACCCTGTCTTCTCCAGCATATTCGAAAACCAGTGAGCAGGTACTGGAAACGATAGAAGACCGGTATCTGAAACAGAAAAAGAAAATTGAAATTGATGCGACTATTTCCCTGAAAAAAGGAGAACCGTGCTTTTTATTGCTTACTGACGGTAATGTACAGGCAAGCGCTTATCGGTTCCGTACCGCAGGAAGCGTTGAAACAGCCTTTAAGGGAAGAGGATGTTCGTAAACAGATGAATAAGCTGGGCAATACGGCATTTCTTCTCCGGGATCTGCAGATTCTGATGGACAAGGATGTTTTTGTACTGGTCCGGGAGCTCAATGACCTGCGAAGAGAAGCAGTTCTTCATCTGGAGGCGGAGAGGATCCGTGAGAATGGATTACCCGGCTTGCGTCATAGGGAAGAATCTCCTGCCTGCTCTGCTTTGACGGAACGGTCAGCCGGGCAGAATATCCGTGGCGAATCGCAGGACAAGGCTCCGAAAAATGCTGGATGTTTTCGTATCGACGAAGGCACAGTTCGAGGCCCTTTCTAAAGAACTTCCAATCCACCGGATTTACCTGGATTATTCCCTGCTCACAGAGAAAGATTTGCTTTCTACTTCATGCGAGGAATGGAAAGGAAAGCTGTTTCTTGCAGGTCCTTATGTGATCCGCGAGCATAACCGGAAGGACCTGAAGACGATAGAAGAAGCTATGCGAAGCGGCCGCTTCCATGGGCTTTTGTTCCGCAATCTCGAAACCTATGCCTATATGAAGAAGGTTTTGCCGGAAAGCAGGCTGATCCCGGATCATAATCTGTATTTCTGGAATCACGAAACCGTACAGTTCTGGGAAAAACGGGTTACTGAATATACGCTTCCTGTCGAACAGAATCAGGCTGAATGGAAGGAGCTTCTTGCAAAGGCTCCGGTTGATATGAAAGCAGCCGTTATTGTTTACGGACGACTTCCAATGATGATTACGGCAAACTGTATCGAGAATACCTTAAAAAAAGCTGCCGGCATGAAGCGGGCATCAGCATTCTTACAGACCGTTATAAGACTTCATTTCCGGTGCTGCATAACTGCCGGAGCTGTTATAATATCATCTATAACAGTGTGCCGTTATCCCTTCATGCCCTTGTTAAGAAGGACATGCGCGGCATTTCGGCTTACCGCCTTGACTTTACAACGGAAAAATGGAGAAGAGGTGGAGATAGTTGTCCGCTATTTTGCGGATCTGTTATCCGGAGTGGACGTAAAGCCCCCTTATCAGGAATATACAACGGGACATATAAAAAGAGGAGTAGAGTAATGGAATTATATGTCAGCGAGTTTTTCCAAATATGTAATTACATTATTAATTACATTATACACGTATGAATGCTTTGCCGTATTCCGTTACGATAACGAAGAGGCACGCAACGGCATTTACATCCGTCAGAATGTTCTGATGTTTGCATTTCACTTTTGCAGCTTTCTGGTCATCTGCTTTGAAACGGGAGATTTTACCTATCTGTTTTTTTATGCGTTCCAGCAGATTCTGCTGTTTACGGCTATTATGCTGTACCGCATGATTTACCCGAAAGCCAACCGGCTGATTGTAAACAACATGTGTATGCTGCTTAGTATTGGTTTTGTGATCCTGACTCGTCTTGATATGAAAAAGGCAGTTAAACAGTTTATTATTGTGGCTGGATCGTTAGCAATTGCCCTTCTGATTCCGTTCCTGATTGAAAAGATACGCTTTTTGAAGAAGTTGAAATGGATTTATGCATTGATTGGTATTCTTGCACTTTCTGTGGTTTTGATTCTTGGTCAGACCACCTATGGAAGTAAGCTTTCCTATTCCATCGGCGGCGTCACCTTTTCAGCCATCCGAATTTGTTAAGATCTTATTTGTATTTTTTGTGGCAAGTGCGCTGTATGAAGCTTCGGGCTTCTTAGAGGTCTTTACGACGGCCGTGGTTGCGGCAGCGCATGTCATTGTGCTCGTGATTTCAAAGGATCTTGGGAGCGCCCTGATTTTCTTTGTTGTATATGTCCTTATGGTCTATGTGTCAACGAAGAATCCGCTCTATGTAGCAGCAGGAGCAGGGGGTGGTGCAGTTGCAGCTTACCTTGCATTCAAGGTGTTTCGGCATGTGCAGGTACGTGTACAGGCCTGGAAGGATCCGTGGAGTGTTATTGATTCCGCCGGTTATCAGATTACCCAGTCGTTATTTGCCATATCGAGTGGTGGTTTCTTCGGACTTGGGTTATACAAAGGAACACCGGAATCCATTCCAACGGTTGAAGCGGATTTTATTTTCTCTGCAATTGCGGAAGAGTTAGGAATTCTGTTTGCAGTCTGCCTGATTCTCATCTGTGTGAGCTGTTTTATTATGTTTATGAATATTTCCATCCGGCTGAATGACAGGTTTTATCAGCTGATTGCATTTGGTCTTGGTGTAACCTATATTTTTCAGGTGTTTCTTACGATTGGCGGCGGTACAAAATTCATTCCGCTTACCGGAGTGACCCTGCCGTTAATCAGCTACGGTGGAAGCTCCGTGCTTACCACATTAATGATGTTTGCAATTGTAGAGGGGCTTTATGTTCTCCGGCAAAAGGAAATTGAAGAACAGATGCTTCTGAAACGGCGAAGACGTCCGGGATCTCCAAACGGAGCCACCCACAGACGTCCCACAACCGGAAGACCGGAACGGCCGGATCGTCGGGAACGGCCGGACAGACCGGTACCTGTACGCTCTTCCTATACTGAAGACGATGATTTTATCGAAGACTGGAATGAATCAGAGAATGAAGGAGAAGAATTTGAAGGTGAAGAATAATCGTGCACCGAAGAAGAAATCCCAGAAAAAAAAGAATCCGGAGATTATGGCAGTAACCTGGTTTTTTACGTTATTACTGCTTTCCATGTCCGGCTATATTATTTATTATTCCGCAACCCATAAGCAGGAACTGATTAATAACAGCTATAACGGGCGTCAGCAGATGCTTCTTGCCCAGAACCGCCGGGGAAGCATTTATTCCGGAGATGGTCAGATTCTGGCCCGGACCGTCGAAGGAGAAGATGGAAAAAGAAGTACGCGAATATCCATACGGGAATCTGTTTTTCCCATGTGGTCGGCTATGCGGTTAATGGTAAAATGGGACTGGAATCCCAGTGCAATTATTATCTGATTAATTCGAATGCCCCTCTTTCCCAAAAGGCATCCTTAGAAGCAAAGGGTGAAAAATATCCGGGTGATAATGTCTATACGACACTGGATACGAACCTGCAGCAGGTTGCTTCCACGGCACTTGGCGTTTACCGGGGAGCCATTCTGGTGACTGAACCACAGACCGGAAGAATTCTTGCAATGGTATCTCATCCGGATTTTGACCCGTCTACGGTAGCTCAGGAATGGGACAATTACTTACAGGATACCGATAGTGGCATTCTTCTTAACCGTGTGACGCAAGGGTTATACCCACCGGGATCTACCTTTAAAATGATTACATCCTTAGAATATATCAGGGAGCATCCGGATACCTATCAGAATTACCGGTATCAGTGTGTCGGTTCCATCAAATGGGGCGAGGACCGGATTCAGTGTTATCATGGATCGGTACATGGTTCGGTGGATTTTACCAGATCCTTTGCCAAGTCCTGTAATACTTCCTATGCCAATATCGGACTTTCCCTTGACCGGAACGAATTCGGGGACACGTTAAACCAGCTTCTCTTTAATCAGAAGCTGCCGGTTTCCTTCCAGCATTCGGTAAGTAATCTGGTTGTGGATGAGAATACATCGGATGCAGACATGATGCAGATTTCGATCGGACAGGGGGCTGCCGGAATTACGCCGCTGCAGTTAAATATGATTACCTGTGCGATTGCCAATAACGGGAAACTCATGAAGCCTTATCTGGTAGACTCAGTAAAAAACAGTGCCGGGACTATTACGAAGGAGTTCAAGCCGTCCGTTTACGGAGAATTGATGACGGAAACGGAAGCAGCCGCCATGCAGACCCTGATGGAGGCCGTTGTCACAGAAGGGACCGCGTCACGGTTGAAAGGCTTATCCTATACGGCGGCAGGAAAGACAGGATCCGCGGAATACGGTACCGTAAAAGGCGAAAGCCACGCCTGGTTTACCGGGTATGTACCGGCAGAGAATCCGCAGGTCTGTGTCACAATTATTATTGAGGGAGCCGGAGCCGGAGGTGATTATGCCGTTCCGATTGCCAAGCGGATTTTTTTGATGCATACCTGACAGAGCCACAGTCTTAAAAGGCACAAGGCAGGAGGAGTAATTTCTGTATGAAATTTTATAAGAATCTCTACGTGGGAGAAACGGTGGAACATGTAGGGATGATCAAACAAAAATTGAAGATTCATGCAATGGTACGGGTTTATCTGGTTACACTTGCTTATGGAGACGATCAGCTGGAAATCTATTCTTCCATGCTGTTAAAGCAGAAATATTTCAGAAAACACGCACCGATTGTCATCGGAATTGCTTCGGACTATGGGGAAGCAGTTGGAATTGTGCAGCAGATTGTGGAAGAAAGCCTTGAAAGAACCGGAAAATGTGACCTCAAGGAATATTTGAAGCTCAAAGTAAAAGATCAGAAGAAAGGTTCATAGTGCATGGGAATGGTAATTTTGACCATACTGAAAATTATAGGAATCATATTGCTGGTTGTTTTGGGACTGATTCTGCTCCTTCTGTTACTGGTGCTTTTCGTGCCGATCCGTTACCGGATTGATGCTTCGAAGGATGCGGAGGGTGAACAGCAGATTCATGCCCTTGTTAAGGTGACGTGGCTCCTTCATCTTCTGAACATCCGGTTTCTTTATCCGGAGGAAGCGTACCTGCGCGTGAGACTTGCTTGCTTTACCCTATTCCGATCGGATCAGACTGCGAAGGAGGCCGCATCTGCTAAGAAAAATACCGCGGCTGAGAAGAAAAAAGAAAGTGAAGCAAAGACTGTAAAAACTTCAAAAGCTTCCAGAGAAGATTCTAAGTCCTCTATACAGGATGAAGATACCCTGCTTGCTACAGAAGATATAGAAGAACAATCTCAATCCATAGATGACGAAGACTGGAAGCGCATGGACAGCGATCCTGCAAAAGTAGATCAAAAAAAGGAAGATGATTTTTAAGAAAAAAATGATTTTAACAATGACCCGGAAAACCAGACAGAGAATGCATCACATACTGAAATAAATTCTGAGTCGGTAGAAGATAGAGAGGAAGAGGAAAAAAGCAGAAGCTGGCAACAGAGAAGAAGCAGATTTTCAAGAGGAAACTTCAAAATGGGAACTGCTGCGTGAAAAAATCCGCTGGTGTATCCAGAAGCTTTGGGAGCTGCTGAAAAATATCCGGTACACAATTCAGTTAATCTATGATAAGATAAGGAATATTATTCATGATATCCGATATTACTATAAGATACTCCGCAGTGACCTGTTTCACCGGACATGGGAGAAGTGTTCGAAAGAGGCATTACATCTCTTAAAGAGCATTGCCCCGCGGAAGGTGAAGGGCTATCTGCATATCGGAATGGAGGATCCGGCAACTACCGGACAGATTCTTGGTTATTACGGAATGTTATATCCTCTGATCGGAGGACATATCGATGTGATTCCGGACTTTGATCAGGTGATTCTGGAAGGGACGCTTACGATCCGTGGACATATTACATTATTTCAGGCAGTAAGGACGGCATGTATCCTTTATTTTTAATAAAGATTTACGAGAACTCATCAAGCTGTTGAAAAGGGAGGTAGCATAATGGCTGATAATAACTTTACAGGAGTGATTGAATCCCTGATGAAGGGAATGAATACGGTGTTATCTACGAAAAACGGTAGTCGGGGAAGCAACACAGATTGGCGATACGATCATTCTGCCGCTTGTGGATGTTTCCTTTGGTGTTGGGGCAGGTGCCTCCGCGGGAGATAAGAAAAACGGTGGTGGCGGTGGTTTCAGCGGTAAGATGACCCCGAGTGCAGTGCTTGTTATCAAAAATGGCTCTACGAAGCTTGTCAATATCAAAAATCAGGATACCATGACGAAGGTGCTTGATATGATTCCGGATATCGTAGACAAGTTTACAGCGCCGAAAGAAGAGATGATCGATGATGATGCAGCTGTAGAAGCAGCTTTTCCGGAAGAGAAAAAGGAATCGTAAGTGATCCTGGTCTGCATGGAAACGTTCCCCGCTGCATAGAATAAGATAAGAACCCGATTATGAGGATGACTTTTGAAAAAATTAATTGGTTTTATCGCATTCTGGATTGCGGTTGGAATGGTTCTGATGCTGCTTTTGACACATCATTATCTGATTGCGTTGATTATTATCGGATTGTTGCTGTTAATCGGATATAATTGTTATTATTGTGGATAATGGGGCTTTGCCCCGGAGGAGATACCATGGATGGTGAGCGGAAGGGGAAGCCGGTTGACTGTCACGATGATTTTGAAAAAATTCTGGTGACGGGAGATACGGAAGAATTAAATGAACTGAAAGGATGGCTGTTTCGGGAAAACATCCGTCTGGAAATGGAACGCAGTGAATTTATTCATACACAGGAGAAGTTCATTGAAGAGCGCGCCCAGTTCCGGGATGAAATGCTGGAAGTAAACCGGAAGCTGGTCATTGAACGGAAGCGTTTAAAGCAGGACGAGCAGTTCTTTGATAAGAAAATGGAGATCTTAAAGAATGGCTTTGTCCAGCTCGATGCAGAACGGAAAGCCTTTGAAAAAGAAAAGCTGCAGTTTCATTCCGAACAGAAGGTGCATGAACGGGATCTTCACAGGGAACGGAGCGATCAGATGGCGGAAATGCTTTTTCAGGGAGTGAACAGCCAGCTTGCATTAAAGAAGCGTTACCGGGATCTGTTAAAGATGTTTCATCCGGACAATGTGGCAGGAGATACCGAAATGGTTCTTGTCATCAACCGGATTTATGAAGAGTTGAAGAGAAGCTATGAATTTGGCCGTTGGGCATAAGAAAAGGGCAAGCGAAAATCGCTTGCCCAAGTCATTTGTTTTAATTCCATTAAGTAATTAAGCTCTTTCAACAGCTCCGGACTTCAGACAGTTTGTACAAACGTGCATTCTCTTGGAAGCTCCGTTTACTTTACACTTAACGCTCTTAATGTTAGAATTCCAAATTCTGTTAGACCTTCTATGAGAATGGCTTACATTATTCCCAAAAATGTACGCCCTTCCCGCAAACATCACATTTAGCCATCGTAGCACCTCCTAACAATTTAAATATAACCGCAACAGTTGTATAATAGCAGATATCCTTATAGAATGCAAGTGGAATTTTTACATGTTTTTGAAAAATTATGATATTTTTGAAAAAAATTGGTTTCATTTTTTTGCGGACAGAGGTTATAATACCTAATATATGTTTAAAAAGAAGGAGGGCTACTTATGAAATCTTCTACAATGAAGTATTCAAATAAAATGACTTCAATTAATACCAGCATGGGAAATATTTCCATTGACAATGAAGCGATTGCGCAGTATGCAGGAAGCGTTGCAATGGAATGCTTTGGCGTTGTCGGTATGGCGGGAATCAACATGAGGGACGGTCTTGTGAAGCTTCTTAAGCTTGACAGCATGACCCGCGGAATCAATGTTATGGTTCATAACAATAAGCTGGTGATTAATTTTCATATTATTGTTGCTTATGGAGTAAGTATTCTTGCTGTATCAAACAATCTGATCAGTAATGTCAAATATAAGGTAGAGGAATTTACCGGAATCGAAATTGAGAAAAATAAACATCTTTGTCGAAGGTGTAAAAGTGATTGATTAGGAGGAAGCTTTACAGTGAATAGCAATAAGATCAATGCTAAGATGCTTGCAAAGATGTTCTTAGCCGGTGCGAAAAATCTCGAAGTAAAGAAAGAATGGATTAATGAATTAAACGTATTTCCGGTTCCCGATGGTGATACCGGTACGAATATGACGCTTACAATTATGTCTGCAGCCAAGGAAGTGGTAAACCTCCAGGATGAAGACATGATGACAATTTGTAAAGCAATTTCTTCCGGCTCCTTACGGGGTGCCAGAGGAAACTCCGGTGTCATCCTTTCCCAGTTATTCCGTGGATTTACGAAGACGATCCGCGAATGCGAAGAAATCGATATCCCGACACTGGCAACCGCTACCGAAAAGGCTGTGGAATCTGCTTACAAGGCCGTTATGAAGCCGAAGGAAGGAACCATTCTTACCGTAGCGAAGGGAATGGCAGACAAGGCAAGAGAATTAGCGGAAGAAGGCTGTGACGATATGGAGCTTTATTTCCGTCAGGTCATCGAATACGGAGATGAAGTATTAGCGCAGACTCCTGATATGCTTCCTGTTTTAAAACAGGCAGGTGTGGTGGACTCCGGCGGTCAGGGACTTATGCAGGTGATGAAGGGGGCCTTTGATGCATTCCTTGGCAAAGAAGTGGACTTTACCTTAGAAGCTCCGAAGGATGGCGCTGCCAAGGAAGGACCTGCTTCCTCTGTAGAACAGGAGATTAAGTACGGTTACTGCACCGAGTTTATCATCTTATTAAATAAGACCTTCAATATCAAGAACGAAATTGATCTCAAGGAATATCTGGAATCCATCGGTGATTCCATTGTGGTTGTTGCAGACGGGGATGTGGTTAAGGTACATGTACATACCAATGATCCCGGACTTGCCATCCAGAGAGCATTGAAGTATGGTGCATTATCCAACATGAAGATTGACAACATGCGTTTAGAGCATCAGGAAAAGCTCTTTAAGGAACAGCAGTTAAAAGAGCAGGAGCAGAAGAAGGAACCGGAAATGCCTCATAAGGAGGTTGGTTTTATTGCTGTTTCCGTAGGCGAAGGCATGAGCGAAATCTTCAAGGGACTTGGTGCGGACTACATCATCGAGGGCGGTCAGACCATGAACCCGAGTACCGAAGATATGCTGAATGCGATCGATAAGGTAAATGCCGATACGATCTTTATTCTTCCGAACAACAAGAACATTATCCTTGCAGCGAATCAGGCGAAGACCATGGTCGAAGACAAGAAGATCATTGTGATCCCGACCAAGACCGTTCCGCAGGGAATTACCGCGATCATTAATTATGTACCGGATATGGATCCGGAGGACAATGCGGCAACCATGGAATGTGAAATCAAGAATGTGTTAACCGGTCAGGTTACCTACGCTGTTCGTGATACCATGATTGACGATAAGGAAATCAAGCAGGGTGATTATATGGGAATCGGTGATTCCGGTATTCTTTCTGTCGGACGCGACATGGAAGAGGTTACCTTCAACATGATTAAGGCCATGATGCATGACGATCTGGAGCTGATCAGCATTTACTATGGTTCGGATGTAACCGAAGAAGCTGCCGAAGCAGTCAAAGCGAAAGTAGAAGAAACCTATCCGGATTGTGATGTAGAATTGCAGATGGGTGGACAGCCGATTTATTATTACGTGATTTCCATGGAATAAAGATCGGAACGAAAAATGATAAAGTGAATGTAACAATCAAATACAATGCAAAAAGGACGGTTCGACCGTCCTTTTTGCATATAGTAAGAAGTAGAAACAAAAGCTACATATAGTGGTTGTAAGGGGTGAAAAATGAATTCGACAAACGATATCCTGTCTGTAAAAGGAGTCGGTGAAAAAACGGCCAGACTTTTTCGAAAGATCGGGATTGATACGGTAGAAGATCTCATTCACGATTATCCAAGAGATTATGTGGTTTATCCGGAACCCAGAAAATTAAATGATGCGCAGGACGGAGATATGATTGCGGTATTTCTGCAGCTGCAGGGAAGCTTTTCCTTTATGAAGTTCCGGAACCTGACCATTGGGACGGGCAAAGCAACTGACGGTCAGGATGTAGTAACCTTAATCTTTTTCAATATGCCGTACCTGAAATCAAAGCTGATTTCCGGAGCCTGTTATCTTTTCTATGGAAAGCTGCAGGAAGAACACGGGCAGTACCGTATGGAGCAGCCGGTGATCTACGGCAGGGACGAATATGAAAAGCTGCGCATGCAGCTTCAGCCGGTTTATGGTCTGACCAAGGGACTGACCAATCATCTGATCCGGAAATGCATCGCACAGGTTCTTCCGGAATATGAGGAACCGGAGTTTGTGCCACCGGAAATCGTAAAGGAATATCACCTTCTTGACCGGAAGGAAGCCCTGAAACGGATTCATTTTCCGGAAAGCTACGAAGAGCTTGCAGAGGGCCGCAGGAGGCTGGTCTTTGACGAATTGTTTCTGTTCCTTTTGATGATCCGGAAGATGAAGCAGATCAAGGAAGAGGATACCATGTATCCCATGCTGGAAACCGCATGGCCGGAGCGCCTTATGGAACAGCTCCCTTATTCGCTTACTGGAGCACAGAAACGGGTTTACGGAGAAATTGTAGAAGATCTTACCGGTGGCCGGTGCATGAACCGCCTGATTCAGGGCGATGTCGGATCCGGTAAAACGATCCTTGCCTTTTTAGCTCTCCTTTTGTGTGTGGATAACGGCTATCAGGGAGCGTTGATGGCACCGACGGAAATTCTTGCCACCCAGCATTTTGAACAGATCTGCGCCATGACGAAGGAATATGAGCTTCCGTTTAAGCCGGTCTTATTAACCGGATCCATGAGTGCCAAAGCCAAAAAGGAGGCCTATCAGCAGATTGCCGATGGCAGTGTGAATCTCGTGATTGGAACGCATGCTCTGATTCAGGACAAGGTATCCTTTCAAAGGCTTGCACTGGTTATTACCGATGAGCAGCATCGTTTCGGTGTGCGCCAGAGGGAACGCTTCGGAGAAAAGGGCGGCAGCCCCCATGTGCTTGTCATGAGTGCGACGCCGATTCCCCGTACCCTTGCGATTATCCTGTATGGGGGATCTGCATATTTCCCTTTGTGGATGAACGGCCTGCCGAGCGACTTCCTGTGAAGAACTGTGTGGTCGGTGTTTCATATCGTCCGAAAGCATATGCCTTTATCGAAAAGGAGGTTGCCGCCGGGAGACAGGTGTATGTAATCTGTCCGATGGTTGAAGAAAACGAAGCACTGAATGATGTCGAGAACGTAACCGACTATACGAAGCTTCTCCGGGAGAAGCTGAATCCGAAGATCCGTGTGGAAATGATCCATGGCAAGATGAAAGCCGATCAGAAGCAGGAAATCATGGATCAGTTTGCAAAAGGAAATATTGATGTTTTAGTTTCCACAACCGTAATTGAAGTCGGTATCAATGTACCGAATGCAACCGTCATGCTGGTCGAGAATGCGGAACGCTTCGGACTGGCACAGCTCCATCAGCTCCGCGGCCGGATCGGACGTGGAAAGGAACAGTCCTACTGTATTTTTATGAATCATTCCGAAAAGCCTGAAAACAACAAACGGCTAAAGATTCTGAATGATTCCAATGACGGCTTTTATATTGCAGAACAGGATTTGAAGCTGCGCGGGCCGGGGGATCTTTTCGGAATCCGGCAGAGCGGATTGATGGAATTCAAGATTGCGGATGTTTATCAGGATGCCTCTTTTTTGAAAAAGATCAGCCAGACGGTAGATCATCTGCTTGCGGAAGATGAAGATCTGATGCAGAGCCGGAATGCCGCATTAAGGGAATATTTGGAAGAGAATACAACGAAACTGATTGACTTTAAGTCGATCTGAAAGTAAGATATTTGGGAAGGATTGGTGAACCGATTGAGTAAGAAAATTGCAGTAGTAACAGATTCGAACAGTGGAATAACCCAGAAGGAAGCAAAGGAACTTGGCTTATTTGTACTTCCGATGCCTTTTATGATTGACGATACGGAGTACTTTGAAGACATCAGCCTGACACAGGAGGGCTTCTATGAGAAGTTAGAGGGCGGTGCCAATGTGGTAACCAGCCAGCCTTCCCCGGATTCGGTCATGAAGCTGTGGAATGATCTTCTTGCAGATTATGAGGAGCTGGTTTACATTCCGATGAGCAGTGGATTGTCCGGATCCTGTCAGACCGCAGTCATGCTGGCTGATGAAGTGGATTACATAGATCGTGTCCACGTTGTAAATAATCAGCGGATTTCGGTCACCCAGAGGCAGTCCTGCCTGGATGCGTTACTGCTTGTGGAACGGGGACTTACCGGTGCGGAAATCAAGACATTTCTGGAAGAGGATAAATTCAATTCCAGTATTTATATTATGTTAGATACCCTGTTTTATCTGAAAAAGGGCGGCCGTATCACCCCGGCAGCAGCAGCGATCGGTTCGTTACTGAAGCTGAAACCGGTACTTACCATTCAGGGGGAAAAGCTCGATGCATTTTCCAAGGCAAGAACCGTATCCCAGGGAAAGCAGACCATGATTTCTGCCATCCGCAAGGATATGGAAACCCGTTTTGGCGGTGCAACACCGGAAAAATATCTGGTTAGAGATTGCCTATACGAAGGATTTAGAAACTGCACTGCAGTTTAAAGAAGAATTATTAAAGGAATTCCCGGGATTTGAAATCGTTGTGCAGCCCTTATCCTTAAGTGTGGCCTGCCACATCGGACCGGGTTCCCTTGCAGTTGCATGCTGCAAAAAGATATGAAAAAGCAAAGAAAGAGGTTTATTAAATGGCGAAGGAAGCGGTTTATGACGCTTCCAGTATTACGGTGCTGGAAGGCTTGGAAGCGGTCAGACGAAGACCGGGAATGTATATCGGAAGTGTTTCTACGAAGGGCTTAAACCATCTGATTTATGAAATCGTAGACAATTCCGTGGACGAACATCTTGCCGGTTACTGTGACAAAATCTGGGTAACGCTCGAGGCAGACGGATCGGCCACCATCGAGGATAACGGACGAGGCATTCCGGTTGGACTCCATGAGAAAGGAATCAGTGCAGAGCGTCTGGTGCTCACGACGCTTCACGCAGGCGGTAAGTTCGACGATTCTGCGTACAAGACAAGCGGAGGTCTGCACGGTGTTGGTTCCTCGGTCGTAAATGCCTTATCCACGCATCTGACCATTCAGGTAAAGAGCGGTGGAAACCTTTACGAAGACCGTTACGAAAGAGGAATCCCTGCGGTAGATCTGGTCGAAGGACTTCCTCCTGTGATCGGGAAAGCAAGAGGAACCGGCACGAAGATTAATTTCCTGCCGGACGATACCATTTTTGACCGCACGCGGTTTAAGGAAGACGATATCAAGAGCCGTCTGCATGAAACGGCCTACTTAAATCCGTTACTTACCATTATTTTTTTGAAGATAAAAGGAAAAAGACGTAGCAGACCATGTGGAATACCATGAGCCGGATGGAATCATCGGATTCATCAAGGATATGAACAAGTCCACGGAGACGGTCTGTGATGTCGTTTATTTTAAAGGGGAAAGCGAAGGCATTTCCGTGGAAGGAGCCTTCCAGTATATCAATGAATTCCACGAAAATGTTCTGGGATTCTGTAATAATATTTACAATGCAGAAGGCGGTACTCATCTTACCGGCTTTAAAAACTGCGTTCACAAATATTATCAATACCTATGCCAGAGAACTGAATATTTTTAAAGGAAAAAGGATGTGAACTTCACCGGCGCCGATGTGCGTAACGGTATGACCGCCGTGATCTCCGTCAAGCATCCGGATCCCCGTTTTGAAGGCCAGACGAAAAACAAAGCTCGATAACCAGGATGCAGCAAAGGTCGTTGCGAAAGTCACAAGCGATGAACTCATTCGTTACTTTGACCGTAATTTAGAAAAACTTAAAGAGCATTATCGGCTGTGCCGAAAAGGCAGCCAAAATCCGTAAAACCGAAGAAAAGGCAAAGACCAATATGCTCACGAAGCAGAAGTTCTCCTTTGATTCAAACGGAAAGCTTGCAAACTGTGAATCCAGAGATGCTTCCAAGTGCGAGATCTTCATTGTCGAAGGAGATTCCGCCGGAGGCAGCGCCAAGACGGCCAGAGACCGTGCGTATCAGGCAATTCTGCCAATCCGTGGTAAGATCCTGAACGTGGAAAAGGCAAGTATTGATAAGGTATTGGCGAATGCCGAAATCAAAACCATGATCAATGCGTTTGGCTGCGGATTTTCCGAAGGATACGGAAACGACTTCGATATCACGAAGCTTCGTTATGACAAGATTATTATTATGGCCGATGCCGATGTGGACGGTGCCCATATTTCCACATTGCTTCTGACCTTATTCTACCGGTTTATGCCAGAACTGATTTACGAAGGACATGTTTATATTGCCATGCCGCCGTTATATAAGGCGATGCCCTCGAAGGGAGAAGAAGAGTACCTGTACGATGACAAGGCGTTAGAGCAGTATCGTAAGAAGCATAAAGGACCCTTTACCTTACAGCGGTACAAAGGTCTTGGTGAAATGGATGCGGAGCAGTTATGGGAGACCACTTTGGATCCGGCGTCCAGAATTTTAAAGCAGGTCGAGATTGAAGATGCGCGTATGGCATCCGAAGTGACTGAAATGCTGATGGGAACCGAGGTTCCTCCCCGAAAGGCATTTATCTACGAACATGCCACCGATGCGGAGCTGGATATCTGATTGTTCAGACCGATTCCGGAGTTTCTTAGAAAGGAATTTATTTCATGGAAGAAAAAAATCATCAAAACCGAATATTCGGAAGTGATGCAGAAATCTTATATTGATTATGCCATGAGTGTTATTATTGCGCGTGCCCTGCCGGATGCCAGAGACGGATTAAAGCCGGTACAGCGCCGTGTGCTTTACGATATGCATGAACTGGGAATACGCTATGACAAGCCGTACCGTAAGAGTGCTCGTATTGTCGGCGATACCATGGGTAAATACCATCCCCACGGAGACAGCTCCATTTATGATGCGCTGGTTGTGATGACACAGGATTTTAAGAAAGGGATGCCCTTAATTGACGGACACGGTAACTTCGGTAACATCGAAGGCGACGGAGCGGCTGCCATGCGATACACGGAAGCCCGCCTTGAAAAAGTGACGCAGGAAGCGTTTTTGGCAGACCTGGATAAGGATGTTGTTGATTTCATCCCGAACTTTGACGAAACCGAGAAAGAACCATCCGTTCTTCCTGTAAAGATTCCAAACCTCTTAGTCAACGGTTCCGAAGGAATTGCCGTTGGTATGGCAACCAGCATTCCTCCTCACAATCTCGGCGAGGTGGCCGATGCGGTAAAAGCTTACATGCAGAACGAAGAGATTACCACAGAAGGATTCATGAAATATATCAAGGGTCCGGATTTTCCGACCGGTGGTATCGTTACCAATAAGGACGAACTGCTGGAAATTTATGAGACCGGCGTCGGGAAGATTAAGGTCCGTGGCAAGGTGGATATTGAAAAGGGAAAGGCCGGCAAGACGAATGTGGTCATTTCCGAAATCCCCTATCCCATGATCGGAGCTAACATTTCCAAGTTCCTGATGGACGTAGCAGCCCTTTCCGAAACGAAAAAGACGCAGGATATTGTAGACATTACGAACCAGTCTTCCAAGGAGGGCATCCGTATTGTCATTGAGCTCCGTAAGGATGCAGATGTTGAGAATTTTGTCAACATGCTCTATAAAAAGACCAGACTCGAAGATACCTTTGGTGTCAATATGCTGGCTATTGCCGATGGAAGACCGGAGGTTATGAGCCTTAAGCAGATCATCAAACACAATGTGGATTTCCAGTTTGAAGTGGCGCGCCGGAAATATACCACACTCCTTGAAAAGGAGCTGGAACGCAAGGAAATTCAGGAAGGCTTAATCAAAGCCTGTAACGTCATTGATCTTGTCATCGAGATTTTACGTGGATCCAAGGACCGTGCCATGGCGAAAGCCTGTCTGGTCGAAGGAAAGACCGATGGCATCAAATTTCGTTCCAAGGAATCCAAGATTATGGCTTCTCAGCTCTGCTTTACCGAAAAGCAGGCAAATGCCATCTTAGAGATGCGTTTATATAAATTAATTGGACTTGAACTTGAAGCATTGATTAACGAGCACGAGGATACCCTTGCAAACATTTACCGGTATGAGGATATTTTAGACCGCCGGGATTCCATGGCGCAGGTCATTATGAATGAGCTCGATGACATCCGCAGGGCACATGGAAAGCCACGGAAAACAGTCATCGAAAAATGTAGCAGAAGCCGTTTATGTAGAAAAAGAAGATTGAGGAAATGGATATTGTCTTCTTAATGGACCGTTTCGGTTATGCCAGATCCGTGGATGTTCCAACCTATGAACGGAACAAGGAGGCTGCGGATACCGAAAATAAATATGTGGTATTCTGTAAGAACACCGGTAAAATCTGTATCTTTACAAATACCGGACAGCTTCACACGGTAAAATTACAGGATGTTCCGTTTGGAAAGTTCCGTGACAAGGGAGTTCCGATTGATAATATCAGTAATTATGATTCACAGAAGGAATATGCCATCGCGGTAGAAAGCCAGACGAGCCTGAATCTTTATCGGCTTCTGTTTGTTACCGCTAAGGCTCAGATGAAGGTCGTTGACGGTGGTGAGTTTGATGTGGCAAAGAGAACAGTTGCCGCAACGAAGCTGCAGGATAACGACGAGGTCATCAGCGTTGAAATTATCAAGGAGCAGAAGCAGGTTATCTTACAGTCCGCCGATGGATATTTCCTGCGGTTCGGCTTAGAGGAAATTCCGGAGAAGAAGAAGTCGGCTGTGGGTGTGCGTGGAATGAAGCTTTCCGATAAAGATCATGTAGAAGCTGTTTATTATACCCAGGCGGCTATGCCGGATCCGGATATTGTATATAAAGACAAGCATGTGGAGCTGCAGCGGATCAAGCCGCAGCACAGAGACAGCAAAGGAACCAAGCTTCGTCTGTAACGTTAAGGAGGAACTATGAGAGTAATTGCAGGAACGGCGCGCAGCCTTCCGTTAAAGACACCAGCATCCATGGATACCAGACCGACCACGGACCGGATTAAAGAAACCTTGTTTAATATGATCCAGATGGATGTGCCGGGATGTGTGTTTGCAGACTTTTTTTGCAGGAAGCGGAGGGATCGGCATTGAGGCCTTAAGCCGTGGCGCGGAGCACAGTTATTTTATTGAGAATAACCCGAAAGCCATTGCATGCATTCAGGATAATTTACAGTTTACAAAGTTTACAGACCGGGCAACCCTGATTAAAGGAGATGTCTTATCCGGCATACACCAGATCCATGAAAAGGAAGTCGGCATCATCTTCATGGATCCCCCCATATGCGCTTGGCATCGAACCGGTGCTTTTCCGTGAATTAAGGAATATGCCGTATGTTACGGAAAATACGACCATTATTTTAGAAGCTGCGATTGACCGGTCCTTTGATTTCCTCAAAGAATGCGGATTTACGATTGTAAGAGAAAAGAATTACAGGACCAATAAACATTTATTTATCAAAAGACAATAGGGAAGGAAATCCCGACGTCTTAAGGAGAAAAAATTGAAAAAAGCAATTTATCCGGGAAGCTTTGATCCGGTTCATTACGGACACCTTGATGTCATCCGCCGTGCGGCACAGATGTTTGATGAATTAACGGTAAGTGTCTTAAACAATAAAGTAAAGACACCATTGTTTTCAGTAGAAGAACGTGTTAAGATATTAAAGGAAGCTGTAAAGGATATTCCGAATGTCAAGGTGGAATCCTTCAGCGGCTTATTGGTAGATTATGCAAAAGAGAAGGATGTTCATGTCGTAATCCGTGGGTTACGTGCCATCACCGATTTCGAATATGAACTTCAGACAGCCCAGACAAATGCCAAGCTTTCCCATGGTGCAGTGGATACGGTCTTTTTAACGACCGGTTTGGAATATGCCTACCTCAGTTCTTCGAGTGTCAAGGAAATTGCCAGCTTCGGAGGCGATATTTCCATGTGTGTACCGGACTTTTTAGGAAAGCAGATTTATGACAAATATGGAATAGAAAGAAATGAACCGGAGGCAATGGAATGAGCAGCAGAATTGAACAGTTAATTGATGAAATCGAAGAATATATCGATGGTTGCAAGTATCAGACCTTTTCCGATACCAAGATTATTGTGAACAAGGAAGAGATTGACGAGCTTCTTCGGGAACTGCGTATGAAAACCCCTGATGAAATCAAGCGTTATCAGAAGATCATCAGCAATAAAGAAGCCATTCTGAATGATGCAAGGGGAGAAGGCACAGGCACTGATCAATGAAGCAACCCTGCATACCAACCAGTTGATCAACGAACACGAAATTATGCAGCAGGCCTACGCACAGGCGAACGAGGTTGTTACCATGGCAACGAAGCAGGCACAGGAAATCCTGGACAATGCGACCATGGAAGCGAACAGTGTGCGGTCTGCCGCCATGCAGTATACCGATGATATCTTAGCGAATGTGGAAATGCTCATCAACCAGACAATGAAAACCACAACCGAGCATTATGAAAGCTTTATGGCGGGACTCAATCATTATAATGATGTCGTGAATTCCAACCGTGTAGAACTGAATCCACCGGAGCCGGATAAATTTGAAGCACCGGAGGGGGATCTTCAGGAAGGTACGACAGGAAGCATTAATGTCGATATGTTGTAAGGTCTGAACCGACCTACCGATTGGTAGGTCGGTTCTCTTGTATACGGGAGAGTGAACGATGCCAATCATTGTAATAGATCCCGGTCACGGTGGAGAGAACCGTGGCGGGGAATATGGTGAATTTGTAGAAAAAGAAATCAATCCGATTGTAGCGCAGGCCATGAAGGAGCATCTTGAGAAGTTTGAAGATGTCACGGTATATCTGACGCATGAAGTCGATATGGATATGACGATCAAAGACCGTGTTGCCTTTGCCAAAGAAAAGGACGCCGATTTTTTGTATTGTCTTCACTTCAATCTGTCTGTAAACCATAATTTATACGGTGCCGAGGTATGGGTGCCGTCCCGTGGAGAACTATACAGCAATGGATTTGCTTTTGCAGAGCTTGAAATGCAGGAACTTACCGATATGGGCTTGTTTTCCCGTGGCATCAAGACGAGACTGAATGACCGTGGAACCGACTATTACGGGATCCTGCGGTACTCTGCAGAGATGGATGTTCCGTGTGCGTTAATCGAGCACTGTCATCTGGATCATGCAAAGGATGCCTTTGCGGTAGCCGACGGAGTAGAATCATTAAAGGCGCTTGGAATCCGGGATGCGGAGGCCGTTGCGAAATATTTTGGTTTAAAATCCGAAGAACTGGGCGTTGATTATTCCGGTTATCCCTTTTTCCCGGATTCCGGCTCCTGCCGATGTGGCAAGACCGGATGAAACGGCACCGGAGGTAAACGAGATTGCGCTTTCCTCCATCGATTCGGAAACCGGCATGGCAACGATCCGGATGACCGCTTCGGACAGTGACAGCTATATCCAATATTATGCCGTCAGTACCGATGGTGGAAATACCTATACGGAATTATTGGAGTGGCCGCGTCCGGAGCAATGGGATGTCTCGGCCCCCGAACATACCTTTACGTTCCAGCTTCCGTTTGATACCGCGGTGGAGCTGCGGACCATGGCATACAATGAATATGATAAATTTACAGAAAGCAACACGATTGAGGTCGCAGCAATCGAGGATCCGGAACGGTTACGTCAGGAAATGCAGCAGCAAAAAGCAGAGGATCTTTTGGAAAAACAACAGACCTATATCGAAGTTACCACTGAAGCCTTTGCCAGCCATACGGATCCGGTAACGCCCGCAAAATCAAGCGGATATTCGATCGGAATTATGGTTGCAATTGCCGGAATCGTGCTTCTGATGCTGATTCTGCTTCTGGTTCTGATCAGAAACCTGCGTGGATTATTACGACATAAAAAGCGAAAATAAGTGCTGTCTGGATCAACTTATGCAGGAGATAAACCGGAATGGACAGTCCCGCATTTTTTTAGGATGGAACCGGCCTGCAGGATAAAAGAAAGCCCTCCAAGCGGAAGCAGGACAAGCACCCAAAGTGGTGGATAGGTATTCATTTTTGAAATTCCTCCCGTGATTTCAAGCAGGCAGCACAGAAAGGCATTGAGGAACGGAAGCGGAAGCCGGAATACAAAAGGGAAACGGCCAAGCAGCCGGATGAGGAGCTCCGGCAGAATATAGAGTGTCTGTAATAAAATGAGGTAACCTCCGAGTTTTGTAATGGACATAATCGCCTGCTGAATGGACGCATCGATTGCATTCAGTAAACTTACATGGGAGCCGGAAGGCAGTTTTTGAAAGGCACAGGATTTGTAGGTGGTTTTTGCGTAAGACCAGTCCATACAGCAGAGGAATCCCATACATGGCGATGAGATAAGGGAGTTTATTGGTAATTCCAAGGGTTGGCAGCACATAGGAGCAGAAGTAAACCGGCCCCATATTGTTCGTAAAGGCACACAGGTATTCGGCTTCTTTCTGTGTGATCTGCTTTTCCTCATACATGGTACAGGCTGTCAAAGCCCCCATCGGGAAACCGCAGAAGAATCCGACGAGAATTCCATAGGCGCCTGCCGAAGGAAAATAGGAAGTCAGATTCATCCTGATGATGATTCCGGAAATCACCATAAAGGGAAATAACGTTGGCAGGATTTTTAAGGAACCAGAGTAAAAGAGCATTCTTGGCGTATCCGATACAGGCCGTCGGCTCAGTCAGGATACATACTGCCAGAAACATAAAAAATAAAAAAGAAAAGAAACGTTTCATTTCCGAATCCTGCAAGGTGTGTTATTCTATTACATATGCCTGAGCTGCGCAGGATATGCCGCAATCCCTATACGGAAATGAATAATAAGGAACAGGAGTATAACAGATGTTGCAGAATATAGATGCCGTTTTATTTGATCTGGATGGATCCCTCGTGGATTCCATGTGGATCTGGAAGGATATTGACCGTCAATACTTGGGTAAGTTCAATATTCCGCTTCCGGAGGATCTGCAGTCCAACATTGAAGGAATGTCGTTTTCGGAAACTGCGGTTTACTTTAAGGAGCATTTTCCCATTCCGGACAGTGTTGAACAGATGAAGTCCGACTGGACGCAGATGGCTCAGGATAAATACCTCCATGAGGTTCCGTTAAAGAATGGGGCAGACCGCTTTATTGCGTACTGTGCCGATCACGATATCCGGCTTGGGATTGCCACCAGCAATGAGCGTTCCCTTGTCGAGGGAGTATTGGAATCCCTTGGGGTATCCAAATACTTTACCTGCATTGTAACCGGGTGCGAGGTGAAAAAAGGCAAGCCATCTCCGGATGTTTATTTAGAGGCTGCCAGACAATGTGGAGTGGAACCTGAAAACTGCCTTGTGTTCGAGGACATCATCCCCGGAATCCAGGCAGGAAAAGCTGCCAACATGAAGGTCTGTGCCGTACATGATCTGTATTCCCTGCATCAGACAAAAGAAAAACAGGAGCTTGCAGACTTTTATATTCATGATTATGAGGACGTGATGAAATTACTGGAGGAAAACATATGAGAGCAGTTAAAGGAACGTTCGGATATCTTGAGAAAAAGAAGCGAAACGCCATTTTATGGACGATTCTCTGCTTTGGCATTTCACTGGCTATTTTTCTGGCAGGCTACCTGACAACCGGAACCAGAAGGAATCTGTTAACCGTGGTTGCAGTACTTGGATGTCTTCCGGCATGCAAAAGCGTTGTCAATATGATTATGCTCTGCCGTGCAAAGGGCTGCAGCAGTGAGGCCTATGAGCAGATCAAGTCCTGTGAAGGACGTCTGATCGGTATGTGTGACCTGTATTTTACTTCCTATCAGAAGAATTTTCCGATCAGTCATATGGTCGTTGACGGCAAGGTCATTCTGGGCTTTTCCGAGAACAGGGAAATGTGATCTGGATGCAGCGGTTGCACATTTACAGACCATGTTAAAAACAGGGTGGCTTCAAGGACTATACCATTACCTTAACGAAAGATCTTAAGAAATACTGTGAGCAGTTAAAGAACCGTTCCGAAGCACAGCCGGAGCGGAATCCCGAAAAAGAAGATGAGGTCCGTGTATTGTTATATGAAATTACCTTGTAACTTTGGGTGATGTACGAATCTTTATTGGTTGAATGCCCTATATGTTAATTGAATAATATGGAAATGCAGGATATTAAAAATAAACAAATATAAAAAAATTTTTTTTAATTACAAAATATTAAAAATTGCAAAAATATAAGAATTATAGAATATAAAATTATTGAAATATCGAAATATAATAATACAGAGATATTGAAATAGAAAAAAATAGAGAAATATAAAATTATAAAAAAACACAGAAAAAAACAGGAAACCGACATGAGGGAATATCAAATTGGAGAAAAGGAAGCCGGACAGACATTGCTTAAATTCCTGCAGAAGTACCTGCCGCTGGCACCTTCTTCCTTTTTTTCTACAAAAATGCTCCACAAAAAGAATATCAAATACAATAAGCAGAAAGCCGAAGGGAAAGAAAAAGCTGCAGGCAGGAGATACGATCCAGTTCTATCTCTCTGACGAAACTTTAAGCAGTTTCCAGAAGGAGGTTTCCCATAAGACTTCCTCTTATGAGAAGGCTTTTGAGACCCTTAAGGGGATTCAGGTTGTTTATGAGAATGACCATATCCTTATTTTAAATAAACCCTTTGGCATTCTCACCCAGAAGGCTTCCGATCAGGATCTTTCCTTAAACGAATGGCTGATCGGTTATCTGCTTCACAAAGGAGATCTTACGGAAGCAGATTTACAAACCTTTCATCCCTCGGCCTGCAACCGGCTCGACCGCAATACCTGCGGACTGGTTCTGTGTTCCAAAACCATAAGAGGCGGGCAGGTGTTAAGTGAATGGATCCGCTCCCGGGATGTCCGGAAGTTTTATCATCTGTTTGTAAAAGGAACCGGATTGCAGAAAGAAGCCTTAAAAGGGTATCTGAAGAAGGATGCGAAAACGAACCGTGTTTCCGTAAGCCGGAATGTTTCAGATGGAGACTACATTGAGACCAAATATGAACCCCTTGCAGAATATGGAGATAAGACCCTTGTTGAGGTGGAACTGATTACCGGAAAGACCCATCAGATCCGTGCCCATATGGCATCCATCGGCCACCCGCTGCTTGGTGATTACAAATACGGCGATCGTGAATTTAATGATCGATATAAGAAAAAAAGCTTGATATCCAGAGTCAGATGCTCTGCGCCTGCCGGCTGGAATTCCCGGAATGTGAAGAAGCTTTACCGGATTTAAGCAGACGGACTCTTACGATTCCGGAACCGGAGCTGTTCCAAAGGTTAAAATTCGTCTGATGAAACAGAAATGGTATTTACAATGAACCCGGATATCAGAAAGGAAGGGAGACCAATGTCAACCTGGAGTTCCAGAGGACTTCGAGGATCTACCCTCGAGGATATGATCAATCGGACGAACGAACGGTACTTAGAGAGCGGACTGGCTCTGATCCAGAAAATTCCGACTCCGATTACCCCGATTAATATTGATAAGAATACCAGGCATATTACCTTAGCCTATTTTGACCAGAAAAGTACGGTAGACTATATCGGTGCGGTACAGGGCATTCCGGTCTGCTTCGATGCCAAGGAATGTGCCGTGGACCGTTTCCCACTTCAGAATATCCACGAGCATCAGGTGAAGTTCATGGCAGACTTTGAGAAGCAGGGGGGAATTTCCTTTTTTCTCATTTATTATACCCACCGGGATGAATTCTTTTATCTGCCCTACGAGATCTTCCGGTTTTTCTGGGACCGTTCTTTAGAAGATGGACGTAAAAGCTTCCTTTATGAGGAAATGAACCCGGATTACCGTCTTCCAAAGAAGCATGGTGTATTAGTGCCATACCTCGATATCCTGCAGAAGGATCTGGAAGAACAGGGAGTTGACAAATGAATCATAGTTTCGTATACTAACAGTAATTTAGCGTGTTACCTAATTAGCACGTTACCATAATAAAGTGTTTAAAATCCATAAACACGATGAAAAGTAAAGGAAAGCACTATGAAAAATATTCTATTACATACGCCGGAAGGTGTCCGCGATATTTACGGAAACGAACTGGCCGGCAAGGAACACATCGAACAGGTCATTGGTGAGAAGTTAAGCTGCTTCGGATACGAAAGCATTGAAACACCGACCTTTGAATTTTTTGACGTATTCTCCAAGGAGATCGGTACGACCCCCTCCAAGGAACTGTACAAATTCTTTGATAAAGAAGGAAATACTCTTGTTCTACGTCCGGACTTTACGCCATCCATTGCACGATGTGCAGCGAAATACTATATGGATGAGACACAGCCGATCCGTTTTTGTTATAAGGGAAATACCTTTATCAATACCGGAAGCCTGCAGGGCAAATTAAAGGAAGTCACCCAGATGGGGGCAGAGCTTATGAACGATGATTCCGTGGAAGCCGATGCCGAAATGATCGCTCTGGTTGTGGAATCCTTATTACAGACAGGGTTAAAAAGAATTCCAGATCAGCATCGGGGAAGTAGAATACTTTAAGGGTCTTTGTGAAGAGGCCGGATTATCTTTAGAGACCGCTGAGGACCTTCGGGAGCTGATTTCCGGCAAGAACCTCTTCGGTGCGGAAGAGCTGTTAAAGGAACGGAATGTCTGCACGGAAGAACAGGGAACGCCTGCTTAAGATTTCCGACTTTTTCGGAGCGGTTGAGATTCTGGATGAAGCAGAAGAGCAGGTACACAACGAAACCTCGAAACAGGCCGTTTTACATCTTAAGAAATTATATGAAGTATTGAAGGCCTATGGCGTAGAAAAATATATATCCTTCGATCTTGGCATGCTCAGCAAATATCATTATTATACCGGCGTCATCTTTAAAGCCTTTTCTTATGGTGTCGGGGATGCGATTGTAAAGGGCGGCCGTTATGATAAGCTGCTTGGCTGCTTCGGAAAGAGTGCTCCGGCCATCGGATTTGCCGTTGTAATTGATGATCTGCTTTTATCCTTAGAGCGTCAGAACGGCACCTATCAGGAAAAGCCGGTCGTACAGAAGATCACCTATACTGAAAGTAATTATACGGAAAAAAACTGAAAACGGCACAGGCCCTTCGAAGCGAAGGCAAACGTGTTGCCCTGATTCCTGAATCTGAAAGAACCGAGGTTTAAACCATGAGTGAAGATCGTTATTTAACATTTGCGTTAGGCAAAGGAAGACTTGCCAATAAAAACGCTGGATCTGTTAGAACAGATCGGAATTACCTGCGAAGAAATGAAAGACAAGAATACCCGTAAGCTGATCTTTGTAAACGAAGAATTAAAAACTGAAATTCTTCTTAAGCAAAAGGCGCTTGATGTTCCTACTTATGTGGAATACGGGGCTGCGGACATCGGCGTGGTCGGAAAGGATACGATTCTGGAAGAAAACCGCCGTGTCTATGAAGTGTTGGATCTTGGCTTTGGCAAGTGCCGGATGTGCGTATGTGGACCGGCTTCTGCAAGGGAATTGTTACAGCATCATGAGCGGATCCGTGTTGCAAGCAAGTATCCGATTATTGCCAAGGATTATTTTTATAACAAAAAGCATCAGACCGTAGATATCATCAAGCTGAACGGCTCTGTGGAGCTTGGACCGATTGTCGGTCTTTCCGATGTGATCGTGGATATCGTGGAAACAGGATCGACCCTACGGGAAAAACGGTCTTGAGGTATTAGAAGAGATCTGTCCGTTATCTGCCAGAATGATTGTGAATCAGGTCAGCATGCAGATGGAATCGGAACGGATCAAGGATCTGATTTCCAAAATGAAAGCACTGTGTGAAAACAATTAATTGCAACACCAACGGAGGATAGAATAATGCGTATTGTAGAACTGACGGATGAAACGAAAAACAATCTGCTTGAAAGCCTTTTAAAGAGAAGCCCGAACAGCTATGGACAGTATGAAAAAGACGGTAAATGACATTATCGGGGATGTCCGTGCAAGAAGAGATGAGGCACTTTTTGAATATACCTCGAAGTTCGATCATTGTGAAATGAATGCGGAAAAGATCCGTGTTACAAGGGAAGAAATCGACGAGGCTTATACACAGCTTGAAGAAAACTTCATTGAGGTGATGAAGCATTCTGCTGAAAACATTCGTAAATTCCATCAGAAACAGATGCACAACAGCTGGATCGTTCCGGAGGATAACGGAACCATTTTAGGACAGAAGATTACGCCCATTTCCATTTCCGGTGTTTACGTTCCCGGCGGTAAGGCCGCTTATCCGTCCAGCGTATTAATGAATGTACTGCCTGCAAAGGTTGCAGGTGTTTCCCGTATTATTATGACGACTCCTCCCGGAAAGGACGGTAAGGTCAATCCCGGAACACTGGTTGCCGCAGATATTGCCGGTGTCGATGAAATCTACAAGGTCGGCGGTGCACAGGCGATTGCTGCAATGGCATTTGGAACCGAAAGTGTCCCGAAGGTGGATAAGATCACAGGCCCCGGTAACATTTTCGTTGCCCTTGCCAAGAAAGCATGCTTTGGCTATGTCAGCATCGATTCCATTGCAGGTCCCAGTGAGATTCTGGTGCTTGCCGATGAAAGTGCAACGCCCCGTTATGTTGCCGCAGATCTGTTATCCCAGGCAGAGCACGATGAGATGGCAAGCGCGATTTTAATTACGACAAGCCGGGAGCTTGCCGACAAGGTATCTGAAGAGGTGGAAGCCTTTACGAAGCAGTTATCCCGTGAGGAGATCATCCGGAAATCCATGGATCACTACGGATATATCCTCGTTGCCGAAAATATGGAGCAGGCCATTGATGCCGTCAATGAAATTGCATCCGAGCATCTGGAGATTCTGACGAAGAATCCTTATGAAACCATGACCAAGGTAAAGAATGCCGGTGCGATTTTCCTCGGAGAATACTCCTCCGAGCCTTTGGGCGATTACTATGCAGGACCGAACCACATTTTACCGACCAACGGAACCGCAAGATTTTTCTCTCCGTTAAATGTGGATGATTTCCTTAAGAAAACCAGCATTATTTCCTATTCCAGAGATGCTTTGGAGAAGGTTCATAAAGAAATTGAACTGTTTGCAGAAAAAAAGAGGGCTTGACCGCACACGCAAACTCGATTAAAGTTAGGTTTGAATAGATCTTAAGAAAGGTTGTGAACCGGATGAACAGAAATGCTTCCGTAAAACGCAAAACAAAAGAAACCGATATTTCTCTTTCCATTAACTTAGAAGGATCCGGAAAGTCCGAGATTTCAACAGGAATCGGCTTCTTCGATCATATGTTAGAGGGATTTTCCCGTCATGGATTTTTTGACCTTGACGTAAAGGTTATAGGAGACCTTCATGTAGACGGACATCATACCGTGGAGGATACGGGAATTGTGCTGGGAACTGCCATCAAGGAGGCTCTTGGAGATAAGAAATCCATCAAACGATTCGGTTCCTGCATTCTGCCGATGGACGATGCACTCTGTCTGTGTGCGGTAGATCTAGGCGGCAGACCTTACTTTAAGATGGATGCACAGATTACAGCGCCCATGGTGGGAAATTTTGATACCGAACTGGTACGGGAATTCTTTTATGCCGTTTCCTATACGGCAGGAATGAACCTGCATATCAAGATGCTCGACGGAGTGAATGCCCATCATATCATCGAGGCCATGTTCAAGAGCTTTGCCAAGGCCCTGGATGAAGCCACGAAGAAGGACGAAAGAATTACGGATGTATTAAGTACGAAAGGAAGCTTATAGTTTCAATGGAACAGTTTAAGAAATTTATACCATGTATTTATTTAAAGGATGGCTGTGCCGTAGCAGGCTTTCAGAGCCGGGAAATCGTCAGTGAGAATCCGGTGGAGCTTGCCTGCTTTTACAGCGAATGCAATGCCGATGAAATCTTAGTGTTTGATCTTTCCTATGATGATGCAAGCCACGAGGCAGCCCTTGATCTCATTAAGGAGATCTGCAGCCGTGCCACTCTTCCGGTCATTGGTGCCGGTAATGTAAAGCGTATGGAAGATATTAAGAAACTGCTTTATGCCGGATGCACGAAAGCCGCATTAAATTATTCCAAAGAGGGCAATATTGAGATCACGAAAGAGGTATCCGATAAGTTTGGCAAAGAAAAGATCGTTGCCTGCATTGCAGCTGCAGAAGAGATCAAGGCCAACGAATCCCTTCTCAGCGAATATGTAAATGAAGTGATTCTGATCTCCGAAAAGACGATCAAACAGGCCATCGAAATCTCGAAGATGCCTTTTTATCGTTACCCTGCCGGAGGTTTCCCTAGATAAGATTTTAGAGCTTTTGTCCGTAGAACATATTGCAGGAATTACCGGACCTGCGGTCAATGAAAACGCGAAAGAATTAAATGACATCAAGGATCTGTGTTCCGGAAACGGAATTGCCGTCCATACCTTTGAACCGGAGATTCCCTGGAGTGACCTTAAGAAGAACAGCGACGGCCTTGTACCTGTGATTGTACAGGACTATAAGACCCAGGAAGTTCTGATGATGGCGTACATGAATGAAGAAGCCTACCGCGCCACCTTAAAGAGCGGCCGCATGAATTATTTCAGCAGAAGCCGCCAGAGCCAGTGGCTTAAGGGTGAAACCAGCGGTCATTTCCAGTATGTCATGGAAATGAAAAGCCGACTGTGACAAGGATACCATTCTTGCTAAGGTTTCCCAGATCGGGGCAGCCTGCCACACCGGTAATTACAGCTGCTTCTTTAATGAAATCATGAAGAAGGAATACTCGGAATCGAATCCGCTTCTGGTATTTGAATCCGTTTTGAATGTGATCAAGGACAGAAAGGTGCATCCCAAGGAAGGTTCCTATACAAACTATCTGTTTGATAAGGGAATTGATAAGATTCTGAAAAAGCTTGGTGAGGAAGCAACCGAAATTGTGATTGCCGCCAAAAATCCCAATGTCAATGAGATCAAATATGAGATTTCCGATTTTCTGTATCATATGATGGTTCTGATGGTGGAACGCGGCGTCACCTGGGAAGAGATTACCGAGGAACTGGATAAGAGATAAAGAATCGTTACAAGAATGATTCATTAAGAGACATATTTGAATGGTCCCGTCATATATTGATAAAAATAAATGAATGGGACAACATGATGAGTATCAGTACCGATAAAAAATTAGAGCTGCTACGGGATATTCGTCTGGAAAACCAGCGGAATCATCAGCTTATGCAGGAACGACAGCACATTTTGGAAGCTCCTTCTTTCAGGGAGGCTTCAATGGGAAACATGGATCGTGGAAAAGGTACTTCTCCGGGGTGGAGGAGCTTGCGGTTCCGGATTTTTGTTTCCTTTTTGTTGTTGGGTGGATTTATTGTTGCCCACAAAATGGAATGGCACTATCGTGACATCGACTGTGGTGTGTTCTTACAGCAGATGAATCAGTCCATATCCTTCGAACAGCTCATGCAGGATGGAAAGGCATTATTGAACCATGAGAAAGCTTCAGTTAAGTGAAGAAATTTTAATGCAGGTGGAAAAGCCTGCCCGTTATATTGGAAACGAAGTCAATGCAGTTATGAAGAATCCGGAAG
Source organism: Lachnospiraceae bacterium (assembly GCA_021628825.1). Taxonomy (GTDB): domain Bacteria; phylum Bacillota; class Clostridia; order Lachnospirales; family Lachnospiraceae; genus Suilimivivens. The sequence continues at coordinate 544,715 of JAJXRY010000001.1, read as the reverse complement.
AAGTGGAGGTCCGGTTTGCCATGTGCTTCCCGGATGTGTATGAGATCGGCATGTCCCATCTCGGCATCCAGATTCTTTATGATATGCTGAATTCCTTTGAGGATGTATGGTGCGAACGCGTGTATTCCCCCATGGGTGGATCTTGACCGGATCATGAGAGAAAAAGCACATCCCGCTTTTTTTGCACTGGAATCACAGGATCCGATTAAGGAGTTTGATTTCCTTGGAATTACGATCCAGTATGAAATGTGTTATACCAATATCTTACAGGTGCTGGATTTATCCGGCATTCCGCTCCTTGCAAAAGACCGTACCGGTAAAGATCCGATCGTCATCGGTGGCGGCCCGTGTACTTATAACCCGGAGCCGATCGCCGATTTCTTCGATATCTTCTATATTGGAGAGGGTGAGACCCGCTACCGGGAGCTGATTGACCTTTATAAGGAATGTAAGAAGAAGGGATGTAGCCGTCAGGACTTTTTTTACGGAAGGCAGCCTGCATTCCCGGAATGTATGTACCTTCCCTTTACGAGGTTACCTACCACGAGGACGGCACAATCGCAGAACGTAAGAAGCTCGTGCCGGAAATTCCGGATGTGATTCATAAAGAACTGGTCTGTGATGTTTCCGAAACGTATTATCCGGAAAAACCTGTCGTTCCGTTTATTAAGGTAACCCAGGATCGAGTTGTACTTGAAATCCAGAGAGGCTGCATCCGTGGCTGCCGGTTCTGTCAGGCAGGACAGTTGTATCGTCCGGTGCGGGAACGGAGCCTTACCTATCTGGAGGATAAAGCCATTAAATTATTAAAGAATACCGGACATGAAGAAATTTCCTTAAGTTCGTTAAGTTCAAGTGACTACACAAAGCTTCCGGAACTTCTGGATTTCCTGATTGACGAATGTGAACGCCGGAAGGTCAATATATCCCTTCCTTCCCTGCGGATTGATGCATTCTCCTTAGATGTTATGAATAAGGTGCAGGATGTCAAAAAAAGCAGTCTGACCTTTGCACCGGAAGCGGGAAGCCAGCGTCTGCGTAATGTGATTAACAAGGGATTGACCGAAGAAGTCATCCTTCATGGCGCCCTTCTTGCTTTTGAGGGTGGATGGACCAGAGTCAAGCTTTACTTCATGCTCGGGCTTCCTTTTGAAACCGAAGACGATATCCGCGGTATTGCTGAACTTTGTAATAAGATCGCGGCCGAATTTTACGAGACGGTTCCCAAAGAAAAACGAAATGGAAGGGTACAGATCGTGGCAAGCACCTCGTTCTTTATCCCCAAGCCGTTTACCCCGTTCCAGTGGGCACCCCAGTGTACAAAGGAGCAGTTTTTTTAGAGAAGGCCTACCTCACAAGAACCTCCATTATGAGCCAGCTAAACCAGAAGAGCATCAAATACAACTGGCATGAAGCCGATGTGAGCGTCCTTGAAAGCGTTCTTGCAAGAGGTGACCGGAGGTTAAACAAAGCCATTTTACGCGCCTATGAAAGAGGTTGTATCTATGATGCGTGGAGTGAATATTATAAGCATGACGTATGGCTTTCCGTCTTTGAAGAATGCGGCATTGATCCGGACTTTTATACGACAAGGCCCCGTGAGGATGATGAAGTCTTTCCGTGGGATTTCCTGGACTGTGGCGTAACCAAAGAGTTCCTTTTACGGGAATGGCATAAAGCGCAGGAGGAGACCGTAACCTTAAACTGCAAACAGCAGTGCAACGGATGCGGTGCAGCCAAATATCATACGGGAATCTGTATGGAACCACGTACCAGTAAAGGAGCAGAAGAATAAGTAATGAAGGTCAGAGTGAAATTTTCAAAATACGGTCCGGTGAAGTTCATCGGGCATCTGGATGTGATGCGCTATTTCCAGAAAGCCATCCGCAGGGCAGAAATTGATGTGGCTTATTCCGAAGGATTTTCACCGCATCAGAAGCTTTCCTTTGCGGCTCCGTTATCGGTTGGCCATACGAGCAGCGGGGAATACTTTGATCTGGAGCTTTGCAGCTTAAACAATACCGAAGAATTAAAGGCGGCTTTACAGTCTGCCATGGTGGAAGGAATTGATATTCTCGATGTCCGGCTTTTGGACGATGCCGAGGGCAATGCCATGGCAAGCGTGGAGGCTGCATCCTATTATGTGACTATTCGTGACAGTGTTAAGCTTCCGGATGGTTTTATGGAGAAGCTGCTTATTTTTTACGAACAGGACAATATTCCTGTCGTAAAAAGAAACCAAGCGTGGTCATAAGGAAATTAATTTAAAAGAAAGCATTTATGAGCTGTCTGTGGTATCGTGTGCGCTCGGAAAAGCAGATGAAGAAGTAAAGGAACGGATCTACATGAAATTAAATGCCAGCAGTGGCGGAAATATCAAGCCGGGCTTTGTGCTCGAGAGCTTCTGTAATTCCATTTCCTATGAGATGCCGCCGTTTGGTTATACGGTCCACAGAATTGAAACCTATCGGGAACGGGAAGGAGAGTTCGTACCGCTGTTATGGGAAAAATCATAGTCATTCGTAAAGCAGACCGGATTCTGGTTTTTACCTTTCCGGATTACCGGCCGGATGCGCTGCAGGTATTCTTTGCGCCCGGAAAAGGGGATCTGGTCGGATATGTATATGTAGGGCGCGTGGACCGCGTACTGCCGTCCATGGGCGCTGCCTTTGTGTCCGTGCGTAAGGATCAGAATGTGTATCTCCCCCTGTCACCAGATGCCTCACTTAAGGCAGGAGAGGAAATTCTCGTCCAGATTGAACGGATGGGTATGGGAGACAAGCTTCCGACTGCCAAAACAGATATTGACCTGGTCGGTCGTTACAGTATCTGCCGTGTAAACGGGAAAGGCATGCATTTTTCGAAAAAGCTGTCCCCTTCGGTGGTTACCGCTTTTAAAGAAGCCTTATCAGCAAGGGGAATGGCCGGAAGACGAGACTTTGGTTTTACGATCCGTACGAACATCGATGCCTTGAAGGACTATGAGGAAGCCTTTCACGAAATAGAAGAGCAGATCGGGAATGCGGCAAGGATCAGGGAAGCAGCTTCCCACCGGAGTATTTACAGCTGTCTGTATCAGGACACGCCGGAATACCTTTCCTATATCAAAGGAATTCCGCTTGCTTCCTATGAAGAAATCGTCACGGAGGATCCCGGAATTTATGAGGACCTGCAAAAGCTGTTCCCGGCTGAAAAAGCTCCGGCTTTATACCGATGCATCCTATCCGCTTGAAAAGCTGTATTCCATTTCCACGCATTTAAAAGAAGCGCTGTCCGAAAAGGTCTGGCTGAAAAACGGCGGTTATCTGATTATCCAGAAGACCGAAGCCATGACGGTCATTGATGTAAATTCCGGAAAAAGGCAGTGAGAAGAAGGGAAACAGCAAGGAAGACATGGTGTTTGCCATGAACTGTGAAGCGGCTGCGGAAATTGCACGCCAGTTACGGCTGCGGAATCATTCCGGCATCATTGTGGTGGATTTTATCAATATGGAAGAAGAACCGCATAAACAGCAGTTACTGACCCGTTTCGACCAGTATCTTAAGGAAGATAAGCTGCCAAGCCGTGTCGTGGATCTGACGCCGTTAGGAATTGTAGAGGTCACCCGCAAAAAAATTTAACAAGCCGTTAAAAAGAAATGCTTGACAATATAGAAATTTGATGATATTTTAGTTAAGTATGCCGCATAGCGAGGTAGAAGTGTGCCTTCAGGACTTCCTGAAACACCACCGAAGCTAGCGAGTAAACCATTTATGGTTAGTATAGGAGGTGCCATATGTACGCAATCATTGCAACAGGTGGAAAGCAGTACAAAGTTTCCGAAGGAGATATCATCAAGGTTGAAAAGCTTGATGCGGAAGCAGGAGCTACTGTAACATTTGACCAGGTTGTCGCTGTAAGCGATAAGGAGCTTAAGGTTGCCGGTGATGTAGCGAACGCAAGCGTAACTGCAACTGTTATGGAACAGGGCAGATATCGTAAAGTGATCGTTTACAAGTATAAAAGAAAAACCGGTTATCATAAGAAGAACGGTCACAGACAAGCATACACTCAGGTTAAGATTGAAAAGATCAACGCATAGTATGCATAGAAACAGGTTAAGATGACAACAGTAACCATTTTGCAATCGAAAGACGGGGAATACAAAGGTTTTGTCTGTGCAGGACATGCAGGCTATGCCAATTCCGGCAGCGATATCGTGTGTGCCGCAATTTCTGTTCTGGTAATTAATACCATTAATTCACTGGATCAGTTAACAAAGGCATCCCTCGATGTAGAAACGGAAGAGACCGACGGATACATATCCTGTCAGTTTAAAGAGCCTTTAAACGAAGCGCAGAAGCTGTTAATGGATTCCTTTGTCCTGGGGATTGAACATGTCGTAGATGGCTACGGCAGTCAGAAGAAATTCTTCAAATCGAAGAAATATTGTGAACTGAAATTTAAGGAGGTGTAGACCATGTTAAATATGAACCTTCAATTTTTCGCTCATAAGAAGGGTGTTGGTTCTACCAAGAACGGTAGAGATTCCGAATCCAAGAGATTAGGTGCGAAAAGAGCTGACGGACAATTCGTAAAAGCAGGTAATATTTTATACAGACAGCGCGGAACTAAGATTCATCCCGGCATCAACGTTGGACGCGGCGGCGATGATACACTGTTTGCATTAGTTGATGGAGTGCTTAAGTTCGAAAGAAAAGGAAGAGATAAGAAACAGGCTTCCGTTTATCCGGTAGAGAAATAGTACAAAAGTGATCAGGCTTCAAACATTTCCGTTTGAAGCCTTTTCCAATTAAGGAGGCAGGTCATGTTTGCAGATAGAGCCAGAATTATCGTAAGAAGCGGAAAAGGCGGAGACGGTCATGTATCCTTCCGCAGAGAAAAATATGTACCAAGCGGTGGACCGGATGGCGGCGATGGCGGTCATGGCGGCAGCGTGATTTTAGAGGTCGATGATGGCTTAAACACGCTCGCAGATTATCGTCACGTACGGAAATATCATGCAGAAGATGGCGAAAACGGAAATAAGAAGAAGTGCCGCGGAAAAGACGGTGCGGACATCATTTTAAAAGATGCCGGAAGGAACTGTTGTAAAGGAAGCCGAAAGTGGTAAGGTCATTACCGATCTTTCCGGTGAGAACCGCCGGTTTGTCCTGTTACAGGGCGGCAAGGGCGGTAACGGTAATCATCATTATGCAACCAGTACCATGCAGGCGCCGAAGTATGCCCAGCCGGGACAGCCTGCCAAAGAAATGGAGCTTTTACTGGAGCTTAAGGTAATCGCAGATGTTGGCCTTGTGGGATTCCCGAATGTAGGGAAATCCACCTTCCTTACGAAGGTTTCCAATGCCCGTCCGAAGATTGCCAACTATCATTTCACAACCTTAAACCCGCATCTGGGTGTTGTGGATCTGGAAGATGCCAGGGGATTTGTCATTGCAGACATTCCGGGACTCATTGAAGGAGCTTCCGAAGGTGTCGGACTTGGATTTGAATTCCTGCGGCACATTGAACGGACCAAGGTCATGATTCACATTGTGGATGTGGCATCGACCGAGGGAAGAGATCCGATTGCAGATATTTATGCAATCAATAAAGAATTGGAAAATTACAATCCCGAAATTGCGAAACGGCCGCAGGTCATTGCCGCAAATAAGACGGATATGATTTTTATACAGGAAGGCGAAGAGGATCCGGTGGAACGTCTTCGCAAAGAATTTGAACCGAAGGGAATCAAGGTTTATCCGATTTCTGCATTGAGTGGAGAGGGCATCCGTGAGCTGCTTTATGAGGTACGTCATATGCTCGATGGCATCGATGAAAAAGCCTATCGTCTTTGAGCAGGAATTCTTCCCGGAATATATGCTGGCCAATGGCGATGAGCCATACAGCGTCACCTATGACGAAGAAGCGGATGAATATGTGGTCGAAGGCCCCCGTATCGAAAAGATGCTTGGTTATACCAATCTGGAATCCGAAAAGGGCTTTACCTTCTTCCAGAATTTCCTGAAGTTAAACGGTATTTTGGAACAGTTAGAGGAACTTGGTATTCAGGAGGGAGACACCGTAAGAATGTACGGTCTTTCCTTTGATTATTACAAATAGGAGAACTTGATGATGACAAGTAAGCAGCGTGCATATTTAAAAGGGCTGGCAATGAACATTGAGCCGGTCTTCCAGATTGGCAAGTCCGGACTTACCCCCGAAGTTACCGAGGCCGTCCGTGAAAGCTTTAACCGGAAAGAGCTTGTGAAGCTCGCCGTTCTCAAAAACTGCATGGAAGATCCCAATGCCATGGCACAGATTCTTGCAGAAAGAACCGGCTCCCAGGTGGTGCAGGTGATCGGGAAAAAAAGATTGTGCTTTATAAAGAGAACAAAGATCACAAAAAAATCGAATTACCCAGATAAACCGGAGGAAGCCAATGAAATCTGCTGATATTAAAAAGATCCGAAAGAAAATGGAAAAAGTGCTGGATAACGCGCGCTTTGAGCATACACTCGGTGTTGCCTATACGGCAGCCTGTCTCGCCATGCGTTATGATGTCGACATTACGAAAGCGCAGGTAGCAGGTCTTTTACACGACTGTGCCAAGTGCCTGACGAACGAAAAGCGCATTTCCATCTGTAAGAAGCATAATATCCAGATGAATGAAGCCGAGCTCAAGAATCCGCAGCTTCTTCATGCCAAGGTAGGAAGCTTCCTTGCCATGGAAGAGTTCGATATCCATGATCAGGACATCATCAATGCAATTCTGAATCATACGACCGGAAGACCGGATATGAGTCCGTTAGAGAAGATCATTTATATCGCAGATTATATCGAACCGGGAAGAAAGCAGGCACCAAACTTAACGTCGATCCGGAAAATGGCATTTGAGGATCCGGATAAAGCATTACTGATGATTCTGGAGGATACGCTTTCTTATCTTCAAAGTACTGGCAGCGTTGTCGATGCCATGACACAGAAAACCTATGATTTTTACAGTCAGTGTTCATAAAGGAGGATTCCATGGGAAAAATTAACCGTAGAAGAAATTAAGAAAATGGCAGGTCTTGCCATCGAAGCATTGGAAGATAAGAAAGCAGAAGATATCCGTGTCATCGACATCAGCGAGGTATCTGTCCTTGCCGATTATTTCCTGATTGCAAGCGGGAAAAAAACCGCAATCAGTTACAGGCGCTTGCCGATGAAGTGGAAGAGAAACTCGGCCGTGCCGGATATCCGATGAAGCAGTCCGAAGGATATGACAGTGCCAACTGGATTCTTCTGGATTTTGGCGATATCATCATTCATCTGTTCGATCAGGAGAACCGTCTGTTCTATGATCTTGAACGGATCTGGCGGGATGGAAAGCAGATTGATCCGGAGTCTCTTCTTTCCGAATAATTTTTCATCTAAATCATACGTTGTTATGTAGGGGCGTTGTCTTTTTGGATCAACGCCTCTTTTTGTTTACTTTTTTGTATGCTCCTTTTATGCCTCGCCGCCTGATTTTCCGCCGGCATACATATAAAACGTAATAAGATACAGTCCGCAAATTCCGACGATGGCATAAATAATTCTGGAAACCCAGGAAAGATTACCAAAAATAAAAGCAAAGAGATCGAAGGAAAAGAAGCCGATCAATCCCCACTTAATTGCACCGATAATCGCAATAGTTAAAGCGGTACAGTCTAATGCTTTATTATTCATTATTGAAAACCTCCTTTCATTCAATGTATATTTTTCCCCTGTTTTCGTATAAATATAATTGACAATAACAGGAATTTGCGATACCATAACGTGTAAATAAATTTACGGTTGCTTTATTAACCGTTAAAAAGGAGGAAATTATTATGAAAAAATGGATGAGTTTATTACTCGTTGCCGCAATGACCATGTCTCTTCTTGCCGGCTGTGCTGGAAGCAGTACAAGTGATTCCGGCAGTACAGACACTAACGAAGCAGCAGAAAGCACTGCAGATACTTCTTCTGAAACTGCTTCCGGTGAAACCTTTAAAAATCGGTGGAATTGGCCCTGTAACCGGTGGTGCTGCCGTATACGGTATTGCTGTTAAGAACGCAACAGAGCTCGCTATTAATGAAATTAACGCTGCAGGCGGAATCAACGGCTATCAGGTAGAATTCAACTTCCAGGATGATGAGCTTGATAATGAGAAATCCGTAAATGCTTACAACAACTTAAAGGACTGGGGAATGAACATTCTCGTCGGTACCGTAACAAGTGGATGCGCAATTGCAGTTGCAGCTGAAACAAAAAACGACAATATGTTCCAGATTACTCCTTCGGGCTCTTCTGTAGATATTGTTAATGGAAATGATAATGTTTTTCAGGTATGCTTTACTGATCCCAACCAGGGTGTTGGTGCAGCACAGTATATTGGCGAGAACGGCCTTGCTACAAAGGTAGCAGTCATTTACGACAGCTCTGATGTATATTCTTCCGGAATCTATACCAAATTTGCTGAAGAAGCAGCAAATCAGAATTTCGAAATTGTAGCTGCTGAAGCATTTACCGCAGATAACAAAACCGATTTCTCCGTTCAGCTTTCCAAGGCTCAGGAGGCAGGTGCTGATCTGGTATTCCTTCCAATTTATTATACAGAAGCATCCTTAATTCTTGCACAGGCAAATGCAATGGGCTACGCACCGAAATTCTTCGGTTGTGATGGTCTTGACGGTATCCTCGGTGTAGAAAACTTCGATGCCTCTCTGGCAGAGGGCGTTATGCTTTTAACACCTTTTTGCAGCTGACGCACAGGATGATGCAACCAAGAGCTTTGTATCCGCTTATGAAGCTGCTTACGGTGAGACACCGAACCAGTTTGCAGCAGATGCCTATGATGCAGTATACATTGTAAAAGCAGCCATTGAAAAAGAGTGGTGCCACACCTGCAGACGGTGTCTCCGGAATCTGTGATAAGTTAAAGAGTGTTATGACCGAGATCACTTACGATGGTCTTACCGGTGCCGGAATGAGCTGGGCTGCTGACGGTACTGTAAACAAAAGCACCTAAAGCTATGGAAATCAAGAATGGTGAATATTCTTTAATCCAGTAATTAAAATTAAGAATCAGCTTTCATAAAGCATAGAAATGAATCCAACGGGGGATGTTGTTATCAGCATCCCTCTTTTTCATCACAGGATTATAAAAATCTATTATAAATTACCATTTCACTATTGCAATGCGTTAAAGTAATTTGTTATAATATTATGAATATTTTTTTAAGGTACTTTTATTATACTTTCACATAAGAAAGGACAGGATTTGTTATGAGTTTTATATCCTACTTAATCAATGGAATCAGTTTAGGAAGCGTATATGCGATCATTGCGCTTGGCTATACCATGGTTTACGGCATTGCAAAAATGCTGAACTTTGCCCATGGTGATGTCATCATGGTCGGCGCTTACACCATTTTTGCAACCGTCAGTATGGCAGGACTGCCGCCGGCACTTGGCATTTTCCTTTCCGTAGTGCTGTGTACCGTGCTTGGTATTACCATTGAGGCCATTGCCTATCGTCCGTTACGTCAGGCATCTTCCTCCCTGGTTGTTCTGATCACTGCAATTGGTGTCAGCTATTTCCTGCAGAATATTGCATTACTTATTTTCGGTGCAAACACCAAAGCATTTACTTCGGTTGTCAACGTTCCGAGCCTTTCTCTTGCAGGAGGACAGATTACCATCAGTGGAGAGACGATCGTAACTATTTTATCCTGTATCGTCATTATGATCGGCTTAACCTTATTTGTGAATAAAAACCAAAGCAGGGCAGGCCATGCTTGCTGTTTCCGAGGATAAGGGTGCTGCACAGCTTATGGGTATCAATGTAAACGGAACCATTTCCCTGAACTTTGCGATAGGCTCTGCATTGGCAGCCATTGCAGGTATGCTGTTATGTTCTTCTTATCCGGCATTGACTCCGTACACCGGCTCCATGCCCGGTATCAAAGCTTTCGTTGCTGCCGTATTTGGTGGAATCGGTTCGATTCCTGGTGCGCTGATTGGTGGAATTATTCTTGGAATCATTGAGATTTTAAGTAAAGCCTATATTTCCTCCCAGTTATCCGATGCCATTGTGTTCATGGTATTGATTGTCGTTCTTCTGGTGAAGCCTACCGGTATTCTTGGTAAGAAGATTCAGGAAAAGGTTTAAGGAGGAGCAGAATATGAAAAATCAAAAATGACGAGAAATCTTCGTGAAAATTTAATTACTTATGGAATTGTTATTGTTGCTTTTTATCATTGTAGAAAGCATGATATCAACCGGTAACATTTCAAGTCTTATGAAAGGACTTCTGGTTCCTCTGTGTGTCTATGTCATTATGGCGGTTTCCCTGAATTTGACCGTTGGTATCCTGGGAGAGTTAAGCCTTGGACATGCAGGCTTTATGTGTGTCGGCGCCTTTACCGGAGCCTTTTTCTCCAAATGTATGGAGAACGTGATCACCGTAGGACCGTTACGGTTCATCTTGGCTATCCTTATCGGTGCCATATCTGCCGGTCTCATCGGCTTCCTGATCGGCATGCCGGTATTACGGTTAAAGGGCGATTATCTTGCCATTGTAACGCTTGCTTTCGGTGAAATTATTAAGAACATCATCAACGTTTTATATATTGGTAAGGATTCCAATGGACTTCATTTTTCCATGAAGGATGCCGTTTCCCTGAATATGGAACTGGATGGTCAGATCATCATTAACGGTGCACAGGGGTATTACCGGTACGCCGAAGGATTCCAATTTTGTCATCGGTTTTGTATTGATTCTGATTACCTTATTTATTGTATTGAATCTGATCCGTTCCAGAGACGGGCGCGCGATCATGTCCATCCGTGATAACTTAATTGCAGCCGAATCCGTTGGTATCAACATCACGAAATATAAGCTGATGGCGTTTTCCATTTCCGCAGCTTTAGCCGGAATCGGCGGTGTGCTTTATGCCCATAACTTAAACAGCCTTATGGCAACTCCGAAGAACTTCGGTTACAACATGTCCATTACGATTCTGGTCTTCGTTGTACTTGGTGGAATCGGTAACATCCGCGGCTCGATCATTGCAGCCGTTGTATTGACCCTGCTTCCGGAGCTCTTACGTGGACTGAACGATTACCGTATGCTGATTTATTCCATCGTTCTGATCGTTATGATGCTCTTTAACTGGAGCCCGAAGTTCATCACCTTACGCGAGAAATATTCTCCAAAGAATCTTTTCCGCAAGAACGCAAAGGAGGGAAAGTAAAATGTCCACATTATTAGATGTTAAAGATTTAAGTATCTCTTTTGGCGGTCTGCATGCTGTAGATGACTTCAACATTTCCATTAAGAAAGGACAGTTGTACGGTCTGATCGGTCCGAACGGTGCCGGTAAGACAACCGTATTTAACCTGCTCACCGGTGTTTATAAGCCCAATGAGGGGAAGATTCTACTGGATGGTGTAGATATCACCGGAAAGAGCACGATTGAGATTAACAAAGAAGGAATTGCCCGTACCTTCCAGAACATTCGTCTGTTCAATGATTTATCCGTGCTGGACAATGTGAAGGTCGGACTTCATAATCATTATAAATATTCCACTATCGAAGGGATTCTTCGTCTGCCCAGATACTATAAGACCGAAAAGGCAATGAATGAACATGCCTTAGAGCTTCTTAAGGTATTTGACCTGGATCAGGAAGCGGATTTCCTGGCCTCTAACCTTCCTTATGGTAAACAGCGTAAACTGGAGATTGCAAGAGCGCTGGCAACCGAACCGAAGCTTTTACTGCTGGATGAGCCAGCAGCCGGCATGAACCCGAATGAAACGCAGGAATTAATGGATACGATCCGTTTTGTCCGTGATCATTTTGATATGACGGTATTGCTGATTGAGCATGATATGAAGCTGGTATCCGGAATCTGCGAGGAGCTTACCGTCCTTAACTTTGGCCGTGTCCTTGCACAGGGAGCCACCAGTGATGTTTTGAATAACCCTGAAGTAATTACTGCTTATCTCGGTGAATAGTCTTACCTTGATTCGGAATTTATGAACAAACGGATACTTAGATGAGGAGGATTTTAACATGTCCATGTTGGAAATCAAAGATTTGGAAGTATATTACGGCATGATACAGGCGATTAAAGGTGTTTCCTTTGATGTAAACGAGGGAGAAGTAATTGCATTAATTGGAGCGAATGGTGCAGGAAAAACAACCATTCTCCATACGATTACCGGATTACTCAATGCCAAGAAAGGCTCTGTATGGTTTGAAGGAAAGGATATCACCAAGGTACCGGCTCACAAAATTGTTTCTATGGGAATGGCGCACGTTCCGGAAGGCAGAAGAGTCTTTGCCAACCTAACGGTTCTGCAAAACCTCAAAATGGGAGCTTATACCCGCAAAGATAAGAATGAGATCGAACAGACACTGGATAATATTTACAAACGTTTTCCACGCCTTAAGGAACGTCAGAACCAGCTTGCCGGAACCTTAAGTGGTGGTGAACAGCAGATGCTTGCTATGGGCCGGGCATTAATGTCTCACCCGAAAATTATTCTCATGGATGAGCCTTCCATGGGACTTTCACCCATTTTTGTAAATGAAATTTTTGACATTATTAAAAGTGTCAGTGCCAGTGGAACCACGGTATTACTGGTAGAACAGAATGCGAAAAAAGCATTGTCCATTGCAGATCGTGCCTATGTTCTCGAGACCGGTAAGATTGTCTTATCCGGTAAAAGCCAGCGATCTGTTAAACAATGATTCCATTAAAAAAAGCATATCTTGGAGAATAAACAGCTTATGTATGTGGGGCTGATCTATTATAATTAAATAAGTAGCAGGAGGGTGAACGCGATGGAAAAGAATATCGTAATTACAATTGCCAGACAATACGGAAGCGGCGGACGTACCATCGCCCAGATGTTGTCAGAGCGTATGGGGATTCATTACTATGATAAGGAGCTGTTAAGACTGGCTTCTGAAGACAGTGGTATTAATGAAGATTTGTTCCGGAATGCCGATGAACAGGTTAAAAGCAACCCGGCTTTTTTTAAGATTGCACACAGTGTCTATAAGGGAGAACTGATTCCTCCGGAAAGCGACGATTTCACTTCCATGGAAAATCTGTTTAATTATCAGGCAAAAATTATTAAGAAGCTTGCTGAACAGGACGAATCCTGTATTATCGTCGGCCGTTGTGCGGAATATGTGTTAAAAGACTATGACAATGTTCTAAGTGTTTTTATCCATGCACCACACGAATATTGTATGGAGCAGGCTGCAAAGAAGCAGAGCATGGGTTCCAGGGAATTAGAGCGTTATATTCAGAAGATCGACAAGCATCGTGCCGATTATCACAAGTATTATACCGGTCTGGACTGGACCGATGCCCGGAACTATGATCTGTGTCTCGACAGTTCCAAGCTTGGCTTCGAACGCTGCGTACAGGAGATTATGTCTTATATTAATGTGAGATTCAGCTAAGCAGCAAATAAGAAAACAGAACCAGAATCACATTTTTAACTTTTCACAAATAACAGGAAGATATAAGATACGAAAAAGCACATCCATATACCGGAATAAATTTACGGTTAAGGATGTGCTTTTCCTCTTTCCTTATTTCATAACACGGAAGACACCAAATACCTTGCCCAGAATCTGACAGTCATCCACGATAATCGGATCCATCGTGTCATTCTCCGGCTGGAGACGGATATGTCCATTTTCCTTATAGAAAGTCTTCACAGTAGCAGAATCGTCAATAAGTGCAACCACCGTATCTCCATTATGAGCGGTATTGCAGGCATTCACAAAGATCTGGTCTCCACTGAAAATTCCAACGTTAATCATGGAATCGCCCTTCACCTTCAAAACAAAAGATTCTCCCTGTGGAACCAGTTCTGCAGGAACCGGGAAATAACTGTCAATATTCTCTTCTGCAAGAATCGGAGTTCCGGCAGCAACCTGTCCGACAACCGGAAGACTGACCATCTCGGTGCGGACCATCTGAAAATTATCATCACAAATCTCAATGGCACGCGGCTTCGTAGGATCACGGCGGATATAGCCATTCTTCTCAAGAGTCTCCAAATGAGAATGTACCGAAGAAGTGGAACGGAGATTCACAGCCTCACAGATCTCACGTACTGCAGGCGGATAGCCGCGCTTTAATATTTCTTCCTTAATATAATCCAATATTTCCTGTTGCTTGGCACTGATCTTACCGTATCCCATCAAAAACCTCCTTAATAAAACAAGCCTTTAGTTAACTTATTTTTAGTATAGCATAGATTCCTGTCCAAGGCAAACATATATTCCGAAAAAATGTTCGATTATTTTCTCTCAAAGTATTGACATGCGAAAATACGTTCGATATAATTCAATCATAGACACAGAACGGTTGTTCGCAACAGACGTTCGATCCATCCGAACAGAAGAGAAAAGAGGAATTCAGTATGAACACATTGAACGAAAGAAGAAGTGAGAGAAGAATCCGCAGGAACCGCATGAAGAGAAGAAGAGAGCTCCGTAAGCACATTCTGACCCTTGCCCTGACATTCGTACTTGTCATCACCTGTTCCATGATGTTCTTTACTGTGAAGACGAAGGCGCAGAACAGCGATGAAGCTATTTATTATAAATATTATAAGAGTATTACCGTAAGCAGGGGCGACTCCCTCTGGACATATGCTGCGGAATATGCAGATGAAGATCATTATGACAATTATCAGAACTATATTGATGAAGTTCTTCAGATGAATGGCCTTTCCAGTGAAGACATTACTGCCGGCCAGCATCTGGTTATTCCTTATTACAGTGCAGAATTCGTTGCATAAGGAACTTTATATCTGCTTAGTTGTGTGGTTCATCATAATGTTCGCGTAATTGCACTGCATTTGCTGCACGGCGCTTTCTGGCATCTTCCTGTGCTGCATAATGCTTCCGGGTAGTATTGACGTCCTTATGCCCAAGAACATCGGCAACAAGATAAATATCCCCTGTTTCCCGATAGAGAGCAGTACCATATGTACTGCGCAGCTTACGAGGGGTAATATGTTTTAAGGTGGTTACCCGTGAAGCATATTTTTTTACCAGATTTTCAACTGCCCGTACAGTAATCCGACGGTTCTGTAAGGATAAGAATAATGCTTCTTCATGCCCCTCACTGGGAATGATATGATGACGCTGTTCCAGATAATCCAGTAAAGCATCCTGTACTTCATCTCCAAAATAAACAACCGTTTCATAGCCACCTTTTCGGCGGATTTTAATTCCGTTATTTTTGAAATCCACATCATTTAAGTCAAGGCCAACACATTCCGATACACGAATCCCGGTTCCTAAAAAGAAGCGTTAATAACGCCACATCACGAATTCTCGTTTTCTGATGATAAACCAATTCCCGTTTCGTCAGCTTATCACCATCCTCGACCTGATCCAGTAAAATGGCAACTTCATCCGCATCCAGACGAATGATTTCTTTTTTTCATGTAGCTTGGGCAGTGGAACCAGGGCGGCCGGGTTTGTTTTAATCAGCTCTGAGGTATAGTAGTAGTTATAAAAGCTCTTTAATGCAGACAATTTACGCTTTTTTCCACGTTCATCATTCGTGATTTCCTTGCCCTCCTTCGTATAGAGAGACAGATAATCCATATATTCTTCGATGTCCTCCCTTGAAATATAATCAAGAACAGACAATGGAAGATCCGTAATATCCATTTTATTACAATAAGGATTATTCTCATGCATAAACTCAAAGAATACTCTCAAATCGTAAGCATAGGCAAGACGTGTCCGGGAAGAAGTATAATCCTGAATTCCCCGGAAAAACTGCTTGCAGAAAGGTGGGAGAGTTGTAAGTACCTCCCGCATTTTCAGAGTATTGATGTTATTTTGTTCATCATGATAGTTTTTGTTCTTTTCCATAAGGCACCATTCCTGATCATTCATCTATAAGATAGTCATCAAATCCATTTAAAATAGCAGTAAACATGCGATCCTTCACTCCCGGATTTTCACGGTTGAGACTGCGTAAAAGATTCTTGATATATTCCCGACGGGTGTAACCGTCCGCCGGGCAGGGACTTTTAACAACCGGAATCTGATTCTTATTGACATAGCCTATGACATCTGCTTCATTCATATAAATTAAAGGACGGATGACGGTCAGATTCATCCGGTCCAAATGAGTTACGGGTGAAAAAGGTGTGAAATCTTCCCTCATAAATCAAGGACATCAGCATTGTTTCCACAACATCATCCTTATGATGGGCATATGCCGCTTTGTTACAGCCGAGATCCTTAATTGCCTGGTTTAACGCACCTTTCCGCATCTTGGCACAAAGAGAACAGGGATTGGATTCTTTTCTTTTTTCAAAAACGATGGAGGCAATCTCTGTTGAAACAACCGTATAAGGAATATCCATGCATTCACACATTTCTTTGATTTTACTCAGATCCAGATTATCAAACCCAAGGTCTACCGTAACTGCATGAAGCCTAAATGGATGCGGATAAAACCGCATCAGCGCATGCAGTCCGTTTAATAATGTAAGACTGTCTTTGCCACCGGAAATACCGACTGCGATCTTGTCGCCATCTTCAATCATATGATAATCATCCACGGCCTTGCGGATCGGACTTAAAAATTTGCTGTAATGTCATAAGTAATTCCTTTATTTTTATCCTGCAGTATCATTCGTAATATTTATAATATGAATCATACAAATATGATTTGTGATATTTATTTTACCATAAAAATAGATATAAACCATAGTATATTTATGGTAAAAAAATGTTATACTAATACTGTTAATTATTTGTAAAAAAATATAGTCAGGCAGGAGAGGGGTTACATATGAAGATTAAATTTAACAGAAAGATGGTTATGACTGGAATTATATCATTTCTTGTAATTGCAGCTTCCATCTGCTTTTTATTATCTGATATTCCGCAGTGAAGCATTTTTCAGCAAAGATCAAAGGCTTTTTTCCCATATTAAGCCCGGTCATTTATGGAATTATCATTGCGTATCTGTTAACACCTATTGTAAATTACATCGAACGCAAATTTCTTATTCCGTTATTTACAAAGAAAAACCCCGGAAATTACCGCCAAAAAGAGAAAAAAAGTATATGCGTGTAATTTCGGTCATTCTATCCCTGCTTCTGATATCGTTACTGCTTTATGCTTTTATCAGTGTCATTGTTCCTGAAGTAAGCCGCAGTATTATCGCCATTTCTTACCAGTTTCCATATTATATACGGAATCTGACGCAGTTTTCCAATAAACTGCTGCAGGATAATCCCACTCTGAATGATTTATTTATTCAGTTTGTAGATGATTACTCCGGAGAATTTTCCAATTTTTTGAACAAAACCATTATTCCCCAGACACAGGAAATCTTAAAGCATATTTCCCTAAGCCTGTTAAGCTTTTTAAAGACTCTGTGGAATGTGGTTATTGGTGCAATCATATCTGTTTATGTGCTGTTTAATAAAGAATTGTTTGCAGGACAGGCGAAGAAGATTGCGTATGCCTTATTAAATACCGAGCATGCCAATACGTTTATTAAAGATATCCGTTTTACCAGCCAGACCTTTATTGGATTCCTTACCGGCAAAATCATCGATTCCATTATCATCGGAATATTATGCTTCATCGGTTTATCTATTTTAAAAATGCCCTATGCAATTCTGGTAAGTGTGATTGTCGGTGTCACCAATGTGATTCCGTTTTTCGGTCCTTACCTGGGAGCGATTCCCAGTGCATTACTTATTTTGTTGGTAAACCCGTTAAAGTGCCTGTATTTCATTATTTTTATCCTTATCCTTCAGCAGCTCGACGGTAACGTAATCGGACCTAAGATTTTAGGACAATCTACAGGCTTATCCGGATTCTGGGTTATTTTTTCCATTACCATTTTCGGAGGTTTATGGGGTGTAGCCGGTATGATTGTTGGTGTTCCGCTTTGGGCCGTAATTTATGCTCTTGTAAAGCGTACAATCGGACGCAAATTAAAGAATAAAGGCCTGCCTTCGGAAACTCAAGAATATTTATATGTAGAGAAAATCAAAGACAAAGAATTTATTATGCTGGATCCTGATACCGCAAAAGAAATCCAGAAAAAAAGATTAAACAAATGAATAAAAAAATTCGGATGCTCATAAGCCGGTAAATGTATCCATTGAGAAAAACCGGACAGGAATCTCTGTCGGAAACTACCGCTACGGAATCCGAAATGCACGAGAATACAGAAGAAGTAGTAAAAAGAAGAGGATCCGAAAAATGAAATTTGTAATTCAAAGAGTAAGCCAGGCAGAAGTAGTAGTAGAGGAACAGAGTGTAGGTAAAATTGATAAGGGACTTATGGTTCTGGTTTCGATCTGCAACAGCGATACGAAAGAAATAGCTGACAAGCTGGTCAATAAGCTCATTCATTTAAGAATATTTGAGGACGAAAACGGCAAATCCAATTTGAGTGTTCAGGATATTCATGGCGATTTGTTAATAATTTCACAATTTACATTGTATGCAGATTGCCGTAAGGGAAACCGACCAAGTTATACCAATGCCGGGAATCCGGATCTGGCAAATGAATTATATGAATACATCATTGCACAATGCCAAAGGGAATTTCCCAACGTTCAGCATGGGGTTTTCGGTGCACATATGAAGGTTTCTTTATTAAATGATGGACCTTTTTACGATTATTTTTTTGATTCTGATCAAATGTGTTAACTGATTGATCGATTTATTCCTTGATTTGTTTCTTAATTTATTATTATTTTTTTGCTTATTATTTGTTTTGAGGTTTCTATGAAATTACTGATAACAGTTAT
Organism: Lachnospiraceae bacterium; assembly: GCA_021628825.1. Taxonomy (GTDB): domain Bacteria; phylum Bacillota; class Clostridia; order Lachnospirales; family Lachnospiraceae; genus Suilimivivens. The sequence goes on along the minus strand of JAJXRY010000001.1, from coordinate 525,884 downwards.
TGTCGTTTTTTTAATCATTGTATATGGATATACCTACATCCGGTATAAGAAAAAAACGCAGACAATCGATGAACCATGTGCAAGAATTCCATGAAAAAGTATAAAAATATATAAAAAGTCAAATATAAACAAAAGCTACTTCAGATCATCAGCTATTTGCAAATACAAATACAAATACAAATACTGATATAGATACCGATTCATATCAACCGATTGACTTTATGGATAAGGATGAATTTGTATCAGATATCCAGTCTGAGATCCGTGAACAGGCGGGAAAGTATAATAATGCTCAGACTGTTTCAAAGAAGAAATTGCAGTTTTGAAATCCATTGGTTGACATAAAAAAATATTATGTAAACTTGTATGAACTATTCGTTAAACAAGGGTTGTGCGAATAGTTTTATCTCTACCTATGAACCTTATTTCACAGCCAAAGTTGCCATATACTGCGGCAAATAATCTCTTATCTTTGCACCACCAACTCTGTCTCTGTCCTCATATAAGTCTTTAAGAGTAAATCCGGCTTTAAGCTGACCGCCTATCTGTTCCTCAAGAGAATGACTGAACTGTATGCCTTCACCATTTTTTGCCATTGCTTCAAATCGCTCATTTGGCATTTTAAGCGGATTAAATGGGAGCTTGTTTACAACCAACAATGGATTATCGCCTTCAAAAAGAAAATCGATACCATTATCAAAACCAGCAAGCAGACGTCCACCTTTTTTTCAGAACACGGTAGCATTCATTCCAAATATGATAAACATCCTCAACATAACAATTTGAAACAGGGTGAAAAAAATTATATCAAAAGCTTTCGTCTTCAAATGGGGAGCGTTTTTTTGTCATATCGCCCTTGATAATTTGTATTTAATAACCCTCACGCTCTGAAATTGTCCTTTCCGCTTCGAGCTGTCTGTCAGAATAATCAAAAACAGTGCAGATTGCACCAAGCTTTGAAAACACAGGCATTTGCTGACCGCCGCCGCTTGCAAGACCAAGAAGCCTTTTGTTCTTTAAATCTCCGAACCATTCATGTGGAACAGTTATGCAGGGTGTAAGATATACGCCGAAATTACCTTCAGATACAGCTTCATATTCATCATGCGAAATCGGAACAGACCATTCACAGCCGTTATCAGCCCACAAATCCCAAGTCTGCGAATTAATTTTTGTATATTCAATCATTAAATTGCCTCTCCTTTTATTATTTTGAATAAACTGCATCATTTTTGGAAAGAAGATATACGCAATATTGATTCATACTGATACCTTCCCTCTTGGAATGCTCCGCAAGAGAACGATGCAGGCTACGGGGAATTCTAAGCTTAAACTGTCCCGAATAATCCTCTAAACTGTCCGGCTCATGTATTTCAATACCATCTTCCAACCATGCCTTCTTAGCATCTAAAGCATTTGCGACAGCGGATTCTACTGTTTCTCCACAGGTAATACATCCCGGAAGCTCCGGAAAGGAAACCACGAAACCGCCCTCATCCTTATCCTCTACAATTTCCATACGATAATTCATTGTCAAATAATCATTCGGCGTTTTCATCATTCACTGCCTCACTCTCCACAATCTGCTTTTACCAGCTCTACATACACTTTTTTGATATTTTTAATTTAACCAATGATGGATTTGGTTTTATAAATTTTATTTAATATATGACATATCACTGATTCTCTTAATAAACCGCTTTCCTTCGTTATTTTCAACCAAATGCGAAACGCCTCCCGATAATCCGGATATTTCAAAGGTGTTCAAGGTTTCAACATCCAGTCCTAAAAACATAGTATTGAACACACTTAACAAATCGCCATGTGATACAACAATAATATTTTCTTCATCATTAGACATAATTTCATTAAAAAACGGTTTTAGCCTGTTCCATTCCTCTCTCCGGCTTTCAGCATCAGAAAAACAACCGGTCATCAATCGTTCTTTCCGGTTGTTCCATATTTTCGCGCAGCCATTGAACAGACTTTCCACAACATTTTCCAAGATTTCTTTTCTCTTAATTCACTTCTTAACACAGGAGTTAACCTCAGACAGTTCCCGACATTCTCTGCTGTTTGTTTTGCACGTAGCAAATCCGAAGAATACATCACAAATTCTTTTCCTGCCAATTCACTCTTCAACATTTCTCCTATGCTTTTTGCATGCCTGACTCCTAATTCCGTCAGTTCCCAATCCGTCCAGGATCCAACCATTCCATTTGTATGATGAACGGATTGGGTGTGTTGTATTGTAATAATCGTTTTCACACTTTACTCCTTCAAAATTACAGAATCCTCTTCTTCACATAAGCATAAAATTGTTTATGCAGTTGTCTCATTTCATCGGGTGCCTTTATTGCATGCTGATACATAAATTTATTTCCAAAAGCACTTTCAAACACCAAAGACAACACAACCATCAGAACAGGTTTCGGGCCGGACAGCTTCATAATAGGCATCTGCGATTGGCACTACCATGGCCAGAGGGCAAAGCTGCCAGATGTGCATATTCATAAAACATTTATATTTTATCATCAGACAAAGCGGAGAACAATGCAATTATTTGCTCAGCAAAGATTTTGTTTTTTTGATGCGGTAAACTGGATGATTGGTCCGGAAATAATGATTGTGGCAATAGTACATATTCCAAACTTACCGCCCAGAATCACACCGATCATCACCATCAAAAATATCAAGTATCATCCGCACCTTTTTCACCTGCCAGCCATTCTTTTCTGCAAGGGAAAAAGTTAATGCCTCGTAAGATCCACGTCCAAGGGAAGCTGCCGCATAAAGTCCGGTACCTATAGCAAAAAAAATTATTCCAAGCAGCATAATCATGGCATTCACCCATAAATGTGTGCTGTACACATGTGCATCTGCGAATAAGTCCACGCAGAAGCTATACACAATCTGATACAAAATGGTACCGACATGTATTTGTGATCTGTCATAGAAAAAAGCAAACAATATCATTATGATCGCTACTATCATCGAGGCCGTACCTATGCTTATATGAAATGTCCCGGATATTCCCTGCCACAATACAGCAAGGGTTGCGCCTCCAAATCCGGCGTACATAGCTAATGTGATGCCATATGCCGCAATAATGGATCCCGCTATTATGATAGTTATTTTTTCTGTCCACTCTTTTCTACTCATTACTATTGCCCCATGATGCATATATCATTTCGTTCTTCCTCCACAGATCCAATGAATAGCTTCATCGGAAAGTGCTATTTCATCCGCTATGTCTGTATCCTTTGCTACTTCTACTGTTGAATTAACATCTGAATTAATATCTGAATTAATATCTGAATTCACTGTTTCCCTGCCACAGCCAATCAGTACGAGACATACGGCTGCTATACATATATACTGTAAGTTTTTTTCATCACAGACTCCTTGGATTTACTATTTAAATAATTTCGATTTCATTCTATCATATATAATTTAAAAACTCAAATAATTATCTTCAAATACTATTCAAATACTATTATATAAGATAAAAATTAATTGCTAAAAACGTTGTATCAATGATAAAGTGAAATTTAAGATATACTGATTTCATAGGGAGACCAACATGAACGAAATATTTGTAAAGCCTGCTGTAGGCGCAATTATTACAAAACAGACAGATAATAATGAATTCATCTTAGTACAGGATCGCAAAAAGAATAGTGCAGATGGAACGGATGGTTTACTGGAGATTCCAGCCGGTAAAAATCCGGGAATATGAAAAATATATTTTTGATGCCCTACGTCGGGAAGTATGGGAGGAAACAGGACTTCATCTTACACAAATACAGGGCGAAGAAAAACAGCCATTCTTTAGACATTGTTGGGAACCAGACTATTTCCATATCACCCTTTTGTATAACACAAAATTTATCCGGTGCATACTCATTACTTTTGCACACCTTTCTTTGTACAGCGGAAGGAGCATTACTTGAACAGACCGATGAAACTAATAATATCCGTTGGATGGAGAGAAATACTTTAAAGAAAATCGTAGATAATTCTCCGGAACTTATATTTCCGCTGCATGTTCAAGCATTAAGAAAGTACCTTAATCAGATCTGAACCCTTACGAACCCGTTGATTGATACCTTCTCAATCCCATACGAAAAAATCCATAAGAAGGTAGAATAAACAATAATGAGAAAACGGGAAAGATCACCAGGTAACTGCTCTTGTTCCGGTCTGTTATGTAGAGCAACGGATAGTACTGAAATAACGCTAACGGAATTACAAATGTCAGAAATCTTAATATACCCTTTCCATATATGGAAAACGGATACAGCCCAAACTGGCGCGCTCCATAGGTAAACACATTGAGAAAATCTAAGGATTGTGTGGTAAAAAAATGTGCACGATGCAGTGATTAAAAAAACAAACAAAAGGAAAAACAATACTGCCACAACTTATCATTAAAAATCAGCGTGCATATTTTTTTAAAAAAACGTCCAACTATTCTGGCTCTTATTTACTGCATAAATCAGTACTACAAGGGCCTGAACAATCAGCCCTATTCTGGCAAAAATCTGTATTACCTGCCAGCACTTGAAAAAAATAATACTTCTTGGTCTTGTCAGAATACGGTCAAAAACTGCCGTTACGCATCAACCGTGGAAAAAAACAGATAAACCTCCACCAAACATCTCGCCGATGGAGAAAGACATCATTACTACCGCAAAAACACAACAGAACCTCTTCATAGGTAAATTGATCTACGCTGCTCACATTGTTAAAAATAAAACTAATCCCCCAAAAAGAGGTAAAGGCCGTTAAAAACTGTCCAATAATTGCCAGAAAAAACGATGTTTTATATTGCATTTGACTTTTTAATTGCATGATAAAATACTTCACATATAAAACCATCTGGTCTAACCCCCTTGCACAATTACTTTTTTCAGTGAAACAGCCATTGCTGCCTTACCAATTAAAAATAGCGTTACAAACCAGAATACCTGAAAAGCAACCGCCTTAATCATATTAACACCAGATATATTCCCACAAAATATCTGTAATGGAGTATTCTGCATCGCTGCAAACGGAAGTAATTGAGCTATAGCCAGGATCTTATCCGGAAAAAAGGGCAATGGAACTACTCCTCCGGATAAAAATGTAGTTAATGCTGTCACAATAATTCTTACTCCACGTTGGGCAATGATATAAAAACAATGAAATATACATCAACATTGCAAACGAAACCACTACCAGGAAAGCCAATAAAACAGATAGAATAAATATAATCGACTGACCAACAGTCAGATTCCATGAAATTCGATATGGTTTCGGTACAAGCAGAGCCAGCAAAAAAATACGGGTATGCAGTTCAATATGGTAAACGCCAAACGATTTGCAGCCGATTGTGAAAACCACCAGCCATATAATCCAACCGGACGCACTAAGTCATATGCAATCGTTCCTTCCGTTATGGATGAATAAATTTCCCCGTCGGCAAAAACAACCCTAAATAATACCATAAACACCTGCTGGATCCATACATAGGATACCATCTGGGAAAAGCTCATTGAAAATACACTGCCACTTGATTCATAAAGTGCCTTGTACATCAAAATCTCCATAAATCCCCAAATAAATCCTTTTTAGTACTCCTCCCAGCACAACCGTACGGTACTGTAGACTATTCATAAACCGGAGTCGAAATATAAATATATATTTTTTCATATACGGTACTCCTTGTATAATTCTGCCACCATTTGTTCCGCTGAAATGTCAGAAACTGACACATCCATTAATGTCGTATGAGATGCCAGATAGGAAATTGCTTCTGAGACACTCATAATATCCGGATTGAGAGATATGGTCATTTGCGCCTCCTGCGCTTTTATAAGTTTCATGCCCTCATGAAGCTCAGGTATTGTTCCACTATACTCAATGTCCAGTGTTTTATCGTTCGATGCTCTCTTCCTTAATTCGTTGTATTTTCCATCTAATAAGATTTTCCCTTTTCCAATTAATATGACACGTTCTGTTAATGCCTCAATATCCTGCATATCATGAGTCGTTAGAACAACCGTTGTTTTACGGTCTTCATTCACTTGTTTTATAAATTTGCGTATCGAAATTTTGGAAACGGCATCCAGCCCAATGGTTGGCTCGTCTAAAAATAATATTTTAGGATCATGTAATAAGGAAGCAACAATCTCACATCTCATCCTCTGACCAAGGCTTAAGTTTCGTGTCGGAGTCTTAAGCAAATCTCCCATTGCCAGTAAATCCGTCAGATCATTCAGGTTCCTTCTATAGGTCTTATCATCAATCCGATAGATATCCTTTATTAATTCAAAACTGTCAATTACCGGCACATCCCACCACAACTGACTTCTTTGTCCAAAAACAACACCAATCTGCTGTACATGTGCAACTCGTTCTTTATAAGGGATTCTGCCATCTATTACGCATTGTCCGCTATCCGGCGTAAGAATGCCGCACATAATCTTAATGGTGGTACTTTTTTTCCCGCCCCATTCGGTCCAATGTACCCTACCATCTCTCCTTCGGCAATTTGAAAGCTGACATCATTCAATGCATGAACGTTCTTATAGTTTCTTGTAAACAGGGATTTCATCGCATTTTTCATGCCGCCTTCCCTTACTGCGACCTTATACGTTTTACTGATGTTCTTAAATTCAATCATGTTTATCCCCATACTTTTCATATTTTAATGTATTGTCAGCCAATTGATAACATTATAACATACTTAAAAATAACTTTGAAATGATTCTCGCTCCACATAACTCCAGAAACTCAAAAAAATGATCCACTGGATCATTTTTCTCATATGCATTGCAACAAAAAAAGGGCATCTGACCATTCAGCCAGATACCCTTCCTTATCCATTTTCACTTTTCTTTTCCACAATTTACTTCCACTTCGGCTCCAGTGCGTACTTCATAAACATCGGGAAAATGGAACGATATCCTTCCTCCTTGATATGCATACCTTCAATCGTATAATCTGCACGGAGATTTCCGTCTGCATCCTTTAACGGAGCATTGATGTCAATATACCTGGCCTGATGCTTCCTGGCAAGCTCGGCAACTGCCTTATTCGCTTCATTGATCCGTTCGTTGGTACGGATGAGAAGGCAGGGCTTCATTTCTTCGGTGGCTGCCTCGTAATTGATCGGGAAGTATGCCATCAGATAGATTTCAATACCGGGAATGGCCTCTTCGATCCGGCATAAAATTTCATCATACTTCTTCATCAGTCCATCAATCGTAACGTCCGGATTGCTTAAGTCATTTGTCCCGATGTTAATGAAAAGACGGGACGGCTGCAGGTCAAGTACGCAGACATCCAGATGCTCTAACAGTTCGTCTGTAATATAACCGCCAATTCCACGATTATAGATGATGGTACCCGGATACTCTTCTTTTATGAACTTCTCAACCGGAAACATTTCCATTAAGGACGAACCGGCACAGAGAATCTGTCCCTTCTGGATGTTCTGATTCAATTTTTGAAAACGTGCTACTTTTTCTTCTTTGGTCATTGTATTGTCCTCCATATAGTTTAAATTAAAAAAATCATTTTTTTAACGGATACTTGAATTAAATTTTTCTTAAAATGCAAGAAATTCCTGTACTTCTGCAGGAATTCTTTCTTTTCTCCAGGCAAGCAGGATCTCTGTAGTCAGATCGGTATCGGTGACTTCACAGCAGGTTACCTTATCACTCAGCTTCTGCATGGATGCCGGTAAAATCGCCACTCCAAGTCCATTTTCCGCCAGAGTCAATGCGGTTCTGGCGTCCTCACATTCACAGTAAATATCGCAGAAAATTCCTTTTTCCTCGAATGCAGAAAGAATATACTGTCGATACCGGTGTGAAAGAATAATCTTATATTGAGAAAGAGCTTTAAGGGTAAGATTCTGAAGATCCTGCTGCATAATCTCATGGGTTGGAAGCGCCATCACCAGTAATTTTTCCTGCACAAGTGACCTCGTCTCGCATCCCTTTAACACAATCGGGGTACGCAGCGTTGTAATGTCCACGATCCGGTTCTCCAACTGATCCTTCAGCGTAAAGGTGGATCCCTCGTGAATATCAAAATGAACCTCGGGGAACTTCTGTGCAAACCTTGCCAGATACTCCGACATCATGGATACCGAAGAAGGCGTCATCCCAATATGGATCGTTGCTGCGGTCCCGGCCTTAAATACTTCACGCTTCGTAATGTCAGCCATTTTTAGAAGGCTTCCGGCACGCTCATATAATGCAGCCCCGGCTTCTGTTAGGGTGATTTTCTTCGTTCCCCGCAAAAACAACTGTACCTCAAGCTCCTCTTCCAACATTTTCATCTGATAGCTTAAAGGCGGCTGCGTCATGTGAAGGGCTTTGGCTGCGCCACTGATCGTTCCTGCTTCAACAATCGCACAGAAGTACTCCAACTGCTTCATTTCCATTGCCTGCTCCCCTCCTTTCTTTCCATTTGGCATCTTCTTATTTCGTAACAGGATACTGTATAATGTCTATTCTGTCATAATTTACTATTCTGTTTTTTTCAATAAATAATTTCTTTCGCAGATGATAACCTTATGGATTATTAAATATATAATTTTTTTATTGTATTGCTATATAAATACCATAATTTACATATACACTATATCATGCTATACTAAATGTCAAGTAAAAAGATAAAAAAACATCTTTTCTTAGAATTTTTAAACTTATGATTCTTAAGTTGATAAGTTTAAGATTAAGATTAAAGTAACAAAAAAATAGAAATTAAGACAAGGAAAAATAAGGGATACGATCATGAAACGAATTGATTTTTGAACATGGAACGATTACAAGTAATATTTTAGGTGCTGCACTTCCAATGCTTGTCGCACAGATTTTAAGTCTTCTTTATAACATTGTGGACCGGATTTATATTGCGCGGATTCCGGGTGTCGGGACAACCGCCTTAGGAGCGGTCGGCTTATGCTTCCCGATTATTGTCATCATTACGGCATTCAGCAACCTGTTTGGCGGTGGCGGTGCTCCACTATTTTCGATCAGCAGAGGTACGAAGGATACCGATACTGCCCAGAAAAATTATGAATATTTAGTTTACCATGCTCTGTATCTGTGCCATTCTGATTATGGCCATCGGTCTGCTTTTTGCCAATCCGATCCTTATTTTATTCGGAGCATCTAAGGATGCGCTTGTTTATGCCGTTCCCTACCTGATGATTTATCTGGTCGGAACACTTCCTTCCATGATCGCAACCGGTATGAATCCGTTTATCAATGCACAGGGGTACTCCACCATGGGGAATGCTGTCAGTGGCAATCGGTGCGGTTGCAAATATCATTCTGGATCCTGTTTTCATCTTCGCTATGAATCTGGGGATCCGTGGAGCTGCCATTGCAACCATTCTCTCACAGTTTCTGTCTGCAGCATTTGTACTTTATTTTCTACATAATAAGTCCGAATTCAAGGTGCGATTTGTTCCCGTAAAAAGCATGGAACGAATGCCGGAAACTGGCAAAAAGATATTACCAGTCTGGGAACTGCCGGATTTATCATGCAGATTACCAACAGCCTGGTAACCATCTGTGCCAATAACGTACTTTCCGTTACCGGTGGTGACATTTATATCTCCGTCATGACCATTATTTCCAGTGTCCGTCAGCTTGTCGAGACACCGATTTACGCCATGAACGAAGGAACTTCTCCGATCCTCAGCTACAACTATGGTGCCAGACGTCCGAAGCGCGTGAAAAAAGCCGGATTAGAGATGGGTTTTATGATTCTTCTATATACTGCCGTTGTCTGGAGTGTTATTTTGTTTGCACCGGAATTTCTCATCCGGATTTTCAGCTCGGATGCGGAACTGATCCGGGATGCCATTCCTGCCCTGAAAATCTACTTTGCCGCCTTTATCTTCATGGATCTGCAATACATCGGACAGACCGTATTCAAATCCTTAAATAAAAAGAAGCAGGCGATTTTCTTCTCCCTGCTTCGTAAAGTATTTATTGTTGTTCCTTTAACCTATCTTCTGCCCTATGCCATGAACATAGGCACGAAAGGTGTTTTCCTTGCAGAACCGGTTTCCAATGTAATCGGTGGAAGCGCCTGCTTCCTTACCATGCTTTTTACAGTTCTTCCTGAACTGAAGCGCATGGAACAAAACGGATGAAAATAAAAGCGCGCCTATTTCTGGCGCGCCTCAAAATCTTCCACATACTGCTTAATCAGCCGAACCGTTCCTTCCTGACCTAAGACACTGCTGTTGATGCACAGGTCATAGCTGTCGGCTCTTCCCCATTTTTTGGAAGAATAATAATTGTAGTAGCTTTGACGCTGTTTATCTTTCTTGATGCACATGTCTTTCGCTTTCGCAGCATCCACATTGTATTTCTTCATAACGAACTGGGTCTTTACATCCTCGTCCCCATAGATAAAGATATTCACACAGTTCTTCATATCCTGCAGTGCATAATCCGCACAACGTCCTACGATGACGCAGGGACCTTCACTGGCTACCTTCTTAATAGCATCAAACTGTGCCAGGAACACCTTATGGCTGATCGGCATATCTACATAATGGGATGCATTATAGCCAAATGAATACGTATCCATAACCAGATTATAAAGGAATGAACTGGTTGGACGTTCATCATGGTTTTCCAGAATTTCTTCACAAAAAAACCGCTTTCCTTTGCTGCTCTGGAAAGCAGCTCCTTATCATAATATTTAATTCCAAATTCCTTGGCAACCTGTTCTCCGATCTCACGGCCTGCAGAGCCAAACTGACGACCAATGGTAATTACTGTGTTCATATGTAATACCTCCTTCTCTTAACCCTATCTGCAATCAATACCCCCAATTGCTTATTAATTATTATACATCAAAAATGTCTTAAAAATTCAAATAAAGTTGAAAGAAATAATGCTTTTTGTTATTATTATCAGAAAAATAGTTTAATTGCTTATAGTATTTCCAGCAAATGTTGAAAATACGCGGGTAACGGGGCATCTGTCTCGATATAAGCTCCGGTTACCGGATGGATGAAACCCAGAATTTTCGCATGAAGGGTCTGCCCCTGCAGCTTATAAGGACACTTCACAGGACCATAAACTTCATCTCCTAAAATCGGATGTCCGATGCTTGCCATATGCACACGGATCTGATGCGTTCTTCCGGTTTCCAGTTCACATTCCACATAGGTATACTGGTCGAACCTGCGTAAAACCCGGTAATGCGTAACCGCATCCTTGCCGCCTGACGTGACAACCGCCATTTTCTTCCGGTCCTTACTGTCCCGTCCGATGCTCTTATGAATCGTTCCTTCATCCTCCTTTAAGCTTCCGCAGACAATCGCATGATACCTCCGGGTAATGGAATGGACTTTGAGCTGTTCGGCAAGACTGTTATGCGCCCGGTCATTTTTGCAGGCAATGATGGAACCTGTGGTATCCTTATCAATCCGATGTACAATACCGGGTCTTAAAATGCCGTTAATGCCGCTTAACTGCCCCTTACAGTGGTATAGCAGTGCATTGACCAATGTTCCGGTATAATGACCGGGAGCCGGATGAACCACCATTCCCTTCGGCTTATTGACCACGATCAGATCCTCATCCTCATAAAGGACATCCAGTGGAATATCCTCCGGTTCAATGTTCAACTGCTCCGCAGGTGGAACAAGCAATTTGATCTCATCCTCTGCCTTTACCTTATAGCTGGCTTTTCCGATCGGCTTATCATTGACCAGTAAATTTCCACCGGTCAGGAGCTTCTGGATATAAGAACGTGAAAAAGAATCCATAAGACTGCTTAACAGCTTATCGATTCTTTCTTCTTCCATATCTTCGGTAACCGTAAATTCCATACACTGTAATTGTTCTTCCATCTTAACTCCGTATCTCCGCATCAAAATATCATCCGGCAGCTGTTCAACACAATGCAAATGATATTACAGTTCCCTGAATTTCTTTGGATTGAAGCTTAAGAAATTAAAATCATTCGTCTTATAGACAAACAGAATCTGAAATACCAGAATCACGGTTGCCGTTGTTACATAAATATCCGCCACATTAAAAAAATCGGGAACTGGATACATACCAGATAGATAAAAATCGACCACATAATCATACCGTACCCGGTCAATCATATTTCCGACCGCTCCTGCTGCGATCATCACAAGCAGGATATTCAGACTGTAATATTTCTTCTGTGTCGGGACCTTAATCAGCACGAAAACAATCACGCCAATAAAGATCAGTGCCACAAAAACAAAGAAATATTTCTGATTCTGTAAAACCCCAAAGGCCGCGCCCCGGTTTTCCAGATAATTAAATTCCAGAATGCCATTAATCAGATTATAGGCTGCCTGATTCTTAAGCTGTACCACGGCCAGATGCTTCGTCAGCTGATCCGTAATCACCAGAATCACAAACAGCATAAAATCGGTTACTAATAAAGATGCACGCTTCATCATCACCGTATCCTAGTCATTTTCATTAAAAATTCAGTTCCTGAAGGGCTTCACGGATTTCATCATCGGTAACCGTCTTATCAATGAGCGCCTTTGCCGACCTTCTTTAATAAGATAAACTTAATGTAACCGTTCTCCGCTTTCTTATCGGATTTGGTAAGCCGCAGCACCTCTTCAATATCCAGATTATCAATGGAAATCGGCAGATAGAACGGAACAAACATATCCCGGATTTCATAATATTCTTCCATGGAAAGCCAGTTCTTTTTCCAGGAAATAAATGCTGCTGCAACACATCCCAATGCTACACATTCTCCGTGGGTCATGGTAAAGTTCATATACTTTTCAATGGCATGTCCGATCGTATGTCCAAAGTTCAATAACGCACGGTCGCCCTTTTCCAAAGGATCCTTCTCCACAACCAGCTTCTTAATGGTGCAGCTCCGTTCCACCATTTCAGAAAGCGTCTCCACATCCCGTTCACAGATCTCATACATCTGGTCAATCAGCCACTCGTAGAAATTGCCGTCCTTAATCAGGGCAGACTTCATGACCTCTGCAAAACCACTGTAAAACTGACGGTCGCTTAAGGACTGCAGGGTTGCAATATTCATATACACAAGCTTCGGCATATAAAAGGCACCGACCATATTCTTATAACCGTCAAAGTCCACACCGGTCTTCCCACCGATACTCGAATCTGCCTGGGATAAAAGGGTAGTCGGAATCTGGATAAACTCAATTCCTCTTAAGTAGGTTGCTGCCGTATATCCGGTGAGATCACCTACCACACCGCCGCCTAATGCAATCAGTAAATCCTTGCGGTTAAAATGATTCTCGATAAGGAATTTATAGATTTCCTTCACCGTATCAAGCGTCTTGCTTTCTTCTCCTGCCGGGAATACATAACGGACACACTCTCTGGAAATGCCCCCGACAATGTCCTCTACTTCCGCTCCATAAAGCGGATCCACATTGGAATCAGTAACAATACAGACCTTCCTGTCTGCTAATGCAAAAGGTTCCAGTGCATCCGCAAGTGCTCTGAAAGAATCCTCAATGCAGATATCATAGCAGGGTTTATTCTGATATAAAACGTTAATTTTACGGCTCATTCCTTTACTCCTTCAGTTACTGTTCACTCGTACCTCGTTCCAGTAACCATTCTTCATTTGTATAAAAAGCGTCAAATGATGGATTTGACGCTTTCTTTTGCTTCTTATCATTTATCATTTATCATCTTACCGGTTCTTAGTTGATCGGCACATCAAAGGATCCACCGAAGATATCCTGAAAATCACCGGAAATATCTACAACGGCAGGTGTGATAATGAAGATATAATGAGAAATCTTCTGTAAGTTACCGCTGATCGCAAAGCAGGAACCGGAAGTAAAATCAATAATTCTCTGTGCAATATCCACATCCAGTCCTTCCAGATTCAGTACCACGGTGCGGTTTGCAAGCAGGGTCTCTGTGATCTCTCTTGCATCCTCAATCGAAGTCGGCTTAATTACACAGACTTCCATTCCATTACCTGTTTTCTTCGCAGTCTGTCTCATCGGTGTTACTTTAGGCAACGACTTCTTTGCCGGTTTGTCTTCTGCAAAAATCACTGTCGTCATTGGCAGCAGCCTGTTTCTTTGGTTTTTTTCTTCTACAGCCCCGTCTTCCAGATAATCATCATCATAATAATCATCTTCATCCTCGTTTAGTTTCATGTAGTTGAGAAACTTGTCCATTACACCCATGATTCATGCTCCTGTCTTCTTAAAAATTCATTCTCACCGTAACTTTCCCTTACACATTGTAGTTACGTTCCCCAAATATTCCTGTGCCTACACGCACAAAGGAAGCCCCCTCTTCGATGGCTACCTCATAATCTCCTGTCATTCCCATGGAGAGCACATTCATATTAACATTATCAATGTTTTTATGACTTATGTCAACAGATAATTGCTTTAGCCGGTTAAAATATTGCCGATTTTCTTCCGGATCGGTAACGAAAGGAGCAATGGTCATCAATCCCTGTACTTCAATCCCCTCAAATGAGGCAATCTCCTTAAGTAAGTCTTCCACCTCTTCCGGTGCAACACCAAACTTGGTTTCTTCTCCTGCCACATTTACTTCAATCAGAATCGGTACCTTCCGGCCTATTTTCATCGCTTCTTTATGGATTTCCTCTGCAAGGCGTACCGAATCCACACTGTGTATAAGTGCCACCTTATCTACAATGTATTTCACCTTATTCCGCTGCAGATGGCCGATCATGTGCCACTTGATGTCCTTCGGAAGCTGTTCGTATTTCGCAACCAGCTCCTGCACCTTGTTCTCACCAAAGTGCCGTTCACCGTTATCGTATGCTTCCTTAAGCATCTCGACCGGCTTCGTCTTGCTTACATCGATAAGCTGTACGGTAGAAGGATCACGATGTCCTCTCTCACATGCGGCATTAATCCGCTCATGTACCACTTTCAGATTGTCTGTAATAAATGTCTTACTCATAAATCAACTCATCCTCATTTACTGTTGTTGCATCCAGTACAATATAGTCATAAACACTTAAGCCATACTGGGTATTGGATTTTACAATACTGTATTCTTCATTCTGATACAGAATATTAATCTGCTTAAAATCGGCATATCCCTTGTTCATATGATATACCCCGATCAGACTTCCCCTTTTGCTGACCGGATATTTCTCTGTAGACTCCTGCTTCACAATGTAATCTCCGATCCGCAGCGTCATGTCATCAATGAAATATTCCTCCTCGGTTTCGTTATAAATATTGGTTTCTATGAATTCCACCGTTGCCGTACCGTCTTCGGTATAGGTCTGTCGCATGACACCCAAATTGTTGCTGTTGCCGCCCTTCGTCACATAGTCCTTCGGTACAATAAAGAATTCCTTCTCTACAATCGAGGAATTCGGAATCTTCAATCCGGCTTCATCCTCCAGAATCAGCTCCACGTCAATAAAGCGGTCCGTACAGAAGGTCACCATGGAGTTCGTGAACGTAAGCATCACGAAAATATCGCCGTCTGCATTCGTATAGGAGCTTACCTTGCCCCAGGACGTGTCCTGGTTCTTAAGGAACTTCACATTCACATATTCGGCATCGAGCAGCTCCTTCTCCTTATCGGCATCCACCGGAATGACAATCGACCAGTCCTCGTTCCCGGAAATCTTGTAAACCGGATCTCCGGAAGCCACCAGTTCATTATTAATGAGCTGTGTCTTCTCGTACTTCTTGGTATCGAACAGATCCTCCGTCATGTCTTCCAGCTGTAACTGCTCATACCCATCTGTGGAAAATACCACAATACCGGTTGCCGGTGCCGTACATAACGATACCAGTTCCGATACGCCGGAGCTGTTGATTTTATCAATATTATCAAGGATATTCGCACTCGACAGTTTCTGTACCATACCCTGTACACTGTTCTTAAAGTCGTATACCGAAGTGAATTCCTCATGGTCGAAGCTGTTCACGAATCCCAGAACTTCCGTCTTTAATTCGGATAAATCCTTGTCCGTAAGAGAGGTTCCCTCTCCGTTCGTATTCAGATAATCCGCAAGCTTCCCGGATTCATCAATGGTATATACCAGATTGCCGACACCGACACGCTGTCCTTCTCTTGCATAATAGTTGATATATCCGGATTTCGTTGCTGTAATAATCTCCTCATCCCGCAGGGCAATTCCCTTGTAGACATTGTTTGAGGACAGGGAGCCCATCTTTACCTGATAGCTTTCGATGTGCTTCTGTGTGAAATACATAAACACACAGATGATGATGTAAATAAAAAAATAGCCGCAAAAAAATAACGACACCAATATTTCCACCATTGGGAGGCCGCCTAAATGATACGACTTTATTATTCTGTTTCTGACTCATTCAAGGCCTCCTTCCTTAAAAAATACGAAAAAGCGCAAGGCCAAAAACCTTGCGCTTAAGGTCTATAAAGAAACAATAACTTTGTCTTTAAGTGAATCGTCTAATTCGGATTCATCCAAAGATGCACTGATCACAAAATCAATGTTAAATTTCTTACTCATCGCTTCGATCTTACCAATCAGATCCGTAATGTTATGATCCGGTGTGTTGGCAATCATTAAAAAGCTGTCAAAATACATCTGCTGTAAATCGTGATCCTGTGAAACGATACCCTTGACGAACCCCATAAATTCTTCGGGTGAAGTCACATCATAAGCAGAAATATCAATCAGTCTTACCTTGTTGTTCAGTTCATACATATGTTTCGCACTCTTGTCTATGTAAACAATGTTACCCGAAACATGCAAAACCTCCGTATTTACTTTGTCTAAAAGATGTTTTGTTTTACCCTTCCCTTTGTTACCTACAATCAGTTGAACCATTGGCATACCCTCCTATGTAATAATTATAAGTGATTCTATGTGAAAACACAACTGCTAATTGCCGATTTGGGATAAGAGATCCGTCATTGAGGTATAGAGATTCTCCCTCGCGTCTGCACGCATAATAATCGAAATATACGGTTTATTCTGCGTATCTCTTGAAAGTAGGATCAGGCAATGTCCTGCGGCATCTGTCGTTCCGGTTTTCCCGCCAAGCACGGTAATACCGGATGGTGGATCTGCCTTTCCATTCAGATAATAATTGGTGTTGTTTACGGTGATTTCCTTTTGCGCACCATTCTTATCCTGATATACCGTCGTATAGGAATCCATATGGATAATCTCGCGGAACACCTCAAACTTGATCGCCTCATTCATAATGAGATACATATCATAGGCAGTCGTATAATGATTGTCATCCGTAAGTCCATGCGGATTCACGAAATGCGAATTGGTAGCTCCAAGCGCCAATGCTTCCTGATTCATCATTTCACAGAAATTCTCAACCGTTCCGCCAACGCCCTCTGCGATCAGTACGGCAGCATCGTTTGCCGAATTAATCAGTAACAGATGAAGCGCCTGGGATAAGGTGAGCTGATCTCCCTCCTTAAGACCGCATACCTGCGCACCTGACTCCGTAATCTTCACATTGGAGGTTGCGGTAAGAAGCGTATCCTCCGAAGCATTCTTAAGTGCAACCACCGCCGTAAGCACCTTCGTCAGGCTCGCCGGTGACAGCTTCTCATAAATATTCTTCGCATAAATGGTGTTGTGGTTGTTAATATCAAACAACGCCCCACTCGATGCTTCCAGCAGGTCAACGGCATCCGCACGGTAATCACTGTCGCTGACGCACAGATCCTTCGCAAACGGATCTGCGGTATTCTTTTCATTGGAAAATTCCACCACACGGAAACTGCTGATCTCCGAGTCTGCCGTATAGGGAATCTCGTATTTCTGCATCTGTCCGCAGCCGGTCAGAACGGAAAGAAAAAGACTTCCCAGTATTCCGACACTGAGCATGCGCTTCCAATGCCTGCATTTACTTATACATTTCACGCCACTCTAAATCTCCTCTGTCCAGTGATTTAATCAACAGTTCTGCCGTTGCCAGATTCGTAGCCAGTGGAATGTTGTGCATATCACACAAACGTACAACATTGTTCACATCCGGTTCATGATTTTTGGATGTTAACGGATCTCTTAAGAAAATCACAAGATCCATCTGATTGTGTTCAATCTGTGCACCAATCTGCTGTTCTCCCCCAAGATGACCAGCTAAAAATTTGTGTACATTTAAGTTCGTAACTTCTTCAATCAGCCGCCCGGTTGTTCCGGTGGCATATAAATCATTCTTACTTAAAATTCCTCGATACGCGATACAGAAATTCTGCATCAGTTTCTTTTTTGCATCGTGTGCAATTAATGCGATATTCATGCTATGACCCCTCCTGCTTATAACCCATCCTAAACAATCTCATTATACATCATTTTTCCTTACATTGTAACCCCACATTTAAAACAAATCCAATTTCAATGAAGGAACATACCAGTGATGTCAGACCATAACTTACAAAAGGCAGCGGAAGCCCCGTATTTGGCAGGATATACGTCACAACGCCGATGTTGATAAACCCCTGCATGCCAAGCTGTATGCCTACCCCCGCAGCAATAATTTTTCCGGCAACATCCTTTGCCCTGTGCGAAACCAGCAGACATTCCAATGAAATCAGCAAAAAGAAGTACGATCACCGTCACTGTTCCGATAAATCCGAATTCCTCTCCGATCACGGCAAAGATAAAGTCGGTCTGCTGTTCGGCGATGAAATCCGCATTCTTTACGGAGCTGATCTCATTGTTTTTATAGCCTTTTCCATAGAGCTGTCCAGAGCCGATTGCCATTTCGGAATAGTACTGCTGATAACCACCCTCGTTTACAGATTCTTCTTTATTAAGAAAGTCCGTAATACGCCCTTTCTGGTAATCACTTAAAATCGTCTGATCCGGCTGCATAACAAGATAAACAAAGATAATGGCTGCCGGTACCACCACGGCAAGCACACCGAGAATCACCTTGTAATGGATTCCGGCCGTGAACATGATCGTTACAAACACAAGGCACAAAAACGATGGTGGTTGAAAGATCTGGCTGTTTTTAAAACAAGCGCGGTCGGAACCGCAAACAAGACACAGCATAAAAAAATCATCTTAAAAAGTATTAAACTTTTTATAATGCTTCTGGATAAACTGTGCCAGGAACAGAATAATGAGAATTTTGGCAAGCTCGGATGGCTGAAACTGGATTCCCGCAATTTTTCAGCCATCTCTGCGCACCATTTGCATCTTCTCCAAAGAAAAATAACCGCAAGAAGCAATGCAATATTCACCACATACATCACCCAGTAAAGATTAAGCAGTACCGAGTAATCAAACAACGATAATACAAGCATCAGAACGACACCCAGTATGAATCCGCCGATCTGGCGGCTCTGCAGGGATGGCTCTGCACTTCCTACCGCGAAAATTCCAATCACGGCAAGCGCAATAACCATAATCAGCAATTTAAAATTGTAGTGACGGATCTTGTATTTAGTAAACATTGCTTTTAACCTCTGTCATCCTTATGTAAGTCCAGAATCGGGATATTTGCGTAAAGTGCCGGCATTTTGTTACGTCCCTTGCTGTCGGTTGTCGTGATCTGAATATCCATCGACTGGGTATCAATTTTCATATACTTCGAAATCACCTTGGTAATATCGTTCTTAATCATTTCAATCATTTCGGCAGAACAGTTTACTCTGTCGGAGATTAACAGGATCTTCAACCGGTCACGGGCAATTTCCCTTGATTTCTTTCGTCGGAATAAATTCTTCATATTCATGGCTGCCCTCCTAATTCCTGTGGAATATTCCGGACACCTTCGTCCAGAAGGAAACATTACGTTCCAGATCAAGGAAGGGAACCTCTTTACCGGTTACACGGTAACAGATATTCTGGTAGGCACGTCCTGCAAGGGTATGATCTCCGACAAGCGGTTCTCCCTGATTGGTTGCAATTACCACATTTTCATCATCGGGCACAATTCCGATCAGATTGAGTGCCAGAATGTCTACGACATCCTGCGAGCTCATCATCTCGCCACGCTTTACCATATCGTACCGCAGCCGGTTGATAATAAGGTCAATCTGACGGAATTCACTGGCTTCAAGAAGCCCGACAATCCGGTCCGCATCACGGATCGCAGAGACCTCCGGCGTCGTTACCACAAGTGCCCGGTCCGCTCCTGCAATGGCATTCTGAAAGCCCTGCTCGATACCGGCAGGACAATCCAGAATGATGTAATCGAACTGCTCCTTCAACTGGTGGATCAGCTTCACCATCTGCTCCGGCCGGACCGCCGTTTTATCCTTTGTCTGTGCGGAAGGCATGAGATACAGGCTCGGATGACGCTTGTCCTTAATCAGTGCCTGCTTGATTCTGCATTTTCCTTCAATTACGTCTACCAGATTGTAAACAATCCGGTTTTCGAGTCCCATGACAACATCCAGGTTCCGTAACCCGATGTCTGTGTCGATCAGCACGACACGTTTACCCATGGCAGCAAGACCTGTTCCTACGTTTGCAGATGTGGTGGTCTTTCCCACACCGCCTTTCCCGGATGTGACGACAATTACTTCACTCATAAAAGCTCTCCTTTAATGAATTATTAGCCGTCCCCTGGGAGAATTCGTTTATTCCAATGAATCCATTGGTAATTCACCCAGTAATTCTTTCGTAATGGGATCCAACTGGATTCTTTTGTTCTTTACATGTGCGATCTGCGGCTGTACCTTGGGCTTAATGGACCACCGGGACTTTTCCTTACTTTTATAGGTATAGTCTCCGATTTTCAGCTTCTGTGGAGACATTTCAAGGGCTGCCACGAAATGCTCCTCCGACCCGGATGCTCCGGCATAGGCTTCCCCGAACAATCCTCCAAGAACAATGATGTCCCTGGTTGAAATGACAGAGGAACCCGGATATACATCCCCGATCACAACGATACTCGAAGAGGTTTCAAGTACCTGCCCGTTTTTCAGTGTTCCCCGGTAAAACTGTCCATTGCCGTTTCCTTCTTCCCCATTTAAGTTTTCTGCCTGGGTAATGGCACGGAAAAAGTTCTGGTTCGTTTCCTCGTCATCGCCGACCAGGCAGATAATCTGCAGGTCGGAATTCGAAGTAACCGCATCAATAATCTGAAGCTCTTCTTCTTCGGTTAAGGTTCTTTCCTTTAATAGCAAGCGCCATCTTCGCATCCTTGAAAAAAAGACTCTTGACTCACTGAATTTCTCAGCAATATCTATTAATAAATCAGCAAAGGGCTTCTCGGGATCGAGATGCAGCACAATGCCGTTTGGAAAGCTTTTGATTAAACAGGAATTATTCAAACCTATCCTTCCTTTCTCACACTAATCATTCGCTTCAATCACACCGGTAATCTGTGAAGCGGTTCCGGTGATGACTTCATCTTCTTCTGCCAGATCAAAGTAGTATTTCAGAACTTCTTTGGTCATGCGCGCCGCATAGGTGGAGGTATATCCATAGGCAATTCTGGTTGCCACGGCGATCTCCGGCTGTTCATACGGTGCATAGCACACAAATAACGCATGGTTACCACGATTCTTGTTTTCTTCAGCCGTACCGGTCTTACCAGCCACCTTTACGCCAAGATCGCTGTAATAGCTTTTACTTTCAATTACCTTACGCATACCCTGATGAATGGCATCCCAGTAAGAGGAATCCATATTGATGGTATTGCGGACCGTTGCGTGGTTATCCATAAGCACAATACCGCTGCGGTCGGTAATTTTATCAACGAGCGTCAGATTGTAACAGGTTCCGCTGTTGGCAAGGGTCGTTACATACCGGGCAAGTCCTACGGTAGAATAATTGTTCGTACCCTGTCCGATGGCAGACCGGACTGCATCTTCTGTGGATACGGTAGGCGCGGACTCTTCGATTTCAATGCCGGTTGTTTCCGTCAGACCATACAGATCTGCATAGTTACGGATTTTTTCAAGTCCCAGTTCACTGGAATAACTGTCTCCCTCTGTACCAAGCTGGTAACCCACCTCGTAAAAGAACATGTTACAGGAATGATTGATCGCTTCCGTCACATTTAAGGAGCCATGATGTCCCAGACAGCTTGCCGGCGGCGTAATCTTATCAAACAATCCATTACAGTAAAGGGTGGACCGCGGCGTCAAAAATTCCTTCCATGAGTCCCGCTGTTGCCGATACCATTTTAAAGGTCGAGCCCGGTGCGGTCATCTGTCTGGTTGCATAATTAATCATCGGCGTGGACTGGTCATTCAGAAGACTATTAAAGTATTCTGCATCCACTCCATTTGCCATTTTATTGTTGTCATATCCCGGATAAGAAACAAGGGCAAGCACATCCCCCGTATTCACGTCCGTGATCACCATGGAAGCGGAATGAGGATCCAGTGCGAGCTGCGCCGGTGTGATATCCAGATTCTGGATCCGGTTCATCATAAACGTATAGGCCGTTATGCTGCCATTTAAAAAGCGCTGCTCTTCTTCTTCATCAATATCAATAATATCCTGTTCCAGTAACAGCTTACAGATCTGCGTACCATTGATGATGTCGCCCTTTAGCATGTACTTGTAGACCTTCTTCGTATAGGCCAGATCATTGTCAAGCTGTTCGAAAAATATAATCGACAATCTTTAAATAAATCTCTTCGGATTCGGAATACTGTTTGCTTAAATTCAGCTTCGATACATCAATCCAGTTCTTGGAAATACAGTAATTGAGGTATTCATTCAGGCTGATGACCTCATCCCTCGTCCAAGCGATATAGGTTTCATCCGAGGTATCGACCACATCCCGCATAAGGATTCCGTTATTATATAAAAGCTCGGCAATATAGCTTTCGTATACCTGATATTCTAAAGAAAGCTTTTCATAAGGTGTTTTCGTATCAAGGAGTTCCGTCCGTAACCGGCTGAAGGTCTCTGCCTTCCGCTCTTCAAACCGTTCCTCCACAAGCTTCTCGGTTTCTCCGGCGTTCGGATCCGTGAAGTGGCTGATGTCAATCACGTTATTATCAAGCAGTGCAAAGTAAACATCATAAATTGGGATTTTAATCTTACTGCTGGTTACCTTGGACGCATCAAAGTCCTTTGCATTGATGATATTCGTATAAAGAATACTGGCAAGCTCTTCTTCCAGAATCTTATAGGTTGCAATCTGCAGATCCTTGTCAATCGTCAGATAAACGTCATTGCCTGCAATCGGCTCATGGTAGTCGGTCGTTTCCGTCACCTTGCCCACGCTGTTTACGAAAATGGTCTCGCTTCCCTTAATTCCCTGAAGCTGGGTTTCCATGGATTTCTCAATGCCAAGCTTTCCGACGGTATCATTCATGTCATAATTGGCGTTCTGTGCCTGCAGTTCTTCCAGTTCATCCGTCGAAACCTTACCGGTATAGCCGATGATGTGCGCAAAATACACACTGTCCGCATACTTCCGGATGGTATCCTCTACAATGGAAACGCCCTCTAAAATGTCGTTGTTCTCCATAACAACAGCCACCGTCTCTTCGCTGACATCCGTTGCAACCGTTGTCGCAATATATTTCTGGTAGGAATTGCTGTTCATATCGTAACGGATTGTAAGGATCTTAAGGACATCGCTTTTACTGTAGCCTGCTCCCGGCACGAACTCATCCGATGCCGTTTCCCTCGTATATTCTCCGATCCGGAACCGCTTCCAACCGCACAGATAGTCCACAACCTCCTGTGCCGTAGCGGTGCTCTGCTTTTCTTCCAGATCCTCGATGTTACGCTTACCGTATACATCGGCAAGGAATCGTTTGAGTGCCGTTCCTTCCACGGTAAATGTATAATGATTATTCTTATCCAATGTAATTTTGAAGTCACTGACAATATGATCGCCATTCTTTTCAATCATCTGGACCAGCGTATGAATCGTGGTGTTCAGCTTATAGTCCTTCATCTTTCCACTTTCATACACATCCTCGATCGTGACCGAATGCGCCAGTTCGTTATAGGCCAGCAGGTTCCCGTTCCGGTCATAAATACAGCCGCGGCTTCCTGCAATCGTCCGTTCCTTTTTGATCTTCATCTGGAAGGAATCAATATAATCCTCGCCATGTACAATCTGAAGATCAAACACACGGTAAATCATTCCGCCTCCGACCACCAGGATCAGGAGAATCAGAATAAATTCCCGGGAAGTAATCATATTCAGAAACTTTTCTTTTAAATGCTCAAACAAATTTCCGGCTACTCCTTTGCTCTGCTTCCTCCATCCGGTTGTTCATCCACAGAATAAACGGATAAAACAACAGGGTTACAAGGATCGTATAAACCGTCTCCGGAACGATGATATGTACCAGATAATAGCTGAAATGGAATCGTCCGCGGAGCAGAAACAACGTCAGATAATACAATATTCCGTATGACAGGTCACTGACGAAAATCGAAATCAGCGGCAGCTTTATGTCATCCGGATAAAAAATATGATGGAATTGTCCATTCAGATAGCCAATATACATATAGATCAATGCATTCAGACCAATGACAGATCCGAAAAAGATATCACAGAGCAGACCACTGAAAAAAATCCGGTCAGAAGTCCTGCTTTCTTCCCTCTCATAAAAACCATAGGATGCTGTCAGTACGATCATCAGGTTCGGTACAATCCCGCCAAAGGACAACGCCTGAAATAAGGTGGTCTGCAATACGAAGCTGCCTATGATTAATAACACGGAAAACCAAAAAAACCGTCTCATAACAACCTCCTATTCTTCCACAACCTGCTTTAATTCCGTAATAACAAGCACCTCTTCAAGATGTTCAAAATCAACCGCCGGCGTAATGAGTCCGGACTTCGTCAGATTGTTGGCATCCATACTGATACTGCTGATATAACCGATCAGTATCCCCGGCAGATACTTGTCACTGACGTGTGAGGTTACAATCTTGTCACCCTCTACCACACGGTCGGCATTGTCCACAAGCTTTTCAAACCGGATCAATCCATCGGCATATAACTCCAGATCTCCGCATACAATCAGATTATCCGAAGTGGAAAGCACCATACCGCTGACATTGGAATTATCATCAATAATCGCAATGACCTTGGACCAGTTCGGGCCGACATCCGTAATTCTTCCGACCAGACCGCTTCCTGCCATGACATTCATATCAATGGCAAGTCCGTCATCGTATCCCTTGTCAATGACAAAGGAGTGATACCAGTTGCCGGAATCCTTGGCAATGATGCGCGCCCCGATCTTCGGATAGTCGTCATACTGCGCATCCAGATCGTATAACTCCCGGAGGTTCGTCAGTTCATAACGATCCTGCTGGGGCTTGATGTTTTCCATAGTCAGTTCGTCAATCTGTGCCTTTAACTCTTCGTTTTCCTTAAGCAGGGAACGGATCTGTACCAGTTCCTCGGTACGGCTGCTAATAAGGCTCCCCGCCTTACTGATCCCGTTCTGCAGAGGCGTAATTAAGAATCCGCCAACCGCACTTACCGGTGCACTTAAGAGATTCGTGTTAAAGGTCAGCACAATTAACCCGATATATAATAATGCTAAAAATAAAAAGGAGCTACTTACTAGGTGATGTAAACTTTTCTCCTTTTCTTTTTTTATAATCGGACTCATTTGTTCATTCCTTCGATTGAATACGCAACCGTTTTCAGGTTGTCATCCTTGATAATCTTGGATAAGCCAAGGGCAACGCTGGTAATCGGATTCTCGGAAACGTTGACCTTTAAGCCGGTTCCCTTCTGAATCAGTTCCGCAAGGTGGCTCACCTGGGAAGCGCCTCCTGTCAGATAAATGCCGTGACGATAAATATCTGCTGCAAGTTCCGGCGGGGTTCTCTCCAGAATGACTTTGATGTTATCAATAATGGTATAGAAGTGTTCCGTTAAGGATTCATCAATCATCGCGGTCGGAAGCTCTCGTTCTACCGGAAGTCCCGTCACGATGTCACGGCCGTATACAACTGCTCCCTTGTTTTCCTTTTCCAGATCGGCAAGAGAAATCTTCACGTTCTCTGCAGTCTTTCCACCAATAATGAGATTGTACTGCTTGCGTACGGCGGCACGGATCGAATCATCAAACTTCTGTCCACCAACCTTAATGAGACGGCTTAATACAATACCGCCCAGAGACAAAATGGAAATCTCGGTCGTATCAAAACCAACGTTCACGATGAGGACGCCCTGTGAATTCTTCACATCGATATCGAGTCCAAGACCATCGGCTACCGCCTTTTCCACCACCATGATCTTCTTGGCTTTCACGTTGGCATCGCGGATCAGATCATAGAAGGCTCTCTTTTCCACTTCCGTAACATCGGTTGGAACGGCAATATAATAATCTGCGGATTTGATGCTGTTTCCGGTCAGATCGTTTAAGAAAAACCTTACAATCTTCTCCATATTATGGATGTCAGCAATCACGCCATTGGATAACGGATAGGAAATATAGATATTGGACGGTGCCTTTTCATACATATCAAAAGCAGAATCCCCATAGGCAAATACGTTGTTCTTATTCTCAATGGCGATCATGTTTTTTTCTCAACCAGTATGGTATCATCGGCACGGTTATAAATCTTAATATTGTTTGTTCCTAAATCAATACCAAAAAAACATTGTTTAACATCTTCTTTATGTCCTTTCTATATATAGCCATGTTCTTTCAGACTTAAATAACATCCGTCTCCTACAATCAGATGATCCAGAAGCGGGATCTCCATCAGCTTTCCGGCCTCCATGATCTTCTTCGTAACAGAAAGATCCTCCATGCTCGGGTTACAGCTTCCGCTCGGGTGATTATGCAGCAGCACAATCTTGCAGGCGCCTGCCCGGAGTGCATGCCGGAATACCTCTCTTGTCGATAACAGGGAAGCGCTCACTGTGCCCTTCGACAACAGATATTCTTCCATGAGATGAAGCTTCGTATCCAGTAACAGTAACAGCACCTTTTCTACTTCTTCATGCCGCAGCTGCTCCATGTAATAATCCGCAATGGACGATGGCGTCTTAAAAATCCAGCGTCTGTGCGGCATGCTGCTTCGCCATCCGTGCGGAAAGCTCGGCAATGCATTTAATCTTAACCGCCTTCACTTCGCCGATTCCATCAATCTCCATCAGCTCCTGCATGGTAATGTGATGCAGGGAATTGAGCTGCCGGTTCTGTTCAAACCGGTCAAGGATCTGCTGTGCAATCGCTAAGGCGGAAGCATTCCTTGTGCCTGTCCGGATAATGATGGCAAGAAGCTCTGCATCCGTAAGGTAGGCGGCTCCATGCTTCAAAAATTTTTCATAGGGTTTCAAATGATTTCCTTTCCACTCCTTCTCTCAAAGCGGTACTAAATCATTCGATACACAACAATTCCTATCACAATGCCAATGATGCTGGCCACCGTAATCTTAATCGTAAGCCCAAAGGTTATACAGAGAATTCCAAGATCAAGGATCAAGGGATCTGCCAGTCCGAAGGTCTGTCCGTAATTCAGGAAGCTGCTCGGGAATAAATTTCCAATGAAACCTCCAATGACAATACCTGCCAGAATTAACAAAAAAACATGCCCAGTTATTTTTTTACGCATCTGTCCGTACCTCGAAATTCTTCCTAACCGTAGTAGCTGTTCCGGACTCCATGCATCTACATCCGCATGGCTCCGAACAGTTCCATATTAACACAATTATAAATTTATGTATACAAAAATTCATACATTTTTTTGTAGCTATTGTTTGGCAGAATCCAACAAAACAACGCCCCGTTCGACAAGTCTCTGGAGGCTCATAAGGATGCCGAATTTGCCATGCTGCCACGTCAGTCCCCCCTGAAAATATACCGCATACGGCTCCTTCATCGGGCCATCCGCACTCAGTTCAATGGAAGAACCTGACATGAATGCACCGGCTGCCATAATGACCGGGCTGTCGTATCCTGGCATGTCCCAGGGCTCGGGTGTCACATGTCCATCGACTGCGGCTGCTTTCTGGATCCCCTCGCAGAAGCCGATCACGCCCTCTGGTGTTCCAAAGGTGACCGCCTGAATGATATCGTGTCTTGATTCCGTACCATTCGGTACAACCTGAAAAACCGAGGGATTCATAAATATTGGCTGCAAAGATTGCCGCCTTTAATGCATTCGCGGTTACATTCGGTGCTAAAAACAGCCCCTGATAAAATGCCGGAAGTGCCGTTAAGGAAGCACCGACCTCCTTGCCAAGTCCGGGGGAAGTCAGACGATATGCTGCATTTTCGATGCACTCTTTCTTTCCTGCCAGATAACCGCCGATCGGTGCAAGCCCGCCGCCCGGGTTCTTAATCAGGGAACCTACCACCAGATCTGTGCCAACATCCGTCGGCTCGATCGTTTCCGTAAATTCTCCGTAGCAGTTATCTACCATACAGATGACATCCGGCTTGATCTCCTTAATGAAAGCAATCAGTTCCCCGATCCGCTTTACAGAAAGCGTCGGACGGGTCTGATACCCCTTTGAACGCTGAATGGTAACTAAATGGGTCTTTTCATTGATCGCTGCTTTAATTCCGTCATAATCAAATGCACCATCCGGCAATAAGTCTACCTGACGGTAAGAAATGCCATATTCCTTTAATGATCCCTTCGAAGGACGGATTCCGATGACTTCCTCCAGTGTATCATACGGCTTTCCAACCGGGGACAACAGCTCCTGTCCGGGACGCAGGTTGCTCATAAGCGCCAGTGCCAGCGCATGGGTTCCACAGGTGATCTGCGGACGCACCAAAGCATCCTCCGTATGAAAAATATCCGCATAGACGCGCTCTAAGGTATCTCTTCCAAGGTCGTTATAGCCATAGCCGGTCGTTCCAAGCAGACAGGCTTCGCTTACCTGATTCTTCTGCATGGCGGCAATGACCTTTAACTGGTTATATTCCGATACCTGATCGATCTGCTTAAAACGCTCCTCTAAAGAAGCCCAGATCTTTTCTCCAAACGCATAGACATCCTCGCGGATCCCCATGGATAAATACATACTTTTTGAATCCATTCTTTTATTCCTCTTCCAATTTCTGCTAAATTTGTTCCTTGTTCGTTTTTATATCATTCTTATTGGCTTCGTCGTTTTCACTGATTTCTTCGGTTCATACACCTGTTCTTAATCTGTTATCCACTAATCAGTTATCTGCTTATAGAAGGGAATGGTAATATGGACGCATATAAGCTAATAAAGCTTCCGTATCGGAACCTATCTCCGATTTGTCCACCCAGATCACGTCCCGCTCCCTCCTGAACCACGTCAGCTGCCGCTTGGCAAAATGCCTCGTATCCCGTTTAATCCGGTAAATGGCTTCATCAAGCGTAATCTTTCCATCCAGATAATCCAGAATCTCCTTATAGCCCAGTCCCTGCATGGAAACCATGTCGCGGTGATACCCCATTTCCTTAAGATGCTTCACCTCATCAATCAATCCGTTATGCACCATTTCATCCACGCGCCGTTCGATTCTTTCATAAAGCTTTTCCCGGTCATCGTTTAAGACAAAATACCGGAATTCATATGGGGATTCCTTCTGTTGCTGTGTTTCATTATGCTCAGAAATCGGATAATGATTTTTCTCATAAAATTCCAGTGCACGGATCACACGCTTGGCGTTATGAAAATGGATCTTTTCAGCCGATACGGGATCCACCTTTTCAAGTAGCCCATGAAGATATTCCTCGCCTTTTTCAGCAAGGAGCTGTTCATATTTCTGACGGATTCCGTCATCCTCTTCTTCCTCAAACCGGATGTCATAGATCAGGGACTGGATATAAAAATCCGGTTCCTCCGACCACAATCGGAATATGCCCGTTTGCATAAATCTGTGCCATGGCTTTCTTCGCCATCTGCTGAAAGACATAAATATTAAATTCTTCCTCCGGATTCAGGCAGTCAATCAGGTAGTGTGGAACGCCACACATTTCTCCCTTCCGGATCTTCGCAGAGCCGATGTCCATATAACGGTACACCTGCATGGAATCTGCCGAGATAATCTCGCCCTGTACCTCTTTGGCAAGAGCAATGGAAAGTGCGGTCTTTCCGACTGCCGTAGGCCCTGTCAGAATAAGCAGGGGTAGTTTCTTCTCCATAGCTTCACCTACGTTACAATTCTCTTAAACTTCTTCTCAATTTCATATTTACTCATGGAAATAATCGTCGGTCTTCCATGCGGACAATGATAGGGATTGTCCAGTGTCAGCATCTCATCCAAAAGGGCCGAAACCTCTTCAAAGGTCAGGCTGTTATTTCCCTTTACGGCCGCCTTGCATGCCATGGATGCCAGTTTGTTCAAGATGACATCCGGCTGATCCTTCATGGGATTCTCGCACAGTTCATCCAATACCTCTCGGAAGAATTCCATTTCTTCGCAGCCATATAAATCCACCGGCATGCTGCGGATCGCCACAGAACCGGTTCCAAACTCCTCAATTTCAAATCCAAGGGATGTAAAATAATCCCGATAGGAAAGCAATGCCTGTTCTTCCTTACTGTCTAAATGAAGCACCACAGGCGGCGTAATCTGCTGGGAAGTCACGGTTTTGTTTTTCAATTCTTTCACCAGACGTTCATACTTGACTTTCTCATGCGCGGCATGCTGATCCATGATAAACAGCTTGTCCTTAAAGGCAATCAGCCAGTACGTGTCAAAAATCTGCCCCAGGATCTGATAGGATTCCCTGGACTTCACATCTACAAAGTTTTCTTCAAACAAGTCAAGCTGTACCGGCTTCTCTACCAGAATATGTTCTGCAGATTTAATAATATTATGATGAAGATCGCTTTCGGTGGTATTTACCGGATGATTTCCCAGAATTTTCTGCACGGAAAGCTTTGCCTGATATGGAGTTTCTTCCTCAGCAACTATTTCCGGTTGCTGCCGGGACATTTCATATTGCATACCTATAAAGCCGGACTCCTGTCCAGCATCCAGACTTGCACGATCAGTACTGCCTGCTTCTGTACTGTCAGCATTGTCTGTTCTTGCCTTATTTTCTATATCATCTGATGTATCATTATCCTGTCTTACTGCCCCTGCATTCTGTACTTTAGCATAATCTGCTGCCGGTTCCTGGATCCGCTCCATACGGGTACGGTTCACCTCGAACGGCTCCGGCGCCTGTTTGATCTGCGGTGCCTGCTCCTTTTCTTCTGTAAGAAGGACATCCGGAATCAGTTCAATCTCATGGAGGCGGTCACGGATCGCCGCTGCAATCTCCGCGTAAACCTCTGCTCCGTGCTGCAGACGGATTTCCAGCTTGGCCGGATGCACATTCACATCAATGTCTTCTGGTTCGAATTCAAAATGCAGAACACAGAATGGGAATTTGTGTTGCATCAGATACTGCTTGTAGCCCTCTTCTACGGCTTTTTGTAACACATCGTTATGGACATATCTTCCATTCACGAAGAAAAATTTCAAAAATTCCGGTTGGAACGGTTCTGCTCGGGCTTCCCTAAAAAGCCCCTGACGCGCACGGACTTCCCGTTTAAGGAAAAAAATCAATCAGATGGTCCGTCACTTCCCTTCCGTAAATCCGGTAAATGACTTCCTTTAACTGGTTGTTCCCGCTGGTCTGGAAACGGACCTGTCCGTTCACAATAAATTTAATCGAAATATCCGGATGGGAAAGTGCCAGATGCTCCATCAGATCTGCCACATAGCTTCCTTCCGTCTGCGGCTGCTTTAAAAACTTGCGCCGCGCCGGTACGTTATAAAACAGATTCCTTACAAGGAACGTTGTCCCTTTCGGCGCGCCGATCTCGCTGAATTCACACTCGGCACCACCCTCGATCTGATAATGCACACCGGTAAACTCCTCCTGCGTTTTCGTAATCAGTTCCATTTGGGATACGGCGCAGATACTCGATAATGCCTCTCCACGGAACCCCAGACTGTGAATATGCGGAAGATCCTGCGCATCCTCAATCTTGCTGGTTGCATGTCTTAAGAATGCTTTGCGGATTTCGCTCTTCTCAATTCCGCTTCCGTTATCGGTGACACGGATGAGGGAAATACCGCCCTCCTTAATCTCTACGGAAATTGCCGTTGCTCCCGCATCGATCGCATTTTCCGTAAGTTCCTTTACGACACTGCGCGGCCGTTCGACCACTTCACCTGCCGCAATCTGATCAATTGTATTCTGACTTAAAAGATGAATAACTGCCAATGCTTTCCTCCTACCAACGATTCTTCAACTTGTTCTGTAACCGGTAAATAGTATTCAATGCATCAAGTGGAGTCAGCGTCGATACATCCAGCTCCTTCAATTCATTTAAAACATCTTCATCGGTCACGGTATCAAACAGGGACATCTGGCTCAAATCCACTTCGTCATATTTAACTGCCTTGTGCTTCGTCTCCTTCTGGTCGATCGCAATGCTCTGTACCTTTTCGAGAATGTCATTGTCACAAAGCTGTGTCACAATTTCCTTGGCACGGTCAATGACCATATCCGGCACCCCGGCCAGCTTCGCCACCTGGATCCCGTAGCTCTTATCGGCACCACCTTTGACAATCTTGCGTAAGAATACAATGTCATCGCCTTTTTCCTTTACGGCAATGCAGTAATTATTGACATTGTTCATCTTTCCCTCTAACTCGGTAAGCTCATGGTAATGCGTCGCAAACAGGGTTTTTGCACCAAGCAGCTTCTTATTGCTGATATGCTCAATCACCGCCCAGGCAATACTGAGTCCGTCAAAGGTCGAGGTTCCTCTTCCGATCTCATCCAAAATCAGAAGACTGTTCGAGGTCGCATTCCGCAGAATGTTCGCCACCTCGTTCATTTCTACCATAAAGGTACTCTGCCCGCTTGCCAGATCATCCGATGCGCCGACTCTCGTAAAGATCCGGTCAGTCATGGAAATATTGGCAGAGTCCGCAGGCACAAAGCTGCCGATCTGCGCCATGAGGACAATCAACGCCACCTGCCGCATATAAGTGGATTTACCAGCCATATTCGGTCCGGTAATAATGGACACACAATATTTATTATTATCAAGGTATGTATCATTCGAAATAAACATATCGTTGGAAATCATCTGCTCGACGACCGGATGCCGTCCGGCTTTGATGTCAATGACTCCCTTTTCGTTAATCTTCGGCCGCACATAATGATTCCGCTCTGCCACATAGGACAAGGAACACAGTACGTCGAGCCTTGCAATGGCCTTGGCCGTACGCTGGATTCGGTCGATTTCTCCTGCAATGCTGTCGCGGATCTGACAGAACAGATCGTATTCCAGTCCATACAGCTTGTCCTCTGCATTCAGGATGGTATCTTCCAGCTCCTTCAGCTTCGCATTCGTATAACGCTCCGCATTCGTCAAGGTCTGCTTCCGGATATAATCCTCCGGCACCATATTCTTAAAGGAATTCGTCACTTCAAAGTAATAGCCGAATACCTTGTTATATTTTACCTTAAGATTCTTGATTCCGGTGCGTTCCCGGTCTTCCTCTTCCAGCTTGGCAAGCCAGGTCTTTCCGTCATTCTTGGCATGACGCAGACGGTCGATGTTTTCATCGAACCCGTCCCGGATAATCCCGCCTTCCTTGATGGCAAGGGGCGGTTCCTCACAGATCGCCCGTTCAATTAAGGTGCACACATCCGTAAGATCGTCGGTCTCATCCTGAATCTCCTTTAAGATGTCTGAGGAAAAATCGTTCAGCAGCACCTTGATGGACGGCAGCATTTTTAACGAGCCTGCAAATGCCAGAAGATCTCTTGGATTCGCCGTCTTGTAGCTGACCTTTCCCAAAAAGACGCTCCAGGTCATAAATCGGATTCAAGTATTCCCGGATTTCATCCCGCAGCATGGCCTTTTCCGACAGCTCGGAAATACCATCGAGACGCTTTTCAATTTCACTTTTATCAATTAAAGGCTGCTCAATATACTGGCGCAGCGTTCTGGCTCCCATCGCTGTTTTCGTCTTATCCAGAACGCCAAGCAGTGAGCCTCTCTTCTGCTTTTCCCTGAGTGTTTCGGTAAGCTCCAGGTTTCTTTTTGTTGAGCTGTCAAGCAGCATAGAACGGCTCGTAAGATACGGGTACAAATGGGTAAAATGGCTTAACGGAATCTTCTGCGTATTCGTCAGATACTGCATCAGCGATCCTGCCGCAATAAGTCCGGACGGGAAGTCTTCGATTCCCATGCCCTGTAAGGAAGTTACATGGAAATGCTTCAAAAGGCTCTTCCGGCAGCGGTCTTCGTCATAATAAAACGGCTCGAGGGCATATATGGCAATATTCAGCCGATCCTTCAGATCAGCAAGATCGATTCCACTTACCGTAAAGGCATCGTTGCAGATAATTTCACTCGGATGATATTTCATGATTTCATCGAGAAGCTTCTTATTGTCTTCCACTTCGGTCAGGTAATAATCGCCCGTTGTGACATCGGCAACCGAGATGCCGATTTTTTTCCCTGAAAATACGCAATGCTCATGAGATAATTGTTTCTCGTTTCATCCATGGACTGCGTATTTAAGTTCGTTCCTGGTGTCACGATCCGCACGACTTCACGCTTCACCAGTCCCTTCGCAAGCTTCGGATCCTCCACCTGCTCACAGATCGCCACCTTATATCCCTTGGAAACCAGACGGTTTAGGTATCCTTCCACGGCATGATAGGGCACACCGCACATCGGTGCGCGTTCTTCCAGTCCGCAGCTTTTCCCGGTAAGGGTTAATTCCAGCTCCTTTGATGCCGCAATGGCATCCTCATAGAACATTTCATAAAAATCACCCAAACGGTAAAACAGAATACAATCCGGATACTCCTTCTTCGTTTCCAGATATTTTTGCATCATTGGTGTAACTTCCATCACATCAACCATTTCCCTTTCGTTACTCTGCCGCGCAGTACTGCTCGGCTCTCTTTATTGCATCATCAATGTGTGCACAGAAATTTTCTTCTCCTACTTTTTCATAAAACCCGGACTTCTGCATCACCTTAAGCGGCTGTTCATTCACATGGGATAAAATCATATGTACCCCGTATTTGCGGCATTTACCCATAAGCTGTTCAAGGTTGTGCATTGCCGTTGCATCAATCGCATTTACGCTTCGCATACGGATAATCAGACACTGTGTATTCTCGGAAACATGAATGCCGAGAAGCTTGTCTGCCGCTGCAAAGAACATCGGTCCACTGATTTCATAGACCATCGTATGATCCGGAACAGTCCGCAATTCGATGGAATCCGGATCGTCCTCATCCTGAATGTATTTCCAGCCTTCGACCTGTGTTACATCGCTCATGCGCTTCATGAACAGAATCGCTGCTACCACAATACCAACCTCAATCGCAACAACAAGGTCAAATACCACCGTAAGGACAAAGGTCACAAGCAATACGGAAATATCACTCTTAGGCGAAGTTTTCACAAGGTAGGCAAACTCTTTAAAGCCGCACATGTTATAAGCGACCATAAACAGAATTGCCGCAATGGCCGGCATCGGAATCAATGCCGCATAAGGCATTAATACTACTAAAATCAATAATAGAACTACGGAATGCACCATCCCGGAAATCGGAGTACGTCCACCGTTTTTGACATTGGCTGCGGTTCTCGCAATTGCACCGGTTGCCGGGATTCCACCAAATAATGCAGAAGCGATATTGCCGGTTCCCTGTGCAATCAGTTCCATATTGGAACGGTGTCTGGAATTGATCATACTGTCCGAAACCACACAGGATAACAACGACTCAACTGCCGCTAAGATGGCAATGGTCAGTGCATTTCCGAACTGTGTCTGAATGAGTTTAAAATTAATCGCCGGAATCTGCAGCATCGGCGGTTTGTTTGAGATTTCATATAAGGTTCCGATCGTATTGACCTTAAGTCCAAGTCCGCTCACAAGTGCAATGCTTAAAATCACTGCAAGCAGCGATGGGGGAATGCTTCCTACAATCTTTGCTGCCTTCCCCTTCAAAACCTTAGCAAGCATCGGCCACAGAATCAGAACCGCCATACACGCAAGTCCGACAAGAAGCACCTGTACATTGATCGTTCCGATATAATGGCAGACCGCTTTTACCTTGTCTACGGTTTCAATCGGGGATACTCCCGGTTCATACTGAAGCCCCAGAAAATCCTTCACCTGTCCGATTGCAATCGTTACGGCAATTCCGGCCGTAAATCCTGTCGTAATCGTATAGGGAATAAAACGGATCAGTCCTCCTAAGCGGAGCACACCCATCAGAATCAGGAAAATTCCTGCCATAATGGTCGCAACAGCAAGTCCTTCGATTCCATCAGATGCCACAATTCCTGCAACAATCGTTGCAAAAGCGGCGGTCGGTCCGGAGATCTGTACACGGCTTCCGCCTAAAAAGGCGATGATAAAGCCTGCAACAATCGCGGTATAAAGTCCGCGCTCCGGATTCACTCCGGAAGCAAGTGCCAGTGCAATAGACAGTGGTAACGCAATAATGGCAACAATAATACCAGCAATTACGTCCTTGACGAATTGCTCTTTCGAGTATGTTTTCATTACTGAAAACAACTTCGGTTTCAATTTTTCCATAACTATCTCCTCATTTGTACGTCCGTACATTCCTCAGTCTGTGAATAAGAGCACAGACACTCTTTGTTAACAGCATATCGAACGCTTTACCTCATAAAATCCTACACAAGTTCACCAAGGTAATAAAAACCGTGACATTCCTTTAAACAAACCGGAACAATCCTTCCGATCAGGGACGGATCTCCCTTAAAATGAACGATTGTATTATTGGATAAACGCCCGGTCAGAAGGGAAGCGTCCTGTTCGTTCACTTCTTCTACAAGGGCTTCCAGCGTCTGTCCTTCCAGTCTTGCCACACGCTCCCTTGCGGTATCCTGTACCACCTTAAGCAGCCGGTCAAAATCCTTCTTTACCTGTTCCTCCGGCACCTGGTTTTCCATTGCGGCAGCAGGCGTTCCGGTTCTCTTCGAATAAATAAAGGTAAAGGCATTGTCATACTTCACCTTGTTGATGACGTCAATGGTTTCATCCACATCGACACTGGTTTCCCCCGGGAATCCAACGATGATATCCGTAGTGATCGCCATGTCCGGAATCTCCTTCCGGATTTTGTCTACGAGAGCCAGATAACTTTCCTTCGTATACTTGCGGTTCATCGCTTTCAGAATTTTCGTGGATCCGGACTGCAACGGCAGATGTAAGTGACGGCAGATCTTCTTCGAATCCCGCATAACTTCAATCAGTTCATCGGATAAATCCTTCGGATGGGACGTCATGAAGCGGATTCTCTGCAGGCCTTCAATCTTCTCTACTTCCCTTTAGGAGCTGCGCAAAGCTGATCGGATCCTCCAGATTCTTTCCATAGGAATTCACATTCTGTCCAAGCAACATGACTTCTACCACGCCGTCTGCTACGAGGTTTTCAATTTCACGAAGGATGTCCTTCGGCTCCCGGCTCTTTTCCCGGCCACGTACATAAGGCACGATACAATAGCTGCAGAAATTGTCGCAGCCAAACATGATGTTAATGCCGGACTTAAACGGATACTTTCGGTCAACCGGAAGGTTTTCCACGATCTGGTCGGTATCCTTCCAGATATCAATAACCATGCGGTCCGACTCAAACATCGTAACCAAAAGCTCCGGGAACTTATAAATATTGTGAGTTCCGAAAATCAGATCCACAAAGGAATAGCTCTTCTTGATTTTCTCAATCACGGAAGGCTCCTGCATCATGCAGCCGCACAGAGCGATCTTCTTATGTGGAGACTTCTTCTTAAGGCTGTTTAAATGTCCCAGTCTTCCATAGACACGCTGATTGGCATTGTCACGGACCGTACAGGTGTTGTAAATCACAAAATCCGCATCCTCGTCCTCAATCAGTTCAAATCCGGCACCTTCCAGAATTCCGGCCAGCTTCTCGGAATCTCTGGCGTTCATCTGACAGCCAAAGGTTGTTACACAGCAGGTCGCTTTCCGTCCAAGCTGCTGCGAAAGAGCCTCTACATAGCCTTTTGCTTTTTCAATATAATCCAATTGTCTTTGTTGTTCGTTCACTCTTTATCCTCAGACAGGTCTTACGCCTGCATATCTTCTTTCTTTGTCTTTTTCCCTTCCAGAAAGATTTTTCTGGAAATAAAGTTGTATACCATAACCACTCCTGTGGCAATGATCTTACTGATCGGTACAATTAAGGTATCCGGAATCAGCTCGTTTAAGAATGCCACATTTGCATAGATCACATCCTGGCACAGATAAATAATCAGTTCGTTAATCACAAGTCCAACCGCCGAAAGAACAACAAATACGATGAATTCCTTCCGCTTATCCATGTCCTTTTTCTCGGTAAAAAAACATACTTAATACTCAACAGATAATTGACAATGCAGGAAATGACAAAGCCGAATACTGCCGAAATATAAACCGTGTTCTGTCCAAAAAATAAGTTGGAATCGTAGTGATTGCAAAATCAATGATAAAGCAGATCACTCCTACGATTCCAAACTTAATGATTTGTTCTAATAATTTTTCATGTCCGCCTCCATAAAAATGATAACATATCCATCATAGTATTTTTATCAAATGGAGGACTCGCTTTCGATGTTTAATTTTTTTATTTTAGTTTTTCCACACCCGCAGCCTGAATTCGGATAAGGCATAAACGGTCTTACCTGTTCAAAGCACGGCTCCGGATCTTTCCGACATCCGCAGTCCGAAGAAGCTCTCTCATCCTGGCTGTTTTCACAGCCACAGGAATCCTGTTCTCTCCTGCAATCTCCCTGGGAATTCTCCTGTC
This sequence comes from Lachnospiraceae bacterium, assembly GCA_021628825.1. Lineage (GTDB taxonomy): Bacteria > Bacillota > Clostridia > Lachnospirales > Lachnospiraceae > Suilimivivens. The sequence goes on along the minus strand of JAJXRY010000001.1, from coordinate 487,187 downwards.
GCTCTCTTCTTGGCTGGATCACACTCTGGTTTCCACAGCCACAGGAACCGGAATTGCTGCTCTCGCAGGAAGACTCTCCACAGCACCGGTTCATCGCACACAAAATCAGTAAAAATCAGTAAACAGCTGCCATTCATAATAGGAATAACTCCTTTTACCACAACGGTTCTACTTCATAGTATGCTTCTGTTTCAGGAATGTTCTTATATAGGCAAAGGTTTCCTTCTCGCCCTTTTCTGCCAGCATGTAAAGAAACCGCTCTAAGATTTCCCGCGTATAGGGATGAAGAGGTGCATGTTCGCTGCCCTTAAGGTAATACTTCAACGGTGCATCATCGGTATAATTCTTCCCACTGTAGACCTTGCTTGCCGCAATGCGGTCTGCCAGCATCTCTGCAATGTAACGGTCCGGCATGGGAACCGGTACGATTTCGCCCCGTTTCCCGGTTGCGGTATAATCCAGCCAGTATTCGTAATGATGCTTGTTCCTTCCTTTATGATGAAGCCATGCACTCGAATAGCCAATAGCCTCGCGTTCTGCGTTGTTCGGGCTCTGTGTCCCCTGATAATATTTCACGCCCACCCAGAATTCCGAGGGACTGTATTTGGACAGGTCGTGCAAAAAGTCCCTGCTTATACAGACCGATTTTAAAACAGCCCTGCATCACAAGAATCTTATGGTATGTGATCGTTTTAAAATGTTTCCAGATATTACAGATGTTCATGTTACTTACTACTGCTTTCTGTCTGATATACGGCAATGCTCCGGCTTTCAATCACCTGCCCGCCGTCCGCTTCCTTCAACGCTTTATTTTCTATCGCTTCTCCGGTTGACAGGATTTTCTTCCAGCGAAGAGTCTTCGGAAGCTTCGGAAGTGCCAGCTTATGCGCCTCCCAATGCATATTATATGCAAGATAAAGGAAGGGATCGCCCTCATTCGCATACTTTCCACAAAGGAAAATATTCACAAGGCGGCTCACAAAACTTAAATCCGGGCGCCATGCTTCGGCTCCGTGATAGGAAATGTCCGGATAACCACAGCCCAGTGAATCCATAACCTTCAGTTCCTTTTTCATATGAATGATCGGATTCTGCTTCCGGATCGCAATCATCCTTTGAGTGAAGGAAAGAAGCTCCTGAAACATCTGGGTATTATCTTTCCATTGCAGCCAGAATACTTCGTTATCCTGACAATAAGCATTGTTATTTCCAAGGCGGCTGTTGCCAAACTCATCCCCACTGAATAAGAACGGAGTTCCCTGACTGAGCATCAGAAAAGCAATGGCATTCTTGATCTGCTTCTTACGCAGTGACAGTACATTTTTCTTCCGGGTTGTTCCTTCAATGCCACAGTTCCAGCTGTAATTATAGTCGGTTCCATCGGCATTATTTTCCCCATTGGCCTCATTGTGCTTACGGTCATAGGAAACCAGATCCATGAGGCTGAAGCCGTCATAATCGCACACGGCATTCATCACCGCATATTCCTTGGGATTCCGGCGCTGATAGCGGATAAAATCATTCACAAGCCCCTCGTCACCCTTTAAAAACCGGCGGATGTCATTACGGAAATTTCCATTGTCCACTACTGCATGTCTAAAGGAATCTTTCTCAAGACAGGATAGATCCTCCTCCGGCAGATAAGAAAACCACAGCTTGCTCTGTTTTAAAATCGGCTCTTCCAGAAGCATCCGCACCGGAAGATGAAATCCACTGATCCGGAATCCATCCACATGATATTCCATCGTCCAGAATTTCAGAACCTCCACCATAAAGCCCTGTGGAATATCCTCCGGAAAATAAAAATGCATCATCACTTCGATTCCTGCCTTATGCAGTTCCCGGACCATGGTTTTAAAACTGACACCCGGGTCTCCTACGCTATAAGATGCTTTCGGTGCAAAGTAAAAGCCCTTCTGGAAGCCCCAGCAGTTTAAGCGCCGGTCCTGTGTTTCCTTCTCTCCTTCCTCTTCCTTCTGTTTTGCTTCCTCCGGTTTACGGCGGTCAGAATACAGAGGCTTGATCTTCGCTTCATCAAATTCATAACAGGGCATCAGTTCAACCGCCGTAATGCCAAGCTGCTTCAGATAAGGAATTTTTCTCCACGATTCCTTCAAACGTTCCGGGATGTGCCACATCGGAAGACCTATGCTTTGTAAAGGCTCTTACATGAATCCCGTAAAGAATTGTATCCTCAAAGGGAGTCTCCGGATTCACATCCTCCTCCCAGTCAAAATCCTGCTTTTTCAAAATGCCATAGGTCATTCGCTCTTTGGCATTTTTTCCTCCAAAATGCTCCAATCCCATAATGCCCTGTGCGTACGGATCGGTATAAACCTCATCCCCGTCATAGAAATTATAGGTAAGCTGATTCAGATCCTCTCCCCGGATCTCCACGCCAAACAGTTCTCCCTTGCGTCCCGTTTCACTTAAAGGGATCCGCTGTTCCCGTTTCTTATCATCATAAAGAAGGATTCCACTTTCGCAGCCGTTCTTCTTATTGACCAGGGCAAACCGAAAGCCCGAAACGATTCTTTCAATTCCGGGTTGATACGGTTTAAAATATGTCACAGCAAGACTACTCATGCTTTCCCTCCTGATTTTAGCCATTTATGAACTATACATAAATCCATTCGCAAAACCGCTGTTTCACAGCTTAAGTTTTGCTCATGAAGTTATGTATAGTCTAACACAAATCCCGTTCCCTGTGTAAAAAAACTTCTTAGAAGACTCTTGCAGATCACCTCAAAGCCTTGTAAAAATAAAGAAAAAAACCGAAAGGAGAAATTACATGAGTCAGACCTTTGAACAGCCCGAAAGCAACGATGAAGAAATGACTGTCACTTTGGATCTGGAAGACGGATCCTCTGTAGAATGTGCCATTGTAACCATCTTAACCGTAAATAATCAGGATTACATCGTCCTGCTCCCTCTTGATGAGAATGGTGAAAACGAAGATGGGGAAGTCTGGTTCTATCGTTACTCTGAAAACGAGAACGATCCCGATGAAGAACCGGTGCTTGATTATATCGATGATGATAACGAATACGAAGCGGTTGCCGATGCATTCGATGAGTTTCTGGACACCCAGGAGTTTGATGAAATCACGGAGCAGTAATTCATCTGCCTATTGCCGCAGTGCGATCCCCGCGGAGCTCCTTGCCTTATAGGAAATTCCGTCGGAATTCCTATAAAACAAGAAACCGCGTCACCTTACGGTTGCGCTCCTTGGTTTCATATAAGAACAATTTTTCACGGGCTCTTGTTACTGCAACGTACAGGAGCCTTCGTTCTTCCTCAATCTGCTTTGCATCAACAACACCCTTCGGTGGAATAATCCCTTCATTCAGGTCCGGCAGATATACATGCTGAAATTCCAGACCCTTTGAAGCATGCATGGTCATTACATGGATTCCCTTTCTCTGCTCTGCTATCGGGCTTTTATTTTCCTTTTCCTGACATTGCAGGATAAATTCATCTAACGGTTTCGTCCTTTGGTAGGACGCAAACACTTCCTGAATGGTCTGTGCCATTTTCTTCTTATCTTCGTATTCCACATAGCTTCTGCTTTTCTTCTTCAGATAAGAATCATATCCGATCTCATTTAGAAACAACCGGATAGCCAGATGCGTCTGCAGCCGTCCGGCAAGTGCAAGCTTTGAAAACAGCTTCCGGATCTGTCCCCGCATCTCAACGTTATTCCTGTAATAACGCATAAGCTCCTCTTCACTTACAATTTCTGAGACAAGCGCCTTTCTCGTAAGATCCGGTTCCAGCTTATCCATAATGCGCATGAAATCCTTCCGGTGTCCTCCCTCATACAGAAATCTTAAGAATGCATACAGATCCTCTGCTATTTCCGATTGAAAGACTCCCTGTTCCTTCTTTATACTTCCGGCAACCGGATATTGTTTTCCTTTCAAAAGCGCCTCATACTGTCTGGCCTCCAGATTTGTTCTTACAATAATCGCCGTCTGATCCAGACATTCCATCGAATTTCTCCGGATATCCTGAACCAGAAGCTCTTCCTCTTCCCGCCTGGTATTCAGATGCTGAAAAAGAGACTTCACCGCCTTTTTTTCTTTGGGAGAAATTCTTTTTGGGAAACGTTCTTTATTCTGTTCGATAATTTTCCGGCCAAGTGCAACAATCCGTTCCCCACTGCGGTAGTTCGCGATAAGTTCATAACGCTTCACATCTGTGTACTGCTGAAGAAATCCCCTCATAAATTCCGGTCTCGACCCACGGAATCCATAGATGGACTGGTCATCATCCACGACCACGAACAGCTCCCTCTGTGGAAGCGCCAGCATCGTAATCAATTCATACTGGGAAGCATTGATGTCCTGAAATTCATCTACCAGAATATGGGTAAAAAAAGCTGCTGATACCGTTCCAAAAACCGCCGGTGATTTTTTTAGCATTTCAATACATTTCAGAATCAGATCATCATAATCCAACAGTCTCCGTTCTTCCAGATCACTCTGATACAGGGCAAACAGCTTTTCTGCGTCAAATTCCGGTGTCTCCACATCCAGTAATTCCAATGATGTCTTCTCTATACCTCCTGCTTTTTCTTGCTGCAAGGGCATTTAAAAAGAATTGCTTCCTGATCATGGGTACATAAAGAGGAAAGCCCTTCGTTTTTCAGAATTACCTCCAGGAAATGATACTTCTGCTTATCTGTAATCAATGAAAAATTTCGGAATTGACCTGTGGATCTTAAAATCTGATAACCAAGACTGTGAAATGTTCCAAACCGGACAGGATTTGTGGAAGGATTGGAATCCGCAGATTCCAGATACCGCGTCTGCATCTCTATGGCAGCCGCTTTGGAAAAGGTCACAACAAGAATTTCTTCCGGTGGAATCTTCTTATTGCGAATCAGATATTGAATATGACTGACAATCGTAAAGGTCTTACCACTTCCCGGACCAGCCAGTACAAGTGCCGGTCCGGAATCGTGAGTGATTGCCTTTAACTGCTTTTCATCAGGAGTTCTCAAGAAGCTCAATTCCCTTCCTGATACGTGCAAGGGACTCTTCTTTACCAAGAAGCTCCATTATTTCTGTTGCGCCTGCCGGAGTCATCTGCTTGCCGGATACTGCGGTACGAACCGGCCAGAGTACATAGCCGTTCTTGTATTCATTCTCAGCCGCAAAGCCGGTCAGAAGCTGATAAAGCGCATCGTTGCTGTAATCCTCCTGCTGTTCAAAAAAACAGGAAGTAATTTGCGAAGCACATCAAGAGAAGTTTCTCTGTTGGTCTTCATCTTCTTATGCTCATACATGGACGGATCATATTCCGGCAGCGTTTCAAAGAAATCAATGAGATCCGGAATATCCGGGAATACTTCAATTCTCGTTTTTACCATGTCTGCGATTTTGTGAAGATCCATGTTCTTCGTAATGGTGCTCTTTAAATACGGCTCTGCCATTTCAAAGAACTTATCATCGTCCATGGCCTTAATGTATTCTCCATTCATCCATTTCAGCTTCATATAGTCAAAAACGGAAGGAGATTTATTAATTCTGTGATAGTCAAATTCCTTAATCAGCTCATCCAGTGAAAAGATCTCGCGATTGTCTTCCGGACTCCAGCCAAGTAATGCGATATAATTTACAACAGCCTCCGGAAGGAATCCCTGCTCCAACAGATCCTCAAAAGAAGAATGTCCGCTTCTCTTGGAAAGCTTCTTATGATTTTCATCGGTAATTAGTGGCAGATGAATGTATACCGGTGACTCCCAGCCAAACGCATCATACAGACGCTGATACTTCGGTGAGGAAGACAGGTATTCGTTACCACGTACCACATGGGTAATGTTCATGGTATGGTCATCTACTACGTTTGCAAAGTTATAGGTTGGATAACCGTCAGACTTAATCAGAATCATGTCATCAAGTTCCGCATTCTCTACGGTAATATCTCCATACAGTTCATCATGGAATGTGGTCGTTCCTTCGGTGGGAATGTTCTGACGGATGACAAACGGCTTTCCCTCTGCCAGATTCTTCTCGATCTCTTCCTTACTCAAATGCAGACAGTGTTTATCATAAATCATGATTTCCTTGCCCTCTACGACCTCGGTCTTTAAGGTAGAAAGACGTTCCTTATCACAGAAACAGTAATACGCTTCTCCCTTATCGATGAGCTCTTTGGCATACTTCATATAAATGCCGGTCTTCATACGCTCACTCTGTACATAAGGGCCATAGCCTCCATCCTTGTCCGGACCTTCATCATGACTGAGTCCTGCCTTTGCAAGCGTATCATAAATGATGTCGACTGCACCCTCTACAAAACGCTCCTGGTCGGTATCCTCGATACGGAGCATAAAATCTCCACCGTCATGCTTTGCAATCAAAAACTCATACAATGCAGAACGTAAATTTCCGACATGCATTCTCCCTGTCGGACTGGGTGCAAATCTTGTTCTGATTTTCGTCATTTCCCTGTTTCCTCTTCTTTCCAGCGTGATGCATAACTTCAAACACTTCAAATCCTGAATATTTCACGCCATCTAATCTGTTGTATCATTTTATATTATTTTTAACTATTTTTTTGATCATTTTCATAGTTTGAGCAACCGGCTCTTCCTGATTGTATGAGACTGCTGCATTTATTTTTACTGCTCAAAACTATACAAAATTACTTTCTATGAGTAAATGCCTTTTCACAATGCAGTATATGGATGTCAATGACTTTCTTAATCTTCCCTGGAGGGCAGCTTCTCCTCGGCCGCATTCTTGAAGGAGGTCACTTCCTTAACTGCCTGTGGAATCGGAATATTGGTTCCTGCACCGGCAACACAGCCTCCGGGACATGCCATACCCTCAATCAGGCATCCGTTCTTCTTTCCTGCCTTGGCAAGCATCAGCATCTTCTTACATTCGGTAAGGCTTTCTGCATGTTCAATGTGCACTTCCACATCCGGATAGTACTCACGAATACAGCTTTCAATTGCACTTGCAACACCACCGGCAACACCATAACCACGTCCCGCTGAGGTTGCATCGTTCATATGGTCATGTGCTTCTACCGCTTCCGGAAGCAGTCCTTTTGCTTCAAACATTCCGGATAATTCTTCAAAGGTAATTACAAAATCCACATCAGAACGCACGGTTCTTCTGGACGCCTCAAGCTTCTTGGATGCACAGGGTCCGATAAATACCACGCTGGCATCCGGATGATCTTCCTTGATCTTCCGTGCGGTTGCTACCATGGGCGTCAGCTCATTCGAAATCTTATCAATCGTTTCCGGGAAGAACTTCTTCGCAAGCATGGACCAGGAAGGGCAACAGGAAGTCAGAAGGAACGGAAGCTCTCCTGTTGCAACCTCCTTCACATAGTTCTCTGCTTCTGCCATCGCGCCCATATCCGCACCGATAGCGGTTTCATATACATCATAAAAAGCCCAGCTCCTTCAGTGCTGTTTTAATCATATCCGGTGTTACCTTCGGTCCAAACTGACCAACAAAAGCAGGGGCCACCTGTGCAATAATCTTCCGGCCGGACTGCATTGCACGGATCAGCTGGAAGATCTGGGATTTATCTGCGATCGCGCCAAACGGACAGCTTACCATACACTGACCGCAGGATACACACAGATCCGGGTCAATCACAGCCCGTCCCTTATCATCACTCTTAATTGCATTCACGCCACAGTGGTCAAGGCAGGGTCTTACCTGATGGGAAATTGCATCGTAAGGACAGATTGCCTTACATTTACCACACTTAATGCACTTCTCCTGATCAATAACAGATTTGCCATTCTTCATGGAAATGGCACCTCTTGGACACACCTCACGACAAGGATGTGCCACACAGCCCATACACTTGTCCGTAACCATATAACAATTAACCGGGCAGGCATTACATGCAGATGGAATGACCTGCATGAGAGGCGGCTCATAATACTTTTCATCAATATTACTTTCTTCCAACCCCTGTGTCAGATGAACCGGAGCGTTCTCCGGTCTCAAGGATAATCCCATTGCAAGACGGATACTCTCACGGACAATTGCCCGCTCCCTGTAAATGCTCTGATACTCGGATTCATCATAATCTACAATTTTATAAGGCAGTGCCTCAATGTCATCCTTCAGATTCTCTGAATGATACGCAAGAGACGCTACTTCTTTAAAAATACGTCTGCGGTTTTTGCGTACCTGGGTATCGATTCCTCTCATACTCAAACCTCTTATTTTCTTTTTAAGTCTATAAATTTATTAATATATTACGATTACTCTGATTCTATAGGTTACTTCTTGTTCTCTTGTATTCTATAAATTATAAAAAAATTATAAATCATTTCTAATATGGATCGCTTCCTGCATTACCAGTATTGCATACTTTCCATTTGTATATTCTTACACAAACACGGTCGGAAATCAAGGTATAAATCTGATTTTCTTGCTGCATTCCTGATTCCTTGATTTTGCTTCACCGGGTATTTTCTTAATAATTAAATCCCTGTACCCACAGCTTCAGGACTGACTGGGTATATTAAAGGAAATTATGCCCTGCACACCCAATGATTTCTCTGTGACTGGGTACGCATCGTGGTTTTTCTCTGGCATACCCAATGTTTTTCCTGTGACAGGGTACGCTTCATCATTTTCCGCTTATATGCCCAATGCTCCCTCTTTGTTTGGGTATTTCTTCATGCTTTTCTTTTATATATCCAGTATGTCTGATCAGTAGTCGAAATGACATCTGTGAGCAGACTTATTACCGAAACCTAAATTGAATCATTTTCTGTTCCAGTATCGGGCGTAAAGCCGGTTGCTTTCAAAAGATTGAAGTACAACCGCCTGTCGCCGGCATACTGGCGGCTGTCATTATCCGCTTAAATAGTACTACTGTTGAAATCAGTGAAGGTTCCAGCCAGCAGACCATACAGTCAGTGCTAGGCGATATCACGGTTGCAGAGAATATCTACATTGACTGTGGATTTATCCTCACGATATTTTTATCCTCAGCTTTTGCTAGGTAGTCTGTCAAATCGACCTTTCACTACAAAAAGATAAGGATAAAAATATGTCGTTAAATCATAATAGAATAGGTAATTGCGAACGATGCATATTGCGAAGCTAAACGGCCGGGTTTGCGGAGCAAAACGGTCGCATTCCGTTTCTAAATGGTCGGTTAATGCCATGTTTGAATGATTCCTTCCCTTATAATGATGGTAGCCATCAGAGCGATGGTAAATACATCATTTTAAGGATAATGTATGCAGCTAGATTACAAGGACATCATTATCAAACATTACGCAATGTCAATGTCAGGAAGCGAAATAGCCCGTCAGGCAGGATTCAGCAAATCCGGGGGTAATGACTTCCTACGAGCCTTCAAGAAATGTGAGGATTTACAGTACCCACTTCCTACAGGAATCACAAACTATGGCATAGCCATGAAAGTGTATGGTTCTGTGCCGGAATCAGGTGGTCGAAATGAAAACATCGAACTGCCCGATTATGAGGAAGCTGCAAAACTTATGGCGACAAGAAAGAACATGACGCTTATGTTCTTATGGAATCGTTATAAGAAAAAGTGTGAAGAAAAAAAGGCTCTCGCTTCTACCAGTACAGCCAATACTGTGAGCTTTACAACAGGTGGTGCGAAGAGAACTATGAAACCGCACACTTCGATGCTGTTATTGCTCAAAAGATGGAGGTCGATTTTGCCGGCTAGACATTTACCATGACTGAACCGCTTACCGGCGAGTTCATGACGATTGTTGTATTTGTGGCTATCCTTCCATACTCACAATACATCTATGCAGAAGGAATGCTTTCAACAAAAGAACCGCAGTTGATCGAAGTCAATAATCATGCTCTTGATTACTTTGGAGGTGTACCGGCACTGGTTGTATGCGATAACTGCTAATGTGAAGCTTTACATTAGCAGTTATCAGGTACGAGGATTCTGGCAACACCGCCAAAATATTCGTACATATGAACATGAGCATTAATCCATGATTTCTGCTTCATATCCAAACATGCTTCCACATATGCATACTGGCTATAGGTCATCACGCCGACAAATATATAGGCTTTGATGATTTCTCCGGTATCTAGGTCAATGATTGTTGCAGGATCCCCTGCCCAGTCTACTTCAACCTGTTCGCCGGGTTTGCGATTGATATGCATAGTAGCACGTCGTTTCTGCTCATCCTGCTGGATGTGATAGCAGAATTGGGAATACATGAGCGGCTCGTCGCCGTTAGCACGGCAGTCCTCCATGTATTCTGTCCACAGAAGCTTTTTGCTGACTCCGTTGCGGAGCAGTTTCTTGTGGATGTAAGCGTAGTCAGGCATCCTTTTATTGGATGTGACTTGATTTGCAGAAGGGAAAAACTTTTCTGCAAGTACAGCATCGGTATCGCTTTCATCAAGTGGCCAGGAAATATCTAATTCCTTAGCACGCCTTAAAACGCGATTGACCGTCTTCTTGGAGACATTGCAGCTGTCGGCAATGCTCTGCTGACTGAGTCCCAGACTACTAAGTCTGAGAATCTCTCGATACTTGGTCATAGTCATGACCTCCTTTGAATGTATTTACACCTATCGGTGAATGATTACATTCTAAAGGATTTATGATAAAGGTTTCCACCACCGGAATGGTGGTTTCCTTAGGAGCCGGAATACTCACTTCGCCCGTATTATTACTTCAGATATATACTCACAGAGTTGCCAAAGCACTGTGATGAAAAAGGAAATATAGATCCTGCAAAGTTGGATTACTTAATGCCATGGTCAGAAAGTCTACCGGCTGAATGCAGAAAACCACGCCGCTCATAAAACCAGCGGCGTTTATTTTAGCGCCTAGCGTATGGTTTGACGCTTTATATATTACATTTATTCTCTACAATTGCCAAAGGCTGTCTACTTTCCTTCATTTAAGATTTTGTATAGATGGAAAAAAACTCTCCTTTTCTCTTTATCAGTTCATCAAACGACCCTCTTTCCACAATTCTACCAGCATCCATAACAATAATCTCGTTATATTTTTTTGCATAAGTTCTTTATTATATCGATGTGTTATATTTATAATAGTCATATCTTCATTAAGTAGTCGCTTTTTCAATTTCATAAGCTGTTGCATTGTCTAGTCCAGATGTTATTTCATCAAGAAAAGTCATCCTCTTATCTCTTAAAAACAACCTCGCCAATGCAATTCTTTGTAATTCACCACCCGAGAAATTTTTTTCCGTTTTTCTTGTATTATTTCATCTACATCATTAGGAAGCAGCTTAATTGTATCATAAATGCCTGCCTTTTGTAATGCAACTATAACTTCGTCTTTGCAATAATCCTGATATAAGGCTACATTATTAAAAAAATTGTATCATGAAATATATAAGTCTGTTGGTAACGAACCGGACTTACATGCATGATACTTTCCTTGTTAACTTTTGACAGTTCTTTCCCATTAACCAGGACATGCCCTGTATAATTCTCTCCATATTCGGTAAGTAATCTTATGATGCTTGATTTTCCACTTCCACTTTTACCAACAATTGCATATTTCTTTCCTTTCTCAAATGTTATTGTCAGTTTATCCAACAAAAAACTTTCGCTAACTTTTTGAACAACATTGTCCAAACATATTTCTTGTATATTTTCTTCTATACTCTCCTTATTATCGTTTTCACGTCCCTGGTCCATCAATGCTCCCAATTCAGCTTTAACCTTCGACATTGCTTTTTAACTGAATCATTCCATTGGCAATGGCTTTACATGGAGTCAAAACAAAATTCATCATATTTGTAATTGCCACTACTTCACCAACCGTAATTCTGCCCGCAGCAACAAAGAACATGCAACTCCCCACAACAATTAGGAAAGCCCCATTGTTTACAAAAGAGGCTAACGCTTGTGCCCAATATAATGTTTTAGCAGAATGTTCATTTTTTTCTGCATACATAGTCACTCAACTTTTCCTGTTTCCATAAAAATCTGTTTCACCGCATTATAGTTTCTTATAACTTTATGACCACCCAAATCGTTTTTTTACTCCATCCAGATAAACCTCTAATGCTTCTGTATGCTCTTTTCTTGCAGAGCTGATTTTCTTTTTTAATATATTCGGCACCACAAATTGTACAATACTAACTATCGCTACAATTAACAGAATAAATGGTTCTACATAGATTAGGTAAATAACAGCTACAACTACAAAAAAACAACCTGCATAATCATGCCATATATATTATTAATGCCATCATCTAATATAATCTTTATGTCTGTAGTAAATTTAGAAAGATAGTATGCCAATCCCTTTTCTTCAAATTGATTTGCAGAAATATAAAACAGTTTATTCATTACTTGATTTCGCAAATCTTTTTCGATATCTCGCACAACGACGGCTTGACTCTTCTTACTTATCCACTCAAAAATAAATACCCCAATACTAAAAACAACTGAAAGAAGGCACATTTGTAATAACTCTCTATAATTTGCTGAATCAATCAAAAGTTGCATTATATAGGAACGTAAGGGTGCCATAATACCTACAATTACCACTGGAATCAAACTAAGTATCAATTTGCCACTATTTTTTTTATAAATATTTTTTATCATATCCTTCCTTTCGGCTAATATCTCATTTGTGCCTTGCAGAGTGAAATACACCCTTCGCACAAATTTCCGATTGTACGCTGAGTATTGCTTGTTTAATTCATACCCAAAAATATTACAAAGTTCCTTAAGTGTTGGAGCTTTAGAATCCTTCTCAGAAATCTGATTAAGATTACTAATATCGATAGTGATCGGCCACTCGATACCAAGTTCTGGATCCAACGGACAAAGTGCTGTACCAGGCATTCCCGGAGTCCATTCATTATCAAAGAAATATAGATATTCGGTATCTTCCAGTGCCTGAAAACCGTTACATACTCCCTGAGGGACAAATACCTGAACCCCCGGTGTTATATGTACAGTCTGAACGGCTCCGAAAGTTTTACTTTCCGGTCTTGTATCAACATATGCACCTAAAACAGAACCATAAGCCACAGTAACCAGCTTAGACATTGCCTCTCCATGAAGCCCACGAACAGCCCCCTTCTTCGTTCTGGTTAAATTAATCTGTTTCCATCCGGTCACTGTCTCTGGAAGAACTTCACAATATATGCTGCCACGAAACAATTCACGAACAGTTCCACGATCATCAGTTGACATCTTTTGCACTGATTATTTTTTTAATCCTTCAATGTCAGAATCATTAAACGTAAAAGGTTCAATATATAAGCTCATTTTTTTCACATCTCCTTCATTTTTTTATTTTATTAAATTTTTTTCATTCCATAGTTTGTAATATCAAATACGCTCCAATTTTTGCTTCCTATATTTTTTTACCCTTATGAGGGTTCGTAAATTTCTGTGCAATGATATACCCCAAAGGAACACATAAGGGAAAAACACGCATACAGAAAAAGGTAGTTTTTTTATAATGGTTTTCCAAAAATTTAATAATAAATTATAACAGATAATGGAACCCTTAAATTGTTTGCACAATTGAATTTTATGATTACTTAGAAAAATCAATTTCATATCGTGTTCCATGTGAAAGCAATAATCCATCTATTAAGTCAATACGCAAAAATACATGTATTAACATCATTAAAATTATTATGTCCATTATCAATCCACTCAGAAAATGCCACTCGCATCTTATTTGCAATATCTTTATTTTCTTCTTTCCCGAAATACCCTAAGTTAATTCCTTTTTCCATGTGCGGTAAACCAGTCACCAGCAAGTGCTACAATAGGATTAGCTTCGATCTGCTTCATTTTGTTTGTTACTCCATATGTAAGCACATAAAATGCATCATCAGCATAAAAAGCATTTACATTACGAACATAAGGAATTTCATCTATAGTTGTTGCCAACGCAATAATACTGTCTTTTTCCAAATCGCTCAATTAATATTTCTTCAGCTTCTTTTGTTAATTTCTCCATAAGTTACCTCCATAACTTCAAACATTTTATAATTAAATTATATTATATTTCATTCATCTTCTCAATTGCAATTACTACTTATTTCCATCCTTTCCATAAATCTACAAACTTCCAACACCAATCCTGCATAAATTCATAGAATATAGTAATAAAAAAACAGCATACAAGGAGTATTATGCAGGATCGTTTTAAAAAGTGAATATATTGATAAATTTCCGGTTGCGATGGCATACGTTCCCTGGCAGCATCTGACTAACGTTTTTGTGAAAAACCTCGAGGAAGCATTTAAAAGCAGGAACGATTTTCCCTGAGCTTGAAAAAAACCTTTCAAGGGAAGGAGATGCGTGAAATGACCAATTTTAATTCTGAACAGAGCCGTCTCCTTCACAACATTGATATCATGGATTTCGTGATTGTCGGAATGAATGAATATCTGGACACACATCCGACTGACCGCGATGCGATCGAATATACCAGGCATTATGTGAGGATGAAAAATCAGGCTATGAAGGAATATGCTGCAAAGTATGGTCCTTTGAGCATTCAGGATATTGATGCAAGTAAACACGATGAATGGAAATGGGCTTTACAGCCATGGCCATGGGAAGGAGAATGTTAAGCTATGTGGAAATATGAAAAACGGTTACAATTCCCTGTTAATATCAAAAATCCAAATGCAACACTTGCACAGGCCATCATGAGCCAGTACGGAGGTCCTGACGGAGAGCTCGGCGCGTCCATGCGCTATCTGTCCCAGCGCTATTCCATGCCTTATCGTGAGGTTGCCGCCATTCTGACGGATATCGGCACAGAGGAGCTGGCCCATCTCGAGATGGTTTCCACTATTGTTCATCAGCTTACCAGAAACCTTTCCATGGAGGAAATTGAAGAGTCCGGGTTTGCAAATTATTATGTGGATCATACGGTTGGTGTATGGCCGATGGCAGCCGGAGGTATCCCTTTTAACAGTTGTGAGTTCCAGTCAAAAGGGGATGCGATTACCGACCTCTTCGAGAATATGGCTGCGGAGCAGAAAGCCCGCTCCACGTATGATAATATTCTGCGTCTCGTCCGTGATGACCCGGATGTATGCGAACCGATTAAATTCCTGCGTGCCAGAGAGGTTGTCCACTTCCAGCGCTTTGGAGAAGCTCTCCGGATCGTTCAGGATAAACTGGATTCACAGAATTTCTATCAGTTCAATCCTGAATTTGACAAGTGCAAATCATAAGAATTCTTAATCCTATAAGTGTAAAAAAACACAAAAGGCGGGGTGCAATATCCTCGCCTTAACTTAAAGCTTATACTGCATAAAGTTTTCATTATGCTCAAATCCAAAATCGGAATACAGTTTAACTCCCATATCCGATGCGGTAATCTGCACTGTTCCACATCCATATTCCTGGGCATCTTTTATCACACGGGCCAGCAGCTCCCTTGCAATTCCTTTTCTTCTATAATCAGGATCTGTATACATACTGGACAATAATCCAATTCTCCCGCTGGGGCATCCAAAATAAGGAGGCTTTTCCACGAATGACATTCCGCTCGTTGCTATTATCTTATTTGCATCCAAGGCCAGCCATGACACAAAAGTTCCATCTGCCATGTGCCGTATATAGTAATCCTTTAGTTCCGGTGCCAAATCAATATTTTCCCTGGCACCCTCTTCCCGGAGTTGGTTAATTCTCATCATAATAAAACAATCTAATTCATTTTCTGTAAGTCGTTTGTAGCTGATCTTCATTTTCGCACCTAAATCAAATTCAAAAACGTCATCTGTTCATATTTATCCGGATACTCATGCAAATAGGAAAAGCAGTCCTCCACTTTATACATGATCCCATTTTTCCCCGACAGACATCTGTAAAAAAATTTCCATAAGCCGGTCATTATGTGGACTCGGAAGTTCATACGCATTGCCATAAGTTCTGATATACCGCTGCTTCAATCCCGGAAAATGTTCATCCAAAGCCTTGTAAAAATATTCCCGGTCACCATCCCGCATTGTAACTCCCATGCCAAAACAGATAATCCCTTTCACACCGGCTCTGACACAGTAATTAAGAATTCCGTTTATATTTTCTTCCGTATCATTAATGAAAGGCAGAATCGGAGATAGCCACACAACAGTCGGGATTCCTGCTTTCTTAAACTGCATAAGTGCTTCAAACCGTTCTCTTGTCGTTGCGACATTTGGCTCTATCCTTTTACATAATGCTTCATCATAAGTGGTCATTGTCATTTGGACAACAGCCTTAGACTTATGGTTGATGGATTGCAATAAATCCATATCTCTCAGAATCCCTTGTCGATTTCGTCTGGATTGCCACTCCATACTCATATTGATCAATTAATTCAAGACACTTGCGTGTAAGCTGCAATTCCGTTTCCAGATGCAGATATGGATCACACATAGCTCCCGTGCCTATCATACATTTTTTACGCTTGGATCTTAATGCCCTTTCCAAAAGCTCCGGTGCATTCTTTTTAATCTCAATATCTTCAAATTCATGTGTAAATCCATAACATTTACTCCGGCTGTCACAGTAAATGCAGCCATGAGAACATCCCCTGTAAATATTCATTCCATTACCGGCAGAAAGTATTCCCTTCGCTTCTACAAAGTGCATTTATGACTTCTCCCCTAATTATGATTATAAAAATTCTTCTACATCGCCTTTATTGTATAGGTTGCTCCCCAGTTACGCAACACCGCCGGCAATCTCCTGTTTTTCAATTTTTCGTTGGTTACTTTCTCTACTTTCTATTGTTCCGCAATCCTCGCAGCCAGTTCTTCCAGGTACATCCACCGATCCATCTTTTCTTCCAGCAGCTTTTCTGTTTCTTCTTTTTCGGCTGTCAGTTGATTCAGTTTTACGAAGTCTGTGGATACGGCGGCCATTTCCTCATCGAGCTTCTCGATCTTTTTCCTCCAGTGCTTCTATATCCGCCTCTATGGTTTCATAATCTTTCTGCTCCTGATAGGTAAATTTTAACTTCTGCGGTCCACGGGTACGCTGTCCCTTCTGCCCGGTCTGGGTATCCGGTTTTGCTCCGTTTCCATTTCCTGTTTTTCTGGTCTGTGCCGCTTCCTCTGCCGCCTTTTCTTCTTCCTCTGCAAGTTTTTTCAGGGAATAATCGGTATAGCCGCCTTCGTACTGTCTGAGTTTTCCATCCTCTTCAAAGGAAAAAATCCGCTTCATCGTCCGGTCAAGAAAATACCGGTCATGCGATACGGTAACAACAATGCCCTCATACCGGTCCAGATAGTCCTCCAGGATCGTCAGCGTGGCAATATCAAGATTGTTGGTCGGCTCATCCAGCAAAATGAAGTTCGGGGACGTTGCCAGTACCCGAAGCAGATTCAACCGTTTCTTTTCCCCTCCGGACAATTTCCCGATGAGGCTGTACTGCTTCTCCGGAGGAAATAAAAACCGGTCCAGCATAACGGAGGCTGACACGGGGCCATCCACCGTCTGGATATATTCTGCCCGCTCTTTCACATAATCAATCACTCTCTGGTTAGGATCCATGTAGGGCAGGTCAATTTCCTTCTCATCTGCTGATTTTTCCGAAGCAATCTCCTGTGCATAATACCCCATTTTCACGGTCTGACCGATCGTAATGGTTCCGGAATCGGGAGGGATAAGCCCTGCAATCATTTTCATCAATGTCGATTTTCCGCAGCCGTTAGGTCCGATAAATCCAACCCGGTCTCCCTTCAAAAAGATATAGGAAAAAAATCATCAATCAGTGTTCTTTCTCCATAGGACTTGCAGATATGCTGAAGCTCCACGGTCGTTTTCCCCATTCTTGTGGAAATGGAACTTAATTCTACCTGGGAGTCCTGTGTCGGTGCCTGCCGGTCCCGCAGTTCTTCGTAACGCTGGATATGCGCTTTCTGCTTGGTAGAACGTGCCCTGGCTCCCCTGCGTATCCATTGAAGTTCTACGCGCAGAATTGATTGACGCTTCCGTTCACTGGCTGCTTCCATATCCTGCCGCTCCGTTTTCAATTCCAGGAAGCCCGAATAATTGGTCTGATAGCTGTAAATTTTCCCTTTATCAATCTCGATGATCCGGTTGCACACGCTGTCCAGAAAATACCGGTCATGGGTGACCATGAGGAACGCCCCTTTCCATTTTTTCAGATAATCCTCCAGCCAGTCAGCCATGTCATTATCCAGATGGTTGGTCGGCTCATCCAAAAGCAGAATATCGGCCGGCGAAAGAAGCGCCGAAATCAGCGCAAGCCGCTTTCTTTGTCCTCCGGATAACTGGCCTGCCGGCTGCGTAAAATCCTGAATTCCAAGCCGGATCATCATCGTTTTGGCTTCGCTCTCTATGGACCAGCGGTTTTCTTCTGTGACATTTCCCTGCAATACACATTCCAGGCTGCTTTTGTCCGCTGCAAATTCCGGATGCTGCGGAAGGTAACGCATTACCACATGATTTGCAATCGTAATGTTACCTTCTTCCGGCTCCTCTGTTCCCATAATCATGTTCAATAGCGTTGTCTTTCCCGTCCCGTTAATGCCGATGACGCCAACCTTTTCTCCCTCCTGCAGGGAAAAGGAAGCATCCTCAAACAGCTTTCTTTCCGTATAGGATTTCGTCACATTCTCTATATTAATCAGATTCATGCTCCTGCCTCTTTCTATTGTCCTTTTTCACTTTTTATCCAGGGATTCCGTCTACCAATACCATTCCGTCCGCCGTAAATTAGTAAATGGCCTGCTGTTTCGTATCCGTCCTGCTTCTTCCAGATCCAGATCCGCATACAAAATCTGTGCTTACCCAAAAACTCCCGGCACCTGTAAGATTCATTGTATCAAACAAGTGCCGGGAGATCAAGCTGGTCTTGTATTTCATATTAAGTTCATGTTACAGTTCAGCCCTGCCCATTCATAAGCTGCCGGATTGTACAGATTGGCTAACAAATATACGTGCTTTCCGGCAACTTATTCCAGCATGATGCTTTTTACGGACTGCTGTTCGATCTTCCGGGAATAAACATACAGAATCAGTTCGTAAGTAAGGAGAAAAGTCACAAGGGAAACCAGCATGGCCTTCCAGTCAAAATGGAATTCCGGCATTGTCTCCCAGTCTGCAAATATCACATCTACCATGATCCGCAGCAGCACGTACTGATACAGCGTCCCGATCAGAAAGCCGACATAGGAAACCGGACGGTAACCGCCGAAAACAGACCGGCTGCACTCAGTTTTCGAATAGCCGAATACCTTCATCATTGCAATCGTTTGGGTATTGGCATTTAAAACACTGGTTAAAGACATCAGAAGCGTCATAAAGGCAAGTATCAACCCAATGGAAAGCATAATCCACGCCATCTGTTCACTGGCCAAATCGTCCATCGCCATAGACATCTGTGTCATGGCAGAAAAAGCAAAAAGCAGAAAAAGCCAACAAAAAAATACCAGTATTTTTCCGGCTGTGCAGCGTACTTTTCCTTAAGCCTGAAAGGAAAGAATTCTCCTCCTTATCCCTGGTAAAGTGCTTCCCTTTGCTATGCTTCCTTTCCTTAAGCAGATCAAGCACCGGGCAGTTCAGATCAAGGTACGCATAGAATACCGCAAGAAGCATAAAGAACAATGTCGGCAAAACCACAAGGAAAAGAACCAGGTTTCCATGAAACTGCGGCTCCAGATCCGGAAGAATCTTCTCCTTATTCATACCCCGGTAAAAGGTTGGCAGGTAAAGCCATGCAGCCCCAAATCCGATCCCTGCTCCTGCAAGCACACTGAAGCCAAACACCCAGAAGCTTTTTGCAATATGTAACCGGGAATAGCCAAGCGCCTTCAGAATTCCAAGCTCTTTTTCCATGTGTATCAATATAATTCTTAATATAAAAAGACCAGCAGAATTACTGTGGTAATGATCAGACAACCGCCGCTCACCCCAACAACAACCTTAGCGGTTCCCATCTGTGCCTCATAAAACACAATTTCCTGATATGCGGTGATTATTTCCCTGATTGCCGGCAGATCCATTTTTGTAGTTTAAAAAAAGATAGTGCATACAAACGCAGCACAAAGAGTTACCACCGTGATTGCAGCCAGCTTACCCAGATCTTTCATTCCAATCATCCAGACTCACCATCCTATCTCATATGCGGTTTTCTGTGTCTGCGTCGTATAGACCTCCGACACCTTCCCATTGTTCATCCGGATCACAGTTTTCGCCATTTCCGCAATATTCAGATTATGCGTTACCATGATAATCGTGAATCCGTATTCCTTCTGCAATTCACTGATATACTGCAGAACCTGCCGTCCGGTATCTTCATCCAGGGCACCCGTAGGTTCGTCCAAAAATAAAACCTCCGGTCTTTTGGCAAGTGCTCTGGCAACCGATACACGCTGCTGTTCCCCACCCGACAATTCGCTGGGGAATTTGTAAAGCTTGTTTTCCAGTCCAACTTCTTTAAGAATGGCTTTATAATCGCTGTTTACGGCAAGATCTGCTCCCATCTTCACATTTTTTTGCCTACATTCATGTTCTGCAGGAGATAATACTGCTGAAAAATAAAACCGATCTTCTTTCTCCGGAAGGCCGTCAGCTCCTTGTCCGTAAGTCCTGTGATTTCGGTATCATCATAAAAAATCTGACCGCTTTCTGCCCGTTCGAGTCCCGATAATACATTCAGTAATGTGGACTTGCCGGATCCCGATGCTCCCAGAATCACAACGAAATCTCCATCCTCAATCGTCAGACTGATATTTTTCTCAAAAACCTGAAAGCTGCTTTCCCCACTTCCATAAAAATTTATTGATTTCTCTGGCTTTAATCATGCTTTTTCCCCCTTTAATTCCTGAATGAGCAGTCCCCCTAAAGACCTCTGCCATCATCTGTTCAATTTCGTCTTTCGTAAACCGGCACATCTTCGTTGCACACAATGCGGCAATTCCATGTGAATAAATCCATAAATGCCGGTAAATTCTCTCTGCCACCGCTTCCTCAAGCTGATATACCTCCATCAGGGAAGAAAGTATTTTTTTCATAATTGTCATCGATCACAGGAAGTACATGCCGGACATCCAGAATCTCCCCTGCTCCTTCATAAAGAGAATCTGAAACAGCTTCGGCTCTCGGATGGCAAAGAGAATATACTGTGTACCAACGCCACGGAATGCAGGTGTTTCCCTAAGTCCTCTCTCCACATATTCTGCATACAGCCTCTTCGCTGCCCCAATCACTTCCTCCTGCACCTCTTCCATACTGGTAAAGATACTGAAAAATTGGTTTCGGCGAGGAACCGAGCCTTCCCCCAAGTGCTCTTGCCGTAAGCTCGGAAAACCCTTCTGTCCGCACCATTTCGAATGTGGCCTGTATGATTTCTTCTTTCGTAAATTTACATTTCGGTGGCATCTCCCATTCCCCCTTCGGTTTGGAAACATTCCCATTTTTGAAATTTTTTTATTAAGAAACATTTGTTTTGCAACACCTGTTTCTTATTCTACAGAAAACATTCACATCATGTCAAGGACCATTCATAAAAAATTATCCTGTGCTCCTGTAAAAAGCAATATTTACAGACAAAAACAGGCAGCCTTTGTTATAAGACAAACTGCCTGTAAGCCCTCTTCTGTACGGTTCGCACTAAGCTCGAAATAACCTCGCTGAGTGCATTTTACCGTGATCCCGGCAGCCGGTGCCGGAACAGTACACGTGACAGTGCTCTTCCGTTAAAGGGAAACAAAGGATACATATAGCTCTTTTTTGCAATGGTCTGGTTGGAAAATAATACAACCACACAGAAGATTACGGCTGTGATATATCCAAAGACACCAAAGATAGCTGTCATAACCAGATTAATCATTCTCATAAATTTCACTGCATAGCCAAGCTCATAGCTGGCCTGGGAATAGCTTGCAATCGCAACAAATGCCATATAAAGCATGACCTCGGAATTAAACCAGCCGCTGTTTACCGAGAACTCCCCCAGGACAAGCGCCGCCATCACACTTAAGGGCGTGCTTAACATATTGGGAGTATTTACGGCTGCAAGCCGCAGTCCGTCAATCGCCAGCTCCAGCATCAGGAACTGCCAGATCAGAGGAATATTAATATCTCCCTGTACTGCAATAAATTCAAATCCGTGAGGAATCCACTGTGGATACTGCATCAGCAGTAAAAAGGTCGGTGTCCAGAAATACGTCAAAATGGCAATAATCATTCTGGCAATCCGAAGATACGTTCCGGTAATCGGTGGGAAATAATAATCATCAGCCTCTTCTATTACATCAAATACGGATGTTGGAGTAATCATGGCTGATGGTGAATTGTCCACCAGTATGACCACATCTCCTTCCAGAATCTGCGCCGCCGCAGTATCCGGCCGTTCGGTAAATTTGAATTTAGGGAACGGATTGATCCACCGCTTTTTATATAAGCATTCCGCAAGGCTTTCCTGATTCATCGTCAGGGCATCCGCATGAATGTGGCTGATTTTATCCTTGATATCATTTAAAAAATCATGATCCACCCGGTCGTTCATATAGCACAGAACAATGTCCGTCTGCGAGCTTTTCCCGGCCTTCATAATCTCCATGCGAAGGTCTGTGCTCCGGATTCTTCTACGGATCAGTGCAGTGTTAAAAACAACGGTTTCCACGAACCCGTCTTTGGAGCCCCGGAGCGTTTTGTCCTTTTCCGGTTCTGTTACACTTCGCGCCGGATAGCTTCGGGAATCAATTAAAAGGCATTCCTCATAGCCATCAATAAATAAAGCAAATACTCCGGAAAGAATAAAATAGATAATCTCCTTCCATTCTGAATTCAGATCCACCTCCACATAGGGAATCTTCTTTTTTGACATTTCATGTGCATTTTCCGGCAGCTCCTCTTCCTTCATATCCATAAAAATACTGAAGCATTTTTCTGCATCAGTTCATCCTTGCAAAAGCCATCAATAAAGTACATACAGGCTTCTCTTCCTCCAATACGGATTACCCTGTATACCACGTCAAAATTCTGATTGACTTTCAATTGATCATTCAGATAATTCATATTTTCTGAAAGAACCGCACTCATTTTTTCACACATAAAAAACTCCTTCCACGCTCATTCCGGTTTAGTACCATTATGAGGTAAAAGGAGTTATTTTATGCGTAACCATTCAAAGCCATGCAAAAATGCCTCTTGTGAATGCCGTCCGTGTTTCCAAAGCTGCTTGCGTCTACTGCTTTCCGGTGCTTCCGAAACTGCTTACGTCTACTGCTTTCCGGTGCTTCCAAAGCCACCGCGATCCGTACTGCTTAAGGATACTACTTCATCAAAAGCTATCTTCGGCTGGTTCTCCATGATACGGAACTGGCAGATCCGGTCGTTAAAGGAAATATGCGTATCCCGGACAGCCAGGACCGGCATAAACCACTGATCGTTATCTCCGCAGTAAGAACAGTCTACCACGCCCTGATGATTGGTCTGGATAATTCCAAAATTCTTAAAGGTTGAGCTTCTTGGAACAATATGTGCTTCATATCCTTTCGGAAGCTGCATGGCAACTCCTAACGGAATCAGCTTGAATTCACCCTGTTTAAGATCCACATCCTCGGCGGCGCGAAGATCAATCCAGTCCGATTTCCCATCAATATAGGTGAGTTTTTCCAGCTTGTCATTAAAATATTTGATTTTGATTGTTTCCATGGATTTATTTCCTTTTCTCTTTCGTATATCTTGCTATGCCATTCATACGACGGCTTTTTTTCATCTTACAGCCAAGTTTCTTTATACCCATATATTGCTTAGCTTCAAATGCAGCTTTTGTACTTATGCATAATCTCTGCAGTGCAAAACCGGTATCATCGGATCCGTCTGCTTCAGGGACTTCTGTACATCAATCACACGCTGGTTGCTGCTCCCTTTCCACAGGAGCTTTACATCCTTTTTATCTACCTGGAATTCTCCGTCTACCAGAACATCCACATACTGCATAATCGCATAGTGAAGAATGTTCTCCCAGGAGTCTCCGGTATATAACCAGATCGTTTTATCCGGATATTTCTCCTTGATTTCTGCCATCAGGTTGCGCACATCCAAACGGTTGGCGGCATGAAGCGGATCCCCTCCGGAAAAGGTAATGCCGGAAATATAGGACTTGTCCAACTGATTAAAAAAATTTCCTGTTTGGCAGCATCATCAAACAACAGTCCGCCTGCCGGATCCCAGGTAATGGGATTCTGGCATTCCTTACAACAATGGGAACAGCCTGCGACCCACAAAACGACACGCAGTCCGTCACCGTTTAACATATCATCCTTGGTAATATTGTGGTATCTCATTCCCTACATACTCTTCCTTTCTGCAATTTCTGCCATTTTTGCTTCATTCAGACGAGTATCTCCATGCACTCTGGAATAGGACAGGTAACCGTTCATACGTTCAATCTTCGTTAAGTTCCGGCTTCCGCACTTCGGGCAGACATCCATTTCCAGCTCCTGATGTCCACAGTCATCACAATAAGCCAGAGAAAGATTGACACCTTCATAAAATCCCATATCCATGGCACGGCGGATCAGAGTTTTGATTGCTTCGATGTTATAATCAATCGGGTATTTTACATACTGGATCTGACCACCATTGCTCAGCTCCCAGAAACGATATTCCAGATCCTGCTTCTCAATCGGGGTGATATCCTCGGTCACATGACAGTGGAAGCTGTTGGAAACATATTCCCTGTCGGATACCCCTTCAATAATTCCGTATTTTGCACGGAACTGCTTTACCTGTAAGCCGCAAAGACTCTCTGCAGGAGTTCCGTAAATCGCATAAAGATTGCCATCCTCTTCTTTATACTCATTGATCTTCTGGTTGATATGCTCTAAAACCTCTAAAGCAAACTGTCCGTCCTCCACAAGGGACTTCCCATTATATAATTCCTGTAATTCATTAAATGCCGTAATACCAAAGCTTGCGGTAGCAGACTTTAAGATCGGTTTGATCTTATCCGTAAGCTTTAAGTGTCCTCCTAAGAAGCCACCCTCGCAGTACGCAAGCGGATTGGTGGAAGCACGCATTTCTCCAAGGTATGCGTAGGTACGGATATGAAGCTGGCGGATCAGATTCAGGTAGTAATCCAGCACTTCATAGAAGTCTCTGCTTTCCTGTCTGGACTTTGCCAGAATCATCGGTAAATGAAGGGATACGGCACCAATGTTGAAACGTCCGACAAATACAGGCTCATCCTGATCATCGGCCGGATGCATGCCGCCTCTTTCATACCATGGAGAAAGGAACGCACGGCATCCCATCGGGGAAATGACCTTGCCATATTTTTTATACATGCTCGCAATATAACCCTTTCCGGTAAGGGATAACCAGTCCGGATACATGGTCTTCGCGGAGCACTTTACTCCGGCCTCAAATACATCCTCAAGCTCCTTGCCGGGGCCATGCAGGTTTTCATCATATAAAAAGACAATCTTCGGGAACAGAACCGGCTTCTTGCAGTCCTTCTTACCCTGTCCCCTGCGTCGTACATTTAAAAGGGAAATCGTTGCAAGACGGGCAAAACGTCCGGTACCGATTCCTGCAGTAACTGTGATAAACGGGTAATCCCCACGGGAGCTTGCCACCGTATTGAACTTATACTCCCATCCCTGGAAGCCCTGCTCAAATTCCCGCTTCACATCAGCATACGCTTCTGCCTCTGCAGTCTGCTGGTCAATTCCAAGATTCAGATATTTCTTCAGACTCTTCTGATAGGTTTTTCTCTGCATAGGGCTCTAAAATCTTATCTACCTCCGGCACAGTAAAAACCGCCGTACTGCTGACTTGCAGCGCTTAAAACAATATCTCCGATCACATCAAAAGCAACATCAAGGGTCTTCGGCTCATTGTACCAGATATTTCCCATTTCAAAGCCGCCGGTCAGTACATTTTGCCACGTCAAAAAGACAGCAGTTCATGGTATCGCGGCGTGCAGACATATCATGCACATAAATATAGCCGTCACTGCATGCCTGGATTTCCTCTGTGGTCATAAAAAACTTCTGATATAATTCCTTGTTAAACTGATTGAAGATCAGGCTTCTCTTCGTGGAAACAAGGGCACTGTCAGTATTGGCATTTTCCTTGTCACCAACATACATAATGGACTGGCTCTTTTTATACACATCATCCATCATGCGGACAAAAATCCTGCTTATAGTTCCGGTAATCACGATAGCTCTTGGCAACGATGGGCTTCACATCTTCAAGAGCGCTCTCCACAATATTATGCATAATCGGAATCGGAATCTGATCCTTCTCCAGTTCATTCACCTTGTCAATGACATACTGACAGATATGCTTCTTCTCATCCTCTGTAAATTTGGTCAGTGCACGGTACGCACTCTTTCCTACGGCATCAATGACCTTCTGTACATTAAAGCTTTCGAGACTTCCGTCCTTCTTAATTACCTTAACATCCCGTTCCGGCTTGAATTCCTCCCCATAATCTACTACTTCTTCCTTTGCATCCATGCTGCTCATGATAACCCCTCCATCCATTTATTTCGTAACCCAATCGTTACATTTTTCTTAATAAAATCATCCAGATTCACAAGTAGATTCATGAAACCGCCGCTTAATCGATCAAATCCCGTTCACCAATATCTAGTATTATTTCCAAATAGCGGTATCAATATCTAGTATAGTAAATTGCATCTTCCTTGTCAATGCAGGATATGAAATTCTTTTGCTTTATTCACAGAAAGATCCATATTCCGTTAAGGGCTATATTTCATACCGACCGAGAATTTCACGTAAAAATTCCTGATACTGCCTTGTTACCTCTGCTGGTGCGGTAATCCGGATGCGGCTTCCAAGTCCTGTGAGCCAGCCAAAAAACTGCGGACTGACACAGACCGGAATTCTTGCCGAAATTTCCTCTTCGGATATTTTCCGCACATCAATTTCCTTCCCGAACCGGTCAAACAGTACACCGGCCAGTGCGTTAGATAACTGCAGGGTAACCCGCTGCGTCTGCCCACCAAACATTCCGAACGACTGATTGGTATACTCGGCAATGTCGAACTTCTCAAATTCCTCCGAACCCTTTCTCACCTGTCCTTCAAGCTCCCGGATCCGGTTCATCTTATCAACACGGAAATGCTTGATCTTCTCTTCCTCATCATCAAATGCAACAAGATAGTAATTTTCTTCCTTCCAGGTCAGCGCCCATGGACTCACCCGGTACTCCTTCCCGTTATGCCTCGGAACAAATTCCTTCTTCGCATTCCATTCCATGTAAATAAAAGAAATCGGAGCATTGTCCTGAATGGCATTATGAATGTGATCCACGTTATAATAAATGCTTTCATTCTCCGTTTTAATACGACTTGCCACGAAGACCTGACGCTGCAGCTTCTTCGCCTCATAAGGTCCGGCAAGCGTCTCAATCTTAGTGAATGAGCTCCCGCGACTTCTTCTGTGTAATAAAGCGGGATGACTGTACGGCATCCACCAGGAGCTTTTAATTCCGGCAGCTCAAATTCACGGCTCGCCAGGTAATAACCGCCTCCTGTTTTCGCCTTTTTATTCACAATGTCATATCCAAAATCCGTGAGACATTCGATGTCATTGTAAATGCTCTTACGCTCCGCGCTTACCTCATACTTCTGCAGCTCTGCAATAAGCTCCTGTGCGGAAAGACAGTGGGCTTCATCCGTCTTCTCTGATAGGATTTTGAGCAGATATAACATTTTCAGTTTCTGATTGCTACCCTTAGACATAGACAAATACTCCTTTTAAGTGCACATCAGCCGCATCCTCGCGGAGCGTTTTGATTTGTAGGATTGCGCAGCATTCCTATAAATCAAAAAAGGCCCGCGTAAGCGGACCCTTCGTACTGTGTAACAGCTTATGATGCGTTATCCGTTGCTTCCTTCGCAGCTTCTGCTTCCTGCTTATCTTTACGTTTCCGTAAGGTCGTTCCAATAAAGATCGCAACCCCGCAGAGAGCGACAATAATCACCATCACAAGTAAATATGATAAAAAAATTCATTCACAAATGCAATCAGATTGTTCATATTCCTACCAAGACCTTTCTTCAAGTACTGTAGCTATTATTCTATCATTTCACCTATTCTTAGTCAAGCATCCGCCAGTGGGAGTTTTGTACGAATTCCGAGGCCATCTGCCCGGCTTTCCGGATGATGTCCTCCTGATAACCCATGATGGATAAGAGGCGGATCGCATTTCTCGTGGTTGCCTTTCCGGGCAGCAGCTGATAACTGAAAGTGACGTCTCCATCCGTAACCTCTTCCATGAAATGATAATTCTCATACCGGTCTTCCAGAAGACTCGTCAGCTCAATGTCATGGGTAGCCACGAAGCACATGCTGTTTTCCGAATTCAGGCTTTTCAGGATCTGGGAAGAGGCCGCAATCCGTTCTACGGTATTCGTTCCACGCAGCACTTCATCCACGAAGCACAGCACCCGGTATTCCTTATGTGCGATGAGATCCAGAATCCGTTTGATCGACTTGATCTCCACCATATAATAGCTTTCCCCATGCAGTACATCGTCCTTTAAGGACATGGAAGAACAGATGCGGAAAAAGCAGGTTTCAAATTCATCTGCCATACAGGTATGGATACTCTGTGCCAGAAGTGCATTGATTGCAACGGTTTTTTTAAGAAGGTCGACTTACCGGAAGCATTCGAGCCGGTAATCAGCATGCCCTTTCCGGTTTCAAATGTGTTTCTGACCGGGTCAGTCAGCAGTGGATGATACCCTCCACCATCCGGATTCCCTTTTCTTCGTGAAAAGCAGGAACACAGAAATTGCCTAAATAAGCCCGGTACTCTCCGATCGCAATACAGCTTTCGATAAATCCATAATGGGTAAGAAGCGTGTCCACCGCATCCAGATGCTTACGCACTTCGCCGAGCATCTGATTAAATTTAATGAGATCAATATGAAATCCCATCCGTAAGAAATCCATCAACATATCCAACGGACTTCCGCTTCCACCGGCACGCGTTCCGCTCATCACAATTCCGGAGCCCCGCTGAAATCCATCCATCTGGCGGAACGCCAGTTCCATCTCTTCAAATTCTTCTTGTAAACAGTCGGTCCGGTGCTTTTTAAACTCCGGATAAATATTAAGCAGCCGGAAAATATAGGCAAAGCTGGTAATATAGGGTTCAATTTCCTTCTTCATGGCAAAGTACGTGACATTGTTATAGATCACGACCGCAAGCAAAGCCAGAATTCCCACCGAAAAGTTCACGATCATAATTCCGATTGAGACAAGCATCAGAAGCAAAGCCAGATAATGTCTCCGGTTATTCCGCTCTCCAAGATCATCGAGATAATCCAGATAATCATAAATAGAAAATTTGCCGATCTTGCCAAGCTTTGAAAAAATAAACTGGAGATCTTCCCTCTCTTCCATATGCACATCAAAATAACGGATTACCTCTTCCATATGAACAAGATGTTCTTCCTCAAGCTGCAGGGTTGCGCAACAGATAATACAGATATTCCTCTCCCGCGGAAGAATAGGTGTAGTTCATCTGCTTAAATACCTCATCCATATTCAGATCGCACCAGGTAATTTCATCAATCGGGAACTCCCCGGCATGTTTCTGCGCATAACGGGAAATATGCGCAAACCATTCCGGTTTGTATTCCCGTTCCAGCTTCTTTCCATAATCCGTATGCAGACGCTTCCGGAACCTCTTCTGTTCCATGCGGTAATCGTATAAACCTTTTAAGAAAAGCAGAATCAGAATGATTCCGAGCGCTGCTGCAAAAATCACGTACTCCATAAATTCTCTACTCTAATCCATGATAAAGACTTTGATATTTTCATCAAGGTCATTTGCAATCACATTCAGATGCTTTGCTTCCTGTGCAACGGTTCCGATCGTGTTACCTACTTCCGCTGCGGATGCAGAGGTTTCTTCGGTGCTTGCCGCATTCTCTTCAGCAATCGCGGTCAGATTCTGAACAACATCCACAACCTTCACTCTTGCGCCATCCAGGTCCTTGGTCTTCGCTGCAATCGTACGGATTCCGTCGATAGACTTGGCAATGCCGTCATTGACATCACGGAAGGAAGCTTCGGTATTGGAAACATATTCATCCTGCTTTCCAATGACTTCCTTCACTTCCTCCATAGTCTCTACGGATTTCGCCGAATCGGAAATCAATTCATCAATAATTAAGGCAATCTGTCTTGCAGATTCATTGGACTGCTCGGCGAGCTTCTGGATCTGGGAAGCCACAACGGCAAAGCCTCTTCCCTGTTCTCCGGCACGTGCTGCCTCAATCGAAGCATTTAAGGAAAGAAGATTGGTCTCTTCTGCAATATCGGTAATGATATCGGTTGCTTCCTTAATCTTCATGGCGGAGGTATTCGTCGTATTGGTCTGTTCATAAATCACAGAGATCGCATCCTTGGTCTGCTGGTTGATCTTATTCAGCTCCTCGAGAATCTTCATGGCATTCTCGCCGGCAGAACGCATGGCTCTTGCACTGTTACGAAGATCTTCGATCTCGTTGTTGGTCTCTTCAATCATATTACCCATAAGAATCACATTCTCGGTAGCGGTCTGTGTCTCCTGAGCCTGGGAGGTTGCACCCTGTGCAATTTCGGAGATCGCCTTATCGACCTGCTCTACGGATTCTGCGGTCTGGGAGGCGGACTTGTTCATAGACTGTGCCGCATCGTATAATTCACCGCTTCCGGTACGGATCTTCTCGATCGTGGTCTTCATTTCCTTGCGCATACGGATTAAGGCACGCGCCATAACACCGACTTCATCCTTCTTCTTTCCAAGGGCATCTAAGACACCGTCATCACGGAAGTCCATATCTGCCATGGCACCAATGTTTCTTGAAATTTTGATAATCGGATTCACAAACATCGAAATGGCAAAGTATGCGGCAACCATAAATGCGATCAGTGCAGCTACCATAAATCCCAGCGGAATGGAAGGAATACGGCAGATCACCGCGGTAATAATCACTACTAATACAACTAAGAATACGATATTGGTCTTAATGGAATTAAAAAAGCCAACCCGTTCCCTGTTCCTGATTCGTTCCTCAATTAATTTTCTGAATTCTTCTTTTGTTTCTTTCTTCATGAAATACCCCTCCCGTTTTCTTATATGATATTATTTTCGCATATCCGGTTCTATCATATCACAACCGAATGCTTATTTAAAGATATTCAGTGATGATTCCGTAACAGTTCATCCATGACCGTTATTCACAAAGCTTACGTGTAATTTCTTCACATGTCTGATAAATTCTATCCGCCTGCAGTTCTTCTGCGAAAACTCCGTTTTCATACAGAATCTTTCCATTTACCATCGTCATCTTCACATTAGCTTTACTTCCGCTGTATACGAGGTTCTTGCAGATGTTGTGAATCGGCTGCATATTGGGCTGCTTTAAGTCAATGCGGATCATATCGGCATATTTTCCAGCTGCTAACACATCACAGTCGTTAAGCCCCATGGCCTGTGCGCCGTTTACGGTTGCCATCTTCAATACTTCTTTTGCATCTACCGCAGAGGCATCCCCTTCCCGTACCTTGGCAAGCCCGGTTACCAGAAACATCTCCCGGAACATATCAAGGCAGTTGTTGCTGGCAGGACCATCCGTTCCGATCGCAACCGGAATTCCCAGCTTCAGATAATCTGCAATCGGTGCAATGCCGCTTGCAAGCTTCAGATTGGAGGCCGGATTCGTTACAATATAAAGTCCGCGCTTTTTCATAATCTGAAGATCTTCTTCGGTCATATGCACCCCATGATAAATTCCACCGCCATAGTCAAACATATGAATGAAATCAAGGAATGCCAACGGCGTCATGCCATAACGCTCCTTACAGCCCTCCACCTCCGCTTCTGTTTCTGCAAGATGGGTAAAGACCGGTGCCTGATATTTCTGTGCAAGTGCCGCTACCTGCTCGAGCAATTCCCGGCTGCAGGTATATTCCGCATGAAATCCAAGGAAATAAGAATTGAGGCTGTCCGGCTGATTCAGCTTCTGATACATTTCCTCCATCAGCTCCAAGGACTGGCTGAAATTATTCAACGCACTCACCTGTACACAGCGCATCCCCATATCCTCAAAAGACTTCGCAATGCTCTCCGGCGTAAGATACATATCAAACACCGCCGTCACACCGCTTGTCAGGTATTCCAGTATGGCAAGCTTGCTTAATTCATAAATATCCTCCGGCGTCATCTTCGCTTCCACCGGGAAGATCTGCTCATTGAGCCATTCATTTAACGGCAGGTCATCGGCATAGGAACGCAGCGCCGTCATGCCGGAATGCGTGTGGGCATTCTTAAATCCGGGCATTAATAAATCCCCGTCACAGTCGATTTCACGGTTAAATTCAATCTCTTCTCTTTGCAGCTTCTGACAGATTTCCTGCTTTGCGGCAGATGGTCCGACATATAGAATCCGCTGATCCTCTGTCCAGACCTCTCCCTTAATCATGTCCATTCCTTTCTCCATGGAAAGGATTCTTGCATTGTAAAAACGTAATTTCATTGCAACCCTCTTTTCTTATATTCCCTGTAAATTTTCGTTTCCAAAGCTCTCCGGAAGGAGCTGTTCCAACGTAAAGACCTGATACTCCTCCACGCTCTTTGCCACAATGATAAAAAAGTCGTTCGGCTTTACAAATTCACGCATCACCTGCCTGCAGACGCCACAGGGATAAGAATACTGGGTAAGCGTTTCTCCCTTCGGGCTTCCGGCAATGGCAATCGCCTTGAATTTCAGGCTTCCTTCACTGACAGCCTTACTGATGGCGCAACGTTCCGCACAGATTCCAGGTGTAAATGCGGCATTTTCAATATTACAGCCGGTATAAATCCGCAGATCATTCGTAAGAAGTGCCGCTCCCACCATATAGTTGGAATACGGCGCATAGGCTTTCTTTCTTGCCTCCATGGCAGAAATAATCAGATCGGTAACGGGAATGCTCTCCAAATGAAACATAACCCTTTCCTCCTTTTCCTAAAATGCTGCAATACTTTCGGTAACGAGCTGTTCAAACAGCGGTGCCGCCTTGGCAGAGGCTTCCTGTACCTCCTCATGGGTCAGCGGCTGTTCATTCATTCCGGCTGCCGGATTGCAGACGCAGGAAATTCCGCAGATCTTCATTCCCATGTGATTTGCCACAATGGCTTCCACAACCGTACTCATCCCTACCGCATCTGCGCCAAACGTCCGCAGCATACGGATTTCTGCCGGGGATTCAAAGGAAGGCCCGGTAAGCTGGACATAAACACCCTCTTTTAAATCAATCCGGTTTTCCTTTGCCTTATTGCGGATAATCTCCTGTAAATCCTCATCGTAAACACTGGTCATATCCGGGAACCGTACCCCGAACTCGTCCACATTCGGTCCGATCAGCGGATTCGGTGCAAAGCAGGAAATGTGATCGGTAATCAGCATAAAGTCCCCTGCCCGGAAGGATCCGTTGATTCCACCGGAAGCGTTCGTAAGAAACAGAATCTCAGCTCCCATCATCTTCATCAGACGGGTAGGCAGAACCACATCCGATATCGGGTATCCCTCATAGTAATGAACCCGTCCCTTCATACATACTACAGGAACGCCCTTCACGTAACCGAAAATAAATTTACCGGCATGTCCTGGTACGGTCGAAACCGGAAAGCCCTTGATTTCTTTATAATCAATTTCTCCCTTTACCTCCATCGTATCTGCATAATTGCCAAGACCGGAGCCAAGCACCAATGCAACCTTGGGCGTAAACGGGATCCTGTCCTTAATACTTTCATAGCATTTTTGTTACCTTTTCATATACCTGATTCATTGCATACCCTCTCTTTTTTCAATTAATAACATTTCATAATTGCTTTTTCAATTGATTGCTTTCCAGATCATGATAAATGGTGCAGGAAATCCTACACCATTTAAGTATATCAAAATTATGAGAAAATGAACAGAGGTAAGCTTCTGATTTCAGATAATCAGATAATTGATTTTAAATAATAATGCAGACCATACCTCCGTTGGATTCGTTCACAATCTTCTGCATGGTTTCCTGAAGCTTTAGCTGGCTTTCATTTCCGATCATGGCAATTTTGCTGTTGATCCCATCATATACCAGCTGCTCCACCGACTTGCCGAAAATGTTGGTTTCCCAGATCCCATCTCCCTGCTCGCTCTCTGATGCAATAAATTTAATCAGATCATTGGCCTGACTTTCGCTTCCGACAATCGGAGAAATCTCCGTCTCGATGTTGGCCTTAATCAGATGAATACTCGGGCTCTCCGCATGAATCTTGACGCCATACTTATTACCATGACGGATGACCTCCGGCTTATCCAGGCGGATCTCCGACCGCTCCGGAGATACCACGCCGTAGCCGTTGTTCCGCACCGCATCCATGGCATGAATGACCTTCTGGTATTCCTTCTTCATCTTTGCCATATCCTTCAGGGAAGAAAGCAGCTGATATTCATTCTGAATCGGTTCATCCACCATTTCACTCAGCATCTGATAATAGTAATTGTCTCCGATCTGCACCCAGATCCGTACACAGCCACTGGATAAGTCGATTCCGTCCATCTTGCTTGCCGTGACATATTCACTTACCAGATTGACATCATTTTCCCTGGCATCCTTAATGGTTTCATACTGATCCATAAGATCCTTGATCTGATTAATCAGATCTGCCTTAAGTGGATAATCCATAGGAAGCATGTTCACCCATTTAGGCAGATAAAATTCCATCGAGCTGATCGGGAATTCACAGAGCACCTTTTCAAAGATCTGCAGAATGTCTTCCTTGCCAAGCTGCTTGCAGTTCACCGGAACAACCGTAACATGATACTTCTCGGCAAGCTCCTTCGATAATTGTCTTGCTTCCTCGCCATAGGGTTTTACCGTGTTCATCAGAACCACAAACGGCTTCTTTAACTTATTCAGTTCCTTAATGGTCTGTTCCTCTGCCTTTATGTAGTTTTCCCGTTCGATTTCACCAAAGCTTCCATCACAGGTCACGACAATTCCAATCGTGGAATGATCCTGAATGACCTTTCTGGTCCCGATCTCTGCCGCCTTGGTAAAAGGTATTTCTTCTTTTGCCCAGGGGCGTTTTCACCATGCGCTCCGCACTGTCCTCCATGTGCCCTGCCGCGCCCTCTACCATATAACCGACACAGTCAATCAGGCGCACACTGGCTTCGATTCCCTCCTGAATCTTAATTCTGGCTGCTTCCTTCGGAATAAACTTCGGCTCGGTCGTGGTTACGGTTTTTCCCCCGGCACTCTGTGGAAGTTCATCTACCGCACGCTCCTTTTCAAATTCGTCGGACATATTCGTAAGCACCATTTCTTCCATAAACCTCTTGATAAAAGTGGACTTTCCGGTGCGCACAGGACCGACCACTCCAATGTAAATTTCGCCCTTGCAGCGCTGCTTGATATCGTTGTATAAATCATATTCCCTGTTCGTATTCAATTCCATAAAAATACCTCTCGCACATTTAATAAAATGTATGTGGAGAGGTATTTTAAATATGACTAATTCCAGTAAAATTATAACCCGAAAAAAATAACTTTCCGAACTTTCTTCTTAAAAAGGATAAAGCTCGTAGATATGATCCTTCAACCATTTACGGTACTGCCTGTGTCCCGGACAGAGCCGCTCCACCAGCTTCCAATACTCCGGTGAGTGGTTCATTTCAATCCGGTGGCAGAGCTCATGGATCACAATATAATCGCATACCGGCTCCGGTGCTAACAGGATACGCCAGTTAAAATTAATGTTTCCCTTCGAGCTGCAGCTTCCCCAGCAGCTTTTCTGGTCCTTGATGTAGATTTTTGTAAAAGAAACGCCATAAAACTTTGCATATTCTTCCGCCTTCTCTGTAAGTACAGCGAGTGCCTCCTTCCGGAACCATTTGTCCAAAAGCCGGGCACGGAAAGAAACATCCGCCTCATAGGGAACCGTCATAATCAGCCGGTTCATCACACGCTTTACCCGCCCGCTCTTGCGATCCTCACGCACCACGGTAAGCGTCAGTGTATCTCCCAGATACGGCAGGGTATCCCCGGTTATGAGCTTCTTTTTCTCAGGCTTTCGGTTTTCCATATTTTACTCCAAAGGATCCGGTCGCAATATAGAATACATACGGCTCTCTGCTGTCGCCGTCCATACTGTTGATATCTCCGAACTGCTGTGCATCGTTATTCAGCTTCTCCCACGTCTTACCTTCATCAAAGGACCGGAAGAAGCCATACTGCTCCTCAATGATTCCGCAGATATAGAGTGCCTTGTCACCGGTGCGGTAATCCTGTCCCGGAAGCACGCCAAGTCCCATGCGGAAGACACTTTCGCCCTCTTTCGTCAGGCGTACAAACTGAATCTCCTTCGTTTCCGGATCCACCTTTAAGCGGTAAAGTCCATACTCACCCATTGCGCAGTACAAGACACCTTCCTTGCCGGCATCTCCACGGATCTCGGTTTTATTCGCGCAGTCGATCAGCCCAAGCACGGTTCCTTCACAAAGCGGCCTGCTGATCTGGTAGAAATGATCGCCGCCATCGGTACTTAAGTAAATGGCAAATCCGTCTGTAAATCCGTAAAAGACCGAAGGGTTCACACGATCCGCATAAATTTTCAAATGAATGGCTTCATTTGTCAGCTCTTTATCAACACTTCCATCCGTTCCATAGCCGAAGATCTGTGCCTTATGGAAATGAGCACCCTGATCGTGGCTTACAAGGATTCCTTTCATATACAGATCGATTCCCTCTGCCACGCCATAACAGATTGTTTGTGCATCAGCAGCCATTGCCACCCATCCGGAATTTACATTTGGGCATTCAATCTCCCGGAAACGTTCATCCAGATAATCGGAAATTCCAAACGGCAACGGGAGCCGCTCAAAGGTCTTGCCATAGTCCTTCGAAAGAATCAGTCCACCCTTTGTTTTTTTCCTTTCCAGTTGCCCCGCGGTGTTACAATGACATATTCCGGATGTTTATCTGAAAAGTCCGCATTGATACAGGTGATATACCGGTTCCCGTCTGCATCCGCAAAGGAATTGGCACACGGCGTATCCAGATCTTCAAAAGAGAAGCCTCCAAGGTCTCCCAGAATATCCAGTACCTTAACCGGTCCGTCCACCGGACTGTATACATTTAAATGAACCGTCTCTTCGATTCCGTCACAGCAGTCCTCAAAGCTTCTCTGCTCTGATGTAAAGTTATGGCAGACGAAGACACCGGTTCCACTGTTAAACCATACCTCATCCGGATCAAACGGATTAATCTTAATATCACTCAGCCAGTGCAGCAGGGATTCTTTTCCATTATATTCCGGTTTCATATAAGAAGCATGAAAATGCAGGTTTCCAATCTCAAGATCATATAATACCACCTGCCAGGTAGAACCATGGTCTCTCGAAAGATAAACCATATCCCCCTCTTCACGGCAAAGCGTACTTAATGCCAGCAGTCCCGGTTCCTTCGGGCAGCTTGAAATCCCGCCAAAGCCATACGTTAACACGGTTCCCGGTGCATACGTTCCACGCCCTGTCTTTAACGCATATTCCATCGGGGTAATATCTTCACAGGAAGCAATCCTTCCCTTTTCATCAAAAGAATAACGGAGCACCCGGCCGCCAAGCAGATCGCCACAGTCACAGCTGTAACCCATATCCACAATATAGGAATGGGCTCCGGTGTAATTCATGGTATAGTACAGGTATGTGCCATCGTAGTCATAGCGGTGTGCCACATAGCCGTTCCATTTGGATTCCGGAATGGAAATGTTCTCAGGCTCCATCAAAGGTTCAAAATGTGCTCCTGCATCGTAGGAAACATACAGGCTGTGTCCCCTGCATTCCTTCGTTCCGGTCGTAATACCAGCGGTTCCCACAACGAGCGTCCGTCCATCCGGCGCACACCAGACATTCGAAAGATTTCTCTCACCGCAGATGTCCGTTTTCTCCCAGGTTTTTCCATAGTCACCGGTCCATAACAGACCATCCTTCTGGGAAGCAAAATAAAGCGTTGTTTTATCCTTCGGATTCTGCACCAGGCGGTAACCGGTTCCTCTGCCGTTCAGATTACCGTGCACAAAACAGGGAGTCATCTCACGCGTATAGGTCTTTCCCCCATCATGGGAAATGCTGAATGTTCCTTCTGTGCCTTCCTTATTGATGCCGCTGATGACATAAAGCGTCTCGTCCTGCTGCAAATCCGTGGCAATGGCAATCGGATAGGTTTCACTTAAATCAAACATGTTGACTGACTCACTTAAGGAATCCCAATGCCGGTTTTCATAAGAAAACCGGTAACATCCCCCAATATCGGTACGGATATACAATACCTTTTCCCGATCCGGATCAAACAGAAATCCGGTCACATAACCGCCTCCCGGAATCGGAAGATTCCGGTATTCATATTCGATGTTTTTTTCATAGTACCCTCTCCTGTAAAAACTACGATTATATTATTTAACAATAATCTTACGGAAGTTCTTCTTTCCACGACGTACTACAACGCCATCCTTACCAAAAGCATCTGCTTCAAATGTAGCCTTGACATCGGTGATCTTTTCTTCGCCAAAGGTAACTCCACCCTGTTCAATCGCTCTTCTTCCTTCGGAACGACTTGCAACAAGTCCTGCCTTTACTAAAACACCAATCATGTCAATCTTTCCATCGGTGAAATCCTCTCCGCTAAGCTCTGTGGTAGGCATTTCGGCAGCTACACCGGTAGAGAACAATGCCTTCGCACTCTCCTGTGCCCTGTTTGCTTCTTCTTCTCCATGTACCAGCTTGGTAAGCTCGTAAGCAAGGATTTCCTTGGCCTTGTTTAACTGGCTGCCTTCCCAGCTGTCCATCGCATCAATTTCCTCTAACGGAAGGAAGGTCAGCATACGGATACATCTGAGAACATCGGCATCCGCTACATTTCTCCAGTACTGGTAGAATTCAAACGGAGTGGTCTTTTCCGGATCAAGCCATACCGCACCCTTCTGTGTCTTACCCATCTTCTTGCCTTCGGAATTGAGGAGCAGGGTAATGGTCATGGCCTGTGCATCCTTCCCTAATTTCTTACGGATCAGTTCGGTTCCGCCAAGCATGTTGCTCCACTGGTCATCTCCACCAAACTGCATATTACAGCCGTATCTCTTGTACAGCTCCAGGAAATCATAGGACTGCATAATCATGTAGTTGAATTCCAGGAAGGATAAGCCATTTTCCATACGCTGCTCGTAGCATCTTGCACGAAGCATATTGTTCACAGAGAAGCAGGAGCCGATGTCCCGGATAAAGTCAATGTAATTCAGGTCACGAAGCCAGTCGGCATTATTTACCATCATGGCTTTTCCTTCACCGAATTCAATAAATTTACTCATCTGCTTCTTGAAGCATTCGCAGTTATGATCAATCGTTTCGGTTGTCATCATGGTTCTCATATCACTTCTTCCGGAAGGATCCCCGATCATACCGGTTCCACCGCCAACCAGCGCGATCGGCTTATTTCCTGCCATCTGCAGTCTCTTCATTAAGCAGAGTGCCATAAAATGTCCTACGTGGAGACTGTCTGCGGTAGGATCAAATCCAATATAAAAGGTTGCCTTTCCGTTATTGATGAGGTCTCTGACCTGTTCTTCATCGGTTACCTGTGCAATCAGTCCTCTTGCTACCAGTTCTTCATAAATACCCATTTTCTTTTCTCCTCGTCTTTATAAATAATAGAGCCCCTACCAGGGAAGCTCCACACTGTTCTGTGCCAGTTCTCTTAAGTCCACGTTTTCAATCTTACGGTCACGCAGCATCAGATCCTTCACGGCCGCATCTGCCGGTGCACCTTCAAACAATACCCTGTTCACCTGCTCAATAATCGGCATGGACACGTTGTATTTTTTTGCAAGTGCAAGTCCTGCCTTTGCAGAATAAACGCCCTCAACAACCATCTTGACTTCTGCCATGGCTTCATCCATTGTAGCTCCCTTACCGATCAGGATTCCGGCGCGGCGGTTACGGGAATGCATGGACGCACAGGTCACGATCAGATCCCCGATTCCGGTCAGTCCATAGAACGTCTCAAGACGTCCTCCCATATGGATTCCAAGTCTTGCAATCTCGGCAATTCCTCTGGTAATTAAAGCTGCCTTGGTGTTGTCTCCATAGCCAAGTCCATCGGCAACTCCGGCTGCAAGCGCCACCACATTCTTAAGCGCTGCGCCCAACTCAATACCAAGCACATCGGCACTGATGTATACACGGAATACCTCGCTCATAAAAACAGTCTGTAAATACTCTGCAGTCTTCTTATCCTTAGAACCAACCACGATCGTTGTAGGGATTCCCTTTCCAACCTCTTCTGCATGGGAAGGTCCCGATAATACTGCAACATTTGCCTGTGGAATTTCCTGTTCAATAATCTCAGACAGCGTCATTAGGGTTGCTTCTTCAATTCCCTTTGCGACATTTACAATGATCTGTCCCTGCTTTGTAAAAGGAGCCATCTGCTTCGCAGTGCTTCTGGTAAACGGAGAAGGTACAGCCAGAACCAGTACATCCTTATCCTTCATTGCTGCATTGAGATCGGTTGTAAAGATCATATCCTCCGGTAAGATCACGCCCGGAAGCTTCTCCTTCTGCTCATGACATTCCTTCAGCATCCGGATCTCCGGTTCCAATGCTGACCAGACCGTAATCTGATGTCCGTTATTATGTAATAATACGGATAATGCTGTTCCCCAGCTTCCTGCTCCAATAATTGCAATATCTGCCATATCGAAATCCCTTCCTTCTGCAATCCGCTTCCTGTCTCTATAAAATGATTGCTTACTCTCTGTTTCTTTCACCAATTGTAACTATTTATTTTCTGTTTCAACCTTGTTCTTTTTTTAAATAAATAGGTCTTGCGCTCGTTTCCATGAAGGAGACGACTGATATTCTCTTTATGCTTATAAAAAAAGCAAGTATTGTTAAAAAAATGCCGTCACGGCATACATTTCATTTAAAACAGGCTGTGTGGCTCCAAAGAGTCCCGTCTGCCCGCAGATCACCATTTCGGTCATCAGTCCGACATAAATAAGAAGAGATCCCAGGGATACATAGTGGGTAGTCAGGAACACACCAAAGAATAAAACAAATCCGACCGGAATAAAGTACGGATGGAAGGCCAGAATCAGTCCGGCTGTTGCTGCGATTCCTTTTCCTCCCTTAAACTTAAGGTAAAAAGGGATAATTATGTCCAAGGATTGCACCTGCCGCCGTATAAAGCTTTAACAGGTAAATTTCATCCGCATGGCTTCCCTTAAAAATCAATGTGGTGATCCAGACTGCAATCATACATTTCAAAACATCCCCGGCAAATACAATAAGCCCCGCCTTCGTTCCCAGGACACGCAGGGTATTGGTCGTTCCGGCGTTGCCACTTCCATGCTCACGAATGTCAATTCCATGCATTTTTCCCATAGAAAAATGCTGTCTGAAACATGCCAAATACATAACCGATAATAATACAAATGATCCGTTCCACGTTACTTGTTTTCCTTTCTCTCACGAATAATAAACCGTAATGGCGTTCCTTTAAATCCAAAAGCCTCACGGATTTGATTTTCAATATATCTGGTGTAAGAAAAATGCATCAGTTCCTTATCGTTTACAAAGATAACAAATGTTGGCGGCTTCACGCCAACCTGCGTAATGTAGTAAAGACGCAGACGCTTTCCTTTATCGGACGGGGGCTGCTGCAGGGCAACCGCTTCACTCATAATTTCATTCAGGACACCGGTCTGGATCCGG
This sequence comes from Lachnospiraceae bacterium, assembly GCA_021628825.1. Taxonomy (GTDB): domain Bacteria; phylum Bacillota; class Clostridia; order Lachnospirales; family Lachnospiraceae; genus Suilimivivens. Next base: position 445,429 of record JAJXRY010000001.1, on the reverse strand, counting down.
AGGGCATGATTCTCTGCTACGGTATCAATCAGGTCATAGAGCTTGGGCAGACGCTGTCCGGTCAGTGCAGAAATGAAGGTAATCTCGGCATACGGCATAAAGGAAAGAATGTTTCTCACCTTATCGGTATATTCGTTTACTGTCTTATTATTCTTCTCCACGGCATCCCATTTGTTTACGGCGATAATGACCGCCTTGCCGCGTTCATGTGCGATTCCGGCGATCTTCGCATCCTGCTCGGTCACACCCTCTACCGCATCAATAACCAGAATCACAATATCCGCACGCTCTACCGCACTTACGGTACGTACAATCATGTAACGCTCGAGTTCTTCCTTAATTTTATTCTTGCGGCGAAGTCCTGCCGTATCAATCAGGACATATTCTTTCCCATTGTGCTTTACAAGGGTATCCACTGCATCTCTTGTTGTTCCGGCAATATCGGATACAATCAGACGGTTCTCGCCGATCAGGCGGTTAATCAGGGAAGACTTGCCGACATTCGGCTTTCCAACGATGGCAACCCTCGTCTTATTGTCTTCTTCCTCTTCACCCTGTCCTTCTTCAAAATATCCGGTCACGACATCAAGCATATCGCCAATGCCTAACTGGTTCGCTGCTGAAATCGCATGCGGATCACCGATTCCAAGATTATAGAATTCATAGACATCCGCCATATATTTATCATAATTGTCTACCTTATTAACGACAAGCACCACCGGCTTCTGTGCACGGCGCAGCATATCTGCTACCTTGGAGTCCGCATCCACAAGTCCCTGATGCACATCCACCATAAAGATGATGACATCTGCGGTATCAATGGCGATCTGCGCCTGCTCCCTCATCTGGGAGAGAATTACGTCCCTGCTGTCCGGCTCAATACCACCTGTGTCAATTAAGGTAAAGTTCTTATTCAGCCAGGTGACATCCGCATAAATACGGTCTCTGGTAATACCCGGAGTATCCTTGACAATGGAAATCTTAGATCCTGCCAGTGTATTAAATAAAGTGGATTTTCCTACGTTCGGTCTTCCGACTACCGCTACAATAGGTTTACTTTTCTTACTCATGTATTTTCCTTCCCAAAATCTGATTGATCAAGTCGCGTCCGCTTGATTTTACAATATCTACCGGTACTTGTAAAGTTTTTTTCAACCTCACTGACGGTTACATCGTCAAGGAATACGTTTTCTTCCACACGCACCATATTCTCCGGAATAAGCAGTGCTTCACCAAGTTCCTTATCCTTTAACTGGTTCATCAGATCAATTCCTGTGATGAGTCCCGATACCGTAATCCGTTCTCCGAAAAAGTCATTCCGGATCTCATATACATTCGCCGTAAGCCCCGGCATACAGGCTTCGACCTCCTTTGCAATCTGCCGGATGTATGGATACGCCAGCTTACCGGTTGCAAGGGAAACCATTCTTGTTTTCTTCTTCCAGTCGTGATGGCATTTCAGCGTGGCTAAAAACTTATGCTTATACAGCTCTTCCATCGTCTCCTTTGCTTCGTTTAATAAAAGCCGGATCATGCCGACTCCGTTTTCCAGCTGCAGATAACCATCATAACATTCCTCTTCCGGAACGGGTTCTTCTGCCAGAAGGTACCACTCGTCACTGGCATGAATGAAATGTGTACCAGACTTTTCCATACATTGCTGCTGGTATCCATGGATCATGTCAATGACTTCCTTCGCATCCTCTTTGGTAAAGGGCTCTAAGGGATACAGACCCTCGCGGAATCTGGACAACCCGACCGGCACCACGGACACACTCTCGATGACCGGAAGATATTCCATCAGCTTACGGATGCTGTAATCCAACTCCTTCCCATCATTCACTCCCTTACACAACACAATCTGCCCGTTCATGGTAATACCGGCTTCATAAAGACGATCCACCTTTTTGAGTGCTTCTCCGGCAAACCGGTTATGCAGCATCATGCATCTAAGCTCCGGATTCATCGTCTGGAACGATACGTTAATCGGTGCCAGATGATATTTAATGATCCGGTCCAGATCGTGATCAGACATATTCGTCAGAGTCACGTAATTTCCCTGTAAAAAGGATAACCGGCTGTCATCATCCTTGAAATACAAATTCTCCCTCATGCCCTTTGGCATCTGGTCAATAAAGCAAAAGATACATTTATTATGGCACGAACGGTACTGATCCATAAGTCCGTTTTCAAAAATAATCCCCAGATCGTCGTCCTCATCCTTATCAATGATCTTCGTAACCTCTTCTCCGTCCTTCGTCAGAAGAACAAGCTCTACGTGATCATTCTGTACCTGATACTGATAATCAAAAATATCCTCCATCACGGTTCCGTTGATGGATAAAAGGCTGTCACCTGCACAGATTCCTTCCTGCTGTGCAATGCTTCCCTGTTCAATTTGTTTAATCCTGTGTCCTTTATCTGTTCTCATAAAAGAACATTGTACTAGAATTTTCTTGACGTGTCACTAGCAGAATGTTATAAAAATAATTGGTTGAGAAATATTTATTACATTTCAAACTTTCGGAGGATATTATGCCTAATTTGTCAAAACTGGAAGCAGCAATTCCTGTTGCTCCCTTAAAGCTCATCGTTATGGATTCTGCCCGGAATCTCGGAAACAGTGTCAATCACTATCTTGTCAATTTCCGTAAAGATGTGAAGAATATTGCCAAGAACGATCCCGCCTTTCAGGGATATGTTTCAGACAATTTCATTGCGGATGCCGCATGCCACCGCTTCGGTTCCGGTGAAGGCAAAGCAACAATTGACGAATCCATCCGTGGAAAGGATATTTTCATTCTGGTTGATGTATGTAACCACAATATTACTTATAAAATGAATGGTTTTTATCAATTATAAGTCACCGGATGACCACTATCAGGATCTGAAGCGCGTGATCTCTGCCATCAACGGCAAGGCCCACCGCATCAATGTCATCATGCCCTTTCTTTATGAAGGAAGACAGCATAAAAGAAATGGCCGTGAATCCTTGGACTGTGCCTATGCTATCGAAGAGCTGAGCAATATGGGCGTAAGTAACTTTATCACCTTTGATGCCCACGATCCCAGAGTCCAGAATGCAGAACCCTTATGTGGCTTTGATAACTTCACACCACCCTATCAGTTTATCCGTGCGCTGCTCGGTTCCGAACAGAATCTGATTATCGACAAGGATCATCTGATCGTCATCAGCCCGGATGAAGGAGCACTCGACCGTGCCGTATATTTTGCAAATGTTTTGGGTGTTGATACCGGTATGTTCTATAAGCGCCGTGACTACTCCACAATTGTTAATGGAAAGAACCCAATTGTTGCACATGAATTCTTAGGTGACAACATCGATGGCAAGGATGTCATTATCATCGACGATATGATCTCCTCCGGCGGAAGCATGCTAGATACTGCAAAGCAGTTAAAGGCCATGAATGCCAAGCGTGTTTACATCTGCTGTACCTTTGGTCTGTTTACTGATGGACTGGATCGATTTGATGAAGCCTATGAGAAGTCCTACTTTGACAAGGTGGTTACCACGAACCTCACCTACCAGCTCCCGGAATTAAAGTCAAAGCCCTATTATCTGGAAGCTGACATGAGCAAATTTCTTGCTTCCATCATTGACTTTATGAATCACGATTCTTCCATGATGAATGTTTACACACCGACCGAGAAGATTCAGGAAATTCTTGCCAAGTATAACAACCGTGAAAATATGTATATTACCGAATAGATTGATTCTTCTGCAGAATGATTTTTGCATGCAAAAACCGGAACCCACATGATTGAGTTCCGGTTTTCTATATTACTGTATTCTGATCCTTTTTATACTTCTGTTTGCGGCTTCACATCATCCATCTTTGGAAATACAAGCACTACCTTGAATAAATCACCGTCAATAGAAATCTCAAACATGCCATTCATGGCTTCTGTCAGGTTCTTCGCAATTGAAAGTCCGAGACCGCTTCCTTCTGTTGTTCTCGATTCATCCCCACGGATAAACCGTTCAGTCAGTTCTTCCGGTGCCACATTAAGCTCCATTGCGGAAATATTCTTTAAAGAAAGGAATACGCCGGCCTGGCTTCCGCTTCCGTCTGCACTCTTCCATTCTGTGAATCCAAGATCAATGTAAATTCTGGTTCCCTCTAATGCATACTTATAAATGTTGTTAAAGATATTTTCCATCACGCGGTAGCTTCTGCGGCTGTCTGCCAGTACATAGACGGCCTGTGAAGGTGCATTAACCACAGATATAAGTCCCTTCTGCTCAAACTTCTCAGAAAATTCTCCAAGCGTCTGATTGAGCAGCTCCACCAGATTAATCCGCTCCATATGAAGTACAATATTTCCGGAAGAAATCTTGGAGGCTTCGAGCAGGTCTTCCGTTAACTGCTTTAACCGCTGCGACTTCGTATCCAATACTTCAATATATTCCTGTACCTTGGGATTATCGACCTGTTCTCTCTTGATGAGATCCACATAATTGATAATCGAGGTTAACGGTGTTTTCAGGTCATGGGAAACATTGGTAATGAGATCTGCCTTTAACCGTTCATCCTTCATACTGGTTTCAACCGCCTCCCGCACACTGTCTCCAATCCGGTTCACGGCCTTTGCCAGCACCAGATTATCTCCATTCAGTCCGGTCTCATCCACCTTGGCCTTCAGGTCTCCCTTACAGATCCGGTTAATCACCTGCAAAATATTCTGTCTTGCAACTGCATTCCGGAAGCACACCACACCAACCAGTGCATCAAACAGCAGGATTCCGATAAACACCACATAGGACATCATCATTTGGTCTGCAAGAATCACCGCAAGCAGGTTCACTCCGGCAAATCCAAGGAACGGTATCCATACCCGTACCACCATGGATTTGTGATTCTGCATATAACAGACTCCCTTCTTAAGCTGAACAATTGCCCAGCGCAAGATGCTTCCTTTCCAGATCCGGTGTGCCCTGATCCTGCGCACCAGACTATAGTAAAAGAAGGAACAAAGCAGACTTCCAAGCAATGCAATTCCTGCTGTAAACAGGATAACACCGTTCCGCTGATATAAGGTATAAAGATCTGAAATCCACATTCCACCAAGGAAAAGTTCTACACACACGCCAATCAGAACACCCATTGCAATGGCAAACAGTACGAGGAAAATTTCTGTTGGAATCTTATCTTCCGCATGTAATACATAAGTTTTCGCTCCGGTCTCTTTATCCTTGACAACACCCTCTTTGACGGTAAGAAGGATCACCATTGCCAGGAAAATAAGCAGCCAGATCACCGCAATAATCACATTCTGCGTAAAGTCCGGAACCGCATTCTGATAGGCTGCGCCGGTAGTCACAAAGCAATCCTTCACTGCACGGTCCCTGTTCACTCCGACCATGATCTGTAAGTTTTCCGGATAGGCATACCCATAATCACTGATATACTGACGGAGTTCTGCTTCCGTAACCTTGGTATTCGTTTCATACCGCAGATCCTGTGCATCATAAAGAAGATACCGGTCGCACTTCTCTTTCAGCGTCATCTCCAAAGAAGTGAGATCTGTCCGCTCCGTATCCATATTGGTATAAACTTCCGTCTTATTTCCGATCGTTTTACGGATCAGATATACGACATTGGATTTTGCATCACTTCCGGTTTCATCATAGTAGTCATAGTACTTCTCGCAGAGCGCATAATTCTCTGCCAGATCCCGAATGGTTGCTACGAGGGAATCCCTCAGCATATCATAAGTATCCCAGTCCGAAACATAATCCTCAATATTTTTGCCATCGACCGTCTGATAACGGTTCACAATCAGCTGATGCTGCGATACCTCTGTGTTTTCCCCGCCTTCTCCGCTCAACCAGTCTCCTGCATAGACATCCTCATACAGTGTCTGGGATAACGAATTTCCGGAGACATCGATCTTTTCCACAGAATGACTTAAATCGGTATTATATGAGCTGATATTGCCGTGATAACTTCCATACCCCGTGTCGGAAATGACGGTATACTCTGTGATCCCACTTAAAAAATCCGCAGCTGAGGTTTCCGTCATCACATATTCAATGCCATATTTGCCCCAGCGGATCAGATCCTCCAAATAATAATCTGCCGTCACATACCGGCTCGGCACTCCCTCAAACCGGTTGGCATATGCCGTGACATCAATGACCTTATTGGCATCGTATACTCCGTCGGTTTCTAACTGTCCGCGTATCGCGCCATATCGTACAATCGCCAGTGCCTGCTCCTTCATCAACTGGTTAAAAATCTTCGAATCTTCAAAATCCTTCTGCTGTCCTTCGTTATTCAAGAATGTGGACTGCACACCGTTTACTGTCTCATACCGTACATACGAGCTCAATAGTGCCGTCGTAAGCAATACAACGCCTACAACGAGTGCAACATGCTGTACCACATGACAGATAACCTTCTGCACCTTGTTCATCCTCTTTCTACCTTTCCTATTGTTTTTCTACTTTGTAGCCTACGCCCCAGACTACTTTCAAATAACGAGGTTCCTTGGGATTGATTTCAATTTTTTCACGAATATGACGAATATGTACTGCTACGGTATTATCTGCACCGATGGCCTCTTCATTCCAGATATTTTCGTAAATCTGGTCGATAGAAAAGACCTTGCCCTGGTTTTTCACCAGAAGAAACAGGATATTGTACTCAATCGGGGTAAGCTTTACCGGCTCTCCGTCCACGGTCACTTCCTTGGTGTCATCGTTTATACACAGTCCGCCAACCTGATACAGTGCATTGTTCTCGACATTCAGGCTTCCAAGCTGGGTATAACGCCGGAGGTTTGACTTTACCCTTGCCACAAGCTCGAGCGGATTAAACGGCTTCGTAATGTAATCGTCCGCTCCCATATTTAATCCGAGGATCTTATCTGTATCCTCCGACTTGGCAGACAGGAAAATAATCGGGACACTGCTGAATTCCCGGATCTTTAAGGTAGCGTGAATTCCATCTAACTTCGGCATCATAATGTCAATAATCAGAAGCTGGATATTCGTCTCCTTAAGTACTTTAATCGCCTGCTCTCCATCGTAAGCCTTATAGATCTGATAACCCTCCTGCTGCAGATAAATCTCGATGGCGTCTACAATTTCTTTGTCGTCATCACATACCAGTATATTCGTCATTGTTCTCCCTCACCTTTCTCATTTTGACCCTCTTATTAAAAACATAGGAATTTTAAATACATGGTAGGAATTTTATTAAGGTTTTTATTAATGTTTCCCCATAAGCTCCAGAAATGCGCACAGATTCCCCCTCTGTCCATGGCTTGCCCGGTGCGAAAACCAAAAAAGCTCCGGGTTGCAGCAGGTACAAAGATCTGTAATTTCAAGATGCTCTTTCCGGATTCCGGCATCCAACAGGAGCTGCTCATTGGCCTTCCATAAATCAAGCTGGTACTTACCCTCCAGCTTTCCCTTCTGTAATACCACCGTGTCCGGAAAAGCCTTTTGAAACTCCCCGGCAACATCCTCTCCCACTTCATAGCAGTCTACACAGATCGATGGACCAACCGCCACAAGCAAATCTCCGGGATTACTTCCAAACTGATGGTTCATCTCCTCAATCATCCTTGCTCCCATACGGTTCACGGTACCACGCCAGCCGGAATGGGCAAGTCCGATTGCCTGCTTCTTTGGATCTACGAAATAAAGCGGTACACAGTCTGCAAAAGAGGTACAAAGAATCAGCCCCGGTTCATTGGTAACCAACCCATCAATCTCTTCATAATCCGTTTCTTGCGTTACTGCCTTTCCGGCATCTACCTTCGTCACTCTGCGGATATTCGTGGTATGGGTCTGCTTCGCACAGACGATTTTATCCGGCGTACTGTCAAAAAGCGCTGCAATCCGCCGGAAGTTTTCAAGGACATTTTCCGCATCGTCCCCACGGTGAAAGCTGAGGTTCATGCTCTCATAAATCCCCCTGCTTACGCCGCCTTTTCTGGTAGAAAATAAATGTCTGACATTCTCTGCTCCATCCAGAACAGGAAATGTCAGATAAATCAGACCCTCTTTTCCTTCATGCGATACCATATGATACCGGTTTTCTTTTCGTTTCCATTCTGTCACAGATTCGGACTCCTTTCTCTGGTCCGCATATCAAAAAGCGTTTTTCATATGCTCCAACTCATTTCCACAGATTCCGACCACATCAAAACGCACCGGACAGTCCAGCTGTTTCCTGCCAAGCAGATAATACTGTGCCACTTTCCGGATCGTACTTTGCTTGCGTGCGTTCACGGCCTCCAACGGTGATCCGTAACGGTTACTGGTCCGGTACTTCACTTCTACAAAAACAAGGCAGTCTCCATCCTGTGCGATCAGGTCAATCTCGCCCATGCGGCACCGGAAATTTCTTTGAAGGATCTTCATTCCCTGCTTTTCCAGATAGTGCATGGCCTGCAGCTCCTTCTGCGTTCCTAATTCCCTCTTATTCAATGATTTCCCCTTACTACTTTATTTCCTTATTTCTTTACTTCCTTATTTACTTACTTCCTTATTTACTTACTTCTTATGTGCATCCATCTTGGCTTTGATCTTATCCATCGCATCAACAAACACCAGAATCTCTGCCACCACCTCATAAAGCTCCGGCGGAATCATTTCTCCGATTTCCAGTCTGGATAAGGTGTCTGCCAGCTTATCGTCCCGGTGTACAGCAACGTTTGCTTCCTTCGCCTTTTCAATGATTCGTTCTGCCAGTGCCCCACGTCCGCTTGCAATAACCTTGGGGGCATCTTCCTCCGGATCATAGGCAAGCGCAACCGCCTGTTTCACCCTTTCTCTTTTCTGCTTCGTTTCTTCCATATACGATCCTTTACTGCTTTCCGGTTCCTGTTCCCCGGTTCTATTTCACCTATATTAAACTCTGTGTTCCATATTCCGTTACGCCCTCACATCAAAGGAGGTTCCCGACAATACGGAGATATTTTTACTCTGATCCAGGATCTCGCCTAAAACATTCGTCTCCGTATCCCGGTTGATAAATTCGGCATTCATCGTATAACCGCGCTTATTCAGCCGGTCATTCAGCAGATCAATGTGCTCTGCAATGAGATCCAGTGCGGCATCATCCTGAAGATAAAACTTCGTTGCCACCTTCTGTCCCTGACTTAACGTGACATGCACATCCACGCTTCCTAAGTATTCCATATCCAGATGCAGCAGCGCACTTACATTGCCGTCCTTCTTTGCCAGGCTCTTCTTATTCGTATAGACAAACAGTTCGCAGCTTGTCTCTTTATTGTACATTTTAAGCGGAATCTGAATATAAGAAAAGTTCTGATTCATCGCATTCATAAAATCCATATTCTGATTCAGATTCGTCACCGTTTTCGCAAGTGCCGTATCACCTCTTGCCGGATCGGATAGCAGCGCATTCAGACTCTTCATCTGCTGGTTCAACTTTTCATAGAGCTGATCCACCTTGCCCTCTTCTGCCACCTCGGCCGGCTCTAAAAGCAACTGCTTGTTTAAGGTCTCCTTAAATAACTGCTTAAATTCTTTTCCCTCTAAAAATTTTCCCAGCTTTTCACTAAAATCCGGTGTACTCACTTCACCTTTCAGGTTCTGATCAATCAGATGCAGCACCTCTTTTAACACCTGCTGTCCGTTCCCCTTATTGGAAACCAGATTGGACAACTGTTCCGGCGATGCGCCAAGCTCCTTAAGATCCTTATACAGTGCACTTTCTGTAAAATTCTTTTGTAATCCTTCTGTCTGTCCGTCCGGCTGGTTCTGTACGTTTTCCGGATTCTGTGAAATGTTCTCTTCCGGGATTCCCTCTTCACTTACAAACTGTCCTAATATATCCTGCACGAAAGACAGTCCTTCCTGTGCGCCCTGTTCCCCGGATAACTGTAAAAAACTCTCCGTAAAAGCATCGGTAAGATCCGAAAGACTTCCGGTAATCTGATGCTCATAATTCTGGTAGTTCTGAAACTGCTGGATCATATCCGCTTCCAATGGAATCCCCAAACGCTGCATCTGTGCCAGTGTCGACGTAGGTACTCCCTGATTCAGATTCATGGCACGGTTCATCTGATATAGCGACTGCCGGTCGATCGGTAGCCCCTCCTGCATCATATCCTTCACCATCTGAATCATCTGATCTGTCAGAGGAAGGCCTGCCGCCTTCAATGCTGTGGAAATACTGGGATTCTGGCTTAAGTTTTCCAAAAAAAGCGGCGTCAGGGAAATTTTATTTCCTGCCGTATTCTGGATCTGAAAGGTCATGATCTGGCCCATTTTGGGCATTGCTCCGCCCTCCAACCTTGCCTGCAGAAGCTGGTTTTCTCCAAGGGACAACAGAATCTCATTCCCGTTCATCTGCAGAATCTCTCCCTGTTACCGACCTTCCTCAACCTTTTCACCGAAACGCTTCCAGCACGTTGCGGATGCTCTCCTCCAAAGCAGAAGGAGAAAGATTCCCTGTGTTCCCATTCGCCGCATCTGTAATTGTCTGTGTAATCTGATTTACAAAGGATGAAATGTTCAATCTGATTTCTCCTAGTATAATATTATGTTTTGGTAACTATTCCTAATAAATGTTCTTCTGTTGATTGGTGTCGGTCCTAAGGTACGGATCGCTTCCATATGGGCCTGTGCCCCGTATCCTTTATTTCCCGCAAACCCGTATCCCGGGAAAAATCTCGTCATACTGCACCATCAGATGATCCCTGTATACCTTGGCAATGATGCTAGCCGCCGCGATGGAAATGCTCTTGGCATCCCCTTTAATAATCGGCACCTGCGGGATCTCGACCTTCGGAATCGTTACCGCATCGTTAAGCAGCAGATCCGGCTTTACGGAAAGGTTTCCAATTGCCTGACGCATTGCCTCATAGGTTGCCTGCAAAATATTGATTTCGTCAATCCGTTCCGGTGACACAACACCAATTCCGGTTGCCACTGCCTTTTCCAAAATGATGTCATTTAACTCTTCTCTTTTCTTTTCGGAGAGTTGTTTGGAATCATTTAGATACAAAATATCACAATCTTTGGGCAGGATCACAGCACCTGCCACAACCGGTCCGGCAAGCGGACCTCTTCCAACTTCATCAATTCCACAGATATAAGAATACTGACTGTATTTCTTCTCATATTCCTTCATCTTTTCGGTACGCAGCAACTCGTTCTCATAATCATCGATCTGCTTACGTGCCCTTTTTACAAGCGCAGCGACTCCGCTTCGTTCATCTGCTTCGTATTTACTTATAAAGAGAGGCAGCTCTTTATAAGATGCTGCCTGTAATTCTTCTTTGATCACACTGATCTTTGTTTCCATTATGTACTCCTGTTATTTTACTGATGTTTGATAATACACATCTGGTCAAACGGATAAATCCGCATCCATGCTTTCCCAATCAGTTCATCCCGGTGGATGTTGCCCACAACCGGATCCCTGCTGTCCGAGCTGTTATTGCGGTTATCTCCCAAAACAAAATATTCATCCTCACCAAGCGTAATCGTCTCATAGGCCCTTCCCGGATCCTGAATCACTTCCTTGCCAAAGTGCTCATCGAGAACCTCTCCACCGATGTAAATGGTTCCTTCTTCATCAATGTATACCGTTTCTCCCGGCAGCCCGATAATCCGCTTGATATAATAGGTCTTCTCTGCATACCGGAATGGAAATACCACAATGTCGAACCGCTCCGGATCATGAAAACGATACGAAATCTTATCGACAATGAGATTATCGCCATCGGTAAGCGTGGGGGACATGGAGCTTCCGATCACCTTCGTTCTCTGTCCCACATAGGTCACAACCAGAAAGGTTACAACCAGTACAATTAATAAATACAAGCTTGTGCTCAGAATATCCTTTAACTTCTTATTCACTGCCATTCCTCCGGACGCTCTAATGTAATCCTTCCAAGCTTTCCTGAACGAAAATCTTCAAGCAGCATGGAAGATGCCCGATCCACATCAGGTAATTCCCCTTTTTGCAGGCACTTACGTGCGATTGCAATCTTCTTCAATGTATCATATGCATCTTCATCTATTGTAATATTATATCGCTTTTCTAACAAGTCCAAATATGAATTTTTTAAATTCCGGATCAGTGCCACCGCAAGCTCGTCCACATGCAGAATTTCATCATTGATGGAACCAATGAGTGCCAGACGCTCTCCGATTTTCTGATCCTCGAACTTCGGCCATAAAATACCCGGAGTATCTAACAGCTCCAGATTTTTTTGTTCAGTCGGATCCACTGCTTTCCCTTCGTAACACCCGGCTTGTTTCCGGTCTTGGCACATGCCTTTCCTGCAAACGAATTAATAAACGTAGACTTACCGACATTGGGAATTCCAACCACCATGGCACGGACCGGACGGTTGATGATGCCGCGCTTTCTGTCCCGTTCAATCTTCTCCTTGCAGGATTCCTGCACCAGTGCCTGAATGTTTTTGATTCCGGCTCCGGTTTTTGCATTGAGCGGTTGAACGAAATAGCCTTTTTCTTTAAAAAAGCTCTCCCACTCCTGATTCAGCCTTGCATCCGCAAGATCTGATTTATTTAACAGAATGATTCTGGCCTTGCCCTTTCCCAGCTCGTCAATATCCGGATTCCGGCTGCTCATGGGAATTCTCGCATCTACAAGCTCAATAATCAGATCAATCAGCTTGATGTTCTCCTGCATCATTCGCTTTGCTTTGGTCATATGTCCGGGATACCATTGATAATTCATTCTCGACTCCTATCTTACAAATCCCCATCCATCCTCACCGCCGGATAAATGGAACCATGCTTTTTCCAATAATATTGCTTCTCTTCACCGGCCCGATGTTACCGGAGCGGCTGTCCTCACTGTTATTACGGTTGTCTCCCAGCACAAAGAACTCATCGGAACCAAGCGTAATCTCAATCTCTGCGATACCGGGATCTGCAATCTTATCCAGTGTCTCATCCTCATCGAGCATCACACCGTTCACATAAACGTAACCACCGATAATCTGCACCTTTTTCTCCCGGAAGCGCAACCACCCGCTTCAAATAATCATGGGAATTCGTATTTCCATTTGGCAGAAAAAAACAATCACATCCCCACGCTTCGGAGACAACAGCTTATAGATGAACCGGTCAATGAAAAACGGTCTGCCCTTTCGACAGGGCAGGATCCATGGAAACACCGATCACGCTGGTTTTCAGGCCAAAAAGAAATCACGATGACAAATGCAAGCAGAATCGCCGCAAAGCAGAAAAAAACATCACGGAAAAAAATTTCCCGTACCATTCCTTTACTTATTTTCCTTTTTCCTTTTCATAAAATGAAAGCCCTTTGTGTCTTGCCATATTTCATCCTTTATCATATCAGATACCCTGCACGCAAAGATGATTGATCATTTTCTCATATGCACGGTAAAACAAATAGGACAACCGATACTCGGTTGTCCTGTAATTTTCATTCCTACCGGTTGTCGGCAGATTATTTGTTACTGTTCACTCGTACCAGCAACGATTACTTCACTACTTCCTTAACCTTAGCAGCCTTACCTACACGGTCTCTTAAGTAATTCAGTTTTGCTCTGCGGACTTTACCCTTACGAACCACTTCAACCTTCTCAACGTTCGGGGAGTATAAAGGCCAGGTCTTCTCAACGCCAACACCGTTAGATGCCTTACGTACAGTAAAGGTCTGACGAACGCCGGTTCCCTGCTTCTTTAATACAACGCCCTCGAAAAACCTGAATTCTTTCACGGTTTCCTTCCTTGATCTTACCGTAAACCTTAACGGTATCACCAACGTTGAATTCAGAAACTTCTTTTTAATGCTTCGTTTTCAATGTTCTTAATAATTTCGTTCATTTCAATATCCTCTCTTATTCTGTATTTGGAAAATAGACGTTCTTAATATCATCATACCAGCGGACCATCAAAATTCCACAACATATGAGATGATACCATACATTTCATGGATTTGCAAGTACTTTCTGTCATCACTTGGTATAATATACTTATATTTCCTGTTCCTTCTCCAATCTGCGTTTTTTTCCTTCTGTCTCTTCCGAGCTTCCCGCTTGCGCAGCCGTTCGAAATAATCCTGATTTTCGGCTGCCCATTTTTCATACAGATCGGGGCGCAACTCCTTCGTCCGCTCCAAAGACTGTGTAAGCCGCCATTCCTCCACCTTTTCATGGTTGCCGGATAGCAGGATCTCCGGGACCTTCTGCCCGTTCCATTCCTCTGGTCTGGAATACTGCGGATATTCCAGCAGATAATTGGAAAAGCTCTCGGTCTCTCCCGAGTCCTCATTGCCAAGTACCCCAGGCACCATACGGGAGATCGCATCAATCATCACCATGGCAGGCAGTTCCCCACCGGTCAGCACGTAATCTCCAATCGATACATAATCCGTCACAATCGTATCCAGCACCCGCTGATCGATTCCCTCATAATGTCCGCAAAGAATGATCAGATCCTCTTCACAGGCCAGCTCCCTTGCCATCTGCTGATGAAACGTCCGGCCCTGCGGTGCCATATAAATTACCCTTGGACGCATTCTGCTCTTTAAGTTCTTCGTAACACTAAGGAACGCATCGTACACTGGCTGTGCCTGCATCAGCATACCGGCCCCACCGCCGTACGGATAATCATCCACCTTCTTATGCTTATCCTTCGTATAGTCCCGGATATTCACAAGATCCAGAGAAATGACGCCCTTTTCTATGGCGCGCCCGGTAATACTGGTACGGACTCCCTGATCGATCATTTCGGGAAATAAGGTCAATACATGAAAATTCATCTTTAAAGAAGTCCCTCCATCAAATGAAAGATAAGCTGTTCCCCTTCCACATCGACCTTAAGGATACACTCCTTAATCGCCGGAAGCAGAAGCTCTCTTCCATCCTCTAATGCGATGACATACACATCATTGGCTCCGGTTTCAATCACATCGGTAAGGGTTCCCTTTAATGCCTCATCATCCGAAACTGCAGTCATGCCAATCAGGTCCGCAATGAAATACTCGTCCTTTTGAAGCTTCACTGCATTCTCCCTTGTGACATAAAGGCTCTTTCCTTTATATTTCTCTATATCATTAATGTTATCATAATGTTCAAATTTTTAAGATTGCGAACTGCTTGAAAAAAACTTCACGCTTTCAATCTTCAATACCTTCTGTTCGCTTCCGGTATCCAGAATAACTTCCTTTAACTTTTTAAAACGCTGTACCTGATCGGTCGTGGGAAATACCTTGACCTCTCCGCGTACTCCATGCGTGGAAGAAATGACTCCCACCTGTAAGAGTTTTTCCATAATACCCCCCTGTGACTAAGAGGGAGCTCCGAAGAACTCCCTCTTATCTTAAACGGGTTTCGCACCCACATTAGACGATTTCTACGTCTACCTTCTTGTTATCTTTCGATGATGCAGCCTTTACAACGGCACGGATTGCTTTCGCAATTCTTCCCTGCTTACCGATCACCTTTCCCATATCAGATGCTGCCACATGAAGTTCAACTGTAATATGTTTTTCCTTCTTCTTTCTCTGTAACAACGACTTCCTCAGGATGATCAACAAGGTTTTTAGCAATTACTTCTACTAATTCTTTCATTGTTCACCTCCAAAAGGGCCAGACAACATACAATTATTTCTCAATTCCTGCCTGCTTGAAGATCTTGCTGACAACTTCTGTAGGCTGAGCTCCGTTTGCTAACCACTTCTTAGCAAGTTCCTCATTTACCTTAAAAGTGCTGGGATCTGTGTTCGGGTCATAAGTACCGATCTCTTCGATACATCTTCCATCTCTGGGAGAACGTGAATCTGCAACTACGATTCTATAGAAAGGAGCTTTCTTCTGACCCATTCTTCTTAATCTGATTTTAACTGCCATTTTGTTTCACCTCCATAATGTAATGAAATAATCATTTCTATTTATATAAAACTTCCTAAAACGGAAACTTCATACCACCAAACATTCCTCTGCCGCGCTTACCGCCCATCAGCCCCGGCATCTGCTTCATCATCTTCTGGGACTGTTCAAACTGCTTGATAAAGCGGTTGACTACGGCAATATCCACGCCTGCGCCCTTCGCAATTCTGCCCTTGCGGCTTAAATTCATCAGCTTCGGATTCTTTCTTTCTTCCGGAGTCATGCTTAAGATAATCGCTTCGGTTCTGGCAAGCTGCTTTTCATCAATCATGGATTCCACATCCCCGAGCTTGCTTCCCATACCGGGCATCATGGAAAGAATACTGCTTAAGCCTCCCATGTTCCGCATCTGCTTCATGCTCTCCAAGTAATCATCAAAAATCGAACTTGCCCTTCTTCATCCGGGCAGCCATTTCCTTTTCCTTGTTCTCATCAATGAAAATGTTTTCCTGTGCCTTTTCAATAAGGGAAAGCACATCTCCCATTCCAAGGATCCGGTTTGCCATACGATCCGGATAAAACTGCTCCAGATCACTTAACTTTTCGCCCATGCCGACATAAAGAATCGGCTTGCCGGTAACAGCTTTAACAGAAAGGGCTGCACCGCCTCGGGTATCACCATCCATCTTGGAAAGCACGACACCGTCAATTCCGATACGGTCGTTGAACTGACTCGCTACGGTTACGGCATCCTGACCGGTCATGGCATCCACAACGAGGAGTGTCTGATGCACTTCCACATTGCGCTTGATCTCTTCAAGCTCGACCATCATGTCTTCATCGACATGTAACCGGCCCGCGGTATCGATAATCACAACGTTTAAATCGTTCTTACGCGCATGCTCCACAGCGGCCTTCGCAATATCCACAGGATTCTGATTATCTCCCATGGCAAAAACCTCTACCTGCTGTTTCTCACCATTGATCTGTAACTGTTTAATTGCTGCCGGACGATATACGTCACAGGCAACGAGCAACGGACGTTTTCCTTTCAGCTTCAGCTTCCCGGCAATCTTGGCTGCTGCGGTTGTTTTACCGGCACCCTGAAGACCACACATCATAATCGTGGTAATTGCCTTACCCGGCTGGAACTGTAACTCGGTTGTTTCCGATCCCATCAGGGCAATCATTTCTTCGTTAACGATCTTAATGACCATCTGTCCGGGATTCAGTCCATTCATGACATCGGAACCGATTGCCCGTTCTTCCACCGACTTAATGAACTGCTTAACGACCTTGAAATTGACATCGGCCTCTAACAGTGCCATCTTGACTTCTTTCAGTGCAATCTTGACATCCTCTTCGGTGAGACGTCCTTTGCTTTTTAGTTTTTTTAAATACATTTTTGAAGCTTATCTGTCAGACTTTCAAAAGCCATTCCTTAACCTCGTTCCTGCAATAACATCTGTATCTACAATATCTATATACGGACAACAGCCTATCCTGTTCTCAAATTGCAACCGTTTCCAATCAAATCATTACAGCTCCTCGATAATCCGATGGGAAATCTCATTCACCTTGCCAATCAGTTCTTCCTTCGAAATCTGTGGATTCTCTGCCAGCTTCTGAATACTTCCCACTTCTTCCCGGATCTTCACGAAACGTTCTATTAAATGAAGCTTGTTCTCATATTCCTGCAGGATCTTATTACACCGCCGGATCAGATCATGTACTCCCTGACGGCTGATTCCGTTCTCTTCGGCAATCTCGGATAACGAGAAGTCATTGTATACAACATCCTCATAGATCTTCTTCTGATGTTCTGTCAGCAATTCTCCATAAAAATCATAAAGCATTGCCTGCTTAGCTATTTGTTCCATTGCACTCACCTTGAACAATATACATGATACGCAAAAGAATGTCAAGCATTTTTACTTGACATTCTTTTTAAAATTTTACCATCATTATTGTGAGTAATGGCGGCTATTTCGTTTTCCCCTGAAGAGTGCATAACACAAATCGCCTACCTAATACTCCTTCATGCTCACATTCAGATCCACATCACCCTTGATTCCATCCACCTTACCGGTACTGCTGTACTGCCAGATGGTGAATTCATACGGGAAATAAACCGGAGCCTGATAGTAGGCAAACCACTTGTCATACTTTTTCGATCCGTCTCATATCAAGCATGATAAAGAAGGTCTTTAAGTTTCCATAGATCATCGGCTGATAGCCTGCATTCTCTACCGTATCTAAAAATTCAATGGCCGCATCGGTAAAATCTTCCTGTGTCATATCATCGGTACGGCTCTTTCCATTTACTTCCTCTAGATCGAGGACTACAGGATAGGTAATATCATACGGTTCTAACAGATCCAGCAGGAACTGTGCTTCTTCCTTTGCTTCTTCCGTAGTTACTGCCTGCGTATAGAAATAAACACCAACCTCGATATTATTCTCTAATGCGCCTTCAATGTTATCAACAAAAATATTCATCCTCCACAAGCTTCCCTTCGAGCTTCCCCGAAACCGACTCTGATAAATGCAAAGTCAATACCATCGGCAGCCACCTTTTTCCAGTCAATCTTTCCCTGATGCTTAGAAACATCTATACCGGTCTTGGAGTGCACTTCTCCGACATCATCCGTATAGGTAATTCTGGAAGATGCTTCATCTAAAACAAAATTATCCAGTACATAATTATTCCGCTTATATTTATCGGTAATCGGGAAGAAGTTATACTTACTATCGGCATAAACCACCACATCCTCCGGATACAGCTCCCGTAAAACGGCAGCCGTACTGTCTCCGCTTTCCATACGACTCTTGATATCATCCAGAAGCTTTCTTGCTTCCGTAGTCTGTGCATTTAGAACAGCCTCTTCCACAAAGGAATTTACATCCGACTGAGTATAAATATAGTCCTTCGTATCTTCCTTGATCTGCTCCACCTGTGCCAGTGCCTCGGTTGTTTCAAAATTCAACTGATAGTTTTTCTCAAAAAGCAGAAAAAAATACACACCGTAAGTGAAACAAGTGCCACAAGACACAAAAATAATATTCATCAGATAATTCATCCGTCGCTGTCTTTTTTATTCATTCGTTCATTCCTCATATTCTATTTCACAGTTCTTCGAAGCTTCATTTGCAAAATTGATACTTTACAACTTTCCATATGTTCATGCAGTTACCAAGTTCAGTATAGTATGAATATCTGATTTTTTTACAATCTGTTTTTATATCCGTTATGCGATTTCTTCTGACATATATTTCTCCACAAAAAAACCGCTATCAGGAAATTTCCCAGATAACGGCTTTTTCCATTCTTTCTATTATAAATCATGTTTCTCTCTTCTTTTTGCTGCTTCTTTGTAAACTTGTTCATCAGTTCTGGCAGAAACAACGATAATCGTCAAGCTTTTTTTCATATCTCTTTGGGCTTCTTCTAAAAAAACTCAATACTCCATGTCATTCGATATCTACATCCTCCGCTTCCAAAAGTTCTTCTTTACTGATTCCAAGATGATTCATCACAGAATCTAATGAAACAGTCTTATTATCTCCATTCTCCTCTATACGCCTGTTCGCCTCCAGCAGAAGATAATAATCCTCCTCAATTTCTGTTAATCTGGTATATTCCGCTGGTGATAATATGATTGCTGAGGGCTGATTGTTCTTTAAAACAATTAATTCTCTTTCCGAATGAAGCCTGTCAAATATCTTTGCTGCCTGACCTTTATTGAATTGAGAAATAGGAACAAGACTTTGTAAAAAGATCTGCTGCAATTGCCATAGTAAACACCTCCATCACTTTATTCTACCTATAGTATATGCAGAAATCACAATAGAATCAATACCATTAACTGAATATTTTCCATTTTATTTTCATTATAATTTAGCGTTTCTGTTTTTTTATTCCTATTATTTACCATGAGACACAGCATCACTAATCATGGAATTCTAAACAAAAAAACTATTAAAATGTCACCTCACTTGGGTGCACACCCCCACTCAGGTCATGACTACTGAATTACGCATAAAAACATCCGGCAATTCTGAACATACACTGCCGGAGTTTTTATTCATATGGAATGAGGTTCTTCTTCACCAGGTTGTGATGCCCATTCTTCCCAAGATACCATTTCTACAGGCTCTGCCGTAGGCTCAGGTGTTGGTTCTGGTGTAGGTTCTTCTGTCGGCTCCGGCGTACTTTCACCCTCAACTTCGACTACTACTTCTTCGATAGTTGTCGGCTGTTCTTCCACCTTCTCTTCGATAGCTGTTTGTTGATTAGTCACTTCTTCCTACTTAGGAGAGGATGACTTTTGCTCCGAACCACAAGCTGTAAGTAATGTTGCCATAAACATCTGATGGGCTGTTGTATAAATGAACAGCTTTTTGTGAAGGTCAGGAGAAAGGCGGATATTGAAACTGCCTTCAAATGCGACTTCGGGTTCCTTTCCTTCTGCCTTGCAGGTTTCCAGATAATCATCGACAGCATCGTGAAAATCGTCCAGAAGTTCCCTGGCACTTTCACCCTCGTAAGAAATAAGGGAGCGAATCCCCATGACCTTACCATAAAAAATGCCATCTTCTTCGGAAAACTCAACGCTTCCGACATAGCCTTTGTATTGAATAGTGTTATTCATATGAGACCCTTCTGTTCTAAAATCTCTGTTTGCTGTTTGATATCTTATCAGACAACCATTACAGCTTTTCCATAAAATAACTCTTATAGCCCTCTCCATAAATTTCCGATGCACTCGATACAATCATAAAGGCATTCTCATCCTCCATGCGGACGATGTCTTCCATTTTCTGCATATTCTGTTTCCGGATGACACACAGAATCACCTTCTTGTCGGTATTCTGGTAAGCACCCTTTCCTTCCAGATAGGTAACGCCGGAATCAATCTCTATTAGAATCCGCTCTGCAATCCGTTCCGAATGATCACTGATAATATAAAGAAGCTTCGCACCGTCTGTTCCGTAAAGAATCAGATCGAGAACCTTTGAAGTCACCACCTCTGCCAGAACACTGTAAAGAATCGCATTCAAATTTCCGAATACAATGCCGCCAAAGCCAATGACAATGGCATCGGCAAGCAGGAAAAATCGTTCCCGTCTTAAGATAAGGAAACTTTAATTTGATGACCTTTACAATAATATCCATCCCACCGGTTGTTGCCCTGCATTTAAACGCAATGCCCATTCCGACCGCAATCAGGGCTCCGCCAAACACTGCCCCCAGAATCGGATCGGTTGTTGCTGCGCCCCTTGCTGCAAACCAGTTGGAAAATCCGGAAATCAGTACAATTTCATACAGAGTGGATGCAATAAATTTTCCTCCAAATTTCCAGAAACCGAGAATCAGAATCGGTATATTTAACAGGAAAAATAACGTACCGATTTCAAGGGGAATCAGCCGGTTTAAAGAAATACATAAGCCCGATACGCCTCCCGGTGCAAAGTTATTTGCATCAATAAAAGATGATACCCCACAGCTATAGATCACGGATGCCACTGTAAGCCACAAATATTTCCAGACTAATTTTTTCATATCAACCCCCATTTACTTTCCCGTATTGCAAACAAGCTTCACTAGACTCACCTTTGGTTCGCCAAGTGAACTTGTATGGTTCGCACTAAGCTCGAAATAACCTCGCTAAGTGCTCTACTCAAAACAAACCACATACCTATTGTATGTGGTTCGCTTCATTTTACTCTCATGTCTGATCTGTTCCATGCAATGATCTAGATATTCGTACGAACCAGCTTCGGCTGGTATCCGTTCTGTTCGAGTGCTTCCATAATCTGTTTCTTATGCTCGGTGCCGAATGCTTCGAGCGTGATCCGGAGTTCTACCGCCGCACTGCGGTTAATGGATACGAACTGGTTGTGCTCGAGTTTAATCACATTACCGTTCTGTCTGGCAATAACATCTGCCACATGACTTAATTCACCCGGCTTATCCGGAAGAAGTACCGATACCGTAAAAATACGGTCTCTCATAATCAGTCCCTGCTGAACAACGGAAGACATCGTAATCACATCCATATTACCACCACTTAAGATGGATACAATCTTCTTGCCCTTTACATCCAGATGCTTTAATGCTGCTACGGTAAGAAGCCCGGAGTTTTCTACAACCATCTTATGATTTTCTACCATATCAAGAAATGCAACAACAAGCTCTTCATCCGGAACGGTAATGATGTCATCGAGATTCTTCTGTAAGTAGGGGAAAATCCTGGATCCCGGTGTCTTCACGGCAGTACCGTCTGCGATGGTGCTGACATGATCAAGAGTCAGTACCTTTCCCGCTTTCACGGATTCCTGTAAGCAGTTCGCACCCTCCGGTTCCACACCGATGACCTTGATCTTCGGATTTAAGAGCTTCGCCAGCGTGGAAACACCCGTTGCAAGTCCGCCT
Source organism: Lachnospiraceae bacterium (assembly GCA_021628825.1). Lineage (GTDB taxonomy): Bacteria > Bacillota > Clostridia > Lachnospirales > Lachnospiraceae > Suilimivivens. The sequence goes on along the minus strand of JAJXRY010000001.1, from coordinate 423,153 downwards.
CCGCCAACCGGTACTAAGATATAGTCAACCACCGGAAGCTCTTTGATAATTTCCATGGCAATGGTTCCCTGTCCGGTTGCAACCGCCGGGTCATCAAACGGATGAATGAAGGTATATCCGTTTTCCTTTGCAAGCTCATAGGCCTTCTCACAGGCTTCATCATAAACATCACCATACAGAACCACCTCTGCGCCATATCCCTTGGTACGGTTTACTTTAATCAGCGGCGTAGTTGTCGGCATCACAATGACCGCCTTTACACCAAAACACTTCGCTGCATAAGCAACACCCTGTGCATGGTTTCCGGCTGATGCGGTAATCAGCCCCTTTGCACGTTCCTCATCAGAAAGCGTGCTGATCTTATAATAAGCACCTCTTAATTTGTAGGCTCCGGTCAACTGCATGTTTTCCGGCTTGAAATAGACCTTGTTTCCGGTCTGTGTACTGTAGAAATCGCTGTACACCAGCTTGGTTTCCTGCGTCACCTTTCTTACAATGTCTGAAGCTTCTTCAAATCGTTCAAGTGTCAGCATTTTCGTATCCATCTTCTTCGCCTTTCATCTCCAGAAGTCCATCGACATATTCCTGTACATCAAACTTCCGTAAATCCTCTAATTTTTCTCCTACACCAATATATTTCACCGGAATGTCCAGCTCTGCATGAATTGCAACTGCAATTCCTCCCTTGGCCGTTCCGTCCATCTTGGTTAAAATAATACCGGTAAGATCCGCAGTTTCACCGAATTCTCTTGCCTGAACCAGTGCGTTCTGTCCGGTTGTTCCATCGAGCACCACCAGATTTTCACGGTGTGCATCGGGGAACTCCCGGTCAATGATCCGGTTCATCTTCTTTAACTCTTCCATGAGGTTCTTCTTATTATGAAGTCTTCCTGCCGTATCACAAAGCAGGATATCCACATTTCTCGCTTTCGCTGCACTGACCGCATCGAAGATCACGCTGGAAGGATCCGCTCCCTGTGCACCGCTGATGATTTCCACACCGGCACGCTTTGCCCATTCATCGAGCTGTTCTCCGGCTGCAGCGCGGAAGGTATCTGCAGCTGCAATCAATACGCGTTTCCCCTGCTTTTTGTAAATAGCTGCCAGTTTACCAACAGATGTGGTCTTGCCGACGCCATTCACGCCGATTACCATAATTACGGACTGCTGATTTTCGAAGTCATATGCATCCTCCGGAACCTGCATCTGCTCTTTAATGCTTTCCTTTAAAAAGCTCCCTGCAGTCCTCCGTCTCCTTCACATGGCGTTCCTTCACCTGACGGCGAAGCTCCTCCATGACCTCTTCGGTCGCTGTGATTCCCATATCTCCCATGATGAGCGTTTCTTCAAGTTCTTCGTAAAAATCCTCATCAATGGCAGAATGTCCACTGAATATGCTTTTTAATCTGCTAAAAAATCCTGCCATTACTCACTCAGCTCCTTATCGATCAAATTGACGCTTACCAGAGTAGAAACACCCTTTTCCTGCATGGTAATACCATATAAGCGGTCTGCCTTTTCCATGGTTCCACGCCGGTGTGTAATGACAATGAACTGGGTATTCTTCGTAAGCTTATGTAAATACTTTGCAAATCGGGTAACGTTGTTTTCATCAAGGGCCGCTTCAATCTCGTCCAGCAGACAGAACGGAGACGGCTTCAGGTTCTGGATGGCAAACAGCAGGGCAATCGCGGTGAGTGCCTTTTCTCCACCGGATAACTGCATCATGTTCTGCAGCTTCTTTCCGGGCGGCTGTGCAATGATCCGGATGCCCGCTTCGAGGATATCTTCATCCTCCATCAGCTCCAGTGTTCCCTTTCCACCACCGAATAATTCCTTGAATACCTTATCAAATTCCCGGCTGATCTCTGCAAACTTCTCCTCAAACTGCTTACGCATCGCCGTATCCAGTTCTACGATGATGCCTTCCAGCGTTTTCTCTGCTTCTACGAGATCGTCATGCTGTGTTTTTAAGAAGGTATAACGTTCCATTAAGTTCTTGTAATCCTCAATCGCATTGACGTTGACATCGCCTAATTTCTTAATCTGATCCTTTAAGGAACCGGTTTCCTTCTTCATGGCAGACAGATCGGTCATCGTTTCATCCCGCATGGAGGATGCATCGGATAATGTGATCTCATATTCATCCCACATGTAATTGTTCTGGCTTTCGATGTTCTCCTGAATCCGTTCCTTCTGGGAATTCAGACGGTATACTTCCTTATCAAGGCCGGTCATCTTCTCGGCCAGGGATTCGCGGTCTGTAAAGAAGTTCTTCTGTCTTGCGGACAGTTCTTCTTTATGGGCAATATCATCCTTTAACTTCGTTTCCGTATCGGATTTCGTTGTGTGGGAGGCCTCGATCGTCTTCTCGATTTCGGTAATGCTGTTCCGTTTCAGTTCGACTGCCTCGGTGCTTTCCTTAAGGCTGTCCAAAAACCTCCTGCAATTCTGAGGTTAACCGTTCAATTTCACCTTCAATACGGTCCACATTCTGCTGATGGAAGTTCTGCTGCTGCAGCATCTTCTCCACTTCCACATCCCATTCGGATACATGTACGGACTGTTCGGACTCTTCCTTACGCTTCTCTTCCAGCTCTGCGGTAAAGCCCTTGATCTGCTGTTCCACGTTCTTTTCAAGCAGCTCGGAATCCTGTAATTCCTGCTGGATTTCCTGCTTGCTGCGGTTGATCTCCTGAATCTGGTTCTCGATCTCGCGCTCTTCGTTCTTTAATTCTACCGAGCCTTCGGAAGCTTCATTCTTACGTTCTTCTGCCTTAATGACATTCAGTCTTGCTGTATTCTGTTCAATGAACTTCTTCTGTAAGGCCGCCTTGTCTTCTTCGAGGCTTAACCGTAACTGATTACGCTCCTGCTTGGTCTTCTCGATGTCCTCTAACAGTTCATCTACCTGTTTTAAATATTTCTTCACCTTCTCGTTCAGTTCTTCGATTTCACGCCGCCGTCCGAGAAGATTGCTGTTATTCTTAAATGCACCACCGCTGATGGCACCGCCCGGTACTAAGAGTTCTCCTTCCAGTGTAACCATACGGATGCCGTAATCGTATTTCCTTGCGATCTTTACGGCATTGTCAACGTTATCTACAACGACAATTCTTCCCAACATGGCTTTTGCTACGTTCTTATATTTCGCATCAATATGAACCAGCTCATCGGCCATGCCGATTACTCCCTTTTCCTTAAGGGACTCCGGATTTTTAAACTCCTGCGGCTTCGTAATACTCGTTAAGGGTAAAAAGGTTGCTCGTCCCGATCTCGTATCCTTTAAGAAACGGATCATGCGTTTCGCCGTCTCTTCATCGTCGGTTACGATATTCTGGATGTTGCCGCCCAATGCCGTTTCAATCGCGGTTTCATACTTCTTATCTACCTTAATGATGTCCGCAACCACACCAATGATTCCCTTTTCCTGCTCCTTGCGTTCCATGACCTTCTTGACGCTGCCGCCATATCCTTCATAACGCTCGGTCAGGTTCGTCAATGCCTCAAGCTTGGACTTCTCCTGATGGTAATTCACCTGGGTATCCCTAAGAAGCTGGTCCTTCTTTGAAAGCTCCTCCCGGATCAGGGCAAGCTTTTCTTCCTTGCTCTGCTGGGAATCGTTCAAGGCACGGATCTGTTCGTTAATCTTCTCAAATTCTTCCTCGAGAGACTTAATTACGGCTTCCTGCTGGGCTTCATCCGACTTCACACGTAAGATCCGTGAGGTCAGCTCGGACTTCCGGATGTTGATCTGCTCGGTCATGCTGTCGTATCGTCCAAGCTTTGACTTAATCGTCGCCCTTGCATTCAGCGCATCAATGATGGTATTCTTACCGCTCTCGATCTGATTATTTAATTCTTCAATCGCTTTCTGTACCGTAAGCAGCTTTTCTTTCGCTTCATTACGGTTCTTCTCAATTTCGGCAACCTGTTCGTCAATCACCGATTTATCTTTCAGAATCCCTTCCTTATCCAGATTCCGGTCATCAATTTCCTTCTGAATGGCCTGTTGCCGTGACAGGAAATGTTCTTCGTTGCTCTGTGCGGATTTGATCTGTTCCTTTAAGACATTGATCTCACCCTCTAACCTGCCACGCATCACACTGGTATCGGTAATGGTGTTCCGTTCCTGTTCAATGGTGGCATCGAGCTGTTCGATTTCTGCCTGAACCTTTTCGTATTCTTCCTTGATCTGCTCGTAACGCTTCGAGGTTTCTGCCAGATCATCACTGGCGATCTGGTACTTTTCGTTTGCTGCGCTTAACTGCTCCTGTAAATGCAGGTTTTCCAAAAGAAACAGATTCACGTCCAGTGTTTTCAGTTCTTCCTTCTTTTTCAGGTAGATCTTTTGCCTTTTTCCGACTGCTTCTCTAACGGTCCTACCTGCATTTTCCAGCTCGGAAAGAATATCGTTTACACGGACTAAATTCTGCTTTTTCATCCTCTAACTTCTTCTGGGCTGCTACCTTACGCTTCTTAAACTTCACAATACCGGCAGCTTCGTCAAAAAAAGTTCCCGACGTTCTTCCGGCTTACCACTTAAAATCTTATCGATCTGCCCCTGTCCGATGATGGAGTAGCCGTCCTTACCGATACCGGTATCGTAAAAGAGCTCATTCACATCCTTCAGACGGCACGGCGTTCCATTCAACAGATATTCACTTTCTCCGGAACGGTAGATTCGTCTGGCAACGGTAACTTCATCGTAATCAATCGCCATCTGGTGATCCGAATTGTCAAAGGTAATTGCCACATAGGCATAGCCCATTGGCTTACGAAGTTCTGTTCCCGAAAAAATGACATCCTGCATGGAGGCTCCACGCAGCTGCTTAATACGCTGTTCCCCCAATACCCAGCGGACCGCATCGGCAACATTACTCTTACCGCTTCCGTTAGGGGCCTACAATTCCGGTGATGCCATTGTGAAACTGAAGCACAATTTTATTTGCAAAGGACTTAAATCCATGAATTTCTATACTTTTTAAATACATTCCGTTAACAACCTATTCTGTAAATTTTCTTATAGGGATTTCTTCAACACCCCGTAAGCCGCCTGCTGTTCCGCAGATTTCTTGCTTTTACCGGTACCGCTTCCCACGCATTCCCCATCAATCAGTGCTTCGATCACAAAGACCTTATCATGATCCGGTCCGGACTCTGAAACCAGACGGTAGGTGAGTTCCTTACCGGCCTTCTGTGTCCTCTCCTGTAAAAATGGATTTACTGTCGTAAAAGAGCTGCTTCGTCTCAAGATCGGATAAAAATCCACTGGTGGACGTATTTTTTTCGCCTCTTCAAAAACCGCCATCCAGATAAATGGCGCCAAGCACGGCCTCCATGACATCAGAAACAATGGAATCCCTCTCTCTTCCTCCGGTTGCCTCTTCTCCCTTCCCAAGAAGAATATACTTCTGCAGGGAAATATCCCTGGCACAGTAGGCAAGCGCAGGCTCACAGACCATGGAGGAACGGACTCTGGTAAGCTGTCCTTCTTTCCACTCCGGATAATGCTCAAAAAAGAACTGGCTCGAAATCAGTTCTAACACCGCATCGCCCAGAAATTCCAACCGCTCATAATTTGGATGCTTATTAATTTTCTGTTCGTTTGAAAAAGAGCTATGGGTCAAGGCCTGCAGCAATAACTTTTTGTCCTGGAACTCATAGCCGATTTTTCTTTTCTAAACCACTAAAAATCTTCATTTGGTAACATTCTATTCTCCCATATGCATGGCAATATCGGAAAAAAGCCCTGTAAGGGCTTTTTCATCTGCAATATATGCAAAAAGACCGGATCATCTTTAGTTGGTTGCAGCCTTGATCATATTTACTGCTTCTTCCACTGTTGTGATCTTTTCAGCTTCTTCTGCAGGAACTTCTATATCAAACTCCTCTTCAATTCCCATAATAATCTGAAAAACATCCAAAGAATCAGCTCCCAGATCGTCAAGGAATGTAGTATCCATCGTAATTTCATCGGGATCAACGTTTAATACGTCTGCAATAATTTTTTAATTTTTTTCAAATTCCATAGTGATAATCCTTTCTAGTTCTCTTCCATTGAGATTTTTTCCTTTGTATTTTTTTGATTAATATTCTGTTCTGAAAATGTGATACATTGCAGAATAGAATTCTTAATTTCCACGGCCTTGGAACTGCCATGTGTCTTCACCACAAGACCTTTGAGTCCTAATAACGGTGCCCCGCCATACTGCTCCAGGTCAAACGCCTTGAGTGTCTCTTTCAACGCAGGCTTCACAAGAAGCGCACCGATTTTACTGCGCAGGGAAGACATCATGCCTTCCTTTACCTTATGGAGCAGGGATCTTCCGACACCCTCGTACATCTTAAGAATGACATTGCCCACGAATGCCTCACAAACAATGACATCGGCGGCGCCTGCCGGGATATCTCGTGCTTCCACGCTTCCGATAAAATGAATATCCGGACAGTTCTTTAAAAGCGGATAGGTTTCCTTTACAAGCGCATTTCCTTTTTCTTCCTCGGCACCGATATTTACGATGCCGACACGGGGGTTCTGAATTCCCATAACGCTTTCCATATATACGGATCCCATCTTGGCAAACTGCACGAGATGGGAGGGTCTTGCATCGACGTTCGCACCGCAGTCAATCAGCAGCGCACATCCCTTCTCCGTCGGAATTAAGGGAGCAAGCGGAGGGCGTTCCACGCCTTTGATTCTTCCGACGATGACCTGACCGCCAACCAGTGTTGCACCGGTGCTTCCTGCGGATACAAATGCATCACAGGTGCCATCCTTCACTAAATTCAGTGCTTTAACGATAGAAGAATCCTTCTTACGGCGGATCGCCATAACCGGAGGCTCTGCGGTCTCAATGACCTCCGTTGCATTCACTACCTCAATCTGCTCTTCCGGGTAGGTATATTTTTCAAGTTCCTTACGGACAATCTCTTCCTGTCCGGTCAGGTACACCTTGACATGATCGTTTGCATGAACTGCATCGACAACGCCCTTTACGATTTCTACAGGGGCATTGTCACCGCCCATAGCGTCTACTGCAACATTGATAAAATCCGCCATTTAAAAACCTCCGTCCATATCTTACTTAAATATACTAGACCGTTTTGTAAAAAAATCAACCCAAGTTTATGATTATTTCACTACAATATTAATAATACGTCCCGGTACATAAATTTCTTTTTACAATGGTTCCGGTCAGCTTGTCTGCAACCACTTCCCTGCCCTTGGCAATCGCGGTGTCCTTATCGACATCTGCAGGAAGCATTACGGTTGCTTTCACCTTACCGTTAATCTGGATACCGATTTCTACGGTGTCCTCCTTAACAGCAGCTTCGTCATATTCCGGCCACTTCTCAAAAGCAATGGTCTCGGTATGTCCAAGTTTCTCCCAAAGCTCTTCACCGGTATGAGGACAGATACAGGAGAACATCTTAATGAAGCCTTCTGCATATTCACGGGGACATTTGCCCTTGGTTGCCGCATTCATAAAGATCATCATCTGTGCAATGGCGGTATTAAAGCCTAAGGTTTCAAAATCAGAGGTAACCTTCTTAACCGTCTGATGATATACCTTCTTTAAGGATTCATCATTTTCTTCGGTAATATTCTCAGGCTCGGTAAAGTACTTAAATACTCTTCCGATAAATCTTCTGGCGCCTTCCACACCCTGCTGGCTCCACGGCTTGGATACCTCTAAGGGGCCCATGAACATTTCATAAAGACGAAGGGTATCGGCACCAAAGTCACGGACAATATCACTCGGATTAACCACATATTCCGGGAAACGTTTTCCCATCTTGATTCCGTTTTCACCTAAAATCATTCCCTGATGAACGAGCTTCTTAAACGGCTCTTTGACAGGTGAAAGACCCTTGTCATAAAGGAAGTGGTTCCAGATTCTTGAATACATCAGGTGTCCGACTGCATGCTCCGGTCCTCCGACATAAAGGTCAACCGGCATCCAGTGCTTTAACAGCTCCTGATTTGCAAATTCCTTATCATTATCCGGATCAATATAACGGAGATAATACCAGGAGGATCCTGCGGATCCGGGCATGGTAGAGGTCTCTCTCTTACCCTTAATTCCGTTGTGGTCGTACTGCTTCCATTCGGTTGCATTCTCAAGCGGAGCCTGTCCGTTGCGTCCCTTGTAATCTTCCAGTTCCGGAAGAACTAACGGAAGTTCATCATCGTCCAATACATGAATCTGTCCGTCCTCGGTATAAACCACCGGTACGGGTTCGCCCCCAGTAACGCTGACGGGCAAAGATCCATTCACGGAAGTGATAGTTGACGGTCTTCTTGGCTACACCCATGGAAACGAGCTTATTGGTAATGGCTTCCTTGGCTTCCTCTACCGTAAGTCCCGTAAATTCTTCGGAATTGATCAGCTTGCAGCCCTTGCCAAGGTAATCCTGTTTTTTTCAAACGCATGCTCGGAAACATCCGCGCCATCAATAACCTGGATACGGGGAATGTTGTGCGCGATGGAATATTCAAAGTCTCTCTGGTCATGGGAAGGAACGGCCATAACAGCACCGGTTCCGTAATTTGCCAGTACGAAGTCACCGATGTAAAGCGGAACTTCCTTACCGTTTACCGGATTGATACAGGTAACACCCTTTAATTCGCATCCGGATTTTGTTTTATTTAATTCGGTACGGTCCATATCGTTCTTCTTGATTGTTTCATCGATATAAGCCTGTACCTCTTCTTTATTCTGGATTCTCGGCATTAAATCCTTCACGATCTGTCCGTCCGGAGCCAGTACCATAAAGGTAATACCATAGATGGTTTCAATACAGGTCGTGTAAATGGAGAACTCTCCACCGCCTACGATCTGGAATTTCACCTCGACACCTTCGGAACGTCCGATCCAGTGTCTCTGGATGTCCTTCGTGGATTCCGGCCAGTCGATTTCATTTAAACCTTCCAGAAGCTTATCTGCGAAAGCGACCTGATCGATGACCCACTGCTTCATATTCTTACGGATAACAGGATAACCGCCACGCTCGGACTTGCCATCAATGACCTCATCATTGGAAAGAACGGTTCCCAGTTCCTCACACCAGTTTACCGGCATGTCAACAAGCTTTGCATAGCCGTCTAAATATAACTGCTTGAAAATCCACTGGGTCCATTTATAGAACTTCGGATCGGAAGTTGCGATCATCTTGGACCAGTCATAGTCAAAGCCAAGTTCCTTTAACTGATTGGTAAAAGTCTCGATATTCTTCTCGGTGAAACCTGCCGGATGATGACCGGTCGTTACGGCATACTGTTCTGCCGGAAGACCAAAGGAATCATAGCCCATGGGATGAAGCACGTTGTAGCCCTGCATTCTCTTCATTCTGGACATAATGTCGGTTGCGGTATAGCCTTCGGGATGTCCGGCATGCAGGCCGACTCCGGAAGGATAAGGGAACATATCAAGCACATAATACTTGGGTTTGGAGAAATCCCAGACATCGGTCTTGAATGTCTGATGCTCCTCCCAGTACTTCTGCCATTTGCTTTCAATTTCTCTGTGATTATAAGGGATTGCCATAGCGATTACCCAGCCTTTCTTTCATCGAACTCTTTACTGCTATAAAAACCAATCTAAATTGTACCTATTCTGCCAGCAAATGTCAAGAAAAGGGGGATACCTTTTCGATATCCCCCGTAAAAACCCTGTTTCTTTCTCTTATGCTTCCTCACTGCCCTCTGCAACCTTCGCTGCTCTGGCTGCGACTTCCTTCTCCTGTACATCGGAAGGACACTGCTCATAGCGCGAGAACTGATACTCAAATTCGCCTCTGCCGCCGGTCATGGAACGAAGATCGGTACAATATCCAAACAGCTCCATCATCGGAACATCGGCTTCGATCACCTGCTTGCCCTGTGCGGAAGGATTCATGCCGAGCACTCTTCCTCTTCTCTTATTGAGATCACCCATGATGTCACCGGTATAGCTGTCCGGAACGGTAACCTTTAAGGAAACAATCGGCTCAAGCAATACCGGATGCGCTTCCATAAAGCCCTTCTTGAAGGCCTGGATCGTTGCCATCTTGAATGCCATTTCAGAGGAATCGACCGGATGATAGGAACCATCATAAAGAACGGCTTTCACACCGACAACCGGATAAGCGGCCAGCGGTCCCTTCAATATGGATTCCTGGATTCCCTTTTTCAACTGCCGGGAAGTAATTCTTCGGAACGGCACCGCCTACAACCACCTGTTCAAATTCATACGGCTCTTCCAGATTGCCCGAAGGACTAAACCGCATCTTGACATGACCGTACTGTCCGTGTCCGCCGGACTGCTTCTTATACTTGTATTCCACGTCACTGGTTTTCTTGATTGTTTCACGGAATGCAACCTTCGGCTTGCTTAATTCGATCTCTACCTTATAATCATTTAAAAGCTTGCTTGCAATGACTTCCAGATGCAGATCACCCATGCCGTACAGCAGCATCTGCTTGTTTTCCGCATCATTGACATACTTCATCGTCAGGTCTTCATGGGAAATCTTCTGCAGCGCCTGCGATAATTTATCCACATCTGCCTTATTCTTCGGCTTATACCGCATGTAAGTATAAGGAACGGGCATCTCCCATTTACCGTATTTAATCGTGGTTGCCTTCGTGGAAAGGCTGTTTCCGGTACGGGCTGCCGTCAATTTTGCAAGTGCACCGATATCTCCGGCATGTAATTCCTTTACTTCAATCGGCTTATTGCCCTGTAAAACATAAAGCTTGCCGACCTTCTCTTCAATATCACGGTCTACATTGTAGATCATGTCATCCGACTTCAATACACCGGAGTTTACTTTAATCAAGGAATACTTACCGATGAACGGATCGACAATAGTCTTCCATATGTAAGCCGATTTCGCCTTGGAGAAATCATAGTCTGCATGATAAATATCGTTCGTCTTCATATTGATACCGGCAACGACACGGTTCTCCGGGCTCGGGAAATACTTAATGATATCATCAAGCAGGGTATAAACGCCCTGACATAAAATGTTGGATCCCATGGTCATCGGAACGATGCTTCCATCACAGACGTTCGTCCGTAATGCGGCACGGATCTCTGCCTCAGAGAAGGTTTCTCCACCAAAAATAACGCTCCATCATTTCTTCACTGGTCTCGGCTACCGCCTCCATCAGCGTATCCCGGCAGATCTGTAAATTCGGCTTATTGTATTCGGGAACCTCACATTCCACAACGTCCTTGCCCTGCCAGCGGTTACCGGTCTCGGTAATGACATTGACATAACCGACGAACTTCTCGTTCTCTCGGATCGGCAGATGGAACGGTGCCATCTTCTTGCCGAACATCGCGGTCATATCCTCTACCACCTGTCGGAAAGAAGCCTGATCCACATCCATGTTGCTGACATAGATCATACGGGGCAGCTTATACTTCTCACACAGCTCCCATGCCCTCTGGGTTCCGACCTCCACGCCGGACTTGCCATTCACTACGATAATGACTGCGCCTGCTGCACTGATCGCTTCCTCTACTTCCCCTGCGAAATCAAAAAAACCCGGGTGTATCGAGAATATTGATCTTGTATCCTTCCCACTCAATGGGAATCACGGAAGTATTTATGGAAATCTTACGTTTGATTTCTTCTTTATCAAAATCACTTACGGTATTACCGTCATCGACTTTCCCCATCCGGGAGGTAATTCCGGACAGATATGCCATTGCTTCTGTCAAAGACGTCTTACCGCTTCCCCCATGTCCAATCAAAGCAACATTACGAATCTTATCTGTTGTGTAAATATTCATGTGTTTCCCTCCATTCTTTCAAATACCATGCACCTATTTTACTAAATTTTCTGATAATACACAAGGGTTTTTTTGGTGAATTTTCCTACATATTCTTTATTATTTATGTTCTGCAAGATAAAATATGCATAATGGACATGGTGAATGAAGTTCTGAATCGTTACGATAATTTCTAATTTCCATATTGACTTATTTTTAAATCGGAATTAAAATTAGTACGTTGAAGTGTCATAGGCTAAAGCGTCGAAGCGTCGACGTGCTAAAGAATTGATATTTCCTACAAATAAATGATATTACCTATATTATACAGGAAGAAAGGAAGTTATATCATGATTGTTGTTATGAAACCCAATGCCTCCGACCAGAGCATCGGAGCTGTTACCAGATATATCGAAGAAAACGGATTACATGCCCACATTTCCAAAGGTGATCAGGTCACGATTATTGGTGTTGTCGGTGATAAAACCCGGCTTTCCACCAATAACCTCACTATTTTCGATGGCGTGGACCGGATTCTTCCGGTAACCGAAAGCTATAAGCTGAGTAATATTAAATTCCATCCAGATCCCAGTGTGGTGAAGGTTGGCAATACCTCCTTCGGTCCCGGCCGCCTTACCGTTATCGCCGGTCCCTGTGCCGTGGAAAGCAATGACCAGCTTATGAAGATTGCGGTTGCCGTGAAGAAAGCCGGAGCCAGCGTTCTTCGTGGCGGTGCATACAAGCCGCGTACCTCACCCTACTCCTTCCAGGGACTGGAAGAGGACGGTCTGAAATATATGCAGGAGGCAGGACAGGCAACCGGTCTTGCTACCGTATGTGAGGTCGTAAGCCGGGAAGCAATCGAAGCTGCGGTTAAATATGTCGATATGATCCAGATCGGCGCCCGGAACATGCAGAACTTCATTCTGTTAAAAGAAGCCGGTCAGTCCGGTCTTCCGGTTTTATTAAAAAAAGAGGCTTATGCGCCACCATCGACGAATGGCTAAACGCTGCCGAATACATTATGGATGCCGGCAACCCGAATGTCGTTTTGTGTGAGCGCGGTATCCGTACTTACGAAACCGCTACCCGGAATACGCTTGACTTAAGTGCCATTCCCGTATTAAGATCCAAGACACACCTTCCGGTCATTGTGGATCCTTCCCATGCCACCGGAGCGTATGCTTATGTTCCACCTATGGCGAAGGCTGCTGTCGCAAGTGGTGCTGACGGACTGATCATTGAAGTGCATAACGATCCGGCTCACGCCCTCTCCGACGGCCCGCAGTCTCTGACCTTTGAACATTTCGATACCTTAATGACAGAGCTTAAGCCTTTCGCTTCTCTTATGAACAGGAGTTTATCATGATCACAAATACCGATTTTCAGACCTTTGGTTTTATCGGACTCGGACTGATCGGCGGTTCCATTGCCCGCGCCATCCGTGAAAAGTACCCGGCAAGCCGGATCCTTGTTTTTTTGATGCCGATCCCAATACCATGAAGCTTGCCTTAACAAGCGGGGTTGCATCCGAAACCACCGGTTCCGTTAATGAAGCCTTTGCACAATGTGACTGTGTCTTTCTATGTGCACCGGTTTCCGATAATGCCCATAATTTATCCTTATTAAAAGAATTTACTCCCGATACCTGTTTAATTACCGATGTGGGCAGTGTCAAAACGCACATCCATAAACAGGTGGAGGAACTGCAGTTAGAGGATCGTTTCATCGGCGGCCACCCTATGGCAGGCAGTGAACGTGTCGGATTTATCAATTCCAAATCCCTGCTCCTGCAGAACGCCTACTATATTCTGACTCCCTGCAGCGGGGTTCCGGAGGCAGCCGTATCGGCTTTCCGCGATCTCATTGAAGCCATCGGTTCCGTACCGCTCCTGATGGATTACCGGAAGCACGATTTCATCACCGGTGCGGTAAGCCACCTTCCGCATGTGGTCTCCGCTTCTTTGGTAAATCTCATCAAGGCAGAGGATACCCCGGATGAACTGATGAAAACCATTGCAGCCGGAGGCTTTAAGGACATTACCCGGATTTCCTCCTCTTCTCCTGTGATGTGGCAGCAGATCTGTCTGACAAACAAGGAGAATATTTCGATCCTGCTGGAGCATTATATTAAAGCCCTCCAGAATGTCAAAAAGCTGATCGATGATTCTACGGAGCAGGAAATTTTCGACTTCTTTAAAGAAGCGCGTGATTACCGGGATTCCTTCGTCAATACTTCGAGTGGTCCGATCAAGAAGACCTACGCGATCCATGTGGAAATTGCCGATCAGCCCGGTGCCCTTGCATCCGTTGCCATGCTGCTTGCTGAAAATTCTATCAGCATTAAGAATATCGGCATTACCCATAACCGGGAACGTACCGATGGTGCTCTGCGCATCGAGGTTTATCAGGAAGAAAGTCTGAAACAGGCAGAAGAACTGTTGCATGAAAATGGCTATCTCACCCATCTTCCCTGAAAAAAGTTCATAAGCGAGCAAATCCCCTGCACCTTATTTAAAAGGTACAGGGGACTTTTTATATCTCTTATATTTTCTTATTGCAAATACCATTCCGAGGATCACCATACCGGTAATTCCACCCGCACAGTCAATCAGAACATCCTTCACTGCCGCATACCGGCCCGGCACAAAATACTGATGAATTTCATCTAAGGATGCCGACAGCAACAGCTGCATCCCGATCAGAACTCTTCCGCTCCAGACCTTTCCCTTCCACCACAGCAAAACCAGACTGTAGGAAAGCAGACCGACGCAAAAGTATTCGGAAAAATGTGCCACCTTCCGCACAATCTTCTCCAGCTCCAGCGGGAAGAGATCTACGGCAGCCTCTGTCGTTGGTGTTCCTGTTCCGTCACTGTTCTGGAAAAAGCCCCAGATTTTCAACAGAAACTCAGTCACTGCCGAGCTTTTCACCGAGGAATCCTCTGCCACATCGGACGACAGCAGAAAAATCATAATATACAAAAGCACCAGCAGACAAACCGCTGCTACCGTATAAATTCTTTTCTTTCTCATCATTTACCCTGAGTCAGATTATTAATGGTATCATACAGTTCAATCCTGGATGCTTCCATCTCCGGCATTCCAATAAAGATTGCACCGTAAATAAATCCATCCGTAGCCTTCTCAATACGGACGATTTCCAGAAATGCGTGAAGTACCTCCTGTGTCCAGATACGAAGATTAGACTCATAAACAGCCCCAATCTCCAACGGCTTGGAACAGGAAAAATCCTACGCCGGACTTGGATACATCGAGAATCTCAATTTCTACAGGTTCCTGTGTATCACGATCCAGTCTCTTAATAAGTAAAGTCGATGTCAATTTAATTCGGTTATTCCTTCTTCTTTCTTCCATAGTAAGCCCTCCATTAGTACTATCTTACTCATAAATCCTGTTTTTGTAAAGTGTCCGTAAAGAAACAGGCATCCCCGAAAGAAAAAAAACGATATTTTTCGCGTACTGCTTCCTCATAAGCGGCAAGAACATGTTCCCTTCCTGCCAGCGCACTTACCAGCATCACCAATGTGGACTCCGGCAGATGGAAATTCGTAATCAGGCAGTCCAACACCTTAAACCGGTATCCCGGATAAATAAAAATCTCCGTATTGCCACAGCATTCCTCCAGTCTTCCGTTTTCATCTGCGGCACTTTCAATCGTCCGGCAGCTTGTCGTTCCAACGCAGATCACGCGTCCACCGTTTTCCTTCGTCTGATTGATGAGATCTGCGGCCTCCTGTGTTACCTGATAATATTCCGAATGCATATGATGCTCTAACACATCATCCACCTTTACCGGGCGGAAGGTTCCAAGGCCCACATGAAGCGTCACATACGCAAGCTTCACACCCTTCTGCTCAATCTGCTGCAGCAGTTCCTTCGTAAAATGAAGTCCTGCGGTCGGCGCTGCGGCAGATCCATCAAACTTCGCATACACGGTCTGGTAACGGTTCTTGTCCTTTAGCTTATGGGTAATGTAAGGAGGAAGCGGCATCTCGCCCAACGAATCCAGAACCTCTTCCCAGATTCCCTCATAATAAAAACTTCACGAGACGGTTGCCCTCTTCGACAACATCCAGTACCTCTGCTTTCAGTCTTCCGTCACCAAATACCACCTTTGCCCCGGGGCGCATCTTCTTTCCCGGCTTCACAAGGGTTTCCCACACGTCGCCTTCTCTTCGTTTCAGCAAAAAGGATCTCTACCGAAGCTCCGGTATCTTCCTTTGTTTCCCATGAGACGCGCCGGTAATACTTTCGTATTGTTCAGTACAAGGCAGTCTCCCGGTTTCAGATAGTCGATAATGTTCCGGAAAAATTTCATGCTTCCATTCCCCGGTTTTCTTATCGACAATCAGCAATCGTGAGGAGGAGCGGTCCTCCAGCGGATCCTGGGCGATCAGCTCCTCCGGTAACTCAAAATTTAAAAATCCGATGTCTTCATTAGATGGTTGCTCCCTTTAAGAATGCCACATAACCACGCTTTGTCTCATACACATCGGCCTTGCTTGTAGCTTCCCAGGGCGCATGCATATTTAATACCGCTACACCGCTGTCGATGACGTTCATGCCATATAAAGCAAGAATGTAGGCGATTGTACCGCCACCGCCAAGATCTACACGGCCAAGCTCCGCAGTCTGGAAATGGATCTTTTCCTTTTCAAAAATGCTGCGGATATGTGCCAGATATTCTGCATTGGCATCGTTGGAGCCGGACTTTCCTCTGGCTCCGGTAAATTTATTGAAGACCATACCGCCGCCAAGATAAGCCACATTTTTTTCTTATCAAAGCTTGCTGCATAGGTCGGGTCAAACGCACTGCTCACATCCGAAGAAAGCATACAGGAGGACGCCAAGCATCTGCGTACATTCAGTTCGGAATACTCACCTAAGAGGTTCAGCACCTCGGCTACCATATTTTCAAAGAAATGGGACTGCATACCGGTTGCACCGACGCTTCCGATTTCTTCCTTATCTACCAGCAGACAGCAGGAGGTTCTTTCCACACTCTTCATCTCAAGCATTGCCTTTAAAGAAGTGAATGCACAGACTCTGTCATCCTGTCCGTAGCTTAAAATCATGCTGCGGTCAAATCCGGCTTCTCTTGCTTTTCCGGCAGGAACCACTTCAAGCTCTGCGGAAATGAAGTCTTCCTCGTCCATATCATAGTTCTCTTTGAGGATATTGAGAATGCCCTTCTTTACGGCATCCTTGCCTGCGGATTCGCCCTTCTTCTCCTTTTCTTCCTTGGAGAACGTAAGCGGCTTATTGCCAACAATAATATCCAGCGCTTCTCCTTCGATCACCTTGGCCGCCTTCTTTTCCAGCTGTTCCTGTGCCAGATGAATGAGCAGGTCAGAGATAAAGAATACCGGATCATCTTCGTTTTCACCAATATTCAGTTCTATCGTCGTTCCGTCCTTCTTCACAACCACACCATGGATAGCAAGTGGAATCGTTACCCACTGATACTTCTTCACGCCGCCATAATAATGGGTATCAAGATAAGCAAATCCACCGTCTTCATATAACGGATTCTGCTTGATATCCAGACGTGGGGAATCGATGTGTGCACCGAGAATGTTCATTCCCTCTTCCATCTTCTTCTCACCGATATGGAATAGTGCAACGGACTTGTTCATCCATACAGAATAAACCTTATCACCTTTTTTAAGCTTGCCGCCCTTTTTGATGATCTCCTGCAATTCCTTATATCCGGCTTCTTCTGCCATATTTACAATATAGTCCACGCACTCCCTTTCCGTTTTGCATTCGGAAAGGAATTCGCGGTATTCTTCATTCAATGTCTCCAGTTCTTTTTAACTGCTTTTGTACTATAGGTTTCCCAGACATTTTTTTCTGTTCCATGATCTACCTCCGGTTTTTTTTATCAGTATTACCAAATTATTACTATCCTATCACGCTTATGCTCTCAGATCGATATCCAGATCATTCTTCAGGGTTCTGCAGATCTTGTCTACGAACTTCTGGATCGCTTCTGCATCAAAGGCCTCTTCCTTCGGTGCAAAGGTGATGGTATAAGCCATACTCTTCTTTCCCTCCGGAATCTGTCCACCTTCGTATACGTCGAACAGCTTGATCTCTTTAATGTATTTGTTCGCTCTGCGGATGCATTCCTCTACCTGTCCGTAGGTAATGTCCTTATTCATGACAAGCGCAAGATCACGCTTTTCTTCGGAGAAACGGTTCAGGGACTCAAATACTCTCTTCTTGCCGTACCATGCAGACAGCTTATCCAGATCCATTTCCAGAATAAAGGCGCTGGTACGCATATTCAGTTCATTCTGAATATCATAAGCAAGCTTTCCGAAGTAGCCGATTCCTTCTCCTTCGCACAGCACGTCTACGGTCTGATAGGGATGCAGGAACGGCTTTTCGGAGGATGTATAGGTAAAGGTTACATCCAGACTTTCTGCGATGGTATTCGCAATGCTCTTCATGGTATAAAAGCTTTCCTGTGTTCCGAAAATACCGATGCACAGGGTATCCTTTTCCTCGGGATACTCGGCTAACGGCAGAGACTTCGGAATGAACTTCTTGGCAACTTCAAACAGTCTGCCGGAGAGAATGCCGTTCTTCTCATTTCTGGCAATGGCATTTACCATGGAAGGAGCCAGTGTTGTTCTCATTAAGGACAGATCCTGGTTAATCGGATTTAACAGCCTGATTGCATTGCGTTCTTCCGCATCCTCGGGGAACTTCATCAGATCCAGGTCTGCCGGGGAGAAGAAGGAATAATGCATACATTCGTTGATGCCAATGGCACATAAGGTTCTCTTTAAGGCAAGTTCACCCTTCTGCTTCTTATTTAAACCGCCCATGGTCACCTGTGCGGTCGGAAGGAAGGTCGGCACAATATGATCGTATCCGTACATACGGATCACTTCCTCTGCCACATCCGGATATCGCTCTACATCGTTCTCTCCGTTCGGAAGCATATCTTCACGGTAAGCCGGTACATGAATGGTCAACTGATCTCCGTCTACGGAAGGTGCAAAGTCCAGATTTTTCATAATGCGGACAATGTCTTCTTCCGGTACGTTAATACCAAGTACACCGTTTACTTTGGAAATGCTGACCTTCATTTCAGTCGGCTCAATAGAGTTACCGGTATTAATATCTACATGTGTGGAAGAAACCTTACCACACTGTAATTCTTCGATCAGATGTAACGCTCTCTTCATACCAAGAACGGTGGAATACTCGTCCACACCCTTTTCATAACGGGCACTGGCATCAGTACTCTTTCCAAGACTTCTTGCGGTCTTTCTGACGCTGTCCCTTGCAAACTTTGCAGATTCAAAGATGACGCTCTCTGTGGTATCACGGATTTCAGAATTCAGTCCACCCATGACACCGGCAAGTGCAACCGGCTTAACGCCATCGCAGATCACCAGATTGTCGGTAGTCATTTCATATTCCTGTTCATCTAAGGTAATGATCTTCTCCGCATCCTTTGCTCTTCTGACACAAATTTCGTTTTCTTCCAGGTAAGAACCGTCAAATGCGTGCATCGGCTGTCCGATTTCCTTTAATACATAGTTCGTGATATCAACGACGTTGGAAATAGAGGCCATGCCAACCAGGGCAAGACGTCTCTTCATCCACAGCGGAGACTCGCCGATCTTTACATCATATACATAGTGGGCGCTGTAACGGGGGCACAGATCCTGTGCTTCTACCGTTACCTTGAAGCCCTCTTTCTTCACTTCGGTTTCGGTATAATCGGTTGCCGGCATCTTAAGCGGCTTGCCAAGCATTGCAGCCACTTCTCTCGCCATACCGAGAATGCTCTGGCAGTTCGGACGGTTTGCGGTAAGTGCAATATCAAAAATCCAGTCATCCAGTCCGGTGATCTTCTTTACATCATCGCCCGGATTGACATCTTCGGGAAGTACCAGTAATCCGTTGTATTCAGAACCCGGATACAGATCCTCGGTAAGTCCCAGCTCGACACCGGAGCAAAGCATTCCGTTCGATTCATAGCCACGGAGCTTGCCGTTCTTAATGGTCATCACACCTTCTACCGTCTTATGATCCTTCGCGGTTGCATAAACGGTTGCGCCGGGAAGGGCTAACGGGAACTTCCCGCCTGCACAGACATTGTCGGCCCCACAGCATACCTGCATCGTGCCATGGGCACCTGCATTGACCTGACACACATGAAGATGGGTATCCGGAATCGGCTCACAGGATTCTACGAGACCAACGACAATATTGCTGACATCCTTACCCAGTTCGTACTTTTCTTCTACTTCAAAACCGGCATCAAACAGCTTCTTCTCTAATTCGTCCGGTGTTACATCCACATCTACATATTCTTTTAACCAGCTTAATGGTAATATCATAATCTATTTCCTCCTGACTATTTCTCGTTGATCTGCTCTAATACACGTAAATCGGAATTGAACAGCAGCTTGATGTTATTGATACCGTATTTGAGCATGGCAATACGCTCCAGTCCCATACCAAAAGGCAAAAGCCGCTGTACTGCTCGGAATCGATGCCGCAGTTTTCCAGCACGCGCTTATTCACAACGCCGGCACCTAAAAATTTCAATCCAGCCGGTTCCCTTACAAAGGCTGCAGCCCTTGCCGCCGCATTCAAAGCAGCTTACATCGACTTCTACAGACGGCTCTGTGAACGGGAAATAGGAAGGACGAAGTCTTGTGGTTACGCCCTCACCAAAAATCTTCTGTACAAACACGTCGAGCATACCCTTTAAGTCGCCGAGGGTGATTCCTTTATCTACAACCAGTCCCTCCATCTGGGAGAACATCGGAGAATGGGTGGCATCATCATCGGAACGGAATACCTTACCGGGAGATAAAATCTTAATCGGCGGCTGCTTCTTCTCCATGACATGAATCTGTCCTGCGGAGGTCTGGGTACGAAGCAGGAATTCCGGAGAAAGATAGAAGGTATCCTGCATATCTCTTGCAGGATGATCCTGCGGAGTATTCAATGCCGTAAAGTTATAATAATCGGTTTCGATTTCGCTTCCTTCATAGATTTCAAAGCCCATTCCGGCGAAAATATCAATCAGCTGGTTCCGCACAAGGGTAACCGGATGAAGATTTCCGATTTTCACAGGTTCCGCCGGGATCGTAAGATCGATCTTTTCTCTTTCATATTTATGTTGAAGCTCTAACTTCTTCATCTTCTCTTCCATGTCGGCGAACTTGTCAAAAGCCCATGTCTTTAATTCATTCACGGAC
Organism: Lachnospiraceae bacterium; assembly: GCA_021628825.1. Taxonomy (GTDB): domain Bacteria; phylum Bacillota; class Clostridia; order Lachnospirales; family Lachnospiraceae; genus Suilimivivens. The sequence goes on along the minus strand of JAJXRY010000001.1, from coordinate 402,132 downwards.
TTACCGTAACCGGCACGCTCCTCCGGAGCAAGTTTCCCCATATCCTTCATGAGTTCACTGATCTTACTCTTCTTGCCTTCCAGATAAACATTCTTGAAATCATACAATTCCTTTGGAGTTCTTTAATTCCTTCAATTCCCCTTCAATCTTCTCTTTCAGGGATGAAAGCTTGTCTGATAATACCTGATCCTGCATACGTTTTACCTCTCTTTTCCTTTCATTTTTTGTTCCGCTCTACATCTACCTGCTGCACTAACCTCGCCCTTCGTCTTCGACTCGACCTCACTAAGTGCACAGGTACCGTTCGCACTAAATTTGAACTTCGCCTTCGGCTCGTTCTCATTAAGTGCTCTACATGAAAAAAATCCCCTGTATTCTTCTGAATACAAGGGACGAATTGATCCGCGGTACCACCCATGTTCCTGCCCATATCTTACGGACAGACACCTCTGAACACTTAACGCGTGCAACGTTCTGATCTACTACACAACGGATTCAATCAGAAAGCTCCGGTGGGAATTTCACTTCATGTCAGAACCTGAAGAAGCTCACAGCCGATGACTTCTTCTCTCTGCAGGTAAACATGTCACTACTATACACCTTCACAGCATTTCGATATTTCATATAATTCTTATTCTAGTCAATCTCCAATTCCTTGTCAACAAGTATTTTGTTCATATACGCTCCGACCAGAACCAGATTCATACACACATACAGCCAGATCAGCAAAATCACGATCGTGGTAAGGCTTCCGTACATACTGAATCCGTTAAAATACGTCACATAAATGGAGAACCCGAAGGTTACCACCGTCCATCCCAACGACGCCAGTACTGCTCCCGGAAACTGATTGCGGAGTCTTCCGCGCGGTCTTGGCAGATACGCATAGAGACAGGCGAGAACCAGCGTAATAATCAGGAAGAAAAAGAGATGTCTTCCACTGTTAAACGCCAGCATAAAGTTCGCAATGCCCGGAATCCTGCGGTCTAACAGATTCACAATCGACTCACCGAACACCATGATTACCAGTGTCAGAATAATCACAAACAAAATTAATACCATATAAAAGCTGGTTACAATCCGGAGAACCAGATAATTCCGCTTCTCTTCCACACCATTGATGACATTCAGCCCGCGGAGCAGTGCAAGAAGCCCTTTACCTGCCGACCACAGGATCGCAACAATGGAGAAGGAAATGAGTCCCACCGACTGCTGATACACATCATTAATCACCGAAATAGCAAGCGGTTCCACCGAAGACGGTACAATTTCAATCACTACCCGCATAAAGTCTGCTCTCGTAAGCGGGACAAACGGAATAATCGCACATAGCAGCATCAAAGATGGAATCAACGAAATAAACAGGAAAAAAGCAGAGCTTGCCGCATAAGCTGTCACGTTCTTCTTGGACAGTTCCATGCTCAACGATATGATTCGAATGATCTTTTTCTTCCTCATAAGCGGTTTCGTCTCCTCCGGCTTCTTTCTCCCACATGTTCGCAATTTTACCATATTCAGTATTTTTTTCGCAAGCTGGCAATCCCAATAGAACATGGCAAGGATCTGCTCATATGTTTTTACCGGACTGTTCCATGGCCTTTGCCGCATTCTGCGACATGCCGACGCCATGCCCGAATCCGCCACCCGAAAGTGTAAATCCTGTGATACCCTTTTTTCCTTTGCAGATCCATTACAAAATAAGCACTTGGCAGTATAGTGGAAAGTTCATAAGCGGAGTCATCCTGCCGGATCACCTTGCCTCCCTGGTTCAGGACATAACGGATCTCGTATTCCCCCTCTACGGGAATCTCTCCCTGATCGGTCGTAATCACCAATGCACCCGCGCTTCCTCCTGCTGCGCGCCTTGTAATTTCCATATCCTTCACTTTCTTAAAATCCGTGAAAGAAATTCCACGTTCCTGCAGCTTCTTTTTCAAAAGATCAATATCTATGTCCTTCACGGTATAACTCCAACGATACCATGGTTCTTCCTTTTCATAATCTTCTTCGTGAACCGTGGTGAGATATTCGCGAAGTACTTCTTCCTGCGTGAGATCGTTCTGATTATTGTCTATCGTTTCCTTAATCTTTTGTTCTGAATTTTTCTGTGAATTATCCTGCTGATTATCCTGCTGATTTGCAACTGGCTGTTCGCTCCTCTCCTGCAATTCAGTTGTCTGCTCGTTGTTCTCCTGTTGCGCAATATGTACACTTCTTAAATAAGGAGCCGCGCTCTCCCCCTCCTCCTTCCAGATACGGTCATCGGTCCCGTAACCGCAGGACGTGGAATAATAATATGCGGTGATGGGCTTTCCATCCTGCAGCAGCAGTTCTCCTCCGGTCTGGCGCACGGCATCGGTCGAGCTCTTCTTTTCCATAATATTGTTATAGACCTGATAATTCACGCTGTCGTCCACATGTGCCCCCAGTGCCGGAAGTCCTGCATGCTCCAGATAACCATAGGAATAGGTTCGCGCACACACGGCCTGCGCTTTCAGGCTTTCTGCCGGATAGGTGGATGGCATCTCACTTGGCACCACGGCATACAAATATTCTTCCAGCAACAGCTCATTAATCAGTAAAAGTCCCTCCTCCGTCTTATGAATCTCGAAATTTCCCCGGTACGACGGCACTCCCTGATTCCGGTACACCGACAGAAGATCGGTCTTTCCGGAATTGGTCGGATTCACAACCTTTACCATTCCTTCTTTCAGATAGTCTGCGTCCTGTGACAGGATAAGTTTTTTTCTCCTGCTGGAAGCGGTTCTTCCTTCCTTTCTCCATTTTCAAGATAAGACAGTATAAGCTCCTCCGAAGACTGCAAAATAACTTCCCTTATGATACAGCCCCCTGTAATCACTCTGCTGAATGGCCACACGGATATACTCCATCTGTTCCTTTGGGAGAATCAGAAATGCGCAGATCTTTCCATCCTTGATCAGATAATCTGTAAACGCATAGCCAATGGGTATTTCATCGGTATTGCTGCTTCGTACCTCTTCCTTCTGATAATAACCTTCGCATCTCTCCCCAAAGGGAATCGTCCCCTGCTCTTCTAACGTAACCGCCTGTTCTGTCACCTGCAATGTTTTTCCGCTGATGATTTCTCCATCCTCTTCATAGGAAACCAGCTCTGATCCTTTAAAGGCAAGTGTTACGATCTGCTCGGATCCCTGCTTCTGCGTACAGGGGTGATACAGTTCACAGCCCCGGTAAAAGAACTGGATCCCGCTCTCATCGGCTTCCTCCAGATAAGCTTCCGAGAACACAACCGGATCCGGCAGCTTTTCCCGGATGGCCAGTAACGTATTTCCCATCCGGTAAGCAACAACATTCGTATAGCTTAACTGCTCAATTCCTTCGGATACACAGGAATACACTGTAGCATCCACGGTAAGAACCTGCCCCTTTGCAAGCTCCGGTTTATGTACGACTGCTTCCCCTCCAATGATCCCGATCGTTTCCCTGCAGATCTTCTGATCCAGCTCATGATATGTAAGAAACTGGTCGAATGCCTCATACCAGTCTTCTTCTTTCGTATACTCCCCGATTTCCTGCCGGACCTCCTCCGGATCCGTCTTCAGAAGTTCCGCACTTTTGTCCGTCAGGATCTGCATATCCCCCGTAAAGACCATTTCTCCTACATATTCCGGTTCCGATCGTTCTTTATAAAAGAACAGTAAAAAAGCAAGCAATGCTGCAAGCACTAAAATAGTAATCAGCTTCCATCGGATCTGCATATGACGATTCATTCTTCTCTCCCTTGAAATACAATAAAGAGTCCGCCTTATAAGAATGCCCTATAAAGCAAGAAAAAGCAGCGCATCCGCGCTGCTTTTTCTTTGGAATAACCCCCAAAATGCTGTTTCCTGCCTTTTGACTCCTAGCAAAGCTAGGTGGGTGACCGCAGCCTTACTTTTTGCCTTCCCTTCCAATCCTTATTTCTAAGTGAGGGCTTGACAGCCATAAGGTAAGATAGGAATCCCGTTTAAAAGTATCTGTAGGTTCAAAAAAATAACAAGAAACATAAACACATTTCAGGTTACTTTTATTATATCCAAATCCCCGATAAAATACAACCTATTTTTAATAGTTTTTTTGCATCTGAATCATGCCCCAGCCCTGCTTATTCCACGGCTCGCCCAAATCTCTTGCGGTATGCAGTAATTTTGTTTTCGCTTCCTCATTTGAGATCTCCGGATTTTTTTCTGTAAAAAGCAGGGCAAGACCTCCGGAAACAACCGGCGTTGCCATTGACGTACCGCTCAGCGCAATATCGGGATTTTTTTCTTATAATTAAAATTGCACGAAATAATTTTTCGTTCCCGGTGCAACCACATCCGGTTTTTTTCATGGCATAAATACTGGGACCTCTTCCGGAATGATCCTCACACAAATTTTTTGCCTTGCCAAAATAACCGCCCTCATTACATCCAACGGTAATGACATCCTTTCCTGCTCCGAGAAGCGAAATCGTCATAGGCTCCGGCCCGGAATTTCCGGCGGCACACACAACCACGATTCCACTCTTCCAAAGTTCCTCCATGCACCGCAGGAGTTCCTTCATCTTTTCCTCGTTCTTACACTCTGCAATTCCAACCGAAATATTCACAATCCGGATATTCCATTCCCGGCTGTTTTTGCAAAATCCATTCCAACGCCCGGATCATATGCTCAATCCGCCCTTCGCCGCGATTGTTCAATACCTTTCCAATCACCAGACGGCACCGCGGATGCATTCCGCTGTAAATTCCACGTGACAACCTGCCGTTCCCGGCTACACACCCTGCCACATGCGTCCCATGTCCACTATCATCATAAGCACCTGTCTGCTCATTTACAAAATCCCGGAACACCTGAATCTGCTCCTTCAAATCCGGATGCGGGCTGATACCGGTATCCAATACTGCCACTCCGACTGCCGGATTCCGTCTTCCTGCATGCAGCACAGCCGCCTGCACCTCTTTCGTAAGTCCAATCGGACGCTTTACCCGATACATAATAAAAAAACTTCCGGCTTTTTTTCTTTATCATATGCCGGAAGTCTTGTTCGGTTTATTTATATACCATATCCTGTAACTATTCAGAACCCCATTCGTAAAACCGCTGCTAACGCAGCTTTAGTTTTACTCACGCACTGGCTTTTTGCCCTGTCCCTTGTAAAAAAGAAAGACACAGGCAAGCGCTGCAAGTCCAAGAGCCAGAAACCACTTTGGATGAATCAGATCCCCGGTATCCGGGGTATTATCCCTGCTTCCACCACGGATGATAGCTTTACCGTTACTGACCACCCCGGTTCCACCGAAGCTGTCATATTCATAAATGCCATAGGGAGAAAAGTGACTGGTGGTAAAACGGATCTTATTCTCTCCGTTGCTTTCAGTTACCTCATAATTGACTGCTTCTAACTGTCCATCGTCATCCAGTGTAACCACATGCATCTGATCTGTTGAAATACCATCCGGAACAGGCAGTTCCACCGTTGCAGTCTGCTTGCCCAGCTTATGAATCGGAACCGTATCCGTCTCATCCATCAAAGAGATTTCATACGCCTGCAGTTTGGAAGGAGTACGTCCTCCATATAATTCACCGTAGGCGTCACCGATTCTTGCTGCGGCATCCTCAGATTCCCGGATATGAAGAATAAAGTCTTCCTCACTTCCCGGGATTGTAATGTCGTGCATCATATCCGATGCTTTGCTTACTCCCTGATTCTGTGCAAGCAGGGTTCCCTGCTCGTCATAAATAGTTCCCTGATATCCATAAATACCATCCTGCAGAATTGTGTTTTCAAAATCAGAAACACCTGTGGGTACAATCACTTTATTTAAGTTTCCGGAAAATGCATAGGTCCGGTCTTCTTTATTCAACGCACGGGAAGAATCGGTTCCATAGGTCAGCTTCGGAAGCGCCGTTCCTTCCATGGTAACCGTATCGGTTCCACCACTCAGATCGTACGCAGCAATTCCAATTTCTTCTACAGAGGAAGGTATGGTCACATTGGATAAAGCACACCCCTGAAACGCTCCTGCTCCAATTGTTTTCACATTCTTTCCACCATTTACCGTGGTCAGATTGTGACAGCCTTTAAATGCATTCTCGCCAATCGTTTCTACGGTATCCGGCAGATTCACGGCTGTAATTCCCAAATGATCCCGTAATACACCATCACTGATCTGCTTTTACGCCACCCGGAATATTAACAATACTGTCCGCTCCCAGATATCCGATCAAGATGCCATCTCCCGCTACCACAAACGGATAGGTTGCAGAATGATTGTTCTCTAAGAACGGTGTTTTGGCAAACGCATAGTCATCAATCTCCGTTACAGTGGACGGAATCTGTACGGACTGCAGGCTATCACAATGATAAAACGCACCATAACCGATCTTCGTCACTCCCTCCGGAATTACAATCGCTTCAAGTCCGCTTCTTGCAAAAGCAAAGTCACCGATTTCCGTAATTCCTTCCGGAAATTCATAGGAAGTAAGATCTGCATTCTGGTAATAAGCCTGAGAGGCAATCTTGTCCTGAACTACCGTATATTTCGGGAATCCTTTTCCCTTCTCTGCATTGTCTGCAAGCAGATTTCCGATTGTTTCATCGGAGGTGCTCTGCGAAGAAGCATCACCCTGTGACTGAACCTCTCCTCCAAGCTGTGATAAGTCAAGTGTTGCATTCTGTACCGGCATGCCCTGCTGTACCTTCGCCTTGCCGTTATCAATAAAAACAAGCGCTCTGCCTGTCACAATACTGGACTGTCCAAGCAATACCTGATTCTCTACCGCTTCAGAGGTAGTCGTCATGGAGGGAGCCGGAGTGGGATCTGCATTGCTTATTGTATCTGTCTTGTCCTCCAAACCAGCATCTTCTGGTTGGTTTGCTGTAACTGCTGTCTGCTCCGGACTTACTGTATTTGTTTTGGATGCTGTATCTCCTGCTGTTGTAGGCGTTCCGCCGGCTGCCGGAGCTGTCGTGGCTGCAGAACCGTCCTGTGACTCATTCGTACCGGTAAGGTTCTGCGGCTGTACGGTCTGTGCCTGCTGCACGTCTGCATATTCTACCTGTTCTACCGGTGTCTTCTGCATGTTCTGTGCATAATTCCAGGCATAGGAGCCCTCTTTCGCACTAAGCTTCACATTGGGACAGCCGTCAAATGCCGTATCCTGGATATTGGTTACGGATTCCGGAACCTCCACATGCTGTAAGCTCACACAGTCTTCAAATGCCTTGGCTCCGATACTCTGCGTTGGCAGATGAATCGAAACATCCGTCAGATTACTGCAATTAGAGAATGCATAGGACGGAACCTCATAGAGACCGCTCCCTAACTGTACCTTCTTAAGAGAATCATTGCCCCAGAAGGCATACGCCATGATTGTCTTTACATCATTGGTCAGATTTAAGGCTTCCTTCTGCGAAGACGGTAACAGGAAGTACAACGTTTCATGCTCTTTGCCATATAAAATACCATCTTCCATAAATAAATAGGGATTGGCATCGGATACCTTAAAATCCGTCAGTGCCTTATTCCCTGCGAAAACACCACTTCCAAGCTTCTTTACACCGGAGCCGATCGACACATGGGTCAGGGCTGTATCATTACTGAAGGCGCCTGCATCAATCTGCTCCACGCCATCCCCGATATTCACCGTCCGCAGATAATCACAGTTTGCAAATGCACCATTCCCAATCTGCTTTACTTTACCGTCAATATTGACTTTCACAATATTGTCATTGTTGGCAAAGGCCTCTTCTCCGATGATCTGTACATCATCCGGAATAGACACGACTTCCGCCGTGCCTGAATACCGGAGCAGCTTATTTCCTTCCATTTGAAAATCAGATGCAGTGCCTGCCGCCTCCGCATCTGATACCGGTACCTGGGTAACTGCTACTGCAGTCAGCAATAGCAGCACCCCGATTGTTTTTGATATCTTTTTATTCATACCATCCACCTTATGCTGTTCTGGTCTTAGGCAGCTTCCGGTCTCTCTTGAAGAACAGGATCAGTGAGAGACTCGCAAGTCCTAATGCAAGGAACCACTTAGGATGAATCGGATCTCCGGTCTTCGGAGTTGCATCAATTGTTCCTTCAGTCAGATTTGCTGTATTCACATAAATCACATAGGGTGAAAAATGTGTTGCAGTAAAGTTCACACAGGGAACACCATCCACAGTTGTAAATCTGGTATTCAGATCTTCAATGGTTCCTCCCAACGTGGATGCCACTTTATTATTTCCTGCATACTGTGCCAGATCATCCGGCAGCGGTAACGTAATATTCACAGAAATTCCCGAAGTATCCGCAATCTTGGTTCTGCCTGTGGAATCATACAGACTGATGTCCATCGGTAAATACTTCACTCTGCTGATATCTCCGAATTTTGCCTGTAATGCCTGTACAGCCAGATCATTTGCAGTCTGGTCTTCGGTTACCTTAACCACAAAGTTATCGGTAGATCCTGCTACAGTTGCACCCGCAAGATTCGTGTTGGAAATCCCCGGCTTCGTTACTTCTACAGTCGTTCCACTGTTGCGGTTCGAATTGCTTCCAGAGCTTCCGTTCGATGAGGAGCCTCCATTTGAGGAGCTTCCCGAGCCACTGTTGCTGCCCGGGCTTGCAGATGAGCCACTTCCGGTCTTATACGTTGCCGTAATGGCAACATTGGCTGCCGGCATAGTAAAGGTTGTTGAAGTAGCTTCTGCATTTGCAAATCCCACTCCTGCTGTTGATGTTGTCCACTTGTCAAACTGTTTTCCGACACCCATATCATAAGCATTCAGGGCTACAATTGCTCCAGCCGGATAGCTTCCGCTTCCGCTTCCACCGGATACACTTACGGTATACTTCTTCGTGTTATCACCATTATTACCATTGTTATTGTTTCCAGCCGTTGAGGACGGGGAAGCTGATGCGCCTGATGAAGAACCTCCGCTCGGTGACGCACCCGGATTCGTTGAACCTTTCTCATATGCTGCAACAATGGTCAGGTCTGTAGTTACTTTAGAGAACACTGTTTTATCCGGATACCATCCTGTAAAAGTATATCCATCTCTCGTCGGAACTGCCGGCTCTACCGCAGCTTCTCCATCATTGACCTTTTTGGACACTGATAGCAGTCATCTTATTTTTTTTCATAAGCATAGAACGTAACCGTATGTCTGCTCTGATCTCCCGAATTATCCGTATATTTTGCAATAACCGTCAGATCCTTGGAAACATTATGATAATCCGGTGTCCATCCATCAAAGGTGTATCCTTCCCTGACCGGATCTGTCTGAGGCGGAGTCGCACTCTTACCGTCTTCAACATACTGCGGATTGGTAAATACGGTCTGTGATATTACCGTTCCATCCCAGTCTAAGAATTCCACCTTATAGATGCTGCCCCCAAACCTCGGCCATACATCCGTATCCTTCGAAATTTTGGTATAATCGGTCCATCCACTGAACATATAACCTTCATGTTTCGGTGTGTCAGTTGGAGGAACTGCATCTTCTCCGTCACGAACCTTTACCTTGTGGAACAGGATCTTATTTGATGTGTCCGGATAGTTTGGATAATCCCAGAAAAATACCGTATGTTCCAAATATACCTTCCCGTATTCAGGCTTAATGTAATCGTACGCCTTAGCATACCGGTCAGCGGTTGTTCCCTGTACACATTGAAATGATATGGTCTGCTGACCTTCATTATTTTTGAAGGCATCTTTCTCTATGTACGCCTGATTTCCGGGAATTGTCAGAACACGGATTTTACTGTTCTGGAATGATTTAGCCTCAATATTCTTAACCGTATCAGGCAGAATAACACTATTTAAATCTTCCATATCATAAAAATGTCTTTTCAGGAATATCAACAACAGAGGTGCCGGAAAGATCAACCCTTCCAACGTGATCACAATCCATAAATGCTTCTGCCTTGATTTCCGAAACTCCATACAATTCCTCCGGTCCAACAGAATACGTTCCAACTGTTTCTCCACGTCCTGCCAGACACTCGACTAAAGTCTTTCCATTCGCAGTTGTCTGATATAAGATACCATCCTGATAAGACAGATTATCGCCAAGACAGGTTATGGTATTTAATTTTGTACAGCCACGGAACGGACGCTTTCCAATATCAGTAATATTTCCCCCAAGTGTCACCTGTTCAAGTGCGTCACAATTCTTCTCCGTTGTAACATGACCATTGGCTGGATTGATTTCCTCCACAGCCCCAAATGCATAATCTCCGATTTTACCAGCCTTGATGATCGAAACATTCTTAAGGGCGTTACAACCGGTAAACGTAAACGGTTCAATTTCTTTTTACACCATTTAATACAATAGAGCTGATCTTGGTATCCGGCGTCATTCCCGCTATCTGCTCTGCTTCCCCGGCAGAATCCACCTTTGTAACCGGAGAATAATCCAGGTTTCAGACTGTCCACATTCGTAGGAACGACAACATTTAAAGCCGCATTAACAATCTGCATCTGCTCTTCTGTCGGAGGAACGGACGGATCAGCGGTCGTATATTTTTTTATATGCATCCTTGATCTTATCCACATATGACTTAACTTCTGCAGCGTCTGTTTCATCTACATACGGCAATGCCTTTACCCAGTCTGTAAGCTTCGGATCGTCTCCATAGAGTTCGTATCTTGGATAACTCTGCATCTGGGTGCTTCCGGTATTCGTTGTAAAAATCATAAACATACTTTTACTTCTATATTAGTCGGAAAACCACTATGACAGGTAATCCATGACTTATTCTGACTTTGATTGTTGATGGTATTCTCCGGTGTCATTGCATAAATGAATGGAACGGTATCTTCTCCATTATCATTCATCATTGCACCTACGAAAGTAAGCTCCGGGTCCTTGTTTGTAATGGAATCTCCACAGGAAACCACCTGTGTCCGGAATGCATCCGTGCCAATATACTGTATGGTAGATGCATTATCAAAGCTGACGGTTTCCAGATTATGGCTTCCCTTAAATGCTCCATCTTCAATACGCACCACGGTTTCCGGAATCGTAACCCGTTTTAATGGAACATGCATCGTTAAAACATCCCGTACCAATAGAAGCAATTCCATAAGGTCCTATGGTCTTCGGGATCACTACATTAACAGGGTTTCCTTCAAGCCAGATCTTAATTAACTGGTTCTGGTCATTTACCTGATAGGTAATCGAAGAAGTTCCATTTTTCTTCCTTAATTACAATTTCATATACTTCTTTGTCAAAAATACTTATACGCGATCTGATGATCATTTGCTGTTTTATGGAGCTGTGAACGACCATTTCTGTCATTCGTATCCGTATCTGCTCCCCAGAAATAAAAAGCTTTCCGGAACCGTATTCTTAAAGCCCTCAAAAAGTAAGCGGATCAATGGCAGGATCAGCACCTGTATTTGTCGTTTCAGCAAAGCTCATGAACTTATTAGGAACCTTCACAAACTGAAGATTCGAGCATCCTTCAAAAAAATACCGATCTGTAAATCACTCTCTGCATATTGTGTCGGAAATGTTAACGAACCTAAAGAACTGCAATTCTTAAATGCCGAATTACCAATGGTCTGTAACATCGTATCAAGCTCACTGCCACCACACAGATCTATCGTCTGAAGACGAGTACAGCCTTCAAAACAGGAATCGCCAATAGCCTTTAACCCAATTGGAATTGTAATACTCGTCAATGCCGTACAATTATAAAATGCATCTTTGCCAAATGCCTGAATATTGGAGTTCGTCGGAATATCACAGTTGCTTAAACGGATACAGTTTGCAAATGCTCCGTTTCCAACAGTCTGCAGATTATTTCCAAAGGAAACGCTCTGTAATGTTGCACACCCCTGGAATGCATAATCACTGATACCGGAAAGATTCGATCCAATCTGCAGATTCGTAATATTCGCATTATTTGCAAAAACTCCATCATCCGGATTCTCCCGGTATTTTCCCTTATGTACTTCCCAGCTTGCAATATACTGGACTTTCGTATCCGGATCCGTGGCTGGAACTGCATCCACAAACTGCTGGCCAATATACTTCACAATTGCATCAATACGGTAATGAGCCTGTGAAGATGGATGAATTAACGTACCATTTGGTTTTGTCCGGTTTCACACTGTTCTTTTCCTGATAATACAGCTGTGTATCATCCTGATCTCCCCAGATAGATCTTTGCTCATAATAGCATGGCTTCTGATTAGTTACCATAATGGGTTCCACCGGATAATCCTTCTGAACCTCATGTTCTGTTCCATCTTCACCCATTTCTTTTTCTGTATTACGATAAACCAGTGTACTTCCATCGGAACCATAATATAACTGATTCCGGTTAACAATGATGGATTCTTCCTTTTGAGAGCCAGGCGGTATCACTTCATGTCCGTAATCCCCATACTTTACTGCGGGAACCCTGTAAAGCAACACTCCGGCATTATCCGTTGCCTGTTCATACACATCATAAAACATAAATTCATCATTCTGTGTAACCAGACAGAAATAACCATCAGAAGAGGTCTGTTTATATTTCTTAAATGCCTCCATGGTATCCGGGATCGTCAGGGAACTCTCTGCTAACGCATTTGCATTATAATTCAAAATAACCGCATATTTGTTACCACCGCTATTCGGATCAACATAAGCAAACTGAAATCTTCCATCACCGGATGTATATACAATAGAATCATCCGGCACATAGGGAATGGTATTCTTGGTTGCCGCCTGTATGGACGATGCCGGACTTCCTTTCACACTTGTCTCTGTTTTTATTATTATCCCAGACCGATACTTTTTCTTTCCGGCTTTGAAGTAGCAGTAGGTTCTGCATTTACTCCCGTCACCGGAATTGCAGCAACTACAATAGCGGAAACCATCAGCAGTGCACCGATTGTTTTCCGGATCTGTCTTCTTAATTTTCTGTTTTTCTTTTTTGCAACTTTTGTCATTGAAAAACCCAAGCCTTTCTTTTACTGTGCATTTCGTAACTGTTCAGTACTTTCACAGTCACGATGCAAAATCCATTCCAAATCGGCTTCGCCGATGGGATTTTGCATTACTGAATCATTTTCTTACGGTCTTGGCAGTAAGTGCTTCGACCTGTACTGAATAGTTACTGCATTTCTATATCTGAAATGAAATCAATTTTCAACAAGCAATCAAAGGACGGATCTGTCCGATTGTGTCAATATATGATAAATTCTGTCCGATCAGCTAATCCGCTTTGCTACTACCACGAAACGACCATCCGTCTGGGAACTGTCACAGGTGGATAACGTCAGGAGGCTGTCCCCGAATTCTGCCGTGACACCGGTATCGTATAAGCTCAATGCACTCATTTCCTGCATATAGGAATTGAATTCTGTTTCAGAATTTGCCTCAATGAACTGATAATACTTGAAAAACAATATCATCCTCATTATAAACCTGCGAACGGAATACATACATCACCTGATACTGCGCTTTTTCATAGATCGTATCAAACGTAATGACAGAATGCTTCTTTCCATAGGATTCCTTGGCATATTTTTGCAGATTACCGAACATGTTACCCGATTTCATATGATGTCCGTAGACAATCATATTCGTGGAACGGGGATATACACTGCAGTTATAATCCAGAAAGATGCTTCCATTCTTGTCATATTCCTGGTTATAGTTATGATCCAGATAATAGGTATTATCCGAGGTCTGCATAACAGGGTAATCTATATTTGTATCGTCAATTTTTGAGCCATCCGATTAGCTTTTTTTATTCTTATTATATAAAGTTTCATACTCCGGAAGAATATCCGGAAGCCGGATGGCTGATTTATTTAGGGAAAAGGTGTTTTTTTCCTGCTGTACTCCGGAGCTTAATGCATCACTTCCCTTAAGGGAGACTAACTGGTCATAATCCATATTTGTCCGTGCGCTGAAATAATAATATACGAAAAAAATATCCAAGGCTTGCTACTGCAACAATCGATGCCAGAATCATAATTCTTCTCCGCAGCTTCTCTGCTTTCTGCAGCTCTTTAAGTGCTTCCTTTTCAATTACAGCCTGATACTTTGCATTATTCCTGGTATTCTTTATATCTGTTCTTACAGCCTGTCTGCCTGCAGAAGCAGCTGCTCTTTTTCCCTTCTGTTGATCCTTGTTTCCACTTTTCTTAAGAGAATGTTTTTTCTCTTTCTTCTGGGTGGAAGGATTCCTCTTCATCTGCTCCATCTTCTCATAGACCTCATCATCAAAATGAGTTCCAATGATGGTTTCGAACCGGTAGACTCCGGCCTGCATTTCATTAAACAGGCCTTCTAACTGCTTTTTATTGTTGAAATCCACTTGTGCCCTGATCTCATCAATCTTCTTCTGATCTCTCAGAGCCGCCTCATAATCTGCCCTGGTGCGAAAACGCACGCCCCCAACCGACAGGTTTTCTGAAGTCATGACCTACTACTCCTTTATAAAAACATATACTTTTATTTTAGCTATATCCAGAAAGATATGCAAGTGTTTTTTTCTACATATAGGAGATTTTCCCTATACGCAAGCTGTGTATCCATGCGCAACTTGTATTTTACAGATAATTCCGGCGAAATTTCCTATGAACAAGCAAAGAGCCGTGTCTTCCACGGCCCTTTCCCCTTAAGCAATATTGGCTTATTTGGTCTCTTCGTATGCCTGTCGTACTGCCTTGCACAACTGGTCAGCACAGGAGGTCGGCTTGAATCCACAGGTATTTCCGAGCAGCTTGCTTTCGATGTAGTCCACGGTACATCCGTCCACCAGCTTGGAAACGGCCTTTAAATTTCCGTTACAGCCTCCGATAAATTCCACATTGGAAATCACATCTCCATCAATATCAAAATTAATCTGCATTGCACACACGCCTGACGGCTTATAACTGTATCTCATACTCTCTTACTCCTTTTAAATCATATTCCATACTCTTACAACACGGCAAGAATGATGTTCAGTACCCACAGGACAATGCTGAGCACACAGGCAATGATACCAAGTATCCTGCCTGCTTTCGCCATTTTGGCCTTCGTGGAACCAAGTCCGAGACGACCACGCATTACAGCAAGTACACCACAACAAAGTCCGGCAATCGGAACAATGAGTCCAGTAAGACATCCTAAGATACCAAATATGAGTGATATGGTTGCTGCGGAGGTGTTATTCACCGTCGTAACCGGAACTGCACCTGCATTGGCTGTGCCGCCTTCCATACCGGCTGTTCCCACATTCATCTGATCCGTCGGAATATCCTGCTGCATCAGGGTATAAAGCTGCTCAAGGCTCTGTTTGAACGGCTTCTTCTGCAGACATCCTACGAATCCTGTCAGACCCATTTCACCACCGAACATTCCCTTTAACCATGCTTCTACATGCAGAACACCATTGATATAGCTCCAGGTCATGAACTTATAGCCCTCCAGCATCGGATCTCCGGCACGGTATACGGGCTGTCCCTTCCATTCTGCCGTGGAAAAGCCATTCTTGCTCAGGTAGTCGTTCATCATAAACTGGACAAAAATCCGCCGGTTTGTTAAGTGGTAAATCATTTGTGTATCTTGACATGTTATCCTCCCTCATCTCGTTGCATCGCCTTACTGCAACATTTTTTTCTCCTAATAAAAATAACATAAAAAAATTTTTTTATGGTGCAACTGAAACACATACAAGCTTTCCTACATATGATATAGCATAAATAAAAACAAATACCCTTGGAGGTAACTTATGAGCGATTTAACAGCAACATCCTGCGGATGCGGAACAAACAACAATAACGGATGTGGATGCAGCATTCTCTGGATTATCCTTCTTCTGTCCTTCTGTGGCAACGGTAACGGATGCGGAAGCAGTCTGTTTAATGGTGACTCCGATTGTGGATGCTGGATCATCCTTCTTCTGCTCTTCTGTGGTAACGGTCTGTGTGGCTCTAACAACAACTCCGGTTGTGGATGCGGATGCTGATTTTTTTCATTTCTCTTCACCCTTTCTTCAGAAGTAGGCTCTGCGGAGCCTACTTTTTCTGCATAAAGAAAGAAGCTTTGCGCATAAAATGAACTATCATGAAGCAAAGGAGTCTGTATGGAGCAAAAGGACACCAGTCAAATTTCAGCTTTCGATACGCTGTTTTCCAATAATCATATTCAGATGCTGAAGGTTCTTCTGCCTTATATGGACAATCAGTTTCAAAAAAATATCTTGCCATTTACATCAAATTTCAGGAGTTGCAAGTTGCCCTCAACTTTGTGCGGAAGCGTCCTTATCCCCTGTGTGGCTGTATGATCCGTCCGGATGACACGGATCCTGCCCAGGTGGTAAAGCGCCTCCTTCCTCTGTGCACGAAGGAAGAAAAGGAACAGTTAAACCAGATTCTGAAAGTGTTACAGTCCATGTCACAATATCAGGAAATGATGCATACCATGGAGCTGATGAAGGATTTCATGCCGGAGGGAGATGCTTCTTCTCCTTCGAGCATGACGGATATGCTGATGGGAATGCTAACCCCTGAGCAGAAGCAGATGTTCGATCTGTTCTCTGCCATGGGCGATTCCTGATTTTCTGAAACAATCACCGGATTTTTTTAAAGGAGGATACCCCTTATGACGAATGAATGGATGAACGATCCCTCTTTACAGGGAATTGCTCCCTACAAGCTGCAATTTTTTTGCAGGCGCTGATTTTTGAAAGTGCTTCTCTTTCCAAGGAACAGATGATGCCGTTTCTCATGGCAGTCATGAAGCGTGGAAAAGAAAAGAACATCAACTTTACGGATCAGAATTCCAATCCATTGTTAATGTTCTTAAAAAGCATGCTTCTCCGGAAGAACTGACCAAAATGGAAAAGCTTATGAGCTTTCGAAAATAATAACAAAAGGAAGAAAGGTATCAGGCGGAATGGGCTTTGAATTAAATCATATCCCTGCAGCTAATCACTGCCCATTCCCTGCTGTGCCTGCAGACATCAATGGAATTTCGCATTACTGAATCTTCTTCATATAAAACAAAAAGCTCCCCAGTAACGGGAAGCCTTAGTTTTCGGATTAATCCTGAGCGATGATCTCTTTCTTGTTGTAGGATCCGCAGTTCTTGCAGACTCTGTGAGGCATCATGAGTGCTCCGCACTTGCTGCACTTAACTAATCCGGGTACGCTCATTTTCCAGTTAGCTCTTCTCTTATCTCTTCTAGCTTTAGAAGATTTATTCTTAGGACAGATAGACATCTTTACACCTCCTTATTAAACGCATCGTAAATATCTTTGATAGCTGCCATTCTTGGATCCGGCACGAACTGGTCGCACCCACAATCGCCATCATTCAGGTTCTTTCCACACACCTTGCAAATCCCCTTACAATCCGGCTTACACAGGATCTTCGTCGGCATATTAAAACTTATCTCACTTTCTATGAAAGCATCTACGTCAAACTCGTATCCGACCATGAAACTCTGTTCATCTGCGTCTTCTGATTGCTCTGTCGCTTCCGGAGATGCCAGTTCATACTCCATTGGAACATGTACCGTTGTTCTCACCGGCTGCAGACATCGATCACAGGGAATTTCCAAATCAAGCTCCATAGTCCCCGTAAGCAGGATTCTGTTGTTTCCGATATTCTGAAACGTAATCTCTGCATCCGTTTTGGAAAGGATTGAATACTCAAAACCATAATATTCAACCGTTCCGGGTTCATACGTAAAGCTTTCTCTTCTGACTTTTCCCTCAGAAGTAAAAACATCTGTCAGATTGATCAACATATCTTACTCCCTTAAAGTGGGTGTCACGCCATAGTAAACATACTATCGCACACTCCAACAATTATAGCGATGGTCCCTGACTTTGTCAAGGGCTCTTTTTATTTTTTCCAGAACTATTTCTGAACTAACGCTGCAGTTTCTCTCGCAATGGCAAGTTCTTCGTTCGTAGGGATCACTAAAACCTTCGTACGGCTGTCCTTCGTGGAAACAATGAGGGCTTCGCCTCGCTTCTCATTCTCCGCTTCATTCAGGGCAACGCCCAGATATCCAAAGTACTTACAGATCAGGCTTCTGACAAAACCACTGTTCTCTCCAACGCCTGCGGTAAAGCAGATCGCATCCACTCCGTTCATGGCTGCCGCATACGCACCGACATACTTTGCAACACGGTAGCAGAACGCATCCACGGCACGGATACAGTTCTCTTTATCCTCCACATAGCCTTCTTCCAAATCACGGAAATCAGAGGAATAATCCTCAGACAGGCCATAAATTCCGGATTCCTTATTCAGGATATTCAGAACCTCATGAACATCTTTGTTTTCCTTATTGCAGATAAATTCTACAATCGCAGGATCCAGATCTCCGGAACGGGTTCCCATGATCAGACCCTCTAATGGGGTAAGACCCATCGAAGTATCTACGCACCTGCCGTTCTTTACCGCGGATACGCTGGCACCGTTTCCAAGGTGGCACACGATCAGCTTCAGGCTCTCATAATCCTGTCCAAGGAGTTCCGCAGCCTTCTTCGACACATAGGAATGGCTGGTTCCGTGGAATCCATAACGACGGATCTTGTAATCCTCATAATACCGATACGGAAGTCCGTAAAGGAAAGCCTCCTCCGGCATGGTCTGATGGAATGCGGTATCAAATACGGCTACCATCGGAGTATTCTTCATGAGCTGCTGGCAGGCACGGATGCCGATCAGGTTAGCAGGATTGTGTAAAGGTGCAAGATCATTACACTCTTCAATTGCCTTTAATACCTCTTCGGTAATCACGGTAGAGCTTGCAAACTTCTCTCCACCATGCACAATACGGTGTCCGACTGCTCCGATCTCACCAAGCTCCTTCACAACACCGGTCTTTTCATCGGTCAGTGCAGAAAGCACCATCTGGATTGCAGCGGTATGATCCGGCATGGGAGCTACGGTAATCTGCTTTTCTCCCCCCTTCGGAGTATAAACCATACGACTTCCTTCAATTGCGATTCGTTCGCATAAGCCCTTTGCAATGACTTCTTCTGATTCGGAATTGATCAACTGGAACTTCAAAGAAGAGCTTCCACAGTTAATAACTAAAATATTCATCCTTCTAATCCTCTCTTTATCAAGCTTTTAAGATAACTGTGCCTGTACGGCTGTCAGTGCCACAACACCAACGATATCCTGCCAGGAACATCCTCTGGACAGATCGTTTACAGGCTTTGCAATTCCCTGAAGCATCGGTCCGTAGGCTTCGGCCTTTTCCTAAACGCTGTACCAGCTTATAACCGATATTACCACAGTCCAGATTCGGGAAAATCAGGACGTTTGCTTTGCCTGCGACTTCGCTTCCGGGTGCCTTGGACTTCGCAATGGAAGGAACAAGAGCCGCATCCGGCTGCATCTCCCCATCGATACAGAGTCCCGGATACTGTTCATGGGCAATTCTGGTGGCCTCTACCACTTTATCTACTAACGGATGCTTCGCGCTTCCCTTCGTGGAATGGGAAAGCATCGCAATGATCGGCTTTGCTCCGACAAGGCTCTTAAAGCTTCTTGCGGAAGAATCAGCGATGGCAGCAAGCTCTTCTGCGGTAGGATCCTGATTCAGGCCGCAGTCTGCAAACAGGAAGGTTCCATTCTCTCCATATTCGCAGTCCGGTACACACATCAGGAAGAAACCGGATACCAGCTTCACGCCGGGAGCGGTCTTCAGAATCTGTAAGGCCGGACGAAGGGTATCTGCCGTTGCGTGGCATGCACCGGCTACCATTCCGTCTGCATCATTGGCCTTAACCATAATGACACCGAAGGTCAGCGGATCGCTT
Source organism: Lachnospiraceae bacterium (assembly GCA_021628825.1). Classification (GTDB taxonomy): domain Bacteria; phylum Bacillota; class Clostridia; order Lachnospirales; family Lachnospiraceae; genus Suilimivivens. The sequence goes on along the minus strand of JAJXRY010000001.1, from coordinate 382,352 downwards.
AACAGGATCTCTCTTGCTTTCTCTACGGTCATTCCTTTATTCTTACGGGTTTCATATAATAATTGTACATAATCTTCCAACTTCTCACAAAGGAGCGGATTCACAATCTTCACTCCGGTCAGATCAATCTCGAGCCACGTTGCCCCGTCCATGATCTTCTCGGCATCACCAATCATAATGATATTGGCAATTCCTTCCTGAATAATCTGGGCCGCTGCAATCAGCGTTCTCTTATCCGTTGTCTCCGGAAGGACAATCGTCTTCTTATCCATTCTTGCTTTGTCTTTAATAATATCAATGTACGACATCACACTGTCTCCTTTCACAGCTTATGTAAAAATAATAGCCCATTCTGCCTTTTCCGACAAGTCCCCACATGTAAAAACTTTGTGCAATTTTCGAAACATTTTCACCTCTTTTTTAAATTGCTGATCCCACCTTCCCTATGATATAGTGGGTAAAAAGGAGTAGACCATGAAAACAGCCGCAGTAATTGCCGAATACAACCCATTTCACAAGGGACATGAATATCATTTATTAAAAAAACCCGTGCCATGGCAGAGGCCGATTACATCATCGTTGTCATGAGCGGAGACTTCGTACAGCGTGGTGCCCCGGCAATGATGAACAAATATCTCCGTGCAAAAATGGCTCTTGCAGGGGGTGCCGATGTCGTGCTTGAGCTGCCCTCGCGCTATGCCCTTTCCAGTGCCGAGGGGTTTGCCGAAGGGGCCGTTTCCCTGATCGACCGTCTTCGCGTGGTCGACCTGCTTTCTTTCGGAAGCGAATGCGGGAATGCCACGCAGCTTTCCTACTATGCACAAAAACAGCTTACCTTGGAGCAGGATCCGGAATACCGTAAAGTGCTCGCTTCCTGCCAGAAGCAGGGGCTTTCCTACCCGTCTGCTGTCCAGAATGCCATGCAGGATCCTTCCAGCACCATGTTCTTGCCAAATAACATCCTTGGAATTGAGTACTGTAAGTCGTTGATCCGCCGTAACAGCACCATTACATCGGTTTCGATTCTGCGAAACGGGGAAGGCTACCACAGCCCACAGCTTTCTGCGGATTCCGGAAGCTATTCTTCTGCCTCTGCACTCCGCAAGGCAGCCGAGACACATGAGAATTCTTTGGATTCTCTCCTCAAAGATACCCTCTTTGTCTCCCAGATTCCGGCACAGGTCCTCCCGATCTGGAAGTCGGATCCGGACATTCATTATGGAATCTCCGAAGCAGATTTTTTTCCCTTCTTCTGCATTACAAACTGCTCTCCGATCAGGCAGACGGCTACTCCTGCTTCGAAGACTGCAGTGAGGATCTTTCCCTGAAGATTGCGAAGCATCTTCCGGAATACCGTGATTTCACCGGCTTTTGCCAGCTATTGAAGTCCAGGGATCTCACCTATACCCGGATCAGCCGTGTACTGATGCACATTCTGCTTGATCTGCGAAAGACCCAGGCCTTTCTTAAGGATTCTGACGCTTGTTTACAGATTCCCTACGCAAGGCTCCTAGGCTTCCGTAAGAGCGCTTCCTCTCTTTTAAACCGGATCAAGAAGGAAAGTGAGATCCCGCTGATTGCAAAGCCGGCCGATGCTTCTTCCCTGTTATCCGGCGACGGATTGTCCCTGTTTAAGGAAGATGTCCGCATCGCCCATACTTACGAAGCCGTTGCTTCCAGCAAAAAAATCAGACACTATTACACAATGAATACCAGCAGTCCCCGATTGTCTGGTAAAGAAATGGAGGTATTTCATGAAACCGTTTATGGATCAGGATTTCTTATTACATAGCGAAACTGCACGAAAGCTTTACCACGAGGCGGCGGAAACGATGCCGATTCTGGATTATCACTGCCATATCAGTCCGAAGGAAATTGCCGAAGATTATCATTTTGACAATATCACCTCTCTGTGGCTTGGCGGCGATCATTATAAGTGGCGTTTCATGCGTGCCTGCGGTGTGGAGGAACACTTCATCACCGGCGATGCTCCGGATAAGGAGAAATTCTTCAAATGGGCAGAAGTTCTTGGCAGAGCAGTCGGCAATCCGCTCTATCACTGGAGCCATCTGGAATTGCAGCGTTACTTTGATTACCATGGCATTCTGAATAAAGATACCGCAGAGCAGGTCTGGAACCTCTGTAATGAAAAGCTTGCCGATCCTTCCATGAGTGCCCGCTCCATCATCGAACGCTCCCACGTTACCCTGCTTTGTACTACGGATGATCCGGTGGATTCCCTCGAATACCATATGCAGCTTGCAAAGGATGAAAGCTTCCCGGTTCAGGTTCTTCCGGCATGGCGTCCTGATCGCGCGGTTTCCATCGGGAAATCGGATTTTCCGGATTACATTCATACCCTTGCGGAGGTTTCCGGGATCTCAATTACCACCTTTGAGGATCTGAAAAAGGCTCTCTCCCTCCGGATGGATTATTTTGCCGAAAGAGGATGTCTCGTCAGTGACCACGGACTGCCTTATGTCATGTTCTCTCCTGCTTCCGATTCCCTTGTTGAGGAAATCTTTGCAAAACGCATGCAGGGACAAATGGTGGATGCACAGGAGGAACTGCAATATGAAACGGCTCTCCTGCTTTTCCTCGGACGGGAATACCAACACCGCAATTGGGTGATGCAGCTTCACTATGGGGTACGTCGTGACAACAATCACAAGATGTTTGCACGCATCGGTGCCGATACCGGCTTTGACAGCATTGGGGATTCCGCTCCGGTTTCCACACTGGCAGAATTTTTAAACGCCCTGTGTGAAACCGATGAACTTCCGAAGACTATCCTATATAGTCTCAATCCACACGACAACGAAGCGATCGACTGTATCATGGGATGCTTCCAGGATTCGACTGCGGTATCGAAGCTGCAGCATGGAAGCGCCTGGTGGTTTAACGATCACAAGAACGGCATGCAGAACCAGTTATTATCTCTGGCTGCCTCCGGCAACCTGTCCGGCTTTGTTGGAATGCTGACCGACTCCCGCAGCTTTATCTCCTACACGAGACATGAATACTTCCGACGGATTCTTTGTAATCTGCTTGGTGAACTGGTGGAAAACGGAGAATTTCCGGATGACCTTGCAACCTTAAAAGAAATTGTAAAAGATATTTCCTACCGGAATGCTGTCCGCTATTTCGGCTTCAATCTTCCGGTGGATGAAACCATCCAAGAGTAGATACCTTTTATCAAAACTCAAAAATGATCCACTGGATCATTTTCTCATATGCATGGCAGCATAAAATCAGCCGGTGCATCGTATGGTATGCACCGGCCTTTCTTTCATTACTTTCTGGAAATACACAATTCCGATCTGCTCTCTGGCTATCGTTGTACTCTTCCGGAAGCATCTCCCCCTGCCAGGGTTTCCACTTCCTTCCTTGATACCAGATTAAAGTCACCCGGAATCGTATGCTTTAATGCAGAAGCTGCTACCGCAAACTCCAATGCATCCTGAAATTTCTTACCATCCAGCAATCCGCAGATCACACCGGCTGCGAAGGAATCTCCACCACCTACGCGGTCCACAATCGGGCGGATCTGGTATTCTTTGGAATGATAGAACTCCTTCGTATCCCTTGCATACATGCACGCCGACCATCCGTTATCGGAAGCGGAATGACTCACACGTAAGGAAGAAACACAATATTCAAATCCAAACTTTTCTACCATCTGTTCAAAAAAATCGATCGATATCCGGCAAGCTCGAGATTTCCGCTTACTACATCGGGCTGCGCCGGTTTAAAGCCAAGTACGAGTTCCGCATCCTCTTCGTTTCCAATGCAGACATCCACATATTTCATGAGGCCGGTCATGACACGCTGTGCCTTTTCGGACGTCCACAGCTTCTTACGGAAATTCAGATCCACCGAAACCTTCACGCCATGCTTTTTAGCTGCAATCAGTGCTTTCTCGGTAAGCTCTGCCGCTGAATCCGAGATAGCCGGGGTGATTCCGGTAAAATGGAACCAGTCTGCATCCGCAAAAATCGCATCAAAATCAAACTCCTGCTCTGTTGCGGTGGAAATCGAGGAATGAGCACGGTCATACACCACCTTGGACGGGCGCATGGCAGAACCGGATTCCAGATAATAAATACCAAGACGTTCCCCACAGCGTGCAATGTATTTCGTTCCTACATTGTACTTACGCAATGCAGCTACGGCACATTCCCCGATCTCGTTGTCGGGTACGGCCGTCACATATTCGGTATCGTATCCATAATTGGCAAGGGATACGGCAACATTCGCCTCTCCACCTCCATAATGAATATCAAATTCCATCTGCCTGAATAAACCTTTCCAAAAATTCGGGGTCGACAGCCGAAGCATAATTTCCCCCATCGTAACTACTTTTTGACATGAGCGGATTTCCTCCTTCTTCTGTACGGCCTGACGGCTTAATTCCGTAATCCGGTCAAACGCACCTGCCTGAATCAGATCCTTCTTTACCATCCAGCTTCCTCCACAGGCAAATACCTTTGGAAAGCTTAAATAGTCCTCCATATTGGCAAGGCTGATTCCACCTGTTGGCATGAAACGGACATTGCCGTAGGGTGCACTCATTGCCTGAATCATCTTAATACCGCCTGCCGCTTCTGCCGGGAAAAACTTCACTTCCGTAAGTCCAAGACTTAACGCCAGTTCAATTTCCGACGGAGTCATGATTCCGGGAATCACCGGGATCTCCTTTTCCTGACAATACTTTACGGTTACCGGATTTAATCCGGGGCTTACGATAAACTTCGCACCTGCTGCAACCGCACGGTCTGCCTGTTCGGTGGTCAGTACCGGTCCTGCCCCGACCAGCATTTCCGGATATTCTTCACTCATCTTCCGAATCATCTCTTCTGCGGCAGCCGTCCGGAACGTCACCTCCGCACAGGAAATTCCACCCTTTAATAATGCTTCCGCCAAAGGTGCTGCATCTCCTGCATCCTCTAATGCAATGACCGGAACAATCCCGATCCGGCTCATTTGTTCGAAAACTGGATTCACTCTTTATCCTCCATTCTTTTGCTGTCTGTAAATTGTCCAGTGCTTTCCCAATGAACGCAATCTTTCCAATTACAGTATAGCCTTTTTACCGGAGGATGTCTTTTCAAATCCATTACAAAAGATTACAAATCTTGTTCTGATTGTTCTTCTGCCACAACCTGATTCCGTCCGTTCTGTTTTCCGATATAAAGCCGCCGGTCCGCACCGCTTACCATGCTGTCAATATTAGGGAACTGTTCTCCGGCTTCCACAATACCAAAGGTCATTGTAACATGAACTTCAATCTCCTCTTTATAGGAAACCGAATGTGCATCCAGTTCATGGATAAATTCATTCATTACCTCTTCTGCTTCATCAATATGGAATTCCGGAAAGACCAGCAGAAATTCCTCACCACCCCATCGCACCGCATAGCCCTTGCCACGCATAAAATATTTCAGTCTCTTTGCAATTTCGGTCAGCACCACATCTCCACAGTCATGACCATAGGTATCATTGACCCGCTTAAAGAAGTCAATATCTCCAAGTGCCACACAATAGCTGATACCCCGCTTCACATAGTCCTCATAAGTCTGCTGCAGCTTTTTTTCTCCACAGCGGCGGTTATTGAGTCCGGTTAAGGTGTCCTCTTCCACAAACTCCCGCAGAGACTTCTGCATACGAACCGCATTTCTTCCCATCTCTCCCAGCTCATCGTCACGCTTTAACACCTCATAATCCAACGCATCATGAAGGTGTCCCTTTGCAATATTCGCCATATATGTTTCGATCTTCTTAATCGTATCTACAAGGACTGTTGTGTAGTGGATGGTCACAAATGCAACCAGAATCATAACAAGAGTTGCAATCACAACCATAGGCGTAATGGAATTGCGAATCAGCCGCTCCACATTCGCCGAAGGCTGCGCAACAAAAATCATTCCGATACAGCTTCCATCCTCCGCAAACAACGGTGCATAATAGGCAAAATAGCTCTCATCCTCGACCATAACAGATGAATAAAACATATCGTCAGCCTTATCTAATACGTCCCGCTTTACCACAGGGCTTACCTGCGTCCCGACCGCACGCTCACCCTTATGGTTCTCAAGCGTTGTTGCTACCCGGATATCCTGATAAAAAAGTGTAATATCCACGTTGGTAACCTTTTTAACAGAATCGATCAGCTCATAATCCCCATTAAGGACATGCTCTCCCTTCATAAAATAAATTGCATTTTCCGTTTCTACCACATGATATGCTCCGGGATACAGTTCATCTATAGTTACCTGAATCGTATTGCAAAGATCCATTAATCCCCCCTGAACCTCGTGGTACATGGATGCTGCGAACCGGTTAGCACTGAATATGGTAATGACAAGCCCCATCAGTATAATGGGAAGCAGATTCATCGCCAGAAACTTACCATGCAGTTTTGTCACTTTCAGCTTTTTCATTCCGTTCTCCCTGATCATTCCCCTGTTTCTTTATTGTATCTCGTGAAGATAAATCTGTGCACGGTTCTGGATAATCTGTGCAACCTCACCTGCATTCTTCTGTCCGTTAAAATAAGGCTCTGCCTCTTCGGAAATGATATTAATCAGTGTATCATCATATCGACCGACATTCTTAAAGGTCTTAAGGATCTCCATAAAGTGATCCACCTCTTCCCGGGTCATCGGATCGATCGTAACCTCTACATCATCAATATAGATAATATCATCATAATATTCCTTATTTCCATTCTCATCCATATAATAAGGACGATCCATGGCTTCCTCGGCCCGTTTCTCCAATACCTTCATGCTGAGAGGAAATCCGGGTGCTTCATTCTGATAGTCTTCTGTCAGATAATACCTCAGGAACTGCCACGCAGCATCCTGATTCTTTGACTTTGCAGAAATTGCAAACTGCATGGTCGGTACAAGAACGGAGCCATCCTGATCTGTGGAAGGAAAGCCAATCATGGTAATCGGTTCCCCGAAGGTCCCCTTCTCTGTATAGTTGAGATTACGGAAATCACCCAGATACATCTGCTGGGTAATGACCTTTCCGGTTCTCCACAGGCTGTCATAGGAACTCCAATATTCATCGGTATAATAATCATCAGAAATTTCAACCGGGAAGCGTTTCAGGAATTCCAATAAATTCAGAAATCCTTCATTGTTAAAATCACAATCCCCTGTACTGTAATCCACAAACTGGCTGCCGGCAAAGCTCATACACATATTCAGCATCTCACTTCTGGTTGCCCCTGCAATAAACTCCGTTCCTTCCGGCTTGGAGTCCCAGAGAGCCATCGCCTCTTCTACAGTCCAGCCACGTTCTTCCCCGACATCTGAGGTCTTTGCAACAATCGTTCTTATAGAATAAGACGGTATAAGACGATATAGCTTTCCGTCCCTGGAAAATGCATCAATTACATTCGGCATCAGGTCATTACGGTCAATCTCCTCATCTTTTTCGATAATGGGAAGAAGATCTGCAAACAGGCCTTTACTGATATAACTGTCCGTTGGCATGGAATCATCCAGCAGGATAATATCGGGCACTTTACCGGATATGATATCCGTATTCATTCTGGAAATGCCTTCCTCATACTCACCTGACTCAGAGGAATAATCAATCAGACTGATCCGGTAGGTATCGTTCTTTTTATTAAACTCAATTACCCGGCTTTTTACCGTCCAGTCTGTGCTTGCCATGGCAAGGGTAATCACCTGACGCTCCTTGACATCCTTCGGATCTACCTTCGTAAATTTAGAAACTCCATCCTGCCAGTCAGAGGCACTGGAATACGAACCATAAAACTCGGTATCACTGATTGAAATAATATTATTGATCTGCCAGACATCAATATCGGAATCCACATAGCTCATGAGCTTCGTAACGGTAGTATCCCCAAGGTTATATCCATAAACCGCATAGTTATCGGATACATAGAAATCATATCCGGACCCCGGATAAAAGCTGAAGCTGTAGCTGTTTCCCGCAAGCTCTGCAGCCGTTCCGATTGTACCGTTTGCAAGATCCAGCGGATAAACCTTCATTCCATTATCCCCATAATTAATGGCTGCATATTTCCCGTCTCTGCCACGGACAACAGATGCACCATCCAATACATTTCCGGCATCCTGTCTGATGACATTGCCTACCATGTTTCCATTCTTATCAAACTTCAGAATGCTGCTTCCGCAGACAAGATACAAAGCATCCTCTTCTGCAAACAGTCCATTAATATAAAGCCATCCCTGCTGTTCAACAATCTTCTTTATTTCCGGAAGTTCATTCAGATTTACACTGAACACGGTTTCATCATCCAGTGTTTTCTGCTCTAAGTAATACAGATCTTCACTGGTATCACTGCCGTCATCATATACATACACGTTGCGCAGACAGTAAAGATTCCCCTGTGAATCTGCTGCAAATGAATTAAAGGACTGATCCGGTGCCCCCTGAAGTTCATGTCCTTCCCCAAAGGTGCCGTCCTCCAGAATTTCATAAAAAATCATGGATGAATAGCTTTCCGCAATGTCCTCTGCTGCCTCCTCCGTACCGGGCTCCGGTTCTGCCACAGTCTCTTCTGTTGCCATATCGACATCCTCTGCTTCCGCTTCTTTTTCAGCGTTTCCGATGCCCTCGATATCGGTTCTTGGCGTTACAGCCCCATCCATCTCACGCCATTCATAGCTGTAACCATAAACCTTATCCCCGATCTGAATCAGTCCGCCGGGTGCTGTACCACTTCCATTATAGGTAATAACCTCCTGCTTATACACATAATCCCTGGAAACTGCCTGTTGCTGCAGGTCACCCTTTTCTTTCTTTCCGCATCCGGCAAAACACCCAATCACAAGTGCCACAGCCAGTAACGATACTATTACCTTTTTCATAATTGTCCTCCTTTCCTTCCGGGAATCAGAAATTCTCCCATTTTTCCTTTTCCCGCCTGCTCTTCTTTCGAAGACCATCCCTTATATCTATGATACGGTTTCCCAAATCTTTCCAGGTAAACGTCCGATGCCTCCATTTCCAAACAAAAAAGACAATCAGGATCGTCCCCGGAATGAGTAAAAACAAAAACCGAAAAATCAGAATCAATGCACACACATCTTCATAACCGCGCGCCACATTCTCCCAGAAAGGAAACCGGATTGCGGCATTCTGCATGGATCGTGTGCCGAATTCCAGAATCACCGGAATCAGCGACTCCACCTTGAACCGTGTCGTGTTCTCCACAACGACCATATCATCCTCTGCCACGCCAAGCTGATCCTTCACGGCATTGTAGACGAAATGCCTGACCGGGTTTGGGGCAAGAACCTCATAATTGCTGATGCCCGCTGTTGTTCCATAAGCCTGCAGGGAATCATCCGACAGATACACCGTCGTCTTATTTAATCCGGCACTCTTTGCAAATTTACTGCCATCCCGTTCAATGACTCCTGCCACATAATGTGGCACACCGCCAATCATCACACTTTTCCCGACAATATCATTGGATCCGAACAGCTGCCACGCACCCTCCGTATCCAGAATAATACTGTCCTGCATGAGATCCTCGCCGGTAAAATATCCTCCGGAAAGGAGCTTCACCGGATGAAACAGGAAATAATCTCCTCCGATTCCAATCGCATCGACATCAGTGAGCTTTCCCTTTTCACTAAGAACCGTCACCTTTCCCATGGCACTATAGCCATCTACCACCAGACGTCTGTCATTCTCTTCACTATATTCATCGGCTGGAAGTGTCTCCTTCAACATCTGTTCAAGCTTCTTTTTAAAACCCCATAAACTCCATGTCGGTAAGCTTCACCTGATCTGTAAAATAGCAGCTTACTTGAACACTTTTCCCGTCCTTGTCCCATCGCTGTGCAGCCTGCTGGTCTGTCAACTGACCGGTCAGATGGTGTGACCAGATGGTTAAAATAAGAAACAACAGCAACGATACCATCGCCATCAGGCTGAACACGATCTGCTTTATTGTAAAATTGGAGAAAAAACGTTTAAGCCTTATTCCCACTGTAAATTCCTTTCCTCAACTGCCCTGCATTTTCTTATGGTTCTTAACGCATTCCTCCTCAGGAGTTATCCGCAAGACGAACCTGCTTTCCTGCTTCTACCGGCTTCGTGGATGTCGTAATAACATATTCCCATCCATAAAGCGGGGCGGAAATTGCAGAATTATTATCATCCGAAGCCAATACTTCCACGCCGACCCGGGTTGCAATATAACGGTTTCCTAACGGACTGCTCTTGGATTCCACCGTCAGAATAAACTTACCATCGTTATCCTCACGGATGGCGCTGTTCGGTACCACCAGTTCATATTCCTGACTACGCTGTCCTACGGAAATACTTAAGGACTGGTCTGCCTGAATGGTTGATCCACTCACATCAAATACCAGCAGCTTATTGGTTCCCGGGTTATCCGGATCCGGTTTAATCGCGGACAGCATCACCCTTGCATCATCATAATACCAGGAATTCTGTAACTCTGCCATATCGCCGATCTGTACCTTCTTTGCCTGTTCATTCGTTACGGATATGGAAAGGGTAAAGCCCTTGCCCTCAGGCTGGATTACTGCCATGACGTCCTCCGGCTGTGTGGTCTCACCGGCCACATATTTCACCGTAGTAATTGTTCCTGCCACCGGTGCTTTGACTGCAGAACCCATAGACTTTTCCTTCAGCTTCTCTATCTCTTCTTTCTTTTTTTCTGAATATCCTTATTCGTCTTGGACAGATCCAGTTCCGCATTGATGTCTGCCGCAAGAGAGGTCTGTTCTTCCTTTAATAAGTCATAGACTGCCTGCGCATTCTTCAATGCCGCATTTGCATCAGCCAAACGGTTCTGCCATGCCACGCTCGTCTGACTGTTGGCAGTCGTAATCTCCAAAATATTTCTCGTAGACTGATTTAAACGATTCTGCGCATCCTGCACATCTCCATTCGAATCTACTGTTATTGCCTGTGCATCTGCCAATGCCTGCTGTGCACTCCTTAGCTCTGCCTGTTTCTGTTCAAGTAATACTTTATTTCCACCAACGCCCTGTACAGCTTCTAGTGCATCGCATACTTCTTTATAGTCAGAGTATACTGGTAAATAATCCTGTAAAGCCGTTTGCTGTTCTGAATTCAATTTAGCCCAATCAACGCTTTGTCCCCACGCCGCTGCTCCAGCATAATCACCATCTTTAAATTTTTTATCCAGCTTCTCATTAAGAGCAATAAATCTCTTTTTTACACTTTTTATATTAACAGTGCCTACTGTTGTATCAACAGTTGTATCAACAGTTCCTTCATATGCTTCTTTCTGTTTTATCAGATCTCCTGCCACTTTATCATATGAATCATCACCTGCGTTAGCTGCACCTGATGATATCAAAGTTGTAAGGTCACTAATTTCTGCTTGTAAGCTTGTAATTCTTGCGTTTATCTCTGCTATTTTTTCAGCTTTATATTTCTCAAATCTTTTTTTGTGCTTCTGCCAAATCCGTTGTTGCCTGATCCTTCGTCAATTCCTCATTCTTGGTGCTCACACCGGCATTATTGGTATCCTTCGTGCTCTGCAAGGTCAGATCATCCACGTTTTTTTCTGGCATTCCTCTACCCGCTTCTTTGCAGCCTCCAAACGGTTCTGCATATCGGTCACCTTGGCCTGTAACTGGCTGAAGCTGTCGATATTTCCATTTGCAACCTTCGTAATGACCTCCGGAGAGACATTCGCTCCGAAAAGTCCCTTCATATAATTCAGTTCCAGATCCTCCAGCTCCTGTTCAGCCTTCGTAAGTTCATCGCTCTCGGATTCTTCCAGATAATAAATTACCTGATCCTTTTCTACGATATCCCCCTGCTTTACCGCTACACTGGTGATGACACGGGACTCCTTTGCAATGACATTATACGGATCAGAAGCCTCCACCTTGCCGGTTCCACGCACCTTTGCCGTGATCGTTCCGGTCTGTACATACTGCGTTGCCACTTCCGGCAGGGAATAATTCATAATCGTATTGGAAAAGAACGTCAGCAGCAACATAATCGTTAAGAATATAATTGCTGCGTTCTTCACCCATTCTCTTCTTTTTCGTTGTGTTCTTCTCTTCCATCGTTTCTCTCCTCATCCAGCACTATCCCTTGATTCCACCCTGATACGTGATTCCCTCTACCAGATAATCCTCTCCATAGAGGAACACCAGAATGGGCGGGACCATGTAAATTGTTGCAACAGCAAATGCAAGTCCGATTTCCCCGAATTAATCTTCGATAAAAAAATACGGACAACGGATGCTTATTGGAATCCGACAACAGGATCAGCGGCTGTTCCACCATATTCCAGTAATCGATAAAAAAATCAAAATTGCGATGGAGCACATCGCTCCCTTTACAAAGCGGCATACAGATCTTCGTAAAAATCTGCCATTCGCCTGCACCGTCAATCTGTGCCGCCTCCATCACGGAAACCGGGATTCGCCGCATGTACTTCGTCAGCAGAAATACCGCAAACGGTGAGAAAAATTCCCGGTAGCCAGATCGCCCAGTTGGTATCTAAAATATGCAGCCAGTCCGAAACCAGATAGTTCGGAACCAGCGTTACCTGATACGGCATCAGCATTAAAAATAATATAAATAAAGAAAAATCAGTTCCTTGATCCGTCCCCGGTATCTCGAAAATCCGAACGATGCCCCTGCCGCTACCAATAACTGAAAGACTACAATCGGCACAACCAGAATGACCGAATTCCAGAATTTCAGCAGATAATCCGGGCTTTTAAACAGAACCGTCACATACTGGCTGAACGATACCATATCCGGAATAAATTTCAAATTTACCTTCGATGAAATAAATACCTTGCCGCCCGAATCCGTTGTGGCAAACACCTGTCCGTAATTCGCGGCAATCTCTGACGAGGACATAAACGAATTCGTAATCGTTAAGACAATCGGCATCAGGAACAGTACTGCAAAACATCCTGCCACCATCGTTCCCAACAGAATCCGTATCATCAGTCGGGTATTTTTTATTTTCTTCCTGCGCTTCACCCGGCGGTTCCAAAGCTCCGCAGGATCCTTTCGTTCCAAGCTCATCCTTCCACATCCTTTCCAAAATAATTCTCGGTAAGGAAAAGGATACCGATGATAATAACCATCACAACCGCCATCATAATGGCCGCCGCAGACATTTTCTGATAATCCAGCTTACTGAACGTATTGTTCATAAAATGCTGGAGCATATACATCGTCGGATAAGGATAATCTCCCTTTAACAGATAGATTTCCCGGAATACCTTAAAAGAATTAATCAATGACATAATTGTTACAAACAAAATCGTCGAGGACAGATACCGGAGCTTGATATGCCAGAAAATCTGCATCGGCGTTGCACTCTCCAATACGGCAACCTCTAGGATATCCTTCGGAATACTGCTCAATGCGGCCATAAACAAGATCATGTTATAGCCCAGATTTTTCCAAAGGAACAATACAATGATGACCACCTGTGCATAATCGGAATTCAGCCAGTCAATCTTGTCCTTCCCAAACCAGCCGATGATCTCATTCATCATTCCGTTATAGTGGAACAACACCTGCCAGATCAGTACCACCGAAGCAATCGGCACCATCATCGGACTTAAGAAAAAGGTCCGGAACTGGCTCTTAAACGGAATCTTACTCTCCATCAGGATGGCTAGAAGGAGCGATAACACAACCGCTAACGGCATCGCAATCGCTGAAAACGTCATGGTATTAAATGCCGCCTGACGAAACGCCGCGTTCTCAAATACCATTTTAAAATTGTCAAAGCCTACGAATTCCGCATTGATCGGATTGTCAATAACGGAATAGTAAATCACAATAAAAAAAGGGCAGAACAAAAAAACAGCAATACTCCCAGAATACTGGGAAGCAGAAAGCCATTGGCCATCCACTTCCCCGGATTCTTATGACTACCGGTTTTACCTGCTCTGATTGCGGAGGGATTTTTCTCTCCTCTTTTTCCTGTATGCTTAGCGATTTTCATTGACATAAACCTGAATTCTGTTCTGAATGACATTCGAAACATCGGAAGCAGATTTCTGTCCCTTAAAGAACGGCTCCGTTTCCTCTGAAATAATGTTAATCAGTTCTTCATCTACATTATTCTGCCTTTTTCTTTGCGGAAGCAATCAAGCCCCTCACCTGATCAATGTCTTCCTGTTTAGCTGCATAAATATCCATTTCAAAAATCGTTACCATAGCCCCCAGGTGGTCTTCGGCTGTTCCACCTGTTCGCCATTTTCATCCGTATAATACTCCGGTGTCATATCCTTCTCAAACTGAAGCTCCAGTGCGGATTTCAAAATCGGGAATCCACTCCATCCAAAGCCGTCCACGAGACTGTTCTGATAGTCTTCCGTAAGCAGTGTCTGTAAAAACGCCCACGCTGCTTCCTTATTCCCGGATTTGGAAGAAATAGCAAGACAGCCGCCGACCGCACTGATCAGATTCCCTTCACGGTCCTTATTCGGATATCCTACATAAACCGGATTCTCCCCCATCATGCCTTCCAGCATCTGACATTCCTCTACGGAGCTTACCGATTGCATCAGCAGAAGCAATTTATTATTCCGAAGTTTGGTTGCTTCTCCCTCTTCCCCGGCATCATCGTTATACTGTTCCGGAAGGGTCTTCGTATATTCCAGAATTCTCGCAAATTCCGGACCGTCAAAGGAACACTTTCCACTCTCCCAGTCAATGAACTCATCCATATTATTATATACCAGAAGATACAGCATATACTGCTGGGAAGCATAGGGAAATACCTCGCTGTCCTTATGCTGATCGATAAAGTCCATCATTTCTGAAAGTGTCCATCCGGAAAGTTCTCCTAAAACAGATTGCTTACCAACGATGGTATAGATTGAAAATTCCGTTGTGAATCCATATAACTTTCCATCCATCTCATAGGCTTCCAGCACGTTCTCAACGTAATTCTCCTTCTTTAAGCCGCTCTTTTCCATATAAGGGTACAGATCTTCAAACACGCCCTTTTCCGCATAGAGCGTATAATTCAGATTGGAAAAATCTACAAGGTCAGGACCGCTTCCCGATGCCACATCGGCATTAAACTGGGTCAACCCCGACTCCCAGTCATCCTGTCCATAGGTCTTCACGGAAATATGGTACTTGTCGCTGCTCTTATTAAAGTCAATTATGGCGCTCTTCACATTATCATCAAGCCACAGTGTTCCGAGTGTTACTTCTTCCTTCTGTGCAACCTCTGAGGATTTTTTCTTTTCCAGAAGCAAAAGCTCTGCTTCATTATTATTACCGTCATAGGTAGAGGTAATAACCCAGATTCTTCCATCCGGCAGTTCACCGAAGTAATTCACATTATTGCCGTTCACATCAGCATCCAGCCAGTCAAAAAGCTTCGTAACGGTTCCTGCCGCTACATCGGCTGCATAAACCGTATTCTGATCATTTACCAGAAAGTCACAGCTGATACCTGTCATACAACCATTGATGTTCATCAGCTCCTTATCAAACTTCAATGGATCAGACAAAGCCTTTTTTTCGTAAGGTCAATCTTACGGATCTCCGTACCGGTATTTCCATAAAGAGTTACATAACTTTCTCCATCCTTTGATGCAAACATCTGATTGATATAATCGGACAAGGATATAGCTGCAACCATTTGCAGATCACCGGAAAGCACATAAATACAGGGTTCATTGCTGTTAAAGAGATAGTTATTTCCCTGTGCGTCAATATAGAAGCTTCCAAGGTAAGCATCCTTTGCGACACCATTCTCTTCCGAAAGTTCTTTCTGACCGGTAATCTCCCCACTCTCCGGATCCATATACCAGAGGGCATAGCTGCCTGATCCATCCTGATACTCACCATTTTCATCCTCTGTATTGGTCCATTCATAAATCAGCAGGGCAATCTTACCATCCGGCGTTATCTGCATGGCAGAAACAGAAGCTTCTCCAACGTCAATGGAAATCATTTCGGGTTTCCTGCTCTCGAAATTATATTTTGAAATGCCGGTTCTGCTTTTTCCTGTTTCATCATCCCATGCTTCCGTGTAATAAAAAACTTCGTTTTCATAGTTAATGGCAGAACCGATATAATCCGAACTTCCAAGATTAAAATATTCCGGCACATAGATATACTCCGGTCTTTCGGTACCTGCTTCCTCTGTCTTCTTACTGCCACAGCCAGCCAGCAGACTTAAGGATAAAAGCATAAGTACTGTAACAAATAATGTCTTCCACTTTTTTTGTTTGATTTCATTCCACACCTCATGATCTTGTATAGTCAAACGATATTGTATACAGACTATAGCATATTTATCCCCGCAGGACAATGCGGGGATTCTTAAGATTATCTTAAACCACTTGGACGTTATTTTTAATTCTTAAAACTGTGAATCGGTGCAGGAATCCGTCCTCCACGGTTCACAAAAGCTTCGCAGGAGAAGCCGTTTACCGGCATAATCGGGGCGTGTCCCAATAGGCCTCCGAACTCCACGTTCTCACCAACGCCCTTTCCGATCACGGGAATGATACGGACTGCTGTTGTCTTCTGGTTAATCATACCGATTGCCATTTCATCTGCAATAATTCCGGAAATGGTCGTATTCGGGGTATCTCCCGGAATGGCAATCATGTCAAGTCCAACTGAGCATACGCAGGTCATGGCTTCTAACTTTTCGATGGTAAGTGCACCGGCATCTACCGCATCGATCATTCCCTGATCTTCGCTGACCGGAATAAACGCGCCGCTCAATCCTCCGACATAAGAGGAAGCCATAACGCCGCCCTTTTTCACCTGATCGTTTAATAACGCAAGTGCCGCAGTCGTTCCCGGTGCTCCGGCATGCTCTAATCCAATTTCACACAAAATATCTGCTACGGAATCTCCGATTGCCGGAGTCGGTGCCAGAGACAGATCGACAATACCGAAAGGAACATTAAGACGTCTGGAGGCCTCCTGTGCTACAAGCTGCCCGACTCTTGTTACCTTAAATGCCGTCTTTTTAATTGTTTCACACAGAACCTCAAAGTTCTTTCCACGGACCTTTGTCAGGGCAGTCTTTACCACACCCGGACCACTGACGCCGACATTGATGATCTTGTCTGCTTCGGTCACACCGTGAAATGCACCTGCCATGAACGGATTATCATCCGGTGCATTGCAGAGAACGACAAGCTTCGTACACCCTAAAGAATCCTTGTCCTTTGTTAAGACAGCCGTTTCCTTGATTACTTCTCCCATCAGCTTCACCGCATCCATATTGATACCGGTTTTGGTAGAACCCAGGTTTACGGATGACATGATTCGTTCTGTCTGGGACAGAGCCATCGGAATGGAGCGGATCAAAAGCTCCTCCGCCGGCGTCATTCCCTTTGCAACCAATGCCGAATATCCTCCGATAAAGTTCACTCCGACATCCTTGGCCACACGATCTAAGGTCTTTGCAATCTCCACAAAATCTTCTTTTGTTTTGCATGCTGCCCCGCCGATCAGACCAATCGGTGTCACTGAAATACGTTTGTTCACAATAGGAATTCCAAATTCCTTGGAAATTTCTTCACCGGTTCTTACCAGATCCCTGGCAGCATCATAAATCTTATGATAAATCCTGTCATTTAAACGCTGCAAATCTGAATCAATGCAGTCTAACAGACTGATACCCAGCGTAATGGTACGGACGTCAAGATTCTCCTTGTCGATCATTTCATTCGTTTCTACTACTTCGCGTAAGTTAATCATGCTTCTGCTCCCTTAATTGTTCCCTTTATTTTACCTTTGTTTATTGTAACTGTTCAGTACCTTCACAGTTACTGTATATTCATATATTTGAGGACTAGATACGATGCATTTTATCAAAAATTTCTTCCTTCTGACATTTGATTTCAACACCAATTTCATCACCAAGAGCCTTTAACTCATCTGCCACATCTCCGAACTGCTTCGGGCATTCCTTTGTATCCACGATCATCATCATATTGAAAAACCCCTGTACAATTGTCTGTGAAATATCTTCGATGTTGATCTGATTCCCGGCCAGATACGTGCAGACCTTTGCAATAATCCCTACGGTGTCTTTTTCCTACTACGGTAATAATTGTTTTTTTCATAATGTTCTCCTTAATCATAGATTTTTATATTTTTTTATCTTTTTAATTTCACGCATATAACAGACTGATGGATCCTGTGCATCAGCCTTTCATGATCTGCTCAGGCTCTTCTGCGATCAGGCTGTGATCAGGCAATGTGAATCACCTGGGATACCTCGTTCCGGGAGGCCACATACATTGGAAAATCCATGTTCTTTCCCTGCTCCAGGGTAACCTCAATCCGTACCGCCTCATAAGCCAGCTCCGGCATATTGTTTTCCTTGCTTAAATGGCCAAGCACAACCGCCTGTAAGTTATCATGGATCAGGGAGCAGAGCAGCTGGCCTGCACGTTCATTCGATAAATGTCCACGATCTCCCAAGATTCTCTGCTTTAACGGGTAAGGATACGGTCCGGCCTGCAGCATATGAATATCATGGTTTGCTTCTAAAAACTAGGGCATCCATCCCTCTTAAGGATTCAATCGTATAGTCATTATACGTTCCAAGATCGGTCACAATCGCGATCCGTTTCTTTCCATGCTGGATCCGGTATGCAACCGGTTCGGCCGCATCATGCGAAATCTTTAATGGATTACAGACCATATCTTTAATTATAATTTTTTTCATCTGCGCAGACAGGATGAAACAGCTCATCAGGAATTTTTCCCCACAGACGGCGTATTCTGAATTGCCCGGATCGTTCCGTTCGTTGCATAAATGGGTGTGCCGTATTTTCTGGCTAAAACACCAAGTCCCGCAATATGATCAGAATGCTCATGTGTAACAAGAATTCCATCAATGTCTCTCATGGAAACTCCCAGTTCATTCAATCCTGCTTCTGTCCTCTTTCCGCTGATTCCCACATCCACAAGCAGATGGGTAGTATCCGTTCCTGCATAAATACAGTTTCCACTGCTTCCGCTGGCAACACTGCACAATCTCACGTCCGTTCCTCCTTAGTTGCTCCAGTAGATGTCGATCACATCGCCATCATGAAGCGTTTCCATATATTGTGCCGGTTTGCCATTTAAGCTTGTCACAATATTTTTTTCCTTTCGGCCTTGTCAGGTCGAAATCGATTTTATCAAAAACATCCACAAATACATAGGATGATTTCCCACTTAAGGTCACCGGTGAACGGTTCACCACCACAACAATCGTTGTCGGACCGGCCGGTTTCTTCTCTTCCCCGGAAGTCTCTGCAGAAGTGCCCTCTTCGTTCGAAGCTGCTGTATTCTCCTTTGTTTCCGTATCCCTGGAATGCTCTGTCGCTTCGTTCGAAGAATTTGTTTTCCCACTTCCTTCTGTACTTTCTTCTGTCTCTTCTTCTGTTACTTCCTCGTTGAGTTCTCCGTAAGCCCCGCTTCCGGTCTCATTCTCCAGATCAAAGTTCACCGTGAAATTCTCATAAACGGGAGTGTCCCATTCTGCACTCTGGTGGTTTACGAAAACCTCCCGATCTGGTGTCAGGGAAAGATCCATGAATTCTGCAATCTGCTGTACGGTATAGTAATTCAGCATTTCGATTTCATCGTTCTCCCGAATTTCATAATAGGAAGACTGCAGTGCTCCATTCACCTGTGCAAACTTCGGAATTTCAACCTTATTACCATTTACAATCACACAGATGCTTTCGGTTGCTTCCGGCAGATCTCCAATCACAGCCCTTGCCGCATCTCCGGCGGTGGATTCCGTTACCACAATAATATCATTTTCACGCACCGTGGTATTTAAGTCTACGATCTTGCCATTGACTTCTACGACGGCTGCCTCACCACGCAGTCCGCGTACCATCCGCTGCTTGCCGTTCACCTGGAAGGTAAGCGCTTTGCCCCGCTTCGGGAACAGTCCATCCTTCGGGAACTGTGCCTGCAATGCCACATCAGCAACCGTGAGATTGTTATTGTCGTACATCTTAATCCTGCTGCCATTGAAGCTTACAAAGATAAAGTTGTTATTCTGTTCATAGTAATTCATGCAGATACCGACCGGCGTAACTAATAAGCTGTCCTTCTTAATATCCTCCCGGAAGACCACATTCTGCATAACCTCTTCGCCACGGAGGGCCACACGCTCCCTGGCAATGCCAAGCTTTTGTGCAACCGCCTCGGCATAGCCTGCCATCTTACCGCCGCCTCCGACGATAAAGACCGCACTTACCGGCTTTCCACCGTTTAATTCCATAATCTTGTCCGCCACCTGTGTGGACATATCCTCAATCACCGGTGCCAGAATCTCATTTACTTCTTCACTGCGGATCGTCTGTGGAAGAAGCATGATATCCATATAAGAAACGGTATCGTTCTTTCCGGCCTCCCGTTTGATCCGCTCTGCCTCTGCGAAATCCACCAGACAATGCTTGGCAATCGTTTCCGTTAAAATATCTCCCGCAACCGGAATCATGCCATACGCAATGATACAGCCATCATTGGTAATGGAAATATCACTTGTTCCGGCTCCAACATCAATCAGTGCAATATTCAGCATCCGGAACCGTTCCGGTATTGCAAGCTGGATGGCTGCAATGGGCTCAAGGGTTAAGCTTGCCACTTCCAGTCCTGCAATCTCTACTGCTTTATACAAACCATCTACAACATCATCCGGAAGGAACGTGGCAATCAGATCCACGCCGATGTTTCTTCCCTTATGTTCTTCCAGGTTTCCCATCGGATATCCATTCAGATAGTAACGTACCACGGAATGTCCGACGCAGTAGAATTTCACATCGCTGTCTTTTTCTTCATTTAGAAATTCGCGATATGCCTTCTCCACTCCTGAGGATACCAGACGGTAAACATCATCCTTGAAATCTCCTGTTCATTCTGGAACAGGATTTCTTCATGGGTGGTCACCGTACGAAGCACACGTCCTGCTGCCGCAATACAGACCCCTTTCAGCTTTTCTCCGATGGCCTCCTCCAATTCCTGTTTCACCATACGGATGGTATCGCCTACCTTCTGAATGTCATGAATCTGTCCATCCAGCATGGCACGGGTATCGTGCTCCTTAACCCGCTGCGCCACCACAATGAACTGGTTCTGATTCCGGTAGCCTACCGTTCCAACAATGCTTCTGGTGCCAATATCCAGACCAAACACATATGTACTTGCATTTCTTTTTTCTTCGATCACAGATACTCCCTAACCTTCCTGTCAATTTGTTCAAAACTGTTTTCCAGCTCCCCACTGTTATCAATCACAAAATGGCATGCCTTCCGGTATTCTTCCTCTGAAAGCTGCGACTGCATGATCGCATCAATTTTTTCATCCGAATAGTTCCGGGCTTCCTTTAACCGTTTACGTCTTATTTCCTCTGCCGCATAAATATACCACATTTCATCCACAATATCCAGGTATCCACACTCAATCAGGAGAGCCGCTTCAATAAACAGGAAATCAACCTGCTGCAGGCTTCTTTGCAGTTCAATTTCACTTAAAATATACTGCCGTACTGCCGGATGGATAATCCCGTTCACGGTCTCAAGCAGAGAATCATCTGCAAAGATTTCCTCTGCCATACGCTTCTTATTAATCGTTCCGTCCTCATTTAAGATCGCCGGGGTCAATAGCTCCACAAGCTCTGCATAGCATTCCTGTCCCGGCTCCTCGACGTGATGTGCCGCCTCATCCGCAAGAATGATCTCGCAGTTATAATGAATACGGATATATTCCAAAAGTGCCGTTTTTGCCGGATCCTACGCCTCCGGTAATTCCAATCACCTTCATAAGCTGCTCCTTTATCTCTGTTCCTCTCTATTTCGCCTCATACCAGTTATGACCTACATGAAGATCAATCTCCAGTTCTACGGCAAGAGATGAAGCATGTACCATTTCTTCTTCAAGGATCTGCCTTACCTGCTCTTCTTCCTCCAGTGCCGTCTCAATCAAAAGTTCATCGTGCACCTGCAAAATCAGCTTCGACTTCAGGCCTTCCTTTTTAAGCCGTTCATAAACACGAATCATGGCAATCTTGATAATATCTGCTGCCGTTCCCTGAATCGGTGAATTCATGGCAACACGCTCGCCAAAGGAACGCTGCATGAAATTACTGCTGAAAAGCTCGGGAACCGGTCGTCTTCTTCCATACAGGGTCACCGCATAGCCGTTCTTCTTCGCCTCCTCTACGAGGGAATCAATGAACTGCTTTACCTGGGGATAGGTTTCAAAATACTGCTCAATATAGGCTGCTGCCTCTTTTCTCGATATACTTAAATCTTCACTTAAGCCAAACGAGCTGATTCCATATACAATACCGAAGTTTACGGCCTTGGCATTTCTTCTCTGCAAGTCCGTCACTTTCTCAAACGGAATGTGGAACACCTGGGAAGCGGTCGTCCGGTGGATATCCGCATGGGACCGGTACGCCTCAATCAGACGCTCATCCCCGGACATGGAAGCCAGTACCCTTAACTCGATCTGGGAATAGTCCGCATCCATAAAGCAATAACCGTCCTTCGGGATAAAGACCTTACGGATCTGCCTTCCAAGCTCCATCCGGATCGGGATATTCTGTAAATTCGGCTCCGTGGAACTGATTCTTCCGGTTGCCGTAATTGTCTGGTTAAAGGTCGAATGAATCCGGTTTTCATCCTCAATATAAGCAGCCAGACCGTCTGCATAGGTGGACTTTAGTTTGGCAAGTCCACGGTACTCCAATATATGCCTTACTACCGGATATTCTCCGGATAATTTTTCAAGGACATCGGCTGCGGTGGAATAGCCGGTCTTCGTCTTCTTTCCACCCGGGAGCCCCATCTTTTCAAACAGGATCTCTCCCAACTGCTTCGGGGAATTGATATTGAATTCACATCCGGCCTCATTGTAAATCTCCTGTTCCAGTTCGGTAATTTTACCCGAAAGAGACTCTCCGTAATCCCTCAATGCTTGCGGATTCACACGGATTCCTTCTTCCTCCATGGAATAAAGCACCAGCGTGAGCGGCATCTCGATTTCACGCATCAGGCGGTCCATCTGTGTCTCTTCCAGCTTCTGCTGCAGTACGTTGGCTGCCTGTGCACACACGTAAGCTTCGAAGCAGCAATATTTCAAAAATTCTTCCGGCTTTTTCATCCCGTGCATCCTTCAGGGACAGCTTGCCAAATGCCTGGCTTTTCTCCGGAAGCATCAGATTCAGATATTCATTGGCAATATCCTCTACGGTATAATCGTTCTTAAGCGGATTCAGCAGGTAAGCAGCCAGAATCACGTCAAAGAACCAATCCGTATCCTGCACCTGCAGACAGGCATATTCACTCTTGATATCGGCAGTTGCAATCCGGCACTGTGCACCAAGAAGCGCCAGCTTTTCTTTCAGATACTCTTCGGTAAAAAATCCCTGCTTCGGCACAAGAAAGCTTCCCTCTTCCGGAAGATAGATTGCTGCACCAAGCAGCTCTCCGTGCCGTCCGGGTTCCTTTACTGTCTTTAAACCAATCTGCCGGTCTCCGCAGGACAACGCTTTCGTAAACAGTGCTTCGGCCTCTGCAAGGTCCTCTACCAGATGAAACGTTGCAGAAATCTCTTGGTTGGAAACACCCTTTTCAAATATATTGAGTAAGTTCTTAAACTCTAACTTCTTAAATAATACATAGGAATCCTCATTAAAGAAGTTCCCCACCTTTGCTTCCTCAAAGGTATAAGCAATGGGGCTGTCAATCTTAATCGTTGCAAGCTCCTTGCTTAAATAGGCGAGGTCTTTATTCTGGATCAGGGATTCCTTAATGGACTTCTTCGTCACCTCATCGATATGCTCGTAAATTCCATCCAGGGAACCAAACTGCACCATCAGATCCGTTGCTGTCTTCTCTCCTACCTTGGGAACACCCGGAATGTTATCTGCGGTATCGCCCATCAATGCCTTTAAGTCGATAAACTGGATCGGATTCACCTGATACTTTGCTTCCACATCGGCTGCGTAGTAATCCTCGATTTCCGTCTTACCGCCTTTGGTCTTCGGAATACGGATCCTGATCCTGTCCGTTGCAATCTGTAACAGATCCCGGTCACCGGAAACCAGGGAAACATCAATCCCCTCTGCTTCTGCACGCTTGGCAATCGTCCCTAAAAGATCATCCGCTTCATAGCCTGCCTGCTCAATGATCCGGATTCCCATAGCCTGTAAAACTTCCTTCATTACAGGAACCTGCTCGCGCAGTTCCTCCGGCATCGGCTTTCTCGTTCCTTTGTATGCTTCAAACATCTCATGCCGGAAGGTCGGTGCCTTGACATCAAAGGCCACCGTCAGATAATCCGGAGATTCTTCATCCAGAATTTTAAATAAAATATTTAAGAATCCATAAATGGCGTTCGTATGAAGACCGGCTGCATTCGTCAGATCCGGCACTCCATAAAAACGCCCTGTTTAAAATACTATGTCCGTCTACCAGTACAAGCTTACTCATTCCTTCTTACCCTTACACCCCTATCTCTTTATTTCAAAAAAACACAAACAGGGCTGCTACCGTGATTGCCTCTACCGCTACCAGTCCCTCCAGAATATATAATAACATCTGCACATTCTCGCGCCAGTGCAGGTGACGTTCTGCAGTTGCAATGCGCTCGGACAATTCTTTCTGCAGGTCAAATACTGCGCCGTTTTCAAGGCGCACAAGTCCCTCACTTACCAAAAACTCTATCGTAAGCTCTTCCTTGCAGTCTGTGCAGTTTTCGATATGCTCCATGAACTCCCGCAGTTCCTCCGTAGTCAGATCATCGGCTAAGAACTGGGGAATCATCTTTTCTACCTGCTTACAATCCATGTCTCTGTTCCCTATGGTTATCATCCTATGGTTATGATCCATGATTCTGATTTCAAATGTCAGGAAATCAACTCTCTTTATTATACTTTGAGAAGTACGTTCCTACAAGGTCAAATGTCTACTTTGCTCTTTTTCTCTGCAAAAGCCTAATTCTGAAGTTCTCTTCTTGCAAGCTCTAAGCATCCCATAATTCCCTGGTCATCATGCAGGCTCGCCGGTACAACAAAATGGTCAATATCAGCCAATTCCTCCGTCTGGATGTATCCTGCTACCATTTCCAGAACCTTTTCACGGATCAATGGAAAAAGCTGCTCCTGATGCATGACACCGCCGCCTAAGATCACCATTTCCGGTGATACTACCATGATATAGTTGCAGATCGCCTGTGCAATGTAATAAGCCTCAAGATCCCAGACCTCCTTCCGATCTGCAAGCTCTACGCCCTTCTTTCCCCAGCGTCTTTCAATCGCAGGGCCTGCCGCCATACCTTCAAAACAGGTTTTATGATAAACACAGAAGCCCTCGTAATGATCATCCTTACGCGGGATCATCAGCATATGTCCTGCCTCCGGATGAAGCATGCCGTGTACCAGGTTTCCTTCGGAAATAATTCCTGCCCCGATACCGGTTCCGATGGTGATGTACATGACACTCTTCTTGCCCTTCGCCTGTCCAAAGGTTGCTTCTCCCAATACGGAACCGTTCACATCCGTATCAAAGCCTACCGGACACTGCAGTGCCTCCTTAAAGTGCTGTACAATGGGTGTATCGCGCCATTCAAGCTTCGGCGTGCTGGTAATATAGCCGTATTTCTCACTTGCCTTATCCAGTTCTACCGGTCCAAAGCACGCAATGCCAAGTGCATCAATGTTTTTTTATCCTTAAAATATTCGATCATTCTGGGTATGGTAATTTTCGGCGTTTCGGTAGGGATCGAAACCTGTTCGAAGATCTCTCCCTGTTCATTTCCGATCGCGCACACCATCTTCGTTCCGCCTGCTTCCAGCGCTCCTAATCTCATATTGTATATCCCTCCAAGCTATTTCTGTTTTAACTCATAAAAAGTATACCATTTTTCTTGAATTTTAAATAGGGATATGATAATATAATACTCGTCTGAAAAATGCCGGCATGTCGGAATGGCAGACGAGGCAGACTCAAAAATCTGTTGTGGGCAACCACGTGTGGGTTCAAGTCCCACTGCCGGCACGATCAATAAAGTCCGCAAACCTTTGATTTTACTTGGGTTGCGGACTTTTTTTGCTGTCTATTTTATAACTACTTTTGATTACTTTGATGATTACTAAAAAAAGAGTGTGTAAATAACTCCTTTACACACTCTCTTATTCCATCTTCAATATGAACTTATCACCTTAAAAACTTAATCTTCGAATAAATATCCAATCCATCAAACGTTGCAAAGTAGTCCTTCGGAGTCTCGGCACGGCGGATCAGCTTCACGCTTCCGTCCTCCTTCAAAAGCAGCTCTGCACATTTCAGCTTTCCATTATAATTGTAACCCATTGCGAAACCATGTGCACCTGCATCGTGGATCACCAGATAATCCCCAATCTCTATCTCCGGAAGCATACGGTCAATGGCAAATTTATCATTATTTTCACACAGGGAGCCGGTCACATCATACTTGTGGTCGCAGGGAGCATCCTCTTTGCCAAGTACGGTAATATGATGATAAGCACCGTACATCGCAGGACGCATCAGGTTGACTGCACAGGCATCCACACCAATGTACTCCTTTGTAGGTATGCTTCTCATGGATCGCCTTTGTTACAAGCTGTCCGTAAGGTCCCATCATAAAACGTCCCATTTCGGTATAAATCGCAACGTCTCCCATTCCGGCCGGAACCAGAATTTCTTCATAAACCTTACGCACCCCCTCACCGATCACGCGGATGTCATTCGGTGTCTGATCCGGCTTGTAAGGGATTCCGACACCACCGGAAAGGTTGATGAATTTAATATCTGCTCCGGTCTCCTTTTCGAGGCGTACGGCCAGCTCAAACAGCTGACGCGCAAGCTCCGGATAGTATTCATTCGTTACCGTATTGCTTGCCAGAAAAGCATGCATACCGAAATTCCTGACACCCTTTTTCCTTCAAAAATGCGGTATCCTTCAAACATCTGCTCCGTAGTAAATCCATACTTGGAATCTCCCGGATTATCCATGATTCCATTACTCAGTTCAAAAAAATTCCACCGGGATTGAAACGGCAGCTCATCGTTTCCGGAAGCCTGCCTAAAATTCCTTCTACAAAATCAATGTGGGTAATGTCATCCAGATTAATGATCGCACCTAATTTGTTTGCATATGCAAATTCTTCTGCCGGTGTGTCATTCGAAGAAAAACATAATGTTTTCGCCGGTAATTCCCATGGCTTCACTCAGCATAAGCTCTGTCAGGGAAGAACAGTCGCAGCCACAGCCATACTCTCTTAAAAATTTCAATCAGATACGGATTAGGTGTTGCCTTTACTGCAAAATATTCTCGAAAGCCCGGGTTCCAGGCAAATGCTTCCTTCACAGCCTGCGCATTCTCACGGATTCCCTTTTTCATCATAAAGATAAAAGGGAGTGGGAAATTCTTTGTTGATTTCCTGTGCTTTTTCCTTACTGATAAATGGTACTTTTTTCATAATTTTATCCTTTCTCCTCATTTATTTCAATCAGCTTCATTTCATTGCGAAGCATCTCTTTAAACACTTCGATAAAATTCGCCTGTGCCGTATACAGACAGGTATCGGATTTGCTCTTATTGATTTCTCCGGTCAATGCATATTCGGAATCGGTGATGAGATGCACCACATTTCCACGGCTTTCACTTCGATATAAAATAGCGTGCTCTTTCAATTCTGTGGAATTCATCTCGCCATCCGTAATCAGTACAATCTTGATCTGGCGCTTTGTGAGAGCCAGAAGCTCTTCTTCCAGAGCATTCACATATTCGGCCTTTGCTGCAATATACACCCGCATTTCCGTATGTTCCAGCATAAAACGCATCTTACTGCGGATATTGGAATATCCTTCGATGGTAATATATCCGGTCGAGGATTTCCTCACCTCCGGAATATGCTCACACAGATAGGTTCCCGCATTCTGCAGATCTCTCACCTTATGATCACAGAATTCTTCAATGGAAGCAGCCACATAACGGTTCGCACTTCCCTGCACCAGAAACGCTGCACCCTTGTCGGTTAGGTCAGACAAACCACTGTAGACATTGGATCTGGAAATCCCCGTCATCTTCGCCACTTCATACCCGGTCAGTTCTCCGTTCTGATAAAGGCAAAGGTAAATATTGGCTTCCTGCCTGGTCAGCCCGAACTGAACCAGCTTATCCAAAATCAAATTTTCTTCCATCATACACCTGTTTCTTTATTCAATTAAATAAGCTGTACTATAGTGTTTCTTTTCAGGAACACTATAGTACAGCTTCTCTTTCTTGTCAAGTAGTCATCCTTTAGATATTCTCGATCTGCCAGTCAATCGGAGTCAGTCCATGGCTTACCAGAAATTCATTGGTCTGGCTGAAATGTCTGCAACCGAAGAACCCACGGTAAGCAGATAACGGACTCGGATGAGGCGCCTTCAGAATTAAATGCTTCGGATTCGTGAGCATCGGAATCTTACGCTGTGCGGGACTTCCCCACAGCAGGTACACGATCGGACGATCCTGCGCATTCACCGCCTGAATGATGGCATCGGTGAACTGCTCCCAGCCTCTTCCCTGATGGGAATTCGCCTGATGGGCCCGAACGGTCAGAACGGTATTTAACATCAATACGCCCTGCTTCGCCCACTTCTCCAGATAGCCATTATTTGGAATATAACAGCCACAGTCATCATGCAATTCCTTATAAATATTCTGTAAGGAAGGTGGAATTTCCTTCTGATCCGGCAGTACGGAGAAACAGAGTCCGTGTGCCTGATGTGCATTATGATAAGGATCCTGTCCCAGAATCATCACCTTCACCTCACTTAACGGGGTCAGATGAAAGGCATTAAAAATATCATCCGCAGGGGGATAAATCACATGGGTATGATATTCCTCCTTTACAAACTGGTATAACTCTCTGTAATACGGCTTCCTGAACTCACCACCGATGGCATCCAGCCAGTCATTTTGTATCATTGCCATAATTTTCCTACTCCCTTGTCATATCGTACACATGAACCTTACTCTCTGCATATCCTGCCTTTCTCATCTTTTAAGCCAACCCATTGCCTTCTACAATCGCACGCTCACGCCACGCTCTCTTAAATATTGTTTGACATCCCGGATTTCCAACTCCCGGAAATGGAATAAAGAGGCTGCAAGCGCCGCTTCTGCCTTGCTCTCTGTCAATGCTTCATAGAAGTGCTCCATCGTTCCGGCACCGCCCGATGCAATAACCGGAATACCAACGCTTTCTGCTACGGCTTTCGTCAGTGCAAGATCATATCCTGCTTTCGTTCCGTCGCAATCCATACTTGTCAGAAGAATTTCACCGGCGCCTGATTGTTCCGCTTTCACGGCCCATTCCACCGCATCAATTCCCATATCCACTCTGCCGCCATTTTTAAAGATATTCCAGCCGGAACCATCTTCTCTGCGCTTGGCATCAATAGCAACTACCACACACTGGCTTCCGAACTTATCAGCCGCTTCACGGATTAAAGCCGGATTCATAATTGCTGCAGAATTGACAGCTACCTTGTCCGCACCTTCCCGAAGAATCATTTTGAAATCCTCCACGGTACGGATTCCACCGCCGACCGTGAAAGGAATAAATACATTCTCCGCAACACGGCGCACCATATCTGCCTTAATCTCTCTCGCATCTGAAGATGCCGTAATATCTAAGAAAACCAGTTCGTCTGCACCTGATGCATCATAGATCTTCGCAACCTCAATCGGATCTCCGGCATCCCGCAAATTCACAAAGTTGGTTCCTTTGACTACCCGGCCATTATTCACATCCAGGCAAGGGATAATCCGTTTCGTATGCATCTTATTTTCCCTCCCTGCAAATAGTAATAAAATTCTTCAAAATATGTAGTCCGACCTCTGAGCTTTTTTCCGGATGAAACTGGCAGGCAAAGATATTGTCATGTTCTACCGCCGCGTGAATCAGCGTTCCATATTCCGTGGTTGCCGCTACATCATCGATATTCCCTGCTTTCAAATAATAGGAATGCACGAAGTACACGTAAGAATCCTTGTCAATCCCCTGAAAAAGACGGCTCTCCTTCGGAAAATGCAGGGAATTCCATCCAATATGCGGGACCTTCAGCTTCCCGTCATCCGGAATCCGCACGATCTCACCCGGTAACAATGCCAGTCCCTGTACGCCCGGTGTTTCATCACTTTTTTCAAACATCAGCTGCAATCCCAGACAGATTCCAAGAAACGGAATCTTCCGTTCCACTACTTCCTGAATCACGGATTCCAGTTCATAGCCACGGATTCTTGCCATGGCATCTCCAAAGGATCCTACTCCCGGAAGGATCACACCATCTGCGCGTAAGATCCTCTCCGGATCTCTCGTAATCACTGCTTCTTCTCCCAGAAACTGAATCGCCTTTTCCACGCTCTTGATATTCCCGGCATCATAATCGATTATTGCTATCATACATTGTCTCCCATATCAATAAAAGCTTCTTCATCCGGAAGTACATCCTCCGGAACGGCAGGTGTTTCTTCTACCGGTTCCTCACCCGGAAGATAAAATTCCGTTCCATGAAGCAGGGAATCCAGCTTTCTTGTATAAGTCTCATTATCGTAGCCGTTAATTTCAACCGCTTCTTCTGCGGATACCCCATAATCATTCTGTAAAAATCGTACAGATCTGCTGATAGATTTCCGTCAACCCATTCAATGCACCACTCGTATCCGAACCCGCAAATTCAAGGTACAGATCAACTCCCTGGAAAAGTGCATCCAGTGCATCCATATCCTCGCCAAGCACCATGCGGTTCTGATAGGAATCCAGCTTATGCTGCAAAGAAAGAATCTCCGTTGCACGCTGATACATAATTTCATCGCTACTTCCCAGCTTTTTGTTATTTAACTGCTCATAAACCGTCTGATAATCTCCCGCGTAGAAGGCTCTTCTTGCCTCGGTTTTATCTGCATATTCCGGAAGAAAACTGCTTAAAAAGGTGATTGCTGCAATCAATGTTGCACAGAATGCAACAAGTACAATCATCGTCCTTCTGGTGAGAATCTTCGGTTCCGGCGGACGCTTTTTCTTTTTCTTTCTTTTCCTTCTTTTCTTTTTTTCTTCTTTTTCTTTGTGGAAGCCTCTTCGGCGTTCTCGCCCTCTTCTCCCTCTGTTCCTTCTGCGGCTGCCTTGTCCGCCTTTTTTTATTCTTTTTTTCTTTTTTTCCTTCTTCTTCTTTTTATTCTTATCCGAGTCTTCCGCATCCAGTTCTTTAATGATTTCAGCATTCTCACCGGTAGCATTCTCGGCTCCCTTTATCTACCTCATCCTCAATTTCCTCTGCTTCTTCCGTTAAAAACTGCCAGAGTCTCGCAAAAAGTCCCGGCTTTTTTTCCTGACCGGCTTCTGTATCCTTATCCCGAATGCTGTCTAACGCATCATCAAGAGACACTTCCGCACCTTCATCGGTCATGAAACCAACTTTATCCGCTGCTTCTCCGGATTTCTGACTGGCTTTTTCCTTCCCCTGATTCTTCCGGGTCTGTCTTGGACTTTCCAAATAATTTCTTACGGGGCTTTTTTTCTTTCTTTTCCTTTTTTTAACCCTTTTCTCTTTTTTTCTTTTTCGCCCTGGGATCCTCTGTTAAATCCTCCATGCTATCCTGCTCTTCTGTAGCCGAAGTGCCTTCTGAAGGTGCTTCCCTGATTCCCTCCAAAAAGAGCTAACATATCCGCATTACTGGTATCCAGACTTTCATTATTATCGACCTTTTTTTAACATCTCATTGATGTCGGAAAGATCTTCATCCGTACCCGCCATCTGATCAAGAAGTCCTGTGACATCCTCTCCAGACTGGTCCTTTTCCAATGCCTTATTTTCATCTTCCATAAGATTTTCTGTGAGTTTCCCCTCAGCGTCCTGCTGCTCCGGCTCCTGTTCTTCATCCTGCTCCTTCATAGACATCAGCAGTTCATCCAGATCTGACTTCCAGGCTTCCTTCGGCTCAGATTCTTCCGTATCCCCTGTCGTTTCTGCTGACTCCACCGGATTCCAGCCGGAATCATCACTATTTCCTTCCTGCGTTACTTCAGCATTTTTCCTGTTCCATCTTCTCTGCGGTATCGCCATGCGTTGCTTCACTGACCTGATCTGCCTCGGATTCTTCTGCCGGCTCCTCAATCAATTCCTCAGGCTCCACATCAATCACCGGTTCTTCCGGTTCCCGGATTGGTTCCTCTACAGGTGCTCCTACAATTTCTTCCTCTCCGGCATCCACAACCTCCTCTGGTTTCATGGAATCTTCTTCCATATCAACAGGCCGGTCCGGCTCTATATGTTCTAAATCCTCTAACATACTGCTAAGATCCTCTGTCGAAAAAAATCAGACGGTTTGCTTTCTGCTTTATTCATATCCTGCATTGCTTCTTCCATGGATCTTGGTTCATTATCCATCATGGATTTCAGCAAATCATCTAAGTATTGTTCTTCTGATCCCATACCTGTCCC
The DNA here is from genome assembly GCA_021628825.1 of Lachnospiraceae bacterium. Classification (GTDB taxonomy): domain Bacteria; phylum Bacillota; class Clostridia; order Lachnospirales; family Lachnospiraceae; genus Suilimivivens. The sequence goes on along the minus strand of JAJXRY010000001.1, from coordinate 349,833 downwards.
CTCCAATTCATACAGAGATAGTTTATCACACTAATATTATTTCGACAATTCCTTTAGGAAGTCTGCGGGGTTCTGGCAGATTCCCTCCGCTTTTCCAACAATTTCTTCCGTAATCTGGTACAAAGAGCTATGTACCCAGTACATATACGCTTTATTATTAATAAAGGTCGTCTTCTCAAATGGCCAGCGGATCACCGTCGGATACGCCATACCGACTCCCAGCTCCAATACGCAGAGTTCCCGGTTCAACGTTCCCTGCAGCCATTTCATATACAAAGACCATTGGGAAAGATAGCCATCATCTACATAATTTTCCGCTTCCACATGATTAAATACAAGGGGCTTCCCACACTGCGGGCAAACAGGAAGATGCAGCTCGGTCTCTGAAATCTGTCCCATAATAAGGGCTTCCATTTCTGCTTCCAGCTCCGGATACAGTTCTTTCACCGGATAAAGCTCCGTGTGCCCGCCATCCTCACACTGGAATCTCCTCAGATCTCCACATGGCGTAACCACCCGGTTCAGATCCAGTGCAGAATCCCAGATACTTCCATCCTGACATAGGGAAACTATAAAGTAATTCTTATGCTCCAATATTCTGGCAAGACACTGATAAATCTCCTTATTCCCTTTTAATTCCTTTTGTAAATAATAATATAACAGATACGGATGAACAGCAGCATTTTCTACTTTTTCACAGGCTGCCCGATACTCCGGTGATTTTCTTACTTTTCGATAAAGATCCAGTTCTTCGCCCAATCCAACCAGAACCATCTGTGAACCGGCAATTTTTTCTTTTATATCTGTCATAAGCCCATTCCTTGTTCTTTGTTTTATCATCTAAAAAAGGAGCCGATCATCTCGGCTCCTCATTCTCTTACTTCTTCACTAAATCATCAATAATTCGAACCAGGTTTGCGATTTCCGGTTTGGATAACTGTGCATCCGCACCAAGCGCTTCGCCCTTCTTTTTCATTTCTTCATTTACCAGTGATGAAAAGATGACAACCGGAATATTTTTCGTTGCATCATCGGATTTAATTAACTTTGTCAGACGATGTCCATCCATCAATGGCATTTCAATATCGGTGATGACACATTGTACATGATCCTTTAATGTACCATCTGCCTTACAGGTCTGAATCACATCATACGCTTCCTGCCCGTTCTGTGTGTGGATCAGATTATCATATCCTGCTTTCTTTAAGGAATCGACGATCAGCTTGTTTAATAATACGGAGTCCTCTGCAATCAGAATCGGCACATTACTTCTCTGACGCGCTCCCAGCCCCTCAATCTCACTTACCTTAAGTCCTGTCTCCGGATTAATATCGGAAACAATCTTCTCGAAATCGAGAATAATAACCAGACGGTTGTCCAGCTTCACAATACCGGTTGAAATACTGTCTTCGGATGTGGAAACGGTAGCTCCCGGCTTAATGATCTGTTCCCAGGAAATTCTATGTATTCCCTTTACTGCATCGACATGAAATGCAATAACGAGCATTTTGAAATTCGTGATAATAAATAAACCACCCTCTTCGGATACCCCTCTCTGCAGACAATTCTTTAAATCAATTGCCGTAATCATGGTATCTCTCGGCATGAAAAATACCTTCAATACTTGGATGTGCATTCGGTACAGGTGTTACCTTCTGATAAGGAATGATTTCCCTGATCTTTGCCACATTGATTCCGTATGCGTTTCCATCCAGTTCAAACTCCAATACTTCAAGTTCATTCGTTCCGTTTTCAAGAAGAATTTTTGTATCCATATATACCACCTCATTCTTAAGACCTTCTGTAATCCAAATTATAGCATAGATTCAATTATCAGACAACTATATTTTTCCATATAGTGTTCTACAAAAAAAGAGTTTACAAACGTAAACTCCGTAAAAATCCTTTTTAAAGGTTTTTGTTTATACCTTCAAAAACCGATACCGAACCTTTTACATCTATCTCCAAGTTAAGCTTCCGGTCGATTAGTACTTATCCGCTCAATAGATTACTGTACTTACACTCTAAGCCTATCTACCTCGTCGTCTTCAAGGGACCTTCTTCTTGCGAATCGGATATCTCATCTTGAGGGGGGCTTCACGCTTAGATGCCTTCAGCGTTTATCCCTTCCGGACTTGGCTACTCTGCCATGGATTTGGTATCCAACAGATACACCAGCGGTCCGTCCATCCCGGTCCTCTCGTACTAAGGACAGCTCCTCTCAAATATCCTACGCCCACGCCGGATAGGGACCGAACTGTCTCACGACGTTCTGAACCCAGCTCGCGTACCGCTTTAATGGGCGAACAGCCCAACCCTTGGGACCTGCTACAGCCCCAGGATGCGATGAGCCGACATCGAGGTGCCAAACCACTCCGTCGATGTGAACTCTTGGGAGTGATCAGCCTGTTATCCCCAGGGTAGCTTTTATCCGTTGAGCGATGGCATTCCCACTTAATACCACCGGATCACTAAGTCCTAGTTTCCTACCTGCTCCACCCGTCGGTGTCGCAGTCAAGCTCCCTTCTGCCTTTGCGCTCTTCGAATGGTTTCCAACCATTCTGAGGGAACCTTTGAGCGCCTCCGATACCCTTTCGGAGGCGACCGCCCCAGTCAAACTCCCCGCCAGACATTGTCCCCCGCCCGGGTCACGGGCGCAGGTTAGAAATCCAATACTGCAAGGGTGGTATCCCAACAGCGACTCCGTATAGACTGGCGTCCATACTTCTTCGTCTCCCACCTATCCTGTACATACAGCATCGAATCCCAGTATCAAGCTGGAGTAAAGCTCCATGGGGTCTTTCCGTCCTGGCGCAGGTAACCAGCATCTTCACTGGTACTTCAATTTCACCGGGTGCATTGTCGAGACAGCGCTCAAATCATTACGCCTTTCGTGCGGGTCGGAACTTACCCGACAAGGAATTTCGCTACCTTAGGGCCGTTATAGTTACGGCCGCCGTTTACTGGGGCTTAAATTCAAGGCTTCGTTTCCTGACTTCTCCTCTTAACCTTCCAGCACCGGGCAGGCGTCAGCCCATATACCTCACCTTTCGGTTTCGCATAGACCTGTGTTTTTGCTAAACAGTTGCTTGAGCCTATTCTCTGCGGCCTGGTTGCCCAGGCACCCCTTCTCCCGAAGTTACGGGGTCATTTTGCCGAGTTCCTTAACAATGCTTCTCCCGCCGGCCTTAGGATTCTCTCCTCATCCACCTGTGTCGGTTTACGGTACGGGTACGGTATAAACAATAGCGGCTTTTCTTGGCACATCCTCTGCGGACTTCCCTACTTTCTTTCAGTCCGCATCACACCATTGCCTTATAAGGGGGATTTGCCTCCCTTACAGCTCCTGTGCTTGCACCGGTCTTTCCTTTCCCGGCTCCCGCCTTGGACATGCGTCCCCACAGTTCTGTCATATCATAGTACAGGAATCTCCACCTGTTGTCCATCGGCTACGCATTTCTGCCTCGCCTTAGGGCCCCGACTTACCCGGGGCAGATCAGCTTTACCCCGGAATCCTTGGATATTCGGCCTGGAGGATTCCCACCTCCATCTCGCTACTCATTCCGGCATTCTCTCTTCTTAACGCTCCACGGCTCCTTATCAGTACCGCTTCGCCGCGTTAACAATGCTCCTCTACCAATGTATAAATACATTCCTGAGCTTCGGTGTCGTGTTTCAGCCCCGGACATTTTCGGCGCAGGACCTCTCGACTAGTGAGCTATTACGCACTCTTTGAATGTATGGCTGCTTCTGAGCCAACATCCTGGTTGTCTTCGAAATCCCACATCCTTTTCCACTTAACGCGCACTTGGGGACCTTAGCTGCAGGTCTGGGCTCTTTCCCTTTTGACCACCCAACTTATCTCGTGCAGTCTGACTCCCGTGCATCACCTCTATGGCATTCGGAGTTTGATAATCTTCGGTAGACTTTGACGCCCCCTAGGATATTCAGTGCTCTACCTCCATCAGGTTAATACGAGGCTAGCCCTAAAGCTATTTCGAGGAGAACCAGCTATCTCCGGGTTCGATTGGAATTTCTCCCCTATCCACACCTCATCGCCACCCTTTTCAACGGATGTGCGTTCGGCCCTCCACCACCTTTTTACAGCGGCTTCAGCCTGGACATGGATAGATCACCCGGTTTCGGGTCTACGTTCTCTGACTTACCGCGCTCTTAACGCTTGCTTTCACTTCGGCTCCGTCCCTTAAGGACTTAACCTCGCCAGAAGCCGTATCTCGCCGGACCGTTCTACAAAAAAGTACGCGGTCGCACTCCTATGGTGCTTCCACAGCTTGTAAACACAGGGTTTCAGGTTCTCTTTCACTCCCTCCCGGGGTCCTTTTCACCTTTCCTTCACAGTACTCTGCTCTATCGGTCACTGAGGAGTATTTAGCCTTACGGGGTGGTCCCCGCTTCTTCCCACAAGGTTTCTCGTGTCTCGTGGTACTCTGGATCCTGCTGTGTGGCTTCCTCCTTCGCTTACGGGGCTTTCACCCTCTATGGCTGGTCTTCCCAGGACCATTCTGCTGGATTCTTCCAATCACGTCTGCAGTCCGAACCCCGGTGTGCACGCACACCGGTTTGGGCTCTTTCGATTTCGCTCGCCGCTACTTTCGAAATCACGGTTGTTTTCTTTTCCTCCGGCTACTTAGATGTTTCAGTTCACCGGGTTCCCGAACATACACTATGGATTCATGTATGCACGACTAAGGTTTTCTTAGCCGGGTTTCCCCATTCAGAGATCCATGGATCAATGCTTATTTGCAGCTCCCCATGGCTTTTTCGCAGCTTATCACGTCTTTCATCGGCTCTCAGTGCCAAGGCATCCTCCCTGCGCTCTTCTTCGCTTAACTTGTTATGATACACTACCTAGCGTAGTAATGCATCACCTCTTGCTTGCTTGTTGCTTTTTAGATGTCTTGTCTCTATCTCCATGAAATGTCTTTTTCTCAAAAACATTTCGCATGGTTTGATTGATTCTTTGATTCGGTATTCGGTTTTTCAAGGTACAAACAGCTTTGTGCTGCGCAAACATTTCTGTCTGCTTAAAGCAATTCAGCGTGGGATTCGCAGGCAAGCCTGCTTCATCACGGGCATTCGCCCTACCTTTCCTGTCCCGGTAAGACTCATCTGTGCAAGCACATTCGTCTTCCGTGCCAGAAAAGCCACTTCTCATTGCTTTCGTGGAGACTAAGAGATTCGAACTCTCGACCCCCTGCTTGCAAGGCAGGTGCTCTCCCAACTGAGCTAAGCCCCCATTTGATCCGGCAACCACCTGCTTTCCCATATCGTCTCCAATATAGTATCATCGGCCGCTTAAGTCTTAACCATCGTGTTCGGGATGAGAACGGGTGTGTCCCTTAAGCGTATCGTCACCGGAAAGGTATTCAGTTTTGTTGTTAAGTTTTCTTAACAAACAGACAGCAATGTAACCCCTACTTTTTCCTTAGAAAGGAGGTGATCCAGCCGCACCTTCCGATACGGCTACCTTGTTACGACTTCACCCCAGTTACCAGACCTGCCTTCGGCGGCTCCTTCCCTTTCGGTTAGGTCACCGACTTCGGGCATTTCCGACTCCCATGGTGTGACGGGCGGTGTGTACAAGACCCGGGAACGTATTCACCGCGACATGCTGATTCGCGATTACTAGCGATTCCAGCTTCATGTAGTCGAGTTGCAGACTACAATCCGAACTGGGACGTTATTTTTGGGATTCGCTTGCCTTCACAGGGTCGCTTCCCTTTGTTTACGCCATTGTAGCACGTGTGTAGCCCTGGTCATAAGGGGCATGATGATTTGACGTCATCCCCACCTTCCTCCGGGTTATCCCCGGCAGTCTCTCTAGAGTGCCCGACTTTACTCGCTGGCTACTAAAGATAAGGGTTGCGCTCGTTGCGGGACTTAACCCAACATCTCACGACACGAGCTGACGACAACCATGCACCACCTGTCTCCAATGTACCAAAGTACTAACGGCATTACCCGTTATGCATCGGGATGTCAAGACCAGGTAAGGTTCTTCGCGTTGCTTCGAATTAAACCACATGCTCCACCGCTTGTGCGGGTCCCCGTCAATTCCTTTGAGTTTCATTCTTGCGAACGTACTCCCCAGGTGGATTACTTATTGCGTTTGCGACGGCACCGAGGATTTATAAATCCCCAACACCTAGTAATCATCGTTTACGGCGTGGACTACCAGGGTATCTAATCCTGTTTGCTCCCCACGCTTTCGAGCCTCAACGTCAGTTACAGTCCAGTAAGCCGCCTTCGCCACTGGTGTTCCTCCTAATATCTACGCATTTCACCGCTACACTAGGAATTCCACTTACCTCTCCTGCACTCCAGCCTGACAGTTTCCAAAGCAGTTCAGGGGTTGAGCCCCCGCATTTCACTTCAGACTTGCCATGCCGTCTACGCTCCCTTTACACCCAGTAAATCCGGATAACGCTTGCCCCCTACGTATTACCGCGGCTGCTGGCACGTAGTTAGCCGGGGCTTCTTAGTCAGGTACCGTCATTTTTCTTCCCTGCTGATAGAGCTTTACATACCGAAATACTTCTTCACTCACGCGGCGTCGCTGCATCAGGGTTTCCCCATTGTGCAATATTCCCCACTGCTGCCTCCCGTAGGAGTTTTGGGCCGTGTCTCAGTCCCAATGTGGCCGTTCACCCTCTCAGGCCGGCTACTGATCGTTGACTTGGTGGGCCGTTACCTCACCAACTATCTAATCAGACGCGGGTCCATCCTGTACCACCGGGAGTTTTTTTCACACTGAGTCATGCGACTCCGTGCGCTTATGCGGTATTAGCAGTCGTTTCCAACTGTTGTCCCCCAGTACAGGGCAGGTTACCCACGCGTTACTCACCCGTCCGCCACTAAGTTATGAAAAAGATTGTCTGTAGCAAGCTACTTCCGCTCACATCATAACTCCGTTCGACTTGCATGTGTTAGGCACGCCGCCAGCGTTCATCCTGAGCCAGGATCAAACTCTCAATAAAAAGTTGTCCTTAGCCTAAGTTAAACTTGGCTTCCGTTTCCTGCCTTGGAAGTTCTCTTTCGATCTCTTCCTCGACTTGGATTTATGGTTTCGTTCTTCTGAAATTTCTTTGAGTTCCATGAACTCTGTTCTAGAAATTTTCAGGGTTGCATTGCTGTTTATTTGTCAAGGTACAAGCAAGGCAGGTCTTTGTGCAATCATTTTTGAAAGCTTGCTTTCATAAAATGTTTTGTGCAAAGGACTGTTGTGCGACAGCACTCAGCGAGCAGTGTTTTTCTGCGAGCTGTCCTTGCTTCTTTGTTGCTTCGTTTCGTTTGTGTCACCCGCAACGATGTATACTATATCACCCTCCCATAGGATTGTCAACACTAATTTTGAAATTTTTTCAGATATTTTTCGACAGGCTTCGAAAGCTTTACTTTTATGTTCTTTCTACTTTTTACTTTTTAAAAAGCTGCCGGGAAGTATTATCCCAACAGCCATTCTGTTTTATCAGATCGTAAACAATTCATACCGATCTGTTCCAGTCCCTACCCTACTGCATGAGCAATACAGGTTTTCCATTCGGTATCCGGATGCGTTAAATGTAAATAATCGTGGTCCTCTTCTCCCACATGCTTTCTCAGCATTCATTCTAATTACAGTTCAGAATCACTTCACCGCTCTCGTTCTTAAGCTTCACACTTAAAGCGTCAATTGTCTGCAATTCTTCTACAGGATACTCTCCAACTACCACAAGTTCTGTTTCTTCATCCGGTCCTAAGGTTCCCTGATAGGTTGCCAGATCGTTCATCAGCATGGTTGTCAGTGCATTCTTCTCTTCGCCGTTCAGATTGATCTTTTACCCTAACTGTTCCGGGCTGAATCTGAATATCCTGCTCTTCATTCAGAAGATTTTTTAAGGTGAACTTCACCACCAGAAGATTATTTCCGGGTGTTGCATTCATTACAAAATAGATTTCATTGCCATTCTTCGGATAAAATTCATCCACTTCATACCCTGAACATATTAAGGAAACATTCTGTAAGCCAAGAATCTGTTCAGCATTCACCTGCACTTCCTCTTCTTGCTGTGCAGCACTATCCGCTTCCGGCTGCGGCTCCTGTACCGGGGCAGGCTCCTCCGGGATATTTGTTTCTTCTACCGGTGCCTGCGTGATTTCCTCCGGCGGCACTTCTTCCTCATTCGTAATTGTAGAAAGATCCACAAGCTTTCCCTGATAATTGGCATCATGCTTCAATACGGCAGTGGATGCATATTCCACAACCAGTGCCTCCTGTTCCTCACTAAGATTGGGAATCGCATTGCCACAGCCGCAAAGGCTCACAATCATTGCACCTGTAAGAATTGTTATAAATGGTTTTTGTCTTTTTATTCGTCATCTGTTTTACCTCATTACGGATATAGTAACATTTCTATTTTCCTTTATCAAGTTCAAACCAGAATTCTACTCCATTCTCATAATTCAATACGCCATATGGCTGATTCATGGAATCCATGATGGCCTTCACAATGGATAGTCCGACTCCGCTTCCTCCATAGGCTCTGGTCCTTGCCTTATCTACTTTATAAAACTTTTTCCCAGATATGTGCAATACTGTCTTCCGGAATCGGTGTTCCCGTATTGAAAACCGATACTCTCACCTTATCCTCTGTGGGCTGTACCCGCACCTCGATGATCTTCTCTCCATCCACATGATTCATGGCATTGGTAAAGTAGTTGTTGAATACTTCTTCCACGCCGAATTCATCCGCCCAGACATGAATAGGCGGATAGTCTTCCATTTTAAGCTGTACACCCTTCTGCTCACAAAGCAGCAGCGAGGACTGCAGATAATTCCGGATGAGATCCACTACATCAAACCGTTCCAGAGAAACCGTCTTATTCCCAAACTCCAACTGGTTCAGTGTCAGTAGTTTTTGTACCATCTGGTTCATCTTCGAGGCTTCATCGACAATGACCTCACAATAATAGTTCCGGCTCTCTTCATCGTCGTTCACGCCTTCCTTTAATCCTTCCGCATACCCCTGGATCAATGCAATTGGTGTCTTCAACTCATGGGATACATTGGACAGAAACTCCGTTCTCATTTTCTCCATCTCATTCTTCTTCTCAATGTCACGGAGAAGTTCATTGTTCGCACTCTTTAATTCGGAAATCGTCGTTTCCAGCGTTTCAGATAACTGGTTAATGTTCTGTCCTAGAAGCGCAATCTCGGTCCTGCTCTTCCCCTCATATTTTGCATCAAAGTCCAAATGGTTCATTCGCTCCGAAATCTGTGTCAATTCCTTGATTGGTTCGGAAATCTTCCTGGATACCATCATAATAATGAAAGATGCGAGAATTGCTGCTCCAATTCCGATATAGGCAAGAAAGCGATTTGCCAGCGATACGCTCTCCCGGATACTTTCTACAGGTGTTCTTAAAAGGAATAGATTTCCGTTATCCAATACGCCCCATAAATCAATGAAATCCTGCTGTGTCCGGTCATCCTTTAATGCAATCATCTGATACTTTTTATGATAAAGAATCGTCCTTCGGTCTTCCGTTGTATCCTGATTGAACAAATAGCTCAATAACTGCTTCGAAAGCAGTTCATAATTATTGGCAGACGTTTTGAGTGTCTTCGCCTCTGCATCAAGAATCACAATATTAATGTTATTTTTGGCGCAGATATTCTGGAACTGGATATCAAACTCATCTGAAGCAAGCGTGCCGTTATTGGAAGAGGCATTAATAACCCGATATGCTTCCAACATGGCATGCTTCTTATTATTAATATAGTAGTGCTCTAAAAAAAGTATTGTTGATAAACCAACACAATAAAATGGTACCCGCCATTAAACATCCGAATATAATTGTAAACTGCCGTTGAATAGAGTATTTATATTTCAAGCTTGTTCCTCCCAAACTGTCCCTCTTTTTGCTGCTTATGAGTTTTTGCCAGATGCTATACTCAAAAAGAAGCCTGCTTATTCAAATCAGACTCCTCCCCTCTATTTCAGTTATATTTTAGTTATATGCAATCGCTGCCCCTGCTTTCATATGGGTTTTTCAATGTTTAATCTCCCATCTTATAGCCAACGCCCCAGATCGTCTTGATCAAATCACCCTTGTCCCCAAGCTTGCTGCGAAGCTTCTTCACATGCGTATCGATTGTTCTGGCATCGCCGAAATAATCATAATTCCAGACATGATTTAAGATTTTTTCCCTGGATAAAGCAATTCCTTTATTTTCCATAAAATAGGTAAGCAGTTCAAATTCCTTAAAGCTTAGGTCCACCGGCTTTCCATCAATGGTAACGCTGTGTGCGGTCTTATCCACGACAATGCCGCCATATTCCAGAAGCTCGGTTTCTTCTGCCTGATTGGTTCTCCGCAGTACAGCTTCTACACGGGCCACCAGAATCTTCGGACTGAACGGCTTCGTAATATATTCGTCTACGCCGAGCTGGAATCCCTGAAGTTCGTCTCTTTCGTCTCCCTTCGCAGTCAGCATGATAATCGGCACCTGTGAAGTCTGACGGATCTCCCGGCACACTTCAAAGCCATCCATTTTCGGCATCATCACATCAAGAATAATGAGTGCAATATCCTTGGTTGCATAAAACAGATCAAGCGCCTGGCTGCCATCTTCTGCTTCCAGCACCTCAAAATTACTCTTTAAAAGGAAATCCTTTACCAGCTTCCTCATACGGCTTTCATCATCTGCTACAAGTATTTTCAATCGATCCATCTATGTACCGCCTTTCTCAGGTAATCTTCCTTATGTTCCGTCCGGGGTATCCTCTACCGCTTCCGATGCTTCCAAAGCATCCTTATCATTCTCTATCTGTAATTCCTGCTCTTTCTCTTTGACAGCCTTCTCACGCTCTGTCAGTTCCTGTTCCCATGAAGCATACTCGTTCTGAATAGCCTTACGGTAATTCAGGGCATTCGCATTTTCACCGTTTAAGGTAATGATAAACAATACTGCTACCAGCAAAACCAGAATCACATTTGTGATCACTGAAATCCGCATTTTGTCTGCGGCAGTCATTTTCTTCTTCGTGGAGGGATGAATCCGTTCCCTCGCAACACCTTTTATTCTTCTGCTCATCCACCTTTTGGAAATGAAAGGTGTGATACAGAGGAATCGGACGGATCCGTTTCGCGTCAATTCCTTCTTCCTTCAATCTCGCCTGCAAAAACATTTCAGATACTCCCATCCTATGGGGGTAACGAAAATTCTTTCATCCAGTACTTTATCATAAATAGCCAGCATATTCTCCGGACTTCTCCCGGCAATGCGCTGTTCAAAATAGGTTGCCTTTTCAATTTCAAGCGCCGCTTCACTGGCATCGGATATACGGTCAAACCGGTAGCCGCCAACGACAAGCTCTTTCTGATCTTCCATACAAGCTCCTTATCCCAGCATCTTATTCGTTTGCAATAAACAGAACACCGAGTGTTCCGTATCCGCAATGGCTAGATACAACGCCTCCGGCTCTGGTTATGCAGATTTCATCAAAATAATGGAGTCCCTCGAGATAATCATACACTTCCTGAACAACCTTGGGATCACTTCCGGAGTGCGTGATAAACACACGGTCCTTGTGGGCATTCAGAATAGCAGATTCCATATCCTTCACATAGTCCAGGGTTGCACGCATGATGTTTCCTCTGTATTTCTTCGCAGGCTTCATCACCCCGTCTACGACAACGATCTGCGGATGCAGCTTCAAAGCACCGCCTGCGAGAGCAGCCAGTCCGCTGCAGCGGCCTCCACGATAGAGATAGGTTAACGTATCTACCACAAAGCTTGCCCGTACCAGAGGCTTTAACTCCTCGATTTTCGTAATGATTTCTTCCGCCGTCTTTCCTTCCTTTGCCATAATGGCGGCTTCAATAACAAGAAGTCCGATGCCGGTAGAAAGGTTTGCCGAATTGATTACATGGAATCGTTCCTCTGCTTCCAGCTCTGCGGCTGCCATATGCATTACATTCCCGGATGTCGACATATCATTCGAAATGGAGAAGGATATAATCTCATCCCCCTGATCCAGATAAGGCCCCGCTGCCTTCATCACATTTTCAATCGAAACGGCCGAGGTCTTCGGTGTCGTCTTATGTTCGTCCGACCACTTGTAAATCTCATCGGGTGTAATATTCACTCCATCCAGGAATTCCTCTTCTCCAAGTAGAATATGCAAAGGTAAAATAGTGATGTCATAGCGGTCAACCAGTTCTTTGGATAAGTCACAGGTGCTGTCTGAAAAAAATGCGAATCATATTCAGTCTCCTTCGTGTTATTTTTAAAAAAGCCCGGCAACCACCAGGCTTTTAAGCTGGAATAGGCGGGAGTCGAACCCGCGTCCAAAGACCCATTCCCTGTCCTTCTACTATCATAGTCATCCAATTCCGTGATTGCTCACCATTCCCTCTGCCTGACGGAGGTAGACGCCCTTCAGGTTTCAGTAGCTTCATGGTACGCCCATGGGGGCAAAGCTTAGCCCATGTCGTTTCCTACATCGTTGATGCCTGGATCTTAATGTGTAGGTGCACTAAGTCAGACAGCTGCCCTTAGGCAGCAAATGCTAATTTTTCGTCAGCGTTTATATTTATTTTTGCGATTTGACGCATCGCCTGCGGATAGCTTCTCCAGCTGCAAGACCCCTGTCGAAACCTTTACTATCCCGTGTTGATTTCGTATTATGAACTATTCTGATTATATTATAATGCATTCAAAAAAAGCAACTGCCTTACGCACGGAGACGGACTTTTAATTCCTTCTCGGCTTCCCGCTTCTGATCTTTCTTTGCAATATCCTGCCGCTTGTCGTACAGCTTCTTACCTTTGGCAAGACCAATTTCGATTTTGGCTCTTCCATTGCTGAAATAAACCTGCAGAGGCACAATGGTGTATCCCTTCTCGGCGCTGTTTCCAATAAGCTTCTGGATCTGCGATTTGTGCAGAAGAAGTTTCCGGACGCGCAACGGATCTTTATTGAAAATATTACCCTTTTCATACGGGCTGATATGCATGCCGTAAATGAACACCTCGCCGTTTTCAATCCGGATAAAGGCTTCCTTGATACTGCATTTTCCCATACGCAGGGATTTTACTTCCGTTCCATGTAAAACAAGCCCTGCCTCATACTTTTCTTCGATAAAATAGTCATGATATGCTTTTTTATTATTTGCTACAAGCTTCAATTCTTCTTTTGCCATAATCGTAAGCCTTTCTGACTCCTTCTGCTAATTCTGCAGCACAAAATCCACGGATTTCATCTGCAGATCGACATCATCCACAATCACATCCACCTTCTGTCCCAACCGGAAGGTTCTGCCGGTATCCCGGCCAATCATTTCATATGCCTGTTCATCGTAATAGTAATAATCGCCTGCCATGCGGGATACATGGACCATGCCTTCTACGGTGTTGGGCAGCTCCACATAGATTCCCCATGCCGTCACACCGGAGATCACACCTTCAAATTTCTCTCCGATTCTGCTCACCATGTACTGTGCTTTCTTCAGCTTCTCGGTTTCACGCTCTGCCTCGTCGGCACGGCGTTCCATCTGGGAGGAATGCTTTGCCACTTCCGGAAGGATTTCTTCGTAGTGAAGAATTCTTTTGCCATCCATTCTGCCCCGGAGCTGTTCCTTGATAATCCGATGAATCTGCAGATCCGGATAACGCCGGATCGGTGAAGTGAAGTGACAATAATACGGACAGGCCAGTCCAAAATGTCCCATACATTCCGTCTGGTAAGAAGCCCGTTTCATGCTTCGAAGTGTCAGACGACTGAGCAGTGCCTCTTCCGGAGTTCCCTCAATCTTCCCCAAAAGCTTCTGAATTTCCTTTGGATGAATTTCGTTATCCCCGGTCTTTACCTTTATATTATATCCGAAGTTCCGGATAAAAGTACCAAGTTTCATAATCTTTTCTGGATCAGGAGTTTCGTGGGTACGGTATACGAACGGAATCTCCATCCAGTAAAAATGCTGTGCCACGGTCTCATTCGCAAGCAGCATAAAATCCTCAATGATCTTATTGGCAATTCTTCTTTCATAAGGTTTAATGGAGATCGGATTTCCTTCTTTATCCAATTCAATTTTACTCTCCGGGAAATCAAAGTCAATGGATCCTCTGCTCTTTCTTTTCTCACGGAGAATGTCTGCCAGTTCCTTCATACAGTGGAACATGGGAACCTGTGCCTCGTACCGTTTACAAAGTGCCGGATCATGTTCTTCAAGAATCTTATTCACATCGGTATAGTTCATGCGCTCGTCCACATGAATGACACTCTCTACGATCTCGTGGTCGATAACATTGCCCTTTTGATCTACGGTCATAAGACAGCTTAGGGCAAGTCGATCCTCTCCCATGTTCAGGGAACACATGCCATTACTCAGTACATGTGGCAGCATCGGAATCACCCGGTCTACCAGATAAACACTCGTTCCACGCTCCAACGCTTCCCGGTCCAGTGCTGAATTTTCCTGCACATAGTTCGAGACATCCGCAATATGCACTCCAAGATAATATTTTCCATCCTCGTAGGACAGGCTGATTGCATCGTCTAAATCCTTTGCATCCTCTCCGTCTATCGTAACAGTCATCAGTTCCCGCAGGTCTTTACGTCCGTCGCGGTCTGCCTCCGATACTTCCTTTGCTACCCGCTCTGCCTGGTTCAGCACCCGCTCCGGAAATTCCGTCGGAAGATCGAAGCCCTTCACAATCGATAAAATATCCACTCCCGGATCGTTCACATGTCCTAGAATCTCTATGATTTTGCCTTCCGGCTTATGCTTTGCATCCCCGTAATCTGTGATCTGTGCAACCACCTTATGTCCGGTTACTGCCCCCTTTGAACGCTCCACCGGAATAAAAATATCCGTATTCAGCTTCTCATTATCGGGGATCACGAAACCGAAACTCTTACCTTTATCATAGGTTCCGACCACCTGCTCAATCCCATGCATCAAAATTCCGGTGACCTTGGCTTCCTTGCGCTTACCGCGCTGTTCCTTCAGAAGCTCCACCTGAACCGTATCCAGATGAAACGCCCCGCCTGTATACTCCTCCGGTATAAACAGGTCTTCTTCCTGACCTTCGACCTCCACGAATCCAAAGCCGCGGCTGTTGCTGATAAAGGTTCCCACCTGCTGCTTCGCCTGTCCGTCTCCCTTGATGTACTTGCCACGCTTCGTCATCTGGAGGCTTCCTTCATTCAAAAGCTCCTGGAGAATCGACTTTAATTCTTCCCTCTCCTCCGGCTCTACCTGCATGAAGATTGCAAGCTCCTTTTCTTTCATCGGAACATAACAGGAGTCCTCTACAAGCTGTATGATTAAGTTTTTCCGTTCTTCTCTTGTTTTCTTCTTCACGGTTTCTATTCCTCATATACCTGCTGCATTAGTTCAAGCCATCTCTTACATCTGCTTTCACTAAATACTCTACATGTACCTGCTGCACTAAATTCGAACTATCTCTTACATTTGCTTTCACTAAATACTCTACATGTACCTGCTGCACTAAATTCGAACTGCGCTTTGCTTGTTCTTATTAAGTGCACAGGTATCGTTCGCACTAAGTTCAAGCTGCGTCTTTGACTTGCTTTCACTAAGTGCTCTACATAAAAAGGGCATTCCCAACAGGAATGCCCTCAACCAAGCTCTTTAAAATACGCTCAAATTCAAAACAATAGAAATCAACATAAATCCGATGGCCAGATACTTCGTGATCTTCACGAGATTACCTTCCATGGAACGTCCCTTGTTCTTACCCCAGTAAGTCTCTGCCATACCACTAATGGCTCCAAGTCCTGCTGACTTTCCTTCCTGCATTAATACCAGTATCGTAAGTGCGATACATAATAATATGAAAATAATCTGAATAATAATCTTTACGACTGCCATTTCATTACCTCCTAACGCCAAGCAAGGTCTAGTTTATCATAAGTATCCATGAATTGCAAGTGCTTATTTTGCTGTGGTCTGCGCCGGATTTTCCGGAACCTAAACTGCTGTTAAAAGTCCTGTTTTATCTGCATGGAACAGTGCTCCGTTCAATTCCAGATCCTGATTCTTTACAAGTTCTCCGGTTGCAGGATCATAGTAGTAGCTGCCGGTTTCGGTTTCCACAATACCGGTCATCATCACGCCTTCCGGACTGAAGAAGTAATTCTTCTTCTCGATCGTTGCTGCTCCGGTTACCAGATGTCCGTCATCTGCAGACAGAAAATGTCTTCCGGCTGCATCATCGTAGAATCCTCTGACCTTTGCTCCGGTCGCAGGATCATAGAAGAAAGTTCCATTCTCCAAAGTCACCCATCCGGTCTGACGGATTCCTTCTGCACTGAACAGGAATTCCACACCGTCAATCGCCTGTGCGCCGGTGAGCATATGTCCATCGGTACGGTCAAAGAAGTAAACATTTCCCTTCTCATCGCTGTACCAGTCACGTTTCATAATTCCGTTGTTAGCAGGCTCGTAAAAGAACTTCTGGTCGTTGATCACTACCCGGCCTGCCGTCTTTACACCCTCTGCCGTAAAGTAAAAGTCCGCACCGTCCACATTACGCTGTCCTCTGGCAATGCTTCCGTCTTCCGGTGTAAGATAATAGGTCTTATCTCCTTCGGTGTACCATCCGCGGACCAGATTTCCGGCTCCGTCCAGATAGTAACGGGTATCATTGAAATCTACCCAGCCTTTCTGCATCTTCCAGTTCCGGTAAAAACGCACATTTCCGTTATGTTCAATAAATCCATCGGAAATAATCAGATTGCTGTAATCCTTGAACTGGTAGTTCACATCCACCCTTCCGGAAAATCCGTTGACCTTACCCGAACTGCTGTACTGCCAGAAGCATACGTTATTGGTATGTCCGCAGGAGCTGTTATATTGTGCCACCCAGCGGTCCCAGCCGCAGATGCTTAACTTGGTATCGAACATATTCTTATAGGAATAAACCATCGGATAATAACCGGCCGCATCAATCGTGGTACAAAACGCATTGATAATATCAATGAGCTGCTGGTTGCTTAAGTTTTTATGACATTTATCCTCAATATCAAACACGATCGGATAGTTTACGGTATAGCCTTCGATCCACTGTAAAACCAGGTTTGCCTCCTGCTGTGCCTGCTCCGGTGTCGTTGCATAGGAATACAGATAAATACCGGTCTTTATGCCTGCTGCCTGTGCGCCCGTAATGTTTGCTGCAAACTGCGGATCCACACCGCTATTGGTGCTTCCAACCTTGATAAAAGCAAACTGCATTCCTGATGCTGCAACCTGTCCCCAGTTTACCGCGCCGTTGTGCTTGGAAGCATCTACGCCCTGTGCAATTGCCCCGTTTGCATTCGCTGCAGATACCTGTCCCATGGGAAGCATTCCCAGTACCGCAACGGCCATTGCCATCGCAACGGTCTTTTGCAACATGTTTAAAAATCTTTTTTTCATTCGTGTCTGATACCCCTTTATCTTTTTTCATACTCTTTTAGTTTATCTTTTCTCCCTTGTTACGTCAACCGTAAACATCCGGATTTTGAAGAAAAATTCTACGGTAAAATTTTCCATTCAATTTTCGTCTCATATTTTCTATTTAACTTCTCTATTTTTCCGTATCCCCATAGCCGGTCAGATAAACCGCCGTTTCTCCAAGCTCCTCCTCAATCCGCAGAAGCTGGTTGTATTTCGCCACACGCTCCGACCGGGAGGGCTCCTGTTTTAATCTGTCCGGCGTTCATGGCAACCGCAAGGTCTGCAATGGTTGTGTCCTCCGTTTCCCCGGACCGGTGGGAAATTACCGCTGTATAACCTGCCTTATGCGCAATGTCAATCGTTTCCATGGTCTCAGTAAGTGTACCGATCTGGTTTAACTTAATCAGAATGGAATTACCACAATGAAGCTTGATTCCTGCTCCAAGCCGTTTGGCATTGGTTACAAACAGATCATCCCCGACAAGCTGTACCTTATTGCCAAGTTTTTCGGTCAGCATCTGCCATCCCGACCAGTCCTCTTCGTCCAGTGCATCCTCAATGGAAAAAATCGGATATTTCGTAATCAACTGCTTCCAGTGTGCAATCAGCTCTTCCGAAGTAAAAGACTGCCCGGACTTCGGCTGCAGATATTCGCCCTTCTGTCCGCCCTTCCATTCAGAGGCTGCCGCATCCATGGCAATCTTAAAGTCCTTTCCGGGCTTATAGCCTGCCTTTTTCACTGCCTCCAGAATATATTCAATCGCCTCTTCCTCCCCGGAAAGATCCGGTGCAAAACCGCCCTCATCACCGACAGCGGTGGTCAGTCCCTTCTTTCTTAACAGATCAGCAAGACGGTGAAAGACTTCCGTACACCACTGCAATCCTTCCTGAAAGGAATGGGCCCCGACCGGCATAATCATAAACTCCTGTACATCCAGATTGTTGGCTGCATGCGCACCCCCGTTTAAGATGTTCATCATGGGAATCGGAAGTACCTTGGCATTGACACCGCCCAGATACTGATAGAGAGGCAGCCGCATTGCTTTGGCTGCTGCTTTGGCATTCGCAAGCGATACCGCCAGCATGGCATTGGCTCCGAGGCTTCCTTTGTTATCCGTTCCATCTGTTTCAATCAGAATCCGGTCAATAAGAGGCTGCTTTAACCCGTTTTTCCCAACCAGTGCTTCCTTGATTCTGGTATTGATGTTTGCAACGGCTTTTCTTACACCAAGTCCGCAGTATCTCGGCTCGCCGTCCCTTAGTTCAATTGCTTCAAACTGTCCGGTACTTGCCCCGGAAGGAACGGCGGCATATGCACAGAACCGTTCTCCGGTTTCCGTATCGGTCAGCACCACCTCTGCTTCCACTGTCGGATTTCCTCTGGAATCCAGAATTTCCCTTCCATGGATATTCGTAATCTGTAAATATCGATTCATTTCAAAAACCTCACTTTCCTTTTTATTTACCATTGTTTCCAATCCAAAAGAATTGTTATACTGAACTGGAAATCAACTCGTGAAAGGTCGCGCAATCATGAATCGGATCCGGAATTTTTTTAAGTAATTTTTTTCAGAAAACATTTTTATAGAAAGTACTTTTATGACGAAATGGGATTATCTCGCCATGGGAGTTCTTACTTTAATTTTTTTCACCATTCTGGTTTTTTTACCGGATCGGGAACACCTCGGCTCCGCAAAGCGCCTATACAGCTACCGCCGAAGACCGGGATATTGTCATTGATTTAGGGGATTATGTGGACGTCGGATCGATTCATATGTTCTTAGGCAATCTCAATACCCGTAGGTTCTCGATCTCTGCTTTTAATGAAGTAACCGGTGCCTGGGAGGTCCTCCAGGGAGAAGCTGCTGCCGAGTCGGTCTTTGCCTGGAATACCATTGCTATCAACTATAACCTCCGTTATCTGGGAATTGTCGCTCTGGATGAAGAATGTGTCATCAACGAACTGGTGCTCACTTCTCCGGACGGTACGGTCCTATCTCCGATTTACGATGCGAAATATTCTGCTTTATTTGATGAGCAGGATCTGTTTCCTGCGGTCAAAACCTATCTGACCGGCACGATGTTTGACGAGGTCTATCACGGACGTACCGCCTATGAATTTATTCACGGACTGGTTACCTATGAGACCACCCATCCGCAGCTTGGTAAAAATCCTGATTTCTTTAAGGGCATCCGGATGTTTGGCATGACTCCGTTTGGCTGGCGTTTTTATGTCTGCTCTCTTTGGCATTTTTTTATGGTTCCGCTTTTTCTATCTCTTTGCAAAGCGGCTCTTTCAGAATACCTTTGTGGCAACAGCCACTACGATCCTTCTGGTGTTTGACTGTATGCACTTTATGTTATCGCGAATTGCCACGATCGATATTTTTGTAGCGTTCTTTATTATTCTGGCGTACTACTACCTGTACCGCTATTTTCTGGCGGATCACAAGTATCGTCAGACTCACGGGAGCCTTTCGGATCCGTTCCCGCCCTTCCGTGTTGCCGTCCTTCTGGCACTCTGCGGTATTGGCATGTCCCTTGCAATCGCCACAAAACTAACCGGCGTCTATGCGGCTGCCGGACTTGCCATCCTCTTTATCTGGTATACGATCCTGCATTTTCCGAAGCAGCAGACCTTCCGGCTGTTTTTATTCTGTGTCGGATTTTTCGTGATACTTCCGCTTGTCCTGTATACCCTTGCTTACATTCCCGTTGTCGGTGCAAACGGCTACAATGGACTGATCGATAAAACCATCAAGAATACCCAGTATATGTTCTGGTATCACTCTACCTTAAAGGCCGAGCATTACTACAGCTCTCCTTACTATGAATGGCCTGTGATCTGGATGCCGCTTCTGGATGCCAACGATGCCGTGAGCGCCACGAAGGTAAGTGCCGTGAGCTGCATGGGAAATCCTGCTATCTGGTGGGTGGGAATTCCCTGTGTTCTCATCACCTTTGTTCAGTGGATCGCACGCCGTGACGGCAAGGCCGGCTTTTTAACAATCGGTTACCTGGCCCAGTACCTGCCCTGGGTGATCCTTGGACTCTCCGGTGGACGAATCACCTTTATCTATCACTACTTCCCCGCCATCCTCTTTACGATCCTGATGATGGGGTATGTGATTCATCTTCTTATCGAAAGATTCCCGAAAAGTAAAATAGCAATCACCGTCTATCTGGTGATTGCCATTGCATGCTTTTTCGTATTTTATCCGGTCGTATCCGGATTTCCGGTTTCCCGGGAATATGGAATGCATCTGCGCCTGCTTAAAGACTGGATTCTTGTACTTTAATCTGCCCATACAGATCCTTGCCTACCAGCAGAATCAACGCAAGCAGTCCCAGTGCCACATAGGCGATCGGCACAATGTGGATGCCAAGCAGATACGGAATGTAGCTCAACAGGGAAACCAGTAAAAATCCACAGGTCATAATCAGCTTTTTCGGGTTCAGAACTCCATACAGAATCGCCAGCAGATCCACAAGGAATCCGTAGCGGTCGTGCATATGCGGCAGGGTATAGACCACAAGCGCTGCCGAAAACAATGCGATCGTGGCTGCCATCCGGTTCGTAACCGCAATTCTCTTTCCGTAAAGATAATATGCCAATAATCCCAGCAGAATGATCGTCATAAACGTTCCGGCACTGCTTACCTCATTTGCATGATAATAGTCCGGCATCACTTCTCCAAGCAGTGCATAAATGTTCGGATATTCCAGTGTTCCCCACGGATATGTCTCCGACTGCTGTACATAAATCAACAGCAGTTCTTTCATGCTTCTGCCAAACAGCCATGCCGGTACTGCAGTCAGGACATACATCACCGGTATGTACAGAAAATGACGGAACTTAATGGTTCTTCCTTTTAACCACATCAAAATTAAGAATGGCGCAAAGAACAGCGCCTGCAATTTGAACGAGAACGCGATCCCCATAAAAATAAGACTCTTCCGGCTGTCATCCCGGTAAAAATATAACAAAGACAATAGCAGGAACGATGTATAAATGACATCGCACTGGCACCAGTAAGCACTGTTCATGATCACGGTCGGACAAAGAAGCACCAGTGCCATTCCGATAATGGAACGCCGCACATTGCAGGTGATTTCATATACCAGAAGAAACATGGCAAGTGCCGCTACATAGTCAAAAATGACCGACACTGTTTTGAGTGCATACAGATTGTCTGTCGTCACATACGACACAAGGCACATCAGATACATATAGGGCGATGTGTAGTTCGAGATCGAATGATTTAAGGAAAAGAAACCTCCCGTCTGCCGGATCTCCTCCATCCATGGGAGGAGACATCCCAGATAGTCTGCGGATGTAATCGGATACAACGGAATCCGAATCAGCAGTCCGATCACGAACAGACAGAGAATAAAACAACAGATCCACCATCTGAAATTCTATCCCTTCGACTTCTACCGTATATTGTAAAAACTGATCCAGCTTCCGTTCTTTTTTTCACAGTAATCTCCTGCCTTACCATCAATCTGTTTTTTTAGATAATATCTGCCTCATAAATGTTAAGATCTGCCCCATCTTTCACAAATACCGGAATAATATCGATCGGTGCATACGCCTCCACATACTGACCGCCTTCATATTCCTTTCCGGTTGCCGCTTCTGTCCACTTGGAGCCCTTCGGAAGATAAACCTTCCATTCCTTCACTCCGGCTTCTGTAACCGGTGATACCAGAAGGTCCCGTCCAAACATATAAGCGGTCTCCACCTTCCAGCTTTCCGGATCCTCCGGGAAGTCAAAGAACAGAGGACGCATGACCGGCTCTCCGGTCTTGCTGGTATTTTCCATGCTCTGTCTTACATAGTCCCTTAAGTTCTCACGGACAAAGAGATACTTCTTCATAATTTCATAGTTGTCTTCGCCAAAGCTCCAAACCTCATTATCCTGTCCGGAGGTTAACTGACGGACTCCATTAATGAATTCCTGCTCTCTTTCATACCAGGGCGAACGCTCTCCATGCATACGGAATACCGGGCAGAACGCGCCCCATGCAAACCATCGCATCAAAAGCTCTTTAAATGCCGGATCGGTAATATCTCCACCGATAAATCCTCCGATATCCGAAGTCCACCAGGGAATTCCTGCCATACCCATGTTTAATCCGGCCTGTAACTGTTCCTTCATGGCACGGAAGGAAGAGTGAATGTCTCCGGACCAGGTCAGCACACCGTACTTCTGGCTTCCTGCCCAGGCACAGCGCACCAGACTTAAAATGTCCTTCTCTCCCTCTGCCTTTAAGCCTTCATAAAAGCCCTTGGCATACATGAGCGGATAAATATTCGTACACTGTAAAGCCGGACCGGCATAGTAGCGGTAATTATCAAAATCATAAGGGCCATATTCCGGCTCTGCCTCATCCAGCCAGAAAATACGAATACCCTTCTTATAATAGTTCTCTTTGCATTTCTTCCAGACAAATTCTCTCGCGCCCGGATTGGTCGGATCATAGAACACGATGTTGCCCATCCAGGTCATGTGATTGTGATTGCCACGGTCCGTCTGCACCAGATAACCGTTCTCTGCCATTTCACCATAATTCTCGGAACGTTCGTCAATCGTCGGCCAAACGGAAACAACAGTCTCGATTCCAAGCTCCTTTAATTCCTTCACCATGGCATCCGGATCCGGCCAGTCACGAGGCTCGAACTTAAACTCTCCCTGCATCGTCCAATGGAAGAAGTCTACCACGATCGCATCCATCGGAAGTCCACGGCGCTTATGCTCCCTTGCCACCTCTAAGATCTCCCGCTGGTTACGGTAACGCAGCTTGCACTGCCAGTAGCCTAAACCAAACTCCGGCATCATCGGGCTTCTTCCCGTTGCTGCAGTATATTGCTCGAGAATTTCTGCCGGTGTATCGCCTGCGGTCAGGAAATAGTCCATCTTCTTCGTGGACTTTGCATACCATTCGGTCTTGTTCATACCAAAGGTAGCCGTTCCAATCGCCGGATTGTTCCAGAAGAAGCCATATCCTCTGCTCGATACATAAAACGGAACACTTGCCTGACTGTTACGATGCGCAAGCTCTAATACCGCGCCTTTTTTATCCATATGCTTTTCCTGATACTGACCCATACCAAAGATCTTCTCATCATCAAATGCTTCAAAACGTGCGGTCAGTTCATAGTCGCTGGTTCCGGTAATCGGCTTTAATTCTCTTGCAGGAATGCGGATCGGCACCGCATAACGACAGATCCGGTCACGGTTTCTCCAATATTCCTGCGTCAGCAGATCCCCTTTCTGATTATAAAAACTGATCCAGCCCTCGGCATTCACTTTCACAGTAAGCTTGCCAATCACCATGGTATATTCGGTCCCGGTATAATGGTACTTCTTCCATTCCTCTCCACGATACCACGGATCCGTCATATCTACTGTTGTCTGGGTGATCACCGGTATGATTTCCTTCACCTTCTCGCATAAGGCCCAGTCATGGTCATCCATCTGTGCCTCTGCCGTCATTCGTACACGCACGGAATTCTCGCCCCATGGCTCAATAAAGACCTGGGATGCTCCGTTACGGATTATAATTCTTCGTTCTTCTGCAGTTACCTTCATGTGTTACCCTCCACTCGTATACCTATATTGTGTATTGCCAGCTGCCTTATCCTTGTTTTTCTTTTTCGCTAGTTACATTATATAAAATCGAACACTTATTTTCAAGAAAAAAGGCAGCCATATCCTCGATATGTACTGCCTGTGATTTCCTATATGAATTCTTATGAATTCTTTCCCTTCATTTCCGGAATCATTATCTTATTTTTACGATCAAGGACTTGCCGGTCATTTCCTTCGGCTGCTCCATACCCATAATCTCAATCAGGGTCGGAACGATATCTGCAAGGCATCCACCCTCACGAAGCTTGTAGGAAGGATCTGCATTTACCAGAATGAATGGAACCGGATTCGTGGTATGTGCGGTATAAGGTTCACCGGTTTCATAATCCACGAGCTGTTCTGCATTACCATGATCTGCACAGATGAACATCTGTCCATCTTCTTCCATTAATGCTTCCACTGCTTTGCCAACACATTCATCGACAACTTCTACTGCCTTGATTGCGGCACTTTCCACACCGGTATGTCCAACCATATCCGGGTTTGCAAAGTTGATGACGATAACATCATATTTCTTGGAATGAATGGCTTCTACCAGTCTGTCGCATACTTCGTAAGCGCTCATCTGAGGCTTCAGATCGTAAGTAGCCACATCCTTGGGTGAATTTACGAGGATTCTGTCTTCGCCTTCATTGGGCTTTTCTACACCGCCGTTAAAGAAGAAGGTAACGTGTGCATACTTCTCGGTCTCGGCGATTCTGGCCTGCTTCATGTGGTTTGCTGCCAGCCATTCGCCAAAGGTATTGGTAACAGAGATCTTGTGGAAAGCAACCAGCTTATTCGGGATCGTCGGATCATAGTCAGAGAAGCATACATAAGTAAGATCGAGTCTCTGCGGTCTTTCAAATCCCTTGAAGTCATCATCACAAAAGGCTCTGGTAATCTCTCTTGCACGGTCCGGACGGAAGTTGAAGAAGATTACGGAATCCTTGTCCTTAATGGTTGCAACCGGCCTGCCATCCTTTACTACAACGGTAGGCTTTACGAATTCGTCGGTTTCTTCACGGTCATAGGAAGCCTGGATACCTTCTGTGGCACTTGCTGCGGTAAGACCTTCGCCCTTGGTTAATGCATCAAACGCAAGCTTTACACGATCGTAGTTGTTATCACGGTCCATGGCATAGTAACGACCCATAACAGATGCGATTTTACCTACGCCAAGCTTCTTCATTTCAGCTTCCAGCTCTTCTGCATATTCCTTACCACTTGCCGGAGGAGTATCACGTCCATCTAAGAATCCGTGTACATAGACCTTGCTTAAGCCGTTTCTCTTGGCAAGCTCAAGTAATCCGAAAAGATGGGTAATGTGGCTGTGTACACCACCATCGGAAAGAAGACCGAACATATGAAGGGCGCTGTCATTCTTTTTGCAGTTGTTTACTGCTTCCAATAAAGCAGGATTCTCAAAGAACGTACCATCCTGAATTTCCTTGGTAATTCTGGTAAGTTCCTGATATACAATACGTCCTGCACCCATGTTCATATGACCGACTTCAGAGTTACCCATCTGTCCTTCCGGAAGTCCTACGGCCATACCACTGGCATTTCCTTTGACAAAAGGACATTCTGCCATGAGTTTATCCATAACGGGGGTATTTGCTTCTGCCACGGCGTTATGATCTTTTCTTTCATTTAATCCATATCCATCTAAAAATCATTAATACTGTAGGTTTTTTTCATCATTACGTCCTCCCTGTTTTTTTATCACACTGATTATACACTCTTTTTTCGTTCGTGGCAACAAACATCTTCCTGTTATTGCGTTATTCCTGCACATTTTCACACAGATCCCGGTCCACATCGATGACCGCGTAATACTCCTGTCCGTCCCCGCCAAGCTCCCGGATTTTCTTCTGAAGATACGATACGATTTCCTTATCCTCCGTTTTCACGCTGTAGGGAACCTCCACATCAAAAATCACATTCGTGTGCGTCGGTCCGTCCACAATCCGGAAATCATGGAAATGGATGTTCTAGTGCATACCATTTATGATTTCACGCACCTTCGCTTTTAATTCATTCGTCCGTTCATCTCCTACACTGACCGGATCCATATGGATCACCGCACTGCAGTTCAGTTCCCGGTGCAGCCGGTGTTCGATGTTATCGATCATGTCATGCATATGTACAATATCTCCGGAAGCCGGAACCTCTACATGCACCGACAGCATCACTCTTCCCGGTCCGTAGTTATGTACCACAAGATCGTGGATTCCAAGCACGCCCTGCTCCTGATAGGACATCACGATCTCCCTTACCTGATTCACAAAGGCAGGCTCCGGCGGCTGCCCAAGCAGGGGATCGATCGTTTCTTTAGCCGCCTGGAAGCCGGTCATTCCCACAAACAGGGCAACGATCACACCACAGTATCCGTCAATCTCGATGCCAAAGAAATAAGAAACCAGCGTTGCAATGAGGACAACCGTTGTGGCAACACTGTCGCTTAAGCTGTCCATTGCAGTTGCTCCCATTGCCGCACTGTCAATCTTCTTTTGCAACAGATTTATTATAATAACACATATAGATCTTGACAAGAATGGAGGCAATCAATACCACAATCACCAGAATTCCGGTGTCGATGGGCTCCGGATGGATAATCTTATCCACCGAAGATTTCAGCAGTTCAAACGCCATGATCAGAATAATCACCGCTACCAGAAAACCGGAAAGATATTCAATCCGTCCGTGTCCGAAGGGATGATCCGAGTCCGGCTTCTGCCCTGCCATTTTAAAGCCCACAAGCGTAATAATGGAAGAACCCGCATCCGAAAGGTTGTTAAACGCATCGGCCGTGACCGCGATGGACCCGCTTAAGAAGCCTGTCAGAAATTTTCCAATAAAAAGGCATAGATTAAAAAAGATACCCACGCCTCCGCAAAGCACACCATACGCTTCACGTACCTTGGGATCCTTTACATCTTCCCTGTTTTTTTAATCCATAATTTTTGCTAATAACGAAATCATATCCGCTCCTGTCTTCTTCCCTTATCAAGTTCATTTGGGAAGCTCTGTAATACGGAGTATACACTCATTTTTCCATTCTGACCAGACGTAATTTCATGTTGGAAATCACTAACTTTTATACGTTTTTCCTAACCTAGAGCCTGCTCACACATGTTTCTAAATAAATTGGTGTAGCAGGTGTGCAAAATTCCTGTTGACAAATTTTCGTAACGGCTGTATGGTGAAAAACATAATGTGTTGCAACATAAGAAATCACAAGGAAGGAGGTAACATCTATGTTTAAAACTATTATATTACGTAACCGCACAACATTGACAACTTTAACAATGAAAACCAGAACTGATCGGATATTACCTTCTGACTTTTGTACTCATAGCTAAAGCAGGACACCTAAAATCATACCTTCGTCTTACTTTGGTAATTGGACTACACACGGGCAGTTATGGAATATCATAACTGCCCTCTTTTTGTAACTATTCAGAGCCATGCAAAGCCTGAACATATGGCCGTTACACTAACAAATACAATCATAAATGAGGGGGAAAACATGAAAAAAATAAGAACCTATCTCTGGGAGCACAAGTTTGCCTTCGGCCTTGCCATCCTTGCCATGATCATCAGTATCAGCCTGGATATGCTCTCACCTAAACTTACGCAGTCCATGATTGACGACGTATTACTCGGTGGTCACATGAACCTGCTCACTCCGCTTCTGCTCGCCTACGTTGGCGTCGGAGTCGGAAGATTTATTTTCCAGTATGTAAAAGGAATATACCTTTGACCTGACGGGATCAAAAATTGCAGCCGAAATCCGTCGCGCCGTGTTCTGCCATGTGCAGTCCTTAAGCACGGAGTTTTTTGACCGTACCGGAACCGGCGAACTGATGAGCCGGATCAAGGATGATGTGGACCACATCTGGGACGGCTTAACCTATGTCGGCATGCTGATGATTGAAGTGGTCATCCATACTTCCATCGTGCTGTTCTGTATGTACAGCCTCAACTGGAAGCTGGCAATCCTTCCCACGATCGGCATGGCAGCCTCTGCTGCGATTGCCATTTACATGGAGCACCGTCTGGATTCCGTTTATGAATCCATCAGCGAGGAAAACGCCACATTAAATACCGTTGCCGAAGAAAAACCTTGCCGGTGTCCGCACCGTAAAGGCCTTCGCCCGTGAAAAGTACGAAATTGGGAAGTTCCTGTCCCATAACCAGCGTTACTACGAACTGAATATGGAGCAGTCGAACATCTTCGTGAAATATCACCCTTATATTTCGCTGATCTCCAAGATCCTGCCGATTTCCGTTTTGTTATTTGGTGGAGCCCAGGTCATGCGGGGTGAATTTACCTTAGGTGAATTAAGTGCATTCTTTGCCTATTCCAATAACATTGTATGGCCGATGGAAATGCTCGGCTGGCTTACGAACTCGCTTTCCTATGCTGTGGCATCCAACCGCCGCATCCAGAAGCTTTATGAAGAAAAGCCTGCCGTGAAGGATCCCGAGAACCCTGTCGTTCTGCCCTCCGTGAAGGGGCAGATCACCTTTGAGCATGTATCGTTCCACAAGGCGGATCAACACGAGATTCTCCATGATATTTCCTTTACGGTCGAACCCGGAAAGACCGTCGGCATCATGGGAACCACCGGTGCCGGTAAGAGCTCGCTCATCTATCTTCTGCAGCGGCTTTACGATGTAACGGACGGTGGGATTTACTTAGACGGAGTCAACATCAAGGAGCTTTCCTTACATCAGCTCCGTGGTGCCATGTCCTTTGTCATGCAGGATGTCTTCCTGTTTTCCGATACCATTCTGGAAAACGTAAAGCTCGGCAAAAAGGATACCCTGACGCTGTCTTCGATTAAAGAAGCCTCCCGCCGGGCACAGGCCAGCAGCTTTATCGAAAAGATGGAAAGCCAGTATGATACCGTCATTGGGGAACGCGGCATTGGTTTATCCGGCGGCCAAAAAGCAGCGGATTACGATTGCGAGAGCTTTGGCCCGGAAAGCACCGGTTCTCGTTCTCGATGACTCGACTTCGGCACTCGATATGGAAACCGAACAATGCATCCACGACACGCTCCGGGAATTAAAAGATACCACCAAAATCATCATCGGGCACCGCATCAGCGCGGTCTGTCATGCCGATGAAATCCTGATCTTAGAGGGCGGTCAGATTGTGGAACGTGGAACCCACGATGAACTGCTTAAAAAGAAAGGACACTATTACCAGACCTTTGTTGCACAATATGGAACTCCGGAAAGCGAGGTGATTGCATGAGTTTCAATTCCTATAAAGAGGACGAACAGCTTAAGGAAAACGGAAAGCTAAAAACACTCCTGCGGCTCCTCTCCTACCTGCTTACTTATAAAAAACAGATTATTGCGGTACTGCTGATTATGCTTGTCAGTACCATCCTTACGCTGATTACACCACTCTTTTATGAGTACGCGATTGATGACTGCATCGGAACCGGCGATCTTCCGAAGCTCTACCGTGTGATGATCCTGACTCTGCTTATGAGCGTTACCGTCATCCTCGGTAGTAAGATGCGGATGTACATCATGGCAAAGATCTGTAATGAAACATTACTGACCATACGGCAGCAGCTCTATACCCACATTCAGACACTGGATCTGAACTTCTTCGACGGAAGGCCGACCGGTAAGATCCTCGCAAGAATCATGGGGGATATCAACTCCCTGAAAGATGTGCTGAATAATTTCGTCACCACTCTCTTACCGGAGCTTGTGACCGTGGTTGCGGTTGCCGTCATTATGTTCGTGCGGAACCCGGTTCTTGCCGCGGCAGCACTCATTACGCTTCCATTTATGGCTGTCTGTATCTGGCTTATCCAGATCTACTCCCATAAGAAATGGCAGGATTTCCGGAAAAAGTCCAGTAACCTGAATGCCTTTATCCATGAGGATATGTCCGGCATGCGGATCATTCACAGTTTTACTGCCGAGGAAGAAACCCTGAACACCTTTGATGAACTGCTGAATGCCCATCGGGATTCCTTTAAAAAGGCGGTCCGATTAAATGACGGTATGGGTTCCATCATCGACCTAAGCTGGGGACTTGGCTTTGCCGCCATGTACTATGTCGGAATCAAAATTCTGGGCATCGAATCGGTATCCGTCGGTACGCTGGTGGCCTTCGGCACCTATATCGGCATGTTCTGGAACCCGATTATGAATCTGAGCAACTTTTACACCCAGATCATTACCAACCTGGCTGCCGCTGAACGTGTCTTTGAAATTATGGATACGGAAAGCTCGATCAGTAATGCTCCGGAAGCCCTTCCGCTCCCTCCGATCAAAGGTCAGGTAACCTTTTCCCATGTGGACTTTTTCCTATGAGGATGATGTGAAGATTCTGGATAACGTAAGCTTTGATATCAAACCCGGTGAAACGATTGCCCTGGTTGGACCTACCGGTGCCGGTAAAACAACAATTGTCAATCTGATCAGCCGTTTCTATGATATCCAGGGCGGTCAGATCCGGATCGATGGACACGATATCCGGCAGGTAACGATCGAAAGCCTCCGGCAGCAGATGGGAATTATGACGCAGGACAATTTCCTGTTCACCGGAACGATCCGCGACAATATCCGCTACGGAAAGCTCGATGCTACCGAGGAAGAAATCATTGCTGCTGCGAAAGCCGTCCATGCCCATGATTTCATTATGGATTTAAAGGATGGCTACGATACGATGCTGACAGAGCGCGGCGGTGGATTATCCGTCGGTCAGAAGCAGCTTCTTGCCTTTGCACGAACCATGGTTTCCGATCCGAATATCCTCATTCTGGATGAGGCTACCTCGAGCATCGATACCCAGACCGAGCTTCTTGTCCAGGAAGGCATCGATGCCCTGTTAAAGGGACGTACTTCCTTTGTCATTGCACATCGGCTTTCTACCATCCAAAAGGCCGACCGTATCTTTGTAATCGATCACGGCGGTATTGTCGAAGAAGGCTCTGTCAGCGAATTACTGGCAAAAAAAGGAGCCTATTACAGGCTCCATAATGCACAACTGAAATTCAGTTAATTCTATGAAATTATAATGATATGAAATTAAAAATGTGGTTGTCCATTCATTGGCACCGCCCCAGTCTCCGATGAGCTGCGTGGTGGTGCCTTCTTTTGTCGCCACACGCGTCTCAAAACGATAATTCATCTTGGGTACGAGCTCTCCGTTAATCTTGACATTACTGTAAAGATAGATAAATTCAAATGTTGTATGCGGATAGTACTCTTCCTGTGAAGCCTCCGGTTCATAAGAAATACAGATTCTCTGTACTCCATCGTCCTGCTGAATCGCTGCCCACAGATTGACCACTCCCTTCGTCTGCGGATATTCCTCAAAGTCTGCAAAGGCAAAGGTCCATGCGCCATCTGTATTCATCAGCTTCATCTTCTCACGACTCACCGGAATATAGGTCTGTCCGCTCCAGTACTCCGTCGTTCCTGCCATGAACTGATCCCGCAGGGAAATATAAGTATCCTCCTGAATAAAATCACGGATCGGTGCATATTCTCCGGATTCAAAAATCGTAAATGCCGTTGCAAAATACTCCTGCGCCCATGCTGCCTTTTCCAGACACGCACTTAAGGAATTAATGGAATCATTCGTTCCAATCGTCTGAACCGAAGCAAGCAATTCCTGATATTCCGTGAGCTTCGGTACATCCAGCCACAACAGATCACGGTCGATCGTTGCATACTTCACAATCTCATTCTTTAAGCTGTCCGAAGAATACTGCTGATAAACACGGATCATCCTTTGTAATGCCTTCACATACTGCTCAAAATAAGTCTCTCCGTCAGACAGTGAGGTAAAAAAGTTCTCATCGTCTGTATGGATCAGCCATTCATAGCAGGCATCCAATGGAGAATAAACTTCCGTGTTATCCGGACTCGTTTCCAAAACGGTAAGACATTTCTCCAACGTTTCAAAGGTACAGCTCTGTGTATTGATATCCGCAACTGCATCATTCAACATATAAACACAGTATTCCTGCAGCAGCCCATCATCCTGCGTTGCTTCAAAGCCCTGCTGCAGTGTCAGCTCTGCGGAGCCCTTATCTTCCTTATTCCAATAAGCTCCTGCCATGGCATGATAAGCTTTTACGGAAGTAGAATCAATATTCAACGCCTCCTGGTAATGTGCAATCGCACCATCATAATCCGAGGTTTCCATAAGGCTGTCCGCCTTGTGAAGCTGACGGTTTAATTTTAACCCGGGCACATTCAAATAAACAGCCGTGCCAATACCACCTGCCAGTGCAATCACCCAGAACGCGATCATTCCACGTTCCAGCCAGACCATACGTGCCCGGCGGCGGCGTCTCATTTCTCCTGATGATTTTTTCTTTCCTGCTGTATGTGACTTACTCATTTAAAACACTCCACGTTTTCTCTTCTTCGAAAGAACTGCTTTCTTATCCCGGCGTTCCTCCGGATTCTTTCTTCTTCCATTTTCATTTCTGCGGGCTGCATCCTGCGTTCTCTGGCTGCCGCGCTCTTCCCTGTGGCGGCTTCTTCCTCCCTGATCCTCTCTTACACGGCTCCGTCCCTTCTGATCGCGATAGCGGCTTTCCTTTCCGCGATACCGGGACTCTCTTCCATAACCGCCCTTTCCTTCCCGGCGGCTGTTGTCCTGACGGCGGTTGCGATCATAGTAGAAACGCTCCTCCTCGATCTCTTCCGGTTCCTCTCCCATGCTCTGATAAAGAAGCGCTGCTGCAAGATCCAGTTCTGAGATTCCCCTTTCATCACAAACACTTTCGATCCGGTTCTTCAGGCCCTCAAGATTCTGATCTTTGGCAGCCTCCAATGCACTGTCAACCGAACGGCTAAACTTCACCTTTACGATATCCTTGCCGGTCGGAAGCTTCTTTTCTTCAATCTTGGTATGACAGATCCGTTCAATATCACGGATCTTAAATACTTCTCGTCCGGACACCAGCGTCATGGATTTGCCTTCTCTTCCGGCACGTCCGGTTCGTCCGATCCGGTGAACGTAATATTCAATATCCTCCGGTACATCATAGTTAAATACCGCATCCACGCCGCTTACATCAATTCCTCTTGCAGCCACGTCGGTTGCAATCAGAATGGCACAGCGTCCGTTACGGAACAGGTTCATGACCGTATCTCTCTGGAACTGGGACAGATCGCCATGAAGTCCTTCTGCTTCATAGCCCCTTCCCATTAATTCCTGTGTCATTTCATCGACCATCTTCTTGGTATTGCAGAAAAATCAGACTGCGCTTGGGCTGGTGGAAATCAATCAGTCTGCACAGGGCATTCATCTTGTCCTTCTTTGCAATCCGGTAATAGCTCTGCTCGATTGCAGCAACCGTAACTTCCTTCGGTGTCACCTTGATAAAGACGGCATCCTTCTGGTACTGGTTGGTAATTTCTAAAATTGCCTGCGGCATGGTTGCCGAAAACAGTGCCATTTGATGCTCCTCCGGCATCTGGGAAAGGATTGTTTCCATATCCTCCCGGAACCCCATGTTCAGCATTTCGTCCGCTTCATCTAAAACGATCATCCGGATGTTCGCGGTTTTAATCGTATGTCTGCGCAGATGATCCATGACACGTCCCGGTGTACCGACAATAATCTGTACTCCCTGGCTGAGTGCCCGGATCTGCTTGCTGATGTCCTGCCCTCCATAAACCGGAAGAACCTTCAGGCCATGCATATATTTCGTAATCTTACGAATCTCCTCTGCCGCCTGCATGGCAAGCTCTCTGGTCGGACAAAGAATAATCCCCTGCGGTTTCTTACAGGAGATGTCAATCTTTTTGTATCATCGGAATGGAAAACGCAGCCGTCTTACCGGTTCCTGTCTGCGCCTGTCCAATCACGTCTTTTCCTTCTAATAATACCGGAATTGCCTGCTCCTGAATGGGAGTCATATATTCAAAGCCCATTTCCCGGACGGCCTTCAAAATGTAGGCATTGATTTCCGTATCACTATATCTTATCTGCTGTTCCATAAATCTTTACTATCCTATTCTAATCATAATTTCCTGTGAGGATCTTCCCCCTACATCTGTCATTGTATCCTTCTACATCCTTTGTTAATTCAGGGTTCTCCGACAAACATTCCTATGATAACATCAATTTTCATAGACTGCAAGTACCATTTTCCTATTCCTTATCTTCCTCATTCAGAAATTCATCAATGATAAATCTCGGGCGGGCCTTGGTCTCCAGATAAATCTTGCCAATATACTCCCCGACAACACCAAGGGATAACAAAATCAGTCCGCCGATTGCCCATACGGAAACCATTAATGTGGTCCATCCGACAATGGTTGCTCCCATAAAGTGACGCACAAAGCTGTATACCAGAATAACGAGACTCACCAGAAAGACAAAGAATCCAAGACCTGTGATCATCCGGATCGGTTTCGTACTTAAAGAAGTGATGCCTTCTACCGCAAAGGAAAGCATTTTGCCCAAAGGATACTTACTCTGGCCCGCAAAGCGCTCGCCCCGTTCGTAATAAACGACATCCGTACGATAGCCAATCATCGGCACAATCCCACGGAGGAACAGATTCACTTCTCCAAACTGTGCCAGTCCTTCCAGCGCCCGACGGCTCATCAGACGATAATCGGCATGATTAAATACGGTGTTGGCCCCCATGCCATTCATCAGCTTATAAAAACCTTCCGCGGTTGCTTTCTTAAAGAAGGTATCCTTCGCACGGCTGCTGCGGACACCATAGACAATATCGATTCCATTCAGGTATTTTTCTACCATTTCATCGACTGCATTAATGTCATCCTGCAGATCTGCATCCATGGAAACCACCATATCCGCATAATTCTTCGTCGTCATCAGTCCGGCAAGAAGTGCATTCTGATGTCCCCGGTTCCGGCTCAAATTGATTCCACTAAAGATATGATCTTCCTCATGAAGCTTCTCAATGATCTCCCATGTACGATCCTTGGATCCGTCATTTACGAATACAATCTTACTGTTCCGATCGATCTTCCCCTTCTCCATCAGCTCTTCTAATTTGATTTTCAGACGCTTCGATGTTTCCGGAAGAACTTCTTCTTCATTATAACAAGGGATCACAACGTATAATTTATTTTCCATAATCTGCTCTCTGACTCCTGATCTTAATCTTTTTCCTGCTGACTTATATATCGCTCTTCTCGATCTATTCTTACTTATTTGCTTTATCTATTTGTTTTTCATTTATTCTTATCAATTTGTTTTTTTATCTATTTGTTTTTTTATTTATTTGTTTTTTTATTTATTTGTTTTTTTATTCGTTTGTTTTTTTATTCGTTTGTTCTTGTCTGTTTGTACTTTGATTCTATCCATTGTTTCGATTAATTTATTGATCTTCTGCTGGTCATCTCTTGTTTCATTCTAATTTACTTTCTTTGCAATGCATGACATGACCATTCCTATTTTCAACCCATATCTCACCGCAGGGAAATGGACAATCCGATGAGGCACATGGCAATATAGTAAGCACTGATTTCCATTCCATGTAGTGGCCACACTCTCTTCTTCCAAAAGGAAATCAAGAAAATCAAACTATCGGAAAGGAAGAAGAACGTTGCTCCGATCGCCAGACAGAGATCCGCGCTCTGCATGGTTCCTATGGCAATTTCCGCACTTTTCCACACAAAGCCTGCCACCAGAATGCTATATAAAATTGCCATTCCTTCATACTTTCCAAACCGGAACTGTCCGGTCCGCTTTAACAGCTTAATGATGATCGGCATCACAACCACAACGGTAAGATCTGCCCATTGAAATGGATGTGAAACATACAGCATCACAAGGAAGCAGATATGCGCCAGTGCAAACGACATCGTTCCCAGCAGAAAACAGGTATTTTTCTGCGATTTATGCCGCAGTCCCATAAACAGATCCCCAATAAGGCATAGCAATAATCCCGGCAAAAGCTGTAAGGTCCAGATCATCTGTCCGGATAAAACACCCATAGCAAAAGAAAACAACAGGAATTCCAGACTGCAGACCATCTTTGCCGGAAGGTAATACTTACGATATGTCCGGTTACACAGGGTAACCAGTAAGAAAATCAGGGACAATCCCATAATCATCAATAAACCAATTCGTACACCCATGCATCTTCCCCCATAACCGCTTTCTTTATTATAAGCCAGAATACCGGATATGGCAATGGTTCCCGGGCAACAGAAACCAATGTAAAAATACAAAAAACACCACAGAAACCGGAAATTTCTTCCCGCGCTTCTGTGGTGTTCCAATTCAACACTTATTATTCCAGATGGAATTATGCGTTTACAATCTGACCAAAGTCAGGCTTCAGAGCTGCTCCACCGATCAGACCGCCATCGATATCATCCTTGGAAAGGAGCTCTGCAGCGTTGCCTGCGTTCATGGAACCGCCATACTGGATACGAACTGCTTCTGCAGTAGGAGCATCGTACATCTCAGCAATAACCTCACGGATCATCTTACATACTTCCTGTGCCTGATCAGCAGTAGCTGTCTCGCCAGTTCCGATGGCCCAGATCGGCTCGTAAGCGATAACCAGTTCCTTAACCTGATCTGCAGTTACATCAGTAAGATCCCACTTAATCTGTCTTGCAATCCACTCTTTGTAAGTGCCAGCCTTACGAAGTGCAAGGGATTCACCACAGCAAAGGATCGGCTTAAGTCCGGCAGCAAATGCCTTCTTAACCTTAGCGTTGATGAGAATATCGTTCTCACCGAAGATATCTCTTCTCTCGGAATGTCCGATGATGATGTATTCTACACCAGCATCCTTAAGCATCGGAGCGGAGATTTCACCAGTGTAAGCACCCTTATCTTCAATATAGAAGTTCTCAGCGCCTAACTTTACATTGGTACCCTTAATTGCTTCTGCTACAGGTACGAGGTCGATGGCCGGTACACAGTAAACAACGTCTACTGCATCGTTCTTAACTAAATCTTTCAGTGTTGCACAAAGTTCAACTGCCTGGCTGGGAGTCATGTTCATCTTCCAGTTGCCGGCAATAATTCTTCTTCTTGCCATTTTATTGTCCTCTTTCTAATTTTTAATGAAGTTGCTTTCGGTTCCCTCAGCTAAGCTCATCCTTCGCCTCCGGCTCGGATTCACTAAGATTCGGGAACGACCTCGCACTAAGTTCATGCTTCACTATCGTTCGCATTCACTAAGTTGCTTTCGGTCATTTATCATCGGCTGCTGCTACACCGGGAAGTACCTTACCCTCTAAGAATTCAAGGGAAGCTCCACCACCGGTAGAAATGTGGCTCATCTTATCAGCGAATCCAAGCTGGTTAACTGCTGCTGCACTATCACCACCACCGATAATTGTGGTTGCATCAGTTTCTGCAAGAGACTTCGCTACTGCAATGGTTCCCTTTGCAAGAGTCGGGTTCTCGAATACGCCCATAGGACCATTCCAAACAACGGTCTTAGCACTCTTAACAGCATCTGCATATAATTCAGCAGTCTTGGTTCCGATATCAAGACCTTCCATATCAGCAGGGATCTTGTCAGCATCTACAACCTGAACTTCGATCGGAGCATCAATCGGGTTCGGGAATTCTGCAGCTACGGTAGTATCAATAGGAAGAAGAAGCTTCTTGCCAAGTTTCTCTGCCTTAGCCATCATTTCCTTACAGTAATCGATCTTCTCATCATCTACAAGAGACTTACCGATTTCATATCCCTTAGCCTTTAAGAAGGTGAATGCCATACCACCACCGATGATGAGGGTATCACACTTCTCAAGAAGGTTGTTAATTACGTTAAGCTTGTCAGCTACCTTAGCACCACCAAGGATTGCTACGAAAGGTCTGACCGGATTCTCAACTGCATTGCCAAGGAAGTTGATTTCCTTCTGCATTAAGTATCCAACTGCACAGTTACCACCCTTAGCACGTACGAAATCTGTAACACCAGCTACAGAAGCATGTGCTCTGTGGGAAGATCCGAATGCATCACATACATAATCGTCGCAAAGATCTGCTAATTCCTTAGAGAACTGCTCGCCGTTCTTGGTTTCTTCTGCACCACGGAAACGGGTATTCTGAAGTAAGATGACATCTCCATCATTCATTGCTGCTACTGCTGCGGTTGCATCTGCACCTGTTACGTTGTAATCAGCGATGAATTTAACTTCCTTGCCAAGCTTCTCGGAAAGTCTCTCAGCTACAGGAGCTAAAGATTCGCCTTCGTTCGGGCCATTCTTAACCTTTCCAAGATGAGAGCAAAGAATTACCTTGCCGCCATCAGCAATTAATTTGTTGATTGTAGGAAGTGCAGCCACAATACGGGTTTCGTCTGTGATCTTGCCATCCTTAAGGGGAACGTTAAAGTCACAACGAACAAGGACTCTTCTTCCCTTTGCATTAAAAATCGTCTACGGATTTCTTATTTAATCCCATGATTCAATCCTCCTATTTTAAAAAAACTTGCTAAGTGCTCTACTAAATAAAGAGTTCGCTTGCGAACTCTTCGCGCGCGAGCGGTGTTGCAAAGCAACTAATTTCTTCTCCGCGAGCTGCGCATCCATGCGTAGCTTTTTGCTTTATTAAGAAATTCCTACGGAATTTCTTATAAAGCAAAAAAGGTCCGGTCCATGAGACCGGACCTTTCGACAGGTCTTCTTTCAGATTGCGAAATTAGCCTAATTCTGCGAAGTACTTAATGGTACGAACCATCTGGCTTGTGTAGGAGTTCTCGTTGTCATACCAGGAAACAACTTCTACCTGAGTCTTTCCATCCGGAAGAGGGCTAACCATTGTCTGTGTAGCATCGAATAAGGAACCGAATCTCATTCCAACGATATCGGAAGAAACGATTTCTTCTTCGTTATAACCAAAGGATTCAGTAGCCTGAGCCTTCATAGCTGCGTTTACTTCTTCCTTAGTAACAGTCTTGTCTACTACTGCGAATAACAGTGTGGTAGATCCTGTAGGGGTAGGAACACGCTGTGCAGCACCGATTAACTTGCCATTCAGTTCAGGAATAACAAGACCGATTGCCTTAGCAGCACCTGTAGAGTTAGGAACGATATTAACAGCGCCTGCACGGCTTCTTCTCTTATCACCCTTTCTCTGAGGTCCATCAAGGATCATCTGATCACCTGTGTAAGCATGAATTGTACACATAATACCGGACTCGATCGGAGCAAGGTCATTTAATGCCTTAGCCATAGGAGCTAAGCAGTTTGTTGTACAGGAAGCTGCGGAGATGATCTTATCATCTTTTGTAAGAGTTTCATGGTTTACATTGTAAACGATAGTAGGAAGATCGTTTCCTGCAGGTGCGGAAATAACAACCTTCTTAGCACCAGCATTGATATGTGCCTGTGCTTTAGCCTTAGAGGTATAGAAGCCAGTACACTCAAGAACAACGTCTACTCCGATTTCGCCCCAAGGACAATTGTTTGCATCGGGCTCTTTGTAAATCTTGATTGTCTTGCCCTTAACAGTGATTGTTCCAGCTTCGTCATCAGCAGTAACCTGATCTTCTTCACCGATTGCTACATATCTGCCCTGTGAAGAGTCATATTTTAATAAGTGTGCTAACATAGAAGGTGTTGTTAAGTCGTTGATTGCAACTACTTCATATCCTTCAGCACCAAACATCTGTCTGAATGCCAGACGACCAATACGGCCAAAAACCATTAATTGCTACTTTTACTGCCATTTTTAGTTTCCTCCTAAAATTAAAAAAATAAATTTTATATCATTTTGTCAAGATTGACAAAATTTTATCAGCAGAATCATTTTACCCAATTTATTGGAAAAGTGCAAGTCCTAATCTGAAATTTCTTGCTACAACTTGTGGAATTCCGGAATCCGCTTGTCAAACGTGGTGTAATAATGGAATCCGCACTCCTTTCAGAACTCTGCCGCACGATCGAAACCGTCCGCAATATACTTTGGTTCATGGGCATCGGAGCCGACCGTAATGATCTCTCCTCCAAGCTGACGATAACGTCGTAAAATGTCGTTACACGGGTTCAGTTCCTTTAATCCATGGCGGATGGCACCGGTATTCAGTTCAATGCCCTTTCCAAGATCAATAATCTTTTCCAGAACAGGATCAATGACATCCTGATATTTCTGATAGCTGTATTCTGCATCCTTAGTCTTTCCATAGCGGACCACATAGTCCAGATGCCCGTAAACATCAAAATTATGGAACGCTTCCAGGTTGTCCATAATCGAAGAAAAATATTCCCGATAGGCCTCTTCATCACTTCTGCCCTCATAAAAGGCCGGATAATACGGATCCTTATGATTGCACACATGGGTGGATGCGATAATGAAGTCAAATTCATAAGTCCGGGCGTACTCCGCCAGCTCCTTAAAAAGATGCGGCTGTACACCGATCTCGATCCCGAAAAGAATCTTAATCTTATCCGCATAATCACCCTTGGCACATGCAAGATCATACAGATAGGAATAGGTGTTGAGGTCAAACATTCCCTCTTCTTCCTTCTTGTCATAAGGGTAATCCATATCAATGTGCTCTGTAAAACACATCGTGGAAAGTCCCAGTTCGATTCCTCTCTCGATCATCTGCTTCATCGGAGCCTGACTGTCTCCGGAAAAAGAAGAATGTAAATGATAATCTGCTTTGATTGGCATGGTTTTCTCTCGCTTTCTATTTTAATTAGTCCATGGACTGTTCCGAATTACAGGATCGTCCCGCCGCCGAGCACATATTCTCCATCATAAAAGACGCAGGCCTGGCCGGGTGCAATGGCACGGACCGGCTTTTCAAATGTGCACAGGATTTCATCCTCTCCGGTCTGCTCGATCCGGCACCATTCGCCCTTATGGGAATATCTTACCTTTGCAAAGGCTCTCCTTGGCTCTTTTAAATCTTCCATTCCCATAAAATTCAACTGATTACAGGTAAGGGAAGACGAATACACATCTTCGAGTGCAATCACCACTTCATTGGTTTCCGGCCGGATCTGTGATACATAAATCGGATGTCCCATCGCAATACCAAGTCCCTTTCGCTGTCCGACCGTGTAATGTGTGATTCCTTTGTGGGTTCCGAGGATTTCCCCAGCCTCTGTCACAAAGTTTCCGGGGCCCGGCATCCGGTCCGGCGCCTCTCTTTGTAAAAAGGCTCCGTAATCTCCGTCCGGCACAAAACAGATATCCTGACTGTCTGCCTTATGGGCAACCGGAAGATGATGCTCTTCTGCAATCTTCCGGATCTCTTCTTTCGTATAATCTCCAACCGGCATCAGGGTATGTGCCAGCTGGCTCTGCGTCAGATTATAAAGGGCATACGTCTGATCCTTGCGCGCTGTTACGGAATTGCGGATCGCATATCTTCCATTGGGAAGAACTTCCACCCGGGCATAGTGTCCGGTTGCAATGTAATCTGCTCCGATTTCCAGAGAACGCTGGAGAAGAGACTCCCATTTCACGTAGCGGTTGCAGGCAATGCAGGGGTTCGGCGTCCTGCCATGCAGATATTCCTCCACAAAATAATCAATGACCTTGTTCTGGAATTCCTGCCGGAAATTCATCACATAATAAGGAATGTCCAGCACCTCTGCCACCCGTCTTGCATCATCAACGGCAGATAAGCCACAGCAGCCTCCCTGATTGGAAACCTGCTGTGGCTGTTCCTCCTGCCAGATCTGCATCGTCACACCGATGACATCATAACCCTGTTCTTTTTAACAGACAGGCTGCCACGGAGGAATCCACTCCTCCGGACATCCCGACTACGACTTTCTTTTTTTCATGCGTTATCTCAACTTTCTATCTTTAACGCTGCTTTATTTATTCCGGATCATCCTCATGAATATCGTTCTTCGGCTTCTTTAAGCCTTCGATGGTAATGCCGTTCTTCTCCGCATAATCCCATAAAGCAGCATGTACTGCTTCTTCTGCCAGCAAAGAACAGTGTACCTTCACAGGCGGTAATCCGTCAAGTGCTTCCATAACGGCCTTGTTGGTTACCTGTAAGGCTTCCTGAACCGTCTTGCCCTTTACCATCTCGGTTGCCATACTGCTGGTTGCTACAGCCGCACCGCATCCGAAGGTCTTGAACTTACAATCCCGAATCACCTGATTGTCATCAATATCCAGATAGATTCTCATAATATCGCCGCACTTGGCATTGCCGACGGTTCCTACCCCGCTGGCATTTTCTATTTCACCCATGTTTCTGGGATTCGTAAAATGATCCATTACTTTTTCACTATACATGATAGGTCCTCCAATCAAATTTTCCATCCGGATTGTTCTTTATAAAATCTGCGTACAAAGGAGACATCGCCTGCAGACGGTCTACGATCACCTTTAACTCACGGACCACCGTATCCATTTCTTCCTTCGTATTCTCATGGCTCAACGTAAGGCGGAGTGAACCATGTGCCATTTCATGCTGCAGTCCGATCGCAAGCAGTACATGGGAAGGATCGAGAGATCCTGATGTACAGGCGGAACCGCTGGATGCACAGATTCCCTTCATATCCAGCATAATCAGCATGGATTCTCCTTCGATAAACGGAAAGCTGAAATTCACATTGTTCGGCAAGCGTTTCGTTCTGTTGCCGTTTAACTTGCTGTTTGGGAAGTTAGCTTCAATCTGTTCAATCAGATAATCCCGAAGCTCTGTTTCCTTTTTCTGATTTGCTTCCATATTCTTCATGGCAAGCTCTGCTGCCGCACCAAGTCCAACAATACCCGGTACATTCTCTGTGCCGGCTCTTCTTCCCCGCTCCTGCGCGCCGCCATGGATAAAGGAACCGATCTTTACGGTGTTACGGATATAAAGGAAACCTACGCCCTTAGGTCCGTTCAGCTTGTGTCCGCTTGCACTCAAAAAGTCAATGTGCATGTCCTCAACATCAATCGGAATATGTCCGTAGGCCTGCACGGCATCCGTGTGGAACAGAATGTTGTGTTCCTTTGCAATCTCTCCCACCTCTTTGATCGGCTGGATCGTTCCGATTTCATTATTGGCTGTCATAACCGAAATCAAAAATAGTATCCGGACGGATGGCTTTCTTTAACTCTTCCAGAGAAATCATTCCGTCCTCATCTACCGGAAGATAGGTGATTTCAAAACCACGCCTGGCAAGATATTCACAGGTATGCAGAATTGCATGATGCTTAATTGCCGTCGTGATGATATGCTTTCCCTTTTTCTCGTTTGCTTCTGCTGTCGCAATCAATGCCCAGTTGTCTGCCTCTGAACCGCCTGTAGTGAAATAAATTTCCTGCGGCGTACAGTGAAGGCTTTCTGCAATGATTCTTCTTGCATTGCTGACTGCTTTCTTGGATTCTGATCCAAGTGCATAAATGCTGCTCGCATTGCCATACTTTTCTCCAAAGTAGGGAAGCAT
This sequence comes from Lachnospiraceae bacterium, assembly GCA_021628825.1. Lineage (GTDB taxonomy): Bacteria > Bacillota > Clostridia > Lachnospirales > Lachnospiraceae > Suilimivivens. The sequence goes on along the minus strand of JAJXRY010000001.1, from coordinate 306,365 downwards.
CGCTTCCACTGCTTCCGGAGCGCACTTTGTTGTGGCTGCGTTATCTAAATAAATCATATGTTTCTTCCTCTCCTGATCCTTTCGATCCTCTATTCTGAATCCTTTTATTTACCCTATTACCTACTTGATTAATAGGCATTCTTTACTATGGCTATCTTACACTATTTTCCACTTTTGTCAATTCTTCTTTTTCATTTCCTGTGTATTTCTTTTCATGCACCTTTATAGTATGGACCGGTTTACCGGTTTTTAACTTGGTTTGTAACTATTCCGGATCGTTACTCAAAAATGATCCACCGGATCATTTTCTCATATGTATGTCAAAAAATAACAGAGCCATAACCATCATGCCAAATGTCCTTACGGATGCAAGCATCCACGCACATATTACCATAATTGTTATGACCCTCAATTACTACTTCATATAAGCCTACGAAACATAAATTCAATAAAAATATAACCTTATCGAAGCATATATCCATTAATGTCTAAGATCTTTACTATATCATCTCTGCAACAGGTAGATCCTCAAAATCACTTTCTGCCATTGCAAAGTCCTTTTCATTACTGACAGAAAACATATGCCCGTCAAATTCCATGATCTGAAAAAAGCATGGCTTTTCGGGAGATTTCCCAAGTGCAAATCCATCCGTTGTGCGGACAATTTCAAAAGAATCCAGTGGCAGGCTCATTCCCTTTCCGGTCATCTTCATATAACTTTCTTTTAATGTCCAGAGAGTGAAAAAAACGCCTTATCCCTGTCAGGAGCTACCTGGATATAGGCAGACTCCATTGCCCGAAAATGCCGCTGTGCAATTTCCATCGGCGCCTTCCGGATCTTTTCAATATCACATCCCACCTCACAATCGGAGGATACTCCCACCACATAATCTCCTGCATGGGACACATTGAAAAATACAGAATCTGCAACCGGCTTCTCGTTTTCCGAATACCGCAGGTCACTTTCGTTAAGTCCGTTCTCCCGTAAGATCTCTCTCAGGATGATCCCTGCGCCAAGACTTCTCTTACGGTCATCCGGCATGCGGTACCGGATGACCTTTTCCCTACGTTTTGGAGATACCAGTTCGAGGAGTCTTTGATTCTGCAAGGGATCATCCATATGAGTGATATGGATCCGGTATAATTTCATCGCTTCTCAATCTGGATTTTCTGATCCAATGCGGTCAGACTGAACACATCAAACACTTCATCCGAAACATTGATGATCTTGAAGCCGTCTTTGCCGGACATTTTTCTTGTATGCAGAAATCACCTGACGTAATCCTGCAGAAGAAATGTATTCAAGCTTATCGAAGTCAAATACCAGACTTGTCACACTGTCATCAAGCTTCGCGAGCTCTTCTCCCAACTGAGGAGCAGTCTGTGTATCCAGCCAGCCGGTAATTTCAATTGTTACATTGCTTCCATCTTTTTTGGTTATCAGTTCCATTCTTATTTCCTCCATCTATCTATCCATAATTTCCTATATTCGGATCATCCTGCGTCCAACAGCAGCCGGCTCATTCCTTCCGTCCGGTCACATCCGATCAGTCAAAAAAATGCAAGCCTGTCAAGTGCTTCGATTGCACTTTCAAGGTAGCGGTCATCGGTAACCGGCCACTTATAATCCAGCCGGTAAAGAACCTGTGCCGTGAACCGGTTGCTGTATTCCATCGTATAGATCTCATTTTCATTATGTGAGGTATAGGCAATCAGTCCGGAAACGGCATCGGAATCGTTACCGTTCTTTGCAAATTCCTTCACTGCTTCTTCAAACTCTTCGTCCTTTACAATGTCCAGCTTGAATCCGTAATTGCGCATTGCATAAATCAGATCCGCCATATAAATATGGTGACTGTTGCAGGCATGGAATACGGTAAATCTCCGGTCAGTCTGTACCAGCTTCAATACTGCAAGTGCTGTTGAGTCAATCGGTGAAAGCTCCGCAACCTCATGCATGCCGCCCATCGGGAACTTGCCAATTGCCTTATATCCTCTGAGGCTTCGCAGGAATCCGTTGGTAATAAAGTTAATCTGGAATTCCCCGTCTGAGTTTCTGCTCATCAGATTACCTACACGGATGATCTTTGCATCAAGTCCACCGGAAACTGCTTCCAGTACCGCACGCTCTGCAAGGAACTTCGTGCGGATATATTCATTGGTAATACTCTGTCCGATATACAGATCATTTTCACCAAAGACTCTGTCCATCGGCGGAACACCATTTGATCCCTCTCCTGCAACGGAAACGGTTGAAATCTGGATCAGCCTGCGCCCATTGTTCTTACAGAACTCAATCAGGTTCTCAACACCGTGGACGTTGATCTTTTGAAGGACATCACCGGCTGCAAAATGCTTTACACAGGCCGCACAGTTAATCAGCGTCCGGAATTTATAGGCGCCAAAGCTTTCCACCTGCTCTTTTGAGGTAATGTCACCGTCTACACAGACGATGCGATCCTTGAACAGTTCCTCACACGGATTATCAAAATAATACATCAGCATATGCATCATTCGTTTTTCCATGGATTCATAAGAGCCCTTACGCACCAGACAATAAACCTTTCCATCGTAATTGTCGAGGTATGCTTTCAGAATATGGATTCCAAGGAAACCGGTCGCACCCGTAATCATGATATCTCCAAGTTCTTCCTTGGTGATCCGGTCTGCATTCTCTTCCACATTTCCGCTGATGACGCTCTGGATCCTGTTATAGTTGTAATCAGAAAACTCATTATTGCTTTGCGGGCTTTCTGCGGATGCCTGATCATCCACGATTTCTGCCAGTTCGCGAACGGTAGGATGTTTAAACTCCTCTGCATATACAATCGAAATATTCCTGGAAAGACACATCACGGCAACCTTCGATGCGGTAAGTGAAGAGCCTCCCAGATCAAAGAAGTTATCCTCGATTCCCACCTTCTCTGTTCCCAGTGCCTTTTCAAAGATCTCGCAAAGGGTCTTCTGAACCATGGTAACCGGCTCTACATAGCTTGTGTTGTTTACAGCTACTTCCGGTACAGGAAGTGCCTTTTTATCAATCTTTCCTCCCGGGGTTACGGGCATTTCATCAATATGAACAAAGAAGGACGGCATCATGTAATCAGGAATCAACGGCTCTAAGAAGGTCTTAAGCTCCTCATCCGGAATGCTCTCTCCCGTATAATATGCGGTAATATACTTGTTTCCGCCCTTTTCCACAACGGTAACTGCCGAATTCTTTACCAGTTCATGCTTCAGAACGGCACCCTCGATTTCACCGAGCTCCACACGGTATCCACGGATCTTGACCTGCGAATCAATTCTGCCGATATACTCAATATTTCCGTCACCCTTCATTCGTACCATATCACCGGTACGGTAAAGACGCTTGTCATCTTCACATACAGAGAAAGGATTTTCAACAAATACAGAGGCAGTTTTTTCAGGAAGATTATGGTATCCTCTTGCAATCTGCCGGCCGGAATGGCAAAGCTCACCAGATGCCCCAACCGGAAGTCTGTTCAGATTTTCATCCACAACATAGCTGCGGACATTCCTCTGGGACTTTCCAATCGGGATGTTGTCATATTGTTTATCTACCCAGAACTCTGTGGAAGATACGGTATTTTTCGGTCGGGCCGTAACCATTGATCATCTGATAGGTACGGTTCCGGTAATGCTTGAATTTCTCACCGCCAAGGGTAACAAATTTAAGGCACGGAGCATCTTCAAGCAGCTCTGCTACCAGCTCGCCCATCTGCGTCGGGAAGGTAGCGCTGGTAAGCTTCTGATCCTGAATGCACTTTGCAACAGCAACGGCATCCTTCCGGATATCCTCCGGGAAAATATACAGCAAGGCGCCTGCGGTAAGCGGTGCAAACAGATCAATGACTGATGCATCAAAGCAGAAGCTTGCAAATTCTGCCACAATATCATCCGGTGAGGTTTTTCTGGTCAACCGGATATATTCGATCAGATTGAGCAGATTCCGCTGTTCGAGCATAACGCCCTTCGGCTTTCCTGTGGAACCGGAGGTATAAATCATGTACGCAAGGTTTTCCGGCTTCGGTGCCGTAAGCTCTACGGAAAGCGTAAAGTCTTTCGATGCTTCCGAAACCTCATCCAGGCTTATGACATTTCCTTCATAGAAGCTGACCAGATCACGGTACTGATTGATCACAAGCAGATTCTGCGCTTCAGAATCCTTTAACATATACTCAATTCTGCTCTGCGGATACTCCGGATCCAACGGAACATAAGCTCCGCCGGCCTTCATAACACCGATATAAGCAGCTGCAAATTCCTTTGTTCTTCCACACAGGATACCTGCGGCCTGCTCTCTGCCAAAGCCATTTTTCGGTAAGCTTCTGTGCAACGTAATCAGACATTCTGTCCAATTCACGGTAAGTAATTTCGCCCTTTCCATCTCTTACTGCCGGTCTGTCCGGATATTTTTGCAACAGCTTCCCGGAACAGATCCACGAAGGTCTTTCCTGCATGCTCCGGATCGTCCTCCATCTTTGTCTCTTCTTCAAACAACAGCCGGATGTTGTCCGGTTCTTGTTCTCTTAAGATTCCACCTGCCGCAATTTCCAGATTGTCTGCAAGGTATTTCATTGTATCTTCGTAGTACATGTCTCCACGGTACTCAATTTCAAAGACAAACTTGTTCCGGTCAATGGAAATACTGATAGAAACCGGTGCTTTCGCTGCATTTAGGCTGATCGGTTCTTCCTGTGCATATTCACCACCAATCGTGTCAAACGCAAAATTGTCTCCCTGATAGATCACCATGGCATCTGCCTTGATGCTGAACTCATGGCTGATCTGTGAAAATGGATAAATATCGTTGTTCATGGAGTTGATCAGCTGCTGCTGTACCGCAAGCAGGCCATCCTTTAAGCTTCCTGCAAAATCCGTGTAAACAGGAAGTGTCTTTACCAGCATACCAACGGTTTCTGAAAGTCTGGAATCATTTCTTCCATTATAAATGGTAGTAAATACTGCATCCTTTCTGAAATTGTATTTACCAAGAGTGAGGCCAAACACCGAAATAAAGAAAACATTTTCGGTAATTCCGTGCTTCTTACAGAAGTCCTTTACCTCCTGTACGGAAACTTGCGTAACCTCTCTGTGATAAGTCTCTGCGGTCGGAACCGGACCGTTTTTTTATCCGGATAGAAGTTGATGCTTCCACCCTTATTTTCAAATACGGATTTATAATAGTTCTCTGCATTCTTATAAACATCACTCTTCAATGCATCACGGTTATCCAGCGCCAGGTCATAGGAGGTATAGGTTTCTGCTTCCAGCTTTTTCTCCACTGTACGCCCTGTTAATGTCGTTCAGTATAATACCAAGAGAGGTTCCATCCGCAATGATATGATGAATATCAAGGAACAAATAATTTCCGTTACAGGTTCTGTAAATTTCAAACCGGAAAAGCTGTTCGTTAAACAACATATAAGGGCGAACCAGTGTTTCGCGGTTCATGCCATTGATAATCTGTGTCTTACAGCTTAAGCTGTCATCGCGCTTCTGAAGGACATCTCCGTTTTCATCCATGAAAAGACGTGTTTTCAGATAAGGATGCGCCTCAATCGTGCTGTCAATCGCTGCTGCAAGCTTGTCAAGATCTACCTTCTTATCCAGTTTCAGAAGATAAGGAATGTTGTAAATCGTGGAGCCCATGTTGGCCGTACACTCAATAAAGATTCCCTCCTCTGTATTGGTAAGCGGATAGTTCTCCTGTACTTCTCTCTTGGTCTCCTTACCGGCATTCTGAACAAAGCCCTCTAACTGTTCAATGGTCGGATGATTCTTAATATCCGAGGTCTTAATGACTATGTCAAATGCCTTGGAAATCAGGATATTCAGTTTGATCGCACTGATAGAAGTCAGTCCTGCCTCATAAATATCTGTGGTAATACCGAATTCTTTATAGCCCAAAACATCCGCAACACAGTCAAATAATTTCTGCTGTGTTTCATTCTTCGGCTCAATAATTTCTTCTATTTTTCTCTCCGGTACCGGAAGCGCCTTTTTATTGACCTTCTGGTTCTGATTGAGCGGTATCTTGTCGATCTGCATGGTAACGGCAGGCACCATATAAGGAGGCTTGGTTTCCTTAATGAAATCATTTAAGCCATTGATATCCACTTCACTGTCGGATACCACATAAGCGGCAATGTATTTTCCACCGTTCGGATCATCAAAGGCAACCACGGTCGCATCCTTGATTCCCTGATATCTCCGGATGACCTCTTCCACTTCGGAAAGCTCGATCCGGAAGCCCCTGATCTTAACCTGGGAATCCTTTCTGCCGATGATCTGGACATTTCCGTCCGGAAGATATCTGGCAATATCACCGGAATGATACAGCACTTCATAGCCTTCCGTATCATCATAAATGTTCTTCGTATATACCTCTGCCGTTTTTTCAGGCTTGTTGAGATATCCTCTCGAAACCTGGAAGCCTGAAATCATCAGCTCTCCGCAGGCACCATATGGCAGCATATGACCGGATTTGTCCGTAATATAAAGCTTCACATTATCCAGTGCTTTTCCGATCGGAATATTCGGATAATACTTGTCAACCTCAAAAGCCGTTACAAGAATGGTCGTTTCCGTAGGACCGTAAACATTGAAAAACCGATATCCCTTCGGCGGTTCACAGGGAACGAGCTTCTCCCCGCCTACGGAAAGATAACGGAGACTCCTGCATTCCATTTCCAGTGCAAACTGTCTTCCGACCTGTGTGGTCATGAAGGAGTGGGTAATGCCATTTTCTTCAAAGTATTTCTGCAAGCCAATGAAATCCAGACGGATTTCTTCCGGAATAATATGTAATTCTGCACCATTGGTAATTGCACCGTAAGTATCCATCATGGAAGCGTCAAAACCAAACGATGCATAGGCAGCTACCTTACAATCCGGATCAATGCTGTAATACTTTCTGTACCAGTGACAGAATGCGGTAATATTTCCATATTCCAACATACATCCCTTCGGTACCCCGGTAGAACCTGAGGTATACAGTAAGATAAACAGGTCATGAAGCTGCGGCTTTTTCAATTCCACATCCTCATCCTCAAGCTGCATGATTTCATCGGTATATAAAACAGGTCCCTGATAGCCGTCCACCAGATGCAGAAGCTCTCTGTCTGCAATCAGAAGCTTTGCTGCGGAATCCTCCAGCATATACATCAGACGATCCTTCGGATACGACGGATCGAGCGGCTGATATGCGGCTCCTGCTTTAATCACGCCCATCGGTGCAATCGCCATATACTCACAACGTGGAATCAGAATGGACACGACATCTTCCGTGCCAATTCCATGGGAGACAATGTATTTTCCGAGCCGGTCACTGATCTCATCCAGTTCCTTATAAGTGTACTTCTTATCCTTAAATACCACAGCCGTATGATCCGGTATGGTCTGTACCATTTCAGTAAATCGGTCAGAAATCGTTTTCGTTCTGTCATATTTGCAGGCCGTATCATTGAATTCCGCAATTTTCTTAACCGCATTCTCAGAGAGAATGGAAACCTCTGATACATACTTGTTTTTCAGCATGGAATCCATGGCTGCTTCATACGCTTCAAGCATTCCTGCCACGAATGCATCACTGTACCTGTCGCTGCGGAATTCTGCAGTAAGAACATATTCGTTATTGTACTCTCTTACCTGAATAAGCAGCGGCATTTTCGCCATATCAAGGGAAAGATCGTGTCCCCGTGCAACGGTATCTCCGATTGGATAATCGTCACTTAATTCTGCCTGATAAGCAAAGGTAAGATCCGAATTAAATCCATATTTTGCACAGATATCAGAGAACGGAAAATATCATTTGCCATGGAAGACAGAATCTGCTCAGAGAGCTCTGTCATATAGGCCTGGATCGTCGTTTTTTTGCTTCAAATTTACAGTAAACCGGAAGGGTCTTCACCAGCATACAGACCGTATTTTCCAGTCGGGAATCATTTCTGCCATTATAAATTGTAGAAAAAAGGCTGTCGTCGGAATTGGAATATCTGGACATCAGAATACCAAACACACCGGTAAATAAAATATTCGGTGTGACACCCAGCTTTTCACAGCAGGACAGGATTTTGTCCTCTGCAACCGTAAGCTTTCTTTCAAGATATCCCTTTTCCGGAGCTTTTCCGGTCACATCCGGGAATGGAAGGGATTCGGTCTCCACTTCTCCGAATACGCTGTCATAATACTTCTCGGCCTTCTTATATTTTCCTTCCTGCATCTGCTGCTCTTCGTCAAGGGCTGCATCAAATCCGGTATAGGTCTCCTTTTCGAGTTTTTCACCCACATAAGCCCGGTTGATATCCTCGAAAATAATATCATAGGAGTTACCATCTGCAATAATGTGATGGAAATCAGTGAACAGATATTTCCGGTCTTCCGTGACATAAATCTGTGCACGGAATAAACGTCCCTTTTCCAGCTTAAACGGACGCACCAGTTCCTTCTTCAAAGCTTCAAACTGTTCATTCGTTGTCTCAATGACATCCGGTACAAAATTCTCCGTACCCGGACGCTGCACCATCTCTCCCTGATCGTTTAAAAACACTTCGGTAAGCAGATAGGAATGGGCATTCACCATCTGAGCCACAGCATCAGACAGCTTCTGTACATCTGTGGTGCTGTCCAGTTCAAACAGGAATGGAATATTGTATACAGTACTTTCCGGATTCTTACTGCATTCTGCAAAAATCCCCTTCTGCGAACCGGTAAGAGGATAAACCTCACGCTTCTCATAGGTCCGGATCTTCGGTGCAAGCATGACATAGTTTTCCAGTTTTTCAACGGTGTTGTTTTCATGAATATCACTTGTTTTTACTGTAACGCCAAACTCATCCGAAATCAGAATGCAAAGCTTCATGGCACTGATAGAAGATAATCCTGCTTTATAAAAAGCTGGTATCAATGCCAAAGAAATCGTTTTCTACCACATTCGCAACGATTTCAAAAATCTTCTTCTGCATCGGTGTTTCCGGCTCTTTCAAATTCTTCGGCTGGGAAATGGGCTTTGGCAGTGCGCTCTTATCAATCTTGCCGTTTGCGGTTACCGGCATCCTGTCCATCTGGATAAACACATCGGGAACCATGTAATGAGCGAGGGATTCGGCAGCATAGTCCGAAAGCTCCCCGGTATCAATCTTATGGTCTGCCAGAAAATAGCAGCAGAGATATTTATTATCCACCGGTACGGTAATACTGGTGACAATTCCTTCATAGCTGTTGATGACTTCTTCAATTTCACCAAGCTCAATTCGTAAGCCACGCAGCTTGATCTGGTTGTCCATTCTTCCAAAGAACTCAATTTCACCTTCGGGTGTAATCCGGGCAAGGTCGCCTGTTTTTATATGCCCGTTCGCCATTCAGGTTAATAAATACAGCAGCTGTTTTATCCAGCAGATTGATATAGCCTCTTCCCACACCAAGACCTGCTACCACAAGTTCCCCTGTCTCTCCATCCGGAAGAATCCTGTTCTCCTTATCTACCACATAAACCCGGACGTTGCCGTTCGGCGTACCGATCGTAATATTTTTTTGCTGTCGCTAATCACCTTCATCGTACAACTGATCGTCGTCTCTGTAGGGCCGTAACCATTCATAATATAAGCATCCGGATTAACCGAACGGATCTTATCATAAAGTGCCGGAGGGAAGGCTTCTGCTCCCACGTCATAAACCCTGATCCGGGAAGCCGCTTCCTTCAGCTGCGGCAGATCAATCATGTTGGATAGATACGTCGGAGTTGTCGTCATGATATCGACATGATTTTTAACAATGAGATCTCCGAGCATCATCGGGTTCTGGATCTCTTCATCCGTTGCAATCACTGCAGTAAGTCCATTCGTAAGCGGAATGAACTCCTCAAGTACGGATACGTCAAAGGTCATCGCTGCCATGGAAAGAGAAACACTTCCCCTGCTTACATATCCATAGGTTTCTGCATTCTTTGGATCAGGATTCACAAAGTTTGCAAGATTTACGTGCTCAATCATTACTCCCTTGGGCTTTCCGGTGGAGCCTGAGGTATAGATACAATAACACAGATCATGTTCCCTGATCTCTACATCCGGATTTTCTGTATCCGGATGCTGCAGCAGCTCTTCCAGTAAAAGCACCTTGCAGGGGAGTTTGTCAAACAGTTCCTTACGTTCTTTGGCAATCTCCTTTGTTGTGATGAGCAGCGGCACTCCTGCATCCTCAAAGATAAACTGGATTCTGTCATCCGGGTAATCCGGAGAAGCTACCGCAAAAGCGCTTCCTGACTTCAAAATACCCTGTCGTACTGCATAAAAATCACAGCAGCGTTCCAACACAACACCCACGATAATCTCCCGACCGGCCCCCTTTCCGATGAGAGAATGGGCAATTTTGTTTGCTCTTTCATTCAGTTCGGCATACGTGAAGCTTTCCTTACCGGAAGCAACCGCACACTTTTCCGGATGGAGACGCACCTGTTCTTCAAACAGCTTCGTCACCGGCTGAAATGTAAAGGCAAACCCGGATTTTTCATTAATGTCTGACATTTCTTTCCCCTCCTAAAATGAGATTATTGTATTATTCATATCAATGGCACGAATATAGTCCATAGATTTTGAAATCTTTTTCACAAGCTCGATTCCGTGAATGTCAAATTCTTCACTGTCATAGCTGTACTCTAACGGATTGAAGTTCACTCCGTTATCACGGATTCTAAGCCGGCATAAATCATCCTCAATACAGAAATTGATATCAATCCAGTTTGAGGTCTTGCCGCCGAATTTGATGATGTTCACGGTCATCTCTTCTGCACATACGGCTGCAAGATTGGCTTTATTTCCGGATACTCCCTTTTTCCCTGCAGAACTCCATGATTCTGGTATGTACAACCGAAGCTTCTTCCATGGCACTCTTAATCGAAAAGTCCAGATTGATTCCCGGATTTTTATCCGGAACAATATAAAAGGTGGAATGCGGATGCTTGATTTTCCGGAAAATCCAAGCTGCAATTACCGTAATCAGCTCTGTCGCTACAAACCCTACCGCAATTCCATCTATACCGATTCCGTCAATCTGCTTCCAGATCAGAATTCCGGCAAAGGTTGCCGGCAGAACCACAACAGCGTTTTCAAGGAAGGTAACAAAGCTGGCAATCGCGGTTTCTTCAATGGATTCATAATAGCTTATGATAAATTTATTCCAAAGATAGGGGATCACACATAAAGCAAAAATGCGAAGTGCATTCACCATCTGTCTTCCAAGCTCTCCACCACCGCTTCCAAACAGAATGGTAATCTGCTCGGTAAACACCATAATCACTACAAATATGACTGCAAGCATGATGTAACTGTATTTCAGCATTTTTATTGCACAGAACACGGATTCCCACGTAGTCCTTTTCTCCAAAAAAAGGATTCCGGCCACGTTCGGAATGACACCAATGATTCCTCCGGTCAGCATTTCAACAATCAGAAGGACGTTATCACAAACCGTAAATACCGCCATACCGTCCTCACCAATCTGATTAATAATAATCGTATTAAGCCCAAGTGCCTTGATAAAACTTGTTGCCATGAAAACCAGCATCGGAACACCTGTAACCACTGCTTCCCTGAGGATGGCAAAGTCCTTTGGTTTCAGACGCACAAACCGGATATTCCGTTTATCGGAGCGGATATAAAAAACGAAAACCACCATGGCAAGTAAAAAAACCAAGCACGGTAGAAAGGGACGCCCCCGCAATTCCAAGCGGGGTGAATCTGAGAAAAATATAATCGAGAATCAGATTGATTACATTGGCCAGGATAAGGTAGGTGGATGCAAGCTCCGGGTGATTTTCCACACCAAGATAGTTCACCATCATAAGACCAATTCCAATAATCGGTGCACCAAGCATGCTGATCCGGATATAGTCTGCTGTATGGGTTGTCAGTGTTCCGCCGCCAGGTACTAAGAGTCCCGCGATCGGATCTGCTGCCGGGAATGCAATAAATGAAAAAAGAAAGCCTGCTAAAAGTGTCACAAGAAACGTAACTGTAAATAACTTCGAGGCACTTTCCTTATCCCGTTTACCAAGCATATTTCCCACAGCAATGGAGCCACCGATTCCAAGACAGTAACCGGTAAGCTGGATGATAGTTTCCACCGGAAGGCTCATGGTAACCGCTGACATGGCTTCCACACCGATCAGATTACTTACAAAAAAATTGTATCCACGATTTTTCCCAGCTGAAGTGCCAGTGACATCATAATGCCCGGAACAATATACTTATTTAACTTTGCATTTAACAGCCTGTTATTTCTCTTATCTGCCATTTCATTCCCCTTTTTAATTGTATTTGTTAAAGCTTTAATTTTCCCCATTTATTTACAATTTGCAACAGTTCAGCCATGCAGAAATGATTGTATAAGGTGTCCGTGGGAGCTTGCTCACTAAGGGCAGCTTATACAATCATTTCTATAGGGCGGACGCCCGACATGAAATAAGCTGCTGGAAAACACGTATATTTTTAGCCAATCTGTACCATCCGGCAGCTTATGAATGGGCATGGCTGAACTGTAACTACAATTTAGCATAAACGGGGGTATTTTACAAGTTCCTATCTGCAGACATCCTGTATTGCAAAACCTCTTGCACTGGCAGCTTGTATCATAACAGTTATGCATCTTTTATTCCTGTCTTCATATACATTAGTAAGGAATCATCCTCCTGCAAGGAGCACCCATGCATTTATTCCGAAAAAAGGAAATTTTAACCCATCCGCTTGTTATGGGGACTGTTATTTTGACCCTCACCGGATTCTTAAGCCGGTTCATCGGGTTCTTTTACCGGATCTTCTTATCCCGGGTATTCGGAGCAGAAGGCATGGGCATCTATCAGTTGATTGCTCCTGTCCTTGCACTCTCCTTTGCCCTCACCGTATCAGGAATTCAGACCGCCATTTCCAAATATGTTGCCAGGGAAGAACAGACCGGGAACTACCGTGCCTCGCTCCGTTACCTCATTACCGGCTTTCTGGCTGCCATGCTGCTTTCGATCCTGTGTGCCATTTTCATCTACCGCTATTCAGAGGAAATTGCGGTTGATTTCCTGAAGGAGGAACGGACTGCCCCCTTTTATGCATCATTTCACTTTCAATCCCCATGGCTACCGTCCATTCCTGCATCAATGGCTACTTCTATGGAATTAAAAAAACTTCCATTCCGTCTGCCTGTCAGCTGATAGAACAGGTCATCCGGGTTGGAAGTGTGTATCTTATTTATGCATATTTTCAAAAACGGGGCATGCAGCCTACGATCAGCTTCGCTGTCGTCGGCCTGGTCATTGGGGAAGCCGCCTCCATGTGCGTCTCCCTTTATTGCCGTAAAGATACATTTTAACAAAATACTGCCTATCCGCATGTCCGCACTGCTTTGCCTTAAGAGTACACAATTCCTGTCTTCTTTCAAAGAATTGCTCTCCCTTGCGGTTCCGCTTTCCTTAAACCGGGTGATTATCAACTTCCTGCAAAGCATTGAAGCCATTTTCATTCCGCAGCAGCTCTTAAAATACGGCTGCTCGACCAGTCAGGCACTGAGTGTTTACGGAGTTCTGACGGGTATGGCACTGCCATTGATTCTCTTTCCCGGTGCCATCACGAACTCCATCTGCGTCCTGCTGCTTCCCATGGTTTCCGAGGCCGATGCCGTTGGCAACCGGAATAAAATTGCCAAAGCCATCCAAAGCTCCATCCGTTACGGTTTCCTGCTCGGAATCTGCTTCACTGCGTTCTTTTTCTTCTGTGGCGGATTTCTCGGAAAAGCTGCTTTATCAGAACAAACTTGCCGGTGAATTTATTCTGATTCTAAGCTTCCTGTGTCCTCTTATGTATATCGCAAGTACCCTGAACAGTATCTTAAACGGACTTGGCAAGACACTCGAAACCTTTCTCTATAGTATGGTAAGTCTCCTTGTGCGGTTAGGCTTTGTCTTCTTCCTGATTCCTGTCTATGGCATCTACGGCTATCTGTGGGGACTGCTTGTGAGTCAGCTTGTCCAGACCGTTCTGTGTATGATCGGGGTTCGGAAGATCCGGTAAGCTGAGAATTAACTATTCAGGATCTCATTCATAAAATTGCTGCTATAAATTTACGGAATCAATATGTAATTGAAGCATTTTCGTACGTTCTCAGCAGTAAACTCTTCAACCTGTACTGAATAATTACACCAGGCTGCTTAACAGACCCAGGCAGCCTTCCATTACATCCTCATATGTTGCATCAAAATTGCCGGTATACCAGGGATCCGCAATGTCCCTTGTTTTCCCTGCAAATTCCAGAAGCTTATGAATCTTGTTCTCCGGATCCCCTCCGGCAATCCGCTCCATATTGCGGATATTCCAATCATCCATTCCGATTAAATAATCGTATGTTTCATAATCCGCACGTGTCATCTGAACCGCTCTATGCGGAATTAACGGGATTCCTTCCTCTCGAAGCTTTCGTACCGTTCCCGGATGCGGCGGGTTCCCGATCTCCTCACGGCTCGTTGCTGCAGACTCGATCTGAAACCGTTCGAATAAATTCCGCTCCTTTACCAAATAAGTCATTACACTCTGCGCAAGCGGACTGCGGCAGATATTGCCGTGGCATACCATAAGAATTTTAACTTTTCTTTCCATATCGTTTCATATCCTTGCATATCTTCGTTTTTTTCCTAGGTTTTATCAGCTTTTCCCGACAGAACCCTTTCTTCCCTATCCTAGCATAACTTCGCATATCTTTCCATATCCTGGCAAGCAAAAATGAGTAAAAATCTAGGTAAATCCTCTCTTTTTACTCATTTTTACTCACCACTTTATTTCAGGCATCTTTTATCCTTTTATCGTGCACACCTTTTCAACTCTTTTTCTACGTTTTCCAGACGTTTTATTTCTTTTTCTGCATCCTCTAACTTTAAGTGCGTGTAAACATTTAAAGTCACACTGATATCCGTATGTCCCATGAGATATTTCAAAGTTTCTACGGATATTCCCCTCTTTGCCATATTCGTACAGAATGTATGGCGGCAGACATGGGGTGTTATCTTTGGAAGTTGCACCCGATATATTTTGTTATATTTTTCAACAGAACGTTGAAACCGCTTCTCCCATTGATAAGGCATCATAGGCATTCCACGCTTATCCAAGAACAGAAAACCTGTATAGCCGTCAATACATATTTCAATCTTCGGTTTTTTCCGGTTTGCTAACACACGTTTCATTACTTCATATACTTCTTCCGACATGGGTAATACCCTTGTTCCTGCGTCCGTTTTCGTTTTCTCGATGTATTTCCCTTTGTTACCAACGTATTGTAACTGGTGGTCAACGTTGATTGTTTTCTTTTGCATATCAATATCTTTCAAGGTAAGTCCACAGAATTCCCCGATACGAAGTCCTGTGTGCAAAAGCAGGTACATGCCGTCGTAGCACTCACTGAAATGTTCATCCTGCTTGATAAACTGCAAGAAGTCCTTTTCCTGTTTTCCTGTCAAGGCTTCTCTTTTTACCGAATCATTGATTAAGAAGTTATGTAGGTCAAAATCAAAGGGATTCTTATGAATTAAGTCCGCTTCGTATGCCATCTGGAACGCAGGTCTTACAACTCCACGAACCGTATGAATGGAACTGTAACTCTTTCCATCCACTGATTGAAGCTTTATAATCCATGACTTTGCATCCATAGTATTAACCTGCTTGATTTTTACGTTTCCAAACGTATCCCTTTTCAAAAGATTGACTACTGTCTTATAACCTGCTGAAGTGGTAGGACGAACATTTATCTTCTGGCTGATATATTTTTCAACCAACTCTAACACAGTCATATCCCCACCCGACAGGGATACCCCATTTGCCAAGTCACGCTCCAGAAGCTTTTCCTTTTCTCTTAATGACAGGTCTGGCTTTTTCCCCTCGGGTAACTTATCGTTCTTTTCAAGTTTCCAACTGTACAGAAACTTTCTTTTCTTTGTAATTGGGTCAATGGTACTATACAGATACCTTCCATCCGCTCTCTGTTGCTCCCCTAATCGTAAAATACGGGTCTTGCTATCTCTTCTCTTTTCGCTCATGGTTTTATCCTCCTTTTCTCTATCTCCCCACCTCCAAGGGGTGGGGATTGTACCGGAACTGCAAATGTTTTTTTCAAGGTATTTTTTTAGATTGAACTCGTTTCGTTTATGAACCTCTCAAAGAGTTCTCGTTTCAACAAAACTTTGTTCCCGACCATGAGGATATAATCTGCCGTAGGATTGTCTGAAATTACCCTCCGTAGGCTCTTTTCCCCAATATTGAAATACTGTGCCGCTTCTGTGATTGTCAGATTGAACTTTCTGTAAAGTGGAATCTGATTTGATGTTGTCTTGTTTTGAGACATCATAAAAACTACCTCCATTTTTTTCTAAAGATAGTTTTCATAGAAATTATGTCTCCCTTTTAAAAAGGGTGGCTGATAAGGGGACGTGTCAGGTGTTTTTTTGTGATGCTATGGGAAAGTTTTTTTCAAACACCTTGGAGTGTGAGGTACTGTTACCATGGGGAGATGGTATGTTATGAGGATTTATAATGCTGTGATGGGTTGAGGGGAACGCTAGAAGAATAAACTTCCTTTCTCCACTTCTTATTTTTTTTCCTATCCCTTGCTATAAAAAAATTTCTAATCTTTATCCCCCACATTTTTTTAAGTTCCTAGGGGGTGTAGCAAAACTCCTGCTAACTTGTTCCAAACACGCTTACATTTTCCGAAACGCCTCACGCTACCCTGATACGTCACTTGAGGTTTTCCTATCTGGGCTTTCTGACAGCTGCTATTGATAGGAAAAATAGCAGGATAGGAAAAATTGGATTTATTAGTTGATAGTATTCTTTTTTTCGGGAAATTTACTGCTGAATAAAAAAAGCGTGAGTGCTTGGAGAATTTTTGCGAACTTGTTCGGGAAATGGATAAGAAATTGGGTTGCTTCGGACATACATTATTTTCTTTCACTCTCTCTTATTTTTTCTGAAATCCTTTGTTTCCTATTCCTTTTCCTATCGTTTTGAGAAAAATTTTTATTAAACTACCCCTATCCCAAAAATCCGGGTTACTTCTTACCTTGGTCTTTTTCGGGAATTTTTCTGAACATAAGAAAAAGCCTTGCAACAAAAAGATTGCTACAAGGCTTTGAGTGATGATGATACTATTTTTTTATTCTGGATTAACCTCTCCATAGATATTGATTTCTATATACAACTTTCTTATATCCAAGGACTCCCATGGTTCTTCGGGAGTGTTGTACTCCAATCGGTTCTTGTTTGTATCTAGGGAAAGGTAGGCATCTGGTATCTCTTCCCCATTGATTCTTACTCTCCCACTTACATCCCTAATCTTGGAATCATGCAGGATATCTATAAAAAGATACTCCCTCATCACTGGAATCCAGACAACAAATGATGCCTGAATTGGGAATCTCTTTGTTGTTAAATTTTATCGCCAACATTCTAAATCCCTCCCGCTTTGACTATTTTAATTTTTATCTGCTCCGGGGTATATTTTCCATTCGCCAGAGCAGTAAGCTGTTCAAGATTCATACCCCTATGGTAAGCATCTACTAACTGTGCCGTGGTGATATCCTTTACTCCAAAGGGTACAATACGAACCGCTCCCTGTGGAGTCATTGCTAAACCCTTGAGTGTTTTCTCCATCCGCCCAAGCATAGCCTGCTGGGTTACTAACTGCGCTCCGAGTCTCTTAAGGACTTTAATAAGCTCCTGATCCATTTTTCCTTCCTCCTTTAAAATCAATTTTTTTCTCCCTCTTCTTTTTTAGGCTGTTTTCCCTGTCAGGTATTTTTACTTTGCACCCTGTTTTCTACTGTAGCAATTTCTTTTCTCCATTTCGTTCACTTTTAGCATGCACTTAGTGGTGGTTGAATATATTTCCCCACCATGCTTCAGGGGAATGCTTTTTAATATAAAAAGATATTATGAGTTAGTACCTGTTTGGGGGAGGTTTTGATTGAGAAAATGGAGTGTTATGATAAAAATAAACTCATAGGAATAATAAATTTTTCATAAAGAATGGGGAATGTAAATAATGAGTGATGAATTTAAACTGGAAATTACTCCTAGAAGTACTCGGATTACTATATGGAATAATGTAGATAAGGATTTCTCTAAGAAATTCCATGATAGCTTCGGGAAACACTCTTCTAATCTCTCTGCTCCTCCTTTGGATATGGTTGATGTAGGGAATGAGGGAAGTGTGGATGAGGAGAAAAAGAAAGAAACTAAATTTAATAACTATAAACTTAGAAGAAAAAAATCCGTGCAAATACTTTTTAAAAACTCTTGCATATATAAACTTTAATGCTCCCAACTGCTATTTACTTACGTTGACTTTCGATGAAAGAAAGAGTTCTAAGTGTAAGGATTTAAATTAATGCCATCGGTGTTTTAAAAAATATATGTATGAACTACGAAAGTTGTATGATGATTTGCTTTATCTTGGGGTATTCGCAAAACAAAAGAATGATAACTGGCATTACCATGTCCTCATTAATCTTCCTGAAAATTCTACTGCTGAACTCAAGGAAGTTAGGGATTTATGGAAAAGAGGGATTGCTCATACCAGAACTCTCTATGATTGGGATGATTTTTCTACAAGGGTAGACTATTGTGTTAAGAATATGCTGGATAATCCTAAGGAAGATGCACAAGGTAGAAATGGTTATCTGCGTTCCCATGGGTTAAAGGATAAGGTTGTTCTGAAAAAGTTGGAATGAAAAATGAAATGGATGATGCTTATAAATACTTGTCTGATTTGATTCATAGTGAAGTAGATTCCGAAAAAAACCTAAACACTTATATACTATTTCCTTTGAGGATGACCCTGAAATCTCCAGTTTCATCTCTCAATATATGAGTAAAAAAAGGGGATTTCCTGAATTGTTCGGTGATATGAAAGTTGCTAGAAAAAAATTTTTAAATTAATGGGTGTTGAATTTGCTTTGTATGCAAAAAAATAACACCCTCTCGGTGTTGGTGGTTGTGATTGAGGCGATGGGGTGGGTGGTGGCATTCGTGGTTACCCAGCCTACTACTTTATACTCCTCCTCTTCCTCTATTATTATTTTTGTTACTTACATTTGTCCTTGCGTGACAACCATCATCGGTATAAGTATTGTCTGGGGAGAAGGGTACGATAATTCTTGACGATTTGGGTTTTGCCTTGGGATTCTAAGGGGGCTGGATGAGGATTCGGTTGGAGGGGTTCATCACAGGTGGTCTGCATCGCCTTCTCTAAATTGCTATATAACTGTATTCCAAAACCCTCATTTCCTACTGTTGCTAAATCTAATAAACCTGAATAGGTAGGTCTCATCAAACCTAAGTTCGGTTGGTCTCTTTCCAATGTTAAACATCTTCCTAATATTCTATTATCTAATTGCTTTGTAAAACCACCATTGGGTAAACCAAGTTGTGCATATACCTTCATCCATCCCATAAATGTACCGTAAAAACAAATGCCTGTATTAGTAGTTGATTTGTTGCCTAGGTAAATGTTATGCCATGCTATGGGTTCTAATACACAGAACTTTTCCTCTGATAAATCTTCAAATTGTTCTGCTACGTCTGCTCCTAAATACTTCTGTATTAAAGCTACTATGTTTTTGCACACCATCTGACCCTTTTGAACGCATCCATGCTTTCGTTTTCATACCATTTCCCATAAAACATATTCCATTATGTTTAAAGGGTTTTGGCATGTCGGAAGGCATATCATATTTTGCAGATACTGTTCCACCAAACTTCCATGTTGTATCATAAATTAGTTGATATGAAGGACTTTGAGATACAAGGTCTATTACTGGTGATAATAAGTTACCATTCTTATCTACAACGTACATTCGGTATCCACATCTACTATCACTTGCTCCACCTACGTTTTCTGCTGTTCCACCTCCGGAACCTCCGCCGCCTGCATTATCAGCATGAATTAGTAGCGGTGCTGTTGTGTAAGGAAGTGTTGTAAGGGAAACCGCTATCGCTAGGAATATAGATAGCAGATTACTCTTTAGCTTTTTGAGGTTTTTATGAAAATTCATGGGTGCTTTTTCCTCCTTCTTATTTTAGGTAAAATTAAAAAAATAATTTTTTTATTCTATCCTTGAGGACTAAGCATGAAAAAAAGGACATCCTTTTTGAAAAAGGTGTCCTTTTGAAAAACTATACATTTAATTTTTCTTACGTGTAATATTTTACTGCGATACATGGGTTTTTAACTTAATAATCCACTGTTCAACCTCATCAAGTGCATTTTCTATTGAATCTGCTCTTACGCTATAGTTTAAACTATATCTGCTTTCTGCCTCCCATGATGAATACATCATTGCATTTTTTTCAATTTTTTTCGGCACATATATTCCAAGTGGTATGCAATATTGTTGAATGAGTCTATCTAAGTCATGTATCCTTATCTGTTGAATATGACTATCATTTTTTTATTGTATTTTTACGTTACTATAAATACAATATTTCAAAAATCAGTTCAATGGCTTGTTGTGTATGATAGGACGCTCCATTCTTGTAGTCTTTCTGTCCTATAGTCTTAAATGCACTCATTGCTTGCCTTGCCATTATTATATTACTTAGAGCCTTACTTAAGTACTGTTCATATACTTCCATACTCTATGCCCCTTCTCTTTTGTATATCAATTTTCCCCTTGCTAATATATCATTACAAACTGCATCAGTACTCTCTTTGATTGTCTTAAGAGAATTAAACTGTAAAAATATCATAATCCTGTTCTAAGTCGATATTATATAATTTATTCGTAAATTCCCTATAATCTTTAGACTTAAATAATTTTGAACGTATTACATTACTAACTATTGCAATATCTATATCTGACTTTTCTGTACATCTTTCTTCAACAGATGAACCAAATATATAGATATAATCTATTTTTTTGAACAAATCGGTGCTATTTCCAAAATTTTTAATGACATCCGCTTTTTATATCTGCGACTTCAACATTTACTCCTGTGTTTGATTGAATAGACATTAATCTGCACATTTGATCCACCTCCCTTTTTATTATACCGCTGCATCTTATTTTTTTACAAATTATTGCTGAATTAAAATTATGACTACATTACTACTTGATGTAAACTTATTATACTTTTCTTTTTATTCTATTGCTTTTTATTCTATTTTACCCCCTTGTATTTTTTTATACAAGGGGGGTAAAATAGAACTGACCTTGTAGTCCAGATTCTAAGAACAGACGCAACTGAGACTTGCCTCATGCACAAAACTTCTTACATCAAGGGGTGCATGTAGTATTCCCAAAAATCTTGGAAAGGAGGTATCATGTATATGAATACCTTACTAGGTCTTCTGTACATCTATTGTGCCTTTTATGGCGCAAAAGATATACTAATGAGGCTTTAAAGCCTCCAAAAAGACTAGCTGTGTTAAGGCATCTAGTCTTTTTTTGACATTAATAATGCTTTTTGTTGATTATGAACGCTGTGATCTTTATGAACCACAACTAATTAATTTAATTTACTATCTTATACATATCTGTCGTTTATCAGGTTTAACCACATTCTAAAAAGAGTTATTTCTAAATTACTTTTTTCATCGACGCAATTTACTAGTATACTATTGTAATCCTGATTTAACAAAAACTATTGTTCTTTAATACAATATTATGTTCGGATTTGCCCCGCTTCCCTCTACTGTGGCTTGACCATCTGTTCCGCCGCCTGCTCCTCCAAACCCTTCCCCTAGGTTTGATATTTTATTTAGGAAATCCTGACTTACATTATTGTTACTAGAATCATTTGATGCAGTGTTAGCTGTGGATGAAGTGCTAGGGGTTGTTGTTGTATTGGATGCTGTGGTTTGTTCAACTGGTGGCTTATATTCAGATAAATATGAACCAGCTACAAATGCCTGCGTTCCATCTGCTTGCTCAATGACAAACCATAATGTTTCTTTTCCCTTGTATTCCGTTACCTCACCTATTACATGTACTTCCTGTCCTTTTGATAATGAACCTATCTTTGCATAATCATCCGAACTAGGCCCTACCCTTAAATTCACTGCGCTCAAAGCATATAATGTTTGGTTTGCCTCATTTATCACATAATCAGAAGTATTCTCTTCAACTGTAGCACTTTCATCAATAGTCTCTGCCATATCAGAATCTTCTTGGTTCATTAATACATCCATTTCAGAAGGTTCTGCTGTTTCTTCAAGTTCAGAGGTTTCTGTGGTGGGGGCTTCGGATTGGATTGTGGCTTCGCCTGTTCCCCGCTCCGCTGATACCTGACTTGGTAGTGCTAAGTACGCATTTGTGAGCATTTCTAAGAAATCTTCCTTTGTGGCTCCCTCTTCCCACCTGCTATCCTTATCAACAATTATTCCCTTCTCATTTGCTACTAACAAGGCTTTATACATTCTTTCAGGACAACCCTTATCTGGATTTTGAAGTGCATAAGATAATTCGTAAGACTGCCAGTGTTCCTTCTTGTTTTCTCCCTCAATAAACTTCTGAGCGACTGCAATATTTCCACCATTTACTGTGTCTGCATAACACTCTCCCTTGATATCTACATTATCATACTCTGTTTTGAAATACTCCTGAACTATCATATAAACTAATTCGCCACGTGTAATTGTTCCATTCGCTATATGGCTATCTAAAGAACCACTGCTGATATCTAAATAACTCTGTTCTGATAAATTATTTGCAAATATCGTATATTCATTCGTATTGCCAGCGTCAACCGCTTCTCTGAACTCACTATCCTCTGATAATGTATCTGTAACAGGATTCTCTGCTTTGAATAGTGCTGACATAGCTTCCAATCGGGTAATGGTGCTATCCATATTTGCATATCCTGTTTCAGCATCATTGAGAATGTTAAAGTAACCATTAATTCCTGCTAACATCGCTCTTTTATAGTTTCCCTCTTCATAATCTATATCTGCATAATTTTCAGCCGATGCCTGCGCAAGTTCTCTCTGGACTGCTACATTATTCCAGTAACCCTCCCTAAACTTGTTGTTTGCAAACACATTGTATAAGGTGTTATTCCCATCCTGTTCTCCATCCAAGTTGACGTAAAATACACCATTCTTACTGTTATCCCCCAAACGCTACAATCTTAAAGATATTTTCCATGGAACTTCTAAGTTCTGGCTGTGAAGTCAACTGGTCTAACTGTGTCCATTCTACTGTTTTCTCTGTGCCCTGCTCCTGATTGAGGGGCACAGCTACCTCAATCTCTATGGCATCCCCCTGATTTATCATCTGTAACATTTCCGACTGTGAAACCGATGAACATCCCATAAGCTGTGATGCAATGATTAACATTGTAATTGTAGGAACAATAACCCTTTTTACTGACATGAATTTTCCTGACATAACATGCTCCTCCTATAAATTTCATTGTTTCGAATAATGAACGAGGGCATCCGAACCGATGCCCCCTAAACTTAAATAAATAAAATATTAAATTTTATTTTTTTACTTAGAATAATGTAGTGTTTGACGCTTATACAGAAAAACCTACTGCTTTCATTCCTGATACCACTACCTGCTCCACCATGACTTGAAGTGCTGTGCTTGTAATCTGTTTTATTACTGGTTTTGATTTTTCATAGAATGCTTTCCCTGATTCTTTAAATGTGTCATCACAGATATATGCTTTTCCCTTCATGGTTATACTGATATTTTCAAATGTACAGTTCACAAAAATCTATTGAATCTAACTTAGTTTCTTCAAAGGTTTCCGGGTTAATTTCTTCCTCATACTCCAGTTCTATCTCCCCAGTTATGTATCCCTTAACCTTTTAAACTCTCTATCCCTTTACATACTGTTTCTGCAAATTCTGTGCTTGCTTCGTTCGGGAAAACATCCTCATTTAATACCTCTTCAAAGGTTTTATTGTTTTCCTCTGCATAAGCAATGACTTCCTTTACCATGATTAAAATAAGTAAATCCTGTTCTTTTTCTGATAACTGTTCTGTACCCATACTGTTATCCCTCCCTTAGTTGATATTGTAAAAAAATTATATCATCTTTGAGCAAAGTTATCAATGCTTTTAGCATGATTAAATCTTTGCCTAAAGAGAAATAATAATATTTACAATTAAGGTATTGGAGGTGCTTAACATGATTCAGGGATTAGGAGAACGCTTACAGGAACTTAGAACTTCACAAAATCTTTCTCAAAAGGAAGTTGCCAGAATATTAGATGTCTCCTATTCTGTTATCTCCAATTATGAAAGTGGTGAACGCACACCCAGTCTGGAAAAGTTAGTGGCTTTAGCTAGGTTGTACCACTGCTCCACTGACTATTTACTTGGGTTTGATTCTAAACATGAAGCTACTTCCCTAAACATTTCCATGTTATCAGCTGAACAAAAAAACGATTACTCCAAAAGTTTTTATATAGCTTATCTTAATAACTGGGTGACTTCTGATAATTTCTCACGTACCACTTTGAGGGCATCTGTTTCTATCCTGTCATCCTGCAACATCTCTAAACTCGCTTCTAGTAAAAATTACTATGCTCCGTGCTTCTTGGATTTTTTGAAGGATTTGTTCCTTTTGCAATGTTGTGTTGACTTGAAATGCTTGGTTTTTCTGATTCTCTGTTTCCATCCTTTTTCCTCTCTTTCTCCCATTGCTTTTTTAATGGGATTGGAATGTAACGCTGGAAATCAGGGGTGTCAAGGACTTTCTGGATGTATCGGGCTTTGAAAATTTCTGGTTGCTTTTCTACCGAAAAAAATCGGACTCTAAACTCTTCCAAATTTTATCCAATTTTTAAACTACCATGCTACCATTGAATTTTACCCCTATGTATTCTTAGGAAAAAGAGTAATGCAGGGTGATTTTGTTCATCTGTCGGGGAAATAGGAAAACCCCTTTCTTTAATTTCTTTGTCTGGAATTCTATTTCTTGATTATTGCAGGAAATTTTCTAATGCATCTGGAACGCTACAAGATTTTTTTCATAGTGCTACATGATTTTTGGTAATCACTTTACAATCGGAGTGCTTTCAGAATTGGAAATCTGTGTTTCATACTCCTTTATTCTTCGGTAAAAGGTGTTGGGTTTTAGGTTTAACTTTGTCATGGCTTGCTTGGCTGTTATCTCATGGGATTTCCATTGGGAATAAACTGTATGGAACTGAATCTCATTGACATAGATAGCCTTTCTCCCAAACTGCACCCCCTTTTTCTGTGCTTCTATAATTCCCTCTGCCTGTCTCTTGGCACGTTTTTCAAGTTCCTGTTGTGCCATTGTGGAATATACCTCAATTAGCAGGTTTGATACCATATCCATAACCCATTTATTTTCCTGACTTATATCTACTAGCGTTGTAGGGATTTCCAAAATTCTGGTATATATCCCATGCTCCTTGTACCATTGTAATTCTTTCTTGATACTTTCCTTATCTCTCCCCAACCGATCCATTTCTTCAAAGACCACTTCCACCATCTCACTGTTTTCATTGGCTTTTCGCTACATGTGCAAGAATTACTTTCATTGCATTATACCCTTCTCTGTCAAAGGTCTTTCCTGTCATCTTATCCCTGAATATGTTCGCTTCCGGAATATCAGGTCTGAACGTTTTTATGGCTGTGTCCTGACGCTCTAAATTTTTGTTCTTTGCTTGATACTCTCTCGTAAGCATAGGTAATCATAGTGTATAACCTCCTTTTTAATCACTCAATTTTTAAAAATAAAAAAATCTATCCCCTAATGATTTATAAGCCTGTGGATATCGTAAACAGTAAAAAAACGGCTATTGCCCTTTATCCATTGCTCCACAACATCTGTGTCACATGAAATATGTCAAAAAAATCCTACTTTTTGACATACCACTTTTCTACTCTTTTTCCATGTGTCATATATCCGATTTCCTTATTTTTGAAATACTTCATTTCTAAATCATACTTTTTGAAATACTGGTAGTTGCAGATATGAAAAAGCAACCCCTGTGACAGGATTGCTCGTTTCATATCATACTCATTCTCTTACAAATCACGTGCTAATGACACATATCTTGTATATTCAACCTTATGATTTGTATCTCCTATGTAATAACGTACCTTTACTTTTTATTGTTGGTAAATCAAACAATGTTGTTCGTTCATCTGTTGCTATAATTGCTTGAATATCTTCACCGGCAAATAATGTGAAACTATTGCCAACAAAAGCAGTCATTTCCTCCAATAAACCATCACCATTGTCTGCTATGCTCTCCACATCAATGTAGATGTCCGTAGCAGGTTTTTTTCCCTGTATTGGTAACTGTCAAATAGAATTTTTGCATCAATTATTCGTAAGTTCATACTCAATTGTGGTTCCAAACTCTTAATATATTTTTGCCCGACTCCAAAAATGCAACAATTAATGACACCAGAGCTGACACACCAGAAATACTCATCGAAATTAATTCATAAGAACTCATATAACCCTCCTCTAAATAAAAATATTTATTTTTTTTGTTATAGTACCACCAATTTCTAAATTGTCAACTCTTCTCCTTTCAGAGTGGCTGTTGCCTTTACTCGTTGTCTTGGATTATTTTCTGAATGACTTTCCATCCTAAGAAAAAGGAACTGCTTCGATATCCAAATTATGTTGCTTATGATAAACACGATACAGGTGATATTAAATATTGTTTGGTTCGCTAATAACTGCATGATATACTCATATTCCATTGTGGGTTACTCCCTTCATAAGAAATGACATCCCTTAGGATGCCATCTCCTTTTTCTCTTTTGATTCTGTCTGGGTTTCTGTGGTGGATTTCTTTTCTAAGGGTGCTACCTTCAAGGTGTTTCCCTCAATCTTTAAACCACCACTGATAATTCCCATCTCATACAATGCTTTGATTCTTTCTTCACTAAAACTCGTTCTCTCATATCGGGAAGAAATCACATCATATAACTGGATTCCCTTTTCTTTGTGAGTGCCTGTTACAATGTAAAAACAGGTTTACTAAACTATCATTTTCAAACTTGGGAATCAGGGAATTGATGTGACTCTTTACCATCCAGTTTCTACAATAAAAATTTTCTGTATCTGGAATCAATTCCCCTGTTTCTTCGGATATCGCTAAACCATATACCTCTTCTTTTCCAGTGAGGATAAGATTTCTTAACTGCTTATCCGTGAACTCTACAATTTCTCCCTTAGGAAGCGAGTACGCTTCCCATCCTAACTGACGTGCTCCTAAATACAACTCATTAACCACAATTAACTTTCTACACATAATTCCTACCTCTTCTTTCTGTACCATCTGGTACTAAATATTTTGTTTTCGGAGGCTCTTTATTTTTCTTTGTCCTCCTTACATTTAATACCTTAACGCTGTGTAAATGGGGTGTCATTAGGGGGAGTAGCCAAAGATAATTACTTGCTATTAGTGACAATGTAGAACATAAAAAGGACACTCATTTTATTGAATGTCCTAATCTTTTTGTCCGATATTTTCTCATACTTATGTATAAAATGTAAATAAGTAAATCATAGGTAAATACTTAATTACAAAAATGTTCAAAAAGTTCTATTTTACACGCAATTTCCCATTTTCTTATGGACTGCCGTGGCAAACAAATAATATTTTAATCATGCCTTAAAAACTCCTTGAAAATACTGATTTTCCTTGATTTTATACCACTTTTTACGATTTGCTGTGATAGATTGTTTTCTTCGTTTTCGTCGCATATCGTGGCATAAATTCGTATATCTTGTCATCCAAATTTAGTAAAATCTTAGTAAAACAGCTTAATTTTCTCATTTTACTAAAGACTTTTTCCACTTAGGTTTTCTTTTTAGTTGTATCAATTTTTCTTAATCTTTTTAAGCCATCTTAGCATATTTGCCAAATCCAATTTAACCGAATTAATCACTAAAGTTCTTAGACAGTGTTCACAGCCTACCCGTGAACAACTGATGATTATTTGACGATTAAATGAAAATGACATGTCATTATATTCTTACCAGCCCAGTTCCAATAGCCAGTTATTTAACATTCTCTCCCTATCCTTCTCTTTTATCTCTAAGTCTCTCGGACTTATATACTCTCCCTTAATGTTACCATCTACAATGTATAACACTCTCGAACACTTTGCAGCTACCTTTGCATCATGGGTTACCATCATAATTGTTGTTCCTTCTTCGTTTAACTTTACCAGTTCCTCCATTACCTCATTTGACGCAGTTCTGTTCAAAGCTCCCGTCGGTTCATCCGCAAATATGACCGCAGGTCTATTAATCATACTTCTACAGATGCAGGCTCTCTGAAGCTGCCCTCCCGAGACTTCATTGATGTCGTTATCGGCAATTTCTATAATACCCAGTTTGCGCATTAAGTCCTGTCCACGTGAAACCGTTTCTTTACGTGTTTCGGTATTCTTTTTAGATTGTACTGCTGGAAGAATAATATTGTCGAGAACGGTCAGATTTTTAAGCATATACATCTGCTGAAAAATAAAACCCATTTCATCAAGACGTAAGTCTGCAAGCGCCTTTTCATCCATTTTTGCAATATTCTTTCCACAAAATTCCACTCCCCCTGCAGTAATGGAGTCCATACCTGAAACAGCATACAAAAAGAGTGGATTTACCCTGAGCCTGATGGCCCCATAATTGCTACCATTTCACCTTCAGAAACGGTAAAGTTTACATTTTTCAGAACATTATTCTGGCGTTTATTTACAATATAAGTTTTTACAGAGGTCTTTTTACTTCTAAAAATATTCATAATCATTTCCTTTCTTATTCAATGTTAGCAGTGTCAGAGGACTTAATTTTTCTTGTGTAAATCGAAGTCAGAAATGCACTTACGGTTGTTGTAGCAAGAATTACAATAGGGAATATAAGATACATTTCAACAGGATTGATCACATAGTCAACCGCAAGCTCCATACCCATCATTTTAAATATTGGGTCAATGCAAAGGTGCGTAAGGGGCATTGCGAACATCTCTCCGATAAAAACTGTAATTATTCCTACAAATAAGAATCTCAAAGCATGATATGCATAGATTTTTCCGTTTCTTGTGCCGACGGCTTTCATAAGTGCAATTTCTCCCTGCTCCTTTGCAATAAAAGAACGCTCCATAAGCACGGTTATGAGTGCAGCTAAGATGATTGCAAGGATAACGATAAGGGACTTTACTGAAGCAAGAGTATCCGCAACACCTAGCATATCCTTTACGGTTTCAGCACAAGTTTCTATGTTTTCATACTCAGGAAAAATTCTCTGAATTTCTTCCATTCTCCAGTTAATCTCTTCGCTGTCAGGGTTATCTGTAAACACGATCTGCGTGTTGACATACCCCGTTGCCTGAGCATAATTTATGTACTCATCACTGTGGAGTCTGATACCACTTCCCTGCATATTCATACTTTGGAAGAATCCCGTAATCATATATTCCTTATCTCCGTCAATGGTTTTAATCGTAACGGTATCACCGATGTCTGCGTTCAGTTTATCCGCTGCAATTCGTGTGATTGCAATTTCATCAGTATTCTGTGGTACTGTTCCTGCTGTGTATTCGTACATATCCATTGTCGTACCTGTGCCTTGATATATACAGATATTACTTTCGTTTTCTCCGAAAGCTACCGGCAAATTGAACATTGTCTCCTGATAGCATTTTGCAGGAATATCGTTTTGTGCAAGAGTCTGCTCCATATTGTTAAGGTGCTTTTCAAGCTTTTCATGCCCGTCTTCTAAGATACATTCCGCACCGATTTTACTGTCTATATATATATCACAATCTGCCCATCCAAATGTTGTAGCAAGACTGTCGCTGTTCATAGTAGAAACAGTTGCCGAAAGTATAAGCAATAGGGACAGACAAAGGAAAAATGTAAGGCTTATAATACCATAACGCTTAGGGCTACTTGCAATATCATTAAGTGCAAGGAAAGACGTTACAGAAAGCTTCGATTTTCCTAAACTCATAAGACTCTTTTTTCGGAAGCGTTCCCCTGTCTGTCCGTTTCGGATAGCATCAATAGGAGTCATTTTCTTAACTTTGTCTGTACATTCATAACAGAACAGTAAGATTACTGCAATAACAAGAACCGTACAGAAAATGTTTATCAAAATCGGACTCTGATTTCCCACAATAATTGACTGTGAGGAAACGCTCATAAGCATTTCACCAAAGGGGAAGCTAAGGGCAAAACCGATAGTCGCACCGATTACGGAAAGCCCCATATACTTTACAAGGTATAAGCCCCGGATCCTGAAATTGCCAATACCAATAGCCTTCATTACACCGATTTCACGGAATTCCTCAGAAAGGGTAAAGAAAATGGTAAACCTTAAAACTACAAATGCTATTGCAATAAGAATAATACTTACCACAAGCAGAACCCCTACTACGATCATATCTAAAATATAACAGAATTCCATAAAGGCTCTGTCCATTGTGCGAATACTGTTATCTACAATAGGCTTTATCTGCGTCGACACCTTTTCCATATCGGAAGAATATAGGTAAACAAGAGTACCTCCATAATATTCCTCCGTATTTTCTACGGAAAGGAAACACTCAAAATCCTCCTCACTTATGATATAGCGGGTAATAGAAAGCTGATTTGAACCAAAAAGTGCGTCCTTTATTTTATCTGCAAGAACAAATTCACGACTCACACCATTTAATTCTATCGTCAACCTATCACCCACATCAACACCAAGTGCATCCGCCTTACCCTCCGTCATATAAAACTCTCCCGGCTTCACCGTTTCAAGGATGCTGCCATCGGAAAGAAAATAATTCATCCAAATGTCGCTTTGAACCAGATTCGTACCACCATTGATAACAATATCCTCGTCCTCAAAAATAAAATTATCGGACGATAAAAACAATATGTTTTCCATTGCATAACAATCTACTGCACTTGCCGAGCCTACCGTTTCATCAATGTCAACGGAAAGATTTTTATTCATGGTAGCCACTAAATAATCTGGTACATTCGCCATTTCAAAAATAATTGTCCAGTGCTGTGGTAACATTTATAATGTTGTTTACACTTGACGATACAAACATTGTGGCAAGGATGATAAATAATAGAAGAATCATATTCATTGCCTTTTTTTCGTTTTAAATCTTTTTTTAGTATGCTCAGATACATTTTTTCACTCCTTTCTCTTGCTTCTAAATTCATTCTACAAGAGAAATTATTAAATAATCCTTAAATAAAATACAAAACTTCAGAGTCACTAGAAATAACTCTGAAGTCTTCATACCCATTATGCTTTTTTTAATTACTATCGTCACGCAAAAGACATCTCCATTCATCCCGGCAAAAAAATTTCACCATCCATTTTACGCATCAATATTTTGCAAATATAGAGTCCCAAACCGCTTCCCTTCACGTCGTTACTATTGCTTCCACGATAAAAAAAGAATCGAAAATATTTGGAAGCTCCTCTTTTTTTCAGATTGCATCCCGAGTTCTCGATATGTACTAATTTGCAGTCCTCTTCCTCCCCAAAGGAAATCCGGATACTCTTACCGTCGCCATATTTTATGGCATTTTCCATAACATTTTGCAGGACCTCAACCATACGATCCTTATCTCCTTTGACAAGACATTCTGAAATTTCATCCACTTGAAATTCGGTATGGATTACAGACAACTTATCCTTATAATAATTTTTCTGTGACTTTCATAACCTCTGAAAGATAATACTCTCCCATACTTACTTCCAAATTCAGAAAATCCTCTCTGGATGCAGTTACAATTTCGTCCACGTACCCCTTGATTTCCTTCACGTTCCTTATAATCCCCTGCAGTGCTTTATCCTTTCTTTCCTGTGTGTCATACAAATTCTCAGAAAGTGCTTTAGAGTATAGTTCAATAGAAGAAAGCGGTGTTTTAATATCATGGGATAAAGAAAGAATCAATGTCTTTCGCTCCTTTTGAAACGCAAGTTCTTTCTCCTTGTTGTCCTCCAGCTTTTCGCGAAGCATGTTCATTCCCCACAGGAAATGTCCAAACATCTTACTTTTTTTCTTCTTTTTACAGGCATGGACAGATTCCCTTTTGCCAACTCATATGATAAATTACTCATATCCTGAAAGGGCTTTAAGACTTTTTGATACACATACACAAGCACCATAATTGTCACAATCATCATACCAAACAACGAGATATTTATGTACAACGGTAATCGTGAACTTCTTTCCTCTACGTATTCAATCCGATACAGTTTACCAGCTATTTCCTCCACTAAATAATCATTATCACAGGCTTCTCCGGGGGCAAACTCTTTGATTCCTACTATCGTCTCATACTTATTTAAACTCATTGCTTCTATTTCGGAAGCCCCTAGTTTTTGTTCTTCTATTTCCTTAATCACGCGTCTTGCTTCTACAAGATATAATCTTCCTCCACTGTCATTGTTTTGATGGAAATACAATCTATTAGTCAGCAATATAAGCAATATCTCAGCAATGACAATCCATAGTGTAAAAATCCTAAACTTACTCAAACCGATATCCTACTCCCCACTCTGTAATAATATGCTTGGGCTTTTTGGGTTCTTCTTCTATTTTTTTTCCCTAAGCCACTTAATATGTACCGTCAATGTTTGAATTTCCGAATTACTGTCACTTCCCCAAACTGTATTAAACAAATACTCCTTCTTCATAGTTACATTCTTATTCTCGATGAGCAGCTTTAACAATTCAAACTCCTTTTCGGTAACTTCTTTTTTTCTGCCCATCTACGAACAATGACTGTTGAACAGTATTCAATCGGATATTCCCTTCTACAATCTCTAATTGACCATATTTTCTCTTGAAAATGCCATTAATCTTGGCAATTAATATATCTACATCATAAGGTTTCTCAATGTAATCATCTGCACCAAGATTGAGACCTTTTAATTTGTCATTCTTTTCTACCTTGGCACTTGCAATTAAAATATGGGTATTGGAAGTCTCCCTAATCTTAGAGCAAACCGCAAATCCATCCATTCCAGGAAGCATAATATCCAACACAATCACTCTGGCTCCGTATTTTTCGTACAATTCCAAAGCTTTTTCACCGGTCTGGGCTACACTAACCGTATAATTCTCCTTACGCAAAAAAATCACACAGCAAATTACCTATTTCTTTGTTATCTTCTACAATTAATATATCCAACATATTTCTTTCCTTACCGCTCTCTGCACTTCAAGTGAGAATTCAGATTCGTTCTCCAATTTAACACCCAAATTTCAAATGGGGATATGAATATTTTTTTCATTATACCATGTAATAAGCTTGCATTCCACTCATATTCCCGCGACCTTTCATATACGGCGAACCGCTGGAATACTTCTTATAGCGGATGCTCTTCAGCTTTTCCATTGTATATACCCCATACGTTCACAATAAGCATCATATTTTTATTTTTTTGCACGACAAAAGGCTGCCCGCTATGGACTGCCTTTTGCATAATCACACTATTTAATTCATAATTCATCTACCTACAATACTTTCCAGTACCCTGCCTTTTTGAACCAACCCTCTCTATATAACCATTGTCTCTTAAAAAAATGAAATATTTTTTTCCACTGCTGTCTCACTCACACCTAATATGTTATGAAGTTCTGCAGTTGTAATGTTCGGGTTGTCCCTCATTTCTGAAATAATTTTTTGCCTTCTGGAATTTAAAGGTTTCTTATCCCCAACTTTATTCCCAACCTTATTTATTCTGACTACTTTTACGCTTCCGCTAGTCTGCCAATCTCTCCAACATAAAGTTCTGCATGACCAGTTGCGCGGATATATGTTTTTCGTTTGCAAGATTTTTAATAATGGATTTTAGCTGCATTGCATTTTTCACAATAACACCTCCAGATAGGCTCTGAGTTTTTTCTCCACCTTCAAGTTTTTGGCATACTCTGACAAGAGCGGAATATTTTTTTATCCGTTCTGGTTGCATAACGTTTAAACGCCTCCGTCACTACCTGAATATCCACACAACTATGTGGACGCAAAATATCACAGAGCGTGCGCTCCACACTATAAGCCCTTACGGTATTTCCGCCCGGCGTAAGCACTTCTGCCACGCCCAAATCATACAAGGCTCCCTTGCATTGCACACAACGAATATTTTCTTCCTTGGGCTTTGTCATATTATAATTCGCAGGAAACGTCATGCGATATCTGTTCGGTGTCCTATCCGTTAAATTCCAAAGGAACAGCGCCGTTTCATGCGAATAGATACCTCGTTTAAAACGGCTCTGCAAATTAAAAATCTCATCATCCCAAACCTCCGGCAAAATATAAACACCTCTTGTCGGCTTTTTCAATCATGCCCTTGTCAGCAAGGTATTTGATATTTCCACGAGAAATACCTGCTGCAACCTCCACTGCAGTCGTAACCGTACCATTATTCTCTTTTTGCCATCTTGATAATTTCTTCAGTTGCTCCTACAATAGCACCCTTTCATTTCGTTGACTTCTATGCTTGCACTTATATTTTTTTGCATGGCATAAAAAGTCAATATAAATACTTCTTTTTTTCTCTGTCTTTATTATTAAAAATTATATGCTTAACTGCATGGTTCCCCATGACCTATACCATAATCCACCCATCCTCTTTGTAAGCAAAATGAGTACAAATCTAGATAAAATCCATCTTTTTACTCATTTTTCCCTACATCCTCTCATACTTCTCAATGATCTCATCGATCCGGTTGCTTACTTCACTGGTGCCCCCTGTCAGGAGATAATAAATTTGCAAATGATGCTCCCTCACCCTGATCTCAATAAACATAAATCGAACCGAATACTCGATCTCCTTAAAATACCAATATAATTCCTCGCACAACTTACAAATCACACCATACCATTCATCATCAACCGCTTCCGAAATAACCTGCGTGGGATACTTTTTTATATACTTTCTTCTCCGGATCTCTATAAAAAAAGGTATATTTCTCCATTAATGCGTTCACAAATTCTTTTTTCATCTGCAGACAGCCTCCCGCTAAAGACTTGCTTTCTTTAATCCGATTCTAGCCTCTGTCAAGCGGTTTTTGCATTGGACTGTTAGTCCAAAAGTATTCCGAACGCATTGCAGCAAAAAAGACCTCAAGGATCCGTTTTCACGAATCCTCGAGATCCTATTAAACTCTCTATAGAGCTCACTTTATTTTTCTACTAACTGTTTTTTTACTTATTTTTCTGATCTATGTTCTACTTACAATTCTTTATCTTTACTGTATATGCAACCACCCGTAATCAATTTCATATTACTGCATATAGCCGCAATTATGCAACCAGACCTGTCAATTTCTTATAATAGGTCATTAATCGTACCTTTGCGCTCTGTGTCTTACTCTGTTCTTCCTGATATACGATTTCACCATTCCAGTCAAACCGTTCCACCCATGCAATCGAAAAGGAAGAACACAACGGATTCTGCTTCTTCACCAGTAGATCCTCCATATGAACACCTAAAAGTTCACTCAGCATCAGTAAATGATCTACCGAAGGAAGAATCATCCCCTTAAACCATCGGTACACCGGCTGGGGACAGGACAAATGCAGGTACTCCTGAATATCCGCTACACAATATCCTCTTTTCTGTGTAAACTCTTTCAACCTGACACCGGTCCGCTGCATATCAATGTTGGGATAGATTTTAACCTCCTTCACTGTGCATTCTCCTTACATTCTTTGAAGTTTTACTGTCAGCTCATTATATCCATTCTCATAGCAATACGTCATCTTGGACATCAGCTTTTTTACCAGAAAAATACCGCGTCCACCAATCTGTTCCTCTTCCGCAAGCTGTTCCATATCTGCATCTTCCTTCGCAGTCGGATCAAATGGAACTCCATTATCCTGCAGGTGAAGCGTCACGGTGTGTTCATCCACAACGCAGCTCACCTTTGCTTCACTGGCACCACTGTACCGAACGATATTCGAATACAATTCATCCAGTGCAATATTTATTTTATAACTGTCCCTCATGGTAACCTCGGACTTTTCCAATGTTTCCTCTACATAAGAAGCTACCACTTCTATCGATGCCTGATCCGGAGTGACAACAATTCCATTTTCGGTTTCTTTTATTTTAATTTTTCCATATTTTCCCCCGTTTTCGCACAACTACATTTAATTATTTCCCCTTAAGCTTCGCAGACGCTTATTTTCCTCTTGCGCCGTTTTTACTCACATGCACGTGTTTCACACTCTCTGTCTGACTTCGTCAGACGCATGTTCGTTAGTAAGCGCAGTAAAATAAATGTCTGCTTCGCAGACGCTTATTTTCCTCTTGCGCTTACTATATCATCGGATGTAGTGGCGGTCAATAGCTTCGAGCATTGCTTCCTTATCTTTTTGCATTAAATGGTTATAAATTGCCCGGTGTTGTGTCAAAAGTTCTCCTCTCCCGTCCTCATCGGCCTGTTGCAGGACGCATGCGATCTGCTCCTGATACAGCTCCGATACTGATTCAAGAAGCAGAATAAACAGGGGATTTTCGGTTACACAAATAAGCTGCGCGTGAAACGTCTTATCAAGCTCTAAAAATTCCTCTGAGGGTGCTGCTTCCATTCCCCGTAAAATTACTTCAAAGCGAATCTGCTGTTCCCTGCTTAATCCCCTCTCAAGCAGGTCAAGGCAGACTGCTTTTTTTCCATCATACACCTGAAGTCTGCAATCTCTTTCCCCGTAATAGTTCCAAGCGCCAGCATCATCCTAAGGATCCTGTGAATGGAGCCTCCGGCATCCTTCGAAATATAATTTCCGGATCCCTGAATGCGTTCAATCATTCCCATACCGTGTAGAATACTCAACGCCTCACGTGTTGAGTTCCGTCCGATTCCCAGTTCTTCTGCAATGGCCCGTTCTGTTGGCAGTTTGCTTCCGATCCGCAGATCACCCTGCTGAATTAACTGATCAATATATTGAATTGCTTTTTTTCATATTCTGAAGTTGTCTGTTCCCTTTCCATTCCGATTGTAGTTTTCCTTTTTCCCTTTACCCACATATTTCTTAACTATATTCATTCACAGTTATATTTTTTTATTTTCTCATCATATCGTTTTTTTCCTATCACACTTTTTATCCCAATATTTTCCTCTACCCCTCATCTGTCAAAAACATTTTTCATATGGCTTTTTCTTTGCCTCTTTATAAGAAATGCGCAAATACAGATGACAAAATCACTGTGAGGATTCCCGATACTGCAATTGCCAGGCTGCTCATTGCTCCTTCAATCTCACCAATCTCCATAGCCTTTGCTGTTCCGATCGCATGTGCTGCCGAGCCAAATGCAAGCCCTTTCGAAATCGGCTCTTCAATCTTAAATACCTTACAGATCAGTTCTCCGAACATATTACCAAGCACTCCGGTAACAATAATTACTGCAACCGTAATCGTCACATAACCGCCCAATTCTTCTGATACACCCATGCCGATCGCTGTCGTAATGGACTTCGGAAGCATCGTGACATATTCTTCATGGGATAATCCCAGCAGCAGGGAAAGAACGAGTACCGTAACAAGGCTGGTCACCACTCCGGCAGTCAGTCCAAGCAGAACGGCCTTATGATTGTTTTTTAACAGATCCCACTGCTCATAAAGCGGAATCGCCAGGCATACCGTCGCCGGTGTCAACAACCAACTTAGGAACCTGGCACCCTCATTATAAATTTCGTAATCAATATTTCCGACCGCCAGAAAAAAAATGGACACTGCAATGGCAATCAGAAGCGGATTAAAAATACCCAGTTTAAATTTCTTTTTCAGCATTGCGCCAATCAGATAGGCAATGATACTTAATGTCACTCCTGCAAACATGGATTCCTCAAAAAAACTATTCATGGTCACTGCCTCCCTTTTTCTCCCTGCGGATCATCCACTGTGACAGTTTTCCTGTTGCCACCATGACCGTCACAATCGTTACAACCGTAATCACGCAGACCGGAAACAGCACGGGTTTTAATGTTTCCCAGCTTTCAATCAGCCCAACACCTGCAGGAATAAACATCAATGGCATAATTTCAATCAGAAACTTCCCTACATCCTTCACATCATCCAACTTGATCAGACCGGTCATCAATGCCACAAACAGAAGTACCATACCATAGATACTTGCCGGAATGGGTAACGGAATCAGATACTTAAAGAACTCTCCCACAAAGGAGATCAGTAGAATAATAAAAAACTGTTTGACATACTTCATCATCTTTTCCTCGCAAAGTTAAAATTGGTAGCACCAATTGAAGTGCCACCAATTATTATAAACACGTATCAGGTTTTGTCAAACAGTTTTCTTATTCTTAATCACTCTGCGCATTGTCGCACGAAATGCCCATCCAATCATATAATAGGCAGATGCAAATACATTAAGCCCCGCAATCTGCCGGTAAAGTCCCCAGATTCTTTTTACCGCTTTACCCTTATTGGCAGAAAGGGAATGGGCAGGACGCCTGTAAATTACCAGCAATTCATCCAAGCCACAGGCCGTAATTCCACTCTGTAAAAATTCTCCACCAGGTTGCCGTATCCTCCGATGGAATATCCGGCATCAGAATAAGCTCACGATCTACTTTCTGCGTATCAATCAAAACTGTCGATGTAAAGATAATGGTCCTTGACAATGCTTCCTTATAGGTAAGTGTTCTTTGCACCCGGACTGTCTTACCGGTAGGAACTGCGTTTTCGTCTCCAAACTGATAGGAGCAATATACAAAGGCCGCCTCATTCTGCTGCATGAAAGTAAGCTCCTTAAGCAGCTTGTCCGGATGCCAGAGATCATCAGAATCAAGAAATGCGATGTACCGCCCACAAGCCTCTGTAATGCCCGTATTACGTGCTTTGGCTGCACCCTCATTCTGTTGTTTCAAAATCAGCCGGATACGTCCTTTCGCAATTCCTTCCTGTTCATAACGATTGATTGCCGCCTGGATCACTTCCGCACTGCCATCTCTGGAGCAATCATCCACAAGCAGAAGTTCCCAGTCCTGATACGTCTGATTAACCACTGTTTTAATGGTCTCTTCGATATAGTTTGCTGCATTGTACACCGGCACAATAATACTGATCATATAAAAAAACCTCAAAATTTTTCTATAATCTATATATTTCACTGTTTCTGATTTTCTTATTATACCGTTGAATTCATAAATTTACAAATCAATGCTATTGAAATTTAAAGTTTCCGGTTTAGTTTCCATATATTTTTTTCTCATGTTCCATATATTTATTTTTGTGTTTCCCATTGTCAATAAGGAATCCGTAAATAGACAAGTTCCTCTTGGACAATCATAATATATGCAAAAAAAGCAAAGGAGTACATTTCTTATGAATACCTTAGATAACTATATTGCAGAATACCTTGAATATTGCGAATACCGTAAGCGTCTTGATGCCAAAAGCATCAAAGCATACCGGATAGATTTAAAGCAATTCTATAACTTTTGCAACGGCTCAGATGATTTCCTGTCAAGAAATACCGTGGATCTCTTTATCACATTCCTGCACAGACAATATAAGCCGAAAAACGGTCAAGCGTAAAATTGCCAGCCTGAAAGCTTTCTTTCATTATCTCGAATATAAAGATCTGCTGACGGAAAATCCCTTTGCCAAATTGGATATTCATTTTCGCGAAGCCAAGCTCCTTCCGAAAAACAATTCCCTTTCATTCCCTCCAAAAGCTCCTGTCTGTAATGTATCAGCAGAAAAAACAGGCTTCCTCTTCCTATCAGCTCCGCTGCTGTATCCGTGACATCGCTGTTATTGAATTATTGTTCGCTACCGGAATGCGTATCTCCGAACTATGTGGATTGCGCCCATCTGATATCGATCTGGAAAATAATACCGTATTGATTTATGGAAAAGGTGCCCGGGAAAGAATCCTGCAAATTGGAAATCCACAAGTAATTTCTGCCCTTGCCTTGTATCAGAATACTTTTCAGAAAGAGATTTCCTGCTGCCATTATTTCTTCATAAATAAATTTAAAAAAACAAACTCTCTGACCAGTCTGTCCGTTTCATGATTAATCATTATACTGACATTGCCGGGCTTGAGCAGCATATAACTCCACATATGTTCCGTCATTCTTTTGCCACACTGCTGCTTGAACAGGACGTAGACATCCGTTATATCCAGAGAATGCTTGGACATAGCTCGATCAGTACCACCGAAATCTATACCCATGTATCGAATACCAAGCAGAAAGATATCCTTGTAAATAAACATCCACGTAATTTGATGGAGGTTATTGGGGTGGATGGAAAATACTAAGTATGGCATTTATTCATTTATTTTCATTCAATTACATATTGCCATTATAATTCTATTTTTATCTAATCATTGAAGGATAACTGAGTATCCGGAATTCTACTCTACTTACCAGTTCCTTAACGTAAAAAATCATACGTTATATAGTGACAAAATGCGTATATCTGTGTTAGACTTATCTCGTATTGATTTGGCAACTGAAGAGGATAAGCAATACCAGCTCGACCACTGGGCTGCTCTCTTCAAAGCGAAGACATGGGAGGAATTGCAAATGCTTGCACAAGACAATAACTATTTTAAAGAAGCATCTGAAACAGTCTACCAACTGACACAGGAGGAACAGATCCGCCAGCAATGTCTTGCCCGTGAAGACTACAACCGAACCATGAAAGGGATTGAATATAACTTAGCTGCCCAAAAACATGAAATTGCTACCTTGAAAAAGGATCTCGCAGATGCTAATGAACAGATCTCCCAGCAGAACAAACAGCTTTCTGTAAAAGACCAGCAGCTCTCTGAACAGGGCAGACAACTCTCCGAGAAAGATGCTCTCATTGCCTCTCTCCAAGCTCAACTGGCTGAAAAAAGATGATCATAAAATCTAAGCAAATCCAGATAAATTTCCTTATGATCGCACATACCCAGGGAATGGTCAAAATCATGTCCATTCTCTGGGTGAATCAATGCTCTCTATCACGCAAAGATGATCCACTGGATCATTTTCTCATATGCATGGCAACTAATAAATGAGGTTCGCCCCAAATTGTGGAGCAAACCTCATTTAACTTTCTTAATATTCCAAACTATTCTCTTTCAGCAAGAAATCAAACAGATTCAATATCAAAATTCCCGATTCATTGTAATGCGTAGGTCCATCCTTTACAATAATTATCTTCTTAAATGAATCACTAATATTTTGAAGCGGTAACTGTTCCTGTTCTTCCTTTTCTTTCGTAGGCAAAGCTAATGCAGATTGAATATATAATCTCTTAGAGCCTTGATTGCATACAAAATCTACTTCCAACTGCTTTTGTACCTTTTTCTTGTCCTCATTGCAATAGTTAAATTCAACCATGCCAACATCAACATTATACCCTCTTATAAGAAGTTCATTATAGATGATATTTTCCATAATATGTGTTTCTTCATACTGTCGGAAGTTGATTCTTACATTTCTCAAACCGCAATCTGTAAAATAAAACTTCATTGGCGTACTG
This sequence comes from Lachnospiraceae bacterium, assembly GCA_021628825.1. Classification (GTDB taxonomy): domain Bacteria; phylum Bacillota; class Clostridia; order Lachnospirales; family Lachnospiraceae; genus Suilimivivens. Next base: position 264,844 of record JAJXRY010000001.1, on the reverse strand, counting down.
ATATATTTCTTTCCCTTTACATCATAACGGTTTGCTCTACTGATTAGAAATGAATCCTCAAAATAGTCCAAAGTATGTTTTTTTATCGTATCTGGATGTACTGACACATTTTTTACGGTCTTAAATGTGTCTGCAAGTTTCTTCGGATTCGTTAATCCCCCGATTGCTGATGACAAATAATCTAACAGTTCTTCCATTTCAATGGGATTTCTAACATCATTTCTCTCTAAAAATGTCTTTAATATAGGTTTCCTTAAAAAATATCTCTCAAATACGCGGCTTTGTCTTCTTCATTCTCAATTTCAAGCATTTTAGGCAAACCACCATACATTGTGTATTCCTGCCATGCTTGCTGCCTATCAATACCTCTTCCTAGCATATACTCTGCGAAAGACAACGGAAACAGATGTATCTGGTCGCCTCTACCACGAAATTCTGTAATAATATCCTTAGATAAAAAAACTTTGCATTGCTACCCGTTACATAAGTATCTACATTCTTTAAATGCAAAAAACTATTTAGCACATCCTCAAATTCCGACACCATCTGAACTTCATCAAGTAAAACATAGTACATATCATCATCTTTTACTTCGTTATGGACATACTCGCATAATACATCAGGGTCACGATATTTCTTGTTAATTCGATCATCTAATGCAATCTTTATAATATGATCTTTATCAACGCCTGACTTGATTAGATAATCATAAAAATAATTCAAATAGTAAATATGTCTTACCGCTTCTTCTGATTCCGGTAATTACCTTTATCATACCATTATTTTTTTCGTCTAATCAGCTTATCCAAATATAGATTTCTTTCCATCACCAATCGCCTCTATTGAAAATTTAGTCTCTTTTTCCTGCTTTCTTTTCAATAGAATCATATAACCCCAGCACACAGACTGTCAACAACTATTGAAAATTTAGTCTCTATTTCTACTTTCTTTTTCAGTATTTTATCCTGATATGTAACTTTTTATTCTAAGCTGATATTTCTTCGGTAATCATTACAAATCCCATCCGGCTTAGCGATTCCATTGATAATAAAACTTTTGTACTGGATATCAATGTGATCCTAAATCAGCATCATATCCGTTGCTTATATGAATCATAGAGTTTTGCATTCTTTTCATCGTTCATCGCATAATGAGGTTCATTTTTAATATATCATCAAAGCTGACATTTCCATTGATATCTTTGTATTCATTCACTTTCACCCTCAATTCACACATTGGCATCAATAACGCAGAAGCAAATGCATCCGCAAAATATTCCGACGCATTTTTTTGACCTATAGGACTGGCAATCTGCTTATCAGCATCTCTAAAGTGATGACACAACTCATGCGCTGCAGTAAATCTTTGTCTCGTAATTGGTCTCTTTGCATTAATGCCCACTATCGCAATATCATCTTGTGACTGAGCAGGTATATATACCCCCTCAAGTTTGTTAAAAATTACGTATCACAAAGTCAATCCCTTCATCTTTCAACATTTTGAATGGACTTAACGGATATATTATTTCTGTATTATCAAAAATAGGCGGCCAGATATGCGGCCGCCATCCTTTCTGCATCTTCATAATTTGAAACATTTAATTTAAAAACTTACCATTTAACTCATCTGCATTTTCATCCGATCTTTGAATTTAATCAAATTCATAATCTCCGCCTGATCGTTTTCATCTAATTTTTTTCAAAACTTCTTGCAAACACAGTCGCTGGCTGACTCATCTTATTTTTCGTTTAATAAAGCATCTGCTGTAACGCCAAATAACTCACTCAGTCTTAAGACATCTTCTGCTGTAATCTTTCTTTTTCCCATTTTTCCATTTGAGTATATGTTGCTCGATTAATTCCCAAAAAATTTTGCAACATACTCTTGTGAAAAGATGAAGCTGGTTTCTAAAAGTTCTTAATCATCTCATTAATCACCATCATAGTTTTCCTCCTTAATATGCCAGCTAATTCATTATAGATCAGAAGATTAAGTATTGCAACATTTTTTGTTAGATTTTCTAACTTTTTATTTTTCTCTCATACACAACTCATCCCCACCGGAGCTACTACCATAATCGTTACCGGAATTATTAGCATCTCACACTTTGTAATACCGTAACAAAACTTTGTACCGGATATCTGTGTTAGCCTTATCTCGTATTCATTTGGCAACCGAAGAGGACCAGCAATACCAGCTCGATCACCGGACTGCTCTCTTCAAAGCGAAGACATGGAGGAATTACAAATGCTTGCGCAAATCAATCATTACTTTAAAGAAGCATCTGAAACAGTAATTTCTATTCTAAAAAAGATCTAGAAGATGCTAACCAGCAGATCTCTAAACAGAGTCTGCAACTCTCTAAGAAAGACTAGCAACTCTCCGAGTACCAATACCACGTTCAGGCTCTTGAACCCCAGTTAGCCGGATATCAATCGAAAGAGAACTCATCTGCCAAATAGTTCCAGCTTCTTTAAAGTTAAACACACCTAAGGAATTGTCAGAATTATGGCAATTCCTTGGGTACAGTAGCGTAACATATAAACCAAAACTTAACTCCCTTTTTACTTTTCTTCCCTATAATTTATCCCTTTATTTTTGTCGTTCAAACTTAACTGTGTACATATTAACAATGTCATCTTTTCTAAGCTTATACATACAAAGTAATTCATTAATATTACTAACATCATTAATATTTCCATTTTGGCAAAGAGCACTATAGAAATCACGAACTTTTTTTCTAAAAACATTCTAACTCTTTCTCAGTCATCACTCTCATATTTTCATCTGGGGACGCAACTGCGTCAACAACCTTAGATGGATGAATCATTATTGGTATACACTCATTTGGGTATACATAATTCTCCTTAAACCAATTAACCGATCCCGATAATTGATTACAATAATCTTTCTTTATTGTTGAAGTAGTAGCTTCTGTTTTACATTCAATGACCAAATATTTTTTTGAATCAATCGCCCACAAATTATCAGGTCCGTACCCTCCTATTTCTCTGTCTGGTCTTGAACACACAAATCCAAGAATTTTTTTCCTATCTGATTTAATGCCTCCTCAAACTTTTCATATTCACACCCAATACATAAATTAGCCAGAACTCCATCAATATGAACTAACAATTCATTTAATCCTAATCTTTCAACAACTAGATTTGTGCTTATAGCCTGTGCTTGTGGAATTGTATTAATTGTTCTTTGATATTGTATGCCTGCAAGAGGTGACAAAATAGCTGCACTTAAAGCTTTACCTGCTTTTAATATTTCTTGAGAGCGAACCGGATCTATTTTATTTGTGTATTCGGCCTGAATCTGACATAAATATCCCTTCGTTCTTTTGTCATTCTCCTTATCCTTCACTATTTTAATAGCATTTGCAGCATCAAGCCATTGCATATTTATAGCTTTTTCAAAAGCTTTTCTCTGCGCAACTATCTTTTCATCTACCTTTGCCTCATTTGAATACTTAACAGCCGCCAAATTTTCCTTACAAGTTGTAACCCATTGCGCATCTTTTTCCAACGAATAATTTGCAAGTTCAAATATCTGGTCAATTGTTGGCTTTGAACCTGTTTCTCTGACTAATAAATCCCATAGTTGCTTTGAAAGATCATATTGACATCTGGTCGCTGCACTAAAATAATCCATTCCCTTATTTTTTGATAATACATCTGTAAGTTCGTCACCCATAAGAACAATGCAGCATTCGTCGTCATTAGATCGAACTCCACGTCCCATGCCTTGCTCGATTCTTTGGACCTGCTCTCTTAATAATGTTGTGCTCTGAGGCGCCACGCTTTGAATATATCTATCCTTAATACTATTTAAAGGTGGAAGTCCATCAATAACCAACATTCTACAGGCATCACCAGGCAAATCGATTCCGTCATATCTATTAACAAAAATTACTTTTTCCTACATATTTACCACTTTTTTTAATACTTGGACCATTCCGTCTATATTATCCTTTTGTTGTTGTTCTTATCCCCTCTTCATCCCAAAAATTTTTGCTCTGGAAAAAGAAGGTACAAGTATTACGACATTATAATTTTCAGCTATTTCCTCAACCTTTTCCTTTATCTCCATTTCCGATATATCACTATTTACATACTTGGGAAAAATAATTAATCTATCTCCAATATCATTGGCATTCTCTGGAGTAATAATGTTCTTCATGTCTTCAGCTGCTAATCCCAATGCAGAGACAAACACACTATCGTCAGCTAATGTTGCACTCATAAATATGCGTCTACTTGCTTCTTCGAGACTGGATATCTTATCTAAGTCAATTCCTTTTTGGAGATATTTCAATTGCAGATGCATTAATAATACAATCACATGTTTCCAAGCCTCTCTCTATTAATGGTAATCCAAAATGTATTGCAGTATTATCATTATTATATTTCATTAATATCCTGTAAATGTTATCTTGCTGCCGTTGCCATTCCCAATAAGGAACAAGCAGATTTTTTTCGGCTGTCTTTCATTTCGACAATATCAATGTAACTTTTGGGATTATAGTCTCTTAATGAAGAACTAAATATAGCAATTAACTCCTTATACGCATCGGATTCAGCATCAATTTTTATCATAAATTGACCAATAATTTTATCCATGCACGCATGTACATCATCAATAATAATACTTCCTATCGGGTAATTTCCACTTTCTCTCATACCAAAATAACTATAGCCATTTACAATGGTTTGAATAGAAGTAACAAGAATTGCTTTTGAGTTTGAATAGTTATAATCATTTTTATCTTCTGTTACAGAAATTCCCAATCTTTTAGCCTCATCAACAACCTGCTTAACCAAATAATTATCAGGCACTACATATATAGCCGGCCCCTTTTCTTCATTCAAACAACTTTGAAGCATAATTAATCCAACTACTGTTTTGCCACTACCAGTATTCATTTTTAGAATTACATTTTTCTCATTTCTTATATCAAACCACTTTTTCCACACTTCGCTTTGAACATCTCTGGGATATCCGTATCCCGGTGCTTTTGAAGGTAATGTCATGAAGATTTCTCTAGGATCTATGGTTCTTGTTTTTTTACACTAGAATTAAGTTTCGATAAAAAGATTCATTATTTCGTCCCCCTAACTGAAATTGCATCATCTGTTGTAAAAAAATTTTTTATATCTAAACACCACCTCTGAATGTTTGTTCCAACATTTGCCTTTCCCTCAAGGTGAGCCAAAATATGTGTCGGGCACAACAAATAAATAAAACAGATAACTTCCCGTGCAGTTCTCCGTCTCTCATCATCACTCAAAAAAATTCCAAATACTCCATATCCTCCATACTATTAGTTCTCTCTTGCATATGACTGTCTCCATTTAATACAAGCCTGTACATTAAATTCTTGAAATACTCTATATAATCTTTATCTTCCATCTGTTGTAATATAGAATCATCACACGAGATCTCGGCTATACCCTTTTTTTATACACAAATGTCGAAAAGGCCTCCAATATCCGTCTCATCGAATTTCCTATGATTAAATCATCATTTTCGTCTGCTCCACAAGCATAATCATATACAGATTTTTAGTATTTCAGAATATTCATTTCTTTTCGTAAGACTAAAAAGAATAATCTCTTTGTTCTTTAACTCGCGACAAGAATATGATACTTTCTTCCGTCCATTACTTTCTCTCTTATACTCATCACACACCTCTTCTCCAATCTTTTGCAGATCATATAAGCATTGAATATCGTGTGTCATAAACAGTATCTGACTCTCGGAATTTGTCTTAATTATATCTGCAACTTTAGATTTAAGAAGGGACATAATACCAACCTTATTTTCAAAAATCAAAACTTGATACCGGATCATCAATAATTAAAAATTAATTTTTTTGTGAATAGCCCTCTTTTGCCTCCTGATTCATAATCAGTTCTGTAAAGAAATAGCACAGAGCAATGATATTTCTTTCACCAACCGAAACATTATTAGGCTTTACTGCTTGTCCATGCGCATATAATACATACTTATCATTTTGTACCTTTATTTCTAATCTGTCTTTTGAAAAATACATATCGAAGACTTTTTATTTATCAAACCGACTGCAATCTTAATGTTTTTTTCTTTCTAGATTTTAATACATTAAGTTCATCCTTAAGGTCTTTAATCTTCTCCACGGATTTTTGCAAATCCTCGTCTGCTTTCCTTTGATTATCCAGTGCTTGTTGCCAAAGTGTTATATCCCTAGAGACTTCATAATGTGCGATAGCCGCATTATCTTTAGATAGATTATTCTTCAATGTATCAATTCTTTTTAACCGCATTATTATATGTGTCAATTTCCTGTTGAAGATTAGTTCTAATAGTCTCATATCTATCAAGCTTTTTCATTCAAATCGCACTCAAAATCAAGAATTGGTGTATAGGGATGATTTATTTTTCTTAAGTATTACTTCTCTAATCTTAAAAAAATCTCCTTATTAATTTCTTCTACCAAATCTTTTGCACTTGATATAATCTTGAGAATTAAGTACATCCATTCCTGAGAAATCAACGGTTACCTCTTGGATAATACATTTTTTTGAGGTTATTCTCATGGATATCTACTTCCTTTGATAAAAACTTTTTCTATACTCTCAATTAAACTCTTCTTTCCTTGATCCGATATATCCTGTAAACAAAAAGGGCATCTCTTCGTCTTTTCCTTTATAAAAATTGACTTCATCTCATTGATCTGCTCTAATTTTCCATCATCAATAAGTTTTAACAGATATTGTTCTCTTTCAGATAATACTGGACGTTCAACCTTCTGGGCAAGAAGCTGCAATAAGTATTCCTCATCATATGAAATGCTAAGTTTTGTAGTACTCTTAATCTGTGCAGCTTCATTTTCTCTCACCTGCTTCAACAGGGGGAAAGTCTGTTCATAACGCTTTTTCAGTTTCTCCAGAGTCTCTGTTGGATGTAACGCAATAATTGAATCAATTACTTTATCTGTAACACTTGCATTTCTCTTGCCATCATTTATTATTTTTTCTCGTCCAGCCCAATTGGAATCACCTGACAAGCCAAGATTAATCTGATATCTACAACTACTTGGTGATTTGATATTATCCCTATCCCTATACTCATCTGCAATAGCCTTGAATTCATCTTTTCTTTTATTCTCAGCTTCTAATCTCAGTTGTAAATCCAAGATTTTATCCTCAAGATCCCCCAATTCTCCCAACAGAACAATTGTATTCAACCCATCTTCCCGAATCTTCACTCGTGAATTTATATATTCTTCATTAAATACATGAATACACTCTGTATCAGTAAACATATTACTATCTTGATCATATAGCACTGCCTGACTTATATCTTCAATATCTTCACCCTTTGCTTTTCGAATAGCTTTTGAAATCGTACTTTTACCAGAGCCATTTTTTCCATAGATAAGAGACATTCGATCTGCGCATAAAAATAACTCCAATTCTGTTTCTTCCGAAAAGAAACCACCTTTAAACTTTATTTTCTTTAACATTTCTCCCTCCCCAAACAATGATCTTAAGTATATGCTATAGAGCATTTTACCATTATTCTACTGTCCTAAGTATATTTTTTTACCTTATTTAATTATCCACCCCAATGTCAGCTTTTCCCCGATTTTTGTCACATTTTCATATTTACTGTCTTTTTACCCGACAATTGTCGCATAAAATCATATAAAAAAGCCACTCAGACTTAAGCATCAATCCGAGTGGCCCACACTTTTAAAATTTTCTACCATTCTATATCACAAAGGCTCCATAATTCTAATTCATTTTATCTCTTTATATCCTTTTTTTGCAATTGCAGCTGTTTTCAAAAATAGCCACCTGCGTTTTTTTCCATCCGTCAGTGTGCCATCCATTACCTGCTGCACAAGCTCCTGTAAAGGGATCTGCTCAATGTTCAGGAATTCATCGTCATCCAGATTCTGGCTGCCATACTGGAGGTTGCGGGCAAGATACAAGGTAATTACTTCATTGCTATAGGCCGGTGCCGGGCGATACTCCCCTAACTCTATCCATTCCTTCGCCGATATTCCTGTTTCCTCCTGAAGTTCCCTCTTTGCTGCCTGCAGACGGTCTTCCTCCAGATCGTCCAACTTGCCTGCCGGAATCTCCAAAACAATCTCTCCAACAGGATATCTGAACTGCCGTTCCATGATCACATTTCCCTCATCCGTCATCGGAACGATGGCTACTGCTCCTATATGTCTGACATACTCGCGCCTTGCCGTCTTCCCGTTTGGAAGAGTGACCGTATCGCAATAAGCATGCAGCATTTTTCCACAAAAACTTCTGTTGACTCTTTAGTTATCTCTGTAAGCTTCTCATAAGTAACCATGGCTGCCTCCTGTAATCTCTACATCTGCTGCTCTACATCGTTGCCACATATAAATCAATCGCGACTGTATAAATCTCTAGTGTATACCTTCTCTTTGACATCATTCAGGCATGGATCATACCGGTTGGCAATAATGCACTGCGATCTTTCTTTGAATTCCTGTAAATCATTCACAATCTTCGAACCAAAGAAAGAACTGCCATCTTCCAAGGTTGGTTCATAAACAATAATTGTTGCACCTTTCGCTTTAATACGCTTCATAACTCCCTGAATACTGCTCTGACGGAAATTATCGGAATTGGTTTTCATGGTAAGTCTGTACACTCCAACTACCACCTCATGCTCCTTTTTCCCTGTTATAATCTTCCGAGTTGCCGTAGCAGCCTGCAATTTCAAGCACACGATCTGCAATAAAATCCTTTCTTGTCCGGTTGCTCTCTACTATTGCCTCTATCATCTTTTTCCGGGACATCTGCATAATTAGCCAACAGCTGCTTCGTGTCCTTCGGCAGACAATATCCTCCATATCCAAAAGAAGGATTATTATAGTGTGTTCCGATTCTTGGATCCAGACACACACCCTCAATAATTGATCTGGTATCAAGACCCTTACTCTCAGCGTACGTATCCAACTCATTGAAATAAGCAACACGAAGTGCCAGATAGGTATTGGCAAACAGTTTTACCGCTTCTGACTCTGTCAATCCCATAAAAAGCGTATCAATATTCTCTTTTAAGGCCCCTTCCTGCAAAAAGAGAAGCAAAAAAACCTCTGCCTTCGCTCTCGTTTCCTCATCACACCCAACGATAATTCTGGAAGGGTATAGATTATCGTATAATGCCTTTGATTCCCGTAAAAAAATTCCGGACTGAAAAGAATGTTCTTCGTTTTATACTTTTTGACGGGCATACTCCGTAAAAGCCAACCGGTATCGTGGATTTAATTACCATCATTGCATCGGGATTAGAGTCAAGTACCAATTGAATCACAGCCTCCACAGCTGAAGTATCAAAGAAATTTTTTTTCGTATCGTAATTGGTCGGCGTTGCTATAATTACATATTCTGCCTTTTTATATGCGGACGCCCCATCCGTTGTAGCTTCCAGATCCAACCCTTTCTCCGATAAATATTTCTCAATATATTCATCCTGTATGGGACTGATCCTCGCATTCAGCTTCTCAACCTTCTCCGGAATCACATCCACGGCAATCACCTTGTTGTGCTGTGAAAGAAGCACAGCCAACGATAATCCTACATAACCCGTTCCTGCTACTGCAATAGTTTTTTTCCCATTTTTTTCTCTTCTCCATTACAAATGCATCTTCGTTACTTTGAACGCCTGATCCGATCACCTTATCATTATTATAACTCTTCCAGTTTCCTATATCTTTCGTACAAATTCGAATCCACTCATCATTAACTCCTACGTTACTATCCGTTTACAAGGCATTGAACGTATCAATAGCTGGAATAAATATAGGTGATAATTTGCATATAACTTTTTGATCTACACACTCTACCCATCTTTTTAAGTAACGTAAGAATTAATTCCCTATGGGCCTCACATTCAATAAAAATTTCTCAGACATAGAATTTCTTTCTTGCGGTATAATTTTTTTATTTTTCTTTCTAATCAAATTTCCAGCAGTAATTCTATTTAGTCCTCTAAATAACAATGTTTTATGTCCTAAAAATGATCCTAAGTAAATACTTTCTTGTTTTTCGGCATACTCCAAATAATGGTTATAAACAAACTTAGGATCCATGATTTCTTTTGATCTTATGTAAAAAGATTTGATTATGTCATCCGCTTCTTTATTCTTCGCTATACATACACCATTGTTATTCCTAACTATAGGGATATAATCAATTGAATATGTGTCATCCTTTATATTTAAATCTAATAAAATAGCCGTTTCCCAGCAATCATCTTTTTTTCACCATAATTAAATATGAAATTACCTTGACCATAAATTATGGTGCCATTTTTATACTCTTCTTTACAGCCAATACAATGACTATGCTGGCACACTATTAAGTCAGCACCCTTATCAATAAATTTATGACACACTTTTTGCAATTGCGGAGAAGGATATCTATAATGTTCTTTTCCTCCATGGTACAATACAATTACAAAATCGACATTGTCTTGTTTTTTTGCCATCTCAACATCATCAAAAACTATTCAAAGGATCAAATGGATTAACGCCAGCTCTATTTTCAGTTGCTATACTAAACTCATGTTCTGCGCAACAATATATTCCTATCTTTTTTTCCTTTTAAGATAGTATAAAAATAACTTTCTTGCTTCATTTAAATTATCTCCAATTCCGCTATACTGAATGCCTACTTTCTCTAATGCAGTTAACGTAGCTTGCACCCCTTTGATGCAGTAATCCAATATTTGATTTTTTACACGTCTCACGCAACCTACATATACAGATTTTATACCCAAAGCCGAACTTGCGGGTGCGCCTAAGCAGGGACCCCATTTGCTTATACTAACTTCATTTCCATTTATCAACGGAGCTTCTAGATTAAAACATCTAAAATCTGATTCGTTAAGAATCCCCACCAATTCCTCTCCGATTAGTTTAACTGATGTAGCCTTTTCAAAGTCTTTTATATTGCATTCCGTTGGCACCAAGTCAGCTCCAATTATTATTCGTACCATATACGTCACCTCAATAACTATATTCTCAAATCCATCTTCTCTGTACTATAACGCTATCACCAAGCTCCCGAAAAGAAATGATGAAATCAGAAACACAGCGACATTTCATCTCTCCATTTTTGCGGCTAAAACCTATTGGGTATTCAATACACACAGCATATTCTTATAAAAACAAACAGCATATCCTAAATTTCAGGGAGTTTTATCCATGAACCGAGTAGTTCGTCATTTCCATCATAGATAAACCTTCCAAACCCACTGTCAGGATAGAATGTCAATTCGCCGAAATATACTTTTTCCGCCCACATCATAAAAATCTGTTCGAAGAAAAGGATGTGTCTCAGACAACTTCGTTGCGAGTTCCTCCATCTTTTCAAGATTAGTGGGTATTTGCAATTTCTTATTAAAATCAGGTGGACAGACTTCTTCACCGATCTTCATCGGTTCACCATCTATTGTAAAGTAATTGGCTTTGTGATCTATAAATCGATCAAAATCACATTTGTAACACTTGACAACACCATTACAGCAGAAGAACTTATAATCCCGAAGTTCCGCTATGCCTGTATCCTCCATGTATTTCTCACAAATAATCTTTCTGGGCACATCCTTATAAGGCCATTCACGCCAAATGAGATAATAATCCTGAGCCAAGCCTTTCGCCAAATTCTTCCGAATTTTCTTAATATCTTTTGGAGTGAGCTTGCTTTTATCCTTACAAATGTACATCCCCAATCCCGAATTATGATTGCATTTCAGAACAAATTGATTTGGCAGAACTTCAAAGTCAATTTCATCCGGATTGTCCCATACGCCAATCAATGGAATCAGATATTCCTCTCCCAACTTTTCCTTTTTATGTAATTGCGAACTAAGTATTTATCAACCATAATGGTATACTCCGACTTACGATCGTTCAATTTCAGCCATTGGAGCTTTTTCATTGAATGTCTGCGGATTATCAAGATTAAGCGGCTTTTTTTCATACAACATTTAAATGTACGCTCCAAATATTCCTTGTCTGGCATGGCATTATATTTTCCGAACCTTGCATTTATCAAGAATCGATATGAAGGATCCAATAAATATTTTATCAGGGATCGTGTAATTTTTTTGTTATTCATTCAACATCACCTCCTGCTTATTTATTTTAAGAGAGCATCAACACTTATCAGAAAAATACCATAAAGAAACTGGTATCTGATTTTTTTATCATTGAAAAAAATATTATCTACTCAAGTCATAATCTATTCTTTGTACAAAAGACAATGGCGAAAAGCTTCCTCATTTCAGCCACGTATTCTTCTTCTGAATTCAAATGATACGGTTCTAGTATTTCTTGAATATTAACGCTTTCAATAGTATTAAACCCAATAAACTGATCTGAACTATAAAAAGATGCCCTTTCAAGATACTTATTATTGGAAATTAAACGTTTCCTCAACGCTACAGCCTCACACGCTCTAATCGTATATCCAGTTCCGTTCTTTTGCATCAATTCCAAAAATATTCTTAGTTTGTGATGCATGTAATAAATTGTGTCGATAAGAAAAATTTATCTACAAAAAGTCAACCCAGGAAGATTCTTATATTTCTTAATAATACTCTTATCTCTAGTCACAATTATAAAAATCGCATACACATCCTTTTTTTGAAAAATAAGAATATGCTCTGTAGATATCATGCCATCTGTTTTTTTATTGCTCCACAAAAAAATATATGTCAGATATCAGCTTATTAAAATCACTCAAGTTTAGCCTAGAATATACCAATGGGTCGTAATTAATCTCATATTTTTTTCCGAATCCTTATAATCAAAACTATATAACTCATCGCAGAACTTTTTGAAATCATTTATTGATACCAAACGTTTATGCTCGATAAGATCTTGGTAAAATACAACGTATTTTGAGTCAGGAAAACGTCTCTTAAGAACATTAACAAACCCATATGGTATGTGATTCGTAAATGGTCCCGCCGAAAAAAACACAAAACAATATTTCTTTCCATTTTTTTGAAATAGTCCTCAACCAGAAAAGGATTCCATATTCTTTTTGAAAGGCAACTGGATAATTGAATTGATTTTTTGAGACATATGTATCTTATGAAGTCCCCGTAATATCCTATTCAATATCGACTTTCCTTCAAATGGCTCACTCACATACTTACAACAATCTGATTTATTCAAGTCCTCATATGACAGCATATAGTATTCGTCCGTAGATCCTAAGAAAACATAATTATAATCTAAATCATCCATCTATATTCTCCTCATTGAGATGTCTATTAATTGTCCTCAATTTTCTCTTATACCATATACCTATCACAAAAACAACCTAAACAAACGATGTATCTTAGAATTTGATTTTTATATAATCCAACTGCTATAAATGCCAACAATGTTGTTCCTATACACAATGAAAGTATCAGTTTATTATCATAAATCATTTTTTTAAATTTTTATTCTTTTTTTATAGTATATTGTTGCAACACCCGACTCAATTATCGCCATAACAATATAAGCAACTAACGTAGTATATGCAGCTGCTTGATATCCAAATTTGGGAATAAAAACGAAATTTAGAACCACATTAACTGCCGAAGCAGCTCCAGAAGCAAGCATTATCACCTTCGTTTTCTTTAAAAAAATAAGTATATTAGAATACATATTTGATACCGCTGTCAGAACAACACCCATCGCTATAGGCGGCATAATGTATACTGCCTCATAATATTCTTGAGTAGCCATAATTCTTACAATCTCTGGTGCCAAAAGAATCATAATAAAGGCCATGAATATATATATTGATAAAAAGGGTTGATGAAGTCTTTCTTATGTTATTACACTCATTGCAATTATTAATATTTTTTTGTACAAATATGGTATGTAGGCTCCATTCATGGCATTCCATACGATTAATGATAGAGAACTAACTGAGTATAAAGTGCTATAGATTCCGACAGCACTACTTCCAACAAATCGATTGATCATTATTCTATCTGATACATCTAATATCTGCTTTGCAATTGCATGCCCAACCAGCGGAAGACTTAGTGACAATGAAAAATGTCCAATACTGTTTTTTTATAGAAACATTTTTCCCTTCTTCAGTATATGAATGCCAAGCAAAAGAGCAACACCATACATAACCAAATTATTAGCCAGTAAGCGAAACCATGCAGATTCATCCGTTTTACAATTGAGAACTTCATAGACAGACAAAGCTACCGCTCCAAATGTGGAAAGCAAAGTAACACAACTTGACATTTTATATCTATAATCATAACGTTGCCTTGTCATCCAAAAAGTCTTGCGCCGGTGTTAAAAAAAGGCCAATAACAAGCATAACCATAAATTTTCTGGATAAACCAAACAGATTCTCCCAAAGCGTCGGATTTAATATATACAATAATGCAACGACTGATGTCATTAAAAATTACTAACGAATATACCGAAGATTCATATTTATCTTTATCATTCTCAAATTCTTTAAGTGCTAACTGATATCCCCCTGACGTTAATGATAATGTAGAAAAAAATACACACCAACGAAAAACCATGAATTATACAAATTTATCTTCCCAATTTCTGAAGATGGCATAATTCTTGTAAATATCGGTACAGTCAGAAAAATCAATCCTTTAGAAGCAAGTGATGATAACATATATACAATGCCGGATTTTTTGCTTTCTGACATCATTCTAGTTCTATTAAGCAATTTAATCATTTGTTCTTGTCCACATTCCTAATTTATGGTTATAAACTTTGATAATGTGTGCTGGATTCCCTGCTACAATTGTATAAGGTGGAACATTATGTGTAACACCAGATCCCGCCCCAATTATTGCCTTTTTACCAATTGTCACGCCTCCTAGTATAATGACATTATTTCCTATCCATACACCATCTTCTATATTTACGCCTTCTGAGATTTCCAAATCATTCTCTAAATAATTTTTTTACTCTTAGGATTCAATCCATGATTATAATCAATTATAAAAAAATATCAGATGCACATAAAAACTTCATTACCTATAATCACTTTTTGCACATTGAATCGTCAAATTCCTTGTTGAATGAAAAATTTCTACCTATGTGTATTTGAGGATGACCAATAACTGTACACAAAAAGCTTTGAATTTTTCTACTATAACACTACCTCTATCAATAAAAATACAACTGCCATTTTTGAATCCGTAAATTTTTACCAAAGATAACTTTTTCAATCATTTAGATTAATTCTAGATATTTCTTGCTGATTTTTTTCATAAAAATCTATAAATCCTTTTATCAATAATTTTATCATTGAAATAATACTCCTTATATTGCATTCATAACCTTATAGTTTGCAGCGTTTGCAAATGAAAAAAAGATAAACTAAAAATTAAATACAGATCTATGCGAAAAATCGAAGCGTTCAGTGTACCCCATTACGCAGTAAACAAATAACATCGTTATAAAAATCATATTTTCCTGTTCAATATATTTTATTGTATTGAATAGCTTTTTTTAATTGAGAGAATCACAATACAATAAAATGAAGCCAAAAGAAGTAGCCCTCCTTGGGTAAGCAAATCCAAGCTGGTATTATGTGCCCACATAATACTTCCTTGCTCATAATCTCCAACTACGCAATAGTAATATGATCCATTTTTTCCATTCCCCATACCCAATATAGGATGTTTTCCTATCAGCTCATGTGCACTGTCCCATATCATTGCACGTCCAGATAAAAGTTGCATCTTTATGAAGATAATCAATTACAATATGCTGCACAAATTCTGTTCTAAATATATATGTAAATATAAGCTGCATAGCACACACTATAATTAATACAGATATCCATAACTTTTTGATCGTATGATATCTCTTTTTTAAGTATCATGATGCCTTCAAATAATAAAATCGATACAGATGACGTAGCAGAAAGTGCCCTAATAGGTCCAAATGCTGCTTGCACAATTGAAACTACTAGCTGGGTCTTACCAATTATTCTCTTTTCATATGCTAAATGTGAAAAAAAGTAATAATGGAAAACAAAACATCGAAAAATGCGTTTTTTTCGAAGAAGCAAAAATGATAAAGCTGATTCCCCCAACTCATTATGAACAATAAATAAATACCGTGGATGTAATAGCATCAAAAATATTGTTAACCACAAGTACTAGATAAAAAAATACCAAAAACCCTATTTTTTTATAACACTATTCAATCTATTCTTATAATAATCTGCAAATGCAAAACATCCAATAATTTGTAATGTACTATTTATCCATGAAACTAGATTTAAATCTCCCAGCAACGATGAAAACAAAAAGTGTCAAACAAAAACAGAAGAATCATAAGATGTAATAGTTCAATCTTATATTTTCTTTTTATAAATGCATTGTAAAAATAAAGTATATTGATAACACGCATCGCCCATATCGAATTATTGGATATAGGGTCGTAAAAAAATCTCCATAAATAAAATATGCAGGAGTAATATACATATATAAAAAATACAAATCAATATGTTATTGAAATCAAATATGATGATATGAAATTTCTTCTGTTGCATTTTTTTCTTTTTTTCATCTACCTCTTTGTATGTTCTGTTCTTAAAAAAATGAACATTATCATTTACAGATGCACCAAAAGTATTGATATCCGTAAACTTAAAACCACTAATGTATACTGTGTATGTAAAATATAGCTGATCTCGTTTGACACCTTCCAAATAATACTTCCACCACTTTTCCATAATTTGCTTCATATTTTCATTTTCATGATTTCGTACAATAACATTACATTCACACATGCCAAAATGGCGTGGCATATTTGCTTCTTTATACAATTTCCGAACTTCCCTTTTTTCACCCTTTGTTATTTTACCAACATGACACACATTTTCTGCTTCTTCGTATATACAATTTTCTCGTGGTGACAAATGCATGCCTATACCTGTCTTACATTCATTGAGATTCTTCTGCACTAACTGCGATGGATGTCCAACCAATTGAAGATTTCCATCAATATAGATTGAATATTCACAATTAAAAAAATTTGTATGGAAACATCTTTACATATCTATGGCTGGAGTATCACAATACTCTGGAATTATCGAATTATCTTTTTTCCAAATTGAATTTTCTGGAATCTCCTGATCCGTAAATATATAATATTCACAATTTTTATCAATACATAAAGGTTCAAGTATTTTTATCATATGAGCCAAAAAAATACTTGTATATACAATAACCTTCTGTGAAAATACGCTTAAAGCATTCTGTGAAAAAAATCTATTATATGGTTATCACTGACATCCTTTTTAAAAAGCATATGTATCATGATTTAATTCTTTAAATATTCTTATTAGTCGTAGGTGTTTTTAACAAAGATAAGTATTTTTAACACTTTAGATCCAATAAATCTTTCACTACCAGTACCTAACTTTTATTCTTTCCGAATTCAAGTATATAAGATTTTCGTAATATTCCTCGTCACACATTAATCTATCCTCATTATCATCCTGAAAAATATTCTCAACAATTCACCCCACACTCGGCTTTATCATGATAGCTTTCCATACAACTAAAAAAACTTACAATATTTCTCTATTATTTCTTATTCCGATACTTATCTTCCATTACTTTTTCTAATTATTGTATCGTCTCCCCCATACCGCCTTGCTGTCATATGGTCTATCTGGAAACTTTCCATAATCAAGTTTGATTTTATAGCCATTATCCTTAATAAATCGTTCCACTCTATCTGCAAGTTTTTCTGGCCTACCATGGCAGATGTTAATAATTCCATTCACTTCATCCTGCTCAACTATTGCAGCAACCTGTTTTGCAAAATCCTCATAATCAATGAAATCCCACTGATTTATACCCGTTGTAAACGGAAATGACTCCTTCCCTTCCTTCTCAGCTGCAGTAATTTTAGAAAAAATCGAACAGCCATATTCACTATTTCCAACAATGTAATAACCTCTCAGCCACTGGAATTTGATTCCTGCATTTTTACAAAGAAGCTTTGTTGCATTCCTTAATGCATCCTTTGATATTCCATATAAACTTTCTGGATGTGTAGGTGTATCTGCTTTTATGCTTCCTTCAAAGAATCCAACTTCATGCATCGAACCAATGACTGCCACCTGCTTTACACCGCTATCAATCATCTTCTTAATAAAATCAAAGTGTTTAGGAAAATCTTCTATATGTGAAGGATCATTATGCACAAACCCATTTCTCCAAGCCATATGTAAAAAGAACGTCTGGATTTTTCAAATTTCTTATATGGATCTTCAATTTCAAAGATATCTCCTTGCTTTATTATCGCTCTCTGGTCCACATGATCTGTTCTGTTATGGCAAGCTGCTACAACTTCCATCCCATAATAACATAACTGTTTCACTACTCCGGTTCCAAGATAACCATTGGCACCTGTTACCAAAATCTTCATAAACATCCCTTCCGTCCTGCAAATCCTTACAGCGTACGCAAATTTGTAATTTAAAAGGTTATACCTGAAAATAAGACAACCTTTCATTCGAACTTTTATTAGTCTTCATCTTTGTATTTACACCACTTTCCACATCTGCAGTCAGATATCGCCTTTTTATACATTTTTCAAATATTCCCTTTTATTATCAAATAGAAGCAAAACCTTAGACAGCTTAATTATCTGACATTTCAATGCATCAAAACTTCTATATTTCTTAATCATATAGTGATTTGAGCGAAACTGGTAATAATACCTTATTGGTGATGCCCAACCATACATGAAAAATTTTTTTCTACCACATATACTATAAATTTTTTTGTTTCTGCCGGATGATGTTCCATAATTGCAGATCCAATTTCTATCATTTCATAGCCTTGCCTATAAGCTCGTATTCCCCATTCCATATCAAGTCCGTCAATAAACAAGCGTTCTTCGAACTGACCAATAATCTTTAGTGCTGCTACATTAATACACATACCTGACATATTCGTCCAGCGAATTTTTCTATATCCGGTATATCGTTTTCTTGGATGTCTGTCATAGTCATACTGTGGTGCTATGGCCGCTATGCGCAACCCGGAATGCTCCTGAATAAAATTACGAAACTCTTCTATATCAGAATCTCTCATGATACTATCGGGATTCATAAGTAATATCCAATCTGCACCGTTCTTCTCAGCAATCTCCATTCCCCGATTCACTGATGCACATAGACCTATATTGGTTCCATTCCAAATATACATGAGTTTATCTCTATATTTTTCATCAAAGTAATTCATTGCAATCTGCTCTGATGATGTATCCGAATCATCCATCAAAATACACATATCGCAAGAATTTATGTAATTTGTAATATTCTCCAAATCATCTGTGCTCGGTTTTATATAAAGCTACAATAGCAATTATTTTTTTACTTTTTCTGTTTTTATTCATTTATCACAAATCCTATTACCCATGATCATTTTTATTTTATATACCATCGGCTTTTACATAAGCATGCAAAAAAATCCCTGCCAGCCGTACTGCCAGTCCCCTGGGCATGTTTCTGTATAGTTCTTCCTTTTTATCACGTTCTGCTCTGTTTTTTTAATTCTCTAAACGGTTCATTCTTCCATGGTGTCAGATTATGTATCTCTTTCCACCGCTTTGCATATGGATGTTTGCTTCCTTCATACCATGGTCTGACAGAAAAGAAAACTTGTTGTAAAAATGTACTACTGCCGGATGAACATCTGCCTTCATCCAC
The DNA here is from genome assembly GCA_021628825.1 of Lachnospiraceae bacterium. Classification (GTDB taxonomy): domain Bacteria; phylum Bacillota; class Clostridia; order Lachnospirales; family Lachnospiraceae; genus Suilimivivens. Next base: position 245,069 of record JAJXRY010000001.1, on the reverse strand, counting down.
TCTGCCTTGGAATATCCAAAGGATGGCTTTCGGTATATCTGCATTTCTTCATAAGTGAAGTCATATGCCAATGCTGTAAGATTGTATCTTGGACTAACCAACTTAAATCGGTTACTTACCGTACCGTTGATAACCCCTTGATCCACATCTTCTGTCTTGCCATGGTTTTTCTTATGAAATCTGCTTCCACATCTTGAATATTTTCATCAATCCAACGCTTCACGTTAAGTAGCAACATTCCGGTATTAATATAATTATCCTTTGGTTTTTGCTCCTATAATTCTCTTATGCATATTGCTCATACATTCGAGACACGCAGCACCTAAATAATCTGATATGTCTGTATTCCACAACTCTTTCAAAGAATCTACTATCAAAGTGTCGCAATCCATATACAACAACTTTTCAATCTCATTGTCTGTTCCAAACAACTCTTTTAAAAACAACCGGGAATATGCGCTGTCGCTCCATCGTAGTGTTTTTAATTCCACACCAAGCATGCCCCGTATGTCTGGTTTTGGAATAAACGCTACTTCATTTCCAGATTCTGATATCATCGCTTCCAAAGCTTGTCTGCTCTCCTTAGAAATTCCATCCTCTACCAGATAAAAATGTATTTTTTCCCATTTATTAGTCAGCACCATTGACTTAATTGAAACAGCCATGATTTCCACATAATTTTCATCTGTTGCATACATCACATTCATAGCTTTAGACCCTTCTGATTACAATCTTTCTTTTCTGATACAATATTCCCCTTAGTACGCCCCTTCTTTTCTCACCACAGCTCCAAATGTCATAAAAACAATTTTAAGATCTGTCCAGAAGCTCGCTTCCCTTATGTACTTAAGATCCAGCTCAACCCACTCATCAAATGGGATATCATCCCTTCCCATGCACTGCCAGTAACAGGTTAATCCAGGTTTCACCAAAGTTCTTTGATTCTGATAGGAATTACATTTTTCCGCTTCATATGTTGGCAGTGGTCTCGGACCAACAATACTCATTTCTCCCTTTAAGATATTAATGATCTGGGGCAGTTCATCCAAGCTTGTCTTTCGCAGAAACTTTCCAACCTTTGTGATTCTGGGATCCTCCTTCATCTTGAATGCAGGACCATCCAGTTCATTTTGTTCTAACATCTGGAAATGCATTTGCTGTGCATTCCGGCACATACTCCGAAACTTATACATTTTAAATACTTTTACCATTCCATCCTGTTCTTTCCTGTGTGAAAAATACAGGGAATCCATCTTCCAACCACGTAGCAATTGATATTGGAATGGTAACAATTATTAACAGGAACATTGCCACCAAACACAAAACAATGTCGAAGAATCGCTTTCCGACTTTATATGTAATACTCTGCTTTTTAACTAAAGATTCATAATCCATATTATGAGCCTTAGCATTCATATCCACAAATTTCACTCTCCTCTAGCATAATCCTCTGTATTCCACAAACGTTCTGTAATACATTTCCGGTAATCCTACATCATAGCTTTCTCCGTCTACATCTACACCGATCAACTCACCCTTTTGAGCTAAGTTCATCAAGGCTTTCGTAACATCTACCTCTCCACTTTCCGGTGCCTGCTCCTGCTTTGCGATCTCCTGCCCGAGATATTGAAAAATTTCATCGGTCAACACATATTGTCCAAAGGTTGCAAAAACACTCTCCATCCACGGCCAGCTCTTCCCTGGCTGATTCCGGATCCGGCTTTTCAACCATACGGTCAACATCCATAAGATATGGCCTTTCCGTTTTTGAATTTTCCATGAATAATTCCATAATTTTTTTACTGTCTTCAAAGGGAACTCTTTTTATGGAAACAACCGCTTTTTCCACCTGACTTGTTATAGGCGTTAATTGTCTGCCGTGTACAACTCAGTTCAAGATAGGATTTGTAAATAAAATCCCCTAGCATCATAACAACCGGTTCTTTTTTCAGATACTTATACGCCTGATACACAGCATGTCCAAATCCCTTTTTCTCTTTCTGGACAATCAGATGCACCTTCTGACCAATCTCTTCGATCCTGTCATAATAATTTCTTACAGACTCAGGAAGTGAATCTCTATACCGCTTATCTTCATCAAAGTCGAATAATCTCTTATATTCTTCTTCCTCACCCGCACCTATAATCAGGTAAATATCCTCAATTTCAGCATCCACCAGTTCCTCCAGCATATACATCAATGCCGGCTTAACGACCCCGCTTTCATCCATGATCGGAAGAAGTGCTTTCTTGGTGAAAAAAAGGTCTGGGTAAACATTCTGGTTCCTGCTCCTGCAATTGGAATAATTGCTTTCTTAATTTTTTTCCTTCGGCATTCAACTGAAATCCAAATGCCTCCTTATGACGCTCATTATTCAGATAATCTATAATCTTTTGTTGGGATTCCTTATTCTTTGCCAGAAGCTGTACGGTTCCATCGCCCTGTGATCCAACACCCTTTGCTCCATAAATCCACTTCTGAATATACGAATCATTCAGTACAGAATGCAATACCGGAGATGCAAGTTCATCGATACAGGCCGGTGCAATTTTTCTCATCAAAAAAAGCTTCTGGGCCTCTGTCATAATACAGCCGAGTTCTTCCGGATTTCCTTCTTCAATTGCTTTTCTTGCTTTTTTTCTATGATTTCATGATTATCCCTGCCAAGTGCTTCCTGTTCACGTATGCCTGTTTCATCTGTCGCAAAAGGATAGGCTTTATTCAGGTATGCCAATATCTTCTTTGTATCTTTGCCTGCACAGAGATCTGCAATCACCCAGTAAAATGTGGTTCCGACCCGAAGCTTCTCAACGTCAATTTCGCTCTGATTAAAGTGCATAAGTACCGGCGTTTCTCCATAAGCACACGCTTGATCCAGCCTTCCACATCTTGATCCGGTGAGCAGTTCTCCCCGGTAGGCAACCTGCATAATGCCTCTTGTGCTGATATGTAATCCATACAGTTCATTAAAGGCTTTTGCCACCAGACAACAAATTGCTGCACTTGACGAAAGTCCCTTTTTCATTGGAAGATTCACCTTTGTTACCGTAATCTTCACTCCACCTACATGATAATTCTCCCGCATATAGGCAGCTACTCCGCAGCAATAGGAAAACAGCATCGGCTCCTCTGCATGCTTCTTAAGCTCCTTTGTATGCATTTGACACATAAAGGATAACTCATTACCATCTGCATCAAATGAAGTCACTTCAAAAATCTTCACTTCTTTCTGCATTGGCATATATTCCAAGATTGATTCCTGTCACGATAGCCTGACCTTCTACCAGATCGGCGTTTTTGTGTCATATAGGAACCAGCCCAATCACTATGTTCTCCGAACAAACATAGTCTTCCCGGTACAAATAATGACACCGTTTTTTTCATGAAATCGTACTCCCCTCGTCCGTCATTTTTTCTTCCGTCTTCTCCACATCATCAACGCTCATCTGTACCGAGAGCAATTCTCCGAACAGTTCCATTTCCACATTAACGGTTCTTTTTCGTTCATCAACACCGGTTACTTTTAATGTCTGATCCCCGCAGATGCCTCTGGTGTTAATCACATAATCGCCCGGCTGTAAGCCCATTGCGGATGTGATACTGCTTCCTTTTACATGACACTCTTCTATATGATTCTTTCGGAGCCGTTTTTCCTCCTCAATCCAGGGAATCTTCTCATCCCTTTCACACCACAGACCGAATTTCATTCTTCGTGCCTGTCCGAAAAGCGGAATCTCTGCAACGGCTCTCCTGTGGGAAAGATCCAGTTTCACAATATAGTCCCGATACTTCTCTAAGGGGCCTATAATACTGGTAACCTTTCCATCTGAATTTTTTTCAATGTAACTGACCCGCATAATTCCATCCATATAAATGCTTCTTAAAAACCGCTCTTCTTCCGCACTTACCGGTATAAAGGTCTTTTCTTTTTGATTGTTCTGATCCGGCTGATCAGAAAGCATAATCGCAAGCTTTGGAATTTTCCGAAGCTCTTCATATACTTCATCCGGCCGGGCTGTTTTAATAAACACATAACCGGCGAAGGTTTTTTTGATACTGATATGTCCGACGCCCTCCTTGCGCCAGACGTCTTCATACAACGGTACAAAGCAGCGTTCATACAATGTCTGATCCATCCTCTGGTTGATCCAGGTACATACCTGCTGCTCCTGCCCGTTCACTGTCTGTATTGCATACCACATGATAGGTTCACTCCCGATTCTTTTGACATAGCTTCGCCATTGCCGCGGTGTTAGCCCCGGCGTAAGCTTATCTTCTATGATCGTTCAAAAACTTCAGGAAGCGTATACTACTCAGAAGATTTCTCACTAACTGTTTCACTTCATTTTTTTACATCTGCGCCGGTGGGGACCGGCGCAGACAAATCCCCACACTTTAAATAAAAAAACTAGTTTCTAATTTTTATTCAGATTATTAGTTCTGAACGAACATTACAGGACCGGACTGTGTCAGGTCGAGTACGATATGGTCGAGTCTGATTTCCTTAACGGTAACCGGAACCCATTCACCATTAACAAGCTGGAACGCTGTAACATTCTCTGTGCCGGCTAAGCCTTTTACATAAAAGTTAACGGTTACAGTATTTCCTTTTTGCTACAGGAAGCTTCGCATTAACGAGGTTAAGGATCTTTCCTGTTGTTGCTGCCTTAGCAGACTTAACGGTTGCAGCGTCAACCTTTCTTAAGATAACAGTCATATTGGTTGCTACACCATTAACGATGATCTTTCCGCCCTGTCCTACCGGCAAAGTGTCTGTAGATGAGAGTCCGGGAGTAGATACAATCGCATTGTTCGTGTATTCGCCAACAGACATGCTGACTTCAGCTGCTACTGTTTCAACAGCAGTTGCCTGTGTAGATGCTCCTACTACTGCACCGGCTGACGGTGAAGGAGCTGCACATACTGCCATAGGTATTACGAGAACTGCTGCTGCAGAAATTAATGCAATAAGTTTCTTCATTGGACCAATTCCTCCCTTCTTGCAAAATTAAGTGTGGTTTATATCAACATCTTTCGATGCAGATATCAGTACATTACTCTTCGTCCTCAAAATCATATACGAAGTCGGTTCCATCGAATATCATACGGTCCATGTTTGCCACGCCTGCATTTACAAGTCCTGCCATCACAACGAACTGTCGGTCTCCTGTTGTTGTTCCATCGAGTGTCAGAAGGAAATGTCCGGCTGTAAGATCTTCCCAGCCATCCCTCTTATTCATAGTCATATCCCTGCGGTCATAGTAATCCGCAAGATATGTATTGCACCCCTGATAGGTGGTATAATCGTATCTTCGCAGAATATCACTGCCCTCATCATAGTAAGCAGCATAAATGCTGTAGGTATACACATTGTCCGGTGTATAAATATAGAGTGCCTCATGTTCATTGAAGAAATCCGGCTCCTCAAACTTATGTAATTCATAAAAAAGATCTCCTTCCTTCTGATCCTTTCCATGAATCACGGTATTAAAATCACATAAGTTTATCTGATTCGGAATCTCGATATAAAGAGCCCCCGTCTCACCCTCCTGTCCGTCTGCCGTATGATCCTGATAGTAAGCATCCGATGTGGCGCTCTGTAAAAGCGGCCGGTCAATATCTGTTCCCGGAATATAAAGCCATCCCCAGATCTCAGGATTCTCTTCCTGCAAAACCGTGAAGTCAATTCGTCCGTCCTTTGCCGTTTCAAACTGAAGTCCGGTACGATTTTCTTCCGCCTCCGGTGTACTCTCTGATGCCCCCGCCGATGTCTGTTCTTCCGTTCCTGCTGTATTCTCTCCGTTGTCTGTATTGGAAGAACCACATCCGGTTAATATTCCCATGACCAGCAGCATGCTTAAGCATCCACTGACCACTTTTATCCATTTCTTTTTCATTATCTGTTTCGTTATTCCTTTATCCTTTACACATCGCATGACGATTTTTTTCTATCCTCTTGCTTTTTTTGATTACTTTCGCTGTCCTTGTATCTATCTTAGGAGATATTGCTCCAATCACTGTTTCACCGGCTCATAGAAAACCTTTAGAATCAACTCAAATAAATCTGTCTCGTCCACATAAAACTCCTCGAATACATCACCCTGCTTTGTTTCTCCCTTCAAGGTATAGAGATAATTTTCATCGAAGCTGTAATCCTTTGCTATCGATACCAGATAGGTCATCTCATCCACCGTCAGATTGGTAACGGTCTGCGGAGCGATCGCCTGATATACGGAAATCGGAAATCCAATGTCTTCCTTTGTCTTCTGCTTTACCTTCTGCAAATAAGTCGTGATAAACTGCTTCTGTCTCTCCAGACGCTTATCTGCCGATCCGAACTGCTTTGTATCGCGATTATGAATATAGGCAAAAGCAAGATCACCTTCCAGATGAACCTCCTCGCCTTCCTTAATTACGGTGTTGTTTCCACTCTTAACATCCTCCAGTGCCACTACATCCACACCACCTACCATATCCGTAAGCGGTCCGATCGCACTCATATTAATGGCTGCATACCCATGAACCGGCATTTCATAGAACAGATGCTGTACAGCATTCACCTGATACTCACAGCTCTCTTCCACACCATTCCCAAAGCCATGCTGTACGGCAATCTGCGCTTTAATCGTATTTACAAAAGCACCGTTATCGTCATAAACAGAAATATCCGTCATCGCATTCCGGTTGATCCCGATAACACTTAAACTGTCATCATGTGGGTTTAATACCACTAAAAACAGAGCATCTGCCTGTCCACCGTTCGTTCCTTCCGCTACCTCCTTAACATCCCTGTTCTTATCAATTCCCATAACAAGAAATGTCAGAATATCCTCGTTATATGCATAAATCTGTCCGTTGTACTTCACCCAGCCTTCTTTCCAGGTAGTAGCTTCTTCCTCAGTCGGCTGCAGCTCTACCACCACCGGCGCATTTTCAAGCTTCGGCGCCGCAATCACATTACTGTGCAGATTTGCCTTACCAACTGCACCTACAATTAGGAACGCTGCAAACGTAGCTGCCAGAAGCCCCGTAATGGAAGCAAGCACGGTTAACGCAACCACCTTGTGTTTGCGTTTCTGATCCCGCTTCACCTTTTTCCGGATCCAGAATCTGTGACTTCTCCAGGTTTGCCACGCGGTCTCTTCTATTCTTTTTGTTCGTTAATAAGTTACTCACAATTTCCACCATTCATCTTAAATGAATTCTTATACTTTTTAATCTTCATCCAAGAGCCATTCTGTTGTTCATTAATCGCTATCCACTAACTGTCATTCTTCAACTTGCATTTTTCTCTTCCATTAAGTCCATTCTTCCACACCCAGCTCAACCAGTGGAATATCACAAGCAGACATTTCGCAAGGCTTCCGTCAGGAGGCTTGTGCCAGTTACCGGCACCAAGCGCACTGTCTGAGTCCGGAGGACGAGTTCGCGCGACTGCCGGTTAATCGACGCACGAGCCGAGTAGGAAACGCCGCGTGTCTGCGTTGATATTCTTCGGTTGAGCGTCCGTCATTCACTCATCTACCGTCATTCACTCATTTTCCATCATCCACTCATTGTCCATCATTCATTGTCTACCCCATAAATCACTTCACATGCACCGTCACTGTAACCGGATCCGACACATTTCCATCAGAATCCGTCGTTGTCAGTGTCACCGCATGATCTCCCTTTGCATTGACATCATACTTAGACGCCTTCAGATTCTTAAACAGTGTTTCATATCCATCTTTATCATCCTGAAAGCTTCCAATGGCATCGATCCATGCCGGAAGCTGTCCTGCTGTCGTATTTACAGTTGTATTCTTTAAAATAATTTTCGGATTTCCGGCCTTGGCTGCAGCTTCCTCCTCAGCCTTACGTCTGGCCTCCTCCTGTTGTCTTTGCTCTTCCTCAGCCTGCCGGTCTGCTTCCTCCTGCTCCTTCCGGCGCTGTTCCTCCGCATCCGGTGTCGGTGATACCGACGGAGAAGGACTCATCGACGGAAAAACTCTCTGCATGTGCATCTTATCCCTCTTCATCCAGCATATCTACAGAATCTTCCTGCACTTCTCCATTTCCGGTAATCGCAGGCGCCATTCCTTCTGCCTCATTTGAAAGCGCCTCATCCATATCACCGTCAAAACCCGCCATTCCGATATTCTTCATGGCGTTTCCGGTTGATTCCTTTACCGCTTCAAACACTCTGGATGCTTTTGCCGCATTTCCATCAAGATCTGTTACCGCATAATAAACAACCGCGCGATTTTCATTTTTATTCTGTACAATCTTCTCTACCACAATGCGGTCTGATACATCACCGTCTTTGGCATCCATAGCCGTGACACCCTGGAGTAATTTTTCATTGTCAATTCCGTTATAGTAAATCAGATCATTCTCCGAAAAGGAGATTGCCGGTGCTTTCCGGTCTCTCCCCAGTAACAGCACCACACATGCCGCAATCAAAATGATATTTAAAACGGTAAAAACGACTGCCCATTTTCCACTGTCTTTCATACTCTTATTCCTCTGCCTGCATTTATTCCGGCTGCAATTTTCCCGACAGCATATGCTGTTCGTGCATCTCTTTTACAGATTAATCTCTTCCAGATCGGATCCATTCTCTGCTCCGTTTTCTTCCACTTCCTGCTTACCCAGATCTGTTGTCTTCGTATATCCGCTTTCGTTCCCATACTGACCATAGTACTTGCCGTAATACTTTCCGTAGTACTTGCCGTAATGGCCATAGCTCTTTGTGCTCATATCTACCTTATTCAGAACCACACCCAGAATCCGGCTTCCGGACTTGTCAAGCTGTGCCTTTACATTCTGGACAAATTTGTAACTGACGGCATTATTCTCGACAACAAGAATCGTTCCATCACATTTCTTGGCAGCAACCGCGGCATCAATGACGCTCCCAAGAGGAGGCGTATCCACGATAACATAGTCAAATAACTGTTTCGCTTTATTCACAAGCGTCTCGAAATTTTCCCCTCCCAGTAATTCGCTGGGGTTAGGTGGAACGGGACCTGCAAAGATCATATATAACTTGGGGAAGTTTGTTTTACAGATCACATCACTCAGTTTCTCCCGTCCCACCAAAATGTGAGTCAAACCCAGGCGCACAGCACCTGTTTTGTACCTCCCTACTAATACGGACTTACGCATATCGGCATCGATGAGCAGTGTCCGTTTTCCTGCCTCTGCAAAAGCCTTGGCAAGTTCCATGGCAACCGAGCTTTTTCCTTCATTCGGAGTACAGCTGGTTACGGCGATTACCTTCAGATCCACGCCACTGAATTCAATGTTGGTACGCAGTGTCTTAAATGCTTCTTTAACTCGGTAATCCTCAGATTTATCAAATCGTAAAGATACATGCTGCATGGTTAATTCATCCATGGTCATTCTCCTTATCTGCTCTGTTTATATTTCTTCTTTTTCTTCTTTGAATTAGCTTCCTCTTCCCGCATGGGAATCAGTGCCAGTGTGCTTAATCCCAGATATTTCTCGATATCGTCGGAAGATTTAATCGTATCATCCATAAGATATCGGATCAGGACAATCGCACTTACCACCAGGCAGCCAAGCAGTCCACCAATTAATGCCCATTTTGCACAGCTTGGAGAAGCCTTTTTCTGTCGGCATGTTTGCCGTTTCAGCGACATTGACCGCATCAATATCCATAACATTCTGAATATGGGTACTTGCATTTTTCCCGGACAGAGTTCGCGATATTCATCGCCTGCACCGGATCCTGATCTTCTACCGTAATGGATACGATTCGCGTATCACTTGGCGTTGTAACTTCAATCTTCTTAAGCAGATCCTTATATTCAATATTCAGGCCAAGCTCCTGGATCACAGCCTCCAATACATAACGGCTGTTAATCAGCTCGGCATAGTCTTTTGTCAGCTGGGTACCCAGCTGCACATCACTGTAAGTCACCGAAGTGTTGTCACTTTTATTTAAGATATAAATTTTTTTGTTGTAGACTTATACGTCGGGGCAATCACAAACCTGCTTAACGCAAAGCAGCTAAGTGCGCAAAAAAGACCGATACTTAAGATCAGCCACGCATGTCTCCACAGAACATAAAACAGTTCTACAAGATCAATTTCTATTTCATCGCGTTCATTCTGGTTTTCCATGAAGTTCTCCTTCGTGTTTCCAATCTATTTCTCTACAGAATTTCATTCCGGATGATATACTCCGGATTGTTCCGGAAAATGTCTTCAGCATATTCCTGTCCATATTTACGGGTTATGTAATCTGCGCACTTCTTTAATTCCGGTGCACGCTTCTTCGTATCGTGGGCATCTGTTGCAACGAACTGTACCAGTTCCTGCTTTAAAAGCTTCCGGGTAAAGTTCTTCATCTTAAATCCCACATCCCCCATCACACTGCCTGCGTTTACCTGAATGTACGCACCCATTCCGGATAAATCCTCAATACGATCCACATGATCTGACAGGCACTGATACCGTTCCACATGCGCAATAATCGGAAAATAACCTTCTGACAAAAGATCATAGACTCCATTCCTCAGATAATCGTAATCATCCATTGGACCGAACTCTACCAGCACATAACGTGAATCCGCCATTGTCCGCGCCACACCTCCGTGCAGCTCCTGTGCTAACTCCATCCGGTAATAAAGTTCATTCCCTCCAATCAGTTCAATGGAAAGTCCGATCCGGTTCATCTGCTCCTGTAATTGTTTTATATAAGCATTCATACTGGGTGTGTGAACGTTGTGCCGTCCCGGCTTATTATGAGGTGTAACTATGATAGTACAAATAGCATTTTCTTTTGCTATTCGCAGCATCTCAAGACTCTCTTCCATAGACTTGGCACCATCATCAACCCCGGGCAAAATATGGGAATGTATATCAATAAGATCCATATTTTTCATCCTTTTTCCATTTACACATGTGCTATTTTTAAATAGCTTTCTATAACATAATATGCTATTAGTACTATATTTTCAAGCAATATTTTGCATAAAAATAGATATGCTTCTGGTTGAATCTTATAAATTATGCTCAATTTTTTTACCCCCCGGAAATTTATGCACTTTTTTTATAGTTTATTACTTGATTTTTTTCACACTATTTGTATCTTTTTGTATACTTTATACTCTGCTTTTCGGATACAATAAGCAGTAAGAAACACTTCATTTTAACTTCAACATATTCTGCCATATAGCGACCTTGTAATTATTACAGAAAGGGAAAGTGTATCATCACATGAGAAATGACGCTCGTACATTAGAACACTACTTGAAGGAACTGCGCAAATCCTGCAACTATTCCCAGGAGTTTGTCGCATCACACCTGAATATTACCCGTCAGACCTATTCCCATTATGAGACCGGACGGATCACTCCGCCCGTTAATTCCCTGTATAATTTGGCCAAATTATATGGTGTTCCTGTTGAAAATTTTTTGAATCTCGTAGTGACTTACAATATTAATATGGATTTTGCAAGGGCTGCACAGTCACAGAGCATTGACAGCCCTGAGGAATTTGATTTGTTTGTAGAATACATGAATAATCCACAGAATCGAAACAAATTTAAATACTTAAACCGTGATGAACGCTTACTTCTCTACTATTATCAGCTGCTGGATTCGCGGGACAAAGAGGATATTCTGGATTTTATGAAATTGAAATATCACAAACGTCCCCCGCAACAGAATCCATCAGGAATAAAAGAAACCGCAGCATTACCTGCCGCGGTTTCTTTTATTTGGGGTCTTTCATCCAGCTTATTTCCTTCATTTATTTCTACTTATTATATTTCTTTAACATTTCAAACTGCTTTCTGGTCTTACGGAATACTTCCATTAATTTTTGGGGAGAACACGCCACATTCTCCATGGGTAATCATGCGGTATGCCTCCTCCGCAGAATAAGCATCCTTGTAACACCTCTCATTTACCAGTGCATCATATACATCTGCAATGGAAACCAGTTGTGCGGAAAGTGGGATCTCCTCACCTACAAGTGCATCCGGATATCCTTTACCGTCGTATCGTTCATGATGGTGACGGCAGATCTCATAAATTGCCTGACGCAGCTCAGGATCCCACTCAACATCAATCTGGTCAAGAAGCTCACAACCTCTGGTGGTATGTGATTTCATGCACTCGAATTCATCCTTGGTAAGCTTTCCCGGCTTTAATAAAATGCGGTCCGGAATGGTAATCTTACCAATATCATGAAGCGAACTTGCGGATACAATTGTATCAATCTTCTCCGGTGTCAATCCGTATTCGGGATATTCCTTCATCGCACCCTCTGCCAGAATCTTCGTGTACTTCTTCACACGATTGATATGTTCACCGCTTTCCAGGTTCCGGAACTCGACGACAGTACCAAGAATATCAACAATCTTCTGGTTGTTCCGGTGAAGCTTCTCTGTCTGTATTTTCAATGTCTGATACGCCTTCCGCAAAACGGCAGTCTGCTCCTCCACCTTTTTCTTCCAGCTGTAATTTATATTCATAAAGTCTTGCAACGTTCTTTACCCGTTTCTGAATAATGACATTATTAAACGGTTTCGCAATATAATCGGAAATACCAAGATCAAAGCATTCCTTCTCCGTTTCATAGGAATTCTCCCCACTGATAACCAGAACCGGAATCATTCCGATAATTTTCCTTTTATTCAACTCTGCCAGAACCTGCTTGCCGTCCATTTCCGGCATAATCAGATCCAGAAGAATCACTGAGATCTCATCCTTTAACTCTTCAATAAGTTCAAGTGCCTGTTTTTCCATTTTCCGCTTCTATAATGGTGTACTCATTTTCAAGAATCGCCCCCAGAATGGATCTGTTAAGCTCAACATGATCAACTATCATGTAAATCGTAACTTTCTACGCTTCTTTTTTTCTTCATTTTTCAAGCAAATTAAAAAGAAGGTACAGTATAAATTATTCTGAAGTATTATCCGTCAGATTGTTTTATCCTGTACCTTCTGTTATTATAGTCAGGTTACTAATAAACAAAGAAGCAGGAACCAGCCCCTACCACAGTTCGGTTTCCTGCCTCACACACTCACCATAGGCACGCCTATGTGTTTGCAAGACTATGATAACCTTATTCGTCGAAGAAAAACAATCCTCTTACACCAAATTTTTTTATAATGAAATGATTAATAACCTTCAGTTCCACCAGCTTACCTGCCCCTGCGAGCACTCCAGGCTGCCTGTCTGTTCATGGTTATTACCACCGTCATATCAAAGCCTCATCCGGCAAACTTCTCTTTCGCATCTGCCGTGTCAAATGTGAATGCTGTGGTCATACCCACGCCATTCTTTTTATCCTCCATGGTTCCTCACTCCCAGATTTCTCTTGCAGAGCAGGTAACCATTATTCATAACTATGAAAAACTCTTTATCCCAGGATTCTGTTATGAATGATAATCCCTCTATTGATGAAAGCTGTTACCGCTATATCATAAGACAGTACTTAAGTCACTGGAAACAGAAACTGCTTTCCGAACGTATCTCTTTCGGCTCCATCCACGGTCTGATTGTATCCTGCTTCTCTTTTTTTCGTGTCAGTTTATGCAGATTAAAAAGGATACCAAATATTCTTTTTTTCTAAATACCACATAACCTTACACGACCTTTGTTCTCATGTTTCTTATACTAAAGAAAAAAACAAAGGAGGACCCTCAAATGGATCAGGAAAAAGAAACAGGCACTTGCCCTTATGCGCTATTCTGCGATTGCTCCACTCATTACCGGACTGTCAGACGATTTCAAATCCCTTACAGCCTTTTTTTAATAATGCTTCCGTCAAGGGTGTTATTCACCCCCGATGGCACCATAAAAGCATTATGCTCCCGGTACAATTGAAAAAAATGGTACCGTAATTACAAAGAAGGCGGCTTTGATGCGCTCATTCCAACCGGAAGGGGAGATCAGGGTAAGCCACGCAAACTTGATGATGACCTGCAGGAACAGATCAGATATCTCAAAACCAACTATCCGCGCATGTCCGCTTCCGCCATCTACCGTCAGCTCCGCGACAACGGAAGCATTAAAAACGGTGAGGTTTCAGAATCAACTGTGAACCGTTATATCAATCTGATTGCCGTGCAGATGAAAAACTACAACAAACCAGGATATGCGCCGTTATGAACGGGCACACATCAATGAAGTATGGTGTGGTGACTCAAGCGTCGGACCCTATCTGAAAACTTCCGATGGCAAAAAGCACAAAGTTTATATCATCGCTCTCATTGATGATGCCAGCCGTTTCATCGCAGGCATTGATGTCTTCTTTAATGACAACTTTGTAAACCTCATGTCTGTCATGAAATCTGCTGTTGCCAAATATGGCAGACCCGGGATGTTTAACTTCGACAATGGCAGTTCCTTCAAGAATAAACAGATGGAACTCCTTGCTGCCAGAATCGGTTCTGTCGTCCACTATGACCAGCCCTATACTCCAACCCAGAAGGCCAAAATTGAACGGTGGTTCCGTACAATGAAGGACCAGTGGCTCTCATCCCTGGACATCAGGGATTTTCATTCCCTCGATGAACTTCGGGGCAATCTTCTGGCATATGTCCAGAACTATAATCAGACAGTACACTCATCCTTAAAGGGATTGTCTCCTCAGGACCGTTTCTTTTCGGAGCCTGACCGCATCCGCCGTTTATCTGATGAGGAAATAGAAAACTGCTTCCTTCTGGAACTTGAGCGCCGCGTGTCTTCTGACAGTGTCATTGTCATTGACCAGGTTGAATATGAAGTGGATTACCGTTTTTGCAAAGCAGCGTATCAAGCTTCGCTATTCACCTGACATGAAAGATATCTTTATTGTAGAAGCTGACGGAACCCTTACTCCCATCAGACTCCTTAACAAAACGGAAAAATGCCTATATCAAGCGTGAAAAAAATACATTTATGCAGAGGTGAATACTAATGGACTACTTTTACACGATATGGTCTGGAATTCAATCCATTTATAAAGAATTCCAAAGAAATCTTAGTCGATACCTCCGAATACAGGGAGACCATTTTTCAGGCTGGATTATCTTGCCAAAAACCAAAGGTTTCGGTCTGCTTACCGGTAGCCCTGAAGAGGCAAGACCACCACCATAAGGAGCTGGGCATCAAACCTTAATCCCTCACTTTACAAAGTCATTTATTCCAGTCTTTCCACCCTGACTCCAAATGACTTCTACCGGAATCTCGTCAGGGAACTTGGGGCAGAGCCTGCCTTTAAAAAGCCTGATAACTTCCGCATCATTCAGGAAGAAATCACAAGGCTCTCCGTTGAAAAAGAGAGAAAAACACCTGTCATCATCATCGACGAAGCCAACTACATAAATAATGCCATTCTAAATGACTTAAAAAAATCCTGTTTAATTTTTGAGATGGATTCCCGCGACCGGGCTGCCATTCTTTTAGCCGGTCTTCCAAAGTTAAACTCAACTCTTGGCCTTGGCATACATGAACCACTTAAGCAGCGTATTGTCATGAATTATAATCTGGAGGGTCTTACCAAAGAGGAAGGCCATAATTACATCACCGAAAAGCTCAAGGGTGCAGGCTGTAATCAGACTGTCTTTGAAGATGCTGCTATGGAAGCAATCCTTAATGCCGCTGATGGCACACCCCGAATGATCAATAAATACTGTAATCAAAGTATGCTGATTGGTGACAGCAATAAAGCCAATCTCATTACAACAGACATCGTCATGCAGGCAGTCAACGACTGCGAGCTCGGATAACAGCCATGTGCCTCATTCACTTTATTTGGGTGAGGCACATTTAATTTGAAGAATTAACATCAAATAAAGTGACACCGATTCCTGATTCTATGCAAAAACACCTCCATTTAATGTGAAAAACGAAGCATCATTTAATGTGGTAAACAACACTATCAGTATCTTATCTCTCATTCGTTCACCTGATTTCCCCTCAAATTACTCCTTCAAGGATTACTCTTGCGTAAGCTGTGTTATCGCACCGATCACCCGGTCATACTGTATCTTTACTGCCTCGTACAGCGGTTCACTTCCCTCAAGCTCTCTGCCCCGAAGCTTCTCGGTCAGTTCTGAGCTTACCTCCTGAAGCTTCTTAAATCCAAGATTGGCACAGACTCCCTTCAAGGTATGCACTGCACGAAAAGCACGTTCTGCATCCTGCTCTTGCATTGCTTCTGCCAGTTCCTGATAACTCCTGTCCTGTAAAAACTTCACGGCAAACCGCTTTACCAAAGCCTCACTTCCCAATCGGTTCATGACATCATTGTAATCAGCGCCTGCCAGTTCATAACATTCCCTGACTGTCATTTTAGTCTCCCTTCCAGTGCTGGTACTTACGTACTATTATTTATAAACAGAATAACAGAAAACCGTTCTCTGTGCAATCTGTTTTTGTGTTAACCCGGATGCCGTTAACCCGGATGCCGTTCCGGGTAGTTAATTCTGGTATACGAAGGACTCTTCATTTTTCATCGGATAACGGACTAACCCTTTTCCATCCAGGTCCTCTCTGTGCATGTCGACTGCCATAATCCGGTGATTCTGATAGGTCGTATAATAATAGATTCCCTTCGATGCATTCATACAGGAGGTGTAGATCGTGATTTCATACTTTCCATCGGCAACCTCGCAGCACCCTCTTTGCTGCTCCACAGATCCCAGAATATGGAAAAACTGTCCGACACTGTCTGCTTCACTCTCCCCGGAAACGGCATGCATTCTGGTATACGCCACCCGCACAAATCTTGACATGGAGGACAGATCACCGGGCATTCCCAACGCTCCCATGCCTCTGCTGTAGGTCTGTAACGGAACCTCCTTTGCAAAAATGGTTCTCCGGCTGCTTTTCCGATAAATACATATAATTATTGAGGTTAAACATCTGCATTTCAAAGGGCGGATTATTCGTCAGGACTCCCACCGGATTGTCATGCACCTTTAACCCGTCCGCCATGGATTCCACTACAATAGAGCCTGTTTCATCTGCAATCATCCAGTGAAGCTGTGCTGCCGGGAACTGCTCACTGAACGGAGTTCCTGAAAGGTTCATATCCGCAAGTGCCTCTTTTGCTTCCTTCAGATTCGCACACCGGCTCAAAATCCACGGAATAAACTCAAACTGCGCGACATTCTTTTTCCCTTCCTGAACCTGCGCGTAAATCGCATTCCCCACGAAATTAAGTCCCGCCATACCAAGTCCCTTTTCATTCACGGCATCATAATAAAGTGGATACTCTCCTGCCACATGCGCCATTCCAATCATCGCATAATGCGTTGCAAGATCTCCCTCATGCCGGAATGTAAACGGATAGTTCCTGGGTGTAACCGTAATCTCCTCTCCATAAGAAAATTCATAATCCAGAGTTCTTCCTATATAAAAATCCTTTGTCTTATATGTTGCTGCTGTGCACATGATTCATCGCTCCTTTTTATTAAGAAAGCAGAATACCTCTTTTCATAGATATTCTGCCCCTGATTCATATTATAATTCATATGGCGTGATCTGATATACGAAATAATTGAGCCAGTTCGAATACAGAATGTTGCAGTGTGCGCGCCATTCTAAAGAAGGCTTCTGTGTATCGTCATCATCCGGATAATAATTCTTCGGCACCTCAATCGGAAGTCCCTTTTTCCTTATCCCGCACATATTCCTTATGCAGTGTATAGCGGTCATATTCCGGATGCCCCATGACATAAATCTCCTTACCGCCTTCGCTCATACAGAGCAGCACACCCGCCTCATCAGATTCGGCAAGCACCGTCAGCTCCTTACACTGATGAATGTCTTCCGAAAGAACTGCCGTATGACGGCTGTGCGGAATAAGGAAGTAATCATCAAAACCACGGACAAGCGGATTCTTACGGTTCATCACCTTATGACGATATACTCCGAATAATTTCTTAGGAAGCAGCACCTTCTTTAGTCCATAATGATAATACAGACCGGCCTGTGCTCCCCAGCAGATATGGAAAGTCGAGGTCACATGTGTCTTCGCCCAGTCCATAATTTCACACAGCTCTGCCCAGTAATCCACTTCTTCAAACGGAATCTGTTCCACGGGTGCACCGGTAATAATCATTCCATCGAACTTTCGCTCCTTTAATTCATCAAAGGTATTATAAAAGCGGTTGAGATGCTGGATCGGCGTATTCAGGGAAATATGACTGTTCATTTTCATAAATGTCACTTCTACATGCAGTGGCGTATTGGACAGTGCACGTAACAACTGCAGCTCGGTATCCTGCTTCACGGGCATGAGATTCAGAATGCAGACCTGAAGGGGACGAATATCCTGATGCATGGCACGATTTTCGTCCATAACAAATATATTCTCATTTTCCAAAATCTCTTTTGCGGGTAATGCGTTCTGAACTTTAATCGGCATTGTACATCTTTCCTTTCCCTGTTATATTGGCTGCCATGATCTCTAACACGCGATACTACTAATCATAGTCCTTTTCCCTGCTTTTGGCAACCTTTCTCTTTAGAACCTTTCCACGAATTCATCCTCAGTCAGAATCGGGACTCCCAGCTCCTTTGCTTTCCGGTTCTTACTTGAAGAGGACCCGGCATCATTATTAATAAGGAAGTTTGTCTTCGCGCTGACACTTCCGGTTACCTTTCCTCCCTGCTGTTCCACATAGCTTTTGAATGCATCCCGGTTCTTGAACTGGTGCACATCACCGGTAATAACAAAGGTAAGTCCGGCGCAGGTACCTCCTTCCGCACGGACGGCTTCTCCCTGTGTAATATGAACCTCCCGTAAAAGATGTTCCAAAGCTTCTTTATCCTTCGTATTCTGATACCATTCCATCACAGAACCGGATTTTTCCGGTCCAATTCCATCGACATCCTCAAAGCCCTGTCCGCTCTCCATCCGTTCAAGAAATCCATTAAAGCTGACGCTTCCCACAATCTTCTTTGCGGCATCCACTCCAATCATGGGAATGCAGAGCGCATAAATAAAGTTCACGGCTTTCACTTCCCGGCTCTTTTCTATCGCATTCAGCAGGTTTTCACAGGATTTTTCTCCAAAGCCTTCCATATTACGTATCGTTTCAGCATGCTCTCCTAAATGATAAATGTCGGCAAACTCATGCACAAATCCTTCGTTCATAAATCGCAGCATCGTCTGAATCGATAAGCCATCGATATCCATTCCGGACTTGCTCACAAACCTGGTATATTTCTTTCCCTGCTTGGCCGTACAATCCGGGTTTGTACAATGCAGCGTTTTTCGTTCCACTGCTGCTTACATGAATCTGCGTTTTGGCTCCGCAGACCGGACAGGTTTCCGGAATAGAAAAAGTTCCCTTCGCATCCTTCACCGCAATACACTTTGGAATAATTTTATTTGCCTTAATGACTTCTAAGGTACATTCTTCTCCGATTCCCAGTCGTTCCATTTCACTGATATTGCAAAGGGAAGCACGGCTCACCGTTGTTCCCTCCAGCTGCACCGGTTCAAAAACAGCTACCGGAGAAATCGTCGACGCGGCACAGGACCATTCCACATAACGGAGCTTCGAGGTTGCAGAAACATCGGCCCACTTAAATGCAAAGCCGGCACGTGTCGCATGGTGCCCGGTTACCGAGCCGGTCGATGCATATACAGTATCATCATAACAGATCACCAGTCCATCCACCGGAATATCCATCTGTCCACTTTCGACCTTATGTGTCCAACGCGCAATCACCTCATCCAGATTGTCCTCATTGCAACGTTCCCGTTCCACCGTAAGGAAGCCTTCCCTGTCCAGATAATCCATCTGTTCTCCGAAAGACTGAATCCCTTCTTCCCTGTAAACCAGCGTAAATGCATGGAAATAAACACACCGCTCCTTCACCTTCTGCGGGTCTTCCAGACTTAAGGTTCCGGATGCAAGGTTTCTCGGATTGGCATACTTTTCATCATCATCCTCGATCAGATCATTAATCATCTCAAAATCGGTATAAGAAATCGTCGCTTCCCCACGAACCACCATATGCCCCTGATAAGAAATCTTTAACGGAAAACCTTTGATGGAATCCTTTAAAAAGGTAATATTGTTTCCAACCGTACCGTTTCCACGGGTTACAATCTTC
Source organism: Lachnospiraceae bacterium (assembly GCA_021628825.1). Taxonomy (GTDB): domain Bacteria; phylum Bacillota; class Clostridia; order Lachnospirales; family Lachnospiraceae; genus Suilimivivens. The sequence goes on along the minus strand of JAJXRY010000001.1, from coordinate 224,988 downwards.
GTAAGTTTTCCCTGATCATAGGTAAGAACCAGTGTCAGGCCATCCAGCTTCCATGACAGCCAGATATCCCTTCCCTCTGCCCACTTTTTCAACTCGGAGACCTGCTTGGTTTTTTTGCCAGGGAAAGTGCCGGGAACTCGTGCGGCTCACGATTTCCTCCCGTTTCCTCCACACCCGTGTTCTGAGTCGGACTCTCCGGCATAATATAACCGGTCTCCTGCTCTAATGCCGTCAACTCATCAAACATGGCATCCCATTCATAGTTGGACATCTTCTCTTCCTGCCCCTGATAATATGCCTCGGACGCCTTATTCAAAAATCTCTACAAGCTCTTCAATTCTTTTTCTTCTTTGCTTCCATCCCACTGATCTCTTTCTTTTTTATATTGTACTGTACCTTTATATATTACTTATCATTCCTTTTTATTATTCATTACCCGGATATTCCTTCTTAATTATAAATTATAAAACTAATTTGCAAATCTTTTTGCAAGTTTTACTGCATGTCAATTCATTTTACTTTCAAGTGCTTATTTCATAATTCCCTGTTTTTTTATTTGATTTCCGTTCTTTTTTTATTAAATGAAGCCTGTTTTTCTATTTTAAGCTTCGTAACAAGATATGGTATTTCATTCTCTGTCATTTTTCTTTCACTGGTAGACAGCATCATATAACGCTTGTAATTCTGCCCCGAGAACCTGCCGATACTCGCCCTTTTTCAGGTTTGCAAGTTCCACATTTACTACCCGGATGCGCTTTAGCTCCTTTACTTCATATCCAAGTGCCTTTGACATTCTTCGAATCTGCCTATTGACTCCCTGAGTCAGAACAATGCGATACGTAAACTTGCCGATCTGCTCCATTTCACACGGCCGGGTCTTGATTTTCAGTTCCTTTAAGAATACCCCTTCCCGCATCTGCTGAAGGAAATCCCCCGTAATCTCTTTTATTTACCTTTACAATATACTCTTTTTTTCATGTCCGGCACTGCCCTTCATCATGGCATTAATCAGCTCTCCATCATTGGTTAACAGAATCAGCCCTTCCGAATCCTTATCAAGCCGTCCGGCATAGGTAACCCTCACCGGAAACCTTACCATATCCGTAATCTTTTTGTCTGCGAATCGGTCCCGTTCCGTACAGGTCACTCCCATCGGCTTATAATAAGCCAGAACCACTTTATCATTCTTTCCATGAATGGCTTTTCCCCGAACCAGAATGGAATCTTCTGCCGAAACCCGCATTCCCATAGCAGCAACTTTTCCATTCACCGTAACCAGCCCCTGATCAATGAGACTGTCTGCATCTCTCCGTGAACAGACGCCACAGGATGCCAGATATTTATTTAAACGTTCCTTTTCCATATTTCGAATATCCCTGCTCTTCCTTATGTTTACTTCACAACATACTGTTCGTACTTTCTGGCGTCGACATGATGACAGCTCACATGCATCCATGTTCCTTCGGGTTCGTAGGTCTGTTCCAGAATCTGCGCATTCTCCTGCAGATACGAAACAATGCTGCCCTTGTCATAAGGAATCAGCAATCGGACCTCCTCATAGTCAGCATAAACTCTCCGGGTAATTTCCTTCACCAGCAGTTCAATGGATTCCGGCTGTCGTGCACTGATGTAAATCTTATTCGTTCCTGCTGTTCTCGGATATGTGTTTTGAATGAGCCGATCTGCCTTATTAAAAACGATCAACATGGGAATATCTCCGGCTCCCAGCTCCCACAGGGTCTCCTTCGTAGTCTCCATCTGTTCCTGATCCCCCGGATCCGAAACATCCACAACCTGCAAAAGCAGATCTGCTCCCTTAATTTCCTCCAGGGTAGAACGAAATGCCTTTACCAGTCCATGCGGCAACTTATGAATAAATCCAACCGTATCCGTAAGCAGGAAGTCCCGATTATTTCCGGTGTTGATCCTCCGGATTGTTGTATCCAGTGTTGCAAAAAGCATATCTTTTTCAAGTACCTTCTTCTCTTCATCCCCCACAAACCGTTCCACCATCTGATTCATAATGGTCGATTTTCCTGCATTCGTATAACCAACCAACGCGACCAAAGGGATCCGGGACTGTTCCCTGCGCTTCCTCTGGGTTTCCCGTTCTCTGGAAATGGCATCCAGCTCTTTGCGGAGTTCACTGATCCGGTGCTCAATATGGCGGCGGTCAAGCTCAAGCTTTTTCTCTCCGGCACCACGGCTGCTCATGCTGCCACTGGTTCCTCCCTGTCTGGTCAATGCCTCATGCATTCCTACAAGCCTTGGCAGGAGATATTGCAGCTTGGCCGTTTCTACCTGCAAGCTGGCTTCCCGTGTTCTTGCCCGCATCTCAAAGATGTTGAGAATCAGTGTTGTCCGATCAATAACAGGCGTTTTTCTAATTCATCCTGCAGATTTTTAATCTGGGAAGGAGTCAGGGTATCATTAAATAGAATAAGCTGCGCATCCAAAGCCTGCGCAGCATCCCGTACTTCCTGTACCTTCCCGGTTCCAATGTAAAGAGCCTTATGCACAAATTCCATTCTCTGGGTAACCGTTCCAACCGGTTCCATATAACAGGCCTTCGCCAGTTGTTTCAGTTCTTCCATGGAACCATCGAAGTTCTGTTCTTCTCCCGTATCCACTCCGACAAGCAGTACCCGTTCCAATTCTCTATTCTGTTGTTCCTCTGAAAAACTATCCCAATTCTCTTCCATAACGCCTCTTACTGAAGTTAACAAATTACTATTGGCTATTTATTGTATGTATGTGCTGCAGTAAATATTAATTCTATACTCCATCTTTCAATAGCACTAATATAAGGAATCAATTACCGAAAAATAATTTTCAAATGTTTTACGGCAGCATCCCGGATTCTTAATCTCAATATTTCCCATCTTTAATCCCGGAAGTGTAAATGCCATTGCCATCCGGTGATCGTCGTAGGTTTCTATTGCTATATTTTCACTTTCTGTTATACTTTCACTCTCTGTTGCACTTTCACTTTCTATTGTACTTTCACTTTCCATTGTACTTTCACTTTCCATTGTACTTTCACTTTCCGTTGTCATATGATCTCCCGAAGCTTTCTCCAATGGAAAAATCTGAATTCCGTCAATCTCCGGAACCTCTTCGCACTGCACTCCCATCCGCTGCAGTTCTGTCAGAATCGCATGGATCCGATCCGATTCCTGAAAACGGATATGCCCGATATTATGAATTCTGGTGACGTGGTCTGCAAAAGGTGCAATTGCTGCCAGTGTCATCGTCTGATCCGAAAAAGTCCTTCATTGAAATGTCCACACTGTGCATTTCCGGCTCCTTCATCGTCAGCCGGATTCCTTCCGGCGTCTCTTCTTTCTGACATCCCATCTGTTCCAATACGTTCAGGAATTGAATGTCTCCCTGTAAAGATTCCTCCTGTACGCCCTTAACAATAACACTTGTTTTTAACAAAGGAACCATTGCATAAAAATAACAGGCTGCCGATACATCCGGCTCAACCTCATATTCTGTAAGTCCCCAGCCTTCCTGATGTACAATCTCATAGCAGTTCTCAGACTGTTCCACCCGAATGCCAAACTGCTTCATCATAGCAAGTGTCATTTTAATATAGGATCCAGCGGTTCTGCTTCCGGTCAGATGAATCCTCAGTCCTGTCGGAAGGAGACAGGCCGCCATCAATAAAGCACTTGCAAACTGGCTGCTGAGATTCGTATCGATGGTGATTTCACTCATACCACTTCCTTCTGTGAATTCATCTGTGAATTCATCTGCACCTTCCTGTGTTACATTGTTCCGGCATCTATTCACTTCCGCTTCTATCTTATGTATTCTGTCTTTCTGTATTGGGTCTTTCTGTATTCGATCTTTCTGTGTTTCCTCTTCTGCAAATTGCGAATTCAGTTCAAATGGAAAAATGATATATTTCATTGTTATATCTTAATTTAACATTTAACTTTTCTAATATTTTTCAGGATTGGTTCCATCGGACGCTTACGCATCTGTTCGGATGCATCCAGATAATAATTGCCACCTGCAAACGCCAGTGCAACCGTAAGGAACCGTGCTGCTGTTCCCGCACTTCTTACATTGATGGATGCCGCCGGATTGGGAATTCTGCCTCCCGTCCCCTGAATGGTTACCTTCTGCTTTTCTTCCTCGATTTCTACCTGAAATCCAAGCTGGATCAGGCAGTCTAGGAATCCTCTGGTATCATCACTAAACAGGACTCCCGACAATATGCACTTTTTTTACTGGATAGCGCAGCTAACAAAAAAACGCCCGGTTGGTAATGCTTTTTGGATCCTGGCACCTGAATAAGATACTCTTTCCTCGGATTCAGTTTTCTCACCTGATAACTATCTGCTTTTTTTCCATAAGTGTTTCCTTTCTTCTTTACGACCATCATTTACGAACCCCAATCTTCCTTCGCACGATCACGAAACAGATCACATGAACGGCTGCCGTCAGTGCCCAGGAAATCGGATAGGAAATATATAACGTCTGTAATGTTCTGTTCCACTGGAATATGGTATAGATATAAACCACACGCAAAACGCAGGCTCCCATCAGAGAAACGATCATTGGCATAACCGCGTAGCCAAGACCACGGATAGATCCCACCAGAACATCCATGATTCCACACAGGAAATACGTGGTGCAGATAATGGACAGCCGTTCCAGTCCATAGGTAATCACCTCCGGATCGGAGGAATAGATTCCAAGGATCTGATGTCCGAACAGATAAGCGCCGTTGCCAAGGATCAGTCCGACTACCGTTACAAACAAGATGCACTCAAACAGAATCTTATTAATTCTTCCATATTGTCTGCCGCCAAGGTTCTGGCTGGTAAAGCTCACGGCTGTCTGATGAACCGAATTCATCGAAGTGTACACAAAGCCCTCGACATTCTGTGCCGCCGTATTTCCCGCCATGGCTATTGATCCAAAAAGAATTGACCGATGACTGGATTAACACATTGGATATGGAGAACAACACGCCCTGCACGCCTGCCGGAAGTCCGATCTGGGCAATTTTCCCCAGCTTTCCCCAATGAATCTGGAGCTTAGACCATTCTACCCGGATACATCCCTCGCTCTTCATCAGACACCGCAAAATAAGGAGTGCAGAAACGCACTGGGATATAATTGTTGCAAATGCTACACCTGCAACTCCCATATGAAAATTGATGACAAAGACCAGATTCAGAATGACATTAATCACCCCTGCCGCTGCAAGAAAAAATAACGGGCGTCTGGTATCCCCAATCGCTCTTAAAATAGCACTTCCGAAATTATATAATACCATCACTGGCATTCCCACAAAGTAGATCCGCATATAAAGCACGGAATGGTTAATGACATTGTCCGGTGTATCCATCCATTGAAGCAACAGTTTAGCCAGTACAATTCCGATAAAAGCAAGTAAAATCCCCCCTAAAACGCTTACCACAATTGCCGTATGAACCGTTTCCTGAGCTTCCTGCTCCTGCTGTGCTCCATAAAAACGTGCTACAAGCACATTAACACCAACTGACAACCCAATAAACAGATTTACCAGCAGGTTCGTCAATGCACTCGTGGATCCTACTGCTGCCAGTGCTTCATTCCCCGCAAACTGTCCGACTACAATGACGTCCGCCGCATTGAATAACAGTTGTAATATACCTGAAAGCATCAATGGCAGTGTAAATAGTAGTATTTTTCCGAAACAAAGGCCCATGGCACATATCAATTTCATAGGATTTTGTTTTTTCCATTTTGTTCCTACCCTCAAATCGTTCCCGTAAATTTTATCTCTATAGATTTTTCTCGAATTGGTCCAAAGAACCGGAACCACAAAGCAATGCCAGATTCTGCATCGTCAGCTCTGCCAGGTTCTTTCCTTCCCCACAAAGCTGTGCGATAAATCTTCCGTACAGATCCAGCGTTTCATCGGAGTAAGCCAGAAGCTCTTCCGATCCGAAAAGTCCCTGCAGCATACCGGCTGTCTTCGGATACCGGGCCTTCGCATCATCCATCCAGTCCATCTGAACCTTCACAATTTCTTCTACAATCTCACGTTTCACCGCAGCAACCTCTGGATTCCACCTGTTATCCTTCATCCTGCGAAGATCATGGAGCCGGCTTTTCAGCATTTCTGTTGTCCAGTTCGCATAAACGATCTGTCTCATCATGGCAAATGCCTCGAAGCTCTCCGCATCCTGCTCCCCGCTTTCTTCCATCGGATTCTGTATTGCAAGCTCCCATTCCAGTCCAATCACTTCTTTCATCAGTGCCGTCTGAAAAGAACCTTTCTGCTGTTCCCTCTGCTCCTTTTGCGGAATGCTGTGAAGAATGTTCTCGGTATGATGCTCCAGATAATTGTCCTCACCGCTCGTCAATCCCTGCTTCTTCATTTCCTTGATGATCATTGCTACAATGAGCTCAATCATATCCGGAATCCGTTCATCCCCATTGGGCAGTTCGACAAGTGCTGTCAGAATATCCCTGATCTCCGTCAGTATCTTCATTTCCCGTAAACCACGATGCATCCACTTATAAAAGGGAGCATACCTCCGGTTTAGGAGATATATCATCGACATGGTATGTTTCAGGAACTCTGCCAGTGCAATATCGGCTGTTACCTTTTCACCTCGGCCAAACATCCGGTTATAATTATACTGTCCGGATTGTGCCATCAGTGCTGCCTCTCTCGCAATTTTCTTAATCCTGACCTCCTCCGGATAATACTTTAAAAATTCCATTCCGGATTCTGGTAAATTCACCCAGGTCATCCTGGAAAACCTTTCCGTTCGTTGCTGATGCAAGCTGATAATCTTCTAAAAAAATAACCACTGGTTTTGTGTGGTCGGCACATCGGCAAGCCCAATTAACTGCTCATAAAAATTCACCAATACGGAACACACCGACACTCCTGCGTGCCTTATGCGTATCAATTCTGGTTACACCCATATAAGTGTCCGGCAGCTTATCATATTCCTCCTGAAGTGCTTCTCCGATCTCATCATAAACCTGATCCGTAAGCCATAGGCAAAAGCCCGGTCCAAAATCATGGTCTCTCGATACCTCATCATCAAATCCAAAGCATTCCGATCCTTCTCCCACAAGACCGGCCGCAATCATTCCTTCATAAGCGGGGAATTTCATGCGGATCATTGGTATTCCATATTCCTTATAAAAACTCTCACAAAGCTCCAATCCATTCTGAAAATGAATGTTTTCCTGTGGCAGATCCTGTAACTGCTTCTGAACAACATTCAGATTCCGCAGGGTAATCTCATAAGCCTTATTTCTTCCTGCGGTTCTTTCAATCTCCCTGAGGGCCCGTTCATAATAATAGGCCGATTCCTCCATATTTCCAGCCAGATACTGTGCTTCTCCCATAGCAGAGAGTGCTCCGCTGTAATGATAATCCCTTTCTTCATCCTGTTCAAAAAGAGCAAACGCACGGCGTAAATTCTCAATCGCCTCCTGATAACGCATCAGTTTTAACTGACCGGTTGCCAGGCTCGTATAAACAATCGCAATTTCCACTCTTGCTTCAGGATACAGCGTCGCAATGGATAAGGCCCGTTCCATACAGTCGCAGGCACTCTCATAATCTCCCATCTCCTGAAAAAGCAACCCCATGTTATGATATAAATTCACATAGCGGAAATCGGTATCTTCTATATTATTCACATAAATCTCACGTACCTTCTCATCATACATCATCGCTTCCCGCAGCAATCCCGCTGCCCGGCAGGAATTTGCAACATTAAGCAGTGTGGTTGCATATGGGATCGTTCCAGATAAACCTGCCTCAACAGCAACCTGAAGCACCTGTTTACAATAAACCAGTGCTTTCTCAAATTCTCCGTTTTCACGATAGTATCCAATTAATTCGTTCATTAAAGTAATCAGGGAACCTGTATCTCCCTGACTTACCGATTCTTGGATTTTTTCAAGTAAGAAGTCTTCAATTTCATTCGTCCTATGCTGTGCAAGCAAAGCATCCAGCTGTTCCAAAGTTTTCTCTACATTCATATGGTTACCTCCTTGCTATGTAGTGAGGAAACTCTCTATCTCCTCATGCCTTTGTTCCGCCTGTGCATATCCATGCTCATAAGAGCGAAACAGTGTCTCTACATTCGATTCCTGATTTTTGACTGCAATTCTGGTTGGACGGAAAACCAGTGCTTTTCCTTCTTCTTCTAACCTTTTCACTAATTCAAGACTCTGATTATAGGTATCTGCACGTTCTTCCAAAACACGCACCAGTTCCGGATATTTCCGGTAAACGCGTCGCACAAAGAACTGATATAACGGGCGATATTTTTTACGATAGTCTTCCTTTCTGGTCAAAATCACAATCAGTTTATCCCAACCCTCTTCTAAAGCCTTCTTCACAGGTATGGCATCTGCAACTCCTCCGTCCAGCATCGGCACTCCGTTAATGGGTGTGATCTTTGCAATAAAAGGAAGTGAATTCGCTGTTTTACAGATCTTCCAGAATTCATCCTGATTCTGAAACTGGTCATGATAAATACATTTTCCGGTAATACAATCCGTCGTACTGATCAAAAAATGTTTGGCGGAATTCAAAAAAGCTTCGAAGTCAAACGGAGCCTTTTTCTTCGGCACCTCATTGAATAAATATTCCATATCAAAGAAAGTACCCTTTTTGAAAAAAAGGTACCAATTCCAAGATATTTATACTCCTCCAGCGGTTTAATTACCGCATCCAGCACTCTTCCTTTCTGACCGGAGACATAATTCATTCCCGCATAAGCTCCCGCGGAAACAGCCAGCACATTCGGTATTTCAATCTTCTGATCTAAAAAATAATCCAGAATACCCGCTGCATAAATGCTGCGCATGGCACCGCCTTCAATTACAATTCCTATTTCCCCCATAATCTAATCCCATTCTCTGTATCCTTAGTAATTCTAACAGGTTCCATCTATCTTGAACACTCCTGCGCGTTTCAGTGCAGCCATAATTCCCGGTATCAGAATCAACTGTACGATGATTCCCGGTACCGCAGTAAGGAATGCCCCCGCCATAAACATCTCCAAGGTAAACGGCTGCATGGTTGCCTGCGCAAGAATAAACCGGACAAGTCCCCATATAATTCGTCCTGCCAGCATGGCACCGATCAGTGCAAGGTAAAGATTCAGTACATAATTCTTACCGTCACCCACTGTATTTTTCCTGCTTAACCGCTGCATGATCAGACCAATAACTGCACCATATGCAGCCAGCTCAAAGGTCATGGAAACACCGGTCGGAAAGATTGGCGGCATTCCAAACAACACATACCGCAGCAACGGCAGAATAAATCCTACAATTGCACCATACTGCCATCCGCAGATCAATCCGCAAAGCAAAACCGGAATATGCATGGGAAGCAGCATATTTCCTATCTGCTGAATCTGACCTGTTATAAACGGAAGAACCAGACCAATTGCCATAAACATTGCTGATAATACTAATTTCCGAATTCCTCTGGATTGTTTTTTCATCGTACACCTCGCAAAATCATTGTATCCTTTGACGTACTATAGTATAGCACAATCATTGCAAAAAATCTATTTTCTCAACTATTTCATTTTTTTGCATAAATATGTGATTTTTCTTGCTTTTTGTCTATCTATGCACTATACTGAATATAGTGTCATAAGCACATAATTCATTGTATATTCCCCTTCTGCTTCCCTGCAGAAATACAATATGTGCTAATCTGACCATAATCTCCTGATATTTATTTATAAATCAAATAAAAAAATTCCCACTTTTACAACTAAATCTGTTATTCTTTTTCTATCTCACCTGGACATCTTATTAAATACCGGCCGCTTTCAGCTGTCCTCTGCGTATTTACAGGGCTTTTCATATCTTCGGAGTCCTTCAGTCCGATTCAAGGAAAAAAATTCAGAACTATAGTATGAATTTTTTTCTTCTTATCCATATCTCCTGTTCTTGTTGTATAAGAGCATCAAAAAAAGCCCGGAAACATAACGTTTCCGGGCACTCTTTATAAATTTTATACAATACCCTGAGCTGTCATTGCATCTGCAACCTTTAAGAATCCGGCGATATTAGCACCGGCAACATAGTTGCCTTCCATGCCATACTTCTTAGCTGCGTCATCGAGGTTATGGAAGATATTAACCATGATTCCCTTAAGCTTGCTGTCTACTTCTTCAAAGGTCCAGCTCAATCTTTCTGAGTTCTGGCTCATCTCTAATGCGGAAGTTGCAACACCACCGGCATTGGATGCCTTGCCAGGGCAGAACAGTACGCCATTCTGCTGGAAGTATTCTGTTGCTTCCATTGTAGTAGGCATGTTAGCACCTTCTGCTACTGCAAATACACCGTTTGCAACAAGTGTCTTTGCATCTTCAAGGTTCAGTTCGTTCTGTGTTGCACAAGGAAGAGCAATGTCAACCTTGATGGACCACTGATTGGTTCCTTCTGCTTTCTTATCATGATACTGTGCGGACGGTCTTGCTGCTGCATACTCGGTAAGACGTGCACGTTTTACTTCCTTAACTTCCTTCAGTAATTCTACATCAATTCCTTCCGGATCATAAATCCATCCGGTAGAATCAGAACAGGTAACCGGCTTAGCGCCAAGCTGCTGTGCCTTCTGGATTGCATAGATTGCTACGTTACCAGCTCCTGAAACAGCAACGGTCTTACCTGCGATGTCCTTACCATTGCACTTTAACATTTCTTCTGTTAAATATAATAAACCATATCCGGTAGCTTCTGTTCTTGCTAAAGAACCACCATAGGTTAAGCCCTTACCGGTAAGTACGCCTTCATAAAGACCTGTCAGTCTCTTGTACTGACCATACATGAATCCGATCTCTCTTGCTCCTGTACCAATATCACCGGCAGGAACATCGGTATCAGCTCCGATATATTTGTGAAGCTCTGTCATAAAGCTCTGGCAGAATGCCATTACTTCTCTGTCTGACTTGCCCTTAGGATCGAAATCAGAACCACCTTTACCACCACCAATAGGAAGTCCGGTTAATGAGTTCTTAAAGATCTGTTCAAAACCTAAGAATTTGATAATACCAAGGTTTACAGAAGGATGTAATCTTAAGCCACCCTTGTAAGGTCCGATTGCACTGTTAAACTGTACACGATATGCATTATTAACCTGAACCTGTCCCTTATCATCTACCCAGGGAACACGGAATAACAGCTGTCTTTCAGGAGTAACGATTCTCTCTAATAAAGCATCCTTCTTGTACTTCTCCTCGTTTGCTTCAATAACGACTCTCAGAGATTCCAGTACCTCTTTTACTGCCTGATGGAATTCCGGCTGTGCAGGATTTTTCTCTACGACCATCTGATAAACTTCATCAACGTATGACATTGTCATGTCCTCCTTTAATTGTTTGTTGTGGTACGGTATCCTTGTATACAATCCATGGTATAGTATACCGTTCTCTAAATCTGTTGCTATTATATATCAGATTTTCCTTTCAAGCATTTTTCTTACACTAAAGTGTTAAAAATTTGTAAAAAAATTTTGTGAAAAATATTCAAAAAAATTTACAGGTACTCTTTTTAGCTTTTCAATGCTCTTTTCTTCAAAAATCCATCAGTTCCTTGGCAATCTCTACGGAACGGTCGCCTGCATTCTCACAGTGATTCATAATTTTCCACATATCCGTTAATCCACGGTTCGTTCCCTGGATCAGAAGCTCTGCCACATGACTGGTGCTGGAATTGAGCATAGTGTTCGCTTTAATTGCTCCACGCAGCATCATTTCCTGATATCCGGTTTCCTTGTAGCACTCTGCCTTTCCCTGTAATAACTCATTCGTTGCCCTGTTGTAGATCTCCCCATATCTCATACTGTCCTTCGTCACCTGTGCCGCTAACGTATCATCATAAATTTTACTGCTGATGGAATCAATAGCCTGCATTGCCATCTGGGTATTTTTCTGAACCTCACGTAATACATTCCTATCATCACTTTTCATTTTCTTAAAACCCCTTTCCCGTCTAAATATACTGGATTAGTGCATCCGGCACTGACATCCATAAATTATCAGATTGTATAGACTTTTCCCATAAAACAATTCACCAATACAGTTCTTATATGCCTCTTATATACATAGTAATAATTTCATAGGCATGGCAACAAAGAAACAGAGTAAACAAATTCTGCCTATGCAGATTCATTTACTCTGTATCATTTCCATTCATTCCTAGATTATACCTGTAGTTTCTGTAATTTATTTTGTTTTTCAAATTTTTCCTGCTTAGCATCTTCCTCTTTTTGGACTTTTTTTCCGCTTCTCTTGCTTCTTTATGCCCAATTCAAACTCTGGTTTCCGCGATTTCCTACTTTGCTTCCTTCTCTTTTTGGACTTTTTTTGTCTTTTTCTTACTTCTTTATGTCCAATTCAAGCTCTGGTTTCCTGCTTTTTCTCGCCTAGCTTCCTTCTCCTTTGGACTTTTTTTCCGCTTCTCTTGCTTCTTTATGCCCAATTCAAGCTCTGGTTTCCTGCTTTCCTCACTTTGTTTCTTTCTCTTTTTGGACTTTTTTTCTCTCTTTTTCTGCTCCATTATATCCAATTTAACTTGTGATTCTTCTATAGTGTCTTAGGGCCAACAGAAATTGTAAAAGAAACTTCTACGCCATCTACTCTGCTTCTGTAGTTCCTTTCTCTTCTGCAGTTCCTGTAATCTCTGTAGTTTCCGCATCTTTTGCTGTTTCAATGCTTTCTGCTTTTTTTGAGACTTCACTGCTTCCTACTGTTTCTGTAACCTCTGCTGCCACTGTGCCCCTGCTGTTCCTATACCCCAACAGTTTCCGTGCTTTCTGCTGCTTCCGTAGATTCTGCACTTCCTGCTGTTCCTGTAACTTCTGCAGTTTCTTTCTCTTCTGTGTTTCCCAAAAATCTCAGTAGTTCCAGCACCTTCTGCATCCTCTGTGCTTCCTTCTGTTACTGCAACCTCACCAGTTTCCGTAACGTCTACGCTTTCTGCTACTTCCGTAGATTCCGCGCTTCCTTCTGTTACTGCAACCTCACCAGTTCCCATAACTTCTGTGGTCTCTGCAGCCTCTGCGCTTCCTACTGTTCCTACAGCCTCAGTGGTCTCTGCAGCTTCCACCATCTGAGCCTGATCAGCCAGTTCAGCTAACTGCTTTCCTTCTCCTTCCTGTGCTTCGCATGGATATTTCATGCCCCACTGGGAACGGATTTCATCCATGATCCGCATCACACGCAGCGTTTCACTGTGCGGCATCTGTGCACATTCAATCTGGCCGCACTTAATCGCCTCGATGCAGGCTGCTACTTCATATTCATAACCGGAAATCTGCTTCGGGCATTTATAGGATGCCACCTTCTTATACTGCTTGTCATATACGGCAATGCTTTCAAAATTGTTGATATTTTCAACAACCGCAAAGCCCTTCGTGCCATAAATGATGCCCTGACGGTCACTTAAAGATACCATGGAGCTGTTTAAGTTCGCCACCTTGCCATCATAGTATTGCAGACAGATTGCATTCTGCTCATCCACTCCGGTCTCTGTAAAGGTACAGCAGGATGCGATCTTACTGATATTATGTCCAAAGATCATCAATGCAAAATTAATGGTATAAACACCAACGTCCAGAAGTGCGCCGCCTCCCAGTGCCAGATTCGTCAGGCGTTCCTTACTGCTGATCACATATCCCAGATTTGCCGTTAAGGTCTTCGGCTCGCCGATGATCCCGCTTCCAATCACTTCACGGATCGTTGTCAGCATCGGCATATATCTTGTCCACATTGCCTCTGCAAGGAATACCTTATGCTCTGCGGCAATACGCACCAGTTCCTCTGCCTGAGCGGCATTCAGGGTAAATGCCTTTTCACACAGAACCGGCTTTCCTGCTTCCAGACACATCTTCACATTCTCATAATGTTCGGAATGAGGGGTTGCCACATAAATAAGATCTACTTTTTTATCTGCCACCAGATCGGCATAGGATCCGTAAGCCTTCTTGCAGCCATATTTTTCCTGCAAAAAAACATCGGCATGAACCTGTTGTCTGGATGCCACCGCATAAACCCGGACATTCTTCATTTTATTTATCGTTCCTGCCATGATTCCTGCAATATTACCGCTTCCCATAATTCCAACATTAAAAATTACCAAACATTTCTGTTCCTCCTTTGCCGCCCGTTATCCTGTCTACACGATATGCATAATAACCGTTACTTCTATTGTTTTAATCTGATTCTTACTTACGACTCTAAAAAATAGATTTTCCTACATTTTACCAGATCTTCTGCAAAAAAAACAGTCCTTACTGATATCAATCAGTAAAGACTGTCTGTTCTTCTTGTTATTTATTGTTATTTATTGTTATTTATTGCTATTCACTCCTGATCATGGATGCATTCATCTGATCTGGTCTGCATCGTCGATAGATTACTCAAGATATTCTGTCTTAATAAAGGCATTATTACCCTTGTATTTGATCTTGGACCAGCCGTCCGCCTGTTCCATTACAAGCTCAAAGGTATCTCCGGCATAAGCCGTTCCCAAAACATCAGAATCTGTACTTGCACTCTTACGGATACGAACCGACTCCTTCGCCTTGACCTTATCGCCGGGCGCCTTACCGGTAGATGCCGTGCTTGTACCCGTTGTATTGGTGGAAGTATCTGCTGTGGTATCCTGCGCATTGTCCGTGCTGTCTGCATTCTCTTCCTGTGTATCAGCAGCCGGTTCCTCGGAAATCACTTCCAGATAATCACTCTTAATATAAGCATCTTTTCCTTCGTATTCAATCTTGCTCCAGCCGTTTTCCTTCTGCTCTAAAACCGTAAACTCCTGATCCACCTGGGCCTTGCCAAGCTTATCGGCCTGCTCACTGTCCGAAACACGGATATTTACAACATCTGTTGCACGTGCCTTAACGGTTACCGGAGTGGTTTCTTCGGTAGTCTCATCCGTTGTCTGCTTAGGCTCTTCCTCGGTCTGTTCAGGCTGGTCAGCCTGTGCCAGAATTTCCCCGACATCTTCATTGATCTTCTCTTTCATATAGGCCAGAAATTCGCTCAACTCAGCATCATCCGCCAAAAGATCATTATACGCTACCACAACCTTATTATTGAGATCCACGACATCATCCTGCAGTGTAACCTCTTTAATGTAACTGCTCACTGCATCATCATAGGTTCCATTATTAATATAATAGTTTCCATTCTCGTCCTGTCCGATATAGTACGTCTGCATTCCGGGAATAGTCTTCTCCAGATCATAAAATTTTACTTCGGAACACACATACGCTACATAGGTATTCTCGGTAAGTCCCGGCTTTGTATAAACATTTAATTCCGGGTAAGATTCAATATACTTGCTTAACTCTTCGACTTTAATCTTCTGAATATCATTCAGATAGGTATTGAGACCGGAAACCGTACCCATATCTCCCGATGCCTGCGCATCGTAATAAGCTCTTACAACATTATTTACTTCCGGATAAGCGTTCTCTTCCAGATCATATACCGGCATTTCCTGAACTTCCTCTTCTGTCTGCTGTTCAGCAGCCAGTGAGGCAGCTTCTGCTTCTTTTTCGAGCTTATCTTTCTGATTTGCATTAACTGCAACAAACACCGTTATTAAAACACATGCAATAAGGATTGCAGGCATTACAACCTTGCGATGATCCAGAATCCAATCCTTACCCGTCAGAAGCTTATCCTTGACCCCCTCAAGTCTGCTCTGATTGTTTTGATTCATAATTACCATCCTTTTAACTACTACACATATACCCAAAGTGATGTAAATGCACCCGACAGGAATCGAACCTGCATTAAAGGCGTCGGAGGCCTTCGTTCTATCCGTTAGACTACGGGTGCATGCGTGTTAGTTTATTGGCAGCTGTTCCATACCTTCACAACTGCGATTATTACAAAATTGTTACATCACCTTGAATATATTATCATAAGTCTTAGCGATTGTCTAGTAAATAAAGTGCATCTTCCTTTTTTTATTATAAAAAAATACAGAATCTGCCAACACGTCTTCCTCCGGAACCTGACTGTGATTAACCTCTGCAACGATATCCAGAAAGGCGCTCTGATTCAGATCCGGTCTTTTTGGAATAAGAATCATTTCATGCACAGAGCTTGGAAGTATGAATATGTCGCTATTCATTTTTGCTGCAAATGATTTCAGTTCATCACGATACAGAATACAGGATGCTCCAAACAGCTTTTCGCTGTTAGTAAGTACATACATGGGAATCAGGTCTTCAAACAGCTCCGGGGGAAATATTCCTTCAAGAGCTTCATTCATATTTTTCAATTCTGGATGGAAGGAGCTGTGGTGCATTCATACAGGCGGCCTTATACAATTCCGTCTCTGTTATATTCCAGGTATCCATGTGGCTCCTCCGGATAAGCACTGTTGCCTTTCCCTCAAAAGGAGCCTTTTCAATCAGATAAAAATAAACAATCGACAAATTAAAAAACGGACGGTTGGGAATATCTGCAAGCAGTTCTTTGTTCTTTTCCGTGTTGATCAGTTTAAAGGAAAGCCTCTTTTTTTCGCCTTTTCAAAGTCAACAAAGCCGCTTAAATCTACCGGCTGTTTCAAATCAGCCAGCCGAAGCCGGTCCGCCATTTTCAACGCAATCCTCTGTATCTCCTCCTCTCTGATGTCTTCACGGTAATAATCATCAATATATATGGTAGGAAATGAATTAATATTCTCTCTCCTTGCGACAATTCCGGTAAGAGTGACTCCGTTATTCTTTTGTTACCTTACGCGGAAAAAAACATGATATCCGTCCCCTAATTGTTCCTGAAGGAGACAAACAACCCGATTGGTAAATGATGTGATATTCATAAATAGATTTTTTTCCTTTCGAATAAAAATAGATTTTTTTCTAAGATAGTTTTCCTAAAAACAGTTTCCCTAAGATAAATTTCTCTAAGATTCATTTTTCCTAAAACCGTCTTTCCGACAGGTGCTGAAAAAGACTTTGATACATATCAAAAAAAGAGACAATGAAGTTCATCATTGTCTCTGGCTTGTCCTTTGATAAATATAGAAAAACACACGATTATACTCTGGAAAGATATTCTCCGGTTCTGGTATCAATCTTGATTACATCGTTCATATCAACAAAGAGAGGTACGTTAACAACGGCTCCTGTTTCAACAGTAGCGGGCTTGGTTGCACCTGTAGCGGTATCACCCTTGAATCCGGGCTCTGTATCTGTAATCTGAAGTTCTACAAACAGAGGGGGCTCAATTGCAAATACACTGCCGTTATGGGAACAAACCTTAACCATTTCGTTCTCTTTCACGAACTTTAATGCGTCACCTACGGTTTCAGCATTTAATGCAATCTGATCATATGTTTCAACATCCATAAAGTTATACAGATCTCCATCGGAGTATAAATACTGCATATCTTTTTCTATCAATACGTGCCTGTGGACACTTTTTCAGTAGGTCTGAAAGTCTTCTCCACTACGCCGCCGCTCTTGATGTTTTTTTCAGCTTGGTTCTTACAAAAGCTGCTCCTTTACCTGGTTTAACATGCTGAAACTCGATAATCTGGTAAACGTTATTATCCAGCTCAATCGTAATACCATTTCTGAAATCACCTGCAGAAATCATAAAAAAATATTCCTCCTAATAAATTCACGTTATAATTCTTTTTACAGTTTAATATAAAAAAAGAAGATTTTTTTCAACCCTTTCTTATCAGATTCGCAACTTTTTTTCCATTGCTTCGAGATATCCTGCAAGCCCGTGTCCGTAAATCTGCTCATTGCAGACCGGTGCTGTTACGGAAATTTTGCGGAATTCCTCGCGCTGTGTAATATCCGAAATATGGATCTCGATCTTCGGCATGGTGACACTGGCAAGTGCATCACGGATTGCATAGCTGTAATGGGTAAATGCACCCGGATTGATCACAATGCCCTCCGTTCCGTCAGAGTAAGCATCCTTGATCCGGTCAATGATCGCTCCCTCATGGTTGCTCTGGAATACCTCAGCCGTAACATCCAGCTGCTTTGCCTTATCGGAAATCATCTGCAAAAGATCATCGTAATTCTGCGTTCCGTAAACTCCTTTTTCCCGGATTCCAAGGAAATTTAAGTTCGGTCCGTTAATCACTAAAAATTTTTCATTTTCTTCCTCCTGTCCTTCCTGATCTATCCTGTTATCTGCGCCAGCTTACGGATAATTTCATCCGCAATGAGCCATTTGTCCTTACCCTCAACGGTGATGATCTCATCGGCACATTTTTTTCATACCACATATCACGCTGCTGCAAAAGCTCTGTAATCCTTGCATAAGGATCCTCCGTCTGCAAAAGCGGTCTTGTCGTATCTCCTTTTAACCGCCGGTAAACCTCTCCGGCCGTAATTTTCAGATAAAACACATATCCCAATTCCGCTAACAGCTCCCGGTTCCGTTCTCCACGCAAAAGGGCCCGCTGCCGTACCGGTTCTTCTCCATAAAGATTCCCTCCGATCGGAAGTCCTCCTCCCAGTGCAATGACCATGGCTTGCTGATTTTCGATCAGTTCACGCAAAGCTTCCGTTTCCATGTCCCGGAACGCCTCTTCGCCCTGTGTGGCAAAAAAATATCGGATATGCTCCTGCCCTGCTTCTGTTCGATATAATGGTCGGTATCCAAAAGCTCCTGTCCGCGCTTTTCTGCCAGAATTCTTCCGATGGTGCTCTTTCCGCATCCCATAAATCCGGTGAGAATCACCTTATTCTTCGCCATAGCATGCCTCCTTAAGCTTCTCATAAACGCTGGCAGCCTGGTCTTCTGTAATCTCCACCTGATTCCATAATTCAAAAGCGATAATTCCCTGATAAAGAAGCATTTTAAGCCCATTATAGGCCTCTCCGCCATGCTCTCTCACAAGCTGCATGAAACGCGTGTCTGCCGGCCGGTATACGAGATCGTAACCCTTCGAAATCTTTTCATAAAAGGCAGGATCTTCGATGACTGCCTCATGATCGTGAGGTGCCAGGCCTACACTTGTGGACTGGATCACCAGATAATCCTTCCCCGGCAGCGTCTGATAGCCCGAAAGTTCCATCGCCGTCATCTGCGTGTATCCGGTCTTCTCTGCAATCTCCTGTACAATCGCCTGAGCTTTGGAAACCGTGCGGTTTAACAGATACACATGGGAAGCGCCTTTTTGATGCACATAAAAAGGCAACCGCCCGTGCCGCACCTCCGGCCCCCCAGGATCAGAACCTCCCGGTCTGCAATCTCCATGCCGTCACTGCACATTGCACGGTAAAGCCCGGGCATGTCCGTATTATAGCCCTTAAATCCGTCTTCCGTGCGCACCAGTGTATTCACTGCGCCAATTTTCTCTGCCAGTTCATCAATCTCTGAAAGAAGCGGTATCACATCACTCTTATAAGGAACAGTCACATTCATTCCGTGAATATGTAAGGCAAACGCCCCCGGCACTGCCTCTGCTAACTTTCCCTGATCCACCAAGAACGATCCATAGACCAGCGAAATCCCGGTCAGTTCTGCAAGGGTATTGTGAATCAGCGGCGATAACGTATGTGCGACCGGATTTCCAATGAGTCCGCACAGCTTCGTATGTCCATCAATCTGCATCCTTGTCCTCCTTATATAAAAAGGTTCTCCCCTGCTTCCTGCAGGTTCTCTTATAGGAAGCAAGTACAATTTTTTCCAGATATCGCTTTAATACAATCTGAATCTCTTCATGCTTCGCAATCGGCTGTACCAGAATCGAATAAATTCCACACCGTCTGGCTCCCCAGACATCCGTAAACAACTGATCGCCGACAAACAACGTGTTCCCCACATCACATCCCATCTTCTGCATGGCCTGCTCATATCCGGCCCTTCCGGGCTTTCCTGCCTTAAACAGGTATTGCACCTTAACCGCATCGTTAAACATCTTCACCCGCGGCTCCTTATTATTCGAAAGCAGCATGATGTGGAATCCAAGCTCCTTCAGATGCCGGAAAAAGTGCGATGCTTCTCTCATCCGCAGGAGCGCCATGCTCCACCAGTGTATTATCAATGTCAAAGATAATTCCGCGATAGCCCTGCCCATAAAGCCGGTCAAAATTGATCTGGTAAGTGGATACGATGTATTTATCCGGATAAAAAAACATTGAAGCATGTGATTTCTCCTCTGAGATTAAATATAAATACCCCTTACATAGAGCAAGGGGTATGATTCTTTACGGATTCAAAAGTGTTTCCTTCCCTTAAAACTTGGGAATCACAACACCATCTTCTGACTGGAATGCAAAATTCTGTGAGCTTCCAACAAAATACTGGTATTCCTGTAACACTTCATCTTTACGCATATCAGAGACAGCCTTCATAACATCGAGATTCTCCAGTCCGCTTTCGCTTCCCAGATAATCGAAGCTGTCTGTTTTATTAAAAGTAAGAGAAATGTTCTCAAGATCGGCTGCCTTCGTTCTGCGATCCTGCGCTGCGAAGTCTGCCATACGGGAATAATCCGGGGTACTCTGCTGCAGGGCTGCCTGCTGCTGTTCCTGATCCTGGCGTCTTACTTCCTCTTCGCTGACCTGCTTGATCTCCGGTCTTTTATAATTCGAATAGGTTGAAAGACTTCCCATTCCCTGATAGATCTGTATGCCCATTACTCTCACCACCTTCCGAAACGTTGTTATCTTAATATTTTACTACGATAACCTCTGTATTGCAACAATTCCACTTAAATATGGGAGACAAAAATTCTCATTTACTTAAGTTCAAGTATTATATCGGACATTTTATGCAAAACCTCAAGGGAGAGTTTAAAATTTTCATGATCCCGGATGGACACATTCTATTCAATTCCGGCGGATTCAAGTAATTTCTTCGTATACGGATCCTTCGGTGCAAAATAAATTTCATCGGGCGTTCCCATTTCCACGAACTGTCCCTTCTGCATAATCATCACATGATTACACATCTGATAAACGACCCGGAGATCATGGGAAATAAATAAAATGGATAAGCCCATCTCCTCTTTCAGTTGTTTCAGAAGTTCCAGTACCTGGGCCTGAATGGTTACATCAAGGGCAGATACCGGCTCATCTGCAATCAGGAGCCTGGGTTCCTGCATGAGTGCCGTGCCGATACAGATTCTCTGCCGCTGTCCACCGGACAACTGATTCGGATAACGGTCGATCAGCTTTTCATCAAGACCTACCCGGTGCAGCATGGCAATTACCCGTTCCTTACGTTCTTCCGGTTTTAAGAGTTCGCCCCCCTGCGGCCCCCGCAGGCGCAAAGGCTCTTCCATAATCCAGCCGATGGTCTTAGACGGATTTAACGATCCGTATGGATCCTGAAAAACCATCTGAGGGAATTTCGATGCATGGGCGATTTCTCCGGTATAGGGAATGAGTCCCAGGATCGCCTTGGCAAGCGTCGACTTTCCACAGCCGCTCTCTCCGACCAGCCCTAAGATTTCGCCCTCCTTCATCTCAAAGGAAACATCCTTAAGGACATGCTGGTACGTCGTTTTACTGAATATATTCTTTTTCTGATTTTTGTAGGACACATTCACGTCCCTGACCGTCAGAATATTATTTTCCATTTCTTTCCACCTTTGGTATTGCTGCAATCAGACGCTTCGTATATTCTTCCTTCGGGTGTGCAAAGACCTCCTGCGTCGGCCCGGTCTCCACAATATAGCCGCCCTTCATCACAAGTACCCGTTCACAAAGCTGCTTTTACCAGACTTAAATCATGGGAGATAAACAGAATCGACGTCTGCTTCTCCCGGTTCATCCGCTTTAACAGCTCTACAATCTGTGCCTGAATAGTTACATCCAATGCCGTTGTTGGTTCATCTGCAATCAGAATCCGTGGATTGCAGATCATGGCTGCCGCAATCATCACTCTCTGCCGCATACCACCGGATAATTCATGTGGATACTGCCGGTAAAGCCGTTCAGGATCCGGGAGCTCCACTTCCTTCATCATTTCAATCGCTTTCTGATAACGCTCTTCCTTATTAAGTTCCGTATGGATCCGCAGCGATTCTTCGATCTGCCATCCAATCCGTTTCACCGGATTTAAAGAAGTCATCGGTTCCTGAAAAAAATCATGCTGATTTCATTACCCTGAATTTTTGCGGAGCTGGGAGCGTTCACAGGTTAACAGATCCAGTCCGTCAAACAGAATCTGTCCCTTCTTATGCATATCTCGGCGGCTTAAAAGTCCTGCAATCGCAAGTGCACTCATGGACTTGCCGGAACCGGATTCTCCCACCAGGCCGACAATCTCCCCAGGCTTAAGTTCCAGATCGAAGTCATACACTACCGTTTCCGGAATCAGATGATCGTGGAATTCAATATTCAAATCTTTTTACTTCCAATAATAAAGGCTCTGCCATTTCAACACCTGCCTGTTTCTTATTTCGTAACTGCTCAGTACCGTATTTCTTCTTATTATCCTTACTCCTTCTTCAATCCGTCGCTCAACAGACTGAATCCAAGTACCATCAGAATAATGGCACACCCCGGTCCCAGTGCATAATTCGGCACACGGAACAAAAAGCTCTGCGCCTCGGAAAGCATGCGCCCAAGGCTCGGTGCCGGCGGCTGTACACCAATTCCCAAAAAAGCTCATTCCGGCCTCTGCCAGAACGGCGTTATTAAACCCAATCATAATCGAAGATAACAGTACGCTTACCGTATTCGGAAGAATATGCACAAACATAATCCTCAGATGGGATGCCCCCTGCAGGCGCGCGTTCTTTACATAATCCATATTTTTATATTTCAGAAATTCACTTCGTACAATTCTCGAAAAGCTGGGAATAAAGGCGATACCAAGTGCAATCACCACCTGATAGGTTCCCGTTCCGAGAAGTGAAATAAATACCAATGCCAGTAAAATACTCGGAAACGCAAAAACAGCATCGATGATCCGCATCAGGATTTCATCGATGGTACCTCCAAAATAACCGGTAAATGCCCCGATCAGGACACCAAACGCAGTTCCGATCAGCACGGTTCCAAGCGCAACAAGAAATGTGGTTCCCGCACCCTTCATCACCCTGCTCAAAATATCTCTTCCAAAATTATCACATCCCAGCGGATGTGCCAGGGAAAATCCCTGCAAACTTATTCGCAGCCTCCATGCTTTCCGGATCATAAGGCGTCCAGAAAAAAAGCCGGTCAGAATCAAAAAGAAGCATCACTGCGGTGATTGCTCCGCCAAGAATTAAATTGTAATTTTTCTTTACATTTTTCATTCTTTCACCCTACTCTGCTGTAATTCTGGGATCAATCAGTCCATAGATCAGATCAACCGCCATATTCACCACAAGTACCAGAACTGCTATGCAGACAATCACAGCCATGACAACCGGATAGTCTCTGTTCGAAATTGAGGTCAGCAGAATTCTTCCAAGTCCCGGAATACTGAAAACCTGCTCAATAATAATACTTCCTGCAATCATATCTGCAAGTGCCATCCCTAAGAAAGTCACCACCGGAATCAATGCATTCTTTAATACATGCTTATATAAAACATCATTCGTCCGGTTTCCACGGCTGTATGCGGTACGCACATAATCCAGCTTCGCTTCCTTAATTACGGAGCTTCGAAGGAGCTTCACGGCCATCGCGGCTTTCGGAAGTGCAATCGCAGCTGCCGGGAAAAAGAGATAACCGACAAAACCAGCAAAATCCTTTTCATAGGATACATAGCCTCCCGGTGTAAACAGCTTAAATATTCTTCCGAATATTAACGTAATCAAGATTCCCGAAAAGAACGGCGGAATCGCCATAATAATCTGATTGATAATATAAATCACCCGGTCCACGACACCTCCCTCATGCTTTGCCGTATAAATACCAAGCGGAATTGAAATCACCACCATCAGTACAAACGCCATCAGGGTCAGTGTAATCGTCACCGGAATCTTATTGGCAACCATTCCGGTAACCGGCATCCGGTAACTGTAGGAGGTTCCCATGTCTCCATGAAGAAGTCCAGCTGCCCATCTTCCATACTGGACAATCACCGGATCGTTTAATCCAAGCTCTTCCCGCAGTGCAGCAACCTTCTGCGGCGTTGCTTCCGTACCGAGCATAGAGGAGGCCGGATCCCCGGAAATGACATGGAAGGACAGGAACACGAAAAACGTCACTGCTAACAGTGTCAATATCGTTGTCAGTATTTTACGAACTACATATTTCATGGTCCTGCCTTCCTTTCCTCAAATCCTGTTTTCTTCTCAAAAAGTAAATCTGCTTTTATTTATTGATCTGCCAGACGGATCTTCGCAATATCCTGAATATAAAGCGGATAGAACTCATATCCGGTATACTTCTTATTTAATGCCACGAACTCCGGTAAGTCCTGAATATAAACGTTGGCTGCGGTTTCAGACAGAATCCGTTCACATTCCTTATAATAGGTGGTCTTTTTCGTCATCATCGGTGCTGCTGATTGCTTTTTCAAAAGCAGCATCATAATCGGCATTGCTGTAATTGATAAAGTTCTTCGCATTATCGGAGGTAAATCTCTGTAACATGGCAGAACCGGTAATGTTGGACGCATCGACACCAACAAGGGTAGACTGGAACTGTCTGTTCTGGTAAACATCACTTAACCAGCTATCCCATTCCACTAACTGGATCTGGGCATCGACACCGATTTTCTTGAACTCTTCCACAAGTACCTGCGCGGTATCAATGTGCGGCTGGTAGTTGGAAGGTACGGTAATCGTAAAGGAAAATCCGTCTTCATAGCCTGCCTCTTTTAACAGTTCTTTGGCTTTTTCAATATCGGTGTTATAGGTGTCATTCAATTCCGGCATAAAATACTTGCCGAATGCCGGGAACATACTGCTTCCTACCTCAGCACCCTTTCCATCGGAAACCATCATCATAATTTCCTGCGGGTCAATCGCATAGCAGAGAGCCTGACGAACCTTTTCATTGTCAAACGGAGCTTCCGCATTGTTCAGGTATAACGCCTGTACGAGGTTCATGGTTCCCTCTAATACATTAAAGTTGTCGGATAACTCTGCGGCCTGGGTAGCGGTTACTCTTGCAAACATATCAATGGAGCCGCCTTCTAAATCCATTACGATGGTATCGGCATTGGCGCAGATCTTAAGTGTTACATCCTTAATATAAGCAGGTTCGCCCCAGTAATCGTCAAAGCGTTCCATCACGAAGTTCTCCTGCGGGGAACGGGATACGAACTTATAGGGACCGGTTCCGATCGGGTTGGTGTCCGGATTCTGGTTGGATGCCGGGATGATTGCCGTTGTCATATAGGCAAGGAACTCGGTATCAGCTTCCTTCAATACCACCTGTACGGTCTTGTCATCTAAAATATTGACACTGTCAATATTAGAAAACGCCGCTACCAGAGGTTCACCAGCACTGGTATCGGCGCATTTATCCAGGGAAAATTTCACATCCTCTGCGGTTACCGTGCTTCCGTCATGGAACTTTACATTGTCTCTTAAGGTAAAGGTATAGACCTTACCTCCTTCGGTTTCTTCATACGAGCTTGCTACTGCAGGGACAAAATCACCATCGCTTGTAACCTTTACAAGTCCTTCAAAAATGTTGAACAATACCTCTCTTGTTCCTGCCGCCACCATCTTGTGGGGGTCAAGACTGTCCTCTAAGTCCTGAGGTATTCCGATCGTGATTTGAGAGGAACTGTCTCCTTTCTTATCACCTGAGCATCCGCCCAGTGCAATAGTAAGTGTCGTCAACACGAACAGTAAAAGAACTGCTTTAAAGCTTCTCTTCTTCATGTCTTTCATTCCTTTCTCACTTTCCATATTTAGTTTTAGTGGGTACGTTAAATTTTTAACGCTCTTACATTCTATACAAAAAGATAAAAAAAATCAATAGTGTACGAAAAATAAATACACTCTTCTTATCCCACCCATAATATCTTAATCAATTCTTCAGGCTGCCAATGGGCACAACATATACTCCATCCTGCCTGCGATATGCATAGTCCCCGGTTCCTGTCAAAACCATAAGAAATGAAGGCGCATTCATCTTATCGGTATCAATTTTAGCCTCCATTGATTTCAGACTTTTAACCCCTTCCTCAATGAGTTTATCGCCCCCAAGCTTAATTTCAATAAGACCGTATTTACCATTTCTTAAATGAATCACCGCATCACATTCCTGTCCATCTTTATCCCGGTAGTGGTAAACCTCTCCGTTCAGCGCATCCGCAAAAACACGCAAGTCTCTGATACAGAGGGTTTCAAACAGAAATC
The DNA here is from genome assembly GCA_021628825.1 of Lachnospiraceae bacterium. Lineage (GTDB taxonomy): Bacteria > Bacillota > Clostridia > Lachnospirales > Lachnospiraceae > Suilimivivens. Next base: position 198,732 of record JAJXRY010000001.1, on the reverse strand, counting down.
CAAAAGTCTTCAGGTCATTGATCAAATCGTTCGGGCCGATGCCTAGAGCGGCAGCAGCAATAGACGGATCAACATAATAACGGGTATCCGATGAGCGAATTGCCGTTTTAGACCTCAGATTAGGATTCCAGGCAGGCATGTCCTCTACTACAAAAATTTTCCGGAGGGCACTCACATAAGCTGCAACCGTTTCTTCACTGATTGGCATCTCCTCACTTGCTGCAACATCCTGTGCAAGCACGGTATTGGGAACCTGACCACCTTGGTTTCTTGCGTAGGAACGCATAAGGCGTTTTACTCTTTCTGGATTCTTCTGTACATTGTCGGCACGGTTAATATCCGAGTGTACAACTGCATCATAGTAATCCATCGCCTGATCCAAAGCAATCTCATCACGCATATCCACTACCTGCGGCCATCCTCCACGGCACACAAGGAATGCCAGACGGTCAATGCTTAAATTGGAATCTCCCTCAATCTCCGATGTGCCGGAAAACAAATCTGCCAGACAAACCTCCCCCGTTGAATCTCCTGATTCATACAGACTCATTGGCCTCATTGTCAGCCAGGTAAAACGTCCGGTTCCGGAATGCGTAATTTCTCTGGTATCAGCAGGAACGGCAGAACCTGTTAGTACAAACTGTCCGGTTTCACCACGATGGTCAACCTCAAACCGGATTGCATCCCATAGCTTGGGGGCAAGCTGCCATTCATCAATCAGTCTGGGGGCTGCACCCTTTAGCAGTCGTTTGGGGATTTAGTTCAGACATGGTGATGTTCTGTTCTTTCTTTTCGGGTTCATCCATATATAAAATACTGGCAGCAATCTGTTCCGCAGTTGTTGTTTTGCCACACCACTTCGGACCTTCAATCAGCACTGCACCTTTGCCTTCCAGTTTTCTCATCAAAATATCATCGGCAATTCTTTTCCTGTAGTTCTTCATTCAGAACACCTCATTTCCATTTATGCTGTCTATATTCTACCCCATAAAAAAAATTTTTTCACAATAAATTTCCGACGATTGGCTAAATATTTTTCCGACGATTGGCGACAAAAACTCCGTCAGTTGGCAACAAATGATTCTATCTGCTAAGTGCTCTACATGTACCTGCTGCACTAAATTCGACCTTCGCTATGCTTGTTCTCATTAAGTGCACATGTACCGTTTGCACTAATCTCAAGCTTCGCCTGTTGCTCGCTTTCGTTAAGTGCTCTACATGAAAAAGGTACATGGTTTCCCATGTACCTTGCGTTATGACATATTCATTTTTACTCAAGCACCTTTTTCAGTTCATCCATAAAGGTATTAATGTCCTTGAATTCCCGATATACGGAAGCAAAACGGACATAGGCAACGGCCTCTAAATCCTTCAGCTTATTCATGACCAGCTCCCCGATCACACGGCTCGGCACTTCCTTCTCTTCCATGCTGAAGATCTCGGTTTCCACTTCGTCCACAAGGGTTTTGATCTGGTCGGCACTGATCGGACGCTTATGGCAGGCACGTAATACCCCGGCCTCAATCTTGGTACGGTCATATGCTTCACGGTTATTATCCTTCTTCACTACAATAAGCGGTATCGTTTCAATCTTCTCATATGTGGTAAAACGCTTATCACACTCATCACAAACACGGCGTCTGCGGATGGAATTATTTTCCTCGGCAGGTCTTGAATCAATAACTCTGGTATTCTCGTGACCACAAAACGGACATTTCATACGATTGTTCCCCCTCTGATTTGCTTATTATAGTATAGGATAAATTTTTTTCATTATGTCAACCGAATTATGGTAACCACCAGGTAAACTCAGTAATACCTCGCCTTACTTATTCACCAATTACCGAATCACTCCAATTTACTTAGTAATTTTTCGAAAGCAGCATCACGATCAGCATGATTAAAAATAATGACCGTGAAGATCCCAAGCATTCCTTTTTCCCATTAATTCTAAAGATATCCAAAAAAATTTTTCCATATCTTTCTCCTTTTTTTAAAAATCAGAATATTTATTTGATGATATCGTCTATTCAGAACCACATTCATAAAAACTGCTACATATCTCTAAGCAGTCTACAAATAATTTGCCAGAAGACTCATCACCATGCCGCCGGCTACCACCGAAGCAATCTGACCGGATACATTCGCTCCTGCTGCATGCATAATAAGAATATTACTGGGGTCCTCTTTAAGCGCCATCTTCTGCACCACACGGGAAGACATCGGGAATGCCGAAATTCCGGCCGCCCCAATCATCGGATTGATCTTCTGTCTGCGGAACAGATTTAAGAGCTTCGCAAACAGCACACCTCCGATGGTATCAAAAATAAATGCTACAAGTCCGATCGCCATAATCATAATCGTATCCACACTGACGAACTGCTCTGCCCGCATGCTGAACGAAATCGTAATGCCAAGTAACAGAGTAATAAGATTGGCAAGCTGGTTCTGTGCCGTTTCGGAAAGACTCTGTAATACCCCGCATTCCCGGATCAGATTTCCAAACATCAGAAAGCCTACTAAAGAAACGCTCATCGGTGCAACCAGTCCTGCAATAAAGGTCACGATAATCGGGAACAAAATCCTTGTCGTCTTCGATACGGACTTCGGATTATACGGCATCTTAATACAGCGTTCCTTCTTCGTTGTCACAAGCTTAATGGCAAATGGTTGGATGATCGGGACAAGTGCCATATAGGAATACGCTGCCACGGCAATTGCTCCCACATATTTCGATCCAAAGATCTGGGAAACCAGAATGGAAGTCGGCCCGTCTGCTGCCCCGATAATTCCGATTGATGCCGCATCTCTTAAATCAAAGCCCATGAGTGCTGCAATGCAGATAGCAAAGAAAATTCCAAACTGCGCTGCCGCTCCGAACAAAAACAATACCGGCTGCGCCAGGAGCGGACCAAAATCAATCATGGCTCCGATTCCGATAAACAGAATAATCGGGAGTGCTTCGGAAGCATCAATCCCTACATGAAACAGCCACTCAATAATGCCGTTGGTTTCTCCGATTCCCGCCATCGTCTGATTAAGTACGCCGGAAGACGGCAGATTGACCAGAATGGCACCAAAGCCCATTGGCATAAGAAGGGATGGTTCAAATTCCTTTTTTACTGCCAGATAGATGAGTACGGCTCCCACCACATACATGACCCATTGCTGCCAGGTGATGGACAGCAGTCCTGAAACTAAATAATCCATAATGACCTCCTTTTTCTAGGGGAATATAAAGAAAGAGACCTATATCCCTCGTTTTGAGAGATATAAGTCTCGTCATTTCAAATTAAACCAGAATGCTGTGTCCGTATATCGGAACACCACAGACTTGCTGTTGATTTAATCATACAGAAAGCTCTGTACTGACTACTCCCCTATATCCATGTTCTTTTCCAAAACAATACCATGCCTGATACAATTTTACAAGTAAAATCCAGGTAAAATCATTGTCTGACAGCAAGTGTGTGGCTGCTGTGTGAACTGTAACTTCTGTACCTCTATGCAATCAGATAGTTTTTTTCATAATCCGCAACGCATTCTTTTTCAAGGCGTGATACCTGTGCCTGGGAAATCCCAATGAGATCTGCCACCTCCATCTGGGTTTTTCCTTCAAAGAAGCGTAAGGAGATGATCTCATACTCCCGCATACCAAGCTTCTTCATGGCCTCACTTAATGAAATTTCTTCTACCCACCGGTCCTCACGGTTCTTCTTATCGCTGATCTGATCCATGACATAGAGGGTATCTCCATTATCCGAAAACACCGGCTCATACAGACTCATCGGATTCTGTATGGCATCGAGCGCATACACAATATCTTCCTTAGGAATACCAATCTCCGTGGCAATCTCCTGCAGGGTTGGCTCCCGCATGCTGTTTTTCATCATGGTCTCTTTCGCATAAATGGCTTTATAGGCGGTATCCTTCAAAGACCTGCTGACGCGGATACTGCTGTTATCCCGTAAAAAACGCCGGATCTCGCCAATGATCATTGGCACTGCATACGTACTGAACTTCACATTCAGCGTCGTATCAAAGTTATCGATTGCCTTGATCAGACCGATACAGCCGATCTGAAACAGATCATCCACATTTTCGTTACTCCCTGCAAAACGTTTGATTACACTTAAGACAAGCCGCAGATTTCCTTCAATATATTCCTGCCTTGCCTGTTCATCTCCCTGCTTGATCCGCTCAAAGAACTGATCCTGCTGCGTACTTTTTACTACCGGAAGCTTGGATGTATTGACACCACAGATCTCCACCTTTCCCTGCACCATGTGTATGACTCCTTTCCCGTACTCTCTGCTTTGCGCAAAAGCACTGATATTAGAAATCATTCACCATATTTCATTTTTTTATACAGGACACTTCTCCTTTTGCAGAGTCAGCAGAATTCCTTCGTTACTGTTCACTCGTACCTCGTTCCAGTTAGCGTTCCTTTCTCCTGTAAGCTGCATATCATAATCAGTAAGAAGACCTTCCAGGTGATTCTCATGTTATTTTCTGAATTAAAGTGCATGGATGTCATAAACTTACGGAACTGTCAGCGGCTCGGAAAGGTATCCGACCTTGAATTTGATGAATGCAGCGGTCAGATCCGCAAGCTGTTTGTTCCAAACGGAAACAAGTTTCTGAACTTTTTGTGCTGCGAACCGGACTACTGCATTCCCTATAAAGACATCAAACAGATCGGTCCCGATGTTATTATTGTGGACATCAAGTGTTAATATCGTACCACTTTGACTATCAGGCAGATCTTAAGCCTCCCGCATCATCTCCCTTTTTAAACGCTTCATGATCTTTTTCTCAAGCCTCGAAATATACGACTGGGAGATGCCAAGAAGCTCTGCAACCTCCTTCTGCGTCAGCTCCTCTCCGTTGCTGCTGCCGAGTCCAAAACGCAGATTGATGATCGTCTTTTCCCGTTCCGAAAGCTTATCAACCGCCTTAAGAAGAAGCTTGCGTTCTACTTCATCCTCAATGTCCTTATAAATAATATCCTCATCGGTTCCAAGGATATCCGAAAGCAGCAGCTCGTTGCCGTCCCAGTCCACATTCAAGGGCTCGTCAATGGATACCTCCATCTTGGTCTTGTTATTTCTTCTTAAGTACATGAGAATTTCATTCTCAATGCAGCGCGACGCATAGGTTGCCAGCTTGATATTTTTATCCGGATCAAACGTGTTAATGGACTTGATCAGGCCGATCGTTCCGATCGAAATCAGATCCTCCACGCCCACTCCCGTGTTGTCAAACTTCTTGGCAATATACACGACCAGCCGCAGATTATGTTCAATCAGGATCGACTTTGCCTCTTCCTCATACTCAGTTCCCAGATCGCTGATCACCGCATTTTCCTTTTCCGTTTCCAGCGGTGGAGGCAGTACCTCCGAGCCTCCGATATAATGAATATCTCCCTGTCTTGTCAGGAAAAACCCAGGCTCCTTCCGATACATTTTAAATTGTATTTTCCCCGGAATTGCAACTTTAAAAACCATTTTTTCTTCTCCTCCTACACACACATTTCCATTACTTTTTCCATTTCCCTTTTTGTTCTATGAGATCCATTCAGGGGACAGAATCATCTGATAACTGCCGCTTTCGGACAGCTTTCCCTGATACATTGCCAGAATCCCCTCCGGCAGCTCCTTTTCCCCGTCATCGGTTCTGATTTTAATATTGGATACTTCCATTCCCATCATGATACCGTGTGCCTTTCCCACACTATGATAGGGAATGACCTTCAGCTTTTCCGGAAGCAGATGTTCCTTCATCTTCTTAAAAACCTCTTCCTCCAGAATGGAAACACTCCTTCCGGACACCGGCTCCCGCAGTCCGTTCCCCGTATCGATTAAGGCCTTTACCTGAAGCTCTTCAGAAACTCCCTGAAGGATTACGGTACAGAACGGATTTTCCTTTCTCTTTTGCAGAAACCGTACCAGTGCTCTTCCTCCCTCGTACATCCCTCCTGCACAAACCAATATCAGAATGGCAGAGCTTTTTCATCTGCTGCAGGAACGGAATTTGTCTTTGCAAAAAAACAACAAGCCTCCGCCCAGAAAGAATGCAACACAATACAGATATCCGGTGTGCCTTAAAACTTCATAAATCGTTTTCCCCTTGAATACGAAGAAGCACCCCAGCACCGATACCGGCAGCATCGCAACAACCATCAGAAGGCCTTGACTGCCTTTAAAAAACAGACGCTGATGCAATAACACAACGCACCAGCCGCACTTCCCAGAAGGATTCTTAACAAAGTGGTGGACTTTCTTAAGATAAACCCGGTCAGCCGAAAAAAAGGTAAAAAAATTCATTACCAGATTCAGCAGGAACACATTTTTCTATATAAACTGTTTTTCACGGTCTGCCTGTTTTCTCACCTCCCTGACCTTCATTATAAACATGAAGGGGTTCCAAATTTGTCAAAGGAGAGACCAAAGAGAGGGGCATTTGTCGCAGGATTCGACATCCGGTTATTCGTATAAAGCATGAAACTCTTCAAGCACCACCATACTTTACTGCCGGAGCTTACGCAGGGACTTAGAAGTTCCGGAGTCCAGCTCTGGCAGTAAAAGTATGCTGGTGCGATTTAAGCTCGTTTTCGCTAAGTGCTCTACATGTACCCGCTCCACTAAATTTGTCCTTCGCTTCGCTCGGTCTCATTAAGTGGACGGGTACCGTTCGCACTAACCTCAGACTTCGCCTTTGGCTCGTCTTCACTAAGTGCTCTACATGAAAAGACCTTGCATCTCTGCAAGGTCTTTAAAAATTTTTCTTATGAACGTTATTTTTATACCCCTACTTCTTCTGAAGGAAATCCGGAATCTTGATCGGCTTCTCGGTTACATTGCTGCGGATGTCCCCAGGGCTTGTAATTCCCTGAATGGGATGCATCGGTGCGGTTGCTCCGGTCGGAGTGCTGCTTCCGGGAATGATATTGATTTCGGACGGCTTCGCAGTCGGAGTCGTCATGGTCTTTAAGGAAATGTTCGGTGTTACCGGCTTCACATACTTTCCTGCGAAAGTACCAAATCCGGATACCGGCTTATTCGTCGGAATGGTATCATCTTCCAGACCGGTAGCGATAACGGTAATCGTACAGCTATCGGTCTTTGACTCATCGTACATGGCACCGAAGATAATATTCACATCGTCTCCTGCCAGTTCCTGAACATAGCTTGCTGCATCGGATGCATCTGCCAGTGAAATATCACCGGATACATTGATGATGACATGGGATGCACCGGAAATCGTGGTATCCAGTAACGGGCTTTCCACAGCCATCTTGACTGCTTCGCTCGCCTTATCATCACCCTTACCGGTACCGATACCGATATGAGCAATACCCTTGTCCTTCATAACGGTCTGGACATCGGCAAAGTCAAGGTTAATGATGGCAGGTACATTAATCAGGTCTGTGATTCCCTGTACAGCCTGCTGTAAAACTTCATCTGCTTTCTTAAGAGCATCGGGCATGGTTGTCCGACGGTCTACAATCTCAAGTAATTTATCATTCGGGATGACAATCAGGGTATCTACGTTCTCTTTAATCTTGGAAATACCGCCGATCGCATTCATCATACGTGTCTTTGCTTCAAAACGGAAAGGCTTCGTAACAACACCTACGGTAAGGATTCCCATATCCTTGGCAAGCTTCGCTACAACCGGAGCTGCTCCTGTACCGGTACCGCCACCCATACCACAGGTAACGAATACCATGTCTGCACCCTTTAATGCTGCTGCGATCTCTTCGCTGCTTTCTTCGGCAGCCTTCTCACCGATTTCGGGCTTCGCACCGGCGCCAAGTCCCTTCGTCAGCTTCTCTCCAATCTGAAGAACTTTCGATGCCTTACAAAGCTGTAAGGCCTGCTTGTCCGTGTTGATTCCTACGAATTCCACACCTACAATATTCTCATCTATCATTCGATTGACTGCATTATTGCCTGCTCCACCAACACCAACAACGATAATCTTAGCAGCGGCTCCTGCGTCATTTGTTTTAATTTCCAGCAAAGGTACTTCCTCCTTCAATCCCGAATAAACTCCAACAGGCTACACCAAAACCTGTTCCTCTCTCAGCATAATAACTCATATAGCTTATCATATAATTTTTTTGAACTAATTATCAACAGTTAATTTGAAGAATTTTATAACAAATTTCTCTTTCTCTGCTTTCTAATCCGGCTCGAACGAAATGTTTTTCGTTTCTTCAGTGTAATTCTCCATTCGGAGCACGCCGCTTTTGCCCTCCAGTTCCGGAAGCATATACTGCAGCTTCATCAGCTTTTCATCCAGATCGGTTGCATTTCCAAGAGCCACCCGCACCTCATCAAAATAAAGGGTAAGGGTATTGTCACTGCCAAAGTAAATACGGTCAATGGACAAATTGTACTTATTGACCAACTGTGTAATACTTAAAATGGACTTGAAGATCTCCGGGTTATCCACCGGAAGCGGCTCATACAGCACCACATGGTCAAACTGTAACCCCGTCACAAGCGGAATACCCTTTGTTTTCTCATTCGAGCTTTCTACCACGATACCATCTTTGTCAAAAATACATGTAATTTTCGAGATATTCCACATAACCGGCAAGGGCTTTCTCATACACCTCGATTTTGATGGTATGCGGATCGACAACGGAAACATCCATTTTCTCAACAAAGGGGACATCGGAAATACTCTTGTTCCTGTATTTCATGGACAAAAACAGGGAATTATTTCCATAACGCCCTGCCATGACCATATCCAGAATCTCTTCATCGGTATAGTGCACATTTCCCTCCACATAAGAGGTCGTTACCGTATAATTATCGAGAATATACTGATATCCGAAAAGCAATCCCAGAAGCAGAAGGAAAACAATTCCCAAAATAATAAAAAAATACTCTTATGATTCCGGAAAAAGCCTCCGTCCAATGCTTTTCTGCTGCTTTTTTCAGTGGGTTTTGCTTGGGGCAATGCTCTGATCTTCGTTTTATTCTTTTGGACTGGTTTGCGTTTCTTTTTCTTTGCCATCCGTATCCTTACCTATATAAATGTTCACACCAAGATTCCGGTAATCCCGGCAGACATCCTCATATCCACGTTCAATAAAATGTTTGTTATAAATGACCGTCTCGCCATCCGCCATACAGCCTGCGATAATCAATGCTGCTCCGCCCCGCAGTTCCATGGCATTAACCTCCCTGCCATAAAGCTTCGGCACGCCGTGAATCAACGCCTTATGCTCACTTAAAAGCTCGATATCCGCGCCCATACTTTGCAGCTGTGGCACAACCTGAAAACGGTTTTCAAAAATCGTTTCTTCAATAAGGCTTAACCCCGATGCCCTCGTCAGAACCGCCATCAGCGGTGACTGCATATCGGTCGGAAAGCCCGGGTAAATTTCGGTCTTTGTATAAGGAATGGCATTCCGGACAGCATCTGCCATGACGGACATTCCTTCCCTGGAAATGGCAATTCTTGCCCCCATTTCCACTGCCTTTTTCAATACGGCATGCATATGCTGTACCGGCGCATCCCGTAAGAACACATGCCCTCCGGTCCCTAATACGCTAAAAAGATACGTGCCTGCCACAATCCGGTCGGCCGGAACCCGGTAGGTAATGCCATGCAGTTCTTCCAGGCCTTTAATCAGCAGGGTATCCGTTCCGGTTCCCTCGATGATAGCTCCGGCTTTTATCAGAAATTCGCATAAGGCTATGATCTCGGGCTCTTTCGCGGCATTCTGAAGTACGGTGACACCCCTGGCCTTTACGGCTGCCAGAATGACATTTTCGGTTGCTCCCACGCTGGCTACCGGAAGCCGGATCACCGCTCCCTTTAAGCCCCTCGTATAAGCACGGAAGTATCCCTCTTCCTCATAAAACTCCACACCCATCTTCTTTAAGGAACGGATATGAAGGTCGATGGGCCGCTCTCCGATGACACATCCGCCGGGATATGCAAGGGAAACCTCCCCGATCCTTCCCAGCATCGCACCAAGAAGCATGATGGAGGAGCGCATACAGGTAACGTTCTCATTCCGGATTGCCTCCTGCTGCACCGTCAGATCCGTAAGGCAGGAAGCATCAATGGTAATGGCCCGGTTGCTCCGGTTTACCTTACAGCCAAGGGATTGCAGCAGATTCTTCATATGCTCCACATCCAGAATTCTCGGACAGTTCTCAATGGTACACACATCATTGATCAAAAGGGCAGCCGCCATAACCGGCAGTACCGCATTTTTTGAGCCTTGTATCGTTGTTTCCCCGAAAAGGGCATTTCCACCTCTGATATGAATTGCATCCACTTCTTCCAACACCTTCCGGTTTAAAGTATGACCTACTTTATACTATGTAGATGTGAAAGAAAAAGTTATCTTGTACTAGAGGTCTTTCAATCGGATTCCTCTGCCGACACTGAACACAATGCCAATCTCCGCAAGAAGAAACATCACCGACGATCCTCCGTAGCTGATGAACGGAAGGGAAATACCGGTGTTGGGAATGGTATTAGTGACCACCGCCACATTCAGGATTACCTGAATCGCAATGTGTCCCATTACCCCGACAACCAAAAGTGCTCCAAACAGATCCGGTGCGTTGTTGGCAATAATCATGCAACGCCAGATCAGCAGAATAAACATCAGTAAAACTGCAATGGCACCAAACAGCCCCAGTTCTTCACAGATAATGGAAAAGATCATATCATTCTGTGCTTCCGGAAGGAAACCAAGCTTCTGCATACTCTGTCCAAGACCCTTACCAAGGATTCCTCCGGAACCGATCGCATATAGCGCCTGCAGGGTCTGGAAGCCCTTGCCGCTTGCATAAGCCTCCGGATCTCTCCATGCCAGAATACGCTCTCCACGGAAACCACCAACGCTTCCGCCTTCAGACATTTTTCTATAATCAGAAAGACAACCGCTGCCACGCCTGCTATCCCGATAATCCCCAGAATAATGAACCGCTTATAATCCGGACAGGCTACAAAAAGCATGACAGCCGCAATTCCCATAATAATAATTGCAGAACTTAAGTTTCGTGTAATCACATAGATGAGTCCGCTCATCGGCACTGCGGATCCCAGCACCACAAAGAATCCCTTCATGGTACGGATATTCCTTCCCAGCTTACAGATGAGGTATGCCAGGAACAGAATCATGGCAAGCTTTGCTACCTCCGCCGGCTGCAGGGAAACACCGAACACTCGCAGCCACCGCTTCGCACCGTTTGCTTCAATACCAAACGGAATAATCAGAAGAATCAAAGCGACCGATACACCATACCCTAACACTGCGAACCGCTCCCAGATATGATACGGCAGGTGAGACACAATAAACAGCACAACAAGACCCGCCAGCGTCGAAAAAATCTGCTTGCGGAACAAATAAGTGGAATCATTATAGGTCAGATTTGCATCATAGGCACTGGTCGAATACAGCATGACAAGACCAAACGCCAGCAAAAACAACACAATAAAAAGCAACGTATAATCGGAAAAGGATTCCTGATTTTTACGTGATCCTCTCTTAAATCTGTCCATTGACAAAACCTACTCTCCTAATTTATGAACCATCTCTTTAAACATCTTGCCGCGAACCTCGTAGTTCGGGAACATTCCCCAACTTGCACATGCCGGAGACAATAACACGGCGTCTCCCGGAACGGCATTCTGTACGCAGATCTCAAACGCTTCTTCAAACGTATCTGCAAGAATAATATTCGAAACCCCATGCTTTCTTGCACACTCTGCTATTTTATCCCTCGTCTGACCGATGAGGACGAAAGCCTTTACCTTGCCATCAAAATTCTCAATCCATTCATCGTATTCGCTCTGCTTGTCATAGCCTCCTCCGATCAGGATGGTGGGCTTTGTCATGGCACGGATTCCCTGAATGGCGGCATCCGGATTCGTTCCCTTCGAATCGTTGTAATAATCTACCCCGTTCTTCGTAGCGACGAATTCAATCCGGTGTTCCACTGCCTTAAACTGGCGGACCGTTGCAAGAATCACATCCATCGGAACATCCATTGCACGGCAGATGGCAATCGCTGCCATCACATTTTCCACATTGCACAAGCCAACCAGATTCATTTCATGAATATTCATCAGCTTCTGACTCTTTCCATTCTCTGCAAGCATGATCTCTTCGTCCTGAAGGAAAAGTCCGTCGGAAAGCTCTCTCTTTGAGGAGAAAAATACCACTTTGGCAGGGCATCTGTCACCAAATGCTCTGGTATAGGCATCCTCATAATTGAGTACACAGACATCCTCTTTCGTCTGGTTTGATGCAATCTTCTCCTTCGTCTCCACATAACATTCCATGGTGTGGTGACGGTTCAAATGATCCGGTGTAATATTTAAGATTGCGGATACCTTCGGCGCAAAGGTGTGGATCGTCTCCAGCTGGAAGCTGCTGATCTCCGCAACCACCACGGAATCTTCCTTCGTGTCCATCGCAATATCCGTATAAGGATTTCCAATGTTTCCCACAACAAAAACGGACGGTTTGTACACACTCATAATCTCACCGACAAGCGTTGTTGTCGTGGTCTTTCCGTTTGTGCCGGTAATGGCAATCACCTCGCCCTTAGAAAAAGCATAGGCAAGCTCGATCTCTCCCCATACCGGAATCCCTCTTTTTTCAAAGGAAACCACCATATCGGAATCAATCGGAACTCCGGGACTGATGACCAGCAGTTCCACCTGCCCTTCCAGTTCGGAAGGAAGCGTTCCTGTCACAATCTGTAAGGGAAGTAATTCCTGCGGTCTTCTCCTTTAAGGCTTCCACATCCAGCTTTTCATTGCTGTCAAACAGAATCGTCTTCGCACCGGCCTTCGATAAAAGGCCTGCCGCTCCGATTCCGCTTTTTCCTGTTCCGATCACCAATACGGTTTTATTCTGTAAATCCATGTTTTTAACCTCGTTTCTATATTCCCAGCAATGCAACAATGCACATTACTGCAGTCATTATGGTAAATAATGCAACAATGCGTGTTTCCTCCCAGCCGCACAGTTCAAAATGATGATGGAGCGGCGCCATCTTCAGAAGCCGCTTTCCTCCGCTTACCTTAAAATACACAACCTGAACAATCACGGAAAGCACTTCGATCACATACACGATACCGATCAGTGGGAGCAATAACGGCAGATCCATCAGATACGCACAGGCTGCCACGAAACCTCCCAGCGCAAGGGATCCGGTATCTCCCATAAAGACACTCGCCGGATGCACATTAAATAAAAGGAATCCCAGTAATGCTCCCGCAACTGCTCCCGTCACCGGAAACAGTCCCTCATGCCAAAACACCGAGACGATCAGCCACAGCATCGCAACCATCATTGTCACGCTCGCTGCCAGTCCATCCAGTCCATCGGTAAGATTCACCCCGTTTACCGTTCCGATCACGATAAAGAAAAATACCGGAATCGTAAAGGCTCCCAGAGACAGGCTTTTCCCATTGGAAAACGGAATCCGCATCAGGAAATCCATCCCCCGCACTTCATACAGGTAATACCAGAATCCCGCCGTTAACAGAAACTGCAGGAGAAACTTCTGAAATGCGGACAATCCCTTCGACCTTCGAAGGACTACCTTGATAAAATCATCTAAGAAGCCGATCAGTCCGAATCCGAACGTTACACACAATACCGGTATCCCCTCCGGAAACCTGTGCAGAAACGGAAGTGTCGAAAGCAGAATACTCAACAGAATGATAATTCCACCCATGGTCGGCGTTCCCGATTTACACAGATGGGTGCTCGGTCCATCCTCTCTTACGGTCTGGCGTACCTTTACCTTCTTCAGTAGCGGAATCAGCAGCTTACCAAGCAGTGCACTCAGTAAAAAAAGCTGACAGAATCGGTAAAACCACATCTTGCATTTTCATTAATCATACCTTTCAATTATAATCCATTTTTGTCCATATAGGGAAGAACATTTTCGAAAAAGCTTACGCACGACAGGAGCCGCCACCTGACCTCCATAATATACACCCTGTGGATTATGGATAATCGCAATCGCAAGCACCTCCGGATCGTCCGCTGGGGCAAATCCGATAAAGGAAGCGATGTACCTCCCGGTTCCTCTTGGGAGCGTCTGGCTGGTCGCGGTCTTGCCTCCGACCCTTGCACCCTCTACATAGCCGTTCTTCCCGGATCCACTTTCTACCACCTGCTCCAAGATCATCCGCATGGTCGCCGATGTTTCTTCCGATACAATCTGTCTGCCCTCTTCATAAGACAGCATCTGAATGTTCTCGCCCTGCCGGTCTGCCACCTTTACACCAAAATGCGGGGTAATTCTTTTGCCCCCATTTACAAGGGAAGAAACCGTGGCCGCCATCTGGATCGGTGTCACCTGGAAGGACTGCCCGAAGGAAACCGTGGCAAGCTCAACTGCTTTCATGTCCTCCTTTTTGTGCATAATGGTCCCCGCCTCTCCCGGGAGATCCACGCCGGTCTTTTCCAACAATCCGAACTGCCTGAAGTATTTGTAATAATCGTCTACACCGAGCCGGAGGCCGATTGTAATAAAGGCGGGATTACACGAATTGCAAGTAGCCTCAACGAACGTCTGGGTTCCATGCCCGGCGATCTTGTGGCAGCGGATCCGACGGTCCTCCACCATGATGTAGCCCGGACAGTTAAAGGTGGATTCCGGCGTTACCACGCCCTCCTCCAGACCCGCCGATGCCGTAATGACCTTAAAGGTAGATCCCGGCTCATAGGTGTCACTGATGCAGCCGTTACGCCACATCTGATTGAGCAGCTCCTGTTTTTGTTCTTCACTCACTCCTTCGCCTGCCTCTCCCAGATCATAGGGATGATTCAGGTCGAATTCCGGGACATCCACCATCGCATAAAGCTCTCCGTTCCTGGGATTGATGACAATGATCGATACCCTCTCTGCTTCTTTGGTTTCCATCACCTGTCTGGCAAGCTGGGTCGCATAGCTTTGGATATTCCGGTCCATGCTGATATACAGATCCTTACCGGGAATGGGCTCTACACGTTCCTCTCCCTCTGCGGCAAGCTCCATGCCCCTTGCATCGGTCACGGTAAGAATCGTTCCTTCTGTTCCCTTCAATACCTCCTCATATTTCACTTCCAGACCGATGATTCCCTGATTGTCGCCGCCGGTAAAGCCCAGAACCTTGGATGCCAGCGTATCATATGGGTAATACCTCTTATAGTCTTCATCCACCTTTACTCCGGCAAGATCATAGCTCCGGATCCGGTCTCCGATTTCCTTTTCCACATTGCTCTTTACCTTTTCAATCGAGGAATACTTCTGTACCCGCTTACGGACATATTCCTCCGACAGATCCAGTTCCCGGCTTAACACCTCTACGATTTTATCCGGTTCCCTGATCTGGTTGTGAATCACGGAGATCGTGCAGACCGTTTTGTTGTCTGCAAGCACCGTGCCATTGGCATCCAGAATCCGCCCTCTGGCGGCCTTGATCATTCGTTCCCTTTCATGCAACTGCTGTGCTTTTTCCATATAATATTCCGAACAGTTCACCATCAGATAACCGAGCCGCACCATCAAAAAGACAGAGCAGCACAACGCATACGAAGAAAAAAAGGTTACGATCTTTTTTTCCGGTGAAAGGTCTTATTTTTTTCTGCATAAAAAAACCTCATAGAAAAGGTATTGTTATAATTTATTACCCTTCCCATGAGGTTATGCCTTTGTATTTTCAGGTTTCTATGGAGCCTCCGCCGTGGTATCCTGCCCGGTGTTCTCTGTTCCGGTATCTTCTGTCGTATTCTCTGTGGTGTCCTCTCCGGTTCCACCCTCGGCTTCGCCGCCTTCAAAGCTTTCTCCGTATACCGCACCCGTTACCGGATCGACGTAAGCCCCGGTATCCGGATCCACTGCATAGCCGGTTGCCGGATCAATCGGGAAATCCTTCCACGGTTCATTCCGTGGCGTTTCTTCTGCCGATTCCTCCCCTTCTGCCGTGGCTTCTCCGGTATTTTCTCCGTCCTCACTTTCGGCTGCCGCGTCTTCTTCCAAAAACAACCGGAGTGCGGATTTCAATCTGAAGCTGCTCTAATTCTTCCCGTTCCTTGTCGGTCAGTTTCTCGGTCATGAAAATGCCAAGATACGGAAGCGCCTCGGTGAGAATGCTCCGCACGATACGGGTTGCATACTTCGCATCGTCCTGTGTTGCCACGTTCGGACGATCCACCACCACATAAATCGCAATCTGCGGGTTGTCTGCCGGGGCATATCCCATAAAGGAAACTACATACTGCTGGTTGCCTCGGGGAAGTGTTTCGGCGGTTCCTGTTTTACCACCGATCATGTAGCCTGCCGGGCGGGCAGTTTTACCGGTTCCGTGTTCTCCGGTCACAACGGTATTACACATCTCCCGGATCTTTTCCGATGTTTCTTCGGAAACAGTCTGCTTCAACACACGGGGTTCAATATTCTGCACAGTAGCTCCCGATGGGCTGATGATCTTCTTTACCATATGCGGCTCATAATAATATCCACCGTTAATCAGGGAACTGAATCCACTGATCATCTGAATCATGGTACAGTTATAGGACTGACCGAAGCTGTTCGTCGCAAGATCCGAGGAACCCATTGTATCTTTGGTAAAAATAAGGCTTGCGGTACGTGCTTCTCCTGCCAGGTCAATGTTCGTCTTTAACCCAAGATTAAAGATATGCTGGAACTTCGTAAAGGTATCCACTCCCATCGCCTTGGCAATATACATCATAACCACGTTGCAGGAACGTTCAATTCCTTCCGATACGGTAAGAAGTCCGTCACCGTAACGGTTGTGGCAGCGGATCTTGTGGCCGCCGACTTCAAGAAGTCCCTCGCAGTTATAGGTTTCGTTTCCGGTAATTGCACCACTTTCAATCGCAGCCGCTACGGTAAAGGGCTTCGAAACGGAACCCGGTTCATAGGTATCGTTAATACAGAAATTCTTCCATAAGGCATTAAGGTTATTGGTGTACTGATTCCCCTCCAGGGTACCGACATTCTCTTCATTAATGTATTCTTCGGTTTTCTCCCCGTTTTCATCAAGGAGCCGCATGCCAAGCAGGGCATCCGCGTTCCGCACATCATTCAGGTTAAAGGTGGGATAGCTTGCCATGGCAAGGATTTCGCCGTTATTGACATCCATGATAATACAGCCGACATTGTTGGCGCCATTTCCCTCATGGACGTTGTCCTTATACTCCTCATTAAACTTCAGCAGATATTTTTCTACAATGCTCTGCAGATTGGCATCAATGGTAGACTGTATGGTATTCCCGTCTACCGCCGCAATGGTTGTCCGTTCCACGTTCGCATCCGAATTCATGTAACCGTATTCCCTCCCGGGGGTTCCGGTCAGCACATCGTTATAATATTCTTCCAGTCCGTAGGACCCGACATTATCACTCGTCGTAAATCCAATGACATCACAGGCAAGGGTATTGCCCGGATACGTTCTCTGATATTCTTCCTCGAACCACACTCCCTGAACCAGCGAGCCTTCCGCATTCTGCAATTCCTTGAACCCTTCAATCTGTTCATAGGTCTGACGCTTCGCCAGCACATAATAACGGGACAAGTCCCCGTTTTCTGCAATATAGGACCGGACCTCCGCCGTATCAATCCCAAACTCCTGCCGCAAGGCATTCAGCGTCGGCTCCAGATACTCCTCCTTCTCCGATACCGCTACCGCATCCAGTATGACATTATAAACCTTCTCGCTCGAAGCTAGAATGCTTCCGTTCCGGTCAAGAATGGATCCTCTTTTGTACGGAATGGTCGTGCTGTCATACTTCTGCTGGGACAGAATCTGCTTCTTATAGCGTTCCCCGTTATCCCTCGTAATAGCGAATAACCGATAGGATAAACCCACAAAAGCCAGCAGTATTATCATAAATAATACTACCAGCTTCTTCTGCATTCTTACTGTAAATCGATTTCCTTTTGCCTGTCTTGCCAAATTCTTACCTCTTACGTTCTGCCGTCTGCTCCCACATCCTGTTACATGATCCGGAAGCTGTCATACTAGTTGGGGATTTCACCGGTCTGTCTCACATAGTCACTACTGTCTCCGTTAAATGTGATAATCTGTCCTTCCTGTGCATATCCCATCCCCAGTTCCTGAATGGCAATCCGTTTTACTTCATCCAAATTAATACTACTTGTTATTCTACTATAATTCTCGTCATTATCAAGTCTTAAATCATTTAAAACTTTTTCCTGTCTGGAAATATTCTTAATGCTGTTCGTGATATCCGACTGCAATGACAGATACATGGTTAAAATCATTCCTGCGGCAACCATGGCAGCTGCAAGGAACAGTACATAGCCGATGTTCATCCGGCGTGCTCTCGCACGGTTGCGGTGTGTCTGCTCACTGACACGACGATGCGGCTGTTCAATCTGAGGCAGTGCTTCAAGCTTTCTGGCTGTATTTCCCTGCACATAGATGCTGTTCCGATATGCAGTTTTTTTCTTGTTGTTCTTGTATCAGCCCTCATAAGTTATGCCTCCATTCCCTAATTACACTTTTCAAATATTCGAAGCTTTGCGCTTTTGGCTCTGCTGTTTAACTCCATTTCTTCTTCACTGGGTAAAATCGGCTTTCCGGTGATCACCGTCCCCTTGCTCACCTTCCCGCATACACATACCGGAAAATTCGGTGGACAGGTACAGGGATTCGCTGCCTGCCGGAATGCGGTTTTCACGATCCTGTCCTCTAAGGAATGAAAGGTAATGATACATAATCTTCCACCCGGATTCAAAAAGATCAATCAGTTCATTTAAGGAATCCTTCAGCACTTCCAGTTCATGATTGCATTCAATGCGGATCGCCTGAAAAGTACGCTTGGAAGGATGTCCCCCTTCTGCCCTCATCTTTGCCGGAATTGCTGCCTTAATGATTTCGTTCAGCTCTCCTGTTGTTTCGATCGGTTTCTGCTTTCTTGCTGCCACGATGTGCTTGGCAATGTTCTTTGCGAACTTGTCCTCCCCATAATCGCGGATCACCCGAAACAGCTCCATCTCGCTGTATTCATTAATGATCTCTTTCGCTGAAAAGCTGCTCCGCTGATCCATCCGCATATCCAGCGGTGTATCATACCGGTAGGAAAATCCTCTCTCTTCATTATCGAGCTGATAAGAGGAAACGCCTAAATCCAGCAGCATTCCATCGATTCCGTTAATCTGTAACTGCCTTAAAACGGCCGGTGTGTTCCGGTAGTTGTCACGAACAATCGTCACATGCTCTTTAAATGGCTCCAATCTTGCAGTAGCCGCTTCAATGGCTGCCTCATCCTGATCAATGCCGATGAGCCGTCCCTTACCGGTAAGTCTGCCCGCAACCACGCTGGCATGTCCTGCCCCGCCTAAGGTTCCGTCCACATAAATTCCTTCCGGCTTGATGTTCAGGCCTTCGATTGATTCATTCAACAGCACTGACGTATGATTAAATTCCATTCGCTAACCCCTTTAGATTCCAATTCCAAGTTCAAACATATGATTGGAAATCTCATCCATATCTTCAAAGGAAACCGTTCCTTCCCAGCGTTCCTTACTCCAGATTTCAATTCTGCTTCCTACACCGACTAAAACGGCGTCCTTCGTAATATCTGCAAACTCCCGTAAAACCGAAGGGATTAAAATTCGTCCCTGCTTGTCCACTTCCACGCTGGCTGCGCCTGCTAAGAAGTATCTGGTAAATTGTCTTACCTGTTTATCCATCATGGGTAGTGAGAGAAGCTTTTCTTCGAATTTCTTCCACTCTTCGTTGTCATACACAAACAGACAGCCATCCATCCCCTTGGTCACTACAAATTCATCGCCTAAACTTTCACGGAATTTGGAAGGAATGATCAGTCTGCCTTTGGCATCAATTGTATGATTGTATTCACCCATAAACATTAATACAATTCACCACTTTCTACCACTTGGTTGACACTGTCTACCACTTTCCACCACTTTTAGGTCTATTCTACCCTATTGAGGCAGGGATTGCAAGCATAAAAATAGCGCCCTGTGAGTCTCACAAGGCGCATAAATACTGGATTTTTTTCTTTATTTTTTTGCTTATATTGTGTGGTGCATCATCCCACCCACCAGATATAGTGTTTCAGGTCTGATCTTCTCCCACAAAAATTTTTTTTCGTTTCTTCTTTCTTTTTTTCAAACGGATGCGCACAAACACACCACAGACTACGGAAAAGACCACCAGAACAATCGCAAGTACCTGAGAAACCGGTATCGTTGTTCCGTGAATGTAAAGCTGGTCGGTACGGATTCCTTCGATCCATGCCCGGCCAAGTCCATAACCGCCAAGATAGATCAGGGCGATCTCTCCTTCGAACCTCTTATGCTTCCAGTAAATGAGCATAATTGCAAGAACCATCAGACACCAGAGACTTTCGTACAGATAGGTCGGATGCACCTGAACGTAGTTCGTTCCTTCTATAATATGATTCCGCAGATTTTCGGAAATATCCCCACTTCGCACCATTTCGATCGGAAGCCGCATGGCAAGCAGATTATCGGTATATTCACCGAACACCTCACGGTTAAAGAAATTTCCCCACCGGCCGATTGCCTGTCCGAGGATCAGTCCAGGCAATGCTGTATCCATGAGGCGGAAGGGATTAAGCTTCTTGATCTTACTGTATACAAAGACCGTAATAAAAGCCACAATCACGCCGCCATAAATGGCAAGACCGCCTTCCCTTAAGTTGAAGATGCTTAACAGCTGGTTCTTATAATAATCCCACTGGAAAAATCACGTAATAGATTCTCGCTCCAATAATGGAAAAAGATTACCGCATAGATTGCAAAGTCAAAAATAGGTGTCCGGATTCTGTCCGGTCTTCTTTGCCACCTTCGCTGCCATCAGATATCCGCAGATGACCGCAATAGCGATACAGATTCCGTAGATCGCAATGGTAAATCCGAAAACAGTAAACCCTTTTTGGCACATATTTCAGATCAATTCCAAGATTGGGAAATGAAATTTCCATCAAATCCATCATAATTGTTTACTCCTTTGCTATTACACATTAAAACGGAAAAAGAATGACATCCCCATCCTGCACCACATAGTCCTTGCCTTCCATTCCGACAAGTCCCTTTTTCTCTGGCTGCCGCAAGGGATCCCTGCTCTAAAAGATCCTTGTAATTAACAACCTCAGCCTTGATGAAACCACGCTCGAAATCGGTATGAATCTTACCGGCTGCCTGTGGAGCCTTTGTTCCGATCTTAATGGTCCATGCTCTCGTTTCATCCTCTCCGGCAGTCAGGAAGCTCATCAGGCCCAGTAAGGAATAGCTTGCACGGATCAGCTTCTCAAGTCCGGATTCCTTTAATCCAAGATCCTCTAAGAACATTGCTTTCTCATCATCGTCCAGTTCCGCAATCTCCTGCTCGATCTGGGCACAGATTACGAACACTTCACTTCCGTCTTCTTTTGCAAACTCACGTACCTTCTGCACGCCTGCATTGCCGGCACCATCGTCTGCCAGATCATCCTCTGCAACGTTTGCCGCATAAATCGTCGGCTTATAGGTAAGAAGATTGAGGCTCTTTAAGATCGCCTGCTTGTCTTCATCATCGGTCACATAACTCTTTGCCATCTTGCCGGATTCCAGATGTGCAATAAGCTCTTCCAAAAGCTCTGCCTCCTTGGCAAGGGACTTGTCCATTCTGGCAGCCTTACCGGTCTTTGCCATACGACGTTCCAGAATTTCCAGATCGGAGAAAATCAGTTCCAGATTGATGGTTTCAATATCACGGAGCGGATCAATGCTTCCGTCAACGTGTACCACATTCGGATCCTCAAAGCAGCGTACCACATGCACAATCGCATCCACTTCACGGATGTTGCTTAAGAACTGGTTACCAAGACCTTCCCCCTTGGAAGCGCCCTTTACAAGACCTGCAATATCCACAAATTCAATGACCGCCGGTGTCACCTTCTTGGAATGATACAGATCTCCCAAAAGCTTTAAACGCTCATCCGGCACTGCCACCACACCCACATTGGGATCAATGGTACAGAACGGATAGTTTGCAGATTCCGCTCCTGCCTTGGTCAGTGAATTGAATAATGTACTCTTTCCTACGTTGGGTAGGCCCACGATTCCTAGTTTCATTTCTTCGATTTCTCCTTTATTGTTTCTTTTATAATGTATTTCTCATTCCGATCTTCTGAGACATAAAACCTCCAAAAATAGCACGGTAATTATACTACATTGGTCTGAAAATTTCAATGTTCCGCTATTTTCTTTTTGTCTAAATTCATCAAAAAGCATTTACTTTATTCCTAACTCTCTATGAAAATATTTTAATGAAGAAAAATCCATATCTTCTTTCAAATTCTCTTTCATGCAGCATCTTAATTCCTTTCATATGTAATACATAATCTTCAACAAAGTCCAAAGCTTCTTTTTTTATTTGCTTTAGATTTACCATCGTCTCTTTAAATTCATCTTTATCTATAATAGCATCTACCGAATCTATATAATCTGTTTTGGTTATAATCACGATTTTACTATAATCCAAACCAGATTTATGCTCTTTTGATCTTGTCGTATTGGTAAAATGAAATGCATATTTATGGCTTATTTCACTTCTATAAGGGATGCAGATAAAATAATCATAATGAGACTGAAACAACAGGCAATTATAGGCCCTGTTATTTTTTTCTTTAATATTTCATTGTAAAGCGGATTAGGATATTCCCTGTAAAAATACATCCGTCAACTTCAAAAATTTGATAATCACTCTCTGGTAAACTCATTCAATTTCTCCTTTGGGAAAGAATTACTCGATTGAGTAATATAAAAAGAAACGAGAGACATTTCAGCCTCTCGTCATCAGCTTCATCATTCGGTCAGTTTTTATTTTACCGTCCTGTCAGAACCGTCACAGGACTCATCGCTCGGTCACTTTTATATTTTACCGTCCTGTCAGAACCGTCACAGGACTCATCAGAGATGATGAAGAAGAACATTTCTGTTCTTGATTATATTATACGCATATTCTTTACTAATATCAATATTACTTTAGCAAAAAAATTTAATAATCCTAAATTTAATAATATTATTTTACTGCTAAATGCTTTTTTTCTACAATAGGCACTACTAATTTATCTCCACTCCATAAAAAAAGCTGTCTAAAAATCCCATTACAACAAGTGCAGTAAGCCAATTTCAGATTAAAAACGCATAAATATTTGTAATCTCTGACTCCTGCATATATGCTTGAAAATTAAAAAACAAAAGACAAAGGAGCTCTCAATGATGCATAACTTACAAACACTTATTGAAAAACTATTTGGAATACTGTGGTGCCCAGAAACGTCTGGATGAAAAAAACTCTGAAAGCATATCGAATCGATTTGAAGCAATTTTTCAGAATGGACCTCCGTCCCTGACATTACGAAAAATCACATCGGAAACACTAGAAAAATCATATCGGGAATCTTCACACAAAGTACAAGCCCAAAAACAGTAAAGCGAAAAATTGCCTCTTTGAAAGCCTTTTTTCATTATCTTGAATATAAAGAATTGATCGACCGAAACCCTTTTTCCAAAATTCAGGTACGGTTTCGTGAGCCTGTCATATTACCCAAGACAATACCGCTGCATACTGTTGAAACATTTTTAACCACAATTTACAGACAACGTGACCATGCCCAAACCGATTATCAAAAAAGAAGTACCTTAAGAGATGCCGCTGTCACGGAACTTCTATTTGCCACGGGCATGAGAATCTCTGAACTGTGCACTTTAAAAAATGATGATGTAAATTTATATGATGGGATCATTCTTATCTTTGGAAAAGGTTCTAAACAGAGACGTATCCAGATTGGCAATTATGATGTGATTCATATTCTGAAAGAATATAAAAAAAGGAGTTTATCGCAGAAATCGAGAACTGTAATTATTTTTTTGTAGGTCCATCCGGTAAAGCCTTGTCCGATCAATCCGTCCGGCGAATGATAAATAAATATACCTCCCTTGCTGCGATTGATCTGCATATCACCCCTCATATGTTTCGACACACTTTCGCAACCAGTCTGTTAGAGGCGGATGTCGATATCCGTTATATCCAGGAAATGCTTGGTCACAGTTCCATCAATATAACAGAAATATATACTCATGTTGCTATGTCAAAGCAGCGTGACATCCTTATTGCCAAACATCCACGAAAAAATTTCAAAATTTAGTCATCAAGGCAACTCGTAAAGGGTTGTCTTTTTATTTGACTTATGTTGCCTCTATCCTTCGTTTGAACAATAATATAACCACCACAATATTGTGATGGTCATTAGAATAAGCACAATTTACAACCTTTTTATAAGCAAAGAACTATCCGGCAGGCGTCGCCTCTCCTGCATCTCTTTTTGACCCATAGGGTGCGTGGTTGCAACGAAATTTACCACCTCAGATAGTTCTTCTCTTATTGTACTTACATTATATCCTGTTTATTCCCCGACTGTAAAGAATTTCTTTATTCCTCAAGTAGTTCTGTAGTCTTTTCTCACTAAGCTCCCAACAGGAAATGATAGAGTTCTTATATCCCTGTTCATCTTCTGAAGTACATAATCTCAATACAACCTGCAAGATCCCATTGGGAGTTTCTATTCTCTTAACCACTAACCCTGTGTATTCATGCTTATCCTTGATGATATAATCCGGAGCTCTGATTGCTTCCTGAATGTTGTTTAACACTTTATCATAAGCCTCCGGGTGTCTGTCTTTAATGTGTTGAATTTGATTATCCGTTATTATAACCTCATCTGTTCTTATATCTTCAGTTATACATTTGTATATTTCCCAATTAATTTTTTTCCTACACTATACACTTCAATATTTTCTTTATCGGTTGTCTTTTTAATTGTCTTTTACTCCCCTATCTTTCATCCTCTCAGTACACAACCCTTCGCACTATCAAATGTCTTATTACATCCTTAGATAATCCCAGACGGTCCAGCCGGCTGATATAGATTATGTTCATCAGATTCACAGCCACCATGGCATCTTCATTGGAAACACTTGCGAAATTACCATGAGTTGTTCTATTCCGCAATCTGATAATCCGGTCAATTCCCTCTTCAAATTTTTGCCTGACTTGTCTCAAAGCATTCCGACTGAAGTATAATTTCATAATATTTTTTTGAAAGAGAGCCTTTACCTTATCTGCTGCCGCAAAAATCCCAATGACTGATACTGCTATTGATCAGATCATATGCCTTGGGAGGAAGTGCATTCGAGCTCTCTTTATGGGCCTTCACCATATTCTTTACACTTTCCATCAAATCTTTGAAGTTAGGGTTGTCCTCTGCCGATAATTTTTGAAGCACAGCCTCACACTCGAGCGCCGTACAGATATTTCTGATTTTTTCCAGAGATATCCAATTCTCATCTGCATCATTTTTCGGGTAAAAAAAGTTCAGTGAAAAAAATATGGTTTATTTACTTTCTCTACATAAATCATTTTTGAACAATGTACCCATGCATTCCTTCATTGTCTCAAATGAAATACATCTGATCCAATCCTTTTCCGTTGCTTTTTCAAAATGATCTCTGGAAAACACTGTAGCTCCGGCTGTAAGAAATACTTCTCCATGCCAACAATCCTCAACCAGAAGTTCTACCTTACTAAATTGTACATTTTTCCGGAAGGTAAGGAACTGACACATTTTATATACCGCGTTATAAATAGGAACAATATCTTTCCTGCCAATTCCATCTGCTGCAACAACCTCTAATATAACCTGATCATTTATCAGCGATTTTCCTGCTACTCCACAATGCTCATACAAAGAAGATTCCACTGAAATTGTATATTTCTTTTCTCCGATCAGCACTTCCTGTTCTATCCGGTCCTCTTTACAGGTCACCTTATAATTTCCCCGTTTTGTCATGTCAATATTTAATTTGTCGGGCATGAACAGCAATCCAAGGATCCCTCCGGTAAATCGTAATCCGATAAGATTTCTATTCTCACCTTGTTTTCCCTTTATGACAATATCTGTATTAAAATGGGCTACTCCTTCATGCACCTGCATTGCTCTGGTCATATACATAGAAATCTGCCTATTATCCAATGTAATTCCTTCCAGATAATCATCAACAGGAAAAAGCTGTGTACTTCCTTTACTCTCTTTTATAAAATCAAAACAAAACGGTTCCGTTTGTACCCATCGTATTTCTTCAGATGTGTGCAAAACTTTTTCCATAATTTTTCACTCTGCATCATCATTCCCCCTGCTGTGTCTAATCTAAATCTATATTGTTCATCAGTATAATCCTTTTATTATCTTTATACCATAAATTGGAAAAATAATGTTGTTATATTGTAAAAAAACAGAACATAGAGGATTATCTGTCATGTATATGTTTCTACATCGTGATAGCAAATTATTTAGTAAGATTGTAATTTTTGTATTTGAAAAAAATTAAATAAAATAGAGAGTGTTCCGCAATGCCACACTCTCAATACTTCTTCCTCTCCTTCAGTTCTTCGTACAACAGCTTATAATTCTCATAGCGGATCGGACTGATCTTCCCTTCTGCAAGGGCTTCCTTCACTCCGCAGACCGGTTCGCTCAGATGTACGCAGCCCCCGAACCTGCAATAGGGTTCATATGGCAGGAATTCGGGGTAAAACTCTTTCAGTTCTTCCTTTTCCATGCCTTCAATGTACAGGGAGGTAAAGCCCGGCGTATCCATAATATAGGTGTCTGCCTCGACGGCAAACAGCTCCGCATGGCGGGTGGTATGCTTTCCACGTTCGATCTTACGGCTGATCTCTCCTGTCTCCATATGTGCTTCCGGTGTAAGGCTGTTGACAATCGTGGACTTGCCGACACCGCTTGGACCTGCCACCACCGTTGTCTTACCACGGAGGATTTCACGGATCCGGTCAATGCCCTCTTCTTCCCTGCCGCTTACAAACAGTACCTCACAGCCGCTTGTGTTGTAGGCTGCAAGAAGCTCTTCCTGCTCCTTTTCCGATGCAAGATCCTTCTTATTAAAGCAGATCACCGTAGGGATCTCCTGCTTCTGCATCAAAATCAGGAAGCGGTCAAGCAGATTATAATTCGGGTCAGGCTTCACAATCGCGAAAATCACAAGAGCCTGATCGATATTGGCAGATGCCGGACGGATCAAGGCATTTTTCCGCGGCAGAATTTCCTTAATATTGCCAAGAAGCTGCCCTTCATCGAGCAGCTCAATTTCTACATTATCGCCAACAAGGGGCTTTACCTTTTCCTTACGGAAAGCCCCTTTTGCCTTACATTCAAAAATTCCCTTTTCGGTATGCACGTAATAAAACCCGGCAATTCCTTTAATGATTTTACCATTCATACTCAAAAACTTTACTCCGCAGTAAATGCTACCGCTCTCCGTATCTCCTTGCTTTTCGGTAGTGCCGTCAATCGTGGTTACGCTTCCGTCATCGTTCGTAATGGTGGTAGCCTCATTGACATTCGTATACTGGAACAGGATTACACCGGTTGCACTCTTGATTCCCGAAATATTCTGCTGTGGAACCGGGAACGAATCCGTCTGGGTACTCAGGAGCTGTGTTCCATCGTCTGCATATACCGTAACGGTTACCAGTGTTCCTGATTTAAAATTCGGATCCTCTTCCTTCGTTGGAGCCGCAATACTGTCTACAAATTTGTAAGTGGACTGGATGGGGCCAAGGCTTACATTAATATCTACCTTCGTTCCTTCCGGCGCATAGGAGCCTGCGGAATAGCTCTGATAGCAGACAAGTCCCTCGGTTACCGAATCGTTATTTACTTCGGATACTGTACCGACTTCAAGTCCTGCCTCTGCAAGAAGTGCGGTTGCCGTCATTTCATCCTTGCCCATCAGATCCGGCACCTGCTTTTTCTGGGTATCTGCACCCTTGCTGATACGAATCGTAATGGAGGCGCCTGACGGCGCTTTGCTTCCGGCTACCGGATCCTGGCTGATAATGGATCCCTCTTTAATAAAGTCGTCATATCCGTCTACTTTATTGGGAACAAACCCTTTATTAACCAGTGTGGATACTGCCTCTGCTTCGGTCATTCCGACGACATCTGGAACCTCCACGCCTTCTACGCCCGCACTGACTGTAAGAATCACTTCCGTTCCGGAGGGGATCACGGTTCCTTCACTGACGCTGCAGCGGATAACGATATCCTTGGCATATTCACTGTTTTCTTCATATTCAATGACAGGTGTCAGTCCGACCTCCACCAGTGCTTTCTTCACCGCATCCGCGTCCTGTCCGACCACATCGATCATCTTGATCTGCTTCACATCTTCCTGTACGTTTTCTTCCTTATTACTTCCGAAGTCAAAAACGCCAAGTGTTTTACCCACCAGAAACAGAATAATTGCTCCGATCAGAATAGCTGCCACGACCGCAAGTATGGTAGTAAGTTTTTCCATTTTAGGATCGTAATCATCCTCATCATCGGTATCATAGTCATCCGGCTCCTCAACATAACGCCGGTTTTGTGGAATGTCTTGCTGCTTCTCTCTTCACGTCCCTGTTCCTTACGAAGATGCATCGCATCCTCCATGGATTCCCGGTCCCTGTACTGCTTCTTGATGGATACCATCTCACGGTCACTGATCGCCTTGGTTGCTCCATCCTCATCGGGATCGGTTACCTTCACAAAATCCTCATCCGGATTCATCAAGGACTTCTTCAGGTCCACAATCAGTTCACCCATGGACTGATATCTTCTGTCCGGACTCTTCTGACAGCATTTGAACACTATCTGCTCGACGCTGACCGGAATTTCCGAAACAAACTCCCTGGGAGAAGGAAGCTCCTCCTGTATATGTTTAATTGCAATTGCAACGGTAGTTTCTCCATTAAACGGGACACGCCCTGTCAGCATTTCAAACAGGGTAATGCCGAGGGAATAAATATCGCTCTTTTCATCCGAGTATCCCCCTCTTGCCTGTTCCGGCGATGTATAATGAACGGATCCCATCACATTTGAGGTAATGGTATTGCTGGTCGCTGCCTTGGCAATGCCGAAATCCGTAACCTTCACCTTTCCTTCTTTGGAAATAATGACATTCTGAGGCTTGATATCACGGTGGATAATGTGATTGTTGTGTGCCGCCTCAATTCCCATACTGATCTGGATGGCAATACTGATGGCCTCCTTTACCGACAGTCTGGCTTTCTTTTCAATATATTTCTTAAGGGTGATCCCCTCTACAAGCTCCATGACGATATAGTAAATGCCATCTTCCTCACCTACATCATACACATTTACTACATTCGGGTGCATCAGTCCTGCTGCCGCCTGCGCTTCAATCCGGAACTTTGATACAAAGTTCGCATTCTCACTGAATTCCTGCTTTAAAACCTTAGCGGCAACGAAACGGTTCAGCTTATGGTCCTTAGCTTTATATACATCAGACATTCCACCCGTACCGATTTTTTCGAGTATTTCGTATCTGTCTCCAATTATCATCCCAATTTTAATCATCTTCTACCTCTTATATATCCTTCGCAAAGGCATCAATTATTATTACTGCAATGTTGTCTTTCCCACCATGCTCATTCGCACCGTCAATCAGGCGCTGCGCCTTTTCCTTAATGGTATAGGCTCCCTTCATAATCTTTAGAATCTCTTCATCCTCTAACATGTTGGTCAGACCATCTGAACACATCAGAATCAGATCCCCCGGACGCAGCTCTTCGTTAAAGAAGTCTACCTCCACTTCTGCCCTGGCTCCCACGGCTCTCGTAATAATATTCCTGTCCGGATGATTTCTGGCGGTTTTTCGTCCATGCCTCCCAGCCGTACCATCTCTTCTACCAGGGAATGATCCCTTGTAATCTGCCGTATTTCATCGTTTACGATATATAATCTGCTGTCACCCACATTCGCCACCTGAAGATAATGCCCAATACAGGTTGCCGCCACCATCGTGGTTCCCATCCCATATAGGCTCACATCCTCGCCTGCCTTGCGGCGGATCTGGTCATTTGCCACCTTAATTGCCTTACCCAAAATCCGTACCGGACTCTTTTCAAAGCTTCCTTTTACTTCCCGGACTACAGTTTCCACTGCATATCGCGATGCATAATCACCGGCATTATGCCCTCCCATGCCATCTGCTACCAGAAACAGATTCGCCAGATTGCCCAAAGGAGTCTCCTGTGCAAACACATAATCCTGATTTAGTTGTCGTCTTTTTCCAATATCCGTAACTGAAAAAGCCTGTAACACCTTTACCTCCCACTGACTGCCCGGCAGGGCATATCACTCCATAATCGTTCTATATCATAGCATGATGACCGGAAAAAAGCAACTAAGCCGCCTGCATACCTCCTGCCACTCTGACAGCAACGCATCAGGCTTGTTTCTGGGCAATCACTCTTCTTCGCAGCTGCCCGCAGGCTCCGTCGATGTCTCTTCCCATCTCACGACGCACGGTTACCTGAATGCCGCTTCGTTCCAGTTTCCCTTTAAATGCCTGGATCGCTTTGGTTTCTGACTGCACATAATCCCGTTCCTTGATCGGATTCACCGGAATCAGATTCACATGACAGTTGAGCGGCTTTACCAGTGCACACAATTCCCTTGCATCCTCCGGCGTGTCGTTGACTCCTCCCACCAGGGAATACTCAAAGGTAAGTCTCCTTCCCGTCTGTTCAAAGTAGCTCTGACAGGCCTCCATCAGCTCTGTAATGGAATACCGGTTGGCAATCGGCATAAGCTTTCTTCGCTTTTCATCCGTTGTGGCATGCAGGGAAAGCGCCAGGGTAATCTGCAGCTTTTCCTGTGCCAGTTCCTGTATCTTCGGCACCAGTCCACAGGTCGAAACCGTCACATTCCGCTGGCTGATATGAAGCCCGTGCTCATCGGTAAGCAACGTAATAAACCGGAGCAGGTTCTCATAATTATCGAGCGGTTCCCCGGTTCCCATGACTACCACATTGGAAACGCGCTCCTTCGTATCTCTTGTAATCGCATAGATCTGATCGAGCATCTCTGCTGGCGTCAGATTCCGTTCCCAGCCATCGAGTGTCGAGGCACAGAACCGGCATCCCATTTTACAACCCACCTGGGAAGAAATGCACACGCTATTTCCATGCTTATAACGCATGAACACGCTCTCCACAAGGTTCCCGTCTTTTAACTCAAACAGATATTTCCGTGTGCCGTCAAGCCTGGATTCCTGCATCCGTACCACCTGCAGGGTGGTAAGCTCATACCGCTCCTTACACGTTTCCCGTAACGCCACAGAAAGGTTCGTCATTTCATCAAAGCTGCGTGCCAGTTTGACATGGATCCATTCATATAATTGTTTTGCCCGAAAGCTCTTTTCCCCAATTGCCGCCATTTCTTCCTGCAATTCGGGCAGAGTCATTGATTTGATATCCATTCCGGTCCGTTACTCCTTTTTGTTCGTCCTGCGCAGCTTCGCAACGAAAAATCCATCGGTCGGATGGATTCCCGGCAGAAGCTGCAGCATGCCGTTCTCTTCACTGTCCCTTAAGTCCTCCGGCAGATACTCCTTCATACTCTGCCGCTCAAAGGGAAAGTTCTGTGTAAACCACTGAACCATCTGTTCATTCTCTGCCCTGTGAATTGTACAGGTACTGTACATAAGCGTTCCACCCGGCTTCACATACTGCCATACAACGGACAGAATCTTCTGTTGAAGCTCCACAAGCCCCTTCATCTGCTCCGGATTCATCCGGTAACGGATATCTCTCTTCTTCCCAAGAATTCCTAATCCGGAACAGGGAAGATCGGCATAGACCACGTCAGCCTTTCCGATCATGCTCTCATCCAGTTTGGAAGCATCAAAAGCCTCGATCCGGATATTCGGGCAGTTGCATCTTCTGCTGTTTTCTTCAATCAAAGCCACCTTACTGTCGGTAAGATCCCTTGATATCACATTTCCCTCTTTTAAAATCCCTGCCGCATGCAGGCTCTTTCCTCCGGGAGCTGCACAGACATCCAGTAACAGCTCGTCCCCGCGTAATCCTGCCGCCTCGGTAACCAGCATACTGCTCACATCCTGTACCGTAAAAAGCCCTTCCGCATAGCCGGGAATACTCTGTACGCCCTCCCCGCCCTCAATCCGATAGGCATAGGAAAGGTAAGGGTGCTGCCGCAAGGTAATCTGCTGTGCCTCCACGCTCTGCTTCCACTTCTCTTTTTCCTCTTCCGGTCCGCAGTAACGCAGCACCACCGGATGTACCTTCTGCATCTCTTCAAAAAAATCTGCTTTGTAACTTCCGCTCCACGTTCTTCAAGGAACAGAGTCACCAGCCATTCCGGCATGGAATAGCGCACGGAATAACATTTCACCGGATCGGTTTCATCCGGATAAGCAATCTGCTCTTTATTCCTTGCAATGTTCCGGAGCACTCCGTTTACAAAGCCCTGTAAATTACGGAAGCCCCGCTTTCCGGCAAGCTTTACCGCCTCATTGCACACGGCACTGTCCGGAACGGAATCCATAAACAGTAACTGGTAAACGCTTAAACGTAAGAGGTTTCGGATCAGCGGTTTCATCTTGGAAACCGGCGTCTTCGAATAGCGGTTTAAGACATAATCAATCGTAATCTGTTTTTCAATCGTCCCCTCCGTCACCCGTTTGATAAAGGCCTTCGAGGGCTGCTTTAAGTAATCATATTTATTCAGGACATTCCGGATCACCAGATGGGAATACGTTCCCTTTTCCAGAATTTCCATCAGCATCTCCAGAATCAGTTCTCGTTCGTTCAACTTCGTATCTCCTGTACTAATCCCGTCTTCTTCGTCCCGTCAGCATGAGCAGACGAAGAAGCTGTAAAATCGAGGCTGCAGCTGCTGCCACATAGGTCATGGCGGCGGCTTTTAACACCTTACCGCTCTGGGATACCTCATCCTGTGCAAGCATTCCGTAATCCCGCAGCATATGCAGGGCACGGCTTGAAGCATTAAACTCCACGGGCAGTGTCACGATCTGGAACAATACCGCAAAGGTAAAAATATACACTCCGATCTGTGCAAGTGAAAAATAAGTTCCGTCCGGGAGGTGGAAATCCAGACCTAAAATCAGTCCCAACAGGACAATCGGAATTCCAAGCTTAGACCCCAGATTGGCTGCCGGTACAAGGAGGGTACGGATCTTCATAGGAAGATATCCTTTGTGATGCTGTACCACATGTCCGCATTCATGCGCTGCCACGCCGATTGCAGCAACAGAAGTGCTTCCATATACACTGTCCGATAAGCGGACCACCTTTTTGGATGGATCATAATGGTCGGTAAGCTGTCCGGACACATGCTCGATACGCACATCATTGATTCCGGACATCTGTAAAATCCGTTGTGCCGCCTGAGCCCCCGTCATTCCGGTACGGCTCTGTACCCTTGAATATTTACTGTAGGTGCTCTGTACAAAGCTGCTGGCAATCATGGAAAGGATTGCTCCAATGATTACTAAAATATAGGTTGGATCATATCCATAAAACATTGTCTCTTCCTCCTTTATCTATCAAATTGTAGCAGTTCAGCCTGTTACGTCAAAGTTCTCTTCCCTGACATCATAGCCCAACAGGAAGTCTTTTACTGACATTTTCTTCTTTCCTTCCAGCTGCACGGTCAGAACCCGGAGTGCGCCTTCGCCGCAGGCAATATCGAAGAATTCCTTTCCGGTCCGGATGACACTTCCCGGAATGGCTCCTTCCTTTCCTTCGATCACATCGGCATCCCAGATCTTTAAGGTCTTGCCTTTATAAAAAGTGTACGCGCTCGGCCAGGAATTAAGGCCTCTTACAAACCGTTCAATCACCTCTGCCGGCTTCGTCCAGTCAATGCGTCCCATCGCTTTATCCAGCTTCGTCGCATAAAAGTCTGCAAGGCTTTCGTCCTGCTTTTCCGGCGTAATCTTTCCTGCTTCAATCAGCGGAAGGGTCTCTACAAGAAGCCTGGCCCCTGCCTCCATGAGCTTATCATGCAGGCTTTCTCCGGTTTCCTTTGCCGCAATCGGAACGACCACACGACTTAACATATCTCCGGTATCTAATCCCTTTTCCATCTGCTGGATGGTGACTCCGGTCTCCCTGTCTCCATTTAAAATTGCCCACTGAATCGGTGCCGCACCACGATATTTCGGGAGCAGGGAAGCATGGAGATTGATGCATCCAAACTTCGGCATATTTAAAATTTCTTCGGACAGGAGCTGCCCGAATGCCACAACAACAAAAATATCGGCTTCGTATTTCTTAAGCTCTTCCACGGCCTCAGGTGCCTTGATCTTCACCGGCTGCAACACCGGAATGCCATAGGAAAGTGCACATTCCTTCACCGGCGTCATGGAGACCTCCTTGCCACGGCCTTTCTGCTTATCCGGCTGCGTCACCACCGCCGTAATGGTATGTCCTGCTTCGATCATGGCCTTTAGCGGTGCCACCGAAAAAGTCCGGTGTTCCCATATATACAATCTTCATCCGTTCTCTCCTTCCCTACTCCTGATCAAGATCCTCGTTATTCATCAGTTCTCCTTCCACGCAGTCCACATAAAGCTTTCCATCGAGATGGTCAAGCTCATGACAGATTGCACGTGCCAGAAGTTCCTCTCCTTCCAGGGTAAACTCTTCCATGTCCATGTTGTAAGCCTTCACCTTCACATGATTCGGACGGGTCACCACGCCGGTCTTGCCCGGAACGCTTAAGCAGCCCTCATAGCCTTTCTGTTCTCCATCAGTACTTAATATAACCGGATTAATAAGGAGAATCGGATCTTCCCCTGTCACATCAATTACCACAATACGTTTTAATATCCCAACCTGCGGTGCTGCAAGTCCCACACCATCTGCTTCATACATGGTATCAAACATATCATCAATCAGCTCCCGGGTTCGGTCGTTAACCTCCTTGACCTCCTTACATACCTTATTTAATACCGGATCTCCAATTTTTCTTACGTTTCTGATTGCCATTTCAAGGCTCCTTTCCTGTTATTCGTAGTCAAAGATGACGTTTTCTGTCTTTAATTCAAACCCGTTTAAAAGAACTTCCAGACACTCCTTCGCCTGCCGGATCGGCTCCTCCTTCAGGGATTTTAAGTAAATCATATAGCGGTAATAGTCCTTAACCTTCGATACGGCTGCGGGGGTCGGCCCAATCACATGGACATAGGCTCCTGCTTCTTTCGCAAGTCGTACCGCCAGTCCCTTGCAGCGTTTTTCATCCTTGGAAACCACAAGGATCGTCAGCATATGGCCTGCCGGTGGATATTCAAGCAGTTCCCGGTACATGATCTCTTCCTCGTAAAAGGCTTCATAATCCTGCTTCGCTGCCTGCCGGATGCTGTAATGCTCCGGACGATAGGTCTGAATTACAGCCTCTCCCGAAAGCGCTCCTCTCCCGGCACGCCCCTCGGCCTGTGTCAGAAGCTGAAATGTTTTTTCCCCGGCACGGTAATCGCTGTCATTTAACGAAAGGTCTGCCGCAAGCACCCCAACCAGGGTCACATTCGGGAAATCATGTCCCTTTACGATCATCTGGGTTCCCAAAAGCACATCCGCTTCCCCTTCTGCAAAAGCGGACAGGATCTTCTCAAAGCTTCCCTTCTGCTTCGTGGTATCGCCATCCATACGCAGTACCCGGATCCCCGGGAACAGCTCATATAACTGCCTCTCAATCTGCTGGGTTCCTGCCTTGAAGCCAAGGATATAATTGGAGCTGCAGCTTGGGCAGCGTTTCGGCTGGACGGTTTCATACCCGCAGTAGTGGCATACCATTTTCCCTCCGATATGCTGGGACAGGGACACGTCGCAGTGCGGACACTTCATCACATAGCCGCAGGAACGGCACGACACGAAGCCTGCATATCCACGGCGGTTTAAAAACAGCATGATCTGCTGCTTTTTCCCTCCAACCGGTCACGGATCAGTTCCTGTAGTTCGCTGCTGAAAAATCGAACGATTTCCCTTCCGGAGCTCCTGTCGCAGATCCACAATCCGGACATTGGCAAGCTCTCCGCCGTTTTTTCTGTTTTTCATGGTGAATAACCGGTATTCACCCTTTTTTGCTTTATAATAAGCCTCCAGTGACGGGGTAGCTGACCCCAGCACCAGGGATGCTTTCTTTAAGGAAGCAAGATACTCTGCGGTTTCTCTTGCATGGTAGCGTGGGGCATTTTCGCTGATGTAGCTCCCCTCATGCTCTTCATCAATCACAATCATGCCAAGATTG
Source organism: Lachnospiraceae bacterium (assembly GCA_021628825.1). Taxonomy (GTDB): domain Bacteria; phylum Bacillota; class Clostridia; order Lachnospirales; family Lachnospiraceae; genus Suilimivivens. Next base: position 162,506 of record JAJXRY010000001.1, on the reverse strand, counting down.
GGAAACGGCACGAAAAGCGCCGATCTTGGCCCGATCATCACATCAATTTCGCCCTTTTTCGCCCGTTCGCACTGGTCAAAACGTTCTCCCTGGGAAAGGGAGGAATTCATCACCGACACGCGGTCTCCAAAGCGTTTGTAAAACCGCAGTAACGTCTGATACGTCAAAGCGATCTCCGGAATCAGTACGATACACTGTTTCCCCCTCTTTATCATTTCCTCAATCAGGGCTAAATAAACCAGTGTTTTGCCACTTCCTGTAATTCCGTGAATAAGGTATGTCTTCCGGATATTTTCATCATAATCGGAAAGAATCTGCTCTTTGATATAGCGCTGTTCTTCTGAAAGCTCCGGCCCGTTCTCTGAGGTGACCGTCAGGCTCACCGGATTGCGGTAACAACTTTCGCTCTCGATCGTAATGGCTCCCTGATTCACCAGACTGTTTAAGGTTGCTGCCGATACATGCAGCTTTCCGGTTTACCAGCTCATAGGGAAGCTCTTCTTCGGTAAGAAGCTCCTGCAATACCCTCGCTTTGGCGTTCTGATGCTTCCGTATACACTCCCCAAGGAGGGAAGTCAGTTCTTCTGCTGACAATGTGCGCCGAAGCTTTTTTTCTTTTCGACGGCTTTCACGGTACGTTTTACCGGAAGCACCGTTTTAAGTGCGGCGATCATGGTCGAGCCATAGGTCTGCCGCATCCAGCCTGCCAGCCGGACGGCATCTGCTTCAGCCGGAAGATTATCGGTAATGATCCCATCAATTTCCTTGATCCGTTCTTCCGGAAATTCATTTTTATCGGTAATTTCAATCACGTATCCCTTTCTCTTCCGGTTGCCTGTACCAAAAGGAATCTGTACACACATTCCAACGGCCAGCTTCTCCTTCAAAGAATCCGGGATCCGGTATTGAAACGGTCTATCTACTTTTTCATGGGAAATGTCAATAATGACATTTGCATAAGTTCCATGATTCATGCTTTGTTCCTGTTCTGTAAATTTTATTACACTCTATTTTCCTGCAAGGATATCCCGGATCAGATCCCTGTTCATCCATAGGGTACTTCACACCCTTGATTTCCTGATAATCCTCATGTCCCTTGCCGGCAAGCACGATAATATCTCCCGGCTGTCCATGATGAATCGCATAGGCAATGGCTTCCTTCCGGTCGCAGATTTCCACATACTTTCCATTGGTTTTCGCCATACCAGTCTTGATGTCATCGATAATATCCTGCGGTTCTTCATCTCTCGGATTATCCGATGTAATAATCGTCAGGTCTGCAAGATTGCCGCTCACTTCGCCCATCTCATAACGACGGATCTTGGAACGGTTGCCTCCGCAGCCAAACAGGCATACCAACCGCTTCGGCTCATATTCCCGTAAGGTAGTCAGAATGCTCTTTAAGCTCATGGCATTGTGTGCATAATCAATGAGCAGGGTAAAATCAGGAGATACCGGAACCATCTCAATTCGTCCACGCACATGTGCAGAAAGCAGTGCTTTCTGAATCTGCGGTACGGATACCTTGAAATGACGGCAGACAGCAATCGCCGTTAAAGCATTGTAAACGCTGAACCGACCGGGAGTCGGAACCTCCACACGGAAATCTGCCGGCGCATCCTTCACATTACTCTTCACCATAAAGTCAATGCCAAGCTCTCCTGGTTTTTTCACAAGCTCTAAGTCCTCCGCATACAGATCTGCGGTTTTGTCAAAGCCATAGGTTTCAATCGTACAGGTATGTCCCTTTAATAATTCTTCCAGATTTTCATCGTCTTTATTTACAATTCCATGACGGCACTGTTTAAACAGCAATCCCTTGCACATCCGGTATTCTGCAAAGTCCGCATGCTCATTCGGTCCGATATGATCCGGCTCTAAATTGGTAAAAATGCCAAGCTCGAAGGTAAAGCCCTGCGTTCTATGTAATTTCAGTCCCTGGGACGCCACCTCCATAACGACAATCTCACAGCCTGCCTTTTCCATTCTTGCGAAATACTCCTGTAACAGGAAGGATTCCGGTGTGGTGTTGTTGGCCTTGATATGCTCGTCACCGATAATCGTCTCAATCGTTCCGATCAGCCCTACCTTGTAGCCGGACTGCTCCAAAATAGACTTAATTAAATAGGTTGTCGTGGTCTTTCCCTTCGTTCCGGTAATTCCGATCACCTTCAGGCGGTCTGCCGGGTGCCCGAAATAGGCTGCCGAAATAAACGCCATCGCATAACGGGTATCTTTTACTTTGATAATGGTTGCCTCGTACCCTTCCGGAAGTACAATATCCTTCTGCACGACAAGCACACCGGCCCCCTTCTGTATGGCCTCTATGGCAAAAAATCATGTCCATCCGTTTTATATCCGCAGATACAGATAAACAGACATCCCTTTGTAATCTTTCTGGAGTCAATCACGACCTCCGTAACCTCTGTGGTATCCTGACCTGCCACACATTCGTAGTCAAGTCCCTTAAGTAAATCTTTACATACAAACATAAACACACCTCCAGGGCATAATAATCCATATAATAAGATAGCATGATTGGCGGTTTTTCAATGTTATAAGAAAGACGCGAAAAATTCTTTTTTTACCTGCATTTTACATGGGTAAGAATTTGTTAAGATTCTTTCTAATTTTTAGATTTCGGACACATTTTTGAACACATTTATTCAGTATGATAACACCATAGATAGTTGATAACTCACTATCTCCCCCTCATAAGAATAGCAAGGCTCCCGGTTATACCGGGAGCCTTTGCTATTGTTTAATCGATTGTCTGTTATTCAGGATTCCTATAACTCTGTAACCTGTATCTGTATAAGAAGTTCTGCGGCATATTCTTTCGGAATTACCGCATTTTCCAGTGTTGTCGTGTTTGCTGCCGATATTGCCACACAAAGTCTCAGGGTATCTTCCATGGAAGTGCCCTGCTGCAGCGCCATAACAGCCGCTGCCACCGCACTGTCCCCGGAGCCGACCGTATTCAATGCTTTGACCTTCGGTGCTTTCGCAAACAGGCACTTTCCCTCCGTGGCATACAGCATACCCTTTTCTCCCATGGAAACAAGGACATGTGCAATTCCTTCCGAAGCAAGCTGTAAGGCAGCCTCTTTGATTTCGCTGCCTTCCCTCAACTTCCTTCCGGTAAGATATTCGAGTTCTTTGGTATTCGGCTTAATGAGGAACGGCTTCGCCTTTACTCCCTCCACCAGCAGTTCCCCGCTGGTATCCAGAACGGTACGGATCTTCTGCTCATCCGCAAGTGCAATGAGCTGTGCATAGATATCTGTAGGAAGCCCCTTCGGCGCACTGCCGGAAAGCACCACAAACTCACTTCCGGCAATCTTTTCCCGGTAGGTCTGCAGGAACCGTTCCTTTTTCTTCTTCGCCAATCACCGGGCCCGGCTCTAAAATTTCCGTCACATAGCCATCCATAGATAAAACGTTCGTGCTGGTACGGGTTTTTTTCCCGCAATCTCTGTAAAGGCACTCTCAGCCCCCCCAGACCTTTCACATATTCTTCGATAAATCTTCCGGTATAGCCTCCAAGAAATCCAAGGGCACATACGGAATTGCCATATTGCCGTAATACCTTCGTTACATTAATGCCCTTACCACCTGCAATATTTTTCACGCTTTCACTGCGGTTGACCTGCCCGGGCAGAAGCCTTGAGGTCGTGATGGTTTTATCAATTGCCGGATTTAATGTCACTGTCGTAATCATCGCTTTCCTATTCTCCTTTATCACTTTCAGAACTGTGCCTTTGTTTCCTGTTCTGTTCTCTTTTCTTAATTCCTTATTGGTAATACTGGATCAGGATCTGGATACTCTCGCGTCCGTTATAGGAATTCACCTGCGGAGAATACACCATGCCAATCTCCATCTGTCCCTGCATCAGTCCTCCCCGATAGCCCTGCATCAGCCGCTCTTCCCCATATTTCTGTATCAGATACCGGTCCATTTCTTCTCCATCACCAAAGTATACCGCCTGATAAAGATTTCCCTGCTCATCTGCAATCCGGATTCTGCGGTACTTTCCCGTTTTCCCGAGCTTTGCCATGGATAAAATACTGATCTGCTTCCTTGCAAAAAGCGGCTTCGGATTCCCTGTGCCAAACGGCTCCAGCTTTTTCCAGCTCGGTAAGGAATTTCCGATCGGCAAGCTGCAAGGGCAGAGGCACATCAATATGTACGACTTCTTCAAAATCCTCACTTGTTAAGGTAGAATTGGCATTCAACGCCCTCCGGAAGCGGTCGGCAAGCTGCTCATCACTGAATCCATCCTCTGCTGCCAGTGTAAGTCCTGCCGCCTGTCTGTGTCCTCCAAACCTGGCAAACAGCTCCTTTACCTTATTCATTTCCTCGTACATGGAATACGCCTCAATCGAACGTCCGCTTCCCTTTACACCCTCTTCGGCACTCGTCAGCACGAATGCCGGCTTATGATATTTCTCACGGATCCGTCCGGCAATAATTCCCGCCAGTGATTCATGGCAGTCCGGCAGATACACGACAAGAATATCATCCCCGGAAAGCTCCTGTTCCACCTGCTGCGTGGCGAGCTTTACACCGTCCTCGGTCATCTGCTTGCGGCTTTCATTCATGCTCTTTAGGTCTGCCGCAATCATTGCCGCTTCCTGAAGTGTTGGCGCATCAAAAAGCTCCAGTGCCCGCTTCGCAGTGTCCAGACGTCCCGTGGCATTCAGGCACGGTCCGATCACGAAGCCCGCATGATACGGCGAAAGCGGCTTTCCATACAGGTCATTTACCTGCAAAAGCGCTTTCAGACCGTAATTCGTGGTTTTGGACATTTCTTTCAAGCCCTCACGTACCAGAATCCGGTTTTCGTCCCTTAATTCCATGACATCACAGACCGTTGCAAGTGCCGTGAAGCTTAAAAGCTCCTGTAGCAGCTCCTGCGAAGCTTCTTTGCTCACCGGTTCACCGTCCTGTCCGATCCAGCCGGAATTCTGTGCCTCGCGGAGCAGATACTGGATCAGCTTATAAGCAACCACTGCCCCACAGATCTGCTTGTAAGGATACGGACAGTCCTCCTGCTTCGGATCAATTACCGCAACTGCCTCCGGCAGCCGGTAAATCCGTTCTCCGTTCTGTTCCTCATAGGGAACTTCATGGTGATCGGTCACAATAACGTCCATTCCACAGGTGTTCGCGAGCCGGATCTGGTCAGCTGCGGCAATCCCGTTATCGCAGGTCAGAATGGTATCAATGCCATCCTCCTTTGCCTGTTCAATCAGATGATCGTTCAGTCCGTATCCATCCTTCATCCGGTGCGGAATCACCGTATCCACATCGGCACCCAGAAGCCGCAGTCCCCGCAGCAGAATATAGGAGGAACACACGCCGTCCACATCGTAATCCCCGATGATCCGGATTTTCACCTTCTGCCCGATCTTCTGAAAGAGACATTGACTGGCCTCCTGTATTCCTTTTAATAAAGAAGGATCATGGAGATCCGCAAGCGTTCCGTTCAAAAACCGGTCGATCTCCTCTTCCGTCACCAGATCCCGGTTCCGGAGGATCCTCGCCAGTACCGGTGATATATGAAATTTCTGCGCAATTGCATCAAAATCTGCCTTCTTGGCAGCCAGCATCCATTTTGCCATTTCTACCCCCATAGACCGAAAAAGCTTGCTGCTTAAAAAGCAGCAAGCTTTTTAAAAACTTTTTATTGATTATGCCTTCTTCTGCGGAAATACTTTACGAAGTACCAACCACAGGGATCCTGTGATGCAGACGGAGGAATACGTACCGCAAAGAATACCTGCCATCAGTGGAAGTGCAAATTCCTTTACGGAGGAAACTCCGAATACATATAGCGCTGCAACCATGATAAAGGTTGTCAGGGAAGTAAATACGCTTCGGGATAAGGTCTGGGTAATACTGGTGTTCACAACCTCATCAAGTGTTTCCTTCCTGCCCATGTTCTGCATGTTCTCACGAACACGGTCAAAGATAACGATGGTCGCATTGATGGAATAACCAACAATCGTCAGCATACATGCAATGAAGGTATTACCAACGGAAATTCTCACAATCGCATAGAATGCAAGCACAACCAGTACGTCATGTAACAGGGCAGCTACAGCACTTGCACCGTAACGGATATCCTTAAACCGGAACCAGATGTAAATCAGCATACATACCGCAGAAATCAGCACGGAAATAATCGCATTGGAACGCATCTCATTACTTACGGTTGCACTAATGGATTCTGCCGTGATCTTGTTCACGTCCACATTGAAGTTCTCCACCATGGCATTCTTGAACTCTTCACGTTCTGCCACATCCAGGGTACGTGTCTTGAAGATGACCTCGGTTGTTCCGTCAATCTTCTGTGTCTGGACATTACCGTCGCCGGTAATATCTTCGATTAACGGTACGACCTTCTCATCAATATCAAGCAGGGACATATCTTCATTAAAGGTTACATTCGTGGAAGTACCACCCATAAACTCAAGGCTGAAATTCAGAGCATTCTTTCCACCTGCCTTGTTCATTCCCATAAATACGAATCCACCTAAAATCACAGCGATGGAAATGGTAAAGAATACAGCCTTCCTGGAGGTAAAGTTTACAGCCTTCTTTTCTTTGGCTGTCCCGTATAACTTCTCGCTCTTTGCACCAAGTGCATAGAAGACATTCATTAAGGTTCTGGTCACTACCATTGCGGTGAACATGGATAATACAATACCCAAAGCAAGGGTGTAGGCAAATCCCTTAATCGTACCGGTTCCCATAATGGCAAGAACGGCTGCCGCAATCAGGGTTGTAATATTACCATCCACAATCGCGGAGGTTGCCTTCTTAAATCCGGTATCAATTGCAGAACGGACGGTCTTGCCCTTCGCAATCTCCTCACGGATACGGGCAAAAATAATTACGTTCGCATCGACCGCCATACCAATGGAAAGGATAATACCGGCAATACCCGGTAAGGTCAATGTAATATCAAAGGCATCCAGAAGGATGACAATCAGTTCGACATATAATCCCAGTGCAAGGCTGGCTGCAAAACCGGCGATACGGTAAACAAGGATCATGAAAAGCACGATCACGACAAAACCGATGATTGCTGCTTTAATACTGGTAGAAATTGCTTCTTCACCAAGCTGTGCACCTACGATCTTGGAATGAAGCTCTTCAAGCTCCAGCTTCAAACCACCGATACGGATTGTGGAAGCAAGCTGCTCTGCTTCATCACTTGTAAAGTTACCGGTAATCTGTGCCTCGCCTCCGAGAATCGGCTCATTGACATTCGGCGCACTGATGATCTTTCCATCGTAATAAATTGCAATACTCTCGCTATTCTGGTAAGCATTCGTGGTTGCATCGGCAAACTTCTGTACACCTTCCGGTGTCATGGTAAGACTTACTACAAATTCATAGTTCTTCATCTGGTTCTGATAAGATCTGCGTTCCGCATTCTTAACATCGGTACCGGTTAACACGATAGAACCATCTGCCTGGAGCTCCTCAATGGTCTTCGTCAGTGTGTAAACCGGCTGTCCATCCTCATCCGTTCCGGTATACTGGTAATTTAAGTTTCCATCGGAATCGGTCTGACGGATAAAGTACAGGGAACCGGGCTTTCCGAGTTCCTCCAGAATCGCATTGGCATCAGAAACGCCCGGGATTTCAATGTTGATCCGGTCATCACCTTCCTGATATACCACAGATTCTGTGCTGTAACCATCGACACGCTGCTGCAGCTTGTAAATGGTATCGCTCATATCCTCGCTGCTGGGCTTTTCATCCCCGACAACCTGATAGGTAATACTTACACCACCCTCCAGATCAAGACCCAGATTAATGCTTCCTGCAGATCCGGAACCATCTACGCCAAGTCCGACTGTCGCAGTGTAACCAAGTCCTGCCAGTAATAATACAAATACCAGCAGCAAAATGATCGCTTTGTTCTTTTTCATTTACTCTTCCTCCTCCGCTAATGCGGCTTTTATCATAATTGCGCATTCTATACGCTTTTTTTGCAATTCACAGCCAAGATCATAGGTATCGTTGATCCTGCCATGGAAATTATAGGAATTTGCAGCACAACCGCCACTGCAATAAAATTTGGCAAAACAATTGCGGCATTTTTCTTTCGCATAAACGTTGCAGGTCTTGAATTCATCCCGGATGTCCGTGCGGACGATTCCGTCATCCACATTTCCCATCAGGAATTCCTCCCTGCCGACAAACTGATGACACGGATACAAATCTCCCCACGGTGTTACCGCAAGATATTCCGTACCCGATCCACAGCCGGATAATCTCTTTGCCACACAGGGACCTCCCTGCAGATCAATCATGAAATGGAAGAAATTCACTCCCTTTCCTTCCTTATGACGCTTTAAAAGATCGACTGCCAGCTTATCATACTGGTCAAGCAGTATCGGAAGATCCTCCTCCTGTAATGCATAGGGCTCGGTGCTCTCTGCAACCACCGGCTCTACGGAAATCTGCTCAAAGCCAAGATCTGCCAAATGCTTCACATCCTCTGAAAAGTCCAGATTATTCCGGGTAAACGTACCTCTTACATAATAGTTCATCTGGTCACGGCTCTCTGCTACCTTCTGGAACTTCGGAACAATGAGATCATAGCTGCCCTGTCCCTTACGGAACGGTCTCATCTTATCATTGACCTCCTTACGTCCGTCAATGCTCAGAACCACATTGGACATTTCCTTATTTACAAATTCAAGAATATCATCGTTTAACAGTACCCCATTGGTTGTCAGGGTAAAACGGAACTTCTTATGATTAGGCTCCTCCAGACTTCTTCCATACTCGACAAGATCCTTAACCACCTGCCAGTTCATCAGTGGTTCTCCGCCGAAGAAGTCCACCTCCAGATTCACACGGTTACCGGAATTGGCAATGAGGAAATCCAGTGCTTTCTTTCCGACCTCGAAGCTCATCAGTGCCCGTCTTCCGTGATATTCGCCCTCTTCTGCGAAACAGTATTTGCAGGCAAGGTTACAGTCATGCGCGATATGAAGACAGAGCGCTTTCACAACCGTCTGACGCTTCTTAAAGTCAAAAATATAATTTTCATAAATGTCCGGCGCAAACAGTTGTCCGAGTTCCTTTAACTCCCAGATCTCTCCAAGCGCTTCGGTAATATCCTCTTCGGAATACTGCCCCTTGAACTGCTCCTTTGCTTCTGCAAGGATCTCCTCTTCGGACTTTCCTTCCTCAAGGCGTTTATCAGCTAATGCGATCAGCTCATAGCTTAAGGGATCGACCACATGCACTGAGCCGCTGTTCACATCCAGAACGATGTTATATCCATTATTAATATATTGATGTATCACTTTTTCTATATCCTTTTTTTATATTTTTTTGTGTTCCGGACCGGTTCGCACTAAGTTCAAGCTTCGCCCTCAGCCTGCTTTCACTAAGTGCTCTACACATACGCAATATAAGCAGCGACGTAAGCCGCTGCTTATGTTCACTTACTTATATTCGATACTTATTTTGCCTTTTCACAGGTCTGGTTTCCTACGGTACAGGAAGTCTTGCAGGCAGACTGACAGGAAGTCTGGCACTCACCACATCCGCCCTTCTTCATGGATTCCTTTAAATCTCTGGTAACTAAAGTCTTAATTCTCTTCATAATCCTATATCTCCTTTATATCCTGATCTAAAAACTTACCTGATATCGTCATTATGACGTTCACTTCGATAGTATAACATAAATGTGATGTTTGGGAAAGTGTTTATTTTTCTTTTTCGGAATCTTTCTCCGGATTGTCTTCCGGTTCTTTCTCTTCCGGGAGCTCCATAATCACCTTCAGAATACGATTCTGGCTCACTCCCTGTACCTGCAGCCGGATTCCCTGGTCTGTGACAATCTGTGCACCGTCCTCCGGCACACGGTCAAGATGCTCGATGATCAGTCCTCCGATCGAGTCATAATCCTCGGATTGCAAATCGGTTCCAAGTTCATCATTGATATCACTCAGCTTCATGCTGCCTTCTACGAGGTAGGTACGATCCTGCATCTTCTGGATCAGCTGTTCCTCATCGGAATCGTATTCATCACGGATCTCTCCGACAATCTCTTCCAGGAGATCTTCAAGAGTAATCATACCGGCTGTACCGCCATATTCATTCAGTACAAATGCCACATTGAAGCACTTCTGACGCATCTCTACAAGCAGATCTGCTGTCTTTTTAAATTCATATGTATAATAAGCCTGCCGCAGAATATCACTGATCTTGAACTTCGCTTTATCCTCGACAAGAATAAAGTCCTTAATATTGATCAGACCGATAATATTATCCTTATCCTCTTCAAAAACAGGGATTCTGGTATACATACAAGACTTAAACACTTCAATAACATCTTCGTAGGTTGCTTCCTTATACAAGGTCACCATATCAATTCTGGGAATCATGACATCCTTGGCTACGGCATCCCCGAAATCAAACACGTTATAAATCATCTCGCGCTCTTCGGATTCAATGACACCATCCTCATGTCCGACTTCTACATAGGTACGAAGCTCGTTCTCCGTCATGGCGGTCTTCTTATCAGCATCCACCCGGAACAGCTTCATAATGCCCTTTGCCAGGGAATCAATCACGAATATAAGCGGTGTCAGAAGCTTCATCAGCCCGGAAATCATGGAAGCATACAGCAAAGCCATCTTTTTCTGAATTAATCATTGCCATGTTCTTCGGTACGATCTCGCCAAAAATCAGAATCACCACCGTCAGGATGGCCGTCGCAATTCCGACTGTAAAATGAATATGAATCGCAAGTGTCGTTGCCAGTGCGGAGGCCGACAGGTTGACAATATTATTGCCGATCAGAATTGCACTGAGCATCTTTCCATATTTATCCAAAACCTCCAGTGCGGTCTTCGCCCTCCTGTTTCCTTCCTCTGCAAGGGTTTTAAGTTTTACCCTGTTCACTGTTGTCAGTGACGTTTCTGCGGAAGAAAAGAACGCAGATAACAAAACTAAAATAATAAGTGCAATAAGCTGCATGACACCATCGGTATCCAAAATTTAAAAATCACTCCTTCTTTCTAATGCCTTTCGGCTGTCTATTGCTAAAAATGATACAATAACGGGTATTCTGTGTCAAGATCCTACATATAAATATTACATAAAACACACATAAGGAAACGAAATATTATGAAAACAAAGCTTCAGGTAAATGAAAGACTGTTGTTTTTCTTCAAATGCCTCCTGTTCTGTGCCATCCTAACCGGTATCCTTTTGCTGCTTCTGGCATTTCTCATGTACCGGCTGCGGTTTTCGGAGGGAATCGTTACGGTCTGTATCACCGCAATCTATGTCATTACCACCTTCTTTGCCGGCTTCATCACCGGAAAACGGGAAGGAAGCCGCAAATTTCTCTGGGGCCTGCTTGCAGGAAGCATTTACTTTATCATCCTGTTGATTCTGTCCATGATCATGAAATCCCCGGGTGACCTGTCCACCATGCATACACTTACTGTACTTGCCCTCTGTGCCGGCGGAGGCATGTTAGGCGGGATGTTAAGCTGAAAAAGTAAAAGGGCAACCAAGAATTCCTCTGACACGATGGAAAGTCCTGCTGCCCTTTTCTCTCTTCCTTAATTAATGATCCACCTATTACCGTCTATTCCCCGGTTATTGCCCGATTATTGCTCAGTTACTTTAAGTCCCAACTTAGCCGCTACACCAAAGTATCCATACATGGTTTCCTTATCGGTCAGCACGGCACTGTAATCGAGTCCTGCCGGGAAAGTAAGCTGAAACTTCTTATTCTTGTATTCAAACTTAACGGTTACAGCCACATCGTTACGCTCTGCCATTTTCTTCAAAATGTAATCGCTGATGGTATAGAGCTTACCGGAATCATAGGTGATGCTTCCCTTTTCCGGAGCCTCCTTTACTTTTTCCATAAAAGTCCTTAACTACTGCAACACTTGCCGGAATCGGATGTGATTCCTGCACCACTCCACAGCCAGTACACTTGTATTCCTCCAGACCATCTGCTCCCGTTGTCGGGTCAAGTGTGATTACCCATTCGAAGCTGCAAACGTGCCTGGGCTTTGATTCTGTATTGTTTGCAGGCTGCGTGGTACCGGTATTCCCAGGTACGATTACTCCACCCTTTTCTCCGATGTGGAAAGAAGCTGCTGCTGACTTTACTGCTCCATTGATATTCCAAAACATTTCTACGGTATGTGAACCATTCCTAAGAGTTTTCAAATATTCCGGCGTAAAAAGTAATAATGGTTGAGCCCTCACGCACATCGTAATTTGTTCTATCAACTATAGTTCCATCAACCTTAACATCTTTAAAATAAGCAACTTCCCCACTACCACGGAAAGTTAATGATTCATTACTGCCTGGTTTATATGTAGCGTCATTACCATCGATTATCTTAACTCCTTCATCGGAAGGTTTGGAACCGGTTGCTGTAAATTCACTGTAAACACACTTTGTATCATAATAAAAAAGGATCCTGATGTACCATTTACTATTGTTTGCACAGAAGATCCAAACTCATAGTTTACTTTCGGCTTCAAATAAACACGTAGCTGATATACCGTTCCTTCAAGTGCCGCTTGTCCTGTCACATTGTTGGGTCCTGCACGCCATTCAACTTTTTCTACAACAACTCCATCTGTCAGGACATTGCACGCAGAAGCCAATGTTTTTTTCCTGCCTCCGGAGGATCAATTGTTATCTCTACTGAGTTAATTGTGTTTGCTTGGTCTGAACCTTTTGCTTGGAAACTATATATAACACAAAAATATTTTTGTGTTCCTGATCCCAAATCTCCCAATTTGCATACTGGCTATTCACTGTTGCGCTTGGATATGCTCCAAATGAATATCCCTCCTCTGCATCATACCGAATTCGCACAGTATATATGGTATTGCCTTTCGCCTTTCCACCTGTTACATCCGGTCCTGCTAAACTTTCTCCCTCATGCCATTCCAAGCTCTCTACTTTAGCCCCCGGTTATGCTTTGTGTTACCTGCGTAACATCTGGTAATCTTTCTCCGGCAACAGGCTGTGGAACTGTTATATCCACACGTCTAATTTCATATGGGTCTAATTCTGTTTTCGGAAAGTACTTTGAAAACCACAGAGTACCTTTCTCCTCCCCACTTGATACTCCAGTTCTCTCACCATTTATTGTTGCGTCATACACCACCCTGTCTCCAAACTTGTAACCATCTTTAGCCTTTACCCTGACATTCAGCACATACTGAGTGTTATATTCTGCTTTTACCCCATCTGCCACTTCAGTTAGAATGCCATCAATATTCGCATCCCATTTAACCTCAGTCACCTCAGCTCCCTCTGTGACATTCACACCTCTATTCTCTACAATAGGCAATGGTTGGCCTGCTTCTGGTTGAGTAACCGTTATATTTAACGTATCAATTGTTATTATAGAAAGGTATAGAAATATATGATATGTATTACCATATCTCTCATCCTCTTTCCAGCCATATATTTGCATGCTATATGTTAATTGGGGGTCGATTCCATCAATTTTGGTCAAATCCAATGACATTATCCCCGGATTTCTGATACCATTAAGAGCGGTTTGTATACTACTACCAGCACCAGCACCAGTACTATAATCATCCTTCCTTTTATCCACAAGGACCCCATCCATATAACACATGCCCATGTTAGATGTCACTTCCGCATTGATGCTGCTATCTCCCGATATGGTTCCTAAATCTATCGTCTTCCCTAAATGATCCTTTATATAACTAGCCAAATCAATTGTTCTTTCTTTTGCCCTTACATCCAGTTTCATTCCGCCAAGTAATCCTACGATCATTGCAAAGGATAATATTATTGCTACCACTTTTTCATATATATGTATATGGTTTTTTTCATTTATTTAATTTCTCCTATATCTACTGCCACCAACCGAACCTGCCACTGGCAGCTTCTTTGGATCATTTTCTCATATGCATGGCAACTTAAAGCCGTGGCTTTATAGCAATCCCGAAAATTTCCCACATCAGTTCATAACTTAGTTTGATCCAAATACCTCTTCTGCGATTGCATCCAGGCTGTCTTCAAGATTGTTGGAATCAGTCTGGAGCAGTCCGAAGGTTGTCTGGGAAGAGTCAACCATGATATAGAATTCTGATCCATCCTCTGCCATATCCCAGCTTAAGGTATCCATAAGCGCATCATTTTCATAAAGATAGATATTGTCATAATCAATATCCCATGTGCCCTGATGCTCTTCGATATTTCCTTCTGCATCGGTAATTCCGATATAGTATTCGTCTGCAGACAGTAAAAATGCCATTAAAAGTGTATAATCGGTATTAGCTCCTGCCCAGACGGTGCCATTTAAGAATTCTCCGACCTCTGCAGCCAGTGCTTCATTGTCTTCCTCACTGCTTTGAACGTCTTCTGCATCTTCTATTGTTTCTGCATCTTCTATGGCTTCTTCCTCTTCTGTTTCCGCTATATCTTCTGCCTCGGACTCTGTAACTTCCGTACTGGAATCCCCGGTAACCTCCTTATCATTACTTCCACATCCAACCATCGTAAATACCATTGTTGCTGCCAGTAATACTGCTAAACACTTTCTTTTCATAGTTCATTTTCTCCTTTGGATTTCCATATTTAATTTTCATAAAGCATCATACACTTTTTTTCTTCTTTTTTTGTGGGGAAGATTACATGAATTACAGATTTTTTTCGACATGAATGACAGAAAGCAGAAAAAGGCCCCCAGAGCAACCTCTGAAAGCCTCGTATTTCTTCCATATAAACCGCCAATTAAAACTGATACTTCTGATCGGTGGAAACATTCTCCCAGTTCTCTTCTTCCTGCAGCTTATGAACAGCGAAGCCACCCTTCCATTCGATCTGCCACAGTCTGTTTACCCTCTTATTCCGGATCATATATCTGGCTGCATAGCCGAAATCCATGACAAGAAGTCCTGTTAGGGCAAAGGTCAGAATTGACAGGGACGGATTCTCAATCTGTACCACCCAGGCATATAACCTTGGGAAAATGCATCCCATAAATAAGGTAATCATTGCTGCAAATCCCATCGAGGTCGGAACGGAGGTATACTTGCCAATGTGAAGCGGCAGTCCCGTATAATTCCACCAGACAATCTCACAGTGCTTTTCCACAAAGTTTCCTAAGACAATCTCTGCTACGGATACAAGCACCCCTGCTGCCACATAGTAGAACACAATGCCCTGCAGAGAATTTTCAAAGAAAAACTCATATCCAAACAGTATCGGCTTCTGCGGCAGTCCGAGAATCAGATACAATCCCACAATTGCCATGCCATATCCAAGAAGTCCGGGCATCATCATGCCCCGGTTATCCCAGTAACCGAACCGGAGTCCCACCCAGATATTCTCCGTCATATAACCTAATATCGATGCAATTACCAATATCATCAGTAAAGGAGTTATTTTTGAAATCATCCTTAATCCTTCTTTCTGTTCCTCTCATTGCTTCTGTTTCTTATTCTTTCCCGGAGTACGATTCCCGATATTCCGGTTCTCTCCTCCGACTGCTCTCTTACAGCTCTATATCAATCACATCTTCCCTGCTGCGACGGATGCTGCGTACCGTACTCATTACCACAATCAGATTCATGATACCGTCAATGCAGATGCTAAGTCCAAGCACACGCACCAGAATGCTTCCTGTATCAAACGGAGCAAGCAGCAACAATGCTCCCACAAAAAGCAACCATAACAGCCATCATGAGAATCAGCCACCATTTGCTGATCCCGAATTTCTTTGCATCAATTGCGGTCTGAATCTTTAAGGCGGCATCCACCAGCATGAAAAATTCCGATGCACACGGCCAGGAATTCTACAATGTGCTCTGTTCTTAATAACAGAACAAATCCAAGGATCAGGGAAACAATACCAAGCCCGAAATCATACTGGAATGCCAGCTGGAACAGGTCACCGGTAAAATATCCGGAAAGCTTGCCAAGTCCATAGATCAGCAGGAACACGCCATAGACCTTACACATCACACTGACCCCCATCTGCGGCCAGATCAGCAATACCGCTCCTACCAGAATGGAACACACAATCAATAACAGATATATATTTTTTATCATCTTCAAATTTTTTTCATTTCTATCCGCCTCCTTCACTGTCAAGTAGAGAATAACCTATTTCTTTCCTCTATCCTATGGACAAAAGAAACACTTACGTCCTAAATTTCAGGCATTCTTTCAAAAATGTCTGATTTTGTAAAAATCACTTGACATAGTTTCGTTTACTACATACAATGGAGAGGAAAATAATTATAGGTAGGACAAAGATATGTTTCAGATCATTGTAGATTCCGCAGCAAACATCCCCGCAGAACTTGTTAAGCAGTATCATATTAAGGTACTTTCCTTTGTTAATTATGTGAATGGAGAAAAAGCCGATATGCTTTTGATCCCGAGCCGACTTATGAAGAGGAACGTGCGAAGGGCAAGACCTATTATGACGCCATGCGCAACGGCGCCGAGGTCAAGACAAGCCTCATCAGTACCGGTGACTTTGAATCCGCTTTCCGTAAGGTTATGGAAGACGGTGAAGATGTATTATATTTTTCTTTAAGTAAGAATATCAGCGGCACCTATAACTCCGCCCGGATTGCCATGGAGGAGCTGATGGAGAATCCTCCGATGGGACGCAAAATCCGGATTATCGATGCCTTAAATGCTTCTCTTGCACAGGGAATTCTCGCCATCTATGCAAGCGAAATGCGTGACAGGGGAATGGAAATTGACGAAGTTTATGACATACTCAAAACCTATCCGGCTAAAATGAACGGCGTTTTCACCGTAGGTGATTTAAAATATCTTGCTAAAACAGGCCGTCTTTCCGGTTCTGCAGCTTTTGTTGGAAACATTTTGAACATCAAACCGATTCTTCGTGGAAATAAGGACGGCTACATTGTACAGTTTAAGAAATGCCGTGGACGTAAGGCTGCCTTAAATGCACTGGTTTCTTTAGTCTGTGATAACATCGTAGATCCTGAAAATCAGATCATCGGCATTGCCCATGCCGATGCGTATGAGGATTCTCTTTATGTGATGGAAGAAATAAAGAAGCGTGTGAAGCTGCGGGGCTTCATCAACACTTCTTATGATTACTGTACCGGAAGCCATGTCGGCCCCGATACAATTGCATTATTCTTTATGGCAAAGGATCGTGAGCTTGGCGCTTAAACACCGAAGCTCCCGGATGCTGCTCGGCAAGACACCCCTGCAACAGGATCTTCACGGTAGCCTGATAGGACATGGACCATTGTTCAATGAGATGGTCCTTTTTTGCCGGCATTTTTTCCTTAATCCACCGGAGCATCATTCCAATCAGCGAATTACTGTAAAAGTCCACAATAAACTTGATATCCTCTTCCGGCACATCCATCCCTTCTGCTTCCTTCTGCACATGCTTCATGACAAAGGCTTCCGTGACCGTATAAAAATAATTTGATATCAGCTCCCGGTTCTTCGAAGCATACAGATGCCCGATTGCTTTCCGGTAATTCAAAACCAGATGATACTTCTGCAAAAGCTCCTCATAAAAAGAGGCTTCTGCATCCTCTTCCTTCAAAGACTGCTCTGTTTCATATTCAATTAATGCATCGAGTACCTCATAAATATCACTGAAATAGTAATAAAAGGTATTCCGGTTGATTTCACATCTTTCACAGATATCCTTGACCGTGATCTTATCGATGGATTTTTCTTCCAGTAATTTAAGCAGGCAGAGCATAATCGCCTGTCTGGTATACTTCGCCATATGTACCCACAACTTTCTGATCGGATTGTTTTCCTGTTTCCTCGTTATGTTTCTGTCAGAACAATATTGTACCTATTTTCCTTCTTTTCTTCAACTGTTTCTGCACTTCTTGTTTCTGTGCTTCTTTATTTCTATACTTCTTCTAGTTCTATGCTTCTTCTGTTTCTATGCTTCTTCCTTGCAGACATCGATCCAGCCCTGTGCGTCTGCAGCTTTTTCAAGTTCCGGGATCGTGAATCTTACTGCGCTGTGATCGTCCCCTGCTGCCGGATACACCATTTCAAACTTCTTAAGACTTTCATCCAGGTATACGATAACGCCCTCATTTACGCCAAACGGACAGACGCCACCGGGTGCATGGCCGACCTTTTCTTCCACCTCTTCAAAGGGGATCATCTTCGCTTTCACATGAAAGGTATCCTTATATTTCCGGTTATCCACCTTCGCCGTTCCTTCGGTCAGAATCAGAACCACCTGATCCCCCTGTAAAAAAGACATGGTCTTTGCAATCATTCCGGGCTGTACACCAAGGACCTGCGCCGCCAGTGCCACTGTTGCCGTGGACTCCCCTAACGTAATGACATGATCTGAAAATCCTTTACTTTCTAAATACGCTTCCGCTTTCTGTAACGACATGATGCTGCTCCCTTCTTCTTCCGTTCTGCCTTACGGTACTCTGTCAGAGTCTTCGCTATCGTATTATAATCCCGTTCAAACAAAATGTCACTGATTTGTCTGCTTAATATCTCCTCCGGAATCCTTTCCGGGACACGTTCCAGAATCTTGTCCACCACAAACCGCTTGCTCTTTTCCTTGTACTTCGGCATGGCTAACCACTCCTGAATTGTGGCAAGCTCCGGACGCCACAGAATCTGCATCTTCCTCTCCCATTTCCGCTTCGGATTCTCCTTCGGAAGCCGCAGGAAATAAAAGTCTGCTTTTCCATTCATCTGCTCCACCGTAACAATGCCCCAGTAATCCGGCACGTGTTCTTCGATATGCATGGCATGCGTGGAACCCACAACCACGATATTGTAATCATAGTATTGATCGTAATCCTTTACCTGCCTTTTGAGCCTTGCATAGGTATCCGCATCACTTTTAATCTCGATGCCATAAAGACATTCCGGCGCCACCATCACAAGATCTGCCCGCGACCGTCCCATGGTCTTTTCTTCCAGAATACGGACCTTTCCATAGGTTTCCTCCAGAAACTCAAATAAGGGTTCCCGGATATCTTTATCTTTCAGGACCCCGGAGCTTTTTTCCTCAGACGAAACAGCCTGCTCCGGATGCTCCTCCTGCAGTTCCCTCTGCTCTTCCTCATACTCCTTACACAGCTTCTGTTTATCCTGGCGTGGAAGCTGCTTGATGCGGTACTCATCCTTCATGGCTTCCTCTTTCGTTGCATGCTCCTTCGCATAGACAAGCTCTACCGGGAGTCTTGGCTTCGTATATTTCGCACCTTTTCCATCGTTGTGTGCCTTTATGCGCTTATCCAGATCATTCGTCCAGCCCGTGTAGAGCGTTCCGTCGCTGCACTGAACGATATAAGTATAATTCATGGTCTGTCCACCTTCTAAAAAGGCGGTGCCGAAGCACCGCCTGAGCTTACCCTGTTTTATTTCGGGTTTTTTTCACCTGATCTCCAACAAACCAATAATCGCACATCCTACCGCCTTCTGCAAGAGGCTTCCTCGTATAAAAAAAGCAATTATTCCCCGGTCTTAGCTGCTTCCGGTCCGTAATAGGTCAGTGCCAGCATCGTAATATCATCGAACTGCGGAGCCTCCTGTACAAAGCTCTGAATTTCTTCCTTCATTTCATGAAGAAGCCCCTCACACCCTTCCGCAGCATGCCGGTTCAGTGCCTCCACCATCCGGTCTGTCCGGTAAAGCTCCTTCTGTGCGTTCGTTGCTTCCGGCACTCCATCCGTATACACAAACAGCATATCTCCGGGTGCGAAACTGATTTCATAATCCCGGTATCCGGAATCCTCCATTCCGGCCAGAACGAATCCATGCTTATCCTTGAACAGCTCGAATTCTCCTCCGGCACGTTTCAGTACGGGATACTCGTGTCCTGCATTGGCAGCCGTCATCAGGCCGGTTGTCAGATCCAGGATGCCAAGCCATACGGTTACGAACATTTCCTCTTCGTTATTTTCACATAACTGATTATTTACAAAAGCCAGAATCTCCGCAGGCGTTCCTCCCATCAGGGCACGGTTCTTAATCAGGGTCTTCGCAATTACCATGAAGAGAGCTGCCGGTACGCCCTTGCCCGATACATCGGCAATCACGACACCAAGGTGTGAAGAATCGATCAGGAAGAAGTCATAGAAGTCCCCTCCAACCTCCTTCGCCGGATGCATCGTTGCATAAATGTCCACATCCTTCCGATCCGGGAATGGAGGAAAAATACTTGGCAGCATATTCGCCTGAATTCTCGTTGCTACAGAAAGCTCTGCACCGATTCTCTCCTTCTCGGCAGTGACCTCGGAAAGCCTGCGGATGTAGTCCCCGACTTCCTCATACATCTTCTCAAAGGATCGGGCAAGCTCTTCAATCTCATCCCCTGTATGTACATCAATCCGGAATACCTCTCCGGATGCCAGATTGCTTACCATCTCTCCGGATGCCTTGTTTAACAGGCTGATCGGATGAATCAGCCTTTGTCTTACCACAGCAAAGAGTCCGGCGCTGAAAACCAGAATCACCAACATGATATTGATGCTGGTTGCAAAAAAATAAATTTTGCAATCGATTGCCAGACGCCGGGCATCGAAATATCCACGCCGACAAGTGCCACAGGATCACCGTTACTGTTATAAACAGGGGCAACCACCGATGTGATAAAACCATAGGTTTCGTCCATGGAAACCAGTGCACGCTCTTCCGGCTCCTTCTGGAAGGCCGCAAACGAAACCTCCTTACCACCCTTCATATAATCCTCGTGGTCACCTAATTCACAGGCTCCCTCCTCCTCATTTGCATCCCAGATATAAACAAGGTCATCTTCATAAGGCACATAGACATAATAATATTTAAGATCTGAATAGTCCTGGCTGGCATTTAAAAAAATTCTCCACCTGCTCATAATACTCATCCTTCTGTAAGGTCGTTAAGTATCCTTCGATCCTGTCTCCATCAATATAAGCTGCTGCCGTCTTTGCATAGGCAAACGCCTGTCCGCGTGACCTCTCCAGCGCATCCTCCCGGTACCTCACCACGACTGCAATACAGGTGGATACAATAATAAGCAGTGAAAAATATCACCATCAATATAATTACCTTGGTTCCCAATTTCCGTTTTTTTCATAATTTTTCTTCCTTTAATTTCCTGTTTCTTCCGCATCGTGTTGCTCTATCTGATATTTTTTTATCATTACCCGGCTTCCGGAATTCCTTACTTTCTGAAAACTGCCTTCTTCCACTTATGCATCCACAGATCTGCGAGCACAAGGGAAACCACCGTCACCAGCAGCGCAAGAATCAGAATCCCCAGCATCGAAAGAATCTGTGTCCCACGGATGAGATACAGTCCCAGATAGATGACAGCTGCAACGAACAGCCAGTGGATAAAATAAAAGGCGGTCATATCTGCACCGATCCGGTAGCTGCTGCAACTGCCTTCTGTGGCAGTTGCTTTCCGATAAAGTAATAAATCCCGTACATTCCGATTGCAGTCACCAGACAGATTAATACATCCGGCGTCGTCACATGATAATAGCACGACTCTCCCAGTCCGAACATACCGATCCGGTTTCTGATATGAAGCACATAATAAGGAACCGCCACAAGCAGGCAGACCGGTACTGCCATCCGGTAAAACAGATCCTTGTCCTTCATACGCTTCAGAAGCTTGCCAAAGACATATCCGCTTACGGGCATGATCAGCCAGTTCAGATACACGAAATACGAAAGCACCTCCCCGGCTGCGTCCTCCACGCCGACAAAATACCCAAGTATCATATTCCCGAGCACAGATCCTACATCCACTCCGTTAAGCAGGGTTCCTATGATCGAACTGAGCAGGGCAATCCCCACCATGACTCCATCCTTTAATTTCAACTTAAGAAACAGGGCAATGGTCATCAACGCCAGTCCCGCGAACTGAAAGATATCATTATTAAAGGTCTGGTACAGGATCGGGCCGAGGTACCTTTCGGCATCTCCTGAAATTGCGTACCCGATCAGATCCGGTATCGTATACCGGCATAGATTTAAGATAAAACCCAGAATAAAGATAAAAATTCCTCTGTGGAAAATATCCTTCCACCCCTGTCTCCTGCTGTAAACAAGACAGGCTCCCATCGCAAACATCAGCCCCGGTGCAATCATCGGTCCTCCGATGACGGAATCAAATACATACGGAAGCCCTTTAGAAAGGGCTTCCTCCGGTACACAGTCAATGGTAATATGTACGGCAGCCACCATAAGTACGAAAACCACCTTGGCAAGGTCAATTTCCATCTGCCTTCCACTGTTTACATTTTCCTTTTTGCAAAGATCTGATTTATTAATTCCATAAAAAAATCCCCCACAGACTTTTTTTCTTATTTACTACCTTACTCACTTTTCTCTCATTTTTGCAAGTCTGTTTGAAGGATTTCCTATCTTTTTAAATTTACCGCATCCTTGAAAAAAATCTGTCTTTCATGCATCAGGATGCAACTGTCACGGTAACACCGATTGCTGCATGTACGGCTCCAACAGATTCCGCAACAACTGCTGCCGCTGCTGCCGAAACTGCCGCTGCTCCCATAAATACAACCGCACCTGCGACAATAACAAATCCGGCAACCAGTATAACTTATCCCTGTTCTTTGCTTCCAGCCTGATCTGGGCCAGTACATCTTACTCACAGTAGTTTCCTCATTGATCCTTCTAATGGTTCAGAAAGCAGCTTCTTCTTCCGCTCAATCATCTCATCAATCTTTTCAATATAAAGCCCGACATCCTTGACATTATCGCATCTTTCAATCCGTCCGTCCGGATAAACCCGCTTGGTGATGGAACCTGCGCCAAGAGCTACGATGGTCTGTTTCTCCTCCATGATCAGAATGTTATAAATGCCAAAGTTGCCTATCGTCGCGTAACCAACGTTTTCAAAGTTGCCGGACATATTTTTTTCTGGCGGTAGAGATAATACGGAACCATCCGGAGCTGCCTTGCCCCCTCCATGGCAATCTTCATGGTTTCTTCCGTGTTGTTCAGCATGGAAATTCCCTTTTCCTCAATCCACTGGCTGAGCTTCGATGCCCGTTTGATGGCAAGGGAATGTACGGTCAGGCTGTCCGGCTGCATCGCCACAATTTCATCGATCGTATGCTGCACTTTGATTTCCGTTTCCTCCGGAAGTCCTAAGATAATATCCATATTAATGTTGGTGAATCCAACCTCTCTTGCAAGGGCAAATGCTTCCTTTACCTGCTCTACGGTGTGGCGTCTGCCGATCAGATCGAGCGTCTTCTGATTCATGGTCTGCGGATTCACGGAAATTCTGGTAACCCCGTGCTTCTTTAAGACCTCCAGCTTATCTCTCGTAATGCTGTCCGCTCTTCCCGCTTCCACCGTAAATTCCTGCAGTTGGGACAGATCCAGTTTCTCTTCGATATAAGAAAGAAGCCGTTCCAGCTCCGGTGCTTTTAATGTAGTCGGCGTGCCTCCGCCAATATAAATCGTATCCAGAATTTTATCCTGATAAAAGCTGCTTACAAAATCAATTTCCTTTTCCAGTGCCGTTAAATATTCGGATACCCTCTTTTCCCAGGAAAAGATCGGATAAGAGGTAAAAAGAACAGTACAGACAGGTAGTCGGACAAAACGGGATCCCGATGTAAAGGCTGTATCCGTCTTCGTAATGAAGGGTATCAAGCAGGGCCTTTTCCCTGCGGGCAATCTCAATGGCAAGCTTTCCCTTTTCCTCACTGATAAGGTACGTGTCCTGCATATACTGCATGATCTCCTCGTCCGTAACGTCCTCTTCCATCATCGTCATCGGAATTTTCGTCGGACGAATTCCGGTCAGGGTTCCCCAGGGAAGCTTCTTTCCGGTATGTTCGGAAAGTGCTATATAAATCAGTTTCTTTAAGCAGTTCTTGATGTGTGGACGTTCCATGCCCTCTTCCAGCTCTACCTTGTATCCTCCGAAATTGGCTCTTCCCCTGCCACCATCCACAATGCTCATGCGGATCATTTCCGGTTCAAAATCAATTTTCAGATCCGGAAGTCCTTCATCGGAGCTCACAATATCCTTTTCATCAGAATCCGGCACAAAGACCTTGACGTCCTGTGCCGGATAAAATGCTTTTACCAGAGAATGGATGTCGTATTCATATCCATTCTGATTTACGAGTACACTTAATAAATTGCTCATCTTTTCCTCTTCTCATTTCGATTAAAGAAACGCGTTATATTTTCTCTCATGTCCGATGCTGGTACATTCCCCATGTCCCGGATATACGGTCACATCATCGGGAAGTACCATGAGCTTCTCGCGGACCGATCTCACGAGTGCGCTCATGCTGCCTGTCGGGAGATCGGTTCTTCCCACGGAATCCTGAAACAGTGTATCACCACTTAGCAGCACCCCGGCTTCTTCAAAATAGTAACAGCAGCTTCCCTTTGTATGTCCCGGTGTTGCAATCACCTGAAACTGCATCCCGGCAATTTCAACCTTTTGTCCATCCTTCAAAAGAACATCAGGGGTAACCGTACATGGTCTTCCTACGTCCCGTGAAACATTTAAGGAATCGCTTTCACACAGCTCTTTTTCACCTTCATAGGCATATACCCGGGCACCGCTGCATTTTTTCAAGCCTTCCACACCCCAGATATGATCAAAATGTCCATGCGTAAGACAGATTGCAGCTACATGAAAGCCCTTTGCGGTAAGCTGCTGATAAAGAAGCTCTCCCCGGTCTGCCGGGTCAAAGGCGATCACGTCCTTCTTTCCTTCTTCATATACATAATAAAAATTCGTCTCACACACACCTAATGTAAATTTATCAACCTTTAACTCTGCCATAAGCTTCCTTTCCAAACCGTCTCATTACCTGTTTCATTACAAGTTTCATCAGCCTGTGGTTCTCTCAATATCCATTACACTTTCAATACTGCGCAATTTATCCACCAGCGTATTCAGCTGTTCCCTGCTATTGATTTCAAAAGCAATGGCAAGTGTTGCATAGCCCTGCTTATTCACTCTTGTGTTAAGGCTCCGGATGCTGATATTCTTCTCGGTAAGAATCTTCGTAATATCTGCAAGAAGTCCGTTCCGGTTCATGGCATAAATCTTAATTTCCGCAATATACTTCTCGTCTCCTGCATCCTTCGCATTGTCTTCCCATTCGGCATCAATCAGTCGCACTCTTTCCATTTCCGGAAGATTGATGATATTAATGCAGTCCGTACGATGAATGGAAACGCCGCGTCCTCTCGTCACGAAACCAACGATCTCATCTCCGGGAACCGGCAGACAGCACTTGGAAAAACGCACCGCCAGATCGTGCATTCCCTTTACGACAATACCGCTCTTGGATCTCATATGCGGGATGTTCTTCTGCTGGTCATTCTCTGTAACAGCTGCCAGAACCTCTTCATCCGTCAGCTCCTTCTTATGATCCTTTTCATAAAGCTCGAGCATCTTGTTAATAATCTGCCCTTCCTTTAAACCGCCATGTCCGACGGCTGCAAGAACGGACTCCCAATCATGAAAGCCATATTTATTCATGATCGCATTCATGTATTCCGGCACCATAATTTCATTGGTGTCGATGACCTTTGCCTTACAGTATGCCTGTAAAAAGCTCACGGCCTTTTACGATATTTTCTTCTTTAAATTCATTCTTAAACCACTGGTTGATCTTGCTCTTGGCCTGGGTACTCTTCACCACATTCAGCCAGTCACGGCTCGGTCCCTTGGAATTCTGGGACGTCATGATTTCCACCCGGTCACCGTTCTTGATCTCATAATCAATCGTTACGAGCTTACCGTTTACCCTGGCTCCTATCATCTTATTCCCGACCGCACTGTGGATACTGTAGGCAAAATCGATCGGTGTGGAGCCAGCTGGCAGGTTCTTTACTTCTCCGGTAGGTGTAAAGCAGTAAACACTATCGGAAAACAGGTCAAGATCGCTCTTTAACAGATTCATGAATTCCTTGTTATCGGACATATCCTGCTGCCATTCCAGAATCTGACGCAGCCAGGATAGCTTTTTCTTCTTCGGAATCCTCGATCTTCTTTCCATCGGATGCAACCTTGTATTTCCAGTGCGCTGCGATACCATATTCCGCAGCCTTATGCATTTCATAAGTACGAATCTGGATTTCAAAGGGCTGCCCGCTCTTCCCGATCAACGTCGTATGAAGGGACTGGTACATATTCGCCTTCGGCATTGCAATGTAGTCCTTAAAACGGCCGGGAATCGGTTTATACATTTCATGAATCACACCAAGTGCTGCATAACAATCCTTGACGGTGTTTACAATAATACGAACCGCGAACAGATCGTAGATCTGTTCAATGGATTTATTCTGGTTCTTCATTTTCTTATAAATACTGAAAAAGTGCTTGATACGTCCATCAATATGGGCTTCGATTCCGGCATTTTTTTAATGTGTTCGCTGACTTCATCCACGATGTCCTGAATGTATTTCTCACGTTCACTTTTGCGGATTGCGATTTTGTCTACCAGATCGTAATAAGCCTCCGGCTCGAGATATTTTTAAAGATAAGTCATCTAATTCTACTTTGATTTTGGAAATACCAAGACGCTGTGCAATGGGGGCATAGATTTCCTGTGTCTCCCTCGCAATGCGCTGCTGTGCCTCCGGCTTCTGGTACTTCAGGGTGCGCATGTTATGAAGGCGGTCTGCCAGCTTAATCAGAATCACACGGATATCCTTCGCCATGGCAAGGAACATCTTACGCAGGTTCTCTGCCTGCATTTCCAGCCGGTCGGGCTTGCCGTCCTGATCGGTTGACAGATGCAGATTCTGCAGCTTGGTAACACCGTCTACCAAAAGGGCTACCTCCGGGCCGAAATCCTTCTCGATTTCTTCCCCCGTCATAATGGTATCTTCCACGACATCATGCAGGAGTCCTGCTGCAATGGTTTCCTGATCCATTTCAAGGTCTGCCAGAATGATCGCTACGCATAAGGGATGTACAATGTAGGGTTCTCCAGACTTCCGCACCTGATCCTTATGTGCCTGATAAGCTACATGGTAGGCTTTCTCAATCAGGGAAATGTCATCGGATGGATGGTATTTACGCACACGTAAAAATAAGATCCCGATATAGCTGCTCCGGACTTTGAAATTCCTGAATGGATTCGATCCGACCATCGTCGAATACCATCTCGCTCTTAACCTGTTCACCTGTTGTCTTACTGGTATCCTTTTCTTCTGTCATGTCATCACCCTTTTGCATTTTAGTAAAAAAATTACCTGCTGATTTTTAACTTATCCGTTATTATTAGCAATATCCATATTATTATATATTTATTTATGAATGTAGTCAATCCGTGAAGAAAGCAGATTCTATCCTCAAATTCAATTGAACATTTGTTCTGTTTATGATATACTGATCAAGTATAGTTGAAAAGAAAGCAGGATGTGATTTTCCGATTATAAGATGCCCTCTAGTTTACAAAGGAGGGTGATGCCCTATGAACACAATAGAAGTACTTACCTTATTGTTAGTAGTTTTCGCGGCTCTGTCTTATATAGACAATCATAATAAAAAGAAATAAACATCCCATACCGTCCAAAGTGAGGATGTCTATTTCTTTAGATAATCATTAATTCACTGAGGGCAAATCGGAGTTACATCCGATTCACTTTCTAAGTAAATTATACATGAGGGTACTTGAAAAAACAAGTACCCTTTTTGATTTTGTATGCAGATGTAAGCGTGTAAACAGACCGATGCTTAGCCACACATAGATGTGTAACATCTATGTGTGGCTACCGCTTACAGCGGTATACAATTAAAAAGGGAAGCCCCCTTGTGAGCTAGCTCACATTGGGCTTCCCTTTTAATTGTGCATCGGCTGTTTATACGCTTACATCATTCCCATTCCGGCGCCGCCTGCAGGCATTGCAGGGGTGTCTTCCTTGATGGAAGCAACTACGGATTCGGTTGTCAGTAAGGTAGAAGCTACGCTTGTTGCATTCTGAAGTGCACTTCTTGTTACCTTGGCAGGATCAAGGATACCTGCAGCAACCATATCCACATATTCTTCTTTTAATGCATCAAATCCTGTTCCTACAGGAGATTCTTTTACTTTGTTGATAATAACGCTTCCTTCCAGTCCTGCGTTTGCAGCAATGTGGAACAGAGGAGCTTCCAGTGCCTTTAATACGATCTGTGCACCGGTCTTTTCATCACCTTCAAGGCTGTCAGCAAGCTTTGCAACTTCCTTGGATGCATGGATATATGCGGAACCACCACCACAGATGATGCCTTCTTCTACTGCAGCTCTGGTAGCTGCAAGTGCATCTTCGAGACGAAGCTTTGCTTCCTTCATTTCGGTTTCGGTTGCAGCACCTACACGGATAACTGCTACACCGCCTGCAAGCTTTGCAAGTCTTTCCTGCAATTTTTCTTTGTCGAAATCAGATGTGGTTTCTTCGATCTGTTTCTTGATCTGGCTGATTCTGGCTGCAATTGCCTCCTTATCACCTTCACCATCAACGATAACGGTATTTTCCTTCTGAACCTTAACAGATTTCGCACGGCCTAACTGAGCCATGGTAGCTTCCTTAAGATCAAGGCCAAGTTCTTCGCTGATTACCTGACCACCTGTCAGAATAGCGATATCTTCCAGCATTGCCTTACGTCTGTCACCATAACCGGGTGCCTTAACAGCAACCACATTGAAAGTACCACGTAATTTGTTTACGATCAAAGTGGTAAGTGCTTCGCCTTCGACATCTTCTGCAACGATTAAAAGCTTTGCACCGGACTGTACGATCTGCTCTAACAGAGGAAGGATTTCCTGAATGTTGGAGATCTTCTTATCGGTAATCAGGATGTAAGGATTGTCAAGAACTGCTTCCATCTTATCCATATCGGTTGCCATGTATGCGGAAATGTATCCTCTGTCGAACTGCATACCTTCTACAAGGTCAAGCTCGGTCATCATAGTCTTGCTTTCTTCAATGGTAATAACACCGTCGCCGGATACCTTTTTCCATTGCATCCGCAACAAGCTTACCAACTTCTTCATCACCTGCGGAAATGGCTGCTACTCTTGCGATATGTTCTTTACCGTTTACCTTGGAGCTCATCTTTGCAATGGCTTCTACTGCACAGTCTGTTGCTTTCTTCATACCTTTACGAAGAATAATCGGGTTTGCACCTGCTGCCAGGTTCTTCATACCTGCATTTACCATGGCCTGTGCAAGTACGGTTGCGGTTGTTGTACCATCACCGGCTACATCGTTGGTCTTGGTTGCTACTTCCTTAACGAGCTGTGCTCCCATGTTTTCGAAAGAATCCTCTAATTCGATTTCCTTTGCAATGGTAACACCATCGTTTGTGATTAACGGAGCGCCATAGGACTTATCCAGAACAACGTTTCTTCCCTTAGGTCCAAGTGTTACTCTTACTGTATCAGCTAACTGATTGACACCTGCTTCCAGTGCCGCACGGGCTTCTGCTCCATATTTAATTTCCTTTGCCATGATTTTTTTTCCTCCTAAAAAAATCTACTAAACTATTCTCTCTCATTTCTTTAATGAAATACTTCTTAATTGAGATACATCTTAACTACTGAAATTCTTTTTAACAGAAAAAGCTTCTTAAATGAGTGCTTCTTACTGAATCACTGCAAGAATATCGCTCTGCTTTTTACAATAATATACTCCTCGTCCTCGATCTTTACATCTGTTCCTGCATATTTGGAATAAATAACCTGATCGCCGACCTTTACTTCCATCTTAATTTCCTTGCCGTCTACAACTCCACCGGGTCCTACTGCAATAACCTCTGCCTGCTGTGGCTTTTCCTTATTCTGTCCGGGTAATACGATACCGGATTTGGTGGTTTCTTCTGCAACTAACTGTTTCAGAACAACTCTGTCTGCTAATGGTACTAATTTCATGATTTACTGCCTCCTTATTATATCTTAAAAAAATCTTTATGATCCTTTGTTTTTATTAGCACTCATTTATATTGAGTGCTAACATCTAAATCATATATTAAATTTATATGCCTTCCTTTTGCAAATTGTATCACAATGCTATATATCATGTTTTTCTTTTATTATCTCTATTTTTTTCTCGCTTTTTTTCTTATGTTTTTTTGTACCAGATGTGTTTAATTTATTAAAACTTTGTGAACAAATGATATATAACAAAAAAACAGATGACCATTATATTCCAATAGTCATCTGTCTCATTCATTTCTTATGGTTGCATCTGTTATTACACTTATTATACCGTCATAATCACTATTCGTATTACTTTCCCTTGCCCTCAAGGCGTTCCCGGTAGCCCGGTGCCTGTTTCATGGCAAGCTTATCTTCAAACATTTCATACTGTGCATCGGAAAACAGTTCCTGTAACGACTGCTCGATATTATGCTTAAAAAAACAATACCGATTGCTGCAGACGGTGCCAGGTTCTCATCCTCATAGCTTACGCAGCGTTCCTTAATTCTGCGGGTATAATCTTCCGCTTCTCCTTCTTCTGCCATTGGAATCAGGACACCGAATACATCTCCGTCAATTCTTCCAATTACAAAATAAGGGCTTGCCTCTTCCCGTACGATATCCGCTATAATCCGGATCAGACGGTCACTTTCTTCATCTCCATAGTGGTCATTCGCATACTTCCAGTCATTGATGTTAATTTCAATCACCGCTACCGGAACAATTTCGGAACGATCCACAATCTGCATTCTTTTTTCAAAATAATCATTTGCAAATACGCCGGTCAGTTCATCCATACGTGAGGACTGCTCCTTCTGTTTTGCTTCATCCTTCCCTTCCAGATCTTCCATGTACTCTACAACCAGCCTCATATCCTCTGCACTGGAAATCGGGAAGCTATTCATACTCTCTTTTCTCTTCTGATCGATAAAACCTGTATTATGCTCCATGCCAATACCCCCGTATCGTTGTTTTTCATTTGTAGCATATACAATAAGTATATCCTTTCCCGATACGGAACGCAAGACCTTCCGTTACTTCAGCAAAAAAGAAAATACCCTTCCTAAATGATCCTCTGCATATACAGATGGGTCACTCAGGAAGGGTATTCTCATTTATATGATCCCCTAAACCTTTTACTTACGGTTTTTATTCTACATCAAAATTCCCTTTTTGTGGAAGAGATTGCATGAATTACAGATTTTTCGACATGAATTACAGATTGTGGGGATATGCGGGTACTCCCACTCCGTGTTATAATGTAATGAGCCTCAGAGAAAACCAAGCGACTGCTAAGCAGGCATTTGGTTTTCTGGGCTCATTAACGAGCAAATATCCTGCAAAGCAGGATGAATAGCACGAAGTGCGGATTTGCGAGTTATAACTATAAAAATTCCCCAAGAGGTCCCAACATGCGAATAGCCATTTGTGACGATGATCCACTTGAATTACAGAAAATTTCAGCTTTTCTGGAAGAATATTTTAAGGACAAAAATCTGCCCCTCAACTACAGGCTCTTTTCAAGCAGTACGGAACTGGCCAGTACCGATCCCGGTGAATTTGACCTGTATCTGCTCGACGTCTTAATGCCTGCTCTTAACGGAATCGAGCTGGCGAAAGAAATCCGAAGCTTCGACCGTGCTGCCCACATTATCTTTCTGACCTCTTCACCGGAATTCGCCGTGGAAAGCTATGCCGTGAAAGCCAGTAACTATCTCTTAAAGCCGGTTTCTGCAGAGCTCCTTGCAGCTTCCCTTGATGAACTTTTAGAAGACCAGCTTCTCAGTCAGGAAAAGTATGTGGTGCTGCGAAGCTCAATCGGAATCCGTAAGATCCGGCTGTCCCAGATTGCATATGCCGAAGCACAGGAACGCCGTGTTCTGTATCATCTGGAAAACGGAGAAACCTTAGAATGTACCGGCCGCTTTTCTTCCGTTTGTGAGGAACTGCTGAAAAACCGGGAATTCTTTCTTCCGCACCGTTCCTTCCTCGTAAATATGAGTTATATCAGTACCATCGGAAATACCGATATTCAGATGCAGACCGGACAGACCATTCCCTTAGCCCAGCGCCGGTTAGTCGAAATTAAGGAATACTATCTGGCTTATCAGATGGAGGAGGTCTTAGAATGAATGCTGCTGACATTGCGAATATAATCAATTATGCCTTTGTTTTATTCTTTGGAATTATTGCCGCTTTTTACCTGGCAGATCTTCCCTTTGAGGAAAATCACCGGCTCTATGCGCTGTCCCTGCTCGGCTTCAGTGTCGTACAGCTTGTGTTCTATCTGCTGCTTGGCGAAACCATCGTCTATAAATGTTATCCGTTCCTCATTCATCTGCCTTTAATTCTGCTGATCCGCTTTGTATGCCACAGAGATACCTATATTTCCATCATCTCTGTACTTGCAGCTTATCTGTTCTGTACGCCGCGTAAATGGTTCGGTACTCTGATTGCTTCCTTTGCAGACAATGATCCCATGTTTGCCAACATCGGAGCCATCCTGATCACCATACCTCTGCTGTTTTTGATTATTCGTTATGTTTCACCCTATATCATCCGGCTGAAATACGAAAGCAAAACGCTTGTCTGGCTGTTCATGCTGTTACCTGTTATGTACTACATTCTGGAATATGCCTTTACCGTATATACGGATCTGCTTTATACCGGAGGAGCGGTTATTGTGGAGTTCATGGACAGTTCCGTTGTCATGCTGTACTTCGTGTTCTCCATGCTTTCTCTGGAATTTTCCAGTCAGAAGCATAAAGCCGAGCAGGCAAATGTCCTTCTTACCGCATCTGCCACGCAGGCCCAGAAGGAAATTGCCCAACTCTCCAGATCCGAACAGCAGGCCGCCATCTACCGCCATGATCTGCGTCACCATATGAGTTTTCTGCAATCCTGCATTCAGGAAGACCGGAAAGAAACCGCTCTCAATTATATCAATGAAATCTATGATGATCTGGAACGCAGCCGGTTCACGCGTTACTCGACGAATGAACCGTTAAACCTGATTCTCTCTTCTTATGCAGACAAGGCTTCTGCAAGCAGCATCCATACAGACATCCGGGTTACTGCAGCCGACTTTACCCGTTTTCAGATTATGGATTTATGCAGTCTGCTTGGAAATGCATTTGAAAACGCTCTTCATGCCTGTGAACAGATGGAGCAGCCGGACAAAGCTTACATCAAACTTAAAATTTATGAAAAAGAGCAACCGCCTCTGCATTAATATGGTCAACACCTGCTCCGTAGAACCAGTCTTTGAGAATAAGATCCCGGTGTCGCATAAGAGCAATCACGGAATCGGTGTCATCAGTATGATTTCCATTATCGAAAAGTATGGCGGTGTATATGGATTCTCCGCCAGCAACGGAGAATTTCACTTTCAAGTGTCCATGTAATATACAAGCTCACACCATGTTATAGAAATCTTAACAGTACTTTCTATGAAAAATATGATCTCAAAAATAGATCCCGGTAAGAATTACTCTCACCGGGATCTTATTTTTATGTTTTCATATGAAGTCCTGTGCAATAGACACGATATGCTATGTACGCTCGATCATGTCATCTCATAGTCGAAAGTCGAATTAATCACGAAGAACAAACTTCTCTAACAGCTCACTTAAAGTAGAGGCAGATGCTGCCAGTTCTTCACTCGTAGCAGAAGTTTCCTCAGCTGCTGCGGAATTGGACTGGATGACATCATTGATATCTTCCACTCCCTTACGGATCTCTTTTACAGATGTTGCCTGTCTGTCGGATGCATTACGGATGTTTGCTACCTCCTGAATAATCTTATCCAGTTCATCCATAACCTTCTTCATTGCTTCTCCGGTTTCTTTCGTTACCTTATTGCCATCCTCCACTTCATTTTAAGGACTGTTCGATCAGCTTCTTGGATTCTACTGCGGAATTCGCACTTTCTTCTGCAAGCTGTCTGATCTGATCTGCAACAACGGCAAATCCACGTCCTGCTTCTCCGGCACGTGCTGCCTCAATGGAAGCATTCAGGGAAAGTAAATTGGTCTGGGAGGCAATATTCTCAATATCTGCAATGATCTTCTCAACATTCTGTGTTGTTGCATTGATCTTCTTCATTGCCTCTACCAGCTCATCCATCTTCTTCTGACTCTTGCTGGCCTCGATACCAACCTGCTTTGCCTTGTCATGGACAATATCGGTAGACTTGGTATTCTCTAATACCTGATTGGTTACTTCATCAACGGTAGCTACCAGTTCTTCTACAGCCGCTGCCTGATTGGTTGCACCTTCTGCAATATCCTGTGCGCTCTCTGCCAGCTGTCCGCTTCCTGCGGATACCTGCTCGCCGGATTCCTGAATGCCATGCATGGTCTCACTGATCTTCACAACCATTTCATTCAACTCATCCAGCACGTTACGTAACTGTCCGACATAAGCTTCCGGACAACTGCTTCTGACATTGAAGTTTCCTTCGGAAAAGCTCTCTACAATCGTTAACAGGTCAGAAATTACTTTCTTTAAAACACCCGCTGCGGTTTCAAAGGTATCGGAAAGTTCACCCAGTTCATCCTCTGCTTCATACGGAGTTCCGATTTCAAAATCACCCTCGGAAATCTTCTCTGCTGCTACCACCAGACTCTGAATCGGTGCAACCAGCATTGCACCAAGTCTCTTCATTACATAGGCATTAAATGCAACCCCTAAAACGGCAAGTACCAAAATCACGATAATCCCCGGAATGTTCTTACTCATAACCATCTCTACAAGAGATACAACAACAAGTAATAAGAAGGAAATCGTTACCATCCGGAACACCAGATTTAATTTGTCCTTGATGGGTCTGTTTCTTAACATTTTGTCAATTTTGTTTTTCACTATGCCTCTCCTCCTGTGTATTCGTATGAATTATATTATAACGATATAAAGCACATAATTCAAGTACCAAACTTGTACTTTGCCTGTAAAAATCCATGTAGAATAAAGAATTGCATGACAATTTTTCTGTAAAATGAAAAAGAGACATCCATTACGAATGTCTCTTTAAAAATCTGCTTCTTAAATTCAGTTTATCAATAAACCAAAATCAGAGCCTATGCATTTGCCTTCTTGCTCTTCTGATTTTTCAGTGTCTGTATGCCTTCAATAACAAGGACAACTGCAAGGACAATTAACAGAATACCAAAAACCGTCTGTGCATAAGGACCCCAGTCAGCTCCACCGGCTGCAATCATACCAATCTGGTTCTTAACAGTAAGTGCCAGGGAAGAGATGGTTACAACGATCATGAATGCCATTGGAATTAAGAACATCTTGTTATTCTTACCTGCATTGCCGAGCCATGTAGCTACAGCAAGAAGTCCGATACCTGCAAGAAGCTGGTTGGCTGCACCAAACAGACCCCAGATCTTTGCATATCCGGTCATACCAAGTAAAATACCGAGAACTACGGTAAGGATGGTTGCAAAGTAAGGATTAACCATAACCTTCTTAAATCCACCCTTCACATCCTTCGTTGTCTGTCCCGGCTCAAGCCAGAACTCCTGGAACATGAAACGTGCAAGACGTGTTGCGGTATCCAGAGAGGTCAGACAGAATGCGGAATAGGTTAATACCAGTAAGGAATTTAAAATATTATAGCTTCCCGGAATGACATCATCAATCATATGTGCAATACCACCACCGAAAATTGCGGTTGCGCCAACTAAGGTGTTGTCCGGATGCGTTGCATTCCACTTGTAAGCATATCCGATTGCACAAAGAGTAAGTACGGCAAGTACACACTCTAATAACATACCACCGTATGCGATCGGCTTAGCGTCCTTTTCCTTATCGAGCTGCTTGGAGGTTGTTCCGGAAGAAACCAGTGAATGGAAACCGGAAATTGCACCACATGCAACGGTTGTAAACAATACCGGGAACAGATACTGTGTACCGTTACCGTTATCTACTGCAAAGTTGGTAAATGCAGGGAAGCTGGCATTGTCAAAGGTAGGATGCGCTACAACAACACCGAATACCGCTACACCAAGCATGGCATATAATAAGAAAGAGCTTAAGTAATCACGCGGCTGAAGCAGAATCCATACCGGTGTTACGGAAGCAATGGCAATATAAAGACCAACAATCCACATCCAGGTCTTGGTAGACAGGTAAAACGGATGGAAGTTCATACCGATTGCCATAACTGCAACAATGGCAAGCACCCCGAATACGGAAGCAATCCCCATAGGCATATTGCGACGGTATACACAGAAACCAAACGCAATAGCCACGACAATAAAGAGCAGGGAAATCATTGCTACCGATGCAGGAGTCGCAGATTTTACCATATCTACTGCACCACTCTCATCATATACTGCACCAAAGGTAGTTGCTACAATAGAAGCAAATGCAGCTACCACAAGGATCAGCGTCAGATAAGAGAAAATGATAAACAGTCTCTTAGCCCGTTTGCTCATGTTAGCAGAAATAATTTCGCCAATGGACATACCTTTATTGCGGACAGAAGCAAAAAGCGCACCAAAGTCATGTACACCACCGAAGAAAATTCCTCCAATCAAAATCCAGAGGGTTACAGGCAGCCATCCGAAAATTGCTGCACCAATCGGTCCCGTAATAGGGCCTGCACCTGCGATGGATGAGAAATGATGTCCCATCAGAACCGGAGCCTTTGCCGGTACATAGTCCACACCGTCTTCCATAGTATGTGCAGGTGTTTCTTTGTTTCCTTCGCCTACGCCCCACTGTTTACACAGCCAGCCACCGTAAAAGATGTAGCCGATTACCAGAATGGCAACGCAGATCAGAAGAAGTACTAATGAATTCATGTTACTTATCTCCCTTCATTCTTGATGAATATAGTACTTTTTTCAAAAATTTCGCTGTATGACGGCCGCCCGGATTCGCGTCAATCTGTCCTGTTGACAGCTCCACCAGAGCCGTATGATGATCCATCCAGCCATGCAGTGAAAAATGAAAACTTTTGGAAATGCGACATTTCTTCAATGCCCGTCTTGCGTCCTCCTCACACGAGTCACAGATAAAAAAACCGGTGTAATATAAGAAGACATATGTCCCGGCCCGATATGAAGCCGTTCCATTCCGTCCGCATGTGCATAATCACGCCACTTCTCATAAAGCCCAAGTGTCAGATGCGGAATGTTTATCAGATAAAGAAATTCTTCGTTGTCCGCTGTCCATAATTCAGCCTTCTTCGATATCACGTACCTCCCCGAATGCTCAAAAAAATCACAGCGCGCTGTGATCGGGTTCCGGTCATCTTCGTCCGGATGAATGTCATAACAGGAACTGAAGCTTTTTAAGCAGCCGTTCAATCGCAGTTTCTCTTGTATATTGCATTCCTAATTCATTCACTCCGTAAAAAAATTAATTTTCTGTAAAAATTTCCATTACATTTCTATTTATTGTAATACTTTGCTCCTATTTAATCAACCTCTTTCGACACGGTTTTACTACTCATAAATGATCCACCGGATCATTTTTGAGTATGCATGGCAAGAAAAAGAACCCCGCCACAGCAGAGTTCTTTTTCTTCACTTATTCCTGCTCACAGCCGCACAGGCTTCTCTTATATCATATAAAGGAAGCAATACAATACACTGCATAGATGGCAAGCAGTGCGACTCCCTGTACCCGGGATGATTTCTTCCGGATCAGAATAGGAATTAACAGTACCGCCATCACCAGAAGTCCAAGTGGCATATCAACCAATATGGTGGAACGTTCTAACGGAATGCCTGCAATTGCTGAAGGAATACCAATTACCAGAAGCATATTCAGAATATTTGCGCCGACAACGTTGCCAAGTCCGACATTTCCATATCCCTTAATAATCGAAACAAGAGAGGTTACCAGTTCCGGAAGGGAAGTTCCTAGTGCAATAAATGTAACAGCAATGACACGCTCAGGCACACCAAGTGCCTCTGCAATCAAAATACCATTATCTACCAGAAGATTGGCCCCAAAGTAAAGAAACACGGCACATACCACAAGAATCAGGAGATGCTTCCAGATCGGACCACTTTCCTTCTTCCCGTCCTCTTCTTCGTTCTCTTCTCCTTCAGCCCCCGCCCTTTTAATATTAAGGTATGCATAAACCGCAAATAATAAAAGCAGTACAATACCCGCGAGACGATTGAATTTCTGAGTCAGATAAGCATATAGATTCATACTGATCAACACCGCAAAGAAGAAAAATCCCTCTCCACCGGATTGCCGCTGCCTCAATCTTCTTTGATGGGCGAATCGTCTGTGTCAATCCGGCAATCAATGCAGTATTGCAGATGATGGAGCCAAACGCATTTCCGGCTGCAATCGCTGCTGATCCGTCAAACGCTGCGGTTGTGGAAACCAGAATTTCAGGAAGTGTAGTTCCGAGACTTACAATCGTTGCTCCTACAACAATCTGTGGAATTCCAAGCTTCTTCGCAATTGCAACTGCAGCATCCACCAGACGGTCGCCTCCAAGGCAGATCAGAATAAGACCCAGAATAAATAGTAAAACTGTCTGTATCATTTTTTTGATATCCTTTCTTTGCACAGACCCTTTTCTTTGGTAGTATTTCCTCTTATGTCTGTTTTATTTCAAAGTATCACACACCCGCAATCATCTGTCAACCGGTTATTCCCTGTCCACAAAATGGAGTGTGCCGGCACATTTTTTTCAAACTCCTCCATCCATTTTACCGCCTGCCTCCTGCGTATAAGACATGATATGATCCTCATCCCCATTAAAGATCATAAAGTTGAGCTGCTCATAGATCACTCCCTTAAGCTCATATTCCAATGTTATTCTTATGGCATTTCTCTGATCAACCTTAACATGCTCAAAGGAATGAATGATGATATTCACTTCATCCCCATATACATCATAGAGCTCTTTGGCATAAGCCTCCCTGTAATCTTCCCTGGTCATCTTCATCACGGTATCATCCGTCTGCGTAATGATGTAGCTGATACTGGAAATATCCTCCGGAAAGGATTTATGCAGATAAAGTCCAGCTTCATCGCTCTGTTCCTCAAAGCCATCCGGAATTTTGCAGGCCAGATCAGCAGGCTTGAATTCCGGCTGCTCCTCAGCCTCTTCTTCTGACCAGGAAGAAAACTCAATGGTACCTGTCGATTCAGCTTTAGAGATCTCCTGTCCGGCAGACATCCCCGGATCCAACGGATTTTCCGTCTCCCTGCCCGTACATCCTGCAATCTGGACGATAATAAGTATCATCAGCCGCAATATGATCCATCTTTTATCCATTGCTCAATTCTCCTTCTATATACTAACCACGCTTCAGCCTCTGGTCTCTCATAAACAGGTACCTTTCATCCGCCTCATCATAATGTTTACGCCCGGATCCCGAAAAAATCTGCATTAATATGGAGCATGACTGATTATAGGACTCATCTTCATAATGAACAATATGAGCACCGCCAAGCGGAAATCTATCTGACGCAAAATAATGCTTTGAAATATCGATCACATAGCATTTCGTCAAATCCTCAAACATCTTTTCATATTGTAAAATTGCCTGCTTTCTCTTTTCCAGATCTCTGCTTCCGTTGTTCAATTTCTGCAGCCTGTCATCCAGATCAATATAGGTATCCTTCAGGTCTGTCTTTATAAGAATTATGTTTTCTCCATATTTTTCAAGCAGAAACCGGGCAAACCTTGCCATCTGCCCACTGGCATATTCCATGTCATAGTTTTCAAAGAAATATGTATTCGGACTGCATTCTCCCGATACCTGCTTATAAAATCCGGTTCTTTGAACAAAATCATCTATTTCCCACAGCTGTCCCCTGAACATTACGGCATTGCAGATCAAATCATAAAAAAATCTATCACGACCCAGTCAGCCGAGGATGCTTTCAGGATCTCTATTCCCGAATGCCGGAATGCCTCTTCAATGGTCCTTCTTCGCCAGGAATTGTTCTCAAATAAACTGTTATCCTTCGGAACATCACATGGAACCGGTGCTTCAAAGGCAAGTAAATGCGGCTGCTTGAAGATATATTTATTCACCACTATATCTCGCTTATTTCGATTCATTATCTCCCTGGAAATACAGCTTCCCCAGATATCCACCTTTATTTTGTGGTTAGCGGATAAATATTGCTCCAGAGCTTTCCCATTATTTTTTATCAGAAAGAGAATTTCACACTCGTCCTCACAGACACTGAAGCCGACCATTTCCGAAAGCTGTAATGCCATTTCCTTCAGAATCTGCATTTTCCACATGAATAATATCCGATAACCTTCATAAGCCCCGGAAAGATCCTTCTCTACGATCATCTGAATTGCTTTGGCTGCACTCAGTAGTTCGTTATTTAATTCATTTTCTTCCAGATAAAGTACTGCTTCTTCAAGACCTGCCACATGATGTCTCATCAGCTCCATTATTCCATGGTAATGTGACCGGATAAATTCCTTAGACGAATACATGATGATTTTATCTGCCAATTGCTCCTGATTAAGCATTCTGTTTTGATAACCGCGTGCCATCAGATTATCATAATACTTCAATATTCTATTCATTCTGAATTCCGGATTCTCTTCAGAATAATAAAATTGGTGACTCTTGTTGTCAAAAAAATATCTCTCAGCTTATGGGCAGCATCCAGGTAAAAAAATATTCCTCAAACGCAGACGGTGAGGTGGACTGCGCATCTCCAAAATAATGCCCTGCTATATCAATCACAACCGGATTCACAATTGAAATAAAATAGCTCTCCAGCTCCCCGATCCGGGCATTTAAGGCACTCCGGTTTTTTTACCGTTTCTCACCTCTCCCTTTACTGCCAGTGTCTCAGAAAAAAGCTCAGACGGACTAATACAATCTTTTTCTTTAGGATAATATTTCAGTAAAAAGTCCGGCATATTTCTTAATCTGTTCTTTCCAGAAGCTTTCACTAAACGGAGGGGTATGCTTCTCAAACTTCTCTTTATTTCTTTTGTAAAAATCAGATAAAACCAAAAAGCATCGGAGGCTGTGTAATAATGATCATCCAATTTATAAAGAGAAATCGCCGCGGCAGCATAAAAATCAACTATCACATATTCTGCCCAGTTTTTCTCAAAAAGACTCTGTTCAAAGTCTTTTTTTCTATATCTATCCTTACCCGCTCTGCACACCGTTCCTTCAGCTCCTGTTTTTCGCCGTTCAGTATGGATAACTGTGAAATAATACACGCATCCTGATTGACCCGGCACTCCGGCAAATAAGAAAATATTTTTTTCAACACAACAGAGCCCTGCAGCATCACGTCAGGCTCCGGCACTGAGGACATAATCCGGGCATTCTCTGACAGGAGCTCTGCAATTCTTTCCCTTTCCTTTCCACCGGCAATCCCGATCTTTATACCACTGGAAGCATCGTCTCTGCTTATTGTCGGAATAAATGATATTGCAGACGACACTTTACCCTTCGGACTCTTATGCAGTTTACAGCACATAACGGCACTGAGTCTGTTTTCACTGAATTCGTTCATTGATGTAAGAAAATTTCCCAATGAATAAGCACATGGTACCGTTCTTCCATCGGAGGTTGTAAGTATTTCATAATTCTGCATCACATGAGGATGTGATGCAACAATCAGATCAGCTCCTGCTTCTGCCAATTCTCCTGCCGTTTTTCTTTGAGACGGTTTTACCTCAAAGGAATTCATCTTTCCCCAATGCTGATATGCAATAATGAATTCCGCATGATTTTTTCTTGCCTCATCAACATACTGTTTAAACAATTCTGTTTTGTACCGGCCAAGCTCCTCCGTCCACAAATTCATCTCAGCTTCGTGTCCGTTATTAATCATACATAAAGCAATCACGGCAATTTTTATCCCCTTAACGGAAAAATAAACCGGATTATCATTAAGTGTTCCTATGTTTTGCATACCATTGTTTCTGATCAACGAGACTGTACTTTTTCAATCCTCCAGTCCCCGTATCGCAGTTATGGTTATTTGCTGTAACCAAGGCATCAAAGCCCGCATCCTTTATAGCTCCGATAAAGGTTGAAGGTGAATTACAATTAGGACTTCCGGATGAGGTTCTCAGTTCTTCACATTCATACGGAGAATGGTCAGCACACATGGTTTCCAGTACACCAATTGCCAAATCTCCCTTTTGAATAATCGTGCTGATATCGTCAAACGAGCCTGTAAAATCAAATTCCTTATTTCTGACCATACGCTGATGATTTACCGCACACATCAGATCTCCCATCAGCATGATCACGGCATCTGATTTCTGATTTCTCGATAAGTCACGGCCGCACACGATCCGGGTTTTTTTGTACATTCTCCATTCTCCATTTTGCTGATGACCTCCGTCATACCCTTATTCCTGGCGGTTACCATCCCATATTCATCCACAATAGCAACATCTTCATCCACCGACTGAAAACGAACGGAAGGAATGGTATTTTTTTATATTCTACTTCTATTTTTTTCGATTCATTTTCAGATAGGCAAATGACATTCTGAGCCTTTAGCTTCATTGAAACAGGCACAAATGGAATTTT
The DNA here is from genome assembly GCA_021628825.1 of Lachnospiraceae bacterium. Taxonomy (GTDB): domain Bacteria; phylum Bacillota; class Clostridia; order Lachnospirales; family Lachnospiraceae; genus Suilimivivens. The sequence continues at coordinate 120,020 of JAJXRY010000001.1, read as the reverse complement.
GTCTGATTTCTCCCCTCTGATTTCCACGCCGTCACAAAATTGATATGCACACACATCCGCAAGATATTCCACCCCGTTTTGAAACCCCAGAATGGTTTTCTCCGATTTTTTTGTGAATACCTGGTTTTTAATGCACAGCTCCGGTTCACCGGCTCTGTAATAAGACAGAATATAACCGTCTGCATTTTTTTCACTTCATTCCAGGAAGAAATAGCTCTGCCATCTCCCCCTTTTACCTTAAAGCCATCCGGAATTCCAATATGAGCTTCCAAATCATTGTTCTTCATTTTTCCACATATAACAGTCATTCTCCATTATGCAAAATTAACTTATAATACTTGGCATAACCATCAATAAAGTGCTGGTTGTCATCAATTCTCGCCCTGAAATCATCGTGACGTACAAAGAACGAACCAAGAATCTTATCCGGTCTTTCCATATACATCGCATATTCCGGATAAAAATATCCATCCAGCATATGAAATGCCCTGTACTTGATAATCTCAACAAATTCATCCTCATCAATCTGATTCATATAATCGACGGAAATGTTCTGCTCCTTTATTCTGAGATAAATGTCATAGGTTTCCATCAATAATTCCAGATAAGTATGATATGAGGTTTGCTGCTTCTTTATCCTCTCACGATTCTCCCATGCATTTCTGAGTGCAAATGTATAATACTTTTTCTTCCTGTACAAACTTAGTAAACTCATTCATCGCATAAGCCAGCCAATGATCTCTGTGTACTACGTAATTCTTTTTTATAAAATAATCGATACTCCGCCTCGCAGCATCAAGATACGCATGATCACCGGTAATATCATAGGCCTTTATGAGAGCATATGCTGACTCTCCGTCGTAGTATACGGTACGGAATGCTTCCTTTACCTCAAAATTGGCTGCATTTAAAACATGAGTCATTTTTCCGGTTTCTTTATCCTGCAAATATAAAATTCCATTTGCCAGAAGCGTAATCATATCCGTAAAGTCACGATCCCCAAATACTTCCATATGCTTCGTCAGCGCAATAATAGCAATTCCATTTCCCCCCAGTTTAATTTCCCTGCTTCTTGCTTCAATGACAAATGCAGTCTCATTATCCTTATAGCTCATTTGTGTAAGAAGATAATCGATTGCTTTATTTATCGTTTCCAGTAAAGAATTATCCCTTGTGACCTCATATGCACACATCATAGACCATACCGTTCCGGTATGTCTCAATATATTATAAGAAGTCATTACCGCATTAAATCGTGGAAAATAACCATATATAAATTTATCTGACGGTAACATCTGCCTTGTTAAATACTGGGAAGAGGTAGTGAGAATATCCTTTACAAACTCAGGCGTAAGCTCCCCGATTGTTCTTCTTCCACAATGCATTCCCGCATTATAAAGCATATATATTTCCTTATCCGTATCCATAAAAAAGCTTTTGCAGTTAAAGAAATAAACAAATGGCATGATAATGGGAGAACAATGTCTTCCATTCCATCCTAAGTACTTTTCCACCTGCTCTATGTTAATACAGGGAACATTCTCATGACCGGGCTTCGATGCCTTCATAGGGATAACCGAATAATCATAAAGTCCATATGAGTTAGCCTCTGCTTCCAAAAAAAGCAATATCCATCCATGGATCCAGTGCGAATCCCATTCTGAAAAAATCCTTATATTTTACCGACAAAAAAATTTTCTTTAAATTCGCAAACGGAACTTTTTGAACAAAATCTACAACATCAATTTTGATCCACACCGGTGTAAGACTGTATTTATCAATAACAGTCCTTATCTTTTCCCTTACCTGCATAAAGGAAGATTCAAAATCCGCAGCCGATGCATGACATACCCTGGCTCTTTTCTTCCCATCGGAGATGGAAACAAACACCGTATACTTAACCTCATCCTGAATATCCTTACACTTAATATCAATCGGATTGCTTTTTAAGTATTCCTCAACATAACCTTTCATTGCATCCAGCTTCTTTTCAAATAAAGCCTTGGAAACCAACCGGTTTTTCTCCTGATTATATTTATTGCTATGTTTTTGTTCTGGGTATTGTTTTCATATGGTATCCCCCATTAATCAATATATTTTTATAAGGAAACCGGCAAAGGTTATTTACCTTTGCCGGCAGGTTTTAATGAAATAATTCTATTACTCAGTTTCTTCCTTTTTACGGGATTTCTTTAAAGCTTTACCTGATGCGCCAGCCGCACCCAGTGATGAAACCAAACCAAAAAGCCAACCTGCTAACGCCATGCCATCACCGGTCTCAGGTCTACGCCTCTTTCCAAGAACCGCCTTTTCAACACCTCTTCTTGCTCCCAGAACTGCCGGTCCATCACCTCTTCTTGCACCCAGAACCTCGCCATCGTCATCATCGGTGTCGGTATCGGTATCGGTGTCAGTGTCCGTATCCGTATCGGTATCAGTATCGGTATCAGTATCCGTATCGGTATCGGTGTCAGTATCCGTGTCGGTGTCGGTGTCAGTATCTGTATCGGTATCGGTATCCGTATCCGTATCAGTGTCTGTATCGGTATCGGTATCAGTATCTGTGTCTGTGTCAGTATCTGTATCTGTGTCAGTATCGGTATCCGTGTCTGTATCAGTATCGGTATCTGTGTCTGTATCGGTATCTGTGTCAGTGTCTGTATCAGTATCAGTATCTGTATCTGTGTCTGTGTCGGTATCCGTGTCTGTATCGGTGTCAGTATCTGTGTCAGTATCTGTGTCGGTATCCGTATCTGTGTCTGTGTCGGTATCAGTATCCGTGTCTGTATCGGTATCGGTATCTGTGTCTGTGTCGGTATCTGTGTCAGTATCTGTATCTGTGTCTGTATCGGTATCGGTATCTGTGTCAGTATCGGTATCTGTATCTGTGTCTGTATCTGTATCAGTGTCAGTGTCGGTATCCGTGTCAGTGTCTGTGTCTGTGTCGGTGTCAGTATCCGTATCTGTGTCTGTATCCGTGTCTGTGTCAGTATCGGTATCGGTATCTGTGTCTGTATCAGTATCGGTATCTGTATCAGTATCTGTATCTGTATCTGTATCTGTATCCGTGTCTGTGTCTGTATCCGTATCAGTATCTGTATCAGTGTCTGTATCAGTATCTGTATCGGTATCTGTGTCGGTATCCGTATCTGTGTCTGTATCTGTATCTGTGTCTGTATCTGTATCTGTGTCAGTATCTGTGTCGGTATCCGTATCAGTGTCAGTATCTGTATCGGTATCTGTGTCAGTATCGGTATCTGTATCGGTATCCGTGTCAGTATCTGTGTCTGTGTCAGTATCCGTGTCAGTATCCGTGTCTGTATCAGTGTCTGTATCGGTATCTGTGTCAGTATCTGTATCCGTATCCGTGTCGGTATCTGTATCCGTATCCGTGTCTGTATCAGTATCCGTGTCTGTATCGGTATCTGTGTCTGTATCGGTATCTGTGTCTGTATCCGTATCCGTGTCGGTATCTGTGTCAGTATCGGTATCCGTATCAGTATCAGTATCCGTGTCAGTATCTGTGTCTGTGTCAGTGTCCGTATCGGTGTCGGTATCCGTATCGGTGTCTGTGTCAGTGTCGGTATCCGTGTCAGTATCTGTATCAGTATCTGTGTCGGTATCCGTGTCTGTATCAGTATCTGTATCTGTATCGGTATCAGTATCCGTGTCAGTATCTGTATCCGTGTCAGTGTCAGTGTCAGTATCGGTATCAGTATCTGTGTCTGTATCTGTGTCAGTATCGGTATCAGTATCTGTATCGGTATCTGTGTCAGTATCTGTATCTGTGTCGGTATCTGTGTCAGTATCAGTATCTGTATCGGTATCCGTATCTGTGTCAGTATCCGTGTCAGTGTCTGTATCGGTATCCGTGTCCGTGTCTGTGTCAGTATCTGTGTCGGTATCTGTGTCGGTGTCCGTATCTGTATCGGTGTCCGTATCCGTATCGGTATCTGTATCCGTGTCAGTATCTGTGTCTGTGTCAGTGTCCGTATCGGTGTCGGTGTCGGTGTCGGTATCTGTATCGGTGTCCGTATCGGTGTCCGTATCGGTATCCGTGTCAGTATCTGTATCGGTATCCGTGTCTGTATCGGTATCATCATCGCCTTCGATCTGATGCATTTCCTGACCATTTTTAGTTATAGTCTTGGCAATAACTCTTACGTCACAGGAACTGTTAACCTCTACCTCACCATTAGCACAAATAACAAGACCACCCATATCTTTATTAATAACTACTTTACCGGAGTAATCACAAAAATTCCATACATATTTTGTAAGATGATTGTCATAATCGGTGTTGTTAATCGGATTGTCAAATGTAATTGTAATGTCTGCCTCACCATGCGACACATTTATAATTATCTTAACATTTTTTTATCTTTGTTAAGGTTATAAAGGCTTCCTTCACCATCCGTAAAGATCTTTAGCAAACTCACCATTAACAAGGTCTGCCGCATCTACCGTAATGGTAACCCTCTCTCCTGTTTTAATATCTCCAGCAGCAATTTTGTCTTTAACATCCTTTAATGCCTCAAGCCCTGTAATTGATGTATCATCCGCATCAGCAAGCTTCTGACCGCTCTCTGCTATGTTTTTAAGATTATCTGACACATTTAACTGTTTCTTAATATCCTTTAAAAGCTGAGCCTTCTCTTCATCGTTAAGCTCTAATGCTTTAGCAATAGCATTTGCTATTTCTTCCGGATCATTGACATCCTTAACACCTACGACCTGACATCCCGCGTTTATATTTTCTACCTTTACATTTCCATTTTCCTTTACGATCAGAATTGTACCATTTCCTTCAATCCAATTAAAGGTTCCACCCTGTCCGTTTCCATCTTTAACAATCGAAAACTTAGGTGTTTTGGCAAGTCTGCCATCATCTAATGTTTCACCCGATTTAGATATTTCACCCGTTTTAATACCTTCTGACGCATTATCAATATTGTCTACTAAAATATTGCCATCAATATGACCTGTTCCACCACCATTGTTACTTGTCAGTTCTTCTCCATAGATAACATAATCTTCGCCGACTGATATATCATCCAGGAAATCGTTGATAAGATCTTCCTCGGTTTTAGATGAACCTGTATCCCCATTGCCCGTAGGTTTGTCAGGGGTCGAACTCTTATCATTGCCCTTGTTTGTCTCAAGGTCTGTGTCGCTGTCAGAATCACTGTCTGTATCTGTGTCACTGTCAGAATCAGAGTCGCTGTCTGTATCGCTATCAGCATCACTGTCGCTATCTGTATCTGCATCACTGTCAGAGTCGCTGTCTGTATCTGTGTCACTGTCAGAATCAGAGTCGCTATCCGTATCGGCGTCGCTGTCACTGTCTGTATCTGTATCTGTATCGGCATCTGCGTCGCTGTCTGTATCCGTATCGGTGTCAGCATCTGCATCGCTGTCACTATCAGAATCGCTGTCGCTATCTGTATCTGTATCGGCATCTGCGTCGCTGTCTGTATCCGTATCGGTGTCAGCATCTGCATCGCTGTCACTGTCTGTATCGCTATCTGCGTCACCATCGCTGTCTGTGTCACTATCAGAGTCGCCGTTGCTATACGCAACACCTCCATCGTAACTGTTCAGATCAACGGCATTATCATTTCCATTGTCATTATTAGAATCAAACATCTGAGCTTTGTCTTCTTCTGCTTCTTCCTGATCATTCGCTCCATATTCAACGCTTTCAACAATTATTCCGGTTTCCGCATCATACACTTCGGCAGCGTGTACCTCCATATTAGAAGCGAGCATTACGCTCATCGCTGCTCCAATTGCTATTCCCATTGCTTTTTAAAGTGTTGTTTTTTTCATAAAAATCTCCCTTCCATTAATAATTCCCTTTTTTTCACGTTACCTGTTACATATTTATTATATTAAGGTCATTCCTTGTAAGTACTTTATTTATTCTGCGATGTGCTCGAACAGATATTTGAGGACTGCCGGTGTAAACTTCCGTGCCTTAATTCCCAACTGGAATTGTCCATCTTCCATTTTTTCCTGTCTCAGGACATCCGCATTCATGATCAACGTATCCGCTACAATGATAATCTGTCTGCCAACAAGATTCGGTGTACCTGCCGGTGCCAGCAATCCCATTCCAAGCGGACTTACATTAATTGCATCAACATAAAACTTCTCAAATGTATCGCATGTAACTATCACACTCTTTACGCGATAATCCACACGATTAATTCCCCTTCTTTCCTCCATAATACACCCTCCAACCAGAGAATTAGTAAATATAAAATCGCTATTTACATTATATCGGTTTTTCCCCTCAGAGAGTCAATGATTTTTATGAAATTTTTGTACTGTATTTCGCATATTTGTAACATTTAAACAACATTATGGCAATGATGTCACAAATAAAAAAAGTGCCCGAAAAAAATTTCCTTTGTTTTTCAAACACTTTTTTTCTGATTTCATATATTTATTTTTCGCTTTTTTTCGTTATTAGATAAAAACTATATTGATCTCAAACAGCTATATTTTGCATTAATTATGTTGCTATTTTGCTCTGATTGTTCCGACATAAGCTACCGCAAATGACATCTATGCGGGATAATTTGTGCATTTTTGCCAAAGGACTCCGCTTCATACATCAGAATACATTATCCGTGAGGCTTATGCATGAGAAAGTTCCGGGAAATAAAGCTTATCCTGTTCTATGCTTTCTAGCTCCTGTCCAAGATAAAACAACCGATAGTCATCACTTCCATTATAACATTCTGCAATGCACATATACCTGTCATTCTGAACAGGGGTAAATCCAAGCCGGCATTTATGGAATTCCCCTCCCATGCGCTGCAACACATCTGAGAGCGTCACTTGATTTGCGCAGACAATACTCTGCAAAAACAAGGTGTCTCCCTCCTGCTCCGTAACAATGAAACAGTCTATATCCTTTGCATAAGATACGTTTTCCATATCCGCCGTATAAAACATCTGCAAACCAACTTTATTTAACTGTTCCATAGATGAATTTACCGCACTGTGGCGAACCATATCCATGTATTTTTGCTTCATCTGCACATCCGCCGGATTTACCGGAAGGAACCGCTCTCCTTCTGATCCGCTGCTGCAGAACTCTTCTTTTACAGAATAGCCGTACTCATTGATCTTTGAGAATCCACATCTGTCATAAAAATCCACCGCACCAAGATTGGCAAACAGATAAAATCCATCACAGCTATCCTTGTACTGATTTACCACATGTTCCAGCAGTTTTCTTGCAAGTCCCTGCTTACGGTATGCCGCATCCGTCATAACCGTTCCAAGCTGAATGTAATTCCTCTCTACACCATTCTGAAGAAAAGTCATCCTATTTACGGATACATTGGAAACTATTTTTCCATCCTCGATAAATGAATATGGAATATAATCTCCTTCAAAATATCCTCCTGTGACCCAGCTTTCAAAATCAAAGCCAAATGTTTTTCTGGTTAATTCATTTAAAGCATGACGCAGTGTATCGTCACACATGTAATTGCTTACCAATTCCATATTTTTCTATTTCTCCTGTCTGTTTTTTTAAATTTTTCCCTGATCTACCTCCATAATGAATCATATTTGCTCATAACGGCACCTCATTCTGAACGTCATAGAAAGGCAGCCATTTTCATAGCTGCCCACAAAAAAATACCTGTCTCTATTAATATCACATTCTGATTTATTGTGTTATTTTTGCAATATCAGATTCCCGGCGGTGTTACGACAACACCTTTGTTCTTTGCAAACTCCAACAGTTTATTCAGATCTTCATATAGTCTATTATTAAGCAACAGCTGACATGCATACGCAAATACAGCAAGTTCATTTTTGATTCATCTCTTCCATCCTTCTACCGCCTTTCTTATTTTTGCATTGGTTTATACGCAATAGTATAGCGGGTTTACTCTTTGTTTACAAGCTCCATATTCACTTTTTATTAGGGATTAATTTTTTTGATATTTTGTATAAGCAATGCTTTCAGAATACACCATTTGTAAGACTTATAATTCAATATAATCACTATATCCCTATGTGCTATGTTTGTAAAGAGTAAATTTCATTGCTCTGCTTTTCCGAGCATATGTGCAATATCCCTTGCGGTCTGCTTCTTTTAAATTGGTCTTAATATATGGCTGCTTCCCGGATAATATACCCCTCCAATTATTTCCTATTAAGTTCATATTCCAGCTGCACGTCGCAGGGCTCTTTTTCTGCGATCTTCCGGTTAATCTCCTTTGCATGAACGCAGCCAATCGCCTGATATGCTGCCTGGCTCTCCTTGGAAGAGTGTGCCGAAATATATAGCTTATCTGCTCCTGACCGTTTCGCCTCCTCGCAGGCCTCATAGAAAAGCGTTTTTCCTATTTTCTTTCCACGATAAGGCTTAGAAACCTCAAAGCACACCAGTTCCACATACTTGGCAGTGCTTCCGAAAATCTCATGGGAAACCGTAATGAAACCAACAAGCTCCTGTTCATCAAACGCACCAATTGCGGTCTGGTCTTTTCCCATATGGGATGCCACATCTGCTGCAATCTCCCGACACTGTTCTACCGACCAATCCTCTTTAAAGGCTATGGGTATCAGCTTCCACTGTCCCTCCACATTGCGCCAGCACTCGTTTACCTCCTGATATCTCACAAAGTGATCCAGTGAATGTGTGTTAAAAATTTCTAGCATTTAATTTTTTTCATAATGTATTGTCATGTTTTTCTGTTCCTTCCAATCTAAGTTCATTTTCAAGTCCCGATGTTCCGTATCATTTTGAACATTCCAGGTCCGTCCCATTCACACGGTCTTTCCTCAAAGCCATGCTTTTTATAGAATTTAACCGCTTCCTTCGAGCTGATCAGTTCCAGACTGACCGCCATCTCCAATAAGTCTTACCATGCCCATGGCCTTTTCACCTTCATATGCCACAAACGCTGCTGTTGTATTTTTCAGGGCACGCTCCACCTGTTCCCGACAGGGAGGCTCCCAGCCAACCGAGGTATACAATTCAAGAAATAAGTCCGGCGTCAATGTATTGATTTCTATTTTCATACCCTCTCCTTTTTATGATAATTGTCTAAGCTATTAAGTTTTTCCGGATACTTTATAAGGCTTTGCATCAAGCTTATCCTTACATCCCCAGCTTTTGGCTGCCCTGTTAAATATCCTGCGGACAATGGTTCTGAATGCCATACCCACCATAATTCTCTCCGGAAGGGAATAATACTCCGCTCCGGTAAAATCTCTTGCTTCCCTGCCATAAAAATTATGCTCTATCGCAAAAACCTCTCCCATTCTTTCATAAGGCTTCGTTGCTTTTTCCTGCTGTTCTTTATTTAACAGTCCGATCGAAAAGTTATCACCTTTCACCAGGCATCCACCATAACTACAACCCAGATAACCAGGAAGCTTTCTCTCAAAAAAACTGTTCTCCACACCGGTACTGACACCCTTCGGCAAATCCTCCCTGCCTTTTCAAGTTCCCGTAAAATTTCTTTTCCACTATGTAACCCGGTTGTATCTATCAGCAAAACCATCCTGCTTTATTCCACCTTTCCATCCGCTTCCTTTTCCTTTTGATTTTTAAAGTTTAAAGCTGCAATGCAACATCCAAACTTTGACAACAGTTTTATAAATCTCTCCACTCTTCCCTTGAAATTGCATATACTTTTGTAATTTCATTTTCGCTGTCTTTAAACTCATCAACCTGCTCCACCTCCATAGAATCACTTCTTCTATCCTTGTATCATCACGCATGATTCAACTGCTCTCTTCTGCGTTTTCTTATCTTCTCATTGATTTCGGATGCTGTTTTTGCACTGATTCCATAATCAATCAGATGCCAGAGTATTTTGGCAGCCAGAATAAAGGAAGCATAAATAACCGCATCGAGCTTTCCATACCAGAATTCCCAGTGGTGTGCAATCGGAAGATAAACCGCTTCCAGAAGCAAAACATGCAAAACCGTCCGAAGCCACCATTTTCCCTGGGTCAGCTCCTCCTTGGAGTAATAAACAATAAGCGTTGCCATGCCAAGAATTGCAAAAACAATAATTCTTCCAAAGAAAGACACCACCGGCAGTTCTGATGTAGGATTAAAAAAACAGACACATAAAAAAATGTACATATCATAATAATTCCATAAAGCATGAAAAAAATCTTCTCATCCAAAAATACAATGTCTTTCATATTCTCCTCCTACATCCCTAATAATCTTTTTAATTCAACAACATACTTGCGTGACACAATCACAACTTCTCCATTTGACAATACGGCCTCAAATCTTCCGGATACCGAGGGACGCACATAATCAATTTTATCTGCATTCAGAATCATCGATTTGCTGCAACGGAATAAAGCACTTCTGGCACTCATGCTCTCAAATTCATACATTTTTTTCTTTGGATGTAAACACATCCTTCTGTGTATATAAGAAAGAGGCTCCGTCAACAACTTCAAAATAATAAATATCCGAAAGCCTCAGACGGTATAATATGTTGTCCTTATATCCGCAGACCAGAATCTGCCCCCGCACTGCTTCCCTGACGTTTTGTACCCATCCTGCCTCTGTATCATGGCAGCACACAATGACTTCCTCTTCTTTTTCCTTTTCAATCTGCTCCACCGTGAGCCTCACCCTGATTACCTCCTGGTCTCCTGTATCTTCATTTTCACGATTACTCGTAGAATTTTCCTTTATAAAAATTTTCATTTCCTGTTTTCACAGCCCTCATTTGAAAACAGACACACCCATCCGGACACACATAATCTTTTACCAATGGCTCTGATCCACCGACCAGTGTCAGATCTCCTCCACTTCTTACCGCCTGCATATCTCCATAAAGAAGCTGCATCATCTTGGAACAGATTCCATACCCCTGCTCATTTACCGGACATCCATAGGTACAGACATACTTATCCCCTATCTCTTCTCCGTTTCTACAGTAATTCTCCGTATGATCACTTCTTAAGAATCCTGTAACTTCAATTTCAAAATTATATTCCTCTGCATACCATTTTTTTTCATAGCTGGTCTCCTTAGATTATTTTCCTGTTTTTTTCTTATATATGATTTTTTTCATGCTCTGTCTACCTCTCATCCGGTAAAGTGTCAAAATTTACAGGTAAGATGTAAAAAGGCAGCTACAAAATCTCCTGATTCCATAGCTGTCTTGCTTTAACCAAATAACATTTTAGCCGTTTTCTCAAGCTCCCGACGTTCTTCTGTATCGTCATACCCGCTCTCTTTGTCATCGATTCCTTTCACCGAGAATAACTGAAAACAACCCGCTTTTATTGCAGTAAAAATAAATCTCTTTCACTCCCCGGATCTTAAACCGTGCCTGTGCCTCTCCTTCGGGATACAGCCTGACCATCTGTATGCTGTCAGAAGAAACCGCCGCAATAAAGGAGATATAATGCTTCTTTGACATCTCATGTTCAATCTGCACATAATATTCATCCTCGATACGTTCCACAAAGATCTTATGATCCTCGTCCGTTTCTTCCGCTTCTGCCGGCTGCAGCAACAGTCCATGGCAATGAATCACCGCCTCTCCCATACTGTGAATCACATTTCCACACACCGGACATACATAAAACTGTGATCGCAGCATATTCGCGGATACATTGGAATTGCAGACCATATTTCCTGAAATCAACTCTGTGACGGAAACCGAAAGTGCATCGGCAATAGGCTCCAACAAGGTAATATCCGGATATCCTTTCCCCGTTTCCCACTTCGATATGGTCTTGTCACTCACACCCAGTTTTTCAGCCAACTGCAGTTGTGTGATATGGTTCTTTTCACGCAGTTCCTTAATCACTGCTCCTGTTACATATTGATTCATCACATTGCCCTCCATAATGGCATTGTAAGGCATAGCCGGATGTAACGCTACCTACGGAGAGTAGAGTCATGAGTCCTTTAGCCTATCATAGTTTTTATCGAATGTACCATATAAGCAGCAAATTTCTTTCCCTCTCCATATTCAATATCCACATTTTCACCATATTCATAACTCTGCAATGCTCCGGAAATCAATGGATGATATTTTGAAGGAAGGTTTTCTATTGCCCATTCCCCACCCTGCTTTTTGGAAAGAACTAAATCATTTTTGAGAAAGGCTGCTACTCTGCACAAATTCAAAATTATGTATACCGGATCTTCTAAAATATCCTCTTCCGCCCCTTCGATATCATTCCAGATACTATCCAGATAATCGTTTCTCGGCACATCAGCAAAAAAATATTATCTATTTCTTCTCCATATAATACGATACCATAATTTTTTTATAATTTTGAAATGTGCAGCAAGATCTTTATCTTCTCCATTCATCTTACGGATATAATCCCCGGATTCTCTGTAAACCACTGTAAATGTGCCTTTGAAAAATGCAATTCAAATGGTGTCGGATATATAAAATGCTCACAAAATTCTTTCTTTACAATGCTTAATTCAATACCTTTGCCCGGAGCCACTTTATTCATTTCTACGATATAGTTCATAAACTGTAATTTCTGGGCATCCGTAATATGATCTCTTATCACAATAAGAAGGTCAATATCACTTTTGTCCGGATTAAAACACCCCATTGCCATAGAACCATGCAAATAAATTCCTGTCAGTTCCTCTCCAAATATCTTCCTGCTTTGATCTACAATTCCAGCCAGAATACCCTGATATAACATAGCACACTCTCCTTTAAATCATATATATTTTAACCAAACACCTTTTTTTGCTTAATTATAATATAGCACGGAATTTTCCTATGCGGTCTATTGAGAACTTTATATCATATTCTCAGTAAAAAGGGGCTGTAAAAATAAGTCCCTTTATTTCACAGACCCATAATTACCACTCCTGTTACATATTAATTCATGTTAATTTCCCATGAGCTGGCTTTTGGCAAAATGGAAACCCCATTCCACTGGTAATTGTCCAGTCCAATATCCTCGGGTGTGACAGACTGATATTCTCCTTCTACTCCATTAATCTTTATTTTAGAATCATCAATTTCAACTATAACCGCAAAAGGCTCTTTATATGTTAAAATTCCGTTAAGATGACCATATTTTTCTTTTAGTGTTTCTGAACTATCAATTTGAGAACCAATCCAGACATTGGATGAGGAATTGACAGTATAATATGTTGTGCCGTTCTTTTCAATTACTGCATCGCCATGATCATGTCCATTCATACACAGAAATACATTCCTAGCAGAAAAACATATTCTGTATAGTATCCCTATTCTGAACTCCCCGTTTTGCAAATTCATTCGAAAAACTATGATGTGAAAAAACAATATGCTTTTTATGATCATTCAGTTCCTCTCTTAGCCAATTCAACTGTTCTTGTGGCAAAACAGGATATACGGATCCTTTTACCTTATAATTATTTTCATAAAATGCTTCTTCAACACCATCTTTACTATAAAAAAACATGTATTAAGAACGATAAATTTGTAATTTTTCTAATTCAAAGGAATAAAATGGAGATTTCATATCATAAAAAAACAAGAATCTCATCCAACTGTTGTCGATCCGTCTCATGATTTCCAATGGTATAATATATGGGAACCTTGGTCTGTAAAAAAACGAACTTACTAATCTTTTCATTTTTCAAGAACAGGTTCACAGAAATCGCCTAGTGAAATACAGAAATCAAGCTGATTCTCTTTTACTTTCCTTATAATTTTTGCTTATTCGTTCATCTCCATCTTCCACCGTATCATAATGCATATCGCTAAATACAAGAAATCTTATACTCATTTTTTCACCGTTAACCTATAACTTATTTTTTAATGTATCTCTTACTCACTGATGATTGAACTTTTCTTTCTATCATATGATCTCTTTCTGAAATTCTATTGCAAAGAATTGGTGAAGAATTATCCTTTATGGAAAGAGCTTCTTCTACCTTTCCTTTTTCCCTTTGTTGCATAGCAATAAACACATTCCAATATTGCCTTTTCAACCTCATCTAACAAATCATTTGCAGCCTTTTTCATTATGTAATTCCTCTGCAATATATACAACCTTTTCCTCTAGATCCCTATAGAACAATGGCAAATATCACAGCTTATACTTTGTATTAGCCATTTACCCTCCTTCTAAGATTAGAGAAAACTTCTTCATGCGTATATCTTCTGTCATCTTCTTCCGCAGCTTTATCAGCCATATCAAGAGCTGCTTCAATGCCATCTGTTAATCTTGAATATGCTTCCAGACTAAGCACAACCATTGCACCGTATCCGTTTTTTGTTAAATATACCGGTTCACCACATGCAACTGCCTTCTCTACATCCGGAAATTTATTTCTTAAATCAGAAACTGGTCTAATCTGTATCATAAAAAAACCTCCTTGCATTACTTATCATAATTTTATCATCATTTTATCTTTAAATATATTATATCCGATAAATCACGATTTTACAACAAGTAATCTCTATTTTCAAAAAAACTTATCGTCCTTTATAGTAATGATTAGATTCAGTAATCACTACTATAAGTAGCGATTTTATTGAAATGGACATTTCTCAATCATCTCTACAAAAAAATAACTGTAAGATAATCTCTTTACTGCCGGTGGCAATTTCTCCAGCCTTGCATCAATAGAATCTTCTCTGTTCTGATTCTCAATATCACACCCACACAGCAAATTCGCATCCTCGTCAAAATAATTCATATAGTCATATAGAATTTCCATTGTTGGAAATCTTAAGCCCTGTTCAATCTTACTGATATTACCTAAGCAGGTTCCAATCTCCTCTGCAAATGCTAACTGCGACATGCTATTCTTCGCATTTCTTCTTAACTCTTTTAATCTCTGTCCCATCATCAATGGATCACCTTTATAATTTCTCATTTTATTTATCCTCCGAATTTTGAAATGTTTTCCGCTTCAAAATCCGGAACAGGTGGCTCTCTTGCCCTAAACTGTCTCCTACAAAAAAGCATAAAAAATAGACCTCATTGGAGAAATTCCAAAAAAGCCTATCAACCGCCGTTCGCTTTCCGTTCGCTACTGAGTTCGCTTTTTCGTTCGCCAGTAAAAATTTTAGTTCGCTTTCTGTTCGCTGGTACGAAAAAGGAGCCTATCACTGCTGATAAGCTCCAAAAATATTCATTTCTACTTATTTCTTATATATAAACACATCTGATTCTGCAATAATTGCAATTCCATTCTCAATTGCATAATCATATGATATATCCTCATACAATAATTTCTGTGTTACATTTTTTTATAATCAGGTTCATAGAATCTGCTTTCTGATTATCTCCTTAAGCATATCCGGAATAATATATTCCAGCTGCGCCGATGGATTGTTTTTAGATCGCATCCTATCATCTCTGACCATATCAATTAACTTATCCAATTCTTCATTAAGTTCAACCTCTCGAAGAAGCTTGCATATATCATATAAATGTCTTGAATCTCTGTCCTGCATATTCTGTATTTTTATAATCGCATACGGCAAACACCTTATCCACGAAAGTTCTTTCTATGGATTGAACATTCATCATCACCTCCGCTGCTTCGAAAGGAACAGGCAGTATGATACTTCTTTCTAAACAAAATCTTCCTACAAAGCTACCTACAACATGCTTGTCAACAGGATATACCGACTGATAATAACTTGTTTCTATAATAATCTCCAGTGGAATTACAGAAAAACAAAGAATCATATTTAAATACATATTTATTATAATCATACCGCGACTTTATCTCTTCCGAATTTGACAACACCAAACCCAAATTCTCAGCAATTTCGATAATCAATTCTTTTTGATTTCACACGTTCTGATTGCGTAGGCCTTCGATTCATCGACAAATCAATATCTTCCGAAAAAAACGATCTACAAGATTATATGCCTTAGAAAGTGAAGTTCCACCTTTAAACACAAATGGTAATTCCGACTTTGCCAGCTCAAACAGGAACATTGACTGAATGGTATCTTTTTTTCAACCATTTGCTCACTTTTTGCCTAATTCTCTGGCCACCGTCTCAATAATCTCTTTCCATTCAGTTTGATACTCTTTATACCAATTCATTCATCAAACCTCCCTGATAAATATTCCGATATACTCTATCCGGAAATAGTGATAAATATTTTTTCACCTGCTCAAAATCGACTCCTACAGTAGAAATAAAATTCTTTATCTTCATTGTAAATTCATCACCACTAACTTCGCTGTATCTGTCAATCGTACTCATAAGGTCCAAAAAAATTGCAGTGCACCTCTATTTTCCTTTGATACTTCTACAACCGGTTTGTAAACAATAATCTGTCTGCCATCTACATCTACTTTACGCTGTTTGGTAGATGCCTCATTAGAACATACCTCATAACAAGACGGATTTTTGCGTTGTAAAAACCATACATATTCGCAAGCTGGATACCCGTAATATATCCCGACACCACTCCGTCAGCCTCTAAATACCTCTTTTTGTATAAACTTTTTCAACCGATACCTTTCCCTTAGTTCCCAAAATAGTTTTGTAAGAACGATAATACACGCCATTGTATAACCGCTCTATTTTTTTCCTTCATCTGTAAGTTTCTTCATTTCTTGCCTTACAGATTCTCTGGATTTGCCAGGAAGCTCTGCAAGAAAGATTGGTTCATCTTTTTTTATAATTGGTAATAATATAATCATATAACATACAGAACTCTCCTTTCACATTTTTCGAAATCATTCATTTCACTTTTTATTATATCCAATTTTTTTCTTCATTGTCAAAGGATTTTTTTCCGGTAAATATACTATATCCATTACTTTCTCGCGCAACTTCCGAACATCTTTAAGCGAGAAAGTAAACAATATCTTTATTCACACTAACATCCACGCAACAACCCACTTTAAGTCAATCATGATGGCACATTATTTGAATGGATACATCTAGATTATTCCCAATAGCCCAAGTGCTAATGTCGGTCGAGACGAGACAAAACGAGTCAAAACGAGACAAAATCGGTCACGACACTAAATTCTTGCCAAAAGGTCCTTTAAATTCAGCAATCCTGCTTCTCCCCAAATTGTCAAATCCTGAGGGATAATAACAAGAAGAATACCGCCTGTAAATACCGATTAGTCAGTGCATGCTGCACGGTCATTGAGTGCATGCTTTCCGGCGTTTTAGTGCATGCTTTCCGCTGTATAGTGCATTGACATAGATTGGTCCTATAATGAAGATGGCACACACATGTGTGACTATCATTTATAGGAGGTCGATAACCATGGTTGATTATCGAGAGATTCTGAGGCTTAATAACCTCGGATATACCAAGAAAGACATTGCATCCAGTGTACACAGTTCAAGGAATACCGTTTCTGAAGTTCTGACATTAGCCGGAAATCTTCACATTTGCTGGCCATTAGATGACGATGTCACTAATCAGTCTTTGGAATGTTTGTTTTATCCGGGTCGAAATAAGGATAATGAGGAACGACTTATGCCTGATTATCCTAAGATCCATAGGGAACTTGCCAAGAAAGGAGTTACCCTTACACTTCTCTGGACAGAATACTGTTTGGAAGCCAGTGCAGCCGGCAAAAAGCCGTACATGAGCACACAGTTCAATGATAACTATCGTAAGTGGGCTCGTATTACTAAGGCTACAATGCGTATCCAACATAAACCCGGTGACGAAATGGAGGTAGATTGGGCTGGTGCAACCATCGATATTTACGATGAGGTTACAGGTGAAGCGACTCCTGCCTATCTGTTTGTAGCAGTGCTTCCGTGCAGTCTTTATGTATACGCAGAGCTTTGCCCAAACATGAAATCTGATACATTTATCAACTGCCATGTACATTCCTATGCATACTTTGGTGGTTCCATGCGCTTATTAATCCCGGATAACTGCTCAAAGCTGGTGTTACTAAGAACACCCGGTATGACACCTTAATTCCGAGAGCCTACAAGGAAATGGCTGACCATTATAATACAGCGATTGTACCGGCCAGAGTGAAGCATCCGGACGATAAACCAAATGCAGAAGGCTCTGTGAAATATGCCACCACCTGGATTCTGGCAGCGTTACGTAATTATCATTTCTTTTCTATTGAAGAAGCCCAAACAGCCGTTTCTGAGAAACTAGAGGAACTCAATCTCCGTCCATTTAAAAAGAGACTTGGAAACCGGCGTTCTGCTTTCGAAGATGAAGAAAAAGATTTTATGCTGCCGCTTCCCAAAGTCCCTTATGAACCAGCAGTCTGGTCCACTGCAAAGGTTCAAAAAGATTATCTCATAAGTGATGGCATCAATAAATACTCAGTTCCATTTGATCTAATTGGAGAACAGGTAGATATTCGCTTAACCAGTACTACTGTGGAGGTCTTTTATCATGGCGGGCGTGTCGCTTCTCATGTGAGGAAAACGGTTCTTCAAAGAGATCCCATTTGCATCAGGGAACATATGCCTCTCAATCACCAGAAGTATCTTTCTTATAATCCGGAAGAGTTTGTGCGCTGGGCAGAGGACATTGGAACACATACATTAAAAACTGTAAATCACTTTCTCTATTCCGAAAAAGAACCGGAACAGGGATACAAGTATTGCGTCGGATTAATGAAGGCTGCCGAAAAGTATGGTAACAGCTGAATTGAAAAAGCTTGTGAAAAGCTTTTGACCATTACAGTACAACCGTCATTAAGGAGTATTATTACAATCCTTAAAAACGGACAGGATAAGTTAACTTCTGATGCGGATTCCTCCAATCAAACGTGCAGTAAAAGAAGCAATGGTATTACACGTGGCATCTCGGCATACAGAAACGGAGGTGATGTAGAATGATCAATGCATCTACCTTCGAAAAACTGAAAGCACTGAACTGTAGTGCTATGGCTGATGAATTTCAAAATCAGCTGAACGATTCAAAATCCTATAATGTATTAGGCTTTGAAGAACGTCTAGGGCTTCTTGTTGACGCAGAATGGAACAGACGTCAGGCAAACAAACTAAAAAATCTTATCAAACGGGCTGCTTTTTCTGTTTCGGCTGCCTGCGTTGAAGATATTGAGTACCTTCCTGACCGAAAGCTTGATAAAGCACAGATGATTCGTTTTTCGACCTGTCAATACATCAACGAAGGACATCATATCATCCTAAAGGGAGCCACCGGTTCCGGTAAGACTTACATAGCCTGTGCACTTGGCAATGCCGCATGTCGTAAATTCAAAACAGTAAGATATATCCGGATGCCTGAACTGTTAGATGAGTTATCACCTTCCAAGCAGGATGGTACTTTCCGAAAAGTAATCAACGCCTACTGCAAGACAGAACTTCTTATCATTGACGAATGGCTGATTCGAACGCTATCTACTCAGGAAAGATATGATCTCTTAGAGATTGTTGAAAAAAGGGTTAACAGTCCGAAAGGTTCCATGATTCTGTGTACGCAGTACAATGATGAGGAATGGTATGGGCGTATTGATCCAGAATACGATGAAGGAAGCCCTGTTGCAGAGGCTATCATGGATCGTATTACAAACAATGCATATGATGTTTTCGTTGAAGGGAAAGTCTCAATGAGAAAACGTCATGGTTTAAAATCAAAAATGGAAGGAGGCATTTCCTGATGAAAGAATGTCCCTTCAATTCACGCAACAGGTGTGAAATATGGACTGATTACCAGGTTGCATGTGTTGCATTACAGGAGGCAGAGAAACTATGTTCTTCCAACTGGGAAGAAATCAGTTACCTGCTGGACAGGGTAAAACTTCTTGAAACTTTATTAAATGAAGCCGGAATAGAAATCCCGGAATAATCATCATGCACTGATGACCGGAAAACGTGCACTGTATCGGCGGAAGCTATGCACTAAACCACCGTGCAGTGTGCTTTATCTGGTCGGTATATACACCGCCTATCAAAAACTGCCATCCAGAGGTAGCAGAACCTGTACTGCTAATAAATTCATACAAGCCACAGATTACGCTTAGCGTTCCAATGATTTCAAATAAAGTGCATGCAAGACTACCTGCAAACGCCATCGCAAGCATCACAAGTGTAAGTACTGCCTGTACCGGCAATAATACTACACTAAGAATAAATCTAAAAAAATCGTTCCAATACCATACAATACTGTCATCATAGGTTCCCCCTTTCCTTCTCCATCTGTACTTTATAGGCAATTAATCGGAGCACATATTCCGGCGCCTGGGTATTTCCCAGTTCCCAATCCTGTAATGTTCTATATGGAATTCCAAGGTATTCTGCAAAAATCCTTCTTATTCATTCCAGTCTGGCTTCTAATATAAGCAAAGGCGCTTGCATACATTCTTTTTTTCTCGTCCGCATCAGCTTTTTTTCTTATCAGTTTGCTCGACTAATACTCCATTAGCAATACTATCAAGTTTTAAATCTAAATCTTCCATAATGCACCTACTGTATACGGTCACCGTATATCTATCTACTTTTATTATATATACGGTCTCCGTATACGTCAAGGACAAAAAAATACCCGCAAAGCAGGTGTACTCTACAATGCGGGTATTCTGTAGGTTAAAACACTATAATACTGCCTCTTATTCTTCCCAAATATCGCAGTCCTCGATATCAGCATCGATATAATCTTCACCAGCAAGCATTAATGTTTCTCTTCCTACATTCCAATTTTCGAGCCATGAATCATACTCATCCTGAGCATCCTGTTCTGTTTCAAAATCTTCATCAACAAGTTCCGATGAACCATCGCTAAAATGAATTTCTAATTTCCATGCCATAATGAATACCTCCTTTAACAATTGAAAACATACAATTATAGTTGATTAAACAATCGCATTGTCGTATCTGGTCCCTTGTTGCCTTTTTTTGAGTCTTTACAGCACTACCAACAAACGAATTAGTCGAAACCCTGACTGTATATAGCTTATCTTCAAAAAAAGAGGTACAGCCTTATCATTAATTACACAACTTGCAACTTTTACGTCCTCATCAATGAGATTAACTATTGTCTTTCCTGTATTTATTACCGAATCGACTAGAATTACATTTTTTTAGTAGTTGGGCGCTTAAACTCACCCTGCTTTGGATCATATACCTCAAATTTACATCCCAATTTAAAAATAAATTCCCTGCGCAAAAAATATTCCACCCCTAAGCAAAGCAACGACAGTTGTATCTTCTGGTTCTATATCAATATTTTCAGCTAATAGCTCTCCAAGTCGTATGTGCGCTTTTTGCTAGCTCTGGTCCTGATATTCCTGAATCAGATTTCGTAACAGCAATTAATTCTTCCACCTCTTTAGTTTTATTACGTTCGAACAATATCAACACCTCCTAAATCCTTTCCTTTTAAGGATCTACTAATCGTTCCGTCTTCTTTAGGAATAAGATAACCAACATCCGCCTGTTTAAGCATATAGTAATCGTTCATTCCATCTCCATAAGCTATCACTGTCTTTCCTGCCTCTTGGAGCTTCTTTGTAATAAAGAATTTTGTCTCAGCGGACATTTCTACTCCTGCAAAATAAGGAACACCTAAATAGTCTGATATAAAGTTCCAAACACGCTCATGACCTGATGTAAGTATAAAGGAATCCATATTCAAGACTTTACAAACTTTTTTTCGTTTAGACCAACAGGTAATTCTTTTCAAATCATCAAAAACAATAAGTTTTTAAATTCTTCTGCCTGCCTCCATGACTGAAATCCTGTATAAAAAAATTACCATCATATATATGCGTAGTATATCCAAATACTGCATGCGAACTATCTTCTTTTGTAATCGTCTTGTCTCCATCCAAAAGAGTTATTTCTTCCGAATCTGTGCAGTTCAAGATTTTTTCGGCACAATCTGCAGCAAACCGTTTGCAGCTAAAACCATTTACAATAGCATTTATGAACTTCACAACTTCTGTCACATCAGTAAAAATTATCCTTCGGATTATCTATTACATAAAAAAATCCTTATTATTCTTGTGACAGTAATCACGTAGCCTTTCAATTTCATTAATTTGCCATTTTTTTCTATATCGTAAGATAAGTATTTCTTGTTCTTATCTGATTCTCTCATCCGCTTTATTAGTACGTCTGGTGAAATATAAAGATAAAGAATAACATCGTATAGCTGTCCATCCATATCAGTAAATGCTACTTTATCACCAAATGCATAGTGTCCATCCATAATGAATGAATCTACGCACAACAATCGTTTTGCCAACTCTTCACGAGCCATATTTTTTCCATGATCATCTTCTAAATCAAAAAAGGGACATATTTCACGCAAAAGAACACTGCCAGCCATAACTTCAATAGAATCTACTTTTTTTCCCAAAATATAAGTTTTACCAGCAGTTGGCATAGCATATAATCCGATTCTCATAGTGACTCCTTATAACAATAATTTCTGTCAAAAATCTAAAGATATCTTTTTCTAATTCTTCAAATGTCATATCGCTTTTTACCAACCGGAGGTAAATCGATACAATTACCACAGAAATAAACAAAACCATTAGCAAAAAAATAGTTATTTGTCCCAGCGCCACATTGTCCACCATACATTGTACAATCAAGCCCGCCTCTTCTTACTTCGAGTGTCTTTTCAGCACTTTCTAGAAAATCACGGTATTCTTGCAACGAGATTCCATATCTTCCTATCATCCTCGAAAAGGTCACTCGCACTCCAAATGGTTTGAAAAAGTTTATAACCTTATCCGCATTTAATAAACTATCCTCTCCTACGGTCGCATTAAATGTAGGATAATGTCCGGTCACACGTTTATATTCCTCGACATTGTGCATAGCCTTGTCAAAAGAATTACCACGATTCTTGTCATGCAGTTCCTTATAACCGTCTATGGAAAAGCCTACATTTACACTATGATTCTCTAAAAATCTCCAATCCTCATCATTCAAAGACACAGTGCCATTGGTAATTGTATAAATACTTATATTAGGATAATCCTCTAAATAAGCGATATATGACTTAAGTTTAGGCCAATCAAGTAATCCTTCGCCATTTCCTACAAAAACCTATCTTGAAGTTTCCTTTGGCATAAGTTTTAACATTATCAAGTATCTTAAATACATCCATATCCGCATCATCTAAGATGCTTTTTTCATGAAAATGACAATACTTACATCCTAAATTGCAGCGATTATTGATGGATATACAAATCCTATTAATCATTGCCATCACTCTCTTTCAACATACTAATAAGTTCTTCATTACCCCTATCGTAGGCGTAATCCAAAGCAGTCTTTTTATCCTTGAAAGACATTATATTTTTATCAGCTCCATGTTCCAAAAGATACTTCAAGATTGAAGCATCCTCCTTGTGAAAAACCGCCTTCATCAGTGCCGTAAAACCATTCTTCATATCCTGCTGGTTAATATAAGCACCATTTTCTACAAGCAGCTTCACAAGATTCAAATGCCCATGCCATGTAGCAATCATTAATGGCATATTGAAGGGATTTGTCTCACTCTGAGAAGGCTCATTTACATTAGCTCCATTTTGGATTAATAACTTTGCAAAATTCTCTGCGTCTCTTCCATTTTGCATTTGCATAACATGCGATAATGGTGGCAAATAATGTTTTTTGTTATCTACTGCATTAACATCTATTCGATCTAGCGAAAGCAGGTACTTTACCATTTCTTCATCCTTATTAACTAATGCCTGTATTAATGGCGTATATCCTGATCTAGAATCAATAGCGTTTACATTTATGCTTTTTCCTTTCTTCTCCAAAAGATTTTTTGCAGAATCTAAGTCGCGTTTCAAAACAGCCACAAAAAATCTTTGCGAAAGTGCATCATTATAACCATCCTTCTCGCTAAAGATCTTGCTATATTGATTTGATCCGATTATTCTCAGATTAGTTAATCCTTTCGTATTCTTAAGAATGAAGTCCTTATCATTAGTCAAAAAGATAAACTGAATTTGAAATATCTTTCTCCGCCAGTTTTATCGCTATATCCAAGATTTTATCATCGTTACTTCCATCAATATCAGAATCTGTGTGAATATCCAACTTTTCAGTCTTTTTCTTTACGATAATATCTTCACACAAAGAAGCATTTCTACGTTCCTTTTCTTTTCCATGATCCTTTTGATAATTTATCTCTTCAATAACCGGGATTGGAATATACACCTGGTCACAGTCTTTAAGTAGAACTCCTAACATTTCAGGACGATTCAACAAAATGTTGGTATCAACAACCACAATATTTTTTTAGATTTTTACATCTATAAGCTCATTAAAATTGATATTTGTAATCTGCGCCAGTTTTACTAACACTTCAAAACTTGGTGCCTGAGAACCATTTTCAATAAAACTTAATGTTGTTCTGCTGATTCCTAGTTCTTTTGCAAATGCCTCTTGCTTAATATCTGCATTATTACGGTATTCTATAATTTTTTGTCCTAAATCCATAAGTCTCTGATTCGGTGTACTCATATCCAATCCTCCATACTTTTGACAGATTAAAATTCTGGTGTAACAGTTACCTCTTCATCAAGAACCTCATTCATCTTTTCAACAAGTACCTGTTCTGCTTCATTAGCCTGTTCAGCTGTTACTCTCTTCTTTTTAAAATGCTTAATTGCCTTAGCTCCCAAATATAAGCATCCTGCTCCAACAACAATCACTCCATCAATAATTAACTGTTCTTTCCTGCCTTCCTGAAAGGAATGATCCCTTACAATCTGAAGGTACTTTTCTGGTCCACCAAATTCCTTTGCTGTGTATGCAAGATTTGCATAATCCCAATCTTTAGCCATTGTACATTCCTCCTTATGCTAATTGTATGTTTTTTTAAAATAAATCGCCCATAGAAAAAAACAAAGTGTGTCATTGCACTCGTTGTGAGCACTTTCAAAGTAACTATTCAATTTTAATTCTGGCTCTAACATCATTTTGGCAAATAGTTTTGCTGTATTTTCAGCATCTACCAATCCATCATGTTCATGCCCCTCTTGGATAATATCTGTAGCAATAAGAGCTTCTGATAACCTGAAGATTCTTTCTTCATCTAATCTTTCTGAAAACATCTTCTGACAATCAATCCAAGTTCCTAATATAGAATCAAGTCTTTCATCTTCAATCAGTTTTGCCTCAGCCTCTTTCTGAATCTGTTTTAGATCGTTGTCACTCCAGGATACAACAAAAGCATCTTCCGGAATCCAAGATATAAATGCCTTCATTGCCTCTCTCATTGTTGGTGCACTTTTCAAATCTTTTGGAGTAATTCCTGTGAGATTAGTGATAAACCAATCCAATGATCCAAACTCAGGTCTTACATATGTATTGAATTCATCAACCACTTCATAATTTTCATTTAAAAGCACTGCACCGATTTGGATGGTTTCGTTTGCTCCATGAAATTCTTTTTTTCTGTTTGAATAAGGTACTTTACACATTTCAAGATCAACAACTACATATTGGTTCATATAATCATCTCCTCTTAATCTGATTTATAAGTGCGCTCCTTATGTTTTATATTTTAACATTGATCTACATAAAGTCAATAGGTATGTTTAATTTGTTTAACATCCTTTACACTGTTTAAAATCCTAACATAAAAAACCGGTAGGTTTTTACCCCTACCGGTCCATCTAATAAATTGTTCAGTTTTATAATAATCCTTCTACCTTACGCTTTATTACCCAATAAACATCTTCAACATCACGATCAGATAGTTTTTCAAGTAATTTAAAGAACGAACTGTATTTGGCAGCCAATCTCTTCTCCTTCAGCTGTAAAATCTACAAATAGTAGCTCTCTTACATCCACATTATAGATACGAGAGAATTGAGCAAGCTCATCTGCAGTTATATTTCTTTTCGCAGACTCAATGTCATTGATTGTACTCTTTTTTTAATTTTTTTATAAGAGTCGCTGCTTCATCTTGAGTTATTCCAGCCCTAACACGAGCTTCCTTAATCTTCTTTGCCGTAAATTCAGACATTTTTAAACCTCCTTCTAAGTTCGGAAATCCCGAACTTTTTTTCCCAAAATGATCTTTTTTTCGTGTTCGGAATCCCGAACTTTCACCTCCAAATTTTGAAAAATGCATTCAGAAAAAGTTTGTATCATGTCATCCTGGACGGCTGATGAAAAATTATTTTCTGTAAAAATATAGGGTGTCTAAGCAGACACCCTATACTAGGAATAGCTTTATTTCAAGCTTTTACTGGGTAATGAAACGAGTTTTCCGGATGATAAATCCTCATACTCTGTCTCATAAATTCTTTCGAAATTTCGAAAGTTCCCAAAAAGCAGCTCGGATCTTTTAGTGACGTGACTCGGCTATAGCAGCCTGTGCTGCTGCCAGTCTTGCGATCGGCACACGGAACGGTGAACAGGATACATAATCCAGACCGATCCTGTGGCAGAATTCTACGGAAGAAGGATCTCCCCCGTGCTCGCCGCAGATACCGATATGGAGATTCGGGTTCGCCGGTCTGCCAAGCTGGATCGCCATTTCCATGAGCTTACCAACACCAATCTGGTCAAGCTTGATGAACGGATCATATTCAAAGATCTTGGTGTCATAGTATCCACCTAAGAACTTGCTCGCATCATCACGGGAGAATCCATAGGTCATCTGTGTCAGGTCATTCGTACCGAAGCAGAAGAAATCTGCATCCTTTGCAATTGCATCTGCAGTAAGTGCCGCACGTGGAATTTCAATCATCGTACCTACTTCGTACTCCATGGTGATTCCTGCTGCCTTGATTTCTGCATCTGCAGTTTCTACAACGATCTTCTTAACAAAGTCAAATTCCTTTACATCACCAACAAGCGGAATCATGATTTCCGGCTTCAGATTCCAGTCCGGATGTTCTTTCTTAACCTCAATTGCCGCACGGATCACAGCCTTGGTCTGCATCTTGGCAATTTCCGGATAAGTAACTGCCAGACGGCATCCTCTGTGTCCCATCATCGGGTTGAATTCATGTAAGCTGTCGATCATGGCCTTGATTTCATGAACGCTCTTGTTCTTTGCCTTTGCAAGCTTCTCAATATCTGCTTCTTCGGTCGGAACGAATTCATGAAGCGGGGGATCCAGGAAACGGATAGTTACCGGATTTCCTTCGAGTGCTTCATAAAGTTCCTTGAAATCTCCCTGCTGATAAGGAAGAATCTTTTCGAGTGCAACTTCTCTTTCTTCTACGGTATCAGAACAGATCATTTCACGGAATGCGGCAATACGGTCTTCTTCGAAGAACATATGCTCCGTACGGCAAAGTCCGATTCCTTCTGCACCAAGCTCTCTTGCTCTTCTTGCATCACGGGGTGTATCGGCGTTGGTACGAACCTTTAATCTGCGATACTTGTCGGCCCATGCCATAACTCGTCCGAATTCTCCGGCGATCTTTGCATCTACGGTCTTAATCTGTCCATCATAAATATTTCCTGTTGTACCATCAATGGAAAGGTAATCTCCTTCGTGGAATTCCTTGCCACCTAAGGTAAAGGTCTTATTGGCTTCATCCATCACAATGTCACCACAGCCGGAAACACAGCAGGTTCCCATACCACGGGCCACAACGGCTGCATGGCTTGTCATACCGCCGCGTACGGTAAGGATCCCCTGGGATACCTTCATACCGGTAATGTCTTCGGGAGAGGTTTCAAGGCGGACCAGAACCACCTTCTCACCCCTGCCTGCCCAGTTTTCTGCATCTTCTGCGGAGAAAACAATCTTACCGCATGCAGCACCGGGAGATGCGCCAAGTCCCTTTCCAACCGGGGTAGCTGCCTTTAATGCAGCCGCATCAAACTGTGGATGCAATAAGGTATCCAGGTTACGTGGATCAATCATGGCAACTGCCTCTTCCTCAGTTCTCATGCCCTCATCTACGAGGTCGCAGGCGATCTTAAGTGCAGCCTGTGCGGTTCTCTTACCATTACGTGTCTGCAGCATATAAAGCTTTCCGTGCTCTACGGTAAATTCCATATCCTGCATGTCCCTGTAATGCTTCTCCAGTGTCTGGCATACTTCGGTAAACTGTTTGAATGCTTCCGGGAACTTCTGCTCCATTTCTGCAATCTTCATCGGAGTACGGACACCTGCTACAACGTCCTCGCCCTGTGCATTCGTTAAGAATTCGCCAAACAGTCCCTTCTCTCCGGTTGCAGGATCACGGGTAAAGGCAACACCTGTACCACAATCATCACCCATATTACCAAACGCCATGGACTGTACGTTGACTGCGGTTCCCCAGGAATACGGGATGTCGTTGTCACGACGGTAAACGTTCGCACGGGGGTTGTCCCAGGAACGGAATACGGCCTTGATTGCTCCCATGAGCTGTTCCTTCGGATCATCCGGGAAGTCCTCACCAATCTTCTCTTTGTATTCTGCCTTAAACTGTGCTGCCAGTTCCTTAAGGTCTTCTGTTGTAAGCTCAACATCCTGCTTCACGCCGCGCTTTTCTTTCATTTCGTCAATCAGTTCTTCGAAGTACTTCTTTCCGACCTCCATAACAACGTCGGAATACATCTGGATAAATCTCCGATAGCAGTCCCACGCCCAACGGGGATTGCCGGACATCTCTGCAATGGCATTTACTACTTCCTCATTTAAACCAAGGTTCAGGATGGTGTCCATCATACCCGGCATGGAAGCACGTGCTCCTGAACGGACGGATACGAGCAGCGGGTTCTTCTTATCTCCAAACTTCTTACCGGTAATCTCTTCCATCTTTCCTATGTACTCATCAATCTGTGCACGGATTTCATCATTGATCTCACGACCATCCTCGTAGTACTGTGTGCAGGCCTCTGTCGTGATGGTGAAGCCCTGTGGAACCGGGAGACCGATATTGGTCATCTCTGCAAGGTTTGCACCCTTGCCGCCGAGCAGATTTCTCATGTCAGCGCTTCCTTCCTTAAATAAGTAAACCCATTTTTTTCCATAATTTTCTTCTCCTTTTTCCCTCAAAAATTTGATGTTACCCCTAATGAATTCAGTATAACATAATATCAATCAATACGCATTAAAAATTCTGTTTATCTTAAGCATTAATTCTTCTTTTTAATCCGGGATAAAGGAATCAAAGATAAACACATCAAAATGCTTCTTTGCCTCATCTAACTCCTTCTGGCTTTTGATTGTCCAGGCTGCTGCCATATTGCCATAAAGGCCACGGCAGATTTTTCTGGATAAAACGTCTGCATGCTTGTGATTATATGCCACAAAATCCGGCTTCGTCAGGAAATTCAGTAACAGGTTCTGCAGAATAAAGTACAGCGGTCCTTTAAATTCCCCGGTACGTAAAAAAGCTTCCGCAAGCTGTCCACGCACCACTTCCTTATGATGCCTGCGATACCAGAACACGGCAAGCGGATTAAAGGATTCCATGCAGTACAGCCCTTTGTATTTCCGTAAAAGGGCATCTGCCTTTTTACATACGGAAAGATCGGTAAACTCTACCTTCAGCTCCACAATAAAAGGAACCTTCCCGGCAACAAGCTTTAAAACATCTTCAAACAGAGGAATCGTTTCGCTGCTCTTACATAAACGGAACTTCTGCAACTCTTCGTAGGTATAGTCACATACCTTACCTTCCTGTCCGCAGACCCTCTGTAACGTAAAATCATGGAAGACTACCGGGATCTTATCCTTTGTCACCTGTACATCCAGCTCAATTCCATACCCCGCCTCTACTGCCCTGCGAAAAGCCGACATGGAATTTTCCGGGGCATCCGTTTCGTTATCATGCAGGCCACGATGTGCATAATACACATTTAAAAACTTCTTCCGTTCACGCCGGTTCGTAAGCCTTGGCATAATCATTAGCAAATACAGCACAACAAGTACTGCCAGAATCATAACGATCACTTTTAACCAAATTAATACTGCTATTGTTTTCATTTGTTTCTTACCTGATTTCTTATGTAAATTTCTCTCCCGTCAATACAAAACCACTTTAATCATCCACGTCGAAGTGTTCCAGAACGCTTGCCTTCTTATCCGGTCTGGTATCGCCGTGATGTACCTGCATCATTGTAATAAACGCCAGCACCGAGAACACGAACGCATATGGGAACAGTGTCCTATAGGAAACCTTCTCGAGCAGGAATCCTGACAGAACCGGTGTCAGAATCTGTGCAGCCATGGAAAAGGTATAATAGGTTCCTGTAAACTTACCAATATCACTTCCCTTACTCATCTCGACAATCATCGGGTAGGAGTTGACATTGATCGCCGCCCAACCGATACCAATCACTGCAAAAGCCACATTAATCAGTGCATGATACTGATTGGCAAAAATTGCTGCAAAATAGCAGCCGCTCATCAGTACAATTCCCACAAGGATCGTCTTCTTTCTGCCAATCTTTCCTGCCAGATTACCAATGGGAACATAGCTCAAAAATGGCTGCTATGGTTGCCACCATCAGACAGTCTGCAAATCCGCCGCCTTCTAAGTGCCATACCACCTTCGTATAACGGGAAAAAAAGCGGTCGTTACTGCATTGTAAGCTGTAAACCACAGGAAAATGGAAGCAAGCAGGAATCCCATGCTGCGCTTTACTTCTGCAGGCATCTGATGCTTTACCGCACTGCCATCCTTTGCAGCTTCCTCTGCTTCGATGGTATCCTCGGTTTCCACCTTTACTCCGGTGCTGTCTTCATAGGTCCTGATCTCTTCTGCAACCTTCGCCTTTATCCTTTTCTCGGAAATCGTAATTGCCAGAATGCCGACCGAAACGGTCATCAGAACTGCTACGCTGACAAACAGCGGCATGTAATCCGGACGGTCTCCCTTGCCGACCAGGAGCTTAATCATGATCAGCGTGTAGACACCGCCTACCGCTCCCATCAGATTGATAATCGCATTTCCCTTACTGCGGAGCTTATTCGGTGTCAGATCCGGCATCAGCGCTACCGCCGGTGAGCGGTACAGTCCCATGGATACGAGAAGTGCAAACAGGGATACGATAAACAATACAATGTTGACCTTTCTGTCTGCGACTGGTAAAAGCAGCAGGAAAACCACCGCCAGCACCGTTCCCGTCACGATAAACGACATTCTCTTTCCCAAACGGGTATCGGCCTTATCCGATAATGCTCCGAATAACGGAAGCAAAAAAATGGCAAGCACGTTATCGGCCGCCATGATGACTCCGGTCAGTGTCTCTCCGATTCCAAATGTGTTCTGCAGGATCAGTGGAATAATGCTGTCATACATCTGCCAGAACGCACAAATGGAAAGAAAGGCCAGACCGATTAACACAGTTCTTTTGTAATTCAGTTTCATAGTCAGGACTCCCTTACATTTTGCTGTTTATTTTTGTAACATATAAAAAAACACTCGCAAATCCGCACTTCGTGCTCTTCATCCTGCTTCGCAGGATTTTTGCTCGTTAATGAGCCCAGAAAAACCAAATGTCCGCTTCGCAGCCGCTTGGTTTTCTCTGAGTCTCATTATATCATAAACACTATCATCCTTCTATAGCTTATTTTCCTTGAAAATCCAACGATTTTATGTATAATAAGATTTGTATGTCCAACAATAAAATCGAGAAAACAGAGGTAAGAAAATGATTCAGGCAAATAATGTAACTTTACGAATCGGCAAGAAGGCCCTCTTTGAAGATGTAAATATCAAATTTACCGAGTGAAACTGCTATGGTCTGATCGGTGCCAACGGTGCCGGAAAGTCCACATTTTTAAAGATATTATCCGGTGCTTTGGAAACGACAAGCGGTGATGTTACCATCACTCCCGGACAGCGTCTTTCGGTCCTTGAACAGGATCACTTCAAGTACGATGCTTATCCGGTTATGGATGTCGTTATTATGGGTAACGAGCGCCTTTACCAGATTATGAAAGAAAAAGACGCCATCTATGCCAAAGAGGATTTCAGCGATGAAGACGGTATCCGTGCCAGCGAACTTGAAGCGGAATTTGCAGAAATGGACGGCTGGGAAGCGGAAAGCAATGCCGCCATGTTATTAAACGGTCTTGGTATTGATCCTTCCTTACATTATGCGATCATGAAAGACTTAAACGGTAATGATAAGGTGAAGGTTTTACTTGCAAAAGCACTGTTCGGTAACCCGGACATTCTGCTTCTCGACGAGCCTACCAACCACCTGGATCTCGATGCGATCGCATGGCTGGAGGATTTCCTGATCGATTTCGAGAATACCGTTATCGTAGTATCCCATGACCGTTACTTCTTAAATAAAGTATGTACCCATACCGCAGATATTGACTATGGCAAGATCCAGCTTTACGCCGGAAACTACGACTTCTGGTTTGAGTCCAGCCAGTTGTTAATCAAGCAAATGAAGGAAGCCAATAAAAAGAAGGAAGAAAAGATCAAGGAATTACAGGAATTTATCTCCCGCTTCTCTGCAAACGCAAGTAAATCCAAGCAGGCAACCAGTAGAAAGCGTGCCCTTGAAAAAATCGAGCTGGATGAAATCAAGCCCTCCAGCCGTAAATATCCTTACATTGACTTCCGTCCCGACCGTGAAATCGGTAATGAGGTTCTCTCTGTAGAAGGAATCTCCAAGACCATTAATGGCGAAAAAGGTATTAAACAACATTTCCTTTATCATGGGACATGAAGACAAGATCGCCTTTGTCGGAAGCAACGAGCTTGCCAAGACTACTCTCTTCCAGATTTTAATGGGTGAAATGGAACCCGATGAAGGTACTTATAAATGGGGTGTTACCACCTCCCAGGCTTATTTCCCGAAGGACAGCACTGCTGAATTTGATAACAACCTGACGATTGTAGACTGGCTGACCGGCTACTCTCCGGTTAAGGATGTCACCTATGTACGTGGTTTCCTCGGAAGGATGCTTTTCGCCGGTGAAGACGGTGTGAAGAAGGTAAAGGTTTTATCCGGTGGAGAGAAGGTACGTTGTCTCCTTTCCAAAATGATGATCAGCGGTGCAAACTGTCTGATCCTCGACGAGCCGACCAACCATCTGGATATGGAATCCATTACTGCCCTGAACAACGGGCTGATCAAGTTCCCCGGTGTTGCACTCTTCTCCTGTCACGATCACCAGTTTGTACAGACAACGGCAAACCGTATCATGGAAATTCTTCCGGACGGAACATTAATTGACAAGATCACCACTTACGATGAATATCTCGAAAGTGATGAAATGGCACGTAAACGTACCGTTTATACCAAGCAGGACGGTGAAGACGAAGATTAATCTTCGTCTTCTGCTTATACTCCTATATAAGTAAGATCGTATGCGCAAGAAAGGAACAACGAATTGAAAGCAATTGATCTGCATGTACATTCTACGAAATCGGACGGAAGCTACACCCCGGCTGAGCTTGTAAATTATGCATTGGAAAAAGGGCTTATCTGCATTTGCCCTGACTGATCACGATACCACAGACGGAATCACCGAAGCACTTGCTGCTGCAAAGGACAAAGACATCGAAGTGATTCCCGGAATTGAATTTTCCTCAGAATATGAAGGCCGCGATATCCATATCGTCGGTCTTTATATTGATTATGAAAGCGATTATTTTAAAAGACGCCTCGTACACTTTGTCAACGGCCGGAAAATCCGGAACATCGAAATGTGCAAGTGTCTGACTGAACATGGCATGCCCGTAACCTATGAGGAACTGGAAGCAGAGTTTCCAGACTGTGTACTGACAAGAGCACACTACGCCAAATACCTTTTGAAGCATGGATATGTGAAAAGCGTCAAGGAAGCCTTTGACCGCTATATCGGTGATCACGGCCCCTGCTTTGTTCCCCGTAAAAAGATTACCCCTATGCGTGCGGTAGAAATCATCCTAAAGGCCGGCGGCTTTCCGATTCTGGCTCATCCCTGTCTTTATCACATGGGGAAAGACCAGTTGGACAAGCTGGTTGCTTCCTTAAAGGATATCGGACTTATGGGGATTGAAGCCATCTATTCTACCCATACGCCTGCAGACGAACGCCAGATCCGCGCCCTTGCGAAAAAGTATGACCTGTGTATCAGCGGCGGCTCCGATTTCCATGGCACAGCCAAACCCGGTCTTGATCTTGGCACCGGTTATGGGAAGCTTTTTGTTCCCGAGGAGATACTGACTACGATCAAAGAGAAAAGGAATTACATGATGAATCACCCTGAACTTTATAAGAAAACCCAAAAATTTTATTTACTGATATGGACGGTACCCTGTTAAACCATGAAAAGCAGGTTACCGATTATACGAAAGAAGTCCTGACGAAATGGACGGATGCCGGTCACAAGTTCGTTCTCTGTTCCGGCAGGGATATCAATAACATCAAATATACCCAGAATGCACTGAATCTCTACTATAAAGGTATGTATCTGATCGGTTATAACGGCGGTGAAATTTATGACTGTGAAACCGGGCAGGTACTTTACCGGATCGGCCTGAAGCTTTCTCAGGTGAAATATGTGGCAGACCTTGCCGCTTCCTATCAGATCCACTTCCATACTTATTCGGAAACTCATATTGTGTCTCCAACCATGGATAAAGGACTTGCTTATTACCAGCGCTTTATCAACACTCCTACGATCATCAATCCGGACATTTTCTCCGTACTTCATGTGGAGCCCTGCAAATGTCTGATCATTGAACGGAATGATACGGACAAACTGGAAGCTTTGCGTCAGGAGCTTCTTCCCTGGGCAGAAAAAGAAGGGATTTCTCTTGCTTATTCCAATCCCTATTATCTGGAAGTATTTCCTGCTGCTTCCGGAAAAGGTGCTGCGGTTCGAAAGCTCTGTGAACTGCTTTCCATCAATCCGGCTTTCAGCCTTGCCGCCGGAGATGCCGAGAATGATATTTCTATGATTACCGAAGCCGGAATGGGAATTGCCATGGCGAATGCAACCGAAGCTGTCAAAAAAGCCGCCACAACCATTACCCAGTACGATAATGATCATGACGGCCTCGCTCATACCATTGAAGACATGATTTAATTGTTTTTGCTTTCACTATTTATTTTTCTTCTTTTCGTCTCCGTGAAGATAAAGAAGAATCAGGCCGAGCACTGCTCCACCAATAATATTTCCAATCGTAACCGGAACCAGATTTTTCACAAAGAATCCATAAAGATTCAAGGTTGCAAGCTGATCTGCCGTGTATCCGTAGGTATCCATGGCAACCTGCACATAGTTCGCATTCTTAGAAGCAATCAGTCCGGCAGGAATATAATACATGTTGGCAACGCAGTGCTCATATCCTGCTACTACGAACAGCATAATCGTGAAGAAGCAGGCGAACAGCTTACCAACAATATCTCTTGCACACATCGCCATAAGGACGGCAGCACATACCAGAATGTTACAAAGAATTCCGGAGCACAGGGCCTGTCCAAAGGACATGTTCACCTTTCCCATGGCTACCTTAATTGTATAGGCTCCAAGGAGTCCTGAGGAATAATTCAACTGTCCGGAAATCACATTCACAACCGCCAGTAAAATGGATCCTACAAAGTTTCCCACATATACCACCAACAGAAACTTACATAAATCCAGGATCGTACAGGTTCCTTCCGCATTTCCCATTGCCATCAGGCAGTCCCCGGTGAACAGCTCTGCACCAAGAAGAACAACCATCATCAGTCCGACCGGGAATACACATCCGGCTACCAGTCTGGAAAGACCGACATTTGTAACTGCATGAGCCGCTACATTACTGGCTGATGCGCCAAACGCAATCATCATTCCTGCTAAAATAGCACGTCCAAATACCTTGTGCGTTCTCACATTCATTTTGGTTTTGCATCCGTCAATATACTTCTGTACATCCTCTTTTACGGAATAGTAGTTATCTGTTCCCATGTTCTCTCTCGCTTTCTTTGGTAGATTTCACATAAAAAAATAACCTCTCCCGAAGTGTGGAATAGGCTATTTTCTTGGGTTGGACTATTCTAGTCAACAGCTCGTAGGGGAATCGAACCCCTGATTCCGCCGTGAGAGGGCGGCGTCTTAACCGCTTGACCAACGAGCCATATCAGATGCGATCCGTCCGCATCGCACTTGATCATTCTATTATATATTTAAGAATAATGCAAGTACTTTTTTTGCAATTTTTAACGAGATTTTTTTATGTAATTAGTTTCATTTGCAGGACCTCCGGATAATTCATTGCTTATTCGGAGGCCTGCTATTTCTTTGCTTATACAATGTTACTAAATTAATTCCTATAAGTTCACATCAAGCGACTCATCTGCCTGTGATTCAGCTTTTTGTTCCACCAGATACTTTTTATTTCTTTTTTTGAACCAGGAAAAAAATGCACCTGCCAGCATGAGTACGCCTATAACCATAAGCACGCTCTGCATCAGCCAGCCCGACTTTCCGGACAGCCACGCAGCAAGGAATGTTCCTGCAAAATTGAAGCACAGATGTAACAGGATCGGCAGGAAAAACCGTTCTGCACTTTCCGGCAACATATCCCAAAAACAAGTCCCACTACAAAAAGCATAGATACCTTGTACCAGATTCATATGTAAAATTCCAAAGAACAATGCCTGAAGTACATTTGCTATCGCAAACTTCACACCCGCACTCCGAAGAAAAACGCAACGTGAGTCCACGGAAAAGAAGCTCTTCGGAAATCGGTGCCAGTATCACTGTTGCTAACAGAGAAATCCAGGTTGTTTCACCAATGCCCACCATCTCAATGAGTTCCGAATAGGCTCCCATTGCATCCGGGAAAGCCACTGCTACGATATTTAAGAAGAAATCAATTACAAGTTGTAATCCTATCCCTGCCAGTATACACATCAATACGGTCCGCACATTGACACAATCTTTGACCGGCCGGTTGATATTCTTCTTTTTAATCAGAATGCCATACCAGATTACAGCTCCGATCAGTGTCAGAATCTGTGCCACAATAACTGCATAAATAATATACTGCATGATATAATCCGTAACTGCTGCCTGTAGCGCTGCCGGATCATTCAGGAGGTCTGTTTCTCCATTCATTGTGATACGCACAGTATAGACTACGGAACCAATCACACTGCATGCAAGCCCCGAAAGCACCTGTA
Source organism: Lachnospiraceae bacterium (assembly GCA_021628825.1). Classification (GTDB taxonomy): domain Bacteria; phylum Bacillota; class Clostridia; order Lachnospirales; family Lachnospiraceae; genus Suilimivivens. The sequence goes on along the minus strand of JAJXRY010000001.1, from coordinate 83,046 downwards.
TCATTAACGTTGCAAGTAATGGTACAACACTTAACACATAATACCCTGCTTTTCCCTTTTGTTTTTCCATGACTGCTCCTCCACTTCTTAAACCCTGATACATTTCCCATTTTATAAGAAAATAAATTTACAGATAAACAGTACTGCAAGTACATACATTAACGGCGTGATCTTCTTTGCCTTTCCGGATACCAGATTAATTACCACATAAGAGATAACACCGGCTGCAATACCTTCGGAAATACTGTATGTAAGCGGCATAGCAATCAGTGCAAGATATGCTGGAACAGCTTCTGTATAATCATTGAAATCAATTGCTGTAACAGCAGAAATCATCAGGAAGCCTACAAATAATAATGCCGGAGCTGTTGCAAAGCTCGGAATGGTAATAAAAATCGGAGAAAGGAAAACAGCAAGCAGGAACAAAAGTCCTGTTACAACAGAAGAAAGGCCTGTTCTTCCGCCTTCTGCAACACCTGCAGAGCTTTCTACGAAGGTCGTTGTTGTAGAAGTACCAAGCACTGCACCTGCTGTCGTTGCAATCGCATCTGCAAGAAGTGCTTCCTTAATACGGGGAAGCTTTCCTTCTTTGTCCAGCATATCGGCCTTGGTTGCACATCCGATTAAGGTTCCAAGTGTATCAAAGATGTCAACAAAAAGGAATGCGCATACAATTGCAACAAAGTCAAATGCTCGCAGGCTGGAGAAATCGGCCTTGAAACACTGTCCGAAAACGGAAGAAATTGCTCCGAGGTTAAAGCTGCTCCATGCCGGAATCAGGGAATAATATCCTGCATCCGGAGTAACCACATATAATCCGGTAAGCTGGCAGATAATACCCAGAATCCATGTTGCAAAAATACCAATCAGGATTGCACCCTTTACCTTCTTTACATAAAGAACTGCAATAATAAAAATACCAATCACTGCCAATAATGCAGAAATACCGGAAGTATGGAAGTCTGCAGTGAAGTCAACAATAGAAACCAGTGTGGAATCATTGTTTACAACAATTCCTGCATTCTGAAGACCAATAAAAGCAATGAATAAGCCAATACCAACGGAAACCCCCTTCTTTAACTGAAGCGGAATTGCATTGAAAATAGCTTCACGGACATTCGTAAGGGACAATACAATGAAGATGAGACCTTCTACGAATACGGCAAATAATGCGATCTGCCAGGAATAACCCATAGATCCGCATACCGTATATGCAAAATACGCATTTAATCCAAGTCCCGGTGCCAGTGCAAACGGATAGTTGGCAAGCAGAGCCATACATATGGTTCCGATAAAGGATGCAATCGCTGTTGCAATCAATACTGCCTGTGCATCCATTCCGGATGCAGACAAAATACTGGGATTTACTGCAAGAATGTATGCCATGGTCATAAAGGTAGTAACACCTGCTACAACTTCCGTGCGGACATTCGTACCATTTTCTTTCAGTTTAAAAAATTTTTCTAACATAACTATCTCCATTCCTTTTGTTGTTGTGGAATATCTGTGCCTATATTACATCCAAAGTTATCTTTTCAATGATTTTTCAGAACCCGGCTTACAGATTTTATTTTCCTTCATATGTAATAACGGATGCCACATCGTAATTGGCAAGCTTAGCTCTTCCATTTAAGCCTGCAAGCTCCATCATAAAGATTACCTTCACTACCTCGCCGCCAAGCTGCTCGATCAGCTTAATTGCAGCCTCTACCGTACCGCCTGTTGCAATCAGATCATCTACAAGAACAACCTTCTGTCCCGGTTTAATGGAATCCTTGTGCATCTCAATGGTTGCTGTACCATATTCCAGATCATAGCTCTGTTCAATGGTTTCACAGGGCAGCTTGCCCTTCTTACGGATCAATACAAAAGGCTTGCCCATTGCATAAGCAATCGGTGCCCCCAGAATAAATCCACGGGACTCTGCACCAGCAATCACATCAAACTCCACTCCATCCAGTAATCCGATCATGGAATCAATCGCAAGCTTAAATCCCTCTGCATCCTGCAGCACGCTCGTCACATCACGGAAAATAATCCCCGGCTCCGGGAAATCCGGAATACTGCGAACATAATCTTTCAGTTCCTTCATGTTATAACCACTCCCATTCTATTTATTGCTTATATCATTTGATCTGCAAATTGTCTCCCTGCCAAAGCAGTTCCCACAATTCAACACATATATCATTATATTTTCTCTCATGAAAAAAAGTCAAAGAGAAGTTATAGTGCAAAAATCAAACAGGCTGATCTGGTTCGATTCCGGCAGATCCCCAAGGATCCCCAGGTCACTCATCAGATCAATGATGGTCTTAGATGCCTTGGTACGCATCCGGAAATCATCCTTCGAAAGGAACGGGCCATCCTTGGCTGCTTCGACAATCGCATCAGCAGCTTTTTCACCAAGTCCGTCAATACTGCTTAAAGACGGCATGATCTTTCCGTCGAAAATCTGGAAGTTCCGGGAATGTGCCCGGAAAATATCGATTGGCTCAAATTCAAAGCCCCGGGCATACATTTCCTGCACGATCTTCATATCCTTCATGGTATCCTGTTCCTTTTTACTTAAGGAATCACTCCGGCTCTTATAATCCTTCATCACATCCTCTAAGTGCTTCTGTCCCTGACACATAATTTCGTAGGAAAACGCCGATGCACGAATGGAAAAATACGAAGCATAATAGGCCTGCGGATAGTTAATCTTACAGTAGGCAATACGCCACGCCATCATAACATACGCTGCCGCGTGGGCCTTCGGGAACATGTACTTGATCTTCTTACAGGATGCAATGTACCAGTCCGGTACGCCCTGTGCCGTCATGGCTTCTTCCCACTCCGGCTTCAGTCCCTTTCCTTTACGGACACTTTCCATAATGGTAAAGGATAACGCACTGTCCACGCCCATACTGATCAGATAAATCATAATATCATCTCGACAGCAGATACAGTGAGAAATATCCGCAACGCCATCGAGGATCAGGGTCTGTGCGTTTCCAAGCCATACGTCTGTCCCGTGGCCAAGTCCCGAAATACGGATCAGATCCGATAAGCTCTGTGGCTTTGTGTCCAGAAGCATCTGGATAACGAAGTCTGTACCAAATTCCGGAATTCCAAGGGATCCCACAGGGCATCCGCCAATCTGATCCGGCGTAATGCCGAGCGCCGAGGTATTCTGGAACAGGGACATGACCTGCTTATCATCAAGAGGAATCTTTGTCGGGTCGATTCCGGTTAAATCCTGCAGCATACGAATCATCGTCGGATCATCGTGTCCGAGAATATCAAGTTTTAACAGGTTGTGGTCAATGGAATGGTAATCAAAATGCGTGGTAACAATATCGGTTGTCATATCATTTGCCGGGTGCTGCACCGGTGTAAAGGAATTGATGTCCTCTCCCATCGGTAGTACGATGATACCGCCGGGATGCTGTCCGGTACTCCGCCGGATTCCGGTACACCCTAAAACGATACGGTTGATTTCGCAGGTCCGCTTCTTCCTGCCACGTTCCTCGTAATAATTCTTCACATAACCGAATGCGGTCTTATCCGCAAGTGTTGCAATCGTTCCGGCACGGTACGTCTGACCTGCACCGAAAAATAACTTCCGTGTACTTATGGGCCTTACTCTGATATTCTCCGGAGAAATTCAGGTCAATATCCGGCTCCTTATCTCCCTTAAATCCAAGGAAGGTTTCAAACGGGATATCAAATCCATCCTTCATCAGCGGCTCTCCGCACCTCGGACAGATCTTATCCGGAAGGTCACATCCGGAAATACCGGCATTTTCCTTAATTTCCGGTGCATCAAAATCATAGTACCGGCACTTCGGACAGCGGTAATGCGCCGCCAGGGAATTTACTTCTGTAATTCCCGCCATAAATGCCACAAGGGAAGAACCTACCGAACCTCTTGAGCCTACCAGATAGCCGTCCTCCACCGATTTCCAAACCAGCTTCTGCGCAATGATATACATCACGGCAAATCCGTTGTTGATGATGGAATGAAGCTCCTTTTCCAGACGTTCCTCTACGATTTTGGGCAGTTCATCCCCGTATAGCTCATGGGCGCGCCGGTAACAGATCTCCGTCAGCGTCTTGTCACTGTCCGGAATAACCGGCGGACATTTATCCGGGCGAACCGGTGCCATAACATCGATCCGGTCCGCAATTTTATTCGTATTGGTAATGACAACCTCTTCGGCCTTGTCACTGCCAAGATAATCAAACTCTGCAAGCATCTCCTCGGTCGTCCGCAGATAGAGCGGCGCCTGATCGTCCGCATCCTCAAAGCCCTTACCTGCCATAATAATCCGGCGGTAAACTTCATCCTCCGGATCCAGGAAATGCACATCACACGTTGCTAAAACCGGCTTTCCATATTCTTCTCCCAGCTCCACAATCCGGCGGTTGATGTTCATGATATCTTCCATGCTGTTAATGGAAGGAACCCTTTCGGATTCAATCATGAACGCATTGTTCCCAAGCGGCTGGATTTCCAGATAATCATAAAAAAATTCACAAGCCTTGCAATCTCTGCTTCCGGCTTATCCTCAAGCAGCGCCCGATAGAGCTCTCCTGCTTCACAGGCACTTCCCAGAATTAAACCTTCCCGGTGCTTCATCAGGAAACTTTTCGGTACACGGGGACGTTTGCTGTAATAATCCAGGTGCGATGCCGAAACGAGCCGGTACAGATTCTCTCTTCCGACATTATTCTCTGCTAAAATAATCGCATGATAAGAAGGAAGACGCTTCACAATCTCCTTACTGGAAGCTCCCCATTCATTAATCTGCTTTAAATTTTTCCACTCCCTGCTCTTTTTAAAAAGCGGGATCATCTTTACAAAAATCTCTGCCGTTGCACCGGCATCATCCACGGCCCGATGATGGTTTTTCAAGGGAAACGCCCATCGTCTTGCAGACCGCATCCAGTGTATGCTTCGCCTGATTTGGGGAAAAAGAACACGCGCAATTCCCAGTGTATCCGCATACGTGAAGGTCTTGTTTAACTGCTGCCGCATCACATTTTTCCTTGATAAAACTCATATCAAAGGACGCATTGTGCGCTACCATCACCGCGTCCCCGCAAAACTCCATGAATTGGGGAAGAACCTCTTCAATCACCGGTGCATCCATTACCATGCTGTCATTGATGCCGGTGAGCTTTTCAATATGAAACGGAATCGGCACCTGCGGGTTCACAAAGGTCGAAAAATTTGTCTGCAATCTCCCCATTGACCACCTTCACGGCTCCGATTTCAATAATCCGGTTGCTTACCGGTGAAAAAAACCGGTCGTCTCAATATCAAACACTACGAAATCATGCGTAAAATCCTGTCCCTGCTCGTTCACGACAAGATCCTGCAGATCATCAACCAGATAGGCTTCCATGCCGTAAATAATCTTGAAGAAATCCTGCTTATCCGGATTCGGATCTCCGGCTTCCTTACGCTTTGCCTTCTCCGCTTTCCACAGATCCTCCCAGACATGGTTGGCATCCGGGAAGGCCTGTACCACTCCATGATCCGTAATGGCAATCGCCGGATGTCCCCATTGATATGCCCGCTTTACAATGTCCTTCGCTTCCGAAACGCCATCCATATCGCTCATCTTTGTATGACAGTGAAGCTCTACTCTCTTCCGGACACTTAAATCCTTTCTGGATGTCGTAAAGTCCGCAATCTTCTTGATTCCGATTACCGAGCCAATCGTCAGTTCCTTGTCAAAAGCATCAATTGCCGCAATGCCCTTAAGCTTCACGAATGCGCCCATTCTAAGGTCTGCCTTTACCTCTGCTACCTGATCGTTATGCACAAACATCTTAAAGGTCATCGTATCTGTATAATCCGTAATGTCATACATGAGAATGGTACGTTCGTTCTTGATTTCACGGGAATCCTCACGGATGATCTTCCCCTTTACCGTGACCTCCATCTCTCCCATGATGTCCTCCATAGGCATCACCTCATCCTCAAAGTCACGTCCGTAAATGACATCCGGATTATCCGATTTCTTAATGGCTCTGCGGAAGTCGCCGCGGTCCTCCCTCTTTCCAAAGCTGCGCTTCTCGAACGGACGCTTCTCTCCGGTTCCTTTGCTGACCGTACCTTTTCCCTGCTCTGCCGGATTCTTTGGTGTACTACCGGAAGCCGCTGCATTTGTGGATGAGCCTTCTCCGGCTCCTTCCGCATGTCCTGCACCTCCTGCTTCCGGTTCTCCTGCGGATCCCTCTGCAGCTGCTCCATCCTTGCCAAAAGCCCGCAGGGTAATCTCCCGGATCTGCCTGGAAATCATGATGTCATCCTCTTCCTTATAACGTCCTGTTTTCTTCTCTTTATATTCCATCAGGCACTCTGCCTTAAGGCCACACCGCTCCACAATGATCTTCTCTAAGATCCGCAGAAGCTCCTGCGACTTACTTCTTGCTAAAACCGTATCCTCTGCCGTAATCAGGATCTGGTTCTCCTTCGGATAGGAAATATCTGCCGTCTTGAAAATGTTGTATTCCACCGGGCTGTATTCCCGCAGTTCGAGCAGAATGCTGGACTCATACTCCCTCATCAGATTCTCCGGCGTATACTGCTCCGACAGATGAAAGTTCTCATATAGCTTAACCGTCACCGGGTGCTTATCAAAAAACTGCCGTTTAATTTCCTTTTCGACCTTATAAATGGTCTCCTTCGGAATCAGATAATCACTTACAATGCTCACGCGAACAAAGTCCCTGCTTTTGGTTGCAGAGACTTTACATACGGTGACCTGTTCAAACAGCTCACTGCTTTTTTTATCCAGATTTAATTTGGGAAACACATCAAAAAAATGACTTTTTCCATACACGTTCTTCTTTCTAAACTACGATTCCCAATGCTCCAGTTCTTCGCGAAGTACTGCTAAAAGCTGATCCTCCGGAACCTTACGGATGATTTCGCCCTTTTTAATCAGAAGTCCTTCGTTAATACCGCCTGCAATACCAAGGTCTGCTTCCTTCGCTTCTCCCGGTCCGTTTACGGCACAGCCCATAACAGCCACCTTAATATCCAAGGGGAATTCTGCCACCATCGTTTCCACCTGGTTGGCAAGTCCGATAAGATCTATCTTTGTTCTTCCACAGGTCGGACAGGGAAACAACTTCAATACCGCCTTTCCGAAGTCCCAGGGTTCTCAAAATAATCTTTGCCGACTTAATCTCCTCAACCGGATCACCGGTAAAGGGGATACACGGATCGTATCGCCGATTCCCTGATGTAAAATGAGTCCCAGTCCGATCGCCGACTTGATGTTTCCGCTGATGATCGTTCCCGCCTCGGTAATTCCTACATGAAGCGGATAATCGGTCTTCTGTGAAAGAATTTCATGTGCCTTGACACACATCAGCACATCCGAGGATTTGATACTGATGACCATGTTTTCATAGCCTTCCTCTTCGATCATATGTACCTTGTCAAGGGCACTCTCCACGATGCCCTCCGCGGTAACGCCATGATACTTTTCCACAAGTTCTCGCTCTAAGGAACCGGAATTTACACCAACACGGATCGGAATGTTATGCTCCTTCGCAACCGCTACAACGGCACTTAACTTCTCACGTCCTCCGATGTTTCCGGGATTGATCCGGATCTTATCTGCTCCGTTTTCAATCGCCGCAATCGCCATCTTATAATCAAAAATGAATATCTGCAACAAGCGGAATATGGATCTGCTTCTTGATCTCTTTGATTGCCTGCGCTGCCTCTAACGTCGGCACCGTGCAGCGGATGATTTCACAGCCTGCCTTCTCCAGACGCAGGATCTGTGCCACGGTAGCTTCCACATCCTCTGTTCTGGTATTGGTCATGGACTGGATCAGGATGGGATTGCCCCCTCCGATCACCCGGTCTCCGATATGAATTACTCTTGTATGTTCACGATTCGCCATCTGAAATCCTCCTGAATCTTATATTTATTTATATGTCTGCTTCGCAGACGCTTGTTTTTCTTTTGTGCTTATTACATCATACCCCACATACAGCAAAAACGCAAATTTAATCCTCTGCTTTAATCCGGATGATGCGGCTTCCGAAAACCTCTCCTTTTTCGTCAATGGCAATGATCTGCAAAGACATCTGCTGCCGCGGCATCCTTTCCATGGGGATTTCGAGCCGGACTTTATCACCAACCGGAAGCACCGTTCCTTCTTTCACTAAAAGCAGCCGGTCATTTTCATCCTTCATATCCACCCAGAAAGTCTCTTTACCGGCGGCAAAACCGTTGTATACCCCCGCCTGCTCCTGCAAAGTAAAAACCAGCCCTCCCAGCAACAGACCGAATCCCAGACTCCACAGACCGATTCCCTTTTTGGCGGTAAGCCATACTTCCTTTTCCTGCCGGATCAGGCTTCCTTTCCGTTTGCCAGGCCGGAACAACAGAAGATAAAGAAGTATTCCGATTGCCAGACAAAGGAGCGGCTTTCGTAAGAACGGATCCGGAAAACTGGATCTTGGAATTCCCTTTAAGAGTGGCAGAATCACAAGCAAAGCTCCCACAAGAAAAGGAACTGCTGCCACAAGACACCGGCAGAGATGTATCGCTTTCCACTTCCATTTTCCATTCGTGGTCTGGCAGTCCTCCAATGCCCTTTGTACCTCCTGCATCGAGGCATAGCGGTCCTTCGGATGCTCCCTTACACATTTCTCAATCATCTGCTCATAAGAAACAGGGATCCTTCGGTCATACTGCCGCACCGACCGCCTCTCATAGGGCGGCTTTAATGGATTGACTCCGGTTAAGAGTTCATGGGCAACTGCTCCAAAGCTGAAAATATCACATGTCACATCGGCCTGCATGCCATTCCATTGTTCCGGCGCACTGTAACCGGGTGTCCCGATGCTCACCCGTTCTTCACTCTGATTGTAACACCGGAAAAAGGCACCACCCAGATCAATGAGTTTCAGATGTCCGTCCTCCTGAATGATGAGGTTTTCTGGCTTCAGATCCCGGTATACTACTGCCGGATGCTGTTCATGAAGATAAACAAAGATATCCAGCAACTCCTTCATCCAGACAATCGCCTGTGTCAGTTCCGGTCTGCCATGCTGTTCCAGATACTCCTTTAACGTAACTCCCTCCACATATTCCATTACCAGAAACCCATGCCCGTCTTCCTCAAAATAATCATAAATATCCGGCAGCCCCGGATGCTTCAGGGCCTTTAACAGCTCCATTTCCCTGCGGATCTCCCGGATCTGTTCCATTTCCTTTATCGCTGTTAAACGGTTTAAATGCAGATCCCTCGCAAGCATCACACGCCCCGAAGCACCCTCTCCAAGCTTCCGGATCTGCTCATACTGATTATTCCAGATTTTTCTCATTGGCATCTCTCCTTTCCCTTTCAGCAGGTCCTGATATAGATTGCGGAAAGATTATCCCTTTCGCCCTGCTTCTTCACATAGGCAGCGTTTTCCTGAAGTCTTCTTTCAATCTGCCCCTCCTCTAAAATGGAAGCCGGCTCGAACATTTCTCCCCACCGCTGCTTATGATAAAATCCATCCGTACACAATAAAAATCCCTGTTTTTTCTTCACCCGGCCGCTTTTAAAGTCCGGCTTCTGGAACGGAAAGCTGCCCATACATTTCAACAGCCGGTGTCCTCCTCCACTATGATCCGTTGTCATAAGTTCCATACCTTTCTTACGGCAAAGATAAATCCGGCTGTCCCCGATATGACAGATGAGATACCGGTGTCCCCAGATCAGCAGCAGTGACATTGTCGTGCCAAGCTGCTCTTCCTTCCCCTTCCGATATTGACAAAATTCCTCATTGATGCTGTATAGGCATCTCATCAGACTCTTTTCCAGAAAGGAAGTTTTTCTCCCTTTTCCGATCAGATCCACCATCTGCCGGTAAAAGCATGCAACCATGCGCTCAATCACATAGCCGCTTGCCACTTCTCCCTTCCAAAGGCCGCCAATGCCGTCGCAGACAACCGCCATCAGTACCCTTCCCCTGCTTGTCATCACCTGCTGGATCGTAATCGAATCCTGATTACAAAGCTGCTGACCGCAGTCCCAATATGCACCTGTTAAAAATTTCATAAATTTCTGTTCCTTCCTGTGTATTCTTATCTTCCTAACAATAGGAGCTCATTACCTGTATTCTTTTCTTTACGCATAAGCAAATGGTTTCTTGGGAGATGATAGCGAACCGCTAAAATGAACCCATGATTTCTTTCAGAATTGAAATGTAGTGCCATTATAATCGACAAATAAAAAAGAATCCATTGTACAAAATTACCAAAAGTGAATCTTTGGCAATTCTATACAATGAATTCCCTGTATTTTTTTGTAGATCATTTTATGCAAAAAAACTTGGAAATATCGTTAAACATCACGACAACCATTAAAATCATCAGTACCGCCATGCCTGCCAAATGTACAATTCCTTCCTTTTCGGGTGGAACCGGCTTTCCGCGGACAGCCTCCACAAGTAAAAAGACAAGGCGGCCGCCATCCAGTGCCGGAAGAGGGAGTAAATTCATCACGCCCAAGTTCACGGAAAGAAGCAGTGCAAGCTCAATCATGGACAGGATCACCGTAGAAGCCCCGTATGCCTTCGCTTCCGTATACGTGTCATCCACCACCTTCACAATTCCCACAGGTCCCGAAAGATCATTCAAAAGAAAGCTGTCCAGTCACCAGCATGCCAAGGCTCTTAAAGGTCATCTCCACCTCAAAATTCATCATATAAAAACGCATACTGAAAAATTCTGCAGGGCATTACACTTCAGATATTCCCCGGTGGAAATCCCCATGAGATAACGGTTTGCTTCCTCATTGAAGGTCGGCGTCACCGTCACCGTATGCTGCTCACCATCACGTTCATATACAATTTCAAAGGGTTCCCCCCTCACATTGAGCTGGGAATTCAAAAGCACCTGCTGATAGAGATGAATGCTTTTTTTCCATTCATCTTCACAATCTGGTCTCCGACCTCAAGCCCGGCCGCTTCGGCATTACTTCCCTCCTGAACGGTCGTAACCGTTGGAAGCAGAACGCCGGTATTGGCAACCAGAATCACGGCAAGGAGATACGCTAACAGGAAGTTAAACACCGGACCAGCCAGAACGGTTGCAAACCGTGTCCATACCGGTGCATTCGGAAACGCTCCTTCAGACACCTCGCCTTCCTTCGTATTCAGTCCATCCTCGCCCTCGAAAACACACGCTCCTCCAAGCGGCAGTAATTTAATGGAATATTTGGTATCTCCTTTTGTAAAGGATACTAATGTCGGTCCCATTCCCACAAAGAATTCCACGACATGAATTCCATTGCTTTTTGGCTACAATAAAATGACCAAATTCATGTGCGACAACAATCACACAAAAAAATAATGATAAACAAAATAATTGAAACAATCAATGAAGTTCCTCCAAATACTGATCCTGTTTTTAGTCTATGACAATTTCCCGGAAATATACGCATGTGCCTGTGCTTCGGCTTCCAGAATCTCATCCACCGTAGGATTGGCAATCACCTTATGCTGCTCCATCGCTCCCTGAATCAGATCATAGATTGCAAGGAAACGGATCTTCTTATCAAGGAACAGTCCTACTGCCTTTTCGTTTGCCGCATTAAATACGGTCGGCATGCTGCCGCCTGCCGCAATGGCATCATACGCAAGCTGCAGTCCCCGGAACGTCTTAACATCCGGCTCCTCAAAGGAAATGCTCTTTAAGGCAAAGAAATCTACCCGCTTTCCGTCCATCGGCCTGCGATCCGGATAAAAGAGCGCATACTGAATCGGAAGCTTCATATCCGGCATGCCAAGCTGTGCCATAATTCCGCCATCCACATATTCCACCATGGAATGAATGATGCTCTGTGGATGAACCACAACCTGAATCTGGTCCGGCTCCACATCAAACAGCCATTTCGCCTCCATGACCTCCAGGCCCTTATTGACAAGGGTGGCAGAGTCCACGGTAATCTTCCGTCCCATCGACCAGTTCGGGTGCTTTAACGCATCCTCCACCGTAATATCCTGTAATTCCTCCGTCTTCTTTCCACGAAACGGTCCACCCGATGCCGTCAGCAGAATCTTACTTACCCGTTCACGATTCTCTCCATGCATCGACTGAAAAATCGCACTGTGCTCGCTGTCCACAGGAAGAATGGATACTCCCTTTTGTTTGGCAAGCGGCATAATGATATGTCCTGCCGTCACCAGTGTTTCTTTATTCGCAAGTGCAATGGTCTTTCCGGCTTCGATTGCTGCAATCGTCGGACGGATTCCGATCATGCCGACAATCGCGGTTACTAAAACCTCCACCTGCGGAAGCACCGCAAGTTCAAGCATTCCTTCCATTCCGGCTAACACCTTCGTATCGGTATCTGCAATCCGGCTCTTTAGATCTGCAGAAGCTTCCTCAGAGCCCATCACGGCAAGCAGGGGATGAAACTCCCGCACCTGCTGCTCCATCAGGCTTACATTGCTTCCCGCTGCCAGTGCAACAACCTGAAGATCAGGATTACTGCGTACAATCTCAAGTGTCTGGGTTCCAATGGAACCGGTAGACCCGAGAATACCAATTTTCTTCATTTCATGCCTCCTGTTCTATGCTCTGATCAAAAGCAGAGTGAGGAAATAAATCATCGGTGCAGTGAAAATCACGCTGTCAAACCGGTCCATGACGCCGCCATGTCCGGGGATCAGTTTTCCGTAATCCTTGATCTCCTGATTGCGCTTAATGGCAGAAGCCGCCAGATCACCCACCTGGGAAATCACTGCTCCGACCGCACTGATTACCACAAATACCCATGTAACATTCTGTTCCACAACCACACTTTCCACAACGAAATATCCATATAATGCGCCAACAATGGCAGAACCCAGGATTCCTCCGATTGCTCCTTCAATGGATTTCTTCGGACTCAATACCGGTGCCAGCTTATGCTTACCGATACAGATTCCGGTAAGATACGCACAGGTATCACAGATCCAGGAGCTGATGAAGAATCATCCATACCGTATAGACGCCATAGGGAAGCGCTCTCACAAGATAAATAAAGGACAGCATCACCGGCGCATAGGCTACACAGAAAAAAAGCACTCATAATCTGATCAGAATGGTATTTTTGGGAACGAAAAATACATAAATAAACATAAATCCAATAAGAATTAATACCACCGCCAGAAACAGGTAAATCCGGTCCGGTACAAATACCATCACCAGATAATAGGCAAGGATTCCTATGTAACCATTGACTTCGAGTGCCGAAAGCTTCTTTCCTTCCCCCACTCAGCTTACAGGCCTTCATCAATTCCCGGTAAGCAACAAGGGCTAAGAATAATAATGTTGCCGCAAGAAGATATCCTCCTCCCAGTATGGTTACCAGGGCAAGAATTACCAATACAACGGAGCTGATCACTCTGGTTCGAAACATGCCTACTCCTCCTTTACGAGTCCGAATCTGCGGTCTCTGTGATTGTATGCTTCCACAGCCCTGATAAGCTCTTCCTTTGAAAAATCAGGCCATGGCACTTCCGTAAAATAAAATTCCGTATAAGCAAGCTGCCACAACAGGAAATTGGAAATCCGCTGCTCATTGCAGGTACGGATCAGCAGATCCGGCTCCGGCAGTCCATGCGTATCGAGCATTTCTCCAAAGACCTCCTGGGTAATGTCATCGATTTTAAGTTCTCCTGCCTGCACCTTTTCACAGGTCTTCTTTACGGCACGTACAATTTCATCCCTGCCGCCATAGTTGAGTGCAATCTGAAAATGAAGTCCGTCATTGTCCTTCGTTGCCTCTTCCAGCTCTGCAATCCGGTTACGGATATCGTCATCAAGCCCCGTTTTATCTCCGATTACGCGGACACACATCCGGTTCTTTTTCGCGGTTGTCAGGCAGGTCTTCATATAATTCCGCAGAAGCTTCATCAGCGCTTCCACCTCATCCTTCGGGCGGTTCCAGTTTTCGGTGCTGAATGCATACACGGTCAGATACTGAATTCCCATTTTATAAGCAGCCTCACAGATAAGCTCCACATTCTTAGCTCCCTGCACATGACCGTAATTACGGGGCATTCCCTTTTTCTTCGCCCAGCGTCCATTTCCGTCCAGTATGATTGCAACATGCTGCGGCATCTTCAAATCCTGTAAATCTGACATATCCTCTCTCCTTATCATATTGTGACTATTCAAAAAGGGAGCGACACGATAAATCGCCTGCCCCCTTTATTTTGAACGGTTGTACTAAACGGTTAAAATTTCCTTTGACTTCTCTTCCGTCATTGCATCCACTTCCTTGATGTACTTGTCGGTAATCTTCTGAAGATTCTCTTCCAGTTCCTTGATCTCGTCCTCGGAAATTTCTGCTTTTGCAAGCTTCTTGAATGCATCGTTACCGTCACGGCGGATGTTGCGGACTGCAACCTTACATTCTTCGGCTTTCTTCTTTACTTCCTTAACCAGATCCTTACGACGCTCCTCGGTAAGCTCCGGGAATACCAGTCGGATGACCACACCGTCATTGGAGGGTGTAATTCCGATATCGGAAGAAAGAATTGCTTTCTCAATATCCTTAATCAGGGATTTTTCCCACGGTGCAATCTGGATCATTCTTGCTTCCGGAACCGTGATATTACCAACCTGTTGGATCGGGGTCGGTGTTCCGTAATAATCCACACGAAGCTTATCTAACACATGGGGATTGGCACGTCCTGCACGGATTCCCTGATAGTCTGCTGCCAGATGCTCCAGTGTCTTCTTCATTTTATCATCATATACCTGAATTCTCTCGTCCATAATAGCCTCCCTTATACCAGAACCTTCGTTCCATTAAATTTACCACTCATGGTATTTACAATGCTGTTTTCTTCATTTAAGCCGAATACCCACATCGGCATCTTGCTGTCTCTTGCCAGAATCGATGCGGTCATATCGACAACCTGCAGATTCTTCTCAATCACTTCATCGATTGTGACTTCATCATACTTCTTCGCATCCGGATTCTGCTTCGGATCGCTGTCATATACGCCATCGATGGATTTCGCAAGCAGGATCACTTCGGCATCCACTTCGATCGCACGGAGAACGACTCCGGTATCCGTCGAGAAATACGGATGTCCGGTTCCTCCTGCAAAGAATACGACCATGCCATGCTCAAAATACTTGTTGGCTCTGTCCTTGGAGAACAGCTTCGTGAAGGAACCACACTCAAACGGTGTTAAAATAGCAGTCTTCATTCCAACGCTGCGGAAGATTTCCGATACATAAATACAGTTCATTACCGTTGCCAGCATCCCAATCTGATCGGCCTTGGTACGGTCAATGTTCTCGCTGGTTCTTCCACGCCAGAAGTTACCGCCTCCTGTCACGATTCCAACTTGGATTCCCTGATCTACCAGCTGCTTTACCTGTAAAGCAACTTCTCTTACGGTGGCCTCGTGAAAGCCGGTCTTCTTGTCTCCGGCAAGCGCTTCTCCACTTAATTTCAATAAAATACGCTGCATACCATGTCCTCGATTTCTATATTTTCTTTAATTAGTTACATCTTTTTCAATTCTTCAAAGAAGGAGGTCGGGTTCACCTCTGCATAGCACTGGGAACACATACCTTCGATGACCGCACCGTTATTGATCTGTACGGATTTGGATTTGATGTTACCCATAACGATTGCGGATGCGTCCAGAATAACCGGCCCCTTGACATCAATGTCACCCTTGATGGCTCCGGCAATTACGGCACTTGTTGCATAAATATCACCAATGATGACAGAACTCTGTCCTACCTTGATTGCTCCGTCACTACGGATCTCACCGGTGATCTTCGCTCCCTCTGCAAACACTTCGATCGCACGGGAATTTCCCTGGATCGTTCCTGTAATGTTAAGCTTTCCTAACGCTTCCACATCTCCTACGATGCTTCCGCGGATATCAAGGGCTCCTTCCGTTGCGATATTACCATTGATAATCATGCTATCCATAATAACAGAAACTTCATCATTCGCTACTCTGTTGGCGGTGCGCTGTTCAAAAACCGGGTTTCTCAGGAACAACAGGCGCTACATAAACCCCTTCGTCTTCCTCTTCTTCCGGCTCTGTGTCATCCACATGATCCAGCATTGCACTTAAATCTGCATGGAAGTTATTGACGGTCTGAGGTTCCTTTTCTTCCTCCTGTACTTCCACACCGGACGTGTTTTCCGCTTCTGCTTCTTTTGCCTCAGCTCCGTCCTCCGGAATCAGTTCATTTACTGCCTGTGATAAATCTTCCTTTAAATCTGAGAAAAAAACCCATTTTCAAATCCTCCATTCGCTTTCGTTATTATTTTTTTCAGGCGCCGCAATATGCTGTACGGGCACTGTTTCATCCGTAATTGGTAAAATCCCGGTATCTCCCCGTTCCTGAATAGCCTCAATAATCCGGGGAAGCGCTTCCACGGTCGTTCCCTTATTGGAAGCATCGTGCATCAGGATCACACTCTCCTTCTGCTTCTCGATCCCGGAAAGACAGTTACTCACAATCGTCTCTGCCGGAAGTGTCCTTGACACGGCATCCCCCGATGCCACATTCCAGTCAAAATAAGTAATTCCGATATCGGTCAGATATTCAATCAGCTCCTGCATATCGACCTTGCTCACCGTATTCGAGCTTCCTCCCGGGAAACGGTAGATACGCGGCCATACTCCCGTTGTTTCGTACAGATACTCCTGCAAAGAGTTCAGATCCTTGGCAAAAGCCTCCTTGGATTCATAGATTTCATCATATTTATGACTGTAGGAATGCATCGCTAAGGTATGCCCCTCATCTACGATCCGCTGATAAGCCTTCACAGACCGTTCATCCGTCTTTCCCACAACAAAGAACGTGGCCTTCACGTCATATTCTTTTAAAATGTCCAGAATCTGATCCGTATTACTGCTCGGGCCATCATCAAAGGTAAGATATACCTGCCTCTCACTGCCCTTGGCCGGATCCGTTTTCACAGGCTCTGCTTCCTCTGCATCCGTTTCCGTATTCCGCACAGCCTCTTCGACCTTTGTCATCTCATAGACGCCGGAGTCCTCTTCCTCTTCGGCTTCTGCAGTTTCCACAGGGATCTGTTCCTTTAAAGCTGCAACCTGTTTTTTCAACTGAAATACCCGCACGGAAAGTACGATACAGGCAAGGAGCGGAATCAGAATTGCAAGGGCAACGGCTCCCAAAATCAATTTTTTCAACCGTTTCACACGCTGCGAACGATTGATTTCCTTCTTCATATTGTCATGACCTTTCCATCTGACATCATATCCTGCTAACGATTCAGAATCCTGTTTGATTGTATCACATGTCGTTACTCTTTGGCAACATCTTTGGACCGCAGCATCTTCACACGGTACAGACGTTCATCTGCCTGTGTCAGTGCATGCTGCAGCGTCAGTCCGCTTTCCTCATCGACCTTGCAGGCTCCCGCTGATACCGTTACATTATATGGCTTGTCGCTGCTCTGGTTATGCAGATAAAACTGATGATAGATTTCCTGTAAAAACAGATTCTCCCTCATCCTCTTTTTTTCATAAATGAGGGCACAGGCGAATTCATCACCACCAATTCGTCCGGCAATTCCTCTTCCCTCTACGGTTTTCCATAAAACATCCGCGATCAGCTTTAAGGAGTAATCCCCCTCTTCTTGGCCGTAACGGTCATTGATGATCTTTAAGTTATTCATGTCTACATAAATCACATAGACCGTGCCCTTTTTCTCATTAATCATCTTCTGTGCCGCATCCATGAAGCCTCTCCGGTTCAGGATTCCGGTCATGGCATCTATCCTTGACAGGTTATCTAGCGCAATATTATTTTTCCTTTAAGACAGCAAGGCTTTCCTCCAGCTTCTGCTGTACCTTCTCATTGGTTTTCAGCAGATCAATCATCTTTGCTGCCGAGCTTAACTGATTTTACCAGAAACTCTCCATTTTCAAATACCTTTTTCGTCAGGTCCATGAGCACCACGCCATACAGATTCTCATTACTGTAAAGCGGGAGCATCACCTCAAAGAAACGGCGGTCCGGATCCACCACATTGTTCCGGAACAGCATATTCCTGCTGACCTTCTGGCGGAGCTTCGGAATCGAAATGGCCACTCCATCCTTCAAATAGGCTTTCAGGTAAAGATAATCCGGAATCACAAAGCTTTCTCTTGCCAGATGGGAAATAATCTCCGGAAAGATATATACCATGGCATTTTGGACCCCAAGCCATTGCAGGCGGCCAATCATCATTGCATAGCTTAAATCATTTCCCTTTTCAAAAAGAAGGGTCTCGCGTACAAAGAGCTTCGTCTGGTGATCTTCCCTGATCTTATACTCCATATCCTCACCCCAGCGGTTATCCATCGCCTGAAGCATCTTACAATAAATATTTGCAAAAAGCTGTTTTAATTCACATCTCTTCTCAATATTAGAAACACTGCTTTCGACGTCATGGAAAATCTTCTGGAAGTTCGGAATCAGCACACCCATATCCGCATAAGTGATTGCTCCGGATGCGATGTATTCATCTACGGCCATTTCAATACGGAACGCCTGATTACTTAACAGCTCCTCACCTTCGGCAGCCTCTTCAAGCAGATCCACCAGACGGATAAAGCTGTCCTTTAACCGGTAAATGACATCCGCCTGTTCCCCATCGCGGTAACGGTAATAGATGTCACCGAAATAAGCATCGACCAGCTCACTGGCCTTTCCTGCTTCTTCCGTCACAATTTCCTGCCTGCCCTGGGCAATCGAGCCTCTCCGCACAAAATGTGTCGGGAGCTCCATATTGCAGACACTGCGCCCTTCAATTTTGTTAAGCAACATCTTCAATGCTACATTTCCAAGCTCCATGGGATCTGCCTTCACCGAAGACAGCGGTGGCGTTGCACGTGCCGCAAGTCTGGTATCATCAAAGCCAAGCACTGAAATATCACGTCCCGGCACAAGACCTCTCCGTTTCATTTCTTCATATAATCCCAATGCTGTATCATCATTCACACAGAGAATGGCATCCAGATCCGGATTGTCATCAAGGAGCCGCCCTGCCTCCTGATAGCACCCGCGCTCATAACTTCCGCCCACATACTGCTTTTTTTCAAAGGGAAGTCCATATTCTGCCAGGACCTGTTCGTAAACCTCTTTCCTCTCTCTGGCATCTGAATTGCATAGCGGTCCTCCCAGCATTCCGATTTTTTTACAATTTACCTGTTCGATCAGGTAACGCATACCTTCACGGATTCCGATCCGGTTATCAAAAATTCACGGTCGTGTAGCCTTCCTGGCGGGAAGCAATAAGGACACTCGGAATTCCCTCATACTGGCTTAACATCTCCCTCATAATCTCTTCATTGGCAAAACAGCCAATGCTTCCTTCTGTCACAATAATTCCCTGAATCTGTGGGATCTTCGCATATTGAAAGAGAGTATTAAACTGATATTCATAGGTTAATTCCTTATTACCGCTCAGATCACGGTTCAGATATTTCCCCGGAAGCACCACTACATCCACATCAAAGGTTCTTGCCATCTGTGCCACACCACGGCAGATCTCGATCGTGAAATAATCCATGATACCCCCGACTAAAACCCCAATTGTAATTCTCTCATTCCCCTTATCCATAATTATGCCTCCAAAAGAAAGTAGCCGTTACAAGAGCCTTCTTATAATTATATAAAAATTTCAGCCCAAAAAGGGAACTGCCTATTAGCAAAATCCACACCATGCTGAAGCAAATCATACCGGGATTGAGGAAAGCTGTCGAAAAACGTTTTCCTTTCGGTACGGAAAGCTCTCTGGATGGAAGCAGAAACAGCCTCTTTCCCTTTATAATCCACAGAATGATTCCTGTAATGACAAAGGCTGCTATTGCAAGGAGCCAGATACACAGTCCAATGGCACCTCCAAGATACATTGCACCACTTAAGGGATCCCTAAGCAGCCCATACAGATCCGGGGAGCTGACCAAAGTAAGCACCTCCGTTCCCTGAAGATACCCGTCCGTTCCTTCTGAAAGCAACTTCAGCAGCAATGTACCAATGGTTCCCATACTGTTTACCATTGCATGCAAAATCATGGTATACCTGATTTTTCCGGTACGTACATAAATAAAAGCAAAGAACGCCCCCAGTGCTGCCGCATAGACAAACTGATTCAAATTTCCGTGGAACAGTCCGAACATCACTCCGGACATGGCAATGGCAATGCCCTCTCCACAATAAATGGCACGGTCTACCAGTGCCTTCCGGAAAATCAGTTCTTCAAAGATCGGCGCCCCGACACAGACAAACAGGACGAGCCATACCGAAGGAAGTGCAAGCAGGGTATCCTGCAGATTGGTTGTATCGACTCCACTCTGAAACGCATTGATAATTGATGTAAGAAGAAGTCCGATGATATTCGTAATCATTGCCATGGCATAAGCCATAAAAAAAGCAATAAAAAAACACTTCCTGCCTTCATTTTTCTGCGGAATGGGCTTTCCCTTTTTCACTAAATGAATCAGGCACAGCATCAGCGGATAGCCCAATATAAACCTTAAAAATCAGATTAAAGAAAATCAAAATACTGCTGTCATAGTCTCCGTCCGGGTTTCCAAATAGAAAAAGCATCGACAAAGACAGCTCCAGTGCAACCAAAAGAATCGTACCGGCAAAATATACAAACCCAATCCGGGACATCTGTTTCCTCGCCAGTTTTGTAATGTACTTTACCTGCGGCTCTGTCATTGGTGCTGTTGTCTGATTCATCGTATTATTCTCCCTCTTCGGTTTCGTTCTCCGTGGTTGTTTCCATGTCTCCTGCTGTTTCTTCGGCTGTTTCTTCCGTTGTTTCTGTTTCTTCGGACATTCTCTTTACAGCGTTTGCCGCCTGAGCGATTCCGGTATTTTTCTTTACCGGAGCCGTCTGTTTTTCTCTTTCTGTCATCACCGGAGCTGTTGCTCTCCGGTCTGCCTGTACGGTTTCCGGTTCTGCACGGTACAGCTTACTTACCTTCATGCAGATCAGGATTACAGCAGCAAGCAATACGCCCTCCAGAACAAGAAGTCCTACAAAGCTGCTTCCCAGATATCCGGATAAAATCACGGTAAACGCATCCACCGCAAAGTGAATTCCAACGGCAATTCCGTAAAACTTCATCTGCTTTTCCTTCACGGCACGGTATACCAGATAGGAAAGTGCAATCTGCAGCATCATGGCAGAAATCCGTTCCACACCGGCAAAGAAGAACTGATAGGACGGAAGTGTCCAGAGTGCAGACAACCGATCAATCGTCACTGCGGTTGTGGCATCATCCAGTCCGGCAAAGAGACTCTCAAAATCATTTCCATTAATCATCAATGCCACCATCAGGTTGCTGATATAAGATATTCCTACGAGCATGACTGCTTCGATTCCGCCATGTCCGACACCATACATCAGGGAATTTTCTTTCGTCAGGGACTTCTTCATATAAAGCCGCATGGCAAGGTAACGTCCGGTCTCCTCAAAAAGTCCTGCGGCAAGTCCGCCATACAGGCCATACAGCCAGATATTTCCGGTAATCACATCTCCGGTCACGCCAAGAACCGCTCTATGCATCACGGATTCCAGCACCAGCACGAAAAACGCAAATGCTGCTGCACCGATCACGGCCGGATAGAGCTTGGCATGAAACTTCTTCACGACCAGAAAACACAGAAAAACAGGTCCTCCGATCGAAACAAACATGGTAAAAATAATCGCCAGAATGGTTAGGGTTGATACGTGGTACATTCTTTCTCCTCTCAAAACTCAAAAATGATCCACTGGATCCTTTTCTCATATGTATGACAACAACAAGGACCGATTTGTCATCTCTGCAAAATCGGTCCTTTACTCTTTTATCTTATGCACAAATGCAGATATAACTGCTTCGAATCATTTTATGCTGCTTATAAACCAGCCTGTGCTGCAACTTCTGCTGCGAAGTCATCAACCTTCTTCTCAAGACCTTCACCGGTTTCGAAACGAACGAACTTCTTAACAGAAAGCTTTGCACCGTTTTCCTTAGCAACCTGTGCAACGTACTGAGCTACTGTCTGCTTGCCGTCCTCTGCCTTAACATAGGGCTGCTCTAACAGACATACTTCCTTTAATTCCTTGTTCAGACGTCCGACAACAGCGCCTTCGATTACCTTCTCCGGCTTGCCTGCCATCTTAGGATCGTTTGCAATCTGTGCCATGAGGATTTCTTTCTCATGAGCCTTATATTCTTCGGATACATCATCCGTAGATACATACTTAGGAGAAAGCGCTGCAATCTGCATTGCAACATTTGTCATAGCTTCCTTCACTGCATCGTTTACAACGTCGGTTTCAGCTTCTACGATAACGCCGATACGTCCGCCGCCATGTGTATAGGAAACTACACATCCGTTGTCAGCAACAACCTTCTCAAATCTTCTGATGTTGAGGTTCTCACCGATCTTAGCGATCTGTGCAACTAATGCTTCCTTAACGGTAATGGAGTTATCCTGATTCCACTTTTCAGCCATGAATGCATCCATGTCTGCTGCGGAAGATTCTACTGCCTGATCTGCAACTGCTGCAACAAAGCTCTGGAATACTTCGTTCTTAGCAACGAAGTCTGTTTCGGAGTTTACTTCTACAACTGCTGCTGTCTTGTCATCCTTAAGTACAACCTTGCAAAGACCTTCTGCTGCAATTCTGCCAGCTTTCTTTTCAGCCTTTGCCTGACCATTCTTACGAAGGTACTCAACGGCTGCATCCATATCTCCATTGGTTTCGCCAAGTGCTTTCTTACAATCCATCATACCTGCTCCGGTAATTTCTCTTAACTCTTTTACCATTGCTGCTGTAATATTTGCCATGTGTATATACCTGTCCTTTCCCTGAAATAAATTATTCAGCGTCTGCTGCTACTTCTTCTACATCGGTAGCTTCTACTTCTGCATCAGCGTTTGCATCTGCTGCGGTAAGAGATTCCTCACCCTGGTTTGCTTCGATAACTGCATCAGCCATCTTGGAAACGATCAGCTTAACGGCTCTGATTGCATCATCATTACCAGGAATGATGTAATCCAGTTCTTCCGGATCACAGTTGGTATCGCCGATACCGATTAAGGTAATTCCAAGGGAATGAGCTTCCTGTACACAGATTCTTTCCTTCTTAGGATCTACTACGAAGATTGCATCCGGAATTCTGGTCATGTTCTTGATACCGCCAAGGTTCTTCTCAAGCTTTTCCCATTCCTTCTTTAATGCAATAACTTCCTTCTTAGGAAGAACATCAAAGGTTCCGTCCTCGGCCATGGTTTCAATTGCCTTTAATCTCTCGATTCTGGACTGGATGGTCTTGAAGTTGGTAAGCATACCACCTAACCATCTCTCATTTACATAGTACATTCCGCAACGCTCAGCTTCTGTCTTAACAGCATCCTGTGCCTGCTTCTTGGTACCAACGAAAAGAATGGTTCCGCCCTGTGCCGCAATTTCAAATACTGCTCTGTATGCTTCATCTACTTTACCTACAGACTTCTGTAAGTCGATGATGTGAATACCATTTCTTTCAGTGAAGATGTAAGGAGCCATCTTAGGGTTCCATCTTCTTGTCTGATGTCCGAAATGAACACCTGCTTCCAGTAACTGTTTCATAGAAAATAACGCTCATTTTTTCTACCTCCATCTGGTTAGACTTCCGTATATTTTCATACTTTCGTACGCTGCAAACCTCCGAGCATGAGGCACCATTCAGCAAAAAAATATACGTGATTAATAGTTTCTTCTGCGAAGCTTCTCACAATCGCAACGCTGATATTTTATCATATCTCACATCAGATTGCAAGCCGGAATTTCTCTTAAAACAGAGAATTCCTTATAAAGTAAAAAGCCGCTGTACCTACTGGCACAACAGCTTTGCAATTTCTTCCCTGGTGGATCCCATCGGGATCTTATGGACTCCGGCACGGAGCTTCGTGTGATACCCGTTGTCACAAAGATAGGCATCATATTCCGCCGCATCATCAATGAGACCCGACTGTTCTAACTTACTGCTGATAGTGTAAGAGCCTTCGCCGGGATTTAGCGTAATATCCACGATCTCCTTCGTTTCCGCTGCCGTTTCGCTTCCGGCTTCCGGCACTGCGCTTGCCTCCGGTAATGCACCGGCTTCCGGCGACGCACTGGCTGTTGGTTCTACATCCGGCGTCGGTTCTGCCGCATCCACAGCCGGTTCTGCACTTGTTTCCGGTTCCGCACTGGCACTCATGGTCGGTTCACTGCTTACTTCCGGTGTTGCACTGGCTTCCGGTTCCGCGCCTGCTGCCAGTTCTGCATCATTCTCAGGCTCCTGATCTGCATTAGCTTCCGCCTCCTGCGTCTCCTGCTCCTGCTGTGCAGCTGCCTCTGCCACAGTAACAGGTTCCTCTACCATGCCAAGCGCTCTTGCCCGTTCTTTAATTTCTTCATTACTTAATGTTTCCGTCCGGCTGCCAAGTCCGATTCCGAGAATCAGGGAAGTGACAACAATGCCGACTCCCAGTCCTCTTAAATAATATTTCAAGTTCATGGTGCTCTGTTACATCCCTTCAAACAAATCAATTACGAGCTTTACTTCTCCAATACCAAGCCCCAATTCCTTGGCAATTGCCATATTGGATTTTCCTGCCTTATGAAGCTCGAGAATCTTCTCATTGCTGTTTCTGGCACCGCTCTTTCCTGCCTTGTCCAGAGAAACGGCAACATCAGGCACTTCGACCTCTGTCTTAGGCTTTGTGGTACGCTTCCTGGCCGCAGGCTTCGCTGCTGCCTTTTCCGTTGTTTCCTCCGCCATACCTTTTCCTGCAGTCTCCTGCCCCTTTGAAGTGCTCTCCCGGTCTGTTTCCAGTACCGCCTGCGTTCTTGCTTTTGCTGTTGCTGCACTCTTCTTTGGCGTTTTCGGGGGTTCTGCCACGGTAACCTTTTCCGGCGCAAACGCACCGGACGCCCCAAACAGCTCAAACTCCGGCTGCTGTGCTGCTTCCTGCTGCGCAGTCTGTACTTCCACAGATACCGGTTCCGGAGATCCTTCCCGTGCAGTTAGTTCTCTAACGTTGATTTCTGCATCTTTCACCGTCTGACGAACTTCCTTGGCAGTCTTCTCCACTTCTGTCACGGTATTTTTCAGATTCTCATGTTTGTCATTCAGCATGTCATATAAAAATACCACTTCCTGATGATTCTTATTAATCTCACTAAGCACCGTATCCGAATACTCATTGACTGCCATCATCTTTTCATTGGTCAGACGATCCATGCTGCGTTCCGTCTTTTTCCATGGCATACGTAATGGTTTCGTCCACAATGTCGGTAATCTTCCCCTGTGCTTCCTCTACTTCTTTTGCTACAAGATCATGAATTTTCTTTTCATCAATAACCGCCTCTTCTTTTCCGGAGCGGGTTTTTCTTTCTGGAATCAGAAAGCTTCCGATAAAAATCACAATTCCCATGATAAGTAATACAATTTCCAATACTGACATTTCTTTTTCCTCAAAGCTGCTATACCCGAATATCAAAGCCGCCCTGTCCTTTCACAAAAACTTTGCCGTCTTTCTCTTCATCAGGATGCCTCCGGTGTTGTCCGCCGTCCCCGGCATAAGTTCCGTTTCCCTGCTCCTTGGCATCAAATTTCTTCTGCCGGTTTTCGGCCTGATCACTTTTGTTGACCTGATGCATCCTGTGCTCAACCTTCTGCTGCGTCTGACTTTGAAAATTCGACTGGTCAATCATTCCCTTGTGATCTTCATTCTGTTTGATATTGGTAAAGTCCTGGGCACGTGTTACCTGTCCCTGGAGTTCCACACGACTGATTGTCATAGCTGTCACCTCGATCCGATTTCCTATAAAGCTGTCATCTTCACATCACCCTGCTGCTTCACAAATTTACAGAACTTCATGGAGTTCTTTACAACCATGGAGACATCACCGATACAGATCTTCGTTCCAGCAAAAACCTCACCGCTCACTTCCACTTTTGCATTGGAGCTTTCATCCAAAATTACCTGAAGACTCTCTATCTCCTGAATATAGCTCTCCATTTCCTGTTTTCTGCGTTTTTCCTCCTGCAGCATTTCCTGAAAATATTTCATCTGATCCGGCTTTAATTTCACTCCCTGCTGAAGTTTCTGCACATTCGCAGTCAGCACCGGGTGACTGATTTCGATTGCTTTTTTATGTTCAACAACTAATTTCTGTAATTCCTGTATTCTCAATTTCACAGAAGGATCCGCACCAACCTCTACAATGGTATCTGCGCCCATCGGGGATCCTAACGTTTTCACACGGATTGCATTGGTTGCACTCACCCTTCCTCCGGTAATAAATCCCCTGCGTCCTGTAACATTAATTTCCGTTCCTGCCAGAACCCGGCTGTGCAGAATGGATTCTGTCGAAACATATCCCTTTGCACTTACGGTTGCATTCTCCAGGAACTTGGCTACCACGTTGCCATTCGCAGCAAGCGTACCTCTTCCCATGCCATTCATACCTCGGGCAATAATAATATCTCCGCCTGCCTCAACGGCCGCACCTTCCACAACACCACGGACCTCTACATTACCCCTGGCTTTAACGGAAAAATTGGTTAAAACATTGCCGTTTACCTGAACACTGCCTTCATATTCAATATTTCCGGTAGAAGTATCCACATTTTCCACCTCCAGGACATTGGAAACAAATACCTTGTTTTCTACCAGCGTTACATGCCCATCCACATCCGAAGTAATCTGCAGCCGGTCCGGAGACAAAGTAATGTTACGTCCGAATTCCAGACGCCTGCGTTTTACTTCTCTTGGTTTAATGGTCTCTCCATAAACAGTTGTGCCGTTATCTCCCGGATCCTCCGGATAAAGTCTGGCAAGCACCTCACCCTTCTTACAATGGCAGATGGTATTCAGATGAAAGAAATCCACACTTCCGTCCTCACTTAAGGTCGGCTTTTGCATGGAGATCGGTATTAAAGAAATACTTAATCTCCGCATCAGACCCGTTTCTTGCCGGAATTCCCATTGCAACAATGAAATCCGTGCAATAAACAGGATTCGCAAAGAACTCAGCTATTTCCTTTTCCTTAATTCCGAATGCAATTCCTTTTACCTTCAAATCCACGAGGAGCTCCTGTGCCGTCATACGCTCCCCCTTCATGGAAGGTGGATACAGCCGGACACTCGCTGTCATTTTGTCCTGTCCGACAGTAAGGCTGTAGCTCTCACGAATTTCCGGAATTAAATCCTTATTTACCAAAAACAGGAATTCATTTTTTGCAGCAGCTGCCGCATCCTGAATTCCTTTGGTCAAAAGCCCGGCATCATACAAAACGCCATGCCCGGACAAATAATCTGCAATTTCCTTTGCAGTTACCTCGTTGCCGCCATCTACAGGCTTAACGAGCTTAATAACTGTACCACTCCCTGTACACCCAATCTGAAAATACCCGTTTCTCACGCTTTAAATACCCCCATATAACTTCCCATTTTCGCTTTCATCTTCTGCAATGCACGCGTATGTAACTGGGAAACCCTTGACTCAGAAACTTCCAGAACATTACTGATTTCTTTAAGTGTCAGATCTTCATAATAATACAAAAAGTATAACCTTTTTCTCTCTTTTTTTCTGTCAGCAATTCCAGTGCCTGCCCCAATACCTCCCTGAGCTCTCCCTTTTCAATCACTTCCTCCGGTTCCTCAAACCGGTTCTGCTTTATGCTGCTCTGCCGGGATTTCACTTCCGGACTCCATGAATTCATTTAAAGATACAACCCCTGTAATCTTCATTTGTGACTGCCAGTCGGCAAAATCCTCTGTGCTGATTTCCAGTTTCTGTGCAATCTCCTCATCTGTAGCAGTTCTTCCGGTTACGGTTTCAATTTCCTTCATTGCCGCATCAATCTTCTTCTGCTTCTGCCGGATCGTTCTCGGAATCCAGTCCATCTTGCGGATCTGATCCAGAATAGAGCCCCGGATGCGAAGACTTGCATAGGTTTCAAACTTTACTTCCTTCATGCTGTCAAACTTATCAATGGCATCAATCAGACCAAAAATACCATAACTTACCAGATCATCATACTCCACATTATAGCCAAGATACATACTTAAGCGGCCTGCAACCAGCTTTACAAGAGGTGCATACTCAAGAATCAGTTGTTCTCTGACTTCCGACGATTTTGTTGTTGCATATTCGCTCCAAAGCTTATCCTTATATGCTTCGTCCATAGCCTCCTCCAATGCATTTTATTTTATTCTGTATCCTGTTTGGAATCAGAATGTGTTTCTTCCTTTTCCACTGTGCCGTCTTCTTCCACAGCTTCCTTTTCAATCACTTCTCCCTCTTGTGCCTTTCTGGCAGCTTCTTCCTCTTCCTGTTTCTGTATAAACTGGTTAACCTTTTTCTGGATAAAGGCTCCTGTCAGATAAAAGAACAGCATCACCAGTATCAGGATCAGCAGGAGCTGCTTTTTCTCATAGTGATAATAAAACATCATCGTGCTGGCTATCAATCCGGAAAGCAGCATCAGAAAAGGAGCCAGAAGTTTTAATTTTCTCATATATTCTTCTCCGGTTTACCTACTGCCCGAATTGTGAATACACCTGTTGCCGGATAAAAGATACCGTTCGTCCATAGGTATCCCCGGTATCTTCGGCAATAAGCGGTATTTTCAATTCTTCAAGCTTCTTTTTACTTGCAATTACATTACGCTCTCCCACACGGATCATGTCACTTTTGGCATTTCCGTAAGCAAACAACTGTGCACCGCCCGCAATCTTTGCAACCATGTGGCTGCGTACTGCTCCACGTTTTACCATCTCCGCTACCATATCGGTAATTCCGGTATCGGCAAACTTAAATCTGTTTTCATTGTTCCGGATCTCCGTACTGTCCGGAAGCATGATATGGGCAAGTCCTCCAATGCCTGTCCCCGGATCACGGATTGCGATTCCCACACAGGAGCCCAACCCCAGTGTGGTTACCCCGTCCTGGCCGGAACAGACCTTCCAGTCAGCCATACCAACCTTAATTATTTCACTCATTTTACATAACTCCCAATGCAGAAAGAATTCTATCATATGATTCCACATCCGGAATCAGTATAAAATAACCATCCAGTTCGATATCATCTGAAAACTGTGTCTGAATCAGCAGAATTTTATCTCCTATCACCCCGAATTCTGTTGCTGGAACGCTCATTATGGCTCCCGCCATATCAATCCCAAGCTGTGGTACCGAAGGAAAGATTTTCATATTGGTTAAGGAAGATAAGGCATTCAGATAAGCACCTGTGATAATATTTCCCACTTCTTTCATTGCAGAACATTCCATCTCACCAAAATGGCATTCCTCAATCGGCTTCTCCGGAACTCCAAGCATTCCGCTCATCAGTTTATTCACAAGGTGCAGTGCCGATTCCTCCGAAAGAACGAACATCATGCTTCCTTCCACATCACCTTCTACCTGAAGATAAATGCTCACCAGAATAGCTTCTTCACCACCAAGCAGCGCACCAAGTTCATTAAAGTTCAGAAGACGTACCTGCGGAACCTTCATATCTACCTTACAGTTAATCAGCTGTGCCAGTGCAGTTGTTGCATTTCCGGCACCAATATTACCTATTTCCTTTAACACATCATAATACTGCTGTGTTATTTGCTCCATACTAAGGTCCTTCATGGCCCCTCCTATTATGTCTCATTTTGTTTATCGTTCTGCTGCTACCACATTCGTATCAAGCAGTGATATCAGTTCATTCTCATACTTGCCAATACCGAAAACGAAGTTCGTTTTATCATCATTGGCATCATAAGTAACCTTGTCAATCTGATCTGTGTACAATGTAACAACCTCGCGCACTTCATCCACGATAAAGCCAATCGTTCCGTGCTGTTCCAGCTTTAAAATAATAATTCTGGATGCTTTCGTTGCCTCCTGCTCGGGAAGTCCCATTTTCAGGCGGAGATTCATAACCGGAATTACCTCACCACGAAGATTGATCACACCCTTCAGGTAAGCTGCCACCTTGGGAACTCTGGTAATATGCTGCATTCTTACGATATTGTCCACATACTTGATATCAATTCCGTACTGCTCAGCTCCCAGCTTAATGACAATATACTGGATGCTGTCGCCCTCTGTTTTTACTTCATTGTTTACTCTTAATTCGTCCATGATTCTCTCCCCCATTCCTAAAACAGTGCATTTGCATCAAGAATCAATGCGATCTCGCCATCACCTAAAATAGTTGCACCGCTGATGAACTTACACTTGTTAATGTATTTTCCGAGTGACTTAATAACGATTTCCTGCTGTCCCATAAGCTCGTCAACTACAAGGCCTGCCAGCTTCTCGCCCTTCTTTACGATGACAACAACCATGTTCTCATCCGGCTTCTTTAAGCTTTCGATCTCGAGGACATTGCTCAGACGGATAATCGGAATGACGGTTCCTCTTAAGTTAATTACTTCGCTGTTCTGTACCAGCTTGATTTCTTCCGGCTTAATATCTTCAATGGTCTGGATGCTGCCAAGAGAAATGGCATACTTTTCGCCGCCAACAGTCACCATGAGAGCCTGAATGATTGCAAGTGTCAGAGGCAGACGGATAATCCAGGTACTGCCTTCGCCAAGCTTGCTCTTGACTTCTACTTCACCGCTTAAGGATTCGATCTTCGACTTCACAACGTCAAGACCAACACCTCTTCCTGATACATCGGTAATTTTCTTTGAAGTTGAAAATCCGGCATGGAACAGAAGATTAATGATATCCTTCTCGCTCATGTTATCTCCCTGCTCCGGAGTAATCACGCCACGCTCAATGGCTGTTTTCTTAACGCTTTCTACATCAATACCGTTACCATCATCCCGCACCTCGATCACAACGTTATTTCCATCCTGATATGCATCCAGGAAAAATAGACCCGACCTCCGGCTTGCCAAGCTGTGCACGCACTTCAGCGGACTCCAGTCCATGGTCTGCGGAGTTACGCAGCAGATGCATCAGAGGATCACCGATCTGGTCTACTACGGTACGGTCAAGTTCCGTCTCCTCACCGGACATGTATAATTCCATTTTCTTATCCAGCTTCTTGGAAAGATCACGAATCATTCTCGGGAACTTGCTTACAACACTCTCGATAGGAACCATTCGCACTTTCATCACAGATTCGTGAAGATTCGTGGTTACGCTCTCCAGATATTCGATCTGCTCATTAAAGGTTGTTCTGTTCACACCTTCCGCGCCTGATGCTGATACCAGGGAATTCTTCGCAATAATGAGCTCACTTACCAGATTCATTAAAACATCCAGTTTTTCAATATCTACACGAACCGTCCGGTTCACAACCGGTTTTCCTGCCGGTTTCTTGTCATTCTTGGCAGATACCGGGGAAGCAGCCTGTGCAGGCGCCGGTCTTCTTTCCGCCTTATCGGATACTGCCGGTGCGGTTTTCCTCTGTGGAGGTCTCCTCTTCCTTAAGCTCCAGTTCAGATCCGACTACTTTTTTTCAATTTCCGAAACATTTCTTGCCGCATGAAGAATTTCATCCAGCGAAACATCTGTTACAACAATCAGACTGAAATCCAGATCAAACTTTTCATCCTCAATATCCTGTGCAGAAGGATTGCAGACAATAATTTCTGCCTTCTCTTCCACTGCCTTATATACAAGGAATGCTCTTGCCGCCTTAAGCAGACAATTCTCATGGACATAAACGGTCATGCCAAATACATTCTTGCCCTGCTCTTTTGCCGTACGGAATACATGCTTCTGGTCATCGGTAAGAACAATATCCTTCCACTTCTCTTCACCGTCTGCCGCAGCTTTCTTTTCTGCTTCTACTGCCGCCGGATCTTCTTTCTTCTCTTCCCTGGCAGGGGCATCACCACCCTTTAAGAAGCTGTTCAGCATTTCAATCAATGGCTGGTTGTCATTGGTTCCTTCGTCTGCTGTTTCCTGAATATTGTTTGTATACTCTTCCAAAGCATCCAGGCACTGGAATAATGTATCAATCATATTGGCCGATACCTTCAATGTGCCGTTACGGATTTCGGAAAATACATTTTCCATATCATGAGTCAGTGTCTGCATTCTCTTATAGCCCATGGTTCCCGCCATGCCCTTTAAGGAATGCGCCGCACGGAAAATCTCATTAATGGTATCCGTGTCTTCAGGCTCCTGTTCCAGCTTCAGAAATCTGCGTATTCAGATTCTCAAGATGTTCTTTGGCTTCATCCAGAAAAAAATTTCCAAATATTGACTTACATCCATTTTAACATACCCCCACGTTTTTTTAATAATTTCCTGCGCAATGCGTTCGAGTGGAATTCCCACTACTGCCAATCCGCTTTTCACAATGCTCTTTGGCATTCCATATACGGTGCAGCTATCTTCGTCCTGCGCATAAACAATCACCTTTTTCTTTTGCTTCAATGCCGCAATGCCTGCCGTACCATCGGCGCCCATCCCCGTCAGTACAGCACATACAACCAGATCATAAGAGCTGTCCTCCAGCGATTCATACATATAGTTGGCACAGGGCCTTACTCCCTCTCTGGGCGGTTCATCCGTATAATGAATCATATGTCCGCGTAAACACCGGACCACATTCATGTGTCTGCCGCCTCTGGCCAGATAAACATAACCCTTCTGAAGGATATCGCCTTCTTCAGCTTCCTTCACGGTTACTTTGCTCAGATCATTCAATCTGGATGCCAATGCTTCCGTAAAGCCTGCGGGCATATGCTGTACAAGCAGCACCGGTGCATTCAGTTCCTTCGGCAGCAACGGAATCAGCTTCTGCAGTGCCTTGGGACCCCCGGTAGAACTGGCAATAGCAACCACCTTGCCTGCGGAATCCGTTTTCATCATATTTATTTTTCCTTTCACATGTTGTCAAACATATGTGCTTGCAGCATCTTACCAATGCTGATGCTTTCATATCTTTAGTATATCACATTCTGTTCTTCACGTGAGTGCAAAGTAATCACTTACAAACCTTTTTCTTTTTCGATGCTTTCTTTCTTCTTCAAAAATAAAACGGATAATCTCTTCCCTCTCTGCCGTATCAATATGGATATATTGTGCACGGTGCTCATAAAGTCCGGGACGGTCCGGCAGCTCGCGTACCGTCAATATTTTTTTGAAACTAATGTGTACTCCTTGCTTCTTCCGTCTGTAGCCAGATTATATTTGCAGCAGATCAGGCTGTCCGGTTCGTAACAATAATCCCCGACAAAACGGATACCGCCACCACTGATATCCACAATCACACTTCTTTTAAGCGGAAGTCCCGGCACCAGATATTTATCATCATTCTGCATGGCCTTGATTTCTTCTTTTTCAAGCGGTCTTGCATTCATTTCAAGTGCACATCCCAAACGATAATATTCTCTTCGCTGGAATTTCCGCAAATTACTGGTAAGCTCTAAACACAGAATGAACTGATTATTCTGTTTATAACGGTCAATAACCTTCACAAAGCACTGATACAGTCCGGCTTCCGTATAAAAAAATACACATCATACTCCGCATTTACAGGAAGCAGAATCACCTTTGATTTTTCCATAGGCATCAGTATTTCCAACTGGTCATCGGACAAAAATATCGCTGACCATACTGGAATATACCTTTTTTTCCGGTCCCCATCATCCCCATATTTCACATGCTCCACGGCCTGAATTTCCACTTTATTTCCAGGTTTCACATATTTCGACAGCATCTTGCTCCCCCTCTAAATATCCAGTCTATATAGTTCTCTTTCCAATAATATGTGAAAAGAACGCAGCCACACCACGCTTTTGTGTGTTCTGTCCTTCCCCCTGCTTCATCAGCTTTGCAGCAATCTCTTCATATGCCTGTGCAGACCTGGACTGCGGATCCTTAATGGATACCGGAAGCTGCTGCATAACCGCTTTTGCCAGATGCGGATCCTGCGGTACTGCTCCAAGATAAATAATAGGCAGTTTCAGATAACGGCTGACTACCACATCCAGCTTCTGAAACAGGCTCTCTCCCTCGCTTACCGACTCCACCCGGTTGGCCAGCATCTGGATCGTAGTATTTTCTCTCTGAAATCTGGGATGCCCGTTCAACGCTTTAAGCAGGGAATAGGAATCTGTTATCGAGGTCGGCTCCGGTGTCGTAACAAGAATGATTTCTCCGCTTGCCACCAGAAATTCCAGAACCGAATCGGAAATTCCTGCTCCGGTATCCACAATGATAACATCTGTTATTTCATCTAATTCAGACAGGTTCTGAATAATATAAGTAAGATTATCCCGGTTTAAATTTGACAGGCCTGCTATCCCGGAGCCTCCGGAAATAAAAACCGACATCCATAGGTCCCCATGTAATAATATCCTTAATACTCTTTCCCTGATAAATCAGGTCACTCATATTATGCTTCGGCAAAGCCCCAAACATAATTTCTATATTGGCAAGCCCGAAATCAGCATCCAAAATCACAACCTTCTTTTCCATTTTACGGAACTGGATTGCCAGATTAATAGCTGTATTCGATTTTCCAACGCCGCCTTTTCCACTGGTTACGGTAATAACCCTCGCCGTCGGCTTACTGCGTTTTACATTACTCGCCTTTATAATATTTCTTAACTGTTCTGCCTGATCCATTTTTCATCCCCGATCTTTTGATCTTTTGTATTGAATCGTATTTCGTACTATTTCTGCTTTCCTCCAAGCAGCCTTTTCACAGTCTTCTGCGGATTAAAATCTTCGATGTCATCCGGTACATTCTGTCCACAGGTCACATAAGACAGCGGCGCACCGGTATAAAGCTTCAGATTCAGCAGATTTCCAAGTGTTGTGGTTTCATCCAGCTTCGTAAAAATCAGCTTGTAATCCGTCATATCCGAATAAGTATCCGCAATGCTCAACAGATCCCGGTACTTCGTCGTTGCACTCAATACCAGAAATACCTCTTTTTTTCAAGGATACCGTCCACAGAATGAATCAGCTCCTTCATCACTTTCTTCTGCTCGGCATTCTGGTGGGAATGTCCTGCCGTATCCACTAAAAATATAATCATAATCCTTAAAGTCCCTCATTGCCTGACTGATTTCTTCAACCGAATAAATAATCCGGAACGGAACCTCTAAAATATTTGCATAAGTCCGTAACTGTTCGGCTGCGGCAATACGGTAAGTATCCGCAGTAAGCAATGCCACCTTTTTACCTCCATCCACGCAGAAGTGTGAGGCTATTTTGGCAATGGTTGTTGTCTTTCCAACGCCGGTAGGTCCGATAAAAAATAACATCTTCGGTCCCTGGGCCGCCGGAGTAATGCCTGCCGGCTTCCCGAATTTCAGGATCATTTTCTGGTAGA
This sequence comes from Lachnospiraceae bacterium, assembly GCA_021628825.1. Classification (GTDB taxonomy): domain Bacteria; phylum Bacillota; class Clostridia; order Lachnospirales; family Lachnospiraceae; genus Suilimivivens. The sequence goes on along the minus strand of JAJXRY010000001.1, from coordinate 47,708 downwards.
TATTGGAAAGTGCATAGTCAAACGGCATGTTGGGCTTGTTGGATTTTTCGATTTCATCAATGATCTGGTTTGCATACTTTTTCATTGACTTCATTTTCCAGCATCGTATTATAAAGCAGCTTCATAAACTGCTCCATTTCACTCGGAGGCTCCTCTTCCGTGTCTTCTGCCTTATCCTCTGTCTTCTCCTCGGGCTTCTGCATCTGCTGCTCCAGGAGAAAATGAAGGCTGTCGAGCTTTTCCTCAATGGCTGCACTGTCCGTGCGCTTTTCATCCGAATTATTCTGCTCCTTTTTTTCTCTGCTGCTTCCTGCTGCAGGGATTTCTCACTGACGGAGCGGATATTGGCAATCGCATCTGTCAGATTCCGGTTTGGTTCAGGAATTCCGGTCGGTCTTACCGGTTCTTCCTCAAGTGCCACCGTCACCTCAACCAACTGTTGCCTAAGGAAACTAAACAGTCCTTTCTTCTTGACATTCCGGACATTCATAATAACAATGCCGTTTCCTAATTCCTTCTTTGCATTTTCTACTGCTTCTGCTTCTGTTTTTCCTTGAAATTTCTTGATTATCATGCTGTCACCATTCCTACAGACTGTAATTCTACATTATTTTTCCACTTCATTATAGGATACTACTATTAAATCCTTCACATAATCCTCCGTCAGCCGTTTAAAGTACATACGGACAATCGGGGAAGTGATGATAATGGGATTCTTTCCCAGGTTTTTCCAGCTTTGCAATCTCTGTTTCCACAGATTTGATAATGGCCTTCGTACGTTCCGGATCCAGTGTCAGATATGCACCGTTTTGCGGTCTGCTTCACACTTGCCATAATTTCCTGCTCGATCTTCGGATCCAGCGTTACCACGCTCGTTGTCTCATTCGGTGGGAAGAACTTATTGGAAATCGCACGTTTCAGGCTCTGACGCACATACTCGGTTAAAATATCCGTATCTCTCGTCGATGGTGCGTAATCTGCCAGCGTTTCAAAGATCGTTAAAAGATCACGGATCGAGATTCCTTCCTTAAGCAGGTTCTGCAATAACTTCTGAACTCGCCAAGTCCAAGAAGCTTCGAATCGTCTGTCGATCACGAAGGGTTTGTTTCTTTTAAGTTGTTTACCAGATTCTGTACGTCTTGTCTGGTTAAGAGCTTGCAATGTGCTGACGGATAATTTCCGTCAAATGGGTTGCAATGATGGACGGCGGATCCACTACGGTGTAGCCAAGACTCTCGGCCCGTTCCCGCTGTCCTTCCGTAATCCAGATTGCCGGCAGATGGAAGGACGGTTCAAACGTCGGAATACCCGTAATCTCTTCCTCCACATAGCCCGGATTCGCTATAGGCATGATCAAACAGGATTTCGCCTTCGCTCACCTGGATGCCTTTAATCTTGATAATATACTGGTTCGGATTTAACTGGATGTTATCACGCAGTCGGATAATCGGCACTACCGTACCTAATTCCAGTGCAATCTGTCTTCGGATCATAACCACACGATCAAGCAGGTCACCCCCCTGATTCACATCCGCTAACGGAATAATTCCGTAACCGAATTCCAATTCGATCGGATCCACCTGCAGGAGACTGTTCACATTCTCCGGCTGCCGGATCTCCTCGGCTGCTGCTTCCTCCGTATCGACTTCATTTTCAATCTGCGCCGTTTCGATCGTTCCCGCAATCACACGTCCCGTTACGACAAAAATGAGTCCCAGTCCCAAAAAGACCACCGTAGGAAGCGGAGTGATAATACCAAGGGCTGTAATAATTGCACCTACCAGATACAGGGCTCTTGGTACACCGAACAACTGCCCGATCAGTACCGAACCAAAGTCGGCATCCTTCGATCCCTTCGTAACCAGAATACCTGTGGAAAGAGAGATCAGAAGGGAGGGAATCTGGCTCACCAGTCCATCACCGATTGTCAGAATAACGTATTTGTTAAGGGCTGCGGTAATATCCATATTCTGCCGCAGTACACCCATGGCAATACCACCGATGACATTGATCGCAGTAATAATAAGACCTGCCGTTGCATCTCCTTTTACATACTTTACCGCACCATCCATGGAACCGAAGAAGCTTGCTTCTTCCTGAATCTTATCTCTCCGTCTCTTTGCTTCGGCATCGTTGATCGCTCCGGTATTTAAGTCGGCGTCGATCGCCATCTGTTTACCGGGCATTGCGTCCAATGTGAATCGTGCCGTTACTTCAGCCACACGTTCGGAACCTTTGTTGATGACCATGAACTGCACAATTAGCAAAATTAAGAATACAATCGTTCCTACAATCAGGTCACCGCCACCAACGAAGCTTCCGAAGGTTGCTACCACCTGTCCGGGATCACCGGTTGTCAGAATCAGACGGGTGGAGGATACATTCAGTGCAATACGGAAAATTGTGGTAAATAACAGAATGGTCGGGAAGAACGACAGATCCAGCACTTCCTTGGAAAACATCGTGGTAAACAGAATTGTAAATGCAATTGCAATATTACATGCAAGCAGAACATCCAGAAGCCAGCTTGGAACGGGTACAATGAGCATTACAAAGGCTGCTACGATATATGCTGCTACACCAACGTCTGCCTTTTTCATGTCTGCTCTCCTTTCCTGTCGTCTTCGGTCTTTTCCATCTTTATACTTTACCTTTCAGGTGATATACAAAAGCAAGCACTTCCGCTACCGCCTGATAAAGCTCCGGAGGCACCAGCCCTCCGATATCCACATTGGCATATAGCATACGTGCCAATGGCTTATTTTCTACAATTTCAACATCGTGTTCCCTGGCAATCTCCTTGATCTTCTGTGCCAGATAATCCTCGCCCTTCGCAAGCACATAAGGGGCATCGTACTTGTCCGGGTCATACTTAATCGCTACCGCAAAATGCGTCGGGTTTGTGATGACTACATCCGCCTCCGGGAGCTGCTGCATCATTCTCCGCTGGGAAGCCTCCCGCATACGCTGTTTCTGCTTTCCCTTGATCTGCGGATCTCCTTCCTGATTTTTATATTCATCCTTTACCTCCTGCTTGGTCATCATCATATCCTGCCTGAACTTCCATTTCTGGTAAGCAAAGTCAAGCAGTGCAATGACCACATAGGCTGCCGCTACCTTGATTCCTACCGAAAACAGGATATCTCCTACTAGTCCGATTGCCTGATACAGACCGATATCATACAATAAATACAGCTCTGATGCATATTTCTGAACCTCAGAAAACGCAATATAACCGATCACACCGATCTTTGCAATGGATTTCAGCAGCTCTACCAGTGAATTCTTAGAGAAAATTCTGCCAAATCCATTTACCGGGTTTAATTTGCTGAACTTGGGCTGCAGCGGTTTCCCGGTAATTCTCCATTTGACCTGCACCACATCACAGACAAACGCAATGACAACGACAATCAGTAAAACAGGCCCCATCATAATGATCATCTGCAGAATCATCTGACGCAGGATCACGGAAATCGTGGCAAATGGAACCGCACTGTCAAACATCTGGATGGCATCCGGAATCTCATTATAGATCCCCCGGAAATAATTCACGAAGCTTTCTCCGAGCGTCCCTGCATAAAACCGGACAATCAGAAACAGTGCCAGAATTCCGGCGGCATTTGCTACCTCCCTGCTCTTGGCAACCTGTCCTTCGTTCCGGGCATCGTCCAACTTTTTGGAAGTCGGCTGCTCGGTTTTCTCTCCACCAGGACCATCCTTGGCAAAGAACTGAAGCTGATATTCCAACACCGGGACCAATCCTCCTAACTCATTGCCTCTACGAAGCTCACCATAACCTTCTTCATCTGGTCAAAGACAAAGCCTGCCGCATCCGGCAGCATCGTCATGGTTAAAAACAACACCCCGATACCAACCAGGATCTTCAACTGGATACCAACCGCAAACATATTAAGCTGCGGAGATACCTTCGCCAGTACACCGAGAATGGCATTTAGCAGAATCATTACGACGAAAACCGGCAGACAGATCCGGAATCCAATGACCACAAAATCTGTCATAAAGCTGATAAAGCTGGTCAGCATTTTTATTAAAAACGGAATACGGTTCCGTTAATCGGAATCAGCGTATAAGCTTCTACGAACGCTGATAAGAGATAACGGTACATTCCTGAAATAATCAACATTAACATAATCATATAATTATAAATAACACCCGATATGGATGTCTGCTGCTTCGTTGTCGGATCGAACATGCTCGCCATGGACAAGCCGATATCCATATCCACGATCTGTCCGGCAAAGGCCATGATCGAGGTACAGAAGTTTGTTCCGAAGCCCAGCAGAAGCCCCGTAACGACCTCCTTCATCACAATGACCGTATACTCCAAAAGCCCATTATAGACAATCTCGGTTTCCGGCAGGCTGTGATACAGAAGCAGGGTAATAAAAAAACTTAATCCGGCACGGATTCTTGTCGGTGTATTTCCCATACTGAAAAACGGTGCAATAAAAACAAAACTCGCCACCCGCACGAAAAATCAGCAGAAAATACAGTAATTCATTGTAAGTAAAAATCATAATTGATCATAAGCTACCTGATGTATAAAGGAAAATCAGACCACAAACGGATCATAAACTGTGTCATTTCATTCAGCATCCAGTGACCAAGCACAATCAGCGTAAGGAAAACTGCTATGATTTTCGGAACAAAGGTCAGTGTCTGCTCCTGAATGGACGTAACTGTCTGAAAAAAATACTGATAATCAGACCGACAATCAACGAAACAAGTAATACCGGTGCAGCGACCTTAATTACCAGATAAAGAGCCTCACTCGAAACGGCGGTTACCTCTTCAATCCCCATTTATTTTACTCCTTCCCGCATTTTAAGCATATCCTTAAGCCTATCCCTAATAGAAGGTCTTAATCAGATTACCGATAATCAGACTCCATCCATCAGCCAGAATAAATAAAAGTATTTTAAACGGCATGGAAACCGTCGTGGGAGGCAGCATCATCATTCCCATTCCCATCAGAGTGGACGCCACAACCATATCAATTACAATGAACGGGATATAAATATAAAAACCGATAATAAATGCAGTTCTGAGCTCACTGATAATAAAGCTTGGAATCAGAATTTCCGTAGGAATTCCATCGAGTGTTCCGTCCCATTCTTCACCACTGATTTCAAAGAAAAGTGCAACATCCTTTGTCTGGGTCTGCCCATACATAAACTCTCTTAAAGGCTGTAATCCTTCATCAAAGAATTCCTCCTGCGTGATTTCCCCGTTTTCAAACGGAACCAGTGCCTCCGTATAAATCGTTGTGATTGTCGGACGCATCACGAAAAAGGTTAAAAACAAAGCTAACCCAATCAGCACCTGGTTTGGAGGCGCTGTTTGGGTGTTAAGTGCTGCCCTGGTAAAATGTAACACAATTAGGATTCTGGTAAATGAAGTGAGCATGATCAGCAGAGTAGGTGCCAGTGCGATCAGCGTCAACGTAATCAGAATCCTTAGAGTTCCGTTAATCTGTCCATTGCCTTCATTACTGGTAATGGTAAAGGTGTTGCCAATATTCAGTTGGGTTAAATCATTCTGATCCTCAGCGGTTCCGGGATCCTGTCTTGTGGTACTCTCCGTGCTCTCTCCGGTAAGCCCCGACGATGTGGAAGAGGCCTGTACGGAAAACTGCGGGATAATACACAATATGCCTACCGTCATCAGCAGGCATACTATGTTTATGATCTTTTTCATAAAGTGCATCATTTATTCTTTCTCTTTTTTCCCCAGATTCTTTACATTGGCAAATACCTTGGAAAAAGTCCATCTGCTGCTGCCCGTCATCTGCTGTAAGTGTCAACTCTTCTTCCGACAATTCGGCCAACATATGTACTTCATCCCTGCCAATGGCGATCAGGACATACTTCGTCCCGGCACGCACAATCTGCAGATACTTGTTGGAAGTAATTCTGCAGGGTTTCGATGACTTCCAGATTATTTGCATTGCTCTTCACCTTCTGGTATCTCGCGATCCAGCGTGTTGTGAAGTAGGTAATCACCAGAACAAACACAAACAATAGCAGGACGGTCAGAAACTGGAGATAACTGTCTGTCCTTGGTGTAATTGCAAGGAGCATACTAACCCACTACTTTCTTAACAGCTTCCAATACACGGTCACCCTGGAACGGCTTTACAATGAAGTCCTTTGCACCTGCCTGAATAGATTCTATAACCATCGCCTGCTGTCCCATAGCAGAACACATAATAATAAGTGCATTGGGATCAGCTTCTTTAATCTTCTTTAAAGCTCCAATACCATCAAGCTCCGGCATGGTGATATCCATCAGAACTAAATCCGGTTTTAACTCATTGTACTTTTCAACCGCCTTTAATCCGTTTTCAGCTTCTCCTACAACATTGTATCCGTTCTTGGTGAGAATGTCCTTAATCATCATTCTCATAAATGCTGCATCATCACAGATTAAAAATATTCTTTGCCATAGTTTTTTTCTCCTATTTCTAGTTAATTATTTCGGTTACCCTGACACCAAAACTCTCTTCGATTACAACAACCTCGCCTTTAGCCACATACTTGCCATTTACAAGTACATCAATCGGCTCTCCGGCAATTTTGTCAAGCTCGATGATCGTTCCCGGTGCAAAATCCAGGATTTCTGCAATAGACTTCTTCGTCCTGCCCAGTTCCACGGTGACTTCCAACGGAACATCACGGATCAGACCGATATTTTCCTGCCCTGCAATTGAAGAAGCCGTATTATTGAAGCTTTGGAACTGTGCCGGCTGTACATTCATGGGCTGTGCATTCATCTGAGGCATCCCCATATTCATTCCCATGTTCATCTGGGGCATTCCCATGCTCATATTCGGCATTCCCATATTCATGTTCGGCATTCCCATGCCCATATTCGGCATTCCCATATTCATGTTCGGCATCTCCATGTTCATCTGGGGCATTCCCATATTCGTAGGATTACTCATCGTCCGATTCTCATCCACAGCTGCTGCCGGTGGAACATACGGTTCGGGAGCCGGTGTTGGTGCAGGTGCCGGAGCAGGCTCTTTTGCTTCCGGTGCAGGCTGTGTATCAGCAGACCCCGATGCAACAAAGGTTTCATACAGGCTTCTCGCAAAGGATACCGGATAGAGCTGCATAATCGTGCTGTCTACCAGATCATCAATTTGCATTCGGAAAGAAATTTTTACAAAGTTTCCTGCCAGGAATCCTTCTATCGCTTCCCCGTTTTCATATTCTTCCAGATTTAAGAGACTTGCTTCCGGGGGGCTGATATCAATCACTTTTCCAAGCATTGTGGAAAGTGAAGTTGCCGCTGAACCCATCATCTGATTCATCGCTTCTGAAATAGCACTTAAGTGAAGTTCTCCAAGTTCCCCATCGGTATTGGTGCCATCACCGCCCATCATCAGATCTGCGATAACCTTTACATCATGTTCCTTAAGCACCATAATGTTGGCGCCATCCAGGCCCGATGTATATTTAATTTTAATAAAAACACACGGTCTCTGGTAAGCGCTAACGACAGTATCCCATGTAGCCATCGTAACTACCGGTGTCGTAATATTAACCTTATGATTGACCAGTGAATATAACGTTGTTGCAGAAGATCCCATGCTGATATTGGCAATCTCGCCAATCGCATCACGCTCTATATCGGTCAGTGCATCCTCACTTGCTTCTGCCGGAGAAGCCGTGGCCGCCGCTGCGGCTGGCTGATCTGTTGCTGCCTGATCTGCAGCCGGCTCGTCATTGGAAGCATCATTGCTGTTACCAGACAAGTCCATTCCGTTGAGTAGTGCATTTATTTCATCCTGTGTTAACATTCCGTCCATGCCTTACTCCCCCTCTCTGATTACTGATGTTACCCGGACAGCATATTTGTCCTGACTCGAACCGGGCAAAGCCGTAAATTTACGGATATTTCCTACATAGACTGACATTTCAGAATTCACGTTGGTATCCAGCCTTATAATATCACCACACTGAAGACCAAGGAAATCATTCACAGATACCTGGCTTCTTCCAAGCACTGCCCTTACAGGGACATCCACCCGTTTAATCAGAGCCTCGATGTGCTCCTCATAATCTGTGGCATCATTCTTCTGCATAGTCGAAAACCAGTATTTCGTATTCAATTTATCAATGATGTCTTCCAGTGTAAAATAAGGAAGACAGATGTTCATAAATCCTTCCACATCACCGATCTTCACATTCATGGTCACAATTGCAATCATGTCACTCGGTGCAATGACCTGTGCGAACTGTACGTTCGTTTCAATCCGGTCAAGCATTGGAGAGATATCCAATACATTTCTCCATGGTTCCCGCATCAGCTGCATACACACAATCATCATTTTCTGAATAATGGTCATTTCAATTTCAGAAAAATCACGATTTCTTTCCAGAGGCATTCCCTGTCCTCCAAGCATACGGTCAATCATGGCAAATTCAAGATTGGGTGCTAATTCTATAATAACATTACCTGTCAAGGGTTTGAAATCCACAATTCCCAAAATAACAGGATTGGAAAGTGCGTTTGTAAATTCAGAGAACGTTACCGTTTCTGAGCTTGCCACTGTAGCCTGTACATTCTTGCGCAGATAAACCGGCAAATTCGTTGACAACAATCGTCCATAATGTTCATATATAATTTCCAATGTCCGCAGGTGTTCTTTGGAAAACTTGGCAGGACGCTTAAAGTCGTAGTCTTTTATCTGTTTTTCCTTTGGTTCCTGCATCTGCTCCATATCAAGTTCGCCTGTGCTAAGCTGATTGAGCAGTTTATCAATTTCATCCTGCGATAGTACCTCGCTCACCGGTTCTCACCTCCTTCTTTCTTTACGCAGTTATATGCGTATTATTGATAAAGAGGATTGCTTAAGGTCACATCAAAAATGAAATCAGATCCATATAATGCACGAATTCTGCTGAGGATATCATCTTTTACTGCCTGCGGATTATCAGAAGCTTCTTCCATGGTATACTGACTGAAGGCATCTGTGATCTCGCCCTTAATGAGATCTACCTTATTCTCAAGGTCTGCGGAATAGGTCTTGTAATCGCTGTTCTTCTTATTCATGGAAAGCACAATCGAGGTGCTCACATAATGAACCTTCGTAGTGGTCTCTCCATTACTGTCGGTAATGGCAGAAGGCTTTAACTGGATGGTCATATCTGCGATGGTATAGGTATCAATATCATCAATGGTAACTGTTTCTTCTTCCTGAGCTTCTCCATCCGTTCCAAGCTCTAAATGAATGGCAGATGCCACCTGAGTAACAAATGCTGCGGTCTTCTTGTTGGTATTCAGTACACTGAACATCATAATTGAGGTCAAGACAATATTCACGATCAACAATACAAGAATTGCGACCGATATGAGATTTTTCTTCATGATATTAACACCTTTCTTAGTTGTAAGAGCTTAATGCGTTATAAATCCGGATTTCCACACGGCGGTTCATAGCTCTCCCCTCCGGTGTGGAGTTGTCCGCAATGGGAACATATTCACCTCGTCCCGAATGCTTTACTTTACTCATATCAAGCGTAGTGTTATCCCGCAGATAATAGAACACGGAAAGCGCACGTCCCGCACTCAGTTCATCATTGTTGGAATACTTCGCTCCGGACATGGGAACATTGTCCGTATGTCCTTCTATTTCAATTGTCCCTTCCGAAAACCGCTGCAGGATAATTCCGAGCTGGTTCATCATGGACAGAGATTCCTGTTTCAATTCTACACTTCCTGAATCAAAAAGCAAGGCTCCATTTACCGTGAGCTGTACATACTGGGAAGTAAATTCGATATCCACTTCTTTATCCAGATTCTTTTCTTCAAGAGCTTCTTCCACCTTTCCTGCCAGTTCTTCTGACTGCTTCAGCTGCTCCTCGTCTACCATTTCCCTGGCTTCCTCGAATTCCTTGGGCATTTCTTCTCCCTCAGGATTCATACCGGTGCTGTTAATGTAATCGTCCAGTTCATTCAACTGGCTCACACCGTTACTGATCAGCATGCCATCGCCGATCGCAGAAGCGCCTCCGCTGAAGATACTGAAGGTCTGGTTAAAGGATGCTGCCATCAGTTCAAACTTCTGGGCATCCATCGTAGACATGGAAAACAACATAACAAAGAAACATAACAGGAGGTTCATCAGATCTGCGAAGGTTGACTGCCACGCAGGCGCACCCTTCGGCGGTTCTTCCGGCTTTCTCTTAGCCAACCTCTTCACCTCCCTCGGCAGAATCACTTGCACGGTCTGCCGGAGCCAGGAAGGATTTCAGTTTCTCTTCAATAACACGTGGGTTTTCACCTGCCTGAATCGAAAGCAATCCTTCAATAGCAATCTCTTTCATTGTAATTTCATTTGCATTATTTAACTTTAATTTAGTTGCAACCGGAGTACAAATCCAGTTAGCAAGCAGGGATCCGTATAACGTGGTAACCAGTGCTACCGCCATAGAAGGTCCGATACTGCTCGGGTCATCCATTTCATAAAGCATGTTAACCAAACCGATCAGGGTACCAATCATACCCCAGGCAGGACCCATCGCACCGAGGTCTTCCCAGAAGGAAATTTTACTCTTATGACGTTCTTCAATGCTGACAAGCTCTGTTTCCAGAATGCCGCGTACCAGATCCGGATCCGTACCGTCTACGATCAGAAGGATTCCCTTCTTCATAAACTCGTCTTCCAGATTTCCGGCAGCCTCTTCCAGAGAAAGAAGCCCCTCCTTACGTGCCACATTCGACAGATCGATGATCTGGCTGATCATGGACTTCACATCATTGGATGGTGTTTTGAACACAAGCAGAAAGCTCTTCAGTCCGGCCACATATTCTTTCAGAGTGGTCGAAGCCATAATCGCAAAAAAAGAGCCACCAAATGTAATAACTGCTGACGGGGGATCTATGTATCGATAAAAGTTCTCTGCACCTGCATTACTGATAATACCATATACACACATGGCAAGACATAACACTAAACCAAGAATTGACGCTAAATCCACTTTGTATCACCTTTTTTGCGTTAATCTGCAAAAATATCCTTTCTATACGATTTTACAAGATTTTTGATCTCTTGTCTACTTTCTTTTACAATTATTTTCCTGCCGGTGGTAAATAAAACGACCGTATCTGGCGTTTCTTCAACAAGTTCAATAAGTTCCGGGTTCACTAGTACTTTTCTACCACTCATTTTAGTCAGTTCAATCATACGGCTTCACCTCCGGGAAATTGCTTAAGGGAACATGCAGAATTTGCACGTTCCCTTACACCTTTATGCGTTTTGAAGCTTCCCCTGCTTCTCTTTTAATTATCCGATTGTACTATTCAGCACTTAACGTTTCAGATTCGTCAATTCTTCAAGCAGGGTATCCGATACGGTAATGATTCGGCTGTTTGCCTGGAAACCACGCTGGGTGGTAATCATTTCGGTAAACTCTGCGGAAAGATCCACGTTACTCATTTCCAGTACACCGGAGTTCATATAACCACCGTTTGCGGTAATGTCTTCACCAACTCCGTTAAAGTCACCGGAGTTCTGTGTTGCAGAATAAAGGTTATCTCCCTCCTTGGAAAGACCGGATGCATTTGCAAAGTTTGCAACTGCGATCTGTCCTAACAGTCTCTTCTGACCATTGTCATAGGAAGCATAAATCTTACCATCCTTCTGAATGGCGATACCACTCATTTCCCCAACCTTACGTCCGGAGCCGTTACCCTTGCTGTCGCCCTTCGAGCCTACAAAGGTGGAGCTTCCGTTGTTGTTCTGGTTCGAGGTTGCGGAAAAAGTCTGCGGTAATATGATCAAAGCTCGGCAAATTATCCTGGTTAAAAATCAAAGACTATGGTATTCTGCTGCGTTGTGCCATCTGCAGCTCCAACATTCAGGAACGAGCCATCCTTCGTGCTGTAACGAAGATAAGCGGTTGTATCAGCAATCGGGCCTTTTGCATTGGCGAATTTCACATAATCCTCAAGTTTACCTCCGGCTGCCACAACACTCTTGCCATTGGAGTCAAGAATATCATCAATCTGCAGGAAGAAAACGCCATCATCCGCTGTGCTGGCATCATGCAGCGAGCAGCGTACCGTGTACTTAAATCCCTTGTTATCATAAACCTCAAGATTTACCACTCTTCCTTCTGTACTGGTTACATTGGTATCATTCGTATCGATAATACCGGCGAAGGTTGCCTGACTGGTTGCCTGTGCCGGATAGGTCATATTGGCTTCGGTCATGACACGGAGTGCCGTTACGGTATCCTGCTTGATTGTGGTAGGATCTTCGGTATCCGGGAGCCATCCCATAACGTTATAACCGGTACTGGTCATGGCAAGATTACCGGCACCATCTACATAGAAGGAACCGTCTCTGGTGAAGAAGTTCTCACTTCCGTTATTCACAACGAAGAAAGATTCTCCCGTAATCATCACGTCAAACGGATCGTTCGTTGTCTGTGTTGCACCCTGCTGGGTAATTGCGGTTTTAATTGCACTGGTCTTGGATCCAAGACCGATCTGACGTGCGTTCGTACCACCGACACCGGTTGTCGCATTGGCACCGGATGCTGCCTGTGTGGTCTGGTACATCAGGTCACTGAATGTCATAGACTGTGACTTGTATGCGGTTGTGTTTACATTGGCGATATTGTTACCAATAACGTCCATTCTTGTCTGGTGTGTTTTAAGACCTGCCACACCAGCATATAATGATCTCATCATAATGAAATGACCTCCTTGTTTCGAGTCGTCTCTCCATTCCGTCTGTCAGTCGGGAATGTAAGCCTCCGTAAGGTCCGGCTATATAATAACGGCTCCATCAATATTTGTGAAAATATTTTCATCTGTTTCGTTCTGCTGCATTGCGGTTACGACGGTATTATTGGGAATGTTCACAATAAATGCCAGCTGATCCACAAGCACCAGGGACTCTCTGATTCCCTTTTGAGAAGCTTTGGCGGTTCCTGCCTGCAAGCGTTCCTTCTGGTTCTGCGTCAGTTCAATGTTTCTGTTCGAAAGCCGTTGTGCGGCATGCTTGGAAAATCGTACTTCCCGGCTGCTGCTCTGCGTGCTCTCCAGAATTTCCTGAAAGCTTTTCCCATCCGTGGTCTTCACAGGAGTGTTACCCTTTACTCCGTTCAGGTATTGATCCTGCAGCTGCTCAATCGTAAGGAATCCGTTATTCTTCACGATCATACCAGTTCTCCTCCCTGAGATCCTTATACTTCCTGTGTCTTATCAGCGTCTTCGCCAGTTTCTCCGGCTTCTTCGCTTTCTCCGGATTCATCTGTGCTTTCCTGTGCACGGTCATGTTCCTTCACCAGCTCTTCCATACGCTCCACATACTTCTGAAGCTTCGTCACATAATCGTTCGGAACAAAACTTTTCTGATAGGTGGTCATTGCTTCATAGCCGGCCTTCAGAGTCTCTACGGTTTCTTTATCTCCGTAGGTTAACTGATCAAGGCTCGGAAGCTTGTTCATTGCCACACAGAATGCTACGGCAAGATCATACGAAGACTGATACTCTTCACTGATGACTGCAGTCACATCGTCTGCGGAATACTTCGTTCCGTCAATCGATACATACGCTTTGTTATTTTCGTAGGTAACATACTCCACGGTTCCCTGAATGGTCTTAGATTCTCCACTTGAATCGGTTGTAGTTACTTCTACCAGTTTTCCTACCATGGAAGATGCTCTGGACAATTCCATGGTGGATGCCATATTCTGCATCTGCTCTACCTGGGAAAAGGTTGCGTACTGGGATATGTACTCGGTGTTGGATGTCGGCTCTAACGGATCCTGGTATTTCATCTGTGCTACCAGTAACTGTAAAAAAGCATCCTTATCCATACCGCTGTTGCTTTTCGTTGCTTTCTTCGCAGAGGTTTCCGCTTCGGTCTGCTGGATCTCGCCATCCTTAACTACTGCACTTACTGCCATGTTCTCTCCTTTCTGACTTTCCTATGCGGTAAAGTCTACGGTATTTCCGTTTGCTTCCATCATCTTTGCGGCAAGTATTTCTTCTTCGGTTGCCTCTTCTTCAAAAGACGCATCCAGAGAAGCAAGGTTGATTCTTCTGGGTGTTCTGCGCTGCTGTTCATACGCTTCCTGTCCGGAATTCTCCTGTCCCTGCCATAAGCTGCTCTCAAAGCCTCTGGTGTCTACGGATACTTCAATGGCTTCTACCTTCACTCCCTGATCGTTCAGCGCTTCCTTAAGCTGTAACATCTGTGTCTCCACAGCGGTCTTCACGGCTTCATTCTGTACATGGAACAATGCGGTAATCTCTCCTGCATGGTTCGTAAGCTGTACATGAACGGTTCCAAGACTCTGCGGATGAAGCTGCATTTCAAAGGAATCCACGTTGGGGGTGATCCGGATCTTAATGTTACTTAAAATCTGATCCATAATCTCCTGTGTGTTCGAGGTATAAGCGGTTGTGCTTTGTGTAAAACCGGTTTCGTTTACCGTCACACGGTTCTGTAACGGATTGTTGAACATTGTCTGACCGGACGATACATCAGCTCCGGTGTCCTTTCCTTCGGAACTCTGTCTGCCGCTCTCCTGCTTCGGGGTATTTCCCGAATCTTCGGAATCGGCTTTCGTCATTCCGACGGTTCTTGTGACATTTCCGCTGCCATCGGTTTCCAAAGAAACCTCCTGTCCATTCACACGAATGTCCACATTGATTCTCTGCTCTTTTTCTTCTGTCCCGGCGGCATTGTCATTCACAGGTTCTTCACTGACCGTTTCATCTGCTGAAACATTGCCGGCATTCTGCATCCATTTCTGAACATCCTCCATTACGCCGGTCAACTCCTCCGGTGTCAGGGAAAGGGTCTGCTGCAGTTCCTGTGTCAGTTCACCTACCATCTGCTGCAATGACTGGAGATCCTGAAAAAGTGCTTCGTTGGTTAGTAGTGATGAGGGTTCCGTTTCGCCACTTAAGGTTAAAACAAGCTGGGATAAATTTGCGGGATCTAATAAAGATACCATATCCAACCCTAAAAATCTCCATCGCCTGAAGTAAATCTTCTTCCGACACATCGAGAGTTTCCATAATGGAAGTCTTCATTTTGTCGGCAGCTTTGGTGATTTCATCGGCCTGTTCTTCAAAAAGAGCCGGGCTTTTTGCGGTTGTTCGGTGTTATTCACGCCGGTAACCTTACGGCTGTCTGCTGTGTTCTTTGACATTTCCACAGCATCCGCTGCTCCGGTACTCTTTGTTGCGGCTGACGGACGTGCCTCATACAGATTGCGGTTTCCTGTCGTTGCCTTGTTCATCGCACTTCCGAAATCATTATCCGTTCCACTTTTTTTGGTGGGAACGTTATTTCCGGTGTTGATGTAATTCAGCAGCGAAGCCGCGTTCTTTACAGGTGCACTCGTCATTTTCTTTCCTCCTATATTATTTTTTTCAAGGTACAATAAGTATATCGGTCAAAGGAGTGGCCTCCTTAAGACTCCGGATCCATAATTTTAGTGAGCTGGGCCGCAACGGTCGGGTCCATTACCCCTAGAATTTTGCCTCGGTCGGCAGCATCCATCACACCTAAAATGCGTGCTGCCAGATCCAAATTATCGGTCATATTTTCAATAATGGCAGCCGCCTGTTTGGGCTTCATCTCGGAATAAGCCTTCGCATAATTTTTGACCTCATCCGTTTCTTCTGTCTGTGCTACCACCTGTTTATACAGATATTCTGCCGTAGCGGGATCCATGGCTTCGTAATACTTCTTATACTCCTCAATTCCGGGCCCCTTATCGGCATAGACCACTTCTTCGTAAAACTGGGTCTTAATCTTCTCAAATTCCAGCTGGCTGTCTTCGAACGTCTTCAGCCGTTCAATCTCCGCCTTTAACTGGGAAACCTCATCCGTATTCTCGGTATTGGCGGATTTTGCCCTCTCCAGCTCCAGTTCCAGCTCTTTAATATAATCCACAGCCTCCTGTAAGCTGCTGTAGCCGCCGTATGACTGGGAATTATCGGTCGAAACCTCCGTATCGCTGTTCTTTGGAAGGATCAGATTCACAACCGGCACATCCTTTAATACCGGAGTCAGCACATTACTTCCAAATCCACCCAGATCAAGCTTTACAACCAGACACAGAATGGCAATCCAGATCAGTACAATGATAAAGGTTACCAAAAAAATACCGATCCGCTGCCTGTCTCCTCCTCATCAGCAAGATCTGCCTCCTGGCTGGCAATTTCCTTTGCCCTTGCCCTTGCTGCCTTCTTCTGGTCCTTCTGCTCCTTTTTCAGTTGTTTCTTTTCTTCCTTCAGACGCTGCTTTTCCGCTTTTGCCTCTTCGGGAGTCATTACATCTCCTACTTCCGAACTCAAAATACTCTCTCCTATGCTTTCCTGCCGTATGTATAACTGACAAGCTCATCGATTTCCTTGGATTCCCTTTTGTTTTCTTCCTTCACAAACTGCTCGAACGCCTTCTCACGCAGCTTCTCCTGTGTTTTGCTCTCCTGCATGGCATTCTGAAGGGCAAGCCTTGCTTCCTCCATGCGGTCCTGTGCACGCTTCACATTAAGCTGCTGGTCTGCAATAAACTCATCCATACGAAGCAGTGCTTCTTTATTCTCAATAATATCCATGATATTCAGGGTGTTTTCCCGCAAGGCGCGCCCCTCGTCTTCATAAGCCTCTTTACGTTTCTTTAACTGTTCGAGCTTTTCTTCTTCCTCGTTCAGGACTGCCCTCGCTGCCGCGAACTCATTCTTTGCCTGCTCTTCCAGTTTCTTTTTTACTTCCAGAATGCTCTGCATCCGGTATTTAAACTTAGCCATCGAAAATTTCCTTCAACATGGATACGTTCTGTTCAAAGGTAAACTTATCGGACACATCCTGCATCAGGAACTCATTGACTGCTCCAATTTTGGAAACCGCATAATCAATGTTGGGATTGCTTCCTGCCTTATATGCACCGATATTAATCAGATCCTCTGCCTCTGCATAAGTAGCCATGACATTCTTAAGCTTGCCGGCATAAGACTTGTGCTCCCTCGTCGCGATCTGGCTCATACAACGGGAAATGCTCTGCAGCACATCAATCGCCGGATAGTGGTTCTTATGTGCCAGCTTACGATCCAGCATGATATGTCCGTCCAGAATGCTTCGTGCCGTATCGGTGATCGGTTCGTTGAAATCGTCACCGTCCACAAGTACGGTGTAAAGTCCGGTGATCGAACCTTTGTCGGAACATCCGGCACGCTCCAGAAGCTTTGGCATCTCCGAATAAACACTCGGCGGATAGCCACGCGATACCGGCGGCTCGCCACTTGCCAGTCCGATCTCTCTTTGTGCCATGGAAAAACGGGTCATGGAATCCATCATCAGAAGGACATCCTTGCCCTGATCACGGAAATATTCCGCAATCGCCGTTGCTGTCTGCGCTGCCTTCTTACGCTCCAGCGCCGGTTTATCCGAAGTTGCGACCACAACAACCGAACGCTTCATGCCCTCCGGTCCTAAGTCACGCTCAATAAATTCACGCACCTCTCTGCCTCGTTCGCCGATCAGTGCGATGACGTTAATATCTGCTTTGGTATTCCGGGCAAGCATACCCATTAAGGTAGACTTTCCTACACCGGAGCCTGCGAAAATTCCGATTCGCTGCCCCTTGCCAACCGTGATCAGTCCGTCTACTGCCTTTACTCCCAGAGGAAGTACCTCCGAAATAATCTTTCGGGACATCGGATCCGGGGGCTTTGCCTCCACCGAATACTCCTCTCCCGATAAGACCATCTCTTCATTCGGACGTCCCAAGCCATCCAATGTATGGGATAACAGGGAATCATCCACGCGCACCTTTAACGGTGCACCGGTATTCTCCACACTGCTTCCCGGTCCGATTCCTTCGACATTCTCATAGGGCATCAGCAGATTTCTTCCATTACGGAATCCAACTACTTCAGCAAGTGCAGGCTTACTTCCTGCATTCACCGCACTGGGATAAATCATGCAGATGTCGCCCAGCCTGGCAGACGGTCCTGCCGACTCAATGGTAAGTCCTACAACATTTACCACCTTTCCACGTACCTTAAACAAGTCGTCCGTGGATACCGTTCTATATTTATCAAACTGAATATCTGAAATATCCATCCCGGTATTTCCTTTCTGCTTCTTCCTCAAGACTTCTGATAAGCAAGCAGCATCAACCGGCGTTTCAATTCTGCAAGCTCCGTATCGAGTGAGCAGTCATACACACCGCCTTCTGTTTCAATCATGCATTGTGCACGGGCAAGCGTTGCATCCGAGACAATCTCGACAGAGCCGCTCTGCATACCGGCCTCTTCCAGCAAAGCGGCCTTCTGCTCCTGCACATAAGCATAGTCTTCCTTCGCCACATGAACGATGATGGAACCTGTACTGTCCACCTTCAGCAGCGTATCCTGTAAAAAGCTTCAAAACCAGTTCCTTGTGCTCCTTCGCTTCCACCTTAAAAATATGGCTGTAGACGTCACACAGGGTATCTACCATCACAGGTTCCATTTCCTGTAATCTCTTCTGGTACTCCTGTTCCTGCTGCAGCCGCTCTGCTTCGCACTGCTTCTGCAGCTCCTGTACCGAATCCAGCCCCTTCCGGTAGCCCTCCTGATAGCCCTGCTCATTGGCCTCTTCAAAGGCTCTTGCTTTCATCTGTTCGATTTCGAGCTGCGCCTGTTCCTTTTCCTGCTCAAGCCGGGCCTGCAGGCTGGCAAGCTCATTCCTTGCAGCCTCAATCTCCTGATTCAGCTGCTCCTGCTCCCGAATGGAGGCATTCTGCATGGAAGCTGCTTCTGCATCCGGCTCTAATAAAACATCAACCTTCTCTGCATCCAGACCTTCCGTAAATCCGTCCTGTGCTGCAACGAGCTCCCGCTCCGGCTGACGGCTTCTGCGCTCGGCTTCTTCCTTAAGGCGCTGCTCCAGTATCTCATTCATGTCAATCACACGGGCATTCTCACCCAGTTGAATGAAGCCCGCTTTATATAAATTACTAGACAATGATCTCGTCACCTCCGCCTCTGGAAATTACGATCTCTCCGGAGTCCTCCAGCTTACGGATAATATTTACAATCTTCTGCTGTGCCTCTTCTACATCCTTCATACGCACAGGTCCCATAAATTCCATATCTTCCTTAATCATAACAGCAAGACGTTTGGAAAGGTTATTAAAGATTGCATTCTGTACCTGCTCATTTGCGCCCTTAAGTGCAAGTGCCAGATCATTATTGTCCACATCACGCAGCACACGCTGGATCGCACGGTCGTCCAGAAGAAGGATATCTTCGAACACGAACATCTTTTTGCGGATTTCGTCTGCCAGCTCCGGCTCTTCGATTTCCAGGCTCTCCATAATGTGCTTTTCGGTTCCACGGTCTACCGTATTCAAAATATCTACGACAGCATCGACACCACCGATGATGGTGTAATCCTGATTTACCAAAGATGCCAGCTTGGATTCGAGCACCTTTTCCACTTCCTTTACAATGTCCGGGCTTGTCCGGTCCATCACTGCAATACGCTTGGCAACATCTGCCTGACGATCCGGCGGCAATGCGGAAATAATCAACGCAGCCTGGGATGGCGGCAGATAGGACAAAAATAAGAGCGATCGTCTGCGGATGCTCATCCTGGATAAAGTTCAACAACTGGGATGCATCGGTCTTCCGCACAAACTCGAATGGCTTTACCTGTAAGGATGCAGTCAGCTTGCCAATGACATCCATCGCCTTTTCTGTTCCAAGGGCCTTTTCCAGCAGTTCCTTGGCGTAGCTGATACCACCTTCCGCTATGTACTGCTGGGCCAGGCAGACCTGATAGAATTCATCTATAATCTCTTCCTTAACCTGTGGCGTCACGCTTCTGGTGTTGGCTATTTCCAGTGTCAGTTCTTCAATTTCATCTTCTTTTAAATGCTTAAATATCAATGCTGACTTTTTCAGGTCCCAAAGCAATCAGTAAAATTGCTGCCTTCTGAAGTCCACTCATATGTTCATCGCTCATCATTGCCATTTCTAACCTTCTCCTAAAGTGCAGACTTAACCCCAGTCCTCGTTCAGCCAGTTACGCA
Organism: Lachnospiraceae bacterium; assembly: GCA_021628825.1. Taxonomy (GTDB): domain Bacteria; phylum Bacillota; class Clostridia; order Lachnospirales; family Lachnospiraceae; genus Suilimivivens. Next base: position 27,628 of record JAJXRY010000001.1, on the reverse strand, counting down.
AAAGGCTGGCTGCCGCTTCCGGATTCTCATCTACAAACTTCTCGATCATCTTTCTGGTTTCGGATATCTGTTCCGTATTAATGTTCTCAAGCTCTACCTCCGGCTGGGATTGCAGTAAGGTTTCCACAGCAAGCTCTTCGGGTTCCTCGGAGCCCTTTTCTCCACGCATGCTGCGCAGTACCACAAACACAAGCAGCGCCAGAATACCAACGATAAGAACAATCGTCATGATATCCGTAGCTGAGATTCCAAGCCCCTCCGAATCGATGAACATATTCTCGGAATATGCCACAATGGAAATATTATCCGTCGGGAATCCGGTTGCCTTGGAGACCATATCATAAAAGCTCTGATCCACGGTAACTACGGTCTGACCTTCGTTTGCAAGCTTATATTCTTCCCAGGTGACCCCGTCTAAGAGCCCCTGTGCCTTCACATCGTCCTCCCGTACCATCACAATCTTGGTAAACGCACAGGAAATGGATGAGTTCGTATAATTTACTGTTCCTGCCGGGATCTGCTTGTCCGTAATCCGCTCACTCGGCGTATATTTCCGTTCTTCCTCGGAAGTTGTGGAAGAGCTTTGGGAATTATCCTGATATACATACTCCTGATTGCCGTTGGAATCGGTTCCCGGCACATCAGAATTACCGTTCGTTGCTTCAGAGCTGTAAATCCGTTCGGATGACAGATACCCTTGCGTCTGTCCGTCTGCCACATAAAATTCATGGTCGGTCTGGCTGCTCGTTGAGAAATCCACATCCAGATTGACGGCTACTTCCACCTTATCGAACTGGTTCGTCCCCATCACAACCTGACGGACATCATTCTTCACCTTATTCTCCCACTGCGACTTCACGCTGAGCTGGGAGCTTGCGGTTCCGGAAACGCTGTAATTGTCCGATCCGGAATACAGGGTATTTCCCTGCGTATCCATAATTACAATATTTTCTTCGGTCTTGTTACCAACAGAAACTGCAATCGCCTTGGCAATACCTGCAGCGGTTTCCGGTTGAATCTCCTCGCTCAGTTCCAGAACTACCCATGCGGAAGCATCCTCCTGCTGGGAAATCAGTGTTCCGTCATTCTCCGGAATATACAAATCCACAACCGCAGTTTTTACAAAAGAGAAGGTTGCCAGAAGATCCTGTGCCAGTCTCGTTTCCATGTAAAGCTCATAACGCTTCTGCTTATCCGACTCGGTTGTACTGAAGCCACCGCTTGTCACATTATCGATTGTATAGGAATTTGCCTGGATATTGTTAGAAGCGAGCAGCAGATTCGCCTGTGAGAGCTGCTTCTTATTGATGGTAATCTGATAGGCATCGTCCGAAACCTGATAATCAAGTCCTTCACTGTCGAGAATATCTGCAATCTCGGAAGCCTCTTTCGTCGTATCACAGCTCCGTAGCAGTGTGTACTGCGGTCTTGTCAAGACAGTAACCAAAATAGCCAAGGCAAGAATCACTCCTGCCCCAGCTGATATAATGAACGTTTTTTGTTTGGTGGAAAAGTGATTCCACCATTCCAGAACTTTACCCAAAAGCTCTTTTATCTTGTCAGCCATGATCTAACTCCTTAAATCTGAATCTGCATAATTTCCTTGTATGCTTCTAAAAACTTATCGCGTACCGCTACGGTATAGCTTAATGCGGTCGATGCCTTACCCAGTGCAATACTAAGGTCATGCGTATTTTCAGATTCGCCAAGAGCCCATTTGATCTGCTCATTCTCGGCGTCAGATAAATAAGCATTTGTTGTGGAGAGATTTTCAATTGCCTTATCAAGAAGTCCTCCAAACTCTCCCGTGGAGTGACTGGCATTTTGAACAGATGTATTCTCCGCTGCCTTGCGAATGGCATTGGAAGATATATTATAAAAAAACTAGACACATCTACCATGATGTTAATTCCTCCTGCAGTTCTCCCATAAAAGTCATGAGATCTGCATTCTTCTGTTTTTTATTTTCTGTCTGCGGCCTATGACTGTGCAATCTCAAGTCCTCTTGCAGCCATTGATTTACTTGCGTTAAAGGCTGTCGCATTCGTCTCATAGGAACGGCTTGCATCAATGAGGTTCGTCCTCTCGTTAACGACATTGACTTTCGGATAAGTCACATAACCATTCTCATCCGCATCCGGATGGGACGGATCATAAACCATATTCATCTGCGTCCAGGTGTCTTCCTTAACAGAAGATACCTTAACACCCTGATTCTTATAACGGTCGCTTGCGGTTCCGAAGATACTGCTGAAGGTTCCCTGTTTTGGTCCCTTCTCTTCAAACGTTACTACTTTACGACGGTAAGGCGTTCCATCCTCGGTACGGGTGGTATTCATATTCGCCACGTTCTCGGAAATGATATCCATACGGTAACGCTGTGCCGTCATTCCGGACGCATTTACATTAAAGGAAGTAAAAATGCTCATCTATGTAGTCCTCCTATTTCATAACCATTCTCAGATTGGCAAATTCCTGATTGATGCTGTTCATCAGTCCGTTGTACTTAATCTGATTGGATGCCAGTTCCACGTTCTCCGTATCAATATCCACGTTATTGCCATCCAACCGGTACGAGAAGTTCGCCGCATCGGTATAGACACGTGCCTGCAGATCTTCGACATGCAAAGAGCCTACCTTGTCATCCACGGATTCATACCTGCTGTTTCCAAGAGCCTGCCGGAGCTGGGCTTCAAAATTAATATCCTGTCTCTTATATCGCGGGGTATCTACATTGGCAATGTTATTGGCAAGAATTTCGTTTCTCTTCCAGGATGCATCTGCTGTTTTCCCCATCACGTTAATATAGTCAAAAACATTCGAATTGATCATTAGGCATTTCCTCCCTTGTTACATTATAGAAATATTTATCAAAAAAACACAAGATTTTTGCTTTATGGAACTAGTACATATATACTAAAAAAAGGATCTACGAATTCTGTATTCATAAATCCTTTTTATCGTTCTAAAACTAATCCTTTAGTTTCCTGTATCCTTGAATTTAACGGATTTTTAATGGATATTCTCCCGCTTCAGCTTCTCAACTTCCTCAAAGACCATATCGTTTAATACCTTGATGTAGGTTCCCTTCATTCCGGAGGATCTGGATTCAATCACACCGGCACTTTCAAACTTCCTGAGTGCATTCACGATCACCGATCTGGTAATTCCCACACGGTCTGCAATCTTGCTGGCAACGAGGATTCCTTCCATACCGTCCAGTTCTTCAAAAAAATATGCACAACCGCTTCCATCTCGGAATAAGAAAGCGTATTGATCGCTGATTTAATCACGGCAAGCTTTCTTGTCTCTTCCGCACTCTCTTCATTCACGGCGCGCAGCATCTCAAGTCCGACAACCGTCGTTCCATATTCACACAGGATAATATCGTCAATATCATACTGTTTTTTTCACACTTATAAATCAACAGGGTGCCAAGCCGTTCGCCTGCAATTTCAATTGCTGTAATAATTGCCTGGAATTTACGGACATTCTCATCCTCAAAGCCCAGTGTCTCAAGGTTCACATTCTCCTTCGTGGAAAGAACCGCTAAGAGACGTTCGTTCAGCATACCGTCAATAAAGCCCCCACCTGATCAACAATCAGTTCTGTAATGGACTCTACCCCCTTACAGTCGCCAACGCCTAACACCTTCCCCTTCTTGCTGCTTACCAATACATTGGAATCGAGAATTTCACACAGAACAGAGTAGATATCGTTGAATACCACCTTGCTCGAATTGTTGTTATGAAGAAGCTTCCCAATCTTTCTTGTCTTATCTAATAACTGTACACTACTCATCCTTACACGCCTTTTCCCCCTGTAAATAAAATTGCAATTTTCTGTTTCCTGTCTACTAAAAACACAGTATACCACAATTGATCTTTATTTACAATGATAATGCGTGAATTTTTAAATAATTCCATACTACTAATAAAATTTTCAGAAATTATGTTCAATACTGAATTAATCTTCCTTTTTTCAAGCTTTGTCACATAACCGCAGTTCTCGTTCATGCAGGCCAGCTTATTTCCCTTATAAAGCATTAAGGAGCCGCACTTCGGGCACCTGTCTCCGGACGGACGCTGCCATACCATGAAATCACAGTCCGGTGCACCAAGACAGCCGTAATACATTCTGCCCTTACGGGTCATCTTCTGTACCAGATCCTTACCGCACTTCGGACAGGCCACACCAATCTTCTCATAGTACGGCATGGTGTTGCGGCATTCCGGGAAGCCCGGACAGGCAAGGAATTTACCGTGCGGACCGTATTTAATCACCATCTGTCTGCCACAGAGTTCACAGACCTGATCGGATACCTCATCCTTAATCTCCACCTCGGCAAGCTCTTTTTCTGCAACCTTCACAGCTTCATCCAGATCGGGATAAAAGTTCGAAATAATGGTCTTCCAGTTCGCCTTTCCTTCTTCCACGCTGTCCAGAAGGATTTCCATATTGGCGGTAAAGTTCACATCCACAATACTCGGGAACGCTTCCTTCATGATGTTGTTCACCACTTCGCCAAGCTCGGTCACATAGAGGTTCTTATTTTCCTTCACAATATATCTTCTGGCAAGAATGGTCGTAATGGTCGGCGCATAGGTACTCGGGCGTCCAATTCCCAGTTCCTCGAGGGCACGGACTAAGGAAGCCTCGGTATAATGCGGCGCAGGCTGTGTAAAATGCTGCTTCTCTTCAAATTCCAGAAGCGTTAACTTCGACTGTTCATCCAGCCCCTTCGTCAACGTATTCGTCTCTTCCTTGTCATCCTCCTGGATGTAGACACTCATAAAGCCGTCGAATGCAAGCTTCGATGCCGCTACGGTAAAGCGGTGCTTTCCGGCATCAATCTTTACCGAGGTCGTTTCATAAACCGCCGGAGTCATCTGGCTTGCAAGGAAACGCTTATAAATCAACTGGTATAACCGTAACTGGTCTCTGGATAAGGATTCCTTTAATACCACCGGACTGAACGCAAGGGAAGTCGGACGGATGGCTTCATGCGCATCCTGAATCTTCTTGTTATCCTTCCGGTTCTCTCTTGCCCCGCCTGCGGCATAGCGGTCTCCGTAATTTTCTTTGATAAAGTCTTCTGCAGCAGCCTGTGCTTCATCGGAAATTCTCGTGGAATCGGTACGCAAATACGTAATGACACCGACCGTTCCGGAGCCTTTGATTTCCACGCCTTCGTAAAGCTGCTGTGCAAGACGCATGGTTTTCTGGGTAGAAAAGTTCAGTACCTTGCTGGCTTCCTGCTGTAAGGTTGAGGTTGTAAACGGAAGCGGAGACTTCTTGGTACGCTCTCCCTTCCTGATTTCGGCGATCTCATAGGAGGCTTCCTTACACTCCTTCATGATCTCCTCGACCTGTTCCTTACTCTTAATGTTCACCTTGCCCTCTTTCGTTCCGTAATACTTGGCAACGAGAGGTTTCTTCTCGGAGTCTACCTGTAAGGACGCATCCAACGTCCAGTATTCCTCCGGGATAAAGCTGTTGATTTCTTCTTCGCGGTCACAGATGATCCTGAGTGCCACGGACTGTACACGTCCTGCACTTAAGCCCCGTTTCACCTTTGCCCACAGTAACGGGGAAATCCGGTAACCCACCATACGGTCCAGCATACGTCTTGCCTGCTGGGCATCCACCAGATTCATATCGATTTCACGCGCGTTCTTCAAGGATTCCTTCACGGCATTCTTCGTGATCTCGTTGAAAGTGATACGATACACCTTCTTGTCCTCTAACTTCAATGCGCAGTACAAATGCCATGAAATTGCTTCTCCTTCGCGGTCTGGGTCGGTTGCAAGATAGATCTTGTCTGCTTTCTTGACTTCCTTACGCAGATTCGCTAAAATATCACCCTTGCCGCGGATCGTAATATATTTCGGTTCATAACCGTGCTCTACATCAATTCCAAGCTGACTCTTCGGGAAATCCCGTACATGACCGTTGCTCGCCACAACCTCATAACTGCTTCCCAGAAACTTCTTAATAGTTTTCACCTTGGCAGGTGATTCCACGATTACCAGATATTTCGCCATTTCAAACCCCTTTTTCCTTTACTGTGTTAAAGTCTTAAACCATATACGATTTTACACTATACAATACTTCCCCAAAAGTTTCAAGCAGAAATTTCCGATTTATAGTCAAAACGGAAATTTCTGCCTGATGAGTTTCTTCTATTTATATAAGATTTTTACTGTTCAGACTTCCACTGACAGAACCGCTGCCAGAGTTTCTGCTTTACTCCAGAAGGAAAAGCTGGGTACGGGTAAAGGTCACGGAATCATAGCCACGGACTGTCTTGCTTCCTACCCCATCCGGACGCTCCAGCGTCGAAACCACTTCCACATAAATCCTTGCATTCGTAGCTGCCGTGTTATTCTGTAATGCAATTACCGGCGCCTTAAGCCGGTAAACTTTCCCTTGTCGGAGCTGGGAAGCAGCCACTTCCGTAAGGGTATTGTCCTGTACCGTCCACAGGCTGCTTGTAAACGGCGTCACCTGTACCTTCTCATCTCCCACATCAAGGGTAGTTTTTCCTGCCGTATCTTCATAATAGAAGTTCACGGCATACGAATTCGAAAGTGTCAGGTTGCTGTTCTTAAACTTAAAGAATACATCCACAGTCTCATCCAATAAACCATTCTGCGTCTCAATTTCCTGATCAAACGGAATGCTGATACTGTTTACTTCTGCTGCACCCGCATCAAATCCGGACACAATGTCTACCTTCATATTGTGTACACCCGCATCGTATGCCAGCATCATGGCATTTACGAACATCTGACTCTCCTTCAGCCCCTTTCCCACGGGATTCTGTGGATTATCCACATCATAGGTATAAGAAGAATAATCATCATTTCCGATAAAAACCACATTGCTTCTACTGTAAAGATAGTAGTTGTTCGCTCCATCCCCCGGTGAAATATCATAGGCATCGCTGCCGACAAAAACGAACCACGGCGTTACAAACGGCGCCTGCAGGCTGCCAAGATCAAGCAGATACTCATATGCCATATAGCTTCTGCCGCCATCCAGTGCCACACTCTTTCCAATAGCATAAGGGTAACGGAATACACTTCCCTCATTGATGCCCGATGCTGCCAGATTACTCTGTTCGGTGAACATTCCTGCATCTAAATCCGCATACCGGAAATAAGGAGTTCCACTTGTCCGTCCAAGGCTGCCATAGGTCTTACGATCAAGCTGTCCCAGAAGTGTCTGATCAAGCAATCTTGTTCCTTCGACCGCTTCCTTTCCGGTTACCAGTACACTGTGGCCCTCATTCATATAACCGGCAACCGCATGCTTCGGAAAAATCGTCTGATCCTGATCCGTTTCCAAAGCCTATAATCAACAGATCCCATTGGTTCAGGTAATTCTCATTTTTCTCCAGTTGTCCGCTCAGCGTTTCAGAATCCATGGTTTCAATCTCAAACTTAACGTTCATGGTATTCTCTGCTGCCTTAAGGTAATAGCCAAGCGTAGAGTTTTCCTGCCGGTACAGGGTTGCGAGTGAGGCTGCATCATCCTTAGTTCCGATCTGCAATACCTTAATCTTCTCTTTCGTTCCATCCGTCACCTGCAGGATTCCATGTACCGAGGATCTGCGGTAGGAATTGTTGTTATCAACAACCCGGATCCGGAATGGTATGGCTCTCGAGCCCGGCGACTCCGTAAAGACAATCGCTGCCTGTCCGTTCTCCGCGGTTGCCCGGACTACTGCTCCTTCACCCGCCCGGTTATCCATACGTTCTTCATCCGTATAATTGCCATCGTCATTCACATCCAGATAAATTTCCGTATGACACTCGCCACCGTAGCCATCCCCATTCAGACTGGTAATCGCATAGGTAAAGTTTACGGATAATTCTCCGTTTGCTGCTTCTGCAAGCGTGAAGTCCGCTGTATCCGATACCGAAATCACCGGATGATCAACATTCAACTGTGCCATGAACAGAATGTTACTGTGCACATCATCAATCGTATAAATCCGGTCGGAGAAGTCATTGACTGCCTGCTTTAAGAAATCATACATCTGGGTATCTTCTGCTACATATTTCGTATTAATTCTGTCGGCACCGTTCTTGGCTGACTTACCTATAAAGAAATCATTTTCAACGAGTATCGGATAACCGGCCCTCATGAAGTCCAGCAGCTCCAGCTTCTTACGCTCTGTGATATCGGACATGTCATACCGTTCGTCACTGTCTGCTGCCAGGTCACCCGTATGATAAAGCTTATCATTCAGATTTGAATCGTTATAAACCGTACTTCTCCACGGCTTTGCCTCATAATTCAGCTTCTGTCCGTCCAGTCCGATGAATACCAGATTATAATTCTGGTTGATATCCTCCCATTCACTGTTAAATGCTGCCACAGCTTTCGGTGTAACCTTTACATCAATCTCTTTCGAACTCCGTAACACCGGCTTTTCAATAGCGCCGATCGCATTACGCTTCCAGTAAAGTGTCGTACTGTTGTCACCGGACACATATAAGTCCTCTGCCTCGTTGTTCGTCGGCTGCAGCTCCAGAATCCGCAAATAGGTAAAATCTCCCACAAATCCAACGGAATAATTAATGATATACTCCATTGCTTTTGCTTTGCCCACATTTTCCGGAATCCGGTTTTCTTCCGGAAGAAGCGAATTTTCAGACCGGATCAGATTCAAGACCTCTGAAAATCCGTTCCCTGCACTTTCCCCGTCAAAGCTGTCCGGAAAATCCTTATCGACAAGCGGTGTGCTGCTGTTTATAACATAAATGTTGCGATTCACATAGTGACTGCCATTATCGGTGCGGTTCGGATAATGGGGATTATCCAGATTGTTAAACAACCAGGCTGTTTCCGTCTGGGCATCATTCACGTAGGTTTCCAGATCCTCCTTCAGGAACATCTTCGCCAGCTTCTGATAATCCAGATTGCTATAATTGCTGTTCGTAACGGCACCATAATCCACAATCACCGGAAGCAGATCTTTGGTTGCCCGGAACACCAGTGCATAGGCATTGTCTCTGGTTGTATCCGAAGTGATATATTGGAAATTCAGGTTTGGGTTTTCCTTATTGATAAAGGGAGTGCTTCCGTCCTCCAGATATACCAAGTCTGCCTGTTTAATCATATCCTGTGTCAGGAGATCTGCCCGAACCGTGCGGACTTCAATTCTGAAGTTGTCGTTTGCATTATCGCCACCGGGAAGGGTATGGAAAACATATTGTTTCAGCCAGTCACAGCCACTTTTGAAACGGAAATAGGTCGGTGCGTTCTGCACCTTCATCCATACCGGTGCCTGTCCTGCCTTATCTGCATCACTTAAGTCTGCCTCATCGGTCAGCTTGTATTGACCCTGTTCGGCGCCCACATAACGGAATACCTTATCTGTGGTTACATTCGACGGTACCGCCTGAACTGCCGTTGAAGAATATGTCTGTGCCTGTTCCTGTGTATCCGCTTCCTCATCATCCGGGGAGGCACCATTGGATTTTGGGGATTCCGTATTCAGTACATACAAATCATAAGGACGACCGGAGCCCTCCGACACAAGCTTCTGTGCGGATTCAATGGCGTATAAGCTTCTCTCGTCACCCTCTGTAAGCTCATTTGCATATTCAAAGGTCACAACATAATATTCTGTTCCCTGATTACCATTGCTGTCTGCAGCATCATTATTCTCCGGTTCTCCATTGCTGTCCGGATTATCATTATTCTCCGGTTCTCCGTTGCTGTCCGGATTATCATTATTCTCTGTATCACCATTATTGTCCGGATCGCCGTTATTCTCCGGTTGTCCATTGCTGTCCGGATTATCATTATTCTCTGTATCGCCATTATTATCCGGATCGCCGTTATTCTCTGTATTATCGTCGTTGTCCGGATCTTCTTCCTCGCCGTTTTCTGCTTTCGGTTGCTGCACAGTGCTATAATAAATAGAAGAAACAGGAATTGCATAATTCACTTCATTGCTGACCGTTGTGGTCGTTGCTGAAAGCTCCTGATTATCATAGTATTCATCAGGTGAAAGGCTGTTACCTGTCTGAAATACTGATGCAATGGTTCCGGCATATACAAAGACCCCTGCATCATCCCGGGTATACAGACCGGTTTCCGAAGAATAGTTCTTTCTGTTCTCTTCTGTAATTTGTATTGTACTCCTGATTACATATCCTTCTGTATAACCGGTTGATCCGGAACCTCCTACCGCATTAAACAGAAGCCGGTATGTTCCTTTATCCGGATCGAACTGATAAATGGATTGTGATGCCTCTCCGTAGCCTTCGCCATCAATCCAATCACCAACCTTGTCATAATCATATCCGGTTCTATCCACTTCCTCCCCAGTCGGATCTTCCTCGATTTTCTTATAATAGCCCTTCATCAATCCGCTGTGTTCAGTTACCGAATCAATCAGCAGCTGCCAGCCATTGGCATCCGGTGTATTTAATTCCTTCCTTGTACTACCACTTCCATAAGCTTCTTCATACTGAAAGAATGTATCACCACTGCCGTTTCCGTATTTCCAGATCGCATTTATCAGTTCAGCACGCTTTTCATACGTGGAAAGCTCTGCGGAATGCTCCTTATAAATCCGCATATAATCCGCTGCCATAGGGGATTGTCCATTCGAGAGATACCCCAGGGTACCGGTACTGATCTCATAAGATGTCTGGTCATCCCACTTATAGGTTGCGAAACTGGGTACAATGTCCAGAATTACGAAAGGCCTGCCATCTCCGGTATGGCTTTCCACAACCTGCTTCGTCCCCATAAAGGACTCCTTCGCATAGGTTTCCACCGGTTCCATATGATGAAAGACTCCTACGGTACCAAGTGCAGCCACCAGAACAGATGCCGTAATGACCGTAGCGATTCTTTTATTCTGTTTTTGCTTTCTGATCTTTTGTTTCTTCATCTTATATGTTCTCTCTGCACCTGTCTGTTAGTTACCTCTGTCCATATGGTTTCTGTCAAGGAGCAGGTATATGTTCCAACTAGGATCTCATTATTGTTTTGGTCATTTATATATAATTTTTAATGTATAAACATCTCCATTATGTTTACATTCTGCCCTCGTGAAATTAACCCCTCTTGGACTCTCGCCATTAACATCCGTGGTTTCAAATAATTGCTTTGAATACCCCCAGCTTGCCTCACTCCACCTAAACTCAAAATGATCATTTGAAGGTTCTGCAATATACGTCATATACCGCTGTCCACCTATTGTAATATAGATATTAACTGCAGATTCTTTCAATGTGCCATCCTGTTGTTCTTTATACCACTTTGTATCCCCAGGCTTCCAGGTATATATCCCGTCAAAATATATCGTCTTTTGTAATGCCAGCTACCTGTTCATCTCTAGCCATAATCAATTTATATTGCTCTTTTTGCCACATCATAATCACAATAAAGAATTTTTACAGTTCAACTCTCTGCTTTCATTGTAATTATCTCTTTTATATCCCTTAATGGTATAATTTGCTTTTTGATTGGCGTTCTAAGTTTTTTTCCTGATAAACATGAAATCATCATCTGTAGGAAGGGGCACATGAGCAGACCATGTTGCACCATCCTTTTCAAACTCAAGGGTAACATTATTGGTTTCCTGTGCTACCTTCCTGCATTCCCACTTGCTTCCATTTGCAGAGCACTTGTAAATGCCATAGGAATAGCTCAGCTTAAGTCCACCGTACTTGGTTGTCTCCCATATCGGCTCCACCTCAAAAGTATTCTCACTCTGGATGTAACGGTATCTGATCCGGTTAAACTGAATCGTAGTCAGCCCATCGGTATTTGCATCAATGGCATTGTAGCTGACACCTTTATCCTTATCCTCAATATTCGCCTCCTGCCATTTCGTGCTGGTCAGATTAGTGAAAATAGAATCATTCCTCATTTCAGCAGGTAACGGGAAGCACACACTTCCTTTAAAGCGATCCGAAGTAGTAATATCCATTGTACCTTCTGCGGTTACCGTTACATGGAAGGTATTTTCTTCAAATAACACATACTTCTTTTCTGCTGAATATACAGGAAACGTATAGCCGGCAGGAGAAATCACTTCTACGGGTATATTCCCGATCTTTTCTTTCGGATCAAACCACATTCCGGGAACGATGTGGTAGGTTCCCACAACATCCGATAATCTGTTTCGATGCACATTAATTGTAGGCAGAGAGCTGGCAATTCCAAATTGAACGTTGCCATCATACTGGCTCTGACTTCCCTGATAACTGCCGTTCCCATAAACATACAGAGGGGTCCAACCCTCCGGATCATTTCCTTCTCCCTTATAAATACTGTACTTCATCTCGTCTACCTTAACGGCATTCCGATCAATATTCTGTGTTTCGTCACGATAAAATTCCAAACCACTCAATACATTAATCCCTGCGGAAGGATAATCTTTTTTTGCAAGGATATTAACTGTATCAAAGGTGATCGGTGTTGCACAATATTTCCTGTTATTATAACCGTAAATCAACTGTGCCGGTTCCAGAGTTGTACTAAACACCTCACTTGACTTAAACATTGTTCCTGTATAAGCAAACGGTGCAGTCTTATCTGTATGAGCTTCATATTCCGCACGAATTTCCTCATTACTTGAAATCTGGAAGGTTCCATGCTCTTTATCATATCTTTCATGTTCTTCCTTAGACACACACTCCAGTGCCTGCAGATAAAATGTATAGCTCTTTTTCAGATCAAGATTAAAATAATCGGGTGATACCCATATATTCCAGCCGCTTGCTTTACAAACCACATAATCCACTAAGTCTTTCGTACTGTTATCTACAATGTGTATCGCCAGCACATGTGCGTTTACTCCCCGTTCAAATCCCTTATACATCATGTCATCTATACGTGTCTCAGCACCATGAATGAGTATTCCGTCAAAAGGATTAACGGGATTCTTCTTCTTCACAACCTTCAGTGTAATTTCACCCTGTACCGGTCCGTATGGACGGCTCTTTGAAAGGTATGAGGTTGCCTGAATCGTAATCGTAGCGCCTTCCTCTGCATCCGCCTTGATCTGAATGACTGCAGTTTTATGATCCGAATCCTCAGGCTCCTGTATTGCCCCCTGCAGCAGATCGGAACCGGACACTACCTTCCAGTCAGTCAGATATCTATCTCCTGTAGGATCTTCCCCACAGGAATTACACTTATTTTCAAGCTTCACGCCTTCAACCGTGCCGCCCAGAGTTACGGTACTTCCCTGCACAACCTCCGATGCCCCCGGAATATTGTCATTGGGATTGAGCAATTCCTCACTCTTTTTATATAAGGTCACCTTGGTTACGCGCTTCACATAGACGGTAATGGTTGCTTCTGCCGGACTGTTATCTTCATCATTCTTCGCTTTTGTGGTAACCTTTACCTGAAAACTCTCGTGAGTCTCCTTCCTGTCGATTTGCAAAATACCGTTTTCTTCATCTGTCATAACGGTTTCTGCACTTACTGCACCTGCAATCGACCAGGTAACAGATTTATTCAAAAGGTTCGTACCGGTCACCTTCGGTGTAGAGAAATGGAAGGTTTCTCCCGGCTCCAGCACTACGACCGGTTCCTTCACGCTGACATTTACACGGACACGCTTATCCAACGGTTCAATATCTGCATTATTAATCACTACCTTATTCCGGACGGTAATGTTATTTTGCCATTTCAAATTTACGGGTTCCGGTCTGAAAGTTCAGCGTAAGCTTTTACAACACGGCGTTCCTCCACCTGACTTAAATCCACCTCAAAATCCGTTACATTTTCAGCCAGAAGTACGCAGTCCTGTGAAGCCGATCCCGGCATCGGAAAGTTTCCATCCGCATCCGCCACAGAGAAATACAGGCTTTCATCGGACTTCTGCCAATAGAACATATAGTGATCGGGCTCCGTATTATAGACAATCAGAGCCTTTTTTTCCGGTGTAAAAGCAAATTCGGAGTCTTTCAGAGCTTTAACCGGCTGATCTGACTCATCATATCCTACATAATTAATGCTTTCTGTAGCATCAATAATTACATCCGACATCTGATTTAATGCAAGCTGTGCCTCCTGCTGCACACTGATATCATTATTACCATTTGCATAATTTCTCGAAGTAATGATAATAAAACTGCATACGGCGCCGGTCACAATAACCAGTATGGCAATTGCAATAATCAGTTCCACCAAGGAAAAATCCACTATTCTGTTTCTGAATTCGTAACTTTTTTTCCTCATATGCTTCTCCGCTTAACATTTATCCTGAAAAATTATTTTCTGCTATGATAACTCTTAAATCAGCTTATCGGCTGGTTCACCGCAATCTTTCCCGTAAGTCTGATGAAATCCAGCTTATAATCACGGCTTCCTCCCTGAATCCGCATCTGCTGCGGGGCCTCCTTAAAAGAACCGGAGGAACGGTCAAATTCAATACGGATTCCGGCATCTGCTCCCGTTGGAAGTTCCAAGCCCTCATTTCCGGAAGCATCCTTGTAGGTTACAGACACACGATTACCGCCAATCTTCTGCGGCTCCTCCTTAATCTCCTGAAGCTCACCCGCTTCGCCACCTTCCTTCTGCTCCATGATATGAAGCTGACTGTAAATGCTGCCGTTCTCACCACGGTAGACAATCAGCCATGCCTGCGCCTTTCCCATGGTAGTCACCTTACAATCCGCAACCGCACGCTGCAGGTCGTTGGAGCATGCCTTGGCATTGGCACTAAACACCATAGAAACTGACAGAATGACCGTACCGATCAATGCTGCAATAATTGCAATCACAATAATCAGCTCTACTAAAGAAAAACCACTGTTATTTTTTCCTGATTTTCTATTATCTTCTGTCATTTCTGTCGTTCCTGCTTCTTTATATTTTTTATCTCTTCTCCCAGTTCATGTAACGGACGATTTCCGTATAGTCAATATTGAGATTACCTGCATCATCGGTCGGTGCTTCCTGCACACCATCAACAAGACCGGTTTCTCCGTTTACGAAAAATGCCATCGGGGTTATGGCAGCACCTTCCTCCCCGGTTGTTGCATTCAGCACCTTGTACAGCTCCATCTTATTCCGTTTGAGGGATGCAGCGCCTTTTCCGGTTGCACCGTCAATGGTGATCGTTCCTTTCGCAATGGCAAGACCCGTAAAGTTCCGGTCAATCATAATATCTCCCAGGGAAATGATCAGACGGACATTGGATGCTCCTCCTGTAGCAGAAGAAAGAGTATAGTTTCCTGTAGTAATAATGCCCTTTAGCCCATCCTCTGTCGTGAACTCCATTGTGCCGCCGTTATCCATCAAATATTTCTGTATAGGCTCCTTTTTGTTCAGAACCATCCTCCTGCTTCATTGTGATTTCCTTCTTAATCACACTTTCAAATACATTCTGGAGGGGACTTGCCGAAGCGCCGTCCTCACTCAAATTCGTTGTCAGCCCCTTATAAACATTCGCAATGTCTGCGGACTTCTGGAAAACTTCGGCAGGTGTCAACGTCCTATCGGTCGTTGTATCCGCACTTGTAAAGAGACTCACCCCGCTCTGACTTAGAGCATCCGATACCAGCGCATTGCCGAGAATGGTATATGAGTTCTGTTTAGAGGTATAATCTCCTAACAGGATTCCTCCCGTCGCATATTTTTTTAAAAATAATTGTCTATCATTTCCTTATTGTTATCCTGCTGATAATAGGTCTGATAATACCTTGCCGCATCATCGGCATCCATAACCAGATAATAATAGGTAAGGGATTTACTCTCCGTTCCACCACCTACATACTGTGTACTGACCTTCCGGATATGATCCATATTCTCAACACCAAAGGATGCCAAAGTCTCCCCTCCAAGCCTGCCAACCGGACGTGTGAAATCCACTTCCCTGAATTCTTCTCCATACTGATCCTTGTATGCCTGCATCTTCGTTGCCTGATCCTGTGTCAGCGGATTCTGTCCAATCAGGGTTTCTCCGTTATAAACTCCTAAGCATTCGGTAGGAACAAGATATGCAATCTGTCCTCCCTTCACGGTAATGGATTCGCCCATAAGAACCGCCTTTTCGTTCTTCTCTGTATTCTGATCCAGATCTTTTTTCGTGGTATTCGTTCCGATATAGGCGCGTCCCGCCAGCATCAGTGTATTCACACCGCTTAAGTTTACCGTAGAATTCTGCCCGTTGATGATAATGGCACTGCTGTTCTCCTGATCGGTTGCGCGGTCTTCAAGCCCGGTTTCTGTGGATGTTCCGTATCCGTAATATTCCTTCGTCAGTGTTGCCTTACTTCCGTTTCCGGAAAGTGTCAGGTCATTTGCAATATAAGTCTTACTATCGAGGCTGATCATTCCGCTCTGTAAATCAAGACTCTTCGCATACACACTGCTTCCGGTCTCTTTTGCATCACGTACAATAAATCCGGCTCCCGGTCCAATGACATCAATTTCGCCCTTTGAAATTACATACCGTCCGTTATTAATTGCAAGGCTGCTTGCTGGATTGATGGTAATTCCACCCTTGCCAGTTGCCTCATCAATTCCCGCATAAATGCTTCCGTCCCCGGTTACCTGTCCGCTTCCTTTCGTCAGGCTGATTCCCTGATTACCGATCAGCAGATAATCATACAGATCATCAACAGATCCGGACCGGGTAAACACAATCTCCGGCGCATCCAGACACAAATCCGTGCTTACAATGGATAGCCGGTCACCATCCACATAAGAAACAAATACATTATGAAGAATGAGACTGTTTCCGTTTACAAGCTCCATAACAGGCTCTTTTTCTGCATCGGCTTCATCCGTACCATTCTTCCAGGCGGTCTGATTCACATTTTTCCAAATCTCTGTATCCACATAGTTCATTAAAATATCTCTGTTATAATAGCCATCACCCTTTTCTGAATTACGCAGATGCTTTACCAGTGTATCCAGATATACGGATGCAAATGTACTGTAACGGTTCGTTTCATTTTCAAGAGCTTCCCAATTGGATAAAACCTCCTGATATGCAGCTGCTACCGAGTCCGAGGCTTCCTTCTGCAAGCCGGCTACGATCTGCTCCATAACTGTTTCTGCCGAATAAAAGCTGTTCTTGTTCCTGATGTCATTCACTTTAATTTTATAATTCACATAAGACATCCACAGCAGCGTCGTTGCCAGAATACCGATCATTGCCATCGCAATAATGACAATGACAATCGAAGAGCCGCTGTTACGCCTCTTTCGATTCCACAATTTCTTCTGCAATTGTTGTAGTGGCTGTCTCATCATTGTTTTCTCTCTTATATCTAAATTGGTTTCAAAGCTCCCTGGCTGTTAATTCTTCCATAGATCATTTTCTGTTAATTGTTCTTCGTTCCGTCAAAGGTTACCTTCCGCATGTCGGACGGAAAGCCTACATCTGCCGCGCCCTGCTCATATACCTCAACAACAATATCATAGATAAATTCGGTTACGGCATCGTCCGTTCCTTCTTTCCCATAATTGGTATCACGAATTCCGGAAAGATCATAAATATCAAGTGTTTTTGCTGTCACTGCCCCGTTATGCTGAAAAAAACTGCCAGATCCTTTAACTCCCTGATGCTTTCCGGTTTTTTCGGATCAGATGGTTTTTTTCCTGTACCGGTAAGAAAGCTTTCATTTACAAGATTTACTCCCAGATTGGTAAAAATCCGGAAGGTATCAGCACCTGCTGTAAGAATATTGAGCACCGGTTTTGTAGTTTGTCTATGCCTTGTTCAGGTCCGTGTCTGATAACGAGGTATCGGTCTGTTTGGCAATGTAAAGGTTCATCGGTTCAGCCTTGGACCAGCCTGCCGCCATGCCATCAAAAATCAGCTTGTCCGCTTTGGCATCATACAATGGATAATAGAAGAAATAGAAGTTCCTTCCCGTAAAGCTTCCGCATGGCAGTCCGGTATTTCCGGCTTCATCCACTCCTGCCATTCCATCCGGGATATAGGTATAGGTCATTCCTCCATAGGAAAACTCATATTTGCAGGTCACAAACGCTTCGGTTTTCTGTCTGGTGAGCCCTTCTTTATCCGTTACGGTTCCCCCATCCTTAAAAGTAACGGTAAATGTTCTCTCGCAGGTAAGTCCCGCTGTCTTATAGGTCACATCATCTCCGGGAATTTCAAGTACATCCTGTGCTTTGGAAAGTGCCGCGTCATTCATAAATGCCGACTGCTCATAGGAAGCATCCGTGCTCTTATTCATACCGGCAATCTTCGCCACATCACTGGTATTTAAGAAGGAATTGTGTTTCGTCGATGTAGTCCCCTCCACATATCCGGTTGCATCCACGGAAATCAGCACATCAAACTTACTGTTTTCCAGCTTGGCATTTCTTAAAATAAAGTAATACCGGCCGGGTTTGGCTTTTGACGGATCGGTTGGATCCTCGCCATTCTCGTCCTTTTCTCTCTGCACATCCTCTGTATAAGTACAGTCTCCCGCAATCACAGAATGATTCAGCATCTCGAAATCTTCCACGCCGTTAAACTGATCCTGAATCTCATCGATATGATACGCCTTCAGCCCTTCGACAATATCCTGTGCCAGTACCGTTGCCCGTAAGGTAATCCTGGACTTGCCATTGATTCTGGCAGAGGTCACAAACATATGAAGCATGGGGATCGTAATAATCGCCAATATCGTAACGGCAATCAGAAGCTCCAGCAGGGAAAAGCCCGCATTCTTATTCAGTTGTTGAACCTTTCCTTTCTGCCCCATGTGCATCCTTCACTCCTGTTATCCTTTACCGGCTATCCCTTTCCCGTCAGTCTCTTCCTGCCGGATATTGGTATCCGGACGGTATTTACATGCCTTCGCCATTATCTTCTTCCGTTTCTTCCTGCTCATCTACATGAATACCGGTTACTTCTTCAGCCAGACCTGCAACCCCGGCCTCATACGGCATCGTAATGGATCCGAACGGATTATCGGTTCCCGTAATTACAGACGAGAAGTCCGGCTGTACATAGGTCTTGTCCTCCTGTCCGGTAATGAAATACATATTTAAGTTTGCCACACAGGTAAGTAAGCCTGTGGTTTCATCATAGGAAGCCGTAACTCCGACAATCTTGGTACGGTTCGTCTGCAGTGCCACGGTCTTCACATAACGCTTCAATGCCTCGTAGCTTGAAACAAACTGCATGCTGACCGGATTCCGGTAAAGCCCGAGCTGTACTGTTTCTCCGGTATCTACCGGCTCCGCCTCTTCGGACTCCTGCGTATAAAGCTCGAAATCCACCGGTTCTGTTTCATCCATGGTAAGTGTAGCCACGATCATCGGAGATAATAATTCCTCCGTCAGTGTCAGTACAATGGCATCCTCTTCCTTTAACTCCACCGGAAACATCTGCAAAATGCCGTCCATCTCCGTTGCCATTTCCTGTGTCTTCGTGAGGTAAGTGTCTTTATTGTCCATTTTGCTTTGCAGATCCGCAATTTCAATCTCCATGGTACGGCTCTCTGCGTTCAATGCATCCACCTTTTTCCATGGTCGGCTGATAAACCCAGACAAATGCACAGATAAAAGCGAGGACTCCTAAAAATCCAATGATTAAATAAATATCTTTCTTTGATACTTTCATCGTTCTCCTCCTTTACTCTGCTTTCGCCACTTCATGATTTTCGGTATCTTCCAGATTTTTGCTGCATGGCCTCTTCATCGGTCAGTTCATCCTCAGGCACCTCATCCAGTCCGCGGTAGGATGCGACAATCGTGAAGTTATAGGAAAGAACTGTATCTTCTCCATCCACTTCTGCGGTAATTGAGGATACCGACACCGTATCGGGAAGAAGGGAATCAAAGGTACGGAACTGCTCAATCATCGATGCTGCCTCGGTCTTCGAGGATACCGACATATTGATCGTTACGGTCTCCGCATCACTGGTAAAGGAAGTGATCACACCATTACTCGGCATCTTCCGTTCCAGTTCTTCCATAAACTCATATAAGTCATCGTTCCGGTTACGGGTTGCATCATACATGGCCGTCAACCGGTCGTAAGCCGCCTTGGTGCTCACATAATCGTCATAAATCGGCTTAATCTCCTGAAGCTGTGCCAGCTGCTCCTGTTTGCTCCGGTTCTCTGCCTTTGCTGCGACATAGGACACGGCTGAAACCACACTCAGTATCACGGCAGCCAGTACACCGATAGCAAAGACACCAACGGCAATCAAAATTCCGCTCACCTTGCCCTTACTCTTTGCAGTTCCTGATGTACCGCCTTTTCCTTTTTTTCATTCTCTGCTTTAAAAGCCAAGCGGCGCCGCTGCGGCACCGGCACAGGCAACATATTGGCCAAAGAACTGGCTTTCAAAGCTCTTTTCCAGATTCCAGCCTTCCGCCTGACGTAAAATTCTCAATCGGATAGTCCAGCTGCTGGGCCAAAAGTCTGATGAATACCCTTCATATTTGCACCAAGACCGGTTAAGAGAATCTTCTTCAATCGGTGTATTGGCATTATGGGAAACATAATAATCCACAACTCTCGAAACCGCACCCACAAGCGGCACCAGCACATCCGTCATGGATTCACGGAATTGCTGCTCCTGTGTGTTTTCCGCTTCGCTGCCCTCTGTCTCTCCGGTTTCATCGTTCAGCCTCACAAAAGACTTCCCGGACAAAAGCTCCAATGCCTGTTCCGGCGTCTCGATCCGGTCTTTTAAGGGGAAATTGCAGGCAAGCTCCAACGCCTCCTGCACACCATAGGAAACACTCCGGATAAAGGAAATGGCCGACTGATTCACAACCAGTACCATGGTTGCACCCTCTTCAATCTTCACGATCATCCAGGCTTTATCCGCACAGTCATCCTTCACCACCTGATAAATACTGTTTCCGGCATAATCAAGAGCCGCCAGCTCTAATTTCAGAGCTTTCGCCAAGGCATGATAACCGTCCAAAAGAGCCTGCGGTGCTGCCAGAACCAGAAGCTTATACTGCTGTCCGGATTTCGGATCTCCGAGCACTCCCAGCATGCTGTATGCAAGCTGATACTGGCTTAAGTCCACCGGAAAATAATCGGATGCATTCGCATTCACAACATCCATGATCCTGTTTTCCTTGACAAAGGGAATGGTAACCTCACGACTGGCAATCTTTGTAGAAGTCAGGGTAAATACCACCTGCTTCGATTTCATCTTGTGTTCGGCAAGAGCTTCTCTTAAAGCTGTCGCAAAGCTTTCATTTAAGTTTAAGATACCATCATTGATCATTCCCTCCGGTGTCGGCAGGGAAAAATACCCGTACACCTTATGGGTTTTTGATTTATAATCAACCTCACATACTCTTGTCAGTGAATAACCGATTTCTATACTGATTACTTTACCAGCCACGAATCGTTTCCTCCTTTATCTAAAATGTTGTCCTTCTATATGCAAGAAACCTGCCGGGATTACCAAGCAGGTAAAATATTCTATCTTCAAATTAAAATCCCAGCAGTCCAAGATACCACTGGATCATGGTATTTCCCCACAAAACTGCGAGGAGAACTCCTAATGAAAGGTACGGTCCCATTGCCAGAACCCGGTCTGCACCAAACGCTTTCATCCGGATAACATGAATCACAGATCCTAAGATGCATCCCAAAAAGAATGCCAGCAGGACCAGTTTCCAGCCAAGCAACAGTCCGCAGACCGCCATCAGCTTCACATCGCCTCCACCGATTGCTCTTCCTTTGGAGGCATAATACAGAATAGCGAGCACAACGCTCACACTTAAGAATCCAATCGCGTAATCCAGTACGTGGCTAAAGTCTGTTGCTACGCGGACGATTCCGAGAATAAGAATAAAAATGTTGATTCCAAGGGGAATCTCAAAGGTTCTGAAATCAATCACACTGATTACCAGAAGTGCAGAAACCAGCAGACAATACAATACAGAAGTAATTGTCATTCCATGAATCCACATAATCATTACATAAAGGATCCCGTTTGCTGCTTCGATGAGCGGATACTGCACGGAAAGCTTCGCATGACACTTCCGGCATTTACCCCTCAGAAATAAGTAACTGAATACCGGAAACATATCATACCACTTGAGCTGATAACCACAGGACATGCAGTGTGACCGTGTCTTCACGATATCTTCATGCTTCGAATGCGGTAGATGCAGACATTTAAAAAAAGCTGCCAATTACGATTCCGAAAAAGAAATATGAGGATGTAAAAAAAGTATTTCTGGGAGCATAGGGGATATCCTTGTCAATAAATGTTTATGGTGTTAAATCTTCTTAATTTTACAATTCTCCTGCGGCATATGCCGCAGGAGAATATGTGGTTTTCACTTTTTAGTAGTTCTTCAACCGTATAACGTTAGTAAACCGAATAATTAATCTCTCATACCTGCATGCTCTCGCTTTTCAAGGTCGTAGGGTACACAAGCGATCAAGGGATCGTCGTGATGACGACCTTGGCAGAAGAATGAGATATTTAATTTACTGAAGGAGCATCGTTAGTAACTTTCCACATTTTTTTGCAGTACTATCATACTCCAACTTAATTGTTACTGCTGAAGCCTTAAACGCTGTTGATGTGTATTTATATGTTTTAGTAACATCTATGGAACCTGCATCAGTAAGCGCTGTCTGTAAATCAGGAGAAATTGTAATAGCTCCTGTGGTATCTGAGACCACTGTATACGTTCCCGATGTATTAAGTGATACATCAACGTCAGAAGCTAAAACTGACATTGCGCTTTCAAAATTAGCTGCTGTGGATGCATCTGCTGAAACTCTAGACTTCTCAACATACTTTAAGTACTGGGGAGCAAGAACCACAACGAGTACTGCCATAATGGCAACAACGATGATTAACTCAACAAGTGAAAAAAACCTTTGTCATTCATTTTTTTCCTTTTTTTCATAAAAAAATTCTCCTTTGGTTGTTATTTTTTTATCTAAAAAAATGGCTATCCCTACGATGCAGTCATTTTTTTATTCAATTTGTATATTTTATCGACACTTTTGTAGAATTGTTTACATATTTTTTACATATCTTTGACTTATAATGCCATCATAGAGTGTCTGTGAACACTCTGATACCAGCTTCCCACAACATTCATAAGGCATGGCTGCTACGCAGCCTCCCGCCGTTTCACGGCTCAGCCTTATTTCATCTTGTGGGCGCTTCGCGCATGGAATTTTCCCAACACCGGAATTTGTGTGCAAGCACCCAATCCGGTGTTGGAAAATTCCATGGCTAAGCTGGTATCAGAGGTTATCCAATGCTGCATACATATTGACCATAGGAAGCATGACTGCGGCGAGAAGGATGCCGACGATGCCGGCGAGGATGATGATAATCATCGGTTCCATGGCGGCCATTAAGGACTGGACAGCCATTTCCACTTCTTCTTCGTAATAGTCTGCCAGCTTATTCAGCATTTCTTCTGTGGATCCGGCTTCTTCACCGATTCTCACCATATGGTATACCATCGGTGGGAAGAGTCCGCAGGTCTGTAACGGCTGGGATAACGGGACACCGACCAGCAGCTGCTCGAGCGCATCCTTTAAGGCTTCCTTATACCAGATATTTCCCATGGTATCAGCTACAATATCTACTGCTTCCGTGAGCGGAACGCCTGCGGTAAGCAGGGTGCTTAAGGTACGTGCCATCTGGGAAGAGGCACTCTTTGTTACCAGGTTTCTCGTCATCGGGATCTTCAAGGCAAGCTTTCCCAAAACATGCTTACCGGATAAGGTCTTTTTCCACATACTGAATGCCACGGCAATCGCAATTACCACCGGGACAATGATAAACCAATAATTTTTTTAATAAAGTTGCTGAGTGCTACAACGGCAAGCGTGATTGCAGGAAGCTCTGCATCCAGTTCCTCAAACATGTCTGTATATCGCGGAATAACGAATACCAGCATAACTACGACAACACCTACGGCTACGCAGGCAACCACAATCGGATAGATCATAGCTTTCTTTATCAATGCCTGTGTCTTTGCAGATTTTTTTCGAACTGGATTGCCATACGTTCCATGGAAATTTCCAGACTACCGGATGCTTCACCGGCTCTTGCCATCTGGATCAAAAAGCTCTGGGAATGCCTTCGGATGCTTTTCCATGGAATCTGCAAAACTTTCACCTTTTTTTCCACATCGGCACGGACGGCCATGAGGGCTTTCTGTAAAAAGCTTATTTTCGGTCTGCTCTGCTAACATATTCAGAGCTTCAATAATACTGACACCGGCACGGACGATACTTGCAAACTGCCGGCAGAATACGGCGAGGTCTCTGGCTGCGGGCTTCTTGTCAAAGCTGAAGCTGATATCCCGTGTTAAAGTATTCTGCTGCTTGACCTCCAAGACGATGAGTCCCTGTTGTTTGAGTTCTCTCGTTAAAGCTTCCTGTGTGTCGGCATCTTTGCTGCCTTTGATTTCTTTTTCCGGTTTTATCTATCGCCACATAGCCCCAATTGGCCATTGTCGTTCCTCCCATTCTACAAGTCAAAAGATACTCTCATCATTTCCTGCACGGATGTTGTTCCTTCCAAAACAAGCTCAGTCGCGCTCATACGCAGGGTATGCATGCCGTCCTTCAACGCCTGTCCTTTGATATCCTCCACTTCTCCGCCTTTACTGATGATATGCTTTTAACTGCGGAGTCACTTCCATAATTTCATATACACCGATTCGTCCACGGAAGCCTGTGCCGTCACATTTCGGGCAGCCGCACGGCTCGTAAATCGTCAGATCCTCATCAGGTTTACGCATCAGCATTTCAAGGTCTTCGGCATCAGCTTTCTTTGCCCTCTTACAATCCGGACAAAGGCGGCGCACCAGACGCTGTGCAATAACACCGACCGTGGAGTCTGCGATGAGGTATGGCTCAATTCCCATATCCACCAGACGGGTAATCGTGCTGGCTGCAGAGTTCGTATGCAGCGTGGATACTACAAGATGTCCGGTAATGGATGCCTGTACGGCAATGGATGCGGTCTCCTGGTCACGGATTTCACCGATCATGATGATGTCCGGATCCTGTCTCAGAATAGAACGCAGCGCCGAGGCAAAGGTCAGATCTGCTTTATTATTGACCTGTACCTGATTGATTCCGTCAATATTTGCTTCCACCGGATCTTCTACGGTGATAATATTTACATCCTCTTTATTTAACTCACTAAGCGCGGTATAAAGTGTTGTGGACTTACCACTACCGGTAGGTCCTGTAACAAGCAGAATACCATGCGGATTTTTCAAAATATGATCAAACTTCTGTAAGTCATGCGGTTTTAAGCCCAACTGGCTCTTTTCCCTCGATAAAGCATTCTTTGAGGTAAGTCGCATAACGATCTTCTCACCATATACCGTAGGCAGGATGGATACACGGATATCAAATTCGCGCCGATCCACCACCTGTGTGATTCGACCATCCTGCGGTTTACGCTTCTCGGAAATATCCATGCCGCCGATGATCTTGATACGTGCAACCAGTGCCGGTAAAAGGCTGATGTTATAGGTTGCTTTCTCATACAGCGCGCCATCGATACGGTAACGCACCCGGACCTGCTTCTCCATCGGCTCGATATGAATATCGGATGCCCTCTGGCGCACAGCCTGCTCGATCATCGTTTTCACCAGCTGTACGATCGGGGGAGTTGTTGATATCGTCGTTGTAAATATCCTCCTGCTCCACCATCTGGCTGGTCTTTTCTTTCACATACTCTTCGAGTGCGGAATTCACTTCCGCCTGCCCGTAATACTGGTCCAGTGCCAGCATGATATCCCGTGATGTTGCAACGACAGGCTCCACCTGCAGATTCGTAATGATATTAATATCGTCCATGGCAGCCATATTCATGGGATCTGACATTGCCACGCGCAGAACATTCATTCCCGATCTGGAGTATTCAAACGGGATCATCTTATGCTTCTTTAAAATGTTCGGAGGTACCAGCTTGAGGATTTCTTCATCAATGGAGACATCCTGCAGGTCAACCATTTCGTAGCCTAACTGACTGCTCAAAGCTTTCGCAATATTCTCTTCTGTGGTAATTCCTTCGTCAACGAGGGTTTCTCCCAGCTTACGACCGGAGCCTTTCTGCAACTCAAGGCCCTTCTGTAACTGTTCAGCCGTAATAACGCCGCTGTTCACCAGTACGTCACCCAGACGAAGTTTTTTTCTGTTAAAAATCCATAGCGTATTCGTTCCCAGAGTAATTTATGATTATCATATCCCAGCCGGCGGTATCTGACAGCCCACGGAGATCTATATTTAAGAATGTGTGACAAAAATGTACTATTGCCTACGAACAATATTTTACACTCTTCGACACAAGATTGCAACCCAAAACGGGCAGATATCTAAGAAAAAATAGGAAATTGGTATTACTTTTCAATCAGTTGATTTTCTGTCTGAAGTGCCTGCTTGTATTCATCCATGGTATAACCCATATCCATAATTTCTTCCATGCTCAGTCCTTTCTTCTGCATGCGTTGGATTGCATCAAGTTTGCCAAGCCCTATACCTCTCTTTTTCTCCTCTCTTTTCTCCTCTCTTTTCTCCTCTCTTTTCTCCTCTCTTTTCTCCTCTCTTTTCTCCCCGTCTTTCGCCTAATTTCTTACCGTATTCCACTCCCTCTTTATACTTCTCCCTCTGTAACATTTCAAATGTCATATACTCTGTCCTCCATTCCTCATGTTTTCTGGCTTTCCGGACTTCCTCCTCAATAGGAAATTGGTATTTCTTTCCGGTCAGTTGATTTGTTCGGTTCGAAGTGCCTTCTCATATTCAGTCCTGGTATAACCCATATCCATAATTTCTTCCATGCTCAGTCCTTTTCTCTGCATGCGCCGGATTGCATCCAGTTTACCCAGTCCTATGCCTCTCTTTTCTCCTCTCTTTTCTCCTCTCTTTTCTCCCCCTGTCTTTCGCCTAATTTCTTACCGTATTCCACTCCCTCTTTATACTTCTCCCTCTGTAACATTTCAAATGTCATATACTCTGTCCTCCATTCCTCATGTTTTCTGGCTTTCCGGACTTCCTCCTCAATTTTGGCAACCAGTTTTCCATGTATCCTGCGTCCTGCAACATAATCCAGGAAATCCCTTAATTCCGGAGTCAGCTTCGATGTATCTCCCTCGGCATTCAAGAATACCTTCACTGTTCCATCCGCAAGGCATAATCCTTCCACTTCGCGACACCGGTTCTCAAAGGTATACACGCAGGCATTCTTTCCAAAAAGATCATAAGTACAGATAAAAAAATCACATAGGATTCCTTCAGTTCCTCATAATCTGCTCCCCGTTCAATCAGATTCAGATCGATCATTCCCTGATAATATCTTGATCTTTTCGGGAGATTCTTCTTACGGGCTGCCTGCATCTCCAGATCATATACGGTATGTCCGTCTTCCAGATAAACATCCAGCCGCACTCCCTTTCCTTCCGCAGTCATTTCGATCTGCTTCTGCCAGTCGTGATATACAATTTTACGGATCTTCTTTCCCAGAATCACTTCCAGCAGTTCCCTGCAAAGTGGTTCGTTATTGTACATGATTTTACAGAAAAATGAAATCGTCCGTAAAAATCAAGTTCCTCATATCGTTTGCTCATTCATAATCCTTTCTCTGTATTATCAGAGAAAGCTGAGGATTGATTATATTATACTCCATGCAGTGGTGTT